>NZ_FQWB01000021.1 GCF_900129545.1 Flavobacterium fluvii | reverse complement strand
TTTAAAAATTCAACTAACAAAGAAAAACATTTATCTTTGAATTAATTAACAGAACACTCTCTTAGTAAAAGTCCAAATTAGTTTGAAGACGTACAATAAAACAGGAAAGAAATCCTATGCCATAATTTCCGATTGGTTTGTAATCGAAATCTTTAAGTAAGAAATCTGTTGAATTGTAATAAGAAACCCCTATGTTCAAGAAATGTTTTTTGATTATATCCATTGACATACCAGTTCCATTATCGTTGATTACAGCAAGATCTTTTTCGGAATCAAGAATAACTTTTATTTTAGGCTTATATTCGTCTTGACCAAATTCCCAATTCAATTTCTCAGTTTCTTGTCTAATCCGACAGGAATCTATTGAATTTTGGATAAGTTCTCTGAGTCCTAAAGTTTTACTCCCGTAAATTTTTTCTCCCATAAGCAATGAACTAATTGCCTTAAACTCCAATGTCATTTTATAATCGGAAAAACTGTAACCCTCAGTCTGAATATTGACCTCTGGATTGGTATCATAAACCAAACTATATTGTGAAGGCATACCATTGACCAATGCAGTAGCATTAGTCAATTCATTTTTAACCCAACTAATATATACAAGGATTTTTCGATGTATACTAGCATTATTCGCTTTCCCATGAAATACTACTTTTTTCTGTTGAGTTTTTTCATTAATTACTATTTTTTCGTTGTTAGAAATTACAAAATGTTGTTTCCATTCTTCATCACTTATTCCCTTGGGAGAAATAAGTTTGTATAAATTGTGAGGTGTTCTGTTTCCATCAATATCTAGAATATCTGCCAAACGCAATATCACAGCGATAAATTGAGGGTTAAATGAATAGTCGCCTCTAACTTCATAGGTTCTTAAATTGGTTTTTATCCAGTCATAATCTTCCGTGTGAGATTTACAGATTGTAGCAAGATCATTTGTGAAATTGAGATTAGTCAGTTTAGGTATAACTAATTTATCTTTCAGATTTTCAAGAATATATTTACTAGATAATGAAGCATGAATTCTCCTAACATACTCTTGTAGTGCTAAAGTTTCATCTCCTTCAGTAATCTTTTTCATTGCAGAAAACTTAACATCACAAAAAGCGAAAGAGTCCGCTTTTATGGCAGTTATATCGTCCTCACTTACTGCCATTCCAATATCATGCAAAAGTGCTGAATACACCATTAAAGTGATTTCAAGTTCATTTAACTTTGTAATGTCAGCAACCAAATCACTCATATATTCCATAATCCTAAAAGAATGGCCAGTATTATGTAATGTATAATTTGGAAAAACGTACTGTACCCTGCTATTTAAGATGTCTTTTACCAGCTCATAAACTTCTTTAATTTTTGGAAGAAATGAACTGTCAATGCTTTTTAAATGTTTGATAAGTGCTAAGTCGTCCATTTTATCGTCTGTATCAATGTTCATTTTAAGTCATTTTTTTTATTTATAGGTAGAATCCTATTTATTAAATAGATTTTATACTAAGTAAAAACTTATATTCGGAATACACAAAGTTTTAATGAATTTTACCCTTAAAGTATAGTCAATTCAAAAAAAAAAAAAAAACATTCTTAGTAAATTATTTGCAAGTTCAGTTATTCAAGGAATTGGATAATATCGTTAAGTTTTTGTTACTTAATGTTGTCGATTTTATTTAGTTGAGAATATTAGATCTTAATGATTTTTTAATCTACACTAAATAAAATCCATTTTCAAAGAAACATTCTCGTTTCAAACATCACAGGCAAACCTTTAGTTTTGTCAAAGCAATAAAGCGGTCTCCTCCGGTCGCTCTCTTTGTTCTGCTCAACTGCTCCAGTTGGTTAACGACAAAAAAAAACGTCTCTCTCTGTTCCACAGACCACTTCACAGCACAAGAAAAGAGCTTCATGAAAATAAGCATCTCTTTTTTCGTAAATTATTTGCTCCCCAATCGCTCCGAAATACAGGTATTCTTCGGCTACGATAGTAGAATTACATACTGCACCCACTCCAATTGGCATCTAACACTAATACTTCAAAATTATTTAATAGAATAACATATTAAAACCCATTATCTCATTCAGCTGCACAAAACTTTCATTTAGTCCAAGTATTCCTAAACTCAAGTCTTTGTTTGCTTCATTTCGCTAATTACGTTTCCAATAAAGTGAACATTCTTTTCTGTTCGCTGGTAAAAGGATGTTTTTATATTTCAGGCCACTCCTACCCCACGCTCCAAAAAAATTACTGTCACGGTTTTTGGAACAAAAACGCGTACACTGCGTGACTCGCGCCAGTAATTTTTTCTCCCAAGCTGTGTTACATAATTGAGTATTATAATTCATCACAAAGTTTTTATATTGTTTTTTTTGTTTTTGCGACGAAGTTATAATATCATTTATGTAAAACAGCCCCTCCCCAACGCGCCGGTGGTTTGCTCTAGGACAGCTTCTTGAGCAGCTGTAAGAACATTGGTCATCCCGAGCGCAGTAGAGCGACAGCCGCTCAAGAAGCCGCCCTTCACAAACCACTAAATTCCTCCCGTAGAAAATATTTCCAGGATACTACGATTCCTTCTCGCTTTGACGCATAATGGTTTTTAGCAACTTCGTATTGAAATCGGAAGTCTTTGCATTGATTTTGTGCGTGCAGACCATTACTTACAACGTTAATGGCAGAAATAAAAGATTCCAAGAAAGTAATGGTCTGTACCCACAAAATCAAAAAACCTAGCAAGAGTATTGTTTTTTTATTTGCCACAAAATAAGAAGTAATTGCTTTTCCGGAAAAGCAGTTGCCATTTGGTTATATAATCATATTCTCTCTCCTAGTGCAAACTCAACACAATATCAGGCACCAGCTTTTCCACAAAAGCAATCAGGAAAACCCGTGTAAGCAAATAAAAAAACAATACACTTGCCTGCCCTACTGCCCCATCGCACTAGGTATTATTATGCATTGTTTTTGTGCGTGCAGACCATCACTTACAATGTTGATTCCTGAAATAAAAAGATTTCAATAAAGTAATGGTCTGCACCCACAAAATCAAGTCCAAGAAAGAGTATGGATTTTTAAAACAGAAAAAGATTTGGAATGGTGGTTATAGTTTTTTCTGTTTTAAAAATCCATACCCTTCCCGAAGACAACACTCTTTTAAGAAAACATTTTTTGGATTGGTTAGTAATGGAAAAACCTCGGTTAAAAAGAAAATAAAAAAAATAAAAAAAAAGAAGGCAAAGGTAAGTTCCAGGTTTACAAAAAAGCAAGTTCAAGCCTCCGGTTTTTGATAAAATCTCCACCCATTCGGGTAGTATTTTATCAAAAAAACTTGCTTTTTTGAAACCTTCCACTTTGACGAATGGCTTTCTTTTTTTTCCTTTTTTTTCTTCTGAAAATGATTTATTTAAAAGGTTCTTTGACATTAAAAAACGCTAAAGGGTAAAATTTTCTTCTGCGTGCTCGTGGCAACAAT
>NZ_FQWB01000011.1 GCF_900129545.1 Flavobacterium fluvii | reverse complement strand
CTTGGTGTTTTCATACTTATTTCAAATTTAAGGATTTTGAAAACACTCTCTTATTTTTTGTCTAAATCAGTCCACTTTTTGCTGACGATTTACACCGCCAAAAAAGAAAAGTCTCCGTCGATTGCAGAAACCGATAAAAATCAAATTGAAACAAGTCAGCCTAAAGAGTTGATCGTCACTACGAGCTTGTCATCCCGAGCGCAGTCGAGGGACGAGAACCCGACCAACCAAGAAGTCAAATCCTATTTCCTGGAACAAACTTTCCCGGAACGCGAAGCCAACAAATTTTTCAATTATTTCTCCAGCGTTGGTTGGCTCGTAGGCGGCAAAACCCCAATGGTCGATTGGAAAGCCGCTGCCAACAACTGGATATTGAACGCACCTAGTTTTATTTCTTATGAAAAGCCACCCGACAGGGCTAAACACCTCACCACGGGAATAGACAAAGACTATTCGGAACCATTTTAACTAATTACAAAAGTGTTCAAAGTCCCTTTTTGTCTTCCGAGCATATCATCTCGAGCGCAGTCGAGAGACGAGAGACGTGATACTTGGTTAACCTCACATTCAACCTTTGCACCCTTTGCGGTAAAACCCTAAACTATGGAAACTGAAATAAAACACCAACGCAATTACCAGGAAATAATCCTCTGGCTCGAGAAAAAAGGCGTGGAACTATACGGCAACCAATTCAAAATCTTGGAAAGCGATTATCCATTAATTTACAAATTGATGGCCTATTTCTTGAAGGACGAAGCCACTTGTTATCAATATGGCATCAATCTCGATAAGGGAGTATTACTTTCTGGCCCCGTTGGCTGCGGAAAAACAACCTTGATGCACCTTATGAAAAACTTGACACCGGTGGAACATAAATTTAACATAAAGCCCTGCCGGGATATTAGTTTCGAATTTATTCAGGAAGGTTACGAAATAATCCACAAATACAGCAAGGGCAAACTCTATCAATCTGACCCAAAAACAATCTGTTTCGATGACTTGGGCACCGAAAACAACCTCAAATACTTCGGAAACGAATGCAATGTAATGGCGGAGATAATGCTTTCCAGATACGACCTTTTTGTATCCAAAAAAATAAAAACACACATCACTACCAACCTGTCGGTATCCGAAGTAGAAACGGCGTACGGCAACCGTGTCCGCTCGCGACTCCGAAACATGATCAACCTCATCGCCTTCGACAAAACCACCAAAGACAAACGATAATCTCACTATTCACCTCTCACAACTCACTCTTTAGCTATGAAAAAAATCACCACTTTCTGGAACTGGTTCCAAAAAAACGAACAAGAAATCTTCCACGCCTTTCACCTCAACATCAAGAAAGAAGAAGTTACCGCCCAATTGCTGAAAAAACTGAATATGGTCTCAAAAAGTATTGGCTTTATAATTAAAGATTCAAGTGAATTCGATGACAAACTCATTATCATATTTACCGGTAACGGCCTCCGTAGACTATTTGGCAAAATGATGGCTTTTGAAAACCAGGCACCAATGCTGGAGCACTTCACCGCCGAGTCATTTATAAAACCATTGGTAGATACTGCAATGTACAAAGACGGTACCGATGAACCCTGTGTATATAAAAACTTTGAAATCAAAATCAGCAAAGTACAAATCGCCTTGTTGGATTACAATATAGCAACCAAGCAATTAAAAATCGATTTGTACCTACCCGATTTCAATATACTCAAGCAATACGATGATCTGGAATCTACTATAGAATACATTGTAATGCAGATTATAGGCGAAATAGCCTTCCGTAAGCACATCAGGGAAATCAATTTACACCAGATGTCATTGGAACAAAAAGGTCTGTTATCCCTTATAGAACTTCCCGATTTCATTGAATACCTCTACAAGATTAATTCAAGGAAGAAAACGATGTTGATATAAAATCATCAACTATCTAGTGTAAAAATTGATAGTGAATCAATTCTTATATAATCTCAAATCAATTTTAAAAACTTCTTTTGCCTTTTAAACTTTCATTTCTTTTAAGTACAGTAAACCAAAAGAGGTTTTGTTTTTTTAATTTCTCTTTTAAAATAATACCCCTTTGCTAAAACAACATTAGTTTAATTCTAGCGTTAGCCACAGATTAGAAAGACATCTTCTTAATTTTAAGAATTTGTTTTTCAAGACATCTAAGCTTTTTTTCTTTTCTTTTCTCACAATCTTTAACAGCATCTTCTTTTGTTAAGTGAAAATCGGTTCCGTAAAATTCAGTATAAAAAGGAAATCCATCAGGTTTACCATAGCAACTTCTTGCCTCTAAACTTACTTCCATTACACTTTCTATAATTCCAATTGAAAAAAAATATTTTGTAATAAAAACTTTTTGCATCATTCTGGTTTAGTTTAAAAATCGAACCGCCAATACTGCATTTCAGCAATTGAGGATTTAGGCTTAATTGATATTAAAAGGTTAGTAAAACTCCAGTACTTCCGATTGAGATAAAGTACCTGTTCATGCATAATGACCCAACTATTATTTTCTAATAGGATTTACGATGGGAACAGTACAATTTATTTTGGCAATGCCAAAGAGCCCGAACATTCCAGATTGGGGAAATAATAGGGTCAAAAATTCTAATTCACAATGGAGAAGGAGCTAGAATCAGATTGTTTTATATTTTCAAATGTTCTTAAATAGTATTGATGCCATTTTTTTAACGCAAGTTGCTAATATGTCTCTTTATAAACTCAATATAAGTTCGCAAAGATTCCTTACGGCAACGATTAGATTACCTCTTAGAGGTAAATCTATACTTATTCCTTAATTATTTTTTTATCAAATGAGGATCCATCTTTCAAAATTTTAACAAAGTAAATTCCAGATGAAAAGTTTTTCATCTCGACTGTAACTTGTTCTTTAACCGTTTTTATGGTTTCTAATTTTGCACCTAAACTATTATACAATTCGATAGTTGATCCTAAAAGTTCATTCGGCAAAAGGATAGTAAAACTATTTTTTACCGGATTTGGAAAAATTTTAATTTCCATTTCATCAGTGAATATATTCGTTGACAAAGAACTTGACACTTTTAACAATCCATTGCTTTTCAATGCTGAGGTATCCCAACTTAAGCCTGCACCGGGTGTTGCTGGACTAATGGTAATATTTCCTAAAATAGCAGTAGTTGTATTAAAGATTTTAAACGAATTCCCTGCTGCAAAATTAACGCCGCTTTGGTTAACCACTTTAAGGGTTCCGTTTAGCGTTATTTGATTGGCTCCAGTCGATAGAAGATCTGAAGTATTCGTATCAGGATATACATCCGTTTCATAGGTACTTCCCGCCAGCATCGTTACGGCTTTGTTTACGGTAAGTGTTCCCAATAATGGATAGCCCGGAGCCAAAGTTCCTCCACTGGCAACACTGATTGTGTTGGACAAAATACCCTTTCCTGACAAAGTTCCTCCAGTATTAACAGTAAGAGTACCTGTTCCAGCACCGCTTCCTGTTGCATTGTTTACAATAAGTTTTCCTCCATTTAGATTAGTAACACCTGTATAGGTATTTGCATTTGTCAATATCAAAGATCCTGTACCTACTTTGGTAAGCATATTACTGGAAATCACTCCATCAAATTGTGAATCGATGTTTTTAGCACCAATTTCCCAATTTGCAGCTGACAAAGAACTTGTTGCAACCCCATTTAAGGCTCCAAACTTTATTGTTCTAGTAGTTACCAATGAATAAGCTTTTCCTTTTGGATCTTCAGCAGCCGGATTCCCTTCTAAATTAATGGTAGCATTGGCATAGCCAAAAGCATTATCTAATCTAAAATCTCCTTTTACATTAAGAATCCCTGTAAAGGCAGACCAATCTCCTTTGAAAGAAGTACGAATATAAGGTATAGTCACATTCAATGTACCCGCACCTGTTAGTTTCCCTCCCAAATAAGCCTTTCCGCTAGGGATAAATTCCCCTGTTTTTCCTGAACCCACTTGAATATCCCATAATGGAGAATCATATACATCTCTATTATCGTCCATAATCAAAGAACCCGATTCTATTGTTAATTTTCTCGTTCCTGCCCCTAGTCCTCCTTCATTACCTAAGTTACCTCTTAAATATATTTTACCTTCTTTTAAGGTTGTTGCTCCTGAATACGAATTGTTATACAACAACAATGAACCAGGACCTTCTTTGACTAAATTACCGGAACCGGTAATATCTCCAGTAAAAACAGCATACTTATTCGCTGAAGAAGTGTTAATCCTGGATGTACCCGTAATGGTCACTACCCTGTCAGTAGAACTATTCTGGTTGATTTGCAAGGTTGCAGCGTTGATAACGAGATTACCGGCAGTTTTGTCTGCGGCTCCAATAGAAGAAGGTGCTCCCCCATTATTTATGGTTGATACCGATAAAGTCCCCGCATTTATTATTGTTTTCCCGGTATACGTATTATTAGTTAAGTCCAATGTTACTTTATTCGTATTCGATTTGATTAAATCACCAGTACCATCAATAGCTCCAGTACCACTGAAAGTATAATCACTTGTTGCATCAAAACTTACCCCTGAAGTATTGGCAATAACCGAAAGTTGAACCGCCTTGTTTGCTCCTGTTTCATCAAAAACTACCACATCTTTTGGAGTAAAAGCTTCTTGAACACTGGCCAAGTTAAAATTCTTTGTTTTGAAATTCCAATTATTATCAATTAATCCTTTCCAAGTAATGGTTCCTGGACTGCGAAGAGCCAAAATTTTAAGTTTGATTTCGTTGTTTTCAATGATAATTTCGTTCGGCACGCCATTTATGCCTTCCACAGTAAAATCGGCAGCAACCGCTGTAAGAGTCGCTGAAGATTTTATAAGCGAATACGTTCCCGCTATAGCATCACCATCTTTGAATGCCACGATTATCCTGTTTTTACCAGAAAAATTAATATTTCCATTTACAATTATCTTATCATTAACCGTTGTTGATCCCGGTATAATATCGAATGCAAAATTATTGTTTCCTGGAACCACTAGGTTTCCTGTAATAACCAAAGAACCTATTGAATTTTCATCAGTACCTTTTCCTGGATTAATTCTTCCACCGTTAACATTAAACCCTTTCTCTAAAACAACCCCGCCATTATAGGTTCCAATTCCTCCAATGGCTCCTTTTGGTTTTATTGTCACCTGGCTTTGTATACTTCCGTTTACATTTAATGCACCATCAGAAACCACGGTTGTTCCGGTATAATCATAATTACCATTAAAAGTTATAGAACCTGACAAACTTTTAACAAAATCAATTGTCCCTGTGAGTTTTCCAGTACCGGAGAAAACATAATCCTTGCCTTGAGGATTCATTACCCAAATCTTGGCCGGTGAAAAATTACCGCTTAGATTTATTGGATTGCTGTTATTTCCTCTGGCATCGAACATTACGATATTTGGATCAGCATACAAAGCGCTTCCTGAATTCGTTGCCCAATTTGAGCTTGTTGTATCCCATATGGAAGATGTTGCTCCCGTCCAATATCTATCCGCTTTTTGGATGGGAGAAACAGGCGGTTCCTGCATACCGTCTCCAATATAAAAATCGGTCAAATGCCCTTGATAGTAGCCTCTAACGGTCAAATCATTTAAATAGGCAGGGTTTTGGGACAAGGTATATATTCTTTCCATGGAAGCAATTGGAGTGGTATAGATTCTCAATTCCTTAAAGTCTGCCGATTCATAAATAACCTCTTCACGCCAGTCTCCCAGAATATCTCCAACAAAACTGGGCGTATTAGGTCCCACATCATGAATTCCCGTGAAAGAACTAAAACCATCAATAAATATTCTATCTTCCTTGTCATTCAAATAATTCCATTTGGTCATTCTTTTATCCCCCAACTCTTCCGTCAATAGATCTCCATCCCAAAAAATTCTAAAAGTCGGATCTGAAGACGGCATATTGCCATTGGATGTAGGAGCGCCGGACACATTATACAAATAATCTGTAAACGTATGAAACTCGTAACCTGGGAAACGAGGATCATAATCCCCTACATTTCCTCTTGCCATATCCAGATTGTCAGGATTTTTTTGATCCAATAAAACTTTTCCTGTTTTAGCATCACAATAATACCACATAATACCGGAAACACTGTACCCTTGTTGAATTCCATACATTTCTAAACCGGGACGACTGGGGTCTAAATCACCGATATAAAAACGATCCCCATGAAAGATGTCCTGATCCCCTAAATTATATAACATTGATCCATCGTCATCAATAACAAAACCCAATGGACATATCTCGTCTTTTCCGTCACCGTCCAAATCAATTATACGAATTTGATGTCCTGTCTGTTGGTGGATTTGCTTCGGATATTGATCTAAAAAGAACTGCCATTTTTGCACCAATGTCCCATTTTTCCAATCCCAGGCAGTGGTCATGTCATTGAAAGTGCCATCATCTTTTCTATTCTTGGCTTCCCAAACCAAACTGGGATGAATACCGTCGAGGTAGGCAATCCCAAAATGTCCATTCATTGAACCATGTTCCAAATAGGGATTATTGTATTGGGTTCGTGAAATTTCTGCCCCAGTCATTCCATTGAGAACGGATATAAATTGAACGTCATCGTTGGATGGATTACTTAAAACAGTACCATCGCCAAATTTCACGCCATTGGCAGTTCTGATAATTACCTCCGCTTTTCCATCCCCATTGATGTCATAAACCGTTATATTATCACCATGTCCCACATCTATTGTTGAAGAGCCTGGCTCAATATTATTATCATCAAGAACACCATTGGGACCACAATCCAGTTGCCATAAAAAAGTTCCATCCTGTTTGTAGGCTTCAACTAGAATTGTGCTGGTTGCATCCGGAACAAAACTTGAATCTAAACGCCTAACGATAATAAAATCATAATCCCCATCCCCATCCAAATCTCCAACCCTGACATAACGTACAGCATAACCAACACGATCCTGGCGCAAAGGAAAACTCATATAGGATTGTACCGGAGTATTCGCCGGCATCACAAAGGATCGGCTTGCAGCTGCTTGCTCCACACCGTTCAAAACCGCTTTTACAAAATATTCATTGGATACGGTAAAATTGGCCGTTGCATCCGTAAAATTTGTACCTGCAGCAAGAACCGCTGTATTCAGTTTTACTGCAGTTCCCCCTCCCGATGAACGATAGAGGTTAAATCCTGTATTGGATGGTTCTGTTGCAAACAAACGCCAAGACACAAAAGCCTTGGCAGTTTCGGAGTGAATAGCGACGACTCCCCTGTCTAAATCCTGGACAATGCGTTGCGCAATACCATGGAGGGGTAGACAAGCCAAGCAAATAATTATAATTAGTCGAAGGGTACTGTTTTTCATGGTTGGTTAATTTGTGGTTCTATTAGCTTGGTAAACCTGTCGTTTTAATTAAAAGCGCTCCTTATCAATATTCTAGGACTAGGCACAATCAATTATTACAATTGCTGATAAAAAATTCAGGTATTGGACACTTTTTTAGTTAGTAACTATTAGGTGCATTCTATTTATCTTCATTTGGAACAATTGCAATTTCCCGCATTAGTGGTCATTAAATTGCTGCTTGTCTTGTTACCATTTCAAATTTTCCCTCTCCCTAAGTTTCTGTGGATAACTTCTAAAAGTGGATTCGATGTTGTCAAATTTTTTCTGGATTCCTGCAAACTTTTTATCATCGGAATAATCTACATCATTAATTTCCTTCACGTACATCCTTACCTTCAATTTCAATTTATCTCTTTCGGCTTCAATATTGGTTTTGGGAAAATCATAGGCAGTTATAAGCTCGTTACACAAAGCAATTAACCCATATTTCCTTTCTTCTATCCATGTTTTTCTTGCTTTGTATATGCTGTCTTGTTCTTTCCCTGCCACTTGATCCACTGCAACAGAAGAATTATTAGCAGAATAGCTTAAACTTGAAAGAAGCAAAACACCGATAATTAGTAATCTTTTCATTTTTAAATAATTAATTTGTTTGTTGGTTAATATTTGATTTTTAATTTTATTCTTGGGTTTATTACAAATTTCTCATTGCAACAACCTTAATTTTGTTTTCTTTTAAGTACTGCAGGATTTCGTTTAAAAAATCAATTGAGGTAGAGTACTTCGGATGAAGTATATCCGGAACTCCATGAAAGGTCAAGACCAAGACATCTTCTCCTTTTAAATTTCGCAAAGCATTCAAGGTACGCGCTTTATATTTATCGGAAGATATAACGGTATAGCTTGGAATAGCCAGTTTTGGATCTTCTTTTACTTTATAATACCTTGCCCCTCCTGTCCTCCCAAATTGATACCCCATACTCTTTACGATTCTTTGAGCTATCGTATCTTGGCGATTCCCTGGATAAGCAAGCGATATCGGTTTTGGAATCCCAAATTCTTTGCATTTTTCCTCGATATAACCCACTTCTTTTTTGACATCCTCGAGACTTAACTTGGTCAAGTCTTTATGATGTCCGGTATGGTTTCCTATTTCAAAACCTTTTTTATGCAATTCGCGAATCTGGTTCCAATTCATTAATTCTTTCTCATCACCTGGATTTTTAATTGGAAATTCGCAAACAAAGAAAGTTGCGTTAAAACCATATTTTGACAATAGACTTGCCACATTGGTGTAATGACTAATCTCAGCATCATCAAAAGTCAGTACCACTGTAGCTTTTTGAGTTATCTTGGAAGATTGTTCCAACTTTTTTGCGGCAGTTTTCTTGGCTTCCGCCGAAGGTTGCTCCAAATTTTTCATGGCAACGGCATATCTTTTGCCGAGTTCTCGGGCAGATGGAGTGTCAAAATGCAATTGGTCTCCTCGATCCGTCAAATCCTTTGCAGAAACCACGGCTGTATTTTCTACTTCCGCAGGCAGCTTATTGATGACTTCATTGATGTTATTCACTTTGTTAAAATACCCGATTTCACCGGCCACAAATGGAAGGTTGGGCGCATTTAAGTCCCTTCTCAAATTACCAACCAAAGTTTTCAATTTCTCCAGATAGACTTCCATTTTTTTGGGATTGTTGTCCGTCTCGCCTTGATGCCAAAGAATGCCTTTCAAAACGCCTTTTTGCATCGCTATTTTCGCCCTGGCAATCGCTTCATCATACGGAAAATTATCAAAATACTTGGCTCCCGGTTGCCATACTTTTATGGGAGAACCTCCCCAAGCACAAGGAATAAGTCCTATTTGGGTATTTGGTTTGTCCTGAAGCATGGCTTGGGCAAAACTTACAGCAGGCCCAACTCCTGCAGCAGGTCTATCAAAATGAACAGGATCCTTGGCTCCAACCCAATTATTCGTTTTGTCCAGCATCAAAATGTCCACGGATGTATTCTGGCTTTGTGCGTCAACAGTGCCACGACCTGCCATATTGGACTGGCCAATGAGCAAATACACTTCCATGGGTTTGCTTGGATTGACTGTTTGGCTATGGGCATTAAAACCAACACAGAACACGAAACACGCCACTATTTTAAATGCAATCTTCAATTGTATGTTCATTTTAAAAATTTGCTCAATCGTTAATCATAATTTCTCAAGAATAAATCAAAATATAAATCCCGTTTTTTTGACGGGATTGGTTAAATTATTATTCTTTTTTTGCTGCTGCTTTAAGTGCTTTTTGAGTTTCTTTTTGTTCAGCTGTCAAAATCGCGTTCATTTTTTTGGTAATTTCTTTAATTTTTACTTTATCGGCTTCTTTGTTGTCTGGATTTGCCTTAATGTCGTCATACAGTACTTTTTGCTCTTCAAATAAAGGCAACATCAATTTTTGTTGTTCTGCAGTTAAAGACAGTTCCGCTGTCATTTTCTCTACTTTTTTTATGGACGAAGCTGATGCTTCTTGCGCAAATCCGTTCAATCCTAAAGCCAATAAGGCTACAATAAATAATTTTTTCATTTGTTTTGTTTTAATTGTTAAAAAATGTTTTGAATTAAAGGCCATTCAAGACATTGAAAAAAATCAATGCCTTGAATAGTATTCTAAATTTCTAATACCAATATTACTATTGCACTATTTTTTTGGTCACGACTCTACCATCAGTAGTCGTTACTTTTACCACATATACTCCATTTGATTTATTCAATGGAATAATGGTTTCATTTGATCCTATGCTTTTTTTACTGGCTACCAAACGACCGCCCAAATCATATACTTTTACGTCAGACAGTATTCCATTTCCTGATTGGATCTTGATGCTTTGATTTTGGGAGTAAACCACGATGTCATTGGCATTAAGTTCAACATCATTAACTCCAAGTGCTGGTGCTGTTCCTGAAGCTTCCACTTCAGCGGAGTAATTAAAAGCTTTATCTACCGTATATATTTTGTAATAATAATTTGTACTGCTTACAACAGCGACATCTTGAAAAGATGTTGCCGTTCCGATATAAACAACTTTACCACTTAAAGCACCCGTACCGTTTGTAATAATGTTTCCTACCCCATAAATTCCATTTACATTTGGATCATTGTCAGCATTGGGGGTGGTTTCATAACGAACAACTACATATCCTTCTTTATCAAGGTCTGTCGAAGCTGTCCAAGAAACAGCTAAAGCATTACCGTTAACTGTAACCCCGGGTACAGTAGCTGGAGTTGGAGCCGTTAAATCAATAGCTGTAGCTGGGTAAATAACAAAATCGTCAATATTGCCTGAAAAAGCAACAGAAGTACCATCCCTAAAACCTACCCAAGGAGTTGCAACTAAAGGATTTGTTACAGGAGTAAATACTATTGAAGCTCTTATCCAAGTATCAGCCGAAAAACTTGGAGATAGCGCTACAGCTGATGAAACTCTTTTACTAGTTACATTCAAGGCTCCTCTTAAATTTCCCGCTGGATCCGTGGGAGATTTATAATAGAACTGTATCACATAAGAAACACTAGCGACTAAAGTTGGCACCGTAGGACTTTGAAAAGTTTTATTACCAAGAGGAGTAGCCCCACCATTTCCAGTATACGAAAGACAATTATTCCCTGATCGCGCTTTACCAACAGTATTGTCAACAATTGCTGATGAATTTGCAGTCCCTAAAGTCCATTCAGTTGGACTAGAAGTATCGCCAGGAGTTAAAAGCGCAAGAGGCACATTAGTTACTTGCCCCTCAAAACCACCATCTACTGCTGGATGAGAGCCTATAATCTGCTGTTGTCCCCAACTCGCTTGAGAACCCATTAAGGCAATTAATAAAAGCTGCAAGAAAAAATAGCTTTTTCCTTTGCCTGTTGATTCTGAGTAATTTCTTTTCATAATAAATAATTTTGTGGTTAATAATTGAATAGTTGATAATTATAATCGTTTATAATTCAGGATGTCAAAATTAATTTTACTGACCAATCTTGTGTTATCAAAATCCGACAATGCTTATCAAAATCCGACAACACTCCTTTACATACTGATAAACAACAATTTACGTATGTTAATTTTACCATTGCTATTGAAAAAAAATAAAACGTATTTATATAAAACACAAAAGAGCCTTCACAAGGAAGACTCTTTTAGTCATCTGAAAATAAAAAATATAACGCGATTAAATTCCTTTTTGGCAGTTGAAATTAGCTGCTATTCCGCAAAAAAAACGCAACATTATAATCCCTTTCTGGTAGTTTTTTGTGTTCCTAAATATCTTAAATAGGAACGTTTTGCATATGCAAGTTAACTTCTCTTCTTTATAAAAGTCGATACTCATTCATAAAAATTCATTAAAAAAAGCTTATCAGGTATGACCAAAATACCTGATAAACGACTAACTAAAAAAAATGTCTTTATATGTTTTTAATTTACGTAACCCGGGTTTTGGTCGAGTACAGCTCCAGTATTACGTTCAATTTCGACGAAAGGAATAGGCCATAAATTATGAAATTCCTGTATCTCTTTGTAATAAGAATTAAATCTTGTAACGCGATTGTATAATAACCCCAAACGCATTAGAGTCAACCTTCTTTTTTCTTCTACACCAAGTTCTCTCATTCTTTCGTCCAAAATATAGTCTATGTTCACGTTTGCTTCCGCTACCGGTTTGGCATTGGCTCTAGCTCTAACCACGTTGATGTCGGCTGCGGCAAGACCCTGTTGATTGTCGTTCATGTAGGCCTCGGCTCTCAATAAATAGGTTTCAGCCAGCCTGAACATGTATTGATCTGCATAGGTAGCTCCAGCATTGGCATTAAGCAATCCTCTCGTCTTGTCAATATACAAGTTGTCAGGATGTTCTCCTGGAGTGGTTCCCTTGGTCTGGTAAGCATAAAAATTTCTGCCTGGAACGGTTATACCTGCAGGAGGATTTTCGGTTGAAATAGTTTTTCCGTAATATAAAGGAAATTGGGGGTTATTGTAAGTGAACACTCTCACGAAGTTATGATTTGCATTTCGCATGTCATTGGTAAAATCGCTTACCCAAATCGTGTTGCTGAAATGCTTGGTCGAGATTGCCCATCCAATTCCTCTACCTCCGGTATAGTCACTCACTGGATATAAAAAAGGATTTACCCCTCCCACTCTCAAAGATCCTATGTTTGGTCCATGATGTCTCTCCATATAAAACCCTCCATCCTTGGTAGTAGAAATCATGGCTCCTCCCGGAACGTCTGTCTCGTACTGGATTACATATAAACTTTCGGTATTTCCTGAAGTCCTGTTTTGGTTCTTTCCTCTAAATAAATCCCAATATACATCACGTCCATTTTCAGTGGCGCGACTTCCAAAACGTCTTGTCATTAAGTCTGTATTGGGATCATCAATTACTTTTGTTGCCGCTAAAATTGCTTTTTTGGGTTCGCCATTGGCTATATACACTTCTGCCAATAAATGGGCAGCTGCCAGTGCGTGTATTTCTCCATCTTTTACTTGGGTAATTCCAGGAAGATTGTTGGATGCAAAAGTAAGATCCAGGATGCATTGCTCCAAAACCTCTTTCTTTGTAGCCCTGACAAAATCATATTTAGGCTCTTTAATCTCTTCCAAACTTATCGGCACACCACCATACAAATAGACAAGTGTTCTGTAGGCAAGTGCTCGAAAGAATCTGGCCCGACCTTCTATATTTCTTTCCTGGACCGGAGTTAATTCAACATCTCCTAATCTTGAAATGGCCATATTGGACTCGGAAACAATCTTGTAAAGAGCTCTCCAATGCGTTTCAGGTACTCTATTGCCTCCGCTTGGCTGCATTACGGCAGTATAGGGTGTCCAACGTCTTGCATCGGGCTGGCCATCAAATACTATGTCTGTTCCGTAGGTGTAATCAAACGGAAAGTTTCCGTCTATACTGTAAAACTCATCCCTGACTTTGTCATGGAGACCTGCGATTGACAAATTAAAGTCATCGTAAGTCTTAAAAGCGTTTTCGGCAGCAATAAAATCCACCGGGGTTTCGTCCAAAAAGTCTTTGCTGCAGGAAAACAGGAAACCAAGAGCCAGAAGCGAAAAAATATGTTTAAATTTCATGATACTAATTTTAAAAAGTTACGTTTAAACCAAAAGAATATCCTTTGAGAACTGGGCGACCATCATCTCTCAAACCTTGGCCTGTTTCAGGATCCCATCCTTTCCAATCAGTCCAGGTAGCCAAGTTTTTGCCGCTGACAAAAAGCCTCAAAGAATTTAAGCCGGCACTGTCCAATAATGATTTTGGAAAGTTATAGGACAGGGAAACGTCCTGTAAGCGAACAAAATCACGCTCATAAAATACGGAAGGTATTACTTTTGGTGCCGTAACATAACGAGAATTAATCCCGTCAGGGTTCAATGGTGTCCAAAAATCTGTATTGTTAAGAATATTGAACAAGTTGTCAATTTCACTCTGTCTTCCTCCGTAAGTTGGTTCATTCGCACTCAAATATCCGTCTTTTCCTCCTTGCACCGTGTTTAAAAACACGTTCAATGTGAAATCTTTATACGTAAAAGTGTTCAACAAACCAGCCCTGAATTCCGGCTCCGATTTTCCTTGAAAAACCCTGTCATTGGAATCGATAAGACCGTCATTGTTTTGATCGATTACCTTTCTTGTTCCAGGATAGTAACCTGTGGGGATGACATCTCCAATTTGGTAAATTGGCCCAGCCTCGTAAGCATAAATGGTTCCAATGGATTTGCCGATAAACAAGTTGTCTGCCACGATATCATCTTCCACACCGTTCCCGTCTTCATCAAGACCCGTCAGTGCCAAGATTTTATTGTCGTTATGGGAATAATTGAAAGTGGTGCTCCAAGAAAAATTGTCGTTTTTGATGTTGTTTGAAGTCAAGGAAAATTCATATCCCGTATTCTGGATATTTCCCAAATTCACGTTCACGGAAGTAACCCCGGTAATGGAGGGAACCGATCTTGAAAACAATTGGTTTTTTGTTTCCGTGTTATAATATTCGACACTTCCCGACAATATGCCTTTAAACAATTTAAAATCCAGTCCCAAGTTGATTCCTCCAGTGGATTCCCATTGCAAGTTGGCATTGGCCAATGTGTTTAATTGTTGCATAAACTCTGTTGAACCTCCATCGCCATATACATATCCGGAACTTCTACCAATTCTGGAAAGTGAAAAATACCTGCTGGTAAGGTTGCCATTCGATCCGTATCCCGCTCTTAACTTGAGTAAATCAACCACTTTAGACTTGAAAAAATCTTCTTTGGTAATAACCCAACCCAAGGCTGCCGAAGGGAAAACGCCCCACTTTTCATTCTCGGCAAACCCGGAAAATCCATCCCTTCTTATTGTACCAGTAAAAAGGTATTTGTCCTTGTATTTGTAATTGACCCTTCCCATTTGGTAACTTAGGGCTTCATGCCATCCACCGGAAGTTATTTTTTGTATGGTGGCTTGTTCAAGTGCATTGTAACTTAAAGATAAATCCGTGAAACCTTCTCCAGTGGCTGAAGTATCTTCGGCTTCTCTTTCGGATGCACCATACAAGAATGTCGCTTCCAACTCATGATTTTCGGCAAACGTTCTTTTGTAGGTAAATATGTTGTCAAACGTATAATCATATCGGGTACTGTGGTTTTTATAGGCTGAACCCGTTAATCCTGCACCATAAATGCTAGATCCGTATTCATTGGCCCATCTATAGTTGTTACCGAAGTTTACTCTATAACTCAATCCTTTGATGAAAGGGAATTTGATGTCGGAATAAAAATTTCCGAATAAATTATTGCTTTTATCCAGGTTGTCCACATAATAAGTCATGAATGGATTGGAATAAATTGTCCCTGTAGGAAATGGAATCAGGTTCCCATCTGCATCAAATGGCTCCACTAATGGAGCTTGACGAATAATTCCGCTAAGAGTAGGTTCTTCACCACTATAATCGGAAAAGGTGGCAAATGACTGCATCCCTACAGTCCACCAATCTTTTAGATTAACATCGATGTTGGCTCTAATAGTGGTTCTTTTGCTGACATCATTAATGATATACCCCTCCTGGTCTGTATGGCTGGCAGACAACAAATAGGACATGTTGTCACCTCCTCCAGACACACTAAGGTTGAAATCCTGGATGGAACCCGTTTTTGTTGCAGCATCCCACCAATTGTAATCGGCACCTGAAATCTGGCCTTGGTTTACGAGGGAATCATCGACATAATCAGCTAAATTAAAAGAGGGATCTGGCACAGTGTAGTCAGGAGCCAAATAGGATTTATTCCAATACAAATCTCGTACTTTATCCAGATAATCTTGTCTGTCCAAAGGCTCTACATTTATGGTTGGAATCTGGGTAGTATAAGAATTTGAAAAACTGATTTGTGGAGCTTTGTTTTTATTTCCTTTTTTGGTGGTAATCATCAAGATACCGTTGGCGCCCTGAGCTCCATAAATGGCAGTCGAACTGGCATCCTTCAGCACATCCACGGAAGCAACGTCATCAGGATTCAGGTCATTTATAGATCCCGTGTACACGATTCCGTCCACCACTATTAGAACGTTGTTGTTCCCGGCCAACGAATTTCGCCCCCTGATGGAAATATTAGGAGTACTTCCTGCACTGTTGGTCTGACCAACATTCAAACCCGCAACGCTTCCTTGCAAACTTTGGGCAAGATTGGGATTTGGCGAATCTTCAAAGGCTTTCAAATTGGCGGTTGAAACGGCTCCGGTCACATCTGTTTTCTTTTTGGTTCCGTACCCGACTACAACCACTTCGTTCAGTTGAGATGCAAGTTCTTGCATGACAACAGTGTAATTCGATCTAGAATCGATGGTGATTTCAGTGGTTGTCATTCCGACAAAGGAAAAAATCAAGACATCTCCTGATTCTGCACTAATGGTAAAATTACCGTCAAAATCGGTTTGGGTTTCTGCTTTTTTATCCTTGATTTTGACATTCGCCCCGGGTATGGTTAGCCCTACCGCATCTTTTACAATTCCAGTAATTTTCTTTTGGGCTGTTGCACTCAAACAAGAAAAAAGCACGGAAAAGAATATGAAATACTTCAATATTGATTTTTTCATAAATGGTTTAATTTTAATTTGGTTAGTTAATAATTTTATGCTGCCTAATGAATCTGCTCGTGAAATTCCACTTCGATTATAGGCAATCGTTCTATGGTTTTACCGCCTTCTTTTAGGCCTGCCTGATCTACTTTTCCAGTAATTTCCACCAAATTAATGGCATCACTGTCTTTGACTTTTCCTACCAACTCTATTTGTACTTTTTTACCTTTGGTTGGAGTCACGTTCAAGGTTACATATCCCAAACTAAGAGGCGTAGAGCCATCAAATACTTTTTTATTGTCAACCAAGATTCGAATTGGATATTTTTTCCTTTTCCACCCGGCAATCTTCATCACTACTTGACTAATATTAGCTTCACGCTCTAATTCATACTCAATCACGGCCTTGTCATTTTTCCCGTATGACCATTGTGTCAATTCATTGTCGTCATAACTTTTGAAAGCATCCGCTTGATTCGAATTGGTCTTGGCTCCAATAATTGCAATCGGTAATCTAGCTCTCTTGAAAGATGGTGTTGCAGGAGTTGGTCCTTTTTCAGTGAAAGACGGCAAGTTTTCATTTGGCAAATTCACAGACAATTTACCTAAATCGGTCTTGATCGTTTTCACGGCAAGAGTTGTACTCTTAAGCGAATTGGAAGAAGCCTTGATAGTAATTAGTCCCTCCGTTTCTGTGGATCGCACCATAATTCGGTTGACTCCACATTCTACTGGAAGACTGCTGGCTCCAATATAATTATCGGGTCCTTGCGCAATTCCGCCCACAAAAGTACCTTGTCCTTTTACTTCAAAATCAATCATGTTCAATGCCGTAGGACAACGATTTCCTTTATCATCCACAACTTCCACTTGCACGATGGCTAAATCATTGGCATTGGCCAAAGTTCCACCCGGTCTTTCTATAGTACTTAATTTAACTGCATAAGGTTTTCCGGCTGTACGGATTTCATTTTCGCAAACTTGCTTTCCTGATTTATCGTAACCAACAGCTTTGATGCTTCCCGGTTTAAACTGGACATTTTTGAAGGTGAACAAGAATCTTTTACTCTGTAAGCCCTTACCAAGACTTACATTATTGACAAACAATTCTACTACATCGGCAGTCGAAATTACAGTGATATCTTTAGTCACTTCTTTTTCATAATTCCAATGTCCTACAATATGTGCTTTAGGAGTTTCGGTATCAACCCATCCATCCCAAATGACCTGATGGGCATAAAAACCATCTTTAGGAATTCGCATTGGATCTACTTCGCCACTTCTTCTGTAATTTTCCTGTCCTCTGTAATGGGTATTCGAATCACTGAATATAATGTTTACTCCTCCAGAATTCACGCGCTCTCCAGTACCCGGACGTTGTTCCCAATAGTCGTACCAACGCTCCACATTTTCAACGGCATGCGTATCTTGGTTACGGTTATAGGCGCTGGTATCGGTTAACCGTGCACCATTGGCATTTGAATGATTGGTACCTCCAGTTCCATTTTTATGGAAAGGTGGCGTAAAATCATCCCAAAATTTACGCAAACCTTCGTCCCTGCTGTACTCGGTGGCCCACAAAGGGTGTTTTGCACTTTTGTTGATGTACAACATTTCGCCTCCATATTCGGCCACTTTGCTGTCCAGCATTTCCCTGCTTCCTATGGCACGACCTCCATAAGGATCATATTGATTTCTGATAGCCAACATTTCTTTCATGTGTTCTTCTGAAATACTATTATTACCCGATTCGTAGAATAAAATACTGGGATTGTTGCGATTGTAGATAATGGCATCACGCATCAACTCGGTACGTTGTTCCCATCTGCGCCCCGTAACATCCTTCTCTGAATCTCCTGCCGGCATGGCCTGTATCAAACCTACCCTGTCACAAGATTCCACGTCTTGTTTCCAAGGAGTTATGTGCATCCATCTTACCAGATTTCCATTGCTCTTTACCATCAAACTGTTGCTGTAATCACTCATCCAAGCTGGAACCGACATTCCCACGGAAGGCCATTCGTTGCTGGTTCGTTGTGCATATCCGTGCATCATGATAACTCGGTCGTTCAAGTATATCATTCCTTTTTCGAATTTCGCTTTACGGAATCCTGTAGTAATAGCAACCTTGTCAACCGATTTATTATCTACCAACACTTCACTGGTAACAGTATATAAATAACCATAACCCCAACTCCAAAAATTCAAGTTATTCAAGGCTTTGGAAGCTTTTAAATCTTTCTTTTCATTTGGATTTACGGTATAAGAATCTCCCAAAAAGGAAGCCACTTCTTTTCCTTGCATATCCACCACGCTCACTTTCAATTGCGCTTTGATGGGGGTTGAAAGTTCATTCTTTACCTGCGAAGAAACATTGACAACCGCTTTCTTTTCGACAATGTTGAAATCTGTTGCGTAAACATAGGTACCTGTTGTTCCCAATGTAGAAAACAAAGGAAGGGTTTGATATACTTTTGATTTCATGTGCAAGTACACATTCTTTGGAAGACCTCCATAATTGGCATTGAAATTTCTATCGTTCCACTGGAATCCTGAGTTACTTGCTTTCTCTTTGTATCTCCAATCGTTATCTGTTTTTACGGCAATCACGTTTTCTTGTGGATACGGTTTTACATAAGGCGTCAAGTCAAAACCAAAAGCCATCGCACCATTTTCATGTCGCCCTATAAATGTACCGTTAAGATATACTTCTCCCATTTGACGCACTCCTTCAAACTCTATAAAGACCTTCTTGTCGCTCGAATCTTTTGGCAATTGAAAAGTCTTGCGATACCAGGCAATTCCAGTAGACAAATCTCTTATATCTTTTTTAAATGCCTCGGCTTGATTCCAGGCAAAAGGAAGATTGACAGCCGTCCATTTTTGATCATCAAACTCTGGTTTTTTGGCTTCTTCAACAGCCCCAACATTTAATTTCCAACCGTAATTGAAATTGTATTTTTCTCTGTCTGATTTATTTTGTTGTGCATTAACCAAGTTTGCAAACAGTAGCAAGAAACTGAATGCATAAAAAAATCTTTTCATGTTCATTATTTAATTGTTATTAGGATTATTCTTTTATACTCAATGACGTATTTTATTGCTATACGCATTCACAAATTTAGACTCCTTGCTTTATTTTGAATTATCAAATACCGACATTACTATTCATATTCCGACAAATGACTGAATATGATATAAAATGGCTCAATCTGACAGGAAAAACAGCTAAAAGGGAAAGAAACGACAAGAATATTGTTGGGTAGAAATAAGCTATGGCTCCTGAATTTGACAACCAAGAATACATGACAATAGGTTAATTTAAAAAAATCTGCTCTAATCTGCGTGCCATCATTTTCACGCAGATTGGAGCAGATTCTAAAGTAGAAAAAAGATGGAAATGACCCACTATGTAAACAAGCCACCACATCTTCTAAGCAGTTATTTACAACTACTGGTTTTCTATATTAAACTACTTGATTTTAAATAATCCCAAGATGAATTCACCTATTTCATTCGATTTATTTTAATCTACACTTGCCCTAAAAATCGTTACTGGCAAACCAGCATTATTTA
The DNA here is from genome assembly GCF_900129545.1 of Flavobacterium fluvii. Taxonomy (GTDB): domain Bacteria; phylum Bacteroidota; class Bacteroidia; order Flavobacteriales; family Flavobacteriaceae; genus Flavobacterium; species Flavobacterium fluvii. The sequence continues at coordinate 20,067 of NZ_FQWB01000011.1, read as the reverse complement.
CTAAATTGGGCTGTGCACTTTCATACCATCCCATTCTCAGCTGCATCGGCTTCACGATATCGGGACTTGAAACAACCAGTTTGTTGTTCTTTATTATTCCGTTAGCCGTTTTAAATACACCATCTGACCCTGCAACTTCAAGCCATCTGATAGCTTTACCATCACTTGATTTTAAACCATCCGAATGAGAAAAGCTAACGACAAGATCTTTACCAGCTAATTTCATTTCTTTAAAACGAGGCCCTGTAAATTCAAGATTGGAATAACCATACTGTTTCGCCAACGCAACATTTGATAATCTCCGTCCGATTTCCCATTTATAGGGAGGATGAATATCATTTAATTTATCTATTAAATCGCTAGTAGGAATCATTTCAGTTTTAGGAATGGACAATGCAGCTGTCTGTGCCTCCCATATTATTGGAAGTGTCTCAACAGTATGGGCAACCTTGTCTTTACGACGGGTATAATTAAAAGGAGCCAGAGTAACATAATAAAAAGATAGTTCAGGATTTTCCCATCTTTCTCTCCAGCTGTGAATGAGTGTTTTCATTTTATCGGCATACAAAGTATCATTGGTCATTGCGTTCGATTCACCCTGATACCATAAAAAACCCTTTATAGCGAAAGGTGCCAGAGGTTTAATCATATTTTCGTATAAGCTTCCAGCTTCGACGCCATTAATGATATTATTTTCTATTTTATCTTTGAATAAAGTACTATTTTCATATGCTGATGCCGGTGTCCAAGGTTCAATCTGGGTTCCATTAACAGCCGAACATATTATGCCAATGGGCACATTCAATTTTCGATGAAGATTTTTGGCAAAAAAATAACCGATAGCCGAAAACTTACTTAGTGCTTCACCTTCAGCCAGCTCCCAGCCTGAGGTATCTATATCCGATGCACCTATTTTTTTTTTGGTCAGCAACAAACGGATTTGTGGTTCATTAATTGATAATTCCAGCTCCAGACTGTCGGCGGTTTTTAACGGTTTCTGGTACTCGCTCTTCATACGATATCGCATATTCGACTGACCCGAACAAAGCCAAACTTCGCCAATTAAAATATTACTGAGGCGTAAACTACTGTCTTTATCAGATGTGATAAGCATTTCAGCAGGTAATGACGATGGTGCCATTGCAGACAAGTTAACTTTCCAATACCCTTTTCCATCTGTCTTAGCCTCTTTTTCCTGATCCTTGAATTTGACAGTAATTGTACTTTTAGGAGATGCCGAACCCCAAATAGGCACAACCTGATTACTTTGCAAAACCATGTTGTTGCCAATAACGTTGGGCAGTTTGATTTGGGCAGATGAATTTAAAGCGTTCATCAGTAGGATTACCAACGAAACGCAGATTTTTAGGTGTTTAAATTTCATGTGAATAATTGTTAAGTTCAACGCTTGATTCCATTAAAAGCAACCGGCCTCTTGGGCAGAAAGAAATCCATTTAGCTATCGAAAATTTATGGGTTGCAATTATTTTATGTTTTAGCAATTTAGTCTTGCCATTCCAGTATTTTATTAAAATCGTATTCTTCTGGATTTGACACATATTGTTTGGCTTTTTCATAATCGGCTTTGGTAATGTAATGCAAATCGGAAAAAAGAAGTTTTGCCATTTCAGAATCAATATCAACAAGACGTGGCTTAATTTTTCCGTCAGATCCTTCCAAATCTTTCAAATAAAGAGGTTTAATATCACCATTGGAATTGGCAGAAACCAAACAACCGGTCAATCCTTGTTTGAATAATTTCTTTACGCCCATTGCCAATAACGTGCACAAGGTAAGGTCAAACCCAATAGGTCGGCAACAACGCAGTTCATATCCCATTTCAACAGGCCTACTCTTCACTTCAATACCCAAGCTTTTCAACTTTTGCTGCAACAAAATATTAAATATATGAGACTTGCTCACATTACCCAATTCTGGGTGTCCGTGATCGTCATAAGTAAAGTTTATTCCTGAATTTATAATCTCGTCTTCATCCATAAAATGGAAAACACCTTCACTAATGATGGTCACTCCATAAGAAATATTATCTATTTTTCTTTTGATGATGGTCGATACCAACAATCGGGTAATTTTATCCAAGGTAACACTGGTCTTGTTGAACATTTCCGGAATAATCACCATCGGAAAATGACAACTCATCCCGATACCAAAAGCCAAATGTCCTGCTTCGCGCCCCATCGTGGACAACACAAACCAGTTTTTACTGGTTCTTGCATCTTCATAAACGGTATTTCCTATTCGAACACCTTCATCTTTAGCGGAATGAAATCCGAAAGTTGGATTCCTGTCGGGCAATGGAAGGTCGTTGTCGATGGTTTTAGGAACGTGGATATTGCTGATGTCAATATTTTTGCTGGCCAAAAACTTACTAATCCTGTTGGCAGTGGAAGCTGTGTCATCCCCTCCAATGGTTACTAAAAGTTTAACGTTGTTTTTTACAAAAAAATCGGTATTGAACTCCTCGTCTTTAGGCTTATAACGACTCATTTGCAGAGATGAACCTCCAAGACTAAAAATTTTATCTGCATATTCAAAATCCAAATCGTCTATTTTGGGACTGTCTGTAAAAATAGTCCTGTAACCTTCTTGAATACCAATTACACGGTAATCCTCTTTGATAAAAACTTTGACCAATGTACTTATAACCGCATTTATACCTGGTGCAGGACCTCCTCCGCAAAGAATGGCAATCGAATCTTTCATATATTTTTTTATTTTTTTACAAATCAAAAAAAAGCCTACCAGAGTACTACCAATATACCTGATAGGCAACTAACTAATAACCTAATTTTTTAAATTTTAATTCACAAAATAGTGTACACTATATAATCTTTTTATTGCAATCGTAAAATTGACTAACGAATGGGTTCATAAAATTCTACTTCGATGATTGGTAATCGCTGTATAGTTTCACCGCCTTCTTTTAAGCCTGCCTGATCTACTTTTCCGGTAACTTCCACCAGTTTAATGGCATCACTCTTTTTAGCTTTTCCCAACAGCTCTATTTGTACCTTTTTACCTTTGGTTGGTGTAACGTCTAAGGTTACATATCCCAAACTAAGAGGCGTAGAACCTTCAAATACTTTTTTATTGTCCACTAAAATTCGAATTGGATATTTTTTGCTTTTCCATCCGGCAAGTTTCATCACTACCTGATTGATATTGGCTTCACGCTCTAATTCGTATTCAATCATTGCATTGTCACCTTTTCCATAAGACCATTCTGTTAATTCATTATCATCATAGCTTTTAAAGGCATCAGCTTGATTCGAATCGGTTGTAGCCCTAGCAATCGCTATCGGCAGTCTCGTTTTTTTGAAAGATGGAGTTGCAGGAGTTGGTCCTTTTTCTGTAAAAGACGGCAGATTTTCATTCGGCAGATTCATAGACAATTTCCCTAAATCGGTTTTTACTGTTTTAACAGAAATCGCATCACTTTTTAGCGAACCTGAAGAAGCTTTAATAGTAATTGACCCCTCTGTTTCCGTAGATTTCACCATAATTCGATTCACGCCGCATTCTACAGGAAGACTGCTGGCTCCAATATAATTATCTGGCCCCTGAGCAATACCGCCCACAAAAGTACCCTGCCCTTTTACTTCAAAATCGATCATATCCAGCGCGGTAGGACAGCGGTTTCCCTTATCATCCACAACTTCCACTTGCACAATAACTAAATCATTAGCATTCGCCAAAGTTCCTCCCGGTCTTTCTATTTTACTTAATTTAAGAGCAAAAGGCTGTCCTGCGGTTTTAATTTCGTTTTCACAAACTTGTTTTCCTGATTTATTGTAGCCAACAGCTTTGATAGTTCCTGGTTTGAACTGAACACCTTTGAATGTAAACAAAAACCTTTTGCTTTGTGTTCCTTTACCCAGACTTACATTGTTGACAAACAGTTCTACTGCATCGGCAGAAGAAATTACCGTAATATCTTTGATTAGTTCTTTTTCATAATTCCAATGTCCCACAATATGTGCCTGAGGTTTTTCGGTATCCACCCAGCCGTCCCAAATTACCTGATGGGCATAAAAATTATCTTTTGGAATCCGCATCGCATCGACTTCACCGCTTCTTCTGTAATTTTCCTGTCCTCTGTAATGCGTATTGGAATCACTAAAAACAATATTGACTCCTCCTGAACTCACACGCTCTCCGGTACCTGGACGCATTTCCCAATAATCATACCACCGCTTTACATTTTCAATGGCATGCGTGTCCTGATTACGGTTATATGCAGTGGCATCACTTACTGCTTTTGCACCAATAGAATTTTGAGGGGTGGTTCCTCCAGTTCCATTTTTATGATAAGGCGGTGTAAATTCATCCCAAAATTTACGCAGGCCTTCGTCCCTGCTGTATTCCATAGCCCACAAAGGGTGTTTTGCACTTTTGTTGATGTACAGCATTTCCCCTCCGTATTCAGCTGTTTTGCTGTCCAGCATTTCCCTGCATCCTATGGCACGGCCTCCATAAGGATCATAAGTATTTCTGATAGCCAGCATTTCTTTCATATGCTCCTCCGAAATACTTTCATTTCCTGATTCGTAAAATAAAATACTTGGATTGTTGCGATTGTATATAATGGCATCTCGCATCAACTCGGTACGGTGTCCCCATTGCCTCCCTTTAGCATCCTGCTCTGAATCTCCAGCTGGCATCGCCTGTATCAAACCTACCCTGTCGCAGGATTCAATGTCTTGTTTCCAAGGAGTCACGTGCATCCATCGTACCAGATTTCCGTTGCTCTTTACCATCAGACTATTGCTGTAATCACTCATCCAGGCCGGAACAGACATTCCCACCGAAGGCCATTCGTTGCTGGTTCGTTGCGCATAACCTTTCATTTGAATTATTCGGTCGTTCAGATACACCATTCCTTTTTCGAATTTGGATTTACGGAATCCTGTGCGAATAACAACTTTATCAACTGATTTATTGTCAACCAATACTTCAGAAGTAACAGTGTATAAATAACCATAGCCCCAGCTCCAAAAATTCAAATTACTCAAGGCTTTGGATGCTTTCAAATCCGTTTTTTCATTTGCATTTACGGTATATGAATCTCCCAAAAAGGAAGCTACTTCTTTCCCTTGCATATCCACCACGTTTACTTTCAATTGCGCTTTAACGGGTATTGAAAGTTCATTCTTTACCTGAGAAGAAACATTGATAACCGCCTTCTTTTGAGTAATATTAAAATCTGTTGCGTACACATAAGTTCCTGTTGTTCCCAATGCAGAAAAAAGAGGAAGGGTTTGATATACCTTGGATTTAATATGCAAAAACACATTCTTTGGAATACCTCCATAATTGGCATTAAATCTTATATTGTTCCACTGGAATTCGGATTCTGTAAGCTTCTCTTTATACTCCCAATCATTATCCGTTTTTACTGCAATCACGTTTTCCTGTGGATACGGTTTTACATAAGGAGTCAAGTCGAAACCAAAAGCCATTACCCCATTTTCATGTCGCCCTATAAATGTGCCGTTAAGATATACTTCTCCCATTTGACGAACTCCTTCAAACTCGATAAAAACTTTCTTGTCATTAGAATCTTTGGGCAATTGAAAGGTCTTGCGATACCAGGCAATTCCTGTGGACAAGTCCCTTATATCATTTTTAAACGCCTCGGCTTGATTCCAGGCATAGGGAAGATTGACAACTGTCCATTTTTGATCATTAAACCCTGGCTTTTCAGCTTCTTCAACAGCACCAACATTTAATTTCCAACCGTAATTAAAGTTGTATTTTTCCTTAACTGATTTATTGTCCTGTGCACTTACTGTATTTGCAAACAGCATTACAAAACTGAATGCGTATAAAACTCCTTTCAAATTCATTTGTTAAATTGTTATTGTTTTAATCTGTTAATCTATCTTATATGGCGCATTCATTGCTATACGCATTTACAAATTTAGATTCCTTGCCTTATTTTGAATTATCATAAACCGACATTACTATTCATATTCCGACAAATCACTAAATAAGATATAAAATAGCTCAATCTGACAGAAAAAGAAACTAAAAGTGAAAGAAACAACTAGAATATAGTTGGGTAAAATTAGCTATGACTCCTGAATTTGGCAACCTAACATTACAAAACAAGAGTAAAATTTTAAAAAATAGGACAAATCTCCATGCCATCATTTTCACGCAGATTCAGCAGATTCTAAAGCAGTAAAAAAACAGAGATAACCAAACCTCAAAAAGTACTACTTTAACCATAAATTTTATCACAGATTATTACAAATTATTTTAAATACTGTGAAGGACTACAACCATAATGTTTAGAAAAAGTACGTGAAAAATTTGAAGGTTCTGAGTAACCAACCTTATAGGCAATCTGCGATATACTTAAATCCGAATTCTTGAGAAGCTCTTCGGCCTTATTCATTCTAACTTTGGTAACAAATTCATGAACCGTGTTTCCAGATATTCCTTTCATTTTACGGTACAGCTGTCTTTCGTTAATACCCAATGCTTGTGCCAATTCCTCAGCGCTAAAATCAGTTTCTTCTATATTGAGAGTAATTATTTCAATCATTTTTTTAAGAAAATCATTATCCAAATCTGTTACCTCTTGTTGCAATTGGTCAATCTTTTTGATACCCGCAAGCCTGTTTTGCAAAATGTTTCTGTTCTCTAACACACTTTTTATCTGTGCATTTAAAACATCTACATTAAACGGTTTCATGACATAAGCCTCTGCTCCCAGATTATATCCTTCAATTTGGTTTTCATCAGAGCCTTTCGCCGTTAAAAAAATTAGCGGAATATGGCTGGTGTTTTTATTGCCTTTAAGTTCCTTGCAAAATTCTGTTCCCTGCATTTCCGGCATCATAATATCGGAAACAATAATATCCGGTATGTACTTTATCGCAGCCTCAAGTCCTTTCTTTCCATCATATTCCTGAATCAAGGAATATTCTTTCCCTAATTCTTTATTCAAATAAGTTTGCACATCCAGGTTGTCTTCTACAATAAGCAACGTAGGCTTGGCACTTTCAAAAGAAGTTTGTTCCGTATCCTTTTCCTGATTATCCTTATTTTGATAATTCTCTTCAACTTTAACAGGAGTACTATCCTCCATTGTAGCTGTAATATAAGGCAGGCTGATCATTACTTTAGTTCCTTTATCAGGAGTACTCTCTATTGATATCGTTCCCTTTAAAAGCTCAATTAAATTTCTTGTTAAAGACAATCCAATTCCGGAGGAATATCCATGATAAGGACTAGACCCAATAGTGTTGAATGGTTCGAATATTTTTTCTAATTCGGCCGCATTTATCCCCACTCCATTGTCTTCAACCACTATTTCCAAAGCCTGTTTTTCCTTATTAAGACCCGCAGAAAGCATCACTAATCCTCCGTCTGAGGTATATTGAAAAGCATTGGAGACTATGTTCACAATAATCTGTTGTGCTTTTTCAAAATCCAAAGAACAATACAAAGGCGTTTTGTCTATCTGAAGCCTAAGTGTTATATTTCGCTTTACAGCTATAAATTGAAACGAAGTATAGCATTCTTCTATAAAAAGGTTGAAATTTTGATCTGTGGGATTTAATTTCAGTTTACCCATCTCCGATTTACGGAAATCCAATATTTGGTGAATCAACTTGGTCAAATAATTTATATTTCTATTGACAATGGAAAAATAAATTTCTTTGTCTTCCGGTGCCACTTTATTGTCCTGAATGCGTTTTAAAGGATCGGCAATCAGGGATAATGGCGTTTTTAAATCATGGGAAATATTGGTAAAAAATTCTATTTTCTCTTTGTTTAAAGATTCCTGTCTTTCAACATTAAGACGTTCCATTTTAATTTCGTTTCTCAAACGATCCCGATACAATATAGCCTTAAAAAGCCAAAAAACTATTGCTGCCAACAAGCCTAAAAAAAACATTTTAGCCCACCAGGTTCCATACCAAGGCGCATTTACATCAATCTCCAATACCCTTATTGGCGATTTTGTGTCATTTGGAGAAACAACACGAGCCTTGAAAACATAATCACCCGGAGGTAGTTTATTATACGTAATTTTACTGCTATTGGTCTTCGTCCATTTGTCTTCATAGCCTTCCAAGATATATTCATAAACCATCTTGTTCGTGTTGCCATAATTAAATGAAGCTAATTCTATTGTGAAACTTCTATTTTCATAATCCAACTCAATCAATTGGGTTTGCGATAAATCTTTGTTCAAAACCGTTTGCCCGTTGATGGTATCCATCGGAATCACTTTTTCATTGGACAAATACAAGGTTTTGAAAATCAATTTGTCATTAACGGAATTCGTTTTGATTTCATTTGGACGAAAAGAAAGATAACCATTTTGATCCCCAAAATATATTTTCTGGTTTGCTGGATTCTTATAAAAAGCTCTTTCTGTAAAAGTCCATGATCCAAACTGGTCTTCTTTTCTATAATTGGAAATTTTGTTCGTGGCAACATCAATCATGGAAACGCCTTGTTTATGGGCTATCCAAAGATTTCCTTTGACATCGTCTGTTATGGAAGAAATATAAATACTGGGACTATCCGATTGTAATTGTACTTTTTCAATTCGCATCGGATTGGTGTTCGTGTAAATTTTATTCAGTCCTTCACTGGAACCAACCCAAATTGCTCCTCGTTTGTCTCTATGCAGGGCATAAACAATATTTCCTGAAATATTATTTTCAAGATGCTTGTCAAAAGTATTTAGCGCTAATTTATCATAGATTTTCCCCTTGGCATTTATTTTTAATCGAATAACGCCGCTTCCCTCGGTTGCCAACCACAATTCACGACCGTCAACGGATAAAATATCCATGACACTGCCATTATGGATTGTACCGGCTAAATTATGAAAGCTGATTGTATCATTGGCTAGATTGATACAAGCAATACCGTTGTACAACCCTACCCACAAATTAGTATTCCCGGATACTTCCAAGGCATACACGGACCAATTTTCCAACTTTGGACATAGTGTCTTATTGATTACAACCTTGCATTGATTGCTTTTGGGATCATAGCATTCCAATCCGTTGCGACCACCTATCCAAATTCTGCCTTTATTATCCTTAAAAAAACTACGCGCATTCTTAACTTGGCTATTCGATTTATAAAAAGGATGATTGTAATCCAACCCTTCTTTATTATAAATCAGTATTCCGTCATCAGTGCCCAACCATAGTTTATTATCTACTTCTAAAATGGCTTTAACAGTAGCTAATTGTGTGTCTTTAATATCCTTTCTATAAGTGTAATGTAATTCAAAAGGATCTCTGTTTGGATTGGCTTTATACACACTACCTCCTCTGGTGCCCAGCCAAATAATATTTTCATCATCTATAAAAAAATCAGTGATAAAATCATCCAATAATTGTCCTGGACGATTGATGCTGGCCGTATAACGATATTTTTTACCTGTTTTTATATCCTGGGAAGTAAAAAGGTGTGAAGATAAAATATACCTTTTCCCATTTACAATTCGGTTTTTATTTAACTCATTTGATTTGGTGCCCAGCTTCTCAATTATAATCTTGGGTACTTTAGTATCGGCAACAATTTTAAACGAATTTAACTGATAATTAAATCGCACATATTTTCTGTCGAAGGTAAAAAACCAAAGCCCTAATTTCTTGTCGGAAACAATATTGCGTATTCGATTATTGGGTAATGAATTTTTGTCTTTTGGATTGTGGTAAAAAAAGTCAAATGTTTTTCCATCATAACGATAAACCCCATTCCAACTTCCAAACCAAATATACCCTATGGAATCTTTGGCAATACCATGTATTTGAGTGACGGGAGTTACTTCTCGACTGGAAATTTTTTCAAAAAAAAGGTCTTGCCCCAAACAATTTGATACAGACAAATTGAAAAGCAAGAAACAAAATAAAACAAATGACTTTCCAAACATTTTTTCAAGACGAAATTCAACTTGCAAATAGTAAGGCTATATCAATATGATATAAAGAACTACCTGAAGTATGTTACACGATATTAATCACAAATCTAGCAATAAAGATTAAAAAAAATTAAGTCTTCATTACTTTACCTTTTTTTGTAAACTATAACCCTATAATAGATTTCTATCTATTATAGGGTTATTTAAATTTAAAAATCTGTACGATAGTCTCTCCTATTATCTTTCGACACTATTTTCTAAAACGTCTTGTTGATGCTGATTTCAACACTAGGTCGCAGTACCCATAGGGTTTTAATTAATTATCCGTTGGAGCCTCTGCTCTAGTCACAAATCCACCTGCACCTGCTAAACCACCTTTAAATTTTGGCCAAATCTGATCCATGTCTACAGGACGGAATTCAACAACATCAAACCAAGCTTGACCGCCATCGGCATCTGAATGCAAAGTAAATTTATGCCTCCCCGTAGTTTCTACTTCAACAATACCAACCAGTCTAGAATTTATGGAAGTGACTTTAAAGGGATACATTGGTCGTTTATAACCTTGAGACTCTAGTACTCTGTCTGTTATGGCACCTGTCCCATTTGGATTGTTTGCCGTTTCTCTGAGATTTATTGTTCTCGATAGTTGTACGCCATTAAAAAATGCCTTTACTTCATTAGAAGCAGAACCATTGCTACGATAAGAGACCCAAATCTTATAACGTCCTTTAATAATTACTGGAGTGGTAAAGGTGACCATTTTTAGCCCTGTTGGGCGAAGACGTTCAACTTCCACTTGATCTCCATTCCAGGCGTCATTATTTGGCACCCAGCTAAACTTAAGTGTCTTACTACCTTCCCAAGTGATTTCACTAAAGCCACCTAATGCATAACCAAATTGTATACCTCCGGGTTTTCTATAGTTAGCTACATTGGCCGCAAATTCTGGTTGATTACAAAGATCAAAATACACAGGCATAGGAAGACGTTTTACAATCGAGAAGTGTCCATCTACACAATGTAATACGCCATTGGAACAGGTGATATCACTAAGTTCTCTTACAATGGCAACACCTTCTTCAAGTACACCGGCAAACTCATCACGATTTAAATATATCTGGCCTTTAATTAATTTGCTACTAATAACTTCAAGAGGTGCTTTTGTTACAAAGACTGGTGTTGTTGCAAAATCGGCTTGGTAATTTAATTTAGGCACTATATGGTATTGTACAAATAGATTCAAACCATCTGTTGCACTCATGGGATCTCCTGATGTGCTATATTTCGCTTTTAAAGCATCCAAAGTAGTAAAACCGGATTTACTAAACACTTCATTGGTTTGCACCAAAACGGTCAAGTGACTCCCCTCCTTATTGGGATCATAAGAAAGAGGTTGATTTAATTTGTCATACCATCCAGTAGCCTTTAGAACTTCGGTAAATAAAGAAAGATTTGCATCGGCTTCAATAGTCTGCGCCAAGGTCTTGTCGGCAACACGCAACACTTTATCAATAACATGAATAACACCATTACCTACTTCTACGTTGGAAGCGACGATATTTGATGTTTTATTGACAGTTGTATAAGAAACGCCATTGATGTTGGCTGCTCCAGTTATTAAATATTGGCCATACATACTCGGTGCTGCTATCTTGCCGTCGGAAAAAGAGGTAGTATTTATTTTCTGGTCCAAAATATGTATTTTAGCTATATTTTGCAAGTCCGCCAATGGCACATCTTTCAATGAACTGACACCTACATCATTTAAATATTGTTTCACTGCTTCATTGGTCGGAAGAAACAAGGTATAAGTACCATAAGTATTCATAAATGAAGCATAATTAGTAATATTAAGAATTTCCAAGAACATGGAATACTCTGGATTAGCTCTTAAATAATCGGTCATGTTAAGAGTTTCGTCAGTACGTTCTTTTATCTTTTCTGGAGTACAGTTTTGAAACACTAAAGCAGTCAAAACCACTAAAGAAAGTCTCAACAAATCTGGCAATCTTAATAATCTTTTCATTGGTTAATTTTTATTTGTAAAATGGTTATTATAGAAGTACTTTATAGACATAAAGTCCGTTCGTATCAAATAGATTGTTTGTGGCATTAAATTTTACTATAACCTATTGTTAATAGTTTAGAGTTCCATTTAATGATTCATTTTGTTCCCAATCTAAAAAAAGACATTTGTATCTGTTCAGAAAAATAAAAAAACAGGACAATAGCGTACTTAAAATTTAGTGTTGAAATTGCTTGATTGTAAAAAACATCAATAGAATTCTAATCTGAAATTTGAATAAAACAAATATATACAAGCAAACACAACCATAAATCAATCCGAAAATCCAAAGTTTACCCAAACTTTACCCAAAAACATGGGCAACTCAAAAAGCTTATAGACAGAGACATAAACACAAAATATATAATTGTTGATTTGACTAAAAATGATATAAAAATTTGCTTTATAAAGATTTTAAGTCCCTTTTTTTTACATCTCCGCACAATCTTATTCAACAAACACACCCCATAAATCGTCCAAAATCTCCTTTTATCCATAACTTAACTGTCTAAAATAGGATGAACTTTATAAAATGATATATATTTAATTTATCAGAAATGATTTTAAATACGGATTTAGGTTTAACCAAAAATTAAACGGGCAGCTCAAATTGAACTGCCCGTTTAACTTATACATATCAAAGTGTTATAATATTGATTTCCTAGAACCTATTTTCTCTCTTCCAATAATGTCAAAACAGTATAACTATTCTTTAATTCAATTTTGAATTCACCCACGAAAGGTTTTCCAGTATCTGTCCGAAGTTGTGGTATGGATTCATCTGGCTTACGTCCTTTCTCTGGTCTTCCTAAAACCCCAGACAAGATGTAAACAGTTTCCGGTTTAGTGACATCATGTTCCAAATAACCCAAATTTGAAATGCGCACGCTACCAATTGTGCCACTTTGTTCTACCCAACGCATCACCTTCGTTCCGTCGGTTTCTTTATCTTTATTTAATCCTCCCCATACTCCCAGAATTGGTGCGGACTGTTTGTTGACATAGGCGTCATATGGCCCAAGACCAAACCACTGCAAGCGATTTAGTTCCTGTACCCCATCGGCTGCCATTCCTACAATTGGCAAACAAGGCACCGTCACTTTGGTTTGAATCTGATAATGAACTTCCATTTTTCCATCTGTACCAATTGAATAACGATAAATTGTGGTAAATTGATTTTTACTGTCCACTAAATAGTTCACCGTTGCATTAATAACTACACTGGACTGGTTTTCTTCAATATTCCAAGCTGTTACCGATTGGGTATAGCGATTAAGATCGACTGCATCTCTAGCATCATTTTTACCTACTACGCTAACTTCTGCCCTATCCAATTTACGCCATATTGCTGGTCTCAAATCTTTAACTAGCACTTTTCCCTTTAAACTTCCTGATACCAGCTGACCCGTTTTAGGGCTAAAAATATAACGTGCATCGCCAGCATCAACAGTAACTACTTCAGCTTTAGTCACAGACAACTTTCCTGGAGAAGAAGTCTTTGGAGATTGATGCACTCGAGAAGAGAGTTCAACCGCTTTGCGGTGAATCTCCGCCCCTTCTGCATTGGTAAAAATAAACCAGGCATAATAAGTTTTTCCAGCACTAATAGAAGCCAGTTTCTCCAATGGTAATTTAAAGTTAGATACAGCATGTGGTTTCCCTTCGATTGTACCAGTACCTAAAGCCAGTACCTTTTCATCTTCTCGAATAGACCAGGCAATTTTTATGGTACTCAAATCCGTAAAATCAAAATCATTTTGAATGGGAATATTTACCGATGCCTCTCCAGGAGTAAAAGACACCTTGTTCACGGCAGGGTAAACCTGCGCATATACAGCCTTGGTTTCCCAATAATCACGGGTTAAATTTCGGTATGAATCAACAATACCGTCCCAACCCGCATCATCAATTCGAAGATAATCATCACCTTCGCTCAGCTTTCCGGATTTATCTTTGGGCCTCAAAACTGGTGTTTTAATTCCTTGATCTGCCCACATCCAAATAGCAGCTCCAGCTCCAGAAGGATGTTGGGTCAATGCTTTCCAGCGTGCTTCTAAACCTCCAAATCCATCAACTCCGAAAGAATGCGTATATTCAGTAGAAATTATTGGACGATTGGATTTGCTTGCCAATTTGTCATATTCCTGTGGCTGCCAATAATGAGGTGCGAGAATGTCAACTTCTGTCGGAAGCCACTCTTCTGCACGCCAAGGCAATAGTACGGGACGAGTCGGATCTAAAGCTTTAATTAATTTCACGGAAGCCAAATGTAGCGTGGTTAAAGCGTCTTCATTTCCGGTTGACCAATAAATAACAGAAGGCCTATTGATATCCCTAACAATTGTCTCATACGAACGTTGCAATACCGCTCCAGAAAAAGATGGATCATACATAAGGTCTCCTCCACCTCCAAGTGAGACCTCTTCACCAACGTACATCCCCAACTCATCGCACAATTCAACGAATCCTTGCGCATGGGCATAGTGAGCCATACGAATATAATTAATGTTTGCTTCTTTCATCAGTTTGAGATCCTGCAACCAATGTTCTCGTGTAGTCGCACGACCTACATCAGGATGTTCATCATGCCTATTTATGCCGCGAAGTTTGACCGCTTGTCCGTTAATCCTGAAAACACCGCCATCGGTGGAAATCTCCCGAAATCCTACTCGTTCAGTGCGGGAATGTGTTACCTTACCTTTTTCCAAAAGATCGATACGTAAATTGTAGAGGTTGGGAGTCTCTGCCGTCCAATGTTGAGGATTTTTCACACGCATGGTCATTAGTACTTCTCTACTTGTTGATGTATGTCCAGGAACTACAATCTCCTGACGCCCTACCTCTTTCCCCTCTTTTGTGGACAGTATAGCCCTTATTGTATAAGATTCCCCTGGGCTTGGATAATTACCAGGAAGTGTTTCCTTGTTTTTGTCACCCACCATGGCATTTATCTTCAAGTCAGCGTCCTGAAATAAATTGTCAAAATCGGTCTTTACGACAATACCATCAATCCATCTTTTTTTAGGCATGGCTTCCAAAGTAACATCGCGATAGATGCCTCCCATTGTCCAATCATCATAAACATCAAATTTGTAATCTTGGTTTACTTGACGCACGCGCACAGCAAGCCGATTAGACTCTCCCGGCTTGATTTTGCCATCAACATCAAAGGTAAATGAGGTGTATCCGCCATGGTGGGTTCCAATTAAACTTCCGTTAAGCCATACTTCGGCTGATGACCACACTCCGCCAAAATGAAGCTGTATATTCTTTCCCTTCCAATCAGCCGGGACTTTGAAGTCGTGTAAATAAAAGCCTTCGCTGGCTTTTTCATCCTCAACTTTATCATCTACGGCATTATCATCTTTGGCTTTATCATCTTTAAACCCCCTATAAACTGGTTCTTCGTAGCCCTGAACCGCCCAGTTTGAAGGTACGGGAGTTGGCTTAAAACTGCTGCTGTTAAATTTATCACCGTAAAATTTAGACAACCGATCAGCCTCTACTTCGGTTTTGGCCAATGCAAAGAGCCAGTTACCATTTAGATTAATGCGCTCCTGGGCGAAAACATGTAAATTTGCGAATAGCAATATAATTGCTAGAAATGCACGTAAATTCATAATTAAAATTGATTATATTGATAAAGTATCAAAACTAACCGAATTTAACGTAAAGAAGAATTATTGACTTGACCAAACTTTACCCAAAACTATGGACAACGCAAGTCGTTGAAAAACAGTAATTTAAAACAAATACAACCGATTGATTTAACTAAAAATTATATAAAATTTTCCCGTCCAAAGATTTCAAACTGCAATTTTTGACATATCCATTGCCTTCAAATTCTACAAATACACCTCTTAAATCACCCACAGATTCTTTATAAATTCCTCTATATATCAATTTATCATTTACATAAAGTTTTATGCTTTTATTCCGATTGATTAATTTAACGGTATTCCATTGTTCCAAATCAAGAACAAATTGAGATAAATCGCTATCGGTTCCTTTAGGATATTGCTCGCTGATAACATTTAACACTTTTGAACTGCAACCTGGGCTAACAAAATTAAAACGAATCATGTTATCAATCCCCGAAATTTGAAACCGCATACTGTTACAATAAATTCCCTTTTGAGGGATTGTTTTCTTAAAAGTAGTTTCAAATATGAAATTATCTGAATGATTATTTATTGGAGTAAAATTACACAATCGGGTAAAGTATGATTTTATGGTGTCTAATCCGGCTTTTTGCAATTGCTCATTGGATATATGAAAAAGACTGTCATTTCCTTTTTTTACTGCTGGAAAAGCATAATAACTATTAGGAATGTCATGTTGGCGAAAAAAACCTAAACCCAGCCATTTGTTTGAAGGAACATATACTTTTGTTCTAACCAAAACACTGTCAGATTTTTTAATGTCGACTTTAAAAACTCCTGGAAATAAATAAGCATGGGATATTTTGGTGAGGTCTCGCTCGAGATGAATCAAAGGTGATTTATCCCCAAAACTCATAAAAAGACTATCCTTGACATTGGGTAATTGTAAATCAAAAAAAACGGTTTTCGGCAAGAGTCCTTCCGTATTGGAAATTTTGATTGTTCCTAAATTATTGTCCTCTTCTTTCACAAAAAAGAACAAGCTAAAAAAGACCACCAAAACGATTAAAATACCCCATAAAAAAAAGGGGGACTTTAAAATACTGGGATCGTTTTTAATAATAGGGCTGCTATTAGTAGTAGAATCGCCATTGATAGTAGATTCCGGATTAATTAGTTGATTATCGCTATCCTCTGAAGGAAGGTATCCACTATACTTTTTAAGACAATCAATGGTGGCTTGCTGTGGCAGATAATCATTTTCCACAGACATTTTCCCGAATATTCGCTTCAGCGTGTTAATGCTGATATTGACTTTGGTCTCTTTTTGAATTTCACGGCTAAAATCATTAAAATCGCCATGTTTCCAAGTATCTGATGTTCCGCGATCAAAACGGATCTCACAACTCTTGACAATATTTTTAAGCTCTACTTTTTTATCCATAATACAAAGATATAGAAAAATCAATATTCAAAAAATAGTATTGTTCCATAAGATATACGAAATTCTGCATAAAAAAGTTTAAGAGTTAAACGCAATCACATATCAAACTATATTGAATTATGAAAATAGAGTAATTTATTATTAACTTTTTTGTTATATTTTTGTGGATATGTTTTCATTTGAATCTTTAAAATTCATTCATTAATTTTTACAAACAGTCAATTAAATTAAACCTATACTCATAGAATTTATAATGAACAATAAATATGATTTTTATATAGATGAAAGTTGTCATTTAGAACACGACAATATTCCGGTAATGTGCATCGGATACATCAAAGTACCAATGAATGAGTATGATGAATTACAAAAAAAATTCAATGAAATACTTAAAAAACACAATCAAAAGTCAGAATTGAAATGGAATAAATTTTCAAATGCAAGAACAACATTATACAAAGAATTAGTAGATTATTTCTTCCTGTCTTCATTGCAATTTCGCTGTGTTTTGGTCAAATACAAAGAGCGTCTAAATCATGCCGATTTCAACCAGGGTTCTCACGACAATTTCTATTATAAAATGACCTATTATTTATTACGACCAAACAATAGTAATGGAGATGAATACAGGGTTTTTATAGACATTCAAAATACTCGTGGAAGAGAAAAGCTAAAAAAAATCAATGAAGTTTTTGAAAATGAATACAAAGGTAAAAGTCCATTCAGACAATTCCAACATTTACATTCTCACGACAATAACTTCTTTCAATTAGCCGATTTCTTTATTGGAGCAATCACATATAAAACAAGAGTAGTAATGAAGAATATTGAAAATCCAACTCAAAGCAAAATGGATTTTATTCAATATTTAGAAGCCAAATCTGGTTTTAATCTTGAAGAAGGAACAGAACCTTGGGAAACAAAGTTCAATATTTTTGATCACCAACCTAAAATAAAACTATAATGGATTTATTAGACTTGGATGATCACATACCCAATTTAGGAATAGATCCTTCACCTGAACATCTAGAAGAACTTTTTCAATTATTCAAAACCGATTTTATTGATAATGAATTTTATTTTTCAAATTGTAAGGTAATTATAGATATTAGAAATTCAAAAGAAAAAGGTTACGAAAAATACCCACACACTTTTGTGAAAATTATTACAAGAGGGCCAAAGGGAAAAAGATGTTTTGATAAAAAAAGAGCGAACAAAATTCATTGGATAAAACCAATACTGGAAAATAAAGATACTGATGATATAACTTGTTTTCAATTTTTGGAAGCAGATGGTAAAACAAGAGACTACTTTTGGTTCAAAGAAGGATGTTTTTTAGTTGTAATGGAAAAAATAAGCCCCAACTACATAATAGTTACTTGTTTTCATATTGATGACGACAGAAACCAAAAATACTACGAAGACAAATACTCAAACAGGGTAAAATAAAAATGCCACAACTAAGGTGTTGTGGCCGACCAGGTCCTTTTCCCTAGGGAAATGACTTTGCAAATATACAACTCTTGTACCAAAAAACAAGTTTTATATTAAAAAACGTATCTTCTGGCCAACTTCGCATTGTTTTTCATAAGAATAATGACAAAAAATATGCCACAAAAAGAAAATCACTTTAACTACCTCATTATCTCATTCAGCTGCACAAAACCTTCGTTTAGTCCAAGTATTCCTAAACTCAGGTCTTTGTTTGCTTCATTTCGCTAATTACGTTTTCATTAAAAAGAACATCTTCCGTTCGCTGGTAAAAGGACGTTTTGAATTTCAGTGGCCACTCCTGCCCCACGCTCCTAAAAAAATTACTGGCACAGTTTTTAGAAAAAACACGTACGCTTCGCAACTTGCGCCAGTAATTTTTTCCCCAAGCTGTGTTACATAATTGAGTATTATAATTCATCACAAAGTTTTTATATTGTTTTTTTGGTTTTTGCGACGAAGTTATAATATCATTTATGTAAAACAGCCGCTCCCCAACGCGCCGGTGGTTTGCTCCAGGACAACTTCTTGAGCGGCGGTAATAACTTTGGTCATCCCGAGCGCAGTCGAGGGACAGCCCCTCAAGAAGCTGCCCTTCACAAACCACTAATACTAATTCCGTAGAAGCTCAATCCAAAATTGACGATTCCTTTTCGCTTATAATACTTGATGGTTTTTAGCAACTTGGTATTGAAATCGGAAGTTCTTGCATTGATTTTGTGAGTAGAAAAAATGGCTTTGATGTATAGCTGATTTGCCCAGGGTAAAAGCCATTTTTTCTACACACAAAATCAAAAGGCCAGCAAGAGTATTGTTTTTTTATTTGCCACAAAATAAGTGGTAATTGCTTTTCCGGAAAAGCAGTTGCCACACCGTCCTAATTTAAATCCCTCCTCCTTTTGTACTCTCAACACTATATCAGGCACCAGCTTTTCCACGAAAGCAATCAGAAGCACCCCAGTCAGCAAAAAAAAAAACAATACACTTGCCTGCGCTACTGCCCCTATCGCACTACGCATTGTTTTTCATTGTTTTTGTGAGTGCAGACCATCACTTACAACGTTGATTCCTAAAAATTAAAACCCCAATAAAGCAATGGTCTGCACTCACAAAATCAAGTCCACGAAAGAGTATGGATTTTTAAAACAGAAAAATAATTGGAATGGATTTGATATTTCTTTTTCTGTTTTAAAAATCCATACCCTTTCCAAGAAATTCCTCTTTTAAGAAAACTTTTTTTGGATGGGTTAGTAATGGTAAAACATCGGTTAAAAAGAAAATAAAAAAAATAAAAAAAAGAAGGCAAAGGTAAGTTCCATGTTTACAAAAAAGCAAGTTCAAGTCTCCGGTTTTTGATAAAATCTCCACCCATTCGGGTAGTATTTTATCAAAAAAACTTGCTTTTTTGAAACCTTCCACTTGAACGAATGGCTTTCTTTTTTTTCCTTTTTTTCTTCTGAAAATGATTTATTTAAAAGGTTCTTTGACATTAAAAAACGCTAAAGGGTAAAATTTTCTTCTGCGTGCTCGTGGCAACAAT
>NZ_FQWB01000020.1 GCF_900129545.1 Flavobacterium fluvii | reverse complement strand
AAAAATTCAACTAACAAAGAAAAACATTTATCTTTGAATTAATTAACAGAACACTCTCTTAGTAAAAGTCCAAATTAGTTTGAAGACGTACAGTTACTTCAAAATTATCAAAATTAAGAGTTGCTTTCTTAATTGATGAAATTCACAGAAGTAATAGTGGTTCACAAAACGAAGAAATGATAAGTGTTTTCGATGAATTGCAAAGTGGTTTTGATAATAGCAAGGTTTACACAAATACAGTTCATAAAAAGAATTTAATTATTGGTTTTACAGCTACACCAAGCGATATTACTTTGGCTCGATTTGGAGAATTTAATAAATACGCAGAAGCAGAGAAAATTTGGATACCTTTCGATAGTTATACAATGAAAGAAGCCATTGAAGATGGTTTTATTTTAAATCCAATTAGGGGTATAGTTCCTGTTTCTTCTAAAATGCAATTTGAAATACCTGATAATGATTTAGAAGGCTTTGAAGATGATTTCGGATATGAAGAAATTCCAGATGATACAGATACCGGCATTGATGAAGAAGGAAAAAAATATGCAATACGAAAAAAGAAAATATATGCTAATAAAGAAAGAATTGAAGCTATATCGAAATTCATTGCAGAAAGATTAGTAACAACAGTTTATCATAATATTAGAGGTACTGCAAAAGCAATGTTAGCAGTTTCATCAATACCAAATGCAATCAGATACAAAAGATTGATTGATAAACATTACAAAGATTTAGTAGAACAGAAAAAATACGAGAGATTTAAAGAAGCTCCTATTTATATTGTTTATTCAGATAGTCAAGACCAGCCAAGTAGCAATAGTGTTAATGATGGTATAAACGAAAAACAAGTTTTACAAAACTTTAAATTAGCTAAAAACGGATTAATAATAGTAGTAGATAAACTTCAAACAGGATTTGATGAACCTAAATTACATACATTATTTTTAGACAAAGAAATTAGAGGAATTAATGCAATTCAAACTATATCAAGAGTTAATAGAACAACTAAATATAAGAACGATTGTAAGATTATTGACTTTTCATATAAAAATGTAAATGTTAAGAATATAAAACAAGCTTTTGAGCATTTCAGTAATGTTGTAGTTTCAGACTTTGATCCATTAGGTGACGAAGAAAGACTAGATATTTATCTTAAAGAATTAAAAGACCAGGATTTATTTAAAACGCATTTTAAAGCATTTCAAGAATACAATACTACTAATGATGATATAAATCTTATTCTCGCAATAGATAATGATTTTACGAGGTTTATAATGTCTTCAAAGAAAGAGGCGAAGAAATTAAAACAAATCATAAATGACTATTTCAAAATATTAAATCTTATAGAGTTTGTTATTGAAATAGATAAAAAATATAGCGAAGAATTATTTTTACAATTTTGGAGAAAGTTCAGCATCATTTATGGACAAATTAACAAAGGCCAAGATGAAATTGATGATGTAGAAATATACTTTGATAACAAAATTGGTATTGTTGCTCCACAAGATTATAAGGTTAAAGAAAAAAACAAAATTAAAGGAGTTCCAAACGGTTCAGATGATAACAAGTATAAATACAATATTCTAAAAGTTATCGAGAAACGCAATCAAGAAGAAGAAGCTATTGCAGAATTAATTGAAGACTTTGAAAATAAAATTGATGCTTTTTTTACTTTCATCAAAGCCGATGAAATGGGAAAAAGATTAATTGCAAAAATCAAAGATGATGGTTCAGCATTCTCTCAAGATGAAATTTATACTGACTTCAATAAATTGTATAGAAAATATACAATAATGAATAAAGATTTAGGAGAATTTTTCAAAAGAGAAACAAAAGATATTCTAAACCAATTATGTGATGATTTTGAAAGGACGATAAATTCTTCTAAACTATAATTATTTTTAATTTCCAATGAATATTTCAACCATCACATTCATAGTATTAGGTGCTATATTGTTGTCATATATATATGTTCAGCAAAATAAAAAGTCACTTCAAAAAAAAATAGAAGCTGAAAGACTTGAAAAAGAACGCCAAAAGGAAGAAAGAATACGTTTTGAATTGGCAGAAGCCAAGAGGCTAAAGGAGAAAGTGATTGTAGAAGGAATGTACCAAGATATTTTATTGGCTAATAAGAAGTTTGGCAAATTCATTTCATTCAAAGATGGGTATTTCAATAACAATAAACTATTTATCTGGAAGGCTTCTGTAAATACCCTATACAATGATTTAAGCAAATATAAAATTGAAACATTAAAATTAGATAACGCTATTGTTTTGGAAGTTAAGCAGCTAAGCACCAACTATAATACTGGAGAAACAATTCGTAACACTTATAACAAGAAATTTATTGAAAGAGAATTAAAAGAATGCGATACACTTTTTTCAAATATTGAAGGTCAGTCATTAGATGAACAGCAGCGTTTAGCAGTTATTAAGGATGAAGATAACAACTTAGTTATTGCAGGTGCAGGTAGTGGAAAAACCACAACTGTTGCAGGTAAGGTAGTCTACGTTATAGACCGTTTCAAGGTTGATCCAGAGGACATATTACTAATAACATTTACAAAAAAGGCTAGTGATGAAATGAAACATCGTATCAAGCAGAAAATGAATATTGATATTGAGGTTAACACATTCCATTCATTCGGTAGAAAAGTAATTGGAGAAGCTACAAACAAGCGGTCTCTCTTCGGTCGTTCCCTTTGTTCCGTTCGGCTGTTCCAGTCGGTCAACCTTATATTTTCATAAGAACATTTTCGGTAAATATGTAATTTATTGTTTCAATTCAATACTTAGGTTTCCCTCCGTTCCACAGACACTTCACAGCACTAAAAAAAACAGCAGCTTGAAAATAAGCAGCTATTTTTTTGCGCTGTTTCGTTCCTCATCTTCACACGGTCTCTTCCTGCGTTCGGCAGGGCTTATGCATCCACAATACCGCTTCATTCCGTTTCGCTCCGTAAACTACGCTACACTACATTCCAGCAGTATTATGTCTGCCGCCCTTTATTTTTTCAGCGGTTGCTCCTTCGCACAGCCATCGGGGTTGGCTCCGTTAGCACTTTGCCCTAAATCAAGGAACGCCAAAGGCTGACTTATATTTTTTCCCCGCCGTTACACGCTGCTATCCCTACATTCCACTTCGCTATCGCTACGTTTCATTCTCGGTCTAGCGTGGCTGTTCGATTGCCGCAACACCGCCACTACGCTCCTCGAAAAAACAATAATTTCCGCTAACGCTACAATCATTATTTTTCTGCGGTGCTTGGGGGTGTTTGATTGCCGATTCCAAAAGAAGCATCCCAGAGAAAAGACTACACAAGAAACATCCTGCTACAAAAAAATAAATAAAAAGAAAGTAAAGATAAGTTCCGGTTTCAAAAAGTAAAGTTCAAGCCCTGCGGGTTTTTGAAAAAATCTCCACCCTTACATTTCCAATTCAACTTTTGATTATACGATGACAATTTCTTTCCATAAGAACAGTTGGGTAGTATTTTTTCAAAAAAACTTGACTTCTTTTGAAACCTCCACTGATACGACGACTTTCTTTTTTTTCTTTTTCTTCTGAAAATGATTTATTTAAAAGGTTCTTTGACATTAAAAAACGCTAAAGGGTAAAATTTTCTTCTGCGTGCTCGTGGCAACAATGGT
>NZ_FQWB01000019.1 GCF_900129545.1 Flavobacterium fluvii | reverse complement strand
TCTTGGTGTTTTCATACTTATTTCAAATTTAAGGATTTTGAAAACACTCTCTTATTTTTTGTCTAAATCAGTCCACTTTTTGCTGACGATTTACAGAATAACAATAGGATTTGTAGAAGTTGGTATAGTATTATTTTTGTACATATTTCTACCATTGTAAACTATTTTATTTGAAGCATCTTTTACAATTATATACAAATCGGGACTAGTATCACTTAAAGCTGTATACCACCAATTTTGTAATGCTGTCGATATTGTAAACGACGTTAAATAGGGAAATGAACCCCAATTTGCTGAAGTAGTAGTAAAAAGAGATGAAGTAGTAGTAAATATGTCAACACTAGAAATATCTGCTAATGTTGCATCATAAGTTTCAATTTTTCTAGCATTGTCAATTAACCTATAGCCTCCAATATAACTATCACTTGTAATATTTTGAGTGCCGCTATACAAAGTATTTGCTGTTGAAGGAGTGTCAATGTCAGTAATCAAGCTTATGTTGTTAATCACTTTTCCAGTCTTTGCATCAACATAAACATTGCTCATTAAAAATGGATTTGAAGAATCAATTCTTACTTTATGAGCTAATACAAAATCAAAACCTTTTTCTGAAGGCACTCTACAAATTAAGGTTTCAACGGGATATTCATTTAGTACATCAGTTACTTTAGAAAATGATTTCGCAATATTTTTTGCTTCATCTTTTGAAATAACGATTTGAGTTTCCATAGATGCAAATTCAGCAACTTGTCCATTTGCTGCATCTACAAGACCTTCTTTGGAATGTAGCATTATGATACTTCCTTCAATTAAAAATCCTTTATAATACTGATGATAGTAACTATGAGTTATTTTTAATTCATCCTCTTTTTCAGAAATAAGTTGAAATGTATAGTCTGCGTTTAGACCAAACCAAGCACCAAATTCATTTGAGATAATCCTTGATGTTCTTGATTCTTTCTTTCTACTTGTCTGACTATTTTGGTTTTTAAAATCCAAAAAGAAAGACCCATTAACCGTTTTTAATTTTTCAGTTGATAGCTTGGTAGTTTTTGCAGTTTGAGAAGATGGTGTTATTACCACTTTATTTTCCCCTTGATTCTTTTGGCTTTGAGACTGAAAAGGACTTGTAATATTCGGAGGGGTAATTTGTTTTACTTGTCCAAAAGATATTGAACAAAAAAGACTGATTATAAATATACCAGCTAATTTAAAATAATAATTTTTCATTGGGTTTTTCACACCCTCGTCCCAAAGAGTTTTATAGTTTTTGAAAAACTAAAGGCGTGAGACAAACTCTAATTTGCGCCTCAGGTATCGCCAAACACCCACACTGCAAAAAAAGAGAAGCCCACGCCAGTGGCGTGAGCGTTCGCTTATTAATTTTGCAGTGCTTTTTGAATTTTGGCGATTTTGAGGCACTAAATTAATAGCTACGCTATTAGTTATATATATTGTTGTTTTTTTATTTCTTCAATTAATGATTTTTATTTTTTCAAATGTATTAAAAAGTATTACAAAAATCAAACCAAAGACTACTTACCTAATAGCGTAAATTGTGAAAACAAAAGTTATGTAACAACAAAAGCTATCAGGATTTACATTATTCAATATTCTAAATGTTTATTTAATTTGTTTTAATAATTCCCAATTCTATTAAAATATCTTTTTTCATCTTGCTTAACGGTCTTCTATCAAACTTTGCTTCTTGAAAATGAACTCCAAAAGCTAATCGATAAACATCATCTCTATCTAATGTAATTCCATCTAAAATTTTACTTTCCAACATATCAATATAATCTTCTGAATAAGCATCTTTTATTCTTCTTAAATCTTCAATTTCATCTTCGTGAGCCTTAAATATTTCTTCTAATTCAAAAGCATTTACAGAATCTTCTGAAAATTTATTATCAGTTGATAACTTAAAGGAAAACTTATCATAATCCTTATGGTCATAACTGAACGTATATTTAAATTCTTCATCAGGATTATTATGATATGGATGGAAATGAGTTGAAAGTGAAAAAGGTGTTGAACCTTTCACCCCACTATTGCAAACTGAACAACTTGGAACTAAATTATAAAATGACAGAGCCAGTAAGGGATAATCACTTTTAGGAAACCAATGGTCAAATGTTGGTCTTGTTACTTTCTTTCCTGTACTATTAATTACAGTTTTTGTATAAATTCGATTGCAATAAACACAAGTTGGAATATCTAATTTTTCTGCCAAATGATAAGCATTATAATATCTATATGTCGATTTATCATCTGTCTTTATCCAACTATCGTAACTAATAAGTGTTTTTAACGATTTCTTTAATCCTTTTGATGTAAACTTATCTTTTATTGTATCAAGTTCTTTTGGATTTCCAATAAGTACCTTTTTTAAGTTGTCTTCTTCATTTAAAAATTTGACAATTGAACTTTTTATTCCATTTACCTTATTTACTCTTCTATCAATAGCAATAGGAGGATTTTCAGTAAAGGCATCACCATTAAGCTTTCTTTTAATAAAATAACGCATAATTTTATAATGGTAATCCTTTGCATCTTTAATATTTGGTAAATTATCATTTATTGGTAGCATAACTATCTTTTTTTACTTATTAGAAATTCAATTTCTTTGTCAATAATCTGATTATGATAGTCACTATTTGGAACTAAATCCGTTATCATTTCTGCAAGTTTGATTTTAATAACCTTTTCGTCAATAAGATTAACTACTTTTTTATAGTACTCTAATTTCTCATTGAACTTTGATGTAGATTTATGAGTGTCAGACAACTTTTTGCTCTCATTTATCCAGCCTATAACTTCTTTTATTTTAGATTTTGAAAAATCCCCTATCAATCCATTTTCTACAAAGAATGAGTGTGCCAATAAATCATTAATATTTGCTCCAAAAGTTTTTTGAATCTTATTTTTATCATTATCTGAAATTGCACTGCAATATTTGTCGTCTTTTTGCAAAAAGACAACATTATTAATTGGCAAATCAGACAATGTAAGTGGGTCATGTGTTGAAATTATTATTTGCAATTTAGGCTTTACTTCAAGTGATTCAAAGAAGTAGGGAATAGTTTTTAGAATTGCATTCACATATCTCTTCTTCCAAACTGGATGAAATCCTAAGTCTGCTTCATCTAACAACAAAATATAGTTTCTCTTGTCAGGCAAAGATTTACTTCCCTTTATTAAGTTACTTTGAATAAAATTATACAACTTTGAAAAGAAATTTAGCAAAGCGTTTTCTCCAGAACTCATATTTCTATCAGTAGGTTGAAATGAGATGAATCCATCCGTATAATCTCCTTTATCAATTAATCCTTCATAAGTAGGATAATAATGAAGTAGATTGATTATGATGCTCTTGTGTAATTGCAAAATTTCTTTTACATCATCTAAATTTAACCAAATGCTTTGTTTTTTTATGCTTTCAGGGTTAGTTTCCTTTGAGAAAAGAGACAGTAATTTCTCGAAAAAAGGAATGATTCCGTCGTAATTAAAAATCATTTTTTTTAAATCTCCTCTTTCTATATAACTTTCTTTAATAAAATAGAAAAGCACATCAAGAGCGGAAGAATCTCTAAACCTATCCATATTGTACGGATTTTCAATTTTCCCTTCTTCAAGCCAAGTGTTACTTTTCTCCATTTGATGAACTACAACAGACATAAACGCCTTTATAACAAAACGTTCTAACAAATATTTATTTACCAATGCCTGTCTTAAATCCTTATCCAATTTTGAATTTTGGTCTCGAAAAATATGCCAATCTTTACTTTCGTTTTCTGCTTTTTCTAAAATAAGCTTGATTATTGGTATTAGTGAACTTGGAGTGTTATGAAAATCTGGAATTTCAAAATCTCTAAAATGAAGTATTCCTGTTTCATATTGTGGTAAATAAAAAACATCCCTAAAAACTAAATTATCCTTAAAAACAAGAGAGCTTATTGTAAATCGTCAGCAAAAAGTGGACTGATTTAGACAAAAAATAAGAGAGTGTTTTCAAAATCCTTAAATTTGAAATAAGTATGAAAACACCAAGA
>NZ_FQWB01000006.1 GCF_900129545.1 Flavobacterium fluvii | reverse complement strand
GTTTGCGAAGCAATGCCAATATTACCACAAGCATCGGTTACCGTCCAGTTTTTGGTAGTCGAGAACGCACAACCCGAACCAGTTTCGGCAGCCACAGTTCCAGTAGCGGTCAAACCAGTGCTGCAACCATCAGTTACAGTTGCGCTACCAAAGGCAGCAGCAATTTGTGCCGGGGTTGGATTACAACCCAAAGCAGTTGCAGAAGCCAAAGATATTGTTGGAAGAGCGATGTCTCGGGTATAGTTTACGGTTTGAGAAGCAGTCTGGGTATTACCGGCTACATCAGTTACCGTCCAGTTTTTAGTTGTAGAAAATGTACAACCAGAACCTATTTCGGTGGCAACAGTTCCTGTTGCAGTTAAACCGGAACTGCAATTGTCGGTTACGATTGCAGTGCCAAACGCGGCAGCAATTTGTGCCGGGGTTGGATTACAACCAAGCGAAGAAGCAGAAGCCAAGGTAATAACAGGTTTTTGTGTATCAGGTGTAGTAAGAACTGTAATAACTTTTGAATCGCTACATCCAGTTACGCTATTATTAGCTACAATTGTATAAGTTCCTGCCGGTTTATTTGGAATTGTACCCGTTACAGTTGTTGTATTAGTTGTTGTAGTTCCACTTGTAGTTGTATTGGTTGATGAAGAAAGCCCAGAAAGAGTTACAGGATTGCCATCAATTGTAAAACTTAAATTATTTATTAAAGAGTGTGCCGAAGTCGCTGTAACCTGAATACTTCCGTCTGGTGTATTACAGGTAGCACTTGTTGGTACGCCAGATAAAGTTGTCTTATTTACTTCAACATTAAAAGTACAAGTATTAGTAGATGTATTACCAGATACAGGAGTATATGTAGCTGTATAAACAACTTGTGTTGATCCAACCGGAAAATAATCACCTGGACTATAATTAGAAGTAACAGCCAAATTAATTCCTCCGGAGCAACCGGCACCTACAATTGTTGCATCATAATATATTCTATCAACCTCAATATGGTTAGAAGCTCCAATCGAACCTGATGGACTGTCAATAAAACTGTACTTCAACTTATAAACACCGTTTGGGACACTATTTGGAATTGTAATTGTCTTAAGACCAGTAGACGTTATATTTGATATTGTAGAAGACCAAACTGAATTATTGGTCGCATCTAAAACATCAAGCTTCCATGAAAAATTACCGGATGGAACTATTAATTCCATATTTATTGCTGTTCCAGAGGTATTGTTAAAATACTGAAAAGGAGCAATGAAATAGGTGTCACCACCAGAGGATTGAAAAAGTCTTAGATTATTGCTGCCTATACGCTGAACACGACTATAAGTCCAACAAGTATTTGAACTTTCAGGTAAATTAAATTCTACATAAAATGAAGCATTCTCACCAGGGACGCTCGTTGCACAGTCAAGTGAATAATTAGGTGGGGTCCAAAATACAGTGCTTCCTAAACCCGTTGCATCAGCACAGACTGGTGCCAAATTTGATGGCGGACAATTTGTTTCTTGAATAGTGCAAATTTGTGAATATGTATTACCAACAAACAGAAAGAAAGCTAATAATAAGGAAACTCTTTTTAAAGTTAAAGAGAGAGGTTTTAGAATAAAAATAAAATTGAAAAGTAGGTTAACAATTTGATTTGGAGTAATTTTTTTCATATTCTCGTTTTTTTAAAATAATTACCATTCTATACTTTTTATGAACTATTCGAAATAAGAATGTTTTTGTTTTCAGCGAAACTAACTACTATTAATAAAAAAGAAGTTTTTTTTCTATCAATAACCTAAAAACTCGTTGAAAGGGTAATTTTTGTCATTTAAAACTTATTTTAGGCTTGTTTAATTAAAATTTAATGAAAATAAAGATGTTCTTAATTTTATGATAAACTTTAACTTTAATTAAAAAATCTGCTTTTTAGACATTTCAAAATTAACAATAAATTTATTTAAAAACATCGATTAAGTGCAAAAAACATAGATAAAGTGTAATATTTGCATTATTTATATGTAAAATATTACAAAAAATATTCAGTTTACAAATGTTGTTAAAATGTTAAAATAGTATGGATTTAATATTTGATTCCAACTTTCGGGGTAAATTGGATTGATCCAGGAAATTTTATCTTTTTTTTATATTTATTAATCAAAATATATTTTGTAATTTGTTTGGTTCTAAAAATGAGTTGAATAATCACAATGCTAACAGGATTCTAACATATGAAAAATCTGATATTAATTCGACACGCAAAATCAAGTTGGGAAGCACCATTAAGAGACATTGATAGACCATTGGAACAAAGAGGGATTATGGATGCACATCTAGTAGCCACAAATTGTGTGAAATATATGCCCTCGACTTTTGTGGTTTGGAGCAGCATTGCAAAAAGAGCATCGGAAACCGCCCTTATTTTTGCCCAAAATATTTTATATCCCATAGAAAGTATCGTTTTTAAAGAGGAACTTTATACTTTTGACGAAAGCCAATTGGAAAAGGTTATTAAATCGTGTAGTAATATTTTTGAAAATGTTATTCTTTTCGGGCATAACGAGGCAATTACAAATTTTGTTAATAAATTTGGTGATGTTTATATTGATAATGTTCCTACATCTGGCTTCGTGTCGTTAGAATTCGAAGCTGACAATTGGGATGCTATAAAAAAAGGCAAAACCAAAAAACTAATATTTCCCAAAAAATTAAAAAAAAGTGAATAATTACAAGTATATAGATAGAGAAAAAAGTTGGTTAACCTTTAATGCAAGAGTACTTCAAGAAGCAGCAGACGATACAGTTCCATTATTAGACAGGTTGCGATTTTTGGGAATTTTCTCCAATAATTTGGACGAGTTTTTTAGAGTTAGATTTGCAGCCATCAGAAGATTGAGTTTATCAGGAATCTCGGGAGAGAAATTTCTTGGTGGAATTTCGGCCCAACAATCTGTCAAGGACATCACCGAAATTGTTATCCAACATCAATCAGAAAGTTTAAGAATATTAAATAGCATTGAGTCCAAAATGAAGACAGAAAACATTTTCATGATTCATGAAAACGGGATCTCAAAGGAACAAGAAATATTTTTAAAAGACTTTTTCATCCAAAAATTAAGCCCGGAATTAATCACCATCATATTGAATGATTTAGCTGAATTCCCAGTATTGAAAGATACCGTGGGTTATTTGGCCATAAAATTGGTAATGAAAAAAGATGCGGAAATTCGATATGCAATGATTGAAATTCCCAATACCATCAACCGATTTGTTGTTTTGCCTTCAAAGGACAAAAAGCAATATGTCATACTACTTGACGACGTAATTAGACATAATCTGGGCAGTATTTTCAATATTTTTGACTACGAAAGCGTTTCGGCCCACATGATAAAAATTACTCGTGATGCCCAGTTGGATATTGATAGTGATTTGAGTAAAAGTATGCTCGAAAAAATTGCATCCAGCGTGAAAGACCGTAGAATAGGGGAACCTGTTCGGTTCATTTACGATCAATTGATTGACCAGGACACCCTTCAATTTTTTCTTGACAAAATGAAAATCGTTTCTACCGACAGTATCATTCCTGGTGGAAGGTACCACAATAGACGCGATTACATGAGTTTTCCAAATTTAGGAAGACACGATTTATTGTACAAAACCAATGTGCCATTGCCTATTCCTGGATTGAGTCTTGAAGGGAGTTTGTTGGAAAAAATCAGCAAAAAAGACTATTTGCTGAATGCTCCTTACCAATCTTTTTCCTATCTCACCAAGTTTTTGCGTGAAGCAGCATTAGACCCAAAGGTTACGACCATAAAAATCACTTTATATCGATTAGCCAAAAATTCGCAAATCATAAGTTCGCTTATAAATGCAGCCAAAAACGGCAAAAAAGTTACCGTTCAAATTGAATTGCAGGCTCGTTTCGACGAAGCCTCGAATATATCATATGCTGAGCAAATGCAGACTGAAGGCATTGATCTAATTTTTGGTATAAAAGGACTTAAAGTGCACAGTAAAGTATGCGTCATTGAAAGAGTTGAAGAAGATAAAATAAGACGTTACGGTTTCATTTCCACTGGAAATTTCAATGAGCAAACGGCAAAAATTTATACGGATGTCACACTTTTTACAAGTCACCAGCAAATCCTGAAGGATGTCAGCAAGATATTTGAGTTTTTTGACATCAATTACAGATTATACCGATACAAACATCTCATTGTTTCACCACATTATACTCGTTCTCGATTTAACAAATTAATAGAAAGAGAAATTATTAATGCTTTAGAAGGAAAAGAAACATTCATAAAGTTGAAAATGAATAGTTTGTCTGATTTTAAAATGATAGATAAATTATATAGTGCCAGTAATGCAGGCGTGAAAATTCAATTGGAAGTAAGGGGAATTTGTTCTTTAGTTCCCGGAATTCCTGGAATGAGCGAAAATATAGAAGCCATAAGTATCGTGGATAATTACTTGGAACATTCGAGATTGTACATCTTTGGGAATGCAGGCGATCCGGAAGTATATATTTCTTCGGCAGATTTCATGTCCCGAAACCTTGACGGAAGAGTAGAAGTGACCTGTCCAATTTATGATTCCGAAATCAAACAAGAATTGATTGATAATTTTGATTTAGGATGGAAAGGAAATGTAAAAGCACGCTATCATTCTGAAAAATTAGACAATAAATACCGTGTTCGCAAGGAGAAAGAAACTATTTTCAGGGCACAATGGGAAACCTATAAATATTATCAAAATAAAATAGAACTAATTACCGATGTTGTTTCATAACATCTAATTAATTTAGTTAAAATTTAGTACCATAATGAATAAGCTACTTAACCCAGAAATGCTCACGATAAAAAAATATGCCGCAATTGACATCGGTTCGAATGCGATGCGTTTACTAATTACCAATATTGTTGAGCAGGACGGAAAAGAATCCCAATTCAACAAAAACTCCTTGGTGCGTGTGCCTATTCGTTTAGGTCAAGATTCCTTTACCGTTGGAGAAATTTCCCAAGAAAATATTGATCGAATGACCGATGCAATGACGGCATTCCGTCTTTTGATGAAAGTTCACAAAGTCGAAAAATATTTGGCTTTTGCCACCTCGGCGATGCGGGAAGCTTACAATGGCAATGAAGTAGTTGAAATTATCAAAGAAAAAGCAGGCATCAATATTGAAATTATTGATGGAAAAAAAGAAGCTGTAATTATAGCTTCCACAGATTTGCACCATCTTTTGAAATCGGACAAAAACTATTTATATGTGGATGTTGGTGGTGGAAGCACCGAATTTTCTCTTTTTTCCAATGGAAAAATTGTTGTTTCCAAATCATTCAAGGCAGGAACAGTTCGTTTGTTGAACGAAATGGTAAGAGAAGTTTTGTGGCAAGAAATGGAGAAATGGATTAAAACAAATACCCAAGACTACGACGAGGTTACTATCATAGGTTCCGGCGGAAACATCAATAAATTATTTAAAATGTCTGGGAAATTGCAAGACAAACCTTTGTCCTATATTTATTTGAATTCACAATATTCCTTTTTGAGTTCACTGACTTACGAACAAAGAATTTCGGAATTGGGTTTGAATCCCGATCGTGCCGACGTAATTATCCCTGCGACCCAAATCTATCTAAATGCCATGAAATGGAGTGGCGCCAGAAATATTTATGTTCCTAAAATAGGACTTTCCGATGGTATCGTGAAGGCAATGTATTACGGAAAAATTTAATCATTAAGAAGAATTTATTTGTAAACATTATTGCGTTATACTTTATTCGCAACGATTAAATAGAATTTCGTCTTTTCATTTAGGCTAATTATGCCTACTGAATTTATAGTAATCATGAATTCAAAAATTACTACTAAAGTGGTATTTTTTTATGTTTGATATTAGTTCAACTTTGAATCTAACTTCAAAAACAAAAAAAATGAAAAGAATTTACACCACAATAGTATTACTAATTCTCGTTAGTAATGCTGCTTATTCGCAGGAATTTAAAGAAACCGTACAAGAACTTACTGCAAAATCCCAAAAAGGATATATGTACGATATCACCAAAAATGATGCTGGCAACAGCAACATCACTTTTAAAATGAAGGTTAATAAAAAAAGTGATGATGTGTCTTTTGAAGAATACAGTTTTGACAAAAACATTAAATTCCTTGCAACTACTGAAGCGAAAGAAAAGAAAGAACAGAAAGCAGATGTTGAACGCACTTCATTAAATGTTTATGTTGGAGGTTCCAATTCGTTTGATGTGTTGAGTATGAAACTAAAATTGAACAAAGTGGTTAGATTAAAAACATGGAATCATGAAAAACAAGTTTATGTGACCAAGAAAGTACTTTCAGATGAAAGTATAAAACCGAAGAATGACAATGGAAAAGTATACTATGGATATGCTTCTTATTCTTCTTTGGATGATACAAAGAGCGATGTTTTGGCACTTGCCAAAGTAGAATCCAAAGACAAGAACAAAGCAGATCAATTTCTGGTCTTGATGATAAATGACAAATTGGAGCTGAAAGAAAAACCATTGGATTTAAACGTATCCTACTCTCTTGTATATTGCCAACAAATGCCAAATGAAAATATTGTTACAATATTTGCTCCTAATAAAGGAAAGTCAGATCCTTCTAATTATGTGTTTTGTGAATTTGATATCGAAGGAAATATTAAGAATAAAGTTGAATTCAAAAGCCCTGCATCGGCACTTCTTATTACTGCAGCTTATGAAAAGGACGGAAACATTTACTTCTTTGGAACTTCGACAAAATCGAAAGATGCATTTGCAGAAGTGTTTAACGAATATGCCCCTATTTATAATCCAGGAGGAGGTGGCAGTAATAAATTAGACCTAAAATGGAGAAAATCTTTGGATGAAGACATGGATAATTTTCATTTGCTGAAATTTAAGGGAAACCAACTTGCATTTGCCTCCACCACGGCAGTGCCGGAATTTAAATCTAAATTTAAAACCGCTCCCGGCGATAAAGGAGCAACGGTTTACAAAGGGAAAAAATTCTATATCGAGAACTTTTTCGTCACTAATACCGAGGATTATTTAATTGCGGGTCAATTAACCAGTTCCGTAAATATGGGTATGGGAAATCCGGTAGACTCCTACGAAGATATTATTTGCTTTCATTTTGACAAAACCGGGAGTTTAAAAGCACAATATGGTATTGGTAAAATGAACAACGACAAGAAAAGTGAAATTTTCGACATGAAACAAAATTTTTATCTTTCTTCAGACGGAAAAAGCTTGTATTGGGAACTTATGGAAATAAAAGGAGCGAAAGGCTATGAATCATTTCTTGATGCATATTATGGTTCTGCAACAGTATTTCCACTTTATTTCCCTCGCATCGTTAAAATTGATTTGGCCAATTCCACTCTTGGAACCATCAAGGCTTTGGGAGATCGAAAATATTTTTTGAAAAGAGATTTTCCTTCAATATTTGATAAATCCGAGAACAGTATCACTTATATTGGACTTGATGAAGATTGGGAAAAACTATGGGTTGGGAAAGTTTTGCTTCAATAATAGAACTACTCACGTAACAAAACTAAAAAACTGGCTGAAATTAATTTCAGCCAGTTTTTTTATTGCTTGAAAATCTCGGTAAATTTTAGAAATTAAGCTCAATAATATTTATTAAATATCCAAATCGAACGTCTTTTTCAACAACTCTAAATTGGGGTTGATTTCATTCAATCTATTGAATTTGTCCAAAGCCGTAAATGCAAATTTTTTCTCGATACTTTCATTTACAATAATTTTGATGTCAATATCGTGATTGTGCAAATGTCCTCTCAAATAGCCCAAAAGTCCGTTTAATTCGGTTTCGAAGTCTATCTTGGAACCTCCGTTGGGCAATTCGTGAATGATGGTGGTACCTTCTAATTTGGGATCGCTTATCATCAAAAGCGATTCCATTATCTTGTGTCCTTTATCTCCCAAACGCATTGCATATTTG
Source organism: Flavobacterium fluvii (assembly GCF_900129545.1). GTDB lineage: Bacteria > Bacteroidota > Bacteroidia > Flavobacteriales > Flavobacteriaceae > Flavobacterium > Flavobacterium fluvii. The sequence continues at coordinate 228,736 of NZ_FQWB01000006.1, read as the reverse complement.
TTCCAATACAACAACATGTCGGTTTCGTTGAAAGTCTCTGTTGGAAGATGTACTTCTTCTTTAACAATTCCTTTACTGCTTTCCTGCAATTCTCTTTTGGCACGAATGCTTGAAAGTGACAATGCAGAAAATTTAGGTCCTTCAGAAAGGTTTGCAGTTTGTGGTTCAGGTTGTGAAGTTTCGTTTGGGACAACTACATTAGAATGGTTGATTTCAACTTTTGGTTCTGCAACCTTTTCAATTTGACTTTTTTCATTGGCATTGGAATTGTTATTGCCATTGATTTTTTCAACAATTGAATAATCAGTTCTTCTAAAATAAGTGGGTGGAATTATAAATTGCTCAACTTTTTTTTTTCTCCATCAAAGGTGATGGAGGCAAGTTGCATCAAGCAAAGTTCAACGAGCAGTCGTTGGTTTTGGCTCACTTTGTATTTCAAATCGCAGTCATTGGCAATTTCGATTCCTTTCAACAAGAACTCTTGTGATGCTTTTTGACATTGAATGGCATACAGTTTTTGGGCTTGTTCGCCCACTTCCAATAAAGTTAAAGTAGCAGGTGTTTTGGAAACCAATAAATCCCTGAAATGCGAAGCCAAACCTGATACAAAATGGTGCGCATCAAATCCTTTGGCAAGAATATCATTGAAAGCAACCAATAATTCCGGGATTTTGTTTTCCAAAATCAAGTCGGTTACCGTGATATAGGTTTCGTAATCAAGAACATTCAAGTTTTCGGTAACGGCTTGACGGGTCAAATTATTGCCGCAATAGGAAACCACTCGGTCAAAAATAGACAAAGCATCACGCATCGCACCATCGGCTTTTTGGGCAATAATATGCAAAGCATCGTCTTCGCAAATCACGCCTTGGCTTTGGGCAACTTCGGCAAGATGTTCTTTGGCATCTTTTACGGTAATTCTTTTGAAATCAAATATCTGGCAACGAGAAAGTATCGTCGGAATAATTTTGTGTTTTTCGGTCGTGGCCAATATAAAAATGGCGTGTTTTGGCGGTTCTTCCAACGTTTTCAAGAAAGCGTTAAAAGCTGCCGAAGACAACATGTGTACCTCGTCAATGATGTAAACCTTGTATTGTCCTGTTTGTGGCGGAATGCGAACTTGGTCAATCAAATTTCGGATGTCGTCCACGGAATTGTTGGAAGCAGCATCCAATTCGAAAACATTGAAAGCAAAATCTTCATTCGGGTCGTCATAACCGGGTTGATTGATTTTTCGGGCAAGAATTCGGGCGCAAGTTGTTTTTCCAACACCACGAGGTCCCGTAAACAATAGGGCAGAAGCCAAGTGGTTGCTTTCTATGGCGTGTAATAAAGTACTGGTAATCGCCTTTTGTCCCACAACATCATTAAATGTTTGTGGACGATATTTACGTGCCGATACAACAAATTGTTCCATAGATTTTTATTCGAAAGCAAATATAGGTAATGGGATTATATTATGAAACCCTTAATTTGTTTAATTCTCATAATTTTCAAAATTTATAAAAAGAGAAGGATTTCAAATTTTTCAGGCAAAGACAGTTTTTGAAGAGTTCATAAATTTTAATCCCAAAAGAGGGTGTTTAGGCATTCCTTTTTGTTGTATCATTACTTTTAATTTCATCCCCATATCTACCAATAATCTGTAATTTATTATTGATTCCTGCATTGCAATTTCCAAATTTCCCTGATTGTTTTTTAAAGCGGCTTCTTGATATTCCTTGATTCCAAGTCCCAATAAAAAACTTGCTTGATCCACTATTCCACAGCAGTCCAGACCAAATTGCGAACCCCAATGGATGAGGGCGGAAAAATTGGTGTGTGTGGTAATGTCTTGTTCTCCGATGAATTGGTATGGGTTGTCGTTTGTTTGATGTTTATGATAACATAAAAGCGTGCCGCAACTTCTGTTGTTTTTATACAATTCAGATGACATATAGCCATAATCTATCGTTATCGCGTAGCCTTTGCGTAAGTATTGTGCGACTTCTTTCATCCAAGACAGTGCTTCCAAATTTACTTCTGTTCGGAATCCTTTTGGCAGATGAATGTTTAAGTTGTCAAAATAATCTATGAGTTCTTCTTTGGCAGGTTTCAAGACTTCTACAAAACCATCTTGGTAATCCACGAAAACTTCCATTAGCTGGTCTTCCATAATGACTTGATGAACCGAAAAATTATCGATTAATTCATTGGATAAAATACAACCCTCAATTTCATAAATCTCTTGGATTGCGGAATACCAACAGACCTTTTCGATCAAAAGTTTTTTTTGGAGTTCCTGCATATGGACACTTTTCTCGATAATGCAATAGTTTAGGTTTTTATACAAAAGAGTGTTGTTTTTGAGATAATCCAAAATATCGTGACACAACAAACCGGTTCCAGCACCGTATTCCACTATTTTGAATGGTTTTTTTTCTAAAATTTGCCACATTTCCTCTATTTGTCGACCTATCATGGCTCCAAAAGTTCCAGAAACATTGGCACTGGTATAAAAATCTCCATTGGCTCCAATTTTGTCCTGTTGAGAATTATAATATCCTAATTCAGGATAATACAGCGCCATTTCCATAAAGTCCCGAAACAGTATTGGACCTTCTTTTTTGATTCTTCCTATTATTATATTGGAAAGCAACATTGAAAAGTAGGATTAAAATATATTTTTGAAGTTAATTTATTCTTGCATGTATAAGCTAAGTAGAACTTTCAAAAAAGTATGATTTCTAGATTAGCTTGTTATTTCCTTCGATGCATAATTTGGCCAAAACAGTTGCGGCTTCACTTTCGGAGTTTGCCGAAAATCCAGCAACATAAACACCTCTTTCACCCGAATGGGCGGTTATGCCATAAACGACGGCTTCTTCATCGGGATCGGTGTCGCCTTCATAGCGATAGACATGTTCTATTTCATAATTATGTGGATTTTTTTGGATGGTTTCATCTTGAAGATTAAAATCGTGGATGAAACCCTTTTTATTCAATTGTTCCAAAGCTTCCGAAACGGTGGCATAATGATAGATCGGTTTCATAATATGTAAAATTTATTTGTTAGTGGTCATATCTGTTATCGCCTTTTATTTATAGGTGTTTGCTTTCGCAAACATGCTGATAGTGGCGATTTCATGATAAGTGATTTTATAGTTGACTATTAAAGGTAACTATTTTATTATGAATGTGTTGTGAAATAGTTGTTAAAGTGAAGTGGCTAAATATTGGAAAACCTTGTTAATTATAGTAAATTTGTACCGCAGGCCGCCTTATCGTCGTCCCGATTCATCGGGAGGGAGGAAAGTCCGGACACCACAGAGAAGCATAGCGGGTAACGCCCGTCGGTTCAAGAAATTGGATTAGGACAAGTGCAACAGAAAGTATGTACAGGTAATGCTGTAGTGAAACCAGGTAAACTCTATGCGGTGAAATTTCAAGTATATCGGCATTTAAGGGTTCTCGCCCGTTGTCGAAGGGTAGAAAGATTGATCCCGATAGTAATATTGGGACTAGATAAATGATAAGGCTCCGATTTATCGGGGACAGAATCCGGCTTACAGGTCTGCTTTTTTTATTTTTTTTATTTTCAAATTTATTTCTTAAAAACGATGAAATTGAATCTAGTTGAAATCCCAAGAGTTAAAACCATTTCCAAAGAAGATTTTTTCAATACTTATGTAAAAAATCAAAAACCGGTAGTAATCGAAGAACTTACAGTCGGTTGGCCTGCGTATCAAAAATGGAATTTGGAGTACATCAGGCAAGTTGCCGGCGACAAAATTGTACCACTTTATGACGATAGGCCCGTGTCCCACAAAGATGGATTCAATGAAGCCCACGCCAAAATGAAGATGAGCGATTACATCGACTTGATGTTGAAACAACCTACCAATTATCGCATTTTTCTCTACAATTTAATGAATGAGGTTTCCGTGCTACAGAAGGATTTCAAATGGCCGAATATTGGGCTTCGATTAGTGAAGCAATTGCCTATGTTGTTTTTTGGTGGAGAAAACTCCAAAGTATTCATGCATTTCGATATTGATTATTCCAATATTCTCCACTTTCATTTTCACGGCAAAAAGCAATGTATTTTGTTTCCTCCGTCTGAAACCCCATACTTGTATAAAGTGCCGCACGCCTTGATTTCCAGGGAAGATATTGACTTTGACAATCCCGATTTTGAAAAATGGCCAGCCTTGAAAAAAGCCAAAGGAATGATTTGCAATTTGAATCATGGTGAAATGCTATACATGCCCGAAGGATATTGGCATTACATGAAGTATATGACACCCGGATTTTCAATGAGTTTGAGAGCTTTTCCAAGAAAAATAACCAACTTGGGCAAAGCCGCATTTAATGTTTTTGTAATGAGACATTATGACGTTTTGATGCGCAAATGGAAAGGACAAGACTGGATTGACTATAAAAACAAACAGGCAATAATTAACACCAACAAAAATTTAAGAGATATTCAGAAAAACTAGAGTAGTCTTATAGATTTATTCTTCTTGAGAATCGTCGAAATCCTCTTCATCAATTTCTTCTTCAGAAGATTTTCCAATTTCGAAGAAACTAAAAAAAGATCCTCCATATCCTTTCTGGAACGAAAAATTAGGTAAATGCTCTAATTTTGTGTATTTAGAATGTTCAATGACCATCATTCCATCTTCTTGTAAGATATCTTTTTCGAAAACAGTCAAGACTACTTTTTCAAATGTTTTTTGGTCTAATCCATAAGGAGGATCGGCAAAAATAATGTCATAAGTTGCTTTATTTCGTTCCAAAAATTGAAAAACATCACTTTTGGTAGCGGCAATATTAAAATCATATTCTGCGGCAACTTGCTTGATGAATTTCACGCAACCAAAATCAGCATCGACAGAAGTGATTGGCGTGCTGCCACGAGAAGCAAATTCGAAACTGATATTTCCGGTTCCCGCAAATAAATCCAGTATTTTCAAGCCTTCAAAACTGAAATGATTGTTCAAAACATTGAATAATGCTTCTTTGGACATATCTGTTGTGGGGCGAACGGGAAGTCCTTTTGGCGGAAAAATGCGTCTTCCTTTATATTTACCTGAAATGATTCTCACGATTGGAATAAAATAAAATGTTTCTGGTTTTGGGCAGTTGAAAATGAATTGTTTTTCTGCAAATTCGACACGTCAAATAAGGATACATTTCTAATGTATTTGAAAGCCAATTGATAAAAATCGTCTTCCTCGGAAATGGTTCCCAATAATTCCAATTTGAAATTCTCGGGATTCATATTCAATTGTTCGGCAGTGAAAAGCAAATAGTAAAGAAAATCTTCAGGAGTTTGGTAATCGAAAGAGTTGAACAACAATAGCTTCTGATTTTGAACCACAACAATCTCAAAATGACCGGGATTGAAATTGACAATCATCTTTTTGTCGTCATTGTTTTTGGAGGCATCCAAAATTTTGGTAACCAAAATGCTGTTGGCGTGTTTATAATCGAAAGAACCAAACTGGTCAATAAAGAAATTATTAATGTTCACGTACGGAATGTAAACCGCATTCATTTGGTAATTCTGGATTTCGTCGAAAGCAAAAAAATCGGTATCAAAAACCTTGGTGTTGTATTGCAAATAACTGCCCAAGAAGTTCTCGTCAAAAAGCGGTTCCGGAACAAATGTCGAAAGATTGTTGTTGTGAATTACCAATATTTCGTCATAAGAATCCTTTAATTCTGGGTTGTCCCTGAAAGCATCGCCAAACAATTCTTCGATTTTTGTGGCTTTGTGGAAGGTATCAAAATGAATTTCTTTGACAGAAAGAATAGTATTATTTAAAGTGTCAAAGGCACAAAATGAAAGCCCCGTCAAGGAAACCTGAAGCGAGAGTTTTTTGTATTTTTTATCCGTAATAGTAGTGTTAATCGACATAGTTGCAAACTTACAAATTAAAAATTCAATGGCAATGACAAAAATCAATTACAATATCAATGGCAATGACAATGAAAATATCAAAATTATAAATCCAGGACAACAATTGAAAATTGGCCATTGCCATTGTCATTGCTATTGAAAACTTTCCTTACTTTGCAGTCAAATAACACCAAATGGAATCTTCCTTGTTTTATAGTCTTTTACAGAAAAAATTCCCTTTTACACCAACCTATAAACAGGATATATTTTTCCAAAAAATCGCTATTTTCTTGACCGAAAAAGACAACAACACGATTTTTGTCTTGAAAGGTTATGCAGGAACGGGAAAAACGACTGTGATTTCGACCATCGTCAATAATTTACTCGACATCAACAAGAAATATGTTTTACTGGCGCCAACAGGTCGTGCCGCAAAAGTAATTGCGAATTATTCGAACAAACCTGCGTTTACCATTCACAAGAAAATCTATTTTCCCAAGAAATCTTCCGGTGGCGGCGTTTCGTTTACTTTGCAACCTAACAAACACACCAACACGATTTTTATAATTGATGAAGCTTCGATGATTTCCGACACGAATTCGGATTCTAAATTGTATGAAAATGGTTCTTTACTGGACGATTTGATTTCCTATGTGTATTCGGGAACCAATTGCAAGATGATTTTATTGGGAGACACAGCCCAATTACCACCCGTGAACTTGGATATTAGTCCGGCTTTGGACATTCGAACTTTGGGTATGAATTACAATAAGGAAGTAGAACATATTGAATTGGACGAAGTAATGCGCCAGGAAGAAAACTCGGGAATTTTGCATAATGCGACGGAACTTCGGGAATTGTTGAAGGATTCTTTTATTGACGAATTCAAATTTGACCTCCAGAAATTCAAGGATATTGTTCGCTTGACAGATGGTTATGATATTCAGGATGCCATCAATTCGGCTTACAGCAATTACAGTATCGAAGACACGGCTTTTATAGTTCGGTCGAATAAAAGAGCCAATCAATACAATGAGCAAATTAGAACCAAAATCCTCGATAAAGAAAGTGAATTGTCTACAGGTGATTTTTTGATGGTGGTAAAAAATAATTATTTTTGGTTGAAAGACTCCGATCACGCTGGTTTTATTGCCAATGGCGATATTATTGAAGTGTTGGAAATATTCAATATCAAGGAATTGTATGGTTTTAAATTTGCCAATGTAAAAATACGAATGGTTGATTATCCCGACCAAAAACCATTTGAAACCGTCCTTTTATTAGATACCATAAAAAGTGAATCGCCATCATTGACTTACGAAGAGTCCAACAGATTGTATCAGGAAGTTTTGAAAGATTATGAAGGTGAAACCAAGTTCAAGCAATTTCAGAAAGTGAAAGCCAATGAGTATTTCAACGGTTTGCAAGTTAAGTTTTCGTATGCAATAACCTGTCATAAATCGCAAGGAGGGCAGTGGAATACGGTTTTCATTGAACAACCCTATTTGCCCGACGGCATCAACAGGGATTACATTCGCTGGTTGTACACCGCTATGACGAGAGCAAAAAATAAATTATATTTGATAGGATTTAAGGACGAAAGTTTTGTGGAATGATTATTTTAAAATTAAACCATTAAGAAAATTAAGGTTCATTAAGTGACAATACCAAAAATCTTAATTTTCTCAAATCTCTTAATGGTTTAAAAAACATTTTAATATTTTTTGTTATGAATACTTTAAACGATTTGCATAAAATTTCAGGTACTTTTTCGACCACCGAAAAAATGCCGGTTTTGTTTCTGGGACACGGCAGTCCCATGAACGCCATCGAGGAAAACCAATTTGTGACCGGCTTTCGGAATTTGGCTAAAACTTTGCCACAGCCCAATGCTATTTTGTGTATTTCGGCACATTGGTTTACCAATGGAACCAAAGTTACCGCAATGGAAATGCCACGAACGATTCACGATTTTGGAGGTTTTCCGCAAGCATTGTTCGAGGTACAATATCCTGCCAAAGGAAACCCTGAATTAGCATTGGAAACCAAAGAATTACTAAAACCTGTTGACGTGGAATTGGACGAACATTGGGGTTTGGATCACGGCACTTGGAGCGTGGTCAAGCATTTGTATCCCGAAGCCAATGTTCCCGTAATCCAGATGAGTATTGATTACACCAAATCTCCACAATATCATTTTGAATTGGCCAAAAAATTAAGTGATTTACGCCGAAAAGGAATCTTGATAATTGGCAGTGGAAATATCGTTCATAACTTGCGACTGGTCGATTTTCCAAATTTTAATGTAGACAATTACGGTTTTGATTGGGCTATTGAAGCAAGGGAAACCATCAACAATTATTTGTTGGACGGCAATTTTCAGCCGCTTATTGATTATGAAAAACAAAGCAAGGCATTTCAATTGGCAATCCCCACGCCAGACCATTATTTACCTTTGATTTATACCTTGGGTTTAAAAGGCAAAACCGAAGAACTGAGTTTATTCAATGACAAATTGGTTGCGGGTTCTTTGAGCATGACTTCGGTGAAAATTATGTAGATTGGTTTTTTTTTGTGGAAAATTCTTATATTTGGAGTTAATTAACCAAAAACCATTTACTAATTTGAAGAATTGTGTCTTTGAGCAATTCGTTAAACCTTGTCAATTATGAAAAAAATATTAAAATGGGGGCTATTGGCCATTATTCTTTGTATTGCAGGATTATTACTTTTTGTAAGTTTTGCTCTTCCCAATGTTGGAGAACCAGAATATTTAAAAATTGAAAAAACAAAAGAACGATTAGTAAGAGGAGAATATTTGGCTAATAACGTTAGTGTTTGCATGGATTGCCATTCTACGAGGGATTGGAGTAAATTTTCAGGACCTTTAACACCAGGAACTCTTGGAAAAGGAGGAGAAGTATTCGATCAAAAATTTGGTTTTCCCGGTGAATTTTATGCAAGAAACATAACACCTTCTGGAATTGGAGATTGGTCGGATGGTGAGATTTTACGGGCTATTTCCAGCGGAGTTGACAAAAATGGAAGAGCTTTGTTTCCTATAATGCCGCATCCAAACTTGGGAAAAATGGATAGAGAGGATTTGTATTCCATCATTGTGTATGTGAGATCTTTAAAACCTATTGCAAATAAAACTCCAGATTCAAAACCTGATTTCCCCATGAATTTCATCATTAACACGATTCCTAAAAAAGCGGAATTCTCACATAAACCTAGTGAAAAAGATGTTGTAAATTATGGCGCTTACTTATTTAATGCAGCTTCTTGTATTGAATGCCACACCAAACAAGAAAAAGGGGCCAAAATTGAAGGAATGGAATTGGCGGGAGGTTTTGAATTTATAATGCCATCGGGTGGAATTGCAAGATCGGCCAATATTACTCCTGATCATGAGACTGGAATAGGAAAATGGACAGAACAAATGTTTGTGGATAAATTCAAATCCTATACAGACAGTACTTATGTTCCGAATAAAGTGGGGAAAGGTAATTTCAATACCGTAATGCCTTGGACGATGTATGGTAAAATGAAAAAAGAGGATTTAAAAGCAATTTACGCTTATCTGAAAACCGTTAAACCAATTAAAAATACTGTTGTCAAGTTTTCGGAACAGTACTAATATATGGTGAATATTAAGCAAATTGATTTGTGGGGAAATCTAATATTTGGAAAAATAATAACAACCATTATTTATTTTGAATGAAAGAAAATAAAATATTACAGAAACTTTTAAATGAAAAATATAATTCTTTAGTTCTTCAGGAAAAAGAATTAGTTATTAAACATTTTGTGAGTCTAATGTCTCATAATTCAGATTTTGAAGATTCAAGGCGTTTAACTTCAGATTTATTTCATAAGCTAGAAAATGAAGATAGAAACTGTGTTAGTATTTTATATGGATGTATAGGTGGTTTTATTATTCACAGAACATTTTCTCCAGAATATAAAAAAGAATTTAAAATTGTAATTATTGATAAACAAATTGAAGATTTTGTTAAAGAAATACCTGTAAAAGAGAAGAGTGGAGTAATGTTAAACTTATACAAAATATTAGAATCAACTATCGGTATAAAATTAAAAGTAAGAAATGCATTTAAGTTAGGAGGCAAAGAATTAGGTTTGGGTGTGGGGATGCTAAAAATTGATGCATTTGAAATAATTATTGCTAAAGACAATGATGTTGAAACTGTTATTGAAGATATGAGAGATTTATTCAAACTAAACTCTAAATTAGAAGTAATTGAGAATGAGAATTTAAAATTAAAAACTAGAATACAAGAACTAAATAAAATTAATAAACCTCTAATAATTTCTGAGGGAAAGACAGATTGGAAGCATTTCATATCAGCTCTAAGATATTTTCACAATAAAAATGAATTTGAGTTAATTAGAGAAGATTGGTTTTTAAAATTTGGACTTGAATTAGATGTAAAAAATTCTATTTGTGGAACAAACTTCATTTTAGAATGTTGTGTTTCAGAATTAAATAGTATTCTTAAATCGTTTGTTAATTTTAGTAGATTTGAGAATGCAAAAAGTTCTAATAAAAAAATAGGAATATTTGATTCAGATGAAAAAAGTGCAAATATTTTTAGTGATGAAAAATCTCAAACGTTTTCAATAAAAATTGAACCTGAAAATATTTCTACTGAAATGCTATATTCGGATGAAGAAATAAAAACAAATATAGATGGTAAAAGATTATTTATAGGAGATGAATTTGACAAGAAAACCAAAAGACATTTTATCAATAAAGACTTAAGTCTTGGTGGTAATGGAGATAATTCTATATTGAATAAGGCAGGATTAAGGAAGATTATAGATAATTATGTATTTAATTCTAATGGAGATAATGTAGCTCTCACAAAAGAAATATTTGCACAAAAAGTATTTCTTGGAGAAATTAATATAAGTGATGAAAGTTGGGAAAATTTTAGACATATTTTTAATAAATTAAATAATATTTTAATTGTAAACTGAATATAATATTTGATTCGAATCTTCTAGCTAAAGCAAAAGTCCCGCTCGTGACCACAACTAAAAATAAAAATCTATATGAAAACAAAATTATCACTACTAATCCTAACATCAATTCTATTATTCTCCTTCGCAGCGGTCAAAACATCTGATGACGATAAATTAAAAAATAAACTCGTAGGTACTTGGAGTGGTTCTGAAGAGGACAATCAGCAAAACGGACTGACCAAGTATTGGATTAAGACCCATAATAAAAACGGTACTTTTATAATATTGTTCACGTCCATAGAAAATTGTGAAGTAGAAAGTCATGTTGAAAAAGGAAAATGGAAAATAAAAGACGGCTTGTTTTACGAAACATTTGATAGTGATGGAAAAACAGATGTTTACGCAGTCGAAATGTTGGACGATAATACTGTGAAATATAAAGCAAAAGAATTAAGTTTGGAGTTCGATAATAAAGAATACGAATTTGTTGAAACCAGACAAGAATAAATTAAAGTATAAATGAAAATAATAGCAGTCATTCCAGCACGTTACGCCTCAACCCGATTTCACGCCAAATTGATGGAAGATTTGGGAGGGAAAACCGTGATTTTAAGAACCTATGAAGCAGCGCAACAATCCAATCTTTTTGATGATGTTTTTGTGGTTACCGATTCCAATTTGATTTATGAAGAAATTGTTTCCAATGGCGGAAAAGCGATCATGAGCATCAAGGAACACGAATCAGGAAGCGACCGAATTGCCGAAGCTGTTGAAAACATGGACGTGGATATCGTGGTCAACGTGCAAGGTGACGAACCTTTTATCGATACACCGGCTTTGGAAAAACTGATTGAAGTCTATAAAAAAGACACCGAAAAGAAGGTCGATTTGGCTTCCTTGATGTGTGAAATCAAGGAGGTAGCCGACATCAACAATCCCAACAACGTGAAAGTGGTCGTGAATCAAAACGGTTTTGCCTTGTATTTTTCGCGATCCATAATTCCGTATCCAAGAGAAGCGAATGTGGGCGTTCGCTACATGAAACACATCGGGATTTACGCTTTCAGAAAACAGGCATTGATGGATTTCTACAATCTGCCGATGAAATCATTGGAAGCCTCCGAAAAACTGGAACAATTGCGTTATTTAGAATTTGGAAAAAGCATCAAAATGGTTGAAACTTCCCATATAGGAATTGGAATTGATACGAAGGAAGACTTGGAAAAAGCGAGAAAATTGATGTAAAAAAGAATCTTATGACCATTATTTTTAAACCATTAAGAAATTAAGAAGGTAAAGAGTAATTTAAATCTTAATTTTATTGGTTCAGTTAAAAATATTGTGAACGTATTCTTTTTTAAGGTATTAAGTGAATCAAAAAAAGTTAAAACGTTACAAATCTTAATTTTCTTAATTTGCTTAATGGTTTAAATTTTTATCTTTCACGTAAATACCTGTAGAATCTTTAATTAATAATAGTATATGAAAAAAGCAATGCTCTATCTGGCACTTTTGCTGGCCTTCACGGGACAGGCACAAATAAAAGCCGATGACGTGAAAACGTTTACGCTTGACAACGGAATGAAGTTTCTGGTTGTCGAAGATTTCTCCATTCCCAACGCCAATATGTACTTTTTTTACAAGGTGGGAAGTCGAAATGAACACCAAGGAATCACGGGGCTTTCCCATTTTTTTGAACACATGATGTTCAATGGAGCCAAGAAATATGGTCCAAAACAATTTGACAGAACCATGGAATTCAATGGAGGTTCCAATAACGCCTACACCACCGAAAACATTACAGTTTACACCGATTGGTTTCCGGCAGCTTCGGCAGAAATTATGTTTGATCTTGAAGGAGACCGGATTTCCAGTCTTAGCATAGATCCCAAGATGGTCGAAAGCGAAAGAGGTGTCGTGTTGAGCGAGCGTCGCACGGGACTTGAAAATTCGCCTTGGCGTCCTTTGTCGGAAGGATTGCAGGCAACGGCTTTTCAGGAACATCCGTATCATTGGCCAATTATTGGGTATGAAGATGATATGAAAAATTGGACACAGCAAGATTTGGAACGTTATTTCAAAACGTATTATGCGCCAAACAATTGTGTGGTGGTTGTTTCGGGGGCATTGAAATTGGAAAAAGTGAAGGAATTGGCCAAGAAATATTTCGAACCGATTCCAGCTCAACCCGCTCCACCAAAAGTGCATATCGTGGAACCTGTACAAACGGGTGAACGAAGAATTACAATCAAGAAAGAAGTAGAAACGCCTTATTTGATGATTGGATATAAAACCCCGGAATCCAAGAATGAAGATTACTATGCCTTGAATATTTTGAGTTCAGTTCTTTCAAGCGGAAATTCATCTCGATTGTATTCGTCACTCGTGGATCAAAAAGAATTGGCAACAGAAGTTTTTACTGATTATAGTGATACTTTAGACCCTAATCTTTTTAATGTATATTTAATCTCCAATCAAGATGTAAAAGAAACCGATTTGGAACAAGCGGTTTATGCCGAGATTGAAAAAATAAAAAAAGACGGCATCACCGAGAAGGAACTCCAAAAAATTAAAAACCAGAAATTAATGGAGTTTTACAATCAGGTAGAAACCATTAACGGTAAATCGAACAATATAGGTACATACGAAGTGTTTTTCGGTGATTATAGAAGAATGTTTGATGCTCCAGCCAATTACAACAAAGTCACTGTTGCCGATGTGCAGAGAGTTGCCCAAAAATATTTGACCAAAAGCAACCGAACCGTAGCCGTATTAAAAACCAATGTAGAAGAATAAATCATGAAAAAAATTATTCAAAAACTCATACTGTGTTTACTGGTAATTACTGGTGGTAACTTATCGGCACAAGGATTCAAATTGCCCAATTACACGACTTTCAAATTGGCAAACGGTCTTACAATTTCCTTGATGGAACAACACGACGTGCCTGTTATCAGTGTTTCGGTTGTTCTTCCCGGAGGTGCCATTTATGATTATGACAAAGCGGGATTGGCATCATTGACGGCAGTTTCCCTTAAACACGGCACCAAAAATTTCCCCAAAACTAAATTGGACGAAGAGTTGGATTTTCTGGGTGCCAATGTGGATACTTATGCCACAAAGGAATTTGCAGGACTTACTTCTGATTTTGCATCCAAGGACAAAGACAAAATCTTGAATATTATTAAAGAAATTTTGCTCAATCCTGTTTTTGATGCTGCTGAATTTGAAAAAGAGAAAAGCAGGTTGTTGGTTTCATTGGCACAACAAAAAGAAAGTCCAAAATCGGTCATAGGTCCTTATTTTGACACCTTGTTATATGGGAATCACGTTTATGCCAATGTTAAAAACGGAAACAAGGAAACCGTTGGCAAATTGACAGTGAATGACGTGAAAGAATTTTACAAAACCAATTACAAACCGAATGAGGCCGCTATTTGCATTGTTGGAGATTTCAAAGTCAATGAAATGAAAGCAACAATAACAAAGTTGTTTTCCGGTTGGGAAAAATCTAATTCGAAAATAGAAAATCTGGCTTCAAAACCAATTTCCAATCCAACAGAAAACAGGGTTTTGTTGGTCAATAAAGGAGACGCGAAGGAAACCACTTTTTATATAGGTTCGCCAGGCGTGAGCAGAAACAATCCCGATTATGTAGCTATAGAAGTGGTAAACACTCTTTTTGGAGGACGTTTTACCTCGATGCTCAATGACGAGTTGAGAGTCAATTCAGGTTTGACTTATGGTGCTGGAAGCAGGTTTAATAATTTGAAGAATGGTGGTTCTTTTTATATTTCCACTTTCACGGCTTCTAAAACGACAGAACCTGCGATTGATAAAGCATTGGAAGTATTGAAAAATTTGCACGCCAAAGGCATTGATGAAAAAGCTTTGGCTTCTGCCAAAAATTATGTCAAAGGGCAGTTTCCGCCAGAGTATGAAACAACGGGACAATTGGCAGGCTTGTTGTCACAAATGTTTTGGTATAATTTCGACAAATCATTCATCGACAATTTCGAAAAAAATGTGGATAGTCTTGATTTGGCAAAAGCCAACCAAATTATCACCAAATATTTTCCAAAGGATAAATTACAGTTTGTATTGATTGGCAAATCGGAAGAGATCAAGAAGATTGCCGAGAAATATGGCAAAGTCAACGAAGTCGAAATTAGCGACGACATCAAAAAAATGAAATAATAAATAGGGGATTAGGTTCCCCTATTTTTTTGCTTTACTTTTCGGAAAATGGTCAATTTAAAATTTGTTTTCAATTATGATCAACTCATTTAATTCTTCCATTTTATGCAATATCGTTGCGGTATATTTGGCAGAATCAAATGCATTAAAAAATTCTATATTGAGTTGTTTTTGTTTTTCGTTTAATAGCATTGTGTTGAAAAGAACAAAACCTTTCGAATTTAACAAAAGGCAAATTCTATCAATAAAAAATGCTTCAAACAAAAAATTGGGCATTCTGACATCTTGAAAAATATCGATGATGATCAAGTCGTATTTGTCCTTGGTTTTCAAAACAAATTCAAAGGCATCATCGATGATGATTTCCAAGTTTTGAATTTGGTCCAGATGAAAATATTCGTTGGCAATTTTGATTATGGCTTTGTCAATTTCAACTCCCGTAATTTTCCCCTCAAAATGAATTTCGTCAACCAATGTTTTTATGACACTTCCGCCGGCAACTCCTAGAACGAGAATCTTGTCCATTGTCTGGATTTTTTCGAAACCAATAAATTTCAAGCCTTTTCTCAAAATGCGTTGCAGGCTTCCATACGAATAGTTGGTATTTTTACTATCCAAAACCAATTCGCCATCCGTCCAGGTGACTTCCAGCGTTTGACTTATGGTAGATTTTTGTTTAAAAATATTGAATGGAATGATGTAACTAAACAGTTTTTTGAACATTGAAAAGATTTTTATCAAAAATAGGAGAATAATATTATTTTTACTGAAAAATGGGGCTAAATGAAAAGAAGTTTTTACAAATTTATTTTCTTTCGATTGATGGGTTGGAAAATTGAAGGTGCTTTTGACGAAAACATCAAAAAGTGCGTTGCAATGGTTCTTCCCCATACCAGTTGGCACGATTTCTATTTGGGTATATTTACAAGGGGAATTTGTGATTTAGAAATAAATTTTATTGCAAAGAAAGAATTGTTCCGTTTTCCGTTCGGTTATTATTTCCGGTGGATGGGAGGAGAGCCAATAGAGCGTAAAATATCTTTGAATAAAGTGGATGCCATCGTAAATGTATTCGAGAATCACGAAGAATTCAGGTTGGCCATTGCGCCGGAAGGTACCAGAAAAAAAGTCGAAGAGCTAAAATCAGGATTTTATTATATTGCCGTAAAAGCGAATGTTCCCATAATTCCGGTTGCATTTGATTTTGGCAGAAAAACGGTAAGCATTGGCAAACCATTTTATCCAACCGAAAATTATGAAGCCGATTTGAAAATCTTGCTAAAACATTTCGAAGGCGTATTAGGAAAAATTCCCGAAAAAGGATTTCATGCCGAAAAATAATTATTCCGGCGAATAGGTTTTAAAAGTTCCGTTTTTGTAGAAAATGACAATTTGATCAATTTCCGAATTTTTTTTGGACAAGACCGAGTTTTGCGTATTTGAAATAGAAGTTGCCAGTTTTTCTTCTACCGGATTTTTTTTGTTCGACAATTCTACAGAAAACAAATCGGTTGCTTTTTCTATTTTGGTTTCCGCAATTGGAGTGGGAGTTGACAGATTTATGTTGTTTTCAGATTCCGACTTAGGAAAAGTTCCCTTTCCATTCAAGACCCAATACAAATCTACCTCTGGAAATACATCCAAAATTTTAAGCATGAAATCCAGGCTCGGTTTGTTTCTTCCAGAAAGTAGGTGAGACAAACTGGAGCGTTGCACACCTATTTTATCGGCAAATGAAGAGGCATTTAAACTGTAATAATCCAGAATAATTTCCAGTCTTTTTATAAAATCTTCGGTGTTTACCATTGTGAATTAATTTAAAAACCAGTTGTTTTACAAATGTAACAAAAAAGGATGAATTCACCAAAATTACATTTGTAAAACGGCATAATAACGCAAATTAATCAAAATAAAAACTTTTGATTACATATTGTAAATATCTGATAATGTTTTTATTAATATCTCTTTTATTTAAATTAAACATTTGTAAACCATTGGCTTCATTGGAATGGACTGATAACCTTTAAATTTGTTTACATTAATAAATAATCGTCAATCTCTGTGGTTTACAAATGTAAAAATAAAGATGTTTACTTTTGTAAAACAAAATTATGACTATGAATTTAGAACAATTATTCGACGAAAATAAAGAGCAATCGTTGTATGGGCGTTATATCACTTTGGACTCGATAGAGTCTTTGTTGAACAAATTAAATACCAATAATCAATTGGAAATTATTGGAAAATCGGTACTGGATAAACCTATTTATAAGTACCAAATTGGTGCTGGAAAAATCAAGATTCTGCTTTGGTCCCAAATGCATGGAAATGAAAGCACGACAACGAAAGGACTTTTTGATTTTATAAATGTGTTGCATAACGGTTCAGAATTGGCAAAAGAGCTGCTTGAGGCATTTACTTTTTGCTGTATTCCGATGTTGAATCCTGATGGAGCCAAATTATATACTCGTGCAAATGCCAATAAAGTGGATTTGAATCGGGATTCGCAAGACCTTTCGCAGCCGGAAAGCAGGGTTTTGAGGGCGACTTTCGAAAATTTCAAGCCTGATTTTTGTTTTAATCTGCATGATCAACGAACTATTTTTGGGGTGGCTGATTCGGGCAAGCCGGCAACGGTTTCCTTTTTGGCGCCAGCTTATAATGAGGCGAGGGAAATAAATGATTCCCGATTGAAGGCAATTAATTTAATTGCAGGCATTAACGAGGTGTTGCAGCGTTATATTCCGGGACAAATAGGACGTTTTGATGACTCGTTTAATATTAACTGTATTGGTGATACTTTTCAATACTTGGGCGTTCCGACTGTTTTGTTTGAAGCGGGGCATTTTCCAAATGATTATGATAGGGAAGAGACTCGTAAATACATTTTCATGGCTTTAATTTCCAGTTTTAAAATAATAAACGAAAACGATATAGTTATTAGTAAATTTGATAATTATTTGAGTATTCCTCAAAATAAAGTCGTTTTTTATGATTTTATATATAAAAATATCAAAATAAATTATGATGGTATTGAAATAATCACGAATTTTGCATCACAATACAAGGAAGAGTTGATTGAAAACCAGGTTTATTTTAATGCTTACATAGCTAAAATAGGCGAATTGGATGATTATTTTGGACATCTTGAATACGATGGAAATAATGCTTTATATAGCGATAATCACAAAAATGTCCCTGAATTAGATCAAAAAGCTGACTTTTATTTAAAAAATATTACTAAATTTGTTAATGGTTTGATGATTTCATAAAACATAGACCGTTTTTTTAAATGTAAATTTTGCAATTGCAACAATAATATTAAATTAAGAATTATGAGTAAGTTCCGTTTAGACGAAGTAGATCACCAGATATTGGATATGTTGATTGACAACACAAGAATCCCATTTACAGATATAGCCAAGAAATTATTGATTTCTGCTGGAACTGTTCACGTTAGGGTAAAAAAGATGGAAGATGCCGGAATTATAATGGGGTCTTCATTGGTTCTTGATTATGATAAATTGGGCTATTCTTTTATTGCTTACGTGGGTGTTTTTCTTAACAACACTTCGCAAACCAAATTTGTTTTACAGCGAATTAATGAAATTCCGTTTGTGACCGTTGCATCTGTAACAACTGGAAAATTTAATATTTTTTGCAAAATCAGGGCAAAAGACACTAAACATGCCAAGGATGTAATCTTTATGATTGACGACATCGAGGGTGTTTATAGAACTGAAACCATGATTTCATTGGAAGAAAGCATAAATGACAAAAAGCGTTTGATGCATACTATTTTCAAGAATATGTAATTCATTTGAAGGCTATTATAAATGCAACCTCAAGTGAATTCTTGAGGTTTTTTTTTAAACCAACCATAATTAATTTTTAAGCGATATGTACACGCTCCCAAAAATAGAACGTTTCAATCAAGAAGTTCTTTCCAAATACCACATTTACAACAGCGTTTTTATAACGTTGCCTTTTGATTCCATTGACAATACAGGAGTTTTACTTCCGTTATTTACAGATGTTTGTGATACGGGTTTCAAAAAACAAGAAACCCCCAAGGAAATTGTGGACTTTTTTGCCAAAAAATACCTGCACAGCGTTTCTGAAACGGAGAAAATTGATTTGATGTTTCGTTTTATCCAATATATTGAACGTCAAATTGTTCTTTTTGACGCCATTGAAGACGCAGCTTTCCCGGTGGTAAATAACATGGAGGGAAGGGGATCTTTACGTGATATCAAGGAAAAATCAGATGCCAAGGGCAATAATGAAGAACTGGTTGATTTTCTTGAAAACTTCAATGTCAGAACGGTTTTAACGGCACATCCGACGCAGTTTTATCCTGGGCCGGTATTGGGAATCATCAATGATTTAACGGATTCGATTCGCAAGAACGATCTTTTGGGAATTAAGCAATTGCTGGCTCAATTGGGAAAAACTCCATTTATTCAAAACGAAAAACCAAATCCTTTTGACGAAGCGGTAAGTTTGATTTGGTATCTTGAAAACGTGTTTTATGAGACTGCCGGTGAAATGGTGCATTACCTTCAGAAAAATGTTTTTAATGGGGATTTTGTTCAAAATCAATTGATAAAGCTTGGTTTTTGGCCGGGTGGAGATCGTGATGGAAACCCGTTTGTAACCACGGAAATTACCCTTAAAGTAGCGGAAAGACTAAGAACTTCGGTATTGAAATGTTACTATGTCGAAATGAGAAGTTTGAAAAGAAAGTTGACTTTTCCGGGTGTGGACGTTTTGGTTGCTGAATTGGAACAAAAATTATATCGTTCTGTTTTTTATTCCAAAGGGGAGATTTTTATCACTTTGGATGAATTCAAGACTCAATTGAATAAAATTAGAACCATCGTCATCGAGCAACACCAATCTTTATATATTGAAGAATTGGAAGCTTTGCTGATTAAAGTGAATTTATTTGGATTCCATTTTGCATCGCTTGATATTCGTCAAAACAGTAAAATTCACGATGCCGTTGTCAAAGACGTGTTGGGTTATTATTTGAATTCAGGCTCTTCAGTTTTTCCAGCGAATTATTATGAATTGACCGAAGATGAAAAAATTGAAGTTTTGTCCAATGTTAAAGGGAATATTGATCCAAATGTTTTCGAGAACGAAATAACAAGATCGACGTTGGAGTCCATACAAGCCATAAAGAAAATCCAGGAATCAAACGGAGAATCCGGTGCAGACCGATACATCATCAGCAATAATGAAAGTGCCCTGAATGTTATGGAAACTTTTGCGCTTTTTCATTTAAACGGCTGGGATGATTTATCAGTGGATATTATTCCTTTGTTTGAATCGGTAGAGGATTTGCAGAATGCTCATGTTATTATGGAAAAATTGTATAATAATCCATCGTATGCCAATCATTTGAAAAACAGAAATAACAAACAAACCATAATGCTTGGTTTCTCTGACGGAACCAAAGACGGAGGTTATTTGATGGCAAACTGGAGTATTTACAAAGCCAAAAAAGAGTTGACAGCCATGTCCAGAAAATATGGAATTCATGCCATTTTCTTTGACGGTCGTGGTGGGCCTCCAGCACGTGGTGGTGGAAAAACACATAAATTCTACGCTTCATTGGGACCAAAAATCGAAAATGAAGAAATCCAGATTACCGTTCAAGGACAAACCATAAGTTCTAATTTTGGAACATTGGATTCTTGTCGATATAATCTAGAAAACTTGTTGAGCGCTGGTGTAACCAATCATATTTTTAGTAAAGATAAAAATGAATTGACACTTGGCGAAACCGATATTTTGGATCAATTGGCAGAATTAGGATATGAAAAGTATTTGAGTTTCAAGAATCATCCTAAATTTATTCCTTATTTGGAGCAAATGAGTACCTTGAAATATTATGCCAAAACCAATATTGGTAGCCGTCCTTCGAAAAGAAGCAAATCAGAACATTTGGATTTTGCCGATTTGAGAGCAATTCCATTCGTTGGTTCTTGGAGCCAATTAAAACAAAACGTGCCAGGTTTCTTTGGAGTAGGTTCTGCCTTGAAGCATTTTGAAGATAATGGACAATGGGATAAAGTCCAGGATTTATACAACAACTCTTTGTTCTTTAAAACCTTGTTGGAAAACAGCATGATGTCGTTGGCGAAATCATTTTTTCCTTTAACGGCTTATATGAGAAAAGATCCTGAATTTGGAGATTTTTGGCAGATTATTTATGACGAATTTTTGGAAACCAAAAGAATGTTGTTGAAAATTGCAGGTCATAAAGGCTTGATGGAAAACTATCCTGACGGTAAAGCATCAATCGATATTAGAGAGCGTATTGTGTTGCCGTTGTTGACGATACAGCAATATGCTTTGTTGAGAATAAATGAATTGAACAAGGAGGCAAAACCAAACTTGGAGTTGATAAACACCTACGAGAAAATTGTAACTCGTTCGCTTTTTGGAAATACAAATGCGAGTAGAAACTCGGCTTAATTTTTTAAAATTCTAATCTTAAATTCAATTTTATGAATTCCAATCAATTGCCCGTAAATGAATATTCTACATTCAATGCGACTTATATCAAAGCGATTGAAAATGTAGAATTATTGGAAGAATTAGAAATCAGTTTACACGATTTTATCAGATTTGTCCAGAATATTCCAATGGACAAATTTGATTATCGTTATGCTGAAGGCAAATGGACAATCAAGGAAATCATTCAGCATATTATTGACGCCGAAAGAATTTTTGCCTATCGTGCTTTGAGAATTTCCAGAAATGACCAAACGCCTTTACCTGGATTTGAAGAAAATGATTATGCCGTGAATACTGATGCCAATAGTAGAAGTCTTCAGGAATTGTTAACGGAATTTTCTGCTGTAAGACATTCTAATTTATTGTTGTTCAAAAGTTTTTCAGAGGAACAATTAACCCGAATGGGGATTGCATCCAATCATCCAATTTCGGTAAGAGCTTTAGGGTTTCTTATTATTGGACATTTAAAACATCATCAAAAAGTTTTTCAAGAAAGATATTTGTAAATTTTTGAGACAAAGTCGTCATTAAACCTAATTCTAATAAAATAAAAAAGGAACTCGATTAAGAGTTCCTTTTTTATTATGGTATATTGAAAATTAATTATTCATCATCATCCTCATCCTCGTCTTCAGGGATGTCGGTTTCATCTTTGTCGTCATCATCATCGTCATCATCTCCTGAAACTTCATCGTCTTTGTATTCAGGTTTGTCATCATCATCGTCGGCAGCGTCATCATCATCGTCTAAACTGATATCTGCAATTGGTTCGATTTCAATTTCATCATCCTCGTCATAATTTTCGATTCTGTCGGCAAGTTTGGTACTGATTTTTACTAAATAAATAGTGTCTTCAGTACGAACTTCTACAGCTTCTATTAATTCGTTTTTAGCATTTCTAAAACGGATAACATCGGAATCATCATAACCGTCAGGAAATTTTTCCACTAAAAGGTTTAAAATTTCGTTGGTCAGTTTGGCGTAGTCTACTATAACTCTCTTCATAAATTCTATTATAAATCTAACAAATAAGCAAAAATTAATGGAGCAACAATAGTTGCATCCGACTCAATAATAAACTTAGGGGTTTTTATGTCTAATTTTCCCCAAGTGATTTTTTCATTTGGCACAGCTCCAGAATAAGAACCATAACTGGTTGTTGAATCTGAAATTTGGCAAAAATAACTCCAGAAAGGAATGTCGTGCATTTCCATGTCTTGGTACAACATTGGAACAACGCAAATTGGAAAATCTCCTGCAATTCCTCCACCAATTTGGAAGAAACCTACACCATTAGTACTGTTCTTTGGATACCAATCCGATAAGAATACCATATATTCTATCCCAGATTTCATGGTTGATGCTTTCAATTCCCCTTTGATAACATAAGAGGCAAATATATTACCCATCGTGCTGTCTTCCCAACCTGGTACAATAATAGGTAAATTTTTCTCAGCTGCCGCATACATCCAGCTGTCTTTTAAGTCAATTTCGTAATATTCTTCCAAAACTCCCGAAAGCAACATCTTGTACATGAATTCGTGAGGGAAATATCTTTCGCCTTTGTCATCTGCATCTTTCCAAATTTTGTAAATGTGTTTTTGCAAACGACGAAACGCTTCGTGTTCTGGAATACAAGTATCGGTAACTCGATTTAATCCTCTTTCCAATAAAGCCCATTCGTCCTCAGGAGTCAAATCACGATAATTTGGAACTCTTTCGTAGTGTGAATGCGCTACAAGATTCATGATGTCTTCTTCAAGATTGGCTCCAGTACAAGAAATGATTTGTACTTTGTCCTGGCGAATTATTTCGGCAAAAATCTTCCCAATTTCGGCTGTACTCATTGCACCAGCCATACTTACCATCATTTTTGCCCCGTTGGCTAACTGTTGTTCGTATGCTTTTGCGGCATCAACTAAAGATGCAGAGTTGAAATGCAAGTAATGCTTTTCGATAAACTGACTGATTGGTCCTTTACTCATTTTTTTAAATTTAAAGATTTAAAAACCGAAAGATTGAAAAACATTCTCAAATGTAACGAATTTTTAAATCGACTAATTATTGTATTTATTTTATTTTTTGTCGTAACCTAAAATTTTTAAAACATCGTCCGCGGTTTGTTGTTCCGAGAATACTTCGGTTGCCAAAATTCCATTTTCATCCTTGTCTATCAAAATGTGTTTAGGCTGTGGAATCAAACAGTGGTGTAACCCACCGTAACCACCAATGGTTTCCTGATAAGCTCCTGTATTGAAAAAGCCAATATACAAAGGTTTTTCTTTGTTGTATTTTGGCAAATATATGGCATTCATATTCTGTTCGGAATTGTAATAATCATCGCTATCACAGGTCATTCCGCCCAATAAAACCCTTTCGTAAGTGTCATTCCAACGATTAACCGCCAGCATGATAAAACGTTTGTTAATCGCCCAAGTGTCAGGTAAAGTCGTGATAAAAGAGGAATCAATCATGTTCCATTTCTCTCTATCATTTTGTTGCTTTTGATACAAAATTTGGTAAATAGCGCCACCGCTTTCACCAACAGTATAAGAACCAAATTCGGTAAAAATGTTTGGTACATCCACTTCGGCTTCGTCACAGGCAATCTTGATTTGATTTATGATTTCGTCAATCATGTATTGGTAATCGTATTCAAATGCCAATGAGTTTTTTATTGGAAAACCACCACCGATGTTCAATCCGTCCAAGGTTGGGCATTCTTTTTTCAAAGCCACATATACTTTGATACACTTTACCAATTCGTTCCAATAATATGCATTGTCATTAATTCCGGTATTGATAAAAAAGTGCAACATTTTAAGTTCCAGCTTCTTATTGTCCTGAATTTGTTTTTTGTAAAATTGAACAATGTTTTTGTATCCAATACCCAAACGAGAGGTATAGAATTCAAATTTTGGTTCTTCCTCGGCCGCAATACGAATTCCGATTTTGAATTTTCGTTTGATTTGCTCTTGCAAGATGTCTAATTCCTCGTAATTATCAATAATTGGAATCGTATTTTTATGTCCGTTATTGATCAATCGGGCAATGTTTTCAATGTATTGGTCTCTTTTGAAACCGTTGCAAATTACATAAGTGCTTTTATTGATTTTTCCTGATTCCAACAAATTTTCAACAATATTGATGTCAAAAGCCGAAGAGGTTTCGATATGTATATTGTTTTTAAAAGCTTCATTCATAATGTATTGAAAATGGGAGCTTTTTGTGCAATAACAATAGTAATATTTTGCCTCGTAATTGTTCTTTTCCATCGATTTACGAAACCAGTTTTTGGCTTTGTTAATGTTGTTGGAAATCTGGGGCAAATAAGTGAATTTTAATGGAGTGCCATATTTTTCAACCAATTTCATCAAGTCGATATTGTGAAATTCGAGGTTGTCTTTGTTTAAAGTAAACTCTTCTTGAGGGAAATAATAGGTTTGATTTATTAAATCGAAATATTTTGTATTCATTTGATTTTGTGTATTTTAGATTAATTGTATTGTGAAAATAAATTAAGCTAAAATTCAAACCCTGATATTGGCATAAACAATTTGAAGCTTCTCGTGATCGGCTTTCAAATATTGAAAGATATCAAAACTAAAACTACCTTTAATACCATAAAAACGTTTCAATATTCTTTGAAAAGAACTATTGCTTTCAGTTTTTATGGAACTATAATTTCTTTGGTTTTGATTTTTTTTCATTGCCTGCAAATGTAAAAAATATAATAGACGTAATGCAACCCTTTTTTTATAAAAAAACTTTAAGATTTATAATCGTGGAAAGCCTTTAGAATCAATTCGTTTTCAACAGATTGATTTATTTTGATTTTCCCTATAGCTTGAATCAAAGCAAACTGTATGTTGCCATATTCATTTTTCTTGTCGTGAATCAGCAATTCTATTATGGGTTCGATGTCGTTTTCTTCAAAAACAACGTCGTCATAGATTGATTTTATGGTCGTTTTTATTTGATTGTAATCGTCATTGGTAATCAAATCTTTTTTCCAAGAAATATAACTTTCCAAAATCATTCCTATCGCAATGGCTTCACCGTGCAACAAGGTTTTCTTGTTTTCATTTTCCAGAAAATAACTTTCAATCGCATGACCTAAAGTGTGGCCAAAGTTCAATGCTTTTCGGATATTTTTTTCAGTTGGATCCTGCATTACTATTTCATTCTTGATTTCGACGGAACGGTAAATTAATTCATCAAAATCGGCATAATCAACCGCTTTCAAATCCAGGAATTTCTCCCAATACCTTGCGTCGTAAATCAATCCGTGTTTCAACATTTCCGCAAGACCGGAGCGCATTTCATCTTTAGAAAGTGTCTCTAAATATTGAGTGTCAATAAGTACCATTTTAGGAACATTGATAACGCCAATCTGGTTTTTCAAATTACCTAAATCAACGCCTGTTTTTCCACCAACAGAAGCATCCACCATGGAAAGTAAAGTAGTTGGAATGTGGATAAAATCCATTCCTCTTTTGAATGTTGAAGCAACAAAACCTCCCAAATCTGTAACAACTCCGCCACCTAAATTGATGACAAGACTTTTTCTGTCTGCTCCTAGTTCGGTTAAAACATTCCAAATTTGCACGCAAGTTTCTATGTTTTTATTCGGTTCGCCAGCTTCAAATTCAACAATTTCTATTTTTAAATCCGTTTCTAAATATGGAAGGAATTTAGACAAACAAAGTTCTTCCGTGTTACTGTCAACAATGATAAACAACTTGGAATAGTTGCTTTCGCTTATAAATGAGTGAAGTGCTTCATATCCGCTTTCGTTGAAATATATTGGATAATTGTTGGCTTGAATTGATTGCATAGTGTTGTATTAAATGAAAGCGCAAAATAAGGGATTTTTTGTCTAATAGTATTCAAAACTATCTTTATATTTGTGTTAAAACATCACAAAAAATGCGAAATATTTTCAATAACACACAAATTGCCTTTTCTTTAAAGAGCGATACAGAGTTGGACAGAGCTTATTTTCTTTTTAAAATGATTGCCAATGAACCGCTGGTTCGAATTGGAACCGCGGTTACGAATTTTGCCATAAAGGCCAATCTTCCGGTGGAAGGATTGATTCGTGCCACTGTTTTTGACCATTTTTGTGGTGGTGTGAATGAGGATGATTGCCTGACCGTGGTGGATAAAATGTTTACCAAAGGCGTTTCGTCCGTTTTGGATTATTCAGTCGAAGGCAAGGAAGAGGAAGAACAATTTGATGCCGTTTTGGAAAAAACCTTGAAACTGATTGCTTTTGCCAAAGAAAAGAAGGCCATTCCGTTTGCCGTTTTTAAACCAACGGGTTTTGGGCGCTTGGAATTGTACCAAAAAATAGGCGAAGGTCAACAATTAAATCCAGCAGAAACAGAAGAATGGAATAGAGTAGAGGAACGTTTTGAGAAAGTATGCAAGGCATCTTATGATAGTGACGTGGCACTGTTAATTGACGCGGAGGAAAGCTGGATGCAAGATCCTGTCGATGATTTGGTCGAAAAAATGATGCTGAAATATAATAAAACGAAACCAGTAGTTTTCAATACGTTGCAAATGTACCGCTGGGATCGATTGGATTATTTGAAAAAACTGCACGAAAAAGCAAAAAACGAAGAATTTCATATCGGAATGAAACTGGTTCGTGGCGCTTATATGGAAAAAGAGAATGAACGTGCCGAAGAGAATGGGTATCCAACGCCAATTTGTGCTTCAAAAGAAGCCACGGATGAAAATTATGATGCTGCCGTGAAATATATGGTTGATAATATTGACACGATGTCTGTTTTTGAGGGAACCCATAATGAAGCCAGTACTTATTTCTTGATGGATTTGATGGAAGAAAAAGGAATCAAATCGGATGACGACCGGATTTGGTTTGGCCAGTTGTATGGAATGAGCGACAACATCAGTTATAATTTAGCCAGCAATGGTTATAATGTAGCCAAGTATTTGCCTTTTGGCCCCGTAAAAGACGTGATGCCGTACTTGATTCGCCGTGCCGAAGAAAACACTTCGGTAGCTGGACAAACCAGTCGGGAATTGGCAATGATAAAAACGGAACGCAATAGAAGAAAAGAAAAATGAGTTTTATTAAAAATGCTGTCTATTGTTAAAAGTATTCAAATCTCTTCATGTGGCCCAGTTGGTTCAAACTTTTGGATTGCGGCAACAAATCAAAACCTAGATACTTATCAAATAACTTTCCTTGTAGATTTTTTGGTAAATATCTTTGCTGAACATAAAAAGCTGGGAAGGTTTTTTGGAAACACCCACTTGTTTTTCGTCTAGTTCGATCAGGTATTTCTTGGTCAATAATTTTCTTCTAAAATTTCGATTGTCAATTTCTACGCCCAATATGGATTCGTACACGTCTTGTAATTCCTTGACGGTAAATTTGTTGGGCAACAGTTCAAAAATAATGGGCTCAGACAGGGATTTTGCTTTTAAATCGGCATAAGCTTCGTTGATGATTTTTTTATGGTCAAATCCCAATTCCGGCAAGTTGTTTACCGGAAACCATTGCGCTTGACGGGTGTTTTTTTCTATATCAACTTCGTCGGTTTTTACCAAGAAATAATAGGCAATCGTTATGGTGCGCTGGTTGAAATTTTCGCTTTCCACCCATATAATGTCTTTTTCGTTCATCAAACGATTGGGGTCACCAAAGACCTTGAATTGTTTTTTGTAGAGATTGTCAAGCCCTGTCAATTCCCTTAAAACTCGGGTAGCTGTATCGTCCATGGTTTCATTTTCCAATGCATGATAGCCTGTCAACACATAATCGTTGACCAGGATTTCATGGGTTTCTTTGGATTCCAAATATCTTTTGATCAACAATACATTTAGTGATTTTGTAGTGCCGTCATAACCAAAAACGACGCAGTCGACCGATATATTGGGAATTATTTTAGGAGCCATATTGTGTTCAAGATATAATTAATGCCATTTTGCGGAACGAATAAACACTTTGTTAGAAGTCATTCCCAACTACAAAAGTAATGATTTATTTATGATTTTCCATTAACGTTATTTTGACGTTAAATATTTATTAAACGTCAAATGCACATTATTTAAACTGATTTAATTTAGCTGTAAATTTATTACATTATTATTTAAAATAGACAATAATTACATATATTTTAAAAATATTCATATTTTTTTATTGTTGTATGATATTAATTTTTACATTTGAAAAATAATAGTCAAATTGACGTTTATTAAAAAATGTGATAATTATTCCAAAAATAAAATTTAACGTTTAAAAACAAACCCATGAAAACCAAGCTTTTTTTATTATTAATTTCAATTATTTGCATAGCAGGATATTCGCAAGTTGTGATTACCAATCCAAATTTTTCATTGGGAACAACCGGTAGAATAGGTGTGGGTTTATCTCCAAATGGAGAGGGAAATATGTGGAAACCTTTAAACCTTTCGGGTCAAGGTTCCTTGGGAGGTAGAATGGAACAAACGGACTATGTTGATATTCTGCCTGCAATACATTTCACTCCAAAAATTATGGACAAAGACAGTACTAATGTCACGTTCCAAATACGTTTGGGAATGTATTCAGCCAACGGACAATTTGTTGGAAATGTGAGTTCTCGTTCCAATGGAGGATTGACTTTTATTCTGCCGGAAGCTTTTGTCGAGGCCAGAAACATTATGGGAAGTAAATGGTCGGCTTGGGCAGGAGCACGTTTTCGTCGTTATGATGACATCCACATCAGTGATTATTTTTATTTTGACGATCATTCCGCTCAAGGATTTGGGGTAAGCCACAAGAATACCGAATTGACGATGTTGATGCCTGCTTCCGCCGATTCAACCAATGTCTATCCTTATAATTACGAAATTACCGTTGCCGGAGCGACAAATCCAGCCATTCGTCAGCGCATGGTTTGGATAGGGGAGCACAGCATTCATCTTAAAAACGCAAGTATTTTAAAACTTTTAGGCGAATTTCATTATGTTTCGGCCAACTCCAAAGAGGCTTCCAAAGTGTATGCTGCCGATAAAGGCTGGGTTGTGGGAGCCAAATACAATAATGCGTTCAAAACCAAATTGCCGGGTTCGTTCAATCAGTTGTCTGCTCGTTATGGAGTTGGAATTGCCAATGGCGGCGACAACGGAAACACCTTTACTTGGGCAACTTATGGCGCACCGGATGAGGATGGAAAATACAAAAATGCGTATTCCTTTACGATGGTGGAACATTTTTTGTTGAATCTTTCGCAAAAATTCAGCATTAACGGTTATGGTGTTTTTACCAAAAGTAAAGGCGGTTCTTCCAGTACCAACACGGACGAATATTTCAACGGAAACCAATTGTACAACCAGAAAACGGATTTCGTGGTAGGCTTCAGAAGTTTCTATTATATTACCAAATGGCTTCATTTAATTGAAGAAGTGCATTATGCCGTTCGAAAAGACGGAGACAATCCCGATGCCAATATGTGGAAATTTTCTTTTGCACCAACGATTGTTCCATTGGGGAAAAAAGATCCTTGGAGTCGTCCACACCTTCGATTGGTTTATACGCTGGCACACTACAATGATTACGCCCGCGACCACAATTATTCGCCGTATTTGCAGGTGAACCAAAAAAGTTGGGGTTCTTATGTTGGAGTAAAAACAGAATGGTGGTTGTTTTAATAAACCCACTTTTAAAATATAAATACAACTAACTTAAAATTATATAAATATGCCACTTTTTGGAACCACAATTTTATCATTTATCCCGGGTTGGAGCACCGTGGGCGGACGTTTTGCCATAGAAAAAACGGCCGAATACGGTTTTGACATGCTTGAAATTATTTTGCCGGATTCTTTGGATTTCGATGCAAAAACAACAAAAAAACTGCTGGATAAAAACGGTATTTTAGGTTGTTGTACCTTAAATTTACCTACGAATTGCCATATTCCTTTTTATCCGGAACAAGCGACAGCTATCATGAAATCGGCGGTTGATAAAGTAGCCGAAATGGAAGGTGATTTTTTGGGAGGCGTTTTGCATTCCGCCATCGGAACATTTACGGGAAATCCTTGTACATTGAACGAAAAAACAATCATCAAGCAAGTTTTTTTGGAAGTCGCCGATTATGCCCAAAAAAACAACATTACGATTGCTCCAGAACCAATTAACCGCTACGAAAGCTACGTGTTTACTGCTGCTGAAGAAGTTTTGGATATGATAGAAAGTATTGGCAAGCCAAATATTGGCTTGCATTTGGATACCTTTCACATGAATATTGAAGAAAGAAATTTCTACGAGCCCATCATTAGAGCTGGAAACAGGTTGAAACACGTTCACATCACCGAAAGCGATCGTGGAATGACCGGCGAAGGCAACGTTCATTGGGATGATTTTTTCAAGGCTTTGGCTGAAATTAATTACCAAGGGCCGTTGGTTCTCGAGAATTTTTCTTCACAGATAAAAGAATTGGTTGGCCCAACGTCTTTGTGGAGGCCTTCCAAATACAATTCGGAAGATTTGGCCAAAGGAAGCTTGCTGTTTATGAGAAATATGGCCGATAAGTGGTATAAAAAATCATTATAGAGTATAAAAGGATTACCCGAAAATATTGTTTTACGCAAAAAAGATAAAAAAATGAAAAAGAAATTAAAAGGCGTTTGTTATGGAGAAATCCTTTTCGATGTTTTCCTGGAACACAAGAAAATTGGAGGAGCACCGCTGAATGTGGCTTCAAGACTAAATTCGCTAGGGGGACAGGTTGCCATGATCAGCAGTGTCGGAAACGATGCCAACGGCAAAATATTGGTCGATTATTTGAATAATCAAGGTATTAACACC
Organism: Flavobacterium fluvii; assembly: GCF_900129545.1. GTDB lineage: Bacteria > Bacteroidota > Bacteroidia > Flavobacteriales > Flavobacteriaceae > Flavobacterium > Flavobacterium fluvii. Next base: position 197,312 of record NZ_FQWB01000006.1, on the reverse strand, counting down.
AAGGCTGTTCAGGTAAATGAAACTTATCCAACAGGAATCGTGAACGTCATTTTGAATGAAAAAGGGAATGCGTCATACGACATCAATTACCCTTCGGCTTGGGATAAAATTGAAGCTACAAATGAGGCAATCGAAATAGTAAAAAACGCCGATTTTTTGGTTTACGGAAGTTTGTGCTCCAGGGATTTGGTTTCTAAAAATACCTTGGCAACGCTTTTGGATGTGGCCAAATACAAAATTTTTGACGTCAATTTGAGAAGTCCGCATTATGCCAAAAAAACTATTGTTGATTTATTGGAAACCGCTGATTTTATCAAGTTTAACGACGATGAGTTAAATGAAATTTGCGAGGACATGAATTCCAATAAAAAGTCTTTGGAACAAAATATTAAATTCATCGCAAAAGAAACCAATACACCCACAGTTTGCGTGACTTTAGGCTCTCACGGTGCAGTTTTGTATACCAACGATACCTTCTACCATAATTGTGGATTCAAAGTACATGTCGTGGATACCGTGGGTTCCGGTGATTCTTTTTTGGCTTCGTTAATCATAAAATTGCTTAACGGTGAAGACCCGCAATATGCCTTGAATCACGCCTGTGCTATCGGTGCAATTGTCGCGCAAAGCGAAGGTGCAAACCCGGTAATTCCGCAATCAGAAATAGACGAATTTTTATGTGGCTTTGACCAGACTTTTGGTGCCAAAAAATCAAACACATTTTCAAATAATTAATCAAAGAAAGATGAACCAATTCAAAAAAATTCCCGTAATCAGTAAAGAATTAGCTTTCCAATTTATCATCATCACCATATTGTTTGCCCTTTGGGGTATTGCCAATGAATTAACCGCCCCGATGGTGTCCACCTTTAAAAAGGTAATGCCCGAACTTTCCAATTTACAGGCCTCGTTTGTTCAAATGGCATTTTATTTTGGCTACTTTTTCATGGCTTTTCCAGCGGCACTTTTTATTAGAAAATACAGTTACAAATACGGTATTGTACTAGGGCTTATATTGTATGCCACTGGAGCTTTTTTATTTTATCCTGCGGCACATTATCAAAGTTATACTTTTTTCCTTCTTTCATTATGGATTATAACTTGCGGGTTGGCCTTTCTGGAAACAACATCAAATCCGCTAATTTTATTTCTGGGCAATAACGAAACCGCCACGCAACGGTTGAATTTAGCCCAAGCATTCAATCCAATTGGAGCGATAACCGGATTAGTGTTGGCGCAGCAATTGGTTATTGGAAGCATAAAATCTAACAATTACACGCCGGAAACATTCAAGGCTTTATCTGCAACTGAATTGGCGTCCATTAGAGAGCATGATTTAGGTATTATAAGTATTCCTTATATTGGATTGGGAGTTTTTGTATTGGCCATTTTGATTATTATTCTCTTTACCAAAATGCCGAAAACGGTGCATGAAGAAAAAATGTCCATCTCGGAATCATTCAAAAAATTATGGGCCAATAAAAATTACAAAAATGGGGTTGTTGCCCAGGCATTTTACGTGGGAGCCCAAATCTTGTGTTGGACATTTATGTATCAATACGTGGATAATATCAATGCAACTTATGGGTTAAATATTACTGCAACCAATTACAATATTGGCGCAATGCTGTTATTTTTGACAGGAAGATGGATAGGTACTGCCATGATGAAAACTATAAATCCTTCAAAAATGCTGGTCTATTTTGGTATTGGTGGAATGGTTTGTGCGTCTGGAGCGGTGCTTTTACAAGGAATGCCGGGATTGATATCATTAATTTCAATTTCAATTTTCATGTCCATCATGTTTCCTACAATTTACGGGATTGCTCTAAAAGATATGGGTGACGAAGCTAAAATTGGTTCTTCTGGTTTGGTTATGGCCATTGTGGGTGGAGCATTAATGCCGTTGTTGCAAGCAAGTGTATTGGATTGGGGTGGTCCAGGATTTTCAGATTTGAAAATTTTTGGATTTATTCCCGAAGTTAATTTTTCTTTTATTTTGCCATTAATGTGTTTGGGCGTTGTCACTTTATATGGTTTCAGCACTTTTAAAGTTTCTAAAAATATTCAAGCCAAAGAATTGGAAAATATGGATATTGCAAAAACTGTAGTTTAGTTTTTCATTCTAAAATTTTTATTTCTTTAAAGGAACGAGCAATAGGTTTATTGTTCGTTCCTTTTTTTTATTAATCGAGTGTATTATATAAATAGGTTACAATATTTCAAAATATTCTATTTTACATAATATAAATTATAGTTCAAATTATGACATTGTAGAAAAGGGCATAAAGTGGTATTTTTAATCTCTTTTTTTATGTAAATCAAGCTTTTATACTGTCAATCAATAAAAAAGCATTACCAATATTCTTGATAATGCTTTTAAGAAATAAATAGTTTGAATTTATTTTACAGAAAATGGAATATTCCATTTTTCCCAAGACAAGACAACTACATTTTTATTTATGGCATAGACCAAACTTTCAGCACTTGAATTTGCAATTTGTTGTTTTACGGCCACTCGCAATTGATCTTCGGCTTCACTATATTTATAAGCTCCCCATTGTTTTGCAACTTTATTGAAAACAATCACGCATTCTTTTTCGTTTGGAATCACAAAAAAAGAATATTTTCCTGCAGGCAATTTTTTGCCTTCAATGGTAAGTTCCTTGTCCGTTTCAAAAGTGGTCGCATCATTGGCACCAGCGCGCCAAACCTTGTTATACGGCACCAATTCTCCCCAAATTACTCTTCCTTTCACGGATGGACTACTATAATTAATGGTAATGGTAGCTCCATTAATTTTACCTGTTGCCACTGCTGCCGGGCTTGCTGGTTTATTTTGTGCATTGACGAAAGTTATGGTCAACAATGCCATAAATAATAGACAAATTTTCTTTTGTAATCTCATGGTTTAAAATATTTTAGTTTAAGTTATAAATTTAAAATAACTACGCTAAATTTGTCGTAGTTTTTAGTTTTTTTAAGAAAAAATTAAGAAATTTATAAATTAATCGTATTACTGAATCAATGACTGTATTATGATTTATTATTTATTATTTTTACATTCGACAAGACATAACCAACTATGAACACAATTGCAGAGCACATTGCAGATTTTTTGAAACAATATCCACCGTTTGATAATTTAAATTTCGAAGAATTGTCTGAAATCGCTACCAGTATTCGAGTGATTAATTTAGAAAAATATAAAACATTGTTTCAAATAAACGATGTTTTACACGATTCTTTTTACGTTGTAGCATCTGGAGTTATCAATTTATCGGTTATTGCAGACGCCGAAGAAACATTATTGAATAAATGTGTTGAAGGAGATATTTTTGGCTTGCGTCCTTTTTTTGCCAAAAACAACTATATGATGACGGCAAAAGCTCGTGAAGAAAGCATCATTTATGCCATTCCCATTGCTGTTTTTCGCCCGTTTGTAGCTCATAACCCAGAGGTTTTGGATTTTCTTTTACAAAGTTTTGCCACTAATACAAGCAATCCAGCTGACAAAGAAAATTTAAGCGGCAAACTAATTTCCGACAACGTTTATTTTTCCGATCAGCAATCGGAAATGCAATATGTTCAATTACTAAACTATAATAATACTCCCCTAAAAGTAGCACCAACAGCTATTGTTCAAGACGTTGCCAAGCAAATGACGGACGCCTTGACCACTGGAGCCATCGTTGCAGAAAACAATATTCCCATTGGAATCGTAACCAATACGGATATGTGTTCCAAAATTGCCACAGGACGATTCCTTGTCACGAGCACAATTGATAAAATTATGTCATCGCCGGTGGTTACGGTGATCGAGAACATTTCTTTGGCCGAAGCCCAGTTGATAATGCTGAAAAACAACGTGACCCATTTATGCGTAACCAAAGACGGTTCGGATAAATCGGACATCAAAGGAATAATTTCCGAACACGATTTAATCGTGGCCCAAGCCAACAATCCAGGGGTTTTGATAAAAGAAATTAAACGTTCCCAGTCGACAAAAGACTTGAAATTGATTCGAGATCGATTGACCAATCTTATCCAAAAATCAATTCAAAAAAATATTTCTCTTTCTAACATCAATAATATCGCGAGCGAAATCAATTCGGCCATTATCAAGCGTTCGCTTGAGTTGGCAATTTTGGATTTAGGCTCCCCTCCTGTTCGGTTTGCCTGGTTGAGCATAGGTAGCCAAGGGCGAAAAGAACAATTATTGTGCACGGATCAGGACAGCATCTTGATTTTCGAAGATGTGACTGCCGATAAATATAGAGACGTAAAAGATTACTTCCTGAAATTGGGAAAAAGAACGACTTCCAATCTTGAAAAAACTGGATATCCTTTATGTCCAAACGGGCATATGGGAAGCAACATGCTTTGGTGTAAATCATTGACTGATTGGACAAAACAATATAACAACTGGATTAATACTCCAGGAGAAAACAGCAATGAAATCAGTAGTATTTTCTTTGATTTCGAAATTGCCTTCGGTGAACAAAAAATTGAAGAAGCCATTGAAAACGTCATTTTCAACAATGTCAAAAACAATGCTTTATTTTTTGACTTTCTAGGAAATGATGCCTTGAGAAAAAATTCTCCCCTGACTTTTTTCAAAAAATTTAATATTGAAGAAGAAGGTGAACACAAAAAGAAGTTTGATATCAAAACACGAGCTTTAATGCCTCTAATTGACGGAGCTCGCCTGTTTGCTTTAAGCCAAAACATTAGAGGAGTCAATAATACGTATCTTAGATTCAAGCAATTGGCCATTGTAGATCCAAAAAATGCCGAAATTTACCTAAATTGCGCCGAAGCTTTCTTGACTTTATCAAAATTTAGAACTTTGGAAGGTTTAAAAAATGACAGTTCTGGACAATATATCAATTTGCAGGAATTGTCAAAAGTGGACAAGGAAAATTTGAAAAATGCTCTGGCTCCAATGAGGGAATTGGAAGAATTAATTAAAACAAAGTTTAAACTTACCCAATTTTCGTAAAAATGATAGAATGGTTAAAAAATATCAATAAAGAGTATCCTGAGTTCTGGAAAGAATATCTGTCTAAATTTGATACAAAATCAAATCGCTTTATTGTTTTATCCACTGAAACTACTGGTTTGAGTCTGCATAATGATGTCATTTTGTCAATCGGTTCTTTTGCCGTAATCAATAATAGTATCCGTATTGCAGATAGTTTTGAAACCATTTTGGCCCAATACAAATTTTTTCACGACAACGGAATTTCCAATGAATTTACGGTAGAAACCAAAATGAAAAAATTAGGAGAAGCCGAAGCTATTCAATCTTTTGTGGAGTTTATCGGCAATGCCGTATTGGTTGGACACCACATCGATTTTGATGTGGAAATGATTAATGCCGCCTTGGAAAGATTGGGTTGCGGAAGACTTCGAAATGAAGCCTTGGATATTGACGTGATGTATCGAAAATTGACCGACATCAACAACAAACAATTTTCGCTCGAAGAATTATGCAGTATATTCAAAATTCCAAAAAGTGATCGAAATTCTTCTTCCGAGGATGCTTATAAAATCGCCTTGCTTTTCCTGAAATTAAAATCAAGACTGGGATTGGATTAAATCATGACAATTTGTTCAAATCTGCCGTGATGACTTATTGACGTTGGTCTTGGAACAGAACTTTCTTTTTCAAAATAATTTGGAATCCCATTGTTTTTTAGAATATTTTTTTGATTTTCCAATGTGGTAATTTTGACAAAATCTAGAACATCTTCAACCGCAATGGTATGGATGAATTGTGGTGTAATTGCTGTTTTCGTGAAATAAATATCCTCTTTTATTACCACTTTTCCAAAAGTAATTCCGTCAATAATTTCCAAATCAAAACATTCCAATTGCAAAGGAAAATAGCCGCGAATTTGGGTCTGCCTATTGTAAATTTTATAAGCCGCTTCCTTCCTGCTCCATAAATTCCAAACCATGATTTCTGGATTTTGAGCATTTAAAATCTGAAATTGTTCATTTTTGGTAAAGATTTTATCCAAAAATCCTTTGCGTTTCCAATTGCTTTCTTTTTGGGCCAAAGCCAAATCCACGATGTCGTTTCCAATCATTTTTCGGATAATTTGGTTTCGATAATTTCCATGGCCGATTTCACATCCAGCATTCGTTCCATCGATTGATTGTCAATGACAATATCGTATTCTTCTTCAATATCCAAAATCACGTCAACCAAATTGGCAGAGTTGATTTTTAAATCATTGATAAAATCGGTGCTTTCCGTAAGACTTTCAAACGCTTCTTCGTTTTGAATATAAGGTTTCACGATAGTCTTTAACTTCAGGATTGTTTCTTCTCTACTCATAGGTTTTTGTATTTTTTAAAAATTACACATCCATTTACGTCGCCAAAACCAAAGCTGGCCTTGGCAATAATAGTCAATTCTTTTTCAATTAATTGTTGAGGAATTCGTGAAGCATCAATCAAATCGGTTATTTCGGGATGTAAATCTTCACAATTGATATTTGGAAAAATAAATCCGTGATGCAATTGCAAAACCGTCGCCACGCTTTCTACACTTCCAGCCCCCGACAAACAATGCCCAACCGTTGATTTCAATGAGTTTATATACGGAAAATCCACTCCACTTCTGCCCAAAGCTTCGCTCCAATTTTGAATTTCCAAACTGTCTTTTGAAGTGGCAGTCAAATGTCCGTTGATGGCATCAATTTCGTTGGTATGGATTCCAGCGTTTTCCAATGCGTTTTTGATGCATTTTTGTACGGCAACAGGATTTGGAGCCGTCATGGTGCCTTGTCCACGTTGTCCACCTGAATTTACGTTTCCACCAAGAACTTCGGCATAAATTTTTGCACCACGAGCCAAGGCCGTTTCCAAATCTTCCAGTACCAAAGCCCCTGCTCCACTCCCTGGAACAAAACCCGAAGCACTTGCCGACATTGGTCTTGAACCTTGTTCCGGCATTTCGTTATGCCTGAAAGTACATACTTTCATGGCGTCAAATCCTGCCCAAATATAAGGTCCGGAATCACTCGTACTTCCCGCCAAAATACGTTTTGCCTGTCCTGATTTTATGCGGTCAAAAGCCATTAGAATACTTTCTGTTCCAGTGGTACAAGCCGAAGAATTGGTTGTTACCTGGTTTCCCAATCCTAATTTTCCGCCCAGATAAGCACTTATTCCGCTGTTCATCGTTTGCGCCACGGCCGTGCTTCCCAGTTTTCGAGTTTGAAAATCGTCAATTTTATAGATGCTTTCCCTGAACTTGTCAATTCCGGAAGTTCCAGTTCCAAAGATGGTTCCGCTATCCCAATCGGGTTCGTCTTTGATTTCCATTGGTAATCTAGCGTCTTTCCAGGCATCAATTCCTGCAATAACGCCGTATAAAATACCGGATGAATTGAAATTTCGTAATTCCAATTCCGTGAAATACTGTAAGGATAATTCGGTGGAGACTTCTGGTTTTCCAGAAATTTGGCAAGAGAATTGCAATCGTTCCAATTCGGTATCGTGCTTTATTCCCGATGTTCCATTTTTTATGGCAGTGGTAAACGTATCAAGACCTACTCCATTTGGAGCAACAATGCCGAGACCTGTAATTACGACACGTTTATTCATATGTTGCAATTTATTGTTTTTTACCTGTCATATGTAATTGCTTCGCCTATTCGCAAAAGCTCTGGTCGCATATCATCATTTGTGTTTGCGACCAATTTAAGGTTATGCTCATTTCATATAAAATTATTAAACAATCATTCCAGCAATCGTTCCTTGGCAAACAATTTCATCTTTTTCATTTTTCATTATGACTTTGCATTTCAATTTACCAAATTTAAAATAAATTTTGTCAGAAATAACAATTATTTTTTCATTGGGAAAAACAGGTTTCAAAAACTCAATTTCTGTTGATGTCAAGGCAATTGAAGTGTTTTTATTGAATGTATCATTTACAAGATAGATTCCCAGACAGACCAATCCAATTTGCGCCATGGCTTCAGTTAAAATCACTCCTGGCGTGATAGGATAATCTTTAAAATGACCTTTGTAAAAATCTAAATTTTCATCAAAAGTATAAATCCCTTCCACCCTGTTTTCATCTATATACAGTAATTCATCCACAAACAAAAATGGTTTGGAATAAGGCAATTTTGACATGATTTCTTGTTTGGTCATATTTTCCCTAGCTCGAATTAGCATATTTAAATTGTGTTCAAAATGAATTATAAAAAAAAATCCGCTAATCTGCGGTATTTTTTTTTGAAGCTGATTATTGTTGCAAACGGTCTTTCACGAATTCAATTTCCGTTTTTCCGTGCGCTTTTGGCTTTCCATCAGAGCCCAAATTGACCATTGTCGTGTGGTCTATTGTTATGATGGTTTCTCGGGTCATCATGTTCCGAGCTTCACATTTTAGCGTAAGCGAAGTGATGCCAAACTTTATTACATCGATTCCTAATTCGATAATATCTCCTTGTCTTGCAGAACTTTTAAAGTTGATTTCCGACATATATTTGGTTACAACTTTTGTGTTTTCCAATTGTATGATGGAATACAAAGCCAATTCTTCATCCAACCAAGCCAATAATTTTCCGCCGAATAAAGTACCGTTGGGATTCAAGTCTTCTGGTTTTACCCATTTTCTAGTGTGAAATCTCATAATTGTTTATATATATCTACAAAAATACTTTTTCTTATCTCATTTTTCCATAAATTTAAAAGAAAAAACCATGGATCAAAGAGATACTTTCCTAAAAGAATTTAGAGGCGAAACCATTGGCACAATTTCCGGTCAATCCTCATCAGATGAATTGTTTCAAAATCAGGTTCTTCGTCCTATTTTGAAACTGCAAAACGATTTGTTTATTGCTTCATTTATCAATCATTTAGGCAAAAACAGAATCGATTTCAATGCTTTTTCAGTCGAAAAGAAATTGACGACCATTGAAAATGCCATTCAAAAAGACATTAAATTCCGAAATGCCTTGAAAGGGATGATTATAGCGCTTTTCACCATCGATGAATATGCGCTGTACATCAAAAACTCTTCCAGCCTCAACAAAAGAATGATGGGCATGCTGATCGAACAGTTGAAAAGTCAAGTACAATTGTTTGAATTCAACAAAATTTAAATATTGGCATTATAAATTGGTTTCCCGAATTTTTTATGTTTCTGGTTCAATTATTTTTATTATAATTGTTAAAAATAGAGATGTAAATAATCATAATCCCAAATAGGGAACTAATCTTCCATGGGGAGTTTTTAGTAAAAAACATTTAGAGTATTGAGTAAACAGGCTGAAAACTGCGACAGCGGCTGATCACTAAAAAAATAATTATGTCAAAGAAGTTACCCATTTTTACTCTCGGTGTTGAAGAAGAATATCAAATTATTGATCCTGTAACGAGAGATTTGCGTTCGCATTTGTCCAAAATCGTGGATGGTGCGAAAATAATATTGAATGAACAAGTAAAATCCGAATTGCACCAATCCGTGGTGGAGGTTGGTACGATGGTTTGTCGAAATATCAAGGAAGCCGAAGCCGAAATCAAATCTTTGAGAGGACATATCGTCAATTTGGCCGACAAACAAGGGCTGATTGTAGGTGGCGCGGGAACACATCCTTTTTCGAATTGGCTGAACCAACCCATAACCGACGATCCCCGTTACCACAACATTGTGAAAGAAATGCAAGATGCCGCGCGTTCCAATTTGATTTTCGGAATGCACTGCCACGTAGGCATTAAAAACCGGGAAATAGGCTTGCAAATCATGAACCAAGCCACTTATTTTTTGCCCCATATTTTTGCACTTTCTACCAATTCCCCTTTTTGGGAAGGACGGCAAACGGGATATAAATCTTATAGAACCAAGGTTTTCGACAAGTTTCCAAGAACGGGTTTGCCTGAATATTTTGATTGTGTTGCTTCTTATGATAATTTTCTGGAAACGTTGGTAAAAACCAATTGTATTGACAATCCGAAAAAAATATGGTGGGATTTGCGGTTGCACCCGTTTTACGACACGATTGAATTTCGCATCTGCGACATGTGTTTAACCGTTGATGAAACGATGTGTATTGTGGCCATTATTCAAGCAATTGTGGCGAAGTTGTACAAAATGTCCTTGGCCAACGTGAGTTTCAATATTTACAGAATAGCCTTGATTAAAGAAAATAAATTCCGCGCAGCACGTTATGGAATCGAGGGAAACATGATTGATTTTGGTCTTCAAAAAGAAGTAGAAACCAAGATGCTTATTACCGAATTGCTTGATTTTATTGATGATGTGGTAGACGAATTGGAAAGCCGAGAACAAATTAATTATGCTCATACCATTATGGAAACGGGAACTGGTGCCGACAAACAACTGGCCGTTTTTGAGGCAACGAAAGACTTTACCAAAGTCGTTGATTTTATTACGGGCGAATTCACGAAAGGACTTTAGATTTCAGATTTAAAAAATCGATACCTTTGCAAATAAATTAGATTACCCACTAATGCAGAATAGTACAATAAAAATAGCGGTTTTAGATATGTACAATGGCGAGCCCAATCAAGGAATTCGCTGTATCATTGATATCATCAACCGATTCAATCAAATTGTCACATTCCAAATTTTTGACGTTAGAAGGAAGTGGGAATTGCCGGATATCAAGCAATTTGATATTTTTATCTCGAGCGGAGGTCCGGGAAATCCTTTGGAAGGTGACGGTAATTGGGATTTGAAATACCATGCTTTCATCGACGAATTGACCAAATGGAACAATGAAAATAAAGTTAAAAAACACGTTTTGTTCATTTGCCATTCTTTCCAAATAGCGTGCAAACATTTTGGTTTGGCCGAAATTACCAAACGACATGACACCTCTTTTGGCGCTATGGCCATCCATAAAACAAAAGAAGGTCTTCAAGATCCACTTTTCGAAGGTCTTTCAGATCCATTTTACGCCATAGATTCCAGAGATTACCAAGTGGTCCAACCTAAATTGAATGTTTTTTCGAAAAAAGGTGCCAAAATTATTTCTTTGGAAAAAATCAGGGATCATGTTCAGTACGAAAGAGCGATTATGGCGGTTCGTTTTACCGATTATTTTGTGGGAACCCAATTTCATCCGGAAGCGGATCCAATCGGTTTTCTTTCGCATTTAAGAGACAAGGAAGTCAAGGAAAAAATAAAGAAAATAAAGGGGAAACGGAAATTCAGGAATATGCTGGAAGACGTTTTGGACGATGACAAAATATATAAAACCAATGAAACCATAATTCCAAATTTTCTCCGAATTGCCATCAATGATTTAATGATAAGCAAGAAGATACTGTCCAACTAGTTATATAATCGCATAATGTAATTTACGATCTGCCATATACAATCCTAAAAAAATGATTGACAAATACAGACAACTTTTTAATTCCCAATTTACTGATAAAAAGTATCAGGAATTAAAGGACGATATTGCTTCTGATTTTGATTATGAGCCCAGTTTTCGAATGGGAGAAACTCCATTTTTTATTTCCAATGAATTAAAAACACAGTTGTTGGAAGGTTGTGCAGACATCATAAAATTGATTCAACAGAAAGACTTTAAAAAATTAACGGACAAATCATTGGAATTAAACCATAAAGTTCCCAACGAAGACGAGCATACCACTTTTTTGTCCATAGATTTTGGAATTTGTGAGGAAAACGGAGTCGTTGTTCCCAAATTGATTGAGGTGCAAGGGTTTCCGTCTTTGTACAATTACCAAAACAATTTATATGAAAAATTCAAGAATCATTATCCGTTTCTTTCAGAATTGACACCGTTCATCAACGACATCACGCCACAGGAATATCTCGAAACGCTGGAAGAGGTAATTTGCAACAATCATCCAAAAGAGAACGTTATCCTATTGGAAATTGAACCCGAAAAACAAAACACGAAAATTGATTTCTATTACTGCCGAAGAGACATTGGCATACCGATAGTTTGTGTTACCCAATTGATTAAAAAAGGAAAAGAACTCTTTTACAAAAACGAAAATGGCGATGAAATTCGTGTCAAACGCATCTACAATCGTGTCATCTTTGACGAATTGGATTTGCGAACCGATTTGAAATTGAATTTCAATTTCTCGGACGAACTTGACGTGGAATGGGCTGGACATCCCAACTGGTTTTTCAGAATCAGCAAGTTTATTTTGCCGTTTTTGAAAGGAAAATATTTTATAGAAACCATTTTGTTGAGCGACTTGAAACAAATCCCCGAAGACCTGGAAAATTATGTATTGAAACCTTTGTTCTCTTTCTCGGGTTCCGGCGTAATTTTTCACGTAAAAAAGGAAGACATAGAAGCCGTGGTCGAAAAAGAACTTTACATTCTCCAGAAAAAAGTAAATTACATCCCAATCGTGCAATCTCCCGACGGAAAAGTAAAATGTGAATTGCGCGTGCTTGGCGTCTGGAAAAAAGGAGATGCCACTCCCACTCTACTCTGCAATTTGGCACGATTGAGCCGGGGCGAAATGATTGGCGTGAAATTCAACAAAGACAAGGATTGGGTTGGCGGGACTTTGGCGTTGTTTGAGAAAAACAATTGAATTAATACATAAAATAAAACAAGCATAAATTTGAAAGCTGCTATAAATCACTCTGTTGCAAGATGGTGTTTTGATGAAATGGATATTGAAACACTTTGTTTTGAAGTAAAAAAAATAGGAATAACGGGAATAGATTTGGTTGGACCTGAAGATTGGCCAGTACTAAAAAAATATGGATTGGTTTCAACTATGTGCAATGGAGCGGAACTAAATTTGGTCGATGGTTTTAATGATTTGCAATTTCACGAAAAACTGATCCAAAATTACTCCGAAATGATTCCTTTGGTAGCAAAAGCAGGATACAAAAACCTGATTTGTTTTAGTGGTAACAGAAGAGGTAAATCGGATGAAGAAGGTTGGAATAATTGTGTAATTGGATTGAAAAAACTAATCCCATTAGCCGAAAAACACGATGTAATTCTGGTTATGGAGTTGCTTAACAGCAAAATTGACCATATCGATTATCAATGTGATAAAACAGCTTGGGGCGTAGAATTGGTCAAACGTATAAATTCCCAAAATTTCAAACTTTTATACGATATCTATCATATGCAAATTGATGAAGGTGACGTTATTAGAACCATCGAAGAAAACCACCAATTTATAGCTCATTATCATACCGCAGGAGTTCCTGGTCGCCATGAAATTGATGATACCCAAGAACTAAATTATGCTGCAATTATGAAAGCAATTGCAAATACAGGTTTTAATGGTTATGTTGGGCAAGAATTTGTACCAAAAAACCCAGATAAATTGGCAGCTTTAAAACAAGCAATATTAATTTGTGATGTATAATTAATTAATTAATTTCAACGCATCCACATAAAAATCCTTGTCGACTTCCACTTTCAAATCTTTCGCAGTTTGATGTAAATTAGTCCATTCTGCTTGCGGTTTCAGCCATTGTTCTTTTCCATTCAAGGTTACTTTTAAAGACATATTGAAACCGGGGACACAATTCGTCCAGCGATAGGAAAGATTGTTGTCCTTGAATTTATATTCCAAGGCCGGGATTCTGGTATCTCTCAAATATTGGTCAAAAAATGGTTTTAAATCAAGTCCAACGGCTTGGCTTAAATAATCCTCGATTTGTTTGGTGGTAACGGTTTGGTGGTAAAACGTGCTGTTCAATCCTCGTAAAGTTGTTCTCCATTTCTCGTCGTCATTAACGATTTGACGCAACGTGTGCAACATATTGGCACCTTTGTTATACAAATCGGCACCTTCATTGTTTACATTGTACTTGCCAATCATTTGGCTTTTGTTTTGAATCTCGTTTCGCTGTCCTCTCACGTATTCTGCGCCAGCTTTCTTGCCATAATAATATTCCACGAACAGGTTTTCGGAATAGCAGGCGAAACTCTCGTGAATCCACATATCGGCAATGTCTTTGTAGGTAATATTATTGGCAAACCATTCGTGTCCTGATTCGTGAACAATAATATAATCGAATTTCGATCCCCAGCCAGACTCGCTGCGGTCTCTTCCTAAATAGCCATTTTGATATCCATTGCCATAAGTGATGCTGCTTTGGTGTTCCATCCCTAAATATGGGGCTTCCACGAGTTTGTAACTGTCTTTATAAAAAGGATAAGGGCCAAACCAATGTTCGAAAGCTTTGAGCATTTGAGGCACTTCCTTAAAGTGTGTTTTGGCTCGTGCCAAATTATCTCCCAGAACATAATAATTGCAGTCCAAATCGCCTTTTTCCCCTTTATAAACTTCGGAAAAAGAGACATAATCGCCAATGTTTATATTTACGCCATAATTGTTGATTGGGTTGGAAACATACCAAGTAAAAGTTCTGGTGCCATCTTTCAAATCGGTTACGCCTTGCAAACGACCGTTGGAAACATCCGTCAAATTCTGGGGAACATTGACGCTAATCAGCATATTGTCCACTTCGTCGTACATATGGTCTTTGTTGGGCCACCAAACACTGGCACCCAATCCTTGGCACGTCGAAGCGATAAAGGGATTTCCATTTTTGTCCTTGCTCCAAGTAATTCCTCCATCCCAAGGTGGATTCACGGCAATTTTGGGTTTGCCGCCATAAAACACGATAACTTCTTTTATCGCTCCTATCTTTTGTGGTTTTTTTAATTGGACAAAAAAAGCGTTTCCGTTTCTCTGGGATTTAAGCTCTTTGCCGTCTTGGGTCACTTTGTAAATTTCTAATGGCTTTTGAAGATCAATTTGCATCCTGTTGGACGACTTCAAAACCTTGTAGCGAATGGTATTGGAACCCGAAATCGTGCTGTCTGCGGGATTTACCTTGATGTCAAGATGGTAGTATTTCAAGTCCCACCAAGCTCTTTCGGGAGTTATACTGCCACGCAAAGTATCTTGTCTCGTAAAAGTTTCTTCTTTTTTTTCAAGAAGTCCTTGTGCTTTTACACCGTTAATAAGGAGTAAGGAGAAACAAACAAGACTTAAATATCTTTTCATAAAAACAATGTTTTCACCGCACACGAGCGACAGCGAACTGTCGAAGTCAAATTATTTATAAATTTTCAATGAATTTAGTCAATAAATGAACTCCATAAGCGGTGGCATGTTTACTTTTTGCAAATTCATCATCGCCAAAGGCCACTCCGGCAATATCAAGATGTGCCCAAGCCTTGTGGTTTTCGGTAAAATATTCCAAAAACTTGGCTGCACTTATCGCTCCGGCAACCGGTTTTCCGCTGTAGTTTTTCACGTCGGCAATTTCGCTTTCGATATCGGGTTTGTAGCAATCCCAAAGCGGTAATTGCCATAAACGTTCTCCAATGGCGTCGCCAGATTCTTGCAATTTCTTCGAAACAGCCTCATTATTGGTAAACAAGGCAGCACATTCGTAACCAAAAGTTCCCATTGCACTTCCCGTCAAGGTGGCCACATCAACAATATATTCGGGTTTGAAATTTTTGATTAAATACGACAATCCATCAGCCAAAACCAATCGACCTTCGGCATCTGTGTCAATTATTTCTATGGAAGTTCCATTATACGAATGAATGACATCGCTAGGCATAAAAGATTTGGCGTCCACCGAATTTTCGGCGCAGGGCACAATGGCTGTGATTTTTACGGGTAATTTCAAGTCGGCAACCAACTGCATTGCTCCAAAAACGGCTGCACCACCCGCCATGTCACATTTCATCTGAAGCATTCCAGAAGTCTTGATATTCAATCCACCAGTGTCAAAAGTGATTCCTTTTCCGACCAATCCAACATGTTTTGTTTTGGCATCCGCATTTTCGGGAACATAATTCATGACAACAAATTGGGGTTCGTTTTCGCTTCCTTTTCCAACGGACAAAAACGCACCCAAACCGGCTATTTTAGCAGCTTCGAAACCCAAAACTTCCACCTCGAAACCGAATTTTTTTCCAGTTTCGTTGGCCCAATTGGACAAATATTTCGGCGTGACTTTATTGGGCGGTAAATCGACCAAACGGAGAATTTCCAGTTGGGCGTCCGCAATTTTCAGGCCTTTGGTTACGGACTCGGAATAATCCTTTTTAGACAATAAGGACAATTCAAAACCTTCGTTCAAAAACGGATGTTTCTCAATTTTCTTGAAATGTCCTAAATCATAAGTTCCTAAATATATCCCTGAAATAGCGGCTTCGACTTGTTCTCCAGTGAATTGTTCCGGTAAAACCAAAGCAACGTTGGTACCAAATAATTCCTTCTGTTTGGAGGAAATTCTTCTGAAAATGGTCTTCAATGATTTATAATCAATGGCTGCCCCCAGCCCTATAAATATATGGGTACAATCGTATTTTTCGACCAAATAATGGGTGTCTTTTTTTCCATAAAACAATTTTGAATGAACCGAAACTCCGTGAAATTCGATGGGAACCAGACTTTTTGAATAGGTTTCGAAAACAGGAATTAAAATGGTTCCAGAAAAATTATCGAGGTTTTTGATTGTATTTGTTTTCATTTTTTAATTTTATTTTCAATTAAAAAAAAGCCACTCAATTGCTTTTGGAAACTCGTCACTCCAATAGGTTTCGTTGTGTTTTCCCAGCATATTGATGCTCAAATTAATTTTCATTTTATCCTTCACGAATTCGCTTGAAATAATATCGTCTTTTAAACTTTTTACTTCTTCAATCATGGTGTCACTTTCGGCACCGCCGGCATACAAATAAATCTTGGTATCATCGGTATTCGTTAAATCGGAGTCTATTTTTAGGTTTGGAACCACCCATAACGAAGGGGAGAAAACCATCAATTTTCCGTACACTTCAGGATAGCGCAAACCACTGAAAAAACTAATCAATCCACCCATGGAACTACCTCCTATTCCGGTAAACTCCCGTTCTTTTTTTGTTCTGTAATTTTTGTCGACAAAAGGTTTCAAGGTTTCCGTAACGAAACAAATGTATTTCTCGCCCTGTCCATTTCCAAGTACGGTTTCGCCCACATTGTATTCCTTTACACGATCTTCTTCTGCGTGTTCTATGCCGATGATGATAATTTTTCCGATTTTATATTCGGACATTACCGCCAGTTTTTTATCGATTTCCCAATTGCCGTGTTCTGCCGCTTCATTGAACAAATTTTGGGCATCCTGCAAATACATCACGGGATATCTTTCGTCCGATTTATCATAATCGTGTGGAAGCAAAGCCCATACTTTTCTGGTTTTGTTGAGTTGGGGGATTTCAAATTCGTCTGAAATCAACTGCACTTGCGGTAAAAAAGATTGTTTGAACGGCAACCAGTTTCTTCTCCATCTTGCCACGTGTTCATTCTGGATTGCCGTATGCTTTTTGGTCGAACGATTCTCGGTACGGTTTCCGTGGGCGTCAATTTCGACCGCGCTCCAATCGCCTTTGGTAAACTTGTATAAAAGCTCTTCTGGATAATCAAAATCGAGTGCAAATTCATATTGGTACAAATTATTATCGATTTTTTCCATCAAAAATCGGTTGTCTTGTGTATGCCAATTATTGAAATTTCCTGAAATGTAAACGGGTCTGGCATCGTCTTCATCCGTATTTAAAATAATTTGAAGTCCTTTTTTAGTGTTGTTTTTTTCTGGGGTAAAATAGGTATTTACTGAATTAATCTCTTGCATTATGTGTCAAAATTTGTAATAAAAAAGTAAATATAGTGGATTGATATTGGATAAAAAAGAAAAAAGAAAAACCCAATAATAAATGCTTTATTATTGGGTTTTATTGGCTAAAATTTAGTAAAAATAATTTTACTTCTGCCTTGATTTTAAAACATTCACGACATCATTCAATTGGAACCCTTTGGCTTGCAAAAGAATCAAGTAATGAAAAAGTAAATCAGCGCTTTCATCCAAGAACAAATGGTCATTGTTGTCTTTGGCTTCAATAACCACTTCTACAGCTTCCTCACCTACTTTTTGGGCAATCTTGTTGATTCCTTTTTCAAATAAAGAAGCTACATAGCTTTTCTCGGAATCGGCATTTTCTCTGCGTGTTTTGATGGTTTTTTCCAAATTTGAAATAAACCCATACTCTTGATTATTAGGTTCCTGCCAGCAAGTATCTGCACCTGTATGGCAAGTTGGCCCAACAGGTTTTGCCTGAATTAAAAGGGTGTCACCATCACAATCATTTTTAATATCAACCAATTCCAAGAAGTTACCGCTCTCCTCGCCTTTTGTCCAAAGACGTTGTTTGGAACGGCTGAAAAAAGTCACTTTTTTTGTTTCAATTGTCTTTTGAAGCGATTCTTCGTTCATATATCCCAACATCAGAACATTTTTGGTTTCTGAATCCTGAATAATAGCTGGAATTAAACCGTGTGCGCTTTTGATATCTATGTTCATTTTATTTTAGATTTTAGAGTACAGACTTTATATTCTGACTTCTATATTGTTATTTTTAAGTTCTTTTTTCAATGTCTTGATTTCAATTTCCTTGAAATGAAACACGCTTGCCGCCAAGGCTGCATCTGCTTTTCCGTCCACAAAGGTATCCACAAAATGTTGAATATTTCCAGCTCCACCCGAAGCAATTATCGGAATATTTACTAATTCGGACAATTTAGCCAAAGCTTCATTGGCAAAACCATTTTTGGTTCCGTCGTGATCCATCGAAGTAAAAAGGATTTCTCCTGCTCCACGTTGTTCTACTTCTTGTGCCCAATCAAATAATCTGATTTCAGTTGGAACTTTTCCTCCTACCAAATGCACAATCCATTCACCATCAATTTGCTTGGCATCGATAGCTACCACTATACATTGGCTACCAAATTTTTGTGCCAAATCATTAATCAACTGCGGATTTTTTACTGCCGATGAATTGATAGAAACTTTATCTGCGCCGTTTTGCAATAATACTTCCACATCTGAAACTGCTGAAATTCCACCACCAACGGTAAATGGAATATTAATCGTCGAAGCTACTTTTCGAACCAAATCAACCAGGGTTCTTCTTCTTTCTTCTGTTGCTGAAATATCAAGAAAAACCAATTCGTCAGCACCTTCATCCGAATAGATTTTAGCCAATTCCACAGGATCGCCTGCATCTCGCAAGTCCACAAAATTAACGCCTTTAACGGTTCTTCCGTTTTTGATGTCGAGGCAAGGGATTATTCTTTTAGTTAGCATTTTCTAAAATATAATTTTCTAGTTGTTTTAAACTAATTCTACCTTCATAAATCGCTTTTCCGATAATGGTCCCTTCACAGCCCAATTCGGCTAATTTTGGTAATTCATCAAAAGTAGAAATTCCTCCGGAAGCAATTAATTTAAGGCCTTCAGCTTGTTTCAAAATCTTGGCATATAAATCAAAACTTGGTCCTTCCAGCATTCCGTCTTTAGCAATATCTGTACAAATTACATACTGAATTCCTTTGTTTTGATAATCCTGAATAAATGGCACTAAATCTTCATCCGAATCTTCCAGCCACCCTGAAACGGCCACTTTTTCGTTATTGGCATCAGCTCCCAAAATAATTTTATCTGAACCGTATTCTGCAATCCATTTTTCGAAAATAGCCCTGTTTTTGACAGCGATACTTCCACCCGTGATTTGGTTTGCACCCGATTCAAAAGCGATTTTTAAATCAGAATCTGCTTTTAAACCACCACCAAAATCAATTTTCAGTTTGGTTTGTGAAGCGATTTGTTCCAATATTTTGTAGTTAACAATTTTGCTCGATTTTGCTCCGTCCAAATCCACCAAATGCAAATATTCGATTCCGTGGGCTTCGAATGATTTGGCCACTTCCAACGGATTTTCATTGTATATGATTTTGGTATTGTAATCGCCTTTCGACAAGCGAACACATTTTCCTTCGATGATGTCTATTGCAGGTATTATTCTCATTTTTTTTGTCATTGCGAGGAACGAAGCAATCTCATTCCGCTGATTTTTAATATTACATTACTACTATTGAAAATATTATAACTTCAAAAAGTTTCCAAGAATTTGCTCTCCAATATCTCCACTTTTTTCGGGGTGAAATTGAGTTCCATAGAAATTATAATTTTCCAATGCCGATGAATATTCCAGTTCGTAATTGGTTGTGGCAATCGTTTCGGCACAAATAGGAGCGTAAAAACTATGTACCAAATACATGTATTCGTTTTCGGCAATTCCTTTAAACAAATCTGATTTTAGATTGTAAATATTGTTCCAGCCCATTTGTGGCACTTTCACTTTCGAAGTGAATTTTACGACATCCACGTCAAAAATCCCCAATCCTTTGGTGTCTCCTTCTTCGGAATGGTTGCACATCAATTGCATTCCCAAACAAATTCCAAAAACAGGTTGTTTCAATGTTGGAATCAAAACATCCAAACCGCTTTCCTGAAGCATTTTCATGGCATAACTCGCCTCTCCCACTCCCGGAAAAATTACTTTGTCGGCAGCTTTTATTTCGTCCGGATTGTTGCTCAAAACGGCTTTGTATCCCAATCTTTCGATGGCAAACATAATGCTTTGAATGTTTCCTGCTCCGTAATTTATGATTACTATTTTCATTAAATATTAGATTTTTGATTTACGATATGCGATATTTTCAATTCGTATATCAAACTTCGTAAATCGTATATTACAACATCCCTTTTGTTGATGGCAAAATCATTTTCTCCGTATCACGTTTTACTGCAACTTTTATCGCTTTGGCGAATGCCTTGAAAATAGCTTCTATTTTGTGATGTTCGTTTGTTCCTTCCGCTTTGATGTTGATATTGGCTTTTGCCCCATCCGAAAAGGATTTGAAGAAATGATAAAACATTTCTGTTGGCATTTTGCCCACCATTTCGCGTTTGAATTCAGTTTCCCAGACCAACCAATTTCTACCTCCAAAATCAATCGCAACTTGGGATAAACAATCGTCCATTGGCAAACAAAAACCATATCGTTCGATTCCCAATTTGTTTCCCAATGCTTTCGCAAAAACTTCTCCCAATGCAATTGCCGTGTCTTCAATAGTGTGGTGTTCATCGACTTCCAAATCTCCTTTTACCATAATTTCCAGATCCATTTGTCCGTGACGCGCAATTTGGTCTAACATATGGTCGAAAAAAGCAATTCCGGTTTCGATTTTGCTTTTTCCTGTTCCGTCCAGATTTAGATTGATGTAAATATCCGTTTCATTCGTTTTTCTGATAATGGAAGCCGAACGCTCTTCCAATTTCAAAAACTCGTAAATCGTTTTCCATTCCGTGGTTTGCAAAGCAATAACGGCATCCAATTCGTGTCTTTTGGACGAAATTTCATCACTTCCCAGCTCTTCGTCCTTGCTGATAAAAATGGCTTTTGAACCAAGATTTTTAGCCAATTCAACATCAGTTATTCTGTCTCCTATTACGAATGAATTTTCTAAATCGTATGCCGGATTATTGATATATTTCGTCAACATGGCAGTTCCTGGCTTGCGGGTTGGCACATTTTCGTGTGGAAACGTTTTGTCAATAAAGACTTCGCTAAAAACTACGCCTTCATTTTCGAAAGCCTTCATTACCAAATTATGCACTGGCCAAAAGTAGTCTTCTGGATGGGAATCCGTTCCCAAACCGTCCTGATTGGTCACCATAACCAATTCAAAATCCAATTCGGCAGCAATTTTTCCCAAATATTGAAAGGCTTTTGGATAGAATTCCAATTTTTCGAAACTGTCCAATTGATAGTCATTTGGTTCCAACACCATTGTTCCGTCGCGGTCTATAAAAAGTATTTTTTTCATTTTTTAAGCTTTTAATGCTTCAATTAATTTCTTATTTTCTTCTTTAGTTCCAATAGTCAAACGTAAAGTATTTTCACATAAAGGCTGAGTCGTCCTGTTTCGAATCACGATTCCTTTGGCAATCAATTCGTCGTATCTTTTGTTGGCGTCATCCACTTTTATCAAGATGAAATTAGCTTCTGTTGGATATATTTTTTCGACAAATTTGACATCAACCAACACTTTAAGTAATTCCTCTCTTTGTGCAATAATGGAAGCTATTTCTGATTTTATTTTTTCAGTATCACTCAATCTTTCCAAAGCTCTCAACTGCGTCAATTCATTCACGTTGTAAGGCGGTTTTATTTTGTTCAAAACCGAAATTACAGCAGCTGAACCATAGCAAATTCCCAAACGAATTCCTGCCAAACCGTATGCTTTTGAAAGTGTTTGCGTAATAACCAAATTAGGATATTCGTCTATTTTAGCCAACCAGCTTTCCTTATCCGAAAAGTCGATATAGGCTTCGTCAATCACGACCAAACCTTTAAAATTCTGAAGTAATTGAGTTACACTTTCATCCGAAAAAGAATTCCCTGTTGGATTATTTGGCGAACACAAAAAGATGATTTTAGTATTGGCATCAACAGTATTTAAAATTTTCTCAACTTGTGGCTGAAAATCTGTCGAAAGCAACACTTCCCTATTTTCAACGGCATTGATATTGGCCAAAACGCCATACATTCCGTAAGTTGGCGGCAATGAAATAATGTTGTCAATTTTTGGTTCGCAAAAAGCCCTGAAAATCAAATCCAATACTTCGTCACTTCCGTTTCCTAATAAAATTTGGTTTGGATTTACGTTTTTTTGTTTTGCCAAAACCACTTTCACGTTGCTTTGTTGTGGATCCGGATAGCGATTCACGCCATTTTGGAACGGATTCTCGTTGGCATCCAAGAAAATCATGTCCGCCGTGTCAAAATCCTCGAATTCGTCACGTGCCGAAGAATAAGGCTTCATCGACTTAACGTTTTCACGGACTAAATTATTTATATCGAAATTCATAGTTTCTTTTTTTAAGAGAAAATAGAAAAAGAGAATAGAATATAGACTTTAGACCAGTCCATTAATTCTCTTAAACTCTATATTCTTTGTTCTTTACTCTCTAATCTTGTTCAATCTCAAAGTAACTGCATTTTTGTGTGCCTGCAATCCTTCGGCTTCTGCCATAATTTCTATCGCTTTTCCAATATTTTGAATTCCTTTTTCAGATATTTTCTGAAAAGTCATCGATTTTGTAAAACTATCCAAATTCACGCCGCTGTAATTCTTGGCATATCCGTTGGTTGGCAAAGTATGATTGGTTCCTGAAGCGTAATCACCGGCACTTTCCGGCGTATAATTTCCAATGAAAATCGAACCTGCATTTCCTATATTTTGAACATAAAAATTTTCGTCTTTGGTGCAAATAATAAAATGTTCCGGCCCATATTCGTCGATTAATTCCAAAGCAGTTTTGTCATTTTCGACAAAAATCAATTTCGAATTGGCAATGGCTTTTTCGGCAATGGCTTTTCTTGGCAAAACTTCCAGTTGTTTTTGAACTTCTTCTTCCACTTCATCAATCAATACTTTGGAAGTAGAAACCAAGATTACCTGACTGTCGGTTCCGTGTTCTGCTTGCGACAACAAATCGGAAGCTATGAAAGCCGGAATAGCAGTGTCATCGGCCACAATCAATAATTCAGAAGGGCCAGCCGGCATATCGATTGCCACGCCAAATTGGGTTGCCAATTGTTTCGCTACCGTCACAAACTGATTTCCGGGTCCAAAAATCTTGTACACTTTTGGAATTGATTTGGTTCCAAAAGTCATTCCTGCAATGGCTTGAATTCCGCCCACTTTTAATATTTTGGTAACACCACATAAATTGGCGGCATATAAAATGGCTGGATTGATGTTTCCGCTTTTGTCCGGTGGCGAACACAGAACAATTTCGTTACAACCTGCGATATTTGCGGGAACGGCAAGCATCAAAACCGTTGAAAACAAAGGCGCTGTTCCTCCTGGAATGTACAAACCTACTTTTTGAATAGGTCTTTTTTCCTGCCAACATTGTACACCTTCAGCAGTTTCTACTTCTATTTTAGCCGTTTTTTGAGCCAAATGAAATTTTTCTATGTTCGATTTTGCCAATTGAATGGCGATTTTCAATTCTTCTGGAATAGTTGCAATGGCTTGCTCTATTTCTGATGTCGTAACTTCTATGTTTTCAAATAGAACACCGTCAAACAGTGATGTATATTTGGCAACAGCCTCATCCCCTTTTTTTTGAATTTCCTTGAAAATCTCTTTTACGGTAACTTCAATATCGTCGATGGTCTGAGTTGGTCTTTTTAAGATGGAAGACCAAGTTTCCGGTTTTGGATTGAATATTTTGTTCATTTTTTATATCATTAAGATAAATTCCAATATTTTTAAAGCACCATTTTTTCGATTGGGCAAACCAGAATTCCTTCGGCTCCAGCTTCCTTCAATTGGTCGATAACGTCCCAAAAAGTGTCTTTGTCGATTACGGAATGAACACTGCTCCAACCTTCTTCTGCCAAGGGCATAACGGTAAGACTTTTCAAAACCGGCAATATTTTGCCAATTTCTTCAATTTTTTCGTTTGGAACGTTCATCAAGATGTATTTTGATTTTCTGGCTCTCAAAACGGATTCGATTCTGAATTGAAGTGTATCGATAATGGATTGCACTTCCGGAGTAACTTTTGGAGAAACCGCCAAAACGGCTTCACTCTTGAAAATTACTTCCACTTCTTTCAAATTATTTTTGAATAAAGTACTTCCGCTGGAAACGATGTCCACGATTCCGTCGGCAAGCCCAATGTTTGGAGCGATTTCAACAGAACCCGAGATTTGGTGAATGTCAACGGTCATTCCAAATGTTGCAAAATAATCGATAACGGTATTGGGATAAGAAGTCGCAATTCGCATTCCTTCCAAATCTTTGATAGAATTGTATTCGAATGTTTTTGGAACGGCCACGGAAACTTTACATTTAGAAAAGCCTAATTTCTGGATTACTTTGATGTTTTTTCCTTTTTCTACCAAAAGATTATCACCAACAATAGCAATATCAACCACTCCATCAATTAAATA
Organism: Flavobacterium fluvii; assembly: GCF_900129545.1. Taxonomy (GTDB): domain Bacteria; phylum Bacteroidota; class Bacteroidia; order Flavobacteriales; family Flavobacteriaceae; genus Flavobacterium; species Flavobacterium fluvii. The sequence goes on along the minus strand of NZ_FQWB01000006.1, from coordinate 172,419 downwards.
TTGTGGAATATCTGAATTTCTTAAGTACAAAACTTCCAAAGGAAAATTGGTTGCTTCGGCTTTCAATTGGTCATTTCCATTGTTGATGGAAATTCCACAATCTTTTAGAATTTGGATACTTTCTTCGTTTAAGCGTCCTGATTTTTGAATTGCAATTTTTAAAGTACTCATTTTTTGTTTGTTTTAGTTTTATACTGTTTTGCCTGAGTATAAACGGATGTAAAATAAAAAACCCGCTTGATGACTCAAACGGGTTTTTAAATATGATGATTTACACGCATACCATTAACACATCGCTTGAGAGCAATAATGAAAATGATGATGATGCAATTGAGTTGATAACATAAATTTTAATTCGATAATCCTTTTATTCGAGCGCAAATATACAAGATTATTTAATTACATCACAATTTTTTATTTAACTTAATCAGAAGAAATTGTTTAAAAAACATCAGCCTGCATGTCGTTTACCTTCGAAAAACGTCATACAAACAGATGTTTTACAATTTAATTTTGAGAAGCAATATCATACTTCAACGGTATCTGCCCCAATGAAGGCCCTGCTTTAACTAAACGTTTTCCTTCCTCGGTATTGGTATATTGCTCAAAATATTTGATGTAACGAGAAGCTAAATCTATGGCCTTGACAGTCCATTTTTCTTCGGTGGCATAGGTGTCTCTTGGATCAAGAATTCCTTCGCTTACATTTGGCAACACTGTTGGAATTGTCAAATTCAAGTAAGGGATTTTTCTTTGTTCTACCGTATCAATTTCTCCGCTGATGATGGCATCGATTATGGCCCTGGTGTTTTTCAAGGAAATTCTTTTTCCGGTTCCGTTCCAACCAGTGTTCACAAGATAAGCTTTGGCACCATGTTCTTTCATTTTTCCAATTAATGTTTTAGAATACATTGTTGGATGCAAAGTCAAGAAAGCTTCGCCAAAAGCTGGAGAGAAAGAAGGTTCTGGAGCCGTAATTCCTCTTTCGGTTCCCGCTAATTTAGAGGTATATCCACAAAGGAAATGGTATTGCGCTTGATCCTCGTCCAAAATTGACACTGGAGGCAATACACCAAAAGCATCGGCAGAAAGATAGATTATTTTGCTGGCATGTCCTGCTTTGGAAGGCAAAACGATTTTATTGATGTTGTAAATCGGATAAGAAACCCTGGAGTTTTCAGTGATGGAATGGTCGTGATAATTGATTTCTCCATATTCGTCAACGATGACATTTTCCAACAAAGCATCTCTTTTGATGGCTCTCCAAATGTCCGGTTCGTTTTGTTCGCTCAAATCAATAACTTTCGCATAGCAACCGCCTTCAAAATTGAAGACTCCGTTGTTGTCCCAACCGTGTTCGTCATCACCAATCAAATATCTTTTTGGATCGGCAGACAGCGTAGTTTTTCCTGTTCCAGAAAGACCAAAGAATACGGCCACGTCTCCATTTTCTCCCACGTTGGCCGAGCAATGCATGGAAGCCATTCCTTTTAACGGAAGATAATAGTTCATCATGGCAAACATTCCTTTTTTCATTTCTCCACCATACCAAGTTCCGCCGATGATTTGGATTTTTTCGGTAAGATTGAATACCACGAAGTTTTCTGAATTCAACCCTTGTTCTTTCCAATTTGGATTCGTTGCTTTGGAACCGTTCATTACGATGAAATCGGGCTCGCCAAAGTTTTGCAATTCATAAATAGATGGCCTGATAAACATATTGGTGACAAAATGTGCCTGCCATGCCACTTCCATCACGAAACGCACTTTAAGCCTGGTGTCTACATTGGTTCCGCAAAACGCATCAACAACATATAATTTTGGGGAAGTTGAAAGTTGTTTTAGTGTAAGAGCTTTTAAATCGTTCCAAATTTCTTTTGTTGTTGGATAGTTTGGAGTATTGATTCCGGATTCCTTGTCCCAGCAAATGGTGTTTTTAGTAATATCATCTTTTACAATATATCTGTCTTTTGGAGAACGTCCCGTGAAAACCCCGGTTTTTACCGCCACGGCTCCAGTATCTGTCAAAGCTCCTTTTTCATATCCTTTTCTTTTGTGGGATACCTCTGCTTCGTATAATTCTTCGTACGAAGGATTGTAAACCACTTCATGATAACCTGTAATTCCTAAATCGTGTAATTCTTGGATAATTTTGATATTTTTCATAATTTTTGGTATTGTTTTTTATTAATTATCTATTAAATTCTACTTCAAATTTAACAAAACAAAGATGAAAAAACCTGATATTTATCATATAAAAGTATAAATCTACGCAAACGATTTCTTTGTTTATCAAGGGTTTACGAAGGATTTTTAAAGTACTTTCAATGTATTATCCAGAGCTGTTTATGATAAATATCATATTATATCAATATTAAATTCCTAATTTTGAAGTGGCGAATAAATCTGACTTTTATTATGTTAATTGTACCACTTTTGTTTTCGTAAATGCATAAATAAACAACCTCTCATAAAGGCATGATAAAGTTAAGCAATATATCACCAACTTAAACGTCAAAAAATAGCTGTATATTATGACGATAAATCCGGATCCGGATTCGGATTTGAAAATTAAACCTAAACAGATTGAAATGATTGAAGAAAAAGAACCTCAAAGAGTACTGGAATTACTTACTGAAATTGGTAAAATGATGATGACAAGCGGTGCCCACACCGCACGAATTATCAGAAACCTGGAAAGGATTGCCAAAGGTTTGGGGTATAATTGTGAATTGGTTTTGACTTATACCGGAATCGTAATATCCATTTACAAAGAAAATAAACAAAAGGCGCATACGCTTGCCAGAACAGTTCGGGACAAAGGAATCAATTTTGAAACCATTTCGGAAATAAGCATTTTGTCTTGGGATGTTCTGGAGAATAAAATTTCCATTGACGAGATTAAGTCAAGATTGGTGCAAATAAGAACACGAAAAGTATACACTAATTTTCAACTCTATTTTTGGGCTCCTTTTGCCAGTGTGGCTCTTTGCATGTTGTTTGATGGTGACTGGATTCAGTCTTTGATTGTGTATGTTTCAACATTTATTGGGTTTTATGCCAGAAGAAACATGGTACTGAGACATCACAATCATCTCATGGCTTTTTTCGTTGCTTCCACTATTTCCATCTCCATTATTCATTTTTCGGGCCTGTTTTTCAATATCGAAATTGAACAAGCCTTGATTGTTTCGATACTGTACCTCATTCCAGGCGTGGTGATGATTAATTCGTTTATTGATTATTTGGAAGGTTATTTCGAATCGGGAACGGCTCGGTTTATCTATTTTTCAATGGCTGTTTTTATGCTTGCCTTTGGTTTTTTTGTTTCCAACATGATTTTCTCCATGCCTTTTGTCAATACTATCAATGCTTTTGATTTCTCCAATTTACAAGCCCAAGTTGTTGCGGCATACCAACCTACCGGTATTGCATTGCATACTTCCAAATTAATTTTTGGAGGGATTTGCTCTTTGGGATTTGCGCTGATATTCAATACTTCAAAAAGGGCAATGTGGACCGTTTTTATACTCGGAGCCGTTGGTTATTACATAAAATACCTTTTGTCCAATGATTGTGATGTCAATCTGATTTTATCCATTTTTGCAGCTTCATCTTTTGTGGGAATCTCGGGAATGTATTTCGCCCACAGAGCCCATACACCACCGATCATTTTCATGATTCCAGCCGTTATCAACATGATTCCCGGGCTGCTTAGTTACGAGTTCATGATGGGAATGATTCATTGGATTAGCAATGACAATGGACAAAAACCATCCGTTGAAGAAGTCATTCAAACTTTTTCTTATGGAATCAGTACTGTTTTCATTCTTTTTGCCTTGGCTTTTGGAGTCGCATTCCCAATAATTGTGTTCAAATCATACACCGTGAAAGGAAAAGATTTGAATGTCTTGATCAAAAAGTTGTTTACAAAAACCGCCTAAAATGTAATTTTCTATCTAAAATATAATTATCTAATTGAAGCTTGACTAAATGATTCCTTAACAATTAAATTTTAGCACTTATGTTTGAATGGTTTAAAATATTGTTTACTCCGACCGATGAGCCGGAAATGACACAGGCATTAATCGTATTGTTCTTGGCCATAAGCGTTGGTTTTTTTGTTGGAAGAATTAAAATAGGAAGTGTTTCATTGGGAGTGTCCGCCGTAATGTTTGTGGGGCTTTTTTTAGGGCATTTAGGGTACAGCATGGATGTGGAATTAATTCAATTCGTGCGGGAATTTGGTTTAATCCTGTTTGTTTATGGTATTGGTATTCAAGTTGGCCCTTCTTTCTTTTCGTCATTCAAAAAAGAGGGAATCATTTTTAATGCATTGGGAGTTGGAACCGTTTTTTTAGGAGGAATTATTACGTATTTAATCCATTTATTGGTCAATGTAAAAATTGAAAACGCCGTTGGATTGATGTCCGGTTCGGTTACCAATACTCCAGGATTGGGAGCTGCAAAATCAACTCTTGTAGAAATTCAAAAACAATTGAATCTTCCTGCCGACCACTTTTCGGATCCCGCCATTGCTTATGCCATTACCTACCCTGTTGGCGTTTTTGGGATAATCCTCATCATAATTTTAGCCAAAAACTTTTTGAAAATTGATTTGTCAAAAGAAGTTATTTTGCTGAATAAAAAAAACAAAGACTCTGAAAACAAAATTGTTCGTCAAAAATGCAGGGTTACCAAAGCCGCAGTTGTTGGAAAAACAATCAAACAGGTATTCAAGGAATTCCATATAGAGAACATAATTATTTCGAGACAAAAACATAGCGGAACACGAGTGGTTTATTCCCCTTCGATAGACTCCATCATACAAGAAAAAGACGTTTTGATGGTCGTTGCCAAACAAAAAGACATTAATCAATTTATAGATGTTGTTGGGAAAATTTCAACGGATTTGTTCATCGAATCTGAAGATGACGTTACCACAAAAATACTTAGTGTAACCAAAAAAACGGCTACCCACAAAACATTGGCACAATTGGATCTGTACAACCAATTCGACGTGAGAGTTACCCGTGTAATTCGTTCTGGACTGGAAATCTTGGCACAACCTACTTTGGAACTTTTTTATGGCGACACCCTGATGGTTGTTGGCGATAGACGTTCAATTCATGAAGCTGAAAAAATTATTGAAAATTCATCAAAAATACTGTTGGAGCCGGATTTTCTTTCTTTATTTGGCGGGTTGATTTTTGGTGTCATTATAGGTTCCATACCCATCATGATTCCTTCTTTGCCCGTTCCTTTAAAATTGGGATTGGCGGCCGGACCACTTTTGGCAGCGCTATTTATCAGTAGATATGGAGGCGTTGGGGTAATTCATTCATACATCAATAACGGCGCGATTCACTTCATGAAGGATTTCGGTATTTGTTTGTTTTTTGCCGCCGTGGGCATAAAGGCCGGTCACGGTTTCTATGACAATTTCATCGAAAACAACGGAATGATTTGGATTTATTATGGTTGTTACATCACTTTTATTCCATTGACCATCTTGGTGTTAATTAGCAGATTTATGTTTAAACTTAATTTTTATCAAATGGTGGGCATCATGAGTGGTTCCTATACTGATCCTGCAGCTTTGGCTTTTAGCACCAAATACTTGGATTCCGACATTCCTAACCAATCTTATGCCACGGTTTACCCTTTGGTAACCATCAGCAGGATTTTGGTGGCACAATTGCTCATCTTGCTTTTTGCTGGTTGATTTTATATTTATTTCATTTTCAGAAAAAGTGAGGCTGCCTATATAGACAGCCTCTTTTATGAAATGGTTTTCCTGAAAATTAATCTTTTTCTTTTTCGCCTTGTTCAATGGCAGCATTATTTTTTTCTGTGCCAATAGTTTGTGTGGCATTGTCCCTGATTTCCGTGTGACGAATTTCACCACCAGAAGTTCCGACATAAAGAGCAAATATTACCGAAACTATGGCGATAATCAATGTTATGGCGGCAACCAATTTTGATTTGACGTGATTTTTATAATCAAAATAAATTCCCAATAAAGAACAAAAACCCAATATATACATAACCACTGCAAAATTTTCAGACATCTCTTCGTGTTTATGAATAATTTCGTCACCAATGTTAGGCATGTCTTCCACTAGTTTTTCGGCACCTTCTCCAGTTGCCATACTGGCATAGGCAAATAATGCTCCAATGACAAATAAAACATAGGCAGTATTTTTAACCGAATCTTTTTTGATAATCATTCCAGCCATTAAGACTCCCAATCCCAAAATTGTACCCACGATTGGATAGTGATTCACCAACAAATGTAAATGTGCTTCGTTCATGATTTTATAGTATTTTAAGGTTAATAATTTATTCTTGCCCAGCCAATTAAACTCCAATAAATGCTCCAACAAAGCTACTATTTTTCTGCCTATTTTGTTCTTAATAATTTCTTAAATTGTATGTGGATTTTAAAATATAAACAATTGATGTAGAATATTTTATATTATAAAAATACATTAATTGAGAACAATAAAAAAGGGTCGAAAATTTTGTTTAAATCTTCTTTTCAAATTCTTAAGTCGTCATCCAAAAAGGCACAAATTGCGGTATCGAAATAATGCCTTTTTCATTGGAAAATTTGAGGACATTTGAGGACATTGCTTACGGCATAAATAGTCAATTAATCTATTGTTTTAAACAATTTAAGTCAAAACTAAAAACTATTAACCAAAATAATAAGTATTTTTACATTACTTAAAAACGTATTTCAGACCACATAAAAAGCCTGAATCCGTGAAATAAATAATCATGTTTCGTCACAAAGGAAAAAACAGGACTTTTGCACATAATTTGAGATTGGCAACCTTGCTGTCATTTGTTGCAGGATTAGTAAATATTACGGGGGTTTTGGCTTTGAAAACTTTGACAACAAACGTAACGGGTCATTTTGCCTTTTTTGCCGAAGAAATAATGAAACACGATTATGCCACCGCAATTACCTTTCTTGTTTTTACTCTTTTTTTTCTGTTGGGTTCCTTTCTTTCCAGTTTTTTGGAGGAATTGATTTCCACAAGAAATCCACAGCTTTCCCATTTATTTCCCATTACGTTAGAAATACTGATTTTGATAGGTGTCGGCGTTCTCGGGACAAGTTCGGGTTTAGTGTCTATTGAAGGTAAATTAACCGCTTTTTTTATGCTTTTTGCAATGGGAATACAAAATTCCTTGGTAACGAACATTTCAAATTCAACCGTTCGAACGACCCATTTGACGGGACTTTTTACTGATTTGGGGATTGAATTATCCAAATTGTTTTTTCATAAAAAACCAGAAGAAGTAAAAAGATTAAAGACCAGCATCTATTTGCGATTATCAATTATATTTTTCTTTTTTATGGGATGTTTTTCCGGCGGAATCATCTATCAATTCCTTGAAGTAAAAACACTTTTCATGGCCGCATTTTTTCTTTTGATTGCACAATGGTATGATTTTATGCGTCTAAAATTCCATCTAATTAAAAGAAAAAAATTTCAATACCGATAATTTTTCTAATTGAGATACACGATGCCAGCCAAGGATGCAGTTGCAATAAAAAACCAAAGCAGTATTCCTTGAAACAATGGTTTAAACCCAACGGATCGTAAAGTATTGAAGTTGAGTCCGGAACCAATTAGAAACAAAGTAAGTGTTAGTCCAACTTTGGCAACAGCCACAATACTTGGCGAATAAGCAGACACTTGCGGAATATAAGTATTGATGAGCATTGCCAAAATAAACAATCCAATAAAATAAGGGATTTTAATTTTGCCGGTTTTACTTTTAAATACAAAGGTTGTAATTAGTGCAATGGGAATAATCCACAAAGCTCTAGCCAATTTTACGGTTGTGGCAATTTGTAATGCTTCACTTCCATATTTATTTGCTGCACCAACTACTGAACTTGTGTCGTGAATGGCTATGGCGCACCACAATCCAAAATCCTGTTGTGTCAAATTTAACCAATGACCGATCATTGGGAACAAAAAAAGAGCTATTGAATTCAAGATAAAAATTACCCCTAATGCAACCGAGGTTTGCTTCTCGTCAGACTTGATTATGGGGGCAATTGCTGCAATGGCACTTCCACCACAAATGGCCGTTCCACAGGCAATCAGGTGTGATGTTTTCTTTTCGATTGACAACCATTTACCCAATAAATATCCGACACCAATTGTAGTTACTATGGATATAAAAGTAAATGTAAAACTGGTTGAACCAATTGCCAAAGCACTTGTGACACTCATCCCGAAACCTAATCCTACAACTGATATTTGGAGCAAATAACGAATGGCAATGTGATTAAATGGTAAAAAAGGATGACCAGAAAGATTCGCAACAACCAATCCCAACAACAAAGCCGTGGGTGGTGAAATTGAAAATAAAGCACTAACAACCAATAATAAAACAAAAAATATTTTTTGCAAGGCGCTGTTTTTTTCAAATAATGGAAAAGTGGTATTGTCCCGAGTTTTATCTATTTTATTCAACCAAAATTTATTTTATAAAAATTAATCATTTAAAGCATTCCGTTGTATTTTCTCAAAAACCACTCCGAAGCCAAAGTAATTGCCAGTAAAACCAACAGCCAAACCCAATCAATTAATGGAGTTTTGTCAATAATTTCTTTTTGGACGGCTTTGTAATTTTCGTTTTCCAAAAGTGATTTAATCAAGGTGTCTACTTGATTCGGGAGATAAACTTTGCCTTTTGTTTGAGTTGCCAATTGGTTCAATTTTTCCACATCGGGATTGACGAATTGTTTTTCGATGTCAAAATCCAGGATTTCAAAATGGCCGGAATAGCTTGTTTTAGAATTTAATTCTTTTACCGAAAAATTATATCCTCCTGCCGAAAGCCCGTCCAAATTGACTTTAAAGGAATTATTCCCTTTCAACAAATCGTAATTTTTGGTTTGCTTTGTTTTCGTATTGGTTACCGAAATAGTCAAACGTGCTTTTTCGTCGAATTCGTAGTTTTTATTGAAATAAGACGCCAAAATTTCTATTGCTTCCCCAGAATTATAAAAACTTTCGTGATTTACAACCAATGATTTCTTGGAATCATTCGAAGCCAAAAATTGAACAATTTTGTCCATGAAAACATCAAATTTTTCGAAAGACTGATTGTCGACATGACTTTGCAATCGCCATTTCCAGATATTTTCTCCCAATAAAAAAGCGGAACGTTTGCCTTGATTTTCGGCAAAAGCCAATAAAGGAGCATTGGTTTCTATATTCCTGATTTTGGACGTAAGCAAAGTCGAAATAGTTCCGTTTGTGGTTACCGATCCAAAAGCATTTTGCAAAGGAGCAAAATTTTCAAAGCCTATATCATCAATTGCAAAAAGGTTGAACTGCGAATTGAATTCGGCTAAATAATCTTCTTTTTGTCCACTCATTTTGAAAACCAAATTGCTTTGTTGCTGGTTCAAAAAATTGAAATCAGTGTTGTTTCCCGTGACAATAAATGTGTTAATTCCAGCTAATTTATTGTTCTCAAAAACAGACTTAAATTCATTTGTGGGCTGGTACAAAATTAAAATGTTGTAATCTTGTAATGAACTGATTGAATTTGGTTTAACTATGATTACTTTTCGTTGTGCATTAGTTTCAATGGCACGCTTCAAAGCGCCAAGATCTGGATGTTCAATTGTTGAAACAATGGCTATATTGGTTTTTTGATCTATGATTTCAACTGCAAAATTTTTGGTGTTGTTGTACCCGTTTTTTTCTTTTTCGTTGGATGAAATCGAGGCTTTAAAAACTTGTAATCCTACTTTGTCTGCAGGAAGCAACACGTTTAAAACTATCGATTTTTTGGATGGTGAAAAAGAAACACTTTGTTTGCTCAAAACCGAATTCCCCTGGGAAATCCGAAAATCGGCAGTTACATTTTTGTTTCCGGAATAGTTCAAAAATACTTCCACAGGAAATTTATTCTTGTGAAATGCATATTTATTGACATTCAACTGACTTACTTTCAAATCCAAAAATGTCGTTGTATCTCCAACAACCAAAGGATAAACGGCGTTGTTAGCATCAAAAGAATATACATAATCATTGCCCGAAGTTTGGTTTCCATCGGTAATCAAAACCGTTGGAAAAGTGGTGTTTTTATAGATGCTTTTCAGGCTTTTGGCAACTTCATCCAAATTGGTTTGAGTTCCCTTGAAATCAAACTCTTCCGATTGTTGAAATTCATTGTCAAATTGATAGGATTGGACATCAAATTTATCCTGCAACTCTTTGTTTTGGACAAGTTTTTTATACAATTCCAATGAAGTTTCTTTGGATTTCAAATCAAGAATGGAACTTGAATTATCCACCACGATTGGCAATGGGGTTTTGATGGTTTCCAGCGTTTTTCGACTCATTATTGGATTAATCAACAACAACAATATTCCAAAAATGGATAAAAAACGCAAAAAAGCCAAAACCAAGTTCACTTTCGACTTGGTTTTGGCTTTATAAAAATATTGAAAAAACGACAAACCACCTGCTATTAGTAAAGAAAGGAATAATAATAGAATCGTGTTTGTAGTCATATTTTTTTAGTTTCAGTAATTAGTATTCAATGTTTCAGCTGATTACTGAAAACTGGATACGGCCTACTTTTTTAAGTAAGCATTCCTCCGCAAACATTCAAGACTTGTCCAGTAACGTAAGTGCTCATGTCTGAAGCCAAGAAAAGACAGGCATTGGCAACATCTTCAGCAGTTCCTCCACGTTTCAAAGGAATACCATCTCTCCATCCTTTCACCACATCTTCGCTTAATTTCGCCGTCATTTCAGTTTCGATGAATCCAGGAGCAATGGCGTTGCAACGAATGTTGCGAGAACCTAATTCCAATGCCACTGATTTTGTAAATCCAATCGCACCAGCTTTAGACGCTGCATAGTTGGTTTGACCTGCATTTCCAGAAACTCCAACAACAGAACTAATATTAATGATGGAACCAGCGCGTTGTTTCAAGAAAGTTTTTTGAATGGCTTTTGTCATATTGAAAACCGATTTCAAATTCACGTCAATTACTTGGTCAAAATCAGCTTCCGACATACGCATCAACAAGTTGTCTTTGGTAATTCCAGCGTTATTGATCAAGATGTCAATCGTTCCAAATTCGGCCAAAACAGCATCAACCAAGGTTTGTGCTTCATTAAAATCGGCAGCATTTGATTGGTATCCTTTCGCTTTTACTCCCAAAGCATTCAATTCATTTTCCAATGCCAAAGCAGATTCTACAGACGAACTATAGGTAAACGCCACATTGGCACCGTTTTTAGCAAAAACTTCCGCGATTCCTCTTCCGATTCCGCGACTTGCGCCAGTGATGATGGCTACTTTTCCTTCGAGTAATTTCATATTAAGGTATAAGTTTATTATTATTATTTTGAGTTTCAAATATAGGTATAATGTAGTTGGTGCCAAAAAAAATGCCCTACGAATTATGTGGGCATTTTAATTATTTTATGGTTTGAAATTTAAAAAGCCACATTCCATCTTGGCAACTTGGCGTTTTCGTCCAAGAAATTTTGTAAAATTTGTCCTTCCAAGAAAGTTGGGATTACTTTATTTTTCTCGTTGAAAGTTTCGTACCAAGACACTTCCAATCTGGCGATATTTTCCAACTTCATTTGTGCTGGCCAAGAATATTTTCTTCCTGTTTTTGCAAATTGGTGTCCGTTTACGATTTTGTCGAACAAACCACCATTTTTGCTTTTCAAAGTTCCGTCATTTTGGATTGTTCCCGTAGAACCTACCATAATCAATTCTTTCTCTTCGCCTTCAACTGCGTAAACAAGGAAAATTCCGCTTCCAGTTTCTGATGCATTGCAAACTTCTTCTAAACTATCATCAACTGAAAAACTGAATTGGTTTTGAACTTTAATTTTTTTTAATTCTTTGTACATTTTATTTTTATTTATTTGCCACATGGCACCAAGGCACAACGTGATTTTTATTAACTTTAAAAATAGAAAAAAGTCTCAACACGATATTGAGACTTTTTTTGTTCTTATGATTTAAAGAATCTTTAGGCTTATCCTAAAACTTCTTTTACTTTTTTTCCAATCTCTGCAGGAGAGTCGACAACGTGGATTCCACATTCTCTCATGATGCGTTTTTTGGCTTCAGCTGTATCGTCGGCACCACCAACAATTGCACCTGCATGACCCATTGTTCTTCCTTTTGGAGCAGTTTCACCCGCGATGAATCCAACTACTGGTTTGCGGTTTCCATCAGCTTTGATCCATTTGGCAGCATCGGCTTCCAATTGACCTCCAATTTCTCCAATCATCACGATACATTCTGTTTCTGGATCGTTCATCAACAATTCAACAGCTTCTTTAGTTGTAGTTCCAATGATTGGATCTCCACCAATTCCGATTGCTGTCGTGATTCCCAATCCTTGTTTTACTACTTGGTCAGCAGCTTCGTAAGTTAAAGTTCCTGATTTAGAAACAATTCCAACGGTTCCTTTTTTGAAAACAAAACCTGGCATAATACCAACTTTTGCCTCTCCTGGAGTAATAACACCTGGACAGTTTGGTCCTATTAATCTAGAATTTCTTTCTTTAACATAATTATTTGCCTTAATCATGTCGGCAACTGGAATTCCTTCAGTGATGGCAATGATAACTTTGATACCTGCATCGGCAGCTTCCATGATTGCATCGGCAGCAAAAGCCGGTGGTACAAAAATGATTGTAGTGTCAGCACCTGCTTGATCTACTGCATCTTTAACCGTATTGAAAACTGGACGATCTAAATGTGTTGAACCACCTTTTCCTGGAGTAACACCACCAACTACATTTGTACCATATTCAATCATTTGAGATGCGTGGAATGTTCCTTCGCTACCTGTAAATCCTTGAACAATAATTTTGGAATCTTTATTGACTAAAACGCTCATGATATATTTTTTTTGTGGTTTTTTAAATTTGTGTTGCAAAAGTATAAAATAGTATACAGTAAACCGTATTGATTTTTTAGTATTTTGAAACTAAATTGTTATAATTGGCTCATTTGATATCCTCGAAATAATTTATTTTCCTTTATTTCCCAAATAACGAAAAAATTCCCCAGCAACATGTCTTCTCGCGGGTTTTCAAATGTCTTCACAAAATGGGAAAAACGCAATGAAACCAAGTTGTCTTCTTGAAGAATATGACTTATTCTAATCTTGGATCGAATATAAGCTTTTGCCATTTGATCCATAAGTTCCATGGTATCATCAAAATTCATTTGGATAAAACCTTGACTGCTATTCCAGTCGATAGTGACTTCTGGATGTAGCAACTCACTTACTATTTTCTTGTTCAAGAAAACATCAGATTTGTAAAAATCGAGTACAATATCTTTTGGGTTCATATTGAAAATTTTATTGATTCTTAATTGGTAAGCCTTGATTACTTTGCTTATTATCTAACAGTTTATGTCATTTTACAAGCTTTTTAATTTTTCCAAGATTACGGGAATCTTTTTAACATTGGCCAATTGTTTCAGTTTTTCGCGAGATTCCTCTATTGGCGTACCAAAATAACTTTTACCGCCTTCAACCGATTTTGTGACACCAGTTTGACCCAAGATTACCGCTTTTTCGCCTATGGTTATGCCGCTTGTGGTTCCTACTTGTCCCCAAATAGTGACTTCGTCTTCGATTATTACACAACCTGCAATGCCGGTTTGTGAAGCAATCAAGCATTTTTTTCCAATTACGGTGTCGTGACCCACATGGACTTGATTGTCTAATTTTGTGCCTTCGCCAATGGTTGTATCGCCCGTAACTCCTTTGTCGATTGTGCAAAGTGCGCCAATGCCAACATTGTCCTTGATAACCACTCTTCCTCCTGAAATTAATTGGTCGTAACCTTCTGGTCTTTTTTTATAGTAAAAAGCGTCAGCTCCAAGAATGGTTCCGGCGTGAATAATCACGTTGTCGCCAATAACCGTATGGTCGTATATGGAAACATTCGAGTGAATCAAGCAATTTTTTCCGATGACAACGTGGTTTCCTATAAAAGAATTGGGTTGGATTGTTGTCCCTTCCCCTACTTTGGCGGAAGCCGAAATGGCAACATTTGCGAATTGGAAAGGTTTGAAATGTCTCGTCAAGACATTGAAATCCCTAAACGGATCATCAGAAATCAACAAGGCTTTTCCTTCGGGACATTCCACATTTTTGTTTATCAAAATGGTGGTTGCCGCCGAGTTCAAGGCTTTGTCGTAATATTTTGGATGATCTACAAAAACAATGTCACCCGGTTCTACCACGTGAATTTCGTTCATTCCAGAAACAGGAAAGTTGGCATCACCAACAAACTCACAATCCAGAATTGCGGCAATTTCTTGTAGTGTATTTATTTTGGGAAATTTCATTTTATTTTAGGGTATAATTAAAAAAGGTTATACGTTCATCTATACGTATAACCTTTTTTAAACTAGAAATTATTTATTCCTTTACGCGTTCCATGTAATTTCCGGAGGTTGTGTCAATTTTGATTTTGTCGCCTTCGTTGATAAACAACGGAACATTTACTGTTGCTCCAGTTTCAACCGTGGCTGATTTAGTTGCATTCGTGGCCGTGTTTCCTTTCACTCCCGGTTCGGCATAAGTTACTTCAAGAACCACGGAAGCCGGCATGTCCACAGAAAGTGGCAAGTCAGTTTCCGTGTTGATGGCAATCATGACACTTTCGCCTTCTTTCAATAAATCTGGTGAATCCAATACATTTTTGTTTAATGATATTTGTTCAAAAGACTCCACGTTCATAAAATGAAATTCGTCACCTTCTGGATATAAAAATTGGAATTTATGGTTTTCCACACGCACTTCCTCTATTTTGTGTCCTGCCGAAAAAGTGTTGTCCAATACTTTTCCATTAGACAAGCTTTTCAATTTGGTTCTAACGAAAGCTGGGCCTTTTCCCGGTTTAACGTGAAGAAATTCGATAATTTTATAAATATCGTTATTGTATTTGATACACAATCCGTTTTTGATGTCTGATGTTGATGCCATTTATTTTATTTGTTAATTCGTTAATTGTATGTTATTGGGATTATGAATTCCCGGAATATCCTTTCATGATTCCTCTTGATGAATTCCTGATGAAATCCAATATCTCGTCACGTTCTGGAGTGGCCTCCATTTCAGCTTCGATGATGCCTATTGCTTGGGTGGTATTGTAATTTTTTTGATACAGAATTCTATAGATGTCTTGAATTTCCCTGATTTTTTCAGGCGTGAATCCACGTCTTCTTAATCCAACTGAATTTATTCCAACAAATGACAAAGGCTCTTTTGCCGCTTTTGTATAAGGTGGAACATCTTTTCTCAACAAGGAACCTCCTGAAATCATGGCGTGGTCACCCACACTGATAAATTGGTGAACTGCCGACAATCCTCCAATAATGGCATAATTCCCGATGGTTACATGTCCTCCCAAAAGTACACCGTTTACAATAATGGCATTGTCACCCACATGACAATCGTGTGCAATATGTGCCGCCGCCATAATAAGGCAATTGTTGCCTATCAAGGTTTGACCTGATGCAATTGTTCCCCTGTTGATGGTTACACATTCGCGTATGGTACAATTGTCTCCAATAATTGCCAAAGAATCTTCTCCACCAAATTTTAAATCTTGTGGAACGGCAGAAATTACTGCACCTGGAAAAATATTGCAATTTTTCCCAATTCTTGCGCCTTCCATTATGGTTACATTTGAACCTATCCATGTTCCGTCACCTATGACAACATTATTGTGAATTGTTGTAAAAGGTTCAATTACAACGTTTTTTGCAATTTTTGCACCGGGATGAACATATGCTAAGGGTTGATTCATGTGTTTAGTTTAATCGTTTAACTGTTTAATCGATTAATCGAACTAACGATTAACCAAATCAACAAAAATTATTGTTTTCTAGCTATTTGAGCCATCAATTCTGCTTCGGCAACGAGTCTGCCATTGGCGTAAGCATTGGCTTGCATGTGGCAAATTCCTCTTCTGATTGGAGTAATCAAATCACATTTGAAAGTCAGGGTGTCACCAGGCAATACTTTATGCTTGAATTTTACATTGTCAATTTTCATGAAATAAGTCAAATAATTTTCTGGGTCTGGAACGGTGCTCAATACCAATATTCCACCAGTTTGCGCCATGGCTTCCACAATGATGACACCAGGCATTACTGGAGCTCCAGGAAAATGCCCCACAAAAAAGCCTTCGTTCATCGTAACGTTTTTCAAACCAACGATATGACTGTCGGACATTTCTATGATTCTGTCAATGAACAAGAATGGAGGTCTGTGTGGCAAAACCGACATGATTTTATGGATATCCATCAAAGGCTCTTGGTTCAAATCATAAACAGGAACATAATTTCTTTGTTCGATTTTTATGATTTTAGCCATCTTTTTGGCAAACTGCGTGTTTACAAAATGACCCGGTTTGTTGGCAATTACTTTTCCTTGTATTCTGGTTCCAATCAAGGATAAATCTCCAACTACATCCAGCAATTTGTGTCTGGCGGCCTCGTTGGGATAATGCAAGTTCAGGTTGTCCAAGATACCGTTTGGTTTAACGGTTATTTCGTCTTTTCCAAAAGCTGTTTTAAGGCTGTTCATTGTTTTTTCGGAAATTTCTTTGTCGACATATACGATGGCATTGTTCAAATCGCCACCTTTTATCAATCCATTTTCCAAAAGGGATTCCAGTTCATGCAAAAAGCTGAAAGTTCTCGATTGGGCTATTTCCGTTTTGAACTCGGAGATATTTTTCATCGTGGCATTTTGTGTTCCCAATACTTTGGTACCAAAATCAACCATTGCCGTCACGCTGTAGCTGTCGCTGGGCATAACCATGATTTCACTTCCTGTTTCCTCGTCCGTAAATGAAATGACTTCTTTTACGACATATACTTTTCTTTTTGCTTCTTGTTCCAGAACACCCACTTTTTCGATTGCCTCCACGAAGTATTTAGATGAACCATCCAAAATAGGAAGTTCCGAAGCATCCAATTCAATGATAACATTGTCTAAATCGCAACCAACCAATGCAGCCAAAACGTGTTCCGGTGTTTGAATTTTGACACCCAGTTTTTCCAAGTTGGTTCCTCTTTGGGTATTTACCACATAATTTGCATCAGCTTCAATAACAGGATGTCCTTCTAGATCTAGTCTGACAAAGGTAAAACCATTATTGATTGGCGCAGGTTTAAAAGTCATTTTAACCTCTTTTCCTGTGTGTAATCCAACTCCAGTTAGTGAAATTTCTGTATTGATGGTCTTCTGTTTAACCATTGTTTCCATTTTTTTGGTTTAATATTTCTTTTTTTAATTCTTCTAATTCTGTAACGATTTTTGGCAAATTCTTGAAATGAACATATGATTTACTAAAATCATTGTATCCAAATGTTGGACTTCCCTGCAAGACTTCGTCGTCTTTTATGTTGCGGGCAACTCCTGATTGGGCTTGGATCCTGACATTATTGCCTAATGTCAAATGGCCGACAATCCCTACTTGACCGCCAATCATTCCGTTCTTGCCAATTTTTGTGGAACCGGCAATTCCGGTTTGTGCGGCAATTACGGTGTTTTCGCCTATTTCCACATTGTGGCCCACCTGGATTTGATTGTCCAACTTCACGCCTTTTCTTATGATGGTCGAACCCATCGTGGCCCTGTCTATCGTCGTGTTTGCCCCTATTTCCACGTCATCTTCAATAATAACGTTTCCTATTTGGGGAATCTTGGAAAATGTTCCGTCGGCATTTGGTGCAAAACCAAAACCGTCTGCTCCAATAATGGCACCGGAATGAATGGTACAATTGTTGCCAATCAAGGTTTCCGAATATACTTTTGCGCCGGCAAAAATAGTGACATTATCGCCAATTACAGAATTATCGCCCACAAAACTGTTGGGATATATTTTTACGTTTTCGCCCAAAACCACGTTTTCTCCAATGTAACAAAAGCTGCCCAAATATAAATTGGCGCCATATTTTACACTTTCCGGCAGAACTGAAGGTTGTTCAATTCCTGATTTGTTTGCTTTTTTGGCTTGATCGTAAAATTCCAATAATTTCGTGAAAGACATGTACGCATCTTCAACTTTTATCAATGTCGTGGTCAGTTCTCCTTCTGGAACGAAAGTGGTGTTTACTATAGTTATGGTAGCGTGGGTGGTATAAATGTAAGGCTGGTATTTTGGGTTGGCCAAAAAACTGATGGAACCCTCGGTGCCTTCTTCTATTTTGGATAATTTATACACTTCGGCTTTAGGATTGCCAACGACTTCTCCTCCTAAAACTCCCGCTATTTGTTCTGCTGTAAATTTCATCTTATTGGATTATATTTTTCATAGGAATAAGATGGAACTCTCTATAAAAGGTGTTGGTTATTTTCAAAAAAAATGTACTGGTTCGTTTCATCGCGACAAAAATATAAAAAATAGACTTTAAATGTTCTTTTTTATACAAGTTGTTTTGGGAAACATATGTAATATTTGGTCACCGATTTAGATAAAGTCTTCAAATTCAATTGGTCAGAGACATCGACGACATCTTCAATTGTTTTGTCTTTTTTCAAAATCCGTATCGGTTCGGCTTCTTTGCTATACGCTTGATTTTTTATTTTGCCCTTGAAAATAAAATAATTGGTTTCTGCCAAGTTGATGTTGTTTTCCAAGGCAAAACGTTCTTTCATTACGTTCAATTCTTCGGCAGAAGGTTTTTCTTCGGTTAATTTTATTTTCAACAAATCGCGGTTGATGATCATTTTGCTTAAAGAAGACAAGATGAAATCATCCTGCTTTTGCCAAGATTTCAAGGCACTAATAATGTCAAAATCATCCAATTGAGAAAATAAATCCAAGTTTTCGCTGGTGAATGTTTCCGTGGTGATTTTGTTTTGCATAAAGAACAGCAAGGGTTCGCTGCAGGGCAAAACAATTCCTTTTTGGGTCAATTCTTTGGCTCGTTTCAAGACTTTCATCAAAATCAACTCGGCCACCAAACTGGTTTTGTGCAAATACGCTTGCCAATACATCAATCGTCTGGACATCAGGAATTTTTCTACCGAATAAATGCCTTTTTCTTCAATGACCAAAACGTCGTCCACCACGTTCATCATCTGGATCAATCGTTCGGAATTGACATTTCCTTCGGCCACGCCCGAGTAAAAACTGTCGCGTTTCAAGTAATCCATTCGATCCATGTCGAGTTGGCTGGAAATGAGTTGCAACATAAATTTTCTGTGGTATTCCCCTTTGAAAACCTGGATGGCCAAACTGAGTTTGCCTCCAAATTCCAAGTTCAACTGGTTCATGAACAACAACGAAATGGCTTCGTGATGCACGTCTTCGACAATGCTTTTTTCCATGGCGTGCGAAAAAGGTCCGTGACCAATATCGTGCAACAAAATGGCAATGTACAAGGCGTTTTCTTCTTCTGGAGAAATTTCAACCCCCTTGAAACGCAAAACATCTACGGCTTTTTGCATGATGTGCATACAGCCCAAAGCGTGATGAAAACGGGTATGATGCGCACCGGGATAGACCAAATAGGACAATCCCATTTGGGAAATGCGTCGCAATCGCTGAAAATAAGGATGCTGGACTAAATCGTAAATTAAGGCATTAGGTATGGTGATAAACCCGTAAATGGGATCATTGAATATTTTTAGCTTGTTGATTTCGCTCACTATAATTTTCTTTTTGGGAAACAAATATAATGAAATTTAATCTGGCTGAAAATATTGGAAATAAATCTGCAAGGAATTCGTATTTAAAAGTTTCCGCCACGAATTGCACCAATTATCGCTAATTTTTATCAAATTTGAAGTTGAATTACACGAATTTTTCTGTTTTCAAGAATTTGTGTAATTAAAAAACACATTGTAATTTGTGTTTATTCGTGCAATTCGTGGCTAAAAATTTACTGCTATCCCAGTTTGAATTCCTTTAGTTCCTTGACCCATTTTTCCCTTTGATACCAATCATTGTAAACCAAATAACAGCTTTCGACTTTGACCTTTCCAAAATTGAAATCACGGTGTTTTTCCAAAATGGCAATTAGTTTTTCTTTGTTTTCAATTGGTTTTCGAAATCGTGCCACGGTGGAATGTGCGGTCTGGATGGCATAGCGTTTGTCGATGCTTTCTTCCAATCCTGATTCTTTAAAGTTTACCCTGAGTTTGTTTCTTAAATCGTTTAGGGAATTGGTATTGGGAAAACCTTGCAGCATTATTGCCGAAGGTGAAGCCGTTATCCCTTGAAAATTGATTTCCAGGTCGTGAATGCCCACGAGACTTTTTTCTATAACAGCTACATAATCCGGTAATGAAATCGTGGCCAAATCAAATCCGTCATAACACGAAATAATGGACAGTACCGTGATGTGGATATCGGAATCGGGATAGTAATATTGGTCGGGATCTATTTCTTTCAGTTCGTTCAAGAAAGCCTGAATCCTGTTTTTGGTTTGACTGTCGGGGCGAATTAGCAACGTCAAGCCAAATCGATGGTCTGAAGGCGAATCGATTTCATGTTCGATGTGGTAGGTATCGGCAACAATCTTTTCGATTGATTCTTTGTAAAGGATGTCGTAATGCTTTTTTAAGTCCATTGATACAATTCTGTTTTCGTTAAGCGAGTGATTACTACCATTTATTTTTAAGAAGTATTTGTCAACTTTTAAAAACATCCATTTTTATAAAATGCAGATATCGAGGTATAAACTATTGTGCATAAGAACCTTTATAATCGAATAAGAAGAATTGCTGTCATTCATGTTTTTTACTATAAATAGCTTATTCATAAATATGCTTCCAAATATGCCCTCTCATTCCAACAATTAATCCCACATTTTCATAAAAATCAATATCTTGACTATTTTGACGATCTGCAAACGTAAATTTATTAGTCCAGTTTTTTCCACCATCATAAGTTTGTAATATCATTTCATAATTATTGATTGGGTTTGAGAATGTACCAATACCATTATTTTTACTGATAAAATAGAAGTTTCCTATTAATTTATCACTTGTTTTATTCCAATTTGTATTGATGTCTTCCGTGAAATATAATTGATTACCTATAATTGCGTAAGCTTGATTTTCATCAATTAATTGGATATTTGTTACCTCTTTATTGAAAGAAGTATAATCGAAAAAGTTATTCTTTTTTTTAATTATTGTAAATGCTTCATAAGAAGATGCAATTAATGTATTATTGAATACACTTAAATATGAAAACATTGGAGGTCTAATGTTTCCACTATTAGGAAATTCATATTTTAAATCAAAATTAGAATTGTCATTGGTTTCATATATCCTGCCATTTGATGTAAGTAGATAACCTCTATTTGGTGATGAAAAATAAATTTCTTTAATATATTGACTAACAATGGTTTTTTCAAAAACAGGATTAAAAGATTTACCACCATCATTTGTGTAATGAACTATATTCTCGGAATTCCTATAAGTTGCAACCCATCCTTGATTTTCATTTATAAAAAATATTGATGACAAATTACTTTCCTTAAAATCTTTTATTAACGTCCAATTGTATCCACCATCAATAGTTTTGCATAATTTAGAATCAGCTATGACAAATGCAATATCTTTACTTACCATTTTAATACAACGTAAATTTTCATCACTAACAAGAAAATTAGTTTCCAATGGGAAGGTACCAATTAAATCCAGAGAAAATCTACCCACAGGACTTAGTCCAATTAAAACTTCGACATTTACTTTTTGATTGTGTATTGTAGGAGGTATTACAAATTTAATTGAGTTTTCTTGCTGTTCTATAGGGACAACAAACCTATTGTTAATTCTAATTTGCGAAATACTTTTAAGATAATTTCCTTCAATTGTAATAGTATCCCATATTCTTGCTTTTTCTGGATATGCTTTGGTTACATATTTCGTGCTTGAAATTATAATTTTATCAGTTTCACTAGAGCAAGAAAATAATGAGCCCAACAATAATAGAAAGAATATTTTTTTCATTTAAATTTTAAATTAATTATTATAATTGTGTAAATCAAATAATTTACATAATATAATTACTGCATTATATTTAATTTCTTTCCAAATGTATTAAATAATTCCTACAAAACATTGAAAATTTAATTTATTTTTCCTACTTACAAACCCTTGTTTTCAAGAAAATAGACAAGTTCATTGTTCTCTTTTTGTATTAGGGATTAAAGCTATTGTATTTGTTGCTCTCGCTATGTGATTGCCTCGTTCCTCGCAATGACATATCTAAACCCAATACCTTAAAAAAGTATTAAATTATCATCTCATTGGCCAATTCTCGTTTTAAAAAAAGTAATTTGGCATAATGATTTATTACTTTTGAATACCTTATACTAAACTATGGATACGATAAAAATACTTTGGGTCGATGACGAAATCGATTATTTGAAACCGCATATTTTATTTCTGGAAAAGAAAAATTACAGTGTCACCACCTGCAACAACGGGCGTGACGCGATTGATATTTTTGAAAACACCAATTTTGACATTGTATTTCTGGACGAGAACATGCCCGGAATGAGCGGCTTGGAAACACTTTCGGAAATGAAGGAAAAGAAATCCTCTATCCCGATGATCATGATTACCAAGAGCGAGGAAGAATACATCATGGAGGAAGCCATTGGCTCCAAAATTGCCGATTATTTGATAAAACCCGTGAATCCCAACCAGATTTTGTTGAGTTTGAAAAAGAATCTGGATCATTCGCGATTGATTTCGCAAAAAACCACCCTGGATTACCAGAAGGAATTCCGCAAAATTTCGATGGAAATGGCGATGGTCAATTCCTATGAAGATTGGGTGGAATTGTACAAGAAATTGATTTTCTGGGAATTGGAACTCGAAAACATCGATGACCAAGGAATGGTTGAAATATTGGAATCGCAAAAGACGGAAGCCAATTCGCAATTCGGGAAATTTATCGAGCGTAATTATGAAGACTGGTTTGCTCCAAAAGCGGATACCCGAGGCAAAGCCGAACGGAGCGAAGCTAAACCCATACAATCAAACACTTTGTTCAAAGAATTGGTGGTTCCGGAATTGAAGAAAAAAGACAAGCCTATTTTGTTTGTCGTGATTGACAATTTGCGTTACGACCAATGGAAAGCGTTCGAAAACGTGGTGGGCAATCATTATAAACTGGAAAAAGAAGTTCCTTATTTCTCCATTTTGCCTACAGCAACGCAATATGCCAGAAATGCCATTTTTTCGGGTTTGATGCCGCTCGAAATGGAAAAACAATTCCCCCAATACTGGAAAAACGACCCCGAAGAAGGCGGAAAAAACCTGTATGAAGCCGAATTTTTGACCGCTCAATTGAAACGATTGGGTTTGAACATCAAGGAAGATTATTTTAAAATCACCAATCTAGCCGGAGGAAAAAAACTGGCAGAAGGTTTCAAGGCTTTAAAAAACAACGACTTGGTGACGGTGGTTTACAATTTTGTGGACATGCTTTCGCACGCCAAGACCGAAATGGACGTGGTCAAAGAACTCGCTTCCGACGACAAAGCCTATCGCTCGTTGACTTTGAGCTGGTTCAAGAACTCGCCACTTTTGGAAATCATTCAACAGGCGCAAAAACTGGGTTTCAAATTGATTTTAACCACCGATCACGGCACCATCAACGTGAAAAATCCTTCGAAAGTAGTGGGTGACAAAAACACCAGCCTTAATTTGAGATACAAAACAGGACGCAGTTTGACCTTCGAACACAAAGATGTTTATGCCGTGAAAGAGCCAAAAAATATTGGTTTGCCTACCATAAATATGAGTAGTTCTTATATTTTTGCAAAAAATGATTTGTTTTTGGCTTATGTCAACAACTACAATCATTATGTGAGTTATTATAAAAATACGTATCAACACGGCGGCATTTCTTTGGAAGAAATGATTATTCCGTTCTTGATTTTTAACCCAAAATAAATAGTAATCAGTTTGCAGTTTGCAGAAAATCTGGACACTGAATGCTGAACCCTTAAATTTTATGGAAATCAACTTTTCTTTAGACCAACTCGAAGCAGTTGCCCAACAAATTTTGGAACAAAATCCGAATAAAGTCATCCTTTTTCACGGAGAAATGGGTGTTGGAAAAACGACTTTGATCAAAATTTTGGCCAAAACGCTTGGCGTAAACGACATGACCAGCAGTCCTACTTTTTCTTTAGTTAACGAATACCAAACAAATGACAATCAAACGGTTTACCATTTTGATTTTTACAGGTTGAACAAAGAAGTGGAAGCCTTGGACATGGGAGCCGACGAATATCTGTATTCCGGCAATTGGTGTTTTATCGAATGGGCGGAAAAAATCCCGAGTCTCATTCCGGAAGCGCATTCTGTCATAAACATCAGCCTGCTTCCTGACGGAAATCGATTTTTGTCATTAATTTAAGATCAAAATCTAAACTTTTTCCGTAAATTTACTTTTAATTTTTACAGTACCAATGGCAATCACCCCATTTACGAAGCAACAGTTATTACCTCAAGAAGAAAAACTTGAAATAGCAAGACACAAAAGCGAACTTTTCATTGGCGTGCCCAAAGAAACCAGTTTTCAAGAACGTCGCATTTGCCTTACTCCTGATGCCGTAAATTCGTTGACTTATCAAGGACATCGGGTAATGATAGAAGCCGGTGCCGGAGAAAGTTCCAGTTATTCCGATAAAGAATATTCCCATGCAGGTGCCGAAATAACGAGCGATACCAAGAAAGTATTTGGCTGTCCCATCATCTTGAAAGTAGAACCAGCCAGCACGGCCGAAATTGAAATGATTAATCCCGGGTCAATCATCATTTCGGCCATTCAATTGAAAACCAGAAAGAAATCTTATTTCACGGCTTTAACCAAAAAGAAAATCACCGCCCTTGCCTTTGAATACATCAAGGACGAGGATGGCTCCTATCCGGCAGTGAAATCCCTGAGTGAAATTGCGGGAACCGCCTCGATATTGATTGCCGCCGAATTGATGATTACCAATGAATTTGGAAAAGGATTGTTGTTCGGAAACATTACCGGAGTTCCCCCTACCGATGTTGTTATCCTAGGCGCGGGAACCGTTGGGGAATTTGCCGCCAAAACCGCCATTGGTTTGGGTGCCAACGTGAAAATTTTCGACAATTCGATCACCAAATTGAGACGATTGCAAAACCATTTGCCCCAACGCATCTTCACTTCCACCATTCAACCCAAAGCCTTGCTGAAAGCCCTCAGAAGATGCGATGTAGCCATTGGTGCCATGCGTGGCAAAGAGCGCTGTCCAATCATTGTGACCGAAACTATGGTGGAGCACATGAAAAAAGGAGCCGTGATAGTTGACGTCAGCATTGATACCGGTGGTTGTTTTGAAACCTCGGAAGTGACCACGCACGAAAACCCAACTTTTGTCAAAAATGATGTACTGCATTACTGCGTACCCAATATTCCTTCGCGGTATTCCAAAACTGCCTCGCTTTCCATCAGCAACATCCTCACGCCCTACCTATTGCAAATTGCCGAAGATGGCGGAATAGAAAGTGCCATCAGATGCAACAACGGCTTGAAAAACGGAGTCTATTTATACCACGGAATCCTTACCAACAAAGCCATTGGCGATTGGTTTGACTTGCCCAACAACGATATCAATTTAATCGTGTTTTAACTAAACTTTCTTTTATCTTTGCCGGAAATTTAATTTATGAAATCGCCAACAAACAAGAGTTTGCGCAAGCACTGGTGATACCATAAATTGACCTATAACAAATATATTTTACCTTTATGAAATTTGTACATCGTTTTGCCTATTACCTGTTGGGATTAATAATGGGGTTGTTTTTTGTGGCTGCCGTATTTAGCGGAAAAGACACGCGTTGCAATTATTTTCCCAATGCCAGGGTTTTAAATGACTTGAGAAACAAACCTTTTTATTATTCCGATAAAGCTTCCCTAATTTTGAACCAAAAATGGATTGATACCAGCGACATTAAAAACTGCCTGAAATTTGGCGACGTTGATTTCGACAAAAGCAACGTGAAAGTGGGAAGCGGGAAATTATATATTATTGACGGCAAAACCATCAAAAACCAAGAAATCAGGCTGGAAGTAATCAATTACTCCGAAAAAGCGGTTTTGAAAGATATTATCAAGAAATAGTATTTCTTGTTGCATAAAAAAAACTCCTCAACTTTTTTTAGTTGAGGAGTTTTTTTATGAGTATCAGTTACTAATACGAAATCGATAAAATTAACCACAGATTGAAAGTATTAACAAATATTTCTTAAATATTACAAATAAAATCTGTGAAATCCGTGACATAAAAAGTGCTTCGTACACTTTTTATATAAATTCATCTTTGGTATATTTTCAGTTTAGAGCAAAAAAAAACTTCCCAATTTTTTGAGAAGTTTTGTGGGCGATGAGGGGTTCGAACCCCCGACCCCCTCGGTGTAAACGAGGTGCTCTGAACCAGCTGAGCTAATCGCCCTTTTTAAGGGTGTGCAAATATACACTTAGATATTGTATTTGCAAACAAAACACGAAAATAAATTAAAATTTATTTGAAGTCACACAACAAACATTAAATCTTGATAGAAATAGTTGCCCATTTTTTAAGGATGAATTGGTATAATATTATATTTGTAAAAACAAAAACCAAAAAAGAATGGCTCGATTTAAAGAAAATGATTTACCAAAGTCAAAAATTACGGCAAGTTCACTCAGTAAAGCAACCATCATATTCAAATATGCCGGAGGCCATCGCTGGAAATTTTACGTAGGATTAGTTTTTCTATTGCTCACTGGTGCCACGGCCTTGGCTTTTCCCAAATTGATGGGAATGTTGGTTGACTGCGTAAAGGATAAAAGTTATTCCCAAGTGAACAACATTGCTTTATTGCTGATTGGAATATTGTTTTTGCAATCCATTTTTTCGTTTTTCAGGGTTTCCTTGTTTGTTAATTTCACGGAACACACCCTCGCCAATCTTCGACTTTCCTTGTACAGTAATTTGGTAAAATTGCCGATGCATTTCTTTTCGCATAAACGAGTTGGGGAATTGAACAGCCGCATCAGTTCCGACATCACGCAAATCCAGGACACGCTAACCACCACCATCGCCGAGTTTTTGAGACAATTTATATTGATTATTGGAGGCATTATTTTATTGGCAACAGAAAGCGTCAAATTGACCTTGTTGATGCTGTCCGTAGTTCCACTTGTGGCGGTTGCGGCAGTCATCTTTGGAAGATTCATTCGAAAATATTCCAAAAAAGTGCAAGACCAGGTTGCCGAAAGCCAAGTCATTGTGGAAGAAACAATGCAGGGAATCAGTATTGTGAAGGCTTTCGCCAATGAATGGTATGAAATTGCCCGCTATGACGGCAAAATCAAGGAAGTGGTAAAACTGGCCATCAAAGGCGGAAAGTACAGGGGTTATTTTGCATCCTTCATCATATTTTGTCTTTTTGGAGCCATCGTTGCCGTGGTTTGGTATGGCGTGCGATTGAGCATTAGTGGTGAAATGAGCGTTGGACAATTAATCTCTTTTGTGTTGTATTCCACTTTCGTTGGAGCTTCTTTTGGTGGAATCGCCGAGCTTTATGCCCAAATCCAAAAAGCGATTGGAGCCACCGAAAGAGTTTTTGAATTATTGGACGAAACTCCAGAAAAAATTAATTCAACCCAAAATTCACATTCCGTTCAAAAGATACAAGGCAATGTCACTTTCAAAAATGTGGGATTCACCTACCCTTCCAGAAAAGAAATGAAAGTCTTGAAAGGAGTGAACTTCACGGCCAACTTTGGTCAAAAAATAGCCATCGTGGGACCAAGTGGTGTCGGAAAATCGACCATTGCTTCGCTTCTATTGCGATTTTACAATATTGACAGTGGCGAAATATTGGTAGATGGAAAAAACATCTATGATTATGATCTTGAAAATCTTCGAGGCAATATGAGTATTGTTCCCCAAGACGTGATTTTATTTGGAGGAACCATCAAGGAAAACATCGCTTACGGAAAACCGGATGCTACCGAAGAAGAAATTATGTTGGCAGCAAAACAAGCCAATGCCTTGAGTTTTATCGAAAGTTTCCCCGAGAAATTTGAAACTCTTGTGGGCGAAAGAGGTATTAAATTATCTGGAGGTCAAAGGCAACGTATCGCTATTGCAAGAGCCTTGCTCAAAAATCCAAGTATTTTGATATTGGATGAAGCCACGTCATCATTGGACAGCGAAAGCGAAAAACTGGTTCAGGAAGCATTGGAAATCTTGATGGAAGGAAGAACGAGCATTATTATTGCACATCGTCTTTCGACTATTCGCAGTGCAGACCAAATCTTGGTTGTTGACGGAGGAGTAATTTCCGAACAAGGCACGCATCAGGAATTGATTGCCTTGGAAAACGGTATTTATAAAAACTTGAGTAATTTGCAGTTCAGCCATTCGTAAAATGAAACCTGTCAAATAGAACTTCAAAAAAAAGAATCAGCTTTAACTGATTCTTTTTTTTTGAAACTACGCATCCCTTTTTGTTCTTTTTTCGGGTCTGATGATCATTCGCAAGGATTGGTCTTTCGAGAAATAGGCAATCATCCAGTGGTAAAAAGTATTGATTCGGTTGCGATAAGTGATCAATGACATCAGGTGGATGAACAACCAGATAATCCAAGCCACAAAGCCTTTGAAGTGCATTTTTGGTTTAGGTAAATCAACGACAGCCTTGTTTTTGCCAATAATTGCCATGGAACCTTTGTCGTTGTATTTAAAAGGTTTTAACGGTTTGTTTTGAATCATTCGTTTGAAGTTTTCGGCGAGATTCACACCCTGCTGGATGGCCACTTGTGCCACTTGGGGATGACCTTCCGGGAAATTGGCATCGGTTAATTGAATGCAGGTATCACCAATCGCATAGATATTTTCGGTGACATTTACTTTATTGAAGGCATCCGTAGCCATTCGTTTGCCACGACCATAACTTTCCGTTGGAATTCCTTCAAATTCCCTGGCGGAAACACCTGCCGCCCAAATCAAGTTTTTGGTTTGGATAGTTTTTCCATCGGCAAAGTAGACGGTATCGTCTTTATAATCCACTACTCGAGTATTGAGTTTTACAACAACACCTAATTTGGTTACGGCTTCCAATGTATCTTTTTGGGATTCCTCGCTCATGGGCGACAACAAGGCGTCTCCACCGTCGACCAAATAAATATTGCTGGCGGAGGTTTGCAATTCAGGGTATTCCTTGAGTAAAATATTTTTGCGCATCTCGGCAAACATCCCCGAAACTTCCACTCCCGTGGGACCTCCACCAACCACCACAATGGTTAAATGTTTTCGGCGTTCGTGAATATCCTTGCAAATGGCCGCTTTTTCCAGATTTTTCAACAAAGCATTGCGCATTTCAATGGCATCATTTAGGGTTTTCATCGGGATGGCGTTTTTCTTGACATTTTCCATTCCGAAATAACTCGTTTCAGCTCCCGTGGCAAAAACCAACTGGTCGTAATGCAATTCGCCGTTATTGAGGATGATTTTGTTTTCGGCAGGAATTACTTTTAGCAATTCGCCCAAACGAAACTGCAGGTTCTTTTTGCCGGCAAAAAATTTTCGGAAAGGATAACTGATGCTGGAAGGTTCCAAAAATGCCGTGGCCACCTGATAAATAAGCGGCGGAAAGAAATTATAGTTGTTTTTGTCGACAAGAATTACTTCAATGCCTTTTTCGTTTGCCAATTCTTTGGCCAAGTTGATGCCGGCAAAACCTCCTCCAATAATTACTATTTGCATATCAAACCTTTATAAAATGATTGTTTATAAATGTACGATATAAACTTAGGAGCAAATATTAGTTTTTGAATTTTTTAACAGGTTTTTCTTTATTTGAACTCACAAGTATTGAAGCAAAAGCGTTGTTCAAGACGGAATACTTTAGATTTTGATAAATTTTTCAATAATTTTTTCCTGATTTTCAGGTTTAAATTCAATCAAATAAATTCCCTTTGGCAAATGTTCCAATCCCAGTTTAGAAATATTTTTTCCCAACTCAAGAATTTTTCCATTCAAGTCCATTACTTTGACTTCGTCCATTTTTTCTGAAAAATCCAGGTCTGATTTTACCGGATTCGGATAAAAGTTGGCTTTATTGTCTTTTAGGAAATTTTTATTGGAAAGTAGCTCGTAATCCAAAGCGTATAATCCTTTATTGGTGGCATTTTCTCCATAAAAATACAAGGTGTTGTCTTCCGTCAAAAGTTTGGATATTAAGCTAAATTTACTATTGTCCAAGACACAAAGCGTTCCGTCTGAAGTTCCGTCAGTAGCATACAATGAATAAGCCAAAGGTCCAATA
This sequence comes from Flavobacterium fluvii, assembly GCF_900129545.1. Classification (GTDB taxonomy): domain Bacteria; phylum Bacteroidota; class Bacteroidia; order Flavobacteriales; family Flavobacteriaceae; genus Flavobacterium; species Flavobacterium fluvii. Next base: position 142,034 of record NZ_FQWB01000006.1, on the reverse strand, counting down.
TTCACAATGTACAAAAGTTTGTTTTTGTGCAAATACCCGCCACTAATATTACTTGCAAATGAACTTTGGGTGCCGGGCGTGATATCTTTTACCAATTGTCTCTGCATAAGAGTCCAATTGTATTTCCAAATTTCCGAGCCGTATTCAGCACTGTTTTGCTGAATATAATCTTCATTGTTGTAGTAAACGACATTAATGTTATAGCCAGTAGAATATTCAAAAAAAGGTTGATAATTAGTTTCCACGGGAGTTGTCACGCCATCGGATGTCAAAACCTTGCCACCGCTGTTAATATAAACGGTATTGCCATGAACCATTACATCATTGACCGACGTGTCATAGACCGTATTAGTATTGAAAGTAAAAGAAGTATTGAGAAGTCCTGTTGTCAGATTTGCCGAATAATATTTCATTTTATAATCCGTGTCTTTCATCAAGAAAACGAGGTTGTCATTTACTTTGACAATTTCATCCCTTTGTTGGTAGATGTCGGAGCCCGAAACAACATTTCTTCCCACAATTTCCGTTATTGCTTTAGTGGACGGATTGTACTTGAAAAAGCCATAATAAACACCCATAGTAATGTATTGGCTTCTAAAGTACAACATTCCGGTATCTTTATCGTAATAAGTTGAACCAAGTCGATAGAAACTTTTATTGTTTGGAGAGTATATTTGTGTAGTTACATTGGTGTTTAAATCCAGAATATAAAGTCCTGAATAATTATAGTTTTCATAAATTATGTAATGGTCAAATATCTCGTAATCTTCGGCGTCATTCGAAATTACCGTTAGTTTGTTCGTGGTCGTATTTATTCTGGCAAGTCGAATTCCAATGTTAAAAAATATGTTGTTGTTTAATTTTTTTGCATTAAATCCGCCATTTGCAGGTAAATAAACGTCGTCTGGATATACATATTGGCTGTTGTCCGAAATGTTAACCCTAACGATACATCCTTTTCTGGTAATTGGGTTTGTGGATATTACTTTGTAGGTAGAACAATAAATATAGGACTGGTCTTTAAAAAAAGGAACCAATGTTTTGTCATCGGCAGTAGCGTTAGTTCCATACCCCACAGGACCGGGTATATAGGTTAAATTTTGCGAAAATAATTTTGTACCAATGATAAATAGGGCGAGGCAAACTAGTAATTTTTTTTTCATTTAAAATATTCAGGCAGTTAATAATTGTAGGTAATTAAGCCGACAAATGTTGTCGTCATAAACTGTTTGACAAAAGTAAATATATTATTTTTCTTAAATAATTTCCAAAAAAAAACATCAAATCATTTTTCTGTAAAATAATCATGATGTTTCCTTTTCAAGATTTGAAAAGTTTAGTGCTTTTTTGGGATTTTTTTGACCGGTTTTTCTTTATTTGAATCCGCTTTGGTTTGAAGCAATTGATTGGCCAATAATTTTTCGATCAATTCGTCTTTGGTCAAATGATGGAAGATGGTTTTGACTTTATTTTTGAAATCGGCCGAAACTTCGTGATTGGGTTTCGTCTTGAAGATTTGTTTTGCCCATAAAAGCGTGTTGTTTTCTTCGATATTTTCCGCAGTTGGTTTTTGAAATTTGGTAAATTTAATTCCCAATTCTCTTTCGAAATCGGCAATTTCAGCGACTTCCTCTTGTTGTAAAACCGTCAATGAAAGTCCCTTTGCTCCTGCCCTGGCAGTTCTTCCGCTACGATGCACATAGACTTCATAAACGTCGGGCAAATGGTAATTCACCACATAAGCCATTTCCTTGACGTCAATTCCCCTGGCGGCCAAATCGGTTGCCACCAAAATATTGATATGCCCTTCACGAAATTGCTCCATGATTCTATCACGGATTCCTTGCGACAAACTGCCGTGCAAAGCTCCTGATGAAAATCTATTGATGGCCAAATTCTTGGCTAGTTTGTTGACTGCTGCTTTGGTTTTGCAAAAAACAATACCTCTTTCTCCATCTTTGGAAGTTAGAAAGTGCATCAAAACATCCAATTTTTCGATGGGATCAACCACAATGTATTGATGGTCAATTCCTTGATTTCCGACGGTTTCCATATTGGCGCTAACCTGAACCACATTTTTGTTCAAATAGTTCTGGATCAATTGTTTTATGGTTCCGGGCATCGTGGCCGAAAAAAGAAATGTTCTGTGGTTTTTAGGTAATTCGGCAATGATTTCGTCCAAACCTTCTTTCAGGATGGTAACCATTTCGTCGGCTTCATCAAGAACGAGAAATTTTGTGTCTTTTAAACTGATGGCTTTGCGCTGAATCAAATCAATCAATCTTCCCGGCGTGGCCACAACAATATGCGTTGGCGAAGTCAATCGTTCGATTTGGGGTTTGATTGGAATTCCTCCACAAGTTTCGGCAATGGAAACTTCGGGAAGATATTTGGCAAAGGCTTCCAAATTACTAAAAATCTGGTGTCCCAATTCTCTTGTTGGCGCCAATACAACTGCTTGAACAGAAGTTGTGTTAGCGTCGATTAGTTGAAGTAATGGTAATCCGAATGCAGCCGTCTTTCCAGTTCCTGTTTTCGCCAATCCAACAAGGTCGGTATCGGTTGATAAAAGCAAGGGAATTGTTTTTTGCTGGATTTCTGTCGGCAAAACAATTTTTAAATCATAAAGTGCTTTTATAATGGATTCCTGGATTCCTAAATCAGAGAATTGTTTTGACATTTTTTAGATTTAATATTTATAAAATTGTTGTTTTATGAAAAGCTTCTCGATACATCAGGTCCAAAAGCGTGATACTACCATTGAGATTTTGTGTTAAAACACAATATGAACCACCCCGTCCTTCGGACACCCCTCCAAAGAGGGGAAGCGTTGTTGTTAAAGTTGAGAAAAAAATTCCTCATCTTAGTGACAATCACAACTGAAAACTGCGACTGACCTCTGGGCATCAATTAATCCGCTTCGTTCATGATTTTCTCGCGATACTTCTTCCCTATCAACAACACCAATTTTTGTTTGTAATCGTCCACCAACCATTCGCGGTAGTTTTTACTGCATTGACTTAAACATTTAGCGTAGCGCTTCAAACGGCATTCGATATCGGGATCCAATTCCTTGAATAATTCTTTGGCATCACGCAATTCTTCGGTATTGTCCACGCACATGGCGGCATGTTGCTCCAATGATTTGTCCAAAACTACTTTGGAACGCAAATTTTGGGCTATGGCCAATTTATGTTCTTCGTCAACGTCAAAAGTCACCACTTCGGTTTTGGCAAATTTGGCACGTAATTCCGGCGGCATGGTGTATTTGAAATACAATTCAATTTCGGTATCGTCACGCAAGTTTTCCAAATAGAATTCTGGCGATTTGAAGATGTGTTGCCAGTTTACGGGCTCATTCCACAATCCGAAACGGGCGGCATTATTTCCTAAATCGATAACGGTAAATTCATCTTTACCGGGCAATTTTCGAGAACCACGACCAATCATTTGAAAGTATAAAGTCAATGATTTGGTGGCCCTGTTCAGGATAATGGTTTCCACGGTAGGTTCATCAAAACCGGTGGTCAAGATTCCAACGGAGGTCAAAATCGCGTCAGGCGTGTGTTTGAACCAATGCAAAATATCTTTTCGTTCCTCGTTGCTGCTGGTATTGTCCAAATGACGAATTCCGTAGCCCGCTTCCCTGAACGTTTCATAAACATACAAAGAAGTGTTGATTCCGTTATTGAAAATCAAGGTTTTCTTGCCCAATGATTTTTCGGTGTAAGCGTGCAATAATTTTTCCTGCATCGCCATATTGGTGTATAAATCGTCGGATGATTTTACGGTATAATCGCCATTGATTCCGACTTTCAAAGAGGTCAAACCCACGTCATAACTATAGGTAACAGCTTTGGCCAAAAATCCTTTGTCAATCAAGGAACCAATCGTGTCGCCCACAATCAATTCATCGTAGCTTTCGTGCATCGGCAGTTTGATATTCGAACTCAAAGGCGTTGCCGTAACCCCCAAGATAAAGGCGTTTTTGAACGAACTCAATAATTTTCTAAAAGAATTGTAATGCGCCTCGTCGATGATGACCAATCCAATGTTGTCGAGATGCAATTTTTCGTCATTGATTCGGTTTTTCAAAGTTTCGACCATCGCCACAAAACAGGAATAATCGTTTTGATCCGGCAGTTCTTTTACCTTGCTGTTGATGATTTTGTTTTTTACGTCAAAGCCTTTCAGCATTTTTGAAGTTTGCTTGCACAGCTCGATTCGATGGGTCAAGACCACCACTTTCTTGTCGTGCTTGGACAAATACTGACGTACAATTTCCGAAAAAACTACCGTTTTTCCTCCACCCGTTGGCAATTGGTACAACAAATGATAATTATTTGTTGCATTGTCCAAGCGTTCAAAGATGGTTTCTATATCTCCTTTTTGATAGGAATAAAGTTCTTTTCTATCTTCTAATTCTGTTTCTAAAGTATTTTGAGACATTGTTTTTTATTGGATTTTTGCAAAAATACGCCTAAAAAAGAGTTATTCCACTAAATTATGTGACAAATAAAGTAGATGGATTAAATAAAATCGTTTATGGGGAGTTTCATTAATATTCGAAACGTTCGATGATGGCATTAAATTCTTCTTTGTTGAACCAGTTTTGTTGCCTCGTTTCATCGTTTATGGAAATGATTCTGGACTTGAATTCTTCCAATATTCCATTGGCAATCATAAATTTAATGGCTTGTTCAAAGGAACTGAGCATACTTTTAAAGAACGATTCCGGTTTCACGAGCCGCTCTGCCGAGAAAGTCTGTGCAATTTCGACGGAATACAGCATCACGTCGCCAATCACGAATGGATCTACTCCCAAAAGAATGAAATGCTTTATGTATTTTTGGGCCACGGAGCGTCGCATCTTTGGCTTTCTTGGCTTTCCCGAAGTTTTCTGGGGGAAATATTCATTCGAAATCTTGATTTTGCATTCCTTCAGCAGGGTGTCTTCTTTTGGATTAAAAACAAAATCATAATAGGTTTTAACAGCACTAAATTTCTCGTACAACTCCAAAACTTGTTCTTCAAGTTGTTGTTTATTTAATTCGGTCAAGTATTTTTTTAAATCGCGTTTGCTCATTATAACAGTTTATAAATACAAAAGTAAATGTAATCCACCAACTTTTTACCGTGTTTCTTAATTGTTGCAAATAAATCAGTTTTTAAGAATGTATTAGGAAAAAAAATCAATGTTAATCATTAGTTTTGCATTTCGATAACCCAAAACAACACTATTTTAATGGTACGAATTTTTAAAAACATCGCCATCCTGGAAGGAATCTCTTATTTGGTTTTATTTGCCAACATGCTTTTAATCAAGCCCACTAATTTAGCCCTTTACAAAACTTTTTTGTATCCAATAGGAATGACGCACGGCGTGTTGTTCATAGGGTATGTTGCCTTGGCATTTTTAATTACCAAATCCCAAAAATGGAGTTTCGGAACGCTTTCAATTGTCTTGCTTGCTTCACTCCTGCCTCTTGCAACCTTTTTTGTGGAAAAGAAATATTTGCAAATTCCCGTGAACAAATAACATAATTTGTTTTTATAAACAATAAATTTTGCCGTTGATTTGCTGATTTACAGATTATTTAAAATCAGCAAATCAACGGCTAACTATTTCAAAACTGCAACAATACCTTTTGTGCCGAAAATCCGGGACCAAAACTCAACATCAATCCTTTTGATCCTTTCTGGGGTTTGGCATCCATAATTCGTTCCAAAACATATAAAACGGTGGCACTGGACATGTTTCCGTACAATCGCAATACTTCTTTGGTGTCGTCTATATTTTTACCTAGATCAGAAAATAATTCTTCCACGGTTTGTACAATTTTTTTCCCGCCTGGATGAAAAATCAAATGATCCAAATCTTCTATTTTCAAATTGTTTTTCTCTAAAAAAGGATTTATGATATCCGGGAAATGTGAAGCAATCGTTTCGGGAACTTCAATATCCAAAACCATTTGCAAACCGGAATTCGTGAGTTTAAAACCCATTAAATGTTCCGCTTCATAAAAATGATACATTTCTTCGTCCAGAATTTCAGGACCTTCATCCTCATTGTGTGATGAAAGCAAAACACAGGCGGCTCCATCACCAAATATGGCAGCACTGACAATGTTTGCCATAGAAAAATCATCCAATTGAAAAGTGGCTGTTGGACTTTCGACGGCAATTACGGCGGCTCGTTTTCCAGGATTGGCTTTCAGGAAATTTTTGGCATAAATAATTCCAGAAATTCCGGCAGCACAACCCATTTCGGTCACTGGAAGCCGAACGATATCCTGACGCAATTGCAGCTTGTTAATCAGATATGCATCCAAAGAAGGAATCATGATTCCTGTACAACTTACAGTGATGATGTAATCTAAATCTTCGGGATTCCAATCGGCTTTTATCAAAGATTTTTCCAATACTTTCTCCCCTAATTCAATCACTTCACGAACATAAATATCGTTTCTTTCTTCAAATGAAGTGTTGGCAAAGACTTCAATGGGATCCATAATCGAATACCGTTTGTCAACGGCTGCACTTTCGAAAATCTTTTTTACTTTTTTGATGAAACGAGCATCTTGACCAACGAGCCAAGTATCCAGAAATGGAATGATTTCCTCTGTCTTTCTGGAATATTTAGGCAATTGCTTGGAAACACATTTTATTTTTACACTCATATTTTTGAAATTATCCATTGGTAACGGAAAGCCCATTTCCATTGAATTTTATAATTGTCCAACTTTGTTTTTTTTGAATAATGAACCAGTTCCTCTTTTTTGAAACCTCTCAATATGGAAACCAATCCATCTTTTTTAGGCATTGAATTCAGTCTGAAAACAAAACATAAAACCTGAAATAATCGATACGAAACAATACTTCTGTGTAAATCATTAATCACGAATCCGACACGGGAATTGATGTTAAAAAGAGTTATCAACGATGTAATTTCATCACACTTAAAATGATGTAATGTCAACGTGCACAGAATTATATCGCACTTTAATTCCGCGAAAGCTTTACCAAAAATATCTTCACACCGAAAGCTGATATTTGGATGCTTTTTTGATAATTTTCGCGCATAATCGATGGTGAAATTATTGGCATCAATACCGATTAATTTAAAGTTTAGATTGTTTTTCAAACCATAATCTGCCAATATCCGCAACATATCTCCATTACCACACCCTACATCAACAATCGAGACTTCAGTTGTTTTGGGAATCTTCGCAATCAAATTTTGAACGCCTTGTAAAGTCAGCTGGTTTCCTCCCAAGAGTTTATTTATTCGGGCAATTTTATCCAATGCATCTCGCAAGGTTTCGCCTTCCATTGCAAAATCATCCATAATTTCTGGCTCGTCAGATCTATATTTTGTGCTTACAAACATCCTAGGATTTCAAAATGATGGGTTTACCGTGTGTTTTCTGAATTATTTTGGGTAATATGAATGGAAAGATAACCAATAATCGCATAAGAAAAGTAGTTAATTTTTCTCTTTGCAATATTTTTGACAAAAATCGACCTGTAGTCAGTCTATTTTTGAAATTTCTGTTCCATTCCTGGATGTATTTTTCTTCCAATTTGTTTCGGGAACTGATTTTGTTGTCCAAAAACTCCAGAACTAATTCAGATGCGATTTGTGCACCATGAATTGCCATCGCCATTCCGTTGCCACACAAGGGATGAATTAATCCGGCCGTGTCGCCAATCATCAAAACATGGTTTTTGACAACTTCTTTTTTCTCGAAAGAAATCTGGCTTATGGTCAAAGGTTTTTCAAAAAGGAGTTCGCATTTTTTGAAAATATTTTTTAAATGCGGATTTTTATAAATTACATTTAATTGAAATTCATCAATACTCTTGTATTGCTTGAACGTATCATAATCAACCAAATAACAAATGTTTATTTTGTCGTTTTCCACTTTTGAAACACCACAATACCCCCCCCTGAAATTATGAAGTCCAACCAAATCATTTGGGAAATCTCCAGAATAATGAGCTTTCACGGCCAACCAAGGGGATTTTTTCCGGATGAAATCGCGATTTAATTTTTGGTCCATGTTGGATCGTTTTCCGAAAGCCCCAATTGCCATTTTTGACTTTATTTCTAAATTATTGGAAGTTGAAACAAGGAATTCATCATCAATGAATTGAATGTTGGCTACCGTGTCCTGAATAATTTGGCAACCATTTTCAATTGCTTTTTGACATAAATAATTATCCAAAACATAGCGACTGATTCCAAATCCACCCAAAGGCAAATCTCCTGAAATCATCTTTCCATTTGCCGTGGAAAATTCTATTCTGGAAATGGTTGAAGGTTCCAAGCTGGAAATTTCCAAACCCAGCCATTGGAAATAGGGCAAAACTTCATTCGAAATATATTCTCCGCAAACCTTGTGCTTTGGAAATTCATTTTTTTCAATCAAAATGATTTTCAATCCCAATTTTGACAAATGAACGGCACTCGCAAGACCCGCCAATCCTCCGCCAATAATTACAACATCTGGTTTTGTTTTCATGGTATCGCTAATTTAGTGATTATTTGAAACCGTTCAACTTTTGGGGAAATCAAATTAGCCAAAAAAAAGCGAGATAGAATTTCTACCTCGCTTTTCATAATTATCTCTTGGGATTACCTCACTTAACCGTCAACTCCGTTTTCGAGTTAAGTGAACGTATATGGCTATTTCTGTTTTCTTTAATACTTCTTAACTAATTCAAACTATCATAAAACTAAAGATACTCGCCAAATCCCTGCACACCAAAGTGTGTATTATCCAATTTTTTTCATTGCCGTCATTGATTCTCTCAACCAAGCTCCTACTTCTTCGATAGGATGTTGACGAATTTCTTTGTTTACTGCGATAAGAACAGCATTGTCAACACCATTTGAAGTTGAAAAAGGTTTACCAATTACATTAGTTTCAACCGTTTTCATAAAATCAACCAATAACGGTTTGCAAGCGTGATCGAATAAATAACATCCGTATTCAGCAGTATCAGAAATTACACGGTTCATTTCGAATAATTTTTTTCTTGCAATGGTATTGGCAATCAAAGGCAATTCGTGCAATGATTCGTAGTAAGCAGATTCTTCAATGATTCCTGATTCAGTCATGGTTTCGAAAGCCAATTCCACACCCGCTTTTACCATGGCAATCATCAATACTCCATTGTCAAAATATTCTTGTTCTGAAATATGGGCAGCAGTTGGAGCCGTTTTTTCGAAATTGGTTTCTTCAGTTGCAGCTCTCCAAGTCAATAAATTAACATCATTGTTATCCCAGTCGATCATCATGTTTCTTGAGAATTCTCCAGAAATGATGTCGTCTTGATGTTTTTGGAACAATGGACGCATAATGTCTTTTAATTCTTCAGCAATTTCGTAAGCTTCGATTTTTGCAGGATTGGAAAGACGATCCATCATGTTGGTGATACCACCATGTTTCAAGGCTTCAGTAATAGTTTCCCAACCGTATTGGATTAATTTTGAAGCATAAGCAGGTTCGATTCCTTTTTCAACCATTTTGTCAAAACACAAGATAGAACCAGTTTGCAACATTCCGCAAAGGATAGTTTGCTCACCCATTAAATCTGATTTTACTTCCGCAACGAAAGAAGATTTCAAAACTCCAGCTCTGTGACCTCCAGTAGCTACTGCATACGCTTTGGCTTGAGCCAAACCTACTCCATTTGGATCGTTTTCAGGGTGAACCGCAATCAAGGTTGGTACACCAAAACCTCTTTTGTATTCTTCACGAACTTCAGATCCTGGACATTTTGGAGCACACATGATAACAGTGATGTCTTTACGAATTTGCATTCCTTCTTCCACGATGTTGAAACCGTGTGAGTAGGCCAAAGTTGAACCTTGTTTCATCAAAGGCATGATGGCAGTTACTACCGCTGTGTGTTGCTTGTCTGGTGTAAGGTTACAAACCAAATCAGCCGTTGGGATTAATTCTTCATAAGTTCCCACTTTGAAACCATTATCAGTAGCATTGGTGTAAGAAGCTCTCTTTTGAGCAATTGCCTCGGCACGCAAAGTATAAGAAATATCAAGACCGGAATCTCTCATGTTCAAACCTTGGTTCAAACCTTGTGCTCCGCAACCTACGATAACTACTTTTTTTCCTTTAAGTGCTTCTATTCCATCTGCAAATTCGGATTGATCCATAAATTCGCAAACGCCTAATTGTTCTAATTGTAATCTAAGTGGTAATGAATTGAAATAATTTGCCATTTTTTAATTGTTGTTTAATATTTAATAATTTTTTAGACTTTTCTTTGGTCTAGTTCTGTTTTAACTCTTCTAATAATAAGGATGAAATTTCCATTTTTTCTTTCGAAACCGATATTCTTCCCGAACGTGCAAATTGCATAATCCCGAAAGGTTTTAGTTTATTGTACAAGTCGTTGATTTCATCACGTTTTCCAGATTTTGAAATCACGAAAAAGTCTCTTGACACGGTCACGATTTCAGAATGACTTTCTTTGATGATGTTCTGAATTTGTCTTTCGTCGAATAACAAGCTGGAGTTGATTTTGAATATGGCGCTCTCCAAAAAGATGGTTTCTTCATCAATATGATAAAAAGCCTTAATTACTTCGATTTGTTTTTCGATCTGGCCTACAATGTTTTGCACCCATTTTTCAGTGGTTTTTACCACGATAATGAAACGGGAAACATTTTCAATTTCCGATTCGGATACATTCAAACTCAATATATTGATGTGGCGTTTCAAGAAGATCCCTGAAATCCTGTTCAATAAGCCAACGTTGTTTTCTGAATAAACAGAAATGGTGAATATTTTATTTTCCATAATTTTTTAACTTAATCGCATATCAGAAACCGAAGCTCCTGTTGGAATCATTGGGAATACGTTGTTTTCTTTTTCTACCATAACTTCCAGGAAGTAAGAATCTTTTGAAGCCATCATTTCTGCAACGGCAGCATCCAACTCTTCTCTTTTGGTCACTTTTTTAGATTTTATGTGATACCCTTCGGCAATGGCCACAAAATTTGGATTAATCATTTTGGTTGACGCATAACGATTGTCAAAGAACAATTCTTGCCATTGGCGCACCATTCCTAAAAATTCGTTGTTCAAAACCACAATTTTTACCGGAACTTTTGTTTGAAAAATAGTTCCCAATTCTTGTATGTTCATTTGAAAACCTCCGTCTCCAATAATCGCTACCACTTCACGGTCTAGTCTTCCCATTTTGGCACCAATGGCTGCCGGCAATGCAAATCCCATTGTTCCCAAACCTCCAGAAGTAACGTTACTTTTAGTGGTATTGAATTTGGCATAACGACAGGCAAACATTTGGTGTTGACCTACATCCGAAACCATTATTGCATCCCCTTTCGAGTGTTTGTTGATCATTTCGATAGTTTCTCCCATCGAAATTCCTTTACCATTCGTTGGAGTTAATTCTTCATTGATAACGGCATCCAATTCAATTTTATACATTTCCTTGAATTCATTGTGCCAAGAATCATGTGATTTCTTGTCAATCAATGGAATCAAGGCAATCAATGCTTCTTTTACATCCGCCAAAACTGCTACTTCAGTTTTTACGTTTTTATCAACTTCAGCCGGGTCAATTTCGAAGTGAATTACTTTGGCTTGTTTGGCATAAGTGGCTAAATTTCCAGTAACACGGTCATCGAAACGCATTCCTAAAGCAATCAGGACATCACATTCGTTGGTCAAAAGATTCGGTCCATAATTACCGTGCATACCTACCATACCTACATTCAAAGGGTGGTCGGTTGGCAATGCTGAAAGTCCTAAAATGGTCCAAGCAGCAGGAATTCCTGATTTTTCAACCAATCTCTTTAATTGCTCTTCAGCTTGACTCAATATAATACCTTGTCCAAAAATGATATACGGTTTTTTGGCATTGTTGATTATATCTGCAGCTTCTTGAACTTTTTTAAGATTCAAAACTGGTTTTGGATGGTAACTTCTGATTCCAGTACATTTTTCATAACTAAAATCAAACTCGTCGAACTGGGCATTCTTGGTAATATCAATCAAAACTGGACCTGGACGACCCGATCTGGCAATATAAAAAGCTTTGGCGATAATTTCCGGAATTTCGCTAGCTTCCGTAATTTGATAATTCCATTTGGTTACTGGAGTCGAAATTCCAATAATATCCGTTTCCTGAAAAGCATCGGAACCCAATAAATGTTTCCCAACCTGGCCTGTAATACAAACTAAAGGCGTGGAATCGATTTGGGCATCTGCAATTCCTGTAACCAAGTTTGTTGCTCCTGGACCAGAAGTTGCAATCGCAACACCCACTTTACCAGTGGCTCTTGCGAAACCTTGGGCAGCATGAGCAGCACCTTGTTCGTGACGCACCAAAACGTGGTGCAATTGATCTTGAAATTTATATAATTCGTCGTAAACCGGCATTATGGCACCACCTGGATATCCATAAACCAAATCTACTCCCTCGGCTAATAAGCATCTGATAACTGCTTCTGCTCCTGATATTTTCATAGTGTATTTTTTTTTCAAAAAATCAATGGCAATGACAATGTCAAAAATCAATTTCAATAGTAAACTGATTATTTATATTTTCATTGATATTGCAATTGATATTGTTATTTATTATTTGTCAGTAACACATCCTTCAGAGGCACTGGATACTGAACGCATATATTTAAGTAAAACTCCTTGTTTGATTGGTGATACTGGTTGTTTCCAATTGGCCTTACGCTTAGCGAATTCTTCGTCAGAAATTTTCATGTTGATAGTATTATTCACTGCATCAATTGTAATGACATCTCCGTTTTCGATTAAAGCAATTCCTCCACCTTCGTAAGCTTCTGGAGTAACGTGACCTACCACAAAACCGTGTGAACCTCCAGAAAAACGTCCGTCAGTAATCAAAGCAACTGTGTTTCCTAAACCAGCTCCCATAATGGCAGATGTTGGTTTTAGCATTTCAGACATTCCAGGACCACCTTTTGGGCCGCAATAGCGGATAATGACGACATTACCTGGTTTAACTTCACCTGCTTGTATTCCCCTGATTACATCTTTTTCACCTTCAAAAACTACTGCTGTACCTTCAAAAAACTCTCCTTCTTTACCGCTAATCTTTGCAACACAACCTTCTGTAGCTATGTTTCCGTAAAGAATTTGAATATTTCCAGTAGCTTTTAATGCTTTTTGGATTTCAAAAATCACTTCTTGACCATCGTGTAAGTCAGGAATAGAAGCTAAATTTTCAGCAATTGTTTTTCCGGTTACGGTCAAACAGTCACCGTGCAAGAAACCTTCTTTCAATAAATATTTCATTACTCCCGGAACACCTCCCACATTATGTAAATCTTCCATTAAGTATTTTCCGCTTGGTTTCAAGTCGGCCAATAATGGCGTTTTATCACTGATGTCTTGGAAATCTTTCAATGTCAATTCAATTCCTACAGAGTGAGCCATTGCAATTAAGTGCATTACTGCATTCGTGGAACCTCCTAAAACAGCCACCATCGTAATTGCATTTTCAAATGCTTTACGGGTCATGATGTCTCTAGGCTTAATATCTTTTTCCAATAATATTCTGATGGCTTTACCGGCATCAACACATTCTTGTTTCTTTTCCGGGCTTAAAGCAGGATTAGAAGAACTGTAAGGCAAGCTCATTCCTAATGCTTCAATAGCTGATGACATTGTGTTGGCCGTGTACATTCCGCCACAAGCACCTGCACCAGGACAAGCATTTTGAATTACTCCTTTGAAATCTTCAGGTGTAATCGTGTTCTTGATTTTTTTACCTAAAGCTTCAAAAGCAGAAACAATATTCAAATCTTCACCTTTCCATTTTCCTGGGTGAATCGATCCACCATAAACCATGATGGAAGGACGATTTACTCTACCCATTGCCATTAGTGCTCCCGGCATATTTTTATCACAACCTGGAACAGCAATCATGCCGTCATACCATTGTGCCCCCATAACTGTTTCGATAGAATCTGCAATTACGTCACGGGAAACCAAAGAAAAACGCATTCCGTCATTACCATTGGAAATACCATCACTTACACCAATAGTATTAAAAATCAAACCAACTAAATCTGCAGCCCAGACTCCAGTCTTGATATCTTTAGCCAGGTCATTTAAGTGCATGTTACAAGGATTTCCGTCGTAACCCATACTCACAATTCCTACCTGCGCTTTTTTAAGATCCTCTTCTGTCAAACCAATTCCATAAAACATGGCTTGAGAAGCTGGTTGTGTTTCGTCTTGCGTGATTGTCTTGCTGTATTTATTTAATTCCATTGTTTTTTGTTTAAGGTCTTATTTTGAAACCTATTTTTTTGTATTTAATTATACTATTGTAGATTGTCCTATTTGAACAAAATCTTTTTTGAAATAATCATCTCCCTCGTTCAATATATAATTGGCGATAAAATCTCCTACTTCATTGGTGCCAAATTGGGAATCAACTTTCAAATCCACGGTGACGACATTGCTGAGAATGGCTTTTTCTACCGCTCCAATGACTTTTTTTGCTTCTTGCGTGAGTCCAAAATGTTCCAACAACAAGGCTACCGAAAGTATGGATGCTATTGGATTGGCAATATTCTTGTCTTTTGCTTCGGTATAGCAACCGTGAATCGGTTCAAATAACGAATGCGTGTCACCTATGGATGCCGAAGACATCAATCCGATGGAACCCGAAATAACGCTGGCTTCGTCAGACAAAATATCACCGAACAAATTATCGGTCAGCAAAATGTCAAACTGTCTTGGGTTCACTATAATTTGCATGGCCGCATTGTCCACATACAAACATTCTAAAGTTACCTCTGGATATTCTTTGGCAATTTCCGAAACGACTCTCCTCCACAAACGGGAAGTTTCCAAAACATTGGCTTTGTCCACCAAGGTTACTTTTTTGCGTCTGGATTGTGCGGCTTTGAAAGCTAAATGTGCAATTTTGGCAATCTCGTCTTCATTGTATTCACACAAATCCGAAGCATAAGTTCCAGCTTCGTTGGTTTTTTTTTCTCCAAAATACATTCCCCCGTTCAATTCCCTGTAAACAACGAAATCAGTTCCTTGCAGAACCTCTTTCTTTATGGGTGACGAACCCATTAATTTTGGATAAGCTTTTATGGGTCTAATGTTGGCATACAAACCCAATTCTTTTCTTAGTTTAAGCAAGCCTTGTTCAGGACGTACTTTTGCACTAGGATCATTGTCATATTTTGGGTCTCCAATGGCTCCAAACAAAATCGAATCGGTATTTCTACACAAATTCAAGGTTTGGTCTGGAAGCGGTTTCCCGGTTTTTTCGATGGCAATGGCACCAATGTAAGCATCTTCAAAAATAAACTCGTGATTATAAACCACGCCAATAGCATACAAAGCTTTTTTTGCTTGCAAAGTTACCTCTGGACCTATTCCATCTCCCGAAAGTATTGCTATTTTTAAATTCATTTTCTTTTTTTGTTCAATGTTAATAATGAACGTTGATTGGCCTAAACTAACTTCTTATCAAGTCACTTCCTATTTTGCAAGCTTCAATAATTTGATGAATATCAGTATCTAAAACTTCTTTTTTAATGTCTGCAAATTTCAAGAACTCCACATATACAATGTCCAATTGTACTTTGGTCAACTCGTAACCTACTTTTTTGGCTCTGTATGCCAATGCAGCCCTACCACTTCTTGCTGTAAGAATAATGGAAGACTCATTGACTCCAACTTCCAAAGGATCCATAATTTCGTATGTTTCCCTGTTTTTGATGACACCATCTTGATGAATTCCAGAACTGTGTGAAAAGGCGTTTGCTCCAACAATGGCTTTGTTGGGTTGCACCATCATTCCCATACTGTCAGAAACCAAACGACTCATTTCGTTCAATTGGCGAGTGTTGATGTTGGTATCCAAATTCAAGTAAGGATGTTGCTTGAAAATCATCACCACTTCTTCCAATGCCGTGTTTCCTGCTCTTTCCCCAATTCCATTTATGGTACATTCTATTTGTCTGGCTCCATTGATGGCACCGGCAATCGAATTGGCGGTAGCCATTCCCAAATCATTGTGACAATGACAAGAAATAGTCACGTTTTCGATTCCTTTTACGTTTTCTTTCAAGTATTTTATTTTGGCACCATACTCTTCCGGCAAGCAATAACCTGTCGTGTCTGGAATGTTAAGTACCGTGGCACCTGATTTTATTACTTCTTCACAAACTTGTGCCAAGAAATCATTGTCGGTTCTACCGGCATCTTCCGCATAAAATTCTACGTCTTCAACGAAAGATTTGGCATAAGAAACGGCATATTTTGCCCTGGCAATAATATCTTCTCTCGTGGTGTTCAGTTTGTGTATGATGTGTGAATTTGATGTTCCAATTCCAGTATGAATACGAGGTTTCTTGGCGTGCTTCAAAGCCGCTGCAGCCACATCAATATCATTTTTTACCGCTCTGGTAAGACCACAAACAGTAGCATTTTTTACAATTTTGCTTATTTCAGAAACGGACAAAAAATCTCCGGGACTTGAAACGGGAAAACCGGCTTCAATGATATCGACTCCCATTTCGTCTAATCTATTTGCAATGACGAGTTTTTGATTGGTATCTAATTTGCATCCTGGGACTTGTTCACCATCTCTTAAGGTGGTATCAAAAATTTGGACTTTCTCTCTATTCATTTTAAAATATTTAATGTAATTTCACATCTTCGAACAAAAATAGATTTCATTACTTTAATATAAAATTCATTTTTATAGATTATACTGTTTATAAAGAGAATAAAAACTTTTTAAAGAACTGAAAAACAACAAGTTACATTACTATATTTTACAATGGCTAACCATCAAAAAGATTCTTTATTTGTACTGATAAAATCACTTTCAAAATCTGAAAAAAGACAATTCAAGATTTTTGCGAGCCGACTCGAAACAAGTTCCAATACAAAATTTATAGAATTATTCAATATTTTAGACAAATCGGAAGTCTATGATGAGAAAACCATCTTGAAAAGTGGCATCATCAAGAAAGTGCAATTGTCCAACCTGAAATCGTATTTGTACAAACAAATATTGGTAAGCATCCGTTTGAATATTCCCAGCCAAAACATTCGCTACCAATTAAGGGAACAAATTGATTTTGCCGCCATTTTGTACAACAAAGGCTTGTACAAGCAAAGTTTGAAAATCTTGGACAAGACCAAGCAACAAGCCTTGGAAAATGATGAAAAGTACATGGCATACGAGATTGTGGAATTCGAAAAATTGATAGAATCCCAATACATTACCCGCAGTATTCAAGGCCGTGCCGATGAATTGGCCGTTCAAGCCAAAGAATTAAATTACAAGAACACCATTTCAAGCAAGTTGTCGAATCTTTCGCTCCAATTGTATGGCATCATGCTGAAAACCGGCTATGTAAAAAGTGATGCTGAATACAAATACATCGACGATTATTTCAAGAAACACATCTCTAAATTTGACGAGAAAAAGTATGGATTCCGAGAAAGATACTGGTACTATAATGCCTATTTATGGCGTAGCTTCCTGGTTCAGGACTTTCTGTCGTGTTATAAATATTCACACAAATGGGTGACTCTTTTTTATGACAACAGGAACATGATTTACCTCAATCCAGTTTTTTTCTTGAAAGGAAACCATTATTTGTTGGAGTCGCTGTTCATGTTGAAATACAAGACCAATTTCAAGAAATATCTGGAAATGCTCGAAGAGACCATCAACGATCCCTTGTTTCCGGTAAACGACAATATTTCTTCGCTTTCGTTCCTGTATTTGTACAACAACAAATTGAATTATCACATTTTGGAAGGTACTTTTGCCGAAAGTGAATACCTGATTCCCGAAATTCTGGAAAAAATAAAGCTGCATAGCGAGCATCTGGACGAGCATCACGAGATGTTGTTTTACTACAAGATTGCCAGTATTTATTTTGGTGTCGAAAAATATGCGGAATGCATATTCTATCTGGAAAAAATCATCAACAACAAAAACCTGTATGTTCGGGAAGATTTGGCTTGTTTTGCCCGATTATTGTGCTTGATTGCCCATTATGAATCCGGCAAGGATTTCAACTTGGAAAACCAATTGATAAGCACCTACAAGTTTTTGATCAAAATGAATGATTTGCATGAAGTGCAAAAGGAAATCATCCGCTTTTTGAAAAGATTGAACACCATTTACCCAAGCGATATCAAAAAGGAGTTCATAAAAGTGAAGGAACGTTTTGTCGAACTGGAAAAAAACACCTATGAAAAAAGGGCTTTCCTCTATTTAGACATTATTTCGTGGCTGGAAAGCAAAATCGAAAACCGCAAAATAAGCGACATCATAAAAGAAAAAGCCAAGTTGAGTAATCGATAAATCATTTGCTCAACATCAAAAAAATGGACAATTATAATGGAATTGGCTTCAATAAATTACTTTTTTTGAAACTATTTCACCGTTTTGCAAACTTGTTTTCACAATTAAAACTTGATGACTCGAAACCAAATTTGAAATTACCAACTCATTAGTATTCAGTTTTTCCCTTTGATAAACCTCCTTGCCTGATTCGTCATAAACAACCACTTTTTCCATGTTTTCGGCAAATGAATTTATATTGATTTGCTTGTCTTTGACCGAAACAACAATGCTGTTTTTTAGCATTTCAGTGTCGGTTGTTCCTAGAGTTTTGCCTGCATATCGCAATACAAAACGATCGTCAAAAGTTCCTTCAGTTGTAGAGAAGGTATAGTTCCCACTCTTTAAGTCAACTATTGTATTGGTCAATTTATCTTCGAGAAATACGGGTTGATTGGCCAATAACCCGTCGGTTTGATCAATGTTTATGGTGAATTCTCCAGTAATTACGGTTTTGAAACCCAACGGCACTTCGTCGTTTTCATCAAACGGCAAGGCGCGTCCTTGAATTACTAAATTCTTGTCTTGACTGATGCTGTAAAAATCTACATATTCATTGGCATCAAAACTTTGTCCATCGAAACGACGTTCGTAGTTATTTGTTGCATCGGTCACGTAACCAATTAAAACTTGCTTGAATGCACCTTCCGTATTGCTTAAATTCAACCAAATACGGTGCTTTTCCTTAGTGGGTTTTGCACTGAAAAACTGGATGTTGTCCATTAAGGATCCGTCAGAATTCAAACGCATGTTGTTATTGAACGTGATAGTTCCTGCCGCCTTGATTGTTCCAAAAAAACCTTGTCCAGCTCCTATTTTTCCTGAAGGCACGACACTTCCGCTTGGCGAAGCCGTTCCGTTTCCAACACTAACGCCTCCCACGGCATTATAAGAAGCATAATCATCTGATGTATAGGCGAAAACTCCAGAACCTGCCTTTCCTGGAATGTTCGAAGCTGCTTGAATGGCAGTTTTATGGGTCCAAAAATAAATTGTCCCATCTAAAACGGCTGCATTATAATCCAAAAAAGCTTCTGCATCCAAGGCTGATGGAAAAGGATTTCCTAGAAGTACCGCCGAATTTGTAGGGTTAATGGACAGGGTTTTGGTTCCGTTATTTGGAACACCCTTAAAAGTAGCAGTGATATTGTAGGCATCGTTATCGGATCTTTGCCCTCGAATAATGTAGCCTTTGCCGATGGACATTGTGGTCGAAATATTTACATCAGCCCAATTATCCACAGAAGAATCATAGGAATAAAAAGTTCCATAGGCATAATCTGGAGATATATCCAAGGTTTGATTGGCCACTGGAGATGACCAATAGGTATAATCAGTTTCTATCAGCGAAGGAGTTGTTCTCTTGTAGATAATAGACCCCGTATTTACCGCCTCACCATTCTTCTGTATTAAGCTGGCACTATTTTCAAATGTTAATGTTCCTAAAACGACAACTTCATTGGTAAGGGATAACGATCTGCCCAATTTTATGGTAACATTGGCTCCTGCTGAAATCGTGCAAGAACAACCTGTAATGTCTACATTGGGGTTTGGTGATGGAGGATAATTTCCATTAAAAACCAATATTTGACTTGCTGATGGAGTTCCATTAGACCAAGCGTTGCCATCCCATTTGTTAGTAGCAAGGGGATTAAACACTACATTTGCCGTTGCCAATGAGGTACAGCTTCCATTTGAAGCCGAAAAATTATAGGTTCCAGCCGCAAGTCCTGAAATTGTCATGGTGGTTCCCGTAATTGGATAATTTGTTGCCGCTGTCCCCGTTTGAAATAGAGTTCCTGAAGCAGGCAACCC
Organism: Flavobacterium fluvii; assembly: GCF_900129545.1. Lineage (GTDB taxonomy): Bacteria > Bacteroidota > Bacteroidia > Flavobacteriales > Flavobacteriaceae > Flavobacterium > Flavobacterium fluvii. The sequence continues at coordinate 121,787 of NZ_FQWB01000006.1, read as the reverse complement.
ACTTAAAAAGACACTTCCTGTTGGAGTGGTACAACTAGGCTGGGTTGTTGTTCCTACCGTAGGTGCAACAGGCCTGTCATTAACCGTTATCATCACTTCATTTGATGTCATTGGGCTTCCACAAGTGGGTGTAGAAGTACAGACTACATACCAAGTGCCTGCTGTCAATCCTGCTCCTGTTGGTGTATAGTTTGCCGTAGTTTCCCCCGATATTGGCGTAATCGTTCCACCCGAAACGGAACGTTTCCCCCATTGACGGCTAACAATTACTCCGCCATTAGTTGGACTAGATGTCAAAGCACTTCCAGAAGAACCAATACAAATTATTTGTGCTCCATTTGGCGTTACGGAAACTGCCGATAAATTTGTATTTAGTGTGGCAGTTACGTCTAGTCTTGAAGCACTCTCTCCACAACCGTTTATGGTTTGGCTTGCATAATAATGGGCTCCGTTTACCAATGCGGTAGTGGTGGCCAAAGCGCTGCCTCCGCTGTATGTTGCATACCATTTTATTCCTGTTCCCGTTGCCGCCAGATTAGCCACGGTGGGAAACGAAGCAGAACAAAAGGATTGGGATGATGAACCTGTTGGTGCATTGGGAGTATTGGTTAATTGCAACCACAAATAACTGCGGTTTGTATCACCACATCCAGAATTATTGGCATACACTTCAATATTGGCACTTTGTGAAGTATTCCCGGTTACAACAGTCAAAGTTGTCGTGCCTTGTCCACTAATTACTGACCATCCATTTGGAATGACCCAAATATAGTTCGTTGCATTTGGTACTGAAGCAATACTAAATGTTGCCGAAGTCGAGGCACAATAATTTGTGCCTCCTCCAGAAACAGGGTAAGTCGTACCACCATTCAAAGAAATTCCTCCCGGAGCAGGCATAGCGCCACTTACTGCGATTTTAACAACATTGGAATACAATACATTACAGCTTCCATTTTGCACAACAACACGATAAGAAGTATCAGCAGTGAGATTACTTGCGCCATAATCACTATTAGTATTGGATATAGAATTTACAGTAGTAAAATTATCTATTGAAGATTCCCATCTTAGTATGCTTCCGGTGTAACCACTTAAATTAAGATTCGTATAATTAGCCCCTGAACAGACATTAGTCTTTGGGGATGTCAAGGTTCCTGCTACTGTTGCCGGCGTTACGGTAACAGTTGTCGAAGCACAGGCCGTGGTACTGCATACACCACTATATCGGACATAATAAGTTGTTGTGGATGTTGGTGAAACTGTTATATTGTCTCCTGTCCCAACAGCTGTCCCTCCACAAGAACCTGAAAACCATTGGGCAGTTGCCACCGTTCCTTTCGAACCTCCGCTCAAAGTAAGTGTAATGGAACTTCCATTACAAATAGTTGTCGTTCCTGTTATTCCTGTTGGTGCCACTGAAATGGAATTTACCGATACCGTCACTGCGTTTGATGTTACAGCTGGACTACAGCTACCGCTAACTACAACATTATAACTTCCAGCATCAGTAACAACTGGATTTGTCAAAGTTAGTGTTGTTGTCCCTTGTCCGTTGATGACACCACCGTTTGACACGACAACACCATTTTTTCGCCAGGAATAAGTTAAACCAGTACCCGTGGCGACTACTGAAAGGGTTTGCGTTCCTGTTCCGGAACAAGTTGTAGCCGGAATGACGGGTTGCGTTATGATTGTTGGTGCTAAACAATCGTTGGCTACCACGGTTTGTCCAAACGAAAAATTCACGAAAAACAACAAAACAAGACAAAACCAATTGACACTAATAGCGAACGTATTTTGTAATAGTGATGACCAATAAACATCTCTAGCCATATTTAAATATAATCTATTCATAATTTTAAAAATTAGAACTTTTATACATATTAAATAATACCAATACTATTCAGCGAAGTCTTTCCAATTTCAGATATCACACTCAATAATTTGATATTTTTTTTTAACAAAATTACTTACTAAAATGTTTTTTTTTAACGATTAACGGTAATTTTATTAGTTATTTAACAACAACTAAGTTTATTTGTAAGTTATTACTTTTAAAATGAAAATCCCGTCCTGAGAATCAGAACGGGATCAAAAGCAAGTAATTTCATATAATTAGTAGTATTAATTATATAGAACGAAATTAAAATTTTATTTTATTCTAATACTTCAACAGCTCCAACAATTCATTTTCAAACCTTCCTTTCGGTAAATACTGTTCTTCCAAAGTCTTGGTAAACGGAATCGGACTGTCCAGGCTCGCCACGCGTCTTACCGGTGCATCGAGATGCGGGAAACAATTTTCCATAATCAAGGCCGAAATATCGCTGGCAATTCCCCAAAAAAGAGAGTCTTCCTGCAAAATAATCGCTCTGCCGGTTTTCATTACAGAAGCATAAATGTCTTCCTGACCAATTCCGGAAAACCATTTGGACACTTTCCCTTGTCGGATGAGAATCAACATCTTTTCTTCGATCAACCTTGGCAATAGCAACTTTTTGTACAAATCCAATAATTGGTTGTCGCTAAGATTTTTTCTATCGAAAGTCGTGGCGTATTTATTTTAAGGGTATTCCAAAAGTTCAAAAAAAAGGGCTTTACTTCATCTGGATTATGACAGGCCACAAAGTGCATCATACTTTTTTTTGCCACAGATTTCAAAGATTAAAACTGATTTCCCAAACAAGGCCAAAGGCAACGACCATTCTATTTGAACCGCAAAAAAAATACCGCAAATTTGCGAATTTGCGGTAATTTTTAAGCCTATATTTTGATTTAGTCTTTCGCCAACATCAATTCCTTGATGTATTTGACTGGCGCACTGCCATAGCTCAAGAATTTTTCGTGGAAGGCTTTCAAATTAAATTTATCTCCCTCCTTTTTCTTCAATAATTCCCTCAATTCATAGATTTCGTTGAAACCCGTGTAATACGAACACAATTGCACTTGGCTCAAGGTAGCACGTTTCCACTTCCCGTCAGCTTCGGCTTGTTGCTGGAATCCTTCTCTGGTCATCAATTTAATTGCGTCCTCTTTTGACATGTTTCTGGTGTGGACACTGATGTCCAAAATGGTATTGCAAGTGGCTCTCAAATGAAATTTATAATACATCAACCACATTTCATCCGAATTTTTATAACCGCTTTCCAGCATCATTCTTTCTGCATAAACCGCCCAACCTTCTACCATCGCTCCATTTCCAAAAACAGATTTTATGATGCTTGGCGACTGGTTGCTGTACACCAATTGCGTATAATGCCCGGGAACGGCTTCGTGAATGTTCAAAATTTGCAAGATGTAATCATTGTATTCCCTCAAATAGCTTTCGGCTCTTTCGGCAGTCCAGCCTTGCATGCTGCCCACATTATAGTAAGTATTGCCATTCTTGTCATACGGTCCTGCGGCCGAAATGGATGCACCTGCAACGCCGGCCATATATGCAGGCTCTTTGCGGACAACAAGCGGTTTCGACGGATCGATATAAAGCAAATCTTTGGCTTTTACAAAAGCGGTCAATTCCGGAATTTGTTTCTCTATTTCCGATTGAAATTTTTCTGGCGTGGTGTGCTGCAACGAAACTTTGTCGATTACTTGTTTGATAAGTTCCAATTTATCGGTTGGTTTTGGAGCCGAACCCATGTATTTAGACCATAATTTATCGGCAAGAACAAACATGTCATTATGCAATTCTTTCTTGTGCGCCACTGCTTTTTCATACATTTCATCTGCAGTGTAAGCGGATTGAATGTCGAAATTGAATTTTTTGGCATACAATTCTGCTCCCAAACGGAAAGAACGCGGTGTTTTGTTGTCTAATTTTTTCAACCAATCGGCGTACGATTTAATCGTGGAAACAGCCAATTTTGATTTTTCCAAAATCGATTTTTTCTCGGTTTCCGACAATTTACTTTTGGCCAAGGCCGCAACCAAGTCGGTTTCAAAAACGGAAAGACCACCCAAATTCTGCTCAATGGCCAATTGCGTATGTTCCAAGGTTGGATTTTTGATGTTCTTTTTCGCAGCTTCATAATAGGCCGGAATGTTCTTCATTTTCAAGTCGAAATTTCGCAATCTATTGTCTATCGAATCATAATTTCCATTGAGAATTTCGGCAAAAGCCCCACAAACATTGTATTCTGCGGGATTCCATTCATAAGATTTCATTTCATTGGCGGAGTAAACCGTGCTTTCCAATTGGTTTTTAATCATTTGGAAATCTGTTTTGTTGTTGTCCGAAAGATTTTCCAAACCATAATTTTTCAACGAATCCAAATTGGCGTTAGCGAAATCCAGTGATTTTTTGATAAAATTGGAATCAGGAACAACAAGGACGCTATCCAATTTATGATTCCCCAAGCTTGCAGCCCAATCGGGATTCAATTCCCAAAAAGAGTTTATGAAATGATCCTTGTACAGATCAAATTTCTTGTTGTCGTCTCCCCCTTCGGCGGTTTTTTGGCTTTTATTGCAAGAAGAAAGAAAGACAAGCAACAAAATGGGTAAAATTAATTTTTTCATATTTAGTTTGGTTAAATAATTTATGCCATAAAAATAACATTCTTTTATGAAATAACAATATGTTAATATTGTAACAATTTCAACAACTCCTTTTCAAACCTTCCTTTCGGCAAATATTGGTCTTCCAAGGCTTTTGTAAACGGAATGGGACTGTCGAGACTCGCCACGCGTTTTACGGGAGCATCAAGATAGTGAAAACAATTTTCCATGATCAAGGCCGAAATATCACTGGCAATTCCACCAAACAAGGAGTCTTCTTGATAAATAATAACTCTCCCCGTTTTCTTGACAGAAGCATAAATGGAATCCGTATCCAAAGGCTGCAAGGTCCTCAAATCCAATACATCGGCCGATATTCCAGGATGTTCGGACAAGGTTTCCAATGCCCAATGCACGGCTGCACCATAAGCGATAATGGTGACTTGGTTTCCTTCTTTCAACAAGGCGGCTTTGCCCAACGGAATCGTGTAATAATCGGTTGGGACATCTTGATAAATACTGCGGTACAATTGTTTATGCTCAAAAAACAAAACCGGATTCGGGTCGTTGATGGACTCGTTCAACAAACCTTTGGCATCGAATGGAAAAGCGGGATAAACCACTTTCAAGCCCGGAGTTTTGGTAAACCAGGCTTCATTGGTTTGCGAATGAAAAGGCCCTGCCTGTGTACCGGCACCGCAAGGCATTCGAACCACGACATCGGCTTTTTCCTGCCAACGAAAATGCGATTTGGCCAATAAATTCACGATGGGATTGAATCCCGTGGAAACAAAATCGGCAAACTGCATTTCGACAATGGCTTTGTATCCATTGATGGACAAACCCATTCCGGCCGAAACCACCGCACTTTCGCAGATGGGCGTGTTCCGAACCCGTTCTTTGCCAAACTGCTCGACAAATCCATCGGTAATTTTGAAAGCGCCACCATATTCTGCAATGTCCTGCCCCATGATGACCAAGTTTTCATGACGCTCCATCGATTGTCTCAAACTGCTGGAAATAGCATCTATAAACCGAATGTTTTTAACTTCTTTTGAATATTTAACTTCTTGAAATTCAAATGTTTTATAAACATCATTTAATTCTTCTTCATAAGTAGATTCAATTTCAGATTCGGCATTGGCAATGGCCCAATCTTTGTCGATTTCTTCCTTGATTTCGGCATGCAAAAAGGCATCAAAATCCTCGGTAAGAATTCTGTTTTTTTTTAAATAGTTTCTGTAATTTTCCACGGGATCTTTCTTTGCCCACAATTCCATCAACTCCTGCGGAACATACTTGGTACCGCTCGCCTCTTCGTGTCCCCGCATCCTAAAGGTTTTGAATTCCAGTAAAACAGGACGGGGATTCTCCACCATCGAAACTTTCAATTCCGACAATTTGTTATAGATTTCCAAAATATTGTTTCCATCCAGAATATGGCTTTCCATTCCATAACCAATGCCTTTATCCACCAGATTTTCACAGCGAAATTGCTCGTTGGTGGGAGTCGAAAGGCCGTAACCATTGTTTTCGATGATGAACATCACAGGCAATTCCCAAACGGCGGCAATATTCAGGGCTTCGTGAAAATCGCCTTCACTCGTGGCTCCTTCGCCGGTAAATACTGCCGTAATTTTTCCGTTTTGTTTCAGTTTGTTTGCCAAAGCTATGCCGTCGGCAATACCTAATTGCGGCCCTAAATGAGAAATCATTCCGATAATCTTGTAGTGTTGCGTGCCAAAATGGAAACTGCGATCACGACCTTTGGTAAAACCATTGGCCTTGCCTTGCCATTGCGAAAAAAGTCGGTATAAAGGAATGTTTCTGCCTGTAAAAACGCCCAAGTTTCGATGCATCGGCAAAATGTATTCATCGGAATCCAAAACCGCCGTGACCCCTACGGAAATGGCTTCCTGTCCAATTCCGGAAAACCATTTGGACACCTTTCCTTGACGAATGAGAATCAACATCTTTTCTTCGATTAATCGGGGCAACAGCAAACTTTTGTATAAATCCAATAATTGGTCGTTGCTGAGATTTCTTCTGTCGAAAGTCATAAATGGGTTTCTTGAATTGTCGTTTAAAAATAGGAAAAAAATACAGTTTGGAGGCGTAATAATCCTTTTTTTTATCCAAGGATTTTTTTTTTGATTTCTTAATGTATGCGGATTGAAAATTTTAATATATTTATAATAATTTACAAACTAAACCTTTAATGATATATCTATGAAAAAGAAACTTCTTATTATGTCAATGCTGTTTGGCGTATTTTCGTTTTCGAACGCACAAAGTATTGGAGACCTTACCAAGTCTGCAAATTCAACAGCCAGCAAAGCAGCAAGTGCAGCAACAAATTCTTTTGATGTTGCCGGTATTGCAAATCAAGTGATGGGGTTGCTTTCGCCAAAACTTAAATTGTCAGAATCCCAAAAACCGTTAGTCAATTCATTGGTAAACGAATTGCTGAACAAAAAGAAAAACATTTTACCGACAGCCGTTTCAGATAAAGCGGGCTATGCATCGAAAATGACGGCCATCAGGGATTTATTTCCTGCCAAAATGAAAAAAATAATTAAACCAGAGCAATATACGGCACTTCTGGGATTGTTGCCAAAATCGGCTTCATCTCCATCGGTTTTGACCAAAATGTTGTATTAATAGTACTCTAAAATGAATTTCAATCAAAAACCGAGACTCCCGTCTCGGTTTTTTAATGCCTAAAACAATGTTTTTGTAAGGCATTTTTTCTGTAAATTTGTATAAACAGTTTGTCATGGAAATCAGAATCGAAGCTGTCCAAATTGCCGAATCCTTCAACATCAAGAAATTCCGTGCCGAGTTTCGTGCCGAAGTATTTTCGGGCTCCACTTCCGAAGTGTTTTATGCATTGACGGAGAATAACCGCTATTTGTATGTCTTTGATTACGGCGTGGTGGTTTTTGCCAATTATGATGCAATAGCCAAAAGTGAATGCATTCAATTTATGAAAAGTTACGCCACTAAAATTGTCGATTTGGATTTATCCGAAGAATACAGAATCATCACGGACGAAAGACTAAACAAGGTTTTGGTCAAAAATGATTATGTTACCGTTGCGCAAATCGACTCTTCCCTGTTGCGAATCGTGATGCTCAACATCGGGCAATCAGTGGCATTGGAGCATTACGAGGTTTTGACGGACGAACTCATCACCTCTTCCAAACATTATATCCAGGAACTGGAAAATCATGGAAAACTGAGTATTTCCAAAACAAATTTGCTGAAATACATTGGCAAGGTATTGAACGTCAAAAACAGTATTGTCGATAATTTATACATTTTGGACGATCCCAATTTGGTTTGGGACAATGAAGAACTAAACTTGTTGAATCGCCACCTCAAAGCCAATTTTGACATCAATCCCCGTTTCAAGGATTTGGACTATCGACTTCAAATTGTCGAAAACAACCTGACCCTTTTTACCGATGTGCTAAACGTTCGAGAAAGCGCTCGATTGGAATGGGTGGTTATTATATTGATTGCCCTTGAAATTATAATTGCCTTATTTTTTCATTGAAAGTTTTACTCCAATTCGTCCAAAGTCATATCGGAAAGAACAGATTTGTCTTTGAGCAAAACATCCGAATCAGTCGCATATTCGTCATCCTTTTTTATCAAAAGCCAAGCATTTTTCTGGTTGACATGTAATCGAACCAAGGCAAATTCGCCTTTCAATTTCTTGCCGTCCAGGATAAAATCCAGTTTTCCGTTTCGAATATCTTCTTTATATTGGTTTTCAACGGTAGTGCCGTTTCGTTGATTAGACAAAGCATAAGTTCCTTTATCCCAAACGATAACGTTCCCTGCGCCATAATTTCCTTCGGGAATAGTGCCTTCAAAATCCTTGTAAGCATAAGGATGGTCTTCCACCATTATAGCCAATCTCTTCTCTTCTGAATGCATCGACGGCCCTTTTGGGATGGCCCAACTTTTCAATACGCCGTCCATTTCAATCCGAAAATCGTAATGCAAATGGGAGGCTGCATGCTTTTGTACTACAAAAATCAACTCGTTTTTTGATTTTTTGATAACGCCTTCAGGTTCCTTGGTCGAATTGAAATTGCGTTTTAGATTGTATTTACTCAAATCCATAGTCTTGGGGATTAGTTTTAAAAGTAATGTAAAAGGTACGATTTTTAAATTTATTTGCTGTAAGAAAGCTTATTTCTTTAAACGAAAAAGAAGAGAATTAATTTTGTAATATTCTCTTTTTCAATTTTTTGCATTTAATTTAACAAGACCTTCTTCCCCAACAGGGTCAATATATCCCTTGAAAAATCAGAATTGACACAGCAGTTGTTAAAATAAAATTGTAGGATTAATTTTAGGCGGAATAAAATAAATTTCTGAAAAAGCAGGCTTGGATAATTTTCTTAATTTTGTAACTAAAACCAGAATGGAAACCATCAATAAAGTCATGAAAATTGAAATTCCAAAAGTGAAAACAAACTAAAATAGTTGCCAACGCACCAATGAAAAAACTTAAAAAAATAGTCCAAGTTATTTTTCTTTCCATTGGAAGTTTAGCAATATTGTTTTTAATGTCCTTTCTAATCAGAAAAATCAGGGTTGAAAACGAAACCAAAATAATAAATGCAACAAATTTTGTGGTTCATTATAACGGAATTCTCGAAAGTGAAGCCGTAGCTATTTCCAAAGTTCTCGAATTGAATTATGAAAGAATTAGAACCGATTTAAACGACCCAAAACACGAAAAAATTACTGTTTATATTCATCCAAATCAAAATGAATTTAACGACGCGACCGGTTTGCCAAACAGTAATGCAAATGGAACCAGCCGTGGCCCTTTGGCATTCCATTTAAAATATGAAACTTGGTACAACAGCATTTTTCCACAGAAAATGGAAAAAGTGGCTGTTCACGAATTTACGCATTGCGTTCAACTCAATATTCTAATACAAGAGGCACTCTCGAAATCCCACAATGAAAAAGCATCTGATTTTGATGAAAATTTTGAGAAAGAATTTAAAAAAAACTATCCTCAATGGTTTTGGGAAGCGGTTTGCGATTATGAAGCAGGCATAGTAAACAACTCAAGTGTAAATTACGGAATGAAGAACAAACCTACTTTGAAAGAATTAAACAACAGCAACCAAATTTACAATGTGGGTTATACCATAGTGGAGTATTTTGTATCAAAATATGGAAAAGACAAACTGCCGGAATTTATAAAATCCTATTGTAATTTCGAAAAAGTGCTTGGAGTTACAGAAAAGGAATTTGAAACGGAATGGCATAAATTTGTGGAAGAAAAATATTAGTGAATAATCACCAACATATTATAAATAATGTTAAACCATAAAAAAGAACAGATATGAAAGCAGTATTGATTGGAGAATCCTCTGGAGCAAGCATGGATGAAATAATGTCCGTTTATCCACGCCATAAAATAGTAGTTGATGAATTTATTGCCAAAGGCGTTGTTTTGGGAATAGGACCATTTTCAGACAGGGGAAACATGGCTATATTCAAGACAAGAAAAGATGCGGAAGACTTTGCCCAGGCCGATCCATTCATTTTGGAAGGTTTGCTCAAATCATTCGTAATAAAGGATTGGGGCGACTCCTTGTTGCCTGAATAATTTTAGAACTGGCAATTCCAGTTAACACAGATAAGTAACCCGTTTCAGGTTCCTTAATTCACTTTTCTATAACTCCAAACCGCTATCCAGTTCAAGGCAAAAGCATAGAAAACAACGATAAAAAACGGTCTGGATATATCCGAAAAGTTAGCCCCTTTCAACATTACCATCCGGATAATTTCCACAAAATACCGAATCGGATTGAGGAAAGTAACATTTTGTGCCCATTGAGGCATACTTTCGATGGGCGTGAACAATCCGCTCATCAAGATGAAGATAACCGAAAAGAACCAAGCTATAAACATTGCTTGTTGCTGCGTGTCGGAATGGTTGGAGATAATTAAGCCGATGCCTAGAATGACCAACAAATAGACTGAAGTAAAAAAATAAATCAAGCCAATATTTCCTAAAACAGGAACACTGAAAACGGCTATTGCAATGATTAAACCCACTGTCAAAATCACCAATCCCAAGACCCAAAACGGAAACAATTTTCCGATGATGAACTGGTATTTTTGAATGGGCGTCACGTTGATTTGTTCCAAAGTCCCCATTTCCTTTTCACGAACAATGTTCATCGAAGACAGAAACAGCGTGAGCATTGTCACCAACAACACCAAAATTCCAGGAACCATGAAGGTTTTGTAATTCAACGTATTGTTGTACCAAAATGACGGAATCGTGACAATATTCAGGGGTTGAATGTAGGAAGCTTCGTTGTATTGGTACAATTGTGTTTGAATCTTTTGGTTAAAACCGTTGATGATTTGCGAAATATAGACACTCTCCACTCCTGCCGCCGCACCGTCGATGGCGTTGATGCTTACCGATAGATTGGTGAAATTCTCAGTGATTAAATCGCGTTCAAAATGATTCGGGATTTCGAGTATGGCATCCACTTTTCCGGTTTGCATCTGGAAATCGGCTTCTTTTTTGGACGAAAAGCTTTCAATGATGTTGAAATATTGGGAAGCTTCAAATTTCGAAATCAATTCCCTGGAAGCCGCGGAATGGTCGTTGTCCACATAAGAAAACTTGATGTTCTTGATTTCAAAACTCGCCGCATTCGACAAAATAAGCAATTGCACCATCGGCAAGACAAATATAATGGGCAGCATTGCTTTATTTCTAAAGATTTGCCGGAACTCTTTTTGGATGATGAATACTATTGTTTTCATAAATGGGACGCGGATGAAACTGATTTTAACGGATTTTCGCAGATTTTTTATTTTTTCATTGCCATTGATATTGGCATTGCCATTGAAATTGATATTTTCATTCCAACCTGATTTTATATTTTTTGATACTTACCACTATAAAAAACACCGTCATTCCGACCAGAATTAGTGTTTCTTTCCAAATCACGTTTATGGTTGCTCCTTTGAGCAAAATGGCCTTGATGATGATGATGAACCATTTGGCTGGAATAATGTTGCTGATGATTTGCAAGGCCATCGGCATACTCGAAACGGGGAAAATAAATCCCGAAAGCAGGATGACGGGCAGCATCAATCCCATCAAGGACAGCATCATGGCCGTTTGTTGCGAATTGGAAACCGTCGAAATCAATATGCCCAACGAAAGTGCCGTGGTGATGAACAAAACACTTTCGAAAGCCAATAAAAACAAGTTTCCTTCAATAGGCATTCCGAATACAAAAAATCCCAAAAGCAGGATAATGGTGGCGTTGATTATGGAAAGTAAAATATACGGAAACACCTTGCCAATGATAACTTGAAAAGGTTTCAAGGGTGAAACCAACAATACTTCCATCGTTCCCAATTCCTTTTCCCTAGTAATGGAAATGGAAGTCATCATTGCCGAAACCAGCATCAAAATGATGGTCATGACACCGGGAACAAAGTTGAAAACACTCTTCAATTCGGGATTGTAATACAATTGGGTTTGCGTTTGTATGAGGTGACTAGCTTTGCTGTTTTTATTGATTTCCTGCGTGTAATTTAGTAAAATGGAGTTGACGTAATTTGCAATAGTATTGGCCATATTGGGGTCGGTGGCATCCGTAATCACTTGTACTTTGGCTTGTTTGAGTGTTTGCAGATTTTTGATAAAATCGGTTTCGAATACCAAAACGGCCTTTACCTTTCCTTTTTGGAAAACGCTTTCAATCTGGTTTTCATTGACAATATCCTGTTCGATATTAAAATATTCGGAAGCCCTGATTTTTTTGATTATTTTGTGAGTTTCATCGTCTTTCGATTTGTCCAGAATCGCAATATTGACGTTGTTGATTTCGTTGGTAATGGCAAAACCAAACAACATGATTTGGGCAATGGGCATCCCGAAAAGAATGAACATAGTTCTTTTGTCACGAAAAATGTGATAGAATTCTTTAGTCACAAAACCGATGAATCTTTTCATTTTAAACCTTTAATTTTTTTTAACCATTAAGATATTTAAGAAAATTAAGCACAATCTTTAACTTAATAAATCTTAATATCTTAATGGTTTAAATCTGTTATTCCACATTTCTCGCCAATTTCAAGAACACATCGTTCATCGACGCCACATTGTATTTCTTTTTCAAGTTTTTAGGTGTGTCGAGCGCTTCGATGCTTCCTTCGACCATAATGGAAACGCGATCACAATATTCAGCTTCGTCCATATAATGCGTGGTGACGAAAATCGTGGTTCCTTTATCAGCTTCGGCGTAAATCATTTCCCAAAATTGTCTTCTGGTGATGGGGTCAACGCCACCTGTAGGCTCATCGAGAAAAACGATTTTTGGTTCGTGCAACAAAGCCACCGAAAAGGACAATTTCTGTTTCCAACCCAAAGGCAACGAACCAACCAATTTATCGACAGCATCTTCAAGTTCCAATTGTGACACCAATTTTTCCGTTTTTTCCTTGATTTGATTCCTGCTCAAACCATAAATTCCACCAAAAAAAGTGATGTTTTCCTTGATGGTCAAATCGTCATACATCGAAAATTTTTGACTCATGTAACCAATGCTCCGTTTGACCATTTCGGTGTTGGTTTTCACGTCAAAACCCGCAACCAAGGCTTCCCCGGAAGTGGGTTTGGAGATTCCTATAAGCATTTTCATCGCGGTTGTTTTTCCCGCACCGTTCGCACCCAAAAAACCAAAAATCTCTCCTTTGTACACTTCAAAAGAAATACTGTTGACCGCGATAAAGTTGCCAAATTGCTTGGATAGATTTTGAACTGCTATTATTTTTTCTTTTGTCATATTTTTTAAACCACAAATTGCACAAATTTATTTGGCCACAGATTTGCTTCGCCTGTTCGCTATCGCTCGAGTCACAGATTATCACAGATTTTTTCAAAATAACCAATACAAATAAATCCGTGACAATCCGCTTCATCCGTTTTATCCGTGTGCCATTTTTATAAATCCATAAAAACGTCCTCTATTGTTGGTCTCGAAATATTGATTTCTATTTCGGAATGCTTGTTCTTTTCCAAATATGCTGCCAAATCTTTTGGATTAAAACCAGCACTTTTATCAATATAATGAATGTATTCTCCAAAAGCATAAACGCTGTACTGGCTTGGATAATTTTTTAAATCCAGAATCAGTTGGTGCATGTTTTGGGTTCGAACATCATAAATAACTTTGTCGTAATTCTTGATGATGTTTTCGGGACTGTCTATTTTCAAAATACTTCCTTTTTGGAGGAGTGCAATTCGGTCACACAAAGCCGCTTCGTCCATATAAGGCGTGGAAACCAAAATCGTGATGCCTTTTTGTTGCAATCTTTTGAGCATTTCCCAAAATTCTTTTCGGGAAACGGGATCCACTCCCGTTGTTGGTTCGTCGAGAAACAAGACTTTGGGTTTGTGGATCAAGGCGCAACACAAAGCCAGTTTCTGTTTCATTCCGCCCGAAAGTACTCCTGCCCTTCTCGTTTTGAAAGGCTCTATTTGAATGTAAATATCCTTGATTAAATCATAATTTTCTTCAATCGTTGTCCCGAAAATCGTGGCGAAAAAAGTCAAGTTTTCCTCCACGGACAAATCTTGGTACAAAGAAAATTTTCCCGGCATATAACCCACCGAATCCCGAATGGCTTTATAATCCTTAATAACGTCAAAACCAGCCACAATTGCCGAGCCTTCATTAGCCAACAAAAGCGTGGTCAAAATCCTGAAAATCGTTGTTTTTCCTGCTCCGTCTGGTCCAATCAATCCAAATAATTCTCCTTCTTTTACTTCAAAAGTAATGGCTTCAACAGCTTTGGCTTTGTTGTAAGATTTGGAAATATTTTGGACAATAATACTCATACTCAATAACAATTTCAAAAATCAATTTCAATGCAATAAAAATTTATTTAATCCACATTTCGGCCGGCATTCCAATTTTTAAACTGCCGTCATTTTTAACTTTTACTTTTACGGCATAAACCAAATTTACTCGTTCTTCCTTGGTTTGGACAATTTTTGGGGTAAACTCGGCCGAAGACGCAATCCAGGAAATCGTTCCTGGACAAGATTTCATCTCTTTTTCGGCATCTATTTTCACGGTCACGTTTTGACCTATTCTTATTTGGGACAATTGGGTTTCACCAACATAAACACGCAAGGTCATTTCCGAAATATCGGCAATTTTATAGATGGGTTTTCCAAAAGCGGTCACTTCATTCGGTTCGGCATATTTTACCAAAACCGTTCCTTTAATTGGATTTATGATTTTGCTTTTCTGGATTTGGTCGTTGATTTTTTCGATTTGGACATCAATCGATTTTACTTCGTTTATGATGGGTGAATTCTGGGTTTGAACGCTTTTTATTTGTTCCAAAATAACACTCACTTTTCCGTCAATTTCATCCACTTGTCGTTTTGTTGCGGCATTTTCGGCAAACATGTTTTGTATTCTTTTTTTCTCGATTTGTGCTGTTTTGAGTTGCTCCTGCAAGACTTTGATTTGTGACAACACGTTTTCCGATTTCGAAAAAACGGTGCTTTTGGAAGCCATTAATTGTTGTTTATTGAAATACAATTGGGTGGTGTCAATCAATCCCACTTGAGTTTTTGGTTCCAAAATATCGCCTTCTTCCAGTTTTAAATACTCGATTTTGCCATTGGCTTCCGCCGAAATCGTGACTTCCGTTGCTTCAAAATTCCCGTAGCCATCAGCTTTATCGTTGTTTTTGTTGCAGGAAATCAGGCTTGATAAAATTAAAAGTGTGATTATTTTTTTCATTATTATTGTTTTTAAACCTTTGTTATTAATTTCCTTTAGCTACTTGATAATTCGCTTTCGCCAAAGCCAACTGGATTTCGTGCAACTTTTGATTGGTTCGGGCTTCGTACAAATTCGTGAATTCCACCAAATATTCCGAAGTGGTGATCACGCCGTTTTTTAATTGGGCATTGGCCGATTTTTCAACAGATTCCCTTAAATCGATAATTTCTATGTCGGTTTTGATGATTTCCTCGGATTTTTTTATTTCGTTTTCCATTTCCTGCAATTGCAAGGAATTGTTGAGTAAAAATGTCTCTCTTTCCGTGGCTACAATATCGGCAGAAACGGTTAATGCGTCTTTTTCGGCTTTGGATTTGTTCCAGTCAAAAACATTCCAATTGGCTCTCAAGCCGACCATAAAAATGGGCTGAAACGAATTGTTGATCATGTCCAAACCCGGATTTCCATAACCTGCAGTTCCAAAAGCATTTATTTTTGGCAAATTATTTTTGGAAACAACGACCTTCGAAGCTTCAATTTGTTGGTTTTGAAAATCAAAATATTTCAATTCTGGACGATTGTTTGCAGCAGTTTCCTCGGTAATTATGATTGGTTTTTGCAAAGTGGTCGTTTCTGGAACAGTTGTGTAAGTCAAGGAAGAAAGGTTTTCGAACAAGCGTTTTTTGTCAAATTTAATTTCCGAAAGTTGTTGCTTGATTTTCAGGTTTTCGGCTTCCAACACTTTTTCGGAGGCAGGAAGAATCGCGCCGTATTGAATTCCAGATTTGACTTCTTTTATCTTGGTAACCAATTGTTCTTGTTTGGAAACCAAAATATCTTTTCGTTCTTGTAACAGTAAAATGGAGAAAAATAACTGATTGATTCTGGCTTTGAGTTGGTATAAATTGACTTCGACTTGTTGCTGCTGTGTTTTGGCCTGGGTCTCTTTGAGTTTGGTGTTTGCGTCAATCAATCCACCGTTGTAAATGAGTTGGTTGACGTCCAAGTTCACACGATATTGGTCTTTATTCAAAGGTTCAATAAATGGATTTGGAATCGTGGTCACCTGATTTTGATAGGTTCCCTGTGCATTCAAATCAACTTTTGGGAGTTTTCCCGTTTTCAAGGCCTCCACTTCGTAATCGGATTTTTGTTGCAACAATCCAATTTGTTTGGCAATGGGATAATTCTTGTTGGCCAAAGCATAACAATCTTCCAATGTCAATGATTGCTGGGCATTGGAATAAAATACAAGCAATAAAAAGGATGTAATTAGTATTCTGTTCATCTTTTTATGGAATTTATGATTTGTTCGGCAATGCTGGTTTTTCGTTCTTCCATCATTTGGTTGAAAGCCGCATCGGAAATTTGCAACATCCCTTTGACCATCATTTGCGCTGCAAAAGGAAAAACCGTCAATGAAATGATGTTCATCAAAAGTTGTTTGGGATTGATGGGTTTGATGATTCCATCGGCGATTTCTTTTTCAATTTGTGAAACCAGCAAGGTAGGATTGGGTCTGTTTTCATTCTTTAAAAACGACATTACAAAAGCTGGATTGTTGTTCATTTCCTGAATGACAAATTGGGGCAAATAGGGATTTTGTATCACGAATGAAATGTAGCTGTGGGTAAACTTCCTTATTTTGTCAAAAACGCTGTCATTGGAACTGAAAATATCGTTGATTTGTGGTGCCAATTGACCAAAAGCATTCATGAAAACGGCTTCAAACAACAACTGTTTGTTCTTGAAACAATAATGCAACATCGCTTTGTTGATGCCCGCTTCATCTGCAATTTCCTGCATTCTCGCTCCCGCAAAACCTTTCTTTTGGAAAATTATTCGGGCGGAATTGAATATTTTTTCTTCGGTGGTCATTTTGATTTAACTATACGGTTTAACCATTTGGTTAACAAAGATAAATAAAAAAAGTATTTCGTGATGAAATACTCCAAATTTTAATGACTTTTTGCGACTATGTTTCTTATAATTTCTTCTTTGGACAAAACTCCGGATTCTCGCCATAACTGTTTGCCCTTTTGATACAAAATTATGGTGGGAACACCACGAACCTGATATTTCGAAGCCAAAGCCTGATTTTTGTCCACATCAATTTTCAATATAGTAATGCGTTCACCCAAACTGTCTTTCACCTCTTTTAAAATGGGAGCCAATGTTTTGCAAGGTCCACACCAAGTGGCGAAAAAATCAATTAAAACCGGTTTTTCTGATTGTATAATGTTTTCGAAACTAGTGCTCATTTATTATGCGAATTGGTCAAAAAAAATCTTTCTTTTTATTTTAATGTTGTCGGACAAACAAAATTTGTTGTTTTTATGTCCGTTTTTTTTATGGCATTGAATCCACCAGCCACATTGATTACGTTGTGATACCCTCTGGCTTTTAATATTGAAGCCGAAATCATTGAACGATAACCACTGGTACAATGCACATAAAACTCCTCTTCTTTTGGAAATTCAACGAAATGGTCGTTGATATTGTCCAATGGCGTTGAAGCAACATCAACGATGTGTTCTGCTGCGTATTCGCCCTTGTTTCTTACGTCAAAAACGAACACTTTTTCTTTCTCTCCGTCTATTTCAGCCAATAATTCCTCGAGCATTGCCGCCGAAATCGAATTGACGGTATCGTATTCCAATCCTTCGTTTTTCCAGGTGTCAAATCCTCCTTTTAGGTAGCCCAAAGTATTGTCATACCCTACTCTTGCCAGCCTGAGAATACTTTCCTCTTCCCTGCCCAAAGGTGTTATCAAAAGTATGGGTTGCTTGATGTCGGGAATTAATGTTCCAACCCAAGGAGCAAAATTGCCATCGATGCCTATGAAAACTGATTTTGGAATATGTCCTTTGGCATAATCATCTTGATGGCGCACATCCAGAATGACCACGTCAATTTCATTGGCCACCATTTCAAAGGTTTCGGTATCATATGCAACGGCATCCCTGATAATGTCTTCCACATTTTCATAGCCTTCTTTATTGAGTTTGGCATTCAACGGGAAATAAAGAGGCGGAGGCAACAATCCATCGGTAACTTCCTGGATGAATTCTTTCTTGGTCATATTGGCACGAAGCGCGTAGTTGATCTTTTTTTGTTCTCCAATGGTTCCAATGGTTTCTGTGCTCAAATTTTTTCCGCAAGCGCTTCCTGCCCCGTGCGCCGGATAAACAATCACGTCATCGGACAAAGTCATCACCTTGGTTCTCAAACTATCGAATAAAATTCCGGCCAATTCTTCTTTGGTCATATTGGCCGCTTTTTGGGCTAAATCTGGACGACCCACATCGCCCAAAAATAAGGTATCCCCGCTAAAAAGTGCGTAATCCTTGCCGTCTTTGTCTTTCAAAAGAAAACAAGAACTTTCCAAGGTATGTCCCGGTGTGTGTAGAACTGTTATCGTAATTTCTCCCAAGACAAAAACTTCGCCATCTTTGGCAATATGAGCCTTAAACTTGGGTTTTGCCGTAGGGCCATAAATGATTGGAGCGCCCGTTTTCTCGGCTAATGTCACATGCCCACTCACGAAATCGGCGTGAAAATGTGTTTCAAAAATATACTTGATTTTTCCTTTATCCTTATTGGCCCTGTCGATATAAGGTTGCACTTCTCGCAATGGATCAATAATGGCAACTTCTCCATTACTTTCAATATAATATGCACCTTGCGACAAACAACCAGTATAAATTTGTTCTATTTTCATTTTCCAAAGTGTATTTATATTGTAAAAATATCTATTTTTTTGATTGAAGCTATTATTGGCAGTAACATTTTAGCAAATTATTATGACCAGAAAAGTTCCCTCAAGATAATATAAATTCCCATGGCCAGTACAAACCAGCCAAAACCAGTTTTCAGTTTTGTTTCTTTTATTTTTTTGGAGATAAAATTACCAATAAAAATTCCAATAATTGATGCCAATGTAAAGAACAGCAACAACTGCCAATCAATGACTTGTTTTTCCATGATGTCTCCCGTAAAGCCAATCAATGATTGGGAAGAAACTATGAACAGAGATGTTCCAACAGCCATTTTTATGGGGGTTTTGGCAAACAACAACAAAATGGGAACAATCAAAAATCCTCCACCTGCACCGACAAATCCAGAAAGCAATCCGATAAGAATTCCCATCAAGATTACGCTATAATAATTGAATTTTTCGTTCTCCAAAACCACTTTTTCCTTAAAAGGTTTTATCATACTGCCCGAGACAACAATCATTACAACGGCAAAAACCACCATAATCAGCATTGATTTACTCAAAGTAAAATTCTCTGTAGAAAAGATAATATCAGGAATTCTGGGAACGAGTTCTTTTCGAGTAATAAAAACCGAAATCACGGCAGGAATACCAAATAAAACCATCTTTTTGAAATCGACTAATTTCTGTTTGGCTTTGTGAATTCCGCCTATCAAAGAGGTTGTGCCAATGATAAACAAGGAATAGGCTGTTGCCAATGTGGGTTCGATGCTCATCACGTAGACCAAAATCGGAACCGAAAGTATGGAGCCGCCACTGCCCAACATTCCCAATATCATGCCGACAAAAACAGCCAAGAAGTATCCGATTGTTTGAGAGATTTCCATTTATAAAAAATTTCAGGTACAAAAATAGGTGTATTCAATCCTAATTCAGCAACTTTTAAATTTTGGCGTTTTTATTTTTCATAGAATTCTATCGGCAAATTGTCCGGGTCTGCAATGAAAGTAAATCGTTTCTCGGTGAACTCGTCTATTCGAATGGGTTCGGCTTCTATTTTGGATTTTTCCAAATGAGCAATGACTTTCTCCAAATCATCCACTTCAAAAGCAAGGTGTCTAAGTCCTGTTGCTTCTGGCCTTGAAACTCTATTGGGTGGATCAGGAAATGAAAACAGTTCAATAACATAAGTGCCGTTGAGTTCCAAATCTAGTTTATAGGAATCCCTGTTTTCTCGATAAACTTCCCGAATGATGTCTAATCCCAAGACTTCGGTATAGAATTTTTTGGATTTTTGATAATCAGAACAGATAATGGCAATGTGATGCACTTTGTTTATCATTGTTGTTTTTTGATGCATTGATTTTTTAATGTATTTTGTTGATTGTCGATTACTCTCCATGCTCATCTCGAAAACCAGAATAGTGGCGGCGGTTTTCTTATTGATCAGTCGACTTTTTTAGAATCCCTTTTTTCACGCTTTCGTCAATTAAATTCTCTGCATAGTTCCAAATTGATGTAGAACCCTCTTTAATTGCTTTTTTCTTCTCGTAAACTTTTTCGTAGGGAACATTAAATTCTGCCCAAGTCCCGCCATTATTGGAACTGTTTTGCAGCAATGGTTCAAATCGGTCCATAGATTTCGCGAATTTTGCTTCATCAGTCAAGCCGTCTTCAAATTCTGTCCAAATTGCAATAAATTCTTCTGCCTGTTCACTCGGTAAAAGCCCAAATATTCGTTTGGCTGCAATAAGTTCTTCGTCTGTATTGGTATGGTTTATTACAGAGTCGTAAAGAAAAATGTCGCCTGCGTCAATTTCCACGATGTCGTGAATCAAAACCATTTTTAAAACCTTGAGCACGTCAATCGGCTTGTCCGAATGTTCTGCCAACACGATTGTCATCATTGCCAAATGCCAACTATGTTCAGCATCATTTTCGTTCCTGTCGCTGTTGAACAATTTGGTTTTGCGTTGAATGTATTTCAACTTGTCAATCTCTTTTATGAAACTTACTTGTCTTAATAAATTGTCTGTCTGCATTGTTTTATAATTTTTAAACTAATTCTCAAAGTTGTTTTGACTCCTCCGCTAACGGGGGCTAATATAGGCTCACTTTTCTGTCTAATACTATTTTCAAAGCAATCAAACATTCAAGCATAAGATTTGTTTCTATTGTTTTTTTTTCCTGCAAAAAATTAAAACATCAATCCCAATCACCTAAAATCATTCAACGCTTTTTCGATAATGGCAAGGCATTCCTGAATTTGTGTTTCGGTAATGACCAATGGTGGAGCAAATCGTATTTTGTTGCCGTGGGTGGGTTTCGCCAATAGCCCGTATTCGCTAAATTTCATGCAAATTTCCCAAGCCAAATCAGATTCTTCATCACAATCCACCACAATGGCGTTCAATAATCCTTTGCCTCGAACCAATGAAATCAAAGAATTTCGTTGGGCAATTTCGTTGAGTCCTTTTCTTAAAATAATTCCCAAACGTTCTGCATTATCGGCCAGTTTTTCGTTTTTAATTACTTCGAGAGCAGCAATGGCAACAACCGCTGCAACTGGGTTTCCGCCAAAAGTGGAACCGTGTTGTCCCGGTTTAATAACGTTCATGATGGCATCATTGGCCAATACTGCCGAAACGGGGTAAACGCCTCCCGAAAGTGCTTTTCCCAAAATCAGGATGTCGGGTTGGACATTTTCGTGATGAACGGCCAATAATTTTCCGGTGCGGGCAATTCCGGTTTGCACTTCGTCGGCAATGAACAAGGCGTTGTGTTGCTCGCAAAGTGCCTTGGCTTTCGCCAAATAACCTTCGGAAGGCACGTAAACTCCAGCTTCACCTTGAATGGGTTCCACCAAAAATCCTGCAATATTGGACGTGGATTCCAAGGCTTTTTCCAAGGCTTCGATATCGTCATAAGGGATTTTGATAAATCCGGAGGTGAAAGGTCCAAAACTTTTACGAGCCGTTTCGTCATTGGAAAACGAAATGATGGTGGTGGTTCTTCCGTGGAAATTGTTCTCGCAAACGATTATTTGTGCTTGATTTTCGGAAATTCCTTTTACTTCATACGCCCATTTTCTACACAATTTAAGCGCCGTTTCTACCGCTTCAGCACCCGTATTCATTGGCAATACTTTGTCAAAACCAAAATAATTGGTCACGTATTCTTCAAAATTTCCCAATTGGTCGTTGTAAAAAGCACGCGAAGTCAAGGTCAAGGTTTGTGCTTGTTTCACCATCGCATCAACAATTTTTGGATGGCAATGTCCTTGATTCACTGCCGAATAAGCAGAGAGGAAATCGAAATATTTCTTGTCTTCCAAATCCCAAACAAAGACTCCTTCCCCCCTTTTCAGAACCACGGGTAATGGATGGTAATTGTGGGCTCCGTATTTATTTTCTTTGGCTATCATTGCTGATGCTTTTGAAGAAAGGCTCGTATGGGTTGGTTTCATGGACAATTAATTTTCGATGTATTTTCAACAAAATTACTGTTTTTTTTCGCTTTTCCATCAGATAAAAAACAATCCTGTCAAACGCATAAGTTTTAAAATTACCGCAGATTCGCAGATTTTAGCTTGTAAACTTCAATTTTAAGATTATTTAGAGAAATTAATTCTAGGCAATACCGCTAAAATCTGCGAATCTGCGGTAAAACAACCCCTATTTTGTCCAGAAAAAATAATGGTTTACAATCCACAATTCTGTTTTATTTCAGATATTTGTGTAAAACAATACTCTCATGAAAAATATCCGCTATTTATTTTTAGCCCTCTTGTCGTATTCCAGCGTTTCATTTGCCCAATTGAAACCCGTGAAATATAACGATGGAACTCAAGTTTTGAACGGTTTTGGCATTCAACCTGCTAAAAAAAGTGCACAAAAACCGGGAATCCTGATACTTCCCGCCTGGATGGGAATCGATAAACTCTCTAAAGACACCGCCGAAAACTTGGCAAAACTAGGTTATCACGCTTTCGTGGCCGATATTTATGGTGAAGGAAATTATCCAAAAGATTATAAAGAAGCAGGGAAAAATGCTGGTTTTTACAAAACTAATTTCAAGGATTACCACAAACGAATCGCCTTGGCATTGGAGCAATTGATTAAATCTGGTGCCAATCCGGACAATATTGTGGTCATTGGCTATTGTTTTGGCGGAACGGGAGCCATTGAAGCAGCACGAGCCCATTTGAACGTAAAAGGAGCCGTATCTTTTCACGGTGGTTTGGGCAAAGACGCCAGCAGAGCGATAGAACCGATAACCGCCAAAGTTTTGGTTTGCCACGGAGCGGACGACCCTTACGAATCCAAGGAAGAAATCACGGCTTTCCAACAGGAAATGCGAGACACCAAAGCCGATTGGCAAATGATTTATTATGCCAATGCCGTGCATTCTTTTACCAATCCAGAGGCCGGAAACGACAATTCCAAAGGTGCTGCTTACAACGAAAAAGCAGCCAAACGTTCTTGGGAGCATTTGAAGATTTTTCTGGATGAAGTGCTGAAAAAATAAAACGGGTCAAATAGTCATCACTTAATAGATTCCCATGAAAAAAACATTTTTTTTAAGTTTTCTATTGGTTCTAAACCTGGGCTGTTCCAGTCAAATAGCCAAAGTGGCGAGCGTAGATCCTACGGAATACCTCAATACCATCACTGCCACTGATTTAAGAACCCATCTTACCGTCATTGCATCCGATGAAATGGAAGGTCGGGAAACGGGTTCTGTCGGCCAAAAAAAAGCGGGAAACTATCTCATCGAGCATTATAAAACCAATGCAGTTTCTTTTCCAAAAGGAGTCACGGATTATTACCAACGAATTCCGGCTTCTTTCCTGAACGCCATTCGCAACGATAATTTGCCTGATTCCGAAAATATTTGGGCGTATATCGAGGGTTCAGAAAAACCCAACGAAATTATCGTTATTTCTGCTCATTACGACCACGTTGGCATAAAAAACGGTGAAGTATACAACGGTGCCGATGATGATGGCTCGGGAACTGTGGCTTTGCTGGAAATTGCCCAAGCTCTTGAAATCGCCAAAAAAGAAGGCAACGGCCCAAAACGTTCCGTCTTGTTTCTTCACTTTACCGGCGAAGAGCACGGATTATTGGGTTCGAGTTTTTACTCCGAAAATCCCTTGTTTCCGTTGGCCAATACCATTGCCAACGTCAATATTGACATGATCGGTCGTCACGATGAATTCCACAACGATTCCAGTAATTATGTCTATCTCATTGGCTCCGATTATCTTTCGACAGACTTGCACAAAATTTGCGAAGCGGCCAATTCCAAATACACAAAGCTGCTTTTGGATTACAAATACAATGACAGAACCGACCCCAACCGTTTTTATTACCGCTCCGATCATTACAATTTTGGCAAAAACGGTATTCCTTCAGTTTTCCTTTTTACGGGTGTACACGCCGATTACCACCAGCCCACGGATGATGTCGATAAAATTGAATTTGATGCTTTGGCCAAAAGAACCCAACTTGCCTTTGCCATTGTTTGGGAATTGGCCAACAGGGAAAATCGTCCCGTGGTGGACAAAAGCGGAAACTGATTTTATTTTACCAACACGGATTGGCACAAATTGATTTGTGAAAATTCGCTCCCAGAACACATTATTCCAACAAAAAACCGCCTCAAAAATATTTCAAGACGGTACTTTTAAATTTAGTTTCTAAAAAATTAGTACGTGTAGGCAACTGCCTTCAGATCACCAATCTTGTTGGATGTTATCACAATAAACTGGTGTCCTTTCGATGCCGCTTTTTCTTTCAATCGGTTTTTTCCAATTTCAGACCTGGACAATCTCGTTTCTCCTTTAGCGTTGTCCAAATAACCAATTAAATTCTCTGCTTTTTTTAATCCAATTGTTTCAGATTCTTTCAGTACAACAACTTTTTTATAATCCGGTTTCTCGGAAAAATCAATCTTTTCAGATATCACCTTGGAATTGCTTTTGGATTTCTCGGTTAATTGAGCCACGGCATAGCGACTTATTTTATGTTCTTCCATACTATTAGGAAGCGCGTAGTGAACTAAATTGTTTTCAAATTTTATAAAGTTTACATCTAGTTTTTCCCCATTGTGTTTAATGATTTCGTGTGTTTGCGCAAAAAATTGAGCTGTAAACAATACAGCTATTACAGTAATTAAATTTTTCATTTTGGATGTGTGTTATTGAGCCACGACATAATCCCGGCTGATTTTTGAATAATTATTTTAGAATAGTTTTTAAATAATCAAACTATTGAAACCTAATTATGCTATTTCGGGAGGAGGAGTTAGATTTTCAAAACAAAATTCCTTGATTGTAAACGAATAAAAAGAATTGTTGTTTTTGATATTGGGCAACAAGAATGAATCCAAATTTAAATCATGAATTTGGCTTATAAACAAAGTCTTTAATTTACTTTCTGTTTTTTCTTCTGTTTCCCCTTTTTCTGTAGTTTCAAAATAACCGTATCTGTCATTTTCTATAAGCACGGATAATTTGTCACTAATCCAT
Organism: Flavobacterium fluvii; assembly: GCF_900129545.1. Classification (GTDB taxonomy): domain Bacteria; phylum Bacteroidota; class Bacteroidia; order Flavobacteriales; family Flavobacteriaceae; genus Flavobacterium; species Flavobacterium fluvii. Next base: position 96,226 of record NZ_FQWB01000006.1, on the reverse strand, counting down.
ATTAAGGAAAAAATGACCAATACAAGTGAAATGAAAAGATTAAACAGGTTGTTTCTCACATCACAAATCTAAAGATTAAGACTTGTATTTACAAGATTTATCGAAGAATTAGACTTATTTATTTTTTCACGAAACTTGACTCCACAAAAAAGCCCCGAATCTCTTCGAAGCTATTGTGTTATGGGCGACTAAATGATAAATAATAATCTGTGCCAATTTGTGCAATCTGTGTTAAAATCAGTATTAATTAGTTTGTGAAATACTTTTTTCTGAACCAAAAAGCCAGGTTTACCAGGGCTATCAAGGCCGGAACTTCTACCAATGGGCCAATGACGCCTGCAAAAGCTTGACCGCTATTGATGCCAAAAACACCAATGGCAACTGCTATCGCCAATTCGAAGTTGTTTCCCGTTGCCGTAAAAGCGATGGCCGTGGATTTCGAATAATCGGCACCAAAATATTTCCCGATGAAGAAACTGATGACAAACATTATGGAAAAATAGATTACCAAGGGAAGTGCAATTCGCAACACGTCGAAAGGAATCTGGACGATTAATTCTCCTTTCAAGCTGAACATCAAAACAATGGTCAGCAACAAGGACACTAATGTTATTGGAGATATAAAAGGCACGTATTTGGTCTCGAACCAGTCAGCCCCCTTGAGAGCAATCAAGGCATAGCGACTGATAATTCCCAATGCAAAAGGAATTCCTAGGTAAATCCCCACGCTTTCGGCAATTTGCCCAATGCTGATGTTGACTTCAAAACCGGTATAACCAAAATAAGGCGGCAAAATAGTGATGAAAACATAGGCATAAACGCTGTACAGCAAGACTTGAAAAATACTGTTCAAGGCAATCAAGCCTGCCGCATATTCCCGGTTTCCATCGGCCAAATCATTCCAGACAACCACCATGGCAATGCAACGCGCCAAACCAATCAAGATTACGCCAATCATATATTCAGGATAGCCGTTCAATAACAATAAAGCCAAGAAAAACATTAGAATTGGCCCTATGACCCAGTTCAAAAACAAGGAAGCTCCAAGTACTTTGACATTCTTGAACACCTCTCCCATTTGTTCGTATTTCACTTTAGCCAAAGGTGGATACATCATTAATATCAAGCCGATTGCCAATGGAATGTTGGTAGTTCCACTCGAAAAAGAATTGATGAAATTTCCGCTAGAAGGGATGAAATAACCAATCGACACTCCTATTGCCATGGCCAAGAAAATCCAAAGCGTAAGGTAACTGTCGAGAAAACTTAATTTCTTTCTTCCCACGGCTGGCACACAATTATTTGCTGACATATTTATTGCTTGATTTGGGAGAATACATAAAACATTTCTGTGGCAATTTGCAGACTTCTTTCCTCGTATTTTTTGGCTTGTTGCGGCGTATTGTCAAATGCTTTCGGGTCTTCGAAAGTAATCGGAATTCGCACTTCGGCACCGGCAATAAACGGACAACCTTTATCGGCAGAAGAACAAGTCAAAATCGCCGCAAATTCGCTTTGTGGATTGAAATCGTCGTCAAACGTTTTGGAGAAACCGATAACGGGATGTTCGTTTTCGGCATATTTTATGGCATAAACAGGATTGTTTCCTAAGGCAATAGTCTTGATTTGAAAGCCTTGTTTGACCAATGTTTTGGCCGCCATTGGAAACATCGCCGTTGCTTCTGTCCCACCGGAATAACAAAACACGTTTTTCACGCCATAATGCGCTGCCGCTGTTTGCGCCCAAACTTGCGACAAATGGCTTCTTCTGGAATTGTGAGTGCAAATCAGGTTCAGGCGAATTTCTTGTTGATTGCTTGCTTTTCCTTGTATAAAATCTACAAGAGATTGCAAAACTACTTTACGTTTATCTGAAATACTTTCAAGGTTTAAAGTATTAATAACATTTTCAATTTCTGGAAACAGGATGGTTTTGGTTGAAGCCATTTTTGATATTTGTTTATTTATATTTTTTAGGTTTTAAATTTACCGTGATAAAACAATTTAACTCTACGCGTCAGTTCGAGTACTTTATTAAAAATGCGATAGCTTTTTTAATAAAATGTATCGAGAACCCCTAACGCCATTTGCTTCTCGATACAATTTTGAAGAGACGAGGTGTTTTTTATTACAGTAAAATCAAAAGTAAAATGGTATTATTTGTTTTAAAATTGAGGCATTAGCAGCAGCTTCCTCCAGGAGTACAGCAGCTGGATTCGCTTTTTATTTCGGATAATCTCACTTTAGTTTTATCAGCAGGAACTCCACATTGGTCTTGAGCCAAACAAGCTGTTTGTTTGTTGAGCAAAACAAAGTCCTTTCCGTTGAAATCCAAATCATATTTACCAATGGTTTTTGTTTGGTATTCCACTTCAATTTCGAAATCTTCGATGCCCAAAACCTTTTCGGACAATTCGATGATGTTGAGTAATTTTTGTGGTTTCAAACGGTGATCGAAATCGTTGGCATCCCATAATTGGAAGTTGACCACGGTTTCTTTGCGAACTGTTCCACCACAATCTATGAAGTTTTTGGTAATCAGTCCCACTTCGGTTACGTGAAAATGTTCCGGCACCGATGTCCCGTCAGCCAAGAGGAAGTTTACCTCTTCAACCGACTTCAAGATGTTTTTTGCTTGAGATAGTTTCATTTTTCCTTAATTTAAATTAACAACAATTGTTTTTTCTTTTCTCCAAATGCTTTGTGATGTCTTGGAAAAAGCCTTTTATTTTTTCGAATCCCGCTTCATCAATGCAATAGCAAATAGACGCGCCTTCGAAGTTTCCCTTTATTAATCCCGCATTTTTAAGCTCCTTTAAATGTTGCGAAACCGTTGGCTGTGCCAAGGGCAATTCGTTGACGATATCGCCGCAAATACAAGCGTCTACTTTTAGCAAGTATTCTATTATTGCTATTCTTGCAGGATGTCCCAATGCTTTGGCAAGAATGGCCAATTCATTTTGTTGGACTGTAAATTGATCTGTTTTGGATGCTCCCATCGTTATATTTTTATATTGCAATATTACGATAGTTATTTATGTATGACAAATTTAGAATGTTAAAAATTGGTTATAAATATGAAATAATAAAAAAGCCTCGATTATTTCGAGGCTTCAAATCGTATCATCAGAGAAGTATTTACAAATCTTCTTTCACATCTGCATCTGGAGCATTATTCTTTACCGATTCTATACCGTTGTCACGAGCCGCAACCGATTCATACATTTCGCTATTGCCTATAATTTGCCCATTACTGGCTTTAAGATTGAAATATGGTTTCCCGTTTTTGGCTTCCAATTTATCAAATCTAGAGTCCACTTGAGAATTATTTCTCACCGACTCTATTCCGTTTTCACAAGCTGCTTTAGTTGTATACCCTTCACTAGCCAGAATAACTTGCCCATTTCCTGCTTTTAACACAAACTGAAATTCATCATTTTTTCTTTTGCTAACCAAAAATGTTCCCATAGATTTTGTTTTTAAATTGATTAATCCCATAAAATTAATAAAAAACAACCAATAAGATATTAATGAAATACTATTATTTTCTTGCGAAAGTAAATTTTAAAAAAACTCCAATGACTTGGACGCTTTTGCGATTACAATGCCATTTTAATTAATTCCTTTTCGAGCCTGTCGAAGTTTTCCTCGTTTTTATCCACCACGAATGGCTTTAATTTATTGCATTCTTCGGGAGTGTCAAAAATCATCCTGAAAACAATTTTGGTCTTCTCGCTGGTTATTGCTTCAAAAGTGAACACTACATGAAACAGGGGTTTGGAAATGCGCTTCCAGGCTATCAGGGTGGGTTTCTCGATTTTTAAAAATTCGCATTCATTGGGATAGTTTCCTTTGCCGGGGCCGTGCATGACAAAACTCCATTTGCCGCCCGGCCTAAAGTCAAATTCGTTGAACGTATTGGTAAAACCAGCCGGTCCCCACCAATTTTTGAGATGATTTGGGTCGGTCCAAGCATAAAAAACAAGCTCTTGGGAAGCGTCGACAATTCGTGAACTTACAATTTCACAATCTGGCGTTGTTGAAAAGGCTTCTGTTGTCATTTTGTAAATATTTGATGGTTTCGCTAATTTACAAAAATTATTATTTCAAGAACCAAAGTTTATTCCACAAAAAAAGCCTCGAATTTCTTCGAAGCTTTTGCGTTCTGGGTGGCTGACCGGGTTCGAACCGGCGACCCTCGGCACCACAAACCAATACTCTAACCAGCTGAGCTACAACCACCATTTTTAACGAGTGCAAATATAGCACTAAACTTTGCTTTTGCAAACAAAAATTAAAAAAAATTATATCAAATCTCCTAAACTATTGACTCCCAAATATCTTTCGACCGTAAAACCTTCGGCATAATCCACGCCAATCAATCTTCCCAGGTCTTGGGCGCGGTAATTTAGGCTGTCCAAGAAGTTTTTTGACGCAATCGGTGTTTCGGGTTCGTTTGAATTTGGGTTGTAAAACTGGGAACCGTAAGCCAAAATAGCTTCAATTCTTTTATCGTTATAACCCGTTATGTCAACCACAAAATCGGGCGTGATGTTTTTCCACTGAATATAGTGATACACTAATTTTGGTCGCCAAGCTTGTTGCTTTTCGCCTTTGTGTTCCGTTTCGATCTTCATCAAACCCGAAAGAAAACAAGCGTCAGAAACCAGTTTACTGCCTTTTCCGTGATCGATATGACGATCGTCGATGGCATTGCAAATCACGATTTCGGGTTGGTATTTCCGAATCATTTCGATGATTTTCAATTGGTGTGCTTCGTCATTGACAAAAAAAGCATCTCGCATATCCAGATTTTCACGGACAGAAACGCCCAAGATTTTGGCAGCAGCAGCGGCTTCCTCATTTCGAAGTTCGACAGAGCCACGAGTTCCGAGTTCGCCACGAGTCAAATCAACGATGCCTACTTTTTTACCCAATGCGATTTCCTTGGCCAGTGTTCCGCCACAACCTAATTCTACATCGTCTGGATGTGCACCGAATGCTAATATATCTAGTTTCATTTAATGTTTTGTTTAAGTTTTCTTCAATTTCAATAGCAATTTTAATGACAATGAAAAATCTAAAATCGTTACTCTGCAATCTAAAATCTGCAATCTAAAACCTTTTTCATCGTTACCGATTTATTGCAGCTTTCCTCCCACTCCTTTTCGGGAACGCTGTCTTTCGTGATGCCGCAACCCATAAATAAATGCGCTTGGGAATCCTCTATTTCCATGCAGCGCAAATTTACGAACAAATCCGTTTGCTCTTCGATATTTAATTCCCCCAGAAAACCGGTGTAAAAACTGCGGTCATAATTCTCGTTTTCCAAGATGAAAGCTTTTGATTTGTCTTTTGGAAAACCGCAAACCGCAGGCGTTGGATGCAACAACAAGGCTACTTCCCGCAAGCTTGAACTCGAATTCAAAGTCCCCGAAATATCCGTTTTGATATGCCAAATACTTCCCGCTTTTAAGCTGTAAGGCTTTGAAACCACCATTTCTGAAGCCACATTTTTCAACTTTTCCACAATGTAATCCGTGACGAATTGTTGCTCTTCCTGTTCTTTTTTGGGCCAAACCACTTCAGTAGAACCTGCATCTTTTTGCGTTCCCGCCAAAGCTATCGTTAGGAACTCTTTGTCCTTTGCTTTCAACAATTGTTCGGGCGTGGCACCCAACCAAATCCCAACTTTTGGATGATAAAAGCAATAGACAAAAGTGGTTGGATACAACTGGACCAAGTTTTCGAAAACCGAAATCAAATCAAAATCAGCCAATTCCAGGGTTTCTTTTCGGGACAAAACCACCTTTTTGAATTCATTGTTTCCAATGGCTTGAATGCCTTTGGCAACCAAGTTTACGAAATTCTTTTTGGCTAGTTCGTTTGGACTATTACTCTCATTTCGGGAAACGACAATTTCTTTCTTTTGAAAAACGGTACTGATTGTTTCGGACTGGTTTTCGGGAATCAAAAATGTTTTACTCCCGTCAAAAGAGGCAAAAACAAATCCTTTTTCGGTAAAATCAGTTGCTTCAAACAAGCTGTCATTTTGCTGAAAAAGACCACTAATGGTGTTGCTATTCGGTTTTTTATAAATTACAAAAGGAAGATTTTGGGCAAATTGGTTTATGGCTTTTTTAAAAAATGCTTCCATTCTTATTTTCTCATTTTTCTTGTTGGCAGAATCATGTTCGTCAATTTACAAATTGAAACCAGCGCATTATTTTCGTCTGTAATTCGGATTTCCCACAAATGAATACTGCTTCCTTTGTGAATTATTTTGGCCGTAGCCGTAACGATTCCTTCGCGTTTTGCTTTCACGTGATTGGCGGAAATTTCAATTCCACGCACTTCGCTGTGTTCTGGATTTATAAACAAAAAAGAAGCCGCACTGCCCACACTTTCTGCCAAAGCCACCGAAGCACCGCCGTGCAACAATCCCATGGGTTGATGTACCGAAGGATTCACGGGCATCGTTGCCGTCAAATAATCGGGACCAGCATCGACATATTCAATATTCAGGGTTTGCATTAGGGTATTTTTCGAAATTTTGTTGCAATATTGAAGGATTTTCTCTTTGTCGAATGTCATGTGTCTTGTTTTAAAGGTGTAAATTTATGGAAAAGATGGCAAAAACAATTGGTATTATAAATTAAAAACGGTCGTGATATATACTAGTTTTTTCCTATTTTTACAAAAAATATAACCTAATGCGTCAGCTTACTTTTCTGTTTTTTATTGGAATCCTTATTTCTGTCAGCTCCTGTCGAACCGATTTTGAAACCGTGCCAAGCACCGGAGATTTAGCTTTTTCAAGAGACACCATTTATTTAGACACTGTTTTTACGAATATTGGTTCAAGTACATATACGCTAAAAGTTTACAATCACGGTAAAAACGACATCACTATTCCGAGTATAAAATTAGGCAAGGGATTGAGTTCAAAATACCGAATGACGGTGGACGGAATGCAGGGCAATCAAGGGAAAATATTTGAAAACGTAAATCTATTGGCGAAAGACAGCCTGTATATTTTTGTTGAAACCACCGCCAATATCGCCGACGCCAACCCAACCGATTTTCTGTACACTGACCAGATTTTATTTGACGGAGGCAGTAATTTGCAAAAAGTGGAATTGGTGACACTCATCCAAGACGCCGTTTTTCTTTATCCCAAAAAGTTTGCTGACGGTACCACCGAGACGCTTCCCATAGGCGATGAAGAAATTTATGGTTTCTTTTTGGACGACAACGATCCCATCAACGGCAACGAACTTCATTTTACCAACAAGAAACCCTACGTTATCTATGGTTATGCAGCCGTTCCCTCAGGAAAAACGGCTATTTTTGATGCAGGAACAAAAGTACATTTTCACGCCAATTCAGGATTTATCGTGGCTGCAAATGCTTCCATGAACGTGAATGGTGCAAAATCTACCACGGACAAGCTTGAAAACGAAGTAATTTTTGAAGGCGATCGACTGGAACCTGATTTTTCCAATGTTCCTGGACAATGGGGGGCAATTTGGCTTACCGACGGCAGCACCAACCACAAATTCAATCATTTAACCATTAAAAATGCAACTATCGGATTGTTGATCCAAAACAATAACGGAACTACGGTATCCATAAAAAATACCCAAATTTACGACTCTTCCAATTATGGAATTCTGGCCCAAACCGCCAAGATTAACGGGGAAAATTTGGTTATCAACAGTGCGGGATTGGCTGGATTGGCTTGTACTTATGGCGGGGACTATAAATTTACCCATTGCACTTTCAACAACAACTGGAATAGTTCCAGTCAAGTTTCTCTTTTGGTAAACAATTATTACACGGGCGCTATTCCGGAAGTCAAGAATTTGACTGCGGCGACATTCAATAACTGCATTATTTATGGTTCTTATTCCAATGAAATGATTTTGAACAAAAAGACGGGAGCAACATTCGAATACCAATTCAACAATTGTCTTATTAAGTTTAACAATACTTCAAATCAGTACACAAATCATCCTGAATACCAATTCACTACAGATCCAGCACATTATAACGGCATCATTCAAAACAAAGATCCTAAATTCTTCAAAATTGCAGAAAACAAACTGAATATAGATGATACTTCTGCGGCTTTCGCCAAAGGAAATGCGACTTATTTGGTTCCGTTGGATATTCTTGGAAACACCCGAACTTTGCCACCTGATTTGGGAGCTTATCAAAACAAGACTTTTCCGAAATAAATGTCGTTAATTTAACACCAATTCCTGAAATAACAGTTTGACTTTTAAGTAATTTTGTTTACTCCTATAATAAAAGGATTAACTCTAAAATAATATTTTATGAAACTAAAACTACTATTTTTTGCATTACTTATTTCCTTTTATTCATTCGCCCAAATTCCCACAGGGTATTATAATTCTGCCACAGGAACTGGCTATACTTTAAAAACACAGTTATACAATATCATTGCTCCTCACACTGAACTGTCCTATACTCCTGGTTTATGGGACTTGTATTATACTTCCGACGTTAGGGCTGACGGAAAAGTTTGGGACATTTATTCTAACTGTAATTTTATTTTCGGAACATTTGCAGCAACTGGTGGAAATCAAGACAATGGTACTGGTGGAACAGTAGAATGTGATAAATACAACCGAGAACATACGTTTCCAAGAAGTTGGTTTGGAGGTACTGTATATCCAATGTACACCGATGCATTTCATGTAATGCCTACCGATAAAAAAGATAATAGCATGAGAGGCAACATGCCGTATGGAAAAGTTGGAACCAGCACATTTACAACATCAAATGGTTCTAAAATAGGGAATTGCGTCGCTCCAAACACCCCTGCTTCCCTTACTGTCTTTGAGCCTGCCGATCAATACAAAGGCGATATTGCCCGAAATTATTTTTATATGGCAACTTGCTATCAAAATTTGATTGGCAGTTGGCAAAATTTGGATCCAAATGGCGCCAAAGTTTTGGATGGGTCTAATGACAAAGTTTACCAACAATGGTATTTGGATTTGATGTATTCCTGGCATATTGCAGATCCTGTAAGTACAAAAGAAACAGATAGAATCAATGCAGTTTATGCAGTGCAAGGCAATAGAAATCCATATATTGACCATCCTGAATGGGTTGTTGCTGTTTGGGGTACAGTTTTAAGCAATAAAAATATAGAAGGTTTATTAGCCAATATTTCTGTTTACCCTAATCCATCCAAATCCAATAAGATAAGTATTGAAACCGAGAGTGAACTTGACGAAATTCAATTAGTCAACATCAACGGACAAATTGTACAAAAAATAGTCCATCCAAAAGCAAATCAAAAAGTCTATACCCTGGATAATCTAAAGCAAGGTGTTTATATTCTGAAACTAAATTCATATAATAAATCAACAACCAAGAAGATTATCATCAACTAAATCCAATGCGGCCAATTTGCCGCTTTTTTTTTTAATCTTAATTGATTAAATTTGCAGCCAAAACAACACTAACTTCACTATCATAATGATTCATTTCTTTGAAAACAAAAGCAAAACGGTATATGCTGTTCAAACGCAAGACCTACTTTCGGCTCAAGACATTTCAAAACTCAACTGGCTTTTTGCCGACTCCAATAAAGTAGAAAAATCCGTTTTGTCGGATTTTTTTGTTGGCCCCCGCGCCACCATGATCACGCCTTGGAGCACCAATGCTGTTGAAATCACCCAAAATATGGGGATTTCTGGAATCATTCGAATAGAAGAATTCCACAAAGCTACAGACGAAACTTTTGATTTCGATCCGATGCTTTTGCAAAAATATAGCGAATTGAATCAAGATCTTTTCACGATTCACATTCAACCCGAAGCCATTTTGAATATTGACGACATTGCTGCCTACAACAAGTCCGAAGGATTGTCATTGAGCATCGAAGAAGTGGAATACTTGGATAATTTGGCCACCAAATTAGGTAGAAAACTGACGGATTCAGAAATTTTTGCATTCTCCCAAGCCAATTCAGAGCACTGTCGCCACAAAATTTTCAATGGAACTTTTGTTATTGACGGCGTGGAAAAAGAAACTTCTCTTTTTAAATTAATCAAAAAAACATCACAGGAAAACCCTAACGATATAGTTTCTGCTTACAAAGACAACGTGGCTTTTGTAAAAGGACCAAGAGTTCAGCAGTTTGCTCCCAAAACCGCCGACAAACCTGATTTTTACGAAATAAAAGAATTTGATTCGGTTATTTCCTTAAAAGCAGAAACACATAATTTTCCAACCACTGTGGAGCCTTTCAACGGAGCTGCGACAGGATCTGGAGGAGAAATTCGCGACCGTTTGGCTGGTGGACAAGGTTCGTTGCCAATGGCGGGAACTGCGGTTTACATGACTTCTTATTCCCGTTTGGAACAAGACAGACCTTGGGAAGATGCCGTGGCCGAAAGAAAATGGTTGTATCAAACGCCAATCGACATCTTGATCAAAGCTTCAAACGGAGCTTCAGATTTTGGAAATAAATTTGGACAACCTCTTATTACCGGTTCTGTTTTGACCTTCGAACACGAAGAAAACAACCGCAAATTGGGTTACGACAAAGTAATCATGCAAGCGGGTGGAATTGGTTACGGAAAACTGGATCAAGCCATCAAAAATAAACCGCAAGAAGGTGACAAAATTGTTATTCTTGGTGGAGAAAATTACAGAATTGGAATGGGTGGTGCTGCGGTTTCCTCAGCAGATACTGGTGCCATGAGTTCTGGAATCGAATTGAATGCCGTGCAACGTTCGAACCCAGAAATGCAAAAACGTGCTGCCAACGCCATTCGTGGTTTGGTGGAAAGCGACAACAACCCAATTGTTTCCATTCACGATCACGGTGCGGGTGGACACTTGAACTGTCTGTCGGAATTGGTGGAAGAAACAGGAGGATTGATCGATTTGGACAAATTGCCCGTGGGCGACCCTACCCTTTCGGCAAAAGAAATTATCGGTAACGAATCCCAAGAAAGAATGGGATTGGTTATTGGTCAAAAAGACATTGATTTACTTCAAAAAATTGCAGACCGTGAGCGTTCCCCGATGTACCAAGTGGGTGACGTAACGGCGGATCACCGTTTTACATTTGAGTCTAAAACTACCGGTTTAAAACCAATGGATTATGCTTTGGAAGATTTCTTTGGAAGTTCGCCAAAAACCGTAATGACGGACAAAACCATCAATTACGATTATCCGGCATTGGAGTATAGCGTAAAAAACATATCCACTTATTTAGAGCAAGTATTGCAACTGGAAGCGGTTGCCTGTAAAGACTGGTTGACCAACAAAGTCGATCGTTGCGTGGGTGGAAAAGTGGCCAAACAACAATGTGCCGGACCTTTGCAATTGCCATTAAACAATTGTGGTGTGGTTGCCTTGGATTATTTGGGAAAAGAAGGAATTGCCACCTCGATTGGACACTCTCCTATTGCGTCCTTGATTGATCCGGTTGCAGGAACAAGAACGGCTATTGCCGAATCATTATCTAACATTGTTTGGGCGCCAATCAAAGACGGATTGAAAGGAGTTTCCCTTTCGGCCAACTGGATGTGGGCTTGCAAGAACGAAGGTGAAGATGCTCGTTTGTACGCCGCCGTTGAAGCTTGTTCCGACTTTGCCATCGAATTGGGAATCAATATTCCAACCGGAAAAGATTCGCTTTCAATGAAACAAAAATATCCAAACGACGAAGTGATTGCGCCGGGAACGGTAATTATTTCGGCTGGTGGAAATTGTACCGATATCAGAAAAGTGGTGGAACCTGTTTTACAAAAAGACGGTGGTTCCATTTATTACATCAATTTGTCGCAAGACGAATTCAAACTGGGAGGTTCTTCTTTGGCACAAACGCTGAATTCAATCGGAAACGAAGCACCAACGATTAAAGATGCTACTTTCTTCAAGAATGCCTTCAATACTGTTCAAGAATTGATTTTAAACAATCAAATTTTGGCGGGTCACGATATTGGAAGTGGTGGTTTGATTATCACATTATTGGAAATGTGTTTTGCCGACGTGAATTTGGGAGCCAAAATTGATTTCTCCGTTTTTGAAGAGAAAGACATCATCAAATATTTATTTTCAGAAAATATTGCGGTTGTTTTCCAAGCCAATGACGATGCCTTGGTGGAAAGCGTATTGAACAACAAAGGAGTTTCTTTCTACAAATTAGGAAGTGCAACTACAAATGGCATACTGGACTTTGGCCCTTGCGGATTGGATATTGCCAAATACAGGGACATTTGGTTCAAAACCTCTTTCTTGTTGGATCAAAAACAATCCAAAAACGGAACTGCCCAGGCGCGTTTCGACAATTATAAAAACCAAGTATTAAACTATACTTTCCCTGCACACTTTACAGGAAAAAAACCTGAAATTGACGATTCCAAACCAAGACCTAAAGCCGCCATCATTCGAGAAAAAGGAAGTAACTCCGAGCGTGAAATGGCAAATGCCATGTACTTGGCAGGTTTTGACGTAAAAGATGTTCACATGACCGACTTGATTTCGGGACGTGAAACATTGGAAGACATTCAATTCATCGGAACTGTTGGGGGATTCTCGAATTCAGATGTTTTGGGTTCTGCCAAAGGTTGGGCCGGAGCATTCAAATACAATGAAAAAGCAAACACGGCATTGAAAAACTTCTTCAAAAGAGAAGACACTTTATCTGTCGGAATCTGTAACGGTTGCCAATTGTTTATGGAACTGGAAGTAGTCAACCCTGAACATGAAGTTCACGGAAAAATGCTTCATAACGACAGCCACAAACACGAAAGTATATTTACTTCGGTAACAATTCAAGAAAACAAATCGGTAATGTTATCGACTTTGGCTGGAAGCACGCTTGGAGTTTGGGTTTCCCATGGTGAAGGAAAATTCAATTTGCCATACGCAGAAGACCAATACAACATCGTTGGAAAATACGGTTACGAAGGATATCCTGCGAACCCAAATGGATCGGCTTTCAATACCGCAATGATGTGTGATACAACAGGCCGCCACTTGGTAATGATGCCTCATATTGAGCGTTCCACTTTCCAATGGAACTGGGCCAATTATCCAAAAGACAGAAATGACGAGGTTACTCCTTGGCACGAAGCTTTTGTGAATGCCAGATTGTGGATTGACAAACAGTAACATCAAACTTCATAAAATTGAAAAAGCGTCCCGATGTATCGGGACGCTTTTTTTATGGAGTGACAGATGATTAAAATTTATAACCCATTGTTAGTTGATGCCACATATTTTTATAACGGGGTGTTGACGAATTTCCGTCACCTTCGTTGGTTTTGATATCCCAACCAGTTCTTAATCCAAAAACCAGCTTATCCACATTGATGTCAACTCCACCGGTTAAACCCATAATGTTTTTAGTGATGTCGTCATTGTCGAACTCTTGTTGTTGAATAGAATTAATGTTTCCACCAGTAAATTCGTCTTTTTGTTTCAACAAATACGAAAATTGGGGCCCGAACAACACGGTTACTTGTTCAATTGGTTTCACTGCAAATAAAAGAGGCACATCAATAAAATCAGTTGTCCTGGTCATTTCATAAGAACTTCCGAAATACGTTCCCGAGGATTTGAATCCTTTTTGGGAATACAAAACTTCCGGCTGAATCCCAATGAACGTTCCAAATGGAATGGCAACAAATGCTCCCGCAGCAAATCCAAATTTGGAATCGGCAACAAAATCTTCGTTGTCAGAATCATACACATTAGAATAATTGGCACCTAATTTTAATCCAAAGGACAAGGTCTCACGGTTGTCTGTTGTGTATTGTGCATTTCCATTTGTTACCGTGACAGTGACGAATGCAAGCATTAAAATTACTTTTTTCATTTTTTTTAAATTTAAGTTATAAGCGTATTACTTATTATTCCACAAAGATGATTGAGTTGTCAGGAAAGCATCTTACAGAATATTCGGTAAAAGTTGCATAATTGTCACATAAAGAAAATTCTGTCTCGGCCTTTTTGATAATACGAGGTTTCGAATAGAGAAAAATAAATTAAACCTTAAATCTATTTTTAAAAGTATTTTGCTCAATAATAGCCTTATTTTTAATGCAATAAATTATAAAAAACATTGTTTTTAACATTTTTTTGATATTTTTACCTGCCAAAACCTACTAACCGACCTAGATATGTCAAAATTTTGCTTTTTAATGGCACTTTTCATCAGTTCCATTGCTTGGTCACAAACCGAGTTTTTTAATTCAAAAATCAATTTTTCCGAAAATGAACTTAACGGTTTCTACTCCTCCATCAGTGTAGACAGTACCCGAATATATTTTAATGCCAATGATTATACGGTTTATGCCTACGACAAGAAATCGGGTGAATTAAATTGGTCTTATTATCTTTCCTACAAGACGAACAATCCTCCAATCCCTTATCGAAACAGCCTGTTTGTAGGCAAGCACAGCAGCCAGTACCATGATGAATGCGTTCAACTTAACTCCCAAACCGGTGACACGATTCAAACCCTAACGATTCAATCTATCGACACCAAACCTGTTTTCAGGGACAACATCATGTATTGCACGGCCATTGACGCTGGATTTGGAGGAGCTGTGATGGCTTATGATTTGAAAAAAAACAGCGTGATTTGGGAAAAATTTATTGCCCACGGTGTTAGTAAACAACCTTATTATCTACAAGACAAAATCATTGCCAACGCCGAAGACGACAATTGGTTTGAACTGGATTATAATGGAAAACTATTGGACACAACTTGCAAAAACAAGGTGGATATATTTGTCGAGGATATAAAATGCGTCAGGAATTTTAAATACTTGATCCACAACCAAAAGGAAGTTCACGGAAATTATTTTGACGAGGATGAAAAGGTAAAATTAAAATACACCAAAGACAAGACCATTGTTTTGGGAGAAAACAAAATGCTGGTTATTAACAACAGGAATAAAACAGAAAAAGAAATAAAACTGGATGAAGTGCTTTCTCTTCCAGAAGACCAATTGGGCATTTATATAGAAATTTTTAAAGCAGAAGAAAATACGGTTTGGTTTTTTTATAGAAACAACCTTGTCAATTATGACTTCAAAAATGACAAACTCCTTCGAAAAGTTGATTTAAGTTCCTGGAATCCACACCAAATCATATTGGAAAACAGGACGATTTGGTTGATTTCCAAGAACGACGGAAAGTTGTACGGACTCGATTTTGAACCCGACAAGAAAACGGCAGATACAATAGAAGCCAAAGCCCGAATGGAAAGAGAAATAAACAACCCCAAACCAGCGGATCCCAAAAAGATTGAAGCGGCTAAAGCGGCACAAGAAAAAATGAAAAATAAAGCGAACTGATTTTGTTATAAAACATTCGATTAACCAATTTCAAAATGAACAAAACAAATCCATTTTACTCGTTTTTATTCTTGTTGTCAGTCATTGGATTATCCAATGCGCAAGCTTCTAAACCAGAATTTCAGAAAACGGTCGACAGCATCAATGCGATTATCAAGGCAAGTCCGCAAGCTTATTATATGGACACTAAACATTACAATGAGTTTATAACAAAAATTAGCGTAACCAAACAAGGCATTGTCAGTTTCACGGACAGCGTTCCCAAACCCGAAATCAGTTCGACAAAAAGCACAAAAAAGGAACTCATATCTGATTGCTGCCCCCAACCAAACTCCAGAAAACTTGATTTGTTTGAGGTAAAAAAATGGAATCTTGTTTTTCCTTATGTTTATCTAAAAAATAAAGACGATGAAACTTTTGCCAAGTTTTTAGGCTTTCAAAAGCCAAATTTATCTGCACTCAAAAAACAATTTGAAAAACTGGCCACTTTGTGTAAAAAAGAAAAATAATAAACTAATATGGCTTTTGGAGAAGTCAAGATAAAAGAAATTCTTCCCAAATTAATTATGAAAGTCATGAATAATCAAAAAAAATGGACATCACGATATTCGGTAATTATTGAAAATCAATCACTTCAAACAAAACAGCAACAAACCGACTTTAAAATTAAAAACAGCTTTAAAAAACAAATCATTATTTAGCTTATTTTAGCACCCTCAAAAATAAAACCCCAATTATATGAAAAAATTAATACTTTTCACTTTTCTAATGCTTTCCAGCAGCATGATGCTAGGACAAAATGCTTATATACAAGTTTCTGGAGAACCTGACCTATCCGTTTTCCTAAACAATAAATTTAAGGCAAAAACTACGGCCGAAATTGGTGGCTGTGTCATTGAAAATGTCACACCGGGCAAAAACCTGATCAAAGTTGTGAAAGAAGGTTATATTCCGTTTGAAGAAACAATTACAATCAAAAAAGGAGAAGTTTTTTCATATAAAGTAAGACCTTTTTCCAAAAACACTGTTTCCATTTCTGAAAATGGAAACTCCGGCGAAACTGAAAAAAAGGCTTCAATTGAAACAGGAAAACTTGTTATTCAATCCCTTCCCATCAACATAAAAATCACCATCCCTTCCATCGAAGGCGTAACCAATAGCCAAAAAACCAAAGACGAATGGGTTGTGGACAACATCGCATCAGGAAGTCGTGATGTAACCTTTATATTCAATAAAAAAATCATTAAAAAATCTTTCGAAATTATTGGAGGTGAAACCACCAATGTCTTTATAAACATGATGAATGGTGAGTATAAAACAAGAAACACCATTGACGAAAAAATCAAGGTAACCAATTTTATAGACAGCCTTTCGACTGTGTATAAATTTGAAGCCAGATTGAAAAAAGAGGATTTTAAAAACTATAATCCTGAAGTGGCAAATTATTACAATAAAAAAAGCACGGGTATAATTGCCGGTGGCTTGGCGGCTTTAGGCTCAAAAACGCCAAAAGGAAACGCGCCAAAACAAATTGTTTTTGACAAAAACGGGGAACTCATAAAATATGAATATAGTATTGGTATCAACAAAAACAACAAATCTGAAGTTGTGGACTATTACAACAAAATAGTAGAACAGATAAAAAATTTCCCAGAACCCAACAAAACCATTACACCTGCAGCAACTACAGTTGTCGATGCCGACACGAAAATTAAATTTTCTTTGGGCACCAAAGAACTGTTAGTACTTTTTGAACCCGTGGAAATAAAGTAAAAAATGTCCCAAGTCAACCGCTTTCAGGACGAAAACCTAATCCTTTCCGATTTCTATAAAGAAGTCTGGGTGGTGTGTTCGTCCTGCACAAAAAAAGCCATGGCCACGGTAAATTTTGAAACCAAAACGGCTCGTTTGTTTTGCCTGCATTGTGGCCACAACAAAGAAACCACTACGGCTTTAATCAAGAATGGCACAATAAAAACGGCAGCACACCAGTATTTTCAAGCGGAACTTTGGTTAAAAGCAACTTTCAAAAACGAGCTTTTTTGGGCATACAACAATAAACATCTGGAGTATTTGGAACGCTACATTGGTGCCAATTTGCGGGAACACAAAGACAGAACCCATTTTACACTCTTGGAAAAACTGCCCAAATTTTACCACGAAGCCAAAAACCGGGAAGGTTTGTTAAAAATCATTTCAAAATTGAAAAGTAAATAATAATTTGATTCTTCGACCACAAATGATAAAAAACATAA
The DNA here is from genome assembly GCF_900129545.1 of Flavobacterium fluvii. GTDB lineage: Bacteria > Bacteroidota > Bacteroidia > Flavobacteriales > Flavobacteriaceae > Flavobacterium > Flavobacterium fluvii. Next base: position 78,612 of record NZ_FQWB01000006.1, on the reverse strand, counting down.
AATACCTTTACCTTTTTATTTTAGTTTGCGGTTGTGCGCCAAAAACTGAAATAGCAAAATACGGACAGCATTACCAGAAGTTCAATGATTATAAAAGTCTAGCGGAAGCCGTAAAATTGATGCCGACGGATATTTCCACTTCAGAAGTAAAAAAGATATTGGGCGATCCTATCGATAATGGATTCGATTACCGTTATCTGGTAGATTCAACAGGAGTGAATAATTGTCCCGTTGGAGCCGTTTTCAATATAGACCAGAAAGGCAAAATAACAAATCGTTGGATTGATGAAATTTGTGAATAAGTTATAAATATAACCTGAATTTCATTGAATGATTCAACCGTTGTCAACACAAAAAACTATTCCTTTCCGATTACCATCATAAAGCTCGGGTTCTGTCTTTGTGCTCACGCAAGACAGAACCCGTTTAGCTTTCAAATCATGTCGAATGCTCCTAGTATATCCTGAAAATGTCCATTTTTATTGACAAAAGCCAAAATATCACTCCAACTTGGCCATAATTTTAGTTAAAAAATTCTATGTTTAATTTCAATTCACTAAATTTCGGATAAAGGATAAAAAATGACAGGAAAACATAATTTAATTCCAAAAGACGAATTTCTATTGGAGCATTTTTTTGAGTTATCTCCAGATTTACTTTGTATTGCAGGATTTGACGGTTATTTCAAGAAAATAAACCCGGCAGTTTCCAAGCTATTGGGGTATACCAACGAGGAATTATTTTCAAGACCCATCAATGAATTTATTTATGCCGATGATCAGGATATTACTTCAAAAGTTCGAAACGAACTCACAAAAAACAACCCACTGCTGAATTTTGAAAACAGGTATGTTACAAAAAGTGGAGAAATAGTGTGGTTGTCTTGGACTTCGATGCCATTAGACAATCAAAAACTAGTATATGCCATTGCCAAAAACATTACCCACAACAAAAAGCACGAAGAGGAACGAAATTTACTGCTTACCAATTTCGCTAAAATCAACAAGGATCTCAAAAAATTAAGCTACACCAGCTCCCACGATTTGAGGTCTCCGGTAAACAATCTTCTTTCCATTTTTAGCCTTTTGGATGTTTCTAAAATTGAAGATCCCGAGACACTTCAATTCATAGAAATGCTGAAATCGACCAGTGAAAGTTTGAGGCAGGCTTTAAATGATTATGTGGACATCTTGATTTTGGAGGAAAATAATGTTGCACAAATTGAAGAATTGAGCTTGAACGAATCCCTAAATACAGTGTCACGTTCCATAAATTCTTTAATTCAAGATTCAAAAGCCACCATTAGCGTGGACTTTTCTGAACTGGAAAAAATTAATTTCAACAAAGCTTATCTGGAAAGCATATTTCTAAATCTAATAACCAATTCCATTAAGTATGCCCAACCGGGCAGTTTGCCAATTATTTCCATTCATTCCAGAAAAACCAACGGAATCAGCCAATTGATTTTTTTGGACAATGGACTTGGATTTGACATGAATGTCGTAAAAGACAAGATTTTTGGTTTGCACCAAAAATTCCACAATCATGTTGACAGCAAAGGCATCGGACTCTATTTGGTGTACAACCACGTCAACAGCCTGGGAGGCAACATCACCGTGGAAAGCGAAGTCAATGTGGGAACGAAATTTATTATATCGTTCAAAGATTAAATTGACTCGACACAAATAGTAACTCTTTTTTTATATAGGATAGTCCAAAATTCATAATTTTTACTAATTTGCATCTAATTAATACTATTCAAAATGACCGAAATCACCCGATTATTTGATTTTCCATACTATCAATTAAAGCATTACAACATTCCGGATGCTTTGGTCACCAAGTATAATGGTGTTTGGGTTAAAACATCGACCGAGGAATATATAGCCAAAGCCAATGCCGTTTCCAGGGCATTATTGCGAATGGGAATTCAAAAAGAGGATAAAATTGCCTTAATATCTACCAATAATAGAACCGAGTGGAATATCATGGACATTGGTATTCTACAAACCGGGGCACAAACTATTCCCATCTATCCCACTATTTCTGAAACTGATTACGAATACATCCTCAATCACTCCGGTTCCATCTATTGTGTTGTGTCCGATATTGAAGTGTTGCAAAAAATAAATCTGGTAAGAGCAAATCTTCCCAATCTTAAAGAGGTGTTTTCTTTTGACGAGATTGAAGATTGCAAAAATTGGAAAGAACTACTTGTGCTTGGGGAAGATCAAGGCAATCAAGACCAGGTCGAAGAACGAAAAAACAGCATCAAATCTGAAGATTTGGCCACCATAATATACACTTCCGGAACAACCGGAAAACCAAAAGGCGTGATGCTTTCGCATAAAAATATTGTATCCAATGTATTGAGCAGCACTTCAAAAATTCCTTTCGAAAAGGGAAAAGGTCGTGCCATGAGCTTCTTGCCCATTTGCCATATTTTCGAAAGAATGGTTTTATATTTATTCCAATATTATGGTGTTTCCATACATTTTGGCGAATCGATTGAAAAAATAAGCGACAATATAAAGGAAGTAAAACCAACCGTAATGACCTGCGTACCAAGGCTTATTGAAAAAGTTTATGACAAAATCTATTCTAAAGGACTGGAACTGACAGGAATAAAAAGAAAATTATTTTTTTGGGCAGTTGATTTAGGCTTAAGATATGAACCCTATGGTACCAATGGATTTTGGTATGAATTTCAGTTAAAAATTGCCAGAAAACTCATTTTCAGCAAATGGAAAGAAGGATTGGGAGGCCATTTGAATTTATTGGTTTCAGGAAGTGCAGCTTTACAACCCAGATTAGCCAGAGTGTTTGCGGCAGCAGAAATGCCAATTGTGGAAGGATATGGATTGACTGAAACTTCGCCCGTAATTGCCGTAAATGATATGCGGAATTTTGGTTTCAAGGTGGGAACCGTCGGCAAATTGATCGACAACGTGGAAGTCAAAATTGCCGAAGACGGAGAAATTCTTTGCAAAGGTCCCAATGTAATGATGGGCTATTTTAAAGATGAAGCCTTGACTAAAGAAGCTTTAGCCGGTGGATATTTCCACACGGGCGATATTGGCGAAATTGACAGCGAAGGTTTCCTTAAAATTACGGACAGAAAGAAAGAAATGTTTAAAACTTCCGGAGGTAAATACATTTCTCCACAGTTGTTGGAAAATGCGATGAAACAATCACGTTTCATTGAACAAATCATGGTGATTGGCGATGGGCAAAAAATGCCGGCAGCCTTCATTCAACCCAACTTTGAATTCATCAGGGAATGGGAAAAACTGCATAAAATTCCAGTAGACAATACCAATGCAGAAATTGTTTCCAATCCAAAAGTTATAGAACGCATCAAGGAAGAAATAGATATCTTGAATGAAAAATTCGGAAACTGGGAAAAAATCAAGCGTTTCGAATTAACGCCAGATGTTTGGTCTATTTCTGGTGGTCACCTCACTCCCACCCTAAAACTAAAAAGAAAAATAGTGATGGAAAAATATAAAAATCTATTTGATAAAATTTACGGTTAAAGACCACCAAAAAATAAATAAAATACAGCAAATTTTAATTTTCATTATTTTATGTTTTTACGTATCAACTCCTCAATTTATTGGGGAGTTTTTTTATAAAAATGAAATAATTTTAAAAAAATAATTCTTATTATTATGCGTGCATAGCATTTTTTACTATATTTGGAATACCGAAGACCAAAACAAACCAACTATTACGCATGAAAGACAAAACCATAGATTACATACTACGTGCCACTTGGCAAGCCGTAGCAAGAATGTATAACGAAGAAGCCTCAAATTACGGTGCCACAATGGCAACAGGTTTCACCTTGTTGTCTATTGATAAAGACAAAGGAACTCCTTCAACCACCCTGGGGCCAAAAATGGGAATGGAGGCTACAAGCCTTACAAGAACCCTGAAAAACATGGAGGAAAAAGGATTGATTATTCGCAAGAAAAATCCTTTTGACGGTCGTGGTGTTCTTATTTATTTGACCGACTTCGGGAAAGAAAAAAGAGAATTATCAAAAGAAACGGTACTCAAATTTAATGAAGCCGTAAAACAAAATGTTTCGGAAGAAAAACTACAAAATTTTATTGAAGTTGCTGAAATCATCAACGAGTTAATCACTGAAAAGAAAATATTTTAACTCCATAAAATATTCAAGCTTCATAAAAACCCTCCTCACATGGGAGAAATTTTACGTAAAGTAAAACTATAAACAAAAACTATAAACCGTTTAAAATGAAACGATCTATTAAAAAAGTTGCAGTTATTGGATCCGGTATTATGGGTTCAGGAATTGCTTGTCATTTTGCCAATATCGGCGTCGAAGTATTGCTTTTGGACATCATTCCAAACGAACTTACCGAGGCTGAAACCAAAAAAGGATTGACTTTGGAAAGCAAAATTGTTCGCAATCGTTTGGTCAACGAACATTTTCAGAATGCTTTAAAATCAAAACCATCCCCTATTTATCATCCAAAATTTGCCAGTCGAATCACGACTGGAAATACAACCGATGATATGGCTAAAATAGCTAATGTTGATTGGATTATTGAGGTAGTTGTGGAACGTTTGGATATTAAAAAATTAGTATTCGAACAAATCGAAAAATACCGCAAACCGGGAACATTGATTACTTCGAACACTTCTGGAATTCCAATTCATTTTATGAGTGAAGGAAGAAGCGAAGATTTTCAAAAACACTTCTGCGGAACCCACTTTTTCAATCCAGCGCGTTACTTGAAATTATTCGAAATTATTCCTGGTCCACAAACTTCAACTGAAGTATTGGATTTCTTGGCTAATTATGGGGAGAAATTCTTGGGTAAAACTTCGGTTGTGGCCAAAGATACTCCTGCTTTTATTGGAAATAGAATTGGGATTTTTGGAATCCAGAGTTTGTTTCATTTGGTAAAAGAACTGGGATTAACCATCGAAGAAGTGGATAAATTGACTGGCCCAGTGATTGGTCGTCCAAAATCGGCTACTTTCAGAACTGTTGATGTCGTTGGATTGGACACTTTGGTTCACGTTGCCAATGGTATCTACGAAAACTGTCCAAATGATGAAGCTCACAAGTTATTCAAATTGCCGGATTTCATCACAAAAATGATGGAAAACAAATGGTATGGAAGCAAAACAGGACAAGGTTTTTACAAAAAAGTAGACAAGGACATTCTTTCTTTAGACTTGGATACATTAGAATATCGTGCTGCCAAAAAAGCTTCTTTTGCAACTTTGGAATTAACAAAAACCATTGACAAATCCATCGATCGTTTTAAAGTATTGGTAAAAGGAAAAGACAAAGCAGGTGAATTCTACAGAAAAAGTTTTGCCGGATTATTTGCTTATGTTTCCAACAGAGTCCCTGAAATCTCGGACGAATTATACAAAATTGACGATGCCATGAAGGCCGGTTTTGGTTGGGAAAATGGCCCTTTCGAAATTTGGGACGCGATTGGTGTTGCCAATGGAATCGAAATAATGAAAGCCGAAGGATTAGTTCCAGCAACTTGGGTTACTGATATGTTAGCTTCTGGAACTTCAAGTTTTTATTCCGTTAAAGAAGGTGCTACTTATTTCTACAATATTCCAAATAAATCGCAATTCAAAGTTCCAGGACAGGATGCTTTTATCATTTTGAACAACATTCGCGAAAGCAAAAAAGTGTGGAGCAATAGCGGAGCAATCATACAAGATTTAGGAGACGGAATTCTGAATTTGGAATTCCAATCCAAAATGAATACCATCGGTGGTGATGTGTTGCAAGCCATCAACAAAGCCATTGATTTATCTGAAAAAGAATATCAGGGTTTGGTTATTGGAAACCAAGGAGCGAATTTCTCCGTGGGTGCCAATATTGGAATGATATTCATGATGGCGGTCGAACAAGAATATGACGAACTGAACATGGCCATCAAAATGTTCCAGGACACCATGATGCGGGTACGTTATTCAGGAATTCCAGTCGTGGTTGCTCCTCACGGGATGACCTTGGGTGGCGGTTGTGAAATGAGCATGCACGCAGACAAGGTGGTTGCTGCCGCAGAAACTTATATTGGATTGGTTGAATTTGGAGTTGGCGTAATTCCAGGTGGCGGTGGATCAAAAGAAATGACGTTGAGAGCTTCCGATTTATTCCGCAAAAACGATGTGGAATTGAATGTGCTGCAAGAATATTTCCTGACTGTTGCAATGGCCAAAGTTTCGACTTCGGCACACGAAGCCTTTGATTTGGGAGTCTTACAGCACGGAAAAGACGTTGTAGTTGTGAACAAAGACCGCCAGATTGCCGAAGCAAAAAAACACGCCTTGTTAATGGCCGAAGCGGGTTACACCCAGCCGATTCGTAGAAATGACATCAAGGTTTTGGGAAAACAAGCCTTGGGAATGTTCTTGGTGGGAACCGACCAAATGGTTGCCGGAAAATACATCTCCGAACACGACAAAAAAATTGCCAACAAACTGGCTTATGTAATGGCTGGCGGCGATTTATCCGAACCAACATTGGTATCCGAACAATATTTATTGGATATCGAAAGAGAAGCTTTCTTGAGTTTATGTACAGAAAGAAAAACACTGGAAAGGATTCAATTTATGTTAACCAAAGGAAAACCTTTGAGGAATTGATTGTATAATGTATGTTGTAAAAATTGTATAATGTAAAAATTTTAACAGATGAATTATTTCAAAGAATTAAAGGTTTGGCAAAAAGCAATTGAGTTAGTTACCAACACCTATTTAAAAACAAAAAGTTTTCCAAAAGAAGAAATTTATGGACTTACCTCACAAATAAGACGTTGTGCCGTTTCAATTCCATCAAATATAGCCGAGGGTTGCGGAAGAAAAACAAGCAAAGATTTTAGCAACTTTTTAGGAATTTCGCTTGGTTCTGCATTTGAATTTGAAACTCAATTGATAATTTGTAAAAATTTAGAATTTATAAACCAAGAAGATTTTAATTTTCTAGAAGCTGAAATACAACATATACAAAATATGATCAATAAGTTGCAAACTACATTAGAAAACAAATAGTCATTTCGCAAGTACAATATACAGTATACAATTTACTAAATACAACATCCAATGAAAACAGCCTATATAGTTAAAGCATACCGAACTGCCGTTGGAAAAGCACCAAAAGGAGTATTCCGTTTCAAACGCCCTGATGAATTGGCGGCAGAAACCATTCATTTTATGATGAATGAATTGCCTGATTTCGACAAAACACGCATTGACGACGTAATGGTTGGAAATGCGATGCCGGAAGCCGAGCAAGGATTGAATATGGGACGATTAATTTCCTTGATGGGATTAAAAGTAACCGATGTTCCGGGTGTAACGGTTAACAGATATTGCGCTTCAGGAATCGAGACTATCGGAATGGCGACTGCCAAAATCCAGTCTGGAATGGCGGATTGCATCATTGCCGGTGGAGCCGAAAGCATGAGTTTTATTCCAATGGGCGGCTACAAACCCACACCCGATTATGCCGTTGCCAAAGAAGGTCACGAAGATTATTATTGGGGAATGGGACTCACTGCCGAAGCCGTTGCCAAACAATTCAATATTTCGAGAGTAGACCAAGACGAGTTTGCGTATCAATCCCATATGAAAGCCTTGAAAGCGCTAGCCGAAGGCAAGTTTGACAAACAAATTGTTCCAATAACCATTGAGCAGACTTTTATCAACGAGAATGGCAAAAAAGAAAACAAATCGTATGTGGTCAACAAAGACGAAGGGCCAAGAGCCGGAACTTCCATAGAAGCATTGGCAGGATTAAAACCTGTTTTCGCAGCTGACGGAAGCGTGACTGCGGGAAATTCATCCCAAATGAGTGATGGAGCCGCTTTTGTTTTGATCATGAATGAAGAAATGGTCAATGAGTTAAACCTCACTCCCATTGCTCGTTTGGCCAGTTTTGCTTCAGCAGGAGTTGAACCCAGAATTATGGGAATTGGTCCCGTGAAAGCCATTCCAAAAGCCTTAAAGCAAGCTGGATTGGAATTGAAAGACATTGATTTGGTCGAATTGAACGAAGCATTTGCCTCGCAATCACTGGCAGTAATTCGGGAATTGGGATTAAATCCCGATATCGTGAATGTCAACGGTGGAGCAATCGCATTGGGACATCCTTTGGGCTGTACAGGTGCAAAATTGTCTGTCCAGTTATTCGACGAAATGAAACGCAGGGGAAACAAATACGGAATCGTTTCAATGTGCGTGGGAACAGGACAAGGCGCTGCAGGGATTTATGAATTATTATAATATTACGCTCCGCAAAGTCTCTGACTTTGAGGATGTGAAAAGCGGTCTCTGACCGAAGTAAGGAAGGTCGAAGACCTTTAAACGCAACCACAAAGTCGGAGACTTTGCGGAGCAAGGTTTACGAATTGTTGTAATTAGAAAATAATATTAAAAAATATAGCCATGGCAGATAAAACAAGAGGTGGTCAATTCATCGTAAAAGAAACAAAATGCGAAGATGTCTTCACTCCTGAAGATTTCAACGAAGACCAATTAATGATGCGCGACTCTGTAAAAGAGTTTATCGACAAAGAAATCTGGCCCAATAAAGATCGATTCGAAAAACGAGATTTTGCCTTTACGGTCGAATGCATGCGCAAAGCAGCTGAATTGGGGCTATTGGGCATATCCGTTCCAGAAGTTTATGGCGGAATGGGAATGGGTTTTGTCGATACCGTACTCGTTTGCGATTATATTTCGGGTGCCACGGGTTCTTTTTCGTCTGCATTTGGAGCGCATACCGGAATTGGTACCCTGCCAATAACTTTATACGGCACCGAAGAGCAAAAGCAAAAATACGTTCCAAAACTGGCTTCCGGTGAATGGTTTGGTTCGTATTGCTTGACCGAACCGGGTGCTGGATCGGATGCCAATTCAGGGAAAACAAAAGCCGTTTTATCTGAAGACGGAACACATTATAAAATTACGGGGCAAAAAATGTGGATAACCAATGCAGGGTTTTGCAGCTTGTTCATCGTTTTTGCACGAATTGAAAACGACAAGAACATTACTGGTTTTATCGTTGAAAACGACCCCAACAACGGCATTTCAATGAATGAAGAAGAACACAAACTCGGAATTCGCGCTTCTTCCACCCGACAAGTTTTCTTTGCCGACACCAAAGTTCCTGTCGAAAACATGCTTTCCGAAAGAGGAAATGGTTTCAAAATAGCAATGAACGCTTTGAATGTGGGTCGAATTAAATTGGCTGCCGCTTGCTTGGATGCACAACGCCGCGTAATTACAAATGCCACAAAATATGCCAATGAAAGAGTGCAGTTCAACACGCCTATTTCACATTTCGGGGCTATTAGATACAAATTGGCCGAAATGGCAGCCTCTTGTTATGCGGGTCAAAGTGCGACCTACCGCGCTGCAAAAGATATTGAAGACAAAATTAAAGATCGTGAGGCCAATGGCGAATCACACCAAGATTCTGAACTAAAAGGCATTGAAGAATTTGCCATAGAATGTTCCATATTGAAAGTCGCAGTTTCCGAAGACATCCAAAATTGTTCCGACGAAGGCATCCAAATTTTGGGAGGAATGGGATTCTCGGAAGACACTCCAATGGAAAGTGCCTGGCGTGATGCGAGAATTGCCCGTATTTATGAAGGCACGAATGAAATCAACAGAATGCTTTCGGTGGGAATGTTGATCAAAAAAGCCTTTAAAGGTCACGTTGATTTGTTGGGTCCAGCAACAAAAGTCCAGGAAGAACTAATGGGAATTCCATCTTTTGACACGCCTGATTATTCGGAACTATTTTCTGAAGAGAAAGAAATGTTGGGCAAATTGAAAAAAGCATTCTTGATGGTTGCCGGAGGTGCGGTGCAAAAATACGGGCCCGATTTAGATGCCCACCAACAATTATTAATGGCTTCTGCTGATATTCTGATCGAAATTTATATGGCAGAATCTACCATTCTGAGAACCGAAAAATTGGCAAAAAAAGCTGGAGAAGATGCCGTAAAAGAGCAAATTGCAATGGCAAAACTGTACTTATACAAAGCCGTTGACGTGGTTACCCAAAAAGGGAAAGAAAGTATTATTTCTTTTGCAGAAGGCGATGAACAAAGAATGATGCTGATGGGATTGCGCCGTTTTACAAAATACACCAATATGCCCAATATCATTGGATTAAGAGAAACTATTACAACTAAATTAGTAAGTGAAAATCAGTTTTGTTTTTAGAACCTTTTTAGTTTTATGGAAATCACAAATATATATCATGGAACATTAGATGATGGGGAATTTCCTTCGATTGTTTATAAATATAGAGATTGGAATTTCAATCACCACGACCGTTATATAAAAAATCGGGAAGTGTATTTAGCAGCTCCAAGTTCTTTTGAAGACAAAGTAGATTGTAAAATCCCTGTTCGTTATGATTTACTTAATGAAAAACAAACAATGGCATTTGCTATGCGATTATCCAAAATGGCAAATCCACATTTTACAAGACAACAACATAGAAAAGATATTAGAGAATGGGCAAAGCAAAAACTTTTAAAGAATCAGGCATATTTAGAAAACTATCAAAAATTTTATAGTGAGCAACACGATATGAGATTGGGAGTCTTAAGTTTAACAGCTGAACCGTGTCTAGATGCTATGTGGGAAAAATATGCAAATTCAACAAAAGGTTTCTGTATTGGTTATAATTCACGTATAATGTTTGAATACTTAGGAGGAGGAGGCGCAGTAAGTTATGTCGAGGAGTTACCTATTTTACTTCCGGAACCAATAATGACGTGGCATCAAATTCGAACTAGTCAAATTTTTTCAAAAGAAAATAAATGGAATTTCGAAAAAGAATATAGAACACATATGTTTTGGGAATCACCAGCAAAAATAACTGATCGCCAAATTAGGTTACCTCGGGAAGCTTTTAATAAAATTATTTTAGGAAAAAACATTTCGTCAAAAAATAAATTAGAAATTATAGCTGCGGTAAAAGATTATATAGGTGATATTCCAATTTTAGAGTATGACAACTTTTACTACCACCAGCAAGCGTATCTTCGCACGCGTGAGGGATAGCAGCTAGCTACCGAAGTAGCGCGGATAGCCCGACACCATAAAGAAAAGGAGCCAACTCATTAACGTAATGAGTTGGCTCCTTTTCTTTATGGTGGCACGCCCAAACGAGCTTTTGCCAACTGATGAAGTAAATTATTATTCTGCGATAGTTTTTTCGGGTTTGTCATCCATCCAGGCTTCAAACAATTTATACCCAATAGAAAACACGATTGGTCCCACAAACAAACCGATGAATCCTGACATCATAAAACCACCAATCACTCCCAGGAAGATTACCAACATGGGCACCATGGCACCTTTTCCCAGCAATAATGGTTTCAGCACATTGTCGGAAAGTCCGCTTACGATGAAAAATACGGTCCAAAGTAATGCCGAAGTGGTATCGTCCAATGAAAATAGATACGCAATCACACCAAGATTGATGATAATTGGCCCAATCTGAATAATGGACAACATCAAACACAAAAGCGTAAGCACGCCCGCAAAAGGAACACCACAACCAAAAAGTCCCACGGCCTGAATCAAGGTTTGGATAATGGCCACACCCAGAATTCCTTTGACCACCTGATATACGGTTGATACTGAAATATTCAAAAATTCTTCGCCCGAATCACCTGATATTCTTTTGATGAAATTGGTGGCTAAATTTTGGGCGCTTGTCGAAACCATCAAAACTCCGGCAATGATAACCGACAGAATAACCTGAAGCAAAGAACCTATTGAACTGGCAATACTTCCCAATACAGATTTTGACACTTCCACGATTTGGGCTTTGTATTCCAATAATCCTTTCTCTAAATCGGTGGACAAGGCATAAAGGAAATTATAGGCTTTATCCCCTATTATTGGCCAGTCTTTGATATTTTGTCCCGGTGCCGCCACTTTTAACGAGCCATCCTCTACTCCTGCTTTTAATTCGACAAGTGTAGTTGTCACCGAATTAAAAAAGACAACTGTTGGTATAATGATAAGTGCCAATATAGTTGCAATGATCAAGAATGAAGCCAGGCTTTTTCTTCCTTTTAATTTCTTTTGTAAAAAATCGAATATGGGATAGAATGTAATTGCCAATATAATTGCCCAAAGAATTGGCATCATAAAAGGCAATAAAAGTTGAAAACAAAATCCTAAAATCAGGAACACGAGCCCTAATTGCAAAATTGTTTCGAAAATCTGTTTACTCTTAATCTCTTTAGAATTTTTCATGTTATTTTGGTTTAAATTGATGTAATAAATAGAATTTAGATTTGTTTAATTTTCTTTTTGACTACCTGAATTAGCGTCTGAAACCAAACGACCTATCAGAATTACGGGATACAAAACCCCTATAAAAGCTTCGACCTGTACCAAAGCACGAGCCATTGGATGCAGCGGAACAATTTCGCCAAAACCAGTCGTGGTAATGGTTATATAACTAAAATACATAAAATTGGCATCCAAGCTATTCGATTCAAATGGTGGTAAAGTAACCTGAAAAGAGCCTTCAATATGCAGGTAAAAAAATTGATATACAATTGCCCAAATATTGGCCATCAACATATACACCACCACGGAACCAATTACTCTATAAGATGTAATGGGTCCTGGTTCGAAGACTTTAAGCAGCACCAAAACGATCAACAACAAAAAAGTACTTATGGAAATAATAAGATCTGTTAGTATCGTAAATGGTGTGGGATTAAAAGCGCTAATCCAACCAAAGACAATAAATAAAACAGGAACTATGGAAATCAATACTGCCTGTTTTCTGCTTTTGGATAAGGCAAAAATACCCGCCATAAGAAACAACATCCAAAAGATATTGAGTACCACTAAAAAAAAGGAAAAGCTTCCAAACATTGGAATCAGGACAAAATGCATTACAAAAAGTAAAATAAGCATTCCACTGAGTCCACTTTCCTGGTCCCAAAGGTGATTTAAAAAACGATATTTCTTTATTCTTTCCATAAATGTAATGTTAAAAAGGTATTGGTTCTAATTCAACCCTTCCAATTGGTCTTCTTCCGAGTCCGAACAGCAAAAGAATTATGATAGGCAGAAAGCAAATAGCCGACATTACCAAATAAATATCTTTATAAGCCAGTAATATGGAAGCCTGAGATGTTTGGTTGGAAAGGCTTTTTTCTGCCATTTTCTGCGCCTCGACTTCTGATAATCCCTGATGTAAATAATAATATTTTGTATTCAATAATTTCGTTTGCGCTTGTTGATTAGCCGATGACAATTGCTGGCTTAAACCTGTCTTGTGATGTATATTGACATTTGATATATGAGTACCTAAAATAGCTCCACCTAACATAGTGGCAAAAACAATACGGGAAATCACTCCACTCATCATTCGGGAATCGCCCAGGTTTTTGGGAACTCCTTCTGAAATATACAATGCCGAAATGGGATACAAAAAACCTATTGCCAATCCTTTGAAGATTAAAGGTAGTAAAAAATCGGTAGCGGTAATACCAGGGTAAAATCGAAAAAAAAGAATAATGTGAAACATTCCGTAACAGGCAAATCCGGCAATCCAAATGGTGGCCAAATAGATTCTTTTGTACAAAAGATAGGTCGATAACGGAATGGCTATAAAAAGGCCTATCAATATCGCTAAATGGATTTTTGCCTGATAAACGGCATCAAAACCAAGCACTCCCGACATATAACCTGTAACCACACTTCCCGTTCCATTCATTAATCCCGTATAAAAAAAGAGAAGCGAACCAATTACCACATTTTTGTATTTGAAAACGTCTGTATTGATTAAAGGTTCTTTGGTAAAACGAACGTGAATTAAGTAAATCCCAACTATAATCAATAAAAAGGCAACGGCAATACCTATTTTAGGATCCGAAAACCAATTTCTGGTCTGCCCTTCGGCACAAAGAAAAAGAATTAGCGCAAGAAAGAAAATCAAAATCAGCCAGCCTCTCCAATCGAATTGAAACTTCGCTTTCATTGGTGCCAAGTCTTTTTTATAAAAATACCAGGCCAAAAGAATACACACCAAAAAGTTGATATTCAAAAAGTAAATACCAAAAGTCCAATTGTGAATACTGGTAAATTTTGCTCCAAAAAATTTATACAGATGTTGGCTTCCCTGCAGAATAAATTGGATAATGCCATACATAATGGGCATATTAAAAGCCGGATTGTATTTTAGTATAATAGGAATCATAGAGGCAAATATTCCTGTAACAGAAATAATGGCCACGAGTGAACGCCAAAAAGTAAACCAAAAAATATTAATAGAATACAAAGAAGCCGTATTGAATAGTATGGACAAAAAACTCGCCGATAAAATCAAAGTGCGTAATGGAATTTGCTTCCCTATCTTTAATCCTAAAGGTATGAAGGTTATCATTGCAAAAAAAGGAATGTAACTGCAATAAGCAAAAACAGTAGTCGAAGCACCAAAATGTCCTAATATTTGTGAATTATCGTAAGTCGTCACATTCAAGGCATTAAAAAAAGGAATGGTAAGGATGTATAATCCAACCAGATTCAAAATACCTCCTTTTTTTAATGCACCCATTTTTATTTTTTTACTTCAACCGTAACATTCATTCCTGGTTTTACTTCTACTAATGCATCAGCCTGTCCTTCAAATACTATTTTTACAGGAATACGCTGGGTGATTTTTACAAAATTTCCTGTTGAATTATCAGGTTCCACCATCGAAAATTTAGCACCCGTTGCTGGCGAAAATCCGACTACTTTTCCTTTGAATTCTTTGCCGTCGAGTGCATCAATGGTAATGGTTACCTCCTGCCCTGCTTTAATTTTTTCAACCTGGGTTTCTTTGAAATTTGCCGTAACCCATTTTTGTTTCAATACTATCGAGGCAACCACCTGATTGGTAGTTACCAAATCACCGACAGATAAAGTACGTTCACCCACAAATCCATCAATTGGAGCTTTAATTACGGTATAAGACAACTGCAATTTTGCGGCATCTAAATCGGCTTGTTTTCGAGCTATAGTTGCTCTGGCGGCCTCTAAATTAGTTTTGCTTTGTTCGGTAATGGAACCACTGGCCAACAATTCATTTTCTCTCGCTTTAAGATATGCTTTTGTCGATTGTAACTTGGAAACCACCTGATCATACTGATTGCGGGTTACAGCCGAATCCGCATACATATTTTTAAATCGTTCGTAATCTTTTTGGGCTTTCTCCAAATCGGCCAAATCTCCTGCCAATTTTGCTTTAGATGCCGCCTGATTGGATGTAGAAGTAATTATCGTTTGTTCCAATGAATGTAGATTTCCTTCAGCTATAGCCAAATCTGCTTCGGCTTGTTTCACTTTTATAATGTATTCTTCATCATTGAGTTTTACCAAAGTATCACCTTTATGAACAAATTGGTTCGATTCAAATTTAATATCTGCAATATGCCCCGTTGCTCGTGCCGCAATGTTATTCATGTAAGCATCAACCTGGGCATTATTGGTGGTTTCATATCTGCTAAAATCAAAAAACAAACTTAAAATCCATAGTCCTCCAGCAAGCAGGAAAATAAAAGAAAGAATAGTCAATATTCTATTTCTCTTTTTCTCGCTTTTAACGGCAGCTTCATTGATTGTTTTATCTTCACTCATATTAAAAAATTAAAGTTTCCCCATAGCGTACTGTAAAGAATAGTATTGAATAATCGCATCTATATTGGCATTATTCAGCGAAATTTTTGCTTCATTCAACTGTAATTCGGCGTCAACAATATCACTGATTAAAGCAAAATCATTATCATAGCGGCTTTTTACAATTTTGTAATTGCTTAGTGCCAAATCAACATCTTTTTTAAAAGTTGTAATGTTCCTAACACTTTCGGTAAAGCGAACATAAGCTGCTTTTACATCTTGGTTAATTACATCTTTGGTAGCATCAAGTGCGATATTGCTTTTATCTATTTGTTGCTGATCCGCATTGGCTCTATGTTTTATATTATAAAAACTGGAAATATCCCAATTGAGAGAAACACCGGCTGCCCAATAATTGAGAATATTATTGGAATAATCAGGCCATTGTGCCGGGTACTGTGTATTGAAAAGCAAATTGGCATTCACATAAGGCTTGTAACCGCTCTTGGTTATATCCAAAGAAGATTCGGCTATCTTTACGTTAATTTCAGATCTTTTGATTTCGAAACGGTTTTGGTAGGCTTCATTCAAACTTTCTTCCAAACTCACTTCTTTTGTCGGAATCAAAATCCCATCCAATACAGGTTTTAATTTGGTATTGGTAGGCAGCCCTGTCAATATGTCCAAATAATTACTAATCAACTCTATGGAATTGGAACTTCGAAAAACCGCCACTTCAAAATTTGACTTTTGCAATTCAGTTCTCAATAAATCACTTTTAAGGTTTTGTCCATTGGCAACTCTTGACTCCAACTGTTTGATTCGTAAATCTGTATTGACTATGTTTTGTTTGGTAACCTCAATTTGCTTGTATAGTTTTTCGAGAGTAAAAAATTGTGTGGTAATGGTTTGTTTGATTTCTGTTTCCGTCATCTTGGCAACCGATTCCTGCATACTGACTATTAGTTTTTGCTTGTCAATCTGGTTATTGATTACTCCCCCGTAATACAAGGGCATGGACGCATAAATATTGGCGGAAGCCTGTTGGTTAAAATAATCAACAGTGATGTTTTTTTCATAAAAACCCTCAAAGACTTTGGGATTTCCAATATAATTATAACCCATATTCAAGCCTATAACGGGAGATTTGGCTATTTGAGTCTGGTTTAGGTTCTCATTGGCTATAGCGACATCCGTGTTGGCTATCTTAAGTTGATTGTTATTCTGAATTCCCAATTGTATGGCTTCATCCAGTTTTATGATTCTCACATTTGTCAAATCAACATCTTGAGAGTATCCAATTATATTGGTAAAATAAGCCAATACTGCAATCCAGTATTTTACTTTTAGCTTTTTTATGAGGAAATGCTGTTTCACCTTTTCTTAAATTAAATTTCAGGTATTCATTCAAAAACATCCTTTTTGTGAAGAACAAATATATAAATTTTAACAGTTTTTATGATGAAAAAGGCTGGTAAATTTCAAAACTTTGATAAAAATTAATTTTAAGCTAAAAAATCAAGAAAAACAAAAACTAGTTATTTCTTCGGAAGCTCCGTAACCTCCACCTTGATAGAAACGGCATAGGTATTAGGGATAATTTTATTTCCGTGGGCATTGGCATATACTTTAGTGAATTCGGCTCCAAAATACAAGATTATGGCCGAATAATATACCCAAATCAAAATAATAATGACCGAACCAGCAGCACCATATACGGTGGCAACGGTTGAACTGCCTAAATAAAAACCAATGGCAAATTTGCCAATCATGAAGAAAAAAGAAGTGAAACTGGAACCTATCAAGGCATCTTTCCAGACAATGTCACCGTCGGGAAGCGTTTTGAAAATAATAGAAAACAATATGGTCGTAGTGGCAAACAAAATCAGTATGTTGAGTATGTAAAACAAATAAATGGTCGAATCGGGAAAATAAACCAGCAAACGGGTGTTGATAATGTCCATGACCGTGTTCACCATTAAACTGACCAACAACAAAAAACCTACCGAAGCAATCATGGAAAACGACATAAGCCTATTTTTAATGAATTTTATAAGCCCCTTGTCCGGTTTTGCTTTCAACCCCCAAATATAATTGATGGAACTTTGAATTTCGGCAAAAACACCCGAAGCACCAATGAGCAACAAAGTACCTCCAAAAACCGCCGCAAAGGCATTGCTGTCGGACAATTCTATGTTTTTGATGGTTTCCTGGATTTGGAGTGCCGCTTCATTGCCCACCATTCCATTTATTTGACCGAAAAATTTCCCCGTAACCGCTTCACGTCCGAAGAAAATACTTGAAATGGACATAATGATAATCAACAATGGCGGTAATGAAAATATGGTATAATACGACAGCGAAGCGCTCAGTTTTATTGCATTGTCATCATCAAATTCCTGGTAGGTCTTCTTCAACAAATTCCAACTGATCAAGGCCACTTCTTTGTGTTTCATTTTCATGATTATTATTTATGGTATCCCTTTACAGGAATCCTTTTCTTTGAACAAAGCTAGGCCTATTAAGCTGTATTGGTACCCAAATACCCAAACAAAACGATAATTGTAATAGAATACTTGGTTTGAATGTTGTATTGATTACTATTCAACGTGAATAACGTGAATTGTTGGCCTTGTAGTATTTGATGTAAACAATACAAATGTACTTTTCCTGCAAATCAAGTTAATCGACTAGTTTTTCCCTACTTTACAACTGTGTCCACTTTTTCAAAACGCATCATCGCAATATCTCCCATAATAAAATTTAATGTTTTTCCATCTTCAGAAATGGAATAGGAATCTATTTTTTCCAATGTCTTCATATAAGTGGTTTCCCCCTCACCTTGACAAGCCATCATAGTCATCCCGATTTTGGATTCCTTGAAATTAATCTTGTTGCCGTCCAGAAATAATGCGCCAAAATATTGGTTGCAACCATTGTTGCCCGAAATCTTGCTGGATTTCAAGTCAAAATTAATCGTTGGTTTCTTGTTGGGATACAAACCGTCAAATGCTATTCTGGGGCCGGTAATATAGTTCAATTGCCAAGTTCCTTCAAGTGTTGCCGTGGTTTTTGAAACAGATTTGGTTGAATTGCAAGACGTGAATGTCATACATAAAATAGCGAATGTTAAAACAATGGTTTTCATGATGTTTACGTTATAAATTTGATAATATAAAATAGTTTTTTTTAAAAGAAAATATGTAACTAACCTAATCAACAATATGTTGAACTTGGCTGACAAAAAAAGCGCAGTGAACTATTTCACCGCGCTTTTATGGCATAAAATAAAAACATTTCTATTTTGTTTTTAACGCTTCAATTTCTCCAACAAAAGGAATAGAATTTTGAATTTCAGACTGCACCGTAGTCTGCATATAGTTCTCGAATTGAATTATTTTTGCTGCATTAATTGCACCCACGGCTTTTTTATATTTGTCATAATATTTTGAAAACAACTTTTGGTAATCCAAATTGTTTTTCAATCCCGCTTTTGCAATTTTATTAGCACTTTCATCGGTAAGGTTTGCAAAATTTGCAGCATAATCATTTATAACGGCAACTTTGGCTGTACCTAGAGCTTTACGTTCTACCTCAAATTCATCATAAATTTTCCAAAAAGCGTCAGCTTGTGCTGCTGGTATGGCCATATAAGTCTGGGCCAATTCTTTCTTTGATTTTCCATAAACACCTTGAATGATTTCAAGATCTTCTTTATCTGCATTTTGAGCAAAAACACCAGAAGTAAGTGTTACCAATACTATTAAAAATACTTTTTTCATAATCTTAAATTTGTAAATGTTAATTGGTTAAATTCAATCAAATTTAAATATTTATTTACTATCAAAAAAATAGTTTCCCCTATAATTTTTTATTTTTTTTCAAGTCAACTAAATTAGTAAACATAAAGAAATCAACCAATTAAAAATTAACTTGGTTCAATTCTAAAATGTTTCTCCTGCGTTCAGGTAAAATGCTTTGGAATGGCGTCCCCAAGCGTAATTCATGATTAGATTGGTTCTTGTGGCCTTGTCAATCAAAATACGCAAACCAACTCCCACCGCCGGCTGAATATGTTGAAATAGCCGAATGTCGCGATCTTTGTCGCTGGCCGTAGTCAAATTTCCAAAGACTGTTCCACTGATTAAATTACTGCAAAGGATGGGAAATCGATATTCTGTTTCAAAATACACCATTTTTTGACCACGAAACAATCCTTGGGTATATCCTTTTCCGCTTCGACTTCGCTGATCCCAGCCTAGGGATGGCAAATTAAGATAAGGAACCGTGCCCATCGTCACAAACTGACCCGTTGCCCATATACAAAAAACATGTTGCTTGTTGAGTTTGCTTAAGGGCATAAAATAACGATATTCCATAAAAAGCACATTGCTCGCATGCTGATTGGTACTCAAAGCCGGGTTAAATCGATAATTGATATTGGCAAACATCCCATGATTGGTATTAATCTGGTTATCCCTGGAGTCATATAATAAATTAAGACTCACGCCATTTACAAAATATTCATTTTCGTTATAGTCGTATTTTTTGCTGTAATTGTAATGATTGGTAAATTGTCCTTCAGCAACATTTAGATTCTCGTCCGTTATGGTGGTGTACCAATCCAGATGCACTCCAGCACCTACATAATAGTTGTTTTTGATTTCCCAAGAAGCGGTTTGATGAAACTTGAAATAATTATAATTCATTGGTTCTTTCAAATCATTCAAGTCAAAACCAGTGTCGTTGGAACGACGAGGAATAATATCGGTTCCCAACCCATAGTTAGCTTGTGAAAAAATGTAAAAACGCCAGTCTCCACTCAAAAACACTTTATTGCTTTTAAGCATCACGCTGTTTTTAAAATTAAGAAGCATCTGTTTTTTTTCGGTATAAGTAGCTCCAAGATTTACGGAGGAATATTTGTCTTTTTCAGATTTCCCCTTAAAAGTATATTGGGAAACAAAACCGTATGAAAAACCCGTGGCAGGTTGCGAACCAATAACGGGTATTATTAGAAAAAAATTATTTTTTACCGGTTTCAAAACAAGAACGGAGTCCTCCTTTTTAAAAAGTTCCTGAAGGGATTTTTCTGGACAATACTTCAAGGAATCACTGGCAGTTTGGGCAATTACGCAAAATTGCATAAAAATAATCAGCAATAAACTAAAACAAAATCTACATCTTTTACTCATATTGCAAATTTATAAAATTATGGCTAAAAATACGGATAATTTATTCTTGCCTCAGGGCATTCGCTTTTTAATTTTTTTAGCCACAAATTTCACGAATTAGCACAAATTCATAATGAATAGAAACAAATTAACACTAATTTTCTCTTTTTAAAAAGAATTTGTGCAATTTTAAGAGTGTAAAAATTCGTGTTCATTCGTGGAATTCGCGGCTTCTTTTTTATTTTTTAAAAGTGAATGCCTTGTCTTTGCCTCCATGTATCCTCGAATAAAGAGTAATCTGGAACATTATAATAAAAAAGCAGGCCATAAAGGACAATTGTCCTTTATGGCCTGCTTTTTTATTTACCGGAAGATACTATTTCTTTTTAGCTTCTTTTTTAGGCTCTTCTTTTACAATCAATCCTTTATTCGTAAGTTCTGTTTTTACGGCAAAAAGTATTTCGTCTAAAGTTTCATTTATTTTGGTAGGATTCATTGTTGAAGTAGTTCCTGACCAAAGCAATTTATTTGATTTCACGTCAAAAATATTGGTTTCCACATAGTAGGTCTTGTTTTCTTCGTAATATCCTGGCGTGCCATAATAACCACCACCATAACCCCAGCCGCCGTAACCGCCGTAATAACCACCACCGTAACCCCAGCCACCATAATAAGTGGTACCTTGAACATAATCGGTAGTTTTTTCAATATCGGTTAAACGCATCAAAATAATACCTTCAATACCTTGATTCAATAAATCGGCCACTACCAGTTTTTGGTCTTGTTGGGTTGGTTTTAGATAGCTGTATGAAGCCACGAAATTTCCTCTTGGTGATGAAGCCACAATTTTGTCTTCAGCAATTCTTCGGGAAGAATCATCCTTCATTTGGGCAATAACCAACACTTTATTGAAAGGCTTGATGGTCGTTCCATTCAAAGAAGGATCTGACCAAGATTTTACAATTTGAGTTGATGGGCCACATGC
Organism: Flavobacterium fluvii; assembly: GCF_900129545.1. Taxonomy (GTDB): domain Bacteria; phylum Bacteroidota; class Bacteroidia; order Flavobacteriales; family Flavobacteriaceae; genus Flavobacterium; species Flavobacterium fluvii. The sequence goes on along the minus strand of NZ_FQWB01000006.1, from coordinate 56,790 downwards.
AGTAAATAAGCTGATGGCTAGCGCTGCTAAAAATAGTTTGTTTTTCATATTTGTTTTTGTTTGTTTATAATTTGTTTTTGGAATACTTTCTATCAAAATCGATATCCTATCTGGATCATGTAACGATACCCCAAACTGGTGGTGCTTTTAGTTCCTTTTCTTTGAAACTCGCCAGTATCATTGCCTATTGTACCGCTATAGCCCGGGAATTTATCTTTCAATGCTTCGTTCAACTTGTCAAAAAACAATTGTCGATCTTCATCGGATAAATTTCCTCCCACATCTGCTTTTAATTTATATCCAGCAACTCCAGGTCCCAAAAGAATCATGTCGACAGATAACCGTTTCCAAAACACGAACTGGTAACCCAATTCAACCCCAACAGTATGAATATTGATTTTCAAGTCCGAGTCCACTGTTTGGGGTGGTCCTGTCCCATCTTTGGTAAATTCCCAACTGTGTTCCTTGTTGAAAGTATTATAGGAATAATAAGGTCCCACATATACCCCTCTTGGAGCATTGTATTTATTCAATTTAGACAAATAAATGCGATAATCTCCCGAAATATGAAAACCTCCTTCATTAAGTATTGATTTGGCTTTCAACTCGCTGTCATCAACAAAACTAAAAGGAGAAAGTGACGCTTGACCTATATTGATGGAGAATGACTTATTGTTTTTCAATACTCTTTCATAACCAAAAATAAGAGATTTACCGCCAAAAATCAAGGGATTCGTGATGTTGAACCGAATCGTGTTCTTGAATTCTTTTTCAGGTTTAGCCGAACTGTCCGAAGTTTGGGCACTCGTGTTTAAACTGCTGAACACAAAAACAATAGAGAGGACCAATAGGCTTTTAAACCTTTTTGAGTTAGTGTTTTTCATAAGATTTTATTTATGGTGTCAGTAAGTAAATGTACAAATCATAATTTAAAAAAAAAATGTTTTTTTAACAAAAAAAAACTAAAAATGGAATCCAAAATATTTCATTATCAAATACCAAGATTGCTAAAAATTTGTTGATAGTTAGGATTATTGGGATCTAATTGTTTCAACTTCGAGGCGGCTTGCTGGGCTTTTACCCTATTGTTGGATTGAATGTAAACAAAAGTAAGTGCATAATACAGTTCGGGATCAGATGGAATAAGCGTTATTCCTTTGAGCAAAACGGTTTCGGCTTGTTTGGTTTTCTTGTTTTGATTCAACAGCAATCCATAATTGTAATATACTTTGGGATTCATCGATTTCAACTCCATCGCTTTGGCAAACGATTTTTCTGCTTCGGGAATATTATTTGTTTCATTATGCAGCAAGGCCATATTATAATAAACACGGTCATTTTTCGGATCATTTTTCATGGCCGATTGTAATGCTTGCAAAGCTTGTTTGTTCTTTCCTTGCAGGTTGTAAACCACAGACAAATTAAGCAGGGCATAATTCATGTTGGCATCTTTTTTTAGACCTCGCAAATAAAACTTTTCGGCATTGGCATAGTCCTGCGATTTCATGTAATAATCGGCCAACATAACATTTCCCACAGAGAAATCGGTTTGATATAGAAGCGATTTTTCCAATTCAATCTTGGCAGATGAAAAGGCTTTTGCATATTCACTTGGTATTTGTTCCACTGGAATACCAAGATAAAGATCGGCTGCGGCAATCCGAACCGCCCTCACCTTGTCTGAAAGTAAAGCTCCCACGGCATCACGCCAACTTTCGGCTGGAAATGAAGCCAAACTTCTCAATGCTCGATACCTAATTTGTGCTTCCTTGCTGGCAAGTCTAGCCATGATTGTGTTCAAACTGGTTTGTGTTGGAATACTGCCAAGATAAAAAGTGGCGGTGGCCTTGATTATTTTTGGAACAAATTTGTTGTCGATAAGATTGGTCAAATGTTTTTCACTGTTGGCATCTAGCCTACTTCCAGGAACAAGATCATCGGCAAAATGATATTTTCTTTTGGGTCCATACCATTTGATTATGGCATCCGCCAAAGTTTTTTCCGATTTGTCTTTATGACAGTTGCTGCAAGCGTTGGGAGTACCATATTTTACTGATAAATCAGGTCGGGGCACCCTGAAACTGTGATCATGACGCAAATCATTGCCCATATACAATTTGCCCGGCATATGGCAGTTTTTACACTCCGATGACGGACTGCCTTTGGGATGAAAAGTATGACTTGGCACATCATATTTGGTTGGAATATGACAAAGTGTGCAGGTTTTGTTGCCAATACGCTTCAATTTCGTACTGTGGGGATTATGGCAAGTGCTGCATACCAGTCCTTTTGCAAACATTTTACTTTGCAAAAAAGAAGTATATATATAATCTTCGTCATCCACCTGTCCGTCGGCATGAAAAAATTCGGTATTCGGTATTTGTGGAATATAGTTGTCCATAATCTCTTTGCTGGCAATATGAGAACCACTCAATTCCGACACGCGAGCATGACAAGGAGCGCAAGTATTCAATTGTTCGGTTTGTGTTGATTTTTTAGTCTGTTTCAGAAAATTTCCCGCCACTTTTTCTCCCGATTTATAATCATCGCCGTTTATAAAATCAACGTGTTGCATTCCTGCTCCGTGACAACTTTCGCAACTGACATTGATCAGGCTGTAACTCGATTTATAAGTGTCTGTCGCAACGTCATAATTCTTTTTTAGATTGGTCGAATGGCAAGTAGCACACATCGTGTTCCAGTTTTGGGCATTTCCTGTCCAATGCAGCCAGTCATGCGAAGCTATTTTTTGTCCTGCATATTGGTTGAACCATTTTTTCTTGTTCACGTCCCAACTGAGTCTGGGCACTTGCAGGCGCCCACCCGGAAATTGAATCAGGTATTGTTGCAATGGAGTAAATCCAAAGATGTATTTTACTTCGAAATCATGGTTTTTGCCATCATCACCTTCGGTGTTGATAAAAAATTTGGCTCCTTTTTTAAAAAAGCGACTGCTGACTCCATCGGCAGTGAAGGTCACGTTGTTGAAATCCCCTTTTACGGTAGAATCATTTGGCGGCAACATCGACATATAGTGATGTGATTGTTGCCATTGATTAAATTCGGTGGTGTGGCATTTTTTGCATGACTGATCCCCAACATAAGCATTATTATTGGACTCAATCTCGGTATATTCAACATCTTTGGAACTGCAACTATCCACAATAAATACCCTAAAGATTACAAGAAGTACTATGAGGACCAGTACCAAAACAGTTGATTTTTTGAACATTGAATGCGTTTTTAATAAAGTATTTAATAAAAGAAACCAATTAATTGAACGCAATTCAAAATGGTTCACTTATAGATTTATCCTTCAAGCAAAACTATTTTTTAGGAAGTTTTTCAATATCGCCATCGTAAGAAATAGAACTCCTATTATTGCTGTTTACGGTAAGATAGGCTCCTCCCTCAAGATGTACCGAAAGCATTATGGTATACGAATCGCGTTCTCCCCTGACTTCAACTTTTATTATATAGTTTTTTTTCGTCTTTTCTACGGTGTAAACGGTAGGTTTCCCTTCAAAATCCATTCCGTTGTCTCCTCCATATGTAACTCCACTATAGCCTCTGCCAAAATAAGGCAAATAACTCTTGATCAAATCAGGATGGAATTCCATCTCATAAGAAGTATCGCTTAAAGTTATGTTTCTTCCTCCTTGTGGGCTAACACTTCTTGGAGAAAAAACAAATTCTTTGGAATCAACCAAAAGCGCTACCTCCTTCTGTTTTGCTATTTTGGCTTCTTCTTTTATTTGTTTTTTTGTTTTCTCTTGGGCATTTGCATTTGCAAAAGAAAAAAATGCAACAGTCAGTATTAAAAAACTAACCAAGTTGTAATTGAATTTTGTTTTCATGTTAGTTTAAATTTAAATATTTTTTTTAATGGTACTTTTCTAAAAGAAAACATACTGATAAGCAAACGTTATGGAATCATAATTTAATCCAAGATTTGACATTAACCCGGTATGAAATTGCAACCGCAAAGATTGTGCCTTTGAAATTGGAGCCGAAAAAGTGGCACCAATCCTCCAGTCATTTATTGTTTTAGAAGGAATACCGTCAATTCTTGTTTCTCCCACTTTGTACCAATTCGTATTGAGTCCCACCCACATTTGATTTTTGAAATAATAACTGGCATGCGCCTGAAAAGTAACAGTTGGCTCCTGTTTCAATTCTTTATTGGTGAGATATTCAGTGTTATTGGTGTAAAACCAAGTTCCAAAATAAGCTTCTGTATAAATGTGTGTAAATCTTCGTGAAATGCCTATTTCTGGTTTAAATGCCCAACGATTGCTTCCAAGATTTATTGCTTTATCCTCGAAATATCTTCCCGTGGGAACCGAGGTGACCAAACTCACTCCAAAGATGGCTTTTTGCTGATACTGTCGAAAATCTTTTCTGTCCAGAGCAGGAGATCCCGTTAAATTAACCCCGAGTCGAATGCGCATGTCTGCCATGCCGGTTCGGGAACCCGTAATTTGTTCCCCATTTTGAATCAATTGTCCTTGCATGTCCGCAAAAGGCAAAGACACTTGAACCCTGGCCAGTTTCTTTGCAATGCCAAAACTGCGGATATAGTTAATGCCGATACTATGGGTACTCAACTTGAAATCTTTGATCGGCAATGCTGGATCGGTAAGCACATTTCCTGAAATAAAGCCATAACCAAGTGCCAAAACATTTATCCCTTTAGGAACATTGGCGTATGCTCTTGGTTCCAGATCTTGACCTTGAACCGAAACATAAAAGAAACAAATTAATATACCAAAAATTATTTTCATCCTTGAAAATGGAAATAAAGGCTTATTCGATTGACAATGCATTGGTTCAAATTATTAAAAGGAAACTGTACGACAAAAAATGAAACAAAAAAAGCTGCAAATCTTGTCGACATTGCAGCTTTTTCTTTTATTGTTTTTTTTAGCGTTTGAAGTCAAATGCGAGAGCAGCTCCTAAACCAAATTGATAAATTGATGCATCACTAGGATAAGAAACATAACCCCAACCTGGATAATAATACGTGTCTGAACCATAAGTAGCCCAAATAGTCTGGAAATAAGCCTGCAATTTCACTGCAACTGTTTCTGAAGCTTTTATTTTTACACCAGCTTTGAAATCCCATGCAAATCTTGCACTTGAATTATTGTCACCTGATGCCCAACCAACTCCCAAATCCAAACCTAAAAAAGGAAGCAACTTTGGATTGCCTGTTGGGAAATAATTGTTACCTCCAATTAAAACATAATTGATGGCTGAACTGTCATTTCCAATATTGTCTTGTCCCGGCCCTAGAGCTGGTGTAAACAGAGGAGTTTTGGTGTCCATTCTAAGGTATTTCAATTCAATGGATTTTGTTGGTCTTACAAAAAATTCTGCACCCAATCCATATTGGAAAGCTCCTTTAATTTCAATGGAGGAAAAGTCGGAATGGATTTCATCGTCAAAAGTATAACCTCCATACAAATTAAGACCTATATCTCCTTGACTTTGGGCTCTAACACCTAAAGCACTTAAAAAAATCACTGCAATAATTGATAGTTTTTTCATAGTTTTTAGTTTTATTTAATATTAAGTTTTGTTTGTTTTTGGTCTAATTCTCAAAAAAATGCTAAACAAATGTATAAGATTATTTTCTATTTACCAATATTTTTGGCGTCTTTTTCTGATGTCTCTTTTTCAGCTGCTTTTTTGGCCGCTTTTGCTTTACCTATTGGTATTCCTGCTGTTATGTAAAATGAACGGTTATATTGCTTGGGACTAGAATCTCCTTTCATTACGGTTACCAAACCATAATAATAATTGACTCCCAAGTTCATTCCGTTACCTCCCATTAAGCGATAACCTAGGCCTAATGCCAAGCCGGCATCAACAACGTGAATTCGGTCTCTAATATTATTTTTATACTCCAAATTTTCGCCCTCATAATCGTTCTTGAATTCATCAAAAGCTTTACCGAGCAAGCCTAATTGCGTTCCTGCTTTGACATACATATTGTTTTCGAATTTGTACTTGATCATGATGGGCACGTTAAAATAATTTATTTTTCTGTCAACGTGACCTCCTGCAAAAGCATTATCCAAAACCGGGTCGTTCAAGGAATAAACAGCCAAACCATCGGCTCCCATGGTTGATTTTACGATTACTCCAGTATTCAAGGCCCATGAAGGATTCTTGAGCAAAAAATCAAAATAAAACCCCAGATTGAAATCCGTCCTGTATTTTGCCCCTTCTTGATTGGATATCGTCGAAAAATTGACACCTCCATCCAAACCAAACTCCACTTTTGGAGAATTAAGCATGTCTCCAAAAATCAAGGAGATCAATACTTGTGAATTCACTGATTGAATACAGAACAGCAAGGAGGCAACCAGTAAAGCTTTTTTCATAATAAACATGAATTAATTACAATCCAAAACGGTATTGAAGACTGGTCATAAATTGTTTACGCGTTCCTAAAAACCCATACTCGGCTCTCAACATAAAATGTCTGTTGAATTGGTATTGGGTTCCTACTATAAAATTCCACATGTCTTTTGGCGCTTTTTCGAGAGAATACTGCACGGTTGAAGAAGAACCAGTACTCAATGCACCATCAACTGCGGTTAAGAGGTTTCCAGCACTTTCCAAAGCTCGATTGGCAGTATTATGTTTGGCTTTGTTCACGGGATTCGCTTGCTCAGCATTACTCAATCCATTCCACCAATTATCTACCGCTGTTTGTTTTTCGGCCACTTTTACAAAACCATTATCCACTTTTTCTTGTAGATCATCTGTAGGCAATAAACCATTCAATGGCAAAGAACCAGCGGTTTCACTTTTTAAATGCACTCTAAAAGCTCCTGCCCAAAAGGCTATATTTCGATCAGGTTTGCTGAATCTAAAAGTTTTCCCCATTCTAGGTCCAAAAATGAAAGCCTGTGCCGGTTTTTCCAAGGCACTGATGTCTGTCCAGGAAACATTCATGTCTAGAGCCAACCAACCTCCTCCTATACCAATGGTGGGCGTAATTCCCAATCCAAATGTGGTTCCGTCAAAATTGGCTTTAGAACCAAAAGACATAATTTCAGACCAATTATTATCGGCATCGGGAACCCATATTCCGGCATTGATTGCCGTTGATGTTTTGGCTTTTCCCAAGATACCATAAACATTCAAGAAAGGGAATAACCAAATATCAGGTCTAACATTAATGGCATTGGCGGTGGCGGTGGCGTCATTAAATCGCACAATCTCGTCTAAATTGTATTGGGGACCATTGTTAAATCCTACATTCAAATTATCAATGACCAACTCTGATTCCTGCCAAAAATAATTCACGGAAACACCCGCTGAATAAGGTAGTTTAAAGCCTTTTTTTGTTGCTTTTTCTCCCCATATTGGTAGCGCATAGGGATATTCGGTTGTTTTAAGGCTGTCTTTAACTGCTTCGTTCTTTTTTCCAACAACTTTGTCAGTATAGACTTGCGCAAAAGTTTGCACACTAAAAAAAACTACAACAAAAAGAATTAATCTATTGTTTTTCATTGGGTTAGTTTTAAATTATTTATTTTTAATTCTTTTACTAATTTATAAAAATTTATAAGGAATCAACTTTTATATTTAACAATTGTTAAAAAAAAGAAAAAAAATGAGTTTCCACTAAAAAAATCAAAAAACAATATTGATGCAAATCATCGTAAATCGACTTGCTCTTTTAGACTTTCCATAAAAAAACAATCAACAACAGCATTACAAAACCAATAATGGCGCGACAATGCCGACACTGAATTGACCAGTGGTAAAATCTTTAGCACCGAAAGCGTTTTCTGCATAAGAAGCGAAATCATATTTCCTGGCTACATAACCCGCAAAAAAGCGCAAATTTATGTCCTTGAAAGGCATATATTCAATGGTTGGAATCAGACCGTAACTAGTCGACAATTTGCTGCTCCCATTAGGATCTGGATTCCCTTTCCAAGAATGGTCACAATTAAAAATACTCAGTATCAAGGTTACTTTAGAAGCAACAGCCCACTCTCCCCTGAACCAGTTTTCCACATAAAGAGCATCTTGGGCAGCATATTGATATTGGCTATCTATAATCCTTGAAATGATTCCATTACGATCCAGGCCTTCATCACTGTATTTGAAATCATAATACAATGCAAAATTTTTACCTTTAAACTTGTTGCCTAGCGCATAATAATGCATGTGGGCACCTTGTGCTTCATTAAAAAAGCTGTAACTCCAGGTAGTTTGAAACTTGCCTTCAAAAAATTTTCCCCTCCAATTAACTACCGTTGCCAAAGGATATTCCGATGGATTTATTGATGGCGGTGCACTTGTTCCATATTGCTCTTCATAAGTCCTGTTTCTCGAATTCAATACCTGAAAAGAAAAGGTATGATTTTTACTTTTTAATGTGTGGGAAATTCCGGCTCCAACCAAGAAATTATCGGCATTTTTTATGATGTCGTTATAAGACATAATGTCTATTGGATTAAAATCGAATTCATACCCTCCCCAATCAGCACATAATTTACCAAAAGAAAATTGGGTTCTTGTTGCTAAATCAATTTTTACCCAAGCCAAGTCAACCGCTCTGGTAATATTGTCCAAACTTCCCAGTTCGGGTTCCCTGGTGTATCTACTACGAAATCTAAAATAAACTTTATCGTGTATTTTTCCTTTCATTTCCAATCGCAACTGGTTCACTTTAAAATTTGAAATATCATGATTATTATCCGTAAAATAACTGTCAAATCCCATGCGGGTATTAAAAATAACGTCAATGTTTTTCAATAATTTTTGTCTATCCTCAGGTATCAATGATTTTATGGAATCAGTCATCAGCAAGTTCCCTTCATTGGTTTGTGTCTCTACTTTTTGACCCATGGAAATGATTGGTATCAACCCAATTATCAAATAAATCCAATATTTTTTCATATCCAATTAATTTTAAATTTATTGTCCTAATAAAAAACCAACCATTATGGCAACGCCAATGGCTACCACACCAGGTAAATTAAAATTATGATTGACTTCGTATTTCCCAAAAGGGTTTCTGAAAATTAAACCTTAAGAGACAAGACATTATAACATTGGTATAATTAATTTAAATTTAGCCTGAAAAATATTTTACAACTATTTGAAAAATTAAATTTCATTGCCAAAAATTCTTAAAAAACACGAACCAGATTAAATCCAAAAGCAATTTCACCTTTACTCCACCTACCGGCAGTTTTTCCTAAATACCCAGCCTCATGCATGGCGCGAGAATTGGTAAAATGCATTTGAAAAACGTGTCCGCCAGTTTCAAGATCCACTCCTATCGAAAAAGGGTTCTCATATATAGATTGGCTTGCTCTATTCAAATGGGCGGCATAATCCATATTAACAGACCAACGTTTGGCAAATTTATACCTACCTCCCATTCCTATGGCAAATTGATCATTGTCTTGAGGATTAGGTGAAATAACGGTATTGTTTTCATCCAAAATATCTTTCAAAGTGTTTTCATGAAAATAGGATGGCGCAATTTCCAACGACAATTTTTCCGTGAATTTCCTGGATATCAATAGTTGGGTGACATAAGTCAGTCGATTTTCGAATTCCATCTTTGGATAATTTTCCTCTTTCATTTCGGCATTGACCGCAATACTGTTAAAGCCCACAATGGCAAAAGGAAATCCGTCTTTTTCTTGTGCTACTAATCGGTATTTAAATCCCAAATCAATAGTTTCTTCAAAACCGCTTCTGGCAATATGTACCGTCAGCCAATCTTTGAATCCGTATACAAATTTAATTTGGGTGTTCGCATTGTCAATACCAAAAAAATCATCGAACCCATGATTTACGTAGTCGAATCGATGGGCAACAACCAAATAAAAATCGCCTTTTCCTGCAAGTTTTGTCGATTCCAGATTGACAATTTTTAAAGACTTAAAAGCCGATTCCACTTTCGTATCGGCTTTTGCAGTGTCAATTTCAGTCAACAAACTGTTTTGCGAGAAAACACAAATCGGGAATAACACGGTAAATAATAGTTTTTTCATAAAAGTTGATTAGTTAACAACCACTATTTTTTTCCAACTCTTCTCTTTTTCATTTACCAGTTCAATCAAGTAAACACCAGTCTGCAATCCACTAATGTTTACCCCAACATTTTCACTATTATCCTTTACTTCCACAGTTTTTACAAAAGCACCAGTTTGGGAGTATATGTTTATTTTTTCGAGAAAAGTTTTTGTTTTCACCACAAATTCACCCGTTGTCGGATTTGGATAAATTTGGGTTGCACTTAAAGAAAAATCATCTATTCCAAGAGAGGATAAAGATACAGATCCAGCATTATATCTATTGGATCCATGATACTGCAATGGCGAATTAATTGCGGAAACGGCATGTGATCCCGCCAAATTTATTGAACTATTTGAAAAATTAAAAGTATAATCTGAACCTTCCGCAACAAAAGGTCTTGTGGCAATAATGGTTCTTGTTCCTGAAAAAACGGTATTGCCTGTAACAGTCCAATTATTCACGCCATCATCACTAGGAGTGTTTCCTTCACCATTATGGGTTGCATCTATCAAGGTTGATCCATTATAATAAACTAAATCATTACCTGAAGTCATGGCTCCACTAAAACTCCCAAATGTTATGGCAAACCACCTATCAGACGGCCCCTTGATGGTCATGGTGGCAGTAGAACTTGAATTGTCTAATTTTAATTTAACTGAAAAATTTGTTAACAAATCTACAGTTTCAGTTTCCTTCTGTTGAGAAAATCCAATCGTACCCATAACCAAGATCAAAAATGTAATTATTCTTTTCATAATAAATTTATTTTAGGAGGTTAATAATTTCGTCATCATTTGAAAAAACTGCATATTCAAAAGCCGTCTTTCCTTTATTGTCAATTTTTGATTTGTCTGCTTTATGACTCAAAAGTAATTTTATGACATCAGCATTTTTAAACTGGACAGCATAAATTAGAGCCGTAGTTCCATTGGCATCAGTTAAATTTGGATTTGCATTTTTTTCCAACAACGCCAGAACTATTTCTTTGTTTCCTTTTACTACAGCCGCCATCAAAGGAGTCCCCATGGGACTGTTTCCATTTATGTCTTTAACGTTTTTTATCAAAAAAAGGGCTACAGCCAAATTTCCCCTATAACTAGCCAAAACCAAAGGGGAATACCCTTGTTCATTACAAGAATTTATTATTTCGGAGTTTTGTTCCATTGCGATTTTCACTTCCTCAACTGTGCCTTTTCTGGCAATGTCAAAAATATCAGTTTGAGAAAATCCCGATTGGAAAACCAATAAGAAAAAAAATAGTTGTAAATACTTCATAATGCATAATTTACGGAGTTAAAAAAATACATTGATCCATTTTTAATTCTTCGACTAAAGCATCATATCCAATAAAACGTCCTTTAATTTTTATTTTGGCATTAAGCTGAAGCTTTTTTGGCACTTCTTCTTTAAAGGTTGCAAATAACTTGTCATTTAGGAGAATCGATTTTGTTGCAACATCAACGCTGGACAAATTACCTGTAACTTCAATCGTTTTGTCTAAATATTTACGATTTGCAGAAATTTCATTAGCTTGAAACTCCAAAAAAATATCGGTTACTGCAATACTATAGCTTTCTTTTTCGTTAGTTATATCCCGATGCTCTTTGTAAGTATAAAGATAAATACCTACAACGCCCACAATAAGTAAAATAAATAATATTATTATTATTTTATTTTTCATTATATTTATACTTATTTTAAAACAAATTTAACCAATTAATCGTTAATGATTGGTTTTTAATTCATTTTTTTAACATAAAAACTATAATTATGAAAACACGAATCTTTCTCGTTATATCTGTATTATTTCTATTAGTGAGTTGTTCAAACGATTCCGAATCGGATTTGATGAATAATCCCACTCCTACTCCAAACCCAAGCACGATAACTTACATCAATACCATAAAATCAATTATGGACAGCAATTGTATTTCCTGTCATGGAACCACCCCTTCTGGCGGTGCTCCAATGTCATTGACCACTTATCAAAACGTGAAAGACGCCGTAATGAACAGAGGTTTAATTGACCGAATTTCTAGAGCCCAAGGTGCTGCTGGAATGATGCCATATAACGGAACAAGATTGCCTCAAAGCACTATTAATCAAGTTATCGATTGGAAAAACAATGGATTTGCAGAATAATTTATTTTTATTTCTATGAAACGAATTATAGTTTTATCGGCTATTATTATTTTGACTGGATTCAAGACTTTTTCCCAAGACAAAAAAATCACCAAAACGGGTAAAATAATTTTTGAAGCCTCCGTTCCGTCTTTTGAAGAAGTCAAGGCAAAAAACGAGTCCGTTACCTGCGTGGTGAACATAAAAACAGGAGAAATTGCCAGTTTAGCCCTAATGAGAGGGTTTCGTTTTAAAGTTGCTTTAATGGAAGAGCATTTTAACGAGAATTATATTGAAAGCGACAAATATCCAAAAGCTACTTTTAATGGCAAAATCCAGGGTTTTGATTGGGATAATATTGGAAACTCCCCAAAAGAATATAAAATGAATGGAATACTTGAAGTACACGGAAAATCAAAAGAAATTTCCACCAGTGTTTTTCTTAGAAAAGTGGATAATGGCCTAGAAATTGTTTCAGATTTCAAAGTCAAGATAAAAGACTTTAACATAGATATTCCCAAAGTATTGAGTATGAAAGTCGCCGAAACTGTAAATATTAAAACATTATTTTTAGTAAAATGAGCACCTTGTCTCAACACCATAATATAATTATATTTCAATTCAATGGAGATTATTTCTCCTCTTTCTACGCCAACATTTTCATGATCTTGAACGGCATTATCCTCAATAAATTTTTCTCGATGGCAACTATGGATTTTTTGCAAATGATTTCAATCTTCTAAGCAGGATTACTTATATTTGACCAACTTTACAAAATCAAATACAATGAAAAAAATAAGCTTCTCCGTTGCATTACTCTTAGCCATCCTCATTGGATGCAAAACAAAAAGCAATTCCAGTGATTCCAAGAATTTGAACATCGCATTCGAATCAAAAAGCAACAGCAACGTAACCGGAACCGCCACATTCACGGAAAAGAAAGGAAAAGTAACATTCACGGCCAAAGTATCCGGATTAAAACCGGGAGTTCACGCCATCCACATTCACGAAAAATCAGATTGCTCGTCTCCCGATGGTGTTTCGGCTGGAGGACATTGGAATCCAACCTTCAAAAAACACGGACAATGGGGAGTTGGCGAATACCACAAAGGCGATATTGGCAATTTCACGGCCGATGAAAAAGGAAACGGAACCATTACTTTAACCACGGACGAATGGTGCATTGGATGTGAAGATGCCACCAAAGACATTCTTGGAAAAGGATTGATCGTTCATCAAGGCTCCGATGATTTTACGAGCCAACCTGCAGGAAATGCCGGCGCCAGAGTGGCATGTTCTGCAATTATAAAATAATAAAAATCATTTCAGATTTTTGATTGTAGATTAACGATTTTAGATTTGGTGTTGGTAAATAAAGATTCCTCGGTTTTATTAGGACTCAAACATCAGGAATCGTTATTCTATAATCAAAAATCCATTACTTCAAAACATTTGGATAAAAAAGAACACCACTATTTTAAAAATGCCAAAGAATGGCGGAAATGGTTGCACGAAAACCATAATAAATCCACGGGAATTTGCCTGATTTTCTACAAAGTGGGCAGCGAATTGGAAAGTATGCGTTGGGAAGAAGCCGTTCAAGTGGCGATTTGCTATGGCTGGATCGATTCGACCGTAAAAAAAATGGACGACGAACGCCGTAAACAAGTTTTTTCGCCCCGAAAAGACAAAAGTGTTTGGAGCAAACTGAACAAAACCTATATTGAAAAACTCATTGCAGAAAATTTAATGCACGAAAGTGGATTGGCCAAAATTGAAATTGCCAAGCAAAACGGCTCCTGGAATTCATTGGATGCCGTTGAAGATTTAATTATTCCAGAAGACTTGTTCAAAGCATTTGAACAAAACCAAATTGCTTTTGAAAATTATCAAAACTTTAGTCCCTCTTATCGAAAAGGATATCTCTATTGGTTAAATCAGGCCAAAAGGACCGAAACCCGAAACAATAGAATTGACTCCATAATTGACCTTTGCCAACAAAATAAAAAATCGAGAGATTAATTTATTTTAAAATGCTCTCGACTCTATAACCAAAATTTTATTATAGTACGAAAAAACATCTACAAAATCTTATAATTTTCATAAAACACGACCGTTTATCGATTAAATCTGCTTTTGGTAGATTCAAATTTATTATTTTTGCATAAAATATTGATTTTCTGCTGAATATGCCTAACTATTATTACAGTAGAGGAATTTGATGCCATGACTATGAGAGATGATTTAAAAAAAACAGACGATCTTGAAAAAACAATAAAAGAAATTTCCGATTACAAATATGCACTTGATGAATCGGCAATTGTTGACATTACCGATCAAAATGGTGTTATCACTCACATAAATGATAATTTCTGTAATATATCTAAATATTCCCGTGAAGAACTAATTGGCAAGGATCACAGAATAGTTAACTCAGGTTACCATTCCAAAGAATTCTTTAAAGAACTTTGGGATACCATCTTGAACAAAAAAGTATGGAAAGGCGAATTAAAAAACATAACCAAAGACGGTTCTATTTATTGGGTTGACACTACCATTATTCCTTTCTTGGATACAGAGGGCAAGCCTTATCAATTTTTAAGCATTGGTTCTGATATTACCGAAAAAAAGAAAGCAGAGGAAGAACTCCAAAAAACAATAAAAGAAATTTCCGGTTATAAATATGCACTTGATGAATCGGCAATTATTGCAATTACCGACCAAAGAGGCAGTATCACCCACGTAAATGATAATTTCTGCAAAATATCTAAATATTCCCGTGAAGAACTAATAGGACAGGATCACAGAATCATCAACTCGGGCCATCATTCCAAAGAATTTATCAAGGAACTTTGGGGCACTATTGCCAAGGGAAAAGTTTGGAAAGGCGAAATAAAAAACGAGGCAAAAGACGGTTCTGCCTATTGGGTTGACACCACTATCGTTCCATTTTTGAATGAATATGGCAAACCTTATCAATATGTTGCCATACGTTCCGACATTTCAGAAAGAAAAAAAGGTGAAGAAGAACTTCAAAAAACCATCAGGGAGATTTCCGATTACAAGTATGCTCTCGAAGAATCGGCTATTATTGCCATAACCGACCAAAAAGGTTTTATTACCCACGTGAATGATAATTTCTGTAAAATATCAAAATATTCCCGTGAAGAATTGATTGGACAGGATCACAGAATCATCAACTCGGGCCATCATTCCAAAGAATTTATCAAGGAACTTTGGGGCACTATTGCCAAGGGAAAAGTTTGGAAAGGCGAGATAAAAAACGAAGCAAAAGACGGTTCTGCCTATTGGGTTGACACCACTATTGTGCCCTTTTTGAACGAATATGGCAAACCTTATCAATATGTTGCCATTCGCTCGGATATCACCAAAAGAAAAAATGGAGAAGAGGAATTGAACCGATATGCCAATACTTTAGAAATAGCAAATAGACAACTTGTTGATTTTACCAATATCGTTTCCCATAATTTGCGCGGACCAATGGTGAGCATCAGTGCATTTCTCGAATTCCTAAAAGAAACAGATGACAAAGAAGATCAAAAAGAGTTGATTGAAAACATGACCAATACAATCAATCATTTAAATGCTGTTTTTGAAGAATTGATTGAGACCGTTCAGGTAAAACAGGACACCGAAATAAAATTGGATGAAATTGTTTTGAAAGAAGCAATGGACAAGGTACTTCTTGGGTTTGAAATACAAACCAAATTGCATAATGCCAATATTCACTTTGATTTTGATGAGGCTCCTGTAGTTAAATATCCGCATAAATATCTAGACAGCTTGTTGCTGAATTTGATAAGCAATGCCTTTAAATATAAATCGCCAACAAGACCACCCGTAATTAAAGTCAAATCCGAAGCAAAAAACGGAAATATTGTGCTGTCTGTTTCCGATAATGGACTAGGAATTGATTTGGAGAAACACAAAGACAGTCTTTTTAAAATCAGAAAAACATTCCACGATCATCCGGAAGCCAAGGGTTTCGGATTGTTCATGACCAAAACCCAGATAGAAGCCATGGGAGGAACCATTTGGGCAAAAAGTACCTTGAACGAAGGAACTACTTTTTTTGTTGAAATGAAAAAATAAAAATTTCACAAAAATTCTTGAAGAAATCATTTTATAAATCAAATGAAGTACAAATTGATTCATAAAAAAACATAGCTTTGCAGCTCAAAAAAAAGCAATGATTAACCCTTCGGCAAACGGTTGGATAGACAAATTTTTCTTGAAGCAAAAATCCTCTTTGCCTCCTGTCGAAATACATCCCAATACATTTTACACAAATGTCAGGAAAACAGGATTTATTTATGGTCATATTGTTTCTTTTGACACAAAGTTTCCAATACACAATAAAGGCTGGCTACAAAACGAAACGTCTAAAGTTTCCCTTCTCAATACCTTGTTTGAAATCTACGGACTGTCTTCAAACGAAAAGAATCCCGAAAATTTTATTTCAAAAGCGGTTGCTTTCTACAACCAAATGAATCCCCAAGGATTTAGTCTTTTCAAGAAAATATTGCCGGACGACTCGCCTTCCTTGACCTTGGAAAAACTAATCGATAGTCGAGTTCAAACCAATGTTGACATCATCAGCAAAAATTTTTCGCATATTGTAACCAATGCGCTGCTTTTTATAGATGTTTTGGCTTTTCGCCAATACTTGATTCACGGAAAAATTCCAGAAAAATATTTAAAAAAAATCGAGGAAGCCATTATCAGCATCGTTTCCTTGGCGTTGACCACCAAATCCACTAAATCGAAATACGACGATTTATTGATTAAACTATTCGAATCCTCCGTTCGGTACAGTAAATTCTCGAAAGTAAACATCAAGAACTTGGAAGAACTGAAACTGGATTATTTCACGAATGAATTGGAAAAAAATTATTTGATCGACATGGCGGGAATGGCTTTGTGGAGCGACGGCATCATCGAGAACAACGAAGCTTATTTTCTGCACAAATTAGCTGAATTGATGGAGGTTCCTGATGATTTTGTCACCGAAAGCATCGAAAAAACCAATGAATTCATTGTTCGATACAAAAACGAAATTCCTTATTTCAAATACTCCAATCCAGTCAAACATTTTTACGACCAGACCACTCAAACAGTCGTAACCCTTATTGGTCGCAACAAAAACAGGTTGGTCAAGGAAATTGTGCAAAGCAAAGAATTAATGCTCCTATTGGCGCATTCCACCCGAAGAGATTTGGATGAAAAAGAAAAGAAAAAAGTGCGAAAACAGTTGTTGGATGTATGCAAAACGATTCCGTCTCTAGCCATATTTCTATTACCTGGCGGAAGTTTGTTGCTCCCTATTTTCATCAAATTTATACCAACACTCTTGCCTTCCGCTTTTAACGAGAATTTGGAAAACGAGGATTAAACCTAGTTTTTCAAGACAAAAAAAGCCAAGAATTCGCAAATTAACTTGCAAATTTTTGGCTAACTAAGTATGACCAAGTAGTCTTTCTACTGGTCTTGGTAAAATTAAAACTTCAATTGATACACATCATCCAAATCCTTGTCTGAACTAAAATTGACGTTCAAATCGGTTACGTATCCAGAATTTAATCCGTAAACCCAACCGTGAATAGATAACTCTTGTCCTTTTTTCCAAGCCGATTGAACTATAGATGTTTTGGCCAAATCAAAGACTTGTTCAATAACGTTAATTTCAACAAATCTGTTAAAACGATCTGTTTCATTTTCGATAGCATCCAATTCCTTATGATGAAAACGGTAAACGTCTTTTATATGACGAATCCAGTTGTCAATTATACCAACAGAATCATTTCCCATGGCAGCTTTTACACCTCCGCAACCATAATGACCGCAAACCAATACATGTTTTACTTTCAAAACATTGACCGCATAATCCAAAACACTCAACATATTCATGTCCGAGTGGATGACCATATTGGCAATATTTCTATGCACAAAAACTTCTCCCGGTTTGGCTCCAATAATTTCGTTGGCAGGAACTCTACTGTCCGAACAACCAATCCAAAGCAATGGCGGCTTTTGACCCATAGCCAAATCCGTAAAATAATTAGGATCCAATGCCAAAGTAGATTCAACCCATTCTTTATTGTTGTCTAATATTTTTTTATAAAAATCGCTCATTGATTTAGTTGTTTTAGTTTACCAAAAATAGAGAAATATAATCAATGTAGAACTAAGTTATAAGGTTCATTACCTAACAATCCAAAACTTTTTAGTTGTATAAATACCTATTTTTGTCTAAACTTTTAAAAATAACAAAGTTCGCGTACTATAAATTAAATTGATTGTTTTTATATTTGCATCACAAAATACTATACAATGACAATTACCCAACTGCAATATGTTTTGGCCGTAGCCGAACATAAAAATTTTACGCTAGCTGCCGAAAAATGTTTTGTTACACAACCTACATTGAGCATGCAAATTCAGAAAATAGAAGAAGAATTGAACGTGCTGATCTTTGACCGAAGCAAAAAACCAATCCAGCTTACGGACATTGGCCAAAAAATCGTGAACCAGGCCAAAAATATCGTCATTGAAGCCGACAGAATAAAGGATATTGTAGAACATCAAAAAGGATTTATTGGCGGGGAATTTCGATTGGGAATTATCCCAACGATCATGCCGACACTTTTGCCGATGTTCTTGAATAATTTCATCAAAAAATATCCAAAAATAAGACTCATCATCGAAGAATTAAACACGGATGACATTCTGCTCCGCTTAAAAAATGGACATCTCGATGCTGCCATTGCCGCAACTCCTTTGGAAGACGAAAAAATAAAGGAAATTGTCCTGTATTATGAACCCTTCGTGGCTTATATTCCAGAAAATTATGTCATTTCACACAAAACCGAAATAGAAGTTTCCGACTTGAATCTGGACGATATTCTGTTGCTACAGGACGGACATTGTTTCCGCGACGGGATTTTAAATTTATGCAAAAGCCAAAGTGTTTCCACCAAAAACACGTTTCAATTGGAAAGTGGCAGTTTTGAGACATTGATAAAATTGGTAGATGAAGGATTGGGAACCACGCTGCTCCCCTATTTGCATACCCTGGATTTAAAAGAAAAAGACCAATCTAAATTGAGACATTTCAAGGAACCCAAACCAGCGCGCGAAGTAAGCCTGATTTATCCCAAAAACGAATTGAAAATCCATATCATCGACGCTCTTAGAACTACCATTTCCGGAGTTGTGAAAGGTGCCATTGCTTTCCAAAATGTTCAAATAATCAGTCCAATTCAAAAGAAATAAAAAAAAACCGCCTCAATTTATATTTTGAGGCGGTTACTTCTTTTTATGAATTTACAATTAGCAAACATTGTTTTAATTCAGGCTTTTCGACTGTAAAGGTTAAAAGCCATTCCCGTAATAAATCCATTTCGTAAGGCAACAAAGCTTTTATTGCTTTTTCTAGTTCTTTACAAAAAAGAGAGGGATCGAAACTGACTCTTTCGAGCACAGATTTAGTATAATCAAACATCATTTTGGACATGGTTAATTAAGATTTTAGGGTTAGATCTTTAATTTAATAACATTGTAAAAATAACATTTTATTTTATAAAATGCACAAAATTGTCAATGAATATCATAAATTTTGTTGTGTTTCTATTGTGTAAATACAACACTTATTAAAAGACTATCCGTCTTTTCTGGCACGGAACATTTCTCTTTTTCCGGGTGCTCCTTCGAGTTTTTCTACGGTAAAACCAGCTTCCATCATACTCCTTTTTATAACTCCACGAGCGGCATAAGTTACCAAAACGCCTTTTGGTTTAAGGGCATTATGCATTTTTTGAAAAATCGCCGTACTCCATAATTCGGGTTGAACGTCATATCCAAAAGCATCAAAATAAATTAAATCGAATTTTTCTTTATCATCAATATCGGCAAAAAATTGTTTCCTTTTAGTGAAAACAAAATCTTCGCGCAACATAATGGGTTCTTCCCAACGGCATTCGTGCAATTTTTCGAAAATGGGTCTTTCGTTTTCGACACCCAATTCGGCAACATAATTCATCGATGCCGCTTCTTCTACAGAAACCGGATACGCTTCCACTCCAACATAATGAATGGTTTGTTGCAGTTTTGGAGATTCCAAAAAAGTGATGAAAGCATTCAAACCAGTTCCAAATCCTATTTCCAAAATGGAAACAGAATCATTTTCAAACAAAGAGAGTCCTTTTTTTATGAAAACGTGCAGGGCTTCTTGGATAGCTCCAAATCTGGAATGATAACATTCGTCCCATTCTTCGATATGAATGGTGGTGGAACCGTCACGTGTTTGAATTATATTTCTTTTCAAAATGATTTTGGGATTTTTTGGGTTACATTATGCAATATTTGGCCAAATTTAGTCAAATACCATTTATGTATAACCATCAAACTTTCCTATTTTTTATGTATTTCATAAAATCAACTCCCCATTTTCCATTTTTTTTGGAAGATAAATAAATCTCAATTAAATGCTGTAATTAATGTTTTTTTGACAAGTAATTTGATGATTTTTATTTAATTTTGCAAATGTAAATTCGGGTAGAATCATCCTACTTTTATAAAAAATAGTTTTAATTTTAGAATAACTAATTATGAGTGCAACACAGACCAACAAAATTGAAATCATAAAAGCCGCAACTTCAAAAATAAAGAATGTGGATTTTGACAATTTACATTTTGGAGAAGTTTTTACCGATCATTTATTCGAATGCGATTTTACAAATGGCGAATGGCAAAAACCAATCGTCAAGCCGTATGCCCCATTTTTATTGGATCCGTCTGCAAAAGTATTTCATTATGGTCAAGCTATTTTTGAAGGAATGAAAGCTTACAAAGATGACAACAACGATATTTGGTTGTTTAGACCTGATGAAAATTTCAAACGTTTCAATAATTCTGCCGTTCGTATGGCAATGCCTGAAGTTCCAGAATCTATTTTTATGGACGGTTTGAATGAATTATTGAAATTAGACCAAGAATGGATTCAAAAAGGAAACGGAAGCAGTATGTATATCCGTCCGTTCATGATTGCTACCGGAACTGGAGTAATTGCAAATCCATCTGACGATTATAAATTCATGATTCTTTTGTCTCCGGCAAAAGCATATTATTCTGGAGAGGTAAAAGTAATTATCGCAGAACATTTCAGTAGAGCCGCAAACGGTGGAATTGGAGCTGCAAAAGCGGCAGGAAATTATGCTGCGCAATTTTACCCAACTAATTTGGCCAATAAAGATGGTTTTCAGCAAGTAATTTGGACTGATGACGCCACGCATACCAAATTGGAAGAAGCGGGAACAATGAACGTGTTTTTTAGAATTAATGACACTTTATTGACGGCTCCAACCAGCGAAAGAATTTTGGACGGTATCACCAGAAAAAGTTTAATTGAAATGGCAAAAAAAGAAGGACTCAACGTAGAAGTTCGTCCGGTATTGGTTTCTGAATTGGTTGAAGCTGCCAAAAACGGAGCTTTAAAAGAAATCTTTGGAGCAGGAACTGCTGCGGTGGTAAGTGTTATCAAAGGATTCTCTTATCAAGATGTTTATTATGAATTGGCTCCTGTCGAGAAATCATATGCTTCATTTTTGAAAGAAAAACTAACCAGCCTTCAAAATAAACTTTCTGAAGATCCATTTGGTTGGACAGTTAAGGTTTCTTAAATAAGACCAAAATTATAAATATAAAAAGAGCGATTTTCAAAATTGAAAATCGCTCTTTTTATATTTTGTCTCAAACTTTGACAAAATGAAATGATCACTACTTCAGAATTTTGGTGAAATCCGGTTTAAAATAATTGGGTCCTTTCATCACTTTTCCGTCTTCACGATAAATAGGTTTTCCGTCTTCTCCCAATTTACTCATATTACTTCGTTGAATTTCGTCGAAAACTTCTTCAATTTTATGCTGTAAACCGTGTTCTATAATTGTTCCGCAAAGAATATACATCATGTCGCCCAATGCATCGGCAATTTCTGTTAAATCATTATTCAGAACCGCTTCCAGATATTCCTCGTTTTCTTCTTTCATCAAATTGTAACGAAGCATTTTTTTATTTTCGCCCAAATCGGCTATTGGATTTTCACTATGTCCAATTTTGAAAGCGGTGTGAAATTCTTTTACGGCATTAATTTGCTTTTGCATAATTTTATTTGATTAAATGAGGGAGCAAATTAGTAACTTTTACTAAACAAAAGCCTAAATTTGCCCAAAAAATTTAAACTATGTTTAGTCAAGGACAATTAGCATTTGCAGCTGCTTTTTTTGTGGCTTTTGTTATCGCAATGATTTTCGCCTATAGAAAAGATGCCAAGTTGCACAAAATATTCTACAAAGGAAATTACAAGATTTTGATTGGATTCATCATTTTTATCTTGATTTTATTTCTGATAAAAATTTATTTTAAGCGTTAGATTAAAAAAAAAAAAAGGATGTCCGTCAAGACATCCTTTTTTTTTATCAATCTGTCTAGTCCTGAAATAGCGATACACAAAAAAAGTATCCTATGGAAGGAAATTATAGTTTTTGGAATAATTCAACATTTGCTCCGCAAAGGATTTAGGTTGCTTTACTTCTATCGAAATAATTTCTCCTTTGGCATCCAATTTTGGAACCAAAACAGGGTTTACAAAACCACTGTATGGTGCAGATGCAAATTGTTTGCATCTTTCCAATACTTCTGCGTGTAATTTTTGGTCTACTTTCACTCCGTAAGTATCAACCAAAGCTTTACCCGCTTCAAAATCTCCTTCGGATTTTATGCGTTGTATTTCACGCAACAATTGCCCAAATAATTCGTGTAGTTTGTCGTAATCGGTAATGTTGAAATACGTTTTCCCGTTACGGGTAATTTTCTCGATTACGTTGTCTTTTTTTCCTTTTTCGAAAGCCCAAGCACTTACGTACTGACGGTTTCTCATGTGTGCTTCTTCAATATCGGAACCTGGCTCCAAACGCTCCAGTTGCATCATTAGTCCGTTTCGGATATAGTTGTCATAGGATTGCATTCCCAGTTTTTTCCAATCATCAACCAAACCTAATTCTTGTATTTTTGGGTTGTAAATAAAATATAATCCCACTAAATCAGCTCTTCCTTCTTCAAGAGTGGAAGCGTAATTTTTCAAGGTCTTTTCTGGAGTTAACACACCTGGATTTAATTGTCCCGAGGCGTGACCTATAACTTCGTGTAATGAAGTATGCATCTTGCCTCCTAATTCACCATATTTTTCAGCCAAAGCAATTTCTTCTGCATCGTTTGCAAACTCTTCTATCTTTCCTTTTGCCCCACCTTTTGCATAAGAATCAATGATATTCATCAATGATACTGATTTCGACCCATGTTCGGCACGAATCCAATCGGCGTTTGGAAGATTGACACCAATTGGAGTTGCTGGTGAAGAATCGCCAGATTCGCCGGCAACAACTACAGTTTTGTAGGATACACCAACCACATTTTTCTTTTTGTGTTCCGGGAACAAAGTAGAATTGTCTTCAAACCATTGAGCATTTTTAGATACCACTTCCATTTTTTTGGACAAATTAAAATCTTTAATTTGAACAATGCTTTCATAAGAACCTTTATATCCCAAAGGATCATTGTAAACTTCTATAAAACTGTTGATGTAATCAATATTTCCTTCCGTGGCTTTAAGCCAGGCAATATTATATTCGTCCCATGTTTTTAAATTTCCGGTTTTATAATAACTGATCAGTAATCCCAAGGCATCTGCTTGTGCTTTATTTTCGGCAACACCTTTTGCTTTTTCCAACCAATAAACAATTTTGTCGATGGCGGGGCCGTACATTCCACCGCTTTTCCATACTTTTTCTTCTAATTGTCCTTTGGCATTGCGAACTAATTTGGAATTCAAACCGTAAGAATAAGGTCTCTTTTCATCAGGACTAATTTTCTTGGCATAAAAATCGCCCGCTTCTTTTGCAGTTATTCCTTTGTCATAAAAATTGCCGGCAGAACCCTCCAATAATCCTTTTGACTCATCCAAATTTACTTTTTTGGCATCGGCATCGTTGAATAGAACTTCCACAATTGCTGGTGACAAACTTGTTTTCGTGGCTTTCATCAACCCGCTGAAATATTCTTTTGAAAAGACTGGCTTGATTTTGTCATTGGAATAATGATGGTGAATTCCGTTGGCAAACCAAACTCTTTTTAAATAAATTTCAAAATTTTTCCAATCGTTTGAAGTTTTATCCCCTTTATAATTGACATAAATATTTTCGAGGGCTTTTCTAATTTTTAGGTTGTATTTATAATGTTGATCCCAACCTATATCACGACCCGAATAACCGGCTTGGGTAAGATAATATACTAATTTTTGCTCTTTTAGCGTTAGATTTCCCCAACCTGGAATTTGGTAACGCAAAACTTTTATATCGGCGAATTGTTCGACAACATATTCAAAAGAATCATTTTGGGCAGTTTTTACACCTGTAGTTTTTGTCATTTGTGCATTACACGCAAATGAAACTCCAACGGTCATAAAAACACCTACAATTTTAAGTAATTTCATAGATTTAAAAATGTTTTATTGTTTTATTTATAACACAAAATGGCTAAAATATGTATTTTTTAAACATTTTACAATGCGCGCATAATATTTAAGATAAAATTATGAAACACTAAAAAACTTGAAAGTGATGCTTAATACAGCATTATTAACACAACTTTTTGACATTCTGATTTTTATAATACCAATCCAACTTTTTGATTGGCACCAATCAAATTTGAATTAGAAAAAAATTATTAAACTTTTACTGTAGTTAAACGTATTGATAAAATTTCTAACTTTACCACTGAAATTAACCTATTCGATTATGAGAATTCTAAAATATCTTTTTCTTTTATTATTACTTAGTTTAGTGGCATTGTCCATTTTTGTTGCCACACAAAAAGGAGAATTCACGGTTGAAAGAAGCAAGATTATCAATTCACCAAAATCGGCTGTATTTAATTATGTCAATGATGCCAATAATTGGAAAGAATGGAATTCGTTGGCAGTCGAAGATTCCCTGATAAAAATTACCCCATCACAAAATACAATAGGTAAAGGCAGTTCATTTTTTTGGCAAGGAGAACAAGGAGAAGGTGATTTTCAAACCATAAATACCAAAGAGAACGAAAGCATAATTCAAAAAGTAAATTATAACGGCAACTCAGCCGATGTTTCCATAACTTTCAAAGATACTTTGGGAAAAACAAAAGTGTCATGGAAAGCGAAAGGACAAATGGGTTTTCTTTTTAAGGTAATGACTGCTTTTAATGGTGGTGCCAATAAAATATTTGGTTCCATGTTTGAAAAAAGTTTATTCAATTTAGACAAGAAACTGGATTACGAAATCAATACCTTTTCGATAAAAGTGGATGGTTTAGTGGATAAACCAGAAACTTATTATTTGGCACAGACATTTACCAGCGAATTTTCGAAAGTGGGTAAAAATTCTGGAATAGTTTTCTCCAAGATTACTGATTTCTGCAAAAAAAACAACATTACCATCAACGGCAAACCATTTGTTATTTACCATACTTATGATACAAAAAATGAATTGACAAAATTGTCGATTTGCATTCCCATCAAAGATCCTATTTTCATCACTGAAGGAAGCGATATTTCGTCAAAAACCCTTCCGCTGTTCCAAGCCTTGAAAACAACTTTAACGGGGCATTATTCCCATAACAAAAAAGCGCTGGACAAAGCAACGGAATATCTTCATTCAAAATATCTCGGTACAGATGCCGCTTTTTCACACCTTGAAATATACACGATTGGCAAAAACGAAACAAACAACCCGTCAAAATGGATTACCGAAATTTATTATCCCATAAGACAAAAAGTGGTGGTTAAACCAGCTGCAGCAATTCCGGCATCTACATCGGAAAAAGTGGTTCCTAAAGCTCAAATTGAAAAAGAAATTCCTTCTGAATTTTAATCTTTTTTCATTTTAATTAAACCTTTTTGATAAATTCCAGTCTAAACCCATAAATAATAGCCTTGCAAGAAGAAAAGGAATTTATTCAAGAATTATTAAACCCAAAGACGCAAAATCAGGCGTTTCAAAAGCTCTTGAAAGAATACCAAAAACCTTTGTACAATCATATTCGGAACATAGTTTTGATTCATGACGATGCCGATGATGTCTTGCAAAATACTTTCGTGAAAGTATTTCAAAATTTGAATAAATTTAAAGGGGAAAGCAAGCTTTTTTCGTGGATGTATCGTATTGCAACCAATGAATCTTTAACTTTTTTGAACAATAAAGCAAAAATAGGCGGAGTTTCTTCGGAAACATTACAAAACAAAACCATCGATAATTTAAAAGCCGACATTTATTTTGATGGAAACGAAATTCAAATCAAGTTGCAAAAAGCAATTATACAATTACCTGAAAAACAACAACTGGTTTTCAAAATGAAATATTTTGAAGAGTTGAAATATGAAGAAATATCAGAAATCCTGGGAACATCGGTGGGAGCTTTAAAGGCATCATACCATCATGCAGTAAAAAAAATCGAAGCCTTTGTAACAGCAAATTAAACTTTTTGACTATATTTAAGTCTAATGAATATCATGAAAACATTTAAACTAGATAACGAACCGAAAATTGAATCCGGATTTAAAACTCCCGAAAATTACTTTGACAATTTTTCGGCAAGAGTAATGGAACAATTACCGAAAGAAGAGCCAAAAACAATTTCTCTTTTTTCCAAAAGAAAAACTTGGATATATGCAGCAGCTGCTATTTTGGTTTTAGCATTGACCATTCCTGTTGTTTATACTAATTTCTACAGCAGTTCATCAGAAATTGATGAAGCAACATTAGAGAATTACATTAGCTATCATTCCACTGTTTCCGATGCAGATTTAGTCAATCTCCTTGATGAAAAAGACATCCAAAAAATTAATGTCGATTTGAACATTGATGACAAGCTCATAGAAAATGAACTTTCGCAAGACAGCAATTTAGAACACTACATATTAAATTAAAACACAATGAAAACAAACAATACATTTCTAAACAAAACACTTCTTATCATACTGTTTTTACTTTCAATTCACACTTTTGCACAACAACCAACAGGAGAAAAGAAAGAACAAATCAGAGCGTTAAAAGTCGGTTTCATCACCAATGAATTGTCATTGACCACAGAAGAAGCCTCGAAATTTTGGCCTATTTACAATGCTTTTGATGACAAACAATTTGATTTGAAAAATCAGAAAATGAAAGCATTCAAATCCAGAATGGATGATGATGCCTTGGATAAAATGAGCGAGAAAGAAGCTGCTGCCCTACTTGCGCAAATGGAAAATACCGAAGATGATTTGTACCAATTAAGAAAAAAATTTATTGCCAACATAAAGGGTGTTATACCAGCAAAAAAAATCATAAAATTAAAAAAAGCAGAAGAGGATTTTAAAAGAAAATTATTGCAACAATATCGCGATAAAGGACCTAAAAAATAATTCTTTCTTCATTCAATAATTAGGAAAACCAAGAAATAGTTCAATCTGTTTCTTGGTTTTTTTATTTTAATTATTTTATTTTTACAAAATTACAAAACTAACAAAGTGTTGTTTTTTCAGATCATTAAAACACAATCTGCACTAATGTAATTGGCTTACTAATTTTATTGGCACAGTAATTGGATAATCGTAATCAAATAACTTAATATATTTAATTATGAAAACTCAACTATTAATATTGACCCTGATGACTTCTATATTTGCAACGCAAATGCAAGGGCAAAATAGAACTATCGTAAATGCAACCAGTTCTGAAATTAGCGATAATTTGGATTTAAGAGTTGTAGCTTCACTTTTTGGCGACTCAAAAAACCTCCAGGATTTTGAAAGACAATTGAATGACCCCAAATTACAAATATCAAATTTAGATTTAAATAATGACAACCAAGTCGATTACTTGAGAGTGATTGAATCGGTAGAGAATAGAACACACGTCGTTATCGTCCAATCTGTTCTTGATCGCGATTTGTATCAAGATGTTGCCACTATTGAAGTAGAAAAAGACAATTACAACCAAGTGCATATACAAGTAGTTGGAAACACCTATATGTACGGTCCAAATTACATTTATGAGCCAGTGTATTACACAACTCCGCTTATTTATGCTTCCTTTTGGCTGTCTGGTTATCGTCCGTATTATTCTTCTTGGTCTTGGAATTATTACCCAAGCTATTACTATGCCTGGAATCCATACCCAGTTTTTAGATACAGAAATAACGTGAATTATTGTCTTAACACCTATTATGGTTACAACAATTACAATTATGTAAACTATAGAAGAAGCAGTTATGCGGTAAATATATACAACTCAAGACGTTCTAATGGTTACGAAAAACAGCATCCGAATTATTCTTTTGAAAGAAGAAATTCCAATATATCCAATCGTTATGAATTGGATCAAAAAAGAAACAACCAAAATGGCGGTTATAGAAACGGAGTTGGTTATTCATCAAACAGAAACGAATCTTCAAGAGTGACAAACCAACAAAGAACGGAATCCCAAAGAGGTTATTCACAAAACAGAACCGAGTCTCCAAGAGTGGCAACCCAACAAAGAACGGAGTCCCAAAGAAATTATTCTCAAAACAGAGCTGAATCTCCAAGAGTGGCAACCCAACAAAGAACGGAGTCCCAAAGAGATTATTCTCAAAACAGGAACGAGTCTCCAAGAGTGGCAACCCAACAAAGAACGGAACCACAGAAAGGTTATTCTCAAAACAGGAACGAGTCTCCAAGAGTGACAACCCAACAAAGAACGGAACCGCAAAGAAATTATTCCCAAAACAGGAATGAATCTCCAAGAGTGGAAAACCAACAAAGAACCGAACCACAGAAAGGTTATTCTCAAAACAGGAACGAGTCTCCAAGAGAGGCAACCCAACAAAGAACGGAACCGCAAAGAAATTATTCCCAAAACAGGAATGAATCTCCAAGTATGGCAACCCAACAAAGAGCGGAATCCCAAAGAAATTATTCCCAAAACAGAGCTGAATCTCCAAGAGGTAATGCTTCACAAAAATCAGAAGCCAAAAACGGAAATTCTTCATCCAGAAATTCAGTTTCCGGCGATGCTAATAACTCTTCAAGAAACGGTAACAGAAGATCATAACAACTTTTAAACTCTATTTAGAACACGGTCCTTTCGACCGTGTTTTTTTTATCAAGTTTTTTTATATAAAAATCAATACTATTTTTAAAAAGAGTAAATTTGCCAAGTTTTTTATATATAAATATAAATATGAGTATTTCGCATAAAGACTTACACAGTAAGTTAACATTAGGAGGTTTATTAATTTCATTGGGAATAATTTACGGTGATATTGGAACCTCTCCTCTCTATGTAATGAAAGCCATAATTGGCGAACACATTATAGATGCAGATATTGTCTTAGGAGGAATATCCTGTGTACTTTGGACACTTACGTTGCAAACTACCATCAAATATGTACTGATTACTTTAAGTGCTGACAACCACGGTGAAGGAGGAATTTTTGCCTTGTATGCCTTGGTCAAAAAAACAAAGATTAAATGGCTGATTGTTCCGGCCATCATTGGCGGAAGCGCCTTGCTTGCCGACGGAATCATCACGCCCCCCATCTCGGTATCCTCTGCTGTCGAAGGGGTTAAAACATTTTATCCAGAAATAAACACCGTTCCCATTGTTATTGGAATTTTGTTTGTGTTGTTTACCATTCAGCAGTTTGGCTCTAAATTGGTAGGTCGTTTTTTTGCTCCATTAATGCTTCTTTGGTTTGGTATGCTTGGAGTGTTGGGTATCATCCAAGTAATGAAACATCCTGAAGTTCTAAAAGCAATTAATCCTTATTATGCTTATCATTTATTGAGTATTCACCCCGAAGGTTTTTACGTCTTGGGTTTTGTCTTTCTATGTACCACTGGAGCCGAAGCATTGTACTCGGATATGGGGCATTGTGGACGAAAAAACATAAGAATCAGCTGGATTTTTGTAAAAATCACATTAATCTTGAACTATTTTGGTCAAGGAGCTTATTTAATTCACCACGAAGGACAAACCTTGCTTGGATTAGGTGGCGAAAATGGAAATCCATTCTATTTAATAATGGCCGATTGGTTTCAACCCTTTGGAATTGTTATTGCCACTTTAGCTGCTGTAATAGCTTCTCAAGCCTTGATAAGCGGTTCGTTTACTTTGATAAACGAAGCGATGCGATTGAATTTCTGGCCAAAAGTGAAAATCAAATATCCTTCGGAATTAAAAGGACAATTGTATATCCCATCGATAAACTGGTTATTGTTCCTTGGATGTGTTGGCGTGGTCATACACTTTGAAAAGTCCAGTAATATGGAGCACGCCTATGGATTGGCTATCATATTATGCATGATAATGACCACGGTATTGCTCAATTATTTTATGATAATGAAAAGAGTAAAACTGTATTTTATGGTTCCTTTGATAACTATTTATCTGACCATTGAATTTGGCTTCTTGATAGCCAATATTACCAAATTTGCCGAAGGAGGTTATGTAACCTTAATTATTGCCATTATACTGATTTCCGTAATGACAGTTTGGTTCTTTGCCAAGAAAATCAACAAGAGTTACACCCAAATCGTTAAAATTGAAGATTATAAAAAAGTACTGTTGGAGTTAAGCAACGATCTCTCCATACCTAAATATGCTACCCATTTAATATATATGACAAATGCCGGTAGAACAGATGAAATAGAAGAAAAAGTAATGTACTCCATTTTAAGAAAAAGACCAAAACGTGCCGACATCTATTGGTTTGTTCACGTCAATATTTTAAATGTACCTTATAAAACCGAATACAAAGTAACCGAAATTACTGAAGACACCTTATTCAGGGTCGATTTTAATTTAGGTTTCAGGGAGCCTACAAAAATAAGCTTGATGTTCAAAGAAGTTATCAAGGACATGGTAAGAAAAGGAGAAGTTGACGTAACCAGTAGATACGAATCTTTGAATAAAAACAATATTATCGGTGATTTCAAATTTGTTTTATCCGAGAAATATTTATCCAACGACAGTGATTTAACTTTCTTCGAAAAAGTAATCATGAATTCGTATTTCTTCATCAAAAAAGTAAGTTTATCTGAAGAAAGTGCTTTTGGTTTGGACAGTGGTTCCGTGAAAATCGAGAAATTCCCAATGGTGCTTCACGCTCCGGAAAATATTGGACTAACCAGGGTTCAATAAAAACATCAAAAAAACACTGTATTAAAACAGTGTTTTTTTTTTGAAAAAATATTAAATCATTTAGTAGTACCTTTGCACCTCAATTATTCAAAATGAGATTACACAGAAATTTAGTTTACACCACCATCGACGCCTTAAATGCCATCTTCAATGAAGGCGAATATGCCGATAAAGTAGTGGCACGTTCTTTAAAAAAAGACAAACGTTGGGGAAGCTCCGATAGAAAATTTGTTGCCGAAACCATCTACGAAATTGTACGTTGGAAAAGATTATACACAGAAATCGCCGAAGTAAAAGAACCATTCGACAGAGACAATCTTTGGAGAATATTCTCGGTTTGGGCTGTATTGAGAGGCTACCCTATCCCCGATTGGCGTCAATTGGAAGGAACTCCTGAAAGAAAAATAAAAGGACGTTTTGACGAACTTTCAAAAATTAGAACCCTGAAAGAATCCATCCCGGATTGGATGGACGAATTGGGCGTGAAAGAATTAGGCGAAAAAGTTTGGGCAAAAGAAATTACAGCCCAGAACCAACCTGCCAAAGTAATTCTTAGAACGAACACTCTAAAAACTACCAAGGAGCAATTAAGAGCCATCTTGATGGACTTGAACATTGAAACTGAATACCTGAAAGACCAACCTGATGCTTTGGTTTTAAAAGAAAGAGCCAACGTTTTCCTGACGGATGCTTTCAAGCAAGGTTTTTTTGAAGTTCAGGATGCCAATTCACAATTAGTTGCTGCCTTCCTTGACGTAAA
Source organism: Flavobacterium fluvii (assembly GCF_900129545.1). Taxonomy (GTDB): domain Bacteria; phylum Bacteroidota; class Bacteroidia; order Flavobacteriales; family Flavobacteriaceae; genus Flavobacterium; species Flavobacterium fluvii. The sequence goes on along the minus strand of NZ_FQWB01000006.1, from coordinate 24,572 downwards.
ACCTGGAATGCGCGTGGTGGATACTTGTGCTGGTGCTGGTGGAAAAACATTGCACATTGCCGCTTTGATGGAAAACAAAGGACAATTGATTGCAATGGATTTGTACGAAAGTAAATTGAAGCAATTGAAATTAAGAGCCAAAAGAGATGGTGCTTTCAATATTGAATACCGCATCATCGACTCAACCAAAGTAATTAAAAAATTACACGAAAGAGCCGACAGAGTTTTGATTGACGCACCTTGTAGCGGTTTGGGAGTTCTGAAAAGAAATCCGGATGCCAAATGGAAATTACAACCCGAATTCATAGACAACATTCGTAAAGTTCAGTCTGAGGTTTTGGAAAGTTATTCCAAAATTGTAAAACCGGGCGGAAAATTAGTGTATGCTACTTGTTCCATTTTACCTTCTGAAAATCAGGATCAAGTTCAAAAATTCCTGACTACCGAAATTGGAAAACAATTCAACTTCATAAAAGACCAAAAAATACTGGCATCAGAGTCTGGTTTTGATGGATTTTATATGGCTTTGTTGGAACGCAAAGAAAGTATAGACCAGATAGAAAAAAGAATTCAGAAAGAAGTAGAATAAAATATCGATTTTAGACTTTATAATTCACAAAAAACTCCGATAGGTATTCCATCGGAGTTTTTTTATAATTGAAATTTGATATTGATATTGAAATTGATATTGTTTAATCATTCATCGAAATCAAGAATTCCTCGTTATTTTTGGTTTTCTTGAAACGATCGTTGATGAAATCCATTGCTTCCACAGGGTTCATATCAGAAAGGTATTTTCTCATAATCCACATTCTTTGCAATGTTTTTTGATCCAACAATAAATCATCACGTCTGGTGCTGGAAGAAGTTAAATCAATCGCAGGAAAAATACGTTTGTTGGCAATTTTTCTGTCCAATTGCAATTCCATATTACCCGTTCCTTTGAATTCTTCAAAAATAACTTCATCCATTTTCGAACCAGTTTCTGTCAATGCCGTGGCAATGATACTCAATGAACCACCGTTTTCAACATTTCTGGCCGCTCCAAAAAATCGTTTTGGTTTTTGCAAGGCATTCGCATCCACACCACCACTCAATACCTTGCCAGATGCGGGTTGTACCGTGTTATAAGCTCTTGCCAAACGCGTAATAGAGTCTAGCAAAATCACTACATCGTGACCACATTCTACCAAACGTTTTGCTTTTTCAAGAACGATATTCGCTATTTTTACGTGTTCTTGCGGCTCTCTGTCGAAAGTGGAAGCAATTACTTCTCCACGAACACTTCTTTGCATATCTGTAACCTCTTCCGGACGTTCATCAATCAATAAAACAATCAAATAAACCTCTGGATGATTGGCAGCAATGGCATTAGCAATGTCTTTCAACAACATGGTTTTACCAGTTTTAGGCTGTGCCACAATCATGCCACGTTGTCCTTTTCCTATTGGAGAAAATAAATCGATGATTCGGGTTGAAATCGTGCTTTGCCTTTCGGCCAATTTAAATTTTTCAGATGGAAAAACAGGAGTCAAATGTTCGAAAGATACACGGTCACGAACGACTTGTGGGTCGTGTCCGTTGATTTTTAAAACGCGAACCAATGGAAAGAATTTCTCGCCTTCTTTTGGAGGACGCACCACTCCTTTTACTGTATCCCCGGTTTTAAGTCCGAACAATCTGATTTGTGAAGTGGATAAATAAATATCATCTGGCGAAGCCAAATAATTATAATCCGATGAACGAAGGAAACCATACCCATCAGGCATCATTTCCAATACACCTTCACTTTCAATGATACCGTCAAATTCAAAATCAGAATCCCTGAAATTGTTTTTCTTGTTTTTGAAATTGGGGTTTACATTACCATTGCCGTTTTGATTTACTTCGTCAGTTCGCTTTCGCTCGTGTGGATTTTGGTTAGGATTCTGGTTTTGTTTATGTAATTGGTTGGGGTTTATTTTTTTGGCAGGAGCGCTAACTTCTGGAGTGGTTTCAGTATTTTCAGGAGTTTCAGCTTCTGAATTTACCTCATTTGTTTCGGTAGATTCATTTTCTCCACTGGCTAATTTTGCTTCTTCTTTTTGCTTTTGTAAAGCCATTTTCTTTTCGTAAGCTGATTTATTGAATTTGATTACCTTGCCTACTTTCTTCTCTGCAATTTCAGGTGCTTTTTCTTCTGTATTGGTAGTTTCCACAACAGGAGCAACTGTTTCAACCGGAGTTTCTTCTGCAAAAAGGGAAGCATTAACAGGCTTCTGGATGGCAGGTTTTTTCTCGGCTACAATTCGGGTTCTTTTTGGTTTGTCGTCTTCCGCTTTCTTTTCCTCTTTTTTATTCTTGGGATCAGCATCAGAACTTGCCGACTGAAGTTCCAAAATCTGGCTAATTAATGCCTCTTTTTTTACTCCGTTAAATTTTATTGTTTTAGCCGCTTTAGCTATTTCCTGAAGCTCGGAAAGCTTCATTTCTTTTAATACAGAAATGTCAAACATAAATGTTCTATGAGTTTAAATAATTGGGAATTACTATAAAAGTGTGTAGTAAATTTTTTGATTTTGAATTCGCCGAAGAATGAAGTACTTACGGATTTGTTATGCAATAATACAAAATAATTTTCAGGATACAATAGTATTTATTAAAAAGAAAATATATTTTTGTCAAAGAAATCAGAACAATGATACAAAGAATTCAAACCATATATTTACTTCTTGCCTTTGTGGTAACTGGTGTTTTACCATTTATTTTTCCGTTATGGACAATGGCTGATGGCAAAGACTACTTTTTTATGCAAAATCAAGTGTACATTGTAGTTTTAGGATTGAGTACAACACTTTCCTTGTTGAGTATCGTTTCGTATAAAAAAAGACAAAATCAATTTGTAATGGGCAGATTGAATATAATATTAAATTTAATTTTATTAGGCTTGTTTGTTTATCGTTCACTAAATTTATCTGGAGAAACAGTTGCTGTTTCTGAGAAAGGTATTGGGATGTTTCTGCCAATTGTTGCTATCGTATTATTAGTGTTAGCTAATAAGGCCATCAAGAAGGACGAAGATCTTGTAAAATCTGTGGATAGGTTGAGATAATCCTATAATCTTATGTTTATGTGCGAAGGAAACCCGAATGAAAGTTCGGGTTTTTTTGTGGTCTTTTTTAACTCAGAAATAGTTGTAATTTAAGTAAAGTTTTTGTCATTTCGACGAAGGAGAAATCACATAACGAGAGCAACTAATGCGATTTCTCCTTCGTCGAAATGACACGCCGAGAATATGTTTTTCTTCTTAATTGCACTGAAGCGACCTGAAAACTGAACTCTACTTCTTCCCTATTTCTATAATCTCTAAATCTTTGATTTTGTCGCCATCAATCACGAAACGCAACATCGTTCTCACTTGATGGAAACCACTTTTTCCGGCAGCTCCCGGATTCATGTGCAAAAGATTATGCTTCTTGTCGAAAATCACCTTTAAAATATGCGAGTGCCCGCAAACAAACAACTTTGGAGGATTCGCTGTCATTTCAGCTTTAACATTTGGATTGTATTTTCCGGGATACCCGCCAATATGCGTAATCCAAACATCTACTCCCTCACACATAAATCGATTGTGCAACGGAAATTCCATTCGGGCTTTATCATCGTCGATATTACCGTAAACACAACGTAACGGTTTCAACTTCTTTATTGTGTCCGTCACGACCAAATCGCCAATATCACCGGCGTGCCAAACTTCGTCAGCCTGTTCCACATATTTTAAAATGGTGTCATCAATATAACTGTGCGTATCGGAAAGTAGAAGGATTTTTTTCATATCGTCATTGCGAGGAACAAAGCTATCTCATCCTCATTTTTTACTAAGTCGCAAAGTTATTATTAAAGATGAAAGATTAACTATTTTTAATTTCCGTTTTGGTAAAATTTTAAAGGTATAATCAACTTAAATCTTTGTAAATTTGCCACTATTAACCCTTTCACTGGACACTTTTTCAGTATTATTGGCTGAATTTGAACACTGGACACTGCGCACTAAACTTGAGGTATTTTATAAAACTGGCATACAACGGAACCAATTATCACGGATGGCAATACCAACCCAATGCTGCGTCTGTGCAGGAAACCCTGAACAAGGCAGTCTCGGTCATATTGAATACTGAAATTAGCCTTATGGGCGCAGGACGTACGGATACTGGGGTTCACGCCACAGAAATGTATGCGCATTTTGATTTTGAAAAACCTTTTGATTTAAAAAGCATCATACACAAACTCAATTCTTATTTACCCAAAGACATTGTGGTCTATGCCATTATTCCCGTTCCTGACGAAGCGCACGCCCGTTTTGATGCCAAAAAAAGAACCTATGAATACCATATCAATACATTCAAGGATGCTTTTTTACAGGACGGAAGCTGGTATTTCCACCAAAAATTGGATTTGGACTTGATGAATCAAGCTTCAAAATTATTATTCAATCATATTGATTTTCAATGTTTTTCCAAAGTTAACACGGATGTGAATACATTTGATTGCACTATATTTGAAGCACATTGGACACAAGAGAATAACCAAATTGTATTCACGATTTCGGCCAATCGTTTCCTCCGCAACATGGTTCGCGCTATTGTGGGAACATTGGTAAACGTTGGTTTACACAAAATTACATTGGACGATTTCAATGAAATTATTAAAAGCAAGAATCGCGATAAAGCTGGTTTTTCGGTTCCTGCACACGGATTGTATTTGACAAAAATTGAGTACGATTATTTGTAGAAAAAAGAATCAAAATTTTAGAATTAAGTATTAAGACAATAAATATTTGAATTAATTCTTTTATTTTGAAATTGCCATTGAAATTGATATTGCAATTAAAATTGAACATCAGGATATAGCTCCTAAAAAAATATATGAAAGCAAAAGTATTTGACACAACAGTATTTAAAAGAATATTAAAATACACCAAGCCTTATAAATGGCGATTCAATAGCGTAATTGCATTTGCTGTTTTCTTGTCTTTATTTGCCGCATTGCGTCCTTTAATTTTACAAGGAACCGTGGACACTTACATCAAACCCAAAGACAATTATGGGTTGTTATTGTATGTGACCTTGATGGGAATTACTTTATTATTAGAAGTTATTTTTCAATTTTTCTTTGTGTATTGGGCAAACTGGCTGGGACAAGACATTGTAAAAGACATCCGGACGAAACTCTTCAAACATATGTTGAGTTTCCGAATTAAGTATTTTGACCACCTGCCAGTTGGACAATTGGTGACCAGATCAGTTTCAGACATCGAACAAATTGCCCGTATTTTTAGTCAAGGTTTGTTCATGATTGCGAGTGACGTGATGAAAATGATTGTTTGCTTGATCATAATGTTTTGGATGAATTGGCAACTTTCATTAATTGTAGTGTTTGCGATGCCGATATTGGTTTTTTTCACGCGAATATTTCAAAAGAAAATGCAAATCGCTTTCGAAGAAGTGCGAACCCAAATTGCCAACATGAATTCCTTCGTTCAAGAAAGAGTTACGGGAATGAAAATTGTTCAATTATTTAATCGGGAAGATATTGAATCTGAAAAGTTCAGAGAGATTAACGGAAAACACAATAAAGCCTGGATAAAAACCATCTTGTACAACTCCATTTTCTTTCCCATTGCCGATATCATTTCGTCGTTAACCCTAGGTTTTATCGTGTTTTATGGCGGAATTCAAATTATAAATGGAAATTCATTTACGACTTTGGGACAAATGACGGCTTACACGATGTTTATTGGAATGTTGTTCAACCCGCTGCGTCAGATTGCGGATAAGTTCAACGAGATGCAATTGGGAATGATTGCTGCCAATCGTGTTTTTGACATTCTCGACACCCAGGACCAAATTCAGGATACCGGAACGGTTGAAGCTCCAATTTTTAGAGGAAGCATTCAATTCAAAGATGTTCATTTTGGTTATATCGCCGAAGAATATGTCATAAAAGGTATTGATTTGAATGTAAAAGCTGGTGAAACCGTGGCCATTGTTGGTGCAACGGGAGCCGGAAAATCGACGATCATCAATTTGCTGAATCGTTTTTATGAAATCAATAGCGGAACGATTTACATTGACGATCATAATATTGAAAACTATACTTTGAGCTCGTTACGTAAACAAATTGCAGTGGTATTGCAGGACGTTTTCCTTTTTGCAGATACCATTTTCAACAACATTACCCTAAACAATCCTGATATTAGCCGTGAACAGGTTCTGGCTGCTGCCAAAAAAATTGGCGTTCACAAATTCATTATGAGCTTGCCTGATAATTATGATTTTGACGTGAAAGAACGTGGTGTAATGCTTTCGTCCGGGCAACGTCAATTGATTGCTTTTTTGCGTGCTTACGTAAGCAATCCGAGTATTTTGATTTTGGACGAAGCCACTTCTTCAATTGACACCTATTCCGAAGAATTGATTCAAAAAGCTACCGAAACGATTACGAAAGGAAGAACTTCCATCGTGATTGCCCACCGATTGGCTACTATCATCAATGCCGATAAAATTGTGGTAATGGACAAAGGCCTGATTGTGGAACAAGGAACACATCAGGAATTGGTAGGCAAAGAAGGTGGTTATTATAAAAACCTGTATGATTCGCAGTTTGCCGTTGAGTATTGATTTTAGTAATTAGCGTCTAAAAGCAAAAGCCTACCGGCTAATTACAAGTTACTAATCACTTCTAAAAAATTCTAACAATTTTAAGTTACAACGCATTAAACTTTTAAAGCCGAAACTTCCTTGTAATAAAATAAATCCTTAAATTCGCACACTGAAATTAATTTAGAAAAAAGATAAATATGAAATACGATATTATAGTTTTAGGAAGTGGCCCAGGCGGATATGTAACTGCCATTAGAGCATCACAATTAGGCTTTAAAGTTGCCGTAATCGAAAAAGAAAACCTTGGTGGTATTTGTTTGAATTGGGGTTGTATCCCTACGAAAGCATTGCTGAAATCAGCGCAGGTTTTTGATTACTTAAAACACGCTTCTGATTATGGATTGACTGTTTCATCTTTTGATAAAGACTTCCCGGCGGTTATTCAACGTAGCCGTGGAGTTGCTGATGGAATGAGTAAAGGAATTACTTTCCTGATGAAAAAAAACAAAATTGACGTTATTGATGGTTTTGGAAAAATAAAACCGGGTAAAAAAATTGACGTTACGGATAAAGACGGAAAAGTTACTGAATACAGCGCTGACCATATTATTATTGCTACGGGAGCTCGTTCTCGTGAGTTGCCAAACTTGCCACAAGATGGTGTAAAAGTGATTGGATACAGACAAGCAATGTCATTACCTGAGCAACCTAAAAAAATGATTGTGGTTGGTTCTGGAGCAATTGGAGTTGAATTTGCACATTTCTACAACTCAATGGGAACGGATGTTACCATCGTGGAATTTATGCCAAACGTAGTGCCTGTAGAAGACGAAGATATTTCAAAACAATTTGAAAAATCTTTGAAAAAAGCGGGAATCAAGGTAATGTTAAATTCTTCCGTGGAAAGAATTGATACTTCTGGAAAAGGAGTTAAAGCATTCGTAAAAACAGCTAAAGGAGAAGAAGTTTTGGAAGCCGACATTTTATTGTCTGCTGTTGGAATCAAAACCAACATCGAAAACATCGGATTGGAAGAAGTGGGTATTGCTGTTGACAGAGATAAAATCTTGGTAAACGCTTACAACCAAACGAATATCCCTGGATATTATGCAATTGGTGACGTTACTCCAGGTCAGGCTTTGGCACACGTTGCTTCTGCCGAAGGAATCAACTGTGTGGAGAAAATTGCTGGTCTTCACGTTGATCCTATCGATTACGGAAACGTTCCTGGTTGTACGTATGCCACACCAGAAATTGCTTCTGTAGGTTTGACGGAAAAACAAGCCAAGGAAAAAGGATACGAATTGAAAATTGGGAAATTCCCTTTCTCGGCTTCTGGAAAAGCAAAAGCTGCCGGAACTCCTGATGGTTTCGTAAAAGTAATTTTTGATGCCAAATACGGCGAATGGTTGGGTTGTCACATGATTGGTGCCGGTGTTACGGATATGATTGCAGAAGCAGTTGTAGCTCGTAAACTGGAAACAACTGGTCACGAAATCTTAAAATCGATACACCCTCACCCAACAATGAGTGAAGCGGTTATGGAAGCTGTTGCTGATGCTTATGGCGAAGTGATTCACTTGTAAATTTTAGTATTCAGTTGCAGTTTGCAGCCTTGAAATAATTATAAATCCGTTTTGTGAAAGCAAGGCGGATTTTTACTTTCTCCCCTCTTCAAAAATATTTTAAATGCACTTTCAAATAAAAAAATTCAATGAAATCCTATCAAACAATTTCCTTGTTTTTAGCCATGATCTTGTCTTTAACCAGTACAAAGTACACTACAATCATGGCGCAGACAAAATATGTGGCACCAGAACTTCCAACAATTCCAAATAAAACATTTAACATCAAAGATTATGGTGCTGTTGGAGATGATGTAACAGACAACACCAAAGCCATTCAGGATGCCATAAATGCCGCAACCAATGCTGGAGGCGGTAAAGTCATAATTCCAAAAGGAACCTACTTATGTGGGCCCTTAGAGTTTGCAAACAACCTGAACCTGCAAATTGATCTTGATGCAATACTAAAAATGCTGCCAATGGATAAGTATCTCGGTGTCACGGCGGAAGGCAAGTCTTTTATCTATGGCGTAAAACTACACGATATTGCCATAACAGGAAAAGGAATGATTGACGGACAAGGGAGTCCTTGGTGGCCATTTGCCAAAACAGAAACCGTAAAGCGTCCCAGAATGATTGAATTCAGGGATTGTGACAAAGTCTTGTTTGACCAAGTAAAAATGATAAATTCCCCTAAATTTCATATAACAGTAGGTGGAAAATCATCAAATATAACAGTACGAAACGTTATTATTCGCGCTCCTTCATCGACCGATCCAGTGAATCCAAGTCATAACACGGATGCTTGTGACGTGACAGGAAAAAAAATATTGATACAAGGTTGTGATATTAGCGTGGGTGACGATAATTTTACCTGTGGCGGCAATACCTCGGATGTTCTAATCACAGGTTGTACGTATGGTAACGGACACGGTGTATCCATAGGAAGTCCAACGAAAGGCGGAGTGTCAAATTTTACTGTTGAAAATTGCACATTTACCAATACCGATTTTGGCATCCGCATAAAATCCGATCGCGACCGTGGTGGATTGGTCGAAAATATTACTTATCGAAATCTAAAAATGACCAATGTTGGCATTCCAATTCTGATTTATGGTGCTTATATGGCAAAAAAAGACACTCCTTACAGAAATTTGCAAAAGCTGACACCTGAAATTGCCGCTACTTATCCTCCGGCAAATGTAACGGAGCTGACACCAATCTACCGCAATATCACTTTCGAAAACATTATTGCAACTGCGGTAAAAGGAAATCGGGCAGGTTTAATTTGGGGATTGCCTGAAGCTGCTGCATCCAATATTATCCTAAAAAACGTTACCATCACGGCTGATAGACCTTTCGGTATTTTCTTTGCTGAAAGCGTTCAACTACAGAATTTCGACATAAAAACCAATGAAGGCAAAAACAAATTGGTATTCACGAATGCAAAAATAACTTTGGATGGAAAAGAATTAAAATAATGATGGATACGAAATCGGAGAGAAAACCTGAATTTGTTTTTTTCTCCAACCAATACTAAAATTGTCAATTGATTTAAAAGTCAATTTTTCTTAAATCTCATAAATCCGCTTTACCTACTTAAAGCGGATTTTTTTTGTTAATAAATAATTCCACAAAAAAATAACCTTGATAATCAATTATTTATACCTTTAATAGATTATTAACCAAAACCTTTACCATGAAAATAACACATCTAATCAAAGTCGTTTTAATTGCCTTAATTTTGGTAACCATCAGTTGTAAAAAAGAAACAGAAGTTGCAACTGAAATTAAATCCACATTTAATTTGGACGAAGCAAAAGCAGCAATAGAAACTGCCGGTCAAACATTTGTCATAGCCATGAACAAAGGCGATTCCATCGCGCTGGCGAATTGTTACACCACAGATGCCAAAATGTTGGGACCAAATCAAAAAGCAATCATTGGAAGACCTGCAATTCTAAAAACTTTTAGCGGTTGGATTAAAGAAGGAGTGCCAACATTCACCATGAAAACCATAGAAATATGGGGCAACGAAGAAATGATGGCAGCAGAAGAAGAATGGACGTTTTCAGACAAAGATGGAAAAATACTGGATTCCGGAAAATCAATAGAACTTTTCAAAATGGAAGACGGAAAATGGCGACTGTATCGAGATTGCTATAATTCTGACCTGCCTATTCCCAAGAAATAATTAAATTTATTCTTTAAAATAAAATCCGCTTTGTTTTCACAAAGCGGATTTTTTTGTGCAAAATTCCCAAGACAGCAACAATAAAAAAAGTTAAAATACTAAATATTAATTATTTACATAAAATAAAATGTCTTTTTTAAATTCTATTATTATTTTTTTTGTAATTTTAAATACTACTAAAAAACGTTTTTTTGCCTCAAATATTTAAAGATTGTTTTGCTTAAACATTTTGTGTGAAAAACAGATAAGCATCGTGCAAAAAATATTTATTTCAATAAAAAATTGGACCAAAAAACAAATATTTACATTGTATCCCTGGACATAAAATGGTCACTTTTCTTTTAAAGTAACCATGACATGGAACATAAAGTTTGATTTTCAGAAAAATAACATTCTCGAAAACCCCAAAGACAATAGGCAAAAGCTACACAAATAACTTTATAAAGTGGAAACTAGTAACCACTATAAAAAACAGGGTAGAACTGAAAAACCATAAGAGTAGGCAAAATTTAAATTAAACTATCATGAAAAAACCAATTTTAATGATGTTGTCAGTGATTCTGTTTATGGCAACAGTACAAAAAGGTATTGCCCAGGAAAAAGTTGAAAAATGGCCTGGGGTAACTATCAAAGTATTAACCGACAATGACAAGGTTAATGTATCAGAAGTAACCTTCAATCCTGGAGCAGTTGCCGAATGGCATTCCCATCCACAGTATGCAGTTTATGCCGTAACTAACATAAAAATGAAGGTGGAAATAAAAGACAAAGAACCAGTCGTCGTCGAATTGAAAGCAGGGCAAGCAATGTATTCACCAGCTGTAACCCACCAAACAACAAATGTGGGCAAAAAGCCATTTACTGCCATTGTAACCGAAATGAAATAAATAACGGTTTAGCAAAATAGTAATGCAATAATTTAAAGGATTAGAAGTGCCATCAAAATTAATATAGAACCTTAATATTCAAAATCAAAATGGAAAACAAAAAAGTAATCACTGTCTTTGGTGCCACAGGTGCTCAAGGTGGAGGCTTGGTCAGGGCTATTTTAGCAGATAAAAATAGCGACTTTTCAGTAAGGGCAGTAACAAGAGATGCCAATTCTGAAAAAGCAAAAGGCTTGGCACAATTGGGTGCACAGATTGTCGTGGCGGACATAGATGACGTTCAAAGCATAAAAAAAGCCCTGGAAGGTGCTTATGGAGCATACTTTGTTACTTTTTTTTGGGAACATTTCTCCGTTGAAAAAGAACAACAAGAAGTGGCCAATTTTATTAAAGCCGCAAAAGAAGTTCATCTAAAACACATCATTTGGTCCACATTGGAAGACACCAGGAACTGGATGTCGCTAGATGATGACAGAATGCCTACATTGCAGGGAAAATACAAAGTACCGCACTTTGATGGCAAAGGCGAAGCTGATAAATTCTTTGTAGATGCGGGCTTGCCTACAACATTTTTAAGAACTTCATTTTACTGGGATAATTTCATCCATTTTGGCATGGGGCCCAAAAAAGGGGAAGATGGCAATTACTATATTACTTTGCCGATGGATACTAAAAAATTGGCCGGCATAGCTGCAGACGATATAGGCAAATGTGCTTATGGAATATTCAAAAAAGGGAGTCAAGTCATTGGAAAAACAATTGGTATTGCCGGCGAAAAATTAAATGGTGATGAAATGGCGGAAAAACTTTCCAAAGCCATGGGAATAAATGTAATTTACAATAATGTAAGCCCTGAAACCTATAGAAGTTTCGGCTTTCCTGGAGCTGATGATTTGGGAAACATGTTCCAGTTCAAAAGAGATTTCAATGCCGACTTCAATGGAGCAAGAAATGAAAGCTTTTCAAAGGAGTTAAACCCTCAATTGAAAAATTTTGACCAATGGCTTTCCAAAAATGCATCGAAAATTCCTTCGGATTAAAGCAATTAATAACTTGTCTTTCTAAATAAAAAACTTTTACAAAGAATAGAATTCCCTGATTGCAAAAGCAGTTGGGGATTTTTTATGGTTTTTGGTGTTGGAAAATTTGTAAGAAATAAAATCGGTTTTTAGATGGCTTGCTTTCGAATTTTTATATATTTGATGAAACTATAAAGCGAAACAAACCTTCGCCAATATACCCGATTTTGGGTGTATATACGAAAGTTTGTTTCGCCTATATACAAGTTATCTACAACTTTTCATCCAACCATCCGATTTGCACTTAAAGTACTGTATTTGTTGACATTGTATTTTTTACAGATGCAGAATAAAGCATAAAAAAGCATCGAAATACTTGTTTTGTTGTACCTATTGTTGTACCTTAGTACTACGTTGCACCCGATTGAAAACCCAGTATTTACAATACTTTCACTCGTTTGCATTCCTTTACAAATATAGTACAACATTCCTAAATTCTCTTTATTATGGCATCGGTAAAACTAATTTTAAGAACACATCAGGCAGACCAAACTGGACACAGCCCTTTGTATATCCGAATTATAAAAGACAGAAAAACGAAATTTATCACTGCTGGAGTGAAGCTTAAAGAGAGTGAGTGGGATGAAGCAAAGCAGAAAGTAAAAAAGAACCATTCAAATAGTGCGAGGATGAATGCTTCATTGTCTCAAAAAATTGCAGATGCTGAAGGACAGGTTGCCGATATGGAACGCAAAACAAAAACAGTATCCGTTAAAAAACTCAAAGAAGCCATCAAAGGAAAAGAAGTGCCAAACTTTTTCGAATATGCCTATAAGCGATTAGAGAAAATCAAAAGTACTGTCTCCTACTCCACATACAAAGCCTATACAACACAGGTAAATAAGTTCCAAACATATATGGGAACAAAGGATGTATATTTTGATGAAATTACGGTAGCTTTATTAAACGACTATAAATTTCATTTAGGCAATACATTAGGCAACGGAGATACAACTCAACGCCTTTCCATAATTGTGCTCGGAACCATTTTCAGGGATGCTATCAGGGAAGAAGTAATTCCAGAAACAATGTTTCCTTTCAGCAAAGTGACTTTAAAAATCAGCGCATCTAAAAGACTATTTCTAAACAAAAAACAGATTGACGATTTAACCCAATTAAAACTCATAGAAGGCAAAAAAGCAATGATGTGGAGAGACTTATTTCTATTTTCTATTTATGCAGGCGGATTGCGTTTTAGCGATGTTATCGAAATGCAATATTCCAATTACAATGAAGCAGAACATAAAATTCAAAAACACATTCGTAAAACAGGAAGAGTTCATCAGTTTAAAATTGGAAAGGTTGCCATAGATATTTTGGAAAAATATAAAAAAGCAAATGCCAATCACAATGATTATATCTTTCCTGTAATTGAAAACAAAGAAGCTTATGAAAGTAGTCCCGAAACTATTTATTTCTATACCGCCAAGTACAACAAACTAGCCAATTGGCATTTGAAAAAATTGGGAGAAAAAATAAAACTCCCTTTCGACCTATCATTTCATTTGAGCAGACACAGTTTTGCTACCAATGCTTTAAATAACGGAATGAGAATCGAACACGTTTCTAAACTTATGGATCATCGTGACATAAGTACAACGCAAGTTTATGCAAAAATCATTAGTGAAGAATTAGATAAGGCGGTTGACAATTATATTTTTTAATGAATTAATACTACAAGAGTATTCAAAATCCTAATAAGATGTTTTTGTTTTATTAGGATTATTCTACTTAATTTATGTTACTTTGTGTAATCATCCCTAAAAACAAATTTATTTTATCAAGTAGAATTTTTCGTGATTCATAACTGAAATAAAGGTTATTAATTCACGATAGTGTTTTTTTATTGCCCCATAAATCAACCAACTATAACCAAACCTAATCTTTGCAAGTGAATATAACCAATTCAACCCTTATCTTTTCTGACTTTAAAGAAATGATAGCTTTTACAAACACTGAAACAACAAACAAAGACTATGACATTATCATTGAAAACGAAATAAATTCAGAAAGTTATTGCCTTGCTCTATTGCAAAAATTCAGCACAATGCCACTTTCACATTATTCAAATTTCATTAATCATCAGATAAGTTTAGTAACCAATCAATGCGGATGGCTTATAAATCTCGAAGAGTTTATTCATTACAATGAAGCAACTTTTAAATCAAAAACCGCAGTTTTAAAATACAACAAGATTTTTCATTTAATAGAACAAAAACAAATCGAAAAGCAATCTCCGAGCATACAAGGAATTCCTTTCTGTCAGTCTAAAAAATTAATCAATTCTGAATGTGATGATCGTTATTTTTCCTTTTATGAAACCAAAATAAAAGTGGAAAGAATAGAAAACTTTACAGAAAAAATCATTCATCTAACCGATGAAATTTTTCTGTACAAACAAGCCGAAAAGTATTCAATCAACATCTTTCTAAAACCCTACGACGAGCAATGTCAGCAATTAATTGAGCATTTGCAGACCATTCGTAAATTACAGAATGATTTTGAAAAAGAGCAAAACAACAATATCCCAAACCAATTGCCTTTCAAAAAAATGCGAATCAATTGCAATTTAAATCAGTTTGTTGATATTTATTATCAGTTTTCAAGAGAATTATTTGTAGAAGGCAGATCAATCATTGATGGTTCCGTGAATGATTTGGTTGCAATTATAGTAAATTCTTATGTTGACAAGGAAGGAAAAGAAATAAGTCCTGAAACAGTCAAAACATTACTCACTCCCTCTCGAACCGATAAACGTCCGAAACCCCATAAAAGAATAGACATTGACAAAATGCTCTAAAACAAAATAGTCCTGAAAGACCATTTCAGGACTTTTGGACTTTTTTACACTTCCCACATTTGCACCATAACATTTAAAAAACTTTAAAAATGGATGCAATTATTTTCACAAAAGACCAGTTCACAGATCTAATGAGCAAATTAGACGCAATTCAAAGCCAACTTTCTACAAAGGCTGACCCAAAGAAAGAAACTTTCCTGGACAATCAGGAATTTCTTCTTCTGATGAAAATTTCAAAACGTACTGCACAAACCTGGAGAGACGAAGGCAAAATTTCCTTTAGCCAAGTCGGAAACAAAATCTACTACAAACTTTCGGATGTTGAAAAACTCCTAACCGAGCATTACAACAAATCTTTCAAAGGAAAGTAAAATGAAAGAGCGTAACGGAACTTGTGAAGCTTGCAATTGCAAACTTCACAAAAACGAGAACCAACAACCGCCAACTATTAACCATCAACTTTAAGCTATGGTAACAATTTTTAAAAACTTCAACGAAGTTGTAGAACACAAATCACTTCTCGCAATTTTAGACGAAATCAAAACAGGCAAATACAGACACGCCATTGTTTATCTCCGAAAATCATTGTCAGAAAAGAAACAAGAAGCCTACGATAAAGCCAAAAAATCACTTCCAGCATTTACACCTTCAGCAAAATTTGTTGGAGGTCGTAAATTGGAATTCTTAGCTGAATATTCAAATTTCATCATACTTGACATTGATAAATTAAGTCCAGCCGATTTGCAAAATGCTTCGCATTTGGCCAATCAAAATGAATTCACTTTTGCCAGTTTCATTAGTCCATCAGGAAATGGTTTAAAAATTCTAGTAAAAATAGACACTTCAAAAACCGAACACAAAGAAACATTCTTATTGGTCCAGGAGCATTATGAAAAATTATTAAATCTAGAAATTGATAAGTCCGGCAAAGACATAACCCGATTATGTTTTTATTCTTCGGATGAAAATTTATATCTCAACGAGAACGCTCAAGTCTTTGCGAGTGTAACGAAGCAATCACATTCAACTGAATTTCTCGAAGTTCCCAAAACTGAAAACCAACAACCGACAACCGACAACACCGAAGCCATCTACAACCACTGCATAAAATTCACCGAAAAAAAAGTACAATTCGTGAATGGCAGTCGAAACGTATTCGTACATCAATTAGCGTGCAACCTAAACCGAAAAGGAGTTTCGTTACACGAAGCTTTGGGAAACATTCTAACTGATTTCGGATATGACGAAAAAGAAGTTACCCAAGCGGTAAATAGTGCGTATGGAAATAGTCACGAGTTTGGAAAAAATGAAAAAGTTGAAACTCCTAAAAAAGAAAAAGACAAAAAAGACTTTTCAATAACTGATACTGCGGATTATGACGACGAAGACAAACCTAAGCCAACCCAAATAGATCGTTTAGAGTTGTTTTTATCAAACAAATATGTATTTCGTCATAATATCGTTTCGGGAAAACTAGAATTTCAATATTTCGGTAAAAAGAAATGGAATGTGATGAATGATTTTATAGAAAATTCAATGCTTCGGGAATGTTTAAAAGGACGAATCAAAACCAATTTATCTTCATTAAGAAATTTGCTTTATTCTGATTTTTGTGAATTGTACAACCCATTCGAAGATTACTTTTTTAATTTACCAACCTATGACGAGAAGACCGATTACATCACTGAATTAGCCAACACAATAACAACCACCAAACAAGATTTGTGGCAACAATGCTTCAAAAAATGGTTAGTCGCAATGGTAGGCTGTGTACTCGATGATAAAGTGATAAATCACACCGTAATTGTATTCAGTGGCAAACAAGGATTAGGTAAAACAACTTGGGTAGAAAAACTCGTTCCCAAACAATTGAAAGAGTATTTATTTTCCGGAACTATCAACCCAAACAATAAAGATACGTTAGTACAGCTGGCAGAATGTATGCTAATCAACTTGGATGAACTCGAAAATCTAAACCGTTCCGAAATTGGATCACTCAAAGAAATCATTACAAAAACTCAAATCAGAATGCGCCGAGCCTACGGACACAATAACGAAACAATGCCCCGCAGAGCATCGTTTGCAGGAAGTGTCAACACAGCCCAATTCTTAAACGACAGTACAGGAAGTAGACGATTTCTATGTTTTGAATTAGAAGGTATCCAATACCAACACGATGTAGATATTAATATGGCTTTTTCACAAGCTTTATATCTTTTCAAAAGTGATTTTAGATTTTGGTTCGATCAGGAAGAAATCAAATCCATCACAGCAAGTAACGAACAATACCAACTCCGAAGCCCGGAAGAAGAATTGCTTTTAACTTGGTTTGAACCGATTATAAGAAACGAGGATAATCAATTTATTGACAAAGACGGCAATATTTTAATCCCACAACCATCAGGTGGAAACATTGGAGGGATGCTTTTTCTCAACGCTTCTCAAATTGCTTCAAAATTAGCTGATAGAGCAAAACTAAATCTAAACGATGGAACAATCAACAAGCTCGGAAAAGCACTCAAAAAGCACAACTTCGAACGCTTAAAAAAGAACGGAATATTTGTCTATGCAGTATTTGAAAACACTTGGGAGGAAGTAGATAATAAAAACAAAGAAATTTCAGAATAACTAGTCATTTCAATGAATGAACTGAAATACTTTAGTTTTCGTCAATTTCATAGGGTAAGGTGGGTAAGCAAAAAACGTTGAAACTTTTTTTGTTTTTTTTCAAAATCAAAATTCAGGCAACATAATACCAAAACAATGCAAATTAATACAACTATCGTTTCGTTTTGCGTTGTTTTATTCGGATAAATCCGAAAGTTTTAAAACCCAAAAAAAGTAAAAATCTTTACTTAAAATTTGCTTACCCTACTTACCCTATGTTAATAAGTTACCCTTTTACTTCCATTTGCTTTTTCGTATTATTGTAAATAAATTCAATCTAATTTTTTATTAGCATCAAGATGTTTACAAACCATTACTAAGGAATAATCAAAAGTTAGAAAAAAACAAAACATTTATTATAAACTGAACAAATAGAGGTTTGGTGTCAAACAAAATTTAAAAATGAACATTGCACAAATAGAATCAAACCTTCAAAATTTAATAGCAAGCTATACTAATGAAACTTTCATTTATGAATTTTTGTTAGCCTATGGTTTGCCAAAAGCCTCAATAACACGATTACAAAAAGGAAATTTAAACCTTTCTAAAATAGAAGGAGAAATATCTTGGAAGAAAAAAGTGTTTTTCAAACCTGTATTTAATCAAGATTTACATCTGTCGATTTCCGAAATAAAAAATACCCTCAAACAAGAACAGCGTTTTGTTATCGTTACCGATTTCAATATTTTGCTAGCCATTGATACGAAAACAAGCGATAGTTTAGATATCGATTTTACAGCATTACCAAAACATTTTGATTTCTTTTTGCCTTGGGCTGGAATGGAAAAAGCAACGCATCAAAATGAAAATCCTGCTGATGTAAAAGCTGCCGAAAAAATGGCAAAGCTTTTTGACGAAATCAAAAAAGACAATCCCGATAATTCTCCTGAATTTATTCACGGATTGAATGTATTTCTTTCTCGCTTGTTGTTTTGTTATTTTGCTGAAGATACCGGAATTTTCGAAAAGAATTTGTTTACTCATTCTATTCAAAACCACACACAAACCGATGGTAGTGATTTAAGCGACTATCTCGATAAAATGTTTGAGGTAATGAATACGCCATCAGGTGTTAGAAATAATCTACCTGTTTATTTGGATGCCTTTCCGTATGTAAACGGTGGTTTATTCCAAAACAAACACAAAGCACCCGTTTTCACACGCCGAAGCCGACAAGCTGTTTTGGATAGTGGCGAACAAAATTGGGAAGCCATAAATCCTGATATTTTTGGTTCGATGTTTCAGGCAGTTATTTCGATAGATCAACGCGGTAGTTTAGGACAGCACTACACTAGTGTGCCTAATATTATGAAAGTAATAGAGCCTTTGTTTTTGAATGATCTAAAAGAGGAATTCGACGTTGCAAAAAGCAATATCAAAAAGCTGAATGCTTTATTAAGCCGTTTACAAAACATAAAAATATTTGATCCTGCCTGCGGAAGCGGTAACTTCCTGATTATAGCATACAAAGAATTACGTCGCTTAGAGATGGAAATCCTAAACGAATTAAATATCCTAAACGGAAAATCAGGTTCTGGTAGCCTGGATTTTGGAAGTGATTTTCTTTCCAATATTACGCTAAATAACTTTTACGGTATTGAATTAGATGATTTTGCTTACGAAGTAGCAAAGCTTGCTCTATGGTTGGCAGAGCACCAAATGAATCAAGAGTTTTTTAAAGCCTTTGGCAAAACCACCCCAACCTTGCCTCTCAAAGATGCCGGACAGATTACACAAGGTAATGCGTGTCGTTTGGATTGGGAATCTGTTTGCCCGAAAAACATTAACGCGAGCACAGAGCTTGCCGAAGTGTATATTTTGGGAAATCCGCCGTATTTGGGAAGCAGTATGCAAAATGCAGAGCAAAAAGAGGATATGCGATTGGTATTCAATAATAATGAAAATTATAAAAAACAAGATTATATTTCTTGTTGGTTTTATAAAGCAGCATTATTCTTAAATGAAAATTGTTGTTTTAGTTTTGTTACGACAAATTCTGTTTGTCAAGGAACACAAGTAGAAATGACTTGGCCGCTAATCTTTAATCTAAATCTCGAAATATTTTTTGCTCATAAAGATTTTAAATGGTCAAATAGTGCCAAGGATAAAGCTGCTGTAATTTGTTCAATAATTGGAGTAAGAACAAAATCAAATAAGGCCAAATATTTATTCACAGATACAATACAAAAAAAAGCAAATAATATAAATGCGTATTTAATCAATAGTAGTGACACAATAGTCGGTAAACGAACATTACCGTTATCGAGTTTTCCAAAGATGACTTCTGGAAACAAACCTTTGGACGGTGGTAATTTAGTTCTGACAGGTGAAGAAAAAGAAGCTATTTTGAGTAATTATCCTAATTCAGAAAAGTTCATTAAGAAATTTATAGGAGCATTTGAATATATAAACGGAGCTGAAAGATGGTGTTTGTGGATTTTAGATGAAAATTTAAATGAGGCATTAACCATTCCTCCAATTAAAGAACGAATTGAAAAAGTTAAGTTTTTCAGAACAAATGGAGGTAATAATGCTAAGAACAAAGTTGATTCTTCTCATCGTTTCGAGTTTTGTAATGAAGCTAAAAATTCTCAAATAATTGTTCCTAGAGTTTCTTCGATTAGAAGAAAATATATTCCATTAGGTTTTTTAGAAGTAGACACCATAATTGCAGATTCAGCTCAAGTAATTTTCGAAGCGGAACCATTTGTATTTAGTTTGTTAAATTCTATGATGCATATGGTATGGGTAGATGTTACCGCTGGACGATTAAAGTCCGATTATCGTTATTCATCTTTTTTTTCATATCATACATTTCCTTTTCCTAAAATTTCCGATTCCCAAAAACAAGAATTAGAACAATGCGTTTTTAGAATTCTCGAAGAAAGAGAAAACCATTCCGAGAAAACCTTGGCACAATTGTATGATCCCGAAAAAATGCCTGAGGGTTTGCGTGAAGCACACCATTTGAATGATTTGGCAGTAGAACGTTGTTATCGTTCTAAACCTTTTGAAAGCGATGAGGAACGATTGGAATACCTTTTCAAATTATACGAAAAAATGATTGCGGAGGAAAAGGAAAAAGGGACGTTATTTAAAGAAGAAAAGAAAGCTAAAAAAGTCAAAAAGTAAAGGGAGAAGTTAAATTTTAAACTTTTAAAATAATTATTTATGGATATATCAAATTGGATTACTTTATCAGGAGTTGTTTTTTCGGCATTATTCTCGGGAATTTTAATTTGGGTTACCTTCAAGTTAGGAGAAGATCAGAAAAAATTGCAGCGGGATATAAGTAATCAAAACATTACATTTCAACAGGAAATATCGGATTTGAATTTTAAAACAAACCTGTACCAATATCGTGTAAATTGCTACTTACAAATTATTCAGGTTCTTTATGAGATAAATTTCAGCCGAAAAACGTTGTTAGATATTTTAAGTGGTAAAATGGATGTATTAGGGTTACTCAGCAAAATAGAGGAAAATAAAAATGTGCTCCTTAAAGCAGGCTATGAATCAAGAATACTTTTTGATAAAAATGTCGCTGATTATATTGAAAAGGAAATATTTTACAATTATAACTTACTTTTTGAAGGATTGACAGAATTAGTTCTTAAAACAAATTTTGTAGACTATATGACAAATCTGAATCAAAATCATACACTGGAAGAGTACTTCAGTCTATTGAGTACTCATAAACTTAAAGAAACAATCATTTCACAGTACCCAATGGCAAAAAATGTATTTGAAAGTGCGGAAAATTTGAAGAACTATTACATATCAAATAAATTAGGTCAACAAATGTCACAATACTTTGATTTAAAAAATTTAGGAAAAACAGAAATCTAACAACTACATAGCTGTAAGTTGTATAAATACAGCTATAAAAAAAAGGAACGTTATTTCAAGAAGAGAAGAAAGTTAAAAAGTAAAAAACAGCAAAAAATGAGTGAAATAAATTTGTTTGATTTGGAATACAAAAAATGGATTTCGGAATTGAAAACCAAAATCCGTTCCACCCAAATAAAAGCGGCAATAGCTGTAAATACCGCTTTGATCCGTTTTTATTGGGATTTAGGTAAAATGATTTCAGAGAAACAGACCGCTTATGGAACCGCATTTTTAGAACAAGTTTCTAAAGACCTAAAAGCAGAATTCCCTGAAATGAATGGTTTTTCGGTAACCAATCTCAGGTATTGTAAGCTGTTTTATAACTATTTGGCAAATCCTCCCCAAGTTGGGGATGAAAGCAATATTGTAAATCCTCCCCAAGTTGAGGACGATTTAAAAGGGAATTTGATTTTTCAATTACCTTGGGGACATATAAAACTTCTTATCGATAAAATAAAAAATACAGCTGAATCTCATTTTTATATACAGGAATCTATTGCCAATAACTGGAGCAGGGATGTTTTAGCCCTGCAAATAAAAACCGATTTGTACAAACGACAAGGTAGTGCCATTACCAATTTTGCACATACCTTGCCCGATCCTTTTTCTGATTTGGCACAACAAACGCTAAAGGATCCTTATGTTTTTGATTTTATGACAATGTCAAAACCATTTCAGGAGAAAGATATCGAGAAACAATTGGTTGCACATATTACAAAGTTTTTATTAGAATTAGGCAAAGGATTTGCATTTGTAGGACAACAATTTCACATAGAAATTGCCGAAAATGACTATTATATCGATTTGCTTTTTTACCATATAAAACTGAAATGCTATGTGGTAATTGAATTGAAAAACACCAAGTTTATCCCCGAATATGCAGGTAAACTCAATTTTTATTTATCGGCAGTAGATAGTCTGATAAAACAAGAGGAGGACAAACCCACAATAGGGATTTTGCTATGTCGTGATAAAAACAACATCGAAGCTGAATTTGCTTTGCGAGACATCAATAAACCAATGGGAATAAGCGAATTTCAGTTTACCGAAATACTGCCAGATAATTTAAAAAGCAGTTTGCCAACCATTGAAGAGATTGAATCCGAGTTGAAAAATTTAGAAGAGTAATAGTGTGTTTTTTTTTTGAGAACGATGAGCAACGAATGGAATAGAAAATATTCAATTCAAAAAAAGATAAAACCAAAAATAAAATCTACAAACACATCAATACCAAGGGTTTGTTTATTTGTTTTAACAAATATTTAAAAAATAAAATATGCCAGATATAGTAAATGTAAACTACCATAATACCGGAAATAGTACAAAAATAAATACTATGGGTATGCGAGAAATGCAAACTCGTGCTTTTGAATCTCGTGATGCGCAGTATTTATTACTCAAAGCACCTCCTGCTTCGGGTAAATCTCGTGCCTTAATGTTTTTGGCTGTGGATAAATTAGTAAATCAAGGCATCAGGAAAGTAATTGTAGCAGTTCCCGAGCGTTCTATTGGTAGCTCATTTTCTAAAACCGATTTAAAAAAAGATGGCTTTTTTGCCAACTGGGAACCAAACGATGTTTACAATCTTTGTACTCCCGGAGAAGAAGGCAGTAGCAGTAAAGTAAAAGCTTTTCATAAATTTATGGATAGCGACGAGAAAATATTAATTTGTACACACGCTACTTTACGATTTGCTTGCGAGGAGTTGGACGAAGCAAAATTCAATGATACTCTGTTAACTATAGATGAATTTCATCACGTTTCCGCTGATGTCAATAATAGATTAGGAGAATTGTTAAAATCAATAATGAACAAATCTACTGCTCATATTATAGCAATGACAGGTTCTTATTTTAGAGGTGACAGTGTCCCTATTTTAACACCCGAAAACGAAGCTAAGTTCACCAAAGTAACTTACAATTACTACGAACAATTGAATGGCTACAACTTCCTGAAATCATTGGGAATTGGTTACCATTTCTATACAGGAAAATATACTTCGGCAATATTGGACATTCTCGATACCTATAAAAAAACAATACTTCATATTCCAAATGTAAATTCAGGAGAAAGTACAAAAGACAAGCACAATGAAGTCAATTTTATTTTAGATGCCATTGGCGATGTAATCAAACAAGATAGTGAGACTGGAGTAATTCATATCAAGCGACATAGTGATGGAAAAATAATAAAAGTTGCCGATTTGGTAGAAGATAGTTCCCGGGAAAGAGACAAAATCGTAAACTACTTGAGAAATATTAAATCCCTAGATGATATGGATTTAATCATCGCACTGGGTATGGCAAAAGAAGGCTTTGACTGGCCTTTTTGTGAGCACGCCTTAACAGTGGGATATAGAGGTTCATTAACCGAAATTATTCAAATTATTGGTCGTTGTACTCGGGATAGCAACAATAAAACACACGCACAATTTACCAATCTTATTGCAAGTCCGGAAGCCATTCAAGATGATGTAAAAGTAGCGACTAATAATATGCTGAAAGCCATTACAGCCTCATTGCTAATGGAACAAGTATTAGCACCAAATTTCAATTTCAAAACTAGAATTGATAATGATGATGAAGAAGCAGAACCAGGCGAAATAAAAATAAGAGGATTTAAAGAACCTAGTTCAAAGAGAGTGAAAGACATTCTCGAATCGGATTTGAATGATTTAAAAGCAACTATTCTGCAAGACGATACTATGCTTAAAGCAATGCCGGGAAATATAGATCCCGAAGTAATAAACAAAGTGTACGTCTTCAAACTAATTTGGACTTTTACTAAGAGAGTGTTCTGTTAATTAATTCAAAGATAAATGTTTTTCTTTGTTAGTTGAATTTTTAAA
>NZ_FQWB01000002.1 GCF_900129545.1 Flavobacterium fluvii | reverse complement strand
TTTAAAAATTCAACTAACAAAGAAAAACATTTATCTTTGAATTAATTAACAGAACACTCTCTTAGTAAAAGTCCAAATTAGTTTGAAGACGTACAGTTTTACCGTAATTTCATTTATTTTATAATTCCCTAGACTTTCCAAAAACTTGGTTGAAATTTCATTTAAGTTGATATTGTCTTTATAGGCATTAATTCTTGTTGAAGGCAATTTAATTCTTTCTTTTTTTTCATCCCATTCTTTAAGATTATTTACAGTGTAAGGTGTCGCTCCTCTAAATCTAATTGAGCCATTTCTAAATTCAAAATTAATCGTTAACTTTGACTTGTTTTCTCGTAGAAAAAATTTCGTTTTCATCTGTGTTTTTTTTAAGTTTTTAAACATTTTAAATTTAATTCTAATTAAGTTTTGTGTCTAAAAACGTGTCCATTTATGTGTCCATTCAAGTACATTAATGTCCACTTGTGTCGTTTAAACCAAAAATACTTTTCAGAATTAGACCAATAAAAACGTCAGATTGACCATAATTCAACAAAAAAACGATAGAAAAACCAATTCAGTCAAGGTCACAAACTAAAAGTCCATTTCTTACGAAATGGGCTTTTTTTTATGCTATAAACAAAACATACTCCGTTTTCAAAAAATTTATTGAAAAAACTTAAATTTGATTGAATAAAATTTAATCAAAAAACAGTTTTATATCTTATTTTTGCCTTTAAGTGAAAATCATTAAAATCACGTAAATGACCGACAAAAACAAATTCTTAATCAGAGATTCCTTTTTGGGCACCATTTTTTCGTTTTTAGCCTCATTTATTTTATACGTCATTGTTGTCAATATTTCAATTTTTGATCCTTTCGAGAAAGCTTTCGAGGATTTCAACTTTACGGATATTTATTATGCCAAGGAACTTTATGAAAACAAGATTTCCAAAGACGTTGTTTTAGTCAACATAAAACATTCTGGTAGAGTGGAAATTGCAGAAGCCATAAACAAAATTGCGGATCAAAAACCAAAAGTCATCGGAATTGATGCCATTTTCAAAGAAAAAAAAGAGCCTTTTGTAGATTCTATTTTAAATGCCGCGCTTCATAAATCCAACAAAATTGTCACGGCTTTTTTTCATAAAGAAAATGGCAGTATTACAAGAAGTCAAAAAGAGTTTCACACTTCAAAAACGCATGAGGGTTATGTCGATTTTAACCTTGAAGGAGAAAACAATGTCGTTAGAGAATTTAAAGGCGTAAATACCGAAAAAGATACTGTTTTTGCTTTTGCAACCCAAATTGCAATGGTCTCGGGCTATTTGGATAAAAATACGGCAAAACAAAAATTAAGTGAAGAATTAACCATAAAATATACAGGGAATCTAAATTCGTTTTTGGTGTTGGATATTGATGATGTTTTGGCAAAGGACTCTATTCCGGCACTAAAAAATGCCATTGTGATTATGGGATATTTAGGCGATCCAACCGACAACCCATATGATATCGAAGATAAACTTTTTACGCCTTTAAATCCCAAATACACAGGAAAATCTACACCAGACATGTTTGGTGTGCTTGTTCATGCCAATATTGTAAAAATGCTTATTAATAAAAGCTTTATAACTGTTACGCCTAAATATGTTTGTTACATTTTGGCCTTTCTCGTATCCTTTGTCTTTATCATGATTAGCTTGGTTTTGAATAAAGGCAACTCTGTTATTTCCCATATCTTAATCAAGATACTTCAACTTCTATTTACCGTCTCAACTTTATACTTGGCTTTGCTTTTATTGAAAAACGACATTATAATAAATGTAACTCCAATTTTAGTTTTAGTATTGTTATCCGGGGAAATGGTGTCTTATTTTGAACACTTATTAGAATATCTAAAACATAAATTTCAATGGAAAAATTATCTAGACTTCTAAAAGTCATTATTTTGTTTAATTTATGTATTCAGCCGCTAAATGCGCAAAATCGTCTTTGTATATACAATACAAAAGGGAGTGTTGTTTTAGAAGAAAACCCAATAAAAAAGGAGATTAAAAAAGGGGATTTTATAAACAAAAAAGACAACGTAAAAGTAGCCGATAAATCCCAAATTACAGCTTTGGATGAGTCTGGACAAGTGTATCTTATCGATAAACCGGGTAATTATAATTTCGATAAATTACTTCTTTTTCGCAAAAAAGAAGCAACAACAGGACTAACCTCCAAGTATTTTAAACTTGTTTGGCAAGAAATGACCCAAAAAGGAGGAAAAAAAGTCATTGGTGCTGTTTATCGTGGCAATAACTTGATGCTCTCGCCAAAAGACAGCGCGAAGGTTAAAAATTCAAAAATCACTTTACGATGGAAGGCAGATTCGCTTTCTCTGAACTATGTTTTTATTCGAAAAAAAGAATCTGATGAAGTGCTAAAATTGGCAACAAACGGATCAGGGTTGGTTCTTTTTAATGACAATCCTATTTTCCAGCAAGGAACCACTTTTGAATGGACGGTTTCCAAAGAGTCTTTTCCCAATTTAAACAATCTTCCTTTTTATACTTTTACTTTAGTTGACAGAAATAAATACAAGACATTAAAAGACGATTATAAATCGTTTATCGATGATTTGAAAGCATCGGGACTCGATGATGAACAAATAAACAATGTTCTTTGCGAAAGGTTTGGCCTTTGTGAATAGTGTGTGTTTAAGCGTTTAGTTTACCATAATTTCAATTCCGTTTTATCATTGATTTCTCGTAAATCCGGAACTTGTTTGTTATTTGTGCTTTCCATGACTTGTTTAAACAGTTTTGAAATATCCTCTTTGGTCAACGGTATTGACCTTTGCAGCTCTTCTTTCTCCAAGCTCACCCCTGCATTTAATTTTTCTTTTAATAGTTTTATATAGGCTGCGGTAAAAGCGCCATTCCCTAATCGTTTGTTTTCATAAGCAACATCAGATCCCGAGGATGCCGATACAATCGTGACACCGCTTTTTGACAAGAAATTTTCAAACAATGTACCTACAACTTCTGATACTTTAAAAGCTGTTTCATCTTTGGTCGAAGTTGCCGACGAACCTCTATGTTCACTATTGGCAGTCGTTACATTAGCATTAACATCAGTATTTGTATTTGCTATATCAAGGGTATTTCCAGAATGACAAGAATCCATCAATAAAAGTTTATTGGCTGCAGGCGCGTTTTTAAGCGAATTAACCAATGACTCAAACGAAATTCCATTGGTGGCAACATTAGTAAAATCCATATCTGTTGGAGCGAAATAATAATTATTGTTTTTGTCCAAAACACCGTGTCCGGCAAGAAAAATCATTACTTGATCGTTTGCCTTGCTTTTTTCAAAAAAATGTGCCAAAGTTTCTTTTATATTTTTAGAATTTGCATCACCATTAACTAGATTAGTCACGAATACTTTTTCAAACGAAAAGGGTTGACCGTTGTTTAATAGCTCATTATCATTGGAGTCTGTCCAACTCTCGTCCAGTAATGGCTCACTCATCTCGACCCATCTAGGTTTTGCATCGCAAATTGAAAATCCTTTGATTGCATATTCTTTATCCGTGAAAGATTGGTTTTCGATTGATTTTCCATCAATTGCATAAACGAATGAATTGTATCTCAAACCATCTGAATTTGTTTTTAATACACAAAAAGTTTTTCCATCTTGAGAAATTGATATTAAATCCCCAGATTCAATTTTATTGTCGGCATCTATTTTTACTGGAACTGGATTACTTTCTTTGGTGTCAACCATAAACAAAGACTCATTTATACTGAATAAAACATATTCGCCGTCTTTTGAAATATTCCTCAAATGAGGCAAATTATATTCTTCAAAATCTTCTGTTTTCAGATTTCCTTTTTCATCTTTTGTTTTGTAATTTTTTAAATTAATTTCTATTTGTTTATTGCTTATGCTTTTTTCGACGTCATAAAAATTCAGGACCACTTTTGTTAATGAATTCGAATTGGTGTACTCAAAAATCAGCCATTCTTTTTCTGAAACTAAAGCATAATCTCCCGAATTAGTGGAAGCAGGAAGTTTATGAAACTCCGTCTTTTTACTTTTTATCGAATAATTCATAATTTTATCACCGTTAAGCAATGCAAAACCGCTTCCGTCCGGATACGGATTTACTTGTTTGGCTTTGTCATAAACTGAAAGCGGAAAATCTTTTGAGAAAATCAATGAATCAACAGTTTGCGAATTAAAGTTCCATAAATTGAACTTGTTGTGATTTACTTCCAACCAGCTGTTTTCTTTAGGGTTTACCAGAAAAAAATCTCCCGTACTTTTGTAAACATTCCCCAAATATTTTTTTATTTTGCCAATAACTTGATCCTTTTTTTCGTGCAAGCTGAAAACATCCCCAAAGAATTTGTCTTTGTAGTCTTTAATATCATTTTTGTCAAACTTGCCGTAAATATGTGCAATGTCTTTGGCATCTTTATCAGCAAATGTCAGATTGTATTTCGATTGTTGGTAATCTGAAACTCCTATGGATACCAAGTACAAGTTGGGGTTGCCCAAGTTCTCATTTGGTGTTGAAACAGCATTACCCGTAACTTTGGTTTCAGGATTGGTTGCCGTTTTGCTTTCGTTTCTAATGGCAATTGCTTTATCGAGTGTTTTTGCATATTCTTCATTTGGTTTTCCAAACAGCGAAAGTATTTTTTCGGGCTTGAATGCTTCGTTTTCAATTTTTTGCAATGCAACTTTTTGATTTGATTGAGTGGCAAAAAGATAATTCCCTGCATCAATATTGCTGAAATAGTACCCATTAGTGTCCAAAAACACATGACTGTCTTTGTCGGGATGCATCATCGAACCTAATTCTTTCAAGGTATTGGCATCATAAATTTTTATGATGCCTGTTTTAAAACTGACCATTATTTTTGTTGCATCCGAATTGAAAGACACACTCAATGGTATTTCAGAAGCATTGAAATTTAATGCTTTGTCTTTTACTGCCACTATTTGATTATTAATGATCAAGGCTGCAGACTCATTCTTATAGCTAATAGCAGAGATTATGGCACAATCTTGCACTTTTGAAGTTACCTTATTATTATTGACTTCCAAGATAAGAGATTGGGAATAACAATTCTTGGAACTTTTTTTACGTAACGAATTGCTAATGACAAAACCGGAATCACCGGCAATTTCAACATCAATATTTCCCTCGTCGAGTTTTTGGGAATAAATAATTTCATTGTTGGAAATATTTCTGACTTCAGCAATGTCATCGCTATTAATCGTCAGTAAATAATCTCCATTATTGGAAAATTTCCCTGTCTTGTAGCTTTTAGGCAACTCAATATTCTCGTTGTTTTCAAGAATCATTATTTTATTGGAAGCAGTGCTACCATCCGTGTATTTACCCTCGGAAAGCAAAAGAGATTTAGTTTTGTCATTATAATCCAAAATATTGAAATATCCTTTTTGATCCTCGAATAGCTTGGTTACTTTGTCATTTATCAAATCGTATTTGTAATAATGGTATTTTCCTTCCAATACTTTGTCCTTTTCTCTCCCATAAAAAATCTGACATCCCGAAACTCGATCGAATAGTGTCCCGTAATTTGCTGAAATAGCAGTGCTGCTAATATTGTGTTTTAACGGTATATAATCATCAATTTTTAGTTTGGCGAAACGATTGTTAAACGTTCCAGCATTGAAATATTTCACATAGTCTATCGATCCAGTAATGCTCTCGCCTACTACTAACCAATTGTCATTTGGCAAAAAATAACCTTTGCTTAGCCCTTTTATAGTATTTGGAAATTCTCCAGTTATTTTATTTGTTTTGGTGTTGTACACATTAAAACTAACTGCATTGGAAAAATTGGGATTAAAATTTTGATAAAATATAATTTCCTCTTTTGATGGAACTTGAAGTGCAATATTTGGATAAGTGCCAAATTCCATTTCTATTTCCATGGCACTAAACTTGTCGCCTTTTTTTTGAACTAGTATTGGATTTGAATTAAAACTATTGTTGGTTATTACTATATTTTGGTCATTGTTCGTTGCTGTTGCGGTAACCAATGTTGATGACGAAAATCCCTTGTAGGCATAAGTAAAAACACTATTGTTCCAAATAGCATCATTTTTATATTTAAAAATTTCCATTTTTTTTTCTTCTTCAAGATAACATAAGGCATAAAATGATTCCGATGCAGTATCAAAAATCAAATGAAGGACTTCCGTTTTTTCTTTTATGGGAATTTGTTTGACTATTGCTCCGGACGAAATATCTTTTATGATAATATTTTTTTGAGAAACATAATCCCTTTCAACATAAATTATCTTTTTTTGGTCATTAGAAATTTCAAGTACATCAATGTTTTCGGGGTTGTTGAATGTGTAAAAACTGGTAAAATTATTTTTAATGATTTCGATGTTGCAACCATAGTTTAATTTATGATTGACAATGGAAAGATCCTTTTTGGTATTGCCTAAAAAGCCGAAACTTTCTTTATTTTTCAATACTATTTTGTTGTCATGTAATCGGATGCCAATTATGGAATCTGTTGTGCCGTCGCTATATTGGTATTTTTGGGAAATCAATAAAAGGGAATCATTTTTTATCAATCGCATGCTGTGTATGGGAATTCCGGAACTTTTTCTGATGGTCTTGACATAGTCAAATTTATTCGCGTCAAACAGCAAAATCTTACCTGTTTCATCAGACGTTATGATGCTTTTTTCATCTTTTGTGAGCAAAGTAGCCGTGACTTTACGATAATGATTGTCTTTCAAACCAATAGCAATATCACTGTTTACTTGGGAAAAACCAATAGTCGATATAAATAAGATTAGAATAATTTTTATATGTTTCATTTAAAATTGAATTTATTAATGTTAAACTGCCAGCAAAATAGCAGTTCCTAATACTCTGGATTTAAATTCGTTTCTGCGGGTTTTATAAAATTCATCATTTCTTGAAAAACAGCCATGACCTCGGATGCTGCTTTATTTTCCGTGTCGCTCTTTAACATTCCTTCATCATCAAAACTCACGTTTGTTTTACCTAGATTTTGAATGTTAAACGTGCTTGGTTGCCCATCTGTTTTATAATCTATCGACAATAACTGCTTGCCCATATTGATTGCAACAACTTTTTGATCTTTATCGTACTCCAGTTTAACCATCTTGTTGTCACTCCTTTTGGCTAGTACCATATTAAAATCTTTATCATATTCGAATGTCGTGATTAATCCAGCATCATTTACCTCTGTTATTTTGTCCACATCAGAATGCCATTTTTGCGTTTTTACTTTTCCGGAAGGAGCTATTTCTTCGACGAGCAAACAGCGACTGTCATATTTTAATTTTGTGATTTGATTGTCGACATTTTTTTCAATCGGATAATAGCATAAATCATCCATAATAAAAACAGATTTTATACCTTTTTCTTCTTTGATATATTTTGAGATATATTCTTCGCCATTTTCGTTCTCTTTCAACAGATATTCATAATAACTTTTTTGTTTTTCCCCTTTTTTATCAGTTTTGACAATAGCCGTGGCATAATGTTTTTTGTCTTCAGAACCATCGTTGTTGTAAAAAAACTTATAGTCATAATCGGTTATTTCGCCTTTGTAGTTGACTTGTGTTGCTAAATAGTTTTCTCTGCTGTATGTTATTTCCATCGAAGTTCCATCAGTATAACTGATCCTGATCATGTTATAATTGGCGTCGTAGGTATGCTTGTAATTGTTTTTTTCTGCATCTTCCGTTTCAACCAAATTATCATTGTCATATTTATAAACCGCAAACTCATTACCAAAAGCTATTTTGACAATATGTCCATCTTTATTGGTGGTGATTAAATAAGATGCATGATCCGCATTGGTTATTTTAGCTAATTTTCCGTCTACGTACTCAAATTCCGAAAAAGAGTCTCCTGAAATACTTTTTATGAGTTGACCTTTAAAATTAAAATAATCTTGTTGATTCTCATACGTTCTTACATATCCTGTTTGGGTTTTAATTATTTTTTGGTTGCTTTCCTGATTGTGCTCCCACTCCATGCCAACCGAAAATTCTGGGGTATATTTCAGGTATCCTTTCTTGATGTATTCTCCCCATCGTGAAGTTCTATATTTTTGCTCCTTTAATTTTTCCCTGTTTTTTAAAATCTCGTCCGGATTATTAACTATAAATCCTTGCTCGATACCCGATTTTATGAGTTGGTCAATCATGTTGTTTATTAAATCATCAGTAGTTAAAATCGACTCAAAATAAGTAGGATAGATTCCGTTTTCATAGACAATTATGGAACCATCGGGATAAACGCTCAAAAAAGTGTCCAGAGCCGAACTCCAGCCAGAGCCGAACAAACCATTGAATGTGCTTTTAGAGCTGTAAGTTCTATAAATGTTTGTTATACTTCCCAAAGTATGTTCGGGCTCAATGTCAGTATATGAAATATAAAACTCTCCTGTTTTGATATTTACGCCGGAATAAGTTACTAGAGTAAAAAATAAGCTGCTTATAAAAACCAATCTGTTTTTTATCTTTCTCATTGCAAAAGTGTTTTTATTTTTTGGATTGTTTTTTCGCTGTACTTTAGCTTTAAATTTTCTTCATTCAACAACAATGGATTGAGATTTTTCAACAAGTTCTTGCTTTCTTTTGTTTTTCCTATTTGATTAAGATATAAAGCCTGCACAATTTGGTCAATCTTGGTTTTGTTCGTCGTTACTGTGCCAAGTTTATTATAATATAGGGTCCCTAAAGCTGAATCATCGGCATCCGATGCAATTTTAATTCCCAATTCGAAGAGTTTTACCTCCCAAAATTTAACTTCATTGGCTTTAATTATTTTTTCAAGGAAAATCTTCGCTTTTTCAGTTTCGTTTTCGAGATAATAAACTTCATTCAAGGCATAACCAGCCGCAATATCTGATTCCACATTGTAGGCTGTTTCCAATATAAGTTGGGCTTGATGCAATTCATTGTTTTTAATTTTGGCCCTGGACTCTATCAATAATAAATCTGTAAATTGGGTAAGTTTATTTTTATACGGATCATATTTGTTTGCCAAAACAAAATAATCTTTTGCCTGGCCAAAATCTTTTTTCTGAAGCAAACTGTAAGCCAGATTACCATAAGCTTTTGCATAGGTTGCATCTAATTCTATCACTTTTTTATAACAACTAATTGCTTTATCCAGATTATCTGCCGAGAAATAAGTATCTCCCAGCAAGTTTTGAAAATCTAATGAGTTTGGATTAGTTCTAAGTAGTTTCTGGAGCAACTTGACAGCTTTGTCTTGTTGCTTTGATTTATTGTACAATTTTATCAATGCTTCATAGGCCGGGATGTAATATTGGTCTTTCTTAATTGCTTTCAAGTAATTTTTCTCGGCATTCTTTGGTTCTGCAAGCACCCTGTCTTGAAAATCGGCATAATAATAATATGCAAAGGGCTTGCGAGGATTAATTCTAATGCCTTCCAAAAATGATTCATTGGCCTGTCCATCATTTTTCAACTGATGAAATAACCATCCCCTTCCTGCATATGCCCATTCATTATAGGGATTGTTTTGAATGGCTACACGATAGAGCGAGTCAGCAACCTTTAAATTTTCTTCTCCACTGGTTTCATTTTTTATAAAATCGGCATAGTCTGAATACACGTTGGAATAATGCGGATTTTCTTTAATGGCTCGTTTTAACAAGTCCTCGGCTTTTGTCCGGTCTACACTGAAATCTTCCAGGTAATCGGACAAGCCATAATCCCGAAATGTTCCGGATGTATCTATTTCAATGGCTTTAGCATACCATTCTTTAGACTGTTTAATATTCCCTTTCATCTTATTCAAATTCCCTAATTCTTTGAGAGATCGAATATTGTTGGGATTGAACTCCAACGATTTTTTAAAATATTCCTCCGCTTTTTGATATTTGCCCTCGAGATTAAAAACAACACCAATATTACTGTATAACACGCTTTTATTTCCATTTAACTTTAATGCTTCAAAATATTTTTCTTTGGCATTTTCATATTGAAACAAGTCCGTATAATTAACCGCAATATTGTTTAACGGTAAAGCCCAGGAAGGAATCAATTTTTGCGCAGTGGCATAATGGGAAAATGATTTTTTATAATTTTCCGATTCATTATAAAGAAGTCCCAATGCATTGTGGATATAGGCTGCTCTTGGTTGTAATTTCAGGGCTTCCAAAAGTTTTTGTTCCGCTATCTTGTAATTAGAAAAATTCAAGTTTCTAATAATACTGTAGGCTTCTAGGAATAATTTGCTCGTCAAGAATCTGTCACGATCAAAGGCATCTTTATCCAGGACATCCAAACAAATCTCCAATTGCTTTGCAAAGTCCAAAAATGTTTTTCCCGAAGGAAGGGCTTCTGCTCCACCGATGTAATCATTTATCAGTATTTGGGCATCAGTGGAAAGTGCTTTTACTAATGTGTATTGCATCTTGTTGATTGTTTTTGCATCAACAGTTTGATTTTTTCTTGCTTGGGAAAAAAGCTCGTAGGCACTGTTTGCAGTACCATGATAGTCTCCTTTTTTTAATAAAGCATTAAAGTCTTGAACAATCGGATTCATCTCTGTTGCAGGAGTGGAAACTTCGGCTGAATTGTCGTTGATGCCTCTTGCAGCAAATGCCTTTTTCAGCACGCTCGTTTTTTTTATCGAATTTAAGGCTACTGTTTTGTCTTTTGCATTGATTGCCCGAAAAATGGAAGTTGATTTTTGATTCCATACAACTGGAGTCTGCTTTTGATTGGTTTCGCCTGTAACATTTTTATCCAGAAAAAGCTCCAATTCAAAATATTTAATTTGACCATCGACTTCTGTTTGATCAGCTGCTCCCATTAATCCCAAAATTAAATAATAGGTAAAATAACCTTGCTCCAGTTCAGCACTCTCTATAGATACCTGGTCAGGACCACAACTAAGAAATTTTGTGGATTTTATGAAATTATCATTTAAAGTCTCTTGATTTTTTTTTGATCCCTCCTGAAATAAAAAGCCCGAATGACAAGCATCCAGGATTAAAATTACCTTGCCGCCTTTAGAAGTGATATTATCAACAACTTCGTTAATAAATTTCAGGGACACAACACCATTTGTACCATAATATTCCTGCCTATTATTGGCATCTGCAGCCAATAAAAATCCTTGTTTA
Organism: Flavobacterium fluvii; assembly: GCF_900129545.1. Classification (GTDB taxonomy): domain Bacteria; phylum Bacteroidota; class Bacteroidia; order Flavobacteriales; family Flavobacteriaceae; genus Flavobacterium; species Flavobacterium fluvii. The sequence goes on along the minus strand of NZ_FQWB01000002.1, from coordinate 521,313 downwards.
CCTTTTAAATCATCTACCACATCACCATGCCCTGCAAAATAGATATAAGCAATATCACCTGATTGTGTCTGATCCATTATTTTTTTTAACCCGTCCAGGATATTGATGGATAATGCATCTCCATCTATGAGCGTACTAATGTTTTCATCGGGAATTAATTCGACTTTTTTTAAATAGTCCTTGAATAATAAAGCATCTTTATGTGCATAACCCAGCTTTAATCCTTCAGTAATATAATTAGAAATCCCCACCAATAAAGCTCGGGTGGTGCCATTTTTTTCTTTTTTCGTAACTATTGAAACTGAGCCTCTTTCTCCTTGCGAAATTCCATTTTGAAGAAAAACAAAAAATAATATTAGTGAATAAAGTTGTTTATTCATTTGCTACATTTTTAAATTCTGCATGCCACAATTTATTTTTATCCTGAACAAATATTAAATTATTTAAAATCATAGGCTAAAATTAAGTATTTTCGCTAATATTTATTCATTTCAAATAAAATTATTTACCAATCTAAATTATTTAATTATATGAAGAAAATTATTTTACTGCTACTTATTCTTTCTAATCTACAGTTACAAGCCAAAAAAAGAGCACTAATAATTGCTGTTGGAGATTATCCTAAAGAATCTGGTTGGGGAAGCATCAGTTCTTTGAACGATGTTCCTTTAGTAAAAAATAGTCTCTTAAAGAATGGTTTTTTAGAGGAAGACATTACCGTTTTGACAGATGCAAATGCTGACAAAAAAGGCATTTTGGAGGCATTGACAAAATTGCAGTCAAAAATTGTAAAAGGTGACATAATAATGATCCATTATTCAGGTCATGGCCAACAGATATTTGATGACAACGGAGATGAAATCGATGGCAAAGATGAGGCCATTGTTCCTTATGATGCTTATGCCCGTTATTCGGACAATTATAAAGGTGAAAATCATTTTCGCGATGACGAAATAGGAAATGTAATTACCAGCTTCCGAAATAAATTGGGCAAATCTGGCCAGTTATTAATGTTGTTGGATAGTTGTCATTCAGGTTCCGCAACAAGAGGAACAGGAGAAAAAACCAGAGGGGGTGAACCAACTTTTGCACCGGTTGGATGGAAAGAAAAAGACTTGATAAATCAAAAAGGGAGTGCCATGTTTGAAAAAGCCGCCATCGACAAAGATGCCGCACCTTTTGTCATGATTACTGGAGCATCGGCAGACGAGTTAAATTATGAATACGAGGGTTTTGGATCTCTCAGCTATGCTTTCTCTAAAGCAATGACAGATTTGGGAACCGATTTTTCATACCGACAATTGTTCTCCAAAATCACTACAAACATGAACGTGATTACACCCAAGCAAACCCCAACCATTGAGGGCGACGTAGATTATAAATTGTTTAAAGGAGAATATGTGGCACAACAAACTTATTATGAAATAAATAAAATTGCCAAGCCGGACATCCTTCAAATAAATGCAGGAAAACTAAATGGGTTATTCGACAAAACAACTGTTTTTATCCTTCCTGCCGGAACTTCAAAAGTAGACAAGTCCAAAGTGATAACAACTGGAACTATAACGAATGCGGGTTTTAGTTCGGCTACAATAAAACTGGATTCTGCCCTACCGGATGAAAACCAGAAAAAATATTGGATTTTCGTAGACAAGCTTTCTTATGGAGACATTGCTTTAAAAGTCTATTTGGAACCTTCAGTAACAGATCCGGTTGCTAAAGAAGGAGTTAGTTCTTTTTTGTCAAAAAATAATATTGGTGAAATCGTTGCAGATTCTAAAAGTAGTGATATTGTCATTTCCAGAGGAAAATCTGAATATGTGTTAAGTTCTTCCCATGGTGAAGAAACCATTGATAAAATTGCTTCAACAAGGGGCTCAAATGATGTTGAAATAATCAATCAAAAAATATTCAATTACGCACAAGGTAAATATTTAAAGGATTTAAGTTTGAAAAATTATAATTATGAATTCGAATTTAAACTTTTGCCCGTAGAATACAATAAAGACACGAATACGGCTGGAGAATTAAAACCTGAAAATTCATTTTATAACAGTAGTGGCACATTCGAAGTAAATACCAAAGATAGTTTTGTGGTTTTGCAAGTAACCAATAAAAGCGAAAGACCCATATATTTCAGTATCATAGAAATCAACTCAAAGGGAGAAATAAATCCTTTTATGCCCAATGGCAATTGTACATTAAACAACAACGAACGAAAATTGGAACCTGGAAAAACAATGATTTTCAAAGATTGTGTTTATTCTTTTGGTCCGCCATACGAACGTTTGATACTGAAAGGATTTGCTACTTCGACTCCAATCAATTTTCAGCCTACAGTTCAAGCACGAGGGGCTGGATCAAGAGGGGTTGGCGAAAATCCGTTAGAAAATTTTATCCAGCAAAGTTATGCCCATTCCAGAGGTGCAGAAGCAAACTCACCATCCGAGAAAATAGATGGTTTTAGTGCTGAATTTGTTTATGAAATTGTAAAGTAATATTTTTTTTAAGAAAATTTTAATATGAATTTTGATTGTAAATATATTTTTTAATATTTTTGAAAAATATAAACCTTATAAAAATTAACATCTATGAAAAAATTATTACTAGTTGCTGTTTTATTCTTAGGAGTATCTTTGACTTCTTTTGCACAGCAAAAAGCAAAAAAAGAAGTTACCATTACTGCAAAAAAAGTTGCGAAAACTAGAGGTCAAAATCCAAACATCAAAAAAGATTTTGTTTGTGATGCTCCAGATGTTCCAGTTGCAAAACCTGAAAAGTCTCGTGGTGCAGGAGACAATTGCGATTTAAAATTTGATAACTGGACAGGTTATGATGTTAAAGTATATGTTGATGGATATTTTAAAGGTTGGGTATTAGCTTGGAGTAATGGTTCTGTTACTGTTGGTGGAGGATATACCACAGTTTATTGTATAACTGCCGGTGGTACTCTTGAATGGTCCGATAAAGGCAATTGTGAAGCTAGCTACACATATAAACTTAGCGCTGATAATGCCAATTAATACTTTTAGCCATTTTAAAATTTCCCTTAAAACAGGCTAATTTCTTCAAATCTTGGAGGAAACAATTTAAAAATTGTATCTCAAGAGTAACTAAAAACCCTAAACACTTTAAAAATGTTTAGGGTTTTTGCTTTTTTGCAAACAAATCCAACCATATTCCATAATTTCATGCCTAAAACAGAAATAACTGCACATGAAATGGATTACCAGAGAACGCCCCAAGATTGACAGGATAGCCTGCCCTTGGTTGATTAAAAATTTTGTGGACAAAGAAGCTGAATTTATTTATGTTCCTTTCAGCGAAGTTTTGGATAAAGCAAAACAATTGGATGCCATACCGTTTGATATTCCCAATGTGGAATTTACCCATTACGAAGAACAATGCACTTTTGACTACATCGTAAAAAAATATGGAATTGACGACCCAGCTATTTTAATTATGGCAGACATCGTTCGTGGTGCAGACACGGACAGACACGATATTGCAAAAGAATCGGCGGGGCTTTGGGCAATTTCGGCGGGGCTTTCCCATAATATTACGGATGATCATAAATTATTGGAAACCGGAATGGTTCTTTACGATGCAATGTACAGTTGGGCAACGCATTTGTACAAACAAAAACATTTGCAGAATAGTCCTTTCGAAAGTTTGTTGCACGAAGTGTATAACAAGTTTTTGAAAGAGAAAAAGACAACCAAGAAGAAAACTCCAACTTGGGTCAATGATTTAAAAGCAATTATTCAAGATCAAATAGACACGCAATTCACTTTTGACCTAAAGAAAATCTCCAATGACCTCGAAATGAATCCTTCCTATCTGTCAAGAGAGTTTTCCAAGTATTTTGAAGACCTTAATTTTGGAGATTACGTTCGGAAACTACGAATTGAAAAAGCCATTAATCTTATCCAGAATTCAACCTACCCACTTACGGAGATAGCGTATATGACCGGATTTTCAGACCAAAGTCATTTTACGAGAATATTTAAGCAGAGCACTGGAAAAAACCCTTCCTCTTATCGAAAAAATGCACAAAAAAGTAATCCAGATACAAAAAGTAAATAACATGCTATTTCGACCTTTTTAGTAGTATTAGCTTTGTTGTCATAAATATAAACAATATGACACAAGTTAGATTTGCAATTATTTTTGCATTGTTGGCTTTCAATACGCCTGTTTTTTCACAGACCACATATCCAAAAATTACGGGATATTTTTCCGTGATGCATCCCATAGTAACCTTAAGCAGCGAGGAAACTGCCGTGAACTTCAGGGATTATTATTCCGTTAATTTTCCAACAGGAATCAATATCTGGAAAAGTGCCAAAATTGGGTTTTCTTTTGAAATAGCTCCCAGCATAAAAACTGACGACGGAATCAGTAAAGTAAATAGTGTATTGTTTCATCCCGGCGTATTGGTAGCATTGGGGCACGGCTACACTTTTGCTGGCAGGGCTGCCTTTGAGACCAGTGGCCGATTTGGTGTCACTCCGGTAATAACCAAAACAGTAATAAAAAATACCAACAGCAGCTATTATGTTTCTGTTCCATTCCCTGTACGATTTGGCAATGACCATCCTGCCACTTTTACCGTAGGCCTTCAACTTGGTATTGCCTTTTAACAATATTTTAAATTATGAAAGAGAATCCAATATATACTTTAAAAGAATTGACCTTTTATTTTCTAAAATTAGGAACAATCGGTTTTGGCGGTCCAGTGGCATTGGTCGGTTATATGCACAAAGATTTAGTCGAAAATCGAAAATGGATTTCAGAAGAAGAATACAAGGAAGGTTTGGCTTTGGCACAATTGGCGCCGGGTCCATTGGCGGCACAATTGGCGATTTACCTTGGATTCGTGCATTACAGTTTTTTAGGAGCGACGTTGATAGGTTTTGCCTTTGTTTTGCCTTCGTTCATAATGGTGGTACTATTGGGAATCATTTACAAATTATATGGCGGATTGTCTTGGATTCAAGCCGTTTTTTATGGTGTAGGCGCAGCCGTTATAGGCATTATCGTGATGAGTTCTTATAAGCTGACGCTGAAGTCTATAGGTAAATTCAATTTAACCTCTTTTAAAACCAATTGGCTATTGTGGCTGTTTTTTATAGTGGCAGTAGTGGTAACATTGGTCACGCAGCAAGAACAAGTTTTGTTGTTTGTATTGGCCGGGATTTTATACATGTTTGTCAAAGCGCCTCCAAAATGGTTTAATGGCAAAACCGCCAATTCTATTGCTTTATTGCAAATAGGTTTTTGGAACTTTGAAAACACTACCCTTATGAAAATTGCCGTCTTTTTTGCGGAAGCAGGAGCATTTGTATTTGGCAGTGGACTGGCGATTGTACCTTTTTTACATTCGGGAGTTGTGGTCGAAAATCAATGGTTGACGGAACATCAGTTTGTCGATGCCGTTGCCGTGGCAATGATTACTCCTGGTCCGGTTGTTATCACGGTTGGGTTTATAGGCTATTTAGTTGCAGGGGTACCAGGTGCTTTGGTAGCTGCTTTAGCCACGTTTTTGCCCTGTTATTTATTCACGATTGCTTTGGCTCCATCCTTCAAGAAAATTGCACAAAATAAATCCATCAAAGCCTTTGTGGATGGCATTACTGCCGCTGTTGTCGGCGCATTGGTGGGAGCAGTTGGCGTAATTGCATCCAGGAGTATTTTGGATATTCCAACAACGCTGATAACCATTGCCACCATTTTTGCTTTAATTTATATCAAGAAAATCCAGGAACCGTATATCATTGCTGTCGCGGCAGTTCTGGGAATCATCATAAAATTAGCATTATAACTGAAAATATTTTTTAGGACGAGACATTGCAAAAAAAAGCCCCAAACATAGTTGAGTGTTTAGGGCCTTACTTATTTATGTTTCATAAAAAGAAAAAAGAATATTTTCAAAAAACTCCGTAAACTCCTTAGGAATAAGGACTTTTATTTTTATACTGATTTTTTACACTACAATCCACACGACCCCTATTCAGTGGAAATCAAATACCTTTGAACCATGTTTTCGTTGCTCTTTTAAAAAAAATGTAAAAAAATATCAATTCTGGAACGCTTGTTCCAAAAATAGTTTTACATTTGCAAAGTGAAAAACAAATCTTATGGCTCGCTGTGTAGAATTTAACGAAGTCGAAAAAATTGAAAAAGCAATGAATGTCTTTTGGGAAAAAGGATATAATGCCACTTCAATGCAGGACTTGGTGGATGCCATGCAGATCAACAGAAGCAGTTTATACAACACCATTGGCGACAAGCACCAGTTATTCATGAAATGCATTGCCAATTATTTTGATAATGCCATGCAGGAAGTAAGAGAAAAAGTGGCCAAAGAAACATCTGCCAAAGCAGCATTGATCAAAATGATTACTGATAAAGCAGAGTGGATTATATCCTGCGACAAAGGATGTCTGGGGATGAAAACAATTTTCGAAATTGCTCCGGATGATTGCACAGTCCGAAACCAGATGAGTAAAAACAATGATGTTTTCATCGAATTTATGGCCACAATAGTTCAAAAAGCCATGGATGAAGGCGAAATGGATGATACCGAAGATGCAGCATTAATGGCTGAATACATTGCCACTTCTTTTACTGGATGGAAGCAATCGTACATTCTTCATGGAAATCCAATCAAAATCAAAAAAATGTCAGAATTCCTGATTAAAAACATATTTAAATAACCCTTTTTTTTACCTAAATTCTGGAACGTTTATTTCAGATAACAATATACAATAAGCTTACGCATTTTTAAATTACAGCACTTATTCTGAAACGATTGTTCCAGAATTATTGCTCCACTAAACCATAACCTTTAAATAAAAAACAGCATGAATTCTGAAACGATTATTCCAAAAACAATTATATCCAATACCAATTTTAAACCAATTTCAATTATGAAAAAAATCACATTTTTAAGCTTAATGGCTGTTTTTTTAATCAGCTGTGCAGATAAACAGCAGGCTCCTGCCGCTGCACCCGCTCCGCTCCTGCCTGTTATGGCAATAACCACTGAAAACACCACTACCGATGCTGAATATCCTGCAGCCATACAAGGAACCGTGGATGTGGAAATCCGCCCCCAGGTAAGCGGAAATTTAGACCGCGTTTTGGTCGATGAAGGAGCGTATGTTACCAAAGGACAATCCTTGTTCAAAATAAACGAACGTCCTTACCGTGAGCAGTTAAACAATGCTTTGGCCAGTCTTCATGCTGCCGAAGCGGCTTACATCAACGCACAGCTTGAGGTGGATAAACTGACACCACTGGTTCAAAACAAAGTGGTTTCTGATTATCAGCTGAAATCGGCAAAAGCTTCCCAGAAAATTGCTGCCGCCAATATCGAGCAGGCCAAAGCAATCGCAGCTTCGGCAAAAATCAATTTAGGTTATACCACCATTACGGCTCCAGTAAATGGTTACATCGGAAGATTGCCAAAAAAACAAGGAAGTTTAGTTTCTGCAACAGATATTGACGCACTAACAACTCTTTCAGATGTTCAGGAAGTGTATGCTTATTTTTCTTTGAGTGAAACGGACTTCATCCAATTCAAATCAAAATATGCAGGAAACAGCATTGGTGACAAAATCAAAAAACTTCCTCCGGTTACTTTACTGTTAGCAGATAATAGTGCTTATCCACAAACAGGAAAAATAGACATGGTCGATGGACAGTTTGATAAAACTACCGGAGCTATTACGGTAAGAGCTAAATTTTCTAATCCACACAAAACGTTACGTTCTGGAAATACAGGTAAAATCCGTTTAGGAATGGAGCATGACGATGCTATTTTGATACCGCAGTCCGCTACTGTAGAAATGCAGGATAAAGTTTTTGTATTTACCGTAAACAAAGAAAACAAGGTTACCAAAATGCCGATAACTGTTATTGGAAAAAGCGGTGTTAACTATCTTATCAAAGACGGTGTAAAAACGGGTGACCAAATTGTATTAAGCGGTATCGACAAACTTCAGGAAGGACAGCTGATTCAGCCCGAAAAATCAGCTGTTAAAATTGCCCAAATCATTAACAAAAAATAATTTTTACAGATGTTCAAAATATTTATACAAAGACCCGTACTGGCAACCGTTATCTCCATTTTACTGGTGATATTAGGAGTACTTGGACTTACGAAATTGCCTTTACAACAGTTTCCTGATATTGCGCCGCCATCGGTTTTGGTGACGGCAGTTTATCCGGGAGCGAATGCAGAAACTGTTTTGCGTTCTGTTGCGCCATCGCTGGAAGAATCCATAAATGGTGTCGAGAACATGACTTATATGAGTTCCACTGCCAGTAACGACGGTACGTTGGCGATTACCGTTTTCTTTAAATTAGGAACTGATGCCGATCAGGCTGCAGTTAACGTTCAGAACAGGGTTGCTCAAGCGACAAGCCAATTGCCTGCGGAAGTAGTACAGCAGGGAATTATCACTGCCAAACAGCAAAACAGTTTTATCATGGCAATCGGTATGTATACCGAGGATGAATCCAAATACGACCAAACGTTTGTTGCCAATTATGCACAGATCAATATTATCCCTGAAATAAAACGTATTCCGGGAGTTGGTGCTGCCAGTATTTTTGGAGGTGTAAAAGATTATTCGATGAGAGTTTGGCTGAATCCAACTCAAATGTCCACTCATAATGTGACGCCAAATGAAGTTATGGCAGCGATTCAGGACAAAAGTCTGGAAGCGGCTCCGGGTAAATTTGGAGAAAGAAGTACCGAAGTTTTCGAATACGTGATTAAATACAAAGGAAAACTAACCAAACCTGAAGATTATCAAAATATTGCCATTCGTTCCAATTCCGACGGTTCTATTCTTCGATTGAAAGATGTGGCAAGAGTTGAATTGGGTGCCTACTCCTACAACAGTTTAACGCGTTTGAACGGTAAAAAAGGAATCGTTATTGGCGTGATTCAGCTGGCGGGTTCCAACTCGAATGATATCCAGATTGCGATCAACAAACTGATGGTTAAAGCATCCAAAGATTTTCCAGCGGGAATAAAACACAATATTTTCTACAGTACAAAAGTTTCTCTGGATCAGTCTATTGAACAAGTGGAGCATACTTTACTGGAAGCTTTTATACTGGTATTTATAGTTGTTTTCCTCTTCCTGCAGGATTTCAGATCAACATTAATTCCGGCTATTGCAGTTCCGGTAGCGATTTTAGGAACGTTCTTCTTCATGCAGTTATTCGGATTTTCGATAAACCTTTTAACGCTTTTCGCTTTAATTCTCGCAATTGGTATTGTGGTCGATGATGCGATTGTCGTCGTCGAAGCCGTGCATGCCAAAATGGAACACAAAGGTCTGTCTCCAAAAGTAGCCACACATGAAGCAATGCACGAAATTACCGGAGCGATTATTTCGATCACGCTGGTAATGGCTGCGGTATTCTTGCCAGTTGGTTTTATGGAAGGTTCAACAGGAGTTTTCTACCGTCAGTTTGCCTTCACTATGGCAATTGCGATTGTAATTTCGGCCGTTAATGCTTTGACCTTGAGTCCTGCCCTAGCCGCTTTGTTCCTAAAAGACAATCACGCAAAAGGAGACGCTCCTTATGAGAAAAAAGGTTTTAAAGAAAAATTCTTTACTGGATTCAATAATAGTTTTGAGTCTTTGACCAACCGTTATGTAGGCGGATTGAAATTTTTGATCCGTAACAAATGGGTAAGTTTAGGCGGATTGGCTTTAATTACTATTGCAACTATTGTAATGGTAAAAACGACTCCATCTGGTTTTATTCCGACAGAAGATCAAGGGTTTATTGCTATTGCAGTTAATACTCCTTCAGGGACTTCTCTAGACGGAACCCAAAAAGTAATGACCAAAGCAGAGAATACTCTGAGAGGTTTGGAATCATCCCGATTTGTAACGGCGATTTCAGGTTTCAACTTGTTGACCAATTCTACGAGTCCGTCTTCGGCAGTGGTTTTTGTATTGCTTAAACCAAATGAAGAACGTGGCAGCATTAAAAATATCGATGAAATAATGAATGAGGTTCGTGGCAAATTAGGCGCGATTTCCGAAGGCAGTTTCTTTGTGTTCAGTTTCCCAACCGTACCCGGTTTTAGTAATGTTGAAGCCTTGGATTTAGTATTGCAGGATAAAACAGGCGGTAAACTGGACAAGTTTAGTAGCATCTCTCAAAAGTTCATTGGAGAATTGATGAAACGCCCGGAAATTGCTGTCGCTTTTACCAGCTTCAAAGCCGATTATCCTCAATTGCAATTGGATATCAATGATGCCAAAGCCGATCAATTGGGCGTAAAAGTTAAAGACATTCTGCAAACGATGCAGGCTTATTTTGGTAGTGCACAAGCATCCGATTTTAACCGATTTGGGAAATATTACCGAGTGGTGGTCCAGGCCGATATTGCCGACAGGGCAGATCCGTCAGCCATTGACCGTGTATTCGTGAAAAACAAAAACGGCGAAATGGTTCCGATCAATACTTTGGTAAAACTGTCTCGTATTTATGGTTCCGAAACAGCTTCGAGATACAATTTGTTTAATTCTATTTCGGTGAATGCGATTCCGAAACCCGGATTTAGTTCTGGAGACGCCATCAAAGCAATAGAGGAAGTCGCAGCGCAGCAATTGCCAGCAGGTTACAGTTATGAATTCTCGGGACAAACACGCGAAGAGATTTCTTCGGGAGGACAGTCAGCGACGATTTTCTTACTGTGTCTGATATTCATTTACTTCCTGCTTGCTGCACAGTACGAAAGTTACATTTTGCCTTTGGCAGTAATCTTCTCGATCCCAGCCGGAATCTTTGGAGTATTTGTTGCCATCGGATTGACAGGAATCGAAAACAACATTTATGTGCAGGTTGCCTTGGTAATGCTCATCGGACTGCTCGCCAAGAATGCCATTCTGATTGTAGAATTTGCTGTCCAAAAGCGAAAATCCGGTCAGGCATTAGTCAAAGCTTCCATAGATGCTGCCAAACTGCGTTTACGTCCAATTATTATGACGTCACTGGCTTTCGTAGTTGGATTAATTCCGATGATGACCGCCAAAGGTCCGTCAGCCCAAGGGAATCATTCCATTAGTATTGGTGCTGCGGGCGGAATGATTTCGGGAGTAATTCTAGGGTTGTTGATCATCCCAGTTTTATTCATCGTTTTCCAATATTTACAAGAAAAAGTTACCGGGAAACCAGTAGCTGTAATTCATAACAAAGAAAATAAAAATGGAAAATTATATCACAACAATTCTATTGACAATCATCACCAGCCTCACGTACATAGCGTATAAAGTGTCAAAAGATATTGACAACAGAAAAGAGAACTGCCCAGAAATTTAATTACGAAAAAGTAAAATGAAAAAATATATAACCAAAATCGTGATGGTCCCCATTTTGATCACCACAATAATATCCTGTACAGTTTCCAAGGATATTGAAACTCCAAAAGATGCCTTTCCCGAGAATTTCAGGAATGCATCGGTTTCAAAAGATACTGCCAGTATTGGTGATTTGGAGTGGAAAAATTTCTTTACCGAAAAAGATGTCATCCAATTAATTGATAGTGCCGTGGCCAAAAACAACGACTTGCAGATTGCAACAAAAAACATCGAAATTGCACAATACAGATTCACGCAATCCAAATGGGGAAATGTACCGCAGGTCAATTTATTTGTGACTGCCAATACCAATAATCCTTCTGATAACAGTTTTACCGGAAGAACTCTGGATCAGGCTCTAGGTGCCAAACATATTGACGATTTCTCGACAGGAGTTTCTCTTTCGTGGGAAGCTGATATCTGGGGGAAAATCAAAAACCAAAAGAAAGGCGCATTTGCCAGTTATCTTCAATCGGAAGAAGTAAAAAAAGCATTACAGACCACTATTGTTGCCAATGTTTCCAGCGGCTATTACAATCTTTTGATGTTGGACGCACAATTGGAAATCGCCAAGAAAAACGTGCAATTAATTGACAGCACCTCTACTATCATCAAACTGAAATTTGACGCCGGGCAGGTGACTTCATTGGCCATCCAGCAGTCGGAAGCGCAAAAATTAAATGCAGCGCAATTGGTTCCTTTATTGGAACAAAACATTGCGATTCAGGAAAATGCGTTGAGCGTTTTGACCGGTTCATTCCCCAATTCGAAAAAAAGAAGCATCGTTCTTGGTGCTGTCGAAGTGAAAAACAATGCTTCAATCGGAATTCCGTCTTCATTGGTAAGCAGAAGACCTGACGTAAAAAGCGCCGAATTGGCTCTAAAAACTGCCAATGCCAATGTTGGAATCACCAAAGCCGATTTGTATCCTGCGCTCAGAATCACGGCTCAAGGCGGATTAAATTCGTTCGAAAGCAGTAACTGGTTCAATATTCCGGCTTCCTTATTTGGAACTGTTGCGGGAGGTTTGACACAGCCTTTATTGAACAACAAAAAACTGAAAACACAATATAATATTGCGGTTGCCGAAAGAGAAAAAGCCGTTTTAAGTTTCAGACAATCTGTGTTGGTGGCAGTTAGCGAAGTATCGAATGCCTTGGTTAAAGTCGAAAAATTAAACCAGCAGCAGTACTTTCTTCAGGAACGCGTAAAAACATTGCATCAAGCCATCAAGAATTCGAAAATGTTGTTCCAAAACGGAATGGCAGAATATCTTGAAGTATTGTCTGCACAGGCCAATTTACTGCAAAGTGAACTGGAACTGGCAGATATCAAAAGAGCACAACTTACAGCCAATACTGAATTGTACCGTTCATTGGGCGGAGGCTGGAGATAAATCACATTTTTTTTCACCATTAAGATATTAAGAAAAATTAAGTTTCTATTTTTCTTAACCGTTAATAAAATCAAAACCATTAAAATATGTAAGATAGATTAAGTCTTTATTCCCTTAATATCTTAATGGTAAAAAAAATAACGGTTTGTAAACCGTTGAGAATAGATTAAGCCTTTATTTTCTTAATATCTTAATGGTGAAACCAAAACACATTAATAATCTAACATATAAAAATTATGAGTACAACTAATTTATTTACGCCCTTTAGCCTAAAATCGTTACATCTTAAAAACCGAATCGTAATGGCGCCAATGACGCGCTCCTTTTCTCCAAACGGAATTCCAACAGACGAAGTAGCCGCTTATTATCAAAAAAGAGCCGAAGGCGAAGTGGGTTTGATATTGTCGGAAGGAACTGTCATCGACAGGCCTTCGTCATCCAATGATGGAAATGTTCCCCACTTTTATGGCGATGAAGCACTGAAAGGATGGAAAAAAGTGATCAATGAAGTCCACTCTTCCGGAGGCCAGATGGGACCGCAAATCTGGCACATGGGAATTATGGACAATCATCATTCGGGCTGGGTACCGCCAGTTCCTTTTGAAGGGCCGTCGGGATTAAACCGTCCGGGTTTCAATAACGGAAATACGATGTCTGAAAGAGATATTGAAGACACCATTCTTGCTTTCGGAAAAGCGGCTGCCGATGCCAAAAGACTGGGTTTTGACACCATCGAAATTCACGGTGCCCACGGGTACTTGATTGACCAATTCTTCAGCCCTGAAACCAATTTACGCACGGATATTTATGGCGGAAAAACATTGCGGCAACGCAATCGTTTTGCCATTGAAGTAGTGAAAGAAATCAGAAAACAAGTCGGCAACGATTTTGCGATAATCATGCGTTTCTCCCAATTCAAGCCTTCGGATTACAATTATAAATTGGCCAAAAATCCGCAGGAACTAGACGCTTGGCTAACGCCTCTTGTGGATGCCGGTGTCGATATTTTGCATTGTTCACAGCGCCGTTTCTGGGAACCCGAGTTCGAAAAATCGGATTTAAATTTTGCGGGTTGGGCCAAAAAAGTAACGGGAGCTCCAACCATTACCGTTGGTTCTGTTGGACTTTCAGGTGATTTCTTTGGTGCTTTTGCAGGCGAAAGTTCACAGCCCACTTCATTGGATGAATTGAACAGACGTTTCGACAGGGGCGATTTTGATTTGGTTGCCGTTGGAAGACCTTTATTGTCCGACCCCAACTGGACTGCAAAAATAAAATCAGGAAAAACAAGTCAGCTTGTAGGATTCAGTAAAGAAGCTTTGGGCGAATTGGTATTGTAATAAATTTTTGACCCAAAATGGGGCTACAAAAAACCCTAAACACTTAAAAATGTTTAGGGTTTGCTTTTTTTACATCTTTATTTATTGCTTTTATTTAAACAAAGGAGCGTATTTTTCTTTGTTGTCATACATTATCCAAATCAAGATAGCACTAAAAACTCCCGCAATAGGCAATCCGCTGGAATCCTGCACTATATTCGTCAATACAATTCCGACCATAATGGGGAAAATCATCAAAGCGCCCAATGCTCTTGTCTTTGGTATGATGATCAACAAACCTCCCAAAACTTCAAAAGTTCCAACAAGCGGCATTAGCCAACCTATTTCCATAAAAGCAGCCATTGCTTTCATCATTTTCTCGGGCAAATGCTCCGGCATTGGCATATAGTTCAGAAACTTGTTCAATCCGGCATTGATAAACATCAGTCCAAATAACAGACTTAAAACGAAAGTGATTTTGTTTTTCATAATTGATTATTGGTTTAGTTTTAATATTAATTGGTCTAATCATTATAAACCAATTGCTTGCAAAATATATACAACTTTTCGGTTGCGCAAATATTTTTGGAAATTTTTCAGGACGATACACAAAAAAAAGCCCCAAACACTCAACACTGTTTAGGGCTTTTGGCAATTAAAAAAAATGGTGTTATTTTCAATCTTGTGAGTATGTATCTCTTCCTCAGATTACTTTGCTCTTGTGCAAATCCAACTATCGAAGTATTAAATACGTGAATAATGCAACTCCTTTTTTGAATTATATAACTCTTTTAGGAATAAACTACAATACTTTTGATTCAACTTAAAATCAATTATTATGCCACTACTTACCATATTGCTAGTACTAATTATCGTGGGCGTCCTTCTTTGGCTCGTTAACACTTATATTCCAATGGATTACACGATAAAAAAAATCTTCAACATTGTGGTTGTAATTCTTGTGATTGTTTGGCTACTCAAAGCGTTTGGTCTTTTCGACAACTTGATGAATGCACATGTGTAAAACATTTAGCACTGTCCACACCAATGGATAATTCAATAGTATTCTTCCTGATTTGACAAGTTGGCAAAATGGCATCAAGAACACAGGGGTTTTTCCAACTTTCCGTCTGTGACCAACGAAAAGGTACACGAGCTTGACACCCATTGATCAGAAGAAGCTATTAAAGACCAATAAATACGTTTCTGATGAAAATAAGTGGTTTTGATTATTCTTAAAAGCTCAAAAAAAAAACAATTTTTTAAAAACTAGGTTCGCCAAAACAAGTCAAAGCATATATTTCTTTGAGCAATTGGCAATCTCAAAGCTAACTAATTTAAAGTATAATTATGGTGTTGTTTTTAAAAAGTTGTTTCACAAAAAGGAGTAAAATAAATTTCGCCATCATTGTATTGATCTTGGTAGCACAATCTTGCGCTACACATCATGCCCAATATGGCAAAAACATAAAAAATTATGTCATCCTAAATGAAACCGATTCCTCAAAAATTGCCCATACCTTTTTCTTGATTGGCGATGCAGGAAATACTGAAGAAGAAAAAGCGCAGCAAACGCTTGCCATACTCCAAAACAGGTTAGAAAATTCAAATAAAAAAAGTACGCTATTATTCCTTGGCGACAATATTTATCCCAAAGGATTTCCAAAAAATGATGCTCCAGAAGAACGTGCTTTGGCTGAAACCAAACTCAAAAACCAGTTGCAGTTATCCAAAAACTTCAAAGGCAAAACCATTTTTATTCCCTGCGATCACGATTGGTACAACGGAATTACGGGATTGGAACGTCAAGAAAAATTTGTAACGGATTACCTCAATGACAAAAAAGCATTTTTGCCTCAAAAAAGCTGTGGTCTGGAAGAATCAATAATTGACAAAAACATCACTTTAATCGCTATCGACAGTCAATGGTTTTTGGAAGATTGGGACAAATACCCCACCATAAACGACAATTGCAGCATCAAAACCCGGGAAGGTTTTTTTGACGAACTGGCAAGTCTTTTGAATAAAAATCAAGACAAAACAGTAATCATTGCAATGCATCATCCGCTAATGAGCAACGGTTCCCACGGCGGACAATATGCGTTGGAAAAAGAACTTTTTCCATTGGAACAAAAAATCCCGCTTCCCGTTATTGGTTCTGCCATCAATTTAATTCGCAAAACATCTGGCATCAATCCACAGGATACTCAAAACAAGGTGTACACCAATTTTGCCAAACGGGTAAAAACACTTTTGCAAAACCAAAGAAACGTGATTGTGGTATCGGGTCATGACCGTAATTTGCAATACTTGGGCAAAAACAACATAAGACAAATCATTAGCGGTGCCGGTTCAAATCCAGAAGCTGCCAAAGCGGTCAATCCAACTGATTTTTCATACGGAGGCAATGGCTATGCTGTATTAACGCTTTATAAAAATGGTGAAACTAAAGTAGCCTTTTATGGCAATGAAAACCAACGGGAGAAATTGCTTTTGGAACAAACCATCATAAAAGTGCGAGACACTGTGGCACCAATCAACTTGCCCACAAAATTTGCCGCGACAACTACAACCTCCATTTATTCCGATGAAATGACCCGGAAAAGTATTTTTCATAAATTCCTTTTTGGGCAACATTACCGTAAATATTACAGCTTGCCCATTAAAGCAAAAACTGCCACTTTGGACACTCTTTTTGGCGGAGTCAAACCCACAAGAGAAGGTGATGAATACCAATCTAAATCGTTGGGTCTTGTTAATGCAAAGGAAAAAGAATATGTAATGCGTGCCCTAAAAAAAAGCACCTCCCGTTTTCTGCAAACTGTATTATTCAAGAACCAATTTGTTTTAAATCAATTTGACAACACTTATGCTGAAGGTTTTTTATTTGATTTTTACACTACTTCCCACCCTTATACCCAACTGGCCGTAGCAAATCTGTCAGACAAAATTGGCGTGGCACATACAAATCCCCTTCTATATTTCATCCCAAAACAAGCTGTTTTAAAGGGCTTCAATTATAATTTTGGAGATGAATTGTACTTGGTGGAAGAAAATCTAACGGGCAGTCAAAAGAATACGGAAAGTTTTGGAAAACCTCTTGATATCATCAGTACTGATGATGTCATGAAAAACCTTCATAAAGAGGAAAAATATACCATAGATGAACCGGAATATATTAAAGCCAGATTATTTGACATGCTAATTGGCGATTGGGACAGGGATAGTGATCAATGGCGCTGGGGCGAATACCATGAAAACGGAAAAATAGTTTACAAACCCATTCCCAGAAACAGGGATCAAGCTTTTACAAAATTTGATGGTGCCTTATTCTCCATATTAATGAACAAACCCGTAATGCGCAATCAACAAACATTTAAGAATGATATTAAAAATGTAAAATGGTTGAACCGTGAACCCTATCCACAGGACATTGCTTTCCTGAAAACAGCCGATGAAAAAGAATGGATAAAACAAGCCAAATACATCCAAGAACAGCTTTCGGATGTCGAAATTGACGCCGCTTTTACCAATTTGCCCAAAGAAGTCCAGGACGAAACGATTGAAGAGATCAAACAAAAATTAAAAATACGAAAAACCAAACTTCAAAACTATGCCAAAGAGTATTACCGCGTATTGCAAAAAACGGTTTTGATTGTCGGTACAGATAAAAAAGACAAATTCATAATAACCAACACCTCAAAAAACAACACTGAAATAGCAGTATACAAGCTCAACAAAGAAGGTGATGAATTACTGTACACCAAAAATTTCACTGCTGGAAAAACCAAAAACATTTGGATTTATGGTTTGGACGACGTCGATGTATTTGAAGTAAAAGGCAACTCTAAATCGGGTATAAAGATTCGATTGATTGGGGGACAAAACAACGATTCCTATACTGTTGAAAATGGAAAAAGAATAAAAATCTATGACTTTAAATCAAAACCGAACAATTATGCTTTGGATGCCAAAACCAAAACGGTTTTGACCGATGAATACGAACCCAATTTATACAACTACCAAAAGGTAAAATACAATGCCTTTTCGGGATTTCCTTTTGGCGGTTACAATCCTGATGACGGCGTGAAATTAGGCTTCATTGCAAACTATGTCGTAAACAAATTCAATCAATATCCCTATACCCAAAAACACGTGTTGAAAGTCAATTATTTATTTGCAACCAGCGGCTATGAATTTACTTACAATGGCTATTTTCCAAGAATTTTAGGCAATTGGAATTTCGAATTAGAATCAAATTTTACGAGTCCCAACTTCACCATCAATTATTTTGGTTATGGAAATGAAACCGTAAATGATGATGAACTTTATGGAATGGATTACAATCGGGTTCGTTTGCGAACGCTGAGAGCAACACCTTCCATCAAAAAAGTGGGACGCCATGGAAGTGAAATTAGTTTTGGCGCTCTTTTTGAAAAATTAAAAGTCGAAGAAACCACCGATCGATACATCAATATTCCAGGAGCCGTAAACCCGAATGTTTTTAATAACCAACAATATGTGGGAGTCGCCCTCAAATATAGTTTTGAGAATTATGATGTTCCCTCGCTTCCTACCATGGGATTTGGATTTTCAGTGGCGGGCAGTTGGAAAATGAATGTAGGGGAAACGAAAAGCAATTTCCCAACCTTGGACGCAAAGATTAACTTCAACCATAAAATTGATGCAAAAGGACAGCTTGTTTTGGCCACTATCATAAAATCAAAAGTGTTGTTCAATAATAATTTCGAATTTTATCAAGGAGCCACTTTGGGCGGTGATTATGATCTGAGAGGTTTCAGAAACGAACGTTTTCTGGGGAAAGTTTCATTCTATCAAAGTACAGATTTACGCTGGAATATCGGAAAAATCAAAAAGAGTATCATACCGATGTCTTATGGAATCCTGGGAGGATTTGATTACGGAAGGGTTTGGCTTAATGGAGAAAACTCCCAAAAATGGCATCAATCCGTTGGTGGTGGATTATGGATTAATGGGCTAAACGCAATTACTGGTCGAGTTACCTACTTCAAAAGTATCGATGACCGAGCCAGAATCACCGTTGGTTTAGGGTATGGATTTTAGCGCAATAGAACTAAAATTTTTCATGGACTTCACATTTAGCCACAAAAATAACACATAAATGGAGATGTTATTCCAGATAATTTCCGCCTACTTTCTAAAGTGCAGCCTTTTTTTGTATAGATTTGCTTTTTGAGTTTACTCAAACTATTTCACAATCCATTTATGACCCAATATTTCCTTGACATCGAATACAACAACCTCGTTTATGGTGAACAAGAAGTCAATTTAAAGGAATTTGAATGCTGCACTTTCAACGCTTGCGATTTCTCGCAATGCAATTTTATTGGAGTAGTTTTTATTGATTGTACCTTTAACGATTGTCTTTTTAGCGGAGCCAAAATCAATCACGTGGCGCTTCGAAGCGTATTTTTCAATCTTTGCAAAATGGAAGAAGTGAATTTTGCGATGTGTGACAAACTCATTTTTGAGGTTCATTTCAAGGAATGTGTACTGGATTTCTCCAAATTTTATACCCTGAAAATAAAAGGAACCACGTTTATCGATTGCAGTATTATCGCCGTGGATTTCATGAGCACCGATTTGACTGAAGTAGTTTTCGACAACTGTGACTTATACCGTTCCGAGTTTGCGAAAGCCAACGCAAACAAGGCCAATTTCAAAACCAGCTACAATTACACCATAGACCCAACGAAAACGAAACTAAAAAAGGCTGTCTTTTCGTTGAACGAAGTAAAAGGACTGCTTTTCAAACACGAACTTCTCATAAACTAAAAAATTCCGAAACCTGATAAATCAAGTGTTCGGAATTCATTTATAAATCGTTAAATGATTATGCCACAACCAATTGTTTTTCAAGTAATCCTTTCAACCAAAATCCAACTACCAAGGCAACTACCAACAATATGGAGAACAGGTAGAAAATGGTAATTTCAGTGCTCAAACCCAACAATAAAGGCCCAACAAAGGCTGCTGCCGACCAAGCCGTCAAGGTGTAACCCAATACTTGTCCGTAATTCTCGGTTCCAAAAATACTTTTCACGAAAGAAGGCATAGTGGCAAAACCGGCGCCATAGCCCGCAATAATGACATAAGTCAAGATTTGAAAAGAAGTGTTGTTGCTTGAAAAACTAGGCATCAAGGCAAAACAAACTGCATTTATTCCAATAAAAAGCATAAAAGTGGTCCAACAACCTATTTTATCCGAAATACTGGACCAGAACAAACGCCCGATTCCGTTGAACAATCCAATGATGGCAACAAACATCGTCGCTTGTTCTGCGCTCATTCCCACTACTTCTTGTCCCAACACGGCCGCTTTCGAGATGATGGCAATACCGCCACATACGTTCAAGAACAACAATAGCCAAAGTGCGATAAAACGTTTGTCGGTGATGATTTCTTTTGGAGTCAAATCGACGTGAGCGTGGTGTTTTGCTTCAACAATTGCAGGATTTGCCAAATACAAAGCACTCAACAACATGCAAATTCCGTAAGCAATTCCCAATGTTGAAAATGCGCCGGACAATCCCATGGAAGCAATTAATGGACTAATCAAGAAAGAAGCCAACAACGAGCCCAAAGCAAAGGACATAATGATGATTCCCGAAGCCAATCCTGGTTTATCCGGAAACCATTTTACGACCGTATAAACCGGAACCACGTATCCAAATCCCAACCCAATGCCTTGCAAAACACCAAATGTCAAGTAAAACAAGTAGATGGAGCCTATATTTACAGCGAATGCACTACCCAACAATCCTACGGTTAAAAATACGGTTGCCAATAATCCCGCTTTGGTTGGTCCCACTTTTTGGGCAAATTTACCCATAAAAGCCGCCGTTAATCCCAAAAAACAAATGGCCAAACTAAAACCTGTTTTGGTGTCGTGTGCATCCCAATTTAATTCTTTTGCCAATGGTTCAATCCATTTGCTGTAGGCGTAAATGGACCCAATTGATAGCTGCATGATCATTCCAGCCAAGACAATCAAATATTTATTCTTTTTCATTCTTTTAACTTCTTAAATGCTTTGTAAATTGAATTTATTTTATTTTCACGTTATCCAAATACAAGTCAAAAATAGCTTTTACTTTTTCCAACGTTTCTGCAGTGGGAGAAACTGTTTCTGCAAGTGCATACTCCATGTTCATCAGTTCCCATTTGTGTTTTCCCAGTTGGTGAAAAGGGATAATCTCCACTCTTTCAACTGATTTATAACCCGAAAAATGTTTTGCCCATTCGTGCAAATATTCTTCTTGATCCGTCCATCCAGGTACCAAAACATAGCGCAACCACATGGGTTTGCCGGTGCTTTCGCGATATTCGGCAACTTTCAAGGTGGTACTATTATTCAAACCGGTCAATTTTTTGTGCCATTCTTCGTTGATGTGTTTCACGTCCAGCAACAGCAAATCGGTTCTGTCCAAAACTTCTTTGGTTTGCGAATCCAAAACTCGTCCATTCGAATCCAGGCAAGTATTGATTCCCTGTTCGTGCAAACGGTCAAAAAAAGTAATCAATTTGGATCTTTGCAATAAAGGTTCTCCACCCGAAACGGTGACTCCTCCCTGTTTTCCAAAATAAGATTTTTGTTTTAATGCTTTGGTAACGAGTTCATCGATGGTTACCAATGAACCTCCGTGTATATCTATTGAATCTGGATTTTGACAATACAAACATCGAAATTGACATCCTTGAACGAAAACGACCATTCGGATTCCGGGACCATCATGAGTTCCAAAGGTTTCCAAAGAGTGTATTCTTAATGAATCAAAGTCGGTATCGTTTAATAGATGATTGGGTTGTTCTGGGAAGTACATATTTTATTTTTTAATTGATTTATAAAATGCTATTCCTTTAAAAAAATAATTAAAGGAATAGCATCAATAAAGCCTGCGTTATTTTGAAGCTTTTCAATCAATTACATGGTATCATGGAATGTTCTGCTGATAACTTCAAGTTGGTGTGCTTTAGACAAACGTACGAAATTAACGGCATAACCTGAAACACGGATAGTCAATTGAGGATAATTTTCGGGATGATTGTAGGCATCCACCAAAGTTTCCTTGTTTAGGACATTAACATTCAAGTGGTGGGCATTTCTTCCAAAATAAGCATCCAATGTAGTGGTTAAATTGGCCACTTGCTCTTCCAAGTTATTTCCCAAAGATTTAGGAACCATCGTGAAAGTATAAGAAATTCCGTCTTGGGCATCATTGTAGCTCAATTTACTCACGGAATTCAAGGAAGCAATCGCTCCGTTCTCGTCTCTTCCGTGCATTGGATTTGCTCCCGGGGCAAAAGCCTCGCCTTCTTTACGACCATCTGGAGTTGCTCCAGTATTGGAACCGTACATTACATTTGAAGTAATGGTCAGCAATGAAAGTGTAGGAGTTGAATTTTTATACGTTTTATGTTTTCTCAACTCGTCGATAAAAATTTTGGTCACTTCTTGTGCAATGCTGTCCACTCTATCATCGTCATTACCAAATTTTGGATAATCTCCTTCAATGTTGAAATCCGTGGTCAATCCGAATTCGTTTCTAATTGGAGATACTTTGGCATATTTGATGGCTGATAGGGAATCGGCAATAATGGAAATTCCGGCAGCACCGTAAGCGATGTCAATATTTGGATTAGAATCAATCAAGGACATTTGGGCTCTTTCATAATAATATTTGTCGTGCATATAATGAATGATGTACATTGATTTGGCATAGACACGAGCTACTTCAGCCAATGTTTTCTTGAAAGATTTCATTACAGTGTCATAATCCAAAACTTCATCGTCTATTTCTGAAATGTTGTTCACCACTTGCACTCCTTGAGCTTCTTCTCTACCCCCGTTCAAGGACATCAAAAGCGCTTTTGGCAAGTTGGCACGAGCACCAAAGTGTTGAATGGTTTTCCCGATGTGTTGGTAAGAAACGCAACAAGCAATACCATAATCGTCCGACCCACGATTGTCTCTCATCAAGTCGTCATTTTCATATTGAAGTGATGAAGTGTCGATCGAAACTTGTGCACAAAAATCTTTGAACCCTTGTGGCAATTTTTCAGACCAAAGAATAGTCAAGTTTGGTTCTGGAGAAGCTCCCAAGTTATAAAGTGTTTGCAAGAAACGGAAAGACGTTTTGGTAACTTTGGTTCTTCCATCGTGCAATTGACCTCCAATGGCTTCGGTGACCCAAGTTGGATCTCCACCAAAAATGGCATCATAAGCTCCAGGACGAAGGTGACGCACCAAACGCAATTTCATTACAAATTGGTCAATGTATTCTTGGGCTTGAACCTCGTCAATATTTCCAGCTTCCAAATCGTTTTGGATATACACATCCAAGAACGAAGAAACATTTCCAAGAGACATAGCTGCTCCATCTTGCTCCTTAACGGCACTTAAATAAGCCAAATAAGTAAATTGGACGGCTTCATGTGCATTTACGGCAGGTTTTGAAATATCGATTCCATAAGTCAGCGCCATTTTTTTCATGTCCTGCAACGCATTGATTTGCTCTGCAATTTCTTCACGCAAACGAACTTTGGCATCGTTCATTTCGCCAGAAACCTTTTCTTTATCTGATTTTTTTTCTACAATCAACCGGTCTATTCCGTAAAGAGCCACTCTCCTGAAATCGCCAATGATTCTTCCTCTGGCATAATTATCAGGCAAACCTGTTAATACGTGTTTTGATCTGTAAGTTTTAATTTCGCTGTCATAAGCATCAAAAACGGCTTGATTGTGGTTTTTTGCATAATTAAAAATATCAACCACTCTATCGGAAACTTTCAATCCTCTTTCTGCCACGGCAGATTCAACCAATTTGATTCCTCCAAAAGGTTTCATCGATCTTTTCAAAAGCTCGTCTGTTTGAAGTCCTACAATGGTTTCATTTTCTTTTTGGATATATCCAGGGCCAAAAGAAGTGATATTCGAAATCACTTCGGTGTCAATGGCCAAACAACCGTCATTTTCTCTTTCTTTCAAAAGCGATTCTTTACAAACATCCCATAGTTTAGTTGTTTTGTCTGATGGACCTACAAGAAAACCGGCATCGCCTTCATATGGTTTGATGTTTTTTAAAATGAAATCGTGTACATTAATAGTATTGTTCCAAACTCCTTTATTCAAGACTCCTTCACTTAACTCTGTTCTTTCTAATAAATTTTTCATTTTTAATGTTTTAATTATCTATTTTATTTAAATATATTTTGTTGTTTTTTCTATACCCTAAATTTACAAAATATGTAAATCACTAATGATTTTTAGATGTTTTTTAGCAAATATTCATACATTATCCAAAAAAGCTGCACATCTTCTTTGGTTTACTTCTCAAAAATTAATTATGAGTTTTTTTCAGCTGATTTTGAAGACAAAAAACAAAAATAACGCTAACGTTGTAGTTTTTTTATTTTTTGATTTAGGCGCCATTTTCTTCTGGAAAACTGAAAATAGAGACCTACATTATAAAGGATAAATCTGTCTTTTATTTACGTAAATACCTAAAAACCAACACGAAAGATTTAACAATAAAATGAAAACATTTTCACAAATCAAGGAAATCTATTCCAAGTATTTAACACAAAATTCCCTTTCGAAGTTTATACTTCGAAAGGGAATTAAATTGGGCTATTATATATTATAGGTAGAAAAAAAATTAAATTTTCATTTCCATTTTGTAGTCTTCCATCAAATAACCGTCGCCAATGTCTAAATCTTCTTCGGCAACGACTTCGAAACCCATTTTTTTATAAAAGACGCAAACTTTGTTAAACTTGTTTACATTCAATGAAATCGTGTCGGAATGATTTTCTTTGGCCAAAGCCACAATTCTTTCCAACAACATTTTCCCCAATCCCTTGCCATGCGCTTCCGGAAGGAGATAAATTTTATGCAAACGGGTACATTTCTCGTTCAAATAATTATGTTCGAACGAAGCAAACCCCAAACAAACAGAATTCTCCTTGACCAGTACAAAATGATGCCCTTTATTTAGATTATCCATTAAAGTAGCTTCCGAATACATTTTTTCCAACATATAGTCTATTTGCTCTTTCGATAAAATGTCGCCATAAGTGACCGGCCAAGCGGTATGGGCAATTTTTTGGATGGTTTCAATGTCTTCAACTGTGGCTTGAAAAATTGTCGTCATGTTCATTTGATAAAAAAAACCTTCAAAAGCGAACTAATGAAGGTTTTAAAATTGAATTAAAATAATTTTTAGAAAACGAAGATGGCTCTTTCGCTCATCATTTCGTTTACTTCACTGGCTACTTCTTCGATAACAGCTTCGTTGGTGTGATCTACCAAAACTCTGTCAATCAAGTCAACGATAGTTTCCATGTCTTCTTCAACAAGTCCACGAGTGGTGATTGCTGCAGTTCCCACACGAATTCCAGAAGTCACGAACGGTGATTTATCATCAAAAGGAACCATGTTTTTATTTACGGTTATTTCTGCTTTTACCAAGGCATTCTCGGCCTCTTTTCCAGAAATATTTTTGTTTCTCAAATCAATCAACATCATGTGATTGTCAGTTCCACCAGATATAATGTTGTAACCTCTTTTTACGAATGCATCAGCCATGGCGTTGGCATTTTTTTGCAATTGCAAAGCGTAAGTAAAGAACTCGTCTTGCAATGCTTCTCCAAAAGCCACCGCTTTTGCAGCAATAATGTGCATCAAAGGACCACCTTGATTTCCTGGAAAAACAGCTAAATCCAATAAGGCTGACATCATTCTGATTTCTCCTTTTGGAGTAGTCAATCCCCAAGGATTTTCAAAATCTTTCCCCATCATGATCAACCCTCCACGAGGACCACGCAATGTTTTATGTGTTGTCGTTGTAACAATATGACAATGAGGAATTGGATCATTCATCAATCCTTTGGCAATTAAACCTGCTGGATGCGAAATATCGGCCATCAAAATAGCACCAACGCTGTCGGCAATTATCCTGAAACGCTCAAAATCCATGTCGCGAGAATATGCCGAAGCACCTGCGATGATTAATTTTGGTTGTTCTTTAGTGGCTATTTCCTGAATTTTATCATAATCCAATCGTCCAGTTTCTTTGTCTACACCATAAAAAACAGGATTGTATAAACGTCCAGAAAAATTCACTGGAGAACCGTGGGTCAAGTGACCACCGTGTGATAAATCAAATCCCAATATTTTGTCTCCCGGTTTTAAACAAGCGAAGAAAACCGCCGTGTTTGCTTGTGAACCAGAGTGCGGTTGAACATTGGCATATCCAGCACCAAACAATTCTTTGGCTCTGTCAATGGCAATTTGTTCAATAACATCCACCACTTCGCAACCGCCGTAGTATCTTTTGCCAGGATAACCTTCGGCATATTTATTGGTTAAAACAGAACCAGCTGCTTCCATTACTTCGTCACTCACAAAATTCTCTGAAGCTATCAGTTCTAGTCCATGAATTTGTCTGTCTTGTTCCTCTAAAATAAGGTCAAAAATTTGTTCGTCGCGTTGCATTATCTTTCAATTTAGTTAATTTGTGCGCAAAAATACAAAAAAACGTTTGGTAAACAGTTAGTTTATGATATATTTGAAGACTATTTCTCAACAAAATAATTAACAGCATTATGCCAATATCAGCCAATAACACCAATAGAAAATCATGGATCAACGTTCCCGAGGACAGTGATTTCCCTATTCAGAATATACCTTTTGGCGTATTTATTACCAAAGATGATGTCATCACCATTGGTACTCGAATTGGGAATAGCGCCATTGATATGGGAGCTTTGCAACAGTTAAATTACTTTGAAGGCATTGAATTGACCGACGACATGTTCACGCAAGACACCCTGAATGATTTTATATCGGACGGAAAAAAAACATGGAGATTGGTCCGAAATCGCTTGGCAGAATTATTTGATGAAACCAACCCGGAACTTCAAGACAATAAAGAACATCGTGAAATTATAATTTTTGACATAAAAGATGTCGAAATGCAATTACCAGTTTTGATTGGTGATTTTAC
The DNA here is from genome assembly GCF_900129545.1 of Flavobacterium fluvii. Taxonomy (GTDB): domain Bacteria; phylum Bacteroidota; class Bacteroidia; order Flavobacteriales; family Flavobacteriaceae; genus Flavobacterium; species Flavobacterium fluvii. The sequence continues at coordinate 494,153 of NZ_FQWB01000002.1, read as the reverse complement.
TGATTTTTATTCCAATAAAAATCACGCAACCAATATAGGAAAAATGTTTCGCGAAACAGAAGATGCACTATTACCTAATTGGCTTCATATTCCTTTAGGGTATCACGGAAGAAGTTCTTCAATTATTCCATCGGGAGTTCCCGTACACAGACCTATGGGACAAACTTTACCCAAAGGCGAAACAACTCCTGTTTTTGGTACTTCACGATCAGTAGATTTTGAACTGGAAACTGCTTTTATCACTACCGACACCAACATAATGGGAGAAAATATCCCCGTGACAGAAACTGAAGATTATATTTTTGGAATGGTTTTAATGAACGACTGGAGTGCGCGCGATATTCAAAAATGGGAATTCGAACCCCTTGGACCATTCTTGGCAAAAAACTTTGCCACCTCTATTTCTCCTTGGATTATCACATTGGATGCCTTGGAGCCTTTCAGAACCAAAGGACCTAAACAAGATCCTGCGCCATTCCCTTATTTGCAACAAAAAGGAAAACATAATTTTGACATTAATCTCGAAGTGGCTATCCAACCTGAAGAGGCTGTGGAAACAATCGTCACTCAATCCAACTGTAAACACATGTATTGGTCGATGAGCCAACAATTGGCGCATCATACTTCCAATGGTTGCCGAGTGAATTCAGGTGACATGATGGGTTCTGGAACCATTTCTGGTCCAACTCCCGATAGTTTTGGTTCAATGCTGGAATTAACTTGGGGCGGAAAAAACCCTATTAAACTAAATGACGGAACTGAACGCAAGTTCTTAAATGATGGGGATACCGTAATTATGAGGGGGTATTGCAAGAACAATGAAATCCGAATTGGTTTCGGAGAAGTTTCAAGCAAACTGCTACCTCCATTTGTGAGGAAATAAACCATTTTTTACCTACATACACAATCCGACATTTTTTTGATAAAAATGTCGGATTTTTTTGTACGTTTCAATGATGTACTCTTTTGAAAGCACTCGTTTTACGGACAATATCCACATTTGAATTAGAGAGTAAAAACCCAGAATTACCCAATTTTGTTACAAAATAAAAAAAATCATTTATATTTAATAAAATATGTGTAAATTTGCACCAATGAAAAAAACAAGTATACATATTATTACTGTTTCACGGATAAACAAACCAACCGCTTCTCCCGAAGTACGGATGCTATAACTATAGCTCCAAGTGTGTTTTGTAATATTTATTCATTTTTCACTTTTCATTATTTTGAAATTATTAGTATCATCCATCGGATTATTTCATTCTGAAAACATCATTTTTTTCTGCTTGTCATCCTGCACTCTACTTTTAGGGGCGATTTTGTATGGTACTAATTCAACGATAAACTCGAATATGAACAGTTTTTCGAAACCAATAAATTTTTTATTTTTTAACCCCAACTTTAACTCTTGAAATGAAAATATCTATAGTTATAGCTCAAGAAGAACATTTTAAATATGCGCAGGAAATCTGTGACACAATAGAATCTTCTGCTTTATTGAGAGGTACTGGAATTGCGAAAAGAACCCCAGACTACATCAAGAAAAAAATCACTAGCGGTGATGCCGTTATTGCATTGGATCAAAAAGGTGTTTTTGCTGGTTTCTGTTATATTGAAAGTTGGCAACACGGTCAGTATGTGGCACACTCCGGATTGATTGTACATCCTGATTTCAGGAATCACGGTTTGGCCAAAAAGATAAAAACCTTTGTTTTTAATTATTCTTTGAAAAAATATCCTGGAGCCAAAGTTTTTGGAATCACGACTGGTTTGGCCGTAATGAAAATCAATTCCGATTTGGGATACAAACCGGTTCCGTTTTCAGAATTAACTAGCGATCCAAGTTTTTGGAAAGGCTGTCAAACCTGTACCAATTACGAGATCTTGAAAAGCAAAGACAACAAAATGTGCCTTTGTACCGGAATGCTTTACGATCCGGCAGAAAAACCGAAAGATCCACCAAAACATCCATTTAACGTAAGGATTTGGAACAGATTAAAAGAAATTAAAGCAGCTCTTTTTCTAGAAAAAAAGCAAGATAAAGATTCAACAAAATAATAAAATAAATATAAACAGCTAAAAGCTAATCGTTTTAACCAACAGCTTATAGCCAATAATAGTTCAACAATGGGAAGTAAAAAAGTAGTATTAGCGTATAGCGGAGGATTAGACACATCTTACTGTCTAAAATATTTAAAAAACGAACAAGGATACGAAGTTCATACTGTATTAATCAATACAGGAGGATTTGACGATGCTGAATTGAAAGCTATCGAAGACAGAGCTTACGAATTAGGAAGCGCCAAACACGCTAACTTGACGATTTTAGATAAATATTACGACAAAGCTATTAAGTATTTGATTTTTGGAAATGTATTAAAAAACAATACGTATCCTTTATCAGTAAGTGCTGAACGTGTTTTTCAGGCTATTGAAGCTATTAAATATGCAAAATCTGTTGGCGCAACTGCTATCGCTCACGGAAGTACTGGTGCTGGAAACGACCAAATTCGTTTTGATTTGATTTTTCAAACCATCGCTCCCGAAATTGAAATCATCACTCCTATCCGTGACTTGAAATTATCTCGTCAAGAAGAAGTGGATTATTTGGCCAAAAATGGTGTACACTATTCTTGGGAAAAAGCACAATATTCCATCAATAAAGGACTTTGGGGAACAAGTGTTGGAGGAAAAGAAACTTTAACTTCAAGCAAACCATTACCAAGCGAAGCCTATCCATCACAATTGCAAAAAACTGGTGAAGAGAAAGTAACTTTAGAATTCTTGAAAGGAGAATTAGTTGCTGTAAACGGTGTAGCTGACAAACCTTCTAACAACATTGTTGTTTTAGAAAAATTAGCTAATGCTTACGCTATCGGAAGAGATATTCACGTTGGAGATACTATTATTGGAATCAAAGGAAGAGTTGGTTTTGAAGCTGCGGCACCGCTAATCATCATCAAAGCGCACCATTTATTGGAGAAACACACTCTTGGAAAATGGCAGCAATACTGGAAAGAGCAACTAGGAAACTGGTACGGAATGTTATTTCACGAAGGTCAATTTTTGGATCCTGTAATGAGAAACATCGAAACTTTCCTTGAAGACACTCAAAAAACCGTAAATGGTACAGTAACCGTTTCTTTGAAACCATACCACTTTTCATTAGACGGAATCGAATCTAAAAATGATTTGATGAATACAGGTTTTGGACAATACGGAGAAATGAACAATGCCTGGACATCTGACGATGCGAAAGGATTTATCAAAATATTAGGTAATGCTCAAAACATATTTTCGTCTGTAAACAACGAAACTTACGAATAAATAATTATAATAGAGGCGGGTTTTAAACCCGCCTCTACCAAAAATAAAAAATATGATTTCAATAGGTATAATTGGCGGTTCAGGTTACACGGCTGGGGAACTCATCAGAATATTGATGTTTCACCCAAACGCTAAACTTGATTTTGTATACAGCACAACCAATGCGGGAAAACCACTTTCTTTCGCGCATCACGATTTGTTGGGCGATATCGAAATGAATTTTACCGACACCGTAAATCCAAATGTAGATGTCGTTTTCTTGTGTTTAGGACACGGAAAATCAATTTCATTTTTGGAGAAAAATCAGTTTTCAGACCAAACTAAAATCATCGATTTAGGAAATGATTTCAGATTAACGAAAGACAAAAATTTCAACGGAAAATCTTTTGTTTATGGTTTGCCGGAATTGAACAAAACCGACATCAAAAGCGCACAATATATTGCTAATCCTGGTTGTTTTGCAACTGCAATTCAATTGGCATTATTACCATTAGCATCCCAAGGATTATTGAACGATGATGTTCATATCAATGCCACAACCGGAAGTACCGGAGCCGGAGTTACCCCTTCAGAAACCACACATTTCAGTTGGAGAAACAACAATATGTCACATTACAAAGCTTTCAATCACCAACATTTGGGCGAAATAAACCAAAGCGTAAACCAATTGCAAGCGGCTTATAAAAACGAATTGATTTTTGTTCCGAACAGAGGTGATTTCTCCAGAGGAATTTTTGCTACACTTTACACCACAATCGAAGAAAGTCTGGAAGATGTAGTTGCAAAATACAAAGCGTTTTACAAAGATCAGCCATTCGTAACCGTTACTACTACTGATATCAATATGAAACAAGTGGTGCAAACGAACAAATGTATCATCAGTTTAATGAAAAAAGGAAACCGGATTTTGATTACTTCGGTAATCGATAACTTAACAAAAGGTGCTTCAGGACAAGCAATTCAGAATATGAATCTGATGTTTGGACTTGAAGAAACTACAGGTTTACACCTGAAACCAAGCGGATTCTAAAATTGGTTGTTAGTTGATAGTTGTTAGTTGTTGGGATTTCCAACTTAGCTATCAACTATCAACCAAAAACCATCAACTAAAAACAAAACAAAATGAACTTATTTGACGTTTACCCATTATATCCTATTACACCTGTAAAAGCAGTAGACTGCACTATTTACGACGATAAAGGAATCGAATATTTAGATTTATACTCTGGTCACGGAGTAATTTCTATCGGTCACACCCAACCGGATTATGTGGCCAAAGTAAAAGAACAATTGGATAATTTGAGTTTTTACTCGAATGCTATTCAAAATCCATTACAAGTAGAATTAGCAGAAAAACTAGGAAAAGCATCTGGCTTGAATGATTTCAGCTTATTCCTTTGCAGTTCTGGAGCTGAAGCCAATGAAAATGCTTTGAAAGTAGCTTCTTTTCATACCAATAAATCAAGAGTAATTGCTTTTGATAATTCATTTCACGGAAGAACTTCGGCGGCTGTTGCAGTTACCGATAACAAAAAAATTGTAGCTCCATTAAACGCACAACAAGTCGTTACTTTCCTGCCATTGAACCAAATTGATTTGGTAGAAGCAGAATTGAAAAAAGGAGATGTTTGCGCGGTTATCATCGAGCCTATTCAGGGTGTTGGTGGTTTAGACCAAGGAACAACGGAATTCTTTCAGGCTTTAGAAAAAATTTGTGCTGCGAATGAAGTCGTTTTAATCTTGGACGAAGTACAATCCGGATACGGAAGAAGCGGAAAGTTTTTTGCTTTTCAACATCACGGAATCAATCCTGATATCGTAACCACTGCCAAAGGAATGGGGAACGGTTTCCCAATTGGAGGGGTTTTGATTTCTCCTAAATTCCAAGCGAGTTATGGGTTGTTGGGAACTACTTTTGGTGGAAGCCATTTGGCTTGTGCTGCCGGAATAGCTGTTTTGGATGTGATGGAAAAACAAAATCTAATTGCCAACACTAACAAAGTATCAGAATACTTTTTTGAAGCCATCAAAGTTATTCCTGAAATCACGAAAGTAAAAGGAAAAGGATTGATGCTAGGCGTTGAATTTGATTTTGACGTGAGTGCTTTGAGAAAGAAAATGATTATTGAAAAACATATTTTTACGGGTGGAGCCAACAACAAAAACTTGTTGAGAATTCTTCCTCCGTTAACGATTACTACTGATGCTATTGATACATTCATCGTGGCATTACAAGAATCACTGGCTGAATTAAAATAAATGATATTCGCTCCGCAAAGTCTCTGACTTTGCGGAAGTGAGAATCGGTCTATGACCGCATACAAAACGAAGGTTTAAAACCTTCAAACGCATCCTCAAAGTCGGAGACTTTGCGGAGCAAGGAACTAAATATCATAAAAATGAACACATTATTATCCATAGAAAAAAGAAATGCTGTTTTAAGCCGAATGGCTGAACTTCTGGAACAAGAAAGAGCCAATCTTAAAAGTATTAATCAACAGGATATGAGCAATTATTCTGGTGATGATTTGGCTATGGAAAAACGTTTATTGGTAAACGATGCTAAAGTTGACGCAATGATTTTGTCGATGCAGCAATTGGCTAGTCAGGAAGATCCTGTTGGACAAGTTCGTTTTAATTTTACTCACGAAAACGGAATGAAAGTGACCAATAAAACGGCTGCTTTTGGAACGATAATGATTATTTATGAATCACGTCCTGACGTTACTGTTGAAGCTGGAGGAATCGCATTCAAATCTGGAAACAAAATCTTGTTGAAAGGCGGAAAAGAATCTTTGTTGTCGAATTTAAAAATTGTTTCTCTTTGGCACCAAGCCTTGGAAGAAAATGAAATTTCTAAAGACTGGGTGGAGTATTTGAATTACAATCGTGCCGAAACCCAGGCTTTTTTAGAAAACCCAACACAGAGAGTGGATTTAATTGTACCTCGTGGTGGTGAACAATTGATTGCTTTTACCAAGAAACACGCTACTTGTCCTGTTATAGTAAGTGGTCGTGGGAATAACTTTGTGTATGTAAATAAAGAAGCCGATTTGAAAAAAGCCCTTGATATTATTATCAACGGAAAAACTACAAACATCGGCGTTTGTAATGCTTTAGACAAAGTTTTAATTGATACAAAACTGCCTAATTGGGAAGTTTTTGCCAAACAATTAGTAGAAGAATTAAAAAAATATAAGGTTGAAATTTTAGGTGATACTGCTTTCGCAAATGCGACTCAAATACCTGTAATTGAAAATGATGAAATTTGGTACGAAGAATTTTTGAATTATAAAATTGTTGTCGGAATCGTAAATTCGGATGAAGAAGCGATTGCTAAAATCAACAAATATTGTGGTGGTCACTCTGCTTCGATAATCACACAAAATGATGCTGTTGCCCAAGATTTTATGGACAATGTAGATTCAGCGGCAGTGTATCAAAATGCTTCAACTCGTTTCACCGATGGTGGACAGTTTGGTTTAGGTGGTGAATTGGCGATTAGTACAGACAAATTGCACCAACGTGGACCAATTGGTTTGCAACACCTTGTTACTAATAAATGGTATATTTACGGCGAAGGACAAATCAGGTAGCAGATTTTAGGTTGCAGATTAACGATTTTTGATTTCAGATTGTATAAAAAACTTTGTGCCCTTTGTGGTTAAAAAAATAAAAATGGCTAAAAAAAGAATCTTATTGAAGTTAGGCAGCAACACCCTAACCAAAGAAACCAATCACATTTCGAGAGGAAAGATTGAGGATATTGGAATGCAGATTGCCGCTCTTAAAGACGATTACGAGTTTATCATCGTAAGTTCCGGCGCCATTGCTGCAGCAAAACAGTTTGTAAAACTAGACAATCACGATAAAGATGTCTTTGTAAAACAAGCCCTGGCTTCTATTGGTCAGCCTCATTTGATGCGGATTTACAACGAAAATTTCAGTGATTTAGGATTACATACTTCCCAATGTTTGCTTTCGTATTCTGATTTCGAAAAAAAACAAACCAAAGTCAATATCGTCAACACGATAAACGTCTTGGTCAAAAACCATTATATTCCAATCATCAACGAAAACGATACTGTTGCCACAGATGAAATCAAGTTTGGCGACAACGATAAATTAGCTGCTTTAACTGCTGTTTTATTGAATGTTGACATTTTGATTATTGCCACCAATACCAACGGAATTTATACCAAAGCTTCCATCAACGACGAAGTTCCTGAAACCATCGAATTGGTTACTGATTTAAGCGTGTTGGAAAAAGAAATTGGGGATTCCAAATCTTCCCACGGAACAGGCGGAATGCAATCCAAAATCGACTCGGCGGCAATTGCCAAAGCAGCGAACATAGAAACCTGGATTATCAATGGCTTGGAAGACAACTTTATTTTGAAAGCGTTAAAAAACGAAATCTCTTTTACAAAAATCATATAACTATGAACTTTATATCCATACAAAACATAGATTCACTCGATAAATGGGTGAAACAAGCGTTGAAAATCAAAAAGAATCCGCTTAAAAACAAGAAACTAGGCAAGAACAAAGCACTAGTAATGTTGTTCTTTAATTCCAGTTTGAGAACGCGTTTGAGTACCCAAAAAGCGGCCTTGAATTTAGGAATGAACGTGATGGTGATGAACTTTGGCAGCGAAGGTTGGACACTTGAATATGAAGATGGAGCTATCATGAATCAAGGTGCTTCCGAGCATATCAAGGAAGCTGCTGCAGTAGTTTCTCAATACGCAGACATAATTGCCATCAGGGCTTTCGCCGGATTGGTGGACAAAGAAAAAGACAATGCCGAAACCGTAATTTCCGGTTTCTTGAAATACGCCACTGTACCTATAGTAAATATGGAAAGTGCCACGGGACATCCGATGCAATCCCTTGCCGATGCTATTACAATGGCAGAACACAAAACCAAACACAGACCAAAAGTAGTTTTGACCTGGGCACCACATCCAAGAGCTTTGCCACAGGCAGTTCCAAATTCTTTTGTGGAAATGATGCAAAAGCAATCAACTATGGATTTCGTAATTACGCATCCAGAAGGTTATGAATTGAATCCTGAAATCACGAAAGATTCAATAATCGAATACGATCAAGACAAGGCTTTCGAAAATGCCGATTTTATCTATGCCAAAAACTGGAGCAATTACAAGGAATATGGTCAAATTACCAACTCCGACCCGAATTGGACGGTTACTGCCGATAAAATGAAACTGACCAACAATGCCAAATTTATGCACTGTTTGCCAGTTCGTAGAAATGTAATTGTTACAGACGAAGTAATTGACAGCGAAAATTCAGTGGTTATAGAACAAGCCAATAATAGAACGTATTCAGCTCAATTAGTGTTGCAAAAAATATTGGAAAATGTCAAATAAACCATCCTTATCCATTATAAAAATTGGTGGAAACATCATCGATAATCCAGCTGAATTGTCACAATTCTTGGTCGATTTTTCCAAGATTGAAGGCAACAAAATTCTGGTTCACGGTGGCGGAAAATCAGCAACCAAAATGGCGCAAAGTATTGGCTTGGTTCCACAAATGATTGACGGAAGAAGAATTACCGATAAACCCATGCTTGACGTAGTGGTGATGATTTATGCCGGAGAAATCAACAAAAATGTTGTTGCTCAATTACAGGCTCATAATACCAATGCAATGGGTTTTTCGGGTGCCGACGGCAACTTGATTCAATCCACCAAAAGAAACCACCCAACTATCAATTACGGTTTTGTGGGTGATGTTCAAAAAGTAAATACTCCTTTATTGGAAACCTTAATCAATAGCGGAATTGTTCCTGTCTTTTGTGCCATCACGCACGATAAAAATGGACAATTATTGAACACCAATGCCGACACGATTGCAAGTGAATTAGCCATTGCTGCATCGGAAGTTTTTGAAGTAACCTTGAATTATTGCTTCGAAAAAGCCGGGGTTTTAACCGACGTTGAAGATGAAAATTCGGTAATTGAACAAATCAATTCGGCTCTTTATTCCAAATTAAAAGAAGAAGGCGCAATTCATTCCGGGATGATTCCGAAATTGGACAACTGTTTCAACAGTTTGTCCAAAGGAGTCCAGAAAATAAAAATTGGTCATCACAGGATGTTGAAAGATTCGAAGGCTATTTGTACGAGCATAGAATTATAATTAATTTGCCACGAAGTCGCCAAGACACAAAGAAATGATTAAAAAAAACTTCGTGACTTTTTGTCTTTGCAGTAAAAAATAAAAAAACTTTGTGACTTCGTGCCTTTGTGGCAAAAAAGTAAAATATGAAAAACATAGAAACCCATATACAAGAAGCCATTGCGCTATTGAAATCGTTGATTGAAACACCATCCTTTTCGAGTGAAGAAGATCAAACAGCGCTTTTAATCGAAAATTGGTTTACCCAGAACAACATTCCTTTCGAAAGAGAAAACAACAACATTTGGGCTTACAATAAACATTTTGACAAATCCAAACCTACTCTTTTACTGAATTCGCATCACGATACCGTGAAACCTAACCAAGGTTACACCAATAACCCATTTGAAGCTAAAGTTGAAGATGGAAAATTATTTGGTTTGGGAAGCAATGATGCCGGCGGTTGTTTGGTATCATTAATCGCCACATTCACTCATTTTTATGCCGTTGAAAATCTGCCTTACAATGTTGTAATCGTGGCTTCGGCAGAAGAAGAAAGCAGCGGAAAAAATGGATTAAACAGCGTTTTGAAACATTTACCGGAATTGGATTGCGCCATCATTGGCGAACCAACTTTAATGCAATTGGCTGTAGCCGAAAAAGGATTATTGGTATTGGATATTGTCGTGAAAGGTACGGCAAGCCACGCCGCACACAACAATCCGGACAATCCTGTTTACAATGCAATGCCCGTGATTGAATGGTTCAAATCCTATCAATTCGAGAAAATATCCGAGGTTTTAGGTCCCGTAAAAATGACCGTAACCCAAGTTACCGCAGGAAAACAACACAATGTGGTTCCGGCAGAATGCCATTTGGTTGTCGATATCCGGGTGAATGATTGTTACAACAATACCGAAATTCTGGAAACGGTAAAAGCAAACGTGAATGCCGAAGTAACACCGCGTTCGATGCACTTGAATGCTTCGTCAATTCCTGTGAATCACGGATTGGTAAAAGCAGGAATCGCTTTGGGAAGAACGACTTACGGCTCGCCTACCCTTTCCGATCAATCTGTTTTGTATTGCAAATCTTTGAAACTGGGACCAGGAGAAAGCTTGCGGTCACACTCGGCTGACGAATTTATATATGTACACGAAATAGAAGAAGGAATCCAATTGTATATCAAAATACTGACTGATTTTTTCAAACAATAAAAATACGCTTATGAAACTTTGGGAAAAAGGAATACCAACAGATAAACAAATAGAACATTTTACCGTTGGAAATGACCGTGAATTGGATTTAGTTTTGGCCAAATATGATGCTTTGGGTTCTATCGCCCACGCCAAAATGTTGTGTCAAATCGGACTTTTAACGGAAGAAGAAACTGATTCTTTGGTTTTGGCATTGGAAGACATCATCATCGATGCCGAAAAAGGCATATTTGAAATTGAAGACAGTTTTGAAGACATACATTCCAAAATCGAATACCTTTTGACCATAAAACTGGGCGATGCCGGAAAGAAAATACATACTGCTCGTTCTCGCAACGACCAAGTTTTGGTTGACGTGAACTTGTACCTAAAAGATGTGGTAACCGAATTCAAATCGCAAGTAAAAACCTTGTTTGATTTGTTGATGGAATCGGCAGAAAAACACCAAAACGTGTTGTTGCCGGGTTACACGCATTTGCAAATTGCAATGCCCTCCTCTTTCGGAATGTGGTTTTCTGCTTATGCCGAAACCTTGATTGACGACATTACCATGCTGAATGCCGCCTTGAAAATTGTGGATCAAAATCCATTGGGTTCGGCTGCAGGTTACGGAAGCTCTTTCCCTATCAACAGAACTTTTACCACTCAGGAATTAGGATTTGAAACCTTGAAATTCAATTCGGTTGCCGCACAAATGAGCCGTGGAAAATCAGAGAAAACGGTTGCTTTCGCAATGAGCAGCGTGGCCGCGACTTTGGCTAAATTCTCGATGGATGTTTGTTTGTACATGAGCCAGAATTTTGATTTCATCACTTTGCCTTCCCATTTGACGACAGGTTCCAGCATTATGCCACACAAGAAAAACCCGGATGTTTTTGAATTGATTCGTGGAAAATGCAACAAGATTCAAGCTTTGCCTTACGAAATCACCTTAATCACAAATAACTTGCCAAGTGGTTACCACAGGGATTTTCAATTATTGAAAGAAGGTTTGTTTCCTGCCATTCAAAACTTGAAAGCTTGTTTGGATATTGCGATTTTCTCCATCAAGGACATCAAGGTAAAAGACAATATTCTTGCCGATAAAAAATATGATTACCTGTTTACAGTTGATACTTTAAACGAAATGGTGGTAGCGGGAATGCCGTTCAGGGATGCCTACAAAGCCGTTGCAGAACAACTCGAAAATGGTACTTTTCAATCGCCTAAAGAAACCAAACATACCCACGAAGGAAGCATCAACAACCTTTGCTTGGAGGAAATTAAAGAAAAAATGAAATTGGCTTTTTAGAAAAAAAATCTACTGACGAAAAAAAAATAAGGATGAAGACTTGTTTTTCAATAGCGCCTAAATAAATATCTTAAAGAGAGCCCTTGTAATTAATACAAAGGCTCTCTTTATTTTTTACAAATTACTTAACTCTAATTAAGTTATCATCAACATTTTTTTCTTTAAACTCAGTCGGTTTTATTTTTCCAAAGGAGTATTTAACTGCTATTGAAAATTCGTGTGCATCAACTAAATATCTAGCTGTTGAACTAATATTGTTTATCGTAAAACTTTCTTGATAAATCGTGTTTCTAAAAATATCATTATAGCTTAAGGAGCAATTCCAATTCGTGAAAAATGTTTTTGAAACCCCTAAATTCATAATAAACCAAGCCTTTCTCTCAAAAATCCCTTCTTTTTGATTTGTTAGACCATAGGCTGTCAGCACGAACGAATACCCTTTTGGTAGTTTAAATTCATTGTTGGAATAATAATATAAATACGGTTTTGATGTAATAAATTCAGCAGAAGCATCTTCAATTTTATTCAGTATACAGCTTAAGCTGTTCGTTGAAGTCCAGATTTTATAAGTAAAAGGCAAGGTGAATTCTAAATTAAAACCTGTCTCTTTTTCGAAATTTATTTCTCTAAAAATGAGTATGTTATTTTGATTGTCAAATGTAAAACTGCTGTAAACAGGATCTGTATTTTGATAATAACTTAGTTTTACTGATTTATCGTGATATTGAAAAGTGGATGAAATCTGATTGTTAATAGTTGGATTTAAATTGATATTTCTCGAATATAAAAAATATGGATTTATGTAAGTTGATCCCTGACTTGTCGATGAATAATTGGGCCTTGAAATGCTTTTGGAATAATTTACTGTTATCGATTTGGTGCTGTCAATTGGAATGTCAAACTGTGCTTTAGGAAAAAAATCAGTATAATACTTATTGATTAATGGTGCATTATCATTCTTGAATTTTCCAACAATATTGGCGTTTTCGACTCTTAAACCAACCAAATAGCCAATCTTTTTGAAGCTTCCTGATAGTTGTGTATAACCTGCACTGTTTTTCTCTTTGAAATTATAAATCGAGCTGATTGTATTATTGGTTTCAAAATTTAAGATTTCAAAATCTGTTTTAGCATTTGCAGACAAATAAAGTGCACCGTATTCCAATTTCAATTCATTTTTAAATTTCTTTTCAAAATCTGCCCTGCCCGAAAAAACAGCAACATTGAATTTTTGATCACTGTTTTGCGCCAATTCAAATTGAGTGTCATTAAAATTATTCTGAGCCAGCGACTTTGAATCCTGATCAAAATTTGAATATTGAAAACCTGTAAAGAACTGCGTGTCAATAGCCTTTATTTTTTTGGAATAATTGATAAAAGAGTTAATAAAATTCTTCTGGCTCTCATTATCACTGTACGTAACCACATTATTTTCAAGATCATCTTTTTTATTGTAGGTTGTGGTGTTTATGTTAAAAGGTTCACTTTGCAGTTTGCTGTTGATGCTAATTGAAAAATAATCTTCGTCATTAATTTTATAAAAAAGCCCTCCTCCAAAAATAAACTGCTTCCTTTTGGTATTTGCGGTAGCAACATCATAATTCGAAATAATATCAGCATCTGGAATTTGATAATCAATCCTATGGCTTTCCCAAGGCTGTAGTTTATTGTAATTGAAATTGGCTTTCCATTCGAATTTGTTCTTTTTATAACTCGAATTTATGCCAAGATAGTTATTGAATTCTTTTTTGAATGAAGCTACTTCTGATAAAGTTGTTTGTGAGCCTTCCTTTTTGCTGAACTTTCGGGTTATCAAAATAACGGCTCTCCCTTCTGCTTCATATTTGGAGGATGGATTATTTATGATTTCAATTGTTTTAATTTCGTCAACAGACAAGGCATTCAAATCATTCATCCCAATTTTTTGATTATCGATGTATATCAAAGGATTTCCTTTCCCAATAACCGTGATGTTTTCTTTGTCGGCACTGATCGTAATATTGGGTAATTTTGAAAGCAAATCTATTGTATTTGGAATTGCATTCAGAATCGAATTAGCCACATCCACTTTGATATTTCCATTTTTATTGGTGAACATTTTTTTTTCTTTTGTAACTACAACTTCGCTTAATTTATTGGAAATACTGTCATTTACTTTCGTATTTTGTCCGTAACCAAAGCCTGAAATAATAAGACAAATTATAATTTTTGTATTCTGAATTCTTGATTTTTTTTTCATTAAAATAGTGCGTTTTGTGATTTAGAAACACTGCAAAAATGAATCTAAATACCCGCTTTGAAAGTTAATCGAAGGTTAATGCGGAGTTAATAACGGATTTGATTAATAAAAGAATTATTTTTGAATTCAATTTTTATCGAATGAAGCAAAGAATCAATTTACTAATCGCGTTTTCTATCGTTGCATTAATTACTTTATCGGTTGTGCAATGCTACTTGGTAAAAACAGCTTATGATTATAAAGTAGCTCAGTTTCACTCCGAAATCAAGGAAGATATTGCCAAAATAACGAATGATTACAGCGATATTGACTCTGCTTATGTTAATAAAAAGGAAAGACTTTATAAGCTATTGGCACAAAATTATGTTTTGGATAAAAAGTCAAAAACTGCAATTAAAAGCACTTTAATTCTAGATGAATCTAATGATGCTTTGACACGAAAAATACAGCTTAGATTTAAAAGAGATTTTCCAAATATTGCCATTGATTTTGCAATTGTCCTGAATAAGTTTGTCATTTATAACAACCATAAAAAAAGTGATACTATTTTTTCAGAAAAGCCTCTTATACAGAATAAAATCTATGGTAATCTAAAGTCTTTGAATAATGCCTTTTTGGTACGAAATTATGTCAGTACAACAACTGGCTCACTTCAAATGCAGGATTATAAATTGCTAACCGAAGATTCAATGTACGTTTCTGTTATCGATTGGGAAATGATCATTTTCGAACGAATGAAAATGATTTTATTATTATCATTGCTATCGATTCTAACGCTGATAACTCTTTTTGTAATTGCCATCAAAGCATTAATAAAGCAAAAGAAGGTAAACGATGTCAAAACCGATTTTATCAATAATATCACACACGAACTCAAGACTCCATTGACAACATTGGGAATTTCTGCAAAAATACTGGAAAGAAAAGATATTCGTGAAAATGAGGAGCAATTCAACAGTGTTTTGAATACTATTTCCCGTCAAAATCATCGGCTGCAAAATTTAATCGATCAGGTAATGGCTAATTCATTGGGCGAAAACGAAATTGAACTGCAAAAAGAGAAAATTGAAGCCGAATCATTTTTAAAAGCTATTGTTGCCGATTTTAAAATTACGTTTCCAAAAGTGACTGTCAAAACTCATTTTAATACGAATGAAACAGCTTTGGTTTTGGATAAATTTCATCTGACGACAGCTATTCTAAATGTGCTCGAAAATGCCGTGAAATATGGCAGTAACACTATCACTATTAAAACGGAACTAAATAAAAACCAATTCAATATTAGTATTAAAGATGATGGAATTGGAATTTCAAAAAGCAAGCATTCCTTATTATTCGATAAGTTTTATAGAGTTGAACAAGGGAATCTTCATAATGCAAAAGGGCTGGGTTTGGGACTTTTTTATGTAAAACAAATCATAAAAGCACATCAGGGTACAATTGATGTTATAAGTGATTTAGGAAAGGGCTCGGAGTTTACTATTATGTTTAAAATTCAATAATTTAGCATTTGAAAAAAATACTTTTAGCCGAAGACGATGGTGATTTTGCTGGCGTTCTCAAACATTATCTAGAACTGCACCAATTTGAAATCACTTGGGCAGAAAATGGTGAAGAAGCTTTGGCTGTTTTCCAAACTGGGCACTTTGACATTTGTGTTTTTGATGTTATGATGCCCAAAATGGACGGATTTACCCTTGCCGAAAAAATCATCCAAATCAATCCCGAAATTCCTTTCATCTTTCTAACAGCAAGAAAACTGAAAGAAGACAAAATCATTGGATTAAAATTGGGTGCCGATGATTATATCGTAAAACCTTTTGAGGCTGATGAACTTGTTTTGCGCCTGAATAATATCATAAAAAGAAGCAGTCAAAATCAATTTTCTACAGCAACTGATGAACTGCAAATTGGTTTTTATGTATTTGATACCAAAAGATTATGTCTCAAAAACGGTGCTGTAATTCAGCAACTGACTGAAAAAGAAGCCAGCCTCATTCATTTCTTTTATACTCATAAAAATCAAATGATAAAAAGAGAGCAAATTTTGAAAACAATTTGGGGCAGTGACGACTTTTTTTCAGGAAGAAGTATGGATGTCTATATCAGTAAAATCCGCAAATATTTCAAGGACGATTCCAGAATAAGTATTGAAAGCGTCCGAAATATTGGATTGGAATTTAAAATAAAAAAAACAGGCCTATAAGCCGGATTTTGTCACCAATAAATTGGAGCCTTATCATTATTTAGACACTTAGTTGTTCACGCACTCCATCTTTCTACCCTTTGATAACGGGCAATCCGCTTTGATTTATTTCTTTATCTCCGAAATGAAAACAATTTATGAAGATTCTAGTTACATAGTTGTACTTTTAAAAGTCTAATATATAAACTACTAAAATCCTACAAGATGTTTTTCAACTCCCCGGCATCAATTTCATCGTGGGAAACATCATAAACCGATTTTCCTTCCTTGATCAACAACAATTGTGGTGACTGGTGATACACTCCAAAACGACTGGCTATTTCATTTGAAATATCTCTGTACTCCAATAAATCGAGGAAATAAGCATCTACTTCTTCTTTTAAATCAAATTGTTTTTCAAATTGTTTCAAGGCAAACCTGCTCACGCTGCAACGGGTGCTGTGTTTAAAAATAACTGCTGGTTTCTGGTCTGAAAACGCAACCAATTCATCCAATTGACCCAAATAATTTAATGGAATCCAATTGATTTTACTGTTTAATTTATCTTGTTCTTCAGAACCGCCGAAAATATTTGAAAATACACTCATTTTGTCTTTTTTTAAGTCATTTTGTCGTTCGTAACCCCCTTATGGACAGTCAAAATGTCGTAACTTTAGTGGTGGAACAACATTTGACGATTATTTGCCAAAGGTACAATAACTTTAAAGGTACACAAGCACATAAATTAGCCTCTCAAACATTAAACTTTAAATAAAAAGTAAAAATGAACATCAACAAGTTTACGATCAAATCGCAGGAAGCCATCCAGCTTTCACAGCAATTGGCGCAGAGTTTTGGACAACAGCAAATAGAAAACGAACACATTTTCAAGGCCATTTTTGAAGTTGATGAAAATGTGGCTCCCTTTATTTTGAAAAAACTAAACGTAAATGTTCCGTTGTTCGAACAAATATTGGACAGCACCATCCAGAGCTTTCCGAAAGTTTCGGGTGGCGAAATCATGCTTTCCAGAACGGCAAACACCACACTGAACGAAGCGGAAATCATTGCCAAAAAAATGAACGACGAATTCGTTTCCATCGAGCATTTAATCTTGGCCATTTTTGATTCCAAAAGCAAAGCTGCCCAAATATTGAAAGACCAGGGCGTAACCGGAAAAGGACTGAAAGCCGCCATTGACGAACTTAGAAAAGGAGAAAGAGTCACTTCGGCATCAGCAGAAGAAAACTATAATTCCTTGAACAAATACGCCAAAAACCTCAACGAATTGGCTCGAACAGGAAAACTCGATCCCGTAATTGGTCGCGACGAAGAAATTCGTAGAGTTTTGCAAATCTTGACCCGTCGTACCAAAAACAACCCGATGTTGGTCGGAGAACCCGGTGTTGGTAAAACCGCAATTGCCGAAGGTTTGGCACACAGAATCGTGGACGGCGACGTTCCCGAAAACCTGAAAGACAAAATCGTTTTTTCACTCGATATGGGAGCCCTGATTGCAGGAGCCAAATACAAAGGGGAATTCGAAGAGCGTTTGAAATCTGTAGTGAAAGAAGTGATCGCTGCCGAAGGAGATATTGTGCTTTTCATTGACGAAATCCACACCCTTGTGGGTGCCGGCGGTGGCGAAGGTGCGATGGATGCGGCCAATATCCTGAAACCGGCTTTGGCTCGTGGTGAACTGCGTGCCATTGGTGCAACGACTCTGGACGAATACCAAAAATATTTCGAGAAAGACAAAGCGCTAGAACGTCGTTTCCAAAAAGTAATGATCGAGGAACCGGATACTGAAAGTGCCATTTCCATCCTTCGAGGTATCAAGGAAAAATACGAAACACACCATAAAGTACAGATAAAAGACGATGCCATTATTGTGGCTGTCGAATTATCGCAACGCTATATTACCAACCGATTTTTACCAGACAAAGCCATCGATTTGATGGACGAAGCGGCTTCCAAAATTCGCATGGAAATCAACTCCAAACCTGAAGAACTCGATGTTTTGGATCGGAAAATAATGCAATTGGAAATCGAAATCGAAGCCATCAAACGGGAGAAAGACGAAAGCAAACTCAAAATTTTGGGAATGGATTTGGCGAACCTGAAAGATGACCGAAACGTGATTTTTACCAAATGGAAATCAGAGAAAGAAGTTGCCGACAACATTCAGGAGGTAAAAACCGAAATCGAAAATTTCAAATACGAAGCGGAACGTGCCGAACGTGAAGGCGATTACGGAAAAGTAGCCGAAATTCGTTACGGAAAAATCAAGGAAGCCCAAGGACGATTGGAAACTTTCCAAAAACAATTGGCCGAAAACCAATTGGGAACTTCCTTGATAAAAGAAGAAGTCACCAGAGAAGACATTGCCGAAGTGGTCGCCAAATGGACTGGAATTCCCGTGATGAAAATGCTGCAGGGCGAAAGAGAAAAACTCCTGCATCTGGAAAGCGAATTGCACAAACGCGTCGTGGGCCAGGAAGAAGCCATCGAGGCCGTGAGCGATGCCGTGCGTAGAAGTCGCGCCGGCTTGCAGGACATGAAAAAACCGGTGGGAACCTTTCTTTTCTTGGGAACTACGGGAGTTGGAAAAACCGAATTGGCCAAAGCCTTGGCGGAATATCTTTTCGATGATGAAAATGCCATGACCCGAATCGACATGAGCGAATACCAAGAACGCCACAGCGTGAGCCGTTTGGTGGGTGCGCCTCCGGGATATGTGGGTTATGACGAAAGCGGACAATTGACCGAAGCCGTGCGCCGTAAACCCTATTCCGTGATTCTGTTGGACGAGATTGAAAAAGCGCATCCCGACACCTTCAACATCTTGTTGCAAGTCTTGGACGAAGGACGATTGACGGACAACAAAGGACGCCTGGCCGATTTCAAAAACACGATTATCATCATGACTTCCAATATGGGAAGCCAAATCATACAGGAAAAATTCGAGAATTTAAGAGGAAGTGTCGAAGCCGCCACTGAAATCGCCAAAATCGAAATAATGGGATTGTTGATGCAGACAGTGCGCCCCGAGTTCATCAACCGAATCGACGAAATCGTGATGTTTAGGCCGCTGACCAATGCCAACATTGCCCAAATCGTGGGCATACAATTAAAAAATGTCACCAACATGCTTGCCCAACAAGGCATCACGATGGACGCCACACCGGAAGCCATCGAATATTTATCCGAGAAAGGATACGATCCGCAATTTGGTGCCCGACCGGTAAAACGCGTGATACAAAGAGAGGTACTGAACAAATTGTCGAAAGAAATCCTCGCCGGAAAAATCACCACCGACAGTATTATTCTACTGGATTCCTTTGACGGAGAATTGGTTTTCAGGAACCAGAGTGAGTTGGTACATTAATTACAACATTTTGTCATTTCGACGCAGGAGACCCGAGCGATAGCGAACAGGCGTAGCAAATCACACAACCTGAGCAACTAATGTGATTTCTCCCTTTGGTCGAAATGACACAAAAATAAATAACAGCAAGCACCAGTCGAGAGATTGGTGTTTTTTTTTTAAATCTTTAAAATAATAAATGGCGTTTAAACATTAATTTCAAATAATGTTTTGTATTTTTATAAAACAGTATCCGTCAACACATTACATACTGACAACTCTTTTCCATCCCCAATTCTACAAAAAATATTCCCTACAAATTTGCTTGTTTTTTAATTATTGAGTCAATGATTCAATAAAATATTGGGTAGTGCTTTAAATGAATAGTAACTATATTTTAAAACTAAATCAAAATGGAAAAAAATGAAAATCAAAACAGTCTTTATGAACGTCTTGGTGGTGTAGAAGGGATAACTGCCATTGTAGATGACGTTGTTGAATCCCATATGGCAAACCCTGCCATTAAAGCTAGATTTCTTCCTTTAAAAGACGATACGGAGCATTTCAAGGAAGTTAGACAGCATTTGATTAATTTTTTCATTATGGGCAGTGGAGGGCCTAATCAATATACCGGCAAAGACATGCACACAGCCCATATTGGAATGAATATCAATCAGGGAGAATACATGAGCGTGATAGACGACATTATGTTGGCTCTTGACAAAAACAATGTCGATGAGCAATCCAGAAAAGATGTGCTTGCCATACTTTATTCATTAAAAGGACAAATGATTGGAGTATAAAAACTTAGGCTAAAAAAGGATAATTATGCATCAATTGGAAGAATAGAATTTTTATAAAAAGCACCAGTCGTAGAGATTGGTGTTTTTTTTTTGGAGCAAAACGATGGGTTTTCATAACCACTTCTCTCCCGCTGTACGCAATATCTTTTGGGCTGAACCCCAGCCCAAAAGGATATTTGCTGCCATCGGGGCTAATCAATGTATTTTATTGTTTAAAAAAAACTAAGACATTCATTTTAAATTAATTAAACCTAAAATTACACCTTAGTTAACTAAAATAGTATTTCATCGACTTATTATGCTTTTTACAGATTTTACAGTAATTATTTACAAAATAATATTATTTTGGGATAAAATTTTGAAAAACTATGGAAAAAGTAACTGTTAAAAATCTAATTGAATTTCGTGGAAAAAATGAAAGAACGAAAATCACTTTTGTAAATAATCTTAAAAAAGAAAAAAATAACTCAGATGAAGCTTCTGGTGGCGATTATTGGATTAGTTGTTTAAGCGCAATTAGAAATACTTATAAATCAGACAATGTCGATTTATTGGATGAAAAAATTGACTTATTACGAGATAAAATTAAAGTTTCCGATATTAAAAGAATAAAAGACCAATTTCAAAGAAACATTGACATTATAAATAATTTTAAAGATTATGATTTTCGTCATTTAAAACCAAATGTCAATTTAACTTTCTTAACACAACATAAATATCAATCTATACTTGATATTAAAGGATTTCCTATTGAAGCAAAACCCTGTCACATTTTTACATTTTCCAACAATAATAGTGAAGAAATAGGAGGAATCTGGTTTGTTGTACAATTAGAAGGATTCAAAAAAAGTGAATTGGGAATGTTTGCTGACATACTCTATCGATATTTGAATAAACATTATTCAAAGGATTTTTATGTAAATCCAGACTATTGCATTGCGATTGACCTTTATAATGGACAAGAAGTAAGCTATACAGAAATTGAAAATGGTAAAATCCCTGAATTGATTGATTCAACATTAGATGATTTAAATAAAATATAACTATATGAACTTCCTCACTTGCGCGAGCGTCTCGCTCGTGAACACTAACATAAGTAAACAAGTGCAAATTTGTAATAGACACAAGTGGAACGCTAGCGCTAACAGATTATAAACAAATTGATGGCAATTAAAACATTCAAATATGATTGACGAAAACATTATCAAAGAACTACTAAGAATTGCGCCGAGCGGTTTTTTACATCACCGCGAAGGACAAGAATTAGAGTTCAAAGAGTCTTTTAATTTGGCAGGTTTAGCTGATTATTTTCGTGATTTTTCTGCTTTTTCAAACAACAAAGGAGGCTACTTAATTTTTGGAATTACTGATAAACCAAGAAAACTGAGAGGCTTGTCAATAAACAGTTTGGATAGATTTGAAAAAATTGACCCTGAAAAGATTACGGGATACTTATTAGACATATTTTCAGGAGAAATAAATTGGGAGCAAATTGTTTATAAATATAAAGGAATGAGTTTCGGTATCTTTAAGATTTCTCCAGCATTAGTTAAACCAATTATTGCAAAAAAAGATGAAGGTCGTGATCAATCAATCCGAAATGGGGACATTTATTATCGCTATGGGGGTAGAACCCAAAAAATACAATTTGCAGAGCTTGAAAATATCATAAACAAAAGGATAGAGACAAACAACAGTAATTGGCTAGATTTAATGTCAAAAATTGGAAAAGTCGGACCTGGTAATGCAGCAATATTAGACACTGAAAAAGGTATCATAGAGAAAGGCAATTCACAAGTTTTAGTGCTTGATGAAGCATTGACTAAATCGATCAAATTTATTAAGGAAGGAGAATTTGTTGAGAAAAAAGGTTCTGCTACTTTAAAGCTTATTGGTGAAGTTGTGCCAGTAGATAAAGTTGAAGTTATTAGAAGAGTAAAAGAAAATTTGATAAAAGATTATCCTTTTTCTGCAATGGAAACTTCTGCACAAATTAGAAAACTATTGCCTGTATGTAAACAAGGAGAAATATATGATATAATTGGCAGATATGACATAAAAAATAATACAGATTATTCGGCCTACAATTTTAGAAGCAAGCAACACGAAGATAAATTTAAAGAGAGTGGAAATTTACCTAGTGGAACACCGAGCATTTATAATCAAAAATCAATTGATTTTATAGTTCAAGTCTTGAAAAATGAAATATCAAAATAAACTACCCCAGCTGTGCAGCGAAGTCTCCCGACTTCGTACCCACAACTATATGCAGTTAAAACTTTAGAGACTTATTTTCGGCTTGTGTTTATTGCTTATTGGAATAGCTACGAAGTCGGGAGACTTCGCAGAGCATCCCCAGCTGTGCTAAGTCTCCCGATTTCGAACCCTCTACAATATACAGCTACAACTTTAAAACATATTTTTCGGCTTGTGTTTGTTGCCTATTGCAATAGTCAACATCGGCAACAAAATCCTCAAACCTAAACTTGAGGATTTTTTGTATTTTTACAATTCAATATTTTTTGTATGCAAGAAAACAAATCCAACATTCTCATTTATCAAACCGAAGATGGTATCACAAAAATAGAAACCCGGCTTCTGGACGAAACGGTTTGGCTTACCCAAACTCAACTTTGTGAATTATTTCAAAAGTCAAAATCTACTGTTAGTGAACACATCAAAAATA
This sequence comes from Flavobacterium fluvii, assembly GCF_900129545.1. Classification (GTDB taxonomy): domain Bacteria; phylum Bacteroidota; class Bacteroidia; order Flavobacteriales; family Flavobacteriaceae; genus Flavobacterium; species Flavobacterium fluvii. The sequence goes on along the minus strand of NZ_FQWB01000002.1, from coordinate 470,888 downwards.
TTTTTGAGGAAGGAGAATTAAATCATTTTTCAACTGTTCGGAAATTCCGAACAGTTCAATCAGAAGGTTCAAGAACTGTTGAAAGAGAAGTAGATTTTTATAATCTCGATGTCATTATTTCTGTTGGTTATCGAGTAAAATCACATCGTGGCACGCAATTTCGTATTTGGGCCACACAACGTTTGAAAGAATACATCGTAAAAGGATTTGCGATGAACGACGATTTACTCAAGCAAGCTGGAGGAGGCAATTATTTTGACGAATTATTGGCTCGAATTCGGGATATTCGTTCATCTGAAAAAGTTTTTTGGAGAAAAGTTTTGGATATTTATTCCACCAGTATCGATTATAATCCAAATACCGAGGTTTCTCAAAATTTCTTTAAAACCATTCAAAACAAAATGCATTGGGCAGCCCACGGACACACTGCCGCCGAAGTTATTTATCAACGAATTGACTCTACAAAACCTAATCTTGGATTAACCAATTTCAAAGGAGAAAAACCAAGTTTACAAGAAACCGAAATAGCAAAAAACTACCTTGACGAAAAAGAACTTAACCTGCTCAATAGATTTGTAACTGCCTATTTAGAAATAGCCGAATTGCAAGCACTCAATCAAAACCCAATGTATATGAAAGATTGGCTAGCTCGATTGGACGATTTCTTGAAAATGACAGGAAAAGAAATTCTCAATCATTCGGGCACTATTAGCCATAATCTAGCTATTGAAAAAGCAAAAACAGAATATGACAAATACAAGGAAATCATAAAAAATGAGCTTTCTAATGCGGAAAAAGATTTTATCAATCAATTAGAAAACACCGAGAAAAAGATATCCAAAAAATAGTAAATCAATCTTAAACACACCCGATGTATTAGCTTAACTTTACAGCCATAAAACCATTCAAAAACCACACATGAACATTTTAGCTTTAATACAAAAAAGATATACCGCCAAGAAATACAACGCTCACAAAGTCGTACCTCAAGAAAAAATCGAGGAATTGAAAGAGATCTTGCGCCTCACTCCTTCTTCCATCAACATCCAACCTTGGAAATTTACCTTTGTTCAAAATCCGGAAATCAAGGCAAAACTGGCTTCGGTTTCGATGCACAATACGGAGAAAATCAATCAAGCGCAGCTGTTGGTCGTGTTTAGCGTGGCAGATGATTTGGATGCTTTCGAGAATGAGGTAGTCAACGAATTTCCACAATTCAGGAAAGAAATGTACCATAAAATGAAAACCTATAAATCAGAAGCCGATTTGAAAATATGGTTGTCCCAACAAGTGTATATCGCCTTGGGTGTGGGATTAACGGCCAGTATGGCAATGGGTCTTGATTCGACAGCAATGGAAGGCATAGAAACCGACAAATACAAAACCATCCTGAATATGACAGTCTACAAACCACTATTTGCAATGGCCGTTGGTTATGGTTGCGAAGAGGATTCCAACCGAATTGAAGTGACACCAAAATCCAGAAGATTACTGGAAAATGTAGTCGAAACTATTTAAAAAAAATATGACCCAGAAAATTAAAAAATGAAGCCCGCTAAAATTGTTTTTCACTCCGCTGGGCTTTTTACACTATTTCAAACCACATAACAACACAAACATTTCATTATCTATAATCTACAAACCAAAAACTTTGATTTATGAAATCGCCATTAACAACAAGTTTGTGGAAGCAATTGAATAATCATCGAACTCCGATGAAAATAAAATATAGTGAGATAAACACCGATAAATTAAAAGGCGACCCGAGCGATAGCGAACTGGCGAAGCATAACATATATGACCGCTGACAAATAAAATTTTACATATATGAAAAATAGTATCCTTAAAAACGGAATCTTTGGTGGAATAATCGTAAGTATTGTAATGATTTCGATGACGCTTTACATGAAAACGTATCCAGATTATGAGCCTAGTGCTATCATTGGTTTTGGCAGCATGCTTTTGGCATTTATCTTCGTGATATTGGGAATAAAACAACAGCGTGAAACCAATAATGGTGTCATTACTTTCGGAAAAGCATTCCTGACAGGCTTGAGCATTTCATTGGTTATTTCAACAATTTACGTTTTGGTTTGGCTTGTTATTTACTATAATTTTTTTCCGGATTTTATGGAACAGTATAGTAAAATGGTACTAAAAAACACCAGTCCTGAAGAACTTGCCGCAAAAACTGCCGAAATGAATCAAATGAAGGAATGGTATAAAAACCCAATAATGGTAATTTTACTGACTCTCATGGAAGTTTTTCCCATTGGAATTGTGGTTTCATTGATTGGCGCATTGGTTTTCAAGAAAAAATAATTCGCATATTACTGTATTTCAATACCTAAAAATTGTGCCTTTTGTAAATACCATAAATCCCTGAAACCAACAGACCTTTAAAAACAATATCCCTACCTTTGCCGCTCATTACAAAAACAACAATCGAAAAACACCTCTTTTCGATTGATTTAAAGAATATAAAATGAAGTTCAAAGGTGTTATTTTTGATTTAGACGGAACATTGGTCAATTCTTTGGAAGACATTGCAGATGCAATGAACACGGTCCTCCAAGACCTCGACTATCCTACCCACGATTATGACGATTATCAATATTTCATTGGAAGCGGGCTTCGGAATTTGGTCAGCAAATCGTTGCCGAAAACTCATAATGATGAAAACCAAATTGAACGTTGCTACCATTCGATGATTGAAATCTATCGTGATAATTGCACGAATCAAACCAAACCTTACAATGGAATTGTCGAATTATTGGATGAATTGAAATCTCGCAACATCAAACTAGGCGTGTTTTCAAATAAAGCAGATGCATTGACAAAAGAAATTACAGCAATTATATTTCCTGGTTATTTTAATCCAATAGTGGGATTGAGCGTGGAATCACTCAAAAAACCAAATCCTTTTGAGGCCATTGAAATCAGCAAAAGTTTGGGATTAAAACCCGAAGAAATGATTTTCGTGGGCGATTCCGGCATTGACATGCAAACGGCAACCAATGCCAATATGCACGCAGTGGGTGTAATATGGGGCTACAGACCCGAAGAAGAATTGATCGCCAATGGTGCCAAACACATTTTGAGCCATCCTTTGGATTTAATTCCCATTTTGTAAGCAGTGCAAATGGGCAACAACCCAAACTTGCAACAACTTTTTCACGACACGCTAAAAACCGATACTCAAGATTTGCTAATGAGCGAACTGGCTAAATAATTAGTGCCCTAAACATCAAATTCTACTTAAATTCTCCCGACTGCTCCACACCTATTGAGCCGGCAATACTATTCTACATTCCAAACCAAATAAATCGCTCTTTTTTCAACCTGTGAATCTTGAAACTTTTTTAAAAAGTAATATAAAACAATTTTTAACTAAGAACCTCACCTTTACATTACTGCAATAATTAGGCAAACAGAAAAAAGAACATCCCTAAAACCAAACAACATGAACAACATATTCAGAGGACTAATAGCAGGTTACGGCGCCAAAAAATTAGGCGGAGGCTGTTTTGGCACCATCATAGTTTTTGTGATTATCTGGTTACTGTTGGGTCAATGCAGTTAAAAAATTAAAATTATATGCATCAAAAAAATATTAACAATTTAATAAAAAAATTATGAGCACAGGTAAAGTAGTATTAGGAACAGTGGCAGGACTTGCCATAGGAGGAATTTTGGGAATCTTGTTTGCACCCCAAAAAGGGTCGGTAACACGCCAACAAATCTTGGAAAAAGGAAATGATTATGCGGATGAACTAAAATCGAAATACAACGAGTTTGCAGATACTGTTTCGCAAAAACTTAACAGCGCAAAAGAATTTGCACAAGTGTTGGCCGAGAACGGGAAAGCCGAGTATGATGAAATAAATAATGACCATCATACGGAATCAAATTACAAACTATAAAAAAAATATCATGACCGAAAATACAACTCCCATAGCAACGCTTTTTGAACGGGCGGAAGATTACGGCAAAACAACCCTGAATTTGTTGAAGCTAAACGCCATAGACAAATCGGCCGATGTTGTTTCATCTCTTGCTTCACGACTTGCCGTTATTATGACAGTTGTATTTTCGGTCTTGATTATTTCCATAGGCACATCATTCTGGATAGGCAAACTTCTTGGCGAAACCTCTTACGGCTTTTTTATAGTTGGTGGTTTCTTTGTGCTTCTGGCCATTATACTTCAGGTATTCCGTCATCAATGGCTAAAATATCCGGTCAACAATTCCATTATTAAACAAATGTTGAAACCAAAACATTATGAAAAATAGAAACGAAACAGACGCATTAAACGAATTGATTCTTGTTCAGGAAATGAAATATGCCAATGATTTAGAACAACTCAAGGAGCAATTCCATATAGCTTATGAAAGTGTAAAACCCATCAACCTCGTCAAAAACTTTTTTCACCAAGTAACTGCTTCGCCCGAAATAAAAAATGGAATTCTTAGCAATGTCATTGGCTTTGGCACAGGATTTCTTTCCAAAAAACTTTTGTTGGGCTCTACCCACAATCCAATCAAAAAAGTATTTGGAACACTATTTGAATTTGCAATTGCCAATACGGTTTCCAAACATTCCGAAGGCATAAAAACAATTGGAGGAAACCTCTTGAAGCATTTTTTGAAAAAAACAAGAACTAAATAGTCTACTCCACGAAGTTCTCCACATCAATTTTATATACAAATTCAAGCAAAAAACAGTACTTTCGCAGCTATAAACAATCAACACTCGCTGATTAAATTTTGGAAATCAATACCAAAATCAGCCAGTTTTTAAAACAAGGATATGGCTTCAGGTTTTTTCGCACTATTGGATGATATCGCGGCAATTATGGATGATGTTGCGATAATGAGTAAAATTGCTGCCAAAAAAACGGCCGGTATTTTGGGCGATGATTTGGCCGTCAATGCCGAGAAAGCGTCAGGATTCATTTCTTCGAGGGAAATTCCGGTTTTGTGGGCCATCGCCAAAGGTTCTTTCGTCAATAAATTGATTATTCTGCCCATAGCCTTTCTGCTGAGTGCTTTTTTTCCATTGGCAATTGTAATTATTCTGGTGCTTGGCGGACTTTTTTTGGCCTATGAAGGTGCCGAAAAAATATATGAATACTTCTTTCCCCACAAACACGCTGCAATCGAAATTTTGGCACAAGATTTTACCGAAGCCGAAATTTTGACTCTCGAAAAAGACAAAATAAAATCCGCCATCGTGACCGATTTTATTCTATCGGTAGAGATTGTAATCATTGCTCTAGGTACCGTAATCGAAGAATCTCTCACATCACAAATTGCCGTGGTTTCCATAATTGCGATACTGGCAACCGTTGGTGTTTATGGCATTGTGGCCCTGATTGTTCGAATGGACGAATTGGGTTTCAAACTCATTGGACTGAGTTCCAAAGAACGCAGTTGGTCAAAAACCATAGGAAATATATTGGTTCAAGCCTTGCCCAAAGTCATCAAAAGTTTGGCCGTTATTGGTACAATTGCCTTGATTCTGGTAGCTGGCGGCATCTTTGTGCACAATATTGACTTTCTGCATCATTTATTTCCACAATTGCCTTCGATTGTAAAAGAATTTGGTTTCGGACTCATCATCGGATTGCTGGTTCTGGCAATAGTAAACCTGTTCAAAAAGATAATCGGAAAAAATTAAATCCCCCACCAAACCAAAGTTGAAATCTCCCAAACCCAAATTTATAGGCAACGCACTACGAATATTGCTTTTTAAAAGCACAAAATCACGTACTCTATATTTTTTTCCATAATTAATTGGTAAATACTCATTTTTTAAATACATTTGGGTAATCGATTGCATTATTGTTTTAAGGCTAAAATTGACCCAAATAATAAAATCGATATTGCAAAATGCAATGATTCTAGATTTAAAAAACAGGAAACCTAAATGACAACAACTTCACGATTAATTGCATTTCTTTTTATCTGTTTTTCATTTGCATCAAAAGGGCAAAACCCGGAAATAAAAAAGAAAAACAATTCGAAAACAGAATGGGTATTGGCCAATTTGCTCCACGAGAAATCAAACAATGTCGAAATTAACGGGAAACCCCAAATAGTTGCCTCTCCCTATGGTGAAGCCATTTCTTTCAACGGAACAGACGACGCATTTTTCCTGAATGAACTTCCACTGCAATCTCTTCAGGAATTCACGGTAGAAATGATATTCAAACCCGAGTTAAACGGCTTGTTTGAACAAAGAATCCTGCATATTGGCGAAAGCACGAAAGACCGTATGTTACTCGAAATTCGTGCCGTTGGCAACAACTGGTATTTTGATGGTTATGCCGCTTCCGGAACCAACAAAAAGGCACTTATAGACGAAAAACTAATTCATCCATTGGAACAATGGTATCATGTTGCTTTTGTGGTAACGCCAAAAAGCCTGACCACTTTTGTCAATGGAAAACAGGAATTACAGGAAGATTTTTCTTTTCTACCCATTCAAAGCGGACAAACTTCCATTGGAGTCCGCATGAATAAAGTATGCTGGTTCAAAGGTGCCATTTACAAAATACGAATCACGCCCAAGCAAGTTAATCCAATAGATTTTATGAGTTTCATTAAATAAAAACAATAAAAATGAGAACCATTTCCAAACTACTTCTTGTTTTTGCATTCCTTCAAACAGGAATTCACCTTGAAGCACAAACCAAAATTTCAGGGGAACAGGCAATGAAAACTATGCTGAAAGCCACGGAATACATGGTGCAAAACGTGAGTACCAATGGAGGGTATGTTTGGTATTACACTCCTGATTTGTCACGCCAATGGGGAGAAATGGAAGCCTACAAATCCATGATTTGGTTGCAACATCCCGGAACAATCAGTATGGGACATTTGTTTATAGATGCTTATCATACCACAAAAAACGAATATTATTATCAGGCGGCGCAAAAAGCGGCTGCGGCAGTCGTCCAAGGACAAAGCCTCGAAGGCGGATGGAACTATATGGTCGATTTTAAAGGTGAGGAATCGCTAAAACAATGGTACAACACCATTGGAAAAAATGGATGGCGTCTGGAAGAATTTCAGCATTATTACGGCAATTCCACTTTTGACGATGATGTCACTTCCGATGCCGCTCGATTTCTGTTGCGCATGTATTTAGAAAAAAAGAATTCAATTTATAAACCCGCTTTGGACAAGTCCATCGAATTTGTGTTGGTAAGTCAATATCCCAATGGAGGTTGGCCACAACGATATCCATTAAAAGAAGGATTTTCAAAAAAAGGATTTCCCGACTACACGGGATTCTATACCTTCAATGACGATGTTATTTGGGAAAATATCCATTTCCTGATTCAATGTTACGTGGTTTTGGGAGAACAACGTTTTCTGGAACCCATTCATAAAGGAATGGATTTTTACAGGAAATCACAAGACAAGAGTGGCGCTTGGGGACAACAACTCAACATGAAAATGGAAGTGGCCAGTGCCAGAACCTATGAACCTGCAGCTTATCTTCCGAGTGCAACCTGCGAAAATGCGATGCTTCTTCTAAAATTCTATCAATTTACGGGTGACAAACAATTTCTGGAAGGTGTTCCAAAAGCCATTCATTGGTTGGAAAAAACAGCACTTCCAAAAGATAAAATAGAAGGCAATCGCACCCATCCCACATTTGTGGAAGTAAAAACAAACAAACCTGTTTATGTACACCGCAAAGGTGCCAACGTAAAATTCGGAAGCTATTACGTGGATTATAACGATACCAACTTATTGTCTCATTATTATGGAAAAGCACACGTAGAACTTCAAGAATTGAAAGACGAATATCAAAGAGTGACCCAATTTTCAGATAAAGACGCAACAAAAGATTCGCCTCTGCTTCCCAAACAATTTCATGATGTAGAAACACAGCAAGAATATTATGATTTAAACCGATATAATTTTTCATTCAAACCAGAAGAATCTAAAATAAATGAAATAATAAACTCTCTTGATGATCAAAACCGCTGGCTCACAAGCCGAGTATCCATAAGCAATCCATACATCGGCGATGGTAAAAATGAAGAACAAACCGATAAATATGCCACAACCAAAGTAGGCGATGAAACAGACACATCCCCATACAGCAATACGACTAATCAAAAATATATTTCAACAGGCGAATTCATTTCAAACATGAGAATGCTGCTCAATTACATTCAATACAACAAATCGAATACAGTCAACTAAATAAATAAAACCCAAAAAATTAAAATTGAACACCAAACAAAATATGCTTAAACAATATTTAAAAAAAACAACTGCTTTGGTCCTTTTTGGAATGGTCGGATTTATGGCTGTAGCCCAATCCAACAGCACTACAAAGGAAAAACCGAAACCTCGAATATTGGTTAGTTCCGACATTGGCGGTACCGATCCCGACGATTTTCAATCGATGATACATTTGATGATGTATTCCGATTTATTTCAAATCGAAGGTCTTGTTTCCTCACCTTTTGGCGATGGTCGAAAAAAGCATTTTTTGGACATGATTGATTTATACGAAAAAGATTTTCCAAAACTAACAACACATAATAAAAACTTGACCAACCCCAATGATTTGAGAAAAGTTTGCAAACAAGGAACTATTCCAAGCGCGCCATTCAAAGGCTACAGCACTGCTACCGAAGGCTCGGAATGGATTATTAAATGTGCCAAACAAAAAAACAATCAACCTCTATGGGTGTTGGTTTGGGGAGGTCTCGAAGACTTGGCACAAGCCTTGCACGATTCTCCTGAAATAGAGAAAAAAATTAAAGTGTACTGGATTGGTGGCCCCAACAAGAAATGGAGCATCAATGCGTATTCTTATATCGCCAAAAACCACCCCAATCTTTGGATGATCGAAGCCAATGCCACTTACAGGGGATGGATTATCGATTCCGAATCGCCTAAAGAAATCAGCAGTGAAGCCTATTATGGCAATTACATTCAAGGACGAGGTGCAATGGGCAAAGCTTTCAAGAATTATTATAACGGCAACGTAAAAATGGGAGACACTCCTTCTCTCGCCTATCTAATGAATGGCGACCCAAACAATCCATTAACGGATAGTTGGGGCGGAAGTTTTACTCCAATTAATCGCAGTTCCAGAAACGTTTTTGAGCGCAATACCACTATTAAAGACACCGTGGCTGCTTATGCCGTATTGGAATGGCGGTTCAAAGGACCAAAAATGAATGTCCCTAAAGATTCCGCTTGCTTTATTTTTGAAGCAGGAGGTCAAAAATGGCCTGGTTATTGCTTGGGGGAAGGCGTTTATGCCGTTCGCTATTCGTCCAAAAAACAAGAAACTTGCACCTATGTCACGACCAGTTCCATTCCAGAGTTAAACGAACAAAAAGGGCAATTTGTAAGCACCATTCCGTGGCCGGGAAAACAAACTCCCGATGATTACAAACTTGGTAAACATTGGTATGGAGACCGACAAGAGCCCGAGTTATTCCTGGAACAGCAGCAAGGCGCCAAAACCATCTCGAAGTTTAGATCAGAGTTCCTGCTGGACTGGGCAAAAAGATGGGAATGGCTCAATTAAACCATTAGTAAAAAACACAGTCCTAAAATAAATATTGAAATTAAAACAAACTAAAATAAGAATGAAAACAAAAACAATCAACCTATTGTGCATCGCTTTGACAGTAGTAATGTCAAGCTGGTCGAATAACAGTGTCGCACAAAATTCAAAATCCAATGAAACGTATAAAGGGATTGAATTCAAAATGGCCATCGTCAAAGAACCCATAATTCCAAACAATACCGTAAATATCAAAGATTTTGGTGCCGTAAATGGTGGATACGTTTTAAATACCAAGGCCTTTGCCGATGCCATTGATGCCGTTTCCAAAAAAGGAGGCGGAAAAGTGATTATCCCTCCGGGTATTTGGCTTACAGGACCAATCATTTTGAAAAGCAACCTCGAATTACATGCCGAAACTGGCGCATTGATAAAATTCTCGACTGATAAAAGTTTATATCCAATTATTCAAACCAGTTTTGAAGGATTAAACACTTGGCGTTGCATCTCTCCTATTTATGGAAAAAACCTTGAAAACGTGGCTTTCACCGGAAAAGGCGTTTGGGACGGTTCAGGCGAAGTATGGAGACAAGTCAAAAAAAGCAAGGTAACAGAAGGACAATGGAAAAGTTTTGTTGCTTCGGGCGGTGTATTAAATGAAAAAAAAGACAGTTGGTATCCATCGGAAACGTTCATGAAAGCAGCTACGGGTGCCGACCAAAACGTAAGACTGGATTTAAAAACCAAAGAAGACTTTGAAGCCATCCATGATTTTCTTCGTCCAGTATTGGTAAGCATTCAAAACAGCAAAAGAGTATTGTTTGACGGACCTATTTTTCAAAATTCTCCAGCCTGGAATATTCATCCATTGATGATTGAAGACTTGATCATTCGTAATGTAACCGTTCGCAATCCTTGGTTTTCTCAAAACGGGGATGGACTTGACGTGGAATCTTGCAAGAATGTACTGGTTGAAAATTCCAGCTTTGATGTGGGAGACGATGCAATTTGCATCAAATCAGGAAAAGACAAAGACGGTCGTGATCGTGGTGTCCCTTGCGAAAACATCATCATAAGAAACAATATCGTTTATCATGGACACGGCGGAGTAACCGTTGGTAGCGAAATGTCAAGCGGCGTGAAAAACATGCACGTATCAAATTGTTCTTTTATGGGAACTGACGTTGGATTGCGTTTCAAAAGCAACCGTGGACGTGGTGGTGTTGTGGAAAACATATTCATCTCGGATATATTCATGACCAACATTCCATCACAAGCCATTTCTTTCGACCTGTATTATGGAGGAAAATCCATAGCAGAAACTTTGGCGGAAGGCGGAAATACCGTGAGTACCAAAATAGTTCCCGTGGATGAAAAAACACCGCAGTTCAAAAACATTTCCATCAAAAACATCACCATTGCTGGAGCTTATCAAGCCATCTTTTTGCAAGGTTTGCCTGAAATGAATCTTGAAAACATCGAAATCACCAATTTGACTGCCAAAGCGGACAAAGGGGTTTCGATCATTGATGCCAAGGGAATCAAACTGACCAATATCAAATTGGACATCAAAGAAACCAATGTGTTTGACATTTATAACGGTAAAAATGTATCCTTGAAAAATGTTGAATTCAATTCGACTTCACCAAAAGCGGTTACCATCAATGGAGCGTCTTGCGAGAATATTGAATTAGTTTCTTCTCCAAAATTGGATTATTCCAAAACAACCGTCGTTGGAGAAACTGTTCGTAAAGGAGCCGTAAAATTATAACCTAATTAAAAAAACAAATTCTGCAATGGTTCAAAATTCATTCGATAAAACAAAAGTCATAAAAACATCGGTATTTTTAAAAAGACGCCTACTATTTAGATTTTTATTCGTTTTTATTGGAATTGTCCCTATTGCAGAAGCCCAGGAAAAGCCAAGAGTTCTTATCTTGACTGATATAGAAAACGAACCAGATGACGCGATGTCCATGGTTCGTTTTTTAACCTATTCGAATCAATTTGACGTTGAGGGATTAGTGGCAACAACTTCTATTCACCAACAACACCAGACTGCCGCATGGCGCATACATGAAATTGTTGGAGCCTACGGAAAAGTAAGAGAAAATCTTTTGAAACATGAACCTGGATTTCCTTCGGCAGATTTTTTGTTTTCAATAATCAAAGAAGGACGACCTGATTATGGAATGCACGCGGTAGGCAAAAACATGGATTCCCAAGGTTCTGAATTAATCATACAAGCCGTTGACAAAAAAGATTCCCGTCCGTTATGGGTATTGGCTTGGGGTGGCCCCAATTGTCTTGCCCAGGCGCTTTGGAAAGTTCGTGAAACACGTTCGCCAAAAGAGGTGGCCAAATTTGTGGCCAAACTTAGAATATATACCATTTCGGATCAAGACGATAGCGGTCCTTGGATCAGAAAAAATTTCCCGGAACTTTTCTATATTGCCAGTCCAGGATTTCATGGTCTAGGTGGCTATCATAATTCTACTTGGGTTGGGATTAGTGGAGACCAATTCCATGGTCGTTTTGCTGGAGGCAATTTTACCATAGTCGACAATCCTTGGCTAGATGCAAACATTCGCAGCAAAGGCCCTCTCGGAGCAGAATATCCACAAGCCAAGTTTTTGATGGAAGGTGACACTCCAAGCTTTTTATACCTAATAAACAACGGTTTGGGAGATTCAGAACATCCTGATTGGGGAAGTTGGGGCGGTCGTTATGAATTTTACCAACCACGTACCGAAAAATGGTTCTTGGAACCCGAAACACGTCCACTTTGGAATAATGCGCAAGATGAGGTTTTTGGATTTGATGGCAGTTGGCATACCGATAATAAGGCAACGATATGGAGATGGAGAGAAGCCTATCAAAATGATTTTTCTGCCCGGATGGATTGGACGACCAAGCCTTATGGAGAAGCAAATCACCCACCTGTACCCAAAGTGAATTACGACCAAGAAATAACTGCCAAAGTGGGAGACAAAATAAATCTAAGTGCTGAAGGTTCTACAGATCCTGATGGAAATACCCTTTCTTATAAATGGTTTTACTATGGAGAAGTAGGTACTTTCACGGTTTCTACAGCCAAAACAGCCGAATCTCTAAAAATAGAGGATGCCGACAAGGCAAATGCTTCATTTGTGGTTCCATCCAAAAACGGCAGATTAGGTACCATACATATTATCCTTGCAGTTACCGACAATGGCTTGCCGGCACTTACGCGCTACAAACGCATAATTGTTAACGTAAAACAATAAAACATTTCATCAGCTTTTATGAAAAAAACAGTAGTAAATTCAATCTTGGTATTCGTGCTGTTAATCCTGTCCGAAGGTACTCTAGCGCAAAATGAGATCAAAACTCAATTAGCGAATAAAGAAAGTTTCTTTCTAAATCCAGTGTTGGGTGGCGATTATCCCGATCCATCCATAGTGCGGGTCGGAAGCGATTATTATATGACGCATTCCTCTTTCAATTATTATCCGGGGTTGTTGGTTTGGCATTCAACCGATTTGATTCATTGGGAACGCATATCCTTTGCATTGAAACAATACATAGGCTCCGTTTGGGCTCCAGATTTGGTTTACGTAAACGGAAAATATTATATCTATTTTCCCGCTGGAGGAACAAACTGGGTAGTTTCTGCCAATTCCCCTTATGGTCCATGGAGCAATCCTGTCGACTTGAAATTAAGTGGATACATCGACCCGGGTCATCTGGTGGATGCAAAAGGAAATCGCTATTTGTATTTATCCGATGGTTATGTCGTGAAATTAACTCCCGATGGACTCGCAACCGCAGAAAAACCAGTCCTGAATTACAAAGGCTGGCAGTTTCCCAAAGAATGGAGCACTGAATGTTTCTGTCTAGAATCGCCAAAATCAACCGTAAAGAATGGCAATTATTATTTGACAACTGCCGAAGGAGGAACAGCTGGCCCATCAACTGCACACATGGTGGTTTCTGCCCGTTCAAAATCGCCTTATGGTCCATTTGAAAACTCCCCATACAACCCAATCATACATACCAAAGATCGAAATGAACGCTGGTGGAATCAAGGACATGGAAGTTTGATTGACGATACCAAAGGTAATTGGTGGATGCTGTATCACGGCTACGAAAAAAACTTCCAAACACTGGGAAGACAAACCCTGATGTTGCCAATTGAATGGACAAAAGACGGCTGGTTTAAAGTTCCCGAAGGCATCAATGCTTCAGACAAAATTCCGGCTCCGAAAGAAAAATCATCATTGGCAAACAGTACGCTAAGCGATACTTTCGACAAAGAAACTTTGGGACTTCAATGGCAGTTTTACAAAAAATATGATCCAAATCGGGTCAAACTACAAAATGGAGCCTTGGTGTTTAAAGCTGAAGGAAAAATTTTTGCCGACAGTTCTCCTCTTTTGGTAAACAGTGCCAATAGAAAATATGAAATCCAAGTGGAATTCACGCTGGACGAAAGCACTACCATGGCCGGATTATGTTTGTATTACAATGAATTGGCCAATATGCACATTTCCGTTGACAAAAATCAATTTGTGGTTTACAACCGTCAAAAGAAAAAAATAAGCGAAACCAACACCATTGGAAATCACGGATTTTTGCGCATTTTAAATGATGAAAATGAAGTGAGTTTTTATTACAGCGCCAATGGCAAAGATTGGAATCGAGTAGAAAGAAGTATTGAAGCCAGTGGTTTCAATCACAATGTATTCGGAGAATTCCTTAGTCTTCGTGCCGGCTTATTTGCTTTTGGGGAAGGCGAAGTCAAATTCGACAACTTCAATTATACTGTTCTTGATTAATTAAACCAACCAAAATTTAAACAATGAAAATTTTCGCCCCAAAAAACCAAAAGGCTAGCTTATTACTTGCCGTTGTTCTTACGTCCTTTTCATTTGCTTTTTCAATTGCCCAATCCAACAAGGAAAGCAAAACGACAATTAGCACAAAACCATTTGCCGACGGTGTCAATCATTGGTATCATATTAAAGATGCATCCAATATTGTAAATCCAGTTCCCAACCAGCCTCAATATCCGGAATCCGAATACACTAAAATAGCCGACAACATCATCTATTTTCAACGAGATAATGGTGGATGGCCTAAAAATTATGATATGAGGGCCGTTTTGACTCCAGAACAAATTAACGATGTGGTCAAAACGAAATCTGTTTTGCATACTACTTTTGACAATGCCACCTCTTATACCCATACCTATTATTTGGCACAAGTCTATACGTTGACCAAAACCGAAAAATACAAAGAGGCTTGCCTAAAAGGAATCGATTTTGTTCTTAAAGCCCAATATTCCAATGGAGGTTGGCCGCAATATTTTCCTTTGGAAAAAGGGTACAGCCGTCACATAACCTTCAACGATGGAGCTTATATGGGCATTATGGATATGTTGGGAAAAATCCTTTACAATGATCCAAATTTTGCATTTCTAGATAATAAAACAAAAACTAAAGTAGCTGCAGCTTATCAAAAAGGAATCGATTGCATCCTAAAAATGCAAATTGTCGATCAAGGAAAACTAACGGCTTGGTGCCAACAACACGATGAAGAAACTTTATTGCCGGCTTGGGCCAGAAAATTCGAACCGCCAAGCATCTGCAATGGAGAAAGTGCAGCCGTAGTTTTGTTCTTGATGAATATCGAAAACCCGAATGAAAAAACAATAAAATCCATACAAGCTGCAGTAAAATGGTTTTCGGACTCCAAAATATACAATACCAGAGTTGAAACTTTTGATGCTCCAAAAGAGGAATCAAAATACATGACGATTACCAAAGACAACCGAGTGGTGAATGACCCAACTGCCCCTCCTATTTGGACACGTTATTATGAATTGGGAACAGAAAAACCCCTGTTTTGCGACCGAGACAGCAAGTATTTATATTCTTTGGCCGAGGTTAGCAGAGAACGCCGAGTTGGTTATGCTTGGTACACTTACAACCCTGAAAAAGTCTTGAAAAAATATCCAGAATGGCAAAAGAAATGGGCACCAACAACGGATGTTTTAAAACCGTAAAAATAAAATACACCCCTAAAAACAACCTCTTTTAAAGCGATTTAAAAGAGGTTTGTTTTTAAATCCAAAAGCGAACGCTCCCTTCATCAAAGGAATCCATAAAAAATACAATCGGCATTTTTCCAATTCCTCATAAAAACACTATTTTTGCACTCTAAAATTTTGCCTTATGCCAAAGAAAAAATACAAAATAGCGGTTATTCAATTGAATCTTAATGATGTTGCCGAAAACAACCTGAAAAAATGTTTAGCTTGGGTTCGTGATGCCGCCAGTCAAGGTGCGGAAGTAATTTCCTTGCCCGAATTATACAGCAGCCACTATTTTTGTCAAAGTGAGGACGTGGATAATTTTGCTTTGGCAGAACCATTGTACAGCACTTCGTTTATATCTTTTAGCGCTTTGGCAAAAGAATTAGGAGTGGTAATTATCGTTCCTTTCTTCGAAAAAAGAATGGCGGGAATTTACCATAACAGTGCTTACATCATTGATACCGATGGTTCAGAAGCGGGATTGTACCGCAAAATGCACATTCCGGATGATCCCCATTTCTACGAAAAATTCTATTTCACTCCCGGAGATTTAGGTTTCAAAGCCTTCCCTACCGAAAAAGGAAAAATTGGAACACTTATTTGTTGGGATCAATGGTATCCGGAAGCAGCTCGTTTAACTGCTTTGCAAGGTGCTGACGTATTGTTTTACCCAACTGCAATCGGTTGGCATCCATTGGAAAAAGAGCAATATGGAGAAAACCAACACGGTGCTTGGATGAACGTGATGAAAGGTCACGCCGTAGCGAATGGTGTTTATGTTGCCGCAGCAAATAGAATCGGATTAGAACAATATATTGAAGGAACTGCCGGAATCCAGTTTTGGGGTTCTTCGTTTATAGCTGGTCCACAAGGAGAAATTTTGGCGCAAGCCTCACACGATAAAGAAGAAATTTTGATTGCTGAAGTAGATTTAGATTTGCAAGAAAATGTGCGCCAAAACTGGCCTTTCTTTAGGGACAGAAGAATTGATGCTTTTGGAGATATCACGAAAAGAGCAATCGATTAATTATGAGCAACTCCAATAGAAGATTCCCCGCCGAATGGGAAAAACAATCAGGTATTTTATTGTGTTTTCCACATAATGGCAACGATTGGCCTGGTAAATACGAAGCGATACAATGGGCTTTTGTCGAATTCATCAAAAAAGTAGCCACTTTTGAAGAAGTTTTTTTGGTCGTTGCCGATGAAAAACTAAAGACAAAAGTTTCGGAAATGTTGGAAACGGCAACTGTTAAAATGAGTAATGTTTCTTTCATCATTCATAAAACCAACAGAAGCTGGATGCGTGATTCGGGTCCGATTATTGTTCAAAACGGAACCAAAAGAGAAGCCTTGAATTTCAATTTCAACGGTTGGGCAAAATATAAAAACATCAATTTAGACAAACACGTTCCTTCAAAAGTGGGCGAATTTCTAAAAATTCCCGTAACCCAAGTTATATACAACGGAAAACCCGTAATCGTTGAAGGCGGAGCGATTGACACCAACGGAAAAGGAACTTTGTTGACTTCGGAAGAATGCTTGATGCATCCTGATATCCAGGTTCGAAATCCCAATTTCACCAAAGCAGATTATGAAGCGGTTTTCAAGGAATATTTGGGAATTACCAACGTGATTTGGTTGGGCGACGGAATTGAAGGCGACGATACTCACGGACATATCGACGATTTATGCCGATTTGTAAATGAAGATACCATCATTACAATTGTAGAATCTGACCCAAAAGACAACAACTACAAACCTTTGCAAGACAACTTAAAACGTTTGCAAAATGCGAAGTTGGAAAATGGCAAATCTCCAAAAATAGTGGAATTACCAATGCCAAAACGCATCGATTTTGATGGATTGCGGTTACCGGCCAGTTATGCAAACTTCCTTATTTTGAACAACTGTGTTTTGGTTCCTACGTTTAATGATACCAACGACAGAATTGCCTTAAATATTCTGGCAGGCTGTTTCCCTGACAGGGAAATCATTGGCATCAACGCGATAGATTTAATTTGGGGCTTTGGAACTTTGCATTGCTTGAGCCAACAAATTCCGAAATAAAGATTTAAAACTTTTAATTTATAAAAAACCGCTGATTCGCAAATTATACTTTTAATTTACGAATCTGCGGTTTTCTTTTTTATTTAACTGATTTCCAAGCATTATTACTTTCATTGTAATCTGGAAATACGTGATCGGGGTCAAGAACAACGCTTTCAATTTCTTCTGTAGAATTGTGTTTAAAAGTCCAATCCTTGTTTCTTTGCCAAATTTCTACAGGCAATTTGAGGCGAGAAATTTTTCCGCTTTTGGTCTTTATGTCCAAAACTACCGGCATTACCATTTTTTCGAAGTTTTCGATGGTGATCAAAGTTCCCAACTTTGGATTGTCATCAACATATTTCACGGAATTAATCCCTTGATCCAGTCGCCAATTATTCACAAACCAGCCTCTCCAAAACCAACTTAAATCTTCGCCAGCAACATTTTCCACAGTCCTGAAAAAATCATCTGGAGCTGGATGTTTGAAAGCCCATCGATCAATATAAGTACGGAAAGCCAAGTCAAATCGTTCGGCTCCCAAAACTTGTTCGCGTAAAATTACCAATCCCACACTTGGCTTTCTATAACACAAATCGCCAATATTGGCTTCCTTCATATTATCAGGAGAACTCATTACCGTTTCTAAATCTGGATTGGTATATTTCAGTCCAATTACATGCATATCTACAGGTTTATCCTTGTATTCCCCATTATTAAAATCATCAGAACTCAATGAATTAATAAAAGTATTGAAGCCTTCGTCCATCCAAGCAAATAAACGTTCGTTGGAACCCACAATCATTGGAAACCAAATATGTCCAAACTCGTGATTCGCTGTGTCCCACAAATCTTTTCCTTTATCCTTGTAACTGGAAAAAACAATTCCGGGATATTCCATCCCCGATACAATACTGGCAGAATTAATAGCTGTTGGATAAGGATATTCAAACCATCTTTTTGAATAATTTTCAATCAGTGCTTTAGTAAATTCAGTTGAACGACCCCAAGCCTCATTTCCTTCACTTTCGACAGGATAGGCAGAAATAGCCAATGATTTTTTTCCACTTGGCAAATTAATTCTGGCTCCATCCAATATAAATGATGCCGACGATGCCCAAGCAACATCTCTAGAATTCTTCATTTTAAAATGCCATGTTTTATGAGTTTTAGTCGTTGCATTCACTGCCGTCAAAACCTCTTCTTTTGATCGAATAACCACAGTTTTGTCACTTTGCTTGGCTTGCGAAAATCGTTTTTGTTGGTCAACAGTATAAACTTCCGAAACATTTATTAATTCCCCGGAACAAACCACAAAATGATTTGCCGGAACCGTAATACTCACGTCGAAATCTCCATATTCCATATAAAATTCCGAGGCCCCTTGATAGGGATTGGTATTCCATCCTGCAATGTCGTCATAAACACACATACGTGGATACCACTGTGCTATGGAGAAAATTTTGCCGTTTTTGGTTCCCAATATTCCCATCCGATCAGAACCTTCTTTCGGAGAAATGAATGAAAAATCAATTTTAATCGTAACGACTCCGCCCCTGGATTTCAATTCTTGAGGAAGAAAAACCTGCATTCTGGTATCGTTTATTAAATATTTAGCCTCTTTTTCAGTCGAAATTCCTTTGACTGAAGTAACAATTTTTACCGATTTTATCTTGTGTCCTCCATCAAAAATTTCGCCTTGTGCTCCATTTCTACTACCAGTTATTGGAATAACGGCGTTGCCTCGTGAATCTTCCTTGAATAAATTTTGATCCAAATACATCCACAAAAAAGACATCGAGTCAGGGCTATTATTGGTGTAGGTTATGCTGCTCGTTCCCGTAATCTCATTGTCTGACTCATTTAATTTTGCCGACAGTTTATAATCTGCCTTGTTTTGCCAATATTCAAATCCAGGTTGACCACTTGCCGAACGAGTATTTGTCCCATCCTTAGAATAAAAAAAAAGGGGCAAAAGCTTCGTGGTAATCGTAATTGGAATTTTGTTTGGTTGTAGCTGAAACTCGATTTTGTTGTGCCCAAAGGAATGAAGTTCCCAATAAGAAAGTCAATTGCAGTATATATTTTAGACAAATATTTTTCATTTAATAGATTTTCTACAACAAATTAATGAAAAATAATCTTGACGATGAAAATAAACACTGAAATTTGACAAAACTTTAGTAATCCTACAATTAGTATTCCATTTTAGCTCCAAATTAAATTTATGAAATACATTTACACCAACAAGAGTATTAAACATAATTAGAATTATTTTGACAACAACAATTTCAAATTCGAATTTAACGGCACGAATAAATCACTTTGGAGCTGAATTATTTTCTTTGCAAAATCGTGATGACAAAGAATACATTTGGGAGGGAAATCCATCTTTTTGGGGAAAACATTCTCCTGTTTTGTTTCCAATTGTTGGAACGCTAAAAAACAGTTCCTACTATTATGAAGGAACCGAATATCACTTGCCAAGACACGGTTTTGCAAGGGATATGGAATTTATATTAAGCAATAAATCCGAAAACAGTGCTACATTTTCGTTAACTTCATCCGAAGAATCTCGTAATGTATATCCTTTTGATTTTGAATTGCAAATCATTTATACGTTAGACAAAAACAAATTAATTATTGGTTACAATATCATCAATAACAACAATTGTATAATGCCTTTTTCGATTGGAGCGCATCCGGCTTTTGCATTGCCAAAACCATTTGAAGAGTACTCGCTGGCATTTGAATATCCTGAAACTTTGACTAGTTATGAACTAGAAAATGATTTACTTTCAGATAAATCTACAACACTCGAAATGATAGAAAATCAAATTTCTCTCACCTATTCATTGTTCCAAAAAGATGCCCTGATTTTTAAAAATTTACAATCTAAAAACATCACTATTTCAGAAAATAAAAAACCATTGCTTTGCGTTCAATTTGATGATTTTCCAAATCTGGGAATTTGGACAAAAAGCAATGCTCCATTTCTTTGCATTGAGCCTTGGCTTGGCTATTCGGACACCGTTCATTCATCGGGGAATATTTTGGAGAAAGAAGGCATTCAACTCTTGGAAGCCAAAAAATCGTTGAAATATAATTTTAGCATTGAAATTTTATAAAATATGGTAAACATCAATTTCACTCCTTTCCCGAATCTTGAAACCGAACGTTTGTATTTACGCCGTATAGTAAAAAATGATGTAAAAGAAATTTTTGCTCTTCGATCTAACAAGGAGACCATGAAATATATTCCCAGACCATTGGTAAAAACGAAGGAAGATGCCTTGGAACATATCACGATGATTGATTCGAAAATTGAAACCAACGAAGGAATAAACTGGGCCATTACTTTAAAAGACAATCCAAAACTAATAGGGATTATTGGGCATTACAGAATAAAACCGGAACATTTTAGAGCTGAGATAGGCTATATGCTGCTTCCAGAATATCACGGAAAAGGCATCATTGTTGAAGCAATAAAAGAAACATTGAATTATGCTTTTCAGGTAATGAAACTGCATTCGATTGAAGCCATAATTGACCCTGATAATTTTGCATCCGAGAGAGTCTTGCAAAAAAGTGGTTTTGTCAAAGAAGCCCACTTAAAAGAAAATGAATTTTATGAAGGTCGCTTTTTGGATACAGTTATCTATTCTATTTTGAATAAATACTAAATTTCACACGATTAAAGAAAGCTTTTTATTTATATTTGCCGCCGAATCCAACTCTATTCGTAATTAAAACCATACAAATTTAAATCATCTTATGAAAAAACTCTTTATTTTTTCTTTTCTATTCATTTCAATTTACTCACAATCACAAACCTATATAAAAGCAAATGCCATAACGGCTTTGGCGCTAATTCCTAATGTGGGAATCGAAACCAGTATTGGAAAAAAATCCACTTTCCAGTTTGATGTTTTAGCATCTTTTTGGAGTTCAATAGATGGTAAACCTTACGAATTTTACACTTTCATTCCTGAATATCGATACCATTTTCACGAAAAATATAATGGTTTTTATGCAGGAGCACACGTAGGCTTCGATATTTTTAATGTTACGAAATGGAATTATTATGATAAAGGAGTGTATCAAACCGGTGTTGGATATGTTGCGGGCGCAACAATAGGTTATGAAAAAAAAATAAGTGACCGATTTATGCTAGATTTTTTCATAGGTGGTGGTACTCATCAGGGCTTTTATCATAGCTATTATATTGAAACTGGCGAAAGATGGGAACTTGACAAAGCAGTAGGTCGAAATATAAGTGGAGAATGGCTGATTTACAGAGGTGGACTTATGATTTCCTACCGCTTAAATTAAACTTTAAATTTAGGAACCGTTTTTATATACAATTCTTCCACTTTTTTTCTGGCCCAATCCGTTTTTCGCAAAAAAGTCAGACTTGATTTTATGCTTGGATTATCGGTAAAACATTTGATTTTTATCAATTCAGACAAAGTGTCGAACCCATAATAATCGACAAGTTGTTCCAAAATTCTTTGTAACGTGATTCCGTGAAGCGGGTCTTTTGATTGTGGTTTTTCCATATTGCAAATTTATGGCATTTTTATATATTTCTTTGGTGTTTCATTCATTTGTATCTACATTTGCCATCCAATGCAAAAAACAGTAAACATACTTAATAAAAGAGCCCGATTCGATTATGAAATAATCGAAAAATTTACGGCTGGAATTGTTTTGGCCGGAACCGAAATAAAATCTATTCGTTTAGGTAAAGCCAATATTACCGAAAGTTTCTGTGAATTTAGCGGAACAGAACTTTTCGCCATCAATACCTACATCGAAGAATATGCTTTTGGAAACCAATTCAACCACAAAGCCAGAAGTGAACGCAAACTTTTATTGAATAAAAGAGAGTTGAAAGGATTAGCCAGAAGTGTTCAAGTAAAAGGTTTAACCATTGTTCCCTTGAAATTGTTTACCAACGAAAAAGGAATGGCAAAACTCGAAATAGGACTTTGTAAAGGAAAGAAAACCTACGATAAACGTGAATCCTTGAAAGAACAAGACACCAAACGTGATCTTGACAGGATAAAAAAATCTTTCTAAGATTATTTAAATATTAGTAGGAATTAATCTATTCCTACTTTTTATTCTTATTTTTACCCGAATTAATATCTAACAAATTATAATTATGAAGAAATTTTTTATTGCATTGTCTATAGTTTTTCTTGCTAGTTGCAGCAGTGGTACAACAATTGTAAATAGCTGGAGAGATCCTGAAACTACAACAACAAAGGAAGAATTCAAAAAAATATTGGTGGTAGCTTTAGTGAAAGACGAAGCTACGAGAAGAGTTACCGAAAATAGGATTGCTTCAATCGGTCCTAGATTTCATTCTTCTTATTCCATATTAAATGGAACCAATCTAAACCTTACCAAAGAGCAAAAATTAAAAATTCTTCAAGACGAGAATTATGATGGTGTAATTACCATGCGTTTAGTGGATACCACAAAAGAAACCGACTATGTTCCTGGAACAAATACTTCTATTTATTATGGTGGTATGGGTTATGGCGGAATGTATGGATATGGTTACGGTTTTGGAAACTGGTACGGAATGTATTCCCCAGTATATTATGATCCAGGATATTACCAAGAAACCACTTATTATATGGTTGAAACCAATGTGTTTTCGATGAAACAAAACAAATTAGTTTGGACTGGAACCACAAAATCTTCAAACACAAGCAGCCAAGATTTAGGATTATTGGTAGATAGTATTCTTGCCACTGTTATGCAAGAAATGAAAAAAGATGGATTTATTCCAAAACAATAATTACTCAAGGAAGATTTAAAAATTTCTGTAACAAATTATTATCCATAAAATAACTTTTAAATTAAATTTTAAAAGTTATTTTTTTGTTTAATTTTTATGACTAAATTTGTCTTGACATTAAAAAGTTAATTAAAATGAAAACACTACTCAAAAATGCAAGAGAACGAAAAGGATTGAAAACTAGAGAAGTGGCTCAACTTTTAGGAATAGATCAAGCTTTAATCAGCAAGTTCGAAAAAGGAACCAGAAAACCAACCAAAGACCAAGTAGTAAAATTAGCTTCTTTGTTAGAAATTGACTTTGAAACTTTAATGGTTGCTTGGCTCAAAGAAAAAATCCTTTACGAAATTGGGCAAGATGATTTTGCATTGAAAGCAATCAATATGGTTCGCGAAGAAATGGAGAACAGTTATGTTACTTCAAAAAAATCAATTTCCAAAAACCTTTCGGCTATTCTTGAAGAAATTGATGCTTTAAAAGTAAAACTAGATCAATTTCGCCAGTTTGACAGCTATAGAATTACTCAAGCATTGGAACTTGAATATACTTTTGAAAGCAACCGTATCGAAGGAAACACGATGACTCTTCGTGAAACTGATTTAGTCATCAACGAAGGTTTGACCATTTCTGGAAAAAGCATGAGAGAACATCTTGAAGTAATCAATCATCAGGAAGCTATTGCTTATATCAAACATTTGATGAATAAAAACACTCCTTTAAATGAGCGAGAAGTTTTGTCTATTCACAACTTGATTTTACGAGGCATAAATCCTGAAGATGCAGGTCGTTATCGCAAAGTTCAAGTGATGATTAAAGGAAGCTCATTTATGCCTCCTCAACCTTTTATGGTTGCCAAAGAAATGGAAGATTTTTTTATTTGGTATGAAACCAATAAAAATGTCTTGCACCCAATAGTTTTGGCAGCAGAACTTCACGAACGTTTGGTAACCATTCATCCATTTATTGATGGAAATGGCAGAACTTCCCGTTTGGTAATGAACCTAATTCTATTGCAAAACGGATATGTAATCGCTAATATAAAAGGTGATTACGACAGTAGAATGAACTATTATAATGCTCTAGAAACCGCTCAAACCAAAAACAATAAAGAAGATTTCCTCTTGTTTATTGCTCAAATCGAGAAAGAAAGCTTAGAGCGTTATCTAGAAATCATTGGTCAATAAAAAATCCCGCTATTGCGGGATTATGTTTTAATTTTTATTTTCCAATAGAGGCACGAATTTAAAATCTCCAAACTCGTGTTTTTCAAATTGGGTTTCATTTTTTCTGATTAACAGTGTCATAATTTGAATATCTTCGCCAAGGGGAATCACAAGCCTTCCTCCTATTTTTAACTGAGCCATCAAAGCTTGCGGAATTATTGGCGCTCCAGCCGTAACGATAATACTATCAAAAGGAGCGTGATTGGGTAATCCTTTATAACCATCGCCAAAAGAAAGATGTTTAGGCCTAATACCTAATTTGGGCAATAAAATTGATGTCTGTTTGAACAACTCATTTTGTCTTTCTATACTATACACCTTTGCTCCCATCAAACACAAAACAGCAGTTTGATAACCCGATCCTGTCCCGATTTCAAGAATTTTATGGTCTTTTTTCACTTCCAATAATTGACTTTGAAAAGCCACAGTATAAGGTTGCGAAATAGTTTGACCGGCTCCAATAGGAAAAGCCTTGTCCTGATAAGCATAATCAGCAAAACTGGAATTTAAAAAAAGATGCCTTGGAATTTTATTGATTGCTTCCAAAACACTTTTATCAGTAATTCCTTTTCCTTTCAAAAGGGTTACTAATTGATTACGAAGTCCTTGATGTTTGGCAGTATCTTTCAAAATTTTGGGTAATTTATTTTGGTAAAATTAAACTTTAAAATTCCAAAATCAAATAACAAATTCCAAAACTTTAAACCCCAAACTTTAGACAATAAACAAATAAATTATACATTTGTTAAAAATCATTTTTTATGTTAAAAGTAGGAGTTTTAGGTGCTGGACACCTTGGAAAAATACATTTACGATTATTACAACAATCTGAAAAATACGAATTAGTTGGTTTTTATGACGAAAACCATGAAAACGGCGAAAAAGTAGCCAAAGAATTTGGATACAAACAATTCTCCACAATAGCCACATTAATACATGCCGTTGATGTAATTGACATTGTAACGCCAACACTTTCTCATTACAAATGCGCCAAAGTTTCCATCAAATCAGGTAAACACGTTTTTATTGAAAAACCAATTTCAAATACAGTTGCCGAAGCCGAAGAAATTATCGCTTTAGCAAATGAATACAAGGTTAAAGGTCAGGTAGGTCACGTTGAAAGGTTCAACCCTGCGTTCAAGGCGACCAAGGACATGATTGAAAATCCGATGTTTATTGAAACACATCGTCTGGCAGAATTCAACCCTCGTGGTACTGATGTTCCCGTGGTTTTGGATTTGATGATTCACGATATCGATGCGATTTTGAGTGTCGTTAATTCAAAAGTAAAAGAGATTTCTGCGAGTGGCGTTTCCGTAATTAGTGAAACTCCCGATATTGCCAATGCCCGAATCGAGTTTGAAAACGGATGCGTTGCCAATTTAACAGCCAGCCGAATTTCCCTTAAAAATATGCGTAAATCGCGTTTCTTCCAAAAGGATGCTTATATCTCGGTTGATTTTCTGGAGAAAAAATGTGAGGTTGTAAAAATGAAAGATGCACCGGAAGTTCCTGGAGATTTTGATATTATTCTACAAAATGCAGAAGGCGTAAAAAAACAAATCTACTTTTCTAATCCAGATGTGGAACAAAACAACGCTATTCTGGACGAATTAGAATCCTTTGCTGATGCTATCAATAACGACACTACTCCTATTGTAACTTTGGAACAAGCCACAGAAGCATTGCGAGTTGCTTACCAAATTATTGATTGTTTCAAAAAATAAAAGATGAAACTAATTGCCGTCATCGGAGCAGGAACAATGGGCAACGGCATTGCGCATACTTTTGCACAAAATGGTTTTACCGTGAAACTGATTGATGTTTCCGAGAAAGCTTTGGACAAAGGAATGGCAACTATTTTTGCCAATCTAGACCGAATGGTTTCCAAAGGAAGCATTACTGAAGAAGATAAATTCAAAACCTTAAATAATATTATCACCTATACTGATATTGAAGACGGTGTTGTAGGTGTTGATTTGGTTATTGAAGCCGCTACAGAAAATCTGGAATTAAAGCTAAATATCTTCAGGCAATTAAATGAAGTTTGTTCTCACAATACCATTTTTGCAACCAATACTTCTTCCATTTCCATCACGCAAATTGGAGCTGTTGTAGCTCATCCGGAACGGGTTATTGGAATGCACTTTATGAATCCTGTACCTTTAATGCCTTTGGTTGAAGTAATTCGTGGCAATAAAACGAGTGATGAAGTCACAAAAATCATTATGACTTTAGCTGAAAAACTGGGCAAAACTCCTGTTGAAGTCAATGATTTTCCTGGTTTTGTGACCAACAGAATTTTAATGCCTATGATAAACGAATCCATCGAAACCTTGTATAACAAAGTGGCAGGTGTTTATGAAATTGATACCGTGATGAAACTCGGAATGGGACACCCAATGGGACCATTACAATTAGCCGATTTTATTGGTCTTGATGTCTGTTTGGCAATTCTAAACGTAATGCACGACGGTTTCAAAAATCCAAAATACACTCCTTGTCCTTTATTGGTCGATATGGTCAACACTGGGAAATTAGGCGTAAAATCTGGAGAAGGTTTTTATGATTATAGTGAAAGTAAGAAAGCGGCGAAAGTTGCAAAACAATTCAATTAATTATGTCAATCTCACAAAACCTTCTCAAAATAAAATCTACTTTACCCGAAAACGTAACGCTGGTTGCCGTTTCCAAAACCAAGCCTATTCCTGATCTAATGGAAGCTTATGATGCCGGTCAACGCATTTTTGGCGAAAACAAAATTCAGGAAATGGCAGATAAATGGGAAGCGATGCCAAAAGACATCGAATGGCACATGATTGGTCACGTTCAGACGAACAAGGTCAAATTTATGGCACAATTTGTGAGCTTGATTCACGGCGTGGATAGTTTGAAACTATTGGAAGAAATCAACAAACAAGCCAAAAAAAACAATAGAATTATCGATTGTTTATTGCAAATTTATATTGCCGAAGAAGAAACCAAGTTTGGTCTTGACGAAGAAGAACTAAACGAAATTCTGGCTTCTGCAACATTTCAGGAAATGAAAAACATTCGAATTGTTGGATTAATGGGAATGGCTACTTTTACGGACAATCAAGAACAAATCAAGAAAGAATTCACTCATTTGAAATCGATTTTTGATTCCATCCAAAATCTGAAATCTGAAATCTGCAATCTGAAATCTCTTTCAATGGGAATGTCTGGCGATTATCAACTCGCAATTGAATGCGGAAGTACAATGGTTCGAATAGGAAGTAGTATCTTTGGAGGACGATAAATTGATTTTTGATTGAAGATTAACGAATTTTGGCACAAGCGAAAGCGAACTGGCGAAGCATTTCAGATTTGACAACTGAACACTAAAAACTGAACACCGAACACTTATTTTGTACGCTATACTCGACATAGAAACCACCGGAGGACAATTCAACGAAGAAGGAATTACGGAAATTGCCATCTATAAATTTGACGGTCACGAAATTGTCGATCAGTTCATCAGTTTGGTCAATCCAGAAATTCCAATTCAGCCTTTTGTGGTAAAACTTACAGGAATTAATAACGCTATGTTGCGCTCTGCTCCAAAGTTTTTTGAAGTAGCCAAACGCATCATCGAAATGACCAATGATTCCGTTCTTGTAGCCCACAATGCCGATTTTGATTACCGAATTCTTCGCACAGAGTTTCGCCGTTTGGGTTATGATTTTAATGTAAAAACACTTTGTACAGTCGAATTATCCAAAAGATTATTGCCCGAACAACCTTCACACAGTCTTGGTAAATTGGTTCGTGCTTTAGGAATCCCAATGGCAGACAGGCATCGTGCCAGTGGTGATGCAATGGCAACCGTGAAGTTATTCAAAATGCTTTTGGACAAAGATTTGAATAAAGAAATCGTCAAAGAGCTTATCAAATTTGAAATCCAAAAAGGAATTGCTCCCAAGTTAATGGACATTGTGGAGAAGTTACCTTCCAAAACCGGAATCTATTACATTCATAAGGAAGATGGCAACATCATTTTCATTGGCAAAAGCCGAAACATCAAAAAAAGAGTCAATCAGCATTTTACAGGCATAACCAAAAGTGCCAAGAAAATTCAAAATGAAGTTTTTACCGTGACTTTTGAAGAAACAGGAAGTGAATTAATTGCACTTTTGAAAGAATCCGAAGAAATCAAAATTCACCGACCGATTTATAACCGAATGTCTCCAAAAACCAACTTTTCCTGGGCTGTTTATGCCGAAAAAGATGCTAATGGTTACCTCAATTTGAAATTACAAAAAGCCGACGGTCGCAAAAAAGAAATAAAGTCATACACCTCTCAACAAGAGGGAAAAGATGCTTTGTTTCGCATCAGTTCCCATTATCATTTATGCCAAAAACTGACTGGTTTATACGAAACCAAAACACATTGTTTTCAGCACACCATCAATGAATGTGATGGCGCTTGCGTTGGAAAAATTTCTCCGTCAGAATATAACCAGCGCGTTCAAGCCTTTATAGAAAAGAATTTGTTTGACAATAAAACGTTTGCTCTTTTAGACAAAGGACGTACCATTTCGGAGCGCAGTGCAATTTTGGTTGAAAACGGTGTTTACAAAGGATATACTTTCTACGATTTGAATTACCAAATCAACAACATCGAGATTTTGAGAAACATCATTATTCCGATGCAAAGCAATCGTGATACCCGAAACAGCATCCAAAGTTATATGCGAAGAGCAAAAGCAATAAAAATTATAAATTTTTAATTTATATTTGATAATGCGTAAACCAAAAACAAAACTCAACCTCCTTCGACAACGAATTCATATCATCATATATGGTTCGGATACTCGGGCTGGAAGATTATTCGACCTGATTCTTTTAGGCCTAATACTTTTGAGCGTTTTTTGTGTTATGCTCGAAACTGTCAAAGGATTTGATGTAAAATACCACCACGAACTCATCGTACTCGAGTGGATTATAACCCTATTTTTCACCCTAGAATATCTCCTTCGAATCATCACGACCAATAAACCCAGAAGATACATTTTCAGTTTCTTCGGAATTATCGATTTGATTGCCATTTTACCAATGTATTTGTCCTTTTTCTTAATGGGATCAAAGGTGTTTTCTGTAATTCGAGCTTTGCGATTGTTGCGATTATTCAAAATATTAAACCATCCCAAATTTACGGGACAGTCCCAACATTTATTAAGAGCTTTGGATGCCAGCAGAAGAAAAATCACCATCTTTCTATACTTTATTCTCATCAGCACCATCCTTATAGGATCGCTAATGTATGTCGTCGAAGGTGAAGAAAACGGATTTACCAGCATTCCAACCAGCATTTATTGGACAATCGTAACCCTGACAACTGTGGGCTATGGCGACATTTCACCGGCCACTCCCTTAGGACAATTCATCGCATCAATGGTCATGATTTTGGGATACGGAATTATTGCCGTTCCCACCGGAATTGTAACTGCCGAATTTGCAAAAACAAGCGCTAACAAAACTGAACCAGAAAAAAACAAATGCGGAAATTGTGGCTCAGAAAATCACTATACAAATGCACATTTTTGTTATCATTGTGGCTATCCGTTTACAACCAATTAATTAGAAGCTATTCCAGCTGTACACTGCAACTCCTCGTTGTTCAAGTTGTTTTTCCAAGCCATAAAAGGAGCTTCCCTTGGTCGCTCTTTTATACCAAGAAAAACTAACTTTCACCACTGCGGGGTTTCCGTTTCCATCTGGGCTAAAAAAACATGAAGTACTTAATTACCATAGTCGGACCAACAGCCATAGGAAAAACTTCCTTGAGCATCGCTTTGGCTCAACATTTCAATTGCGACATTATTTCCTGTGACAGCCGACAATTTTTCAAGGAAATGCAAATTGGAACCGCGGTTCCATCAACCGAAGAATTGGCAGGAGCGCAACATCATTTCATCCAAAACAAATCAATTTTCGAAAATTATACCGTTGGCGATTTCGAAAAAGAAGCCATAGCCAAGCTCGACGAATTATTCTTGACCAATGATTATGTAGTGATGGTTGGCGGTTCTGGTTTATATGTCGACGCCGTTTTGAAAGGTTTTGACGATTTTCCAGAAATCGATGCTTCCGTTAGGGAAGAAGTAACTTCAAATTACGAAAAATTAGGAATTGAATACTTGCAAACCGAATTAGAAAAACTCGATCCCAATTATTTTGAAGTCGTTGCCAAAGAAAATCCACAGCGAATGATGCGTGCTTTGGAAGTTTGTATTGGTACAGGAAAACCCTATTCCTCTTTTTTAAACCAAAAGAAAAACACCCGTAACTTTACTCCTATTCACATCGGTCTAGAAGCGGAAAGAAGCGTGATTTACGATAGAATCAACCAGCGTGTCGACATTATGATCAACGAAGGTTTATTGACAGAGGCTGAAGGATTATTACCTCACAAAGACTTAAATGCCTTGCAGACAGTCGGATATCGAGAATTATTTCGTTATTTTGAAGGAGAAATTTCATTGGAATTTGCCATCGAAGAAATCAAGAAAAATACCCGACGATTTGCCAAACGACAACTCACCTGGTTCAAAAGAAATGAAAACACAAAATGGTTTGATTACCTGACCAATAGAAAGGATATTATTAAGTATATAGAGAACGATTTAGTATGAACACATTAAAATTAATAGGTAAAATTATACTTTGGATTTTTACTGTCTTTTTAATAATTCCATATTCAATGGCATTATTTATGAAATTTGAAGAACCTCATTCTAAAAATCTAAACACTAAAGAATTCATTATTTTTGGAATCATATTATTAGTTCTCCTTTTTATTAACCACAAACTATTTTCTCCTTATTTTAAAAATAAAAAATCATAATGCCAATAGATTCTAATTTTAGTTCCATTTTAAGCCTTGATTACGAAATCAATTTCACCCAATGTTTGCCATCAGGAGGCTTAAAATACACCGAACTCTGTAACCTTTTACAGCTTTCGGCGGCCACGCACGCAGAAATGGGTGGTATTAGTTTTACGGATATGCAATCCTTTAATCAGGCTTGGGTATTAAGCAGAATACGTGTTGAAATCAAGGAATTGCCCAAATGGAAAGATAAAGTTACAGTAAGAACCTGGATCAATACCTTGGAAAATTCCCGTTCTGTCAGAGCGTTGGAAATTTACCGCAATGGTAAAAAAATCATTGGTGCCGAAACTTTTTGGGCGGTATTCAACACTGAAAAACGCCGGCCTGAAAATTTGATGTTGGAACACGAACATTTTGAATTATTTCCAGAAATGAAGGCTACCAATCTGGGTTTTTCTAAAATTGAAATTCACCCCGAGAAAGAAGAACTTTTCGAAAAAACAGTAATTCTATCTGATTTAGACATTGTAAATCACGTCAATCACGTCAAATATTTAGAATGGTGTATGGATTTAGTGGATGAAAATATTATTCTTCAACAAAAAGTCAGAAGTTTTGAAATGAACTTCATGAGAGAACTTTCGCTTAGAGACAAAGTTATGATTCATGAAAATATTTCAGAAGAAATAATTGTTTTCAGTATTACCAAAGAAAATAAAAATTGCTTTGCCTTACAGTTGAACTTGGAATAATTTAACCTCAAATTGATACCATTATGAAAATTGCCTTTAGAACGATTGTATTTACAATCTCTTTTTTGTTAAGTAACTTTCCAGTTTTATTTTCACAAGAACATAAAGTAAACTCAAATAAAGAACTGGTTTTCAAAGGGAATCACATTATTTATAAAGGTAAAAAAATTGAACTCGGGCCAAACTCTTTCTTTATCGACGGACAACTTTCGAATGAAGAATCCGCCAAATACAAGTATGTTTACAATTCTATAACCGAAGCTTCCAAACATTTGACCAATGGAACCGAAGCTTTGCCAATGACATTGTACATTGCGCCTTGGGTCTATTGGATCGACAATCCAGACGATCCTGAAATTCGTGTGCCTAAAACCATAGGCGGAACTCCTTTTGGACTCGAAATTAACTGTGAATGGCTTAGATTTCAAGGATTGTCAGATGATGCCCAAAATGTGGTTTTAGCCTGCAACCGTGGGCAAACTATAGGAGCCAAAGGTAATTTTACCATGTTGAACATCAAAGGGCAAGGTGTAAGTGCCGAAAATATCACTTTTGGAAATTACTGCAATATTGACCTGATTTTTCCTTTGAATCCAAAACTGAATCGAGAAAAAAGAAGTTCGGCCATTGTGCAAGGACAACTCATTTTTTCAAATGGAGACAAAGTATTTGCCCGCAACACCCGTTTTATGAGCAGGCTCAATCTCGGTCCTTTTTGGGGGAGCAAAAGAACACTTTTTGATCGATGTCATTTCGAATCTACGGACGATGCCTTGAACGGGACTGCAGTTTACCTCAATTGTACTTTTGGCATCTATTCCTCCAAACCTTTTGGGCATACTTCTGGAACAGGAGCAGTTTTTTTGAATTGCGACATTCAATCTTTTACTCGTGAAAAACAATATTTTGTAAAAGGAAGTGGCCCAGTGGCGGCCATTGACACCCGATTTACTGCCCAAAATTTAGATTACATAGGCTGGCGTGATATTCCTGATACCGAAGCTCGCTACTATCAATACAATATTAGTCTCAATACAAAGCCGGTAACCGTTAGCAATGATATACCTAACACAACTGTTGACATGACAGGAAAAACAATTCTCAATGCCTACCGTTTTGAATACAACAATACCATTGTGTACAACACCTACAATTTATTGAGAGGAAATGACGATTGGGATCCAATGGGAATTAAAGCCATCGTCGAGAAAGCCGAAAAAGAAACAGGAAAAAACTACTCCTCCATTCCAACTCAATTAATGGTAAAACCAGTAAAACAAATCTTGGAAACTGGAAAAAAAGGCGTGACATTGGAAACCATCGTGAATCGTTTTGGAAATTATGAATTAAAAGGCGAAAAAGTATCTTGGAAAATAGCTCCAGAATACCAATCATTGGTCAAATTAGAAACAAAAGAAGATGGAAAATGTACCGTCATTCCAACGAACAACGGCAATGAAACCAAGGAAGTTGTTATCACTGCTTCAACAATATCAGGACTGGAAGCTGCCAGCGTGTTTCAAATTGCACCTTCATTTATTGCTCCGCCGACATTCACGACACTTCCTAAAATCAGCAAAAATAAAGATGGAAAATTACAGCTAAACTATGCATTGGATATGTCTTTTGAAGATGAATCGGTAGTAAATTGGTATCGTTGTCATGATGCCAAAGGAACTCATCCCATCGAAGTTGCCGTTTCTCGATTAAAAAAACCATTGAAAACCTATGAGCTTTCTTCAGGTGATGTTGGTTATTATATTATGGCAAGTGTTTCTCCAAAACATTTGAGATGTCAAGCGGGAACAGCCAAAACAGTGGTTTTTAAGGATGTGATTACAAAAAAAGACATTAAAAAATCCACTATTTTAATTCCAAATTTGGAGAATATGTCTGCTGCATACCAACCTGAAATTCTGCCCGGATTTTGGACACTCGACAGCTTTGCTCCGGCTGATACCAATGAACACAATTGGGTTGGAGACAATAGTAAAAATCCTTGGTATTACGGCACTGGGGTAAACGGTGCTGCCAATGATGCTGGTTTTATCCAGGCTTCAAAAGGGGCTCGAATGCGTTATACTCCCGTTGGAAATTCTTTCGGGGACATGAAAATCAGCTTTACTGCCGTTCCTGCAAAAACTGCTGGACAAGGATTTAGTAGCGCCAGAAGTCAATATATGGATGTCGGCATTAAAATGGACATCAAAAAAATGAACGGTTATGCACTTCGATTAATCCGTACCACCAAATACAGTGATGCCGTCGATTTCATCATAATGAAATACGAAAATGGAATAGCAACTCCAATCAGCAATTCCGTGACAACTTCCTGTTATCGTCCCAACTGTTTAATTTCCATTGAAGTAAAAAACAACAAACTCATGGTTCACGCCGAAAATAAGCTCGATTATTTTTCCGAAACCTATCCACCTGAAGTAGTCAAAATTGTAAATTTAGAAGCCGAGATTACTCCTAATGATTTTGGGGGAATCAGTTTTCAGCATACGGGAACCATTGACAGCGGAGCCACGTTAATAAAAGATTTAAAGCTGGAATGGAAATCTTAAAATTTTCAGCATTCAGTCCCAGTCTTCAGTAAAAACAAAAAAGTCGTCTTGAAAATTCAAGACGACTTTTTAATATTCCAACAATATTTATTTTTTAACCACCAATCTAAATCCTTCTCCGTGGATGTTCAGGATTTCCACATTTGGATCTAATTTAAGATACTTTCTTAATTTAGCGATATAAACATCCATACTTCTGGAAGTGAAATAGTTGTCATCTCTCCAGATTTTGGTCAAAGCCAACTCTCTTGGCATCAAATCGTTCTCATGAAGAATCAACATTTTTATTAATTCATTTTCCTTTGGAGATAATTTCACCGGTTCTCCGTTTTCAAAAGTCAAAAATCGAAGTTTGGAATTCAAATGAAATTTACCCACGTGAAATTCAAACTGAACTGGTTCAGCTTGCGTTGCAGACGATTTTCTTTGAATTATGGCCCTGATTTTCATCAACAAAACTTCTGAATCAAAAGGTTTGTTCAAATAATCATCGGCACCGGCCTTGTATCCTTTCAATACATCTTCCTTCATGGATTTTGCGGTCAAAAAGATAATTGGCACTTCTTGATTTTTTTCCCTGATTTCTTTGGCCAAAGTATATCCATCTTTATATGGCATCATTACGTCCAAAATACACAAATCGTAAGTGTCTTTTTTGAATTTCTCAAAGCCTTCCATTCCATTTTTTGCCAAAGTGACATCAAAATCATTCAGCATTAAATAATCTTTTAGAACGGCTCCAAAATTCAAATCATCTTCAACTAAAAGTATTCTTTTATTTACATTTTCCATATCTTAATTTATTAATGGTATTTTTATTATAAAGGTACTTCCCTTCCCTTTCTCACTTTCTACATAAATTTGACCGTTGTGGTCGTCTATTATTCTTTTTACATAAGCCAAGCCCAAACCATGACCTTTTACATCATGTAAATCTCCAGTGTGTTCTCTATAAAACTTTTCGAAAACTCTTTTCTGGGCTATTTTACTCATTCCTACTCCATTATCCTTAACCTTGATAATCAAGAAATCTTTTACGTTTTCCGTAAAAACATCAATTTTCGGAACATTGGGCGAATACTTGATGGCATTCTCCAATATATTCACAATTACGTTTATAAAATGAACTTCATTTAATAAAACACTGGTTCTAACGGCATTAAAATGTTTGGTTATAGTTCCTTGTCTATCTTCCAATATCAAACCTACATGTTCAACCGCATCGTCAATAACCTCTTGAATATTGGTCGGTTCCTTGCTTATGTTTAATTCTTTTTTTTCCAGCTTGGAAATTCGCAATACATTCTCTACCTGGGCATGCATTCGCTTATTTTCATCCTTGATCATCTGCAGGTATTTTAATACCTTTTCTTTGTCTTCAATAATTTTTGGATTTTTTATGGCATCCAAAGCCAAATTTATCGTTGCAATTGGCGTCTTGAACTCATGGGTCATATTGTTGATGAAATCTGATTTTATTTCAGAAATATGACGTTGACGAATCAATTGATTCAATGCACTTGTATAGGCAATAATTATTATCAGCGTAAAAATGATCGACAATAATGTTATTCCCATTAAATCCGTAAGCAGGAACTTCTTCTTGTGAGGAAATGAAACCAATAATTGATACTTGTTATTTCCCTCATTATCAGAAAATATCGGAATGGAATAGGTGCTGTTTTTATCATAACTAAACCCATCCGATTTTACCTTCGTCGCCAACGAATTGCTGTAAATGCCAAACTCAAATTTGGTATTCACGCCATATTCCTCCAATTCCGTTTTCAATAACTTTTGCAAAGCCTCCTTGGTGACTCTTTCTTGAAGTGGCATTGTCGAAGCAATATCTTTAAAGAAAATTTCAAACTGGGCGTTGTCTAAAACATCCAAGTTTCCTGATTTTTCAATTTTCACGTCAGGAACCATGTCTTGTTGAACACTCGAATTATCTATTTTATTATCGTTATAAACTGAGGTAACTCGTTTTGAATTAAAGCTTTTAAATTTTACACTATCCAATTTTTTGCCAAAGAACGTGGAAGACATGCTATAGTCTTCAGAATTTATGATACTGGAATATACCGTTGTCGTATTTGTTTCATGATTTTTCTGAACATAATAAAACTCTAGTAACTCATTTTTTTGGGGCACTTTGCCCGTACTGTCTTTATACTTGTTGTATTTGTCAATAAACGTGAATGCTTCTTGTTGTTGAAGCTTGTCTGCCACATTTCCTATAACTTGTTTGACGTGATATTTGAATTGCTCGTCATTATTTTGAAATGAGGTATTGAACCAATAAACTTGAACCAGGATTATCCCAATCAAGGATAAACTCATCAGCAGTACCAGTATTCTAAAAAACATTTTATTCATCGATACAAAATTAGTATTTTAACAGTATAAATAATAATAAATTAACCCAAGATTAACAAAATAGATTCAAACTATGAATTCTTCAAAATTTTAAGAATTTCATCCACTTCTGATTCCGTGATTTTTGAGTCAATATTTTCAACAATAAAATCGCTTTTGGCAATGCGCTGATTGTCGTCCCATTGCATGTTTATTCTTTTCAAAACATTTTCACGAGTGGTGTTGTCACGCTGGATCACTCTTTGGATTCTGGATTCCAATGGTGCTGTAACGGTTATTATTTTGTCGCAATTTTTATAACTCCCGCTTTCAAATAAAATGGCGGCTTCATAAATAACAAACGGAGAATCTTTGTATTTTAATATCCAGTTGTCAAAATGTTTTTTTACGGCAGGATGAACAATACCATTCAGAAGTTTCAATTTATCTGGATTATTGAATACGATTTCTGCCAGTCGTTGCCTGTTTAAAATCCCATTTTCAAAAATAGCGGAACCAAACGTTTTCTGGATTTCTTCAATAATTGCAGCCGACTGCATAATTTTCCTGGCTTCATCATCGGCAATATAAACAGGAATGCCAGCCGTCATAAAATGATTGGCAATAGTGGTTTTTCCACTGCCGATGCCTCCTGTCAATCCAATTATTTTTGTCATGTTAGTTTTTGAAAAACAGCTCAGGAAATGCCTCTTCCGGTTTTTGGTTCAGAATAATGATCTTCACGAAGGATTCCAAAAACCCTGTACCGTAACCAAAAAATTGCTTCCAAACTGCCTTGATTGACAATAAACCTATTTTAAAGCTTTTATTCTGATAGGTGGACACCAAAAAAAGTGCCAGAAAGTACACAAAATACAATTGAAGCAATAAATCATAATTAAAAATCAACAAAAGCACCGCAAAGAACAATCCTATTATAAAAATAGTGGGAAAGAAGAAAGTAAGCTTGTTGTATTGGGGATACCAACTATTTAAGATAGGTCTGGCTTTGCCAAATTTATTCACTTGAACAGTAAATTTAGCCCAATCAATTCTTCTTTTGTGATAGACAAATGCCTTAGAAAAAAGTCTGGTTTCAAAACCCAAATTCCACAATCGAATGGATA
Source organism: Flavobacterium fluvii (assembly GCF_900129545.1). Lineage (GTDB taxonomy): Bacteria > Bacteroidota > Bacteroidia > Flavobacteriales > Flavobacteriaceae > Flavobacterium > Flavobacterium fluvii. Next base: position 432,518 of record NZ_FQWB01000002.1, on the reverse strand, counting down.
AATCGGGATCTTCTCCGGGATGAATATTTCCGAAACCATTCGAAGCTTCAAAGGCTTTTCGTGACAATCCCATATTAAAACTTCGGGGTTGAAACTTGTCTATTTTCTCCGAACCACCTCTAATTCCACCAGTGGTAAGAAAAGAAGTCATTGCAAAATTAATCGCTTTTTGAATATCCGAAAAACTATCCAAAGCCTTGTCAGGACCTCCAAAACAATCCACATAATTTTCTTTCAATGCCTTGGATACTTCTGTCAAATAGTTATTTGGAATAATGCAATCCGAATCAAAAATGATAAAATAATCTCCTTTTGCTTTTTTCATTCCATAATTTCTGGAATCCCCAGGGCCTGAATTTTCCTTGTAACAATACGACAAATGCAGTTTCCCCGCATACTTGCGAACCACATCATCGCATCGCAATGAAGAACCGTCTTCAATTATAACAACTTCGAAATTCTCGATATAATCTTGTTGCGACAAACTCTCCAAAAGTTCATCTACTTCATCTGGACGATTGTAAACGGGTATAATTAAAGAAAATAACATAACAAATATTAAGGTGTAACACTTTTGCTCAAAAAATTTGAGCAAAGATAAACTTTATCCATAAAAAAACCACCACGCCAAACGTGATGGTTTCTTCAAATTCTATAATTTTAAGCTATCTACTTATTTAATCAATACTAGATATGCCAACCATTTCGTTGGCATCTGCTTTATAATCCACGCCTTCAAATTCAAAGCCGAAAAGATTAAGAAAATCATTCTTGTATCCCGGTAAATCTCCTATTGCAGACAAACTTTCTGTAGTGGCTTCCAACCAAAGTTTAGCCACTTTAGCTTGAACATCCTCGCGCATTTCCCAATCGTCAATTCTAATTCTACCTTTTTCATCCGTTGGAACCGGTTTGTCAGCGTACAATCTGTCTTGATACAACCGTTGGATTTGCTCGATACAACCTTCATGAATCCCTTCTTCTTTCATTATTTTATACAACAACGAAATATATAATGGAATTACAGGAATAGCAGAACTTGCTTGAGTTACCAATGCTTTGTTCACGGAAACATAAGCCTGCCCTCCTACTGATTTTAAACTGTCAGTAATTGTAAATGCGGTTGCTTCCAAATGGTCTTTGGCACGACCAATTGTTCCTTTGCGATAAACGGCTTCCGTCAATGACGGCCCAATGTAGGAATAAGCAACTGTCGTGGCTCCTTCTGCCAATAAATTTTCGCTTTTAAGCGCTTCCATCCACATTGCCCAATCTTCACCACCCATTACGGCAATGGTATTGGCAATATCTTCGTCTGTGCAAGGTTCTATGGAAACTTCGGAAACATTTCCTGTATGAAAATCTACGGTTTTATTGGTAAACGTTTGCCCGATTGGTTTCAAAACCGAACGATGCAAAACTCCCGTCACGGGATGCAAACGAACTGGCGAAGCTAAACTGTAAATTACCAAATCAACCTGACCCAAATCAGCTTTTATTAAGTCTAGTGTTTGCCTTTTTACGTCATTTGAAAAAGCATCTCCATTGACACTTTTTGCATACAATCCCGCTTTATGGGCTTCATTTTCAAATGCTGCCGAATTATACCAACCTGGTGATGCGGTTTTACCTTCCAAAGGAGGTTTTTCAAAAAACACGCCAATCGTGGCTGCATCTGCACCAAAAGCACTCGTGATTCTGGAAGCCAAACCAAATCCGGTTGAAGCTCCAATTACCAACACTTTTTTTGCTCCTTCAATATGTCCTTTTGATTGTACGTATTTGATTTGATTTTTTACATTTTGTTCACAACCTTTTGGATGGGCCGTCAAACAAATAAATCCTCGCATTCTAGGTTCTATAATCATATTTAGGTTATTCGTTTATTTATTTCGGATAATCGTTAATTCGTTTTTAAGAGGACAAATATAAAGCATTTCTTTAGTTTAACAAGGCTTTTGCGTGGTTTAATGCCGAGTCCGTAATAACATTGCCGGACAACATTTGGGCAATTTCAATCACGCGTTCCTCGTTGGACAACAATTTAAGTTCAGATTGTGTATCCTCGCCAATTGTGGATTTTGACACTTTGAAATGCGCCATTCCTTTTGAAGCTATTTGCGGTAAATGGGTAATGGCGAATATTTGCATTTTCTGGCTCATTTCTTTCATGATTTCCCCCATTCTATTGGCAATTTCACCAGAAACTCCCGTGTCGATTTCGTCAAAAATAAGTGTTGGCAACTTGGAATATTGTGCCAATATTGCTTTCACGGCCAGCATAATTCTGGACATTTCTCCACCGGAAGCCACTTTTTTCAACAAACCAAAATCGGTTCCTTTGTTCGCCGAAAACAAAAATTCAAGTTCATCTTTTCCGTTTTCGAAATAAGTGGAAGAATTGTTGATTTCCATTTTGAAACGTACATTGGGCATTCCCAAGGTTTCTAAAATTGTGGTTAGTTTTTGTGTCAAAACAGGAACAGACTCCACTCTTTTCTTGTGAATCCCGCCAGACAAATTATCTAAAGTAATTATTTTTTGTTGGATCGAATCGGTCAAAGTTTTAATTTCTTCTTCAATATTCCCTAATTCCAATACCGAATTTTCAAGTTTGGTCTGGATTTGGATTAATTCGTCTACAGAGGAAACTTGGTGTTTCTTTTGCAAATTATAAATCAATTGCAATTTTTGGTTGATTAATTCCAATTGTTCGGGGTCATTAAAAAGTTTTTCCGAGCATCGAGTCAATTCATCCGAAATGTCGTCAAATTCAATGGTTAAACTTGTAATTCTTTCCAACAGCACATTATATTCAGGCGAAAATGAAGCGATTTTTTGCAAGGAAGTTTTGATTTCCTTCAAATTGTGCAACACCCCAATTTGTTCTTCATTGGCTATGGCCAAAGATTTATCAATAGATTCTTTTATGATTTCGACATTGTTCAGCTTTTCGAAATCGGCTTCCAGCGTTTCTTGTTCTCCTGATTTCAATTGGGCTACCACTAATTCGTCCAATAAAAAAGTATTGTATTCCTGTTCTTTGGCCGATTCAGCCTGTTTTTTAAGGAGCGAATTCAATTTGGATTTATCCGATTTATAGCCTTTCAAAAGCGCTTGATAATCCAGAATGTGTTCCTGATTGTCGGCAATGGCATCGATAATTTCGAATTGGACTTTCTCTTCCGAAAGCTCCTGGGTTTGGTGTTGGGAGTGAATATCTATCAAAAATAAACTCAATTCCTGCAATTCCTGAAGGTTTACGGGACTGTCATTGATAAATGCCCTTGATTTACCCGAAGACAAAATTTCCCGTCGAATGATGGTTTCGTCTTCGTAATCTAAATCGTTGGCTTCGAAAAAAGGAAGCAAATTGTATTTTGAAATTTCAAAATGGGCTTCTATAACGCACTTTTCTTCCTTGTTTTTCAAGGAAGACAGATCGGCTCTTTTTCCTAAAACAAGACCCAAAGCACCTAATATTATGGATTTTCCTGCACCGGTTTCTCCTGTTATAATCGAAAAACCTTTTGAAAAATCGATGGTCAATTTTTCTATTAAAGCATAGTTTTTTATCGACAGGGTAGTTATCATCTATATTGTTTTTGTGGGGATAAGCAAAATTAAGCGGCTATTTGAAAATCAATTAATACTTAATCAAAGCCCATTTACTGGAATTCAAGGGAGAAGTTTTGTTTAAAACTTCGACTAAATCGGTTATGGAAACACTTGGACCACCAGAAAAAATAGAAGCTATTTCATCTGATTTGGCATCAAAAAACACGCGGGTCAAAAAAGCATTTGGTTTTACACTATTCAACTTTCCTACATTAAGCAGGGATGTTTTTATTTTTTCCTTGGCCGCTTTCAAATCATTATTGCTCATCATGTCCAAACCTGAATGATACAAAAACGAGGATTGACGCACTTCACTATAAGTTGGCGACACTAAATCGTTTATCAAATAATACCTGCTTTGGTTACCGTCAGATTGGCTCCAGCCTTTGTTTCCAGATTGTTGGGCGACATTCGAAATGTTTTGGGCAGTTTTGAAATAAGGATCACCAGCCATTGACACAAAACTATCTGCATCCATTCCCATTATCACATAACAATAAAAAGAAACCACGGAAACTAGATTGGATTCAAATTCAGCCGGATTAAAAATTAGGCTTTCAAACTCGTTGTATCTAAAATTAAAATCTTTGTCATTAAAATTGAATACCGGCGAGGCATAAGTGGAATTGTAAACAAGTCTTGAGGACTGAACCTGAATTGTGCCTGTAAATTGATCTGAATTATTGGACGAAAGGGTAATATACATCGAACAATTTATTTTTTCATTTTGTTTCGCCGTTTGCCCTGTCCAGTTGGTTTGATTTACAAATTCGTTCAAGGAGGTTTGCAAAGTCTTGAAAATCTGCTGGTTTGCGTTTGACAACTTTTCAGAATTTACCGTAACGACACAGTTTAACTCCTGGGAATGAGCAAATCCAAAGGCAAGCAAAAAGAAAAATACAATTATTCTACTCATAAAAATGGGCTATTACTTTGTTTAAAATATCATTGGCAACGGCTTCTTTTGATTTCAATTCCATTGGTTCAACCTTGAAATTGCTGTCAATAAAAGTAATTTTATTGGTTGGTTTTCCGAAACCGGCTCCTTCATCCTGCAAAGAATTTAAAACAATCAAATCTAGGTTTTTTTTCTGAATTTTCAACTTCGCATTTTCAATTTCATTTTCGGTTTCCAATGCAAAACCAATCAAAAACTGATTTTTCTTGATTTCTCCCAAAGAAGCCAAAATATCTTTCGTTTTTTCGAGCTCAATCGTAAAACTGTCGGTGTTCTTTTTTATTTTATTCAGCGCAACATTCTTTGGGCGATAATCTGCAACCGCCGCCGCGGCAATTACCACGTCAACTGTATCGTAATATTGATGGCAGGCATCATGCATTTCTTGGGCTGAAACCACGGAAACCACTTTTACCAAACTATTCTCGATTTTGAAATGAGTGGGTCCAGCAACCAAAATCACGGAAGCACCAAGATTTGCAGCACTTTGTGCAATGTCAAATCCCATTTTTCCCGTGGAATGATTTCCTATAAAACGAACGGGATCTATTGCTTCGTATGTTGGACCGGCAGTAACCAGTATTTTTTTTCCTTTGAGAGGTAAACCACTTTCCAAGTCAGCTTCCAAAAAGGATACTATGTTTTCTGGTTCAGACATTCTGCCTTCGCCTGACAAACCACTTGCCAATTCCCCGCTTTCGGCAGGAATCATGATGTTTCCAAATAATTTCAACTTATGGAAACTCTCCAATGTAGAAGGATGAACATACATGTCCAAATCCATTGCAGGCGCAAAATAAACAGGACATTTTGCCGATAGATAAGTAGCAATCAAAAGGTTGTCGCAAGTACCATTTGCCATTTTAGACAACGTATTTGCAGTTGCAGGAGCAATAATCATCAAATCAGCCCAAAGTCCCAATTCGACATGGCTATTCCATTTTTCGTTGTCTTCACTTTGATCGTAAAAACTGGAATATACTGGATTTTTTGATAAGGTAGATAAAGTAAGAGGCGTTATAAAATCCTTAGAAGCAGGTGTCATTATCACTTGGACATGTGCACCTGCTTTTATGAATAGTCTAACTAATGTAGCTGTTTTATAAGCTGCAATTCCACCGGAAATACCCAGTAAAATTTTCTTTCCGCTTAAAACTGACATTATAAAATATTATTTGTTTCCTTCTCTGTGGTAGATTTTACCATCTAGCCATTCTTGAACTGCCAAAGCATGTGGCTTAGGCAATTTCTCGTAGAATTTGGAAACCTCTATTTGTTCTTTGTTTTCGAAAACTTCTTCCAAACTGTCGTTATAAGTGGCAAATTCTTCCAATTTTTCGGTCAATTCTTTTTTGATTTCAGAATTGATTTGATTTGCTCTTTTAGCCATAATTGTTATAGCTTCGTACACATTTCCTGTAGGCTCTTCAATAACAGTTTTATTGTAGGTTATTGTGTTTACCGGAGCATTTGTCTTTCTTAAATCCATGACTTTATTTATTTAGTGAAATTTTTTAAATCTGTTTCAATTCGAACCATCATTTCGTCCGCAATCTTTTTGTATTTTGTTTCTGGTTTGAATTTTATCAAACTATTGTAAGCTGTTTTTGCAATATTCAATCGTTCCTCCATTTTGGATGGAATACTGTTTATTCCCAATTGGTAAGCCGAATCATATTTATAAAAAAGAGCATCTTCCTTGAATGGTGTTCCAGGATAATCGCCCACAAAATTGTCTAAAGCCACCATTGCAGATTTGTAATCCATGATAGTGTGGTACTGTTTTGCGTTTTCATAGACTTTCTTCTCTATTTTCTCATTCAATTCTCTTAATGTTTTATTCGCTTCAGGCAAATAAGTAGAATTAGGGTAAGAATCTATAAAACCTTGCAATTTGTCTATTGCCTTATAAGTATCAGTCTGATCTAAACTATAAACTGGCGAAAGCATTGAATAACATTTTGCTCCCAAATAAGCAGATTCTTCCACTTTTTCGCTTTTTGGATAACCCGAAACGAAACTTTCGAATTGGTAAGCCGCCAAATAATATTGTCTTGTTTTATAATACGATTGAGAAAACATGTAAAATAATTTCTCCGCCTGTGGTTTCCCTCTGTAAGCTGGAGCAATTTGCTCGATAAGCCTAATGGCATCATCATATTTTCCTGCATCATACAATTTAGAGGCCACTTCAAATTTTACGGCAACATCTTCAGATTTTAAAGCTTTTTGATATTCACCACAAGAACCGAAAAGGATGACAAGAAGAAATAACGATACTATTTTTTTCATTTTTTTTACTTTTTTTTGATTCAACAGAAAGATATCACTTTCAAAAATCATAGCTAAGTTGCGGTGGCAAATTTAGGTATTAATTTAGCCACTACAAAATATATTTTTTTATTAAAAAAGAGGGTGTTTTTTAGGCAATTTTATTGATTTTCTCCACGAATTTATCAATCCTGCCAGCCAATGATTCATCCACGCTTACCAAAGGCAATCGAACCGTATTCTCTGCTATTCCCAATGACTGGAACACTTGTTTGATTCCTGCAGGATTTCCTTGTTCAAAAATCATGTCGATGCAGTCTGAAAATTGGTATTGCAATTTGAATGCGTCATCCACTTTCCGGTTTAATCCCAAACGTATCATTTCTGAAAATTCTTTTGGAAAACCTTGGGCTATTACCGATATAACGCCAGAACCTCCAGCCAAAACCATTGGCAAAGCAATCATGTCATCACCGGAAAGCACCAAGAAATCTTTTGGTTTGTTTTTCAGCAATTGCATTGCTTGTACCATATCGCCATAAGCTTCTTTGATGGCCACAATGTTTTTGAAATCATTCGCCAATCGCAAAACTGTCGCAGGCAACATATTGCTTCCTGTCCTGCTAGGAACATTATACAAAATAACCGGAATTGGAGAAGCTTGGGAAACCGCTTTGAAATGTTGGTAAATGCCTTCTTGGGTAGGTTTGTTGTAGTAAGGCGAAACAGAAAGAATTGCGGCAAATTGCGATAAATCCCTGCTTTTCAATTCTTCGACAACTTCCATCGTGTTGTTTCCTCCAACACCAAGTACCAAAGGTAATCTTCCATTGTTGGTTTCAACTACGGTCTGGATTACAAACTCTTTTTCAGTTTCGTTCATCGTGGCGTTTTCGGCCGTAGTTCCTAAAATTACAAGGTATTCCACTCCACCATCAATGGAGAAATTTACTATTTTTATTAATGCTTCCGTATCAATTGAAAAATCTTTTCTAAAAGGAGTCACAAGAGCAACACCCGTTCCTATTAATGATTGCATAATTTATTTTAAATTTTGTTTAATATTTTTAAATACCTGAATAATTCTTCAACAAATACTTTGTAATTCTCGGCATTCGTATTGATTATCAAATGGTTTAATCTTTTGTCAATTGATTGAAAACCAACTTTAAACAACGCCCTTGAATTGTGGGTAATGTTGAGCAAAATTGCTTTCTCCACATCGTAATAACTTATTAATAAATCAAACTCGTCGTTAATGAAATCATTTACTGTTGGGTCCATGATTTCAGCATTCCAATTGAGTTGTTTGATACTAAATGTCGGCTGTGAATAGACTTCGTTTTTCTTTAACTTGTCCCTGTAAACTATTATACTTATATTATTTCCAGAAATTCCATTGGCTATTAATTCCTTTACCAAGGCGTCTTTTTCAAGAAAATAACTTTCATCAACTAGCACCCCAACCCTTTGTATCGGAACCTTTGAAGAAATACATTTTACATTTTGCAAACTATTTTTTAATATCCTTTTTAAAAAATAATCCTTTATATAATTCAAAAACATGTTACTTTTACGTGGTTACAAAATTAATTAATTAAAGTCGCATAACAGATGGTAAATCTAAAAAACTATAATGACGTTTTAAAACTTTTTGTTATATTCTTAACATTTTTTTTAAGCGTTTCTTGCAGCAAACAAAACTATAATGTAACAAAAATAGAAGGAAAACAAATAGCAATTACCGATAAAGAAAAGCAAAGCCCCCAGTTTGAAAATTTTATTAAACCCTATCGAGATCATATTGACCAAGATTTAAGCAGCGTCCTGGCTTACTCTCCCGAAACATTGGACAAAAGCAGCGGCAAATGGCAAACTCCCATTGGTAATTTACTGGCAGACGTAACTTTACAACGTGGAAATACCATATTCATGACTCGCGAAAAAAAGAATATTGATTTTTGCATTCTTAACCATGGAGGCATTAGGTCGATTCTTCCAAAAGGAAATATTACTTCCAGAACGGCTTTTGAAATAATGCCTTTTGAAAACAGCCTTGTGGTAATCGCCTTGAAAGGAGAACAAGTTTTGGAACTGGTGGACTATTTTATAGCCACAAAAAAACCACATCCCTTGTCAGGAATCACTTTTACAATCGGCAAAGATAATGTTGCAAAAAATATACTTGTTCAAGGAAAACCAGTCGAAAAAGATGCTATTTATTATGTTGCCACCAATGATTATTTATCCAATGGAGGCGACAACATGAATTTCTTTAAAAAAGGAGTGCAAAAATTTGATCTTAATTATAAATTGAGAAACATCCTGATTGATTATTTCAAGGAAGTAGATACAATTACTGCAAAAAATGACGTGAGAATCAGTGAGGAATAATATTGCAGAATAAAACAGTAAAAAATGAAAAGAAGAGAATTTATCGAAAAAACCGCAGCCAGCACAGCTTTCCTGAGTTTAGGATTGTCGTTGAGCAGTTTTAAACCAGACATCAAACATATAACGATACTACATACCAATGATGTTCACAGTCATATTGACCCATTTCCTTTGGATGACCCTCGGAATCCAAATATGGGCGGTGTTGCCAGAAGAGCCGCATTGATTGAAACTATTCGCCAGGAAAATCCAAATGTATTGCTGCTGGATGCCGGTGATATTTTTCAGGGAACTCCATACTTTAATTATTATGGAGGCGAACTGGAATTCAAATTGATGAGTATGATGAAATATGATTTGTCAACGATTGGCAATCACGATTTTGACAATGGAGTTGACGGTTTGACAGCTCAAATGCCGCATGCCACTTTTGAATTTGTTTCGGCAAACTATGATTTCAAAAATACCACGATGGATGGTTTTGTAAAACCGTTCAAGATTTTCGAAAAAAATGGAATCAAAATTGGCGTTTTTGGACTCGGAATCGAACTGGAAGGATTGGTTGACAAGAAAATGTACAAAGAAACCGTGTGGCACAATCCTGTTGAAACAACCCAAGACATGGTTCGAATTCTAAAAAAAGAAAACAAATGCGACTTGGTTATTTGTTTGTCGCATCTTGGTTACAAATACAGCAAAGATGATTCAAACAAAATATCCGACTTAAAACTGGCCGAACTCACCAAAGACATTGACTTGATTATTGGAGGTCACACACACACTTTTCTGGACAAACCAACTATTGTAAAAAACTTGGAAGGCAAAGAAGTTTTGGTAAACCAAGTGGGTTGTTATGGCATCAATTTGGGACGAATTGATTTTTATTTTGACAACGACAAGTCCAAATCTGCCAACGGAAAATCAATTATAGTTTAACCCTTTGCCTTTGATGGTATCTGTCGTTTTCTATAAAATAAGTAGCCATAAAAAAATAAGAGAAAACTTGAACAAAAACAGCTATAAAGCTAAAAGCATAGAGGTTCAAATAGAATTTATTGATTACAAAAAAAACGTCCGAAATCATAAAACAGCCACACATTACAATTAAACAAAAAAAAGTGTAATTCACTTTTTTTAAATAATTGATAATCGAAAAAAAACACAAAAGACTCAATGTAATTCCATATAAAATGTACAATGAAAAATCAAGTTTCATTCTTTCGAAATTTAAACTCAGTATCGAAGTACAAATGGTGGCAATAAAAAAGAAAGAAACCAGCATTGGAACACAATCTTCTTTATTTAATTTTAAATATTTAAAATCGTCAACCGCCAGTTTCAACAACAATACATAAACAAGCATAAAAGACAACAAAGCCCCCAATCCCGAGTCGTTAAATTGCAATAAATTGAATATATCGCCTATAAAACAAAACAAAAACACCAACCCCTTGGTCCAGTTTATTTTATAGTTGTTTGTAATCAAATAATACATAAAAATCAGCGGAACGATAATTGATTTTGTATAAAGCACCAATGAATCATCTTCAGTGATTTTAAAAAAAACTACTAATGCACAAGCTATAAAATAAAAAAAGAGAGAGGGTGTGTTAGTTTTCATTAATCAGTTTCATAAAATCATTTTCTGAAATTATCGCAATATTCAGTTTGTTTGCTTTTTCTAATTTTGCCGGTCCCATATTGGCTCCAGCCACTACATAATCTGTTTTTGCAGAAATGGAACTCCCCACCTTTCCGCCGTTGTCTTCAATGGCTTTCTTCAAATCGTCTCTCGAAAATTGTTCAAAAACACCCGAAACAACAAAGGTTTTTCCGGCGAGTTTATCCGTGGCGTCCGGATTAATAATTTCAATGGTTTCAAATTGGACTCCACAACTTTTCAATCGGTCAATGATAATTCTATTTTCTCGATTTTCAAAAAAATCAATCACACTTTGTGCAATGCGTTCCCCGATTTCGTCAACCAAAACCAAATCCATCAAACTTGCTTGACTCAAGGCATCAATAGTTGCATAATGTTTGGCCAATTTTTTGGCGACAGTTTCGCCTACAAATCGAATACCGAGCGCATACAAAACGCGTTCGAAATGAATATTTTTCGAATTTTCGACACCATTGACCAAATTTTCTGCCGATTTCTGCGCCATTCGCTCCAAAGGAAGAATATCTTCTACCTTCAATTTATACAAATCAGCATAATTTTGAACCAACCCGTTATTATAAAGCAACGCTACCGTTTCTCCGCCAAGACCTTCGATGTCCATTGCTTTTCTGGAAATAAAATGTTGGATTCTTCCAATAATCTGCGGTGGACAACCATAAAAATTGGGGCAATAATGATTGGCTTCGCTTTCTCCTCGAATCAATTCCGTTTGGCATTCCGGACAATGCGTAATGTATTTTGTTTGTTCTGAATTTTCAGGTCGTTTGCTCAAATCAACCGCGATAATCTTCGGGATAATCTCTCCTCCTTTTTCCACAAAAACGGTATCACCAATGCGAATGTCCAGTTTTTCTATTTGGTCGGCATTGTGCAAAGAAGCTCTTTTCACGATGGTTCCCGCTAACTGTACCGGCTCCAAATTGGCAACTGGGGTTATGGCTCCCGTTCTTCCCACTTGATATGAAATCGAATTTAATTTTGTGGAAACTTGTTCCGATTTGAATTTGTAAGCAATGGCCCAACGAGGTGATTTGGCCGTAAAACCCAATTCTTCTTGGTGCTGAAAACTATTCACTTTTATAACGACACCATCGGTTTCATAAGGAAGATTGTGTCTATGAATATCCCAATATTCTATAAACCGGAAAACTTCTTCCATGTTATGTGCCAGTTTCGATTCTTTTGGCACTTTGAAACCCCAATTTCTGGCGGTTTCCAAACCTTCAAACTGGGATTTGAAAGGCAATTTATTTCCGATGAGAAAATACAATAAACAATCCAATGGGCGTTTTGCAACTTCGGCGCTATCTTGTAATTTCAAACTTCCCGAAGCCGTATTTCTTGGGTTGGAATAAGGTGTTTCTCCTATTTCAATCAATTCCTGGTTCATTTTTTCGAAACCGGCAAAAGGCAAAATGATTTCGCCACGAACATCAAACGTTTCCGGAAAATCGCCTTTTAATTGTAAAGGAATTGCCTTTATAGTTTTGATGTTGTTGGTAACATCATCACCTTGAACGCCATCTCCACGGGTAACGGCACGTTTTAACTTTCCATTTTCATAAGTGATGCTTATCGATGCTCCATCGTATTTCAGTTCGCAAGTATAGTCTAGCGGGACATCGCCGAGTACTTTTTGAACACGTTTTTCCCATTCCAACAATTCATCCTTGGAGTAAGAATTGTCCAAAGAATACATTCTATGGACGTGTTTTACCGTTTCAAAGTTTTTTGTTATGGCTCCACCCACACGTTGTGTTGGCGAGTTTTCGTCAAAATATTCGGGGTGCTGATTTTCTAACTCTTGTAATTGTTTGAGTTTTTGATCAAATTCAAAATCGGAAATTGTTGGTGTATCCAACACATAATAATTGTGGTTGTGCCGATTTAATTCCTCTCGTAATGTTTGAATTGTATTCTGAATATTCATAAAAAAATTGGCTATTTTAGCTTTTGAAATAAAAGACTAAAATAACCAATTAAAAAATAAAAACGCCAAATTACGATTCAATAATCGCAATTATTTGTTTGAATAATTGTCCGTCGCTTAAAAAAGAACCTTGTTGAATCAATTCAAAAACAGAAGAATTGCGCTCCTCGGTAAATACTTTTTTACCCGTTTTGATTTCGATGGTTTCCGTAAACATATTGTCGCTCAACCATTGCAATCCCTCTTTGGTCAAAAAATCGGTTTCGGGAACCAATGATTTCAAAACAATAGACTGAACATATGTATCAAAACACTGAAAAAGGAAAATATGATTTTTTGAGAAATGTTCTAAATATTCTGCTCTACTTAAAACGCCTTCCCAAACCAAATCTGAAAAAACATCCAATTCTTGCTCGGCCACTTCGGGTTTTTCCGCTTTTAATTGATCCCATTCTGTTTTGTCGATAGTTTGAGTGGCAAGAAAAGTGCTAAATTCCTGATTCAACTCCTCAAATTGTTCTTTGGTTAATCTCGTGTATTTCATTTATGCTGAATTTATTTCAGCATCTTCTCATTAAGATGCGAATTAATTATAAAAAAAAGAATCTGAAATAAATTCAGATTAAAAAAAAATCCCGACTTTCATCGGGATTTGATTCTATAAATTTAGAAATTATGCTTTTTCAGCAACAATTTCATAAGGCAATTCAACTACCACATCTCTGTGTAATCTGATGCTTGCAGCATATTTACCAGTACGTTTTACGATACCGCTAGTGATAAATTTTCTTTCGATTGATTGACCTGCTTTTTCCAAAGCTTCGGCAATATCGATGTTGGTGATAGATCCAAAAAGTTTTTCTCCACCCGCTTTTGCGAAAATTTTAATTTCCAATGCTTTCAAGTTTTCAGCCAATGCTTTTGCGTCTGCAACAACTTTAGCTTCTTTGTGCGCTCTTTGTTTTAGGTTTTCAGCCAATACTTTCTTTGCAGAAGGAGTAGCCAATTGTCCAAAACCTTGTGGGATTAAAAAGTTACGACCGTAACCATTTTTTACATTTACCACATCATCTTTAAAACCTAAATTTTGAACGTCTTTTTTTAATATAATTTCCATGTTGTTGTCCTTATAAGGTAGAAGTTAGGTTTCATTTGACCGAAAACCAACAACTTTGTTTTTAATATTATTTTAATAAATCGGCCACGTATGGCATTAAAGCTAAGTGACGAGCTCTTTTTACGGCTACAGACACTTTTCTTTGGTATTTCAATGAAGTACCTGTTAAACGACGAGGAAGAATTTTTCCTTGCTCATTAACGAATTTCAACAAGAAATCAGCATCTTTATAATCAATATATTTGATACCTGATTTTTTGAAACGACAGTACTTTTTAGTTTTGTTGGTTTCTATGTTTAAAGGAGTAAGATATCTGATATCTCCGTCTTTTTTTCCTGAAGCAGATTGTTGTAATGTTGCCATGATGATTAAGCTTTTGTAGATTTAAGTTTTGCTCTTCTTCTTTCAGCCCAAGAGATAGCATGTTTGTCAAGACTTACAGTTAAGAAACGCATAACTCTTTCGTCACGTCTAAATTCAGTTTCAAAAGCAATAAGAACTTCTCCTGGAACGTTGAATTCAAACAAATGGTAAAAACCAGATTTTTTGTTTTGGATTTCGTAAGCCATTTTTTTTAGGCCCCAATCTTCTTTTGATACCATTGTAGCTCCACGACTAGTAAGAAAATCTTCAAATTTGCTTACTGTTTCCTTTACCTGAACTTCAGATAAAACGGGATTTAAAATGAAAACAGTTTCATAATGATTCATAAATAATTTATTTATTTGTTAATTTGGGTGCAAAAGTAATCATTTAATTTTAATAAACAAACAGAATTAGATTTAATTCGTTGTAATACAAAAAAAGCCGATAAAGATTTGGTTTTAAAAAAAATACATATTACTTTTACTATCCCGAATCTTAAAAAATGAATATTTATGAAACTAAATTGTGTCGTTGTAGATGATAGTTCCATTCAAAGAATGATTATCACAAAGTTAGTAAATAATCACCCAAACTTACATTTAATAGGTGATTTTTCCAATGCAATTGAAGCAAGAGGATGTATGACCATACATAACGTGGACTTAATCTTTTTGGACATTGAAATGCCCGTTATAAGTGGCTTCGATTTTTTGGATGGTTTAAAAACCAAACCTCAAATTATTTTCATCACTTCAAAGGCTGAATACGCTATGAAAGCGTTTGATTATGACGCAACCGACTACCTTCAAAAACCAATAGCCATTGATAGATTTAATGCTTCCGTAAAAAGAGCCATGGATTTACAAATGTTGCGATCCGAAACCCATGAAGAAGACGGAGACCACATTTTCATTAAAAGCAATCTTAAAAAGCTAAAGATTTTTACCGCTAAAATAAAATGGATTGAAGCTTTTGGTGATTATGTAAAAGTAGTGACCGAAGACGACAGCAACTTGGTGCTTTCCACAATGAAATCTTTTGAAAAAGACTTGTCAAAAGACAAATTTGTTAGAGTACACAAATCTTATATTATCAATATAGACAAAGTGGAACGCTTCAATAGTAGATTTGCCGAAATTGGAATTACCAAAATTCCACTCAGCAGACATAAAAAAGAAGATTTAGTTAGAGCTCTGGCGATTAACTAATAAAAATCAACATTCACGGCGACTTTTATAGCCCTGTATTGTGCAACAGCCTCAAAACTATTCAGCATTTTCTGGATAGTTTTTTTTGTGCCTTGCAGGGGCTGATTCGTCGGGATTTTTACCATTATGGTTCTAATGTATTCGTTTCGGATTCTGGAAATCGGTGGTTCTTCCGGTCCCAGAACTGGAATGGTCAAGTTTTGCTTCATCACCTGGTACAACCACATCGAACCTTCTTTGAGTTTATCAAAATCCCTGTGTTTCAAAGTCAATTTCACGAGTTTATAATAAGGAGGGTAATGATAGATTTGCCTGTCGTATAATTGTTCTTTATACATTCCTTCATAATCATTGCGAACCACTTGCTGAATGGTGTTGTGATCCGGATTATAGGTTTGGACAACCACTTTTCCCTGTTTTTCCGATCGACCAGAACGACCCGAAACCTGGGTCATCATTTGGTAACTTCTTTCAAAAGCCCTGAAATCGGGATGATACAGCATATTGTCGGCATTCATGATTCCCACCAAACCCACATTGTCAAAATCCAAACCTTTGGCAAGCATTTGAGTTCCCACCAAAATATCAACTTCACGGTTTTTGAAACTGTCAATGATTTTTTCGAAACCAAATTTACCTCGAGTCGTGTCCTGATCCATTCGTCCAATTTTAGTATTTGGGAACAATTCGACCAATTCCTGCTGAATTTGTTCCGTTCCAAAACCTTTGGTAGTCAGATGCACACTTGAACAAGTATGACAATTGGTTGGTTTTGCCATCGAATAACCGCAATAATGACAACGCAACTGGTTTTTATGTTTGTGATACGTCAAGCTCACGTCGCATTGTGGACATTGCGGGACGTGACCACAAGTCAAGCATTCTATAATAGGAGAAAAACCCCTGCGATTTTGAAACAAAATAACTTGTTCCCCCAAAGACAAAGCAGTCGTAATATTTTCAATTAAGGTATCACTGAAATGACCTGACATTTTTTTGCGGAAATATTTATCTTTCAAGTCCACCAATTCAATTTCAGGCATTCGAACATTGCCGTATCTTTCGGTAATTTCGACAAAACCATATTTTCCAGATTGGGCATTGTAATAGGTTTCGATACTTGGCGTAGCCGAACCCAATACTACTTTTGCCTTGTGGCTATTGGCCAAAACTACCGAAGCATCCCTGGCATGATACCGTGGCGATGGATCAACTTGCTTGAAGGTTTGTTCGTGTTCTTCATCAACAATAACTAATCCCAAGTTGGAAAATGGCAAGAACAAAGCCGATCTGGCTCCAATGACAATTTGTGCTTTTGGCGATTCCGCCAAGACTTGTTGCCACACTTCCACCCTTTCGTTATTACTGTATTTCGAATGAAAAACAGCCACTTTATTTCCGAAATAATCTCTTAATCTTCCAACTAATTGAGTTGTCAACGCAATTTCAGGCAATAAATACAAGACCTGTTTTCCTGATGCAATATACTCTTCAATGAGTTTGGTGTATATTTCGGTTTTTCCGCTGGACGTTACTCCGTGCAAAAGACAAACTTCTTTTTCAACAAAGCTTTCCTTTATTTTTTCAAAAGCTATTTGTTGGGCTTCACTTAATTGTAATTGCTCTTCCTTTGTTTTTCCTGAAAAGTTGACGCGATCTACTTGAATGTAATATTCTTCGAAAATCTCTTTATCAATCAATACCTTTATAACTGCAGAAGTGGAATTTGCAGTTTCAATCAACTTCTTAACTGTAATCGGCTTTTTCTCGGAAGCACTTAATTGAAAATAACCAAGGACGATTTCCTTTTGTTTATTGGCATTTTTGAGCACTTCCAATAATTCACCCAAACCCTCATTCGATTCGTATTTGGAATGCAATTTTACGTATCGAACCAATTTTGGCGCATAACTTTCCTGAACTTCTTCCTGAAGCACCAAAATATTTTTGTTTACCAATTTTTGGATAACCGGAAAAATATTCTTCTTGTTCAAAATATTCATTATATCCTGAACTTTCAAGGAACTTTGCTGTTGCAAGGCTTCATAAACCAGGAATTCCTCGTCCGAAAGCAGGCTTTCATCTACAAAACCATTTTGCTTTTGCGATATAATAGTTTCGCTTTCCAATAAAAGTGCCGATGGCATTGCACCACGATACACATCGCCAATGGCGCACATATAATAGGAAGCAATCCACTGCCAGTGTGCGATTTGAATCTCGGTGACTATGGGTTTTTCGTCAAGAATTTGATGGATTTCCTTGGCTTCGTATAAAGTGGGTTTGTTTTGATGGATTTCAATAACCAGCGCCGTGTAGATTTTACTTTTACCGAAAGGCACAGCCAGTCGCATTCCTTTTTTGATGTAGTGGTACTCGGTTTCGGAAACGCTGTAAGTAAACGTCTTGGCAAGAGAAAGCGGTAAAATTACTTCAACAAAATGCATTGTGGATTTTGGATTTCTATATTCAAAAAATTAATTCTTTACTCTGTACCAATATTGTGTTCTTCCCAATAATGAAATCCCTATATAACCACGAACTTTGAGTTTATCCTTTGTTTCCAAGGTAATGTAACACTTGTATAAATTACCATTCTTTGGATCCAGGATTTTCCCATTAGTATATTCAGAACCTTCTTTTGAAAGCCCTTTTATTATTATCATTCCAAGAATAGGCTTGTCTTTGTCCTTACCCGAACATTCGACACAAAGTTTCTTCTTGTTTTCAGGCTCCAAAATAAAAACTACTTTCCCGTATATTTTTCCTGATTCCTCATAAATTTCCACTATTGCTTTGGCCTTTCCAGTTTCGTCGTCGATAGTTTTCCATTTTCCGACAACCGTTTGACTTTGAGCAAATAAAATTGCCAAAAAGAATAAAACTATAGTAATAACAAGCTTTTTATTCATAATCCACATTATTTAGTTACACTTTGTAAACCTCCATAAATTATGCTATATGTACTTTTTTTCGTCGTAATTTGTTTATAGATGCATTCAATTCGAAGCCGAGAAGCAAAATCGCGCAATTAATCCAAATGTAAAACATCATGATTAATAACGTTCCTATAGAACCGTATAATTCATTGTATTTAGAAAACCGAATAACCCAAATCCCAAAAGCATAAGAATCCAGAATAACCAAAATAGTGGTAAACACGGAACCTATAGAAATAAATGCGCTATCCTTGGTGTGGGTAGTGCCGAATTTGAAAAGTATGGACACTGTAATTAAAATCATCAGAATCACAAATACATATCTTCCTAAAATGATTAGCGGAATCTGGTCACTCAACACATCCTGAATCGTTGTCATTTGAATAAAAACCTCAAAGACCACGATTATTGCAACGGTTACCAACAACAAAAACGACAATACCAAGGACATTCCCAAAGCAACCAAATATTGGTGCAAAAATCCTCTTTTGATAAGCACGTGCTTCGAGGATTCAAAACCTCCCAGAATCCCATTCAAACCATTGGCCATCAAAAAAATAGACAATATAAAACCTGACGAAAGCAATCCGGAATGACTATTATTAAGAATGTCGTTGATAATTTTATAAATGGCATCATACGTATTGGGTGGCACTCCATCCTTTACAAACTCAAGAAAATCGCCCTGAAACCCTTCGATGGGAATGTAGGGGATAAGGTTTAATATAAACAAGGCAAAGGGAAACAAGGCCATAAAAAAGCTGAATGCAATTGCGCTGGCGTGATAAGAAAAGGCACTTTCCGCAATTCCAAGACCATACAATTCCAATAAATCATACAAAGACAATCCTCCCAATTTGGGCAATTTTATCTTTTTTAATGGACGAATCAAATTGCGAAACACAGGAATTCTCTCTATTCTTTCTTCTATTTCTTTACTCATAGTTTATTTGAATTTAAAAAGCCTTCAAACTCAAATCCATATTATAAATCGAATGGGTCAATGCGCCAGACGAAATATAATTGACTCCACACTCGGCATAACTGCGGATCGTTTTTTCGTTGATGTTGCCAGAGGATTCCGTTTGGCATTTATTACCGATTAATTCGACCGCTTTTTTGGTATCCTCAAAATCGAGATTGTCTATCAAAATCCTGTGAATTCCTTCGTTTTCAAGAATCTCCCTGATTTCTTCCAAATTTCTGGCTTCGACAATGATTCTAAGGTCAAGATTTTTTTCTTTGAGATAAGCCTTGGTTTTGGCAATAGCCAAAGTAATTCCTCCGGCAAAATCGTTGTGATTATCTTTAAGCATAATCATGTCATAAAGCGCAAAACGATGGTTTTCGCCTCCGCCAATTTTTACTGCCCATTTTTCGCAAGCCCTGAATCCAGGAGTTGTTTTTCGAGTATCTAAAATTTTTGTGTTTGTTCCCTCAAGCAAATCGGCATATTTTTTGGTTTTGGTGGCAATGGCACTCATTCGTTGCATCGAATTCAACAGCAGTCGTTCCGCCTTCAAGATGGATTGCGAGCTTCCCGAAACATGAAAAACCACGTCTCCTTTTTTCACGGAAGTTCCATCGGTAATAAAAGTTTCCATTTCTAAAGAAGAATCCACATATTCGAGAATCATTTTGGCGAAAGCCACACCGGCAATAATACCGTCTTCCTTGACCAATAATTTTGCTCTTCCCGTTGCGTTTGCCGGAATACAAGCCAAAGAGCTGTGATCGCCTTCACCTACGTCTTCACGGATTCCGTTTTGTATTATGAGTTGTAATTCGTTTTCGAATTGTGTTTTACTAATCATTTTATGAGGAAAATTTAGAGAATGCTAAAGTAGAATTTATTTTGTGTATTTAAAAATTTGTTCAGGTAGTTCTTTGGGAAAATTAAGGAATAAATAGTCTTCATTAAAAGTATTGAAATCCAAAAAAAAATGTCCCTAACAAAAACATCTTAAACAAGCATTACATCTGGGTCTCCCTGAAATTAAAATTAACAAAGAAATAGCGTTTCAAATTTTCACCCCTAGCATATAAAATCCTATATTTGAAATCACTAACCAAAAAACGTCGTTTATGAAATCCTATTTCAACCTGCTTTTCGTAAGCTCATTACTATTCATTTCCTGCAAAAAAGAACTCGAACCGCAAGACAGCAAAACTCCATCAAAAATAGTTCCGTTTACTGAAGCTGCAAATACACAGCAAAACCAAACGGTAATGCCAGCCCAAACTCCACAAAATCAAACCACGGTTAATCAAAATACTGCCGTGACATCTCCGGTAGCCGTTGCCAAAGGAATGAATCCAGCCCATGGTCAGCCGGGACATCGTTGCGACATAGCCGTTGGTGCACCTTTAAATTCTCCGGTAGTTCCCGCCAAAAGTAATCCGGTAACTACGCAATCTGCTCCACAACAAAATAGTGCGACTTCTACAACTACCGCAACTCCAGCCGTGACAACTCCCACTCCTGAAGGAATGAATCCGCCACACGGCCAAGAAAATCACCGCTGCGACATTGCCGTGGGAGCGCCATTACCAAAAGAGTAATTTAAAAGCATCACACCCTTGAAATTATTAATATTTCCAGCAATCAACGATTCGCTTGGCTTGTCTTTACTATTTTGAAAAAAATCAAATTTTACTGTCAAACAGAACAACAATATAAAACAATAAACCGCCTTACTGTTAAATTTCAACGTCTAAACTTATGATATATGTAAAAAATAAATATTAAATTGCGAAAATGAACAAAAAATGAATTAAAAAACATTGTTTATTAAAATATTAAATTTACTTTTGCGTAATCGATTACATTATACATTTATTTTATGACAAACTATAGTTCTAGGTATGCTTCAAGCCCACAAGCAGTAAAACAATACGACACCGCACAATTAAGGGCAGAATTTTTGATTGACAATCTAATGAAAGAAGGGGAAATTACCTTTACTTACTCTCATTACGACAGGTATATTACAGGTTCGGCTGTGCCAACCACTACTCCAATTACACTTGAAACTATTGACATTTTAAAAATGCCTAATTTTTTGGACAGAAGAGAAATGGGTATCATCAATGTTGGAGGAAATGGTTCTGTTGTTGTTGAAGGAACATCTTATGAATTAGGATTTAAAGATGCACTTTATATTGGAAGTGGAAATGCAGAAGTTATTTTCAAAAGTGATGACGCCAAAAATCCAGCCAAGTTTTACATCAATTCAGCTCCAGCTCATGTTAGCTACCCTACCAAAAAAGTAAGCTTGGCAGAAGCCAACAAACTACAATTGGGAACAATGGAAACGGCCAATCACCGTACCGTAAATCAAATGATTATTGGTGGAATCGTTACTACTTGTCAATTGCAAATGGGAATGACGGAATTGAAACCGGGAAGCGTTTGGAACACCATGCCGGCACACGTTCACGATCGTAGAATGGAAGTGTATTTTTATATGGATATTCCAGAAAACCAAGCGGTTTGCCACTTTATGGGAGAACCTCAAGAAACAAGACATATTTGGATGAACAATCACCAAGCAGTTATTTCACCAGATTGGTCTATTCATTCTGGTGCAGGAACCAGCAATTACACCTTTATTTGGGGTATGGCCGGAGAAAACTTGGACTACGGAGATATGGATGTTTGTAAAATAACTGAATTAAGATAATTAATAACTTATTAAATAAAAATTATGTCAATAAACCTTTTTGATTTAACGGGAAAAACGGCACTTATAACAGGAGGAGTTCATGGTCTAGGAATGGCCATGGCTAAAGGACTTGGACAAGCTGGTGCAAAAATAGTAGTAAACGACCTTTCACAAGAAGCATTGGATAAAGCTGTGGCAGAATACAAATCTGTTGGGCTTGAAGCTTACGGATATGTATTTAACGTTTGCGACGAGAAAGCAGTAATTGCCAACATAGCAAAAATTGAGGCCGAAGTTGGTCCAATCGATATTTTGGTCAACAACGCAGGTATCATCAAAAGAACTCCAATTATCGAAATGGAAGTGGAAGATTTCACGGCGGTAATCACTGTTGATTTAATAAGTCCTTTCATTGTTTCCAAAAATGTTGCCAAAGGAATGATTCAACGTGGTGGTGGAAAAATCATCAACATTTGTTCCATGATGAGTGAATTGGGAAGAGATTCTGTAAGTGCTTATGCTGCTGCCAAAGGTGGTTTGAAAATGCTTACCAAAAATATGGCTACGGAATGGGCGAAATTCAATATCCAAACCAACGGAATTGGACCTGGTTATTTTGCTACAAGCCAAACAGCTCCAATTAGAGTGGACGGACACCCTTTTAATGAATTTATTATAAGCAGAACACCTGCTGCTCGTTGGGGAGATCCTGAGGATTTGCAAGGTGCTGCCATCTTCTTGTCTTCAAAAGCCAGTGATTTTGTAAACGGTCACATTCTTTATGTAGACGGGGGAATCCTTGCCACTATTGGAAAACCATCTAACGAATAATATTTTAAGAAATTTATAATGAGTACAACATTTATACATGATAATTTTTTATTAGAAAATAAATACGCTGAAGAATTGTATCACAACTATTCTAAAAACCAGCCAATTATTGATTATCATAATCACTTATCACCACAATTTATTGCCGAAGACAAGATTTTTGACAACATTACCAAAGTTTGGATAAACGGAGACCACTACAAATGGCGTGCTATGCGTACTTTGGGAGTTAACGAACAATTTATTACCGGAAATGGTTCTGACAAAGACAAGTTCATGAACTGGGCAAAAACAGTTCCTTACACGATGCGTAACCCTTTGTACCACTGGACGCATTTAGAATTGGCCCGTTATTTCGGTATTACCGAATTGTTGAACGAAAAATCGGCTGAAAGAATTTACGAAGAAGCTTCTGCTAAAATAAATTCTCCAGAATACAGTACTCGCAACTTGCTTCGCAAAGTAAATGCAGAATTTGTATGCACTACCGAAGACCCAATTGATACTTTAGATTTCCACGAACAACTTGCTAAAAGTGACTTTGAAGTAAAAGTAGGAACTGCTTTCAGACCTGATAAAGCCATCCTTATTTCTAATGACGGTTACAATGAATACGTTGATAAATTAGGAGAAAAAGCAGGAATTACAATCAATACTTATGCTGATTTACTTTCAGCTTTGAGAAACAGAATCGACTTTTTCGACAAAAATGGTTGCAAATTGTGTGATCACGGTTTAGACCAAGTTTATTTTGAAAGTTATACCGAAAGCGAAATAAGTGCCATCTTCAAAAAGAAAAGAGAAAATGGAGTATTGAGCAACGAAGAAGCCTTGAAATTCCAAAGCGCTGTTTTATTCTTCTTGTTCGAAACTTACCACGAATTTGGATGGGTACAACAACTTCACTTGGGGGCTTTGAGAAACAACAACGCTCGTATGCATAGAATCTTGGGACCTGACACAGGATGGGATTCTATTGGAGATTACCCTCAAGCACAAAAACTGTCCGCTTTCTTGAATGCCTTGGACAGCAAAGACAAATTGGCCAAAACAATCATTTACAACTTAAATCCTGCCGACAACGAAGTGATGGCTACCATGATTGGCAACTTTAATGATGGAAGCGTTCGCGGAAAAGTACAATTCGGTTCAGGATGGTGGTTTTTGGATCAAAAAGACGGAATGACCAAACAATTGAACGCCCTTTCGAATATGGGATTGATTAGTTGTTTTATCGGAATGTTGACCGATTCAAGAAGTTTCTTGTCTTTCCCAAGACACGAATATTTCAGACGTATTCTTTGCAACCTGTTAGGAGACGAAATCAAAAGAGGCGAATTGCCAAATGACATGGAATGGATTGGTAAAATGGTTTCGGACATCAGTCACCATAATGCCAAAGAATATTTCAAATTCTAAACAATAAATTTCAGTAAGGAACTAATGATTTTCATATAATCATTAGTTCCTTCTTTAAAAAAAATAAAAACACAAAATGGAAAAATTAAATAGAAAAAGCCAAGGATTAGAAAAAAAGTTTCCAATTAAGGTAGTGCAATTTGGTGAAGGTAATTTCTTGAGAGCTTTCGTAGATTACGCTTTTCAAAGACTAAATAAAGAAGTTGATTTCAATGCTGGAATTGCAATGGTTCAGCCATTGAAAGATGGTATGGTAAACATGATTAACGATCAAGATGGTCTTTACACACTGTTTATGAATGGAATCAAAAAAGGAGAAAAAATACAGGATATTGAGTTAATTACCAATATTGTAAAAGGTATAAATCCATATACTGATTTTGCAGATTATCTAGCGTTGGCCAAAGAAGAAGAACTTCAATTTATTGTTTCAAACACTACTGAAGCCGGAATTGAATTCATCGGAAGTGACACTCCAGATATGCAGCCACCAGTTTCGTTTCCTGCAAAGTTGACTGTTTTATTACACGAAAGATTCAAACATTTTAATGGAGATACTTCTAAAGGATTAACCATCATTCCTTGCGAATTGATTGATTACAACTCTGAAACGCTGAAAAAAATCATTTTACAATATGTTGATTTATGGAAATTAGAGGATTCATTCAAAACTTGGGTATCTGATGCTTGTACGTATCACAGTACTTTGGTAGATAGAATTGTTCCTGGATATCCTAGAGCAGAAATTGAAGACTACAATAACAAATTAAGTTACCAAGACAATTTAATTGTTGCAGCTGAACCATTTTTCCTTTGGGCTATTGAAGGTGGTGATGATTTGAAAGCAAAACTACCTTTCCACAAAACGGATTTGAATGTGAAGATTGTTGACGATATCCGTCCTTTTAAAATGATAAAAGTTCGTATCTTGAACGGCGCACATACAGCAATGGTGCCTACCTCACTTTTATACGGTAACAAATTAGTAATGGAAACTGTTAACGGAGATTTTACTGGACCATATGTAAACAGTGTTATTGGCGAAATTAGCGAAACACTTGCCATGGACAAAAATGAAATCACGGCCTATTCTGAAGAGGTAATGGATCGTTTTAAAAATCCATTTATTAAACATGCATTGGCCGATATTGCTTTAAATTCTATCTCAAAATTCAAAGTAAGAGTGTTGCCAAGTTTATTAGGATATTATAATGCAAATAAAAAACTTCCAACTGCCTTAACTTTTTCATTGGCTAGTTTAATCCAATTTTACAAAGGAACTTGGAACAACGAAGCCTTGCCCGTAAAAGATACTCCTGAGTTAGTAGAAGCATTTAAAAACGCTTGGCAATTAGGAGCTTTAGATTTGGTTGTTGCTAAAGTTTTAACCAATACCGAATTCTGGGGTGAAGATTTAACAAAAATTAACGGTTTATCAGAGGCTATTGTGGTAGCTTTGAATGAAATTGAAGCCAACGGAATTGAAAAAGGTTTCGCTAATTATAGCAAACAATTCTAATTAGAACTTTCTTAAAATTATTATTATGCAAAAGAAATTAATAAAAGTAAATCCAGCAGATAACGTAATTGTCGCTTTAACTGATTTAGTACAAAACGAACAAATTGCGTTTGAAGGAACTACAGTCATACCAACAACTGATGTCAAAGCAAAACATAAAATTGCAGAGAAAGATTTTGCAATTGGTGATGAAATTATAATGTACGGCGTTTTGGTAGGAAAAGCTGTAGAACCTGTAAAAAAAGGAGAAGTAATTACCACCGAAAACGTAAAACATCAAAGTGAAAAAGTTTTTGGTAAAACCGGAAATTTAGGCTGGACTCCGCCAAATGTAGATCGTTGGAAAGACAAAACTTTCAACGGATACCACCGTACTGATGGACAAGTTGGAACCAAAAATGTTTGGTTATTTATTCCATTGGTTTTTTGTGAAAACAAAAATATCGAAAAACTGAAAGATATTTTCGAAAACGAATTACTGCCAAAAAAAGAAGTTTCTTACAAAAACTTATTACGCTCTTTAATTGAAGAAAAAAGCGTAGAAGAAGTTTCTGAGAAATATCCAACTGAAAATATTTTAGATAATATCGAAGTAAAATTCATCAACCATCAAGGTGGCTGTGGTGGAATTCGACAAGATTCGGAATTGCTAGCAAAACTGCTTGCAGGATATGTGAACAATCCAAATGTTGCCGGTGCAACTATTTTAAGTTTGGGCTGCCAAAATTTGCAAGTAAATATTTTTAAAGATGCTTTGAAAGCAATGAGTCCAAATTGTGATAAAGAAATTTTGATCTATGAACAACAACAAATTGGAACTACCGATCAAATGTTTCAAATGGTAATTAAAGATTCTTATGAAGCCATTAAAAGAGCTAACAAAATTGAACGTAAACCTGCTCCTATTTCAAAACTAAGTATTGGTTTGGAATGTGGTGGATCTGACGGATTTTCAGGAATATCGGCAAATCCAGCATTAGGAGTTGTTTCAGATATTTTCGCAGCTTTGGGAGCCAAATCAATTTTAGCAGAGTTCCCTGAATTATGTGGCGTTGAGCAAGAATTGATGAACCGATGTGTGGACGAAGAAAAAGCAGACAAGTTTTTATCCTTGATGAAAGCTTTTGAAAAATCAGTTGTTGATGCAGGTTCAGGCTTTGATATGAATCCATCTCCAGGAAATATTAAAGACGGATTAATTACCGATGCCATGAAATCTGCTGGTGCTTCTAAAAAAGGTGGAACTGCGCCTATTGTAGACGTTTTAGATTACGGTGAATATATTTCAAAACCAGGTTTAAATCTTCTAAATACACCAGGGAATGACGCAGAATGTACCACAGGATTGGTTGGAGCGGGAGCAACAGTTGTTTTATTTACCACAGGTTTAGGAAATCCGATGGGAAATCCAGTTGCACCCGTTGTAAAAATTGCTTCAAACACGACATTAACTAATAGAATGTCGGATATTATCGATTTCAATGCTGGAACTGTGATTACTGGTGAAAAAAACATAACCGAAGTTGGAGCAGAACTCGTAGATTACATTATAGAACTGGCAAGCGGAAACGTGGAAACAAAAGCAGATCAGCTGAAACAAGATGTATTTATTCCTTGGAAAAGAGGAGTTTCTTTGTAAAAAGAAACTGATTTTGAAACATAAAAAAAGGTGTGAAATTAAATTTTCACACCTTTTTTGTTATTAACCACCTCTAGAGCCTGACTGTTTGACCTTAAAGAGGATTGCCTTATATTCAATTCCGAAGTCAGCACCACTTTCTTTTCTATTTTGACATTTCCAGTATTATCAATATGTTCCAGAAATACTTTGGCAGTCATTTTACCCATTTCCAAAGGCACTTGATCTACAGTTGACATCGGAAGTTCCATAAAATCAGTGAAAGGCTCGTTTCCAAAACCTACTACACAAAAATCTTCTGGAATACGCAGTCCTTCCTTTTTTAATTGTTGTATCGCGCCCAAAGCAGCAAAATCACTCGAAGAAAAAATAGCGTCTGGCGGATTTTTTAATTTCATTAGGGCATTAACGGCAAGTGCACCGGCTTCAACACTACTTTTAGTTTGAACCACATAACTTTCGTTAAATGCTATTCCATTGTCAAGTAAAGCCTGTTTGTACCCTGCAAGACGATTTGCGAAAATTTCCAAGGATTGATTCCCTTTAAAATGGGCAATACGAGAACAACCTTGTTCAATTAAGTGTTTGGTCGCCAAATAGGACACGTCATAATCGTTTATGGTGACAGAACTAACTCCATCTATGTTTTTCTTTCTATCAAAAAAGATTAAAGGAACATTTTTTTCAATAACTCTTTTTATAATTCTGTCGTTTTCTGAACTGTCACTTTCAGAAGTAAAATTCGAAACAGACATTAAAATTCCATCCACTTGAGCATTCAACAATGTATTTATATTTTCAAACTCCCTTTTCTCGTCTTCGTGTGTTTGGCAAATAATAACATTGTATTTGTGTGCATATAATTCTTCCTCAATTCCCCTAATTACGGAAGCAAAAAAATTACTGTCAATACGAGGAACAATTACGCCTACATTATAACTTTTTCCACTTCGTAATGCCAAGGCTAGTTTATTTTGCTTGTAATTCATTTTGGCCGCTGTCTCCAATACAAGTTTACGAGTACTCTCACTGATTTTAGGATTATTATTCAATGCTCTTGAAACTGATGCGGCGGTAATGTCAAGCACTTTGGCAATATCGTAAATCGTTGTTTTTTTATTCATTGGGGAATACTTATATTTAATTTATGTAAAATTAATATTATTTTTTTTTTAAAACCATTGCCATTAAGTGAAATCGATTACACAAAACATCAATTTAGGTTATTTTCGCTTCAAATTTATTGATTATAAAATAAATATGCACTTATAATTAGTTTTTTTTAAGCTAACCGAATAAAAAAAAGCTTTATTTTATGGTTACTGTATTTTTAATGATTTTCTTTTGGTAATATGAAAATTAATATTTACGTTTGTGTAATCGATTGCATTATGTAGTTTGCAAACCAATTACCATCTTAAATTTGCACTTAAAGGAATTTTAATAAAATCATAAATGACTGAAAAAAAAATATCGACAAGCAACTTGTTTTCACTTGTTTTTATCTCATTACTACTTATTTCTTGCGGAGTAAATAAGCAAAAAAACGTTGTAAACAACGATCCATGGAAAGCCATGCAACTCGTGATTAATAGCGTCAAAACACCTTCTTTTGGCAACAAAAAATATTTAATCACGGATTATGGAGCTAAAGCGGATGGCATTTATGACAATACCAAAGCTTTTAAAGAAGCAATCCAAACTTGCTCTAAAAATGGTGGAGGCATCGTTATTGTTCCTTCCGGAAAATATTATACAGGTCCCATACATCTAGAAAACGATGTCAATCTACATTTGGAAGATGGCACAGAGATTTTGTTCAGTACAAAACCTGGTGATTATCCAATTGTTCATACTTCATTTGAAGGTACCGAAGTAATGAATTATTCCCCTTTAATTTATGCCTATAAAAAACATAATGTTGCCGTAACGGGAAAAGGAATTCTTAATGGTCAAGCTACAAAGGAAAATTGGTGGCCGTGGTGCGGAGCCGGTTCTTATGGCTGGAAAAAAGGAATCCCAAGTCAATCCGACCCCTTAAACCGACCACGTTTGGTGGATATGGCCGAAGAAGGTGTACCCGTTGAAAAACGTGTTTTTGGAGAAGGTCATTATTTGAGACCCACTGCTGTCGAGTTTTTTGAATGCACCGATGCACTTTTAAAAGACGTGACCATTGTTGATGTTCCATTTTGGGTAATTCACCCTATAAAATCCGTAAATGTTACCATAGATGGAGTAACCGTAAGAAGTCACGGTCCTAATAATGACGGTTGTGATCCTGAATATTCTAAAAATGTGATTATCAAAAATTGCACATTCGATACCGGAGATGACTGCATTGCCATAAAAGCAGGAAGAGATGCCGACGGAAGACGTGTTGCCATAAAAAGTGAAAACATCGTGGTACAAAACTGCACAATGTTTGACGGTCACGGAGGCGTTACCATTGGAAGCGAAATATCTGCAGGAGTCAGCAATGTATATGTGGAAAATTGCATTATGAATAGTCCTAACCTTGATGTTGCCATTCGATTAAAAACGAATTCAAGAAGAGGCGCATTAATCGAAAACTTCTACGTTAGAAACATCGAAATTGGACAAGTCAAAGAAGCAATATTGAAAGTTGACATGTTTTACAACGTACATGGAAACCAAACCGGCAACTTCATTCCTCGCATCGAAAATATTTATCTCGAAAATGTAAAAGTTAAAAATGCCGGAAAATATAGCATTCTAGCCAAAGGATACGAAGAATCTCCAATCAAAAATATAACATTCAAAAATGTAACCATCGATAAAGTTGGTACGCCTTTTTCTATTGAAAATGTGTCAAATTTGAACTTTATAAACTCCTACATAAACGGAGTGCCAATGAAGAATTCCGACAATTAAGATTCTTATGAAATCGCAATTGGAAATTAATTTTTAGTTTGATGGAAAATCCCAGATTTTCAAATTTTAAAAAAATGTTGAATTAGTTGAATTCGGAGCTTGTAATTTCACAAGCTCCTTTTTTAAATTTTGGTGAAGTATTCAACTCTTTAAAGCAGACAATGAAAAAAACAGTAATTATCTTATTCTTGTTCTCCGCAGTTGCTTTTGCGCAAAGCCACTTTCCTATTGATTCCTCTTATACAGTAAAAAGTGTTTACGATAAAGTAAAAAAAGATCATCCTTACATTAGCTATGTACAAGCTCGAAAATACGAAAACGTAAATCAAAAAAAAGAAATCGTTTATAAAAAAATAAAAGATAGAGAACTACATCTTGATGCTTATTACGACCAAAACAAAAAACTGAATCCTGCAATTGTAATCATTCATGGTGGCGGTTGGAGGTCTGGCAACAAATCTCAAATGGAAACTTTTGCCATGGAAATGGCCTCAAAAGGATACTCTTGTTTCAACATAGAATTCCGATTGTCCTTGGAAGCGCAATATCCCGCAGCTATTTTTGATGTCAAAAATGCAATTCAGTTTATCAAAAAAAATGCACAAAAATTCAATATTGACACCACTAAAGTTGCAGTTTTAGGATGCTCGTCCGGTGGACAAATGGCGGCCTTGATAGGAACTACCAATGGAAAAAGTGACTTTGAAGACACTAAACCCAATGGTAAATTTTCATCAAAAGTTAATGCCATAATAGATGTTGACGGTATTTTGGCATACAAACATCCAGAATCAGCTGAAGGAACCGTAGCCGGTTTATGGCTGGGCGGTAGCTATGAAGAAATACCAAAAATTTGGCAACAAGCTTCTCCTCTAAACCAGACGGACAAAAACACGCCTCCCATCCTATTCATCAACAGTAGTGTACCGCGATTTCATGCAGGAAGAGACGACATGATTGCAATACTCAACAAATATGGAATATACAGCGAAATACAAACCCTTGAAAATTCACCTCATTCCTTTTGGTTCTTGAACCCTTGGTTTGATAAAACAATAGAACATACAACCCATTTTTTAGATAAATTATTCAAATAAAAAAATCAAAAAAGAACAAACAATTTCAATCCTAATCAATGACCTAATTACTGGTGCTTTTAGCGTTGATTTTGTTAAAAAGAAGAAAGCAAAACTCAACGAAAGTGCCTGGTTTTAAACTATATTTGAGACCAATAAAAAATTAATCGTTCACTTATTTCAATATGGCAATAACTGGTACATTCTTTGATTGAGTTGGCAACGATGGTGCAAAAAAAGTACTGCAAAATTTAGACAAATAGAAATTATATTAAATATTAAACCCTGTTATTATGTTAATTAGAAAACAAAACCTATTCAAGACAGCAATTCTTTTTGCTTCAGTTACACTTTTTAGTTGTAAAACCGTGGCTCAAGAACCCGCAAAAAAGGTTGAATCACAAAATCAAATCGTTATTTCAAAAAACGCAAAATGGTCTGATAAAATGGCCTTGACTTTGATGAAACGTCATCCAGAAAGCTACATGATTGACAATGCTAAAGCTCCAAAATGGGACTACGTACATGGTTTGGTTTTGCATTCATTCGAAGAATTATACAAGAAAAACGCAGACCCTAGATATAATGCATACATAAAAGGATATACCGATCATTTGATTGAAAAAGACGGTACTATAAAAACCTATGAACTAGAAAAATACAACATCGACATGATTGTATCGGGACGATTGTTGTTTAACTTGTATGAAACGACAAAAGACAATAAATATCTGGTAGCGATGCAAACGCTAAAAAAACAATTGGAAGGACAACCAAGAACTAGCACTGGTGGATTTTGGCACAAACAAATTTACACCAACCAAATGTGGTTGGACGGTTTGTATATGGGAGAGCCATTCTATGCACAATATACCGTAACCTTTGAAAACGGAAAAAACTTGAACGATGTTGCCAAACAATTTGAAGAAATTCAATTGCACGCCACTGATCCAAAAACAGGATTGTTGTACCACGGTTGGGACGAGAAAAAACTAATGCCTTGGGCCAATAAAGAAACAGGAAATTCACCAAATTTCTGGTCAAGAGCTTTAGGTTGGTATGCAATGGCTCTTGTTGATGCCTTGGATTATTTCCCAAAAGATCACCCGAAACAAAAAGAATTGGTGGGTTATTTAAACAATGTTTGCGCTAGTTTGGCCAAATTCCAAGACAAATCTGGATTATGGTATCAAGTAACTGACAAGGGAGGTAAAGAAGGTAATTATTTAGAGGGTTCAGGTTCTTCAATGTTTGCTTATGCTTTTGCAAAAGGAGCCAACAAAGGATACTTGCCAGCAAAATACAAAAAATTGGCCAACAAAGCATTTGATGGTTTAACTACTAAATTGATGAAAGTAGATGCTGATGGAACAATTACCATGACTGATATATGCGCTGTTGCAGGACTTGGTGGAACTCCATACAGAGATGGGTCTTATGAATATTATGTAAATGAAAAGAAAAAAGACAATGATCCAAAAGCAACTGGACCTTTCATTTTGGCAGCTTTAGAATTAAATAGATAAAAAAATCACATATTCATACTAATGAAATTTACACAAATCACGTCTCTTTTATTATGCTGCATTTCAATTCAAGCAGTAATGGGACAAGAAAAAAATGCTACTAATTATTCCCAAGTTTGGGTTGCAGACAATGGTGACGGAACATACAAAAACCCCATCATAAATGCCGATTACTCTGATCCCGATGCCATTCGAGTTGGTGACGATTATTATATGACATCCTCTTCCTTCAATTGTATTCCGGGCTTGCCTATTTTACATTCCAAGGATATGGTCAATTGGGAACTGGTAAATTATGCGCTTAAAAAACAACCTCCATTTGACGTTTATGACAAACCAGGTCACGGAAATGGAGTTTGGGCTCCATCCATAAGATTCCACAATGAGGAATTCTATATTTATTATCCTGACCCTGATTATGGAATTTACATGATCAAGACAAAAGACCCAAAAGGAACTTGGTCAGAGCCTGTTATGGTAAAAGAAGGAAAGGGATTGATTGATCCTTGTCCGTTATGGGACGAAGATGGCAAAGTGTATCTTGCCTATGCCTATGCAGGAAGCCGAGCTGGATTCAAAAGTATTTTGGCAATTTGCTCCCTAAATTCCGAAGGAACTCTTGCCAACAATAACGATGATGTCATCATTATTGACGGACACGATGGCGAAGCAACCATTGAAGGTCCAAAATTATACAAACGTAATGGCTATTATTATGTTTTTGCTCCCGCAGGTGGTGTACCTACCGGGTGGCAAACCGTGTTAAGGTCGAAAAATATTTGGGGTCCATACGAAAAAAGAAAAGTATTGGATCAAGGAAAATCAAAGGTTAACGGCCCACACCAAGGAGCTTGGGTGCAAACACAAACGGGTGAAGATTGGTTTTTCCACTTTCAAGACAAGGGCGCTTATGGTAGAGTTGTTCATTTGCAACCCATGAAATGGATTAAAGATTGGCCAGTAATTGGAACAGACAAAGATGGCGACGGAACTGGCGAACCGGTGGCAACTTACAAAAAACCTAATGTTGGAAAAACATATCCTATCGCAACTCCTCCTGATTCGGACGAATTTAATACCTCCAAATTAGGTTTGCAATGGCAATGGCACGCCAATCAACAAGTGTATTGGGGTTTCCCTTCCACGATGGGTTATTACACAATGTACTGTCGCCCAATAGTTAAAGATGCAGTCAATTTATTTGACACAGGGAACTTATTATTGCAAAAATTTCCAGCCGATGAATTTACGGCAACTACCAAAATGACTTTTAATGCACGATTTGACGATGAGCAAACTGGTTTAATGATAATGGGACTTGATTATAGTTATTTAAAAGTAAAACAAACCGCAGGACAACTATCCATATCTCAAGTAATCTGCAAAAACGCAGACAAAAAAGGAAAAGAAACAGAAAGTGATTCCTTCAAGTTAAAAAGCAGTACTTTTTACCTTCAAGTAAAAATAAAAGCGGGTGGCATTTGCAGTTTCTTTTATAGTGAAGACGGCAAAAAATTTACAGCCATTGGAACTGATTTTACTGCAAGAGAAGGCAAATGGATTGGTGCAAAATTAGGCTTTTTGGCTTTAAGAAACGGAAACATAAATGACGCAGGAAGTGTTCGCATCGACTGGTTTAGAATAACCAAATAAATACATTTAAAATGAATAAATTGAAAACAACAATTGTCTTTGCCTTGTTTGCATTAAGTACAAGCATTTATGCCCAGGCCAACAAACAAAAATGGCCTGATATTGTAAATAAAACAGATGCCGCTTGGTTTGCAACCGCTGAAGCAAAACAAATTGCCGAAAACGTATTGTTGTACCAACGCAATATTGGAGGTTGGCCCAAAAACATCCAAATGCAAAATCCATTGACCGAGGTCGAAAAGCAAAAATTAATTGCCCTAAAACCCGATACAAAGGAAGTGACAACAGACAACAAGGCAACAACTCAAGAAATGTTGTTTTTATCTAAAATGTATGCCCAAACACCGGACGAAAGATACAAAAAAGCATTCTTGGCCGGATTTGACTATTTATTGGAAGCCCAATATGAAAATGGAGGTTGGCCACAGTTTTATCCTCTTAAAAAAGGATATTACACGCACATCACTTATAATGATGATTCGATGTCAAACATATTGAATGTACTAAAACATTGCATCGACAAAACGGATTATTATTCGATAAAACCTTCAGAAGCCACTCTTGAAAAAGCCAAAACAGCTTTCAACAAAGGAATTGACTGCATCATTAAATCCCAATACAAACAAAATGGAGTATTGACGGCTTGGTGTGCACAGCACGATGAAGTAACCTTGCTTCCAACAAATGCACGTGCTTACGAATTAGCTTCCTTGAGTGGTCAAGAATCAGCTAAAATCGTGTTGCTTTTAATGTCTCTCGAAAATCCTTCTCCTGAAATTATTACTGCTGTAAACAGTGCGGTAGCTTGGTTCGAAAAAACAAAAATCACTGGTATTAGAGAAGACCGCGTTCCTGTACCCAACAGTAAAATCAAGGAAAAAGTATTGGTCAAAGACCCTAATGCAGAACCATTGTGGGCTCGTTTTATGGAACTTGACAACAATGCTCCTTTTTTCTGTGATCGTGATGGAATTAAAAAATCATCTTATGCAGAAATCGGACAAGAACGCAGAACGGGTTACAGTTGGTACACCAATCAACCTAAAGAAGTTTTGAAAAAATATCCAGCCTGGAAAAAAAAACTGAAATCCTAACTGAAAATTCAGTTCCAAAGAATACCATAATTCCAAAAAATGAATATAAAATCGTCGTTGACAAAAACGGCAACGGCGATTTTACTTCCATTCAAGAAGCCATAAATGCCACCAAAGCATTTCCATCCGAAAGAATTACCATCTTTATCAAGAACGGCGTTTATTATGAAAAAATAAAAGTTCCTTCCTGGATTCCCGAAATTTCGTTAATTGGCGAAAGCAGGGAAAATACAATCCTGACCTATGATGACTATTCCGGTAAACCAGGCGCAGTCAGAATTGGCACATCTAATTCCTATACAGTTTTGATTGAAGGCAATGATTTTTATGCTGAAAATTTGACCATACAAAACACTGCGGGTCTAGTGGGGCAAGCAGTCGCCTTGAATGTAAATGCAGACAGGGTGATTATCAACAATTGCTCTTTATTGGGAAATCAAGACACGCTTTTTACATCCGCGGGAGGAGCAGTGAATTATTTTAAAGATTGCCATATCGAAGGCACCACCGATTTTATTTTTGGAGATGCCACTACTTTATTCGAAAATTGCACCATTCACAGCAAAAAAAATTCTTATATTACAGCGGCTTCCACTCGTCAAGAGAGTTCGTTCGGTTATGTTTTCAAAAATTGCAAACTCACCGCCAATGAAAATGCAACCGAAGTATATCTTGGAAGACCTTGGAAAAACTTTGCCAAAACAGTTTTTATAGACTGCGAAATGGGAAAACACATTAGACCAGAAGGTTGGCACAATTGGTCCAAACCAGATGCTGAAAAAACGGCTTTTTATGCAGAATACAATTGCAGCGGCTCCGGTTTTCAACCTGAAAAGAGAGTGGCTTGGTCACATCAACTAACAAAAGAGGAAGCAAAAAAATACACGATTGAAAATATTTTGGGATTCGATTTTTCGAAAACCATAAAAGAATCCCATTCAAAATAAAACAATATTAAAACCAAAACCATGAAATATAAAATCTTGCTTTTCTTGCTGGTTGCCCTAAATTGTTTTGCCCAAAACAACAACTTTCCATCTGGTAAAGTGGATGAAATTATCAAACGCATCCAATTACCCACAACTCCTTCTTTCAAAATTGAAGTGACAAAATTGGGAGCGAAAGGCGATTCCATCAGCAATGCCAAACCCGCTTTTGACAAAGCAATGGCGCTTTGCAAAAAGAACAACGGAGGTACAATCATAGTTTCGAAAGGGATCTATACCTTGAATGGCCCAATTCATTTCGTCAGTAATGTAAACTTGCATTTGGAAGACGGAGCCAAAATTCGATTTGGTTCCAATCCCAAAGACTATCCATTGGTTCTGACCAGCTGGGAAGGAACGATGCTTTACAATTACAGTCCGATGATCTATGCCAACAATGTGGAGAACATCTCCATTACCGGAAATGGAATCATTGATGGTGAAGCCAAAAATACTTGGA
Organism: Flavobacterium fluvii; assembly: GCF_900129545.1. GTDB lineage: Bacteria > Bacteroidota > Bacteroidia > Flavobacteriales > Flavobacteriaceae > Flavobacterium > Flavobacterium fluvii. Next base: position 395,269 of record NZ_FQWB01000002.1, on the reverse strand, counting down.
TAAAATGGAAACCTCTTGAAAAGAAAGACCAACTGTTGAGCAGGGAAATGAACCATAAAAACACGCCAATCAAAGAGCGTATTTTTGGAGAAGGCCATTATTTAAGACCTCAACTAATCCAGTTTTTCAATTCAAAAAACATTCTTGTCGAAAATGTCCAGATAGAAGATTCTCCTTTTTGGTGCGTTCATTTGCTGAAAAGCAAAAGCATAACCATTCGTGGCGTAAAATACAATGCCCACAACAATAACAACGACGGCATTGACCCGGAATATTCCAGCGATATTTTAATCGAAAACGTCCTCTTTGACAATGCCGACGACAACGTGGCCATCAAAGCAGGAAGAGATGATGAAGGCCGCAGCAATTCCAATACGCCATCAGAAAACATCGTCATTAAAAATTGTGAATTCAAAGGCTTGCACGCCATAGTCATTGGAAGCGAAATGTCGGCCGGAGTTAGAAACGTATATGTCGAAAACAGCAAATTCCGTGGTTATTTAAAAAGAGGTGTTTTCATAAAAACCAATTCAGACCGTGGAGGCTATGTAAAAGATATTTATTTCAACAACCTGGCATTTGGAAAAGTAGAAGATTGTATTTACATTACGGCAAATTATCACGGAGAAGGCAGTGGATTATATCCTTCGAAAGTTTCGGATATTTCATTTTCCAACATTAGTTGTGTTGAAGCCACAAATACGGGAATTGTAATCGAGGGGTTTCCTGATAAAAAAGTAGCCAACATCAAACTGGACAACATAAACATACAATCAGCCAAAAACGGAACAACAGTTACCAACTCCGAAAATGTGACCGTAAATGAAGTGGTAATTGGCGTAAAAGCGACAACCCCAACGGCTGCAAAATAAATTAATTAAAACCCAAAACTAAATACCATGAAATCCATTACCCTTTTTTTATTGTTGATCTCGCTAAACTGCTTGGCTCAAAAACCAACTATCTACGGCATTGGTGATTCCACAATGGCCAATAAAACAAAACCTGAAGAAAACCCGGAACGCGGTTGGGGGCAAATGTTGCCACTATTTTTCAATGACAACATCACCATCGACAATAGAGCCGTAAATGGCAGAAGCACTCGAAGTTTCATCACTGAAAAACGTTGGGACGACATTCTTAAAACCCTGAAAAAAGGCGATTACGTTTTTATCCAATTTGGACACAACGACCAAAAAGAAAAAGATTCTACCCGTTATACCAACCCACATACGGCTTATCGCCATAACTTGATTCGCTTTGTGGAAGAAACCAGAGCAAAAGGCGCAACACCAATCCTGTTTTCTTCTATCGTTCGTAGAAATTTCAACGAAAACGGTGTCTTGATTAGCACCCACGGCGATTATACCATGGAAGCGCGTTTGGTAGCCCAAGAATACAACGTTCCTTTCATAGATATGGAATATTATACTGAATTATTGGAACAATCTTATGGGCCCGAAAAATCAAAACAATTACATTTGCATTATAAAGCGGGCGAAATCCCTTTTTACAAAGAAGACAAAGCAGATGACACCCATCTTTGCGTAAAAGGAGCCACCGAAGTTGCAAAAATTGCCGTGCAAGAATTGAAAAAAACCAAACTAGATATTGTAAAATATATCAAACTCTAAAACAAACAAATCACTCTAAAACCAGTCTAACATGAAAGAAAACAATCTAACTTTAGGGGAATTTATTATTGAAAACCAAAAGGAATTTCAATACTCGTCGGGTGAGTTGTCTCGCATCTTCAACTCCATCAAATTGGCGGCAAAAGTAGTCAGTTACAAAGTAAACAAGGCTGGATTGGTTGACATCATTGGTGGTGTTGGCGAGAAAAACGTTCAAGGAGAAGACCAACAAAAACTGGATGTTTATGCCAATGAAGTTTTTATCCAAACTCTCATCAACAGAGAAATAGTTTGCGGAATTGCCTCGGAAGAAAACGATGAATACATTACCGTCCAAGGTAGTGATGAAGGCAACAACAACAAATATGTACTCTTGATGGATCCTTTGGATGGTTCTTCCAATATTGACGTGAATGCATCAGTAGGAACCATTTTTTCGGTTTACAGAAGAATCTCCGAAGTGGGAACTCCGGTAACATTGGAAGATTTCTTGCAACCTGGAACGGCCCAAGTCGCTGCGGGTTACGTGCTTTACGGAACATCAACCGTTCTGGTTTATACCACGGGTCACGGCGTAAATGGTTTTACCTTGAATCCAGCAATTGGAACCTTCTATTTGTCTCATCCAAAAATGAAAATCCCAGTTGACGGTACCATTTATTCCGTTAACGAAGGTAATTATGTGCATTTTCCAAGAGGCATCAAAGACTATATCAAGTATTGCCAAACGGAGGAAGAAGACAGACCTTACACTTCCAGATATATTGGAAGTTTGGCACCGGATATCCACAGAAACATAATAAAAGGCGGTGTTTATTTATATCCAACAAGCACCAAGTCTCCAAAAGGAAAATTGCGTCTTTTATACGAATGCAACCCAATGGCATTCATAGTGGAACAAGCTGGAGGAAAAGCTTCGGACGGGTTTTCGAGAATAATGGAAATCGTTCCAACCGAATTGCACGAAAGATGTCCTTTCTTCTGCGGTAGCTCCAATATGGTGGATAAAGTAGAAGATTTTATGCTTGCTGCCAAATTGAGTAAATACTAATGATTTCAGATTTTTGAATGATGATTTTAGATTTTAGATTTTGCCTAAAATCTTATAAAAAAAGCTCCTTTTAGGAGCTTTTTTTTATTCTAAACTTAAAGTGACGTTCTTCGGATTTGCCACCCGAGCGATTGCGAACAGGCGAAGCAAATCATCCCAAATACAAAACCATTTTTCCATTAAGCCCAATGCCCACCCGAGGCTGCAAGCCGAACGGACGAAGTAAATCCGTTGTAGTGGCTGTTGGTGGCTGGGCTTTCTGCTTTCCAATTTTCAAAACCCATTTGAAAACATAAAACCTATTTCTTTTCTCATTTTTGTTTTTAAAGTGTTTAGCCTTTTAATTTCGCTTTCGATACGATTTAGTTCTAAATACAAATTTGGAATTTTAGATTTTTCAATTAGGTTCAAAAATTCAGTTAGTTTTGAAATGTCGGCTTCATCTAAAATTGCGGAAACATCTCCATTGATTAAATCTAATCGATGTTTACATAAAGTTTTCATTATTCCAGCTTGACAATTACAGTTAATGCTTATCAAATCTTTATCGATTTTAAAGACTACATTGTAAATTCCTTCAGAGCTACTGCTCTTTATTGCAATACTTTTTTCCATATTATTTTTTAATTAATAAACCGTGTGTATTAATATTAAAACGATTTTTGACTCCTTTAAATAAAACACTTTTTAAATTTTCAATAATCTCTTCTGAATTGTTGCTTTGGATAAGAAATAATTCTACACTTAATGTTGGAGAAATACCAGAATATGATTTTTGTTCTTCAATATTTAAGTTAACAGCTTCGTCAAATTCATAAACTTCTGAATGATAATTATATTTTTCAGACAAAGCATTCTCAATTAGAGTTCTTTTTGATATAACTAAATTACTTACACAATCCATAATTATGGCAAATCCGTGCCATCCATCAGGAATTTTTGATTTTATGAATTTTGAATTAATTTGTTTTGCCGATATAGAAGTAATTACAGGGCTTAATATTTCATTACTATTCAAAATTGTTTCGTCATTTTTCCACAGATACGTAAAAAAGCGACCTTGCGTAGTTTCTATTTTTGTGTTTAAATGAGAACTATTCGGATAGATTTTTTCAAATATTATTTTAGAGTTCCAGTTTGCTCCAAAAACATCAATATCTGATGAATTTGAATTTGTACTTGCTCTTAAAGGACTTTTGACTTGAATTAAAAAATCAATGTCAATTTTTTCTTCTCCCCAATTTTTAGCGTTCGATTTGTTTTTGTAGATAACGTCTCCGTGCTCAAATTTGCATTGCGCAATACAATCTTTGAATGCTAATGGAATATTCCATTCAAACCCTTTTATTCTATTATCCATACTTTCTGTTTCGTTCCTGTTTTCTGTAGCCTTGCCACCAACTCGTTTATATGTGTGATAAAATCACACAAAGCCACCCAATTTCGGGTAGATATGTGTGACAAACGTCACATAATATTTAATTTCAAATATATTGATTTTTTCTTACAAATCATAAAAATAACTTTTAAGTTGTTCCAAACTTTTCGTACTTACGCACGTGTAAATTTCAGTGGTTTACCCATTCGGATTCAGAACTCAAATGAAGGAGCTCGGAGGTTATATGGAGATGTTCATAGAGTCTATTGAGATGCTCCGAGTGTATATGGAGACTCTCGGAGTGTATATTGAGACTCTCAGAGAGTATATTGAGATGCTCCGAGTGTATATGGAGAAGCTCGGAGCTTATATGGAGATGCTATGAGTGTATATGGAGATGCTATGAGTCTATATGAAGACTCTCGGAGAGTATCAATTGAATTTTTGTCATTTAGACGAAGGAGAAATCGCATTAGTTGCTCAAATAAATTGCTCTCGATTATTGCTCTCTTTATGTGATTTCTCCTTCGTGGAAATGACACCATACTAATAATATATCCTTAACTTAATAACATTGATTGCTCGAGTGCGCAATTGCTTCGCCTGTTCGCTTCGCTCGAGTTGTTTTGGCTTTTTGAAACTAAAAAAGCTCCTTTCGGAGCTTTTTTTATTCTAAACTTAAAGTAATCTGGCCGTCGTCGTCCAGTTGAATCTCTCCTTCCTCAATATCGGTGTTTCCTTCAACTTCCAACTCTTCTGGAATCACTTCTTCCGGTTCTTCATAAGGTAAAGGTTCCAATAAATTAACTTGTTTGAGCTTCTCCGTTGTCAATTGATTTCCGAGTGCTTTAAATCCTTTTACCGCAATAAAACTCTCGATGTCGACCGTTTGATTTTCTTTCTGCACACCTTTTACTTTCGCAAAAACTAGTTCGGCAACGGGACGATAATCCGTTGACACGATTTCCATTTGAGATTTAGGATGCTCTGTAATGAAAGTTTCTTCTTTTCCTTCATTTTCTATCAAAAATCGCTTGATATAATAACGCTCTTTTTCACCATCATAATAAATGGCAGAAATTGGTTTTTTAGGATGCCATTTCTCCAAAACGACCATATCTTCATCAAAATGCGTCGATAATTCCGGTATAATTACTTTTAATTTTCCCGCTTGTGAAATCACAAGAATTTTGTCATTTGGTCTGAACTCGCCCAATAATTCTCCTCGGGCATCTACATTCAGTTTTTGAACCGTATCGTCAAACCAAATCTTTCGGGGTCTCAAAGTTGAAATTCCTTTTTCCTTGATTTCGATTTTCTTGATGGGATATTTGCTGACCAAATTCCCTTTAGAAGCACGTCCTTTTATGGCAATATTGGCAAAATCTACGTCCCATTTCAATTTTTTGATGCTTCCTATTTGGCGCAAAAGAATCGTGATTACTTCGGCTTCACCATTAGGATTATGAGTAAAATACAAGATTTGAGAACCTTTGGTTTCATTGGTCAAATCATATAATTTATCGCGTGTAACACCCGAAACATTGAATCGTTTGATATACGCCGGACCTGATTTTCCATCACGGTAGATCATGTTATAAATCGTGCGTTTGTCACTTTTATCAAAAATGGCAACGTGAATAATATCTTTTCCAACGAATTTTTTCTCGTCGACTTTGCAAATCATCATACTTCCATCACGTAGAAAAGCAATCACGTCATCAATATCCGAACAATCCGTAACGTATTCGTCTTTCTTTAATCCAGTTCCGATGAATCCTTCTTCCCTATTCACATACAGTTTTGTATTTCGTAAAGCTACTTTGGTTGCTTCAATATTATCGAAACTGCGCAATTCGGTTTGGCGTTCCCTGCCTTTTCCGTATTTCTCTTTTAACTTGATAAAATAAGCAATTGCAAAATCGGTCAAATTCGCCAAATTAAACTCCACTTCCTTCATTTCGTCTTCCAACTTGGCGATTAAATCATCGGCTTTGTCTGAGTCAAAACGAGTAATACGAATCATCGGAATCTGGGTCAATCGCTGCAAATCATCATCGTTAATTTCCCTGACGAATGATTTTTTGAAAGGCTCAAATCGGTCGTACATATATTTATACAAAGATTCCCTGTCGGAATACAATTTGAAATCGATGTACATTTCTTCCCGAATGAAGATTTTTTCCAAGGTGGAAAAATGCCATTTATTTTTTAATTCCTCTAATTGAATTTCCAATTCTTGTCGAAGCAAATCAACAGTTCTGGCTGTCGAAATTTTCAACATATCCGAAACTCCAACAAACAAAGGTTTGTTGTCTTCAATTACGCAACCCAATGGTGCCACCGAAGTTTCACAAGCCGTGAAAGCAAACAAGGCATCGATGGTTTTATCTGGAGATACCCCCGGAAAAAGATGAATTAATATTTCTACATCGGCAGCCGTATTGTCTTCAATTTTCTTGATTTTGATTTTCCCTTTTTCATTGGCTTTCAAAATACTGTCAATCAAAGTAGTAGTATTGGTCGAAAACGGAATCTGGGTAATCACCAATATATTTTTGTCCAACTGGGCAATTTTGGCACGAACACGAACCCGTCCACCACGCATTCCATCATTATAATTGGAAACGTCCGCAATTCCCGCAGTCATAAAATCGGGGTAAATCTGAAATGATTTCCCTTTCAGTATTTTTATGGAAGCATCTATTAATTCATTAAAATTATGTGGCAAGACTTTTGTAGAAAGTCCAACCGCAATCCCTTCGGCTCCTTGAGCCAAAAGCAATGGAAATTTTACGGGAAGATTATTAGGTTCTGCACGACGACCATCATAGGAAACACCCCAATCGGTAATTTTTGGAGAATACAAAACTTCCAAAGCAAATTTCGACAAACGCGCTTCAATGTAACGAGAAGCCGCTGCACCATCTCCAGTCAAGATATTTCCCCAGTTTCCCTGGCAATCTATCAATAATTCTTTTTGGCCAATTTGCACCATTGCATCACCAATACTCTGGTCTCCGTGCGGATGGTATTGCATGGTGTGTCCAACAACATTCGCCACCTTGTTGTAACGACCATCATCCAACTCTTTAAGCGAGTGCATAATTCTGCGCTGAACTGGTTTAAAACCATCCTCGATAGCTGGAACAGCACGTTCCAGAATTACATACGAAGCATAATCCAAAAACCAGTCTTTGTACATTCCGGTAACTTTGGTAATGGTGTCTTCGCTGTTTTCGTCGTTCTCGTAGAAATGATTTCCTCCCGAAGTGACTATGTCTTCGAATCCTTCTTCGTTCGTGGACTCGTTTAACTCTTCGTTATTCTCGTCTTCGTTTGGAACAATGTTATCTTCTTCTTCGTCTTTCATTTATTGTTTTAAATCGTTCTTAGAATTTAATTTGCTTCTATCGTATCCAATTCTACTTTCAAATTATTGATGATAAATTCCTGTCTGTCCGGTGTATTTTTCCCCATATAGAAAGACAATAATTGTTCTACCGAAGTATGCTTATCCATCATAACAGGATCCAATCGAATGGTTTCTCCAATGAAATTTTTGAATTCATCTGGAGATATTTCTCCCAATCCTTTGAATCGGGTGATTTCTGGTTTAGGTTTTAGTTTTTCGATGGCCGCTTTTCTTTCGTCTTCAGAATAGCAATAAATAGTTTCTTTCTTGTTTCGAACCCTAAACAATGGCGTTTGCAAAATATACAAATGTCCTTCCTTGATTAATTCCGGGAAAAACTGCAGGAAAAATGTAATCAACAACAGCCGAATGTGCATTCCGTCGACATCGGCATCGGTAGCGATTACAATGTTGTTGTAACGCAGGTTTTCCATATCGTCTTCGATATCCAAAGCTGCTTGCAACAAATTGAATTCTTCGTTTTCATACACAATTTTCTTGCTCATCCCATAAGAATTCAAAGGCTTTCCACGCAAACTGAAAACCGCTTGAGTATTCACGTCACGGGATTTGGTGATAGAACCCGAAGCCGAATCTCCTTCGGTAATGAAAAGTGTACTTTCAAGATTTCTTGGATTTTTGGTATCGGTAAGATGCGCACGGCAATCGCGTAATTTTTTGTTGTGAAGATTCGCTTTTTTAGCTCTGTCTTTGGCTAATTTTCGAATACCTGACAATTCTTTACGTTCTCTTTCAGCTTGTAAAATCTTGCGTAATAAGGCATCAGCTGTTTCGGGATTTTTATGTAAATAACTGTCTAATTTATTTTTTACAAAATCATTTACAAAAGTACGAACCGATGGCATTCCTGGTTCTGAACCTATTTCAGTTGAACCTAATTTAGTTTTGGTTTGCGATTCGAAAACCGGTTCCATTACTTTGATACTAATCGCCGTAACAATAGATTTTCGAACGTCGGAAGCTTCGAATGGTTTGTTGTAATATTCCCGAATGGTTTTTACAATAGCTTCGCGATAAGCCGCTAAATGTGTTCCTCCCTGAGTGGTATTCTGACCGTTTACAAAAGAGTGATATTCTTCTGAATATTGAGTTTTACTGTGCGTTAAAGCAATTTCAATATCCCCCTCTTTTAGATGGATAATTGGATATTCTAAATCTTCAACACTGATGGTTTCTTCCAATAAATCTTTCAATCCATTTTCAGAAAAATATTTTTCACCGTTGAAAATGATCGTCAAACCATTGTTCAGATAACAATAATTTTTGACCATTCGAATAACATACTCCATTCGGAATTTGTAATTCTTGAAAATCGTTTCATCTGGTGTAAAAGTAACTTTGGTTCCTTTTCGCTTGGTAGTATCAATGATATCTTCCTCCAAAACCAAGTTTCCTGCTGAAAATTCGGCCGCTTTTTGTTTGTCATCACGAACGGATTCTACACGAAAATAATCCGACAAAGCATTTACCGCTTTTGTTCCGACACCATTCAAACCTACAGATTTCTGAAAAGCTTTGGAATCATACTTCCCGCCTGTATTCATTTTCGATACTACATCTACAACTTTCCCTAACGGAATTCCACGACCGTAATCCCGAACCGTAACCGTTTTGTCTTTGATGGTTACTTCGATGGTCTTACCAGCTCCCATTGCAAATTCATCGATACAGTTATCGAGAACTTCTTTGACTAGAATATAAATACCATCGTCTGCTGAAGAACCGTCACCCAATTTTCCAATGTACATTCCGGGACGCATTCGGATGTGTTCTTTCCAGTCGAGTGAGCGTATGTTATCTTCGTTGTATTGGGTTTGATCTGACATTTAAATTTTGTGGATTTTGTGCTAATGTAGTGTAATTTGATAAAATTAAAAAATGAGAAATATCAAAGTTATTGACAAAGTAATTAGCAGATACAAAACAATTTATTGATAATGACAAAAAATTCCTTTATCAGTTACTGTCCACAAACTTGCCTTTTGATTTGCACTTTTTAATGCGTTATTTGCCCAGGTATTACAAGTGTAGAATAAGTTGTAACTACCCTTAGCTTCATAAAACGCATCCCTGTTTCCATAAGAGTTTCCCGAAATCCATTGTACCTTTTTATCAGCATCATAAGTAAAACTTTCAGAAATATAAGTGACCAATTTTTGATATTCTTCAGTCGAAATTTTGATTTTCTTGCAATCAACACCTGCTTTCATTTTTTTGTAAAATGTGGTATGCATAGCTGATGTACCCAAACCAAAAGCCGCGTTGAAAGCAGTGCTTGCTTTCAAATCCGACCATTCTGGAGTATTGAGATAAAAACCTTTATCTCCCCATCCAAAAGCAAGATAATTTACCAAACTATCTTTTGATTTAGTTTGTTGAAAAAGAATTTCTTTCGACCAATCTTTGAATTCGTTTTTTATTGGAACTACAATATCAGTGTGAACTCCATTCGACAAAATGAAGATTTCAATTTCCTTGTCTTTTTGAGAAACATCCGAGTTGACCGAGATTTTAGAAATTAAAAGCGCTGAAACTACATATAAAACAAGGAAACTGATTATTCCTAAAAGGGTCCAGCCCATGATTTTTAGACTCTTTTTTACTGATATCATACGAATGCTTTTTGGTTTTATGGATGAAAACAATTTTCACGCCAAAAAGAATGTGATTTTAAAAACCTTTAACGATTTCCCTCAATTGTTTATCCAATTCCTCATTTGAAATTTCACCTTTTTCAACATCAAAATTATCGTTGAAACTAGGCAAAGAAAAGGTTGCCTTAATATCTGCTCCATAACGAGGCAAGGCATTTTTGGCAATTTCAAGAACCGACGCTCCACCTCTTCCTCCTGGCGAAGTAGCCATTAGCAACATTGGTTTTCCCTGAAAAACTTTCGCCCCAATTCTGGAACACCAGTCGAAAACATTTTTGAAAGCCGCCGAATAATTTGCATTGTTCTCGGCTAGGGAAACCACAAGAAGGTCTGCACTTGCAATTTTGTCCAAAAATGCTTGCGCCAAGGGATGTTGACCGATTATTGTTTCTTTGTCCACACTGAACAATGGCATTTCGTAATCGTTTAAATCCAACACTTCCACTTCGGCATTTTCAAAAAGACCGGCTGCATAAGTGGCTAATTTTTTGTTGATGGAGTTTTTACTTGGACTACCTCCAAAGGCTATGATTTTCATGGAATTTTGTTTTTTTTTAAAAGTAATAAAAATTGGGACACAAATTAAAAATAAAAAAACTGCCCAATTTCTTGAACAGTTTCTTCTATTTTCTTTATTCTTTTTTTCTCTATTTTCTATTTACACATTAAATCTAAAATGCATCACGTCGCCATCTTTCACAATGTATTCTTTCCCTTCCACTTTGAATTTTCCGGCTTCTTTTGCTTTTGCTTCCGATCCGTATTGCACATAGTCCTCATACGAAATCACTTCGGCACGGATAAATCCTTTTTCGAAATCGGTGTGGATAACTCCTGCAGCTTGTGGCGCAGTTGCCCCAATATTGATGGTCCAGGCACGAACTTCTTTCACGCCTGCCGTAAAATAGGTTTGTTGTTTCAATAATTTATAAGCAGCACGAATCAAAACCGATGCACCCGGCTCGGTCAATCCCATGTCTTCCAAGAAAACTTGACGCTCTTCGTAGCTTTCCAATTCCGTGATATCGGCCTCAGCTCCTACTGAAAGGATGATAACTTCGGCATCTTCGTCTTTCACCAATTCGCGAACTTGGTCTACATATTTGTTACCGTTTACAGCGGAACTTTCGTCCACGTTACAAACGTATAAAACCGGTTTTGTGGTAATTAATTGGAAAGTCTCCATCAAAACCTCTTCATCATTATTTTGAGGGCTAACAGTTCTTGCTGATTTGGCCTGCAAAAGAGCTTCCCTGATTCTGTCTAAAAGTGCTTTTTCGGTTTGCGCTTCTTTATTACCGGTTTTGGCGGCACGATTTACTTTTTCGAGACGTTTTTCAACAGTTTCCAAATCCTTTAATTGCAACTCGATATCAATGGTTTCTTTGTCACGGATAGGATTTACGTTACCATCAACGTGAACAATATTATCATTGTCAAAACAACGCAATACATGAATAATGGCATTACACTCCCTGATATTTCCAAGAAATTGATTTCCCAATCCTTCCCCTTTGCTCGCTCCTTTTACCAAACCTGCAATATCAACGATATCAACGGTTGCCATTTGAACGCGTTCCGGTTTTACCAATTCTTCCAATTTATTTATTCTTGGATCGGGTACATTAACTACACCGATATTGGGTTCTATGGTACAAAACGGAAAGTTGGCACTCTGCGCTTTGGCATTGGATAAACAATTGAACAATGTTGATTTTCCAACATTTGGTAATCCTACAATTCCTGCTTTCATTATATTGTAATTTGTTTAAAAGTGTGCAAATATAAGATTAAATATATGCTTCGTCATTAAAAAACTAAAGATTAATATGGTCTTAATTTCTTTTTACAAAAAAATCCTGAACGCAAATTCAGGATTTTATATAATTTTCTAAAACGATTTTTTATTCGTTATGTAAAAACGCTTGTCTATTCAACAATGTTTCTTCACTTTCTACGTGATTTTCATCAGGAATACAACAGTCTACAGGACAAACCGCAGCACATTGTGGCTCGTCATGAAATCCTTTACACTCCGTACATTTTCCAGGAACAATATAATAAATATCATCCGAAATTGGAGTTTGGGCTTCATCAGCATCCACTTCTTCTCCCGAAGGCAAAATTACTTTTCCTCTTATTTTGGTTCCATCTTTGTATCTCCAGTCATCTGCTCCTTCATATATTGCAGTATTTGGGCATTCCGGCTCACATGCGCCACAATTGATACACTCATCTGTTATTATAATAGCCATATCTAATTTTGATTTAGAGTTATTTAAATCCAAATATCTAAAGTCAATTTCACATTCAACTTTAAGACTTTGGACTTTCGATATAATTATCCTTATTTTTGCACAAAACTACAATCTAAACTATAAATATACAAATTAGTTATGCTACAAAACGATAAAAAAAGATGTTTTATTGAATTGGGGAAATTTTTAAGCCAATTTTCCGAGAATGAAACCATCAAGAATCCAACTGTTTTGCACAACGATTTGTTTTTTGAAGATTTTAATGATTTGATTCAACTGTCTCAATCCCACAACGGTTGGTACACTCCAGAAAACGTTTACTTCTCTATCCAGTCTTGGGCGACAGCTTTAACGGAAGAAAATCTGGAAAAATGGCTTTCTGCTTATAATCTTGAATTAAATACACCCAAAAATGTAGGTCTTATTTTGGCCGGAAACATTCCATTGGTTGGTTTTCACGATTTCCTTTCGGTATTAGTTTCCGGAAATAGTCTTTTAATAAAAACATCGTCAAACGATCAACATTTATTGCCTTTCTTGGCTAAATACCTGATTGCCGTCGAACCGGAACTTTCCAATAAAATCACTTTTGTTGAAGGAAAACTGGAAAATTTTGATGCCGTAATCGCCACGGGAAGCAACAACACGGCGCGTTATTTTGACTATTATTTTAAGGACAAGCCAAGCATTATTCGAAAAAACAGAAATTCGATTGCCGTTTTAAACGGAAAAGAAAACAAAGAACAACTCATCGCTTTGGGCGAAGATATTTTCAGGTATTTTGGTTTGGGATGTCGCAATGTTTCCAAACTTTTTGTGCCAAAGGGATATTCCTTTAACGCTTTTTTTGAAGCTATTTTCGAATACCAAGACATCATTCATTATGAAAAATACGCCAACAATTACGATTACAACAAGGCGGTTTTCTTGATGAGCAATTTCAAACTGTTGGACAATGGTTTTTTAACCATTAAAGAAGATTCTAGTTATGCTTCGCCAATTTCAAGTGTTTTCTATGAATTCTATGAAAACCTGGAAGATTTAAAAATTAGATTAGAATCTGAGAGTGAACAAATTCAATGTATTGTAAGCGACAATTTAACAAAAAACAGCATTGCTTTTGGAGAAACCCAAAGACCTAATTTATGGGATTATGCAGATAACGTCGATACCATTTCGTTTTTGTTAACAACAAAATGAAAAAAAGTTTAATTATTACGAATTATTTAACGCTTATTCGACTCTGATTCCCGAAATTTGCACTTTTAATTTTTTGGACACAATCTATACTATGAAAAAACACAACTACAGCGCAGGACCATCTATCTTACCACAAGAAGTTTTCGAAAAATCAGCACAAGCTATTTTAGATTTCAATAATTCAGGATTGTCAATCTTAGAAATTTCGCATAGAAGCAAAGATTTCGTTGCTGTTATGGACGAAGCTCGTGCCTTGGCAATTGAACTTTTGGGTCTTGAAGGCAAAGGTTATCAGGCTCTTTTTCTTGGAGGTGGAGCCAGTCTTGAATTCTTGATGGTTCCTTACAACTTGATGAAAGAAAATGGAAAAGCCGCTTATCTTGATTCTGGAACTTGGGCAACTGCCGCCATCAAAGAAGCCAAGTTTTTTGGAGAAACCGTAATTGTAGGTTCTTCTAAAGAAGATAATTATACATATGTTCCTAAAGGTTACGAAATACCAAGTGATGCTGATTATTTTCACTGTACAAGTAACAACACCATTTTTGGAACTCAAATGAAAGAATTCCCGGCTACAAATGTCCCTGTTGTTTGCGACATGAGTTCTGATATATTTTCAAGAGTATTGGATTTTTCTAAATTCGACATTATTTATGCCGGTGCCCAGAAAAATATGGGACCTGCAGGAACAACTTTGGTGGTTATTAAAGAAGAAATTCTTGGTAAAAACGGAAGAGCCATTCCAAGCATGTTGGATTATGCCAAACATATCAAAGCAGAGAGTATGTACAATACTCCTCCTGTTTTCCCTGTTTACGCTGCTTTATTGACTTTGAAATGGATCAAAGAAAAAGGTGGTGTTGCAGCAGTTGAAAAACTAAACAATGCAAAAGCTGCTTTATTATACGGAGAAATTGACAGAAACCCATTATTCAAAGGAGCTGCCGTAGTGGAAGATCGTTCGAACATGAATGTTACTTTCTTGTTGAACAACGCTGAACACACTGAAACATTTGATAAAATGTGGAAAGAAGCCGGAATTTCTGGTTTGCCAGGACACCGTTCAGTGGGTGGTTACAGAGCTTCCATTTACAACGCAATGCCAATTGAAAGCGTACAAGTTTTAGTTGACGTAATGCAAGCTTTAGAGAAAAGTGTTCAGTAATTAGTGAACAGTATTCAGTTTTGAAATACCAAATACAATTTTACAATATACATTATACAAATTATAAACAATGAAAGTATTAGCCAATGACGGAATTTCAGAAAGTGGAATTCTAGCCTTACAAAAAGGTGGATTTGAAGTTATCACTACAAAAGTGGCGCAAGAACAAGTAGCCAACTTTGTAAACGAAAACAACGTAAGCGTAGTTTTGGTAAGAAGTGCTACCAAAGTTCGTAAAGATATTATTGACGCTTGTCCAGGATTGAAAATTATTGGTCGTGGTGGTGTTGGAATGGACAACATCGATGTGGATTATGCAAAAAGCAAAGGGATTCACGTAATCAACACGCCAGCATCTTCATCAGAATCTGTGGCTGAATTAGTTTTTGCCCACTTACTTTCTGGTGTTCGTTTCTTGCACGATTCCAACAGAAATATGCCTCTTGAAGGAGAAACAAACTTTAACGGTTTGAAAAAAGCATACGCTGATGGAGTTGAATTGAGAGGAAAAACCCTTGGAGTTGTTGGAATTGGTCGTATTGGTCAAGCCACGGCAAAAATGGCTTTAGGTTTGGGAATGAAAGTTATCGCTGCCGATATGTTCATCCCGCAAGTAGACGTGAAAGTTGAATTTTTCGACGGACAATCTATCACAACCACTATCGTATCCCAATCATTGGAATCATTGTTCAAAGAGGCTGATTTCATCACATTGCACGTTCCTGCCCAAGACGGTTACATCGTTGACGAAGCTGCATTGGCAACCATGAAAGATGGTGTTGGAATCGTAAACTGTGCTCGTGGTGGTGTTATTGACGAAGTGGCTCTTATAAAAGCATTGGATTCCGGAAAAGTATCTTTTGCCGGTTTAGACGTTTTTGAAAGCGAACCAAAACCAGAAATCACAATCTTGATGCACCCAAAAATCTCGTTGACTCCACATATTGGTGCTGCAACTGGAGAAGCCCAAGATAGAATTGGCACTGAATTAGCTTCACAAATTATTAGCATATTAGGTTAATAATTTCAAATTATAAGCAAAAAGGCTGTCTGAAAAGGCGGCCTTTTTTTATGCTAAAAAACTACTAATCAACTATTTGTTTTTGTAATTTTATGGTTCATTTTACGCCCATGAAAAATTATATTTACATAATCGCATTTCTTCTTTGCCTAATTATGGGTTGCAACTCTTCGAAATCAACAGTTTCAAGTCCCGAGAAAACATTGACCATCAAAAACGACTCCATACAAATTACCCAAAAACCAGTTCGGATTACCAATGACACGATTCGAATTGCCAATGATTCCTTGCAATATGAGGTAATTATCATAGACCCCGGTTTTAGTACTTGGCTCGTTAGCATGTCTCAACCCCGAGGTTATCATTCGCTAAGCTATTTGGAAATCAAAAACCAAATCTATGTCAACGAATGGAACAATCGTGTATTGCAACCTCAACGATACAACCCGAATTTGTATGAAATGACCATTAACTATGAACCACAAATCCACTATGGCTATGAAGTGAATTACTTAATTTATAATTACATGATTTATTTTCAAAACACTTTCAAACAAAAATTGAATGGTTATGTTCCAACCAGATAATCTCACTATATTTGTTATTATTTAGAGAATATGAGGGACTTAAAAAAACGTTGGGGCATTGAATCGAATTTTCAATTGGTAATTATTTTTGTGGTTTTTGCAATAAACGGTTCTTTGTCGGCGAAGATTTCTAGTTTTGCAATGAATTATTTAGGCATCAATAATGAAAACACCCATTGGATTCCCTATTATTTAATTCTTATTCTTTTGGTGTTGCCCTTGTATCCTTTCTTGCTGATGTTCTTTGGTTGGCTTTTTGGCCAATCCAAATTTTTCTTTCCCTTTTCAAAGAAAATGTTGAAAAGTATGGGATTGGGATTCTTCTTCAAGGAAGAAAAAAAGTAAATCAACCTTTCTTTTTTATCCAATAATTATAAATCCAGGTCAAGGTAAAAGAAGGAATCACATCGCTAAACGGAATGACTTCTTCCAGAAAAGCAAAAACTCCAGCCACCTTCCCCATTTTGCCTTTATACATTCTCGTCATCAGAAACCCGGCAATTGGAGCCCAAACCACGTCCGAGAATTCTCCAATGAGCGGAATAGAAAATGACAACATTCCGATTCCGTCAAACAACAATCCCAGAATAAGATCCCTGCTTTTATTGTCTGCTTGTTCCACTTGAATTTCTTCTTTCATTTTTTAAATTTTCAAAACAAAGATACAAATCCAATGCCAAGATAATTTCAGATTTTTGATATTCGATTTACGATTTAAAACCATCATCCTAAATTTTATTTTACCTCAAAGTCAAAAGATAATTTTAGAAATCAGCCAAAATCTTTGTTTCTTTGTGAAAACTGTTCCAATTCATGATACAAGCAAAAAACATACATAAATATTACGACCAACTTCACGTACTCAAAGGAGTTGATTTACATATCCAAAAAGGCGAAATCGTTTCCATCGTGGGCGCTTCTGGAGCCGGAAAAACGACACTTTTGCAAATTCTTGGCACATTGGATCACCCGAGTCCCGATAACTATCGGGACGAACAGAGCGAAGCTAAACCCACCATCGAAAACGGAATAGGATTGCGCATCAACGACCAAGACATCCTGACGATGAACGACAAAACCTTGTCCAAATTCAGAAACTTGAATTTGGGATTTATCTTCCAATTTCACCAATTATTGCCGGAATTCACTGCTTTGGAAAATGTTTGCATTCCCGCTTACATTGCCAATAAATCAAAACAGGAAACAGAAACGGAAGCCAAAAGACTGTTGGAATATCTCGGACTTTCACATCGAATCAACCATAAACCCAACGAACTTTCGGGCGGAGAACAACAACGTGTGGCCGTGGCGAGAGCATTAATCAACAAACCTGCCATCATTTTTGCCGATGAACCTTCAGGAAATCTCGACACGCATTCCGCAGAAAACCTGCACCAATTATTCTTCAAACTGCGCGACGAGTTTGGACAAACTTTCGTGATTGTAACCCACAACGAAGAACTCGCCAATATGGCCGATAGAAAACTGGTAATGGTGGATGGGCAAATTAGTGGGCAGTAAGCAGTCGCAGTGTTCAGTTTAAAACAAATAAATTAATCAAGGATGAGATTGCTTCGTTCCTCGCAATGACATCAACAGAAAAATTAGTTTCATCAGCGTCATATTATGAATCAATCAAAACTCAAATCCTTCCTTGACGAAAAAGTCTTGCAATACAACACGCTGGATTTCGTCGAAAGTGATCCCGTTCAAATACCGCATCTGTTTTCACAAAAAGAAGACATCGAAATTGCCGGTTTTTTGAGCGCCACCATCGCTTGGGGCAATCGCAAAATGATTATCAAAAACTCCCACAAGATGATGGATTTGATGGGGAATTCGCCTCATGATTTTGTGCTATCGCATACCGAAGATGATTTGGAACGATTGGAAACTTTTGTACACCGAACCTTCAACGGACAAGATTTTATGGGTTTCATCAAAGGTTTGCAACACATTTACAAAAATCACGGCGGTCTCGAAGCTGTTTTTGCCAAACACCAAGAATCGAATTCGATGCAAAAAAGCATTTCCGAATTCAAGAAAACATTCTTCGAAATCGAACACCAAAACAGAACCCAAAAGCACATTTCCGACCCGATGAACGGCTCTGCGGCCAAACGCATCAACATGTACCTGAGATGGATGTGTCGCCAAGACAACAAAGGCGTTGATTTGGGCATCTGGAAAAGCATTTCGCCTTCGCTCCTATCCTGTCCGCTCGATGTGCATTCCGGCAATGTGGCCCGAAAATTGGGCTTGTTGACCCGAAAGCAAAACGACGGAAAAGCTTTGGCAGAACTCGATTCAAAACTTCGTGAACTCGACCCGAACGATCCCGTGAAATATGATTTTGCCCTATTTGGATTGGGCGTTTTTGAAGGATTTTGATTAATCGCACTACGATTTTAAAATATATACAAGCAAAAAGTTCTTTTAATTATTTGTAAATAATTATTTATATATTTGACTTAAAATAAAGCACGACGCTTATCACTACAATCTACCCAAAATTAGGTGTATACTAGCGACCACGTCATTACTATGTACAAGTTAGTAGAAATACTTAAAAACCGCAAAATTGAAACAACCATCTCAATATATAATTCGTAAACGTTTTAAAAGAAAACTTATATTTAAAAGTAAACAAAAAAAGAAAAGAATAATAGCATTAAACTATAATTTAACTCTTAATAAAGAGTTAGATGGTGACCTATCATACGAAATGCAAATTAATAAATGGTTGCCAAAAAACATCAAATTTATATTAGCTAAAATTGAAGGTGTTGATTATTATTATTCTGATTATGTAATAGATTACGAAAAATCCGAGTATAAAATAAAAATTCCGAAAAATTTTTGCTTAAATACTCAGAGAAATAATTCTTTACGCTTTATATATACACTTGTTAATACTATTCTTTCTGATGCATTCAGAACTATCATAATTGATTACAGTAATTGTAAAGATATTGATCTTTCAGCGCAAATATTTTTAGACATTATTTTAATTGATTTATTTAAGTTCGGAAAAAAAAGAAGTTTATATTCTAAAACAAGACCTATTTTGCGAACAATTGGTGGAAGAAATATAGAAGACGAGAACATCCAAAAAATTCTTTTTTCAATTGGCTCTCCTGCAATTATTAACAAAAAAGTCCATAAATTTGAGGACATTGTACCTTATAAACTATGTGTTCACAACAAAGAAAAAAAGAGCATAAATAATGACAAAAGAAAAGAAATTGATGCAACTGATTTAGTTCAACACGTAATAAGTTCTCTTGAAACAATACAAAAAAAATTATCAATAGATACTATAGAAAACCTAAGCACGGTTTTTGGAGAAATCTTAATTAATGCCGAAGAACATTCAACTCAAAATTTCAGGTATTCAACAGGTTATTTTCAACAAATTTCTAATGAAAAATTAAAATCAGCATATGGAATATATCATTTAGTAATTTTGAATTTTGGTGATTCTATCTACCAAAAATTTAAATCTCCAAAATGTACTAATCTTGAGATTAAAGATAGAATGGCTGAACTGTCAAAAAAATATACTGAAAATAATTGGTTTTCGAAATCATTTGATGAAGAGACTCTTTGGACATTATATGCTCTTCAAGAAGGAATTACTTCAATACCGATTGAAGATTACAAGAGAGGAAACGGATCAATTAGATTTATAGAAAGTTTCTTTAATTTAAAATCAAACTCACAAGATTTAGATAATATATCAAGGTTATCTTTGATATCTGGTAATACAAATATTATCTTTGATGGAAAATATGAAATAAGAGATAAATTGATAGGTAAAGATAGTTTTAAAGTTATGACGTTTAACGAGAGTGGAAACATTGAAGATAAACCAGATAGAAAATATGTAAAACATATTAAAGACTGTTTTCCAGGAACAATTATAAGTGCAAAAATATTAATTACTAAAGATGATGTGATATGAGCTATACAATAGATTTAGAATTATATAGAACGAAAGGCGCTAAAATATTTACAGGAAGAGATCGAGGCAGAGAAGTCAGAATTGCTTGTAAAATTGATTCTGTAGCCGAACAATATGATAAAATTGATATTATTATTCCTTCAGATCTATTTTCTATAAATCCATCTTTTTTTGAAGAGCTTTTTATAAATGTTGTAAAGAAATATAAAGAAGATAAGTTCTATGAAAAATTCAACTTTATGAATAAAGGTGAATATCCTTACGAAAAGCCGTTAAAAGAAGCTATCAAAAGAATTTTACGAGAAAACACAGCATTAGATTAGATGTTTAAATTTTATCTTTTTGAAAATGAAACTGATTTACTTGACAAAGTAGATAAAATTTCCAATATAATAATTGCAACTTTTACTTTAGGGTTCTCAATTTATATTTGGTATATTAGTCAGCATAAAGAGAAAAAAAATGAACATACGAGCCGAAAAGTTGATTTTCTAAAAAGTATTGTTTTGGATAACAATCTTATTTATTTTTTTCAATTTCACGATCAGATCTTAACATTTCTTGAGAGCTTTAAAGGTCGTACAATTAGTAATAGTGATCGGTCAACAATAAACCTTTTAATGATTGATGAATTAACAAGATATCGTTTAAGATTTTATGACTTAATCTTACCAATAGATAGAAAACTTTACGAAACATTAAAAAACAGTTCAGACACATTAATAGACGATTTAACTATTAAAATCTTTGACACAACTTTTGATCACTTTGATATACAAAATTTTGAAAACTCTATTTCAAATTTAATCATTGAAACAAGAAACAAATCTTTAGAAGCAATTATTTTTGTGGAATAAAATAGTACTTCAGCTAACAGCCGTTACACGAGACCCGCTCCGCAAAGTCTCCGACTTTGAGGCAGTGACTTTCGGTTTCCAACCGATTTTATTCTAGATTTTTTCTTTTATGTCAGTCACAGACTGACGAACACATCCTCAAAGTCGGAGACTTTGCGGAGCAAATTTGGGCAATTGGCTTAATGGAAAATCACCGTTGATTAATTCGTATTAGATAGATTTATAACTGTTTCTGTATTCCAAAGGCGTCAATTTGATGAAACGAATGAACAATCGATGAAACAAACTGATGCTGTTGAATCCGCATTGATAACCAATTTCCGAAACCGTATGGTCTTTTTCGATTAATAACTGGCAAGCCAGGGCAATCCTGAATTCATTCAAAAAAGTAACGAATGTCTTGTTGTGCACTTTTTTGAAATAGCGACAAAACGAAACTTCGGTAAGTCCAACCAAACCGGCCACTTCCGAAAGCTGGATTTTGGATTGCACATTGTTTTTTACATACGCCTGGATAATGCTTATCCTGTCGCTGTCCTCGGTGGTAATATTGGTTTTGAAACTCGAAGACGACAAAAGCGTGAAATCTTTTTTACTGGACAGTTCGTTCAACAATTCCACAAAACGCATCAGTTTTTCGAATGGAGGCAAATCGACCAAATCCATAAGTCTTTCTTCCATTTTAACGGCAGTCTTGACCGGAAATTTAATTCCTCTGGCGGATAATTCGAGCATTTTTTTAATGGTGTAAAATTCCGGTTTTTGGATCCAATCATTGCCCAACAAGTCTTCGTTCCATTGGATAATCACGGCTTCCACTTTTGAAGTTTGGGCTCCAACCGTTTTCCAGGAATGGGGCAAATTAGTGCCAACCAACACAAAATCGCCTTTGCCGAAATTATGGATGCTGTCGCCAACATAACGCATTCCGCTGCTGCTAACGATATAAGTCAGTTCGTATTGCGGATGAAAATGCCAAGAAGCCGGAAATTCATTGTCCTGAAAAAACGAAACCCGCAACGAATGTTCGTTGTTGTCCATTACATTTCTGTATTCAGCTTTCATTGGAAACTATTCAATTATTGGTGGAAAAGAATTTTTAAAACAAAAATAGACTTTTTTAAACATCAAAAAGACATTAACTACTTTTGAATGCTAAAATAATGCACAATTTAGATAATTGAGTTAATAATGATAACTTAGAATACTCTTAATTTTACTTCGAATTATTTACAAAAAAGATTCTACTGGCTTTTGCGTGAAAGACAAAAAGGTAAACCATTAAGGGAATGAAGAAAATTAAGATTTAGAGCGTTTTTAGTTGTATGTTAATTAATGGCTTGAAAATAAATAGCACTATTTCATCCAAAATAAAGTAAAAACAACTTAATGAACCTTAATTTTCTAAATGGTTGAAAAAAGAATAGACGCACAATATTTCCAGTAGAACCACAAAAAAAACAGAATCAACAAACTATTGACATGAACGATAAAGAATTACAAATACAGGAAATCGAACTATTCAAATTGGTCAGTGTTTTAAAGAAACCCATATCGGATGCCACGCACACACTCAGCGAAATTTCGTTTGTGGTGTTGCGCTTGAAACTTCGCAACGGAATTGTGGGGGAATCCTATTTATTGTCCTTCCAATATTCGCCTGAAGCCATCAAAGGGGCCCTGAAAGATTGCATGGATGCCGTAATTGGGCATTCGGTAAACGAAACGGGACTTGTGTTTGACAAACTGAATCATTTGCACGAATATTTTGGACAAAATGGATTGTTGAGTTGGGTTCAAGGTGCCATCAACATTGCGATGTGGGACGCTTGGGGCAAAGCCTTGCAACAACCGCTTTGGAAATTATGGGGAACCCACAAAGAAAAAGTTTCCTTGTACGGTTCCGGTGGCTGGATTTCCTATTCCATCGACGAATTGATTGAAGAAGTTACCAATTATGTGGATCGCGGATTCAAGGCCGTGAAAATAAAAGTGGGTTCCCCGAATTGGAAAACCGACGTGGAGCGCTTGAAAAGAGTAAGAGAAGCCGTTGGAGACAATGTCAACATCATGATTGATGCGAATCAGGGAATGAAATTGCCCGAAGCCATCCAATTGGCGAAAGCCGCAAACGACTTGAACATTTATTGGTTTGAAGAACCGTTGCACCACGAAAATTTTGATGGTTATCAAACCTTGAAAAACCAAACGGGAATTTCTTTGGCAATGGGCGAACGGGAATTCAACACCCAACCGCTCATCGAATTAATCAAACGCAAAGCAATCGATATTTGGCAACCCGATATTTTGAGAATAGGCGGTGTCGAAGCTTGGAGAGAAAGTGCGGCCATTGCGGCAGGATTCCACATTCCGGTATTGCCGCATTATTACAAAGATTATGACGTACCGTTGTTGTGCACGATTCCAAATGGCGTTGGCGCGGAATCTTTTGATTGGATTGATGATTATATCGATAATCCAATGCTTGTGAAAGACGGTTTTGCCTATCCTCACCAACAACCGGGTTGGGGTTTCAATTTTATTGACGATTATTTGAAAAAAATATAATTCATGAAATTATCTTGTTTTTATTACAATTAAAACCATATTCTTAACTAAACACGGTTTATTTTTTTAGTCTTTTATTTTTTTTGTGAAAACAAATAAAATTCAGTATCATTGCTTAATCGTTAAAGCAAATGATAAAAAGATGAGTAAATTTAAAAAAATATTAAAATGGGTACTGATACTGGTACTTGTTTTATATGTAAGCCTGTGTTGCTTTTATTACTTTTCACAAGAAAAAGTGCTTTTTAACACATCCGTAAAACTCAAACACGAACACGTTTTCAAATTTTCGGAACCGTTTGAAGAACGATACATTCCCATGCCCGACAAAAAGAAACTCAATGGAGTGCTTTTCAAGGCAAAAGAATCCAAAGGACTCATTTTATGGTTTCCGGGTGGTCGAGGGATGATTGACAGCATAGGTGTTGATTCTAAACCCTATACTGATTTGAAATACGATCTTTTCATTCTTAATTTTAGAGGATATGGAAAAAGTGAAGGTGAAATTTCCAGTGAAAAGCAATTCAAGCAGGACATGCAATCCGTTTATGATTACTTCAAAAAAGAATATCAAGAAAAGAACATCATCCTTTTTGGATATTCTGCCGGAACTGGACCAGCTGCTTCAATTGCAGCATCCAACAATCCTAAAATGCTGATTCTGCAAGCTCCCTATTACAGTATGGAAAATGAGGCTCAAAGAGCATTTTTCTACTTGCCAATTCCATTATTAAGCAGATATGAATTCCCTATTTATTCGTATTTACAAAAAACAAAATGCCCAATTGTGCTCATTCACGGAGATAATGACAAGAAAATCCCGGCAAAAACTTCCTCATACCGATTGAAAGAATTCTTGAAACCAACTGATCAATTGATCATTCTTAAAGGTCAAGGCCATAATTATTATTTGGAAAATGCAGCATACTTACACGAACTCTCCAGGATAATAAAATAGTTTTTTTTTAGAAATATTAAAAAAACATTTAACTATCCCTAGAGCCATAAAAGAGTACAGACCACATACCATAACAGTACAGAACAGAACTAATTTATTATATACAATTTTTAATATCATTAAAACTACTAACCCAAAAACCACAATTAAAATGTTTAAAAAAACGATGAAGCTATCACTAATTACCACAATAGTCTGGCTTACTATGTCTGCAACCGGCGTTTTTGCACAGAATCCTGTCGTAAAAATTGATTTTGACCAATCTGGAAGATCTACAGCTGAAGTTAGCGAACCTGGCTACATACCTTGGGTAATTGCTTCTGGAACCACTGCCTCCAAAACAGAAAATGGAGTTACTTTCAAGATAACTAAAGGAACGAATGGAACTCAATTAGCTACAAATTGGTACAAAGCTGGATTACTGTCACCTGATTATGCAAGATTAATCAGCGATGGTGTGACGGTAAAGGACGGCACGGCAAACCTAGGTGGAGCAATCGAATTAACTATCAGTGGATTAGCCACTGGCAATCACACTCTTCTGGCTTTTTTGAATGCAGTAGATAGTCCTACAACCAATACATTTAGCCCTATTGATGTTTCTGTAAATGGAACTTTGATTTTCGACAATGTAATTCCAACTGTAAGAGCAGTAAAAACAGCAGATGCAAAATCAGTTTATTTGAAATTTCAAGCAACAGCTGGAACAGATGTGGTTATATTATTTGCAGCCGAAACTTCAGGAACCGAAAATGTAAAAAATGTAATGCTTAATGGATTCGAATTAAACACTCCTAATATTTTTGATCAAGCAAAAAACCCAATTCCTGGTCATAATGACGAACATGTCGAATTAAATTCTGGAGGTACTTTATTGCAATGGACTTCTGCCGATGATGCTTTATCTCACAATATTTATTTTGGAACTGATTTAACAGCTGTTCAAAATGCTACGACAGCATCAGCTGAATATAAAGGCAATCAAATTAAAACAAACACTTCATTTCCAGTTAATGGATTATATACAGGTGCAACTTATTATTGGCGAGTAGATGAAGTTTTAGCAAACAATGTAATAGTTAAAGGGAATTTATGGCGTTTTCGTCCAGTTCAATTGGCTTTTCCTGGAGCTGAAGGCTATGGCCGTTTTGCACGTGGAGGAAGAGGCGGAAAAGTGGTAGCCGTAACCAATTTGAATGACAGTGGTCCTGGAAGTTTGCGTGATGCCGTTACGAACGACATTGGCCCCAGAACCATTGTTTTCAACACTTCAGGAATCATCCAATTGAATTCTCGTTTGGTATTGAGTCAGCCTTATGTGACAGTAGCAGGTCAAACCGCTCCTGGAAAAGGAATTTGTATTCGCTCGGCTCCTTTTGGAATTACTGGTAATGATGCCATCGTTCAAAATGTAAGAGTGAGATTAGGTGGTGGAGCAACATTCGACGGTATGGGATTAACAGGCGCCAACAATAGTATCATTGATCACTGCTCCATCAGTTGGACAATAGATGAATCTTTTAGTTCACGCTCAGGTAAAAATATTACGTTGCAAAGAACCTTGATTTCAGAAGCACTTAATGCTGCTGGACACACAAATTATCCAGCTGGAACCCAACACGGGTATGCAGCAACCATTGGTGGCGATATCGGAAGTTTTCATCACAACCTTTTAGCACACAACTACGGACGTAATTGGAGTTTAGGTGGCGGACTAGATGCAAATAATTTTTTTGCCGGTAAAATGGACATCACCAATAATGTAGTTTACAATTGGGGGTCCAGAACAACAGATGGAGGAACCAAAGAAGTCAACTTTGTTGGTAATTATTACAAACCAGGGCCTGGTATGGAATTACAGCAGTATGCATTGACAATGGATCATGAAAATGACTTTGGGGGTATGCAAAGAGCCTATTTTAATGGCAATATTATGCCTGGTTATTTTAATGAAACAAATCAAGAATTGGGAAGAAGATCCAGGTTGTCAAATGGTGTTACAATTAACTATGAAACATTTGTAACAACGCCATTTTTTCCTTCCTATGTAACCACTCAATCGGCTGCAAACGCCTATAAAATTGTACTTTCCGACGTGGGATGCACGCAACCTGAATTGGACAATCACGATCAAAGAATGATTACCGAAACTCTAGGCGGAACCTATTCCGTAACAGGAAGTGTAACCGGCAAAAAGGGTTTTCCAGACAATGAAGCAGATGCTGGCGGTTATGAAAACTATCCCGTAATCAATAGAGCTGCCAACTGGGATTCCGACAATGATGGATTACCAAATTGGTGGGAAACTATTAAAGGCACAAATGTTAATTCTGCTAACGGGGATTTCTCCGATTCAAATTTAGATGCCAATTTAGATGGTTACACCAACCTTGACGAGTATTTACAATGGATGTCCCTACCGCATTATGAATCTCCAACAGGAAATAAAGTAAGTATCAACATCCAAAAACTTTCCAAAGGATTTACAAGTGGTGTTAGCTATGCTGTATCCAACGTAGTTAACGGAAATGCCGTTTTAGTTTCTGATGTGGTAGAATTTACCCCAACAGCCAATGGATTAGGCTCTTTCAATTTCACCGTGACGGACAATACTGGAGGAACCATGACTCGTAAAGTGAATATTGTGAGCGGATACACTTTGTTGTCAACAGTAGACAATGCAGAAATCAACTCCGGAATTACCGTTTGGCCAGTTCCCAATAAAGGTTCTTTTTCTGTATTAGTGGCAAATGATGGTGCTGAAACCGAATTTAAAATCTATGATATTTTAGGAAAAGAAATTAGAAAAGGGACTCTTAACGGAAATCATCAGGAAAACATCAACCTGCAATCAAAAGGGGTTTTCATTATAAAAATCTATGAGCCAAGCACTAAAAAAATATTGCACACACAAAAAATCATCGTGCAATAGTTTTTTTCCTATTTTTGATACAAATGGCAGCTTAAAAAGTTGCCATTTTATTTTAAAAACAAAACAACTATGAAAATATTCAAGACCAGTATGAAATTCGCTTCTTTTTTTACTTTACTGATACTAATGACGGCGTGTTTTGGACAGGAAAAAGTCTCAACCAAAACATTTGATGCCATTACTTTAGTCAACAAAATCTATTTTTTTGACTCCAAATTGGATCAACCCAAATTCAGTTGCGGATTCTTGTTGCAATACAATAACGAAACCTACGCAGTAACTGCAAAACATTTATTGAAAATCATCAAGCCCGAAAGTATGAAAACCCTAACATTTGAAAACAACATCAAATCCTGGTCTTTATATCCTTTGGACAATAAATCCGAAATGGTTGCTTGTGATAAATTGTTAAACGAAAACAAGTCTGAAAATTTAGAAGCTAAATCAACTTACGACAATGACTGGCTCGTTTTTTCGATAAAAGAAAACGGGTCAAAAGTGAAACCATTGCAAATAAGAACTTCTCCTTTAATCGCTGGAGAAAAATTGTATGTGGTAGGCTGGACAAGAAAAATGGAAACCGGAAAACAAAGAGTCTATGAGTTTGAATATTATAAAACCATTGGCAACCGAATTCTTTTAAAAGATGTTATTGTTCCAGAACAATTTGGAGGTTTGAGTGGAGGTCCTGTTATTGACGAACAAGGATTGCTTGTCGGAATCGTATCCGGCGGGACTGTTGATCCAGATACAGATAAAAAGTACTTTTCTCCTTGTTCCGTCACGAATCTTGTGCTATTTTTAGAAAAGTTTAAATCTGGGAAATAGTATTTTGATTTAAAACCAGTTTAAAATCTCTTATTCCTTTTTATCACACCCCTTTTGATATAATTATTACGTTAAATAATTGTGTCAAAGGGGGTGCTTTTTAATTGCCCAGACACTAAAAAATCATCATTCAAATTCCAAAAAGAATTCTAAAAACACAAAAAGTGATTTTGGTCATTATTGCTTGTATTTTGGTCATCAAACAGCCCACTGAACATTGCAAATTTGTACCATTAAAGGAAAAACTGGCCATTTGAAGATTTTCTGTGCAATTTATATTTTAAGCTTATATTTTTATATTAAAAAACATAAACTTAATCCTATGTTTATTTAATTTTACGCACTTTATCTATATTTTTGAG
This sequence comes from Flavobacterium fluvii, assembly GCF_900129545.1. Taxonomy (GTDB): domain Bacteria; phylum Bacteroidota; class Bacteroidia; order Flavobacteriales; family Flavobacteriaceae; genus Flavobacterium; species Flavobacterium fluvii. The sequence goes on along the minus strand of NZ_FQWB01000002.1, from coordinate 366,416 downwards.
CACTTTATCGATTATTTATGAACTTTTTTATAGTATATTTGATACATCTAATTCTTGATAAAGAAAAATAGGATAAATCAAATTATTATTAAAATACAAATAATACAATAATGAGTAACCCTAAAAAAATTGTTCTGGCAGAAGATAATTCAGTCCTTTCATTATTACTGAAATTTAGATTGGAAAAAGAAGGATATAAACTGTTAATAGCTGTTGACGGAAAGCAAGCCATCGAATTAATCGAAGAGCACGATCCTGAACTAATTCTAACAGATATCATGATGCCGTTTGTGAGCGGATTAGAAGTCATAAGTCATGTAAGAAACAAATTGAATCTGCAAACTCCAATCATCGTTTTTTCATCAGCTGGACAAGAAGAAATCGTACTTAAAGCTTTTGATTTGGGAGCTACCGACTTTATGAGCAAACCGTTCAGTCCCCATGAATTGGTAATCAGGGTAAAAAGATTATTGATTTAGCATTTCAAAAATAAATTAAGATCCAAATGAATGAAAATCTACATCTTTTAGAATCTTCTAATGACTCTTCACCAATAATCGTATTGTCGTGGTGGCTGAGTGGTATTTTCTTTCTAATTATCGTATTGTTGATACTTTACGTTAAACGCTTAAGAAACCATTTAAGAGTTAATGCAAAAATAGAGGCCAAATATCAAGAAGAATATGAATCTTGTCTTGTTACGTATTTGTATTCAGGAAATGAAGAGGAAGCCTTTAGCCCAGAACAACTATTAATCATCTCCGAATTAAAAGAATCCATAGTCGATCCTTTTAAAAGAAAAATTATTATTTCAACATTATTGAAGTTACGAAATGAGATATCCGGTGAAATGGGTGAATCTATTGATAAACTCTTTGTTAAAATGGGACTTTTGCGTTACTCATTAGCCAAACTGAGAGATAAAAAATGGGATGTCATTGCTATAGGAATCAGGGAGCTTACACAATTTAAAATAATGGGAGTCAATAAATTAATATTGAACAACATTAACCATCCCACTAAAGAAGTCCGTAAAGAAATGCAATTATACTTGGTTCATTTATACGCTTTCAAAGGACTTGAATTTTTGAATGTTTTGGAAACTCCCTTATCCGAATGGGACCAGATTCAATTGTTGGAAATCCTTCAGCTTAACAATGACTCACAAATTGCAGACATCAAACCATGGTTGAAATCTTCAAATGATTCCGTGGTCAATTTTACTTTAAAACTGGCTAAACTTTACAATCAATTTGAAGCAAAAGACGAGCTTATCAAACTGTTAAACCATAAGAGTGAAGAAGTTAGAATCAACACCATTTCTGCATTAAGCCATTTGAACATATTGGAAGCTAAAAACATCTTGAAAAACAGTTTCAATGAACGCAGTCTTGAAGAACAAATCACTTTTCTCAAAATGATGGAAAATGTACATGAAAATAGCGACAAACCTTTTTTACTGGAACATATGCATCATGAAAATTTTGAAATCAAGTCATTGGTAATGGAAATTTTGAAAAGCATCAATTTTGAAGAGTCTGATTTATACGAAGTCGAAACTAAAAAAACAATAACCGCCTAATATGGATACAAGTACTCTACAAATAATAATGTCGATCATTCATTATTTTTTTATTGTTTTTGCTGCAGTTGCCATTGCTTCTTATGTAATATTGGCGATAATTTCAGTTGTCGAAACAATTGAATACATGAAGAAAAACAGCTTTGTCAATTACAAGGAAATATCGACTTCTACTTTTTCTCCTTCCATTTCAATTATTGCACCTGCCTACAATGAAAGTTTGAACATTGTCGAAAATGTGCGTTCTTTGTTATCGAGTCATTACGTGAATTACGATGTTATCATTGTAAATGATGGAAGTAAAGATGATAGCCTAAGCAAACTTATTGAAGCCTACGACCTAATTCGAATAGATCATTATATCAATGAGCATATTAAAACCAAGCCTCTAAGAAACGGTGTTTATAAATCTACCAATCCAGCATTTGATAAATTGACCGTGGTCGACAAAGAAAACGGAGGAAAAGCAGATGCCTTGAATATGGGATTGAATATTAGTAAAAACAAATATGTGGCTTGCATAGATGTAGATTGTTTGCTATTGGAAGATGCCCTTCAAAAATTGGTTAAACCATTTCTGGAAGCTACAGACACCAAAGTGATTGCAGCCGGCGGAGTGATAAGAATAGCCAATTCATGCATTGTCAAGGATGGTAAATTACTTGAAATAAACTTTCCAAAAAAATGGTTGGAACAGGGACAAATTTTAGAATACCTGAGAGCTTTTTTATTGGGACGAATGGCGTGGAGCAGACTCAATGGTTTGTTGGTAATTTCTGGTGCCTTTGGGTTGTTTGACAAAAAAATAGCCATCAAAGTAGGCGGTTACGACACCAATACCGTGGGGGAAGACATGGAAATTATTGTGCGAATGAGACGCTACATGGAAGACCAAAAACAAAAATACAAAGTGGCTTATATTCCTGACCCTCTCTGCTGGACAGAAGCCCCGGACAATTATAAAACATTCATTTCCCAAAGAAACAGGTGGACTCGTGGAACTATCGAAACACTCAAAAAACACCGTAAAATAGGGTTTAATCCAAAATATAAAGCTTTGGGACTTATCAGTTATCCGTATTGGTTCTTTTTCGAACGAATGGCTCCAATTATTGAAGTTGCAGGTATCATTTATTTTGGAATTCTTGTCGCTCTCGATCAAGTAAGATGGGATTATGCTTTTGCATTTATTGTCCTCGCCTATTTGTTTTCGGTTCTTTTTTCCATCGTTGCCATCGTTTCAGAAGAACTTACTTATCATCAATACAAAAAGAAATCAATAGGTCGTAGATTAGTATTGATAGCTTTCCTGGAACCTTTTGTCAATCATCCAACTATTCTGTATTCTGCAATTAAAGGAAATATAGATTACTATTTTTACAAAAAAATAGAATGGGGACACATGACAAGAAAAGGAATGACCCAAGGTTAAATATTAAAAGTATTATTCTAAAAAATGGAGATTAAAAAAATTTTAAACAAAAGTTGTTTCAACAATAGCCATACCTACATCTATTTAACTTTTTCGGCAATTGTCACGTTTTGGTTGTTAAGCCTATTCGAAATTTGCTCAACACTGTCAGATGGTTCCGAGAACCAAAATATTGGAGCCACTTTGGTATACAAACTACTGAATGATTTTTGGGCTGGAGTTGTCATCGGATTGCTGTTTGTCCCATTTTATTTTGCTTTTCTTTATATAAAAAAGCCTATTGGAGTAGTATTGATTAAAGTGTTGTTTGCTTTGGTCATCATTATTCAATTTGCTTTGGTAAAATACAGTCTTACCACGCACATCAATCTTGGGGCGGATCTATTGGGTTATTCCTTGGATGACATGTACACCACGGTTACGGCTTCTGAATCTTTGTCCCTACTCTATTTCCTGCCTTTTATACTAATGCCTCTACTTTATTTGGGCATAAATTACCTTTTGAAAAAGTTCACGAATGGGCGACAAATTTTTGCCACTTCCTTCATTTTCATAATTATTCTGGGAAGTTTAAAATTGCTTTCTCCTGATTCAACGGCAGCTGTTTATCAAAACAAACTCCATTTTCTGACCAAAGACATTGCTACTTTTCAAAATGAAAAAAGCACATTGGACATATCTAAATTAGTTTACAAGAAAGAGTATCCTTTGCTAAAACCATTCAATGAAACAAAAGATGTATTGGCTCCGTTTTTTAATATTCAGGAAGAAAAACCAAATATTGTAATAATTATAGCAGAAGGATTGGGCAGTGATTTTATAGGAAACAATTCTTATGGAGGTTTTACGCCTTTCCTCGATTCCTTGACTTCAAAATCGCTCTATTGGGAAAACTTCGTAAGCAATACGGGTAGAACTTTTGGTGCGGCTTCATCGCTATTGGGTTCTCTACCTTATGGAGAAAAAGGATTTTTGGAATTAACCAAACTACCCTCCCATATTTCACTTTTGAGTGTTTTAAAAGCAAATGAATACACGACTTCTTATTATTGTGGTGATGATTCCAGTTTTGACAGGAAAATAAATTTTCTGGAATACAATGAAATCGATCATGTAACCGATATAAAAAAATTTGGCCCAGGCTATGTCAAAACCAAAGAAAATTCTGGAGGATTTTCTTGGGGCTATCCTGACGCCGAAATATTCAAAAAAACATTGTCTGAAATGGACAGTAAAAAAACGCCGCGATTGGATGTCATTATGACCCTTTCCAATCATGAACCTTTTGATTTTCCTTCAAAAGATGTTTATTTGAAGAAAGTGGACAACATTCTGAATACAAACAGCACCTTGAATGTTAAAAAAGACGAAATAGGAGCCTACAAAGATATTTTTGCAGCACTTCTTTATACGGACACTTCCATTAAAAACTTTATGGAAGCTTATTCCAAAAGGCCGGAGTACAAAAACACCATTTTCATCATTACGGGAGACCACCGATTGATCCCGATACCACAAAAAGATGAACTATGTAGATTTCACGTGCCGTTGTTAATTTATAGCCCGATGTTGAAAAAAGCGGAAAAATTCAAATCAGTTTCTTCCCATTGGGATGTAACCCCGAGTTTGCTTTCGTTTTTGATGAATAATTACAAGTTCAACAAGCTTGCAAAAACAGCTTGGATGGGTGACGGATTAGACACTGCCAAAGAATTTAGAAACATTCATCAAATCCCTTTAATGCGATACAAAGGAAGCATCAACGATTATATTTATAAAGATTACATGTATTCCGGTGGAGAACTGTATAAAATAAATGAAAATTTCGAAACCAATAAAGTTTACGAAGAAAACATATCTAAAACCATGGCGGATTCCTTGCTGAGTTTTAAAAGATTGAATGCTTATTTAACCAAGAAAAACAAAATTTTTCCGGCTTCCTTAAATAAATATTCACAACCGACAGTTGAATTTTCAAAGGCTGAATTGGCAACCATAAAAACCCTGGCAAAGAATTTAACTTTTGACCAGACTTTTCTTGTTGCCAGAGATTTGGCATTCAAAAAAGACTACAAAAAATCGACATTGTTGTGCGATTATATTTTGAATGAAGTGCCAAATTATTCCGAGGTACGAACTTTAAAAGGACGAATGTTGGCTTGGGACGGAAAATACGATAAAGCGGAAACCGAATTGCTGGAAGCCATCAAAAGAACTCCTTTTGAAACCGACGCTTATTTGGCATTAATGGATGTATACAAGTGGTCGAACCAAAATGCAAAAGCCGTTCAAATTGGCAAAAAAGCAATCGATTCTGGAATAAACAACCCAGAAATCAAAGCCAAATTGGCACAGGCAAAGGCATCGATAAACCAGAAAACATAAAATTAAGAATACAGACAAGCTTTGCAATTATTGAAGCTGAAAATAAAAACACTTAACTTTCAAAAGCATGATTTCGAAAATAGTTACCAAACTTACTTTTATAATGCTATTTTTTTGCACCTTTCAAATGTTGGGGCAAGAAAAAAAATTCAGTGGAGATCCGGACAGTTCGTTCAAGACTGCCCGTGAGTTGGCATTCAACAAGCAACGCAAACAAGCACAGGACACTTTACTTTTCATTTTGACAAAATATCCAGATTATCATGACATTCGTGAATTTTTGGGGACGACTTATTCATGGGACGAAGACTATAAAAAAGCCGGAAAAGAATTTGCTTATATTTTAGGCAAAGATTCCAAACGAAAAAGCACTTGGATAGCGGCCATCAAGAATGAATTATGGGCAAATATGCCGTTTATCGCCCTGAAAATGTCAAATGACGCCTTGGAAATTTTTCCCAATGATCCCGAAATATTGACCTTGAAGGCAAGTGCTTACGAAAAATCAGAAAATCCGCTTGAAGCGATGAGTACAATCCAATTGGTGTTGAATCAAAATCCGGACAATCAAGAAGCTAAAGATTATAAAATCAATTTAAACAAAACACTCAGCCAAAACACTGTTGGAATTAATTCATCTGTGGACATTTATTCGGATACATTTAATCCAATGCAATACTATTCATTCAAATATGGGCGACAAACAAAATATGGCAGCATCATTGCAAAAGTAAATCTAAACAGGAGATTTGATGAAAATGGAGCCCAATATGAAGTGGATTTGTATCCTAAAATTACCAAAGGACTTTATGCCTATGTCAATTTCGGCTTGGCAAATTCATTTCTGTTTCCAGATATGAGATATGGTGCCGAGTTATACAAATCATTGCCCAAAAGCTTTGAAGTTTCGCTCGGTTTCCGAACGTTGAAGTATGCCACATCCACAACCAATATCTACACGGGTTCCGTTGGTTGGTACAACGGAAACAACTATTGGTCTTTTCGTCCGTACCTGACTCCCGGAGACACCGGAACCAGTAAATCGGGGAATTTAATTTTCAGAAGGTATCGAAGTGACGCCAATAATTATTTGGAACTTTCGGCAGGTATGGGATATTCTCCTGAAAACAACCAGAATAACATTAGTGGAAATTTGGCTCCTATTGTCGACTTGAAATCCCAAAAATTCAACGCTGGTTATTATTTTTCTTCTCACAACAAGCAAAATAATTGGGGAACACAATTCGGTATTACCCATCAGGAAAAGAGCTTTGACCAAGGGAGTTATTTTTGGATTTACACAATTGGCTTGACTTGGGAATTAAAATTCAAATGATGCAAACCGTTCGCCTTTTACGTCTTAAAATGAAGCCATTAACATCGTAAATAGGAGTATCCTTAAAAATAACCTACCTTTGCACAAAATTTACGTTTTATGACCACTTTCGAACAATTCAATCTTCCTAAATCTGTACAAAAAGCAATCGATGATTTGGGATTCACCACGCCTACTCCCATTCAGGAAAAAACTTTTTCCGTTATAATGTCGGGACGTGACATGATGGGAATTGCACAAACCGGAACAGGTAAAACGTTTGCCTATTTATTGCCTTTATTAAAACTATATAAATTTACGCCCGGTCATACTCCCAAAATAGTAATTCTGGTTCCAACACGTGAATTGGTGGTTCAAGTAGTTGAGGAAGTAGAAAAACTGACCAAATACATGTCCGTTCGTACCGTTGGTATTTTTGGAGGGGTGAACATCAATACTCAAAAAACAGTTGTTTATACAGGTTGCGATATTCTGGTTGGAACTCCGGGACGCGTTATGGATTTAACATTGGACAATGTAATCCGTTTCGAAGAAATGCAAAAATTGGTCATCGACGAGTTTGACGAAATGCTGAATTTAGGTTTCCGTACCCAATTGACCGCTATTTTGGCAATGATGCCCAAGAAACGCCAAAACATCCTCTTTTCAGCCACCATGACGGATGAAGTGGATAAAGTTTTGAATGACTATTTTGATTATCCTGAAGAAGTTACACTTTCGGCATCGGGAACGCCGCTGGAAAACATCACGCAAATTACTTATAACGTTCCCAATTTCAACACCAAAATCAATTTGCTGAAACACTTGTTGCAGACGAATGAAGACATGAGTCGTGTTTTGGTTTTTGTGAACAACAAAAAAATTTCGGATATGGTTCACGAACGTATCGAGGAAGATTTTGCAGATCAATTTGGTGTAATTCACTCCAATAAATCACAAAATTATCGTTTGAGCACGATGGCTTCTTTTCAGGAAGGAAATCTTCGTGGATTAATCACTACCGATATTATGGCGAGAGGTTTGGATATTTCCAATATTACGCACGTCATCAACTTTGAAATGCCCGAACTTCCTGAATTGTATATGCACCGTATTGGTCGTACCGGTCGTGCGGATGCCACGGGAACTGCCATCAGTTTCATCGCTCCTCGCGAAGAAGAATCCAAATTTGCCATTGAATTATTAATGGATATGGAATTACCTGTTGAAGCTTTCCCTGAAACCGTTGAAATATCCTTAAAACTAATCGAACCAGAAAAAGACCGTCAACCGATCAAGTTTTTGATGAAAAAGGTGAAATTGGAAGGAGACGGCGCCTTTCACGAAAAAAGTAAAAAGAATAAAAAAGTCAATTTGGGTGGCCCTGGTGTAACCAAGAAAAAAACACACGGTTCCGTCAATAGAAATATGCTTAAAAACCAAGCTAAAAAGCGCAAGGACAAGAAATAAAAAAAATAGCCGCTGATTCGCTGATCTTAAATTAATCTAAAAATCAGCGGCTAAAAATTAAATTTTGGTAAAAACCAAGCAAACCGGAGAACACAATTCTATTTTTTTTCCAGTGGCAACAAGACTTCCCGTGGTTGCATCTCTTTTGAAAATCACGATGTCATTGGTATATTGATGTCCTACCAAAAGAAAATTTCCTGTTGGGTCAATCGTAAAATTTCGAGGGCCTTTTCCTAAAGTGCTCGTTCTTTGCACGAATTCCAATTTTCCATTTTTCAATATCTTGAATACAGAAATATCATTGGCTGTTCCTCGATTGGTGGCGTACAAAAACTTCCCGTCAGGCGAAATGTGAATGTCTGCCGAACCAATATCTCCTTTAAAGTCTGATGCAACAACCGTGGTTTCTCCCACTTTTTTCAATGAACCGTTGGCGTAACTAAACGAGGTCAAAGTTCCATCCAATTCTTGCAACAAATAAACCTGTTTTCCATCTTTACTAAAAGTTAAATGTCGCGGGCCGCTTCCGGGTTTAACGTCAATACTATTTTTTAGTTGCAAAACTTCCGTTCTTGAATTGGGATTATATTGATACAAATACACTTTATCGGTTCCTAAATCATTGGCCAAGACATATTTCTTGTCCGGCGAAAAATAAACCATGTGGGCGTGAGGAGTTGCTTGTCTATTGGCATTAATGCTTTTTCCAGTGTGTTGTACCACTTGCTTGACATCGGTAATACTTCCATCTGCATTTTTTCCAAAAACTGTAATGCTGCCACTGGAATAATTGGCTGTAATCACGCTTTTATCATCGTTAATTATATAACAAGGGCCTTGTGCTTTTGCTTCTTGAGTATTTAAGAAGTCTAATTTTCCGCTTTTGCTGTCAAATTTAAAAGAGCTGGCGGCACCCTTTTTCTCAATCTCATTCACGGAATAAACAAATTTATTGTCACTGGAAACCGTCAAATAGCTTGGATTTGAAATATTCTCGCTATTGCTTTTAAGACTGAATTCTCCTGTTTTGGAATCGAATTCATAAACATAAATTCCTTTGCTTTCACAACTTTTGGTATAAGTTCCAACAATCAAATTGAGTTTGTTTTCTTGTGCTTGAATTGTTGTCAAAGCGAAAATGAATAGTAGATAGAAATAGTTTTTTTTCATTAGTTATTTGTTATTGAAATTGATGTTTGACATTGTTATTGTTATTGCCATTGAAATTGCTATTGCTTTTTATTTTCCAAAAGTGTCTTGGCAGAAATGCTCGTAACTACTTTTTTTCCTGTCTTGGCTTCCAGTTCTTTTAAGGCAACTTTGGCAACATTTCCGCCTTGTTGGGCCACTTTTTGACTTTCCTCAAAATTCTTTGGGTTTACTGCTTGCGAAATATCTTTGGTGGAAGCTTCGGCAAGCATATTCAGGATTAATTCGGTATTACTCATATTATCCCGAAGGTTTTCTTTTTTCAAACCTTTCAAAATCTTGTATTCTTTGGTGGTTTTTTCAGACCAAGCCTTGGTAATAATATCGGTTAAAATGGCAAATTGCGAGCCTTCTTTTAATCCTTTGCTTTTCCATTCATCGGTAAGTTCTTTGCGGATTTCAATGCTTTTTAAACGCTGATTAATCCAATTTTCGGAATAACCCAATTGCAAATAATGTTGCAAAGCCCTGTCAATCCCTATTTCAGGATCTTGCATTTCGTCTAGTCGTTCGCTACCTACTTTCGCTAACCAAAGCTTGAATGGTTCCGCTTTTGGTGATGGAATGGATTGGATAATTCTAAAAATAGCTGCAGTATCTCCAGCTAATGTTTGCCTCTTTTTACCATTAGTCAACATAGTTACCTGGGGACAATTTGTCCCTATGTAGCTTCCTAACTCCATATCCCTTTTTCTGATTTTTTTTAAATAATCAGTTGGATTTACAGAATCTGTCAATGCTTCTACCACATCAACAATAGAAAAATACCATCTTTCTTCCTCTTCATTCCATAAAGAACGAACTTGCTTGTGTTCAAAAAATTGCAATGCGGTTTCTTTTGTCATAATTATTTTATTCGGTTCTACTGGAAATGTTGTGAATATTCTTTTTTTAAACCATTAAGAAAATTAAGAAGGTTAGGAACACCACAAATCTTAATTTTCTTAATGAACTTAATGGTTTAAATCTTTTGACTTTCGCACAATACCAGTAGAATCTTTTATTTCATTCTTCAAATATAATCTAAATTCCCGCAAAATCTGAAATCCAATTTCTGAAATATAAAATCAAAATACTATCTTTGAAAAATGCAATTCAAACATCCAGAAATCCTCTATTTTCTTTTCTTGTTGGTCATACCAATTCTGGTTCATTTGTTTCAATTGCGACGTTTCAAAAAAGAATATTTCACGAATGTCCGTTTCCTGAAGGAGCTTTCCATTCAAACCCGAAAGAGTTCCAAAATCAAAAAATGGTTGCTTTTAGCCACGAGATTATTATTGTTAACTTGCCTTATTATTGCCTTTGCACAACCTTTTTTCAAAGCCAAAGACACTAAAAACAGTTCCAACGAAATGTATATCGTTTTGGATAATTCCTTTTCGATGCAGGCCAAAGGTCAAAAAGGTGAATTACTGAAAAGAGCCGTGCAGGAATTACTCGAAAACACTCCTGAAAATCAAACTTTTTCACTGATTACCAATTCCGAAACTTTTTGGAATACGGATATCAAATCCATTCGAACCGAATTACAAAACCTGAAGTACAGTGCTTTGCCATTTCAGTTGGAAAGTGCGATGGCGAAAATAAAATCCCGAAAATCAGCTTTTAACAAAGATGTTGTTATTATTACCGATGCTGTTGGATTGGAATCAAAGCAAGTAAAAAGTGTTGACAGCGATTTCAATACATACTTTATTATTCCTGAAGCGGAACAAAAAAACAACGCTTCGATTGACAGTGTTTTTATTCATCAAACTTTGGACGATTTCTATGAAATTGGTTTGAAATTATCTGCTTTTGGTGAAAAAGACAAAGAACTTCCTGTCGCTTTATACAATCAAAACAAGCTGATTGCAAAGACTTTGACGAAATTTGAAACTAAAGACAAAACAATCTATTTTACCATTCCTAAAAAGGATTTTCACGGTTACGTTTCCATTACCGACAACGGATTAGAATACGACAACAACTTGTATTTCAGTATTTCAAAACCTAAAAAAAACAATATAATCAGCATTGGAACAATTGAAAAATCTAACTTTTTGTCTCGGATTTATACCAATGACGAATTCAATTTCAACAATTTTGCAATTGAGACTTTGGATTACAATGCACTCGAAAAACAAAATACTATTGTCCTGAACGAACTAGATGAAATTCCACAAGCCTTGCAAACTACCTTGAAATCGTTTGTGGAAAAAGGTGGAAACCTCGTTCTTATTCCATCGGCAAAAACTTCAACAGCGAACATTAATCCGTTTTTGAAAATCTTTGGAAACATCCAATTCAAATCTTTGGAAAACAAGGAAAAATTGGTCACTAAAATCAATTTCAATCATCCTTTGTTTAGCGATGTTTTCGAAAATAAAATCAATAATTTCCAATATCCAAAAACAAAAACTTCCTTTGGAATTGCGGGTTCTAATCCAGCGGCTTTGTATTATGAAGACCAAACTGCGTTTTTGACTTCAATCAACAATCCTATTTCGTCGGTTTATGTTTTTACTGCCCCAATTAATGGGGAAAATTCTAATTTTCAACAATCGCCTTTGATTGTTCCTGTTTTTTACAAAATGGGAATAAACAATCAAAATAATGGCGTAAATGCATTGACAATCGGTAACAACAATCCATTTTTTATTGATGCCACTTTGTCAAAAGACGAAATTTTGAAAGTCAAAAACGATGCTGAAACCTTCATTCCGGTGCAACAAATGTTAAACGATAAAGTAAAATTGACTTTCAACGATTTTCCTGAACAAGCCGGAAATTTTGGAATTTACAACCAAAAAGAACGTTTGCAAAACATCAGTTTCAACTACAATAGAACCGAAAGTGATTTGGCTCAAGCCAATGAAGATGCTGTTTCCAACTATAAAACCGTCGATTCTATCGAAACCGTTTTTAACACCTTACAAACCGACCGAACCGACAATCAAATTTGGAAATGGTTTGTTATATTTGCATTGCTTTTTCTGGTAACAGAAATGGCAATTATACGATTCGTAAAATAAAAAGTTAGCCACGAATTACACGAATTAGCACTAATTTCTTAAAACAATTAAGAAAAAATTCGTGGAATTCGTGGCAAAAAAAATATTCAATAATTAGAAAGCACTATGAACACAATCATCCGGGAAGCCAAAATTATCGATTCCGAAAGTCCTTTTCACAACCAAACCGTTGATATTTTAATTGTTGATGGCAGCATCAAAAAAATAGGAACTTCACTTCCCAATCCAGATAATGCCGAGGAAGTTAAACTGGACAATTTGCATATTTCACAAGGTTGGTTCGACAGCAGCGTTTCCCTTGGAGAACCTGGTTTTGAAGACAGGGAAACCATTACTAACGGTTTAAATGTTGCAGCAAAAAGCGGTTTCTCAGCCATTGCTTTACAACCCAACTCCTACCCGATTATTGACAATCAATCACAAATTAATTTTGTAAAAAGTAAAGCCAATGGTTTTGCTACCGAACTTTCCCCAATTGGTGCTTTGACCAAAGGTAGCGAAGGAAAAGACATGGCGGAATTATTCGATATGAAAAATGCCGGAGCTGTAGCTTTTGGAGATTACAACAAGAGTTTGGACAACGCCAATTTGCTAAAAATAGCCTTGCAATATGTTCAGGATTTTGATGGAGTGGTCATTGCTTTCGCCCAAGATTCCAACATAAAAGGAAACGGAATTGCCAATGAAGGCATCGTTTCGACCCGATTGGGATTAAAAGGAATTCCAAACCTGGCCGAAGAATTGCAAATCGCCAGAAACTTGTTTCTACTCGAATACACTGGCGGAAAATTGCATATTCCAACCGTTTCAACTGCAAAATCAGTGGAATTAATCAAAGAGGCCAAAGCCAAGGGATTGAACGTTACTTGCAGCGTTGCAGTGCATCATTTGGTTCTAACAGATGAAAAACTGGAAAATTTTGACACCAGATGCAAAGTTTCGCCACCGTTACGAACAGAAACCGACAGACAAGCATTGCTTGCCGGAATTTTGGACAACACGATTGACATGATTACAACCGACCATAATCCGATTGACATTGAACACAAAAAAATGGAATTTGATTTGGCCAAAAACGGAACAATCGGTTTGGAAAGTGCTTTTGGTGCCTTGTTGACCGTATTGCCTTTGGAAAAAGTGATCGAAAAATTAACTTCTGGAAAAGCTACTTTTGGAATTGAATCTCAAGCCATTTCCGAAGGTAAAATCGCCAACATCAGCTTATTCAATCCTGAAGGAAAAAGCATTTTTACCAACGAAAATATTTTGTCTAAATCTAAAAACTCCGCTTTTCTGGGAACGGAAACCAAAGGAAAAGCATACGGAATTTACAATCAAGGGAAATTAGTTTTAGGTTAAATAAAATGGAAAACAACAGTATCGAAAAAGGAAAAACAGCCGCGATAACAAGCTATATTTTAATCATTGGAGTTTTTATTGCGATGTCGATGAACAGCGGAGAAGAAAAAAGTTCTTATGCTTCTTTCCACATTCGTCAGGCATTGGGATTGTCGCTCACTTTTATTTCATTGGGACTAATCATCAGTAATTTTGACAGTCCGATGATTTCAATTTCCATGTGGGTTTTCCTGTCTGTTTTATGGACTTACGGCATTTTCAGTGCCATCAATGGCGAAACAAAACCAATTCCTTTGTTGGGAAATTATTTCCAAAAATGGTTTCAAAGCATTTCTTAAAAATTAAACAAGGATTTTGTCAAGTCGAGCGCAGTCGAGACCTAGCGTATAGTCTCGACTGCGCTCGACTTGACAAGAATTAGATTAAATATTTACTATGAATTTATCTTTAGAATACCTCGTAAGAGAACCCAAAATAAAACTCGACAAGAATCCACTTTTAGTATTGATTCACGGTTACGGCAGCAACGAAGAAGATTTATTTTCGTTTGCCACGGAACTACCCGATGAATATTATATTGTTTCGGCTCGTGCTCCTTACGACATTCAATACGGAAGTTATGCTTGGTATGCCATCAACTTTGATGCCGACCAAAACAAGTTTTCCGACAACGACCAAGCTAGAAGTTCCAGAGATGCAATTGCCCAGTTTATTGATGAATTGGCAGCTAATTATCCTATTGATTCTCAAAAGGTGACTTTGATTGGTTTTAGCCAGGGAGCCATTTTAAGTTATGCAGTGGCGCTTTCGCATCCTGAAAAAGTGCAAAAAGTCGTGGCAATGAGTGGTTATTTAAATACAGATATTCTAGAGGAAAACTATCTGAAAAATTCCTTTTTGAATCTAAAAATATTCACTTCCCATGGAATCGTGGATCAGGTAATCCCTGTGGAATGGGGACGAAAAGCAAAACCTTTCTTGGAAAATTTAGGCATCAATTCGACTTACAAAGAATACCCAATTGGTCACGGAGTTTCTCCGCAAAATTTTTATGACTTCAAGAATTGGCTTCTTGAAAAATAGTGTCCGTTTCCAGTCGCAGTTTACAGTGCTTACCGAGACTGAAAACTGCGATTGAAAAACTATTTTTGGTACAACAAAGATTGGAATGTTTCGAAAGAAACCGTTTCATCGTCATTGACAAAATACTTGATTAAAGCTTCTCCCCAATATTCTCCATCGCTGAAATCGACAATTATCCAACGGTGGTTCAAGACTTTTACTTTATTGACAATAAATTTATTGGCTCCAATTTGATCTTGGCCAACATAAGGATTTCCTTTAGGATTGGCATTAAAATCCATTAGTTTTTCGGTTACAACAGGAATCAACTTTTCAACCTGAATCGTTTTGGTGGCAGTTTCGGGATTGAAATAATTCTGGGCATTTTCATTATTTTCCAAAGAAAAATAATTGACATCGGCCAGTTTGGCATTGGCAGCCTCTAAATTCTTCTTCAATTTCGCTTCCGTTCTGGCGCTTTTATCTTTTTCAAAAGCCAATTCTTTACTGAAATACATAAAAGTAAAAACATTCAAAAGTAGCACAAGAATAAAAAGGTAAAGCAATAATGATTTTTTCATTTCTAATAAGATTAAAGAGTAATTTCCAAGTTGTCGTAAGCCAAATAAACGTTTTCCGGAAGTCTTTTTTGCACTTCTTCGTGAAAACCCATAATGTGGCTAATGTGCGTGAGATAGGCTTTTTCAGGCTTTATCAAAGTGATGAAATCCAAGGCTTCCTCCAAATTAAAATGTGTGTCGTGTGGTTCTTCTCGCAAAGCATTTACGACCAATACTTTCAGGTTTTTTAATTTATTGATTTCGCTTTTATGTACCGTTTTTACGTCGGTCAAATAAGCGAAATCATCTATTCTGTATCCAAAAACGGGAAGATTTCCGTGCATCACGTTTACGGGAATTGCCGTCTTGTTTCCAATGGGAAAAGGATGATTGTTGACCACTTCAATAGGTAGTACGGAAGGTGCTCCGGGATATCTGTTTTCGGTTTTGAAAATGTAGTCAAATCGCAGTTTCAAATTATCAATAACGCGCTGATGGGCATAAATTGGGATATCACCTTGCCTGAAGTTAAACGGACGGATGTCATCCAATCCAGCCGTATGATCCGCATGTTCGTGGGTGTAAAGAATTCCATCCACTTTTTGACAATTCGAAACCAACATTTGCTGCCTGAAATCGGGGCCACAATCGATGACATACGAATGATTTTCCCAATGAATCCAGATCGAAACTCGGAGTCTTTTGTCTTTTAAATCAGTGCTTAGACAAACCGGATGATTACTGCCAATTACGGGGATTCCTTGTGATGTTCCAGTTCCTAAAAAATATACTTTCATCTAGCACGATATTTGCTAATTATTTTACAAAAATAGGATTAATTTCTCTTTCACAAGAAGCCTAATTAATTAACTTTGTAGAAATAATCCCTATACTTCGAATAATATGGATAAAAAGATAAAACTCAAGGGTGACAGAGTCATCGAACAAATCCCTTCCATCAAAGACAAAGCCCTTCGTATCAACTTAAACGAAAACATTTATGGGACTTTTGCCGAAATTGGTGCTGGACAAGAAACAGTGAGACATTTTTTTAGGGCTGGGGGTTCTTCTGGAACGATTGCAAAAGCAACATCTGCTTATGATAAAGACTTTAGTGACGTAATTTACGGAATCGAGGCCGATGGTCGCTATGTAACGGAAAGTCGTCTCAAAAAAATGCTTTCCCACGAGGTAAATCTAATCGAAAAACGATTAAGCAGAGCCAAACATCCCAACAAAATGTTTTTCAGCTATGCCAATACTGTGGCCACCATTGACTTTGCCAAACAATTTAAAGGACACGGATGGGTAGGCATTCGGTTTCAAATCGAACCCAACGAAGGTTACAACGATATTATTCTCCACATTCGTTTTAAAGAAACCGATGTGCGATTGCAACAAGAAACATTAGGGGTTCTTGGGGTAAATCTAATTTATAGTGCTTATTACAAACACAACGATCCCAAGAAAATCCTACGCTATTTATACGACCATTTAGACAAAGACCAGCTGGAAATAGACACCATCAATTTCTCCGGACCTTGTTTTGCAACTGTCGACAATCGTTTGATGAGTTTGCAATTGGTGAAAAATGGAATGACGGATGCCGTGATATTTGACCCTCAAGCCAGAAACGTGCTGCCGGCAGCCATCTTGTACAAAAAAAACATTCTTACTTTGAGAGGGAGTTTCCGCCCCGTGACCAAGGTAAATATGGACATGTACAAAGAGTCCCTGAAAATGTTCCTGAACGAAAACAAGGTCGATGCCGAAAACACTTTGGTCATCTTTGAAATCACCTTGTCCAACTTGCGTTCCGATGGCGAAATAGACGAAAGAGATTTTATGGATCGAGCCGAATTGCTTTGTTCCTTGGGACAAACCGTAATGATTTCGAATTTTCAGGAATATTATAGAGTGGTCGAATATTTCTCCAACTATACCAAAGCCCGAATGGGATTGGCAATGGGGGTAAACAACCTCGTGGATATTTTTGACGAAAAATACTATCGCCATTTGAGCGGTGGAATCTTGGAAGCCTTCGGAAAATTATTCTACCGAGACATGAAAGTGTACTTGTACCCAATGATTGGCGAAAACGGTGAAATCATGAATTCTGGAACATTGAAAGTTCATCCTCGAATGAAGGAATTGTACAAATTTTTCAAATTCAACGGCAAAGTGGTGGACATCACCAACTTTGATCCCGAAAACTTGGAGGTTTTCTCTCGTCAAGTATTGAAAATGATTGGTCAAAACAAACCCGGTTGGGAATCGATGCTTCCTCCCGGAGTTGCCGAAATCATCAAGAAAAAATCACTTTTCGGATACAACCCAAATACACTATTAGAACCAAGCAATTAGCATCTTTCCAACTTTAGACAACAAAAACGCCAAGAAAATATATGTTCTTGGCGTTTTTGTTTTATTTCGAATTGGCAATTACTTCATCGATGATGTTTTTCATCAACAACCGATTTGTCTTCGTCTACCAATTATAAAAAGTCTCTTTAGTGATTTTTGAAATAAATATCCTATATTTGATAACCAATAAACAATGAAACTTATCAGACATATCTACCCAAAATTGGTGTAATAAGTCTGACAAACGTCAGTAGTATATACAAGTTAGCTGTAATACAAAAACAACATCTATGAAAAAACCTATAATTGTACCAGCAATTAGCAAATTACTAAAATCTAAAACTGGAAGAATTTCCGCGCTATTATTTATCATTAGCTATTTTTTTATAATCCTTGCCTCAACAGGAGTTTTTGACCACTTTTCTATAGAAAAAGTAGACCCAAAGATGATAATTCAAGTCGTAAGCGGGGTTTTTCTAATAATTTCATTAGCACTAATGATGTTTAGCTATTTAGAAGGCAGATATGAAAATCCTAAAGAAGAATTAAATCCATCAGAAGTTAATGAGGAAAAAAATCTGGAAGGAATTAGAAAAGTAATTGACGAATTCAACTATATCTTGAAAAGACAAGAATATGAAAACAAGGAGAATTTTGACGCCCTATCTAAGAAACTACAGGAGACTAGTAATATGAATTTTCATATTGATGATGAGAAAATTAAAAAGCTTTTTATCGACAATATAAATTCTGACTTTTTTAAAGAATTAAACATAAATCTCACTAAGGAAATATCTTCAGAAAAAAGGAGCCAAATAAATCAGCTTATAAGTTTTAACGGAAGATTAAAAGAAAGAATACTAGAAGAAATATCTAAATTAGACAGAAAATCTAATATTAATTTGATAATTGGTTCATTTATGACAATGATAGCTTTATTTGGATTAGGTTATATTGTTTTTACCGATAGTGAAATAAAACCAGGTATTGAGTCAATTCTATTACATTACTTACCTCGAATTTCATTTATTGTTTTTATCGAAATATTTGCATTTTTCTTCTTGAAATTATACAAACTAAATATTAACGATGTCAAATATTATCAAAACGAATTGACTAATATTGAACTAAAATTTACTAGCTTATATACTGCGATAAATTTTGGAAAAGATAGAGATCTTACTTTTACAAATCAAAAGTTCGCTGATACCGAGAGAAATTTTATTATTCAAAAAGGTCAAACAACTGTTGAACTTGAAAAGCTTAAAAATGAAAACTATGCTTTTGAGAAATTCGCAAAAGTTTTCAAAGGAGTTCTTCGTAAATAAGTGTACTACAGCTAACACACGCTACAAGCAATTTGGGTTTTAGGCTTAATTTGAAATTGGTTTTGTATTTGGTATGATTTGTAAAACCCGAAAAATAATACTAATTTAGTTCAAAACTCACTGTAACATAACATTATAAGTAATTGTTGCTGTACAGTAAAATCAAAGAACTAAAAGATGAATGCAGAAGAACTAAAAAACATCCAAGCTCCATTAAAAGAAAAGTATCGTCAACAACCTGAAACCGCAATCATAACATTGAAGGCGACCGGGAAAATTGGAGAAGGAATCTCTTGCAAAGTAGAAACCGGAAAAGCAATGGTTGAAGCGGGACTTCATTCCGCTACTGGTGGCACTGGAATGTTGGCTTGCAGTGGGGACTTGTTATTGGAGGCTTTGGTGGCTTGTGCAGGTGTTACGCTCCAAGCAGTAGCAACAGCAATTGGAATTGAAATAAAGGATGGTACCGTAAAAGCAGAAGGCGACCTAGATTTCAGGGGAACACTTGGAGTTTCAAAGGAAGTTCCTGTTGGTTTCGTTTCAATTCGTCTTTTATTCCATCTTGAAACTGATGCCACTGAAGAGCAAATGCTGTCACTTGCAAAACTTACCGAAAGATACTGTGTCGTATATCAGACCCTGGTAAAGGGAGTACCCGTGAACACAACCTTTAATAAATCCTAAATTAATTCACTTTGCTTATGACAGCCGTTTGCAACAACAAAAACGCCAACAAATATATTTTCCTTGGCGTTTTTTTGTTACTTCAAACTAAATATTACTTCAAAATCTGGTCAGCGTGAGCCTTGGTTTTTACATCCGAGATTACTTCGTCGATGATGCCGTTTTCATTAATGACAAAGGTGGTTCTGTGGATGCCGTCATATTCTCTTCCCATAAACTTTTTGGGTCCCCAAACACCAAAGGCTTCAATAACCAATTTGTCTTCGTCTGCCAATAATGGAAACGGAAAATCGTATTTTTCCTTGAACTTGGCTTGGGCTTTGGCAGCATCGGCACTAACCCCCAAAAGCGCATAATTATTGGCTTGAAAACGTTCAAAATTATCTCTCAAATCGCAAGCTTCTGCGGTGCAACCCGGCGTGTTCGCTTTTGGATAAAAGAAAACCACCAATTTCTTTCCTTTGTAATCGGCTAATTTATGGGAGTTTCCGTCTTGGTCAATTCCTGAAAAGCTGGGAGCGTTGTCCCCTTTTTTTAATGTCGTCATTTGAAGTTTGAGATTAGAAGTTAGAGGTTAGAAGTTTTAAATTGTTGTTGAATTTGATATTGCCATTGAAATTGAATTTTGCCATTGACTTTGCCATTGAAATTCCTTTTCTTTACGATTCAAATTTAAGCTAAAATGACCAAACAAGAACGCGTGACGTTTGTTATTAATACGTTAAAAGAATTGTATCCCGAGATTCCAATTCCTTTGAACCACAAAGATCCTTACACCTTGTTGATCGCGGTTTTGCTTTCGGCCCAATGCACGGATGTTCGCGTCAACCAAATCACTCCCCTGCTTTTTGCCAAAGCCGACAATCCACATGACATGGTGAAAATGTCGATTGAAGAAATCAAGGAAATCATTCGACCTTGCGGTTTGTCGCCAATGAAATCAAAAGGAATCCACGGTTTGTCGCAAATCCTGATTGACAAACACGGTGGCGAAGTGCCGCAGAGTTTTGAATTTTTGGAAGAATTGCCGGCCGTGGGGCATAAAACGGCGAGTGTCGTGATGTCGCAAGCCTTTGGAGTTCCCGCTTTCCCGGTGGACACGCACATTCACCGATTGATGTACCGATGGAATTTATCCAATGGAAAAAACGTGACCCAGACGGAAAAAGACGCCAAACGCATTTTTCCAGAAGAAACCTGGAATGATCTACACCTGCAAATGATTTGGTACGGACGGGAATATTCACCGGCACGAGGTTGGGATTTAGAGAAAGACATCATCACCAAAACGGTGGGCAAAAAATCTGTTTTGGAGGAATACCATAAAAAAACGTCCCGATAATTTCGGGACGTTTTTTTTTAATTAGCTATAATTTCGAAAGTTTTACCTTTTACTTTTATTACGCTAAGCGCTTTTGAATAATTCAATAAAAAAGAAATCGTTTCTTTTTTGGGTTCCATCTTGTTGACAACTGATGGTTTCTTAGAGTAAATTTTTGCCATAGAGAAGTAAATTTTTTGTTTTTATTTACAACGCAAAAATTTGCACTATAGTATCAATTCGTTAAAATAATTTGATGTTTATCAATAACTTTTCTCATATTCATCAAAGCGTAACGCATTCTGCCTAAGGCAGTATTGATGCTAACCCCCGTTATTTCTGAGATTTCCTTGAAACTCATGTCTTGGTACATTCGCATCACCAAAACTTCTTTTTGATCGGCAGGAAGTTCCTCGATCAGTTTTCTCAAATCAATTTCAACTTGATTTTGAATAATTTTGTTTTCTATCGTAAGCGAATCATCACTCATTATCGAGAAAATGGAAAATTCCTCAGTTTCTCGGAACATTGGCATTTTTTTGTTTTTTCGGTAATGGTCAATAATCAAGTTGTGTGCAATTCGCATTACCCAAGGCAGGAATTTGCCTTCTTCGTTATAGGATTTTGATTTTAAAGTACGTATGACTTTAATAAAAGTGTCTTGAAATATATCATCCGAAATGTCTCTGTCAGAGATTTTTGAATAAATAAAACCGAAAATTTTCGATTGATGTCTATTGATTAATACGGTCAAGGCATTTTCATCGCCATCAACGTATTTTTTTACCAATAAAGCGTCTGAATGTTGAATATCAGCCATAGTTATACCTTTTAGTTTTTTTTAATAAAAATTGAAGCAATTTCTTCTAAAAAGTAGTTCTATAGTATAGGCTAATGTTTTTTTGTAGTTATTTATAGGTCAAATTTAACAATTAATTACAATAAAATGCAAGTTAAAACCAATAAAATTAACAGATTTAAAAAAAAATGAAAATACCGTCAACTAGCAACATACTTTTTTTTCAATAAAACCGTTACATAGCCCCATAACCAGAATTTTTCATGGTTTTTAAAAACTTCAAAAACTACTTGAAAAATTGGGAATAATTCAATGACAATTCTCATTTTAAAATTGATTACTTTTGTGAAAATTCGGTTTTCACATGCAAATTGACCTTTCTACACTAGATCCAAAGAAAAACATCATCATTAAAGGAGCACAAGTTCACAACTTAAAAAATGTGGATGTGGCGATTCCCAGAAACAAATTAGTGGTCATCACCGGGCTTTCGGGTTCCGGAAAATCAAGTTTGGCTTTCGATACTTTGTATGCCGAAGGACAACGCCGCTATGTGGAAAGTTTGTCTTCGTATGCCCGTCAGTTTTTGGGAAGATTGGACAAACCAAAGGTAGAATACATCAAGGGAATTGCGCCTGCGATTGCCATCGAACAAAAAGTAAACACGACCAATGCGCGTTCCACCGTTGGAACTTCGACTGAAATCTACGATTACATCAAATTATTGTTTGCCAGAGTGGGGAGAACTTTTTCCCCAATTTCGGGACAAGAAGTCAAAAAAAATACGGTTTCTGATGTTATCAAAGACGTAAAAGAATTTGGGGCAGACAGCAAATGGTTGCTCCTCGCTCCTATTCATCTGGAAAACGGAAGAGCTTTGGAAGACAAATTAAAAGCCTTGCTCAACCAGGGATTTTCAAGAATATTGGTCAACAATGAAACTATTCGCCTTGATGACATTGAAGCCCATACTTTAGACAACAAGGACATTCTTCTTATCATCGACCGAATTGTTGTCAAAGACGAGGAAGAATTCTACAACCGTCTTGCCGATGCGGTACAAACTGCCTTTTATGAAGGAAAAGGAATTTGCCATTTGCAGGAATTGAATACGCACAAACGCTACTCCTACAGTAATAATTTCGAATTGGACGGCATCAGTTTCCTGGAACCAAATGTCCATTTGTTCAGTTTCAATAATCCGTATGGGGCTTGTCCCGTTTGTGAAGGGTACGGAAACATCATCGGAATTGACGAAGAATTAGTCATTCCCAACACTTCATTATCCATTTTTGAAAACGCCATTTATCCGTGGCGTGGTGAAAGCATGAGCTGGTTTCGTGATGAATTGGTCAATAACGCTTACAAGTTTGATTTCCCGATTCACAAGCCTTTTTTTGAACTTTCCGATGCGCAGAAAGATTTGGTTTGGACAGGAAACAGCTATTTTCAAGGTTTGAACGGATTCTTCAAGGAATTGGAAGACAAAAATTATAAAATACAAAACCGGGTAATGCTTTCGCGTTATCGTGGCAAAACCAAATGTAATTCCTGCAAGGGAAAACGCTTGAGAATCGAAGCTTCTTACGTGAAAATCAATTCCAAAACCGTTTCGGATTTGGTTGATTTACCGATTAAACATTTGGTTACTTTTTTCAAAAACATCGATTTGGATGTTTACGAACAACAGATTGCCAAACGATTGTTATTGGAAATTAATAACCGTTTGTCATTTTTGACGGAAGTTGGTTTGGACTATTTGACGTTAAATAGAAACTCTGCTACACTTTCTGGCGGTGAATCGCAACGTATCAATTTGGCGACTTCTTTGGGAAGTAGTTTAGTGGGTTCGATGTATATTCTCGACGAACCCAGTATTGGTTTACATCCAAAAGATACCGAAAGATTAATCAAAGTATTGCAGTCTTTGCGTGATTTAGGAAACACCGTTATCGTGGTCGAACACGACGAAGACATTATGAAAGCCGCCGACATGATTATTGATATTGGTCCGGAAGCGGGAACTTTTGGTGGTGAATTGGTAGCTCAGGGAACTTTCGACGAAATACTGAAATCAAGTTCACTAACAGCAAAATATTTGAATGGAGAATTAGAAATTAAAACACCTCGTATTCGCAGAAAATGGAGCAATTACATTGAAATTCTGGGAGCGAGAGAAAACAATTTACAAAATATAGACGTCAAATTTCCTTTGGAATGTTTGACAGTAATTACCGGAGTTTCTGGAAGTGGAAAAAGTACTTTGGTCAAAAAAATCCTGTTTCCGGCAATGCAGAAAAAGTTGGATGGTGTTGGCGAAAAAGCGGGACAATTTACCGAAATGCGTGGCTATTACCATAAAATTCAGCATATCGAATACGTGGATCAAAACCCGATTGGGCGGAGTTCCCGTTCGAATCCCGTAACGTATATCAAGGCCTATGACGATATTCGGGAATTGTTTGCCAAAGAAAAACTATCAAAAATCAGAGGTTATCAAGCCAAACATTTTTCATTTAACGTCGATGGCGGAAGATGCGAAACTTGTAAAGGCGAAGGAACCATCAACGTTGAAATGGTTTTTATGGCGGATGTGCAGTTGCATTGCGAAACCTGTAATGGCAAAAGATTCAAAAAAGAAGTTCTGGAAGTCACTTTCGACGGCAAGAACATTCACGACATTCTGACGATGACCGTTGATGATTCGATTTCGTTTTTTACTGCCAACAAACAAACCAAGATTATACAAAAGCTGCAACCGCTACAAGACGTTGGTTTGGGTTATGTGCAATTGGGACAATCCTCTTCTACCCTTTCTGGTGGAGAAGCGCAACGTATCAAACTGGCTTCGTTTCTGGTTAAAGGTGCAACCAAAGAAAAAGCGCTTTTCGTTTTTGACGAGCCTACAACCGGATTGCATTTTCACGACATCAAAAAACTCTTGGCTTCTTTTGATGCCTTGATTGATAAAGGGCATTCTATTTTGGTAATTGAACACAATCTAGATCTGATAAAATGTGCCGACTGGATTATTGATTTAGGTCCTGAAGGTGGCGAAAATGGCGGACAATTACTCGCCGAAGGAACTCCCGAAGAAATCCTGAAAATGAAAAAATCAGTTACCGCTAAATATCTGAAAGAGAAGTTATGATAATTTGAAGCCTTTTTCCATACAACCTATTTAAAACACATCGTTAAAACAAAAATTTTACAATAAATAATAGTAATTATGTAAAATATTTAGCTACATTTTTTACAATTTTGTACGTTGAACAAGAACGTCTAATCTATCAATACTGATGGAATCTAAAAGTGTTTTATTGACTTATGAATACCCAACAAATTCATTTTCTAAAAAAAACACTGCGAGTGTTGATTTGGTGTGTTGTTTCGATAACTGCGCTTTTACTCCTTCTTGCAATATTAATTCAGGTTCCTTCCATCCAAAATTATGCAAAAGACAAAGCCATTTCTTATTTGCAAAATAAAATCAAAACCAAAGTTTCTTTAGACCGAATTGACGTTAATTTTCCAAAAGAAATTGTTCTGGAAGGATTTTATTTTGAAGACCAGAAAAAAGACACCTTGTTAAGCGGCAAACGATTGGAAGCTGACATTGATTTATTCAAACTCCTAAGCAGTGAATTGGAGATTAATTCTGTTTCCCTGCAAAATGCTACCACCAATATTTCCAGAAACAAGAACGGTGTTTATAATTTTGATTACATCGTCAAGGCATTCGAATCAAAAGAACCGGAGGATCCAAATAGTAAACCATTCAAAATATCGGTCGAAAACATCAATCTCGAAAATGTAAATTTTAATTTCAAGGATGATTTTTCCAGAAATGATCTTCGCGTGAAACTCGTCCACTTTGACACCAAATTCAAGAAGTTCGATTTGGATAAAATGGAATTTGACGTTCCAAATATTGATTTAGATGGCTTGAAATTGGTTTTGAATCAAGATGCTGTCGAAAAAATTGCCGAAGTATCCGTAAATACCTTGGACACCATTTCGAAAAGAAAAGATTTCAGTTTGAAATTGGGAAAAATCAGTTTGTCTAAAATTGATGTTTCTTATGACAACAAGGATTCCAAATTGGGTTCGGGAATCTTTTTGGGCAATTTGGAATTATCCGTCAACCAAATTGATTTGAACAACCAATTCCTGGATTTCGACACTTTCGAATTAAAAAACGGGAGAGGAAATTTGCGATTGGGCACAAATGACAGACAACTCATCACTCCCAATTTAGACACTACTTCCATAGCCCAAACGGGTTGGAAAATAAAATTGAATGCTGTCGATTTGCAAAATATAGCCTTCAAATATGACGATATGCAGTCCGAACCCATCCCAAAAGGAATTGATTTCAATCATCTTGATTTGGACAAATTCAATCTTAAAGCAGAAAAACTGTATTATAGAAATGACACTACCACGGGAAACATAAAATCACTTGTGGGAATTGAAAAAAGCGGGTTGCAAATTCAGGCCTTAAAAACAGATTTCTTTTATGGTCCAAAAAAGGCATATTTGAATCATTTGTATTTAAAAACACCGCAAACGCTGCTGCAAAACAGCATTAAAATTGGTTATCCTTCGATTGCTGCCTTAAAAAAGAATTCCGAAAACCTCTTTTTGGACGTCAATTTAATTCAATCAAAAGTTGGATTTAAAGACATTTTACTATTTAGCCAATATTTGCCCAAAGAAAATCCGTTTAAAAGCAATCCAAATGCCATTGCGTATTTGAATGCGCGTTTGAACGGAAAAATAAAAGACTTGAATATTCCGCAGTTTGAAATGAGCGGTATTGGAAACACCAGAGTTTCCGCTTCAGGCAGAATTATAGGCTTGCCAGATGCCCAGAAAGCCTATTATGATTTGGATATCAAGAAATTTTCCAGCACTGCCAAAGATGTTCTTTCGTTTGTTCCGGCAGGAACGGTACCAAAAACTATTCAATTACCGTCGCAGTTTAATGTCCAAGGAAAATTTAAAGGTTCGGCTCAGAATTTCAAGACTAATTTGGCTTTAAACAGCAGTTTCGGAAATGCCAAAGTCGATGGTTTGTATGACCAACGCATTAAAAATCAAGAACAATACGATGCGACCGTTTCCTTGCTCGACTTTGATTTAGGCCGCTTCATAAAAAATGATTCTTTGGGGAAAGTTACGCTTAATGCAAAAGTAAAAGGCAAAGGATTAGACCCAAAAACGGCTCAGGCAGAACTGGATGGAATTGTCCAAAAAGCTGAATTCAATAAATACACCTATCGAGATTTAACTTTAAAAGGAAATATCAAAAACGGATTATTCGATGTGAAATCTGGAATGAAAGACCCGAATTTGCATTTTGATTTGGTTGCCAACGGAAATGCAAAAGACAAATATCCATCGGTACAATTAAAATTAAATCTGGATATTGCCGATCTTCAAAAACTGAATCTTCACGCTGGTCCGATGAAATTACGCGGAAATGTCGATGCGGATCTTGCCAATACCAATCCAGATTTTTTGAACGGGGAGATTTCCCTTTCCAACATCCAAATTTTGCAGGAAACACAAGCTGTCGTGCTGGATTCTATTAAAATTGTGGCTTTCGCTGACAATGAAAAAAACAACATCAAAATAAGTTCCCAATTTCTGAAAGCCGAAGTTGACGGGAAATACAAGCTGACCACATTGGCAGCAACCGTAAAAAAAACATTGTCAAAATACATTTATTTAGGGAATGCAAAAACTAAAGTTGCATCAAATGAAAAACAACAATTAACTTTTAAATTGTCTGTAGACAACGATCCTGTCCTTTTTAAAATTTTTCCAAAACTGACAGGATTGGAACCCATTAACATCACCGGAAAATACAATAATGTCACCGATTCATTGGAAGTAAAAGGAACGATTCCCAGAATTGTGTATGACAACAACACCATTGCCGACGGGAAAATAAATATTGAAAACAAAGGAAATGCTTTGGAATACCAATTTTCCGTGGCCACAATCGAAAGCGGACAAATTAAACTTCCGCATACCAGTTTATCCGGAAAAATGGAAAACAATCTTCTTTCTTATGCTCTTGAAGTAAAAGACACAAAAGACAAACAACAATATTTTATTGCTGGCGAATTGCGTCATGATGATTCCAAAAACATATTGAAAATTGATGCCAAAAATTTTGTGCTCAATTATGACAAATGGAATATCAATGCCGAAAATGCCATTGAATTTGGCGATAAACGACTTTACGTCAACCAATTTTATTTGGACAATTCCGGAAACGAACTTAAAATCCAGTCGCAAGGCACTCAGGACAATGCGCCACTGCAGATTGATTTCGTGAATTTCAAGATTGAGACGATTTTGAATATGGTCAAAAAAGACAAATTGTTGATGCAAGGTTTGATAAACGGTTCCGCTTTGGTGGAAAACGTGATGACAAATCCAACTTTTACCTCGGATTTAAAAATTGACAAATTTGCCTTTAAGGGCGAAGCTGTTGGTGACATTGCGATAAAAGTGGACAACAAAACCAATAATTTACTGACTACAAATGTTGTGCTTAGCGGAGAAGGAAACGACGTTAGCCTGCTCGGGACTTACAAAATTAACGATGGTACTTTTGACCTTAACCTAAACATGAACAAGTTAAACGTCAAAAGCATTCAAGGGTTCAGTATGGATCATATTAAAGACGGAACAGGATATTTATCGGGGAATTTCAAGATTACGGGAAATACCGATGCTCCAAAATTAAATGGCGAATTAAACTTTAATGACACCGGTTTCAGAACCACAAAACTAAACTCTTTGTTCAAAGTCACTGATGAAAAAGTCAGATTTCAAAATGAAACAATTGCGTTTGACAACTTCACTTTATACGATGAAAATGACAATGAATTAACAGTAAACGGAACGATTCATTCTGCGGATTTCAGGAATTTTGACTTTGGCTTGACCCTTGTTGCCAATAATTTCAGGGCCATCAATTCTAAAGCTGCCGACAATGATTTGTTTTATGGAGATTTATTTTTGGACACGAAATTAAACATCAATGGAACGATTGACAATCCGATTGTTGGCGGAACCATCAAAATAATAGAAGGTACCAAATTTTCGGTTGTTTTACCCCAATCCGACCCTTCCATTGCTGACAGGGAAGGAATTGTGGAGTTTGTGGACGAAGATAATTTGTATCTGAAACAAACAGACGCCCTGCAGAAAAAACTCAATCAATCCGCCTTAATTGGCATGGATGTGAGTGTTGATATTTCAATCGAGAAAGAAGCCGAACTTACTTTGGTTATCGACAAAGGAAATGGAGATTACCTGAATCTTAAAGGCGAAGCCGAACTCACCGGAGGCATTGATCCATCTGGAAAAACGACTTTAACGGGTAAATATGAATTCACGGAAGGTGCTTACGAAATGAATTTCAACATGATCCGACGAAAATTTGAAATCCAAAAAGGAAGTTCCATTACTTGGAATGGCGAGCCAACTATGGCCACTTTGAGAATCACGGCCATTTATAAAGTGGAAACGGCGCCAATCAATTTACTTGGAAACCAGTTGGGAACTGTAAGCCCAACCGTAAAAAACACTTACAAACAAAAAATTCCGTTTCAGACCATCTTGAAAATGAATGGTGAATTGTTGAAACCCGAAATCACGTTCGACATTATTCTGCCTGATGGAAATTATGGTGTTTCCTCAGATATCGTGACGGCTTCCCAGGCAAAACTGGAACAGTTGCGACAAGAACCTGCGGAATTAAACAAACAGGTTTTTGCTCTTTTGTTGTTGAATCGTTTTATTGGCGAGAATCCTTTTGCCAGTGAAAGTGGCGGAACCAGTGCCGAATCGTTGGCCAGACAAAGTGTAAGCAAAATACTTTCTCAGCAATTAAATGATCTTGCCGGGGATTTAATATCGGGAATCCAGTTGGAATTTGATTTGGAATCGACAGAAGATTACACTTCCGGGACGATGCAAAACAGAACCGACTTGAATGTTGGTGTTTCTAAAAAACTTTTTGATGACAGAATCAAAATAACAGTGGGAAGCAGTTTTGGAGTCGAAGGCCAAGAACGGGCCAACGAAGATGTTACCAATATTGCCGGTGACGTTGCGTTGGACTATCAACTTACCAGGGACGGACGCTACATGGTTCGCGCCTACCGAAAAAATGAATATCAGGTTGCCATTGCAGGACAGGTTGTAGAGACGGGACTTGCCTTTATTTTGACGATGAGTTACAATAAATTTCGGGAGCTTTTTCACCGCAGTGCTGAAGAAAAAGCAATCATAGAGAAAGAAAAGATTCTTAAGGAAAAAGCAAAAATCAGGGCAGAAAAGGAAAAACAAAAAAGTTTGGAGAAAGAGATAATTGAGGAAAATGAGCAAAAAAATTAGAAATATGAAAACCAGACATCTAAAATATTTGATCGTGCTATCCTTGTTTTTTGCCTTTGGATGCAGCAACACCAAATATTTACCCGAAGGAGATTTTTTGTACACCGGAAGTTCTGTAAAAGTTAAAGATTCTATCCTGAAAAAGAATGAAAGAAAAGCGCTTGAAAAAGAGGCGGAAGATTTACTTGTTCCAAAACCAAACAAGCAAATACTGGGATTGCGACCTAAACTATTGATTTACAATTGGGCTGGACAACCTAAAAAAGCCAAAGGAATCCGATATTGGTTGAGAACCAAAGTCGGTGAAGCGCCCGTGCTTTTCAGCAAGGTCGATTTGGATTATAACGCGTCAATATTGAGGAATTTCACGGAAAACAAAGGTTATTTCAAAACCAGGGTCAGTGCCGATTCGACTGCCAAAAACAAAAGGGCATCCGCAGAATATACGATAATACCAAAAAGACAATACAAAATAAAAAGCATCCAATTCCCAACGGATTCATCAGATTTGGGGAAATCGATTGCCAGGACGAGCCGCAGGACTTTGTTGAAAGAAGGAAATCCGTATGATTTGGATATTATAAAAGCCGAGCGGGAACGCATAGATGCCAGACTGAAGGAAAAAGGATATTATTATTTTAATCCAGATTATATTTTGGCCCAGGTGGATACCACAAAAGGCGATCACGAGGTAACCATTAAATTAAAAATAAAAGACGAAACGCCCGATAAAGCCACAATTCCCTACAAAATAAACAAGATTGTGGTGTATCCCAATTTTTCGATTTTAAAAGACAGCGTTACCTATAAAAACGAGGATATTGTCCAGTATAAAGATTTTACCATTATTGATTCGGCGCATACTTTTAAACCAAGAGTGTTTGACAGGTCGTTGTATTTCAAAAAAGGGGATTTTTACAACCGAAAAAACCACAATCTCACTTTGAACCGTTTTGTAAATCTGGGCACATTCAACTTCGTGAAAAATGAATTCAAGGTTTCGGACAGCATAAAAAATACTTTGGATGCCTATTATTATCTGACGCTTTTGCCTAAAAAGTTTATTCGTGTCGAGGTTTTGGGCAAAACCAATTCAGCCAGTTATACCGGTACGGAAGTTAATGTCAACTGGAATAACCGAAACGTGTTTCGTGGTGCTGAATTACTGACGGTTTCCGTATTTGGCGGTGCCGATTTCCAGCTTTCTGGAGAAAACAAGGGACATAATATCTTCAAACTGGGAACAGAAACCAGTTTGACTTGGCCTCGATTCATCACGCCGTTCAAGATGGAAGGTTCCAGCGAATTCGTTCCCCGAACCAAAGCAACGGTACGCTATGAATATCAAAACAGGACACAACTTTATGCTTTAAATTCCTTTAAAACTTCTTTTGGCTACATCTGGAAAGACAATATTCGAAAAGAGCATCAATTGAACGTTGTTGACATAACCTATGTAAGCCCGAACAATGTAACGGCAGAATATGAGGAAGATATTTTGGCAGATCCGTCGTTGGGGAAAGTAATCGAAAAACAATTAATTTTTGGAACAACGTATTCCTACACGTTCACGAATACAATGTTGAAACGCAAAAAAAACACTTTCTATTTTAATGGCGAAGTGGATTTGGCTGGAAATATTACAGGATTGGCAACTGGAGCCAATATCAAACAAGGCGACACAATAAAAATATTCGATGTTCCCTTTAGTCAATATGTAAAAGTAAAAGCGGATTTCAGGCATTATTTAAAATTGGGAAAAGAAAGCGAATTGGCCAGCCGGATTATTGTTGGTGCTGGTTTTGCCTATGGAAATTCAACTACATTGCCTACAACCAAGCAATTTGTTGTGGGTGGAACCAACAGTATTCGCGCCTTCAGGGCAAGATCACTCGGACCGGGAAGTTACCAAGCTCCCATTACTTCCAACTCCTATTTGCCCGATCAATCAGCGGATTTAAAACTGGAATTCAATACGGAATACCGAGCGAAAATTTATGGTTTGATGAAAGGAGCCTTGTTTGTGGATGCCGGAAATATTTGGCTATTGAATGCCGATCTCGACAAACCCGGAGCCGAAATTTCGAAAGATATCATGAAACAGATTGCCGTTGGAGCCGGTGCGGGATTGCGTTTCGACTTTACTTTTCTAATATTGAGAACCGATTTGGCCTTTCCGCTAAGAAAACCGTATTTGCCTGAAGGACAAAGATGGGTGATGGATGCCATTGATTTTGGAAGCAGCGCTTGGAGAAAAGAAAACCTGATATTGAATATCGCAATTGGATATCCTTTTTAGGATAACATTAAAAATTGATTTGGGAGAAGTATCTATTCGATTTTGTCAAAAAAAAAAAGCATCATTATCATCCATAATGTTGCTTTTTGTAAAAAACTTACTTGACCCTTTTCGCTATAATTTATGATTTTTGTCTTTTGCCAAAAAAGATTAATTGTTGTTGGCAATGGCTCGATTTGAATTACCATTGATACGATTAAAATCCAAAGCTTGAGTCTCGTTTGAAATGTTGTTTCCCGTAATTGCATTGTCTTCGGCAAGGAGTTCCTCTGCAGTTTTTTCGACTTTGTTGACATTCACGATTTCAACAACTTCTTCAGGCATTGAATTTCTATTTATAACGGCAAAGTCCAAGGCTTGAGTCTCGTTTGAAATGTTGTTTCCGGTAATTGCATTGTCTTCGGCAATCAGTTCGTCGGCAGTTTTTTCGACTTTGTTGACATTCACGTTTTCAACCACTTCTTCAGGCATTGAATTTCTGTTTATAACGGCAAAGTCCAAGGCTTGAGTCTCGTTTGAAATGTTGTTTCCCGTAATTGCATTGTCTTCGGCAATCAATTCGTCGGCAGTTTTTTCGACTTTGTTGACATTCACGTTTTCAACCACTTCTTCAGGCATTAAATTTCTGTTTATAACGGCAAAGTCCAAGGCTTGAGTCTCGTTTGAAATGTTGTTTCCCGTAATTGCATTGTCTTCGGCAATCAGTTCATCTGTGGTTTTTTCAATTTTAATTGTTCTTATACTTTCAATTTCTTCAAAAACTGTTGAACAAAAATCCCTTTGTTGGTCAATTCCATTAGCTGCATTACTTACATTAACAAAAGATAGCAATGCGATTCCGGTAAATACGATTGAATTTTTCATGATAAATAATTTAAATGTTGATTTTATTGATTTTGAATTTGTTTTTATAAGGCATCGCTCAACAGGAGTGATGCCTTATTGAAGTTAATTAGACTTGTTTTAAAATTTTAACGGCATCATTGGCATTCGATAATTCGGCGTGTTTCAAGGCTGTATATCCTTTTTCATCTTTTGCTTTAAGATTGGCTCCGTTTGACAATAAAATTTTCAAGATTTCAACCTTGTTGTAACGGGCAGCAATCATTAATGGACTCAAACCGTTCGATTTTTCATTCACATTTGCTCCATACTCGATAAACTTTTTTACCGCTTCAACATCCCCCTTTAAAACGGCAGTGCCTAGAGGCGTCACACCATCATAAGTTGTAGTTACAATTTTGGCAGCAGTTGTGGAATTGGGATTGGAGGCCAAAGAAACATTTGTAAAAGCTAATAAAGCTACACCTAGATAAACGATTGATTTTTTCATGATAATTGATTTTTTGATTAATTGTTCATTTTTTGATTGATTGTTTTTGAAATATTAAAATCATATAATAATATCCTATGCAAATATATATCTAAAAGACAGTATCTTGTTTTACATAGTACCAAGTTTTAACTATACTTTAACATTTGAGACGCTTTAAACGTAAAATTAAAAGACTGTAATTAAGCTATTTACGAATAAGCCAAAGTTTTTTCCAACAAAAAAAAGGAAATTAGGAACGTCAAGAACAGCAAATTTTCGATAACTTTACTTTAAATAAATCACTATGCAATCTACAGCCAAAACAGTAAATGACTATCTGGAGGAACTTCCAGAGGAAAGAAAAGCTGCCTTTTCAAAGCTTCGAAACAGTATTTTGAATACTATTCCAAAGGGGTTTGAGGAACAAATGAGTTATGGAATGTTGGGTTATGTAGTCCCGCATTCCATTTATCCAGACGGGTATCATTGCAGTCCAAAACTACCGTTGCCTTTTATAAGTATTGGTTCGCAAAAGAATTTTATCGTCTTGCATCATTTGGGAATTTATGCCAATCCAGAACTATTGGAATGGTTTACGAATGAATATCCAAAACACGGAAATTATAAACTGGATATCGGAAAAGGATGTATCCGTTTCAAGAAAATGGATCAAATTCCTTTTGATTTAATTGCAGAGCTCGCAGGAAAAATATCGGTCGAAGACTGGATCGAATGCTATGAAACCCAATTAAAAAGCCGCAAATCCAAATAGATTTACGGCTTGTTTATGCGTGAGATTCTAACTTTTTATTTTGCCAAATAAGCCAAAACATTTTTTTCGATACGCTCGTTAATATTCGAAATATCGGCTTTAACGAATTTTTCGCCCAAAATATTTTCATACAATTCGATGTATCTTTCTGAAACCGTTTCGATATATTCGTCGGACATATCAGGAATTTGTTGCCCTTCCAGTCCTTGAAAACCATTTTGGATTAACCAACGACGCACGAATTCTTTCGATAATTGTTTTTGCTCTTCTCCCCTGTCTTGGCGTTCTTGATAGCCCTCTGAATAGAAATAACGGGAGGAATCCGGTGTATGGATTTCGTCTATAAGGACAATCACGCCGTCTTTGGTTTTTCCAAATTCATATTTGGTATCCACCAAAATCAATCCGCGACTGGCGGCAATTTCGGTTCCTCTTTGAAACAAGGCTCTGGTATATTTTTCCAACACCAAATAATCTTCTTCGGTAACAATTCCTTTCGACAAAATGTCTTCACGGGAAATATCTTCGTCGTGTGACCCATTATCGGCTTTGGTTGTTGGAGTAATTATGGGTTCCGGGAATTTATCGTTTTCTTTCAACCCTTCGGCCATGGCAACACCGCAAATTTGTCTTCTACCCGCCGCATATTCACGAGCGGCGTGTCCTGAAACATAACCACGAATCACCATTTCCACCTTGAAAGGCTCGCATAAATGACCAACGGCAACACTTGGATCTGGCGTTGCAATCAACCAATTTGGGACGATGTCTTCAGTAAGTTCCATAAATTTGGTTGCAATTTGATTCAGGATTTGTCCTTTGTAGGGAATTCCCTTTGGCAAAACCACGTCAAAAGCCGAAAGCCTGTCGGTGGCAACCATAACCAAAAGTTCGTCATTGATATTGTAAACCTCCCTTACTTTTCCTCGGTAAACTGATTTCTGGTTCGGAAAATTAAAATTGGTGGTGGTAATTGTATTCATTGTCTTAGATAGTTGTTGTTGGTGCAAAAATAGGTTGTTTCGAAGAGATACACAAAATTGTTTCAAAGATAATAGTATAAACGCACCAGTTCTTTTTTGCCACGAATTTCACAAATTTGCACTAATTTTAGTGATTATTAAAAGTAAAACTAAACTAGTTTTAACTGCTTTTAGAAGATTCGTGTAATTTTATGGCTTCCGAATTTGTGTTAATTCGTGAAATTCGTGATTAATTTTTTATTGTTTAAACTTGATGCGTTGGCCTTGTCAAAGATATATATTCCGCAGAAAAAGTTACTTTTTCAGCAGCGTGGTGTTAAACAAATTCAATATTCGGCTGTATTCATCAATCCAGGAATACGTTTCTTTGAAACTGTGGGATTCTACCGGAAAAACGGCGAGTTCCCAATTTTTCTTGCTCAATTCAATAAACCGTTGCGACAAACGAACAATATCTTTGTATTCGACATTGTCGTCAACCATTCCGTGCAACATAAGCAAATTGCCTTCCAAGTTTTCGGCATAATAAATTGGGGAACTTTTTTTGTAGGCTTCGGGATCGGTTTCCGGAAAATTCAAAATATTCCCCGCATAACCGTGGTTGTAATGTGCCCAATCCGTCACGGAACGCAAAGCCGCTCCAGACTTGAATTCTTTTGGAGCGGTAAGCATCGCCATCAATGTCATAAAACCGCCGTAAGAACCTCCATAAATCCCCACTCTATTGGCGTCAATTCCGTAGTTATCGACCAGATATTTCTTGCCGTCTATTTGATCCGACAAATCTTTTCCACCCATAAAACGATAAATTCCGGTTCTAAAATCGCGACCGTAACCATCACTGGCTCTATAATCGATGTCCAAAACGGTGTAACCCAAATCGGCCAACATAGTATTGAACATGAATTCCCTGTGGTATCTACTCCAATAATTATGCGCGTTTTGCAAATATCCCGCTCCATGCACAAAAAGCACTGCCGCTTTGTTCGCATTGGCCGTTTGAGGCTTGTACAATCTTGCATAAACCGTGGTGCCGTCTTGAGCCTTGAACGTAATCACTTCCGGTTCGCGCCATGGATATGCCTTGAAACTTTCGGTGGTTGAAAAAGTGATTTGGCGAAGTGTCGTGTTCTTTTTGTTATCGGCAAGATACAATTCCCAAGGTTTGTTTTTATAGGAATAACGCACCAACAACGTCGTTTCGTCAGGCGATACAATTACCTCGTGAGCGCCATCTTTGGTCAAAACAGGTTGTAAAACAGGATTGGAAGCATTCAATTTATAGAAATTCCTGTTCCCCGGATGCGTGGTGTTCGTGGTCAAATAAAATGTCTTCTTGTCATTGGACAATTTAACGTCTCGAACTTCCCAATTTCCTTTTGTAAGCTGGGTTTTCTTTTTTGTTTTTAAATTATAGGTGTACAAATGGGAATATCCCGTCTCCTCCGATTGAAAATAAATAGTGGAATTGTCGCCAAGAAATCCAAGGGTTCCAATTTCAAAAGAAGATGATGGAATTCCGGGCCCACCAATCCAAGCTTCGTCGTGCTGATGCTCGATTTCTTCGAAAGTTCCTTTTTCCAAATTAAAACCAACCAACCAACGATCTTTATTGTCCTGGCTCCTGATTTCCGAAACGGCAAAAGACCCATCTTGATTATAAACCGGATCATTCACCGCGATTAATTTATCGACTTTGTCCTTGTTTTTTAGTTTTTCGTAAGATTCATAATACTTTGGCGTATCTTGAATATGACTCAATGAAGAAAAATCCACGAAGTAAACCGTGTCTTTAGCGATGTTGTAGATTCCGAATTTTGTTGCCGCCAAATTGTTCTTGGACACTTTAGGTTTGGTGTTCGAGATTTGATTGTATCCGTCTGAGCTAATGAAAGCCTCCATTTTTTCATTCTTGTATTCCTTTTTTTCCATCAGCACGAAAGTGGCAAAATCCCCTTTTGGACTCGCTTTAAGACCTCCAAAAACATATTTGTCGTTGTAATATGCTCTTGGAAAATTGGATTTTATGTTTTTTGATTTGGCCTCATTCCATTTTTTCTTTGCTTCCTGATTCCTGACAAACTGGAATAATTCTTTCTGTTGGTCTTTCAAGAAAGAAGCTTTATCATTAGCCGGTTCAGGAGCTTTTCCTTGCTTGAAATTTGAAATCTGGATAATGCTTCCTTCTTTTGCATTGTACTTGAACAGATTTCCGTTTTGTTCAAAAAACAAAATCCCTTCTTCAAAACCCAATTGCAGGTTTGAAACAGGATCATTGTTTTGATATATTTTTTTGGTGGTTTTGCTTTTTTTGGAATACGAAAACAAAGCGCCTTTGTTTGAATAATAAACCAAATCGGATGTTGGTTTTTGTTTAAAATCCAATTTCGAAAAAGCACTTTCTTCAGGAGTCGCCAATTTGGGTTGTGCCAGTCCTTTTTCCCAAAAGTAGGTACTTGATCCCAATTCGTTGTTTGGATTCCATTCAAAATAGACTTTTTTGCCATCCAAAGACCAACGTGTGGTATCCGGCTGATTGCCAATGAAGGCTTCTCCCTTCATTATCTCTTCCAATTTCAATTTTTGGCCTTGAGCTGTTGTTGAAAATACGATACCGATAAGAACCAGAAAAAATTTATTCATTCTATGTAAATTATTTTTGACAAAAATACGCCTTGAAGATTGACAAAATTGTTAAATATTTTAGAAATTGACGAAGCGTTTAAACAACTGTTTTTACTATTTTTTCAGACAAGTATTTGGCTACACCATCATTGTCGTTGGAAGTGATCACTTCTAAATGAGGGAGTTTGTTTTTCAAACTTTCCACGGCATTGCTCATTATCAATCCTTTTTG
The DNA here is from genome assembly GCF_900129545.1 of Flavobacterium fluvii. GTDB lineage: Bacteria > Bacteroidota > Bacteroidia > Flavobacteriales > Flavobacteriaceae > Flavobacterium > Flavobacterium fluvii. Next base: position 327,882 of record NZ_FQWB01000002.1, on the reverse strand, counting down.
GGTTGCCAACAGCATTTTTTCGTCGTTGAAACCATCTCCAAAAGATATGGATTCCTCAAAAGTGTAGTTCTCCATTTCCAAAATTCTCGAAATGGCGACACTTTTATCTACCGATTTGTCCATGAACTCCAAACAAAACGGAAGACTGAAGGCGTGATGAAATTCCTCCGAATGGTCTTCCAGAATTTTGTCCTTCAATTCGACTAATTTATGGTGTTCATTATGGGTGAAAAATAATTTTATGGCGCTTAAATCTTCAACCGATTTAAAATCCACAATTTCTGGCGGATAATTCATCACCGTTTGAAAACTGTTCAGCTTTTTATTTTCCTTGTTGGTTTGCCAAACGTTCTCTTTAAACAACACGGTCGTAAACTCCGAATCAATATCCAAATCCAAAATCGATTTTATGGAATCGCTTTCTATGTCGAAAGAAAAAAGCAGTTCTTTTGTTGGCGAATGAATTCGTGCTCCATTTGAGGTTACCAAATAAACGGGGCAGCCCAAGCTTTCGACGATGGGTAAAGCATCGAGATGATGACGCCCAGTGGCAACAATTATGAGGTAGTTTTTGCCGTGAAGTTGTTGGAAAACGGCTTTGGTGTAATCTGATATTTGATGTTCTGAATTGAGTAATGTGCCGTCTAAATCGCTAATTACTACTTTTATGTTCGCAAAATTTGAATTCATGTTAAAAACCAAGTATTTATGAACGGCAAATTTAAGGCTTTATGCTCGGAGGAAAAAGCTAAACATTTCTTAATTAATCCAACCATTCAAATAAATACTCATCCTTGTGTTCAATTTTAAATTTTTCTAAAAACTCAAGATACTCTTCTTTAAACGTTTTTTTCTGATGATGTGTTTTTTGATTTTTTATGTATTGCACCACTTTATCAATATGACTAAAACTATACGAAAACGCACCAAATCCTTCTTGCCAATAAAATGGAATCGTAGTGAACTGCTTTTCGTTTATGAAAGAATTACTGGATTTCTTGATTTCCCTTACCAAATCAGAAAGACAACAATTGGGTTTCATCCCGATAAAAATATGAATATGGTCGGGCATTCCATTTATGACAATTAATTTCTGGCCTTTATTTTGAATAATTCCAGTAATATATTTATACAATTCGTCTTCCCAAGATTCGTGAATCAATGCTTTTCTATTTTGAACCGAAAAAACAACTTGAATGTATATTTGGGAATAGGTATCTGCCATTATGATTTGCTTTGTTTCAAAAATCCCGGAGGGATTTCATATTTATGGAAAAATGATTTATAAATAGATTCGACCCCAGCTGGGGTCGAATATCATTTAAAACAAAATCAATTTCTATAAATATGTAACGGCTCTGCCGTTATTTAATCGTGATTTTCAATCATCTTGTAGGCATCAATCACTTTTTTGACCAAGCGGTGACGTACAATATCCTTGTCGTCAAGATATATGATTCCTATTCCGTCAACGTCTTTCAAAACCAATATTGCTTCTTTCAAACCAGAAATGGTTCTGCGTGGCAGATCGACTTGACCTGGGTCGCCGGTAATCATGAACTTGGCGTTTTTCCCCATACGGGTCAGGAACATTTTCATTTGGGAATGTGTGGTGTTTTGGGCTTCGTCAAGAATCACGAAAGCATTGTCCAATGTTCGTCCCCTCATAAATGCCAAAGGCGCAATCTGGATAACTCCCTTCAAGATATAATCTTCCAGTTTTTCGTTGGGCAACATGTCTCGCAAAGCATCATACAAAGGTTGCATGTACGGATCCAGTTTTTCCTTCATGTCGCCGGGGAGAAAGCCAAGATTTTCGCCTGCTTCCACGGCTGGCCTCGTCAGGATAATACGCTTGACCTGCTTTTCTTTCAGTGCTTTCACCGCCATGGCAACACCGGTGTAGGTTTTCCCTGTTCCTGCCGGACCAACGGCAAAAACCATGTCGTTTTTGTTCATGGTGTCCACCAACAATTGCTGGTTTGGCGTCATCGCTTTGATGATTTTTCCTCCAACGCCGTGTACCAAAATTTTGTCGTTGTCAAAAGCCTTTCTGTCCTCTTGGATGCCGCCTTGAATAACCCTTTCAATCACGTTGTCGTCAATGTTGTTGTAACGGGTAAAATGAAGCATCAAGCGGTTGAAGCGGTTTTCAAACTCATCCAGAACTTCTTTCTCACCAAATGCCTTCAGGGTTGTTCCTCGAGCAACAATCTTCAATTTGGGATAGTACTTTTTAATGGTTTCAAGATGAGTGTCTTGAGCGCCCCAAAAATCTTTTGGAGCGATGTCTATGAGCTCGATGATTCTTTCGTTCAAGATGGATATAGTTTTAATTAATAAATAAGGTTATTATTATTAGCTTTGCGTTTCTCAAATTTAATGAGTTTTAGGTTCAGTTTTCGTTTTATTTATAAACAATTTTATGTCAATAATTACCCTTACTACCGATTACGGCTTGAAAGACCACTTTGTTGGCGCATTGAAAGGGAAAATTTTATCCGAGTATTCCGAGTCCACAATTATTGATATTTCGCACTACATTGACCCATTCAACACTGTTGAAGCAAGTTACATTATCGGGGCTGCTTATTCCAGTTTTCCAAAAGGTACCGTACACCTCATTGGCGTGGATTTGGAATTAAATAAAGAAAACCAACATATCGTGATGCAATGGAACGATCATTATTTTATTGCCGCCGATAATGGCATTTTGAGTATGCTCACGCAAAAAATTGTTCCCCAAAAAATAGTCACCATCAACATTCACGATCGTTTGCCCAGCGATGCCACCGATTTGGATGTTTTCGTAAAAGTCGCTTGTCATATTGCCAAAGGCGGTTTGCTGAACGTGATTGGCAAGGAAATAAAATCCATCAAGCAAGTCACCGATTTGCAGGCTGTTACCGCCAATGACGGAAATTCGATAAAAGGATACGTGATTTACATTGACCATTTTGGGAATGTGGTGACCAATATTTCCAAAAAACAATTCCTGGAAGTCGCAAAAGGAAGACCTTATGAAATCGTGTTAAAAACCAAAAATATCAAAACGATTCTGCCCAATTATTCGGCTATTGCCACTTCTGACAAGTATGAAATCAAGAATTATGAAGGCGAAAAATTGGCCATTTTCAACGAAGCCGGTTTTCTGGAAATAGCCATTTTCAGAAGCAATCCATCCAAAGTTGGTTCAGCAAACAGCTTGTTAGGGTTGAATTATAGGGATGTAATTAATATAGTGTTTAGTTAAGCAATGATAAAACAAAAATGAATAAAACAACAATTTTAGTATTGATTATGACAACTTTATCTTGTCTATCACAACAAAACAGAATTGATATTGAAAAGATAAAAGAACTTAAAATAACATCAATTACTGGTAGTTCCATTTCTATAAAAAATGGTTTTATAAATACTGAGAGCAGCAACACATTTGTAGAAATTTTTAATGAAGAAGGCAAATTAACAGACCAGTTTTTCGCAAACTTAAAAGGTGAAAACATAACCAAATTAAAGTTATACTATGGAAAATGTAAAGGATATGAAAAATCAGAAGATATTGAAAAAGTTAACGGTAAAGACAAAATAACAAAAACTAATAAAATAATTTTTGATGATTTATGTAGAGAAAGTAAAATAATCTCGGTTGATGAAGAAAATAAAATTTCTGAAATTGAAGAAATAATTTATAATGCAGAAAATCAAAAAAAATCTAGCATTTCTAAAAATGCAGAAAAAGAGATAACAAGTAAAATTATATTTTCATATCCTGAAAAAAACATTGAGGAAACCAATGCGTATTTTGAAAACGATAAATTTTGGTATCACCATAAAATTAAAAAAGACGAAAACGGTAATGAAATAGAAAGTATATCATTTGATGAAAATGGGAAAATTGAACATAAAGAAACTACTAAATATCAATACAATAGTAATAATAAAATAATTGAAGAATTACATTTTGACGAAAATGATATATTGAAATATAAAAAGGATTACTTGTACAATAGTGATAATTTAATAGAAAGAATAACGTCAACAAAAAAAGAAGTTGGTATAAATATGCCAAACTTAACAGAAAGTGTAAGTATCACAATATATTATTATACAAAGAAATAAATACTAATAACACAGATCGCTAACATTTTCAATAATGAGTTAAAATCCTAAATCAAATGTTCGTACGAATAGTAAAAATGTCCTTTCACGAAGAAAACATTCCAGCATTTCTGGAAAACTTCGAAATAATAAAAGACAAAATACGAAACGCAACCGGAAATCGATTGTTGGAACTGTATCAAGACAAAACCAATAAATGTATTTTCTTTACGTACAGTTATTGGGAAACCGAAGAAGATTTGGAAAATTACAGAAAATCGGAGCTTTTCAACGAAGTTTGGGCATTCACGAAGCAATTGTTCAACGACAAACCAGAGGCGTGGAGCGTTGACAAAATAGCCAGTTTAAAATAAAAACAATGAACATAGTCATTAGAAAAATCTATTATGCACTTCCTGTTTCCCTGAGATACAGCCTAAGGAGAATCATTTATTTGCCTCAAGATTTATTGGTAAAAAGAGATTCACTTGTACCTCCCAAAGGTATCATCTTTACTGGAAGTGGCGATTATTTAAACATTGGAAACCATTTTTTTGGACATTTTAAAAAATATTGTGAATTTACAAAAGACAGTTCCGTTCTTGATATTGGTTGCGGAATAGGAAGAATGGCAATTCCTTTTACCCATTATCTTTCTCCAAAAGGTCGTTATGAAGGTTTCGACATCGTAAAAATAGGCATTGATTGGTGTACCAAAAACATTAGCAGCCGCTTTCCCAATTTTACTTTTAAATTAATTCCATTAAAGAATGATTTATACCGTTTGGACACGAATGAAAAAGCTGCCGAACTGCAATTTCCTTATGAAGACAACAGTTTCGATTTGGTGTTTTTAACCTCTGTTTTTACCCATATGCTGCCTTCGGATGTTGAAAATTACATTAACGAAATTCAACGGGTTTTGATAAAAGACAAAAAATGTTTTGCCACTTTTTTTATCATCGAAGAAGAAAATGAAACTAAACCAAATAGCATTGGAAGCAAAAATTTCCCCCATGATTTTGGAAATTATTTTCTAATGGACAAATCCGTAAAAGAAGCCAATGTCGCTTTCAAGAAAAGTTACATTGAAGATCTTTTGAAGAAAAACAATTTAGAACTTACCCATTTCATCAAAGGAAACTGGTCCGGAATTCAAAACACGGAATTAAACGAACATCAAGATATAGTGATTTTTAAAAAATTATGAAAAAGCTATTACTTTAGACGAAATAACAAACATTTAAAATAACTGGAATGAGATTGCTTCGTTCCTCGCAATGACAATATGAAATCAATAGTAGCAAGAGAAATAAAATCCTTTTTCGGTTCGCCAATAGGCTATTTGGTAATAGCCGTTTTCCTGATTGGAAATGGCTTGTTCCTTTGGGTTTTCGAAGGAGAATACAATATTTTGGACAGCGGTTTTGCCGATTTGAGTCCGTTTTTTACTTTGGCTCCCTGGATCCTGATTTTCTTGATTCCGGCAGTGACAATGCGCAGTTTTTCGGATGAAAAAAAACAGGGGACATTGGAATTGTTGTTGACAAAACCCTTGAGCATTTGGCAAATCGTGAACGGAAAATTTCTGGGTTCAGTACTGTTAATCGTTATGGCAATAATTCCAACACTGATTTACGTCAAGGTAATTTCTGATTTGGGAATGCCCGAAGACAACATCGACATGGGCAGCACAATGGGGTCTTATTTTGGATTGTTGTTCCTGATTGCGGCCTATTCCGCGATTGGAATCTTCACTTCCACCCTATCCGAAAATCAAATCGTGGCTTTTATTGTGTCGGTATTTTTGTGTTTCTTTTTTTACTATGGATTCGAAGGTTTGGCAACAATTTTACCTGGTTTTCAAGGTTTAATTTCTGGTTTCGGAATGCAAGATCATTTCAAAAGTATGAGTCGTGGCGTGATTGACACTCGTGATGTCGTTTATTTTGCGAGCATCGCGGTCTTGTTTCTTTCATTTACAGTTTATAATTTAAAATCCATTAAATCGTAATGACAACTTCCAAGAAAAACAACATACAATCCTTACTGATTATCATTGCCATTTTATTGGTTTTAAATATAATAAGCGGTTATTTTTTCCACCGTTTTGACTTGACCAAGGATAAAAGATACACGCTTTCGCCAACTTCCTTGAACATCATCAAACAGGTACAAAATCCTTTGTACGTAAAAATCTATTTACAAGGCGATTTACCCGCTGAATTCAAGCGTTTGCAAAGTGAAACTAGGGATTTATTCGAAGAATTTCAATCCTATAACAAGAATATTTTTTTCGAATTCGTAGATCCTTTGGAGAATGAAGAAGAAAGTATGGACAACATCAAGGAGTTGTATCTAAAAGGGCTTACGCCAATAAACATTACCGTTGACGACAAAGGAAAACAATCGCAAGAAATGGTTTTTCCTTGGGCAATTGCGGTTTACAACAACAAGGAAGTCAATGTTCCCTTGTTGAAAAATATTATGGGCGCATCGACTACCGAAAAAGTGGTTGGCTCCGTGCAACATCTGGAATATTCCATTGCCGATGCCATCAACAAAATCACCAAAGGCAAAAAGAAAAAGATTGCCGTAATCAAAGGAAACGGCGAACTTTTCGATCTTCAGATGGCTAAATTCCTGATGCAAGTTCGGGAAAGTTATCACATTGGCCCATTCACTTTGGATTCGGTTGCCAAAAATCCAACGGGAAGTTTGGACGCTTTACAAAAATACGACTTGGCGATTATTGCCAAACCAACCGAAACGTTTACGGATTCCGAAAAACAAGTCTTGGACCAGTTCATCATCAATGGTGGAAAAACCTTGTGGTTGGTGGATCAAGTCAATATGGAAATGGACAGTTTGTACAATGATTCCGGTTCGACTTTGGCATTTCCAAGAGACTTGAATTTGAACGACATGTTCTTTAAATACGGATTTAGAATTAATCCCGATTTGGTGAAAGACGAGCGAGGATGTCCCATAAAACTGGCTACTGGCGAACAAGGAAGCGCCACGCAATATCAAGAATTCAATTGGAAATTTGCGCCGCAAGTGTATCCTATTAGCAAGCATCCCATCGTGAAAAACCTGGGCGGAATCAAGTTCGATTTTGCCAGTGGTATCGACACTTTGAAGAATGGAATCAAGAAAACCGTATTGTTGCAATCTTCCCAATATTCGAAGAAAATTGGCTCCCCGGTTGAAATCAATTTGAATATCGTGGAAGAAGAAACTTCGCCTAATCATTACCTGAATACGGGCTATATTCCGATGTCGGTTTTGCTGGAAGGTTCGTTCCATTCGATGTTCGAAAACAGGATTTTGCCTTTTGACCAAAAATCTTTTCAACCCCTTGGCAAAGCCAATAAAATGATTGTGGTTTCGGACGGCGATTTGATTCGAAACCAATTGGACAAGAACTTTCAACCCGTGGAATTAGGTTATGACCAACGTTCCGGAAATTTATATGACAACAAGGATTTCTTGATGAATTGCGTCAATTATTTGCTGGATGATAGTGGACTTATTAACATTCGAAGCAAGGATCTGGATTTGCCTTTATTGGATAAAGAAAAAGTTCATGAAAGTTACACCCTGACACAAATCCTAACTATCGGGCTTCCAATCTTTATTTTAGGGCTTTTTGGCGTTGTTTTTACGTTTCTCAGAAAGAAAAAATACGGCAAGTAATGTTAATAAAAAATTTGAAAAAGTAAAATAGTTTACGATATATTTGTGGCTAGCATAGATTTTGGAAATTCACTGAAATTTATACCCGAAAAAATAAAACAAAACAGATGAAATCGCCATGCTTCAACAAGCAAATTAACATAAAAAATGGCGATACCATATTCCGATAAAAAACAAATATAATCTTCATATGAAATTTATAGTATCGAGTTCGTACTTATTGAAACAATTACAAGTTTTAGGAAGTGTCATTAACAGTAGCAATACGTTGCCTATTTTGGACAACTTTCTTTTTGAATTGGACAACAGTGCCTTGACCGTTTCTGCCTCTGATTTAGAAACAACGATGTCAGCCACTTTAGACATCGATTCCACCAGCAAAGGAAGCGTGGCTGTTCCTGCAAAATTGCTTTTGGAAATCCTTAAAACCTTTCCAGAACAACCGTTGACTTTCACCGTTGAAGAAAATAGCACGATAGAAATTAGTTCCAATTCAGGAAAATATGCCTTGGCGTATGCTCCGGGTGAAGAATTTCCAAAATCAGTGAACTTGGACGAACCTTCTGTAACTTTGGTTCCTGCCGATGTTTTGGCAACAGCCATCAGCAAAACCATTTTTGCGGCCGGAAACGATGATTTGCGTCCGGTAATGTCTGGTGTTTTCTTCCAATTTTCTCCTCAAGGTTTGATATTTGTGGCCACCGACGCCCACAAATTGGTAAAATATGCAAGAACCGATGTAACGGCTTCACAAGTTGCCGATTTCATTATGCCAAAGAAACCTTTGACTATTTTGAAAAATATTTTGGGAGCTTCAGATGCGGAAGTAAAGATTGAATACAACGATTCGAATGCCACTTTTTCTTTCGACAATTATGTTTTGATGTGTCGATTGATTGACGGAAAATATCCAAACTATGAAGCGGTAATTCCAAAAGAAAATCCAAATAAATTGATGATTGACCGTTCCCAATTCTTGAGTTCTGTTCGTCGTGTTGCGATATTCTCCAATAAAACCACGCACCAAATTCGTTTGAAAATTGCCGGTGCCGAACTGAACATTTCTGCAGAAGATATTGATTATTCGAACAAAGCTGAAGAACGTTTGACATGTGATTATCAAGGTGACGACATGCAAATAGGGTACAATTCCCGTTTCTTGACAGAAATGTTGACCAACTTGCAATCCGACATGATTATGCTTGAAATGTCATTGCCTAACAGAGCCGGAATCTTGACTCCAGTTGATGGATTGGAAGACGGAGAAACAGTGACGATGCTGGTAATGCCAGTAATGTTGAATAATTAATTCAAAACCACAATATAAGTTAACTAACCAAACCATTTTTATATTTAAAAACTGTCTCGATTTATTGAGACAGTTTTTTTTTTATTCGTGTACTGCCAAAATTGGAATACTGGAATGGTTGGCAATTTTTTGGGTTAAACTGGGCTTGAACAGTTCGACGAAAAAATTTCTTTTATACGTAAGCATAGCCAATACGTCGATATCTTTAAATAAAATAAAATCCATAATTGTTCCCTTCACGTCATCGCTTTGAACTATGGAAAACTGGACTGGTTCTCCTTCAAATTCTGTTTCCCAATGTTTGATTGTCTCTTTGGCAACATCTGAATGATCTGTTTTAACATAAAGACATTTCACTTTAGCCTCCATTTTTTTAGCGATTTTCAGCACGTCTTTAAGGGCTTTTTGGTCTTTCTCCCTATATCGGGTCGTAAATCCAATGACTTCAATTTTTTTGAATTTGGCTTCAAATGGTATGCATAAAACAGGAACATTAATCGTACTGATGACTGAACCCGCATTGGTTCCCAAGAAAAAGGCTTCCCATCCAGATGCTCCAGCTGTTCCCATTATCACAAATTTAATTTCATCTTCCTTTATGGCTCTTTTGATATTGAAAATCAAATTGCCGTCCATCAATCTGTGGCTCATTTTAATTTTGTCCAATTTCAATTCTTCGGCTATCTTCCGAAGTTTTGCAATCTCGTCTTTGAACATGTCAAATTGGGACAATTGAAGCGAGTCGAAAAGGACATTGTAATTCTCTGGAAAAAACTGGCTGTCAAAAACCGGCAGCTCAAAGGTGTGCAATAAAACCAGTTCTCCCTTCACTTTTTTTGCAAATTCCAAAGCGTGGACAAAAGCATTGTTCGCCACTTCGGAAAAATCTGTTGGAAACAAAATCTTTTTCATTTTTTATACTATTAAAGTGAACAATTTCTAAAAATTCAACGAGCTATCAAGCATGAATAACCAAAATGGGAATTTCAAATTCTGAAACATTTTTCTTGGCATAGGTAGGAACAAACATGCCTTCAAAAATATTGTTTTTATAAGTCAACATCGTCAAAACATCGATTTCCTGATGAGAAATAAAATCCAGCGTCATTTGCTTTATCTCTTCGTTTCGAACCTCAAAAAAAGCAATGGGTTCCTCACTAAAATTTTCTTCCCATTTTTTCTTGGTTCCTGCATCAATTTCTGATTTATGAGTTCTCACATAAAGGGATTTAACGGTTGCATTTATCATTTTGGCCATATCCAATACCACTCCAAGCGTTTCTTTGTCTTTGGCTGTATAATGATTTACATATCCAATCGTTTTGATATTTTTAAATTTCACTCCCGAAGGAACACAGAACATGGGAATTTCCAAGCCTAAAATTACAGAACCCGAATTGGAACCGGCAAAAAGAGCCTCCCATTCGCTAACGCCCGAAGTTCCCATAACCAAATAATCTATTTTATCCTCCTGTATCGATTTTTTAATGTTCGCCCTCAAATCTCCTTCCATCAGCCGATGCGTCATTTTTATGTGTTCCATTTGGTGGTTTTCCATAATGGCTCTCAGTTTTGGAATCTCCTCCTTGAACTGCTCAAAATTGGCCAACTCCACGGAATCATATATTTCATTGAAATTCTCTGGAAAAAACTGGTCGTCCATTGGTATTAAATCATAGGAATGCAGGACCATTAATTCCCCTTGAACTTTATTGGCAAATTCTAAAGCATATTCAAATGCATTTGTGGCAACTTCAGAAAAATCGGTTGGAAATAGAATACGTTTCATTTTAAATTATTTAAAGATTTAAACATATGCTTATAACCATAAAGATACAATTTTAACATATTAATTCCCAGATATTTATGCTTTTTATATAAAAAACAATATAAAGATTGGATGATATTAAATAAAATGGAGTCCGAAAAAATTAAAAATTGATACTTCTATAGATTTATTACCTTTGCAATCATTAAAAAATAATATGTTATACAACGATTCCATAGTGGCATTGGCCACACCTTCAGGAGCAGGAGCCATCGCCATCATTCGGATTTCCGGAGAAGAAGCCATTACCATTGGAAACTCCGTCTTTCAATCCATCAAGGGAAAGGATTTGACCCAACAAAAAACCCACACCTTGCACTTGGGACATATTATTGACAACAACAAAACGCTGGACGAAGTTTTGGTTTCCATTTTCAAGGGACCAAATTCTTATACCGGAGAAAACACCATAGAAATATCCTGTCACGGCTCGACTTATATCCAACAGCAAATCATTCAATTATTGCTTCGAAAAGGCTGTCGAATGGCTAACCCGGGTGAATTTACGCTGAGAGCTTTTTTGAACGGCAAACTTGATTTATCGCAAGCCGAAGCCGTTGCCGACTTGATTTCATCCGACAATGAGGCTTCACACCAAATTGCGATGCAACAAATGCGTGGTGGTTTCTCGAATGAAATTGCCAAACTGCGGGAAGAATTGTTGAATTTTGCTTCCTTGATTGAACTCGAATTGGACTTTGCCGAAGAAGACGTGGAATTTGCCGACAGAAGCCAATTTCACGAATTATTGAATAGAATCGAGTTTGTTTTGAAACGTTTGATCGATTCTTTTGCCGTGGGGAATGTCATCAAAAATGGAATTCCCGTGGCTATTGTGGGTGAACCCAATGTGGGAAAATCGACTTTGCTGAATGCTTTATTGAACGAAGAACGCGCCATCGTTTCGGAGATTGCGGGAACCACCCGTGACACCATTGAAGATGAATTGGTTATTGGCGGCATCGGTTTTCGATTCATCGATACAGCCGGAATACGCGAAACGCAAGATGTAGTGGAAAGCATCGGCATCAAAAAAACGTTCGAAAAAATAGAGCAAGCCCAAGTGGTTGTTTTTCTTTTTGACAGCTCCGAATTTAAAATTTCGGGACTAAAATTAAAAGTGGAATTAGAAAAAATAAAAAACCAATTTCCGTTGAAACCCTTGGTTATTATTGGCAACAAAGCCGATAAACTAACCGAAATGGAAATCCAAAACATCAAAACGGAAATCCCGGAAATCCTGTTGATTTCTGCCAAAGAAAAACTGGGCGTTGAAGAACTCAAAAACCAACTTCTTTCCTTTGTGAATACAGGTGCTTTAAGAAACAATGAAACCATCGTTACCAACACCCGTCATTATGATTCTTTGTTGAAAGCCCTGGACGAAATCCAAAAAGTAAAATACGGATTGGAAACCAATTTGTCCAGCGACTTGATGGCTTTGGATATTCGAGAAGCTTTGTACCAATTTGGGATGATTACCGGACAAGTCACGAATGACGAGCTTTTGGGAAACATATTTGCCAATTTTTGCATCGGGAAGTAATGACAATACAAGAATTAATTGGCGAATATTCTATTTCCGGAAGCAACCAGGATGATACCAATGAAATGACTTACAAAGGCATTTTGACGTTGTCGCTGGATAAAAACAACCGCATTAAAGCCCATTGGCTCATCAATAATGAGCAAGTACAAACGGGCAATGGTTTCTTCAAGGACAACATTCTGGTAATCAATTTCAACTACAAAGGAGAAGAAAACATAACCTATAAAGGTGTTGCGGTTTACCAATGCATCACCAAAGACGTATTGGATGGATTTTGGTCCGAAAAACACGGAAACCCACTCTTTTTAGGGACAGAGCATTGCTTGAGAATAGAAAGTACCGAACGTTTACACTAAATTGCAACTTTCAAACACACCATTCTTCTAGCTCATTTGCTACAGTTTGATAACCATTACGCCCTTCGAAAAAAATCAACAATAATGAAAATTACTGTTTATTTTCCATCAAAATACAACTCCATTTTGCAGTATCAAAAAATGATTGTAGCTTTGAAAAAACCGATTTAATCTCCTCATTACAGCATCCATTTTTATGAAAAAATACTATCTTCACAACGGAACCGAAAGCAGCGGTCCTTTTGACATGGAAGAATTGAAAGCCAAAAATATCACCAAAACAAGCCCTGTTTGGTTCGAAGGCATGCAACACTGGAAAACCGCCGGGGAAATACCAGAACTAACCAGACTTTTTATAGCAAATCCACCTCCTTTTACTCCTGTTTCAATTCCAGAACCTACACCAAAAGTGGAGAAAAAAAGAGAAGAACGCAAAATTTTGGGCTTGTCTAAAAACAGCTTTTTTTTAGTTTGTGGAGTCTTGGTTTTGACAACGGCAACCATTGTTTTCAATAACCTCCAAGAAAACAGAAGCCGAGAGTTAAGAATAAAAAACCATAAAACTGAAGTCGAAAACTATCAATTGGAACTCAAACAAAAAGAAATAGAAGACCAAAAAGTTCAGGCAGTCCTGCAGGAGAAAATTGAAGCTGAAAGAATGGTCAGGGAGAAAAAACAAAGCGACAACAATAGACTTTCGGAAATCAATAAAATGTTGGCGGACTACCAAAACAATTTGGTGGTAACCGAAAAAAAATTACAGGATGCATCGGGTTTTAAACTATTAAGAACCGCCGAAGAAAAAAAGGAACAAATGGATTTGTTGCAAAAAAACATTGATTCTTTCAGAAATGAAATGAGCAAATTAAAAAACGAATCCGACCAGTTGAAACTGGAATTGGAGAAAATACCCTAATAGACCAGTACAACTTTAAAAAGAAAGTTCTCTTTATTTCAAACTAAACTTCTTGCTGAAGATTTTAATCCACTTTGAATTATTCTTAAAATAAAAACACAAAAAAATCAATTTAGATGTAATTTTAAATAAATCAGTTTAATTATTATCATATAAATTCGATAATCAGTGATTTTTTTTCAATATTTGTATATACTAAACAACGTTGTTAAAAAAGCACTTCCCTATGTCCATAAAAATAGCCATTTCACACAAAACTGCTTATAAATTTGATCGGAGTGTAAAACTATTTCCTCATATTTTCAGGCTCAGACCTGCCGCTCATTCCCGAACGTCAATTGAAGGATATTCATTCAAAATCTATCCCGAAAATCATTTCATCAACTGGCAGCAGGATCCTTTTGGAAACTATCAGGCGAGAGTGGTTTTTAACGAACCAACAACCGAATTACGGGTCGAAGTCGAAGTAATCGCCAAACTGGAAGTCATCAATCCTTTTGATTTTTTCATCGAAGAATACGCCGAAAATTTCCCTTTTCTGTACGACAATAAGCTGCACAAAGAATTGATTCCTTACCTTGAAGTAAGGCAAAATGAAAGAGGAATTCTATTTGATGAATTTGTTTCGAAATTAACTCAAAAGAAAGACTTGATCACTGTCGATTTTCTGGTATTTGCCAATCAATTGGTTTTTCAAACCTTGAATTACAATATTCGTCTCGAAGTGGGCGTGCAAACCTGCGAAGAAACATTACAAATACAAAGCGGTTCCTGCCGTGATTTTGCCTGGCTTTTGGTGCAAGCATTGCGAAGTATTGGCTTGGCTACCCGATTTGTTTCGGGTTATTTGGTTCAATTAACATCGGATGTAAAATCACTTGACGGACCATCCGGACCAGAAAATGACTTTACCGATTTACATGCCTGGGTAGAAGTTTATTTACCCGGAGCCGGCTGGATTGGACTCGATCCCACTTCCGGGCTTTTTGCCGGCGAAGGACATATTCCTTTGTGCTGCACGCCCGATTACGAAAGTGCCGCTCCCGTAACTGGTGCTACCGAAATCTGTCAGGTGAATTTCGAATTTGACAACACCGTAACCCGCATTCACGAAGATCCAAGAGTGACCAAACCCTACACCGAACAGCAATGGGAAAACATTATGGAGGTTGGTAATGTTGTCGAAAAAGACTTAATTGAAGGTGATGTTCGTTTGACAATGGGTGGCGAACCTACTTTTGTTTCTATCGACGATTTTGAATCTCCCGAGTGGAATTCTACTGCCGATGGTCCTTTGAAACGTAAACTCGCTTATGATTTGGCACTTAGACTAAAAGGTCGTTTTGCTCACGGAGGATTGCTTCATTTTGGTCAGGGAAAATGGTATCCGGGCGAATTATTTCCGCGTTGGCAATATGCTTTATACTGGAGAAAAGATGGATTACCACTTTGGAAAAACGATGCTTTGATTGCCAAAGAAGATGGAAAAAAACTCACTTTTCACGATGCCGAACGTTTTGCCATAGAACTGACAAAATATCTGGGCATTGACATCAAAAATATAAATCCTACCTACGAAGATCCTATTTACTGGGCTTTGGAAGAAGGAAAACTGCCGGTTAATCTAGACCCGCTGGCTGTTAATCTTAAAGATTCCATTCAGCGTCATACACTGGCTAAATTATTGGAAAAAGGACTAAACAATCCTTCAGGTTTTGTACTACCACTAAAATGGATTCACGAATACAAAAACTGGGTCAGCTGTGTCTGGGAATTCCGAAGAGGGCAATGTTATCTTATTCCTGGTAACTCCCCTATTGGACTGCGTTTGCCTTTGGAATCGTTGCCGAAAGTTTCTAAAAATAAAAGAGAACAACCCGTTTCCCGAAGTTTATTCGAAGAATTACCACCATTAGGAGATTATTATGAATCTGTAGAAGAACGTTACGGCAGTACTTCGCCAACTTACAGAGCGAATGTAACTCCAAAATCGAAAGAGGAAACAGAAGAAAAGGAACCTTTATTATTTGAAGTAGAGACTTTTTCGACTGCAATGTGTGTGGAAGAACGTGATGGAATTATCTATGTTTTCCTGCCTCCAACAGACTATTTGGAAACCTATTTGGATTTGATTGCCTCAGTAGAAGCAACTGCCGAAAAATTGCAGATACCGGTTCGAATTGAAGGTTATCAACCTGAAACCGATTACCGCATCGAAAAAATGATGGTAACTCCGGATCCCGGTGTTATTGAAGTCAATGTTCATCCTGCGAAATCCTGGCAGGAAATTGTGGACAACACCACGGCTTTATACGAAGAAGCTTTTCTTTCCCGTTTAGGAACCGACAAATTTATGGTTGATGGCCGTCATACCGGAACTGGCGGTGGAAATCACGTGACATTAGGTGCTTCAAAACCAGAAGACAGTCCGCTGTTGCGAAGACCCGATTTATTGCGAAGCCTGATTACCTATTGGCAACATCATCCTGTTTTGAGTTATCTATTTGCAGGACCGTTTATTGGTCCGACAAGTCAGGCACCTCGTATTGACGAAGGTCGTGACGAACGCTTGTATGAAATGGAAATTGCCTTCGAACAAATTCCAAAAGACAAAGACATTCCTTTTTGGATGGTGGATCGAATTTTTAGAAATCTACTGACCGACATCACAGGAAATACGCATAGAACTGAATTTTGCATCGACAAGTTATACTCTCCCGATTCGCCAACAGGACGTTTGGGAATACTAGAATTACGGGCTTTTGACATGCCTCCGCACAAACACATGAATCTGGTTCAAAACCTATTGGTTCGTTCTTTGGTAGCCAAGTTTTGGAAAAATCCGTATGAGAAAAAATTAGTGCGTTGGGGAACCGAATTGCACGATAAATTCCTGTTGCCACACTTCGCTTATCTGGATATGATTGATGTAGTAAATGATTTGAAAGATGCTGGTTATGATTTTGATATTTCGTGGTTTGATCCATTTTTCGAATTTAGATTCCCGCATCACGGAGGTATTACAGTGGATAATATTCAATTGGAAATTCGTTTGGGAATTGAGCCTTGGCACGTTTTGGGAGAGGAATTATCAAGTAATGGAACTGCTCGTTTTGTGGATTCCTCATTGGAAAGATTGCAAGTTAAAGTTTCTGGAATCATCCCCGAACGCCATATTTTGCTGTGCAAAGGTTGTAGAATTCCATTGAGAAGCACGGGAACCAAAGGCGAATACGTGGCTGGAATTCGTTACAAAGCCTGGAATCCACCATCGGCATTGCATCCTAATATTGGAGTTGATGTACCTTTGGTTTTTGATATTGTTGATACCTGGAATAATAAATCAATTGGTGGCTGTACCTATTTTGTTTCGCATCCCGGAGGACGAAGTTTTGAAACTTATCCTGTAAATAGCTATGAAGCTGAATCTAGAAAAATTAGTCGTTTTTGGGATTTTGGTCATACACCATCCGCTGTTTCAGAACAAAGCGCACCCGTTATTAACACACCGACAGTTTCGAGATTTGTTGCTGAAAATAAAACCAATCTCAAACCGGACACACCTATAGAATTGGTTAATCCGGAATATCCAAATACACTGGATTTGAGACATTTTTGGGTGGCAAAAGAATAATATTTATTTCAAACATTTGCATTGCTGTTCGCATTAAAAGCTATTATTTTGCATAATAATAAAACGTAATTCATTCAATATCGACAAATGATTCAGGATATTTCATTGGGACTGCTCCAAACCTATAAAGAAAAAATCAATTCTTACGACGAAGTACTGGATCAAAATGGTCAGGTAAAGCCGTATTGGCAAGGGCTTTTTGACACTTTAGAATCTATTGGAATTGCAGAATTGGAATTGCGCAATCAAGAAATTGTAAAAAAATTAAGGGAAAACGGGGTTACCTATAATGTGTATGATTCCAATAAAGAATCAAATCGTGCCTGGAAATTGGATCCCATTCCGTTCCTGATTCACGAATCTGAATGGAAAGTCATCGAAAAAGGATTGTTGCAAAGAGCCCGTTTGCTGAATTTGATTTTGAAAGACCTTTACGGACCTCAATTATTGATTAAAAACGCCATTATTCCTGCCGAATTGGTTTTTGACAATTCGGGATTTCTCTTGCCTTGTTTTGACATTAGACAAAAACACGACAAACAATTATTGAATTATGCCGTTGATTTAGCCCGCGGTCCCGACGGAAAAATGTGGCTGTTGGACAACAGAACCCAAGCCCCTTCCGGTGCAGGATATGCTCTCGAAAATAGAATTGTAATGAGCAAGGTGATTCCTGAACTCAATAAAAAAACATATAGAAAAAGGCTTTCTCCTTATTTTAATCAACTGCAACAAACCGTTGATATGTTGGGAAACAATACCAATGAAAATCCAAACGTGGTTTTCTTGACTCCAGGCCCTGGAAACGAAACTTATTTTGAACACGTTTATCTTTCGTCCTATTTGGGTTATACCTTGGTTCAAGGAAACGATTTATTGGTTCGAGATGGTTTTGTGTGGCTGAAATCGATTGACAGACTCGAACGGGTAGATGTCATCATCAAACGATTGGATGACGAATGGTGCGACCCTTTGGAATTGCGCCGAGATTCCCTGCTGGGAATTCCGGGGCTGTTGCAAGTGATTCGTTTGGGAAATGTTTCGGTTATAAATCCTCCTGGAACCAGTGTTTTGGAAAATTATGGTTTGATGGCTTTTATGCAAAATGCCTGTAAATTTCTGTTGAATGAACCTTTATTGTTGAATTCCATAGCAACTTGGTGGTGCGGTCAACCGAAAGAATTGAACTTTGTTTTGGCTAATTTACCCAAGTTAATCATCAAAAAAACCAACCGAAAACAAGGTTTTAGATCCATTTATGCACGTTTATTGAATGTAGAACAACTGGAAGATTTAAAGAATCTGATTCTTAAGACCCCAAAAGATTATGTTGCCCAAGAAGAAGTGAGTTTATCTACCACTCCAGCTTTTATTAATGGAACGATAGAACCCAGATATGCAGCCATTCGTGCTTTCTTGATAGCTGACGGAGATGATTATAAAGTAATGCAAGGCGGTTTGACCAGAAGT
The DNA here is from genome assembly GCF_900129545.1 of Flavobacterium fluvii. Classification (GTDB taxonomy): domain Bacteria; phylum Bacteroidota; class Bacteroidia; order Flavobacteriales; family Flavobacteriaceae; genus Flavobacterium; species Flavobacterium fluvii. Next base: position 309,020 of record NZ_FQWB01000002.1, on the reverse strand, counting down.
TCTGCCTTAAAAGACAAGTTTGAGATTTCGAATCAATTGGGTGGAATTTCAAAAGACACCTGGATTATTACGGATGCACCAACAGAATATATTGAAAGAACGGTAGAACGAAAAAACACCAACAATCAACTGAATAATTCGTTAACGAGTCGCAATGCCGAAAACTTGTTTTGGCTGGGTCGCTTGTGCGAAAGAACGATGGCTTTGCGTAGTTTTCTGAAAATAATTTTGAGTAGCCTCAACGAAAACGTAACCAAGCACGGCAATAAACAACCTGAATTTTTGGTGGTTTTATTAAAATCGTTGACTCATCTTACACAAACCTATCCGGGATTTGTTGGAAAAGAAGACGAAGACGGGGAAGAATTTGACAATGAAGCTATTTTTGAAAACCCACTTGCCGAATTATTGCTTTTGATTAATGATCCAACCAAAAAGGGTTCAGTGGCTTACAACATTCAATCTCTCCTTCGAACCATTAACCAGGTGAGTGAAAAATGGAATCACGACACCCGACGCATCATCAATTTATTGGAAGACAGTCTTTTTGTGCTTAAAAAAACCAACACCAATAAAATCAATTATGTCAATCACGCCTTGGACAAATTGCACATTCGTCTTTTTTCCTTTTATGGAAATATATATGAAACCTTGCCTCGAGACAATGGTTTTTATTTATTGGAAACAGGGAAAAACGTGGAACGAATTTTATCTTTAATTTCTGTTTTCCGTTCTACTTTCAATTACAAAAAAATTGAGGAAGAAGAAGTCCTTTTGATGGAAGCTATTCTGGAAAACCACCATTTATTGGCACAATATCGACATATATACAAATCGCATTTGAGTTTGAAAGCCGTTATCAATATGGTGTTTTTAGAAAAAAACTTACCTTATACCCTTTCCTTTTTATTGGACACGCTTTCGTATTATCTGTCTCAATTACCCAAAACCAATGAGCCGAATCGATTGAGCATTGCCGAGAAATCAGCTTTGGAAGCCAGCACGATTGTTAAATTAATTAATGCTGACCATCTTATAGAAGTGGACGAGGAAACCCAATTTCGACCTGAATTGGACGAAACGCTCTCCAAGGTTTTTGAACTGATTTGCAATGTTTCCAACAACTTGTCCCGTTTGTATTTTAACCATTCTGTGATGCAACATTCCGTTTTAGACACCCTTGAAAATAGAGATACTGATGAAATATAAATTAAAACATAAGACTCTTTATACCTATGTAAATGAGGTGCACAATTACCAAAGCATTTTGTGTCTGCAACCACAGAATTCTGCCAAGCAAATATGTACCAATTTCAAATTAGAGATTGAACCAAAACCGTCTAAAATATATTCTCGCACGGATTATTTTGGTAATATCCAACATTATTTTTCGCTTCACGAATCGCATAAATCACTAAAAGTTATGGTTTCCAGTGAAGTTGAAGTATTGAACAATGTCGTTCAGCCGCTAAATCCAATTACCTGCGAAGAGGCCAGAATAAAATTCATAAAAGATCACGCCCTTAAAACGGAAGTTTTACAATACCAATTGCCTAGTCAATACATAACCTGGGACGAAGAAATACAAGCTTTTGCTAAGACCTGTCTGCTTCCAGATGTATCTCTTTTTGAAGCTATTTTGGATTTAATCAAAAAAATATATACCGAATTTCAATTCAAATCAGGTTCTACTAATGTCAATACACCCCTAAAAACAGTACTTAAAGAACGAAAAGGCGTTTGTCAGGATTTCTCACATCTGGCGATTGCCAGTTTGCGAAGTGTGGGAATTCCGGCACGATATGTAAGCGGTTATATCGAAACTTTACCTCCAAAAGGAAAACCAAAATTAGAAGGTTCTGATGCTTCACACGCCTGGATTTCCGTTTATATTCCTGAAATGGGCTGGTGCGAATTTGACCCAACCAACAATATGATTCCGCAACAGCGTCATATTGTAACGGCTTACGGAAGAGATTTTGCTGATGTGTCTCCTTTAAAAGGAATTATTTTCAGTTCTGGCGATCATAAAGTAAAAGTCGAGGTAGATGTGATACCTTTGCAATAATTATATTTTTAATAATAACACCATCAAAAGACATCCACTTTTAACGCCAAGAAAAGCATCAATATTAGATCTAAAAACAGCAAACGCACTATTTGCAGAAATTATGAAATCGGGAATTCCTTTTGGTTATCAACAAGCCAATTGTCATAATATCTCACATTATATCAGTTTGTTATTAGCATCTAAAGGCTATCAATGTGCCAAAATTTGGGCGTTTGCTCCTGTTGTTTATTCTACTTCCAGTTCCAAATTAATATCGATCCCTGATAAAAAAAACATATCACCTACCGGAAAAATCGATTGGGGTTATCACGTGGCTCCAATTGTTAAGGTTCGGATTGGAAATAAAGTACGTAAAATGGCTATTGACCCGGGATTATTTAAAACTCCTGTCCGCTACAGAACCTGGCTTGCCAAACTAAAAATAAAACAACTTATCTATTTAATTGTAGATTCGGAATGGTATTTATTCAATTCCTCTATGATTCCTAATTCGGAACTGCTTCCTTATGATGAATCACTAGATGCTAATCCAACTAATGTTAAACTGCCGGATTGGTTTTCGGACAAACTCATTACTGACTTTTTCAAATACGAAGAAGATGCTCTAGAGCAACATTGGATAGAACAAGGATTGTCAGTTAATGAAACCGCTATCGCTTTTTATGATGCGGAAATCAAACCGATACTGAATTCTCCTGAGCATCAGAATTTAGTTTATGATTACAAAATGTTAGTGGGAAATGTATTTAATTTTGAAACCGTTATTAGAGATGGCAATTGGAATTATGAAATGACTACTGACTTTCAGATTAAACATCAGGAAATAATTGCAAAATACCGCCAAATTTATTTAGCAAATCTCAACAAATGGCAAGAGTCTATGGCAGTTTTGAATGACTTAATAAACAATTAAATCTTAATCACTTTTTAACCAACCAGTAATACTCATTCGGGTATTTTGGGTGACCAAAACTTCGTGAACCAATTCATCACTTTTAAAGAAAACGGTTTTCCCTTGGGTGGGACTGATTTTCTGATTGTTGTCTAATTGATGAATGAGTAATTCGCCACCATCACTTTCCTGCCAATTGCTGTTCAAATAGCTAATCATCGAATATTTTCGACTGGGATTATTTTTGAATTGATCTAAATGTTTCAAATAGAAATCTCCCGTTTCATACAACGAATAATGAAACTCATAGCCCGTTATTCCCGCATAACAACTTTCGTTCAAATACAAAATAAAAGCCTCGATTTGAGTAAAAAATTCGTTTTCAAAAGTATTATTGTTCTTTTTATCCAGCCAATAAATCGAATCACTTCGAATCGCACCGTCATAAGAAAGTTTCTCGGAATTGCCAATTCCTGCTGATTTCAGCAAACTATTTTGGTTTAAAGTCAGTAAGTTTTGTTTTAGATTATTGGCTAATTCAGCACTCAAAAAATGTTCTGATATACCTACTTTATTTTCAATATAAGTGGCAATCAAATCCTCAAAGGAATTTTCCATTATTATTTTGGAAAGACTGAAAATACAGCCAACGGAGCAAGGTAGGCTAAATAAAATGGGGAAATGCCTTTTTGGGAATTAATAAAAAAAGGGTTTAACATATAACGCTTAACCCTTTTTCTATTTTTACAATTTGCTGATATAACTGCCGTACAAATCCTTGAACTGATAACCTTCGGAAAGGCGGTCTTTGCTCAATTTTTTGTATTCTACCAATCCCCAAAGAATAAACTCTTTCATAAAATAGCTGTCTTCTTTTTCTAATTGTGGCTGGTATTTTTTGACTAAAGCTTCCAACGGAGCAATACTCTCTAAAATGGTTTTGTACTCCTCATCCGAACAATCGTCTAATAATTCGAAGCCACTTTCGGTAAAAAACCATTCCAAAATATCTGAATAAGGCGTTTTTTCACCTTGCTTTTCCAACTTTTCAATTTTAGGAAAATAACCGGGGAAGAAAGTACGAATCGCATCTCCAATTAAATGTTGCGCCACAATAGCTGCTCCCTCCTGCTCTCCTTCGTACACTAATTCTACTTTTCCGGTAATGGCAGGAATAATTCCCATAAAATCGGATAATCTCAAAGTCGTTTTATCCACTCCCGATTTCAAGGCACGACGTTCGGCAGTGCTTAATAAATTCTCTAAAGCGGTGATGCTCAATCGGGCACTCACTCCACTTTTGTTATCTATAAATTCACTTGCTCTGGCTTCAAAACTGATTTGTTCCAATAAATCTCTAGCTAATGAAGGAACATAAACCAAGTCACTTTGAGCAACATCCAGTTTAGCTTCTTGCTCTGTAATCGTTCGGGCAATTTTGATGGTTTCCGGATAATGCGTCAGGATTTGAGAACCAATTCTGTCTTTTAAAGGCGTTACAATACTGCCACGATTGGTATAATCTTCCGGATTAGCGGTAAAAATAAATTGCATATCCAATGGCATTCTTAATTTGAATCCACGAATCTGAATGTCGCCTTCCTGCAAAATATTAAACAACGCCACCTGAATTCTGGCTTGCAAATCGGGTAATTCGTTGATGACGAAAATACTACGATTCGCTCTTGGAATCATCCCAAAATGAATTACTCTGTCATCCGCATACGACAATTTCAAATTCGCCGCTTTAATTGGGTCGACGTCACCTATTAAATCGGCAACTGTAACATCTGGAGTAGCCAATTTTTCAAAGAAACGTTCGCTTCTATGTAACCAAGATATTGGAGTTGCATCTCCTTTTTCCGCAATTAAATCTTTGGCAAAACGGGAAATCGGATGCAACGGATCGTCATTGATTTCTGAACCTGTCACAAACGGAATGTATTCGTCTAATAATTCAATCATTTTGCGCGCCAATCTCGTTTTAGCCTGACCACGAAGTCCCAACAAATTGATATTGTGACGGGATAAAATGGCTCGTTCCAATTCTGGAATTACAGTATTTTCAAAACCGTGAACTCCTTCAAATGTGGGTTGTCCTGACTTGATTTTCTCCCGTAAATTATGACGCAACTCGTCTTTGATACTTTTAGTTTCGTATCCGGATTTCTTTAATTCGCCTAGTGTGTTTATGTTGTTCATTTGTTCTTTATTGAAATTGAAATTCGTTTAGTAATACGGTTTGCGTTAGGGATAGAAGTGTAAATCCTTTTTTGAGGCTTTTCGCCGAAAAAAAGATTGAAACGAATAGCCCGACCCTTGGGTAACGCCCAAAACTATTTTATTCTTTTTTTACGATTGGTTTCATAATCTTCGAAAATCATTTCGCCCAAACCTTTTAATCCCGTGTAAAAAGCTTTTCCCTGATTGGCTTCGGTAAAACGATTCACAAATTGTTGCAAATACGGATCTTTGGCAATCATAAAAGTCGTGATAGGAATGTGCAATTTTCGGGCTTGTTGCGCTTCGTTGTAGCATTTATCGACTATATATTCGTCGAGACCGTTGCTGTTCATATAATAGGTACCGTCTCTTTCCCGAACACAGCTCGGTTTTCCGTCGGTAATCATAAAAATCTGTTTGTTGGTATTCTTTTTTCTGCGGAGTAAATCCATTGCCAATTGCAAACCGGCTACGGTGTTGGTGTGAAAAGGACCGACTTTTAAATAGGGTAAATCCCGAATAGCAATCGTCCAGGCATCGTTTCCAAAAACCAAAATATCTAAAGTATCTTTGGGATAACGAGTCGTGATTAATTCGGCTAAAGCCATTGCCACTTTCTTGGCAGGCGTGATTCTGTCTTCGCCATATAGAATCATACTGTGACTGATGTCAATCATCAAAACCGTACTCATTTGGGATTTGTATTGGGTTTCTTCGACCACCAAATCATTTTCGGTCAGCATAAAATCGGCTACACCATTATTGATTTGGGCATTGCGTAAACTTTCGGTTAAGGAAATTCTTTCCAATCCGTCTCCAAAATGAAATTCCCGAAATTCTCCCGTATGTTCATCGCCATTTCCGGCGTGTTTGGTTTTGTGATTTCCGCTTCCGGAACGTTTTAGATTTCCAAAAATGTTATCCAACGCTTGTTGGCGAATGGCTCTTTCGGTTTTGGCTGTAATTCCTGTTCCTGTAGTTCCATCGTCTTTGAGTTCATCCCGGATGTATCCTTTTTTCTTTAAATCTTCGATAAAATCATCAATGGTATAAGCGGAATCGGTGAGTTTGTATTCTTTGTCCAACTCCCGAAGCCAGTCGATAGCTTCGTCAAAATCGCCCGAAGTATGGGTGATTAACTCCTTGAAAATCGTAAAGAGTTTATCAAACGGAGACTGAAATGGTGCTTCGTAAGTCTTGAAATAAAATCCGTTTTTGATGGTATCTTTCATATTTTTTAAAATTACATTATTTTAAAAAGAACAGAAGCCAAACATTTATTAATTTTTAGTTAAAAGGGAAGGATTGCAGATTTAGGATTAACGATTTTTGATTTCAGAAGTATAGAACTTCACAAATCCATAACTAAATATTTATCAACACAAAATCTGAAATCGTTAATCATCATTCGAAAATCTTTTATTCAAACTTTCCGTCTAGATAAAACCAACTGCCGTTTTCCTGTTTAAAAGTTGAAAACTCATAATGCACTTGGTTTACTTTTTTTTTATCCAAAAAATAAGCTTTAAACTCAACCGTATTTTCTGTAGAAGAAATGATTTCCAGTTTTTGCCACTCATTGGCTGTAGCCCAATTCAGGATTTCGGACTTAGAATAGTATTTTCTTTGAGAACTATGTGTAGTATTCAACAAATAATCCGCTTGATGAGTCACATAAGCGGAATATCTTGATTTCATCAATGCCAAAGCAGTTGGAGCTTTTTCAATTCCATCAATATATTTTTGGCAGCAGTCTTGAAAAGGAATTGCTGAACCACAAAAACAGAGACCCAAATTACTCACCTTCTTCTTCCGGATTAATTTTTTGAAACAATTGATTAATCAATATCTGATATCTACTGATTTCGATCAAATCTTCATCTTCATCGGTGTGATCTAAAAAATCATCTAGTTTTTCACTCACTTCCAATAGTTTATTATTTGCCGATCTATTGTCTTTGGCTGCAATTAAATCTATAATTTCCTGAACTCCGTTTTTTAATTCCTCAAATTGACTCTTTCCCATAATTAGTTGTTTTCGTCAGCTTTATTTTCGTTGAACTTTTTCACAATTTGTTTCAATTTCTCTTTACGCAAGGCTTTAGCAGCTTTCACTTTATCCTGCTCTTTGTGCAACTTATCGTTGTGAATCTTGATATTTCTTTCGTTATTTCTTCCCATTATAGTTCTCTTTTTATTTCATCCAATGTTTTATTGGTGAAAATTAATTGATTGATTATTTCTTGTCGCAACTCATCTAAATCATCGTATTCAAAATACTTTGACCACGAAGTTAAAACAAATAAATTTCTGATTTGTTTAATCTTTTTTGTGGTCTCAAAACTCGTTCGCAGTATGGCTTTATTATCGTAATTCGGATTGTTTTTGTGTTGGTAGTTGACTGTGTTTTTAATGAAATTTGCTTCCAAATAATATAATTCTTCTTCGGAATTGTCAGGATAAAATTCGTTCCAGGCAGCAAAACCCAATTTGGTTTTAGAAGCTGTTTCCGGTTCCATGGGTTCCAATCGCCATTTACTATTGGCCAATCTCCCCCAATGATTGGACAGTCTATACATTCCTTCCTCGGTATAAAAATATTTACTCCCCGACTTGCTGTCGTATTGCACTGGTATTCCTTCAATTTCCTCAGGAAACACTTCCTGAAAAACACAAAACGTATTTTTGAAAGAATTGGGACTAGGACGAAATACTTTATTCATAGCACAAAGATAATCAGAAAGGCAATAACAACCCAATACAAACAATAATTGATTAACTTTGCAGCTTAGAATTACATTAAAACAAATTGATTATGACCAAGCCTTCAGAAGAAAAAATGCTGCAAAAAGGAATTTATACTGGAATAATAGAGCAAGACGAAAACAACAACTTTTTTTGTGGCGAATATCTATTGGATTATAAAATGGCTCAAAAATTTGCTTTAGGCGATTTGGTAACCATAAAGTCCATCATTGAAAACCCAAGCGACATCAACTACAACAAGTATCCAAAAAAGTCTAAAAACTTTGACAAAGCCAATAACAAGCCACAACAATAGGACTTTTTATTGATTTTTTTTAAGTCGGAAATTGAAAACTTAAAAAAAAGTGTACCTTTGCAAAAAATTGTCGATTTTGAAACCAAATTACATTGATTTCACACTAAAAGACAAATAGTTACCCTATAGATTTATGAAAAAAATAGTTGAATACCGCAAGCTGCTTAATGTAGACAAAACTGTAGAATTAAAAGAATTAAAAACCATCTATCGTAATGCGATGAAAGAATCGCATCCTGATAAATTTCAAGGAGACGAAGCTGGTTTGAAAGTTGCTGAAGAAAACAGTACAAAAATTATTGAAGCTTACCACTTTTTGGTAAGTATCAATCCTGAAACCATTAAAGCCAACTTGCCGGAATATACCGAAACAATCTCTACATCAACAATCACGGATTACAAATTTGTTGAAGGAAGATTAATCATCAATTTCTCTAACGGAAGTGTTTACGAATACATTAGTGTTCCTAAAGCAACTTACGTGAAAATGGTAAATGCTGATTCTCCAGGAAGATTTGCAAAAAGACATATATTGAATGCTTTTACTTGGAGAAAAACAATCAACCAAGACTAGATTTAATCGACTCATATATTTAAAAAACACTCCTTTCAGGGGTGTTTTTTTGTTTCCTGTCGAAAAAACAAAACAAGAATTGGACAGATTATTTATATTAAGTAAGTTAGCAATGCAGAATATAAAACAAATAATATGAGTGATCCTTGTGAACAATTCAAATCGCAATATAAAAAAGCAAAAGAAACCCTTGATGTTCTATTAATTCAAAAGGCTGAAATAAATCTTAAACTAAAATCCGATTATTCAAATCCACATTTGCAAAAAGAACTAAGAACAGTAAATATGGATATCCGAATTACGGAAAACGAAATGGAACATGCCGAATATCGCATTCAAGAATGTGAAATAAAAAACAAGACCCTAATCTAGAAAAGTTAGGAACTCAAAACAATCTTCCTTTATCTTATCGGCGGCTTTATTCTCCAAAATGCTATGGCAAAACAGCTAAAAATTGCATAATTTCATTTGTCTAATCCCTCATTACCAAAATACATAAACTATAACAAAAATTTAAGTCATAAAATTATTGATATTTTATAAATTTGGATACTTTTGCAGACTTAAAACATTTAACTAACTTATAATGAAAAAAATAATTTTATTGCTTTCGGCTACTGTATTCTTAATTTCTTGTAGCAAAAACAAGTATGTAATTTCAGGTACCGTGAAAGGTGTTGAAAATGGAAAAACCGTAATTATGGAAACTACAGATCCTGTTACTCAAGGATTGCTTGCCGTAGATACCGTAAAAATTGAGAACGGTAAATTTGAAATTACAGGAAAAGCTTTAGAACCAGCTTTCCACTTGTTGCAAGTTGAAGGAGTAAATGGAAAAGTGCCATTTATCTTGGAAAATGGAGACATCACCATAGAAATAAACAAAGACAGCTTGAATAAATCGAAAATTTCTGGAACATACAATAATGACGAATTTTCTTCTTTCAACAAAGAACTAATGGAAATTCAAAAGAGTTTGGTTGATTTTCAAACTAAAAACACTCCATTAATGAATACTGCACAACAAACTAAAGACACTGCAGTTATCAATAAATTAATGAAAGAATTTGGTGAAATTCAAAAAAATGTTGGAGAAGCTTCTAAAAAGAAATATACAACTTACGCAGAAACACATCCAAAATCATTTATATCTGCCTTGATTATAGAAGGAATGTCAAATGACCCTTCTGTTGACATCAAAAAAGTAGAAAAATTGTATGCCAGTCTTGACGAGTCGTTAAAAACGACAAAACCAGGAAAATCAATCGACACAAAAATCAAACAAATAAAATCAGGTCCAGCTGTTGGTCCAAGTCCAGCTCCTGCTGCTCCTGGTAGCGCTAACTGAAGATCAGATTTTTCTGCTCCAAATCCTGAAGGAAAAGTAATTTCCCTAAAGGAAAGTTTAGGAAAAGTAACAATTGTTGACTTTTGGGCTTCATGGTGTGGCCCTTGTAGAGCTGAAAATCCAAATGTGGTGGCTATCTATAAAGAGTTTCACGATAAAGGATTAAACATCGTGGGCGTTTCTTTAGATAAAGACGCTGCAAAATGGAAAGAAGCCATAGCCAAAGATCGTTTGACTTGGACTCATGTTTCAAATTTAAAATTCTGGGATGAACCAATTGCCGCTCAATATAAAGTGCAATCCATTCCAGCCACTTTCATTCTTGACGCTTCTGGTAAAGTAGTTGCAAAAGATTTAAGAGGAGAGGAACTAAGAGCTAAAATCAAGGAACTTTTGGCAAAATAAGTCAAAAACATACAACTCATAAAAAATCTCCCTCGTGGAGATTTTTTTATTTTATTCAATACCAACACATTGCAAATAATCTAAAAATTAAGCTCCTTTTTAATTTGGAAACATGAAAACAGTTGCTATATTTGCAACCGCATTCGAATAAATAATGACAATGCAGGGTGTCGGGGAGATACTCAAGCGGCCAACGAGGGCAGACTGTAAATCTGCTGTGTGAACTTCGCAGGTTCGAATCCTGCTCTCCCCACGATTAAAAAAACAAGAATTCTCAAAAGCCAGTAAATCTTATGATTTACTGGCTTTTTGTTTTTCTGATACCTTTTTACATTAAGCGAAAAACAACTGCCGCTAACATAGATGCCATAACGGATTTGGGCAATAAGCCTAATGGAAAAATGGTTTTGTATTTGGGATGATTTGGCAAATCCGAGAATAGGGCTTAATTTAGTCCCAAACCCACTGTAGTCCCATAACCATTAGAGATTAACAACTGTTTAGGGTTTGGCAAGCATTTGAATTTGCTTTTCGATATCTGCACATTGACTTTCAGCTTCAGGTAAAGGCAAGCCGGCATTCATCCCGGGCCTTTTATGTCCGGTAAAAGTCAAATAAGCATCTTTTTTGATGGCCTGTTCTTTCTCTATTAAATGAAAAATGGAATCGCCGTTTTTATACCCTAATAAAAGATCCTGCATATTTGTAGCAGTCGAAGCCTTTGTTTCACCCAAATTCAAAAGAATCTGTTTTACTATAATAAAATGTCCAACATTATCTGGGTGTATGCCATCTGCCGCAAACTGAAATGTTGCATCTTTAAGACGTTGGTCTTCCAAATATTTTTTCATTGGCCAATGGACATCGATTACGTTCCAATTATTGGTATAGCGCTGGCTGATTAACCAATCGGTATAAATATCCAACACATTGGCATAGGCATTCCCTTTTCGCTCATCATAAATGGGAGTGGTAATGTGAATTATAGGAGCACCGGATTTTGTTACCTGTTCATGCATCCATTGCATCCCCTCCTGAAATTTCTGAAAACGCTCATTATCAAAAGGCAGATAAATACCATCATTCATACCATAACAGGCAAATACAAGGTCTGGTTTTAATTTACTTAAAATGCGTGCCAATCGTTCGTGTAAATCGGGCCGGGGAAATTTACCCCTTGCATGATCAGGCTCCGACAAGCCAGAAACCGTTTCACTGGGCAAGCCCACATTAATTATTTCAAAATGTCTTTCAGGATATTGAAGACGAAGGTAAGCATCTATGCAGGACACATAATAACCCGCATAAGTTATACTATTGCCTATAAAAACGATTTTCTTCACGTTAGTTGGAATAGCATAAGGCTGTGCCAAACATTGATTTTGGCTTCCCAGACAAATAATTAATAGTAAAAGGAAACGTTTCATGCTATTAGAAATTTAGTTTTTGTACCACTGGTTTTCCCACCAATTTTCCCTGCGGCATTTCGAATACAAATGATTTATTGTTAAAGGAAACCGTAATTCGTTTCAGGGCTGCATTCATTTGCGGATCCTGCACCGAAGCCACATATTCATTGTTCTTCAATTCTATTTGCACAATACAGGGATCGGATACCGAAATACTAACCCCTTGCTGATTAAGCGCAGTGTTTCCATTATAAAAAACCGCCTGACAAACATTACCATCCAAAGATTTAACCGCCTGTACCTGAGTATCATTTTGCAATACAACAAAAGGTAATTCGGTAGCGGGGTTATCCTTTCCACAGTACACCACATAGCCATAAGTATCATTCTTCACCTGTTGGCCATGATCGATCCAAAGTCTCAGAATATCAACACTGGCAGGTAAATCTTTCACCGTTTTGTTCTGATTATTCATTTTTATCCAATCGGTGGCTTTGGTTTCGCAGGTATAATAGGCTGTTCTGCTGTACTGTGGTAAAACGGTATAAGCAAATTTATCCTGCTGTTTTACCCAAACAGGCTGGCCGTTATCAAAAAACGACTGGACACCCGGTTTCACTTTTTGCCAGGAGCCATTTTCGAGTACCACTACCTCATTCTCTTTTGCCGTTTGGTCAATGGTGGTACGAATAGTGCCTTCCAATTCAGGACGAAGATTGTTGACTCCTGCGCCCAAAGCAATCAGATAATCCCCCTGCATAAAATAGGCTTTATGCGCCTGAACCCCGTAAATACTCTCGTTTTCACCCTTATTAGTTCCTTTATCATTCACATCATCCCTTTCGGAACCATTCACCTTTTCAAAAATAAAACCGGCTACTGCATTGGCTGTACCCGAAGTAGCTGCGCCGGCAAAATTGTATTTGCTGTTATACCCTCTCCAGTTGGTAACCGGTTTGATTTTTTCCATGCCTTCTCGGGCTGTTACGCCGGGGGAAGCGGTAACATCCCAACCACCATAAATTTTTCTGTATTCGGTTCCGTTACGCTGGAAAAATGTCATGCCATCATTATTAAAAAAATTATAGCAATCGGCAAAAGAAGGAGCACTTTCCACTCCGTCACATCGGGAAGATGCCATATTCACCATGATGTGATAATCCTGATTCTTCTTCATCAGGTCGTCGTTATTAAAAAACCATCGGGTACCGCTGTAAATACCAGCGTCAAACTGTGACATATTAATAGCTTTCGCATTGGCTTCCTGCATGAACTGCTCTATTTCTTTTTGTTCTGAAGCTGTAAAGGAAGTTTTCCAGTCTTTCATCACGCTATTGGCAAGTCCCAAGGATGGAATAGTACCACTGCCTCTTCCATAAACAGACGAATAACGGTCCAAGCATGGGAGTTCGTTGCCTTTATAATGATACCAGCTACCTCCCCTGAAAAAATTGATTAAAGTTTCTTTATTTTCCTGCGTTAATTTCTTTTCCCAGGGTGAACCTTTCAATATCACCAACATGTTTAAAGCATTGTTTCCCCCATCGATAGGATAACCCCAGATCAGACTCTGTTTGCCATGTCCCCATCCAGCTCCATCGGCCGTAAATCCCTCTATCCAGAACGATTCATTATAAGTTGCTTGAGAAGCCTGACTAATGCCGCGCTGACATACTTCGGACAGTAAATCAATCATCGGAATGGACTTGTACATAAATGCGGTAGGCAATAGCGAACGATACGCCAAAGCATTACCTCCCACCCACCAAACATGGTTTCGGAAGCGTTCTATTTGGACTACGTTGTTATCAGTCGCATCGTTGCGCAGCGGTTGTGTCCAGCACTGCAAGGCCAATTCTTTCAACATTACACAGGCATCATTCTGTAATGAATTCTTGCTTTTAGCGGCTTCCACTTCATCCATTTGTTTCAGCAACGAAAAATAAATATTCACTGCCGCAGTAGGAATAAGAAAACAAGAGTCGTGAAACCTCGGGGCTGCATTGTTACGACCTTTTTCCAGATTGCCATAGCGAATAATGGCTTTATAAAATTTATCAACCAATGCCTCTTTCTCTTTCATTTTACCAAGCCGATACCCATCCGCTATTTTCCAAAGGCGGTTAATTGCTTCTGATACCACAGGCGCAACCACTTCCCTTTGTAATTCACCTTTGTCAAGCAATATTTTTTCATCCACAATCCTCTTTTCCTGCGATGCCAGATCGGTAAATTGGCCATCGGCTCCAAGCAAGGCTAAACATTCCTCGCTGGTCTTCTTCATCTCCTTCGCCAGTTGCTCATAACGATAAGGCTTTTTATTGAAACCTTCACGGTACTTTTTGATGGAGGCTTCTTTTTCAGCATCTTTTACCGTCGTGGCTAGCGTAGAGTATTTCACATAATTGTCGTGCGCGAACTTTCTCTCGGCTTCCTGTGCCTGACCACAAAGGACAGCATTCATTGCACATAAAACAAAAAACAGTTTTTTCATATTGCGTTTACTTGTTATTTATAACATTTTCTATTCTACTTCTTGAAAGGCACGACAACATTCCAGGAGTGTGTACCGTATTCAAAACCACCCGGACCATCCATCGTGGCAAAAAAGAAATAAGCAGGTTTTCCATTTTCAAAATAGATAAAAGGTCTTTCCAGTTGTCCCATCGTTTCGGTCTTGCCATCATTGTAATGAAGCGTTCTCGAATAAGCTTTAGGCGAAGCTGCAACTGTCCAATGAATAGCATCTTTGGAGTCAGCCAACACACCTGAGTGTTTCTCATCTGTATATTTGCCTACATGGTCTTTGAAAATTACATGATAGCCTTTCTTATCCTTCCAAAAGAAGGGGTCTTCTATTTCTGGCTGATCAAGGCCGCCCAATACTGGTTGTTTGTTGTTTAATACTTCAAACTTGTCATAAATACTTTTGGCACGGGCCAATCCAAAACACATGCCCGAATACTTGTCGTTACCCACATAACTTCGTGCTTTAAACATCATTAATACCGAACCGTCTTCTTCAATAATCGGACTCGGATTGGAAGTAAGAAAACTGTAAAAAGTATCCGGCTTTGTATCCAATACCGGCTCATCAAAACGTTTCCAAGGACCATAAGGCGAATCAGCAATAGCTACTCCTACCCGTTTGTTGCTTCGGCCAACAATACACCATTTACTGCTCAGCGTAAAATCTATTTTATTAGGTTCTTCAAACGGATGCGTAGAGCCCATATAGTACATCACATACTTGTTTTTGTATCTGAATATACGGGGGTTGTGTGTAGAGCGCCCATCCCAGTATTGCGCACCACGAGCAGGCAAAGCCACATCAGAAAATGTGTAAGGTCCTTCGGGTTTATCAGATATCGCATGCACCACTTCTGAAGCAACCATCCAGCCCGGATGAAACACTATGCTATCAGGCCAACGGGAGGCGTACATATGATATTTCTTGTCATCCCCTTTTACAATACTGCTACACCATACCCAATACCCTTTCATGGAAAAGGCGGGTGTTCTGTATGCTTCTCCCAACTGTGAATAAATCGGGTTCAGTGAATCTGTTTTTTGCCCCCAACTCAATTGAACGCTTATCAACTGTAGCAGCAAAGTCAAAGTAATTGTAAAATATTTTTTCATTTTTATCTTTTTAATCAATATCAATATTATATCCTATTAACATTTCAAATTGTTCTGAAACGATTTTTAGTACTCGTTTTAAAATCTATCGGATTTCAAATTGACTGTGACTTCTTATGGGATTTTAATCAAATCATTTTCAGCTAACCATTTTTCGCAGGCACTTGGCCAATATTTATTGGTTCCTACAGTTCCCAAACCAAAACCATGTCCGCCATTTTCATACAAATGCATTTCGACCGGAACTTTATTTTGCTTTAATGCCAAATAATAATTGATGCTGTTTTCAACCGGCACCGATTTGTCGTCGGTAGCATGCATTAAAAATGTTTTTGGCGTGGTTTGGGTAACCTGTTTTTCATTCGAATATTTGGCAATCATTTCACTGCTGGCGATTTTTCCTAAAAGATTTTCTTTTGACCCACCGTGCGTAATTCCGTCTTCCATAGAAATTACCGGATAAATCAAAATAGAGAAATCGGGACGTGCGCTGGTATTGTCTTTGGATTCATACACTTTGTCATTGTAATGTGTGGACAAAGTAGCCGCCAAATGTCCTCCTGCCGAAAAGCCCATGATACCAATTTTTGAGGTATCAAGATTCCATTTGTCAGCATTTCGGCGTAAAGTTCGTATCGCTTCCTGAGCATCCTGCAACGGACCGATAGTTTTGTTTTCCATAATGACATCGCTTGGAAGCCTGTACTTCAAAACAAAAGCCGAAATTCCAATAGACTGAAGCCATTTGGCTACTTTATCACCCTCATCTTCATGAGACAAATGAGAATAAGCTCCACCTGGGCAAATAATTACTGCTGTATTTTTACCTCCCTTGTTGTTTGCCAAAAAACATTTTAAGGTTGGCTCCGTCACTTTTTGAATTATTGAGACATTGTAATCCTTGTCAATTCTTGTTTCTTCTAGATATCCTTCAGCTTCTATAGAATTGGGGATTTTGTCCCATAATTTTATTTCATTGCTTTGCGAAAAAGAAGAAACACTCATTCCAAAGAATAAAATTAATGAGGATGCTTTTTGATATAAATTAATTGATTCGTTCATAAAATTTGGTTTTGAAAATGTATTTTTTCAATTAGACAATCACTACCAATCATCGGTTCTGAAACTGCTAGCAGGAAATCCTTCGGTGTTAAACAAGTCGCCCACCACAAAATCTTTAAACGCATATCGAACAGCTACAGGATTAGGAACCTCTTCCGATGATACAGTTAATACCCCTTTTGTGATTACCGCTTTTGCCGGATGAAAAACCTTATCGGCTCCGGCAATTTCAAAATTGCTCAACGGCTTTCCGTAAGAAGTGAAACCGTTTGCCGTATTGCTGAATTGGACAGTTGCCACATTACCGGCAAAACTTACCGATTCATACATTGGAGAGGCATACGGAAATCCTTTTAAACCATAAGTTTTGGCCAATGCCATATATGCCAAACGTTTGCCCACAGTTTCCTTATCCCAGGGATGAATGAAAACTTCATTACCAATATCCAATGTCACAGCCATACCGCTGTTTGGAATTACCGCCAATGCTTTTCTTTGGGCATCTCGCAAATAAGCCGAATGCAACTTTGGGTCGGATTCAATTATTTTATTTTTGTACGGTGCAATTTGCACATAGTAAAACGGAAGATTTTCGTCGTTTGATTTTGTTCTCAACATTTTCACAAAAGCAGGAAACAAGGTTTCGTATTGCTTCGGCTTGTTGTAATTGCTTTCTCCCTGATACCAGATACAGCCTTTAAAGGTATAACCCAACAAAGGATACAACATAGCATTATAAACTGCAGTGGCATTTTTATTATCGATTTTTTGTGAAGTATCCGTTTTTGATGGAAAAGAGGTAACATCTGGAAATGGTTTCAATGCTTCTTCATCCATAAATCCTTCTATGGGCGTACCACCATAGCTGCTGCACACTAGACCAATTGGCACTTTTAACTTGGCATACAATAATCTACCGAAGTAATAGGCAGTGGCGCTAAAATTAGCAACCGATTCGGGTTCAGCTTCGTTCCAAGTGGCTTTATTGGAATCATCCTGAGCCTCTCTCTGAACTGCTTTTGGTACGGTGTACACCCTGATTTTGTCATTGGCTGAATCAAAAATGGCTTCGCTTGCACCAAGAATAGGCTGCCCCATGAAGCCCTTCATTGGCATCTCCATATTACTTTGCCCGCTGCAAAGCCATACTTCACCTATCAAAACATTTTTAATAGTGATGCTGTTGTTGGCTTCACTTATTTTTATTTCAAAAGGGCCTCCCGCTGCAGGAGTCGCAACGTTTGCCTTCCATTTACCTTTTGAATCGGCAGTGATCGTAATCTTCTTTTTATTCCAAGATGTGACAAGACTTACTTTAGCACCTGCCGTACTCCAACCCCAAATCAAGGGATGCGATTGTTGTTGCAATACCATATTATCCGAAAATAAATAGGGAAGTTTGATGGCACTAAAAGCTGTACTTCCAAAGAAAGTAAAGCAAATTAGATAAATAATTACTTGTTTATGTATTTTCATATTTGGTTATTTTTGGAGTTAGTTAATTAATTTAATCATTTAAAATGTAGTTTAAAAAGCTATTCTGAACTCGTTGAAAAGTCTTGGATTAATTCTTTTCTTTAATCCATTTGGGTAATTTACCCAATCTTAATTTCAATTGAGCCAAATACAAAGAAGCGGGTTCAACAGCTGTACCAATGGATTCGGACTGTCCCAATTGTTCCATTTTAAAAGTGGTTCCCTTACTTGTAAAACCTACAATTATGGGATTAGGAATTTTCCACCATTCAAACACCGCTGAAGGGGGCCAAAATTCAAAATCTTTTACTGGCTCATTAGTTTGCTTATAATTCCATAAAACCAAACCCTGCATGTGATTGGGCATATTTTCCATCGCACCGCCGGCACGGCCATTTAGCAAACCACCTTCGACATCATCAAGCAATGTATTTCTGGGTTGGCTCGAGTGTGACTCAAAACAAGTAGTGGCGGGATAAGTACATTTCCAAATTACGGTATTCATTGATCCATTGGAAGAACCAAAAGAATGCCATTGCGAAGCCTCGTCAACACAATTGGCAATCAGCACATTGGTAGAACCGTTAGAATTTATGGCCTGATGACCTGCATTACCGTCAATTTTACAGTTTACGACCGTGATATTGGCACTTTGGCCAATTGTGGCTGCAACACTACAATTGGTAAAACGGCAATTTTTCATCCATGAATTAGTGGTTTTCCTAATATTCAGTATCGTATAACCACTATCGTCTTTCCAGGAACGGTGATGCACAAATTTTTCGGTCCAATTGCCCACAAACGCAATATCTTCTATCCCAATCTCTTCACTGTTGGCATATTTATAGACTTCCCAATTGTATTTTGGATCAATTGGATATGAAATGGGGGCATACAATGTTAGCTTCCCCTTCTTTATATTTTTAATCTGATAAAAGACCTTTACACTTATTCCTTTTTCTACAAGATTGGTCCACTCCGGTTCTACTTTATTGTATTTTAATTCGGATGCAATTAAATCTTTATCATTATCTAATAATTTTAGCATAATCCAGTCGCCTGCTGCCAAACCTTCGGTTGTGTTTACTTGAATAGTCAAATCACCAACAGAAGCCGCTGCAGTAACCTGCCCTATTTTTTTATCGGAACCGGAACTCGTAAAAATAAATAAAGGTGGAACGGTCCACATTTGAGTCGGATTTGCCGGCGGAAGGTTATTTTTCATATACAACTCCGTTCCTCCCGGACCGGAACCACTTCCCCTGAAAATAATATTACTCTTTTTTGAAATAATAGAATTTGTGAGATCACCATCTTCATTAACCAAAAATCTTCCTTTGGGAAAAAAAACAATTCCGGAACCGTTTTTATTGGCAGCATCAATGGCTAATTGTATCGCTATTTTATCTGATTTACCATCATTGGGCTTGGCACCAAAATCGGTAACATCAAAATATTTATAATCGGTGATATTCGGGATATTCTTTTCCCCCTGATGATACCCTGCATAAGAGAAATCAGGCAAGAGACTTCGGTCTTTCTTGTACGCTTCGAATATTTTGGCTTCCTGCTGGGCAGAAACCGTTGTTATGGCAAACAGATTCAAAAGAAGAATAAATCCCTTTTGAATCTGTCTTATATTGTTGTTGTATATCCTAATCGATTCTAACATAATATCAATATTTAGCCCTTTTAATGAATCTCTTTATTTTTTTAAAGTAATAACTTGTTTCCTAATAGTAGTAAAAATACAAAAACACATAGAACACAGATTTTAAAGTTGTTTTTAAATTAAATCTATTTATAATTTTTTATAAACTAATAAACCATGTTTCTATGTGTTTTTGAATTTACAACTTACTCCCAAGTTATAAATACCATTTTTTATATCTCAATAATGCTTCCAGGAAATAATAATCGGCATAGGTAAGCGGAACATCAATTTCCCCATTATGTGGAATTGAACCTACACTGTGCATTAACAGATACCCTCCATTAGAACCCAATTGCGCTCTGTATTTAGGAGTCGATAATGATTTCAAGATAGTTTTGGCAACATCAACATAATTCTTCTTTTCCTTTCCCGAAGTGTATTGTCCCAATTCCAAAAATGCAGAGGCATAAATGGTTGCCGCCGACACATCGCGCAACGCATTAGGAATATTCGGAGCATCAAAATCCCAATATGGAACCTTGTCAGCAGGTAAATTAGGATTGTTCAGTATAAACTTGGCAATTCCTTGTGCTTGTTTTAAATAAGCAGGATTTTTGGTAAAACGGTACATCATGGTATAACCATACAATGCCCATCCTTGTCCCCTGCTCCATGCACTGGAATCAGCATATCCCTGAGCCGTAACTTTTTTAAGAACTTCTCCTGTTTTTAAATTATAATCCAACACATGATAACTGCTGAAATCCGGTCTGAAATGATTTTTAATCGTCGTATTGGCATGAGTTTCCGCAATGTTGGCAAAACTTTTGTCGGAACTGTTCTGGCTCGCCCATTCCAACATTTCAAGGTTCATCATATTGTCAATAATTACTGGACCTACAAAACCTTTTCCGTTTCGCAATCCATCATCGCTAACTTCCCATGACTGAATCACTTTGGCATCGGGGCGGTATCGGGTTGCCAATGATTTGGAAGATTGAAGAATCACCTTTTTGTATTCCTCGTTTTTGGTCAATCGATAGGCGTTCCCAAAACTGCAATACATCATAAAGCCCAAATCATGGTTTTTTGTATAATATTTTACGGTGTCCAATATGGCAAGTCTTTTCTTGGCTTCATCGAGAATCAAAGGCTTTTTGGTATATTCATAGATATACAAAAGTGTCCCGGGATAAAAACCGCTGCACCACCAATACACATCAGAACTAACATTTTTGTTGTTCTCAAATGTTTTTGGCATTTCATTTGCCGGTGTTGCCTTTTCTAAATATTGATACTGCTTTTCGGCAAATACAAAATTGTCTTGGATCAGTTTTTGCATGGCAAAATGATCCTTGCTATTGTCTTTCTGGGCAGAAACAGATAAGCCGCAAAAGGACAATAGTACCAAATAGTACTGAATTGTTTTCATGAATATTAAAATGTGATAAAAAAGTTGGTAAAAATACTTTGTACCATTTTACCAACTTTTTTAATTATTAAACTAGATTTTACCAACCTGGGTTTTGGTCAGCTGGAGTTATCAACTTATTGGACAACATTTCTACAGAAGGAATAGGGTACAATAAGTGTTTTTGAGCTGTACTTTGTCCTGCTATCTTAGCGTATTGTACATTTTGTGCAGCTAACGGACCAGTTAAAGCATTAAATACTGTAGGTGCAGATGCCATTTCATTACCTATAGCATTCATCGTTTGAACATATTTTCCCCAACGGATCAAATCCATACGGCGTAATCCCTCAAAACACAATTCACGCATACGCTCGTCTTCAATCCATTGTTGAAAAGTCGCTTCGTTAAGTCCTACAGGTAGGTCGGCAACCAAACTTGGCGTGTTTATTGGAAGTCCATACCCTCTGCGACGTACTTGGTTAACTGCTTCGTAAGCAGCTGCACTTGGTCCATGTAGTACCTTATTTTCAGCTTCAGCAAACATCAAAAGAATATCGGCATATCTCAAGGCAGCAAAATTAATACTGCTTTGATTCTGGTCTTTAGGATTGGTAATTTCATATTCTCTTTTCCATTTCGTAGCTTCACGCCCATATACAATAGTTTTCACCATTGCTTGTCTTGCACCTGTAGTACCATTAAAATTATAGGTAGACAAATTCCAATCACGACGCAAATCTTTTCCGGTAGCATCATAACTATTGAATAATCGATGTGTTGCTCTTGCGAAACCATAACCATATCCAATAGAATTTCTAAAAGGCGAGCCTACTGCCGGCTGAAACTGAAATCCTACCTGGCTTCCTAAGCCTCCAAGTTCATTGTATGAATCTGTACGGTTCCCTTTAAATTCAATTTCCCACATATTCTCTTTTAAATCATACTTATTTTGTGCCAGATTTATAAATATTTGACGGTATGCGTTATTAGAATTTACAGGAACAGTTGCTATTGTTTGATTAAAACTGTTAAACTTAGGATCTGTGTCAAAAGTTACATTCAAACCATGCTCACCAGAATTTATAACTTTTTTCGTCCACTCTAAAGCCTCAGCATATTTTGAAGTATCATTTAACGGATTTCCAGCCATATACAAGCATACTCTAGCAAGAATCCCTTGAACTATTGTTTTTGAAACACGGCTTGAATATCCTATTGACGTTGAAGTAGCCACTTTTGTTTCGGCCTCCTTCATGTCTTTCAATATTTGGGCGTAAACCTCGGCTTTGGGTGTTCTGGCCATATCAATTCCTACAGGACTTGTCGTTGGAGTCAACCTCAAAGGCACATCACCCCATCTACTTACCAACATAAAATAATAGTAACCTCTTAAAAACAATGCCTCTCCCAACATTTGTTGGCGTTTGGTTTCGTCCATTTTTGGCACATTAACATCTGCAATGAAAGCATTGGCTCTTTGAACACCATCATAAAGTTGGGTCCACATAGCTGAAACTTGACCATCAGTAAAATTATAAAGGTTTAATGGAAAACCCGAAGTTTCAGCAGAACGATTACGATAACTCTCATCCGAAGATGCTTCTATCTGTCCAAGAAAATCCGTACCATATACTTTTGTTGCTCCTAAAATATCATATACCCCGGTTAGACCTTTCATCAAACCTGCTTCATCAGTATAAAATTGTTCTTTTGCCACTTTATCGATTGGCTGTTCATCCAAAAAACTCTCACATGAGCTCATCCCCATGGTAATCAAGCCCAATAATATATATATCTTTTTCATTTTGAGTGTAATTTACGGTTATTAAAATGTTATATTCGTTCCAAAAGCAATAGTGCGGGCACGAGGATAAGGCGAATAATCAAATCCTGGCGTCAGTGCTGTACTGTTGGTATTAACCTCCGGATCCGGGCCGGTATATTTTGTCCAGGTATATAAATTTTGTCCTGACACGAAAAATCTCATTGATTTAAGGTGCCACTTAGTAACCAATTTTTGATCTACATTGTAACCTAAAGCAAGTGTTTTGAATCTTAAATAAGAACCATCTTCAACAATGTAGCTTGAATATCCTCCTGCAGATCCAACAAAACCTCTAACACGCGGAATATCAGAATTTGGATTAGTCGTAGTCCAACGATCCACAACATTCGCCTCAAAAAGGTTTTTTGCTGCTCCTACTCCAGCAATATCAAAAGCAGCTCGGTTAACATTCAAAACGTCATTACCATAGGACCATTGGAAGAATATGTTCAAATCAAAGTTTTTGTAAGTGAAGTTATTATTGAAGCCCCCGGTATGTTTTGGCGCACCATTTCCAATCACGGTATAGTCCGCTTTGTCTATATTTAAATTCCCATCTTGATCTTTATATTTAACATCTCCAGGACGGATATTTGCTCTTACATTTCCATTCCCTGCAATCTCCGGTTTCAAAGTATAAACAGTTGCCCCACTACCATTAACCGAAGTATTGAAATCTTCATTTTTGTATGTCCCCAAAAATTCTAGACCATACATTTGCCCAATAGGCTCTCCTACTTTTGCAATATAAGCACTTGTATTTGCGTCATAACTCGTAACAGGGCTTTCCATAAAATTCTGCCCCTCGTTTAATTTTAGCAATTTATTTTTGTTGAACGCAATATTGGCACTGGTAGTCCAAGTAAAATCTTTGGTAACAATGTTTTTGGTATTCAATGTCAATTCCAAACCTTTATTTTCTACACTACCAATGTTTTTAAAGGCTGTAGTAAATCCAGAAGAATTTGGAATTTGCGCTCTCAACAACAAATCGTTAGTTGTTTTTTTATACACATCGGCAGCAAAAGTAATCCTTTGGTTCAAGAACCCTAAATCAATACCGGCATCAATTTGTTCCGTGGTTTCCCATTTCAAATCAGAATTTCCTAGTTTGTTAGGTATAACCCCTTCATTGTATTGATCTTGAAAAGAATATGTTGAACCTATAGTGTTTAAATAGGTAGTAAGATAATCATAAGCTCCAACTCGGTTGTTACCGGTTTGTCCGTAACTGGCACGCAATTTACCGTCTGAAAATGTTTTATTGTTTTTCAGGAAATTTTCTTCTTTAAATTTCCATGCAACAGCTCCCGATGGGAAATACCCCCAATGATTTTGTGAAGGAAATTTAGAAGATCCATCAGCTCTCATCGAAGCCGTAATCATGTACTTTGAACCGTAGTTGTAATTCACCCTTGCCAAAAACGAAGCCATTGTCCACTTGGAATTAGTAGGAACCACTATGGCAGGCACTCCTAATCCAACTCCCATACCGTCAAACATCAAACTCTCATCTTTCAATTGTGTCTCGGCATAACCATTGAACCAATCTTTTCTTTGTTGGGCAGTAAATCCCCCCAAAGCAGTGATTTTTGATTTGCCATAGGTTTTATCCCAGGTAATAGTATTCTCATTCAACCAGTTGCTGTAATTAGTATTCGAAATAGAACCATTAACTCCGTTTACACTTCCTACACGTCCTCTTGACGTTTTGGTATTATAGAATGCATCTTTTTCAGATCTATTTTCATTAATTCCAAAAGTGGATCTCAATTTTAAATTCTTGGCCAATAAATACTCCAAATAACCATTAAATCCAAAATTTTTCGTTTCGGTTACTTCGTAAGTGTTTTCAAGATTAATTATTGGATTCATTCTATAATCACTAGCATTGGTTATACTAGGATCCGAAAAAGCATCTGTTAAATCAACATCATCAGAAGGAACTGGTCGCGATCCCCATACAGACGCAAAAACATTGGACGTAGTCGCCCCGGCAAAATCTCCTTTTGTTGGATCTAACCCGGTTTGTTTTAAGAAACTATAGTTGGTATTAATACCTACTTTCAACTTATCGGTAATATTATAGTCAAGGTTTAAACGCCCTTGGTATCTTTTATAATTTGAGTTTACTACAATACCATCCTGATCTGTAGCAGAAACAGAAGCTGCAT
This sequence comes from Flavobacterium fluvii, assembly GCF_900129545.1. Classification (GTDB taxonomy): domain Bacteria; phylum Bacteroidota; class Bacteroidia; order Flavobacteriales; family Flavobacteriaceae; genus Flavobacterium; species Flavobacterium fluvii. Next base: position 283,790 of record NZ_FQWB01000002.1, on the reverse strand, counting down.
ACTTAAACTTTTCAGTTCCTCCTCTTACGGCAAAATCATTATTTTTGTACAAAGCCGTACGAGTAATCAGGTCTTGCCAATCAATTGGAGATACTGTTTTGTAATAGTCCAATGTTCTTCCTGGCCCAGTAAGATAAAGCTCTGTAGGGCTTTTAGGCTGATTTACTGGAGCAACAGGTGTAGGATCATATTCAATTTGATAGCTCACATAATCGTATGGACTCAAGACCTCTATTCTAGATGTTGAACTTTGTACCCCTGTCGTACTGTTAAACGTAAATACCGGTTTACCCTGTTTACCTCTTTTAGTCTGGATTACGATAACCCCATTCGCTCCACGAGCTCCGTAAATAGCCGTAGCCGAAGCGTCTTTCAAGATATCGATAGATTCGATATCAGCAGGGTTGATCACGTTATTGTTGGGATCTTCAATCAAGAAACCATCAATAACATACAATGGACTGTTAGCTTGCGTAAGCGAGTTATTACCACGAATTACGATATCAACACCAGATCCCGGTCTACCGTCTGAAGAAGTTACCTGCACCCCAGCCACACGACCAGCCAAAGCATCGTCGAAAGAACGGATAGGTGCCTTGTTGATATCCGCCATGGATACACTGCCGACAGAACCAGTCAAATCTTTTCTTTTCATTGTTCCGTAACCAATTACAACGACCTCATCCAGGGCACTCGTTGCCGATTTCAGGGTAACATTTATCGAACTTTTGTCCCCTACAGTAACTGTAGCTGATTCATAACTTATATAAGTAAAAACCAATTGGTCTTTTGAATCAGCCTTGATGTTAAATTGACCATTACCATCCGTTAAAGCTGCTACGTTTGTTCCTTTTACTGAAACAGTTACACCTGGCAGAGGCTCTTTTTTGTCATCATGTACAGAGCCAGATATCGTTCTGCTCTGTGCCTGCACAAAACCTGGTGCCATTATCATAAAAATACCGACAAGTAAATGTCTGAAAACCTTGGATAAAGGCTGGTATTTCAAATTCAAATTTTTCATAATTATTTATTTTAGTTTAAGTTAATTTTTTTTAAATCGGTTTTTGGTTAAGGGTTAGTTTGTTTCACATAGTTGTCTTAGGTTCATTCATTTATGTTCATTTTTCATATTATTAATTTACTCTATTTATTCGAATTACGAAAACGTTTTCATTAAAAAGATGATTTCAAATGTACTCCGAAGCTTTATTTTAAAAGGAGACAATCTTCCTTTTTCAGGGTAAAATATTCCTTTTTCCCTTATTCTACGGATGCTAAAGCTTTTTTGGGGTTCTCAATAAACTATTTGGCTCAATAATTTATTTGGGACTAATTCTTTGTAGGGGCTTTCATTATTTTTGATAATTGTGCCGCCATCGCTTTGATTCTTTCAGGCATTTTTTCAGCCAAATTATTCTCTTCTCTAGGGTCATTACTTAAATTGTAGAGTTGCGGGGTTTGTTGCAGACCCGTTTTTATATCTTTATTGACCAACCAATCAGGTGTTGCTTTGGTTTGTGGAGCAATGTATTTCCAATTCCCTACTCTTATTGACATGGTAAAAGCTTCTTCAAGCATATTGGTGCGCCCTTTTGTATTTTTCCCCATCAATACGTCAAGCATATCAAAACTATCGACAGCTGTTGCTGCATTTTCTATTTTTACGCCTATTAATTTTGCAAACGAAGCAAAGAAATCTACCTGGCTAAGTAGCGCCTGACTTTTGGCCGGTTTAATTTTTGCAGGCCAATAAACAATTGTCGGTACTCGGGTACCTGCTTCATAAGCGCTGTACTTGCCTCCTCTAAAATTCCCTCCCGGACGGTGATTATCACTGTTAACAACCGACTTATCGGCATAACCATCATCCAAAACGGGACCATTGTCACTGCTGAAAACGATAATGGTGTTATCTGCCAAGTTTAGTTCTTTGAGCTTTTTCATAATCTGGCCTGTAACCCAATCCATTTGGACAATGGCATCGCCTCGGGGTCCCATAGTTGTTTTTCCGGCAAATTTTGCGTTGGGCGCCCTGGGTACATGAATATCGGGTAAGGCGAAATACAAGAAAAAAGGCTTGTTTTTATGACTGGTAATAAAGTCAGTTGCTTTGCTAGTTAGTATATTAGGAAATTCTTCATCTTTCCAATAAGCCTTATGTCCCCCACTCATATATCCTATTCGGCTTATTCCATTCACTACTGTCCCACTGTGTTGGGCATCGGCAGTCATTTTTAAAACCTCTCCTTCTTCTAAACCAATTGGGTCTGTCCCAATTCTTTTATCATAGCTCACTGTTATAGGGTCATTTGGATCCAGATTGACCACGTTGTGATTTTCAACAAATACGGTCGGAACCCTGTCTGCTGTTGCTGGTATTAAGTAACTATAGTCAAATCCTATCTCTAATGGTCCCGGTTTAATGGCTGCGTTCCAATCCGGACTGCCATTTCCTAACCCCAAATGCCATTTACCCACAACTGCCGTAGCATAGCCGCCTTTTTTAAACATGTCGGCAATGGTTTCTTGCCCAGGATTGATAATTAATGGAGCATTTCCCGGCAAAATGGCCGCATTGTTTCTAAAAGCATAACTTCCGGTAAGCAAAGAATATCTTGATGGTGTACAGGTTGCAGCAGTACAATGGGCATCCGTAAATTGAATTCCTCCGGTTGCCAATGCATCAACATTAGGAGTTTGAACCGCTGTTGCTCCATAACAACTCAGATCACCATAACCCAAATCGTCAACATAAATAAATATTACATTGGGCTTTTTAGCAGATTCATTCTCCTGTTTCGGCGTGCAAGACACTATGAGAAGCAAGGAAAATGAATAAAAAAGAAATGATATTTTTTTCATAATGATCTACACTTTGTTATAAAAAAGTCAACATTAGCCTATCTTACTTCTTTTTATGAAGCCTCAATTTTAATTGGGCATCATACAAGGACAACGGATATACTTTTCCCTTATTAAAATTTTCGGTATAAATCCATTGGTCATTGGTATCGGCTGTATTGCCGTTTAGGGTTGCCTCGAATTGCGGTTGGTAAACACCTGCCAAAATACTTTTTGGATACATTTGATGGCTTAAATTATCTTTGACCAAACCTTTTAGAGGAGACTGCCAACTATAAAACAGCTCTGAATCTTTATCGTTAAAATCGGCTAGTTCAATATTCCACCAAGTATTGAAATTGGCAGTGTGCGGTAAATTGTTTGGCGCTCCACCTCCACTGATTTTATTCAGACCTTTAATGTTTTCGAATAAATTTTCGGCAGGAGGCGAAAATCTTCTGTCACTAAAGCCATGGAAATCAAACAAGCCCGGCTTTCCGCTGACCGCCTTATAATTGACGTTTCTGAAAACATTACCATAAGCATTGCCCTCGCCGCTTAATACGTGGGTAAAATTGTTTTTGAAATTCAGGTTTTGAATTAAATTGTCGCAGGCATGACTGTAAATTTTAACCCCGCTGTGGCCGTCAAAACCTAAAAACTCTACACCGTCAACAGTAACATTTCTGCTGTCCAACAAATAAACCGGACTGGTAAAATTTTCCAAAGTCACATTTTTTATCCAACCATTGGCCACCCTGCAAAAAATGATGGCATTCCAACCGTAATCCATCTCCTGTCCTTGGTATTTATCGCTTCCCTCGCAACCGTGGTGGCAATAATAGCCTGCCCAAGCCGATTTTATGTAAATATTTTCGACACCAATTTCGCCAAGCATTTCCGCCTTTGCCAAAACAGGTTGGTATTTTAGATCAAAATCTCTTCTCAGAGGTTGCTTTAGGGTAATGCTGTTTTTAGATACACTCTCAATTTGCACTAGCCATTGGTAAGAAGGCGCTCTACTGGGACCTGCACTTTTGGCAGACGCTTCAAAATCATAAAATTCTTCAACAGGGCTGATAATACTTTTAATCAGTGTCCCTGCGTCATCAGAGTTGTATAAGCCCAATAAAATATAATCATTGGCCGCCAACTGTGCCGTGCTTTTTAACCACAAAGTTTTATCCCCTTTTTTGGCATTTTTAGTGAATTGGGTCAAAACTTGCGCTTCTTGAATTTCTCCGTTTACTGAACCTGCCTTGGTTGAAATTACTTCTGAATGGTTTACCGCATTTTTAGGATAATCTATTCCCCAGAAACTTGCTGTATTCTGTAATTTAGACCCCGTTTGAATTAACGCAGGAGACAACCAAGGGCTAATATCATCTTGTGTTAATGGATTACCGTCAAAAAACACGGTTCCGTTTATGCTATTATTCTCTCCTCTCAACACTATATTGCTATGGTTTATTTGCAAAAATTGCTTTTCCCTCGGGTTCATATTAAAATAATAAACTCCTTTCGGAAAATACAAAACGCCTCCTCCCTCGGTGCCTACTTTATCTATAAGTTTTTGCACTTCTTTGGTCTGGTCTTTCATCGAGTTTGCTTTAATGCCATGCTGGGTTACGTCAATTACATTCCTTGTAATATCTGGAATGGGTTGCTCTCCGTAATGGTAACCGGCATACGAAAAATCAGGCAAAATAGATTTTCTGCTTTCCTTCTTAAACTCCTTATAAATAGCGGATTCCTGTTGCGCAAAGCATGAAAAACCAATTGTTACAAGAAACACACAAACCAAAGCCTTATTGATATTATTTTTTTTCATTGCTAAAAATATGCTACTAAATTACTACCATCAAAATTGATATTAATGATTGGGAAAACAGATTAAATATCTCCTTTATAAGAGGAAAAATTTCCTTTTATTGGAGTTCCAGACATTTCATTTTTACCTACATCAAGGGATTAGATATTAATTTATTTAAGTTTTAAATCATTATTATTTTTAGACTAATAAAATTTCTACTAATTTTGACACATATCTATAATAGTAACAAATACTATTTTTTCCCCTACTTTACATTTTTTGAAAATAAAATTGAAATATTTTAACCGCATCAAAATGCTGCTTAATTTTATAAACCTTAAACCTTTTTAATGATTTTTAAAAATCACAATCTTAGATTTCTTTTTTGGGGGATTTGCTTCTGGAGCTTGCTTTTTTCATATTCTAAAAGCTTTGCTCAAAACAATTCATTATCATTTAACCATTTGGATGTTACAAATGGTCTTTCGAACAACTCTGTTTTATCAATCAGTCAAGACTCTACCGGTTTCATTTGGCTGGGCACAAAATATGGCTTAAACCGTTTTGACGGACGTACATTTAAAGTTTTTAAAAATGACCCTGAAAATAAAAACAGTATATCTTCCAACGATTTTATCAAAAAACTGGCATTAGCTTCAAACAAAAAAATGTGGGTGGTATCTGGCGGACTGGATTTATACCATTCCGAAGACAATTCTTTTGAAACCATTCTGCCACAAAGCGAAGGTCTTTTGAAGGTATTGCAAGACTCTAAAGGAAATTTATGGGTAGGCTCCTTAACACGACTAAAATTTAAAGCCGCAAACAGCAATACATTTCGCCCTATCAAAATTGCAAATGGCAATCTTCAGGTTTCAGAACTTTTTGAAGATAATGCCCATCATGTTTGGGTGGGGACATCTGATGGATTATATGAATTGTATTTCGCTAACCAAAAACTGGTTACAAAAAGACATTTCAGCTCCGAATTTAAAAACAGTGAAAACATTGACCTGATTTCAAGTATCATACAAGATCAAAATTTGAAATACTGGATTGGAACCAAAAAAAGCGGGCTCTATCTTTTTGACAAGAAAACATCGCAGCTGACTCATTTTGTAAAAAATAACAATGACAAAAACTCATTGGTCAATAATAATGTCCGTAAAATTTTGCTTCATAAAAATGGTTCGCTTTGGATTGGAACACAAGATGGATTATCAATTTTGAACCCCTACACCCACCAATTTATCAATTATCAGCACGATCCCACAAAACCAAACAGTTTAAGCCAAAACTCTATTTATGACATTTTTCAGGACAAGAATGGCTCAGTTTGGATAGGGACTTATTTTGGAGGGGCTAACGTTGTTTATTCGGTAAATACGCCATTTACTGTTTATCAAAATAACATCAATAAAAATAGTATCAGCAGCAATATAATCAGTTCAATAGTTGAAGACAACAAGCACAATTTATGGATTGGTACCGAAGCCGGAGGTTTAAATTATTTTAATAGGAGCAACCAACAGTTTACCAATTATAAAAACAATATTAACGATAAAAACAGCCTGAGTTCCAATCTGGTTAAGGCTATCGCCATTGACAAAAACCAAAACGTTTGGATAGGAACAGGTTTAGGAGGTTTGGATCTTTTTAATCCTAAAACTTCCAGTTTTACGATTTTTAGACGAAATGCCCCCAGCAACAACCGTATTGCCTCCGACAACGTTAACTGCTTGATCGTTAATAACAAAAACAAATTGGTTATTGGAACAGATATCGGTATTAATATATACGATATTGCACAGCAAAAATTCAGTTTCATTAGCACCAATGCAAAAGCAATTCTTGACAAGTCAATCAATGCATTATTTGAAGATAAAAAGGGTACTGTTTGGATTGGCACTCCTCTTGGAATTTATGTTTACCAAGGGTCAAAAATTCAGTATAAAAATTTTAAAGACAGCTCTAACAAGCCATTCAAATACAATATTAACTGTTTTCTGGAAGACAGTCAAGGCTATATGTGGGTTGGAACCTATCATAATGGTCTGGCATTGCTCAACCTGAAAAATAATAGTTTTAAAATTTTTAACACCTCTAATGGTTTACCGAGCGACAATATATTGGCCATTACGGAAGATAATGATTCCAACTTATGGATAGGTACTGATAATGGTTTGGTAAAATACAATCGCCTTTTAAATACTTTTAGAAATTTTAATATTTTTGATGGTCTTCCTGATATCCAATTCAATACCAATTCCGTATTTAAAGACAGTCAAGGGCAACTATTTTTTGGTACTTACAACGGCTTAGTGAGCTTTATTCCGCATAATATCCAAAAAAATACAATGCCACCAGATGTTGTGCTTTCTAACCTTAAATTGTTTAATAGAAGTGTAAAAGTCAACGATGAAAGCGGTCTTCTGGAACAAGACGTTAATTTTAGCAACTCCTTGACTTTTGAGCACGATCAAAACAATTTCACAATCGAGTTTTCGGCATTAAATTTTATAAAATCAAACAAAAACAAGTATGCCTATAAGCTTGATGGTTTTGAGAAAAACTGGAATTATGTAGCTATTCCATCGGCTACCTATACTAATTTGCCTGCAGGAGACTATGATTTTCTGGTCAAATCGTCCAATAACGATGGTATTTGGAACAAGAATGTCAAAAAAATAAATGTAGTGGTACTTCCTCCTATCTGGAAAACCTGGTGGGCATATCTTATTTATTTTATTGCTGTCTTTGCCCTTGTAAATTACATTATGAAGTTCCTAAAAGCAAGATCAGAACTTAAACAAGAACTGCATTTTGAAAAAATGAAGCTTGATTTTTTCACGAATGTGTCGCATGAAATCAGGACTCCATTAACCCTAATTTTAGGACCGATTGAAAAATTAGAAAAATTAACTGCCGCAAATACTCAGGCAAATAAATATGCGGTAAGCATTAAAAACAATACCGAAAGATTATACCGATTGGTAAACGAATTATTGGATTTCAGGAAAGCGGATTCCGGTAATATGCGCCTGTATTTTTTTGAAGAAGATATTGTAAGTGCTTTAAAAGAAGTTTTTAATCATTTTCAAACGCTGGCCGAAGCAAAAAATATTCAGTATACTTTTAAAAGCAGTCATCCTGAAATTTTGGTTTATTTTGACAAAGACCAAATGGAAAAAGTATTTTTTAATTTATTGTCAAATGCATTTAAGTTTACTCCAAACGAAGGCATAATAAACCTAAAAATAACTTTAAAAAATCAAAAGGTAAAAATTACGGTAAGCGATAACGGCAAAGGCATTTCCATCAATAATCTAAATGATATTTTCACGAACTTTTATCAGGCAGAGCAAAGTTTAGGTACAGGCATTGGCCTTGCGCTGACTAAAAGTCTGATAGAACTTCATAAGGGAAAAATAAGTGTAAAAAGCAAGCCTGCTTCTGAAGAAAAAACAGGAAAAACTACTTTTACGGTACTATTGAAATTGGGCAAAAATCATTTGAATGAAATTGATATTTCGCCAATACCTAGAATTGAAAATAGTATTATTGAGGACATTGAAGATAACTCATCCGAAAATTTTATTGACATTCCTGCTGAGGAAAATAAAAGCAAAAGCGCGACTATTTTAATTGTTGAAGACAATGATGAAGTTCGAGATTTTATTAAACAATCCTTAGAAACGAATTATCATGTTTATGAAAGCGAAAATGGTTTGGAAGGTTGGAAAACGGCTCTTCAGACCCTTCCCGATTTGATCATTAGCGATGTGATGATGCCTATTATGGATGGATTGGAACTTTGTAAAAAGCTTAAAACAGATGTGCGTACATCTCATATTCCTGTAATTATGTTAACGGCCAAGTCAGCTCCCGTACATCAAATACATGGTTTGCAACATGGTGCCGACGCCTATATTACCAAGCCTTTTAGCGATCAAATTTTACAACTTAATATCCGCAATCTCTTAACCTTAAAAGTTGCCCTGCAAAAAAAATACAGTGAACAGCTATTACAATTGCCGATTATAACAAATGCAGAATCATCCCAAGAAGAGATATTCTTGCAAAAACTGCAACAAATCATCCAAGAGAATATTGCCAATACCAATTTAGACCTCGGTTTTATTACTGCAGAAATTGGCATGAGTAAATCTGTTTTGTACAAGAAATTTAGTGCGCTCACCAACTTATCCTTAAACGAATTTATTAAAACACAACGTTTAAAACACGCAGTTGAGTTTTTCCAAAAAGGCGAAACCAATATCCTGTCAGTCGCTTTACAAGTTGGATTTAATGATGCCAAATACTTTAGCCGCGAATTCAAAAAAATATACGGCATTACCCCTAATGATTATATTAAAAATAAAGGGCAGAATGAAACCTAACCCATAATAAACAATTTAATTTTATTATTTTTTACAAATAAAAAAGAGGCTGTCCATACTTTTAGACAGCCTCTTCTATTCGAGGCAACTTACAGTTTCTTTTGCAAATATGTAATATTTATAAAGAGTTTGAGAACTTTTATGCAAGCTTATTCTATTTATTGAAAATCAGCAGGCTTATAATAGTTTTGTGGAGTTACAATAAATAATCCTCCATTAAAAAATTCCTTGTTAATCCTTGACATTACAGGACTGAACCCCGTGCTGACATTATTTATTTTTTTTGAATAAGTCATATTCGAATCATGATTGAAGCCCACACAATGCCCTATTTCATGTGCCGTAATATCTCCTGTATCCATTTTTATATAGTCCTTCAAAATATGTTCGGCATAACCTAAAGTGGCTCCTCCGCCTAAACCTGATACATTGGTACACTTACCACAGTTAAAACGAGGATGCACAAGAATATCGTTATAGGCTTTCTCCTTTTCGGCCATTGTTAAAACCGTTGTTCCATCATTGCCTATAATTGTCTCGTTTAAAAAAGCCTGTTTGAATTTATCCGACACAAAAACACTTCCCATATTGATCATCAGTCCTGAAAAACGACGAATATCTTTGGCCGTTATGGGCTCCCAATTATTATTTGGGTCATTATTAGGGTCAAAATCATGATACTTGATTTTCCATTTGAGTGCTTTTAGTTTTTTCAATCTGAGTATAATTTCGCTATCGCCTGTAAAATCAAATGAAATTTTAGTCGGATCCATCCCGCTTGTTTTATATTGGGATAAATCAACTACTTTATTATCCATATCCAAGAAAAGAGTAGTTCCCTCCAAAAATGGGTACTTCATACTTTGTGTGGCATGTGCCCTTATTTTTTTTATTTGAAAGAGTTTCAGCTGTCCCATACCTTCAATAGTGGCTAATATGGTGACATTTTCAATATCGAAAGGGGCAAAATTTGAGACTTCAATATTTTTTTCATCAACAGCTTTTACGCGTATAATCTGTGCAATGTTATAAGCCCTGGATTCTGAAGTCATTACTTCCAATGGCTCATTATCCTGAAACATTAAAGAGGAATTCTGGTCGGTATCGAAAGAAAACATTTTTAGGTTTACTTTTTCTTCATCTTCACTACAAGCGGCAAAAAATCCAAAAATAATCAGGAATGGAATAATTTTTTTCATTATATAATTATGGGGTTTTAGTTGATTAGGGGATACTATTTTTTAAATAAAACGCTCTCTTGGGAGACGGTCTAAAATACCTAGGCAATACAATTACCTGAATGTTTCAGAAAAAAAGAGACTGTCCTAAAAGTTAGGACAGTCTCCTCATTGTAGCAATTTATTGTTTAACAATCGTACTTCTAAAAGTCTCAACACCATTTTGGATAACTATAATATAGTTTCCGGAAGGCAAATCACCAGCGTACACATTTTGTGGTACTGCTGTAAAACGAACCTGACGAATCTTGTAACCATATATATTATAGATACCAATTGTTGCATTCGGATCTAGTTTTGATGATATGCCAACATTAAAGTTGTCCTGAACAGGGTTAGGATAGACAGTAAAATTGGATGAATTTGTTGCTTCCTCTTTAACTGCCATTTTTGACGTACCATCGCAAGAACCCAGCTTATCCCCATGATCCAAATGCGCCTGAACGGCAGACTGTGCCACACAAATTACCTTACCATTATGACAGACCATCACTCTGTCATTGCTATTACCACAAGTTACATCAAGTGTATTGATAGTAATTGAAGCCATAGATTGACATCCTCCAGCATAAGATACCGTTACAGTATAAGTACCAGCCTGGGAAACTGAAATCGATGGTGTATGTGCCCCGGTACTCCAATTATAGGTAAAATCTTGGTCGCCTTGTACCAATGAATTAAGGGTAAGCGATGTAGGCCCGTATCCTTGGTAAATAGTATTTTTATCATCTATGGCAGGATTCATTGCATACACATCCGGAATAGACAACTGTACAGTTGGACAAACCACATTTACAGAAACAACTGTGGAAGTTACAACAGCATCATTGTTATCGGTCACTTTTGCAGTTAATGCATAAGAACCTGAAGCAACGTTGTTCCAGTCAAAACTGTATGGCGCAGTTAAATCTTCACCTAGTTTAGTTGTTCCGTTGAAGAATTCAACTTTACTCACGTTACCATCTGCATCTGTAGCATTTACAGTGATTGTAATATTGGCAAGAGCATTATAGGTTGCAGCTGCCAAAGGCGAAGTTATAGACACAGTTGCTTCGGTATTAACCCTTAGTATTTGTTCTGCCGCTGTGGCAACATCATAAATGTTGTTACCTTCCTGCGAAGCCGTAATGGTAGTGGTACCTTTTCCAACAATAGTTACTGTGCTGCCGCTAATGGTAGCCACGGCAGTATTGGAACTGGTATAGCTAACCGGCAAATTGGATGAAGCCGTAGCTGTCAAATCAAAGGCTGCATCACTGATTGCTTTTACAGGTATCGCGTCAAAAGTAATGGTTTGTGCCGCAGGGTTCACCGTTAGTGTTTGTTCAACTGCCGTGGCAGCTCCATAAATGTCATCACCGTCCTGTTTGGCCGTAATAGTGGCAGTCCCTTTACCAACAATAGTTACTGTGCTGCCGCTAATGGTAGCCACGGCAGTATTGGAACTGGTGTAGCTAACCGGTAAATTGGATGAAGCCATAGCAGTCAAATCGAATGCAGCATCACCGATTGCTTTTACAGGTATCGCGTCAAAAGTAATGGTTTGTGCCGCAGGGTTCACCGTTAGTGTTTGTTCAACTGCCGTGGCAGCTCCATAAATATCATCACCTTCCTGTTTTGCGGTAATAATAGTGGTGCCTTTACCAACAATAGTTACGTTGCTGCCGCTGATTGTAGCCACGTCAGTATTGGAACTGGTGTAGGTAACAGGCAAATTGGATGAAGCCGTAGCCGTTAAATCAAATGCCGCATCAGTGGTTATTTTTGTAGGCAATGCCTCAAAAGTAACAGTTTGGGAGGTAAGAACACGTGATAATGTAATTTCTACCGGCAATCCATCCACAACAGTGAACTGGATTATAGTCTCTCCGTTTGCAGTACCTGTTATACTGGCATTCACATTAGGTTGCGAAATTTGCCAGTTTGTCCCTTTTACGGTAATATTTACTTGTCTGTTTACAGATGAATTGTACTGTCTGTAAACAAATCCAAGATCAGGATTGGTTAACGCCAGTTTAAGGCTTTTCTGTGCTTTATCATATTGTGACATCACCAAACATGGATAGTCCGCACCGGTCAATTGTCCTGTATTGTTTAGACCGGAAAGCGCACTAAAAAATGCATATCCAAATATGGAATTTGCGGCAACGGTTGGTTTGTATTCCACGATGTGAGCCATTTCGTCTTTACGGTGTACCGTATAAGGTTTGTTTCCGGCATCAATTTGACTCCCCAAAGTGGTCATGTCTGTGGCAGTGGTTTTTGGCATACAAACATACTCGTATCCTTTGTTTGATGGAGTTGTTCCGTGGTCGATATAACCAATGGCATAGTTTCCTACCGGATTATTGGCAATATTTTGAGCCGACCACAATTGGTTATGTTGCGGTGTTTGTTGATCCGCTTTTGTCAGCTTGATAGTTCCGCTTCCGGCAAATACGTAGAAACCGGTACCGTAATTATCCACGATCCAGTGGTTGGCTGTGTCGTCATAGGAATTGTCATAGGAACCTGTCGACAATAAATTGCTGTCAATATTTACCTGATCTTTCCCTGCAAAGGCTTTGCGTTGGTACAAGGTGGTCAATGTGGTATTGGCAGCATCGTTGTTGCCAATACCTGAACCAAGGCAAATCAACATATTGTCAAAGGTGAATACCGATTTCTTGAAAGTAAATGTGCTATTATGACTTTCTGGACCAATAGTCGTTCCAAATCCCAGGCCAGTTCTTTCCTGGAAGTCCATGGCAAACATTCCGTAAGTCCCCTGAATGGCTTTTAGATAAGCATTATTTTTATTGATAAAACTTAAGGAACCTGCAAAACTTTTTTGTTGCAGTTCATCTACATTGCCTCTTTCGCCATGAAGCTTGTCCCATGGAAGTCGGATAATCGTCGTTCCCGGGTTGTAATTCCAATTCCAGGTTGTATAATCATATCCATTTCCGGTTGCAGCATCTCCGTCATAAACAATATTAACGGCACCATAACTTTGATAGCGTCCAAAACGGTTAGCATCTGGATAGATCTCTGTTCCAAACATACTTTTATTAAATCCCTTGCATGTCACCACCCAATCATCTTTGCGATAAACACCTGCCATACTGTGATTAAACTGAAAATAACCTTCATTAAAAGAAGCTTTAGTACTATTTCCAAATGGCGTATAACCTCCCCAAACACGATTGTAATAGGTAGCCATCACAGGGTCTGAGGCTCCTGTTCCCAGAATACTTCCTCCGGCAACTGCCATATCGCGGAATTGAAATCTACTAATCGAAGTAGCTATTTCTTCCGGTTTTCTTCCTACCAAGGTTAAAATTCTAGTTGTCTTATCATTAGTTAACATGAGTTGTGCCATGATGGCATCCCTTAAACGAAGGTAAGATTCCCTATTTACTTCAAAGGAAGTTTGTCTTAAAAAATAAACAATGCTAGCTTCCGAATTTAAATTGTACATATACGATGGGTAAGCTGCCCAGTGATGATATGCAGAGCCATCAGGTTTTAACCCGTCATTAGTACCCGGTGTAAAACTCATGAATTTTTCCATTTGACGTTTGAATGCTGTCATATAACGGTAACGCTCATCGGCAGAATCGATCCATTTTACATAAGCCATGGTCACAACTCCAGTATTCCCCACAAGGTCTACATTCATAAATTCACTACGTTGGGGTTCCCATATGTAGTCAAAATTATTTTGTTGGTACAGTACATTTTCAAACAAACCTTTCACGTGTGGGTTGTCCTTAATGCGGGGGATAAGTATCGCAGGGGTTGAAAAATTTCTGTAGCTATACTGATTGTAGTCTAAAGCCAGTGTTCCTTTACATACACGTTCTGATACCAACCATACCGTGTTAAGGGCTTTGGTAAATATATTATTGGTATCCTCAGGATGAAACTTGAGGTATTGGGCAAAGGTTTTTAAGAATGCCACTTGGTCATAACTGGTAACAGCGGTTCCAGCAGTAATCGTATATCCGTCCACGGAAATGTTAAGTGCATTATAACTGGCGACGGCGGCATCAAGTGCAGCGGTGGTAGGTTCGGCAGTACCCAAATACGAGTCGGAAAAACGCTGGATGATGGTTTCTATTTCGGCCTCTACAGCTGCGTTAGAAGGCACCAATGGTAAATCAGGATTCAAGCTGATTGGACATGGTGGTGGCGGTGGTGCTGGTGCCGGTGTCGTAAGTATTTGATATTTTACAGTATTTCCCGTGTAAGTGACATTACCTGTATAACCCGCTGAACTTTGAATGGTTCCAAAGGTTCCCGAAACAGTTCCAGGTGATGTTGATTGTGCAAAAGTGAGAAATGGTTGTGTTGAAGTCGTATATAAGTTAATGAAGTCAACCTTTAATGTTGTCGATGACCCTATGCTAATATTTCCCGTTGCATTTAATTGATCGTAAGTAGTTACCGCTGTGGGACCTCCCGCTTGTACACGCATAGTTCCATTGTTGGCTAATGTAAAACTACCGTTTACCTGTAAGCTTCTGGTTGCCTTATCTCCGGAGGCAGTACCAAAAGTCAATGAATTTACTGTAAGATTTCCATTAATAGTAACAGGTCCAGCCGCTGTGGCCAAGTACTCGCTATTTACGCTCAATTCATTAAGAACCGCTGCATTAGGATCAAAAGTAATTAATGTGGCGGCGGTACCTGAAGTAGCACTAGTCCCCGAAATGATAAGTTTGGAATTGACATTCCCTTTTATCAATCGAGTACTGCTATTCCCCTGTTTAATGGAAGATGCCTGCAAGTTATAACCATTAAGATCTAACGAACAGGTAGTTGCCTGAAAAATAAGTGGACTATACAACTTGCAATTTCCTACTAGTGTACGAGGACTAGCTCCATTAAGCAGGATACCAACACTGATACTGCTATTAGTGATAACTCCCGTTGAAAGCTGGGTCAAACTAATGGTTTTGTTGGTACCTCCCACGTAAATTCCTCTGGTACTATTACTATCATGAATGGCTGTACTCCCTACAATATTCCCGTTTACGTTGAAAAAACCTCCGTTTGTTAGTTTTATGGTTCCATTCCAGGTAAAAAGCCCGTTTATGGTAAAATTACAATTAGTACCACTGAGATGGTTAATAGTCCCTACTGTATTGATGGTTACGTTGTTAATACTTGTAGTGGCAGTAACCGTAGCTGTACCACCATTCAAAATAATAAGATTGTCCGTTGCTGCAATGGTCACTGAAGTTGAGCCGGTAAGTCCATCTGGATTGGTGGTCCAGTTGGCGTTAACCGCACCGGTGTTTCCTGCCAGCGTTGCATTAGCCGATGCGGTGTAATAATCGGTAGCAAAAGCACAAGGCATGAAGCTGTTAAATAGCAGCAACATAAAAATGACGTGTAATTTTGTTTTCATGGTTTGTTGAAATTAGTTAATAGTTTAATAGTTAAGTTAGATCATAAAAATCGAAATCGTTTTCGCTTAAATGATGATTTCAAATTTACCCTGATGAAGGATTTCAAGAGGAAACTATCTTCCTTTTTAAGGTTAAATTCTTCCTTTTTATCTGTATATCAACACTTAAATTCCGTTTGAATCATTTCAAGAAGTTAATACAAGAGTCGACCATCATTCCCTCCCAATTTTGATTAACAGCCCATATTATTATCAAAAAATTATTTGATTTGGGTTAGATGGAAGCGACAAAAAAGAAAAGTGATCTGCTATTTTCAAAATCTATATTTATAGAAATTTTCAGGCAAAAAGAATGGATTAGGAGACAAAAGGAAGGTAAAATGGAAATTTTCAGAAAATGGGTTAAACATAAAAATGCCATCGACAATCAAAGCTGGATTACCTGTTTATGCATTTAAAAATTAAACTTATTTGGGATGGAATTGAAGTGCAACAAAGTAGCGTGATATCATAGATAATTCTTTTTTTTTCTTGATTTAATGTTTTTTTTAATTTGTCAACAGTTGCAAATATGAAAACGTTTTCATTTATTTGCAGAATTAATTTAATTCTTTATCATGTCAAAAGAAAAAAAACAACAAGACAATACGATCCTTGACATAGCTGAAGCTTTAAAACTTTCACCCGCAACTATATCCAGGGCCTTAAATAATGGCAACTATGTAAAAGCCGAAACCAAAAAAAGAGTTTTGGATATGGCCGAAAAATTAGGCTATCGTCGTAATCTTATGGCATCAAGTCTGCGCAGTAACAAAACGAATACCATCGGCATGATTGTGCCTCGCATAGCGATGTTTTTTCATGCAGAAGTAATAACAACCATACAAACCCAATTACATAAGCTTGGATATAACTTGATCATCAGCCAGTCCGGTGATTCTTTGCAAATGGAAAAAGAGCTGGCCAATACCATGTTTTCATCACGAGTTGACGCATTAATCGTGGCCTGCACGCTCCAAACCGAAGATTTTAGTCATTTTGACGTGTTTGTCAACAGCAACACACCTTTGGTTTTTTATGATCGAGTACCCACCAAGCCCTACAAGGCAATTATTGTCAAAGGAGATGATTACAGGGGCGGCTATTTGGCAACCCAGCATTTATTGGAATTGGGTTGCAAAAAAGTCGCACTTATTTCGGGTCCATTGACTACCAATCTTTATATTGGTCGCTCTATGGGCTACAAAAAAGCATTGGCACAATACAATATCCCGGAGAATGACGACCATATTTTTTACCAATTATTGACCCACGAAAATGCCCGAAAAGCAATGGAAAAAATGTTTAAAGGCAAAGTCAAACCAGATGCCGTTTTCGCTTCAAACGACGTTACTGCAATTGCCGTCCTGGAGTTTGCCCGTGAACACAACATTGCAGTGCCCGAAGAGTTAAAAATTGTTGGTTATTCCAATGATTCCCGTACAGAAATCATCAGGCCATCCATAACTACAATTGAACAGTTTCCTAAGGAAGTAGGTAAAAAAATAGTCGAGGAGTTGATGAAAAAATTAACAAAAAAAACAAATGAAACTGACACTATCGTACAGGATGAAGAATCAATAATACCCGTGCAACTAATTAGAAGAATGTCGACTTAAACATCCTTCTTTATTTCAATAAATACAATAGAAAAATCTAAAAAAAATAATCTTATGAATTCCAATTTTGAAAGTCGTTTTGCAGTAAGTCCAAATGAAGTAAAACAAATGAACACCGAAGCATTGCGTGAAAATTTTTTAATCGAAAGCTTGTTTAACCAGAATAAAGTCAACCTGACCTTATCCCATTACGACAGATTTATAACAGGAGGGGCAATGCCTGTAAACCAAAAATTGGCAATGCCAAATCCCGAGAATCTAAAAGCCCAATATTTTTTGGAAAGAAGAGAAATCGGCATCATCAACGTGGGTGGCAAAGGAATAGTCACCGCAGACGGCGAACAATATGAACTTGACTATAAAGAAGCTTTGTATCTTGGAAAAGGAACCAAAGAACTGTTTTTTGAAACGATTGATTCCAGTAAACCTGCCAAATTTTATTTAAACTCTACTCCTGCCCACCACACTTTTCCATCAAAAAAAGTAACCAAAGAACAAGCAGAAATTGTTGAATTGGGATCCTTGGAAACAGCCAACCATCGCATCATAACTAAATTGATCGTGAATAGCGTGGTGGAAACCTGCCAAGTACAAATGGGAATGACCGAACTAAAAACCGGCAGCGTATGGAACACGATGCCAGCTCACGTACATGATAGACGAATGGAAGTGTATTTTTATTTTGAAGTTACTGAAAACCAAAGTGTTTGCCATTTCATGGGACAACCACAAGAAACAAGACACATCTGGATGCAAAACGAGCAGGCCGTCATCTCGCCCAATTGGTCCATCCATTCTGGGGCAGGAACCTCCAACTATACTTTTATTTGGGGTATGGCAGGCGAAAACCTAGACTATGGAGACATGGATCATTGTGCAATTAATGACTTAAAATAATCAACCATGAAATTTATCAAATCTTTTTTTGCAATTGCATTTATCTTGCCAATGTTCATTTTTGCACAAACAAAAAAGAACATAACTATCCAAAACAATTCGGCTTTAGATCGTAAAGAAACAATTGTTTCCATAAAATGGGAAACCATTCTATTACATTATCCACAAATAGACACTACGGGATTTGTCGTGATAAACTCGGTTACCAAAAAACAAATTCCTTTTCAATTGGAACATCGCGGAAATAAAACAATCCAAAATTTGTTGGTACAAGTTGATGTTAAAGCAAAATCAACACTTTCTCTTTTGATACAAAAAGGAAAACCGGAAATTTTTGTTGCAAAAACCTACGCTCGCTATGTTCCGGAACGCAAAGATGATTTTGCTTGGGAAAACGACAAAATAGCCTTTCGTGCTTACGGGAAAGCATTGGAAAACACAAAAGAGAATGCCTTTGGTTTTGATGTATGGGTCAAAAGAACCGACAGACTCATACTCAACGAAAGATACAAGCGAAACGAATATCACATAGACCATGGAGATGGAATGGATTATTACCATGTAGGTTTTTCATTGGGAGCGGGAAATATGGCTCCATATGTAAACGATTCCATATATTACTCTGCAAATTACCGTCAATGGAAAGTATTGGACAACGGACCTTTGCGCAGTACTTTTCAATTAACATACGCTGCTTGGAATGCAGGTGGAATAAATGTTAAAGCCACAAAAACCATTTCTCTGGATGCCGGTTCCCAACTTAACAAGATAGAAAACGTTTATTCTTTTGAAGGTGACAAACCGCTGCCTGTAGTGGTTGGAATAATCAAAAGACCTGAAAATGGCACTATAGCATTAAACGAAAAGCAAGGGATTATGGGCTATTGGGAGCCTACTCACGGCGCAGATGGCACAACGGGTGTTGGATCCATATTAACCACGCCTCTAAGCAACATGATGGTAACCAACAAGCAAATTTTGGCAAAAACCGAAGTTAAAAACAATACTCCCATCGTTTATTATACCGGAGCAGCTTGGGACAAGGCAGGAAAAATTACCGATGCCAAACAATGGCAGAACTATTTGAATAATTTTTATCAGCAAATAAACGAGCCTTTAATCATAAACGTAAAATAATACCGATCATTCTAAAAGAGGGTTAGAATTATTAGTATTTGCATAGGAAAAGAATATTTACCAAAAAATAAATTAAAAACAACCAATAACTAAAAAAAGAAAAAAATGTCAATAAACTTATTTGATTTAACTGGAAAAACAGCGCTTGTTACAGGCGGAGTACACGGTCTTGGAATGTCGATGGCTAAAGGCCTTGGATTTGCAGGAGCCAAAATTGTAGTAAATGATCGTTCATCACAAGAAGCGGTGGACAATGCCGTTGCAGAATATAAATCGGTTGGAATTGAAGCCTACGGATATATATTTGACGTAACCGATGAAGCTGCCGTAATTGCAAACATCAAGAAAATAGAAGCCGAAGTTGGCTCAATTGATATCTTGATCAACAATGCGGGAATCATCAAAAGAACTCCAATTATCGAAATGGAAGTCGAAGATTTCACGGCGGTAATAACCGTGGATTTAATTAGTCCTTTTATTGTTTCAAAAAATGTTGCCAAAGGCATGATTCAACGTGGTGGTGGGAAAATCATCAATATTTGTTCAATGATGAGCGAATTAGGTCGAAATGATGTAAGCGCTTATGCCGCTGCAAAAGGAGGATTAAAAATGTTGACCAAAAACATGGCTACTGAATGGGCCAAGTTCAACATTCAAACCAACGGAATTGGTCCAGGATATTTTGCTACCAGCCAAACGGCTCCGATTAGAGTGGATGGGCACCCATTTAATGATTTCATCATCAGCAGAACACCTGCTGCCCGCTGGGGAGATCCAGATGATTTACAAGGTGCCGCAATCTTCTTGTCTTCAAAAGCGAGTGATTTTGTGAATGGACACATACTTTATGTAGATGGAGGAATATTGGCAACTATAGGAAAACCATCAAACGAAGATTAATATCTTGTAAAAGATAAACAAAAACGGCCGAACTAACACTTCGGCCGTTTTTAATTAAAACTGTTTTGATAATTGAGAAAATTGGGAGTAATTCTCAAAATAAAAGCAGTAAAAAGGTTTAACTCTTTACTGCTTGTTTTATTTCTACACTAAGCCTTTTATAACCACATAGTACAGGATAGTATATTAAAATGGAACTGTTAGTTTTGAAAATCTATTAAAAACTAAAATTTCATAAAATTGTCAACAATTAAAACATTGGTATTGGTCGCTTTATGCATTGGTATGCATGGTACTTTTTTTGCCCAGCAATCAAATGCAAACAATCAGGATACTGCTCAAAATTCTCAATTATTTTATTTTGGCACTGCTGCAAAACCTACGAAAGGAACAGCAATCAAAACTCCCCTGCTTTATACTCCAAGCACGGGATATGGGTTTGATTTTGGCTCTGTTTCGAATGTAAAAATTGCTTCTAAAGGCTTTTACACTGATAAACCAACCTACTTTTCGGTAGCCGTTCCCGAGGGAAATTACAGCGTTGAAGTAACAATTGGAAGCAATGAAAAAGCCACCAATGTTACCATAAAAGCAGAATCGAGAAGACTGATGCTGAACCAGTTTTCCATAAAAAAAGGAGGTCAAGTAACCCAGACTTTCAATGTAAACATCAGAAACCCAAAAATTGATGCCACCACCAACATGGGGCTTAAAGACAGGGAAAAAGACACCTTCAATTGGGACGACAAACTAACCCTGGAATTCTTGGGAGACGCCAACATTCAAAGCATTAAAATAACACCCGTAACAACCATTCCCGTGATTTATTTAGCCGGAGATTCAACTGTTACCGACCAAGACGTGGAGCCTTGGGCTTCTTGGGGACAATTTATCACCAACTATTTCAATAATGGAGTCGTGGTTGCCAATTATGCCGTTTCAGGTTCTGCTTTGAGTTCTTTCAAAAGCAGCAACCGTTTGAAAAAAATAAATTCGCTAATTAAACCCAGCGATTATTTGTTCGTTGAATTTGCACATAATGACGAAAAACTAAAAGGTCCCGAGAACACGGCTTGGGAATCCTACTCCAAATATTTGGAGGAATACGTGGAAACAGCTCGAAACAAAGGAGCCTTTCCTGTTTTGGTTACCCCAACCCAACGCCGCACTTTTAATCCCGACGGAACCTTGAAACCTACCCACGGTGATTTCCCTGATGCGATGCGAGCCGTAGCCAAAAAATTGAATGTGCCTCTTATCGACATTACCCAAATGACCACCATATTATATGAAGCTTGGGGCGTTGAAGCTTCAAAAAAGGCTTTGGTACATTATCCAGCCAATACTTTTCCGGGACAGGAAAAAGCATTGGAAGACAACACCCATTTCAACAGCTTTGGTGCCAACGAAATTGCACTTTGCGTGATTAAAGGTATCCGTGATCTTGACCTTCCTTTGAAAAAATACATTACCAAGGAAACTC
This sequence comes from Flavobacterium fluvii, assembly GCF_900129545.1. GTDB lineage: Bacteria > Bacteroidota > Bacteroidia > Flavobacteriales > Flavobacteriaceae > Flavobacterium > Flavobacterium fluvii. The sequence goes on along the minus strand of NZ_FQWB01000002.1, from coordinate 262,025 downwards.
CTGCTTACGACCCAGCGAAACCGAATTACTTTTCAAATTGGACAGTTCCCATGAGTGCCCGCTTTGAAATTGCGAAACCAGACGGAAATTAAATCTCTTTTGAAAAAACCAATTATGTTACTTAAAAAAAACTTCTTATTTATTGCTGTTGCTGCACTTACGACTTTTTCTGCACTGAATGGCTTTGCACAACAAACCGACAAAGTATTCCTTTCCGGACAAGATTTTGAACATCCCGTAAAATGGGATTTCTATTGCACCGACGGCAACAACAGCAAGACTTGGTCCAAAATAAACGTTCCTTCCCAATGGGAATTGGAAGGTTTTGGCGAATATACTTATGGCAGATGGTACAAAGAATTGAACCAAAAAGAACCAAGTAAAGAAGAAGGACTTTACAAATATGAATTTGAAGTTCCCGCCGATTATAAAGGCAAGGATGTCTTAATCGCTTTTGGCGGAGCAATGACCGATACCGAAGTAAAAATCAACGGAAAATTGGCCGGAGAAATACACCAAGGCGGTTTTTATGAATTCAAATATGACATTACCTCTTTATTGAATTATGGAACCAAAAATGTTTTGGAAGTCCACGTTTGGAAACATTCCAGCAACAAATCAGTCAATGCGGCCGAACGTAGAGCCGATTGGTGGTTGTTTGGCGGGATTTATCGTCCGGTTTGGTTGGAGGTTTCTCCAAAAACACAAATTCAACATATTGCGGTAAACCCAAAAATGGACGGTTCGATCACCATCGACATGAACCTTAAAAATATTGCCAAGAATGCCGTTGTAGAAGCGACTTTAAAAGGCTTGGATGGAGAAAAATTTGCGACTTTTACTTTTCCAATAAAAGCCAAAAGCACCAAAGAAACGATTGCCGCCCAATGGAAAAACGTAAAACCCTGGAATCCGGAAACCCCAAATTTGTATGACTTGGAACTCGTTTTGAAACAAAACGGAACCGTACTTCATAAAGTGGAAAAAAGAATTGGTTTCCGAACATTGGAGTTCAAAAAGCAGGACGGAATTTACGTAAACGGTACCAAAATCATAATGAAAGGAATCAATCGTCATTCCTTTTGGCCGGAAGGCGGACGAAGCACCAGCAAACGAATCAGCGAATTAGACGTAAAATTAATCAAAGACATGAACATGAATGCCGTGCGTGGCCATTACCCGCCCGACGACCATTTCTTGGATGTTTGTGACTCTTTGGGACTATTTGTCTTGAACGAATTGGCAGGCTGGCAAAATTCGTATGACACCAAAACAGGAACAAAATTAGTGACCGAAACAGTTGTTCGCGATGTCAATCACCCTTCCGTAATTATTTGGGACAACGGGAACGAAGGCGGTTGGAATTATGATGTGGACAAAGTTTTTGCAGACAACGATCCCCAAAAACGAATCGTTATTCATCCTTGGGCTGATTTCAACGGTTGGGACACGCACCACTACCCTACTTATTTGACGGGAATGCACCGTTTCAACAATGGCGAAAACGTGTTTTTCCCCACCGAATTCATGCACGGAACTTACGACAACGGACACGGAGCAGCCCTGGAAGATTTCTGGACGCGCTACAAACAAAGTCCCTTGTTTGCGGGTGGTTTTATGTGGGCAATGCTGGACGAAGCCGTATTCCGTTCGGATTGGAAAGGAGAAACCAAATTTGATTCGAAAGGTTCGCTCGCTGCCGACGGAATTTTGGGTCCCCATCGCGAAAAAGAAGGCAGTTATTATACGGTAAAAGAAGTTTGGTCACCCATACAATTTGAAAACAAACAAGTAAACGATGCTTTTGACGGGTCTTTTTTGATAACCAATGATTATCTTTTCAGCAATTTGAATTCCTGTAAAATGGAATATAAAGTCCTGAAATCGGATGCCAACATTCTTTACACAGATGCAGTTCAAGCAGCAATAAGTTCTGGAACAATCGACATTCCAAGCATTGAACCCGGAGAAACAAGAAAAATCAAATTTGCCCTTCCTTCCAACTTTTTCGAAGGCGATGTTTTGTCCATAACGGCCAATGACATCCACGGAAAAGAGATTTACACTTGGACTTGGCCTATTCACAAACCCAACTATTATGCAGCCAAATTTTTAGTTTCCAAAACGACCAAGGCAAAAGCCTCTGTAGTTCAAACCGGCAATGAAGTTGTTTTAAAGGGAAGTGACATCAGCGTAACTTTGGACAAGACAACTGGCGAAATCCTTGCTGTCAAAAACGCAACTTCAGTAATTCCGTTGACCAATGGCCCTCGTCCTGTCGGGATGAAAGCCAAAGTAAGTGCAGTACAAGTAGCGCAAGAAGGAGACAAAGCAAGCTGTACGGTGACTTATACGGGTGGGTTGACTTCAATAAAATGGATTATGGAAGCCGACGGAAGATTCAAAATGGAATTAATTGCCTTGAAAAACGCAGAGAATGCAGGCGGTTTTGACGGCGCTTATTTCGAAGACAAGATTAGTGCTTTCGGAATCACGTTCAGCTTTCCCGAAAAAGGAGTCACGGGAATGAAATGGTTTGGAAGGGGTCCTTATCACGTTTGGAAAAACAGAATCAAGGGAACGACTTATGGTGTTTGGGAAAAAGCATACAACACGACCATAACGGGAGAAAGTTTCGAAAATTTGGTTTATCCTGAATTCAAAGGCTACCACGCCAACATGATAGGTGCCAATCTAAAAGCGGGTGCGTCATCGTTCAAAGTATTTAGTGAATCCGACAATGTTTATTTACGATTATTTACCCCTGATTTGCCCAAGAACGGTTTCCCGGGAAGCAATCCACAGCCGGCATTCCCGGAAGGAGACATTTCCTTTATGTATGAAATCCCTGCGATGCGTGATTTCAAACCATTGGAACACCAAGGGCCAGAAAGTCAACCAACCAATATCCGCATCAAAAAAGGCGATGACGGGATTTCTATGAATCTTTGGTTCGATTTTAGATCATTAACTGAAAAATAAAATTTACACATTATACTATGAAGGCAATTAAAATACTTTCAATCCTTTGTTTGTCATTCTTGTTTTTCAATTTTGCAGACAAAAAGCAAGACAAACCAACCGTTTATACCGTAGGCGATTCCACCGTAAAAAATGGCAGAGGAGACGGATCTGGCGGACTTTGGGGCTGGGGAGATTACATCGGCCAGTTTTTGGACACGACTAAAGTTAGGCTTGAAAACCACGCTTTGGGCGGAACCAGCAGCCGAACTTTTCAAGACAAAGGTTTATGGGACGTAGTTTTCAAAAAACTTAAAAAAGGAGACTACGTGATGATCCAATTTGGTCATAACGATGACGGCCCATTGAATGATGATTCCAGAGCCAGGGGAACCATCAAAGGCATTGGGAATGAAACCCAGGAAATCGACAATATGTTGACCAAAAAACACGAAACAGTGCACACTTACGGATGGTATATCCAAAAAGTAGTGCGCGAAGCCAAATCCAAAGGCGCAATTCCAATTATTTGTTCTCCTATTCCAAGAAACGATTGGAAGGAAGGAAAAGTGCCTCGCAACAACAAATCTTACGGTTTGTGGGCAAAGCAAATAGCTGAACAAGAGAAGGTGACTTTTATCGAATTGAACGATAACATGGCCATCGAAATGGAGAAATTGGGTGAAGCAAAAGTAACCGGAACCTATTTCTACAAACGAGACCACACTCACACTTCCGCAAAGGGAGCCGTACTTTCGGCTTCGGTAATTATCAGTGAATTGAAAAAAAGCGACAACTCCCTGAAAAATTACGTTCTGAAAAACCCAAAAATTGTATTGCCAGCCAAGAAAAAAGTCTATTTGATCGGCGATTCCACTATGGCAAATAATGGCAACAATCCTAATGCAGTTGGCTGGGGAGTTGAGTTTCCTAAATATTGCGACACCACAAGAATTGAAGTCATCAACAAAGCCCGTGGCGGAAGAAGCACCCGAACTTTTGTCAAAGAAGGATTGTGGGAAGCGGTAAAAAATCAATTGAAACCGGGCGATTTTATACTAATTCAATTTGGTCATAACGATGCCGGTGCGGTTGACAAAGAAAAATTCAGGGGTTCCCTAAAAGGAAACGGCAATGAAACTCAAGTTGTGGTTCGCGACAGTTTAACCGAAACCGTGCATACTTTTGGTTGGTATATGGAAAAATTCGTCAAAGAAGCGAAAGAAAAAGGAGCGATTCCAATCGTTTTGAGCCAAACCCCAAGAAACGAATGGCCGAACGACAAAGTGGAACGCAGAGCCGATTCTTATGGCGGATGGTCGAAAATTGCAGCAGCAAATACAGACGCTTTTTTTATCGATTTAAACGAAATCGTGGCCTTGAAATACGAAGCATTGGGCAAAGAAACCGTGAAAGCATTTTTTCCAAAAGACCACACCCATACCGGTCTTGAAGGAGCTAATCTGAACGCACTTACAGCAGCCGAAAGCCTCAAAAAAATAAAGGAATGTGCCCTGAAAGACTATATTGAGATTCCAAAAAACGATTCTAAGCAAGAATCCAAATAAAAAGTACAACCACCAATAGATGAAAAATATTTTTATAATCACTGTACTCTTTTTAACCAGTATTTTTTCCTATGGAAAAGATTATTATGTTGCTCCAAATGGAAAAAATTCTAATATCGGAACCAAAGACAAACCCGTTGAATCCATCAAAAGAGCACAGGAATTAGCCAGTTCCGGAGATACCGTTTACATCAGGGGCGGTCTTTATTCGATGAGGGAAGATCAAATCGCGAGCTATCAACGTGCCTATGCTTATGTAACTCAACTGGATAAAAACGGAATCAGCTATTTGGCTTTCCCTAACGAAACTCCCGTGTTTGATTACAAAAAAGTCAAACCTGCCAAGTATCGCGTTGTTGCTTTTTTGGTCAAAGGAGATAATATTCACGTTAAAGGCATTGAAGTAACAGGCGTTCAGGTAACCATAACGGGGCATACCCAATCCGAATGTTTCGAAGTTTTAGGTAGCCATAATACACTGGAACAAATCAAAATGCACGACGGAATGGCTATTGGAGTTTACATGCTTTCCGGTTCCCATAATCTCATATTAAATTGTGATGCGTACAACAACTGGGATTCGGTTTCAGAAGGAGCAAAAGGAGGAAATACGGATGGTTTTGGCGCACATCTTAAAAAAGGAAGTGTCAATAATATTTTCAGGGGTTGCCGGGCTTGGTTCAACAGCGATGATGGATACGATTTAATCAATAATGCCGAAGCTGTCGTAATAGAAAATTGCTGGGCTTTTTACAATGGATACTCTCCTGATTTTGTGAGTCGTGGTGACGGAAATGGATTTAAAATCGGTGGCTATGCCAAAGGAAGAAAACCTTATGACGATGTTGTTGCCAATTACACGCCCATCCCAAAAAACACGGTCCGTTTTTGTTTGGCAGTTGGAAACAAGCAAGGTGGTTTTTATGCCAATCATCATCTGGAAGGAAATTATTGGCACAATAATACGGCCTACAAAAACAGGGTAAACTATGACATGCTGAACTGTTTGGCGTTGAACCCAACCGATTTTGGCACTGATGGACCAGGTTGGAATCACGAAATGGCCAACAACTTGGGGTTTGCAGCGAAAGTAAAGGAATTAGCAAACATTGACAAATCCCGTTGCGTATTGAAAAATAATTATTTTGACCTCAATCTAACCGTAACTACGGCTGATTTTCTAAGTTTGGACGAAGCTTTGTTGACAGCGCCAAGACAAGCCGACGGCAGTCTTCCCAATACCCACTTTTTGAAATTGGCTCCCTCAAGTAAATTGATAAACGCAGGAACCGATATTGGATTCCCTTTTAAAGGAAAAGCTCCCGATTTAGGTTGTTTTTAATTTGATGGTGTGCGTTAAATCAAGATATTTCTAATCATCTAAAAATCTCAATAACAAATTTTAACTGTGCGCGTGTTTTAAATCATAATATAAAAAACACCATCCTGTCGTTTTTGTTTCTTCTGTTGTTTGTTCAAAAAAGTGTAGCTCAAAAAGAGGCTATTCACTTATTTGAAACACACATAGTATACTCAATGTGAAAGAAATATATTTCTTTTTGGCTTTCTTTTTTTAATTAAAGTCTATATTTCTATGTGTTTAATAAAAAATTTACGAATTACATCCAATGAGTTAATTAGAGTCTTTTCTTCGAAATCACGGCGATTCAATCCTAATATTTTCATTTTGCAAAAATAGAATCATCTTATGCAAATTTAGGCGATAAAATTAGTGTTACATATACTTAAATTTGTTCATACAAAATCAAAAAACACAATATGAATCAATCATTTAGCATCAAAGGAAAAAAAGCAGCCATAATAACGCGAGAAGGTGGTGTATTGTGCGGAAGTATAACAAAAAGTTTTCTACAGGCTCTGACTAACCCCCTTTTTTATTAAAATGAAATTAACAATTATGAATAAATTATTTTGGAAAAATATTCAGCTAAAAAACACTGCATATTTTATTTTGTATGCTGCATTTTTAATCAATTCCATTAATATATATTCCCAAAAAACTCTTGAAAATAATCATTCAAGAAAAGTATTGTTTGACAACGATTGGCATTTCTATAAAGGGAGCGTGAAAAATGGCGAACAACCCAATTATGATGACAGTTCTTGGAGAGTATTGGATTTACCGCACGATTGGAGTATTGAACCTTTACCCAACCAAAAAAAAGACTCGGTTGTAGGTCCTTTCAGCAGGGCAAGCGTGGGAGGTCACGCCACGGGGCAAACTGTGGGAGGTGAAGGATGGTATCGCAAAACATTCACCATTTCAGCTGAAAATAAATCACAACGACACGAATTGTATTTTGAAGGTGTTTACAATCAGGCCGAGGTTTGGGTAAATGGGCATAAAGTGGGCAATAATGTTTATGGTTATACCAGCTTTAGATTTGATATTACCAACTATTGCAATCCTGTGGGTCAGCAGAACGTTGTTACCGTAAAAGTACTCAATGAAGGCAAGAACTCCCGTTGGTATTCCGGTTCCGGAATTTATCGCCATGTTTGGATGTTGCATACATCGCCAACTTATCTGGATGATTGGGGAACTTTCATAACCACAAAAAAGGTTGAAAATGGTCAGGCCAAAATTGATTTCTCAACTACAATAGTGGGAGGAAATGGCAAAAATGAAGATTTGGCAATAGTAACCGAGTGGATTTCTCCAAAGGGAAAAGCTGTTGTAAAAGCATCACAAAAAGTCAGCATAAATGCCGCTGAAAATAAAGTAGTTCCTTTTGCCATAAATGTTGAGAATCCTTCTTTGTGGTCAACTACTACTCCAAATTTATATACAGTACAAATCTCTCTTTGGAAAGGAAAAAACAAAATTGATGAATTATGCATTCCATTTGGAATCCGAACACTGGATTTTTCTGCCACCGAAGGATTTAAATTGAACGGTGTGAAGACCTTGTTGAAAGGAGGCTGTGTGCATCATGACAACGGACTTTTGGGAGCGGCGGCTTTTGACCGTGCCGAAGAACGCAAAATAGAATTATTGAAAAAGAACGGATTTAATGCTGTAAGACCTTCCCATAATCCCATGTCGGAAAGTTTCTTGAATGCCTGTGACCGATTGGGGATGTTGGTTATCAATGAGGCATTTGACCAATGGAAAAACAAGAAAAATCCGGATGATTATCACCTTTATTTTGAGGAATGGAGTGCCAAAGACATTCGTTCTTTTGTGTTGAGGGACAGGAATCATCCTTCGGTAATTATGTGGAGTATCGGAAACGAAATCCCGGAAAGAATTTCCAAAAGTGGCGTTGAAATTTCATTGTATTTAAGGAACGAAATTCTAAAATATGATAGTTCCAGACTTATTACGGCAGGTGTCAATAAATATTGGAATAAAGAAAAAACTGTAATGCTATCTTTAGAAAATGCTTTTAAAAATTTAGATATATCGGGTTATAACTATATGTGGCGTTTTTATGAAGAAGAACATGCCAAAAATCCCGACAAGCTGATGTTCGGTAGCGAAAGTGTAGCCACTGAAGCTTCTGAAAATTGGGACAAAGTTGAAAAATTACCTTACGTGATTGGCGATTTTATCTGGACTGCCATAGATTATTTGGGAGAATCTGGTATAGGAAACTCTACCGAGGTTGCCCCCCAGGAAAATGTGCACCAGTTTATGGGATGGCCTTGGTATAATGGATGGTGTGGCGATATTGATTTGATTGGTATAAAGAAACCCCAATCTTATTACAGAGACATCCTTTGGAGAGAAAAAAACATCAGTATGGCAGTAGAATTACCGGTTGCTGAAGGAAAAACTAAAAAAGTGAGTTTTTGGGGTTGGCCTGAAGAATCATTGTCCTGGACTTTTCCCAATATGGAAAACAAAGAATTAAATGTAAATGTATATTCCCGAGCTGCAAAAGTTAGATTATATTTGAACAATCAATTGATCGCAGAGAAAGAAACCAACAGCCAATATAAATCAAGTTTTAAAGTGCCGTATAAAGCAGGTACGCTCATGGCGGTAGAAGTCAATCAAAACAAAGAAGGTGCCAGCACAATTTTGCAAACTATTGGTAATCCAGTAGCCATAAAATTGACTGTCGACCACGCCACCATAAAGGCTGATGGTCAAGATCTTTCGTATGTTTTAATAGAATTGGTCGATAAAAACGGAAATGTCGTTCTTGATGCCAACCAGAAAATCAAGATTGGTTGTGAAGGCTCCGGAAAAATAATTGGTTCAGGAAATGCTGCACCAACCGATATGGCCAGTTTTGGGTCGCTGGAGCCATCACTTTTCAAAGGCAGGGCAATGGCAATTGTCAGGGCCGGCAAAGTGTCGGGTAAAACAGAATTAACCGTTTCATCAGTCGGAATACCATCGGCTTCAATTACAATCAATTCAAAATAATTAATTTTTTTAGCATGAAATATTTATTACAACTGTTAAGTTTGATGTTGGTCAGCCAAACCGCTTTCCCAAAAACGGATTTTGCAAAAAAGGAAACACTTCCAGCTTTCGAAATATATTCCAAGAAGCATCAAGCAATAATTTTATACGATAAAGAAGGAACTTCACTTGATTCCATAGCATCCCATCTTTTGGCAGAAGACATCTATAAAGTTTCCCATTACAAACCTAAAGTTGTAACAAATATTAGTGAAGTTGAAGGGAACGTAATTGTAATTGGAACTATTGCTTCAAAACTCGTCAACACTTTTATTGACAAAAAAACGATAAAAGATGGATTCGAAAAGCAATGGGAAAGTTACCTCTACAAAGTTATTGACAAGCCAACCTCCAAAATTAAAAAAGCATTTATTATCGCGGGAACAAATCCTAGAGGAACTGCTTACGGGGTTTTTGACTTGTCTGAAAAAATGGGGGTTTCCCCTTGGTATTGGTGGTCAGACGTGCCTGTAGTCCAACAAAACGAATTGGTGCTTTCGCAAAATTTATTTCAATCCAAAGCACCATCTGTAAAATTCAGGGGAATATTCCTGAATGATGAAGATTGGGGATTACGACCTTGGGCGGCAAAAACTTTTGAACCTGAAGTGGGCAATATTGGTCCTAAAACCTATGCCAAAATATTTGAATTGTTGTTGCGCTTGAAAGCCAACACCATTTGGCCGGCAATGCACGAAGGAACGACGGCTTTTTTTAATATCCCCGGAAATGCCAAAATAGCCGAGACTTATCAAATTGTGGTGGGAACTTCTCACGCAGAACCGATGTTGCGCAACAATGTGGACGAATGGAAAGAAAAAGAAATGGGTCATTTTAATTATGTTTCCAATCGAGACAACGTATATAAATATTGGGAAGACCGAGTAAAAGAAAGCAAGAATGTCGATGCCATTTACACCATTGGAATGCGTGGCGTGCACGACAGCAAAATGGAAGGGGTAAAAACCAACAAAGAAGGAGCGGAATTATTAAAACAAATCATAAAAGACCAACGAAAGTTGTTTGAAACCCACATCAATCCTGATGCGACCAAAGTCCCGCAAGCCTTCACGGTTTACAAAGAAGTCTTGGATTTGTATGAGGAAGGTTTGCAGGTTCCGGATGACGTGACTTTGGTCTGGACAGACGACAACTATGGCTACATCCGAAGGTTGAGCAACGAGCAAGAACAAAAGCGTTCAGGCGGTGGCGGCGTGTATTATCACGCTTCCTATTGGGGAAGACCACACGATTATCTTTGGGTAGAATCGGTTCATCCTGCCTTGTTAAGGGAAGAAATGATGAAAGCCTATCAAGCCAATTGCAAAGAAATCTGGATTCTGAATGTGGGCGATTTGAAAGCCATCGAATATTCGACCCAGCTTTTTTTGGATATGGGTTATGATGCAAATTCTTTTGAGGATGCATCCAATGTCAAAAAACACATGAGTACTTTTTATTCGTCGATTTTTGGAAAAACTTATGGAAAGTCGATTGCCGACTTGAAATGGGACTATTTCGATTTGGCTTTTGAAAGAAAACCCGAATTTATGGGTTGGAGCCAAACAGAACCGACCACAAAAACCAAACAAACGGCCTACAATCCGTTCTATTTTGGGGATGAAAACCAAACCCGCATCAACAAGTACCAAAATTTGGAAAATCAAGTTGGTTTCCTAAAAGACAAATTGCCAAAAGACTTGCAAGACAGTTATTTCCAATTGGTTTATTATCCAGCTAAAGCCGCTTCGTTGATGAACAAAAAGTTTTTGTATGCCGACAAAGCCAATATATACGGAAAACAAGGACGTTTGAATGCCAAGGAATATGCCTTGAAATCTGAGAATGCGTTCAATGAAATAAAATCAATTACCCAAGAATACAATCAAGTAGCCAATGGAAGGTGGAACGGCATGATGGACATGAGTCCAAGAAATTTACCCGTTTTTCAGATGCCGACAATTGAAACTCCTTTGCAAACTGAAAGCGCTGATTCAGTGGGCATTTTGGTGGAAAACGAAACCGATTCAAGCATTCAAGACAGTAAATTACCTACTTATTCCCACAACTCGAATACTTCCCATTTCATCGATATTTTTCTGAAGAAAGCCGAAGTTGTATCGTGGAAATTACAAAACCTTCCTGATTGGGTTATTGCCAATAAAAAGAGCGGTGTTTTGAATGCCAACGAAAGCAATAATGAAAGAATCCAAATCAGCATCGATTGGAATAAATGGAACAAAAAACAACCAAAAAGCACGCAGTTTACCATCAATTACGGCAATAAAATAAAATCGATAAACCTCAACATTGATGTTAATTCGATTGATCTTCCCAAAAAATCCTTCATCGCAATGGAAGACAAAGTCGTTATTTATGCCCAAAATTACAGTTCCATCCAGAACAAGAATCCATACAAATGGGAAAAAATTGATGGTTTAGGATACAGTAAAGCCGCGATGCAAGCCTATCCAATGGCTACAGCGGCATTACAAACAGATAATTTGGCCAAAGTTGCTCCACGTCTTGAGTATCAAATTAATTTGGGAAATCCGGATGCTTTTTCAAATCCAGAATTAATTTTGTATTCCGTACCTACTCTGCCGAGCACCACAAAACAAGGAGTTCGTGTTGGAGTACAATGGAATGAGGAGCCCATCCAGATAGTCGATTTTGTAACTCAGGGCAGAAGTGAAGAGTGGAAACAAAACGTATTGTCGAATAAAGCGGCCAAAAAAATCGCCCTTAAATCAACCAATAAAGGAACGAATACCCTAAAAATCTACATGATTGACGAAGGAGTGGCATTGGATTATTTTTACCTCAACTTGAATAAAAACAACCCTGTGCCCTACTCGCTTTTACCGGAAACGGCTAAAGAATAGCAGTTATTATTTTAGATAACCAGAACACATAATGATATTTTAGATAAAAATTATAATTTTGTAAAAATGGCTGAAAACACCAGACGTAATTTTATAAAAAAGTCAGCTTTAGTGACTTTAATGGCAATGCATTTACCGGAAGTATTGAGGGCTTCAAGCCCTTATGATTCCAATCCAGAAAACAAAAGTTTTACTTTTTTATTTCAAGGAGATTCCATAACCGACGGCAATCGAGGAAGAAATGCAGACCCAAATCACATTATGGGTCACGGTTATGCTTATAGTATTGCCAGCTGTATTGGAGCCGATTTCTGCAAGGACAATCATCATTTCATCAATAAGGGAATTAGCGGAAACACTATATCCGATTTAGAAAAACGATGGCAAAACGACGCTTTGGATTTGAATCCGGATGTCATCAGTATTTTGGTTGGAATCAATGATGTTGCTTCCGAAATAGACAAAAAACCAACAGCCTTGAATAGTGCAGAATTCGAAAATAAATACCGCAAATTGATTTTAGATTCGATGAAAACCAATTCGGCAACAGTGCTAGTTTTGTGTTTGCCTTTTGTGGCTCCTGTTGGAAAAAGAATTGCTGATTTCGAGGATTGGAATAAAGCCACTATCGAAAAAGCCGATTGTATTCAAAAATTGGCAAAGGAATACAATGCTGTTTTGGTCAACTTCCCGCAGGTTTTAGAAAGAGCAATAAAGAAAGCCCCGGCCGAGTATTGGATTTGGGACGGCATTCATCCCACCGTTCCTTTTCATACCTTAATGGCAAGAGAATGGATTAAAGAAGTGTCGAAAAAAGTAACGTTTTTAAAAGGGTATTCGGGTTTGTAAAAGAGATATTTTCTGTCACATCTAGCGCAATAGAGAACCTTTATAGCATCTCGACTGCGCTAGATCTGACAAAAAACTAGACTCTTGTAGTTCTAAATGTACATAATCTTATTTAATTCTATCCAAATTAACTTCTTTGGCATCTTTTTTAAACTGGTTTTCAAGGGCGATTTTCATTTTTTCGGCTAAAGCTCCGTTTTGCAAAATCAGGTTATTCTTTTCTTCAGAATCCTTTTCGATGTTGTACAATTCATAATCGGCAGGAATGGCAAGATGTCGGGTTCTAATTATTTTCCAAGGTTTTTGTATCAAACTTTCCTGCAAATGACCTCTTACGTAAATTTCTTGATTGGGAATCGCCTTGTTTTCTGAAATGGCCGACCAAACATTTTTTCCCTCAATACTTTGTGGAAGATTTTTATCACCAACCAAAAACAAAAAGCTGGGCAACAGGTCTATGACCGAAATATAACTTTCATTTTTATGGATTTTCAGATGTCCCTTCCAATAAAATACGGCCGGAACCCTGATGGCACCTTCATAATTGGAAGTTTTCCAATCCCTGAGCGGTGTGTTGTCGCCAAGTCTGTCATTCGAAGGATGAACATCATTGTATTCGCCTTTGGAATCCCAATTCTCCATGGCGCCATTATCGCTCATAAAAATAATCAAGGTGTTTTTATCCAGATTTTCCTGTTTCAATTTATCCAGCAATAAGCCAATGCTGTTGTCCATGTGACTCATTGCGGCGGCATAATCTCTCCGCGAACTGTTCTTTATGGAATGCATGTAAGGCTCTTTCCATTTTTGTTCTTCCTGCAAAGGAAAGTGTGGCGCACTATAGGCTACTTGCAAAAAGAAATTTTTCTTTGCATCTCTTTTTTCCGAAATCCATTGGATTGCTTCCTGGGTAATTAAGTCAGTCGCGTGTCCTTCCTCCACAATAAACTCGCCGTTCCTGTACCAACTCTCGTCCCCATTTTTATATTTATGGGTATATTGGTCGATTTGTCCGTGCAAAAAGCCATAGGAATAATCAAATCCGTAAGCTTTTGGTCCACTGCTGGGTTGCAATCCCAGATGCCATTTTCCAATAAGTGCCGTTTCATACTTGTTTTGATGCAATAATTTGGGCAAGGTAGGTATCGAATCCGGTAATTTTGTTTTGCTCTTGTCACTTATTGGCGCAACAATCCCCATTCGGCTTGAAGGTCTTCCCGTCAATAGGCTTGCTCTCGTAGGCGAACAGGTTGGATTGGCATAAAAGCGGTTCAGCACCACTCCATTTTTGGCCAAACGGTCAATATTGGGTGTTTTTATTTCCGAGCCATTATAGCCTACGTCATTCCATCCCGCATCATCGGCAATAATCAAGATAATATTGGGCTTTTCCACTGGTTTCTTTTGGATTTTTTGACCATAAGACATCAAAAAACAAAACAACAACGCGATGGACAACTGTAGTTTTGAATTAAAACTTTTACTCATTTATGATACATTTTTGAATTGTATATTTATTCCACTTTCATATTATTCACCAAAACATTTTTGAAAGTAAAACCTTTTATCAAGCTTTTATCAATGTCCGCTTTTTTAGATTCTATTTTCAAATTTTCAAAGGCGAAATTGGTCAAACGAACATTTGGATCGTTCTCCACTACGTAAAAATTATCGCATTTAAGTTCAATGTTCTTTAAAGTAACATTGTCTCCATATGACAATGGAATATCGGGGCGACCTTTCAAATCAAAAAATTGTTTCCATCCTAAAATGACAAGGGCATTTTTGGCTTCTCCTTTAATATTTTCCACCCTGATGTACTCGTATAGTTGTGGGGTATCAGGTCTCATTTTTAGATGTAGCATTCTTGTTGCTCCATCAATTTGGCAATTGCGCATAATCACGTTTCGGTTATGAATAGATTCGCTACCGTTAGTCAATGTCGAATGGCAGAATCCAAAACGGCAATCTTCGATAATAATGTTTTTATTCGGGCCATTGTTTTTATCTTGATCTGCATAAGGGCCTTTTCCGCCTTTTAATGCAATGGCATCATCGTTAACCGACATGTAACATCCTTTTATGAGTACATTGGTGCAAATATCAATGTCTATGGCATCGGTACTTGGGGCTTTAACACCGGTATGCGGAGAAGAAATATGCAAATCAAGCATTTTTACATTGTAGCATTTGTAAAAATGATTCGTCCAAAAACCGGAATTGATCAATTTCACGTCTTGAAGTTGCACATTATTGGAATTCCAAACAAACACTAATCTTGGTCTTGAAACTTCAAGATTGGTACATTTTGGATTTTCCTTGCGTCTAGCCCAAAAAGCTTCCCAATATTTCAAACCATTTCCATTGATTGTTCCTTTTCCAGAAATGGAAAAACCATCAACTCCATAAGCATTGACCAAAGCAGGGAAATAATCCAGGTTTTGCCCTTCCATTCGGGATGCCATAATTGGAAAATTGGAAATATCGTCAGACCCTTTCAAGGTTCCGCCTTCTGAAACGTACAAACTTGTTTTTGGCTTGAAAAACAAGGCTCCGCTCAAAAACACGCCTTTTGGAATCACGATTACTCCTCCTCCATTTGCCGAAGCTTTATCGATAATTTTCTGTATGGCCACGGTTTGCACTTTTGTGCTGTCTTTACTAACGCCATAATCGGTAACAGTATATTGCTTACCCAAATTTTTCAATTGAATTTTTGAGAAATCGGTAAACCAAGCAGTAATTGCCGATCCGTCAGGAAAGGTCTCTGCTTTGCTTTTTTGCGAAAATGTCATTTGCGAAAATCCAACAAGGCAAATTAACAGGTTAAAAATCTTCTTCATTATGTTCTTATTTATGTATTTAAAATCAAAGTTGTTTCTCAAATATATGCTTCCCTGAGCCTACATTTTCAATCAGCAAATAATTTCCTGTTGGCTTCGCTGTTACAGTTTTCCCGTCAACGGTAACTTCGTTTGAAGTTGAACTGCCTTTTAGAATGTAAACCTCGGCCGTAACGTTGTTTGGACTGTTAAGCGTCAATTGAAATGTTTTCGCTTTTATTATCCAAGTTACTTGGATGTCTCCTTTGTCCGTTGGCACCGAACCGGATACATTTGTCAGTTTCCCGTGGAAATCGAGCGGTTTTACCTGAATCCGTTCGTGTTGTGGTTTTAGGGATTTTACGCCCAAAATATATTCTTGTATTCCATTAAGACCGCTTGTACCCCAAGGATGACACATACTTTGATTCGTTTCCAGTGCATCCCAAGATTCCCAGGTTGCAGTTCCTCCTTTTGAGATTGTCTTTGCCCATCCGTCCCAGACCGGGTTTGTATAGAGTTCCAACAAATGGTCTCCCTCTTCCGCAAGTCCTAATGCCTGTGGCAGAAAGCGGACAGTTACCATCCCTACGCTCATTTTACGTTCTTTTACGGCATCAAGAACTGTTTTTTTATTGCTCTCCGGAGCGATGTCCAATGCGATTGGGAACATATTGGCGTGTTGGGAAACGTGTTTGCTTTGGCTTCCGTCTTCCAACAGTCCGTCAATATAAACTCCCTCCGGGTTAATCAATTTACTGTTGATGGCTTCGCGAATCAAAACTGCTTTGGCTCGGAAAGAATCGGCATCGGTCTTGTTTTCGGTAACTTCGGCTATTTTGGACATAATGTCAAAATCAGCATAAGCATAAGCATTAATCACTGTTCGGGCATCGGCAGTCATATCGTAGCCATAACGCATCGTTGCCGGCCAGTCAATTATTCCGTAAATGTATCCACCACTGCCCCCGGCGAGTTTGTGAATCAATCCCGTGGATGGATTTTTATAGGAATCAACATAATCTGCCACTTTTTTAAGTTTCAGATAGTTTGTTTTCAGGAATTCGATATTTCCGGTTTGCGTATAATAATCCCAAGCCCATAACAAATATTGCTGTGTAAAATCGGGAATATCACGCTTGCCGTCCACATTGGGGTAAACGGCGTTCAGTCTTCCGTCCGGCCAGTATTGATCTTGTGAATCCAAAAACTGAAGCAAAACCCTGTGGTTAAACACCCTGTCGCCCATTACCTTCATTGCCGAAACTCCCATACTCCAACCGTCTCCCAAAAAGCCTCCTTTTTCGCGTGTGGGAGTATCCACAAAACTTTCTTGTGCGCCAAGAGTCAGCGAATGAGACATCAATTCCCAAACATTGTCCAACATAGTATTTGAAGATGAAAATTGGGAACGTTCCGGTTGTAGTTCATAGAATCTTTCGATAAAAGAAACATTCTCTGTCGTCAGTATTGTAGGGGAATTGTTTACCTGCAGGTATTGGTACCCGAAGTAAACTACCGGTTTGAATACGCTTTTCTTGCCATTCAACACAAAAGAATAGGCAAGGTTCGTACTCTGATTGATTTTTTCAGAAACCGTGCCGTCAGGATTCAAGACAAAACCACCTCTCATTTTTATCGTGTCTCCAGCTTTCCCGCCATTGAAAGCTATTTCCGGCACACCAGCATAGATTTTTCCAAGGTCAATTAAGTAATTGCCGTTGCCTATATTTTTTACCGAAACAGGTTTGAATTTTCTTTCCTTTAGTTGGCTCAATTCAGGTCTAAGTTCTCCCGTGAACGCCCCCGATGGATGCTCACCAATTTCAACGGCATTTTGCCAAGCCGAGTCATTAAAACTTGGGCTGTTCCAACCTGCAATTTCCTTGCGGCTGTCCATAACGTCAAGATAGCCTACTCCTTCTCCACCTCTTTGTTTCGTATTCGGATTGAAAACCTCAACTGCGGATTGTTTCCAACTTTTGTCGGTACCAAAAACCGCTTTTGTACCATCAGCATACGTAACAATCAATTTCAATATAAATCGGTTGTCGCCCTTTGCTCTTCCCTGCCCTCCACCGTACCAGTGCGTCATTGCCGAAATAGTGGTGTTATTGCTCATCAAGGCCGTCACATCATACGAATTGTAATAGGTATATTGAGGATACGAGTAAACAAGCCCTTTCCCTACGGCTTTTCCGTTCAGATACAGTTCGTAATTGTGGCAAGCAGATAAGTAAACCATCGCTTTTTTTACCGCTTTTCCAGACAGTTGAACCTGCTTTCTAAAATAAGTATATACATTAGTATCTTTGCTCTCACGCTTAATCCAGAACGAGCCTTTCCAGTCTTCTGCACGGAATAATCCGGTATCAAAATAGGTCGCGTCAGAATAAGCGCTTGCATTTCCTGCTTTGTCCCAAGTGCGCACTTTCCAGTAATAGCGGGTTGCGGGCAAAAGCGAACTTCCGCCAAAGTCGATATAATTTTGCATACGCGACATAATTTTGCCACTGTCCCAAACATCCCCTTTTCCCGATGCCAACAGTTCCGGATTCGAAGCCACAATTATCTGATAGGCGGTCTGAATTTCATTGGCTTTGGCATTGCTGTTATACCAGCCAAAAAATGGCTTTTGTTCTGTTCCGGCAGGCTTTCCCTTGTCGCAAGTCCTAAGATTAAACGGACTATCTATAGAATTTCCCCTTAAAAAAGGCGTAAAACAAAGAAAGATTATGATGTAAACGTATTTGTTCATAGTAAAGGTTGTTAGGGAATAAACAGGTAAACTTAGTTTTTAATTATTATTTTATCCAAAGAAATAAAATTTCCTGTACTTCCATAATCCGATTTTCTTTTATCGGACCATTTTGATCTTTCCCCCGTTACATAAACGGTTAACTTATAATCTCCTTTCTTCAAAAGAGGAGATCGAAACACTTGCGCCGACAAAGCTGACTTGCGATACATATCAACCAGAGACGTTACTATTGTTTTCCCTTTTTTGTCGGACAACACAATTCGGGCATAACCATTTTCGGTTCCCGCATACGTGTATAAAGCAATTTGCTGACCGCTGAATTGGATTGAAAAAGAAGCATCTTTCTCGTCAGATCTGCTTTCCGATGTGCCTGCATTATCCAGATGTTTCCAATTCCCGCTGTATTGAATTGATTTATCCGTATTCTCAATGATTTTATCAGCTGAATTTATCGACGATGCAACTCCCGTCGCAATGTTGATTTGCCACGCTTCCTGATACGTGGGCATAGAAAGCGATGTCCCGGATACTGTAAGCGGTTGCCACACATAAGTCGCTGAAGAGGCCTGTTTTGGAAAAGACCATCTGTCCCCCATAAACATATAGGTCGTTTCCTGCGTTCCTGTAATTGGCAACACAAAAGTCGATTGTGAATTCCATGTTAAGGAACCCTCGGGAGCAATAATCCCTCTCGATTCCCAAGGCCCTTTGACAGAATTGGAAGTGTAATAATAATTGTCGTTCCGTTCCCAACTAGTAAGATGTGAACCAATAAGATAATAAAGACCGTCTTTTTTCAACATTGTAGGCGATTCAAATCCAGTCGTCATATTTTTATTCACCTGCTCCACAACCGAATGGTAATCATCTGCCAATTTATAAATTTCACCGCCGTGAATAAGAATGTAGCCTGAACCGTCCGTATCTTGAAAAGTTCCCATATCCCATTTCTTTATCGGTTTGCCGTCAAACAGCAAAGCCCCTTTAAATTGATAAGGCCCCGTAATCGTTTTTGAAGTGGCGTACCCCACAAACTGGTCTTTATACGTCAAAGTATCGGCGTGCATATACATAACATATTCTCCGGTTTTTGGGCATTTCATCACTTTGGGTCTTTCGCCTACCCTATTAGGCCCTAGTTTACCCGACTTTTGCAAAGGAAGCGCCACCTTTTCAAATTTCCAATTGTAAAGATCTTTGGACGAGTAACAGTTAAATCCTGCAAAGGCATTGCTGTCATCACTATGGGCTTCGCCAAAAAGATAGAATTTATCTTTGTCCTTGACAATATTGGCACCGTGTGCGCTCACCACGTTTCCGTTTTGATCGAACCAAGGAGTCCCGGAATAGATGGCATCCGCTTTTCCTTGAAGCTGTGCAAATGAAAAAGAAGTGTTGATTAAAAAGAGGATACAAACACTTTTTTTAATCCAAATTCTTAAAATGGAAGTATTAATTCTAGACATTTTTATGTTTTAAATTTTACAATAGAAACAAATTTACTTTTTTCTGTTTTTTTCTGTATCCTGTAGTATCTGTCATAATTTATAAAAAACAAACAGGATGCCACAGGATAGCAATTGTAACGGCACAACCTATTTTTACTTACGAAAAAAACAAATACATTTTCATCAAAATATTGTGAATTCAAAGTAGTCTGTAATTATGATAAAATCAGTAAATATTTTTTTGGTAGTTTGTGCAACAACTATTTTTACATTGACCAGTCTTTTTGCACAAAAAGATCCAACTTGGGATGATACTTCAAAAAACAATTGGGACAGTGCTTTCCAAAAAGTTGAAATACCTTCTTCCGTGGACAACAAAACTCAAAAAGCATACCTATATTCATCGAAAAGCAAAACCCCCAAACCATTAATAATAAGCCTTCATACTTGGAGTGCCGATTATACCCAAAAAGACCCTATTGCCAAAGAAATACTGGCGCGGGACTGGAATTACATCCATCCCGATTTCAGGGGGGCAAATAAAACACCTGAAGCCATGGGAAGTCAACTGGTTATTTCGGATATTGAAGATGCCATCCAGTTTGCATTAAAAAACACAAATTCCGACCCCAATGAGGTACATATTGTAGGAGTTTCGGGAGGAGGATTTGCCACATTGGCTGCTTACATGAATGTTCATTATCCAGTAAAAACCTTTTCGGCCTGGGCGCCAATTTCCGATTTAGAAACCTGGTACTGGGAATCTGTTGGACGCAAACAAAAATATGCCGACGACATCTTCAAAGCGGTATCAACAGATAGCATTTTCAATAGTAAAGAGGCTGTAAAACGTTCTCCTTTGCTGCAAAAATTTCCACAGGAATTACGAAAAAACGCCAAATTATACATTTATGAAGGCATTCACGATGGTTATACAGGCTCTGTTCCAATTACGCATTCCATCAACATGTACAATCGTTTAGTTGGAGAACTTAAATACGGACTTACCAATCTTGACGAAATTTCATCAAAAACAGCAACAGATTCCGACCTTGTCTCCGAAAAAGAAATCATTAACTTGATAACAAAACGTTTCAACCCCAACTACAACAAGGAAGAGAAATTATTTGATCGCAACATCTATCTCTCTCGAAAATTCAACAACATTCAATTGACCATTTTTGAGGGTGGTCACGAGCAAATACCCCAGGCTTTGGGATTAATACCACACAAAAACACAACATCGCTAAAGCATACTATTTTAACTCTCGGCGATTCCAATGGAGCCAACAAAGATGGTTGGGTTGACCAATTAAAAAAGATGATGCCGGAATCGTTTATCTACAATATTTCCAAAGGAGGCAGAACCATTGGATTTGATAATCTTGGAAAAAAAGACCTCAATGCATTGGACAACATAGATGACTATTTGAATGAAGCACAACAGAAAATTGGAAACAAAAAATACGATTATATTATTGTTTGTTTAGGTACCAACGACACCAAAAAAGTATTTGCCGACAACCAAAATGAAGTAGCGGCCAACTTTGACAAGTTGCTGAATAAAATAAAAAGCCATTCCATAGCTAACTCAAAAACAAAATTCCTTTTTGTAACGCCACCTCCCATCAGAACAACTAATATTTTGGATAAATATTCCGGGAGCAATGAACGATTGCAGGCATTATTGCCTCAATTAAAAACAGTCGCAGCCCAATATAATTTTAAAGTAATTGACATATACAATCCATTATTGGGCATACTCGATTATTATGCACAAGACGGAATTCACATGGCTGGCTCCGGTCAGGAAATCATTGCATCACAGATAGTGGAATTTATTGGAAAATAATCCTGTCAAAAGCCTGTTCACATCAAACTATTGGAAAATGAAAAATATAAAACTCAATGCAATCTTGTCGGTATTAATTTATGTTTTGGGAGTAACAAAAACGGGGAATCTAAATGCACAGACACAAAACATCAAAAACGATGTGTTCTGGAACACCAAAGACGGCCAACCCATCAACAGTCAAGGCGGAGGCATTTTTAAATTCGCTGATCCAGCTACGGGCGTAAAAAAATACTATTGGTATGGTGTTCATTACGCTGAAGCCGATACCTATAGAAATAATCCGTCTGTTACGCCACCGAATGCGACTTTTGAATCGGTAACCTGCTACAGTTCCACTGATTTGGTCAACTGGACGTTTGAAGGGAATGTTTTGACCAAAGCCGAAACCAACAAGTCTGGAAAAACCTGGGTGGGTCGTTTGGGAGTGGCTTTCATCAAGGAATTGAACAAATATGCGATGTTTGTCCAACACGGCAACAAGGTATTGATTGCCATTTCCGATTCAACAACGGGTCCTTTTACATGGCACCAAAAAATAAACATGGAACCCATGATTGGGACTACCAATACCGGCGACCAAACCGTATTTACCGATGAAGACAGTGGAAAATCCTATCTTATTTATTCGTATGGACAAGGACGAAACAAGATTTATGTTTCCGAAATTGGCGTCAAAGAAGGAAAAGTCAATCTGTTGGACTGTACCCAAATTTTCAAGGGCGAAAGCCGTGAAGGGAATTGTATGTTCAAGTACAACAACAAATATTATATGTTTGCTTCCAACATTTACGGTTGGGATGCTTCTTATGCCTATTATCTGGTAGCCGATGATATCAGGGGGCCTTATCTTCCCACCAACGAAATGTTGGTCATGAATGGAGTTTCCTATGATTTTGCACACGTTACCCAAACCGGTTTTTTCATCAATGTCAAAGGCAGCCAACAGGAAACCGTGCTGTATTGTGGAGACCGATGGGCCAATTTAGCCGGAAACGGATTAGGCTACAACCAATGGTTTCCGATTTCATTTGATGGAAAAACCCCTCATTTTAATTCGCTTGGTTCATGGAATTTAGACGCCCAAACTGGTTTATGGGAAGTAGCCAAAGACAATGATTTTGTAAAAAACGGCAGCTTTGAGGCAGACCGAAGACATATTCCAAGTCCCGTAAAACCGGTGCAATTGCCATTAACGGGCTGGACGACAGAAATTATTCAAGGAAACAAAATTTCACTTGACAACGCCACTTCACCAGTCTTGAATTATTTCAACACGGAAAACGACCGAAAGCTTGTAATCGGCGAAAAAAGCCTGAACATCAGTGACAAAGTGAATTTCAAGCGAAAAATATCCCAAACTATTTCATCTTCACCCTATGTAAAACTGGAAGATGGAATTTATACC
Source organism: Flavobacterium fluvii (assembly GCF_900129545.1). Classification (GTDB taxonomy): domain Bacteria; phylum Bacteroidota; class Bacteroidia; order Flavobacteriales; family Flavobacteriaceae; genus Flavobacterium; species Flavobacterium fluvii. The sequence goes on along the minus strand of NZ_FQWB01000002.1, from coordinate 239,033 downwards.
TTGACAGCCAAAGTAAAGAACGGCAATGGTTTTACCACTCTGGAAATGTATGCCACAAGCGATGGAAACCAATTCAAATACGGCATTAAAGAGGAAAACACGGCATGGCAAACGATTCTCATAACGAACATCGCTGTCAAATCCGGAAAAGTGGAAATTGGTTTTCTGGCAGAAGGAATAGCCAATGCGTCTTGCCAAGTGGATGATGTGTCATTGGTGAGAAACCATGATAAATAACGCCCCCATACTTTGGAAAACCTAAACCAAAATAAATTTAGTCTTTTTTCTTCTTGCGGTATTCGCTCGGAGAAACGCCTATTTGCTTTTTGAACATTCGCGAAAAATAATAAGGGTCGTCAAAACCCACTTCTTTGCATATTTCCTTGATGTTGAGATTTGTAAAATAAAGGTACTCACAAGATTTTAGAATTTTTAACCGGATAAAAAATTGAATGGGTGAATAGCCTGTTTTTTGTTTGAAGAGTTCCGAATACCTGGAAATGGAATAGCAAGCTTGGTTTGCCAACAGTTCGATGGTCAAAATTTCGCTCAAATGGACTTTCATGAATGCGATGGAATGACTTATTTTATCATCGACATTGCTGTTCAAGGTATTTGAATAACATAAAGAACTCAAAAATGCGATTAACTTAAAGTGGGTTAGTTCAACTTTTTCATCGGTAAAATCACTTTCCAAAAGTGTGATTATTTCGTTCAACAGAGTAATTCGACTTTCGTCAAATGCTATCTTGATGGCTGCATCATTGGAGGTCGAGAAGCGTTTGTAAAGTGTTGCGGCATAATCGCCTTCAAAATGAACCCAATAAATACTCCAAGCATCTTTTAAGGAGCTTCCATATTTGTGACCCGTGTTTTCAGGGATAATGAAACCCGTATTGGGAGTTAGCGGTATCGTTTTTCCGTTGATTTTAATCCAGCCTTCTCCTGCCAAACAGTATAATAGTATGTATTCGTTGATCCCGTTCTTTCTAGACCGGTTGTGATGTTTTGCATTTGGAAAATAACCAATGGCATCAGGGAAAAGGTTGCGAAAAAAAAGATTGGAAACCAGCTTTCTTTTCTTGTCGGGATCCAAAACCACCATGGTTTGTCCAAGGAAACCGGCCTTGATTTTGGGTGTCGTTGTATTATTCATTATAAACAGGTTAATATTGCCGAAATAGAATCAAGGTCGTAAGATAATCCATTTATTTCAATATATAATCTATTTATTAATGAATTGCTACATGTATTTTTGTTTGATTAATTAACAAAACCACAAAGCTTATATTATGACGAACCAAAACAAACAATTCAACAATTTCTATTTATTTGCCATCTCCATGGTTTCTGCCATGGGCGGATTGCTTTTCGGTTATGACTGGGTGGTAATCGGTGGTGCAAAACCGTTTTACGAGCGTTTTTTCGACATTACCACATCGGCAAACCTGCAAGCCTGGGCGATGAGTTCTGCCTTGATTGGTTGTATCTTGGGTGCGGTTGTATCCGGCGTAATCAGTGACAAGTTCGGACGAAAATGGCCGTTATTGCTTTCTGCCTTCTTGTTTACGGTGGCTTCTTTGGGCACTGGATGGGCTTCAACTTATCTACTATTTGTTGTTTTCAGAATAATTGGTGGTGTGGGAATTGGCTTGGCATCGGCACTTTCGCCCATGTATATTGCCGAAGTCGCTCCCTCCCATTTAAGGGGGCGCTTTGTTTCACTCAACCAAATGACCCTTGTCATCGGTATTCTTGCGGCACAAATTGTCAACTTGCTTATTGCCGAAAAAGTTCCTGCAGGAGTGACCGACGAATTCATTCGCGCTTCATGGAATGGGCAAATGGGTTGGCGTTGGATGTTTTTTGCATGTGCAATGCCGTCGGTAGTATTCCTTTTACTGGCTTTTACCCTTCCTGAAAGTCCTCGTTGGTTGATGAAAGCCGGCAAACAAGAAAAAGCGTTCCCTACCCTGAATAAAATAGGAGGCGAAGAATATGCCCGTGAAGAAATGGCCAACATACAGGCAACCTTGAACGATGTGACCGAGAAAATGGATTTCAAGGCACTGCTCAATCCTAAATTCCGCAACGTGCTGCTGATTGGAATTGTCATTGCTGTTTTCCAACAATGGTGCGGAATCAATACCGTTTTTAATTATGCCGAAGAGATTTTTACTGCCGCAGGTTATGGCGTAAGCGACACGCTGTTCAATATTGTGATAACCGGAACGGTAAATCTCGTGTTTACGCTTGTTGCCATGTTTACTGTCGATAAATGGGGGCGTAAAAAACTGATGGTCTTCGGGGCATCCGGTTTGGCTATCACGTATTTGCTTCTGGGTTCTGCCTTTTATTTTGAGTTGAAAGGGGTGGCCGTTCTTTCGTTGGTGGTAGTGGCCATTGCCATTTATGCGATGTCGTTGGCACCCATAACTTGGGTAATTCTCTCCGAAATTTTCCCTAACCGGGTGCGTGGTGCAGCCATGGCCTTGTCCACGTTCGCCTTGTGGATTGCCTGTTTTATTCTCACCTACACCTTTCCATTACTCAACAAATCGTTCGGTGCAGCCGGAACTTTCTGGGTGTATGCCGGAATTTGTATTCTCGGATTCTTCTTTATCTTGAGAAAACTGCCTGAAACCAAAGGGAAAACATTGGAAGAAATCGAGAGTGAATTGGTCAAGTAACATCTATGATTTCTTCACAAAAAACAACATTTAATCAGCATATCAATATCCATTTCCATGAAAAAACATGATCGCAAACTTTTAATACTTTTGGTTCTATTGAAGTGCGCATTTCTTTCGGCACAGGATTTCATGACCAATATTCCAGATCGCAAGCAGACAAGTCTCAACGGTAAATGGCAAGTCATCATTGATCCATACGACGTAGGAATAAAGTCCTGGAAGGCTTTGTACAAAGACAAAAAGCCTGTTGAAAAATCTGAATTTTACGAATACTCCTTCGATGGAGGCCCAGTGTTTGATGTTCCCGGCGATATCAATTCGCAATTGCCGGAACTTAAAAACTACGAATCCACCATTTGGTACAAGAAAACTTTCGTGGCCCAGAAACAATCCGGCAAGCGCTTGTTCCTGTATTTTGATGCAGCAAATTACATTACCGACGTTTTTTTGAACAACGAAAAAATTGGTAGTCACGAGGGGGGCTTCACCCCATTCCAATTTGAAATTACCGACAAGATAAAAAACGGTGAAAACTCGATTATTGTGCGCGTCAACAACGAGCGACAAAAAGATGGTGTGCCGGCAACGGGTTACGACTGGTTGAACTACGGCGGCATCACTCGTGACGTGAGATTGGTGGAAACGTCTTCGGTTTATATCGACGATTATTTTATTCAATTGGAAAAAGGGTCGAAAAATGTAGTGTCAGGATATGTGAAATTGGCTGGAGTAACCTCGGCCCAGCAAGTTGAAGTACAAATCCCGGAAGCAAAAATCAACTTGACTTTAAAAACCAATGCCAAAGGATATGCAGTGGTAAAATTTTCGGCAAAATTATCGCTTTGGAGTCCGAAAAACCCAAAATTGTATAAAGTAAATATTAGCTGTGATAGCGATGCAGTTTCTGAAGAAATTGGATTTCGCAGCATTGAAACCAAAGGTGTCGACATTCTGCTCAATGGAGAATCGGTCTTTCTGAAAGGTGTCAACATTCACGAAGAAATACCGCAACGCAGGGGTCGTGCCTTTTCCGAATCGGACGCACTTATTCTCCTTACTTGGGCCAAAGAACTGGGGTGCAATTTTATACGAACTTCCCATTATCCCCACAACGAAAACATGGTGCGAATGGCTGAACGCATGGGCTTCATGATTTGGGAAGAAGTTCCCGTTTTCCAGTCGATTAGTTTTGACAAAGAACCAACGCAAAAGCTGATGAATTTGCAAATGAAAGAAATAGTGCGACGCGACAAAAACCGTTGTTCCATTATCACTTGGAGCATGGCCAACGAAACACCACAAGGATCCAAGAATCGAACCCAAGCCATTGCCGACATGGCAACCCTTTGCCGAAGCATTGACAATACTCGGCTTATTTCTGCGGCTTTCAATAACATAAAATATAAAGACAACAAAGTTATTATTGAGGACGATCTTATCAACTCGCTAGACGTGATTGGCATCAATGAATATATCGGTTGGTATAAACCGTGGTTCAAATCACCGTCGGAAATTGAATGGGTATCGAGCTACAACAAACCGGTAATCATGAGTGAATTTGGCTGTGAAGCCTTGTACGATAATCATGGGCCGGCAGATGTGGCCAGTTCGTGGAGTGAAGAATACATGGAGCAATTTTACAAAGACCAGATCACGATGCTGAAACGAATTCCATTTTGCGTGGCACTTGTCCGTGGATTTTGGCCGATTTCCAATCGCCTCTTCGCTTGCACCCCACTTTCCAAAAAGGATGGAATCGAAAAGGATTGCTTTCGGATAAAGGCGAAAAGAAAAAAGCGTGGTATATATTGAAAGCGTTTTATTCCGAAGAGAAACCAGTACAAAATTAAAAGGGAGTACTTCAACTGGAATGGTTATCAATCCGATATCCAGTTGAGATAGAAACAAGAAAATTAAGTAATTGTAAAAATAAAAAAATGAGTGTTAAAGCTTGGCAAGAGGATGTAATCATCCCTACATACGAAATCGGGAAACCCGAAAAAAACCCAATCTTTCTTGAAAAAAGAGTGTATCAAGGCAGTAGCGGTGTTGTTTATCCTTATCCCGTTGTAGAAAAGATTGAAGACGAGAAACAGGACAAGATTTATAAAGCTGTCTATCTGGAAAATGAATACATCAAGGTGATGATTTTACCCGAGTTGGGTGGGCGTGTGCAAATGGCTTACGACAAAATCAAGCAACGTCATTTTATTTATTACAATCAGGTGATCAAGCCTGCATTGGTGGGACTTACCGGTCCTTGGATTTCTGGTGGAATAGAGTTCAACTGGCCACAACACCATCGTCCCAGCACGTTTTTGCCGGTGGATCACACCATAGAAAACAATGCCGATGGCAGCATTACAGTTTGGGTAAGCGAAAACGAAAAAATGTTCCACCAAAAAGGAATGGCGGGATTCACTTTGCATCCCGGAAAAGCCTATCTGGAAATCAAGGGAAAACTGTATAATCCAACTCCCGTTCCGCAAACTTTTTTGTGGTGGGCGAATCCTGCCGTGGCGGTAAATGAGCATTATCAATCGGTTTTTCCTCCGGATGTGCACGCCGTTTTCGACCATGGAAAAAGAGACGTGTCCACATTTCCGATTGCCACGGGAACTTATTATAAAGTGGATTATTCCGCTGGTATAGACATTTCAAACTATAAAAATATTCCAGTTCCCACTTCGTATATGGCCATCAACTCGGATTTTAACTTTGTGGGCGGTTACGAAAATGACACCAAAGCCGGTGTGCTGCACGTTGCCAATCATCATATTTCGCCCGGAAAAAAACAATGGACTTGGGGAAATGGCGATTTTGGAAAAGCCTGGGACAGAAATCTTACCGATGAAGACGGACCTTACATCGAATTGATGGCGGGCGTTTTTACCGACAACCAACCCGATTTCAGTTGGATGCAACCCTATGAAGAAAAAACATTTACCCAATATTTTCTGCCGTATCGCGAACTGGGCGTGGTGAAAAATGCTTCGCAAGATTTGCTTTTGAACCTTGACAAAGAAGGAGACAAAGCCATTGTGAAGATTTTTGCCACCTCCTTGCAGAAAAAGATCAGAATAGTATTGGAAGGATTTTTGGATGAAACCCTGGATTTAAGTCCTGAGTTAGTTTATGAACGCGAAATTTTGGTTGGAGATATTGCTTTCATCGATTTAAAATTAATGGTCTATTCCGAAAACGGAAGAGAACTTTTGGGCATAAAATCTGAAGAACAAGAGGCAAAACCAACTCCAGAACCCGCCAAAGCGGCTTTTTCCCCTGAAGAAACACCAACTTGCGAGCAATTGTATCTTACCGGCTTGCATTTAGAACAATACCGACACGCCACTTACATCGCCACCGATTATTACTTGGAAGCCTTGAAAAGAGACCCGTCCGACGTAAGAAACAACAATGCTATGGGGCTTTGGTTGCTTCGCCGTGGAAAGTTTGCCGAATCCGAAAAGTATTTCAATGCCGCAATTGACACCCAATTGCAACGCAATCCAAACCCTTATGACGGTGAACCTCATTATAATTTAGGTTTGGCGCTACAATATCAAGGCAAAAACAAGGAAGGGTATGATGCTTTCTATAAATCCTGTTGGAATGCCGCGATGCAGGATGCCGGCTATTTTGGTTGTGCCCAAATTTCATGCAAAAAGGACAATCTAACCAATGCACTTCACGAAATTGACAAATCATTGGTACGGAATTGGCACAACCACAAAGCACGTGCCTTGAAGACGGCTATTTTGCGAAAATTAGGAACGGAAAAAGAAGCTTTGGCACTGATAGCAGATTCCTTGAAAATCGACTTGTTCAATTTTGGGTGTCGTTTTGAAGAATACCTTATTACAAATTCGGTTGCTGTTTTGGAAGAAATGCACCAACTGATGCGTGGCGAAATCCATAATTACGAGGCCATGGCATTGGATTATGTGGCTGCCGGAATGTACGATGAAGCCGTCCAGTTATTGGAAGAGGGAATCAAGGTTTGTCCAACCACTCCGATGACTTATTATTATATGGGTTGGGCGTTGAATTTGGCCAACAAAGACGCCAAAGCCGTGTTTGAAACAGCGGCGAATCATGCACCGGAATACTGTTTTCCAAATCGTTTGGAAGCCATACTTGCATTGGAAGTGGCACAAAAAGTAAATCCAAAAGATTCGAAAGCACCTTATTATTTGGGCAATTTATGGTACGACAAGCGCCAATATCCTGAAGCCATTGCCAACTGGGAAAAGTCGGCAGCCATAGACGGTACATTTCCAACTGTAATCAGAAATTTGGCATTGGCTTATTTCAATAAATTGCAACAGGAAGAAAAAGCGGTTCAATACCTGGAAAAAGCCTTTTCTTTGGACACCACAGATTCCCGCATCTTGATGGAGCTGGATCAATTGCACAAGCGTCTTTGCAAACCCCATGCAGAACGATTCTCCTTTTTGGAAAAACACTTCAATTTGGTGACCCAACGGGATGATGTGTATCTGGAATATGCCACTTTGTGCAACCAGCTTGGAAATTATGCTAAAGCCATTGAATTAATTGACCATCGAATTTTCCATCCTTGGGAAGGCGGCGAAGGAAAAGTACCGGCACAATACCAATTGGCACGCGTGGAATTGGCGAAACAACATTTATCCAAAAAAGAATTTGAACCTGCCATAAAATTATTGAACGAATGTCTGGAATACCCGCACAATTTGGGTGAAGGCAAACTTTCGGGAGCACAAGAAAATGATTTCCATTATTGGTTGGGCTGTGCTTACGAAGGATTGGAACAAATGGATGAAGCTCGAAAATACTGGGAGTTGGCCAAAGACGGAAATTCAGAACCTGCGGCAGCCATTTTTTACAATGATCAAAAACCCGACAAAATATTTTACCAAGGATTGGCATTGCTGAAATTAGGATTGCCGAATGAGGCCAATATCAGGTTTAACAAACTGGTTGGTTTTGGAGAAAAGCATTTGGATAACACCATAAAACTGGATTACTTTGCGGTATCATTGCCAGACTTGTTAATTTGGGAGGATGATTTAACTTTCCGCAACAAAATCCATTGTCATTACATGCTCGGCTTGGGAAATTTAGGATTAGGAGAAATGGACAAAGCAAAGAAACATCTGCAAGAAGCGGCAAAAATGGATGTAAACCATCAGGGAGTACAGGTACATTTAGCAATCAATTCCATCATTTAATTTATTACAGAAATGACACATAAAAAATTCTACGCATTACTTTCAGCATTGCTGTTTGTAGCATTTTCGTTATCTGCCCAAAATAATTACACCATTGACATAACTAAAGTCCGCACCGACGTGACTCGTGGCCATCTCGATTTGGGAGGCAAAAATCCCGTTGGTGAAGAAATTTCCGTAAACAGTTTTTATCTCGAAAAAAACGGAAAACCTTTTATTCCCGTTATCGGGGAGTTTCATTTTAGTCGTTATCCGCACCAATATTGGGACGAGGAATTGAAAAAAATGAAAGCCGGCGGAATTACGGTGGTGGCAACCTATGTTTTCTGGAACATGCACGAATTCAAGGAAGGCAAATTCGATTGGACTGGCGATTTGGATGTTCGTCGTTTCACGGAATTGTGTGCCCAAAATGGATTGGATGTACTAATGCGCGTTGGTCCTTTCGCTCACGGCGAAATCCGTAATGGAGGTCTTCCCGATTGGCTTTACGGTCGCCCGATAGATGTTCGAAGCAATGACCCAGCCTATCTGTTCTACACCAACCGATTGTATCAAGAAATTGGCCAACAATTAAAAGGATTGATGTTCAAAGATGGCGGTCCCATTATTGGGGTACAATTGGAAAACGAATACCAGCATTCGACTGCTCCTTGGGGTTTTACCTATCAAGATGCTCCCAAAGAGCGCACTGTTGCAGGACGTGATAAAAAGATTATCCAGGATGGAGTTGGCATCAACAACCTGGGTAACGAATTTGCCGACGAAGGACGCGACCACATGAAAACGCTCAAGAAATTGGCTCTCAAAGCGGGACTTGTTGCCCCCATTTACACGGCAACCGGTTGGGGTTTTGCAACTATTGTCGAAAAAGGTTCCATTCCGGTGATGGCTGGATATGCTTATCCGTTTTGGGAATCCAGCATTAGGCCTTCCCCATTTTATTTGTTCAAAAATATTCATCAAAAACCCGATTATTCACCCGTGAGTTATGACGTGAATTTATATCCGTCATTGGCTGCCGAATTGGGAACGGGCATGGCGGTCACTTATTCACGTCGACCAAAAGTAAAAGGCGAAAGTTTTTTGCCCTTGATGGTTCGAACTGTTGGAAGCGGCACCAATGGACTGGGTTTTTACATGTATCACGGCGGAACCACGCCTTCCATTGGCAACTACTTTTTTACCGAAGGTGCTGGCCTACACAATAAATCATACGATTACCAGGCTCCCATCGGCGAATTTGGAAATGTAAGCAGTGGTTACTATCCGTTAAAGCTGGTAAATTACTTCCTGAAATCTTATGGCAACGATTTGGCACCGCTGTATCCAATTTTGCCAACAACCAACGACAGCATCAAGGCCAACAACAACAAAACTTTGCGTTATTCCGTTCGGGGCGATGGCAACAAGGGTTATTTGTTCATGCACAATTTTCAAGACCATTTGACAATGAATGACTTACAAGGCTTAAAAATTGATGTAGTCACTAAATCGGGAGTAATTGCATGTCCAGAGACAGGAACTTTTACGTTGAAAGCCGGCAGTTCCGCTATTTTTCCTTTCAATGTTAATTATGATGGGATCGAAATTCGTTTGGCTACTGTCCAACCATTTTGTAGCTTTACCAACAATAATAAACGGTACAACGTGATGGTGTCGGTTGACGGGATTGCTCCCGAAATGGTGCTCAAAGGCAAGGTGAAAGTGACCGGAAATGGAATAAAAACTTCCGTGCGAAACGGCAATACGGTAGTGTCTTTTTCAACTGGAAAAAGAAGTGAATTTCAGGTAAATGGAGTTTCGTTTTTAGTCTTGCCAAATAGCGATGCTGAAAATGCTTATTTAGTAGGCAAAACCGGTGATGAAAAATTGGCAATCAGCAAAGCCTTGGTATTGGACAATGGCGAACAACTATCCTTGGTCAGCAAAAATCAGGAGCATGTCGATTTTGCCATTTATCCGGCTTCTGCCAATGTTGCCTCAGTTGAAGGCACGATAACCAAGGCCAAATCGCAACTGAAAAGCATAAGCGAATGGAGCGTGAGTGTGCCAAAAGTTGAAACAGGAATCCAATTGATTCAGGCAGACGCCAGCCATTTTGTGCTTAAAGCCGGCAGCCTCGATTTGTCAAAAGCGAATGATGTTTTCATAACTTTCGATTATCGTGGCGATCGCGGCATTTGCATGATGAACGGAGAGTTGCAAACGGACGACCTTTACACCAGCAAACCTTGGACAATTGGACTCAAAAAGTTTCAGGAAGCCTTGAAGACAAATGACATGTATTTTTATTTTATGCCAATGGCCAAAGATGCTCCTTATTTGAATTATCTGGAAAAGGAAGTACTGCCTAATTTTGGCGACAAAAAAAGTTTTCTGGAAATTAAAAAACCTTCCATTTCGGTTGAATACAAAGTAAATGTAATATTGAATAAAAAATGAGATTATTGAAAACATCCAAACTAATTCTGGCCCTCGTCATTTTCATGACACTGACGGTAAATGCGCAAGTTTCGAAACAGCCGGGAACATTTGTTGCCGCAGAGAACACTTTCCTCCTTAACGGAAAACCATTTTTGGTGCGTGCCGGCGAAATACATTTTCCGAGAATTCCCCGCGAATACTGGGAACAGCGCATACAAATGTGCAAAGCCATGGGGATGAATACCATTTGCATTTATCTTTTTTGGAATTTTCACGAGCAACAACCCGATAAATTTGATTTCACGGGGCAAAAAGACGTGGCCGAATTTGTGCGACTCATCCAGAAAAATGGCATGTATTGCATTGTTCGACCTGGCCCTTATGCTTGTGCCGAATGGGATATGGGCGGTTTGCCTTGGTGGCTGTTGAAGAAAAATGATATTCAGGTGCGTACCAAAGACGATTCCTATTTTATGGAACGTTCCATCAAATATCTAAAGCAGGTTGGCAAACAATTGGCTCCGTACCAAATTCAAAATGGTGGAAACATCATCATGGTTCAGGTCGAAAATGAATATGGCGTTTTTGGTAAAGATGTAAGCTATATGTCACAAGTTCGTGATGCCGTTCGTGCTTCAGGATTTGACAAGGTTCAATTGTTCCGTTGTGATTGGAGTTCCAATTTCTTCAATTATGAGATTGAAGGAGTTTATACTGCTTTGAACTTTGGAGCAGGTTCCAACATCGAAAAACAATTTGAAAAGTATAAAGAAATTTATCCAAAAGCACCATTGATGTGCAGCGAATATTGGACCGGTTGGTTCGATTACTGGGGACGTGCTCACGAAACCCGTTCGATAGACAGCTTTATCGGCAGTTTAAAAGACATGTTGGATCGCAAAATTTCATGTAGTTTGTACATGGCTCACGGCGGCACTTCCTTCGGACAATGGGGCGGAGCCAATGCGCCACCGTATGGGGCGATGGTAGCTTCGTATGATTACAACGCTCCCATAAATGAGGCTGGATTGCCCACAGACAAATTCTATGCTGTTCGCGATTTAATGAAAAACTACCTGAATCCGGGAGAAACAATTCCAGAACCACCGGTAAATTATCCGGCCATTTCGATTCCTAAAATCACGTTTAAAGAGTCGGCATCTTTATTCGAAAATCTTCCGAAAGCCAATAAAACGGAAACCATACAATCGATGGAAGCCTTTAATCAAGGTTGGGGACGCATTTTGTATCGCACCCAATTGCCAGAAAGCAAAACGGCTTTTAAACTCAAAATTACCGAGTTGCGTGATTGGGCAAACATTTATGTCAATGGAAAACTCATCGGAAACCTGGATCGTCGCAAAGACGAAAACACCATCGAAATACCTCCCGTGAAAAAAGGCGATGTCCTTGATATTTTGGTGGAAGCGATGGGACGCGTCAATTACGGCAAAACCATCATTGACCGAAAAGGGATTACCGAAAAAGTGGAAATGATTGCCACTTCCAATACCACCAACTTGACAAACTGGGAAGTTTACAATTTTCCGGTGGACTACGATTTCCAAAAAAACCTGAAATTCAAACCGCAAAAAGCCAATGGCCCAGCTTGGTACAAAGCCAGTTTTGATTTGAAATCCACTGGCGACACCTATATCGACATGAGTACTTGGGGCAAAGGAATGGTCTGGGTAAACGGATACAATTTGGGACGTTATTGGAAAATTGGACCACAACAAACCCTTTACATGCCGGGATGTTGGTTGAAAAAAGGAAAAAACGAAATCTTGGTTCTCGATTTGGAAACGCCCACGGCCACCCAAATTTCTGGTGTCACGACTCCTGTTTTGGACAAGATCGTGATAGACGAATCGCTTTTGCACCGCAAAAAAGGAGAAACTCTGGATCTTTCCGCTGAAATTCCTTCCGATGAAGGAGAGTTAAGTAGTAGTCAGGGCTGGAAAGAAGTCACTTTCAAAAAAGAATTGGAAGGCCAGTATTTCTGTTTTGAAGCCTTAAATTCCCAAAATCCAAAAGATCAAAGCAGCAGCATTGCCGAATTTGAATTAATAGGTGTTGATGGTTTGCCTATTAACCGTTCCAAATGGAAAATAATCTATGCCGACAGCGAAGAGGTTTCGGTAGGAAACTATTCGGCTGAAAAAATATTCGACCAACAGGAATCTACTTTTTGGTCCACCGCTTGGACGGTTTCGAAAACACCGCATCCACACCAAGTCGTGGTAAATATGGAGGATTCTGTAAAAATTAAAGGTTTTAGATATCTGCCGCGCACCGACAAAAGCACTAATGGAAACGTGAAATCCTATCGATTCTTTATTAAACCAACCTTGTTTTCAATTAAAAAATAAGTATTTTGAAAGAAAAAAAAATAAACCATTAAGTTCATTAAGGAAATTAAGAGTTGCAGTGTTCAAAACTTTTTTAAATTTAAAAAAACAACTAATTTCTATTAAAAACCATTAAGGAATCAAGGTTTATGAAGCCAAAAAACTTAATTTTCTTAATGAACTTAATGGTTAAAAAAAAGAATGTTCACAACATTTCCAGTAGAACCAAAAATAAAACACAAAACAATGAAAAAATACAATTACGTCTGCCTGCTTTTGTTGGCTTTGTTCACTTTAAGCAGTTTCAAGGATGAAGTAATCAACTTGGAAGGCAGTTGGCATTTTCAAATGGATCGAAACGATGAAGGTGTCACCGAAAAATGGTACAACAAGAATCTTTCGGACGAAATTCATTTACCCGGCTCAATGGCAGAATTCTTGAAAGGTGACGAAATCACTTTGAAAACAAAATGGACAGGTTCTATTTATGACAGTTCTTTTTATTTTATTCCACGATTACAAAAGTACCGTGAACCCGGAAACATACACATTCCTTTCTGGTTGACTCCTGCCAAACATTATGTTGGTGCAGCTTGGTACCAAAAAGAGGTAAATATCCCCGCCAATTGGAAAGGCCAACGCATTTTGCTCCGCTTGGAAAGAGCCCATATCGAAACCCGAGTTTGGGTAAACGAGAAGGAAGTGGGTTTGCAAAATTCATTGGTAGCACCTCATATCTATGATTTGAGTGCTTTTCTCGTTCCGGGAAAGCAGCGTATTTCCATTAGAATTGAGAACAGCATTAAAAAAATAAATGTGGGTCCCGATTCGCACAGCGTAACCGATCATACCCAAGGAAACTGGAATGGCATCATCGGAAAAATCAATTTGGAGTCTGCTTCCCCTGTTTATATAGACGATGTACAGATTTTTCCTGACGTGAAAAACCGAAAAGCCCGCGTGAAAATCACGGTCAATAACAGTACCCAAAATAATTTTAACGGCAAAATTGCCATTGCTGCCAAAAGTTTCAACACTAACGAATCTGATAAAACTCAAGAAATTTTTAGCCCGATTTCAGTGTCCAAATTGGGAGAAAATACCATTGAACTCGAATTGCCTTTTGGAAAAGGAATGCTGACTTGGGACGAATTTGATCCGGCTTTGTACAATCTGGAAGTAAAATTGGCTTCCAAAGACATCAAAAACACCAAAACCGTTCAATTCGGAATGCGTGAATTCAAGATAGAAGGCAACCGCTTTTTGATAAACGGCAATCCTGTTTTTTTGAGAGGAACAGTTCACAATTGCGAATTTCCGTTAACTGGTTATCCTGCTACAACGGTCGAAGCTTGGGAAATTATCTTTAAAAAAATAAAGTCTTATGGTTTGAACCACGTCCGTTTCCATTCCTGGTGTCCTCCTGAAGCCGCTTTTATTGCTGCCGACAAAGTTGGATTTTATTTGCAACCCGAAGGTCCGAGTTGGCCTAACCACGGTCCCAAAATAGGATTGGGTCAGCCGGTGGACAAGTTTTTATATGACGAAACCACTCGAATGGCCAAGGAATACGGGAATTACGCTTCTTTCACCATGTTGTCCGCCGGAAATGAACCTGCCGGAAATCAGGTAAAATACCTCAACGAATTTGTTGATTTCTGGAAAGCAAAAGATAACCGAAGAGTTTATACCGGAATGTCGGTTGGAGGAAGTTGGCCTGTTGTCCCGAATGCGGAATACCAATCACGAGGAGGCGTAAGAGGATTAAATTGGAATAAAACACTGGAAACAGAATCCGATTTTAGCTCCGGAATTGCTCCATTCAAAGTTCCTTTTGTCGCCCACGAAATTGGGCAATATTGTGTTTTTCCAAATTTTGAGGAAATCCAAAAATACAAAGGCGTGTATAGAGCCAAAAACTTCGAGATGTTCCGCCAAGATTTGGAAGACCATCATATGGGAAATCAAAGCAAGGATTTCTTGAATGCTTCTGGAAAATTACAGGTTTTATGCTATAAAAACGAAATCGAAAAAATATTGAGAACGCCCGGTTACGGAGGTTTTCAAATGTTGGGATTACAGGATTTCCCGGGTCAAGGAACGGCTTTGGTAGGTGTTCTGGATGCTTTTTTCCAAGAAAAAGGATATGTGACTGCAAAAGAGTACAGTCGATTTTGTAATTCAACAGTTCCTCTGGCTAAAATTCCAAAGTTTGTTTATACCAACGCAGAAACTTTCAAGGCAGAAATAGTACTTTTCCATTCCGGGAAAACGCCATTACAAAATGCGGTAATCAGTTGGACTATTAAAAACGAAAAAGGGAATGTACTTTCTTCGGGAAATTTTGATTCAAAAACATACGAAAACGGAAATGGAATCTTCGTTGGAAACCTGAGTTTTCTATTGACTGAAATTAAGGAAGCTTCGAAATTAAAACTGGAAGTAAAAGTGAATGGCACCGAGTTTGCCAACGATTGGGATTTTTGGGTATATCCAGACAAAA
Source organism: Flavobacterium fluvii (assembly GCF_900129545.1). Taxonomy (GTDB): domain Bacteria; phylum Bacteroidota; class Bacteroidia; order Flavobacteriales; family Flavobacteriaceae; genus Flavobacterium; species Flavobacterium fluvii. The sequence goes on along the minus strand of NZ_FQWB01000002.1, from coordinate 223,846 downwards.
AAACTGAAATCTCCCCTTCTATTTATTACACGACAGTGTTGGACGAAAAGTCAAGAGAAGTATTGAACAATGGAGGAAAAGTGTTCTTGAATGCCTCGGGAAAAGTCGTGAAAGGCAAAGAAGTGGAAATGCATTTTCTGCCTGTTTTTTGGAACACCTCTTGGTTTAAAATGCGTCCGCCACACGTTACGGGAATGCTGATTCAAGATAAAAGTCCGGCTTTTGGAGATTTTCCGACCAGTTTCCACTCTGATTTGCAGTGGTGGGACATTCAAAACCGCTCGCAAGTAATGAATTTGGAGGATTTCCCGTTCGATTTCCGACCATTGGTTCAACCAATCGATACCTGGTTCATGAATCGCAGACTGGCTTTGGTATTTGAAGCACAAGTGGGAAAAGGAAAAATAATCGTGAGCAGTGCCAATTTAGGGCCAGATGTTGAGAACAAGCCTGCCGCCAAACAACTGTTTCTGTCGCTTCAAAAGTATATGGACTCGGATCAATTTAATCCAAAAAACAACTTGAGCTTTGAGGTGATTCAGGATATTTTTGTGAGTCCTTCAAAAGAAATATTCAAGACCTACACCAAAGACAGTCCTGATGAATTGAAGCCTAATTCGAACCAGAATAAAGTAAAATAAGCAGGGTTGCAAAATGGCTTTTTATTTTGCCACAGACTAAAGAATTTACACAGATTAATGAGTGATAACTCTTTAATCTGTGGCTTTTTTAAGGAGATTATACCAAGGTCAATCCTGATGAATTGAACCCAATTCGAATCAAAATAAAGTGAAGTAAAATTAAATACCCTGAATTCGAAAGTTATTTATCGAACTCAGGGTATTATTATAAAACAGTTTCCCTTTCAAAATTCTAAAAACTGTGTAAAGATTTTTATTTAACCTTTCGTTTCAACCATTCTTTCGGCACATTGACAATACAAATATTCATGGTGCGATTGTCTTCGGAAAGCATCGCGGATTGTATTCCGATTTTTGTTCCGTCCCTGTTAAAAGTAGGATGAATATGATCTGCCGCCGTTTCTTTATGACCCGTGGTTAGCATCATCATTTCGTTCGTTTTTCGGTCAATCAGATACAAACTTCTCGAAAAGTCATCGCCCACGGCCCATCGCCCATCGGCGGAACCATGAACGTGCCATAAACCGCTGCCACTTTTGGTTTGCCCGGCAATAATCATCTCCCTGGTTCTCAGATTGACAATGGCTAAACCTGTTGGTTTTTCACGAGTTCCCGTGGCTCCCCAATTACTTTCTTGTCCCGGATTGACCGGATTTCTTATTTTTCCGTCGGCGGCAACTTCCACCGGAGAATCTTTCTCGATACCAATTTTTCGATGTCCCATAATCGCCATGGCTACTTCATCCTTGGAAATTACGGCTTCGTGCGTAACCCATTCAAAATCGGCTTCAGGATACAAAGGACGCAATCCCGAACCATCTGCCATGACAGTCCAAGTACGTTGTGGCGACTTCCCTCCTGTTTCCCAACAAAAAACAAGTTCACCCGGATTCCATATATTCGATTGGATGTGTCCAATTTGAAAAGGAACCGAAATAACGTGTTTCAACTCGCCTGTTTTCAGGCTCATACTGCCAATTCCACCAGGGCCTGCGCCCATATTTCTTGGGCCAAAACTTTTTTCGATTAGAACTCCGGCAGCCAAATGTCTGGCGGCTTCCTCTTTCCCTACCCTGAAATAAACCTTTTCTTCATCGGCATCCATTGCCATGTCGCCTGAAGCTCCCATTTCTGGATTCGTGGTACCGCAAACTCGTTCGTAAGCCGAAACGGGTTTCATTTTCCCTGATTTACTGTCTTCAAAAACAGCTTCAAGATTGACTTCCATAATTTGCATTTTGCCCTCTTGCCCATTGCGCATAAAGTACAATTTCATCGACTTTTGGGCCATGCACAAAGTTCCGTTATAGCCTCCTTCGGTAACCTGGACCAAAACACCCGATTTTTCGTTGACCGCCATCGCTTCGCCTTTAACTCGGTTGGATCGAAATATCAACCATTTCCCGTCGGATGTCCATTGTGGATGCGTGGGATAGGTTTTGGAATCTCCAGCCGATTTTGTAGTCAAGAAAATTAATTCCTGCCCCGTAACGGGGTCTTTCACTATTTTTTTTTCGGATGGAAAACGAGTGCCAATTTGGGCAAAAGTTGTTGCCGTAATGAATAGTACAATGCTATTTAAAAGGATTTTACTATTCATTTGGTTGATTGTTTTTACCGGGAACTTTCAATTGGATAGAACTGTCGTTGAGTTCGAATTGATTGTCTTTCAACAACAAAATCACTTCTGCACCTGCCAACAACACTGGACCATAACCATGTGCCGCAAATACATTTATTGGACGATAGTAATAAAAAGCAGGATCAAATGCCATTCCTGTTCCCACGCAAGTTCCTTCCACTTGCCCTTTGTCATTTACTTTGGTGGCTACGGCATTCCATCCCAACAACACTGCTGGAGCATAAGTCATTTTATCGACATAACCACGATTTATGGCTCTGGCAATTGAATAGGTATAAATGGCTGTTGCCGAAGTTTCTAGATAAGTGTCATTTTTATCCAATAATTGGTGCCAAAAACCAGTTCCGTCCTGGTATTTTACCAATCCTTTGATGTGTGCTTGCAATTGCGCCAAAACTCCCGCATATCCCGGATGGTCTTTAGGCAAAACTTCCAATAATTCGACCATGGTCATCACTGCCCAACCATTGGCTCTACCCCAGTGAAATTCAGGATGGTCTTTCATGGATTGTACCCAACCGTGCATGTAAATCCCTTTTTCTTTGTTGAACATTCTGCTCGAAAACTGGTTGACTTGTTTTACGGCATCATCAAAATATTTCACGTTGCCGGTATATTTACCCATTTGGGCAAGAGCCGGCACGCTCATGAACATGTCGTCCAACCAAAGCGTGTTGTCATGAGGCCTGTTTCGAGCCAAAGTTCCGTCGGCAAATCTAAATTGTTTGTTGCTGATAAAGTCGATATAATTGTTGATCAACGGATCCACGTTTGCTTTTAATCCATCTGCTTTTGCCTTTATAAAAGCGGCACAAAGTGCTCCCGCAAAATCCAATGCTTGGGGATGCAGGGTTTTAAGCATGGCATCATCCTTAATATTTTTTTCCTTATAATTTTCGGCGATGTCGGCTATTAACTGGATTCGCTTGTTGGAATAGTCGGCAAAATATTTTTCACCGGTAGCCTTGGAAGCCAAAAGCATTCCGGCATAGGTAACTCCCCATTCGTAACTTGTCAATCGAAATGAACCGGGGCCAAACATAATGTCTTCATTGCCTTTTTTATAATTCGTGATTTCGGCTTTTGTGGTTGCATTGACAATTTTGGAAGCAGAATTTTTATCCAAAAAATTATAAACTCTATCCAAAACCGCTTTTATGTTCTCTTTTTGTGGAACTACATAAGGAGTCGGATAATCAGGTTGCATCATGTGCAATGGCGTGGTGGCGTCATTCGTTTGAGCAATACTTGGACTTAGGCTGCCCAAAAAGAGCAAGGCTACAACTGGGATGTGGTACTGTTTCATAGCGTTAGATTTTTAAAATTTGTGGTTATATGTTTTTTGGTCCTTTTTTATTTTATTGCAACTGTAATTTCTATCGCCAATTGTTTGGCCAAATTCGTTACATAATCGGTGAAATATTGAGCATCCTTAAAGTTTTTGTCGGCACTTAATTCCCATCCTGCAACTGCATAATAACGGATGGAGGTGTTTTCCACGATTTTCATTTTGGCCAAATATGAATCTGTTAATTGCCCCGTTTTTGGTGCTTCGATATAGCCCAAATAGTCTTTTTTGGGAACGATGATGGCGGTTCCCAAAATCCATTCGCGCTTGTAAGTAAGGTTGTCGTGTTGGATCAAGCAAACCCATTTTCCTACTTCGATTACTTTTAATCCTTTTTCGTTATTGATATTGGACAATGCAATCAAAAAGGTTTCTTTGCCTGTAATGCCTTTGATTTTAACGGTGTTTTTGTAGGCGTACATTCCCGGCCAAATCGAGGTGGTTTCGTTTACTTGGTAGTTGTTTCCAGAAGCTTTCCAATTTGAATAGTTGTAATTCAAAACCGAATTTACGGGGCCTTCGGCAACAATCTTGAAGGTTGTTTTTTCGATATTATTCAAAGTATCTGTTCCAAGAATTCCAAGTCGCGTAATTTCGTTGCCAACAAGCAAAGCGTAACCGCCCAATCCTGCTGAACTCCCCACCGGAAAAACATCTCTTCCCCAATCGTGCATGACATGATAATTATCTTCTACCGCTCCTGAGCTGTTGATACCAACATCTTCCGGTGTAATGGCTGGGACTTTTTTTCCAAAAACATCTTTGGAATTTCGTCCATCCAGATAATGCCTGAAACCTACTTTGTCGTTTTCCCAAGAAGGCCCATCGGTTTGGTATTTTTGGAAACCTAGTTTTTTATAGACTTGATGGGCGTTTACCGTTTCTTCGGTTGCCGGCTGCAAGGGGATGTTTTCTGCTTCACGTTTTCCGAATCGAACGCTGGTTCTAATCGGAAATTTTGGGGCTTCGTTTACCCATTTTAGTTGGATGGTTTTCTTTTCTTTGGATGCAAAATTGGCAACTACAAAGAGTTCATCCCATTTGCCATCTCCATCCAAATCATTGACTTGTGAAGGAATGGTGTCTGTTTTGTAAATTAAAAGCGGGAAATTTTTGGTATAGTTTTTATCGATGGTAACTCTTTTTATGCTTACTGCTTTATCGGGTAATTCCATATTCGAATTATTGGACAAAGTGATAGTGGAAATTTCCTTGTTTTGTTGCGCATTAGACCCCATAAAAGAGAATACCACCAGGGTTGCAGGCAGGAATAATTTGAATTTTGGTTTCATTTTATATCTTTATATTGTTATTTATTTCACTGCCACGTCCCAAACTTTCGACATTCTGGATTTTCCTTTTGGCCCTTCAATATTCAAAACAACGATGTATTTACCCGCTTCTTTGTATTGATGAATCGGATTTTGTTCCGCTGAAGTCGTGCCATCACCAAAATCCCATTTCCAGGATTTGATTTCCCCTTCCGATTGATCGATGAAAGCCACCATTCTTCTTTTCATGTCAACCGTATTGAAAGTCCATTTGGCCTCGATTGCTTTTTTGAATTCATTTTCCAACGGCATCAATTTAAAGGGCAAACTATAATTGGCATTGCCATACATTGTGTGCTCTTTCGACAAATTCCAAAAACCGTTATTCTTTTCGTTATTGACATCGTCATAGTCAATAATTGCCCAGCAAAGACCTATATTTTTATTTTCTTCCAAAATGGATTCAACGGCTCTCGCTGGATCATTTCCGGCATAATCAAAAGGCGTTATCCAAAATTCCAATGTCAGTTTTCCTGATTCTCCGGGTTTAAAATTATATTGGGTAGCAGCATTGGCATACGGCAATTCTTTTATCCAAGGTTGGCTTCCCCACGCCAAAGCCCAATCTTTTCCTTCTGCTGGCGTGAAAACATGATAGTTCTGGGCGTGAACACCGTGGTATGAAAAATAGGCGTCCATTGTATTTGTCAATGCTTTATTGGGATGAAACCTGTCAATAAATGGCCCACCGGATTGATCACCATCGACCGTGATTTCAAATATGTCGTTGTGCAAACCCGTCAAGGAAAAATCCCAGTAATTATCGTAAGCTTCGTATAAAAAATACAACCGATTCAATCCTTTTACCCAAGCCACTTTAACACTGACATCCAAATTTTTCGGATCCGCCGTCGTCTGTTTTCCGCTGTCTTCCCATAATTGATCCATACCCACGACATAACTTTGAGGAACCATCTTCCAATCGTCCGGGTTTCCGTCAATGGTTGGAATCTTGTTGACCGGAAATTGAAAAACCTTGAAAGTTCTGGTATCTTGTGACCAAACCTGGGCTCCGAAAAACACAAGCACTATCAAAGATAAAAAAGATTTTTTGTCCAATATCATTTTGTGATTTTAAATTTTAGTTTGAATTCAAAGCTAATTTACCACTTTTTAGTCCTTTTCCACTTACAGTTAATTCGATTTTTCCAGCTTCGGAAGTCGATTGTACCAAGACCACCAACTTGCCGCTAAACAATTTCATGGTAGGCAAATGAAATAATTCCAATGAAGTGGCGTCGCCATTGCAGGCAGCACGATAGGTTCCTTTTCCAGTTACGCTAAAATTTAATTGTTGGGTGGCTGTTGGACAAGGATTCCCGTTTTTATCGACTACAGAAACCGTTACAAAAGACAAGTCTTCGCCATTGGCTTCGAGTGTACCTCTGTCGGCTTCCAATTTTATTTGATACGGTTTTTCGGCTGTGCCAATCCTTTCTTCGTCAATTGCTTTTCCGTCTTTATCGAAAGCTACAACTTTAACTGTTCCAGGTTCGTATTTGACGTCCATCCACATCAAACGATATCTGTTTTGTGGCGTCGTGTTGTTTTTTTTCTGTATTCCCATACTTTTTCCATTGACAAAAAGTTCGGCGCTATCGTAATTCGTGTACACAAAAACGGGAGTGGTTTCTCCTTCACGACCTTCCCAATTCCAATGCGGTAAAATGTGCAGGGTCATATCGGTCGTGTTCCAACGGCTTCGATACAAATAGAATCTATCCTTTGGCAAACCTGCCAAATCACTGATTCCGAAATAAGAACTTCTCGAAGGCCACATTTCGTCATAAGGGGTTGGTTCACCCAAATAATCAAATCCTGTCCAAACAAATTCACCAATAACCCAAGGTTTGTCGTCTTGCAAAACAAAATCGTCATCGGGTACATTCGACCAACTGCAATATTCCAAATCATAGGAAGATGATTGAAAATCTGGATATTGCTTGTTCGCTCCTTTGACAACCGGAAATTTATAAATTCCGCGTGAACTCACTGTTGACGCTGTTTCTGAACCCAAAATAAATCCTTGTGGAAATTTTTTGAATGCTTCATCATATAAAGGCAAGCGGTAATTCAATCCCGGAATATCCATTATAGCACCAAAACCCGATTCCATCGTGGCTTTTACCTGATCCATTCCTACTGTAACTGGACGAGTTGGATCTTCGCGGTGGAAAATTTCCTGCAACCATTTCGCTCTTTTCACGCCTTCTGAACCCCATTGGTCTGGCACTTCATTTCCCGAACTCCACATAACAATCGAAGGATGATTACGGGTGGCGTGAATCAAATTGACTACATCTTTTTCGGCATCTGTTTTAAAAAAACGATTGTAGCCATTTTTCACTTTTGGCTTTGCCCATTCGTCAAAACTTTCGGCCAAGAACATGAATCCCATTTCGTCACACAATTCGAGTTGTTCCAATGACGGCATATTGTGCGAACTGCGAATGGCGTCGCAACCCATGTCTTTCAAAATGGTCAATTGTCTGCGCAATGCGGCTTTGTTGATGGCGGTACCAATGGGACCCAAATCGTGGTGCAAACAAACTCCTTTGAATTTGCGCACTTTGCCATTCAAACTAAAGCCTTTGTTGGGTTCGAATTTGATGGTTCGAATACCAAATCGTGTTGTTGTTTCGTCTTTTAAAACATCGCCAACATAAAGTTGGGAAACGGCCGTGTAGAGATAAGGCGTTTCTGGACTCCACAATTTTGGATTTATGATGGCCATGTTTTGGTCAAATTCATTGCCAAAAATAGCATTCGATTTATTTACGGCTACTTCATTTCCAAATGAATCCAGAATTTTGGTAACGATACTCAAATTGTCGCCGTTAACCTTGGTTTTGATATTTACTTTTGCCAAATCATCGGCAACGACTGGAGTGGTCACGAAAGTCCCCCATTGATCGATGCTTTCCTTGTTTTTGACAATCAATTTTACTTTTCTGTACAAGCCGGCTCCGGGATACCAACGGGAGGATTCGCCCACATTTGATAAATGTACGGCCAAATTATTTTTTCCATTGGCAGCAACATAATCGGTGATGTCGAAGTAAAAAAAGTTGTAACCATAATTCCATTCACCCACTTTTTTGCCATTCAAAAAAACTTTGGGTTCGCTCATCGCCCCTTCAAAAAGAAGGATTACTTTCTTGTTTTTGTCGAAATTGGGAACGCTAAATTGGTTGCGATACCAAGCTTCGCCGATGTAAGGCAAGGCTCCTGTTCGACCCGTTTTTTCGGTGGCCACTTTTTCGCCATTTTGAACAATGGCGGTTACTTGCTTGTCAATTTCTTTGTCGAATGGGCCGTAAATAGCCCAATCGTGAGGAACGCTGACGGTTTGCCATTTAGAATCGTTAAAATTGTTTTCGAAGGCTTTTTCATTCATACCTTTGGAGAACTTCCATCCCTTATTTAGTTCGATGGTGGTTCTTTCTTGGGCATTAATGCAGGCAAATGTAAAAAGTAGAAGTACGGTAAAAAATATAGGTTTTTTTGAACTCATTGTGAGGTATTGATTAACTTTTAAAGAAACTAATAAAATATTTAATCTGCGTGAAAAACTTCAATCAGTGAAGTTGCCACTGGAGAATTATCGGGATTGGTTTCCATGATATCAGCCATGTATGCCCACCATTTTTTCACGATGGGATGATTGGGCAAATAATCTTCATCAAAATCCGGGCTTATTTTTTGGACGGCAAAAAGAATCAAGGTTTCTTCATCCAGAAAGATGCTGTAATCTTGTATTCCGGATTCCGAAAGCAGGGATTGCAGTTCCGGCCAAATAGCGTCGTGTCGTTTTTTGTATTCGACTTCAAAGCCTGGTTTCAATTTCATTTTAAAAGCATTTCTAAGTTTGCTACTTTTCATTTTTTTGGTGTTTTAAGGTTAATTATAACTGGTTTGTCTCTATTATAAACTATTTCTCTTTTAATGTATTCCAATGCTGCCACTTGATATTAATGCATTTTTCAGCCAAATGACTTTCTTTTTTGGCCGTTTCATTTACCCAATCATCAGTTCGCTGATTTACAAAACATTTCTTTATTTTATTTTAAAAATGAATCCTGACGCAGTTTCATATTTCCCGCCTTGGGAAGCCGTAAATAAATAAGTTGCTTTCCCGTTTTGAAACAATAATTGTGGGCGTTCTGCACGACCATACCGATTCAAATGTTTCGGTGCTTCGGGTTGATTTATATATTTATTCAAGGGTTGGTAAGATATCAAGGGTTTACTCCAATGAATTCCGTCGTCAGAATCCATATAAAGACCATAGTCCATACCAAAAACTCCCATGTCTCTTGCCAACATTTTGAATTTTTTGTTTTCATACCAAATAAAAGCATCCTCGCATTGTTTATTGTCTCCCAATGCAGAGAAATCAACCACTGGATTTCCTTTGTATTTTTCATAAGGTCCATTCAGCGATTTAGATATGGCTAATCCATATTTTCTGTTCCCTTTTATTGGGAATTTTGGATGCACGTAATTTTCAGTATCCAATGATTTATAGTAGAGCCAATACTCTCCATTGGGGTGTTTCAAGAAAGAAGGATTAGTGGTTAATAAATCATCCCAAGAACCTTCTCCTCCTGGCAACAGCAAAGGTTTGTCCGGTCTTTCCCAAGGACCGTAAAGTGAATTGGAAGTAGCCAATCCGACACGTTTGGTATCCATTTTTCCATTGGAATTTCCCATAAAAAACAGGGCATATTTTCCATCCACAAAATGAATACTTGGGTTATGACATGTGGTTGCATCCCAAAAGCCTTCTCCACGAGGAGCCAAAACAGTACTTACATACTCATAAGGTCCTTCGGGATTATCTGCAACGGCGTGGGCAATCTCGGAACAATTTATCCATCCACTCATGCCTTTAGCTTTTGGCCATCGAGAAAAAAACACATGGATTTTACCGTCAGGTCCTTCAATGGGACTGTTGCACCACACATAATAATCTTCAAATTCCAGTGCACGACCTATGGGTTGAAGTTTCTTTTCAAAATCAGAAAGGTTCAGATTACCCAAAAAGTCACCACCTCTAGTTGAAAACGGGAGACACAACCCCATAAGAGCGAGGGAATTTCCAACTATAAATTTTCTTCGGTTCATTTTAATTATTCAGATATATTAGATTTTCACGACAAGAACAACTTCCTCTAATTAATTTTTAACGGTTGATTTACCCAATCATCCGTCCTGAAAGGGGAAGCCGGCAAATTTTCTTTATTGAATAAATTAGGTTCTGGTATCGCTTTCCATGCAAAACGCACGGCCACGGGATTTTTTACTTTTGAAGACGAAACCACGACTGTCTTGCCGTCAATTTTGGCATCTGCCGGATAAAAAACTTGGTCTTTTCCTGCTATCTCAAATTCTTTCAAAACCTCTCCGTTTTTCACAAGTCCAGAGTTGGCATAATCAAAAAACAATTGAACTCGTTCTTTTTTGATTTTCATGTGGTTGTAAATCGGTCCTGAATACGTTAGATTAGCTTCATTGTAGGTTTTGGCACGAGCCAATAAAGCCAATCGATAACCCACGGTTTGCTTGTCTATTGGATGGATATTTGTCGCATTCCCGACATCTGTTGTCACGACCATTCCACTATTTGGAATATTCTTCAAGGAAAGCAATTGTGCTTCTCTTATATCTGGATTTTGACTACGATGGGGCGTGATCTGCACATAATAAAACGGAAAATCTCCTTGATTCCAATCACTTCTCCAATTTTTGACCATTGCCGGAAACAAGCTGCGATATAGAAACGCTTGTTCGGCGTTGCTTTCTCCTTGATACCAAATTACTCCTTTCATGGTATAATTAATCAAAGGACGCAACATGGCATTATAAAGAACATAAGAGGTTTTATTATCTTCTTTTTTAGGCTTTTTCAATTCGGTTTTGGACAAATCATTGTTGTTGGCGATTCGTTCTTTTTTCAAATCCTGATAGTAATTTTCCAGTTTTTCTTGGTATAATTTTTCATTCTTTGCATCGGTTTCCAAAATGGACAAGAAATCTGGATTTCCTTCCAAAACATTTTGGGATGTCCAAGCTTCGGCTTTTGTTCCTCCCCAAGAAGAAGAAATTAAACCAATAGGAATTTTTAAATTTTGGTACAAGTTCCTTCCGAAAAAGTAGGCAACAGCAGAAAATGTTTTTACGGAACTTGGCGAGCATGCTGCCCAGCTTCCCGTAACGTCATCCAATGGTTTTGGCGAAGCTTTCGTCAAAACGGTAAAGATTCTAATATTCGGATACGTGGCGTTCGCAATTTCTTCTTCATAATTTTTGACTCCGGTTTTCCATGTCCCTTCTTCTTTCCCTACCGGAAAATACATATTGGACTGACCCGAACAAATCCAAACTTCCCCAATAAGCACATTGTGAAGAATGATTTTATTGGCTCCTTCAATGGTAATGTTGTATGCTTTTTCGCTGCCTTGAGGAGTATCTACTGCTGTTTTCCAAGTTCCATCTGGATTCGTTGTAATTGTCACGGGAACAGTTTGCCAGCCCAATTGAATACTTATTTTTTCGTTTGGCGAGGCCCATCCCCACAAATTGACTTTTGCGTTTTGTTGCAACACCATGTTGTCCCCCACCAAAGCAGGTAATTTTACTTGGGCTGTTGCAGACAGATTTGCCCCTAAAACAATTAAAATTATAAGAAGTTTTTTTATGCAAATCATTGGTACTTAATTTTCGGTATTTAAAAGTTTAAATATAACAGAATTGAACATCATTAGTATCCTGTGCTACCCTGCATACAAAAAAAGTGCCATAGTTTTGAACCATGACACTTGATTTATTTAAATAATAAACTAATAATTAGGATTCTGCCAAGCCTTTTTTTGTTCAGCAGTTAAATTAGTACCATCGTCATTTAACAAACCATCAATAAACGCTTGTGGTATTGGACGAAGTTCATGCTTACCGACAGTAATGAATTTAGCCTCTGGATTGTATGCTATTGTTCGTTTAACCAAAGTTCCAGTGCGAGACAATGTTTCCCAACGATCCCATTCACCCAACAATTCGCGAGTGCGTTCGTTAAGAATAAAATTTAGTGCACGATCATAATTAGTGGTAGCTCCAATTTTTGCAAGAATAACTTCATCTTCAGTCGGCAAGCTGTTAGGAAATGAAGTTAATAACAAATTAGATGCCGCAGTGGTAACCGCCACTCCTGGATTAGACAAATAGTAGGTATTCATATTCAAATTCGAATTGATATAATTCGTGGCATTAGTTCCCGTATTTAGAGCATTATTCACAAAAGCTACAGAACCGTCAACATAATAGGATCTGTTTTCACCAGCTTTCCATTGGCCACGACTACGAACAACGTTTAGGTCATTCATTGCTGGCCCATATTGTCCAAGGCGAACATAACATTCAGCACGCAAAAGATAAGTCTCGGCAAGACGCGCCATAATTACGTCACGGTGCGCATCCCCTCTTTCAGCATTACGCGATCCGTCATCTGTTTTATTGATGCCGGCAAAGAAGTTACAAAAAGTAGTACTCTTAAAATTAGGCGCAACATACACTCCATTTTGATACAAAACCAATGAATTGGGAGAAAATTGACCTACTTTAGTCGTCAAGGCTCCTGAAGTTGGTGTTTGGCGGGCACCAATAGTCCACTCTGGCAGACGTTTTGCGTCATCCTTCCAATTTGGAAATTGAGTAGCAGCACAACCAAAGGTATATCCATTATAAGTATTGTCATTCTTGGTATTCAAAATCATTACAATGCCTGGATCTCCCAGTTTTAGTCCATTCGGATTAGAAGTTTGTAAGGTATTTATTCCGTAAACAGTCTTGAATGTTTTCCACATACGGGCGTCATTTACGTGGTCGTAAACAGCATAACTATACTCGGTAGGACGACAACGCTGGAAATCCATAGAACCAATCCATACACCACGTCTGACCCAACTTCCAGAGAAGGCTGAAAATTGAGGGGCAAAATAATTATAGGTACGGTTTCCGAAACGACCTACAGTGGCAGCATCACCATTGTGACCCGCTGCCATCAATATTTCACTTAGCTGTTCGTTTGGACAATCAATTCCTGTCCAGTTGGCGTATAAATCACTGTAATTAGGGGTTAAAGATCCGCGAGCACTGATGGCATAAGAACAAACATCGATTGCTTCTTTAATATCAGCATCTTTATAAGAACTATTCCAGGCGTCATTACGCTCGGAAGAACGGAACAATAAAGCTTTTGCAAGAAAATGGGCTGCCGTGGCTTTTGTCCATGTAATTCCTTTACCATAAGTATAAACTTCACCCTCAAAAAGAGTATAAGCGTTACGCAAATCCGAGATAACTTGTTTCCAACTATCCTCTTCACTTGAACGAACGAAATTACGGACAACAGTCGTTACAGGTGTAGTTTGAAGGACAACCCCACCATACTGGGCAGTAAGACGATAGTAGTTATAACCTCGCATAAAATAAGCGTGAGCCAAAACACGATTACGAACTCTAACGTCAGTAATAACTGTTTCTGCTTTTGCAATAATCGTATTGGCAGAAGCTATACCATAGTACATCTCATCCCAAAGAGCGGCCGGAGAAGTGGCATTGCCGTTGATTGCCCCTGTACCAACCGTGGCACCATTCGGCCCAAACCGATTGTCATAGGTATTCCACATCTCGTTCGTAAGGTCATTTCCGGTTGTAAACTCATCGGTACCATAAAGTGTAACTCCATAAGCCCACTCAAACCCATAATGCCAACGAATATTACCATAAAGCGACACAGCCAATTCCTCTAGGCCTTTAGGCGAGTCAAAATATTCTGTCGAATATTTGGTTGTCAATTCTTCATCGAGAAAATTATCCGAGCACGATGTAGATGACAAAACCATCATTACCAGAAGAACGATTCCTATATTTTTAATTTTTTTCATTTTTCTATTATTTTAATGTTAGTTTTTTACAACACAATTATTCGCTAAAATCCAACCTCAATTCCCATAACAAAACTTCTGTTGTAGTAGGTAGTATTTACATCAAAATCATACCAATCCAATGACTGATACAAACTACCAGGGCTTATGGCCTGCGCATACAATTTCATATTCGCTACACCCATTTTAGTGGCAAGCTCTTCCGGGAAATTATACCCCAACGAGATATTACGAATTTTGACAAATCCTGCTTCCTGGAATCCAAGAAGCCCGGAGTATTTATCCGCAGAACCGGATGTAGCCTGTGCCAATATCGGTTTTTGGAATTCTGCCCCCGTGTTGATTGGTGTCCAATAATCGGTTTCACGCTGGTTGGCATGGGAAGTCAATGCCTCCCCACCTAAAGATGCCATATACCCCATACGTCCATAAATTTCTATTCCCAATTCAAACCCTTTATATTCGAAGGTATTATTCCAACCCATTGTCCAATTAGGATTGCTGTTGCCAAGAACCACACGGTCAGCAACAGTCATTTTGTGATCTCCATCTTGGTCTACAGGACGCACGTTACCTACCGTAAATCTATCTCCGTTGGGTACGGCATTCCATATTGCCATTTCAGCAAGATCCTCGGGCGTGTTTTGCCAAATCCCAGCGTTGTCGAAACCGTATCTAACGTTGATTGATTCGCCTATAAACCATGCATTGTCCGGCATATCACCATTCTTGCCATAGGCCAATTCCTCGATTTTATCTTTTTGCCAAGCGCCGATCAAGGTAGTTTCCCATATAAATCCACTTGTGGTCTGCACCGGTATCAAATTAAGCGTAACCTCAACACCAGTGTTATTTGTTTTACCTATATTGGCAAAGGTTGTTGGAAAACCTGTCAACGTAGGTATAATCATTTGCATTATCAAATCACTTGTGTATGACTTGTAGAGTTCTACACTACCATTAATTCGGTTATTCAAGAAAGCAAAATCAACACCAAGGTTGTATTGGGTTGTTTTTTCCCATCCAAGTTCAGCATTAGCCATTGAATTCTGGGTTCCTGTATAATAAGGTTCATTGGTCGTATAACCTGTTTGGTTGGACATACCGTTAAAAGGAAGAAAAATTTTACTAATATCCCCTTTTGTTGAATACGGATCCACTGATGAGTTACCTGTTGTACCAAACCCTAAACGAAGTTTCAGATTATCAACCCAAGCTACATCTTTCATAAAATCTTCTTTGCTGATTCTCCATCCAAGAGCCGCCGATGGAAAAAAATCCCATTTATGACCTTCGCCCAACTGTGAAGCCCCGTCCCATCGACCAGACACTGTCAACAAGTAACGACCATCATAACCATAGTTCAAACGAGCCATATAAGAACTAAGTTGACGCTCCGTAAGACCGGAGCTCATATGGGCTTGATTAGCAGGATTGGTAATATCAACCGTACCGAAAGCATTCCACAAAAAGGATGGCTTGTCTATATTAGTGGCATCCATCGATGAGTTTTCAATATTCCATGAGGATGCAGTCTGAAGCAAGGTTGCTCCAACATTGTGTTTTTCCTTAAAGGTACGATCGTAGGTCAGCATATTGTCTAATGTCCACGAAAAATCACGACGATTCTGAAGTCTGGCAAAATTAGTTCCCGGACTTCCGTCAGCATTAGTTCTTCTCACAGAAGTTCCGTCAATATAGACACCTTCTCTCCAATGACGAAAATCAGGTCCAAAATTCAATTTATAACTAAGACCTTTCACGGGCTCCCATATCTTGCCGATATCAAATGTAGCCGAGAAATTTCCTAAAAGACGCATAATTTGTGACTGTTGCGTACTTTTTTCCCATTCATTTATAATGCTAAAAACACCATTTTCTCCCCCTGGATTGATAATGATTTTACCATTTGCATCATAAGGAACGGCCATATTATAAATGGCTTTGGCCTGTCCATAGATTGCGTTTGGATTGGAATTACTACCCCCACCCAAAGTTGACATACCAAAATCCTGTTCACTCCATGTAGCATTCAAGGAAGCGGTCATTTTAAACCAATCCACAGGATTGATATTTGTGCTGGCTTTTGCAGTATAACGTTTATACCATTGTCCTTTTTGAGTACCTTCATCATCCAGGTAGCCAAAAGAACCATAACCATTTATTTTTTCGGAACCGCCACTTGCACTCAAAACATGTTCAGTAGTAATACCTGCTTGAGTAACATACTTAGTCCAATCCGTATTGGTGACTTTGGAAGGATCCCAAGTACCACTCATCCAACCTTTCATTACATTGTCCCTAGAAGTTTGGCCGTCAAGAGAACTGGCAAAAAGAGTTAAATCATTAGCATAAGTAGGAGTATCTGGATGAGGAGGAGGAGGAGTTCCAGGTGCTGGGGGTAGATTGTATTGAGCCCAACGTCTGAAATTAATAAAATCAGCGGCACTCATCGAAGGAGATCTATCTACAATTTCAGTTGTGGTAACTGTTCCTGCATAATTCAAGGTAAACTTGCCTGATTTCCCTTGTTTTGTTGTAACAATAATAACCCCGTTGGCTCCACGCGATCCATAAATGGCCGTGGCAGAAGCATCCTTGAGGATGTCAATAGACGCAATATCTCTTGGATTAAGCGTTTCAATGGAAGATGCCGACATCAAAGGCACGCCATCCACTACATAAAGCGGATCATTCGTTGCCGTCAATGAACGATTCCCTCGAATACGAACGCTTCCAAGAGTTCCCGGACGCTCGCTTGATGTGATATCCACACCGGCAGCTTTACCTTGCAAGCCCTGAAGCGCATTCGTCACGGGACGTGATGTTAATTTTTCGGCACTGACACTTACAATTGCACCCGTAACATCCGATTTTTTTACCGTACCATATCCCACAACCACAACTTCACTTAGTTGGGCGATATCGTCAAGAAGCACTATATTCTCCACATCTGATTGTCCAACAGTTTTTTCGACCGTTTTAGAACCTGTGGAACTAAAAACCAAAACTTGTCCTGGAGTAACCGATATGGCATATTTTCCATCCATATCGGTACTGATTCCGGTCGTGGTTCCTTTAATGACCACATTTACGCCAGGTATTGGTAATCCTGAACTGTCCGTAATCGTTCCTTTAACAACTTTGTTCTGGGCGTAGCCCGATGAATACATCAAAGTAAACAGGACTAAAATAAACAAAAAGGTAATTTTTTTTTTCATTTTAAGTTGATTTAATAGTTAAATTAATTACATGAAAAACGGAACCTATCTGCCCTAGCCTGCTATTTTTTTATTAGAGCAAAAAAGCTACCCAAATTTACTAAATACCTGAGAACAAGCGCATTAACTATAAAATATTAACATATTTTTTAATTTTCATTTGCGTTTTTTTAATCTATTTATTCTTATATCACATAAAAACAACACTATTTTTATTACAAACACGATAAAACCAACATATTTTTACCATAACCAATTAGGTTCCAGTTATTTGAATTCAATAAACAATATTTAAAACAAGAGGGCTTTTAAAACAGATAACAGATAAAAACATCAAAAAAGCCTCCTTTTTTTTGATGCAAATTGTTAAAATAATAAAGCGATCAATTTTCAGGATAATTATAAAACCAAAAAAAGGCAATACTCAAGTTATTGCCTTAAAAAAAAAGTGCCATGGTCTTTTGACTATGGCACTTTCTATTAAATAAAAACTAAACTAAAAATTAATCATAACCCGGATTTTGATCATATAGTCCTGGAGCAGCTAACCTTTCTTGTAATGGAATTGGATACAGCAAAGAGTTTTTATCTATGGTAAGGATTTTCTTTTGGGTATCTTCCAACGTTTTCCAATTATTCATGATAGTCAAAGCATTACCTGACCTAATTAAATCAAACCATCTTGTTCCTTCTGAAAAGAATTCTTTTCTTCTTTCGTCAAATAACTGGGCCAAAGTCGTATTTGTAGCGTTTGCCGGAATACCAGCTCTTGTTCTAACCTGATTCATGATTGCATCCACGTCTGCTTGAGTTCCACCACCGCCGTGAAGTGTACATTCTGCCATCATCATCAATACATCGGTATATCGAAGAACCATAAAATCTATCCCCCAGTCTGTACGAGATAATCCATATCTGGTTTTGTCTATGTATTTCTTGAAAACAGGAAGCGTATATGCAAGACCTGAAGCAGTGTAACTGGTTGCGATACCAAATATTTTTCTTTTGTCGGTGGCAGCAAAACTGCTGACAAGTCCAGTCGAAATTGGTCTAGCTTCCAACGATCCTTGTGCAGACAAACCAATAGACGTAAAATAAGGCTCGTATCCCACTTCAATTACAAAATTTCCACCTACATCATTTCCTGAAGTATAAGGAATCGTCAAAACGTTTTCTTTATTAGTCAATCCTTCTGTTGTGAATATAGTGGCATAATCAGTTCCGAAAGCATATTGACCACTTCCTTTTACATCATTCAATTGTTGGTAAGCTTTTGCCCATTCGTTGAGTCCCAAAGTAGACCCATCTATACCATAAGTTGGACTAGAACGCGTCATGTACACGAGACCCAAAAATGCTTTGGCAGCAAATCTGTTTACTCTTCCATAGTCAGCAGCCAAATAAGAAGGTGGTAAATCAGTTATTGCTATCTGTAAATCGGATAAAATTAAATTGTATATCTCGGCAACAGGAGTTCTCCCGATTTGTGCAGATTCTTGGGCTGTCACTGTTTTATCGATTAATGGAACTCGACCAAACCATCTTATCAGGTCAAAATAACAGAATGCCCTGAGAAAATGAGCCTCTGCAGCCATAATGACCCTATCGGCAGGAAGAGGAATAACATTTCCTTTTTCAACTAATTTTTCTAGTAACTGATTTGCATAAAAGATGGCTTTATAATTACTTACATAAGCTTCTTTAACATAAGAATTGGAACTTATTGATGTATAAAAACTATTTATACCCTCCCATTCTCTTGAAGCAGTGGTAGTAGCATACAAATTATCGGATCTCGTTTCACTTAAATTCAACACCCTGTTGGCATAACCATATTCGTTGGCACCATGAAAAGCCCAAGAATAAGTTGCATTTCTCGCTTGAGCAAAATCGCCCGGAGTAGCATAAAAATTCTCTGCAGTCGCTTGAGACAATGGAAGTTGGTCAAGTTGATTTTCACATGATCCAAGAGAAAACAGCATAAAGATATTTGCGGCAAAATAAATATATTTTTTCATCGTAATTTTAATTAAAATTAATGTTAAGTCCTAAAACTATTGATCTAGCTATTGGGGCTCCTCCATAATCAACAGGAAGCGAGAAATTACCATCGGAACTTGCTGAAGTATTTACTGCGTCTGGATTATAACCTACTTTGTATTTATCCCAGTAGAACCAGTTTTCTCCAGTGATGTACAATCTCGCATTATCTATTCTTGTTAATGATTTTACAGCTTCGCGTAAATTATATCCTAATGTTATGCTTCTAATACTAACATAATCTGAAGAATACAACCAATCCGTATTCGCTTGAAATCCAAAAGAAGTTCTCCAGTTTCCTCTAACCGCAGGGTTAACATCAAGGGTGTTTTCTACTGAAGCCTGTCCTGTACGATCGATAGCTCTTCCTATTAATCCGTAAACAGTACCACCATTTTGACCTTGAACCAAAATATTCAAATCTAGATCTTTGTATTTGAATGTATTGGTAATTCCCCAAGTGTATTTAGGGGTAGGATTTCCAGCATCAACACGGTCATCTGCAGTAATTTTTTTATCACCATTTTGATCTACATATCTTGGATCTCCAAGCACTAATTTATTTCCTCCAATAGTAGTGCCTCCATTATCAATATCAGCCTGGGTTAACACACCATCTTGTTTCAATACAAATAAGGAATACATTGGTTTTCCAACTTCTAATTTCACAAATGGGATACCGCTAAGTCCGGTGGCTGCTATTTCGATTTTTTGTTGACCAGGTCCTAATGCCAAAACTTCATTTTCGTTATGACTTAAATTCAAGGAAGTTTTCCATTGAAAGTCTTTAGAAGCAACGTTAACAGTGTTCAATTCTGCTTCCCATCCTTGATTCAACACGCTTCCAATATTAGTTAGGTAACTGCTAAAACCTGATGAACTTGTTATAGGCACATTCAACAATAACTCTTGATTTTCTTTTCTATACACTTCAAATGATCCAGAAATCCTGTTTTTTAGTATCGAAAAATCGATACCATAATCAATACTTTTAGATTCTTCCCAGTGAACATTGTTATTTTCAATCGACGAAACTCCTTGTCCTATGGCTTGAACTCCTCCTATTGTATAATTATAATTCCCAAGTACCGGCTGAGGATAACTACGAATATTATTACTACCATTTACACCTGCACTAGCTCTCAATTTCAAATCGTTAATCCATTCGACATTCTGCATAAAACCTTCTTGCTTAACTCTCCATCCCAATGACACCGAAGGAAATTCTCCCCATCTTTGTTCCGAACCGAATTTTGAAGAACCATCACGTCTATAACTAGCAGAAATTATGTACTTTTCTTTATAATTATATTGCAATCTGGCAAAATATGAAAGCAAGGTGTTTTTCTCTGCCGTGGTAGATCCAAGCGAACCAGTAGGTAAAGTTTCGGTAACAAAATTAGTATAAAGCGCACCCGAAGAAAGAGTCGATTTAGTAATTTCATAAGAATTAAAAGACTGTCCCAAAAGCAAATTAAAATTATGATCTTTAAACGACTTAATGTAATTCAAAGTATTTTCATTCACTGCATTTTGTCTTCTATAAGTATTATAGGTACCACGAATATCAGTCAATCTATCTCCGGGTGTATAATTCTCGGTAGTATTATCCGTATTGTCAAAATTAAGCGTACTCTTAAGTGTCAAACCATCAACAAGCTGGTAACTTGCATAAGCAGAAACAAGGTTTCTGTACATAGAATTTTGCCCTTTTTTATCCAATAAATTAAGCATGCTTGTTGTAGTGCTTCCCCATAGGTATTTCACGGTATACTTTTCTCCAGCAGCATTTTCGGTATTTTCGAAAACAGGTGTTGCACCAAGTGCTTTGTGCAATATATTGTCTTTTCCTTCTATTCCCGGATCATCTTTAACAGAGTAAGAAGGAGCCAAATTAATTCCCATTTTAAAATTATCCGATAATTTAACGTCAACATTTGCTCTTGCAGAAAACAAGGAATAACCCGTACCAACCATATATCCTTCATTATCTTGGTAACTAGTAGACACATAATAATTAACCGCATCAGTGGCTCCAGAAACAGAAAATTGATAATTACGGAATTCTCCGGTACTGAATACTTGATCTTGCCAATCGATATAATCTATCCCTGGATGACCCGGCATATCCCATCTATCATCATAAAGATAAGTTGGATATCTAGCATTGCTTGGTGTAAGCGGTGTAGTAGGATTTACTGCATTGTAAGCAGCTGTTCTTTGTGCCGTGGTTTGAGAAGCTGACGCTCCAGGAATTCCAGAAGCCACCCATTGTGCATCAATAAAAACTTTTGATCTATCAATCCATTGTTGCGCATCCAAAACATCCACTCTTTTGGCTTCCATATTCAAACCACCATAAGTATTAAAAGTAAATTTTGCTTTCCCTGATTTACCTTTTTTGGTAGTGATTATAACTACTCCATTAGAGGCTCTAGAACCGTAAATTGCAGCCGCAGCCGCATCTTTTAACACTTCTACAGAAGCTAAGTCATTAGGATTTATGTTGTCCAACGGGCTACCGTTGGTGAATCCACCCGAGCCATTTGACGCTTCCGTGTAAATAGGAAATCCATCGATTACATATAAAGGTTCGTTTCCTGCAGTAATAGATCCTGCTCCTCTAATTTCTACACTAAAAGGTGTTCCCGGCAAACCTGAAGTCTGTTTTACTCTAACCCCTGCAATTTGTCCAATCAAACCTTGATCAACTCTTGACATTGGTCGCTCAACAAAATTTTCCGTTTTAATCCCCGAAATTGCCCCTGTGGTTAGTTTTTTCTTTTGTGTTCCGTAACCAATAATTACAACTTCGTTTAAACTAGAGTTTTCAGATTCTAAAGAAACATTATAAGAACTCGCATTACCTACTTTTTGTTCTATGGTTTTAAAACCCAAAAATGAAAATACTAAAGTCTCACCAGAAGACACTGAGAGACTGTATTTGCCATCAATATCAGTTGTAATTCCCTTTTTTGTGCCTTTTACAACAACATTTACACCCGGAATGGGTAGATTGGAATGGTCAATAACTTTTCCTGTGACCACCTTTTCTTGAGCATATCCCGATGCACAAAACAAAGCGCATACGATGAAGCTCATTAAAATAATTAATTTTCTTTTCATGGTTAATAAATTGGTTAGTTAAGAAACAAACATATTTAATAGTATAAGACTTTCTATCCTGCCCTATCCTGCTAATTTTCAATAAATTAATAAGTTCAAAATTTAAATACAATTTCATATTTATAACCAATTAAAAATCAATTAATTAACAAAAAATTAGTTTTTATTTATATATTTTTAGGATTAAAAAAATGATATTAATATTTTTTTTAATCATTAAATTTGAAAAATATATTTTTTCAATACCTAAAACTCTTAAATACAAAAAACAATTGTTTTTTTTTAGTTTCTAAATAACCAAGCAATTCAATTATAACCTCACAGGATGCCACAGGATAGTATTTTTGGCAAGAAATTTTATTTTTACTTTCTTTTTAAATTTTTTATAAAAGTGCCATAAGCACTTAAATTCTGGCATTTTTTTTGCTATTCCTGAAAAAAAATTCAAAGTTCACCGAAAATAAACAAATCAAAAAAATAGTTACAACGAATGAAACAGTATCCATTTAGAATTCTTTTTGCTTTAAGTATGTTGATTAGTTCTACTACTTTTGCCCAAGAAACAACATCTCCTTGGCCAAAGTCCACTAATATCAATCAGCCATGGGCTCGTTGGTGGTGGATGGGAAGTGCTGTAGACAAACCCAACCTTAAAAAAAGTCTTTTAGATTTCCATAATGCCGGAATTGGTGGAGTGGAAATCACTCCTATTTATGGAGTAAAAGGGGAAGAAAACAACTTTATCGATTACCTCTCTCCAAAATGGATGGAAATGTTGGATTACACCATTAAAGTTGCCGACAGTCTTCACATGCAAGTCGACATGGTTTTAGGTACCGGCTGGCCTTATGGAGGATCTCATGTCACCTTGCCCAATGCGGCAACAAAGTTGGTCATAGAAAAATACCCCCTCAAGAAAAATGAAATCTTTGACAAAGAGATAACGTTTGACCCTACCAAAGAAAAAACACCTGCGACACTCTTGTATGTTGTTGCTTATGGAAGCAACGGAACTTATATAAATTTGACCGATTTGCTTAAAGGAAATCTACTCCAATGGAAAGCCAAAAAAACAGATTACACCATTTACGCCGTGTTTAGCGGTAAAACCGGACAACAAGTAAAAAGAGCTGCTCCCGGCGGAAAAGGTTACACGGTAGACCATTATTCCGAAGAAGCACTTAATGCTTATGTTGTTCCTTTCAACAACGCATTCAAGGGTCGCGAAGGAAAAATACGAGCCATTTTCAACGATAGTTATGAAGTATACGGCACCGATTTTACGCCTCGCTTTTTTGAAGAATTTAAAACACTAAGAGGCTATGATTTAAAAGAGCAGTTGCCGCTTTTACTAAACGAAACCGACAATGAAACGGGCAACCGAATCAGGAGCGACTACCGCCAAACCCTATCTGATTTGTTGTTGAATAAATTCGATAAATCTTGGACAAAATGGGCAAACGACAAAAACTTCAAGACTAAACTTCAAGCCCATGGTTCTCCAGGAAATCTTATCGACATCTATGCTTCGGCAGATATTCCGGAATGCGAAACTTTTGGTTCCATGCCTTTTGACATTCCCGGTTTTAGACGCGAAAAAGAAGATATTAGAGAAGGAGATGCCGATCCAATAATGTTGAAATTTTCCTCTTCTGCCGCCCATATTTCAGGAAAGCCATTGGTTTCTTCTGAAACATTTACTTGGTTGAGAGAACATTTCAAAACTGCCTTGTCACAATGTAAACCGGAAGCGGAAGATTTAATGCTGAATGGGGTCAACCATATTTTCCTTCACGGTTCCACCTATTCGCCAACAAGGGCTGCATGGCCGGGATGGAAATTTTATGCTTCGGTAAACTTCAATGCCAACAATACGATTTGGGAAGATGCTCCATCCCTGTTTTCGTATATTGCCAACTGCCAATCGATGTTGCAACAAGGCAAGGCCGACAATGAAATTTTGCTTTACTGGCCTATTTTCGACACTTGGGACAAATACCAAAAAGGCAGTTTGTTTTTCCAATTTAAAATACATTCTTTATCTGAATGGTTGTATGGAACCTCTTTTTACGACACGACCAAAAGCCTGATGAAAAAAGGATACGGCGTAGATTTCATCTCCGATAATTTTATCGCAGAAGCCAAAGTTGTGGACGGAAAAATTAGTTTGCCTGGCGGAACTTTTAAATCATTGATCATTCCTTCCTGCAAAAAAATGCCGTTGGCCACTTTGCAAAAACTAATCGAATTACAAAAAGCGGGAGCCAAAATCATCTTTGAAGGATTGCCTGAATCGGTTCCTGGATTTTACGATTATAAAAAACAAGAACAGCAACTTCAAGCTATTTTAGCGGCAAACAAAACTTCCGTAAATCCTGTTTCGGATATTTTCAAAGCTTTGGACGAAGCTCAAATATTTCCTGAAACCCTTGTGAACTCTGGTTTAAAATTTACCAGAAGAACTATTGACGGAGAAAAAATATACTATTTGGTGAATCATTCTTCCAAAACAATTGAAGATTTTATTCCCTTGCAAATCGGCAATAAAGAAGTCGTTATTTTCGACCCATTGACTAGAGATTATGGCAATGCCGTTGTACAAAAATCGGCCAACAACACCTTGGTTAAACTGAAAATAGAACCGGGACAATCCTACTTCTTGAAAACAGAAAATACCGCTTCGCAAAAGAAATGGAACTATTACGAAAAAACTTCCGATGCTGTTACTTTAAACGGAAAATGGCAAATCAGTTTTGACAAAGGCGGACCAAAACTTCCTCCGGCGGCAACCGTTACCAATTTGGAATCTTGGACTAAATTAAGCCCTGAAGCCGAAGCTTTTTCTGGAACAGCCACTTATACTTTACAATTTAACAACCCAAACGCCAAAACCGATAATTGGAATTTGAATTTGGGGGATGTTCGCGAAAGTGCCAAAGTATGGTTAAACAATGAATTTATTGGCACGGCTTGGTCGGTTCCTTACCAATTGAAATTGGGTAAATTAAAACCGGGAAAAAACACCTTAAAAATTCAAGTTACCAATCTAGCTGCCAATAGAGTTAGGGACATGGAATTAAAAGGACAAGAATGGAAGATTTTTTACGAAATAAACATGGTTGACAAAGATTACAATAAATTTGATGCCACCAAATGGAATCCAATGCCTTCTGGATTATTGGGACCAATTACCATTACACCTTTAAAACAACAAAATTAATCACCTTTACGAATACCTAAAATGAGAAAGCTACTTTTATTTTTCGCGATTTGCTTTTTATACACTAGCACTACAAGCGCCCAGGAATTATTTGACAAAAAATTAGTTCTAAAACAAATGATGCTTGCCAACGATTATTTTATGCAAAAATGGCCGGAAGTGGGCAAAACAATCGTCACCAACAAAGAACGTCCCAGCAATATTTGGACACGCGGCGTGTATTATGAAGGATTAATGGCATTGTATGAAATATACCCTAAAGAGGCCTATTATAACTATGCTTATGATTGGTCTGAATTTCACAAATGGGGATTTAGAAACGGAAGTGCAAACCGCAATGCCGATGATTATTGTGCGGCACAAACTTATATCGATTTGTACAATTTAGAACCGGATGCCAAAAAATTAAAAAGCACAAGAGCAACAGTTAACATGTTGCTGAATACACCGCAAGTTGACGATTGGTCTTGGATTGACGCCATCCAAATGGGAATGCCGGTTTTTGCAAAATTGGGTGTACTCGAAAAAGACAATCGTTATTACGAAAAAATGTACCAAATGTACATGTATTCCAGAAACAATCATGGCGATCATGGACTTTATAACCCAAAAGATGGTTTGTGGTGGCGTGATGCCGATTTTGATCCACCATACAAAGAACCAAACGGAGAAGATTGTTATTGGAGTCGTGGGAATGGCTGGGTAATTGCGGCTTTGGCCAAAGTATTGACCATAATTCCAGCAAATGCACCTCATAGAGAGCAATATGTTAAAGATTTGAAAGCGATGGCAGCAGCATTGGTACCAATTCAAAGAGCCGATGGCTTTTGGAATGTGAGTTTGCACGACCCGACTAATTTTGGCGAAAAAGAAGCCTCTGGTACAGCTTTGTTTGTTTACGGAATGGCGTATGGCGTTAACAGTGGAATCTTGAAAAAAGAAACCTATTTGCCTATAATACAAAAAGCTTGGAATGCCCTGACAAAAGAAAGCTTGCACGACAATGGATTTTTAGGCTACCTGCAATCCACAGGTAAAGAACCAAAAGACGGACAACCATTGACTTACGACAAAATTCCTGATTTTGAAGATTACGGACTCGGTTGTTTCCTATTGGCTGGTTCCGAAGTTTATAAAATAAAATAATCCATAAAATGAAATACAAACTTTGGCCGTTTTTGGTTTGTGTATTGGTTTTCAGCTTTGCATCAGCTCAAACTTCTGCTCCCCTTTTTTCGGTTGCAAAATACAAATCAGACAAACAATGCGCCATTAGTTATACTTTTGACGATGGACTTAAAGAACATTTCACCTTGGTATTGCCAAAGTTTGAAAAATTAGGTTTTAAAGCCACTTTTTGGATAAATGGCAACACTATCAATCAAGGTGAATTAGGACTCCAGTGGGAAAAACCTCGCGCAACTTGGAGTCAATTAAAAACAATGGGCGACCATGGTCACGAAATATCAAACCATGGTTGGACTCATAAAAAATTAACGCTTTGCACTCCGGAAGAGTTGCTTTTTGAAATAGTGCACAATGACAGTGTTATTGAAAAGAAAATAGGAAAGAGACCCACAACCTTTGGTTATCCCAACAACAGCAGAAATAGCGAGATAATTAAAATAGTGTCTAAAAACCGTGTAGGAACTCGTACAAGCGAATTTCAAATGGGAAGTAAATCCACTCCTGAAAGTCTATCGGATAAATTGGAGTCGATTCTGAAAAATGGTGATTGGTGCGTAACCATGATTCACGGAATTACGAATGGCTATGATGCCTTCAAAAACGAATCTATTCTATGGAATCATTTGGAAAAAGTCAAAAGTCTGGAAGATAAAATTTGGGTTGCAACATTCCAAGATGTCTCGGCTTATACTGCCGAACAACAAAACATCAAACTTGAAATTCAAGAAAACGGAAAGAAATGGAAAGTAGTTCCCCTTCTCACTTTAGAAAAAAGCCTTTTCAATATTCCAATGACGATGGTTGTGAATAAAGGACAAATAACGAAATTAAAAGCCAAACAAAAAGGCAAATTATTGCCTTCCAAAATTTCAAACGATAAAGCATTATTTGACTTTGACCCAAATGGAGGCGAGATAACCGTTTTAATCGATTGATTCCGTGTTTAGTTTATAAAATAACAATTAGATGAATAAAATAAAGATTATACTGGCCTTGTTGGTTATTGCCGGAATTTCCACTTCTTTCAAAGGTGCTGACAAAGTAAATATTTGGTTGGTTGGTGACTCGACAATGGCAGCCAAAAAAGCAGAAAGGAAGCCGGAATCTGGTTGGGGTGTTGAATTGTCCGATTATGTTACGGGAAAAGCCAAGGTTCATAATCATGCAGCCAGTGGAAGAAGTACCAAAAGTTTTGTGGACGAAGGCAGATGGAAAACAGTAAAAGACAGTTTAAAAAAAGGAGATTATGTAGTAATTCAGTTTGGCCATAATGACGAAAAACCCGAACCCAAACTTCATACCGATGCGCAAACTTCCTTCAAGGATAATTTGAGAAATTTTGTTCGCGAAACCAGGGATAAAGGTGGTATTCCAATCATTTGTTCTTCCATCGTCCGACGCCACTTTGATGAAAAAGGTAATTTGGTAGATTCCCATGGAGAATATATTGAGGCGGCAGAAGAAGTAGCCAGGGAAACCAATACTTTTTATGTTGACATGGAAAAAGAAACCAGGCAATTAGTGATAAAATTAGGAATGGAAAAATCCAAAGAGTTGTACAATTATGGAAAAAAAGACGACACACACCTTAATCACTACGGTGCTGGAATTGTGGCAGGTCTGTTTGTAAAGGAAATTAAATACCAACAGTTGGAATTGGCAAAACTTTTTAAATAATATATTTACCGCCTATTAAAATTATAGGCACATCAAACCATATAGAATGTTTGCTGTTTCTGTATCAGAAATTTATAAAATAAAACAATCATGAAAAAAGCACTCTTGTTTTTTGCTTTACTACTTATCAATTCCACTATATTCTCTCAAGAATTTAAAAGGGAAAAATACAATTTCAACGCCGATTGGAAACTAAAAACAGGAGATCTCGAAAAAGCGGAATCTCCTGTTTTCGATGATGCCGCTTGGAGAAAAGTAACCCTTCCGCACGCCTTCAACCAAGAAGAAGCTTTTGAAAAAGATATAGTCGAATTGACCACTGGCATTGTTTGGTATCGAAAAAAGTTCAAACTCCCAAAAGGAATCAAGGACAAGAAGGTTTTCCTGGAATTTGAAGGCATTCGCCAAGGCGGTGTTATTTATGTCAATGGACAAAAAGTGGGATTGCATGAAAATGGGGTAATGGCTTTTGGTCTTGACATTTCAAACATCATCAAACCTTTTCCAGAAGAAAATACCGTTGCGCTTCGAATAGACAACGATTGGAAATACCGACAACTGGAAACCAATTCAACCTATCAATGGAACAACAATAATTTCAACGCCAATTATGGTGGTATTCCAAAAAATGTTTACTTGCACATTACCGACAAATTATACCAAACCCTCCCACTCTATTCCAATCTGAAAACCACGGGAGTTTATGTCTATGCTTCCAATATTGACATCAAAGCAGAAAGTGCCACCATCAATGCCGAAACAGAAGTTCACAATGAATATAAATCTGCCAAAACGGTGGAATACAATGTTATTGTTGAAGATCTCGACGGAAAACAAATCGCTGCTTTCTCGGGAGAAAAAACCACGATTCAACCCAATGAAACCAAAATTATGAAAGCCAATAGTTTGGTTAAAGACTTGCATTTTTGGAGTTGGGGTTACGGTTATTTATATACCGTGAAAACAATTTTGAAAGTAAACGAAAAAATCATTGACGAAGTTTCCACCAAAACAGGCTTTAGAAAAACCGAGTTCAAAAACGGGGAAATTTGGCTCAACGATCGCGTGATTCAAGTAAAAGGTTATGCTCAAAGAACCAGCAACGAATGGCCGGCTATCGGAATGTCGGTTCCTGCTTGGTTGAGTGATTTCAGTAATAAATTAATTGTGGAAGGCAACGGAAATTTGGTGCGTTGGATGCACGTAACGCCTTGGAAACAAGACGTGGAATCCTGCGACCGAGTTGGACTAATGCAAGCAATGCCGGCCGGTGATGCCGAAAAAGATGCGAAAGGCGAACAATGGAACCATCGCATCAACCTGATGCGCGATGCCATCATTTACAACCGAAACAATCCGAGCATTATTTTTTACGAATGTGGGAATGAATCCATCAGCGAGGAACACATGCTCGAAATGAAAACCATCCGAAACACGTTCGATCCTTTTGGCGGACGTGCCATCGGTTCTCGTGAAATGCTCGACAGCAAAGAAGCAGAATATGGTGGAGAAATGTTGTATATCAACAAAAGTGCCCAAAAACCATTGTGGGCAACCGAATATTCTCGAGACGAAGGCTTGCGCAAATATTGGGACGAATTCTCCCCTCCTTTTCACAAAGAAGGTGCGGGGCCTTTGTATCGAGACCAACCCGCAGAAGATTACAACCACAATCAAGACGAACACGCCATTGAAGATGTGGAGCGTTGGCATGATTATTTCAGGGAAAGACCCGGCACCGGAAAAAGGGTAAATTCAGGTGGCGTAAACATTATTTTTTCGGATTCCAACACCCATCACCGTGGCGAATCGAATTATAGAACCAGTGGCGAAGTCGATGCGATGCGCATTCCGAAAGACGGTTTTTGGGCGCATCAAGTGATGTGGGACGGTTGGGTCGATATCGAAAAACACCGCACGCACATTTTGGGGCATTGGAACTATGCAGATGCCGTCGTGAAAAACATTTATGTGGTTTCTACAGCTGCCAAAGTCGAACTTTTTGTAAACGGAATTTCTCAAGGTTTTGGAAAACAGAGCCACCAGTTTCTGTTTACTTTTGACAATATCGCTTGGAAATCTGGAACAATCAAGGCTATTGGTTATGATGAAAAAGGAACTATTCTAAGCGAGGATTACAAAAAAACTGTCGGAGCTCCCGCTACAATCAAACTGAAATTGAATACGCAACCCAAAGGATTTTTGGCAGATGGAGCCGATGTAGCCCTGATAGATGTTGAAGTATTGGACAAAAACGGAGACCGTTGTCCTCTCAGCAACGACATGATTAGCTTTGTAGTTGATGGCCCGTCAACTTGGTTGGGAGGCATTGCACAAGGCCCCAACAATTATATCCTTTCCAAAAATATTCCTGTCGAAAATGGCATCAATCGAGTGATGTTGCAATCTTTGACAAAAGCGGGTAAAATAAAAATTACGGCAACTGCCAAAGGCTTGCAACCAGCCGAATTAACTTTTGATAGTCAAGCCGTAAAAGTGGAGAACGGGCTTTCAAAATTATTGCCGGGAATCGATTTGGCTTCCAATTTAGACAGAGGTGCAACACCAAAAACGCCTTCTTATACCCTAAAAAGAAATCCAGTTTCAATAGTAAATGCAAGTTCTCCATCCAATGCAAATGACGTCTACAAAAGTTATGACGACAACGAATTGACCGAATGGAGAAATGACGGTAAAAGCAGTAGCGCTTTCATAACCTACACGCTGTCAAAACCCTCAATGGTAAATGAATGTGTGGTTAAATTAACCGGTTGGAGGTCAAAAAGCTATCCAATTCGTATTTTAGCAGACGGAAAAGAAGTGTATAAAGGAAATACGGCCCAAAGTTTAGGCTACATTACCATTCCATTGGAACCCGTTCTTGCCCAAAACATCAAAATAGAATTGATTGGAGCCAATACCGAAAAAGACGGCTTCAGCAATATTGTTGAAGTAGAAGCAACCAAGGATTTAGATTTATTTAAAGATAAAACAGCCGTAGATGCCAAAGGGCAATTGCGCATAGTAGAAATAGAATTTTATGAAAAAATCAACTAATCAAATTAAGCTTGTAGTAGCATTTTTGACATTGGGAATGAGCATTCCCGCTTTTTCGCAAAACAAGGAAAGTATTCCGTTGTGGGACAAAATCCCCGGTGAAATTCAATCCGCAGCCTATGTCGAGAAAACAGAATTGGACAAAAACGGCATTCTTAGCGGCGTTCGGTATGTAAGTCAACCCACGCTTACGGTCTATTTGGCAGATCCAAAAAAATCAAACGGAACAGCCGTTATCATCTGTCCCGGTGGTGGCTACGGTATGTTGGCCATCAACAAGGAAGGCTATAAAGTAGCCGAATGGTTGAATAATTTGGGCATCAACGCCTTTGTGTTAAAAAACAGGTTGCCGAGCGATTTGATCATGAAAGACAAAAACATCGGACCATTGCAAGATGCCCAAGAAGCCATCCGATTGGTGCGCCGTAATGCCCAGAAATGGAACTTGAATCCGAACAAAATAGGTATTATGGGCTTTTCGGCTGGAGGACATTTGGCTTCCACTTTGTCCACCCATTACAATGACAAAGTGTATGATTCCAAAGACAATGGCAGTGCCAAACCTGATTTTTCCATTTTAATTTACCCCGTGATTTCCATGGAAACGGGCATCACGCACGAAGGTTCAAAAATTAATTTAATAGGAAAAAATGCGGCTCCAGAACTCATCGATAAATACTCGAATGAAAAGCAAGTTACGGCTGAAACGCCTAAGACCTTCTTGGTTCACGCCACGGACGACAAAGCGGTTCCTGTTGAAAACAGCATCAATTATTACCTTGCTTTAAAAAACCAAAAAGTTCCTGTCGAAATGCACCTGTATCAAAGTGGCGGACACGGTTTTGGTTTAGGAGTCAAAGGAACCAACCAATTTTGGCCAACCGCCTGCGAAAAATGGCTGGTAGCCAATAATTTCACCTTGAAACCCGATGGCTACGTGTTTACTTATTTCAAGGGCAATGGCGAAGACGGTTTGCATTTGGCTTACAGCGAAGACGGTTATAAATGGGAAACTTTAAAAAACGACACTTCCTTTTTGACTCCAGAAGTTGGCAAGGACAAATTAATGCGTGATCCTTGCGTCATCAAAGGCGGCGACGGTTTGTATCACATGGTTTGGACAGATAGCTGGACAGACAACGGCATTGGTTATGCTTCTTCCAAAGACCTAATTCACTGGTCTAAACAAGAATTTTTACCCGTGATGGCACACGAAGCAAAATCAAGAAATACTTGGGCTCCCGAAATAACGTATGACGAAAATTCAAAAAAATACATGATTTATTGGGCATCCACGATTGAAGGTGAATTTCTGGAAACACAATCCACTGAAGAAAAAGGATACAACCACAGGATTTATTACACCACCACCAAAGATTTCAAGAAATTCAAAAAAACGAAATTACTTTATGAACCCGGTTTTAATGTAATCGACGCTTCCATCGTAAAAGATGAAAAAGGATACACCATGTTCTTGAAGGACGAAACAAAAGTACCGGTCCAAAAAAACTTGAAAATAGCCACCAGCAAAAACCTTAAAGGTCCGTACTCCAAAGCAAGCGAACCAATCACGGGCAAGTATTGGGCTGAAGGTCCAACTGCAACCCAAATAAATGGCGAATGGGTGGTTTATTTTGATAAATATACCCAGAAAAAATATGGTGCCGTAAAACAAACTGCCAAGGGCTGGGAAGATATCTCGGAGCAAGTCAGTTTTCCTCAAGGAACACGTCATGGAACCGTGATAAAGGTTTCGGCTGATATTATTGAGGCCTTGAAAAAGGAATAAGTTCTAACAATTTTAGACCTAATTCCAATGTCGTTTCTCTAAGAATTCACTCGTCACTTCGAGTGATTTTGAATCGTAATGCGACAGCATTTTTAATAAAACACTCGAACTGACGAAACTACATTAATACAAATTCTGATTCAACTCCAAATCCAATGAAAAAAAATAGTTTTACGTTGCTGATTTTATTATTTTCAATAGTTTCTTGGTCACAGCAAGTTTCCCAAGACACCATTGAAAACAATGGTTTGAAAGGGGATTTAAAAGTGCACGATCCCGTAATGATTAAAGGCGGAGATTGGTATTATGTTTTTGGCACGGGACTTTCTTCCAAAAAATCAACCGACAAAATCAATTGGGTAAATGACCATGGCGTTTTTCCCAAAGGAGAAGTGCTGGATTGGTGGAAAAAAGACATTCCAGAACAAAAAGGAGTTCTTTGGGCGCCAGACATCCATTTTCGTGACGGGAAATATCATTTGTATTATTCGGTTTCGGCTTGGATGAATTTTAATTCAAGCATTGGCTATGCCACCAATGTAACTTTAGACAAATCAAATCCAAACTATAAATGGGAAGATCAGGGTGCCGTTATTAGTTTCAAAAACGGAGGAGAAGGCGTAAACGTGATTGACCCCAATGTATTCGTGAACAAAGACGGTCGAGTATGGCTATTGTACGGTTCCTACCAAAGTGGGTTGAGAATGGTCGAACTGAACCCAAAAACCGGAAAATTATTGGACGAAAATCCAAAGTTGATAAAACTGACTTCCCACTTGGGCGAAGGCGTCTTCTTGATTAAAGGTCCTGATTATTATTACATTTTTGCCTCAAGGGGAATCTGTTGCAAAGGCATCAACAGCAATTACCAAATCGTTATGGGAAGATCCAAAAACATTGAAGGTCCTTACCTCAATAAAGAAGGCGAAAGTTGGGTTGATGATAAATATTCCCTTTTCTTGGCTGGCGACGACAAAGAACCTGGTCGTGGCCATAACGGAATTTTCACCGAAAAAGACACCACTTACATCGTTTATCACGCTTATACTCGTTCTGTCGATGGAAAATCTTTGCTAAACATAAAACCTTTGTACCTCACAAAAGACGGTTGGCCATCCATCGAAGCAACCAGCGAACTCTTTAAAATGGATGCTTTCGAAAAAAAGGGTTTTAAAGGGAAATAGAGAATAAATAATTATTTTATCTTCCATTAAATCGATTATTGGAAAACCAATTCATTCGAAAAAGAATTACTTTTATCCAACGATACTTGAATTTTTCAATTTTTCTGGAGAAGCATTTTTCATGGCTTCTTTTTATTTACTTTTGCTCAAACCAATGTTACTTTTATGTACCGAAGCTATAGACAAATAACTTTCAAGTTCACTAGTCTTGTTAGTGTATTTCTCTTATTCACTCCCTTACTTTTTTCTCAAACGGCATATCATCCAGAGAACATTAATCCTTTTAATGAATCTTGGAGGTGGAATAATTTTCCGGAAATTGAAAGTGACGGATTAAGATGTATGGCACAAACTAAAAATGGAAAGTTTTTATTTGGAGCCAATCATGGAGTACTATCCTACGATGGTATCAGCTGGAAATATATAGACTCCACTTTTAGCAACAAAACCGTAAACAACCTCTTTGCAGATTACAAACAAGATATTTATGCAAGTACCGATAATGGATTGTTTTGTCATTCCGCTAACGGTTGGAATAAAATATTTCCTAAAAAAATTATTTCCAAAATAGCTAAATTATAC
This sequence comes from Flavobacterium fluvii, assembly GCF_900129545.1. Lineage (GTDB taxonomy): Bacteria > Bacteroidota > Bacteroidia > Flavobacteriales > Flavobacteriaceae > Flavobacterium > Flavobacterium fluvii. Next base: position 188,855 of record NZ_FQWB01000002.1, on the reverse strand, counting down.
AAAGTAGGCGTCATCCGTGAATTAAGTGATGGCAGCATCTTAATAAGCACCGGAAAAACTTTTTATAGTGGACTTTTGCATCTGAAAAAAGGAAAAATCACTTTCTACAGTTCTAAAAGCACCATAAAATCATTAAAAGAAAAAAACGCAGACTTCGCATTAAGAACAGTGTCTGAAGAATTGATCAATGACAAAGGTTTTTATGTTGAAGATTTTTTTATTGATTCAGATCAAACAATATGGGGAGTTGCCGCTCCTGAAAACAAGCCTATCAAAATTTTCCATTTCAAATATGACCCCGTATCCAGCAAGATTACAACATTGGCTGTTTACGATCAAAATGATGGAATCCATAATGCCTACCGCAATAAAATAGCTAGAATTGGCAAAGAAATATGGGTAGTCAATGGGGTTCACGATGTAGGAATCAATGTTTTCAATGGAAAAAATTGGCGCTATGTTGAACCCGACAAAAGAGTTTGTGACGACTTTTTGCACACTTCAATCCTAAGAACCAAAGACGGAACAATCTGGATTGGAGGCTTGGGAGTAATTTATTCGATCAAGAACGGGAAATGGGAAAGCTATAAAAATCCTGAATTTTCTCTTCCCAATGCAAGGATTGAACTGTTTGAAGACAACAAAGGCTTCCTGTGGGTACTGGCAAAACAAAAAGCATTATTCCGAATTGACTATTCTTCAAACGAATGGAAAACCTATAAAAATCTAAATTTTCAATGCCAAACAAAGGATGGAGTAAAATATTTTCTTTCATTCGAAGGGAGAGTCGTTGTAAACAATAAGGGAAAATGGTATTCGTTGGGTGTTGAAAATGGTCTTCCATCCCAACCTGTAAAAGTATTTTTAACCCGAAATAAACAATTATGGGTTGTTGGCAGTCACAATAAAACTGCTGCCATTGCCAATTGCATAGAAGGAAAATGGACAATGAATCTTTACCCCAATTTATCGTGGGGAATTGACTACCGCTCTGCTTTCGAAGACAGATCCGGTAATGTCTGGTTTGGAGCTGCTGTTGACATTCGTGTTGAAAAAGGTGAAAAAGCTGGTGTGCTATGCTACCAATTTCATGATGGCACCTATAAAGTAGTTCATTATCCTGCAAGTCAAAGTACGGAAATGTATAATGCTTATGGTATTGGTCAGTCAAAAGATGGACGTATTTGGGTTGGAGGAAGCCACTTAGCATCATTTGATGGACATCAATGGAAACGATACGACAAACCCGTAGAACAGTTTCAATATCAGGAATACATCAGTACTTTACCCAACGGAAAAATGTGGATTGGATCACGCTATTATGGCGTATTTAGTTTTGATGGACGCCAATGGCAAAATTATAACAGGGAAAATGGATTGCTTAGCAATGCCATCATAAGTATTTTGCCTATAAATAATAAAAATATTTGGGTAGCCACAGACAAGGGTTTTTGCAGGTATGATGGTGTAAATTGGGCTAACAGTGTTTTTTCAGGACAAATGACTTTTACAAGAGAGGGAGGCGAACTTTTTTTAGATTTGAATGGATCTTTATGGGTCAATAAATCCGTGCGGGAATGGAAAAGAAGAACATTAACCAACAACCTATTGGGCAATGATGTAAAACAGAATTTCTTTTCTTACAACTACAAACCAGATCACAACTTACCGGAAACCAACATAATAACAAAACCCAATACAATTCCGTATTTGAGCAGCATCGTGATTGATTGGTCCGGCAAAGATTATTTCAATACTACTCCAACAGAAAGACTTTCCTACTCCTACCGTTTGAATAATGGAGCATGGTCTCCGTTTCTGGAAAAAAACTATTTCACTTATTACGGACTGACCGACGGCAAATACACCTTTGAAGTCCGATCCCGAGATTTGGACTTTAATATTGATGATACCCCTGCCAAAATTGAGTTTGTTGTATCGCCTCCTATTTGGAAACAAATCTGGTTCATTTTATTAATTATCCTTTTCATCGTGGTTGTAATAATTTATCAAAAGCGTATCCACAATCGAAATTACCAATTGTCACGATTGAACCAAAAATTGGCCCTGTCGAAAGACAAACTGGAAGTTCAAAAAGAACAAATAGTGGAACAAAACCAACGAGAAATGGAGGGAATGAATGCCAAGATGCGCTTCTTTACCAATATTTCGCATGAATTCCGAACACCACTTACTTTAATTACGGGTAATATTAGCCGCATTCTACAACAATCCACTCAAGAATTCAATACCTCAACAAAGGATGATTTGAATACCATTGAACGAAATTCCAACAGACTTTTGAAGTTAATTAATCAATTAATGGATTTTCGTAAACTGGAATCCGGACAAATGCCTTTGAGAGAAAGTCAAGGTGATGTTGTGGTCTTTCTGGAAGAACTCTATTTTAGTTTTAAGCTTTTTGCCGAAAAACAAAATATTGAATTACTGTTTGATAAAAAGGTTGAAAAAATTGATGCTTGGTTTGATGAGGATAAATTGGAAAAAATAATTATCAATCTTATTTCCAATGCCATAAAATTTTCTCCCGAAGGCGGAAAAGTAAAACTTTCAATTGAACTTGCAGGCACCAATTATAAAATCAAGGTAATGGATACCGGTATCGGAATTGATCCTTCAGAAACCGAAAAGATATTTGAACCATTTTACCAAGCTCCGTCGGGCATAACATTTTCTAACCAAGGAACAGGAATTGGTTTGTCTTTTGTCAAAAACCTGGTTGAGTTGCATTCAGGTTCAATAAAAGTCATACTGATTCAACCTGACAATAATGAAGGTTATCGAACGTGTTTTGAGGTAATACTTCCACTTAAATCTGATTCATTGCAAAAGGATGAAAATAACAATCCACAACTAAACAGTTCTTTACCATCCTTAAATACTATCGCTAATAGCTGTTCAGAAGAAGCAAATAACAAACCTCCCAAATCGAAGAATGAAAAACACAAACCAAGTGTTTTGTTTGTAGATGACAACGAGGAACTGCGCCAGTTTGTCTATCAATCATTAAGTGATGATTTTATGATTACGCTGGCTTCAGACGGAAAAAAAGGACTGGAAAAAGCATTGGAAATCTTGCCGGATTTAATTATCAGCGATGTAATGATGCCTGAAATGAATGGAATTGAGCTATGCAAAGCCATAAAAAATGATGAACTAATCAACCATATTCCCGTAATTTTGTTAACCTCACGTTCAACAGAAGAACACTATCTGGACGGCTATAAATCCGGAGCCGATGATTATCTGCTGAAACCATTTAGCATAACATTGCTTAAAGCTAGAATACTGAATCTAGTCGAGATTCGAAAAACATTGAAAGAGCAATTCAGCAAAAATTTATTGCAACTACCATCAACAAAAATCGAAACCAAAGTTGATTCTGAATTCCTGAAAAAAGTCATTGCCATAATCGAAGCCAACATGAGCGAACCTGATTTTAATGTGGATGTATTAAGTTCTGAAATTGGTTTAAGCAGCAGACATTTGCTAAATAAAATTCAATCTTTAACCGAATTCAAGCCCGTTGAACTCATTCAAAAAATGCGTTTGAAACGAGCTTCAGAACTTTTGATAGAACAAAAACTGACTATTTCAGAAGTGGCATACGAAGTGGGTTTTTCCAGTCCAAGCTATTTTAGCAAGTGTTTTCAAAAACAATACCAGACATCGCCTACAGATTTTATCAACTCTCTTAAATCTTGACACTTCAACCTTAATCGTTCATTTACAATATTTAACACTCTATCATTGGTGCGAATTCCGATTTGTACCAGTCTATTTCCGAAATTTTAATGCATTATTAATGGTTTATTTGGAGGTTTGCAACAATTATTAACCTAACAAAAAACCAACCTATGTTTTACACCCGTTTACGGTATTTATGTGCCAGCAACATTTTTACCAAAATTCGATTTTTAATCTTGTTCCTTTTAATTGGGCTCATATCCCATGCCCAAAGCTACACCTATACTGCCGAAAGTTTTGAGCAATCTGTATGGGCAAGTGCTCCAAATACAAATAACCCTATTGTTTCTTCTACAGGAACTTGGACAGCAGCCAAAAACAATATCCAAAGCACGGGTGTTGTAACCGCAAATTCCGGTACCTATTGTTTGGTTTTGGCTCAAAAAACAAATTCTTTGATCACGCCAATTCTTGACAATGGTGCTGGGGTACTTACATACAATGTAATAAAAACTGGTAGTAGAACCATTACCGTTTCCTCTACAACAGATGCTGTAATTACGGCTGGTACGGTTTGGACAAACATTGATGTTTTTGTAGCCTTAAGTACTTGGTCTGAACGCAAGGTAATTCTTGAAAACCAAAACATCAGGTACATTAAATTTGACACCAATTCAACTGGCGGAACTTATCTAGACGATATTTTAATCACCAGTAATGGTTCTTCAACAATTTCTGTTCAAACCACCGCAGCAGTAGATCTTCAAGATGTATCTGCGGTAGTAGGAGGCACAATTGCCGCTACAGGCGGAGACATTATTACGAGTCGTGGCGTTTGTTATGGCACCACCGGGTATATCGATGTTAACTCATCCAAAGTAGCTGTTTCTGGAACTACTGGTTCCTTTTCTGCAACTTTAAACGGTTTGGCACCAAATACGACTTATTATGCAAAAGCGTATAGCGTGAGTGCAAAAGGCATCAATTATGGACCTCAAATATCATTTGTGACACGTCCAGCTGATCTACTTACTTATTGGACACAACCATTTCAAGATTCGGCGATAATGCCTACAAGTGCAACTGCCATTCCTGAAATTACTTTTAATGTGCCAAATCAAGGTGACTGGACCTATTATGGTTCATTCAAAAACACAAATTCCGCTTATGTTGTAGATGGTTCAGGAAGTAGTTTACGTGTGCCAAAAAATGGCACTTATGTTATCACTCCTCTTTTAAATTCAGGTGTAATTAAACTAACTTTTGACGAAGGACGTGGCGCAAGAGCTCTAACTGTTTATACTTCTCTTGACGGTGGTGCTACTTGGGCTCCTTTTCAAACAATAACCACCATTAGAGGAAACAATTCAGTAACCATTAATAATGCTGTTGTTAACCGTATAAAAATCGCGAATGAATCTGGAAGCGATTCCGATATCGATAATATCTCTATTACAGGTTTTCCATCAGGCACGAAAGCAACTTTAACAACTGTAAACGGTTCTTCAATTCAAAAAAATGCTGCAGTTGCAGGAGGAAATATTACCGCAGCAGGAGACAAAGGTCCTGTTACGGAGCGAGGTGTTTGTTGGAGTACATTAACTTTTCCTTTTACAGCCGACCATAAAGTGGCAAGTGGGTCAGGTTTAGGTTCGTTTACGTGTTCTTTAACAGATTTGCCTGCCGGCAGGACTATTCACATAAGAGCCTATGCCATAACTAATGCTGGTACTGCTTACGGTGATGAGCTTACTTTTAACACATTACCGGCAACAATACCAATTCTTGCAACAACAACTGCATCTCAAATTAAGGGCGAAACAGCCGTAGCAGGTGGAGTTGTTTCCGATAATGGTGGTGCTGCAATTGCTGCAGAAGGTATTTGCTGGAATACAACTGGTAATCCTACAATCGCTGACAGCAAAACAACAGATACCAGTGGCACGGCAACTTTCTCTACTTTGCTTAAAAACCTGACACCAAATACAACTTATTACTATCGTGCCTACGCAACCAACGAGACAACCACTGGTTATGGAGCTGTAGCTACTTTCACAACAACGGCAGTTACACTTCCACAAGTTACCACATTGCCTGTTTCATCTCTTCTTTATTTCAAAGCAAAAGGAAATGGCGAAGTAACCAATGATGGAAATGCTTGGACAACACGAGGAATTTGTTGGAGTTTGACACCAAACCCTACAATTGCAAACAATAAAACGGTTTGTGGTGTAAATGAAGGCACATTTACTGGAGACATGCTTAATTTGGTAGAGTCCACTACCTATTATATTCGCGCTTATGCAATTAATAGCGTGGGTACAGTTTATGGAAACGAAATTACATTTACAACTCCAGCTTCTACTTGGTTATCTGAACCAATTGGATATGGAGAAGGAACAACTGGTGGTGGTACTCCAACTGCTTCAAACACAATAACAGTAACCAATGCAACAGAACTTGAAGCGGCTCTTAAAGGGACTAAATCAGTGATTTTAGTGTTTGGAACGATAACATTAAATGCTCCTATTTCGATTGTATTGAAAAACAAATCTCTTATTGGTTTACCTGGGGCTACAATTTATAATACGGAGAGGCTTATACCTGAAAAAACAGGTAATATATCTTTAGGGGCTGGTTCACATAATGTTATCATTCGTAATATTCTTTTTAAGGGAGCAGGTGCTTATGATGTTGATGGCAATGACTTAATTAGTAATTATGGTTGTACCAAACTTTGGGTTGATCACTGTGAATTTCAAGATGGTGTTGATGACAGTTTTGACAACACTGGTTCAGCTGATGATGTTACTATTTCTTGGTGTAAATTTTCTAATTTAATTCCTTATAAATCTGGAGGTCCAGGTGGGTCTAGCGACCACCGTTTTGCGAATCTTATTGGAGGTGGAGACGAAGCTTTCCCGGCTGATGGACATTATAGTGTCACTTTCCAAAATGTTTATTACGGTGCTGGTATCGTAGCCCGTATGGCTCGTGCCCGTAATGCTGATGTACACTATTTAAACTCATATTGGAACAGTCCGGTGGCAAGCGATAATATTGGTTTTACAGGCGGCGTTAATGGTTCGACTTTATATTTAGAAAGTTCTGTATTCAGTGGTGTTGGAGATGCTGTTCAATTGGATGGACCTCAACCTCAGTCAGTTTTGTTTTATGACACCACTTATGGCGGATTGCCTTTAACTAAACCGAACTATGGCGACGCGGTTGATGCAGGACTTGCAACTCCTCCTACATACGATTACAAACCAATGAATAGAACAGATGTGGTTGCTGCTGTTTCAAGTACATCTTGTGGTGCAGGTGCTACATTACTTGTATCTGCTGAGGGTATAATAACTAGTAATTGTACTCCAAGTCCAATTCTTACCAGCACTGCAAATACTATTCAAGATGTTTTTACTGGTAATGCAATAACAACCATAACCTATATTTGGGGTGGTACTGCAACAGGCGCTTCTGTATCAGGATTACCTGCAGGATTAACAAGTGTAGTGAATCCAACCAACAAAACACTTATAATCAGTGGCACGCCTACAGTGGATGGAACTTACACTGTTGCCACAACTGGTGGAACAGCTGGAGTAACTTCAAAACAAGGTACAATTACAATAACTTCTATTCCTCCTCCAACAGTTACCACTCCAGCGAACAAAAGCCAAACAGTTGTAGTTGGTACGGCTATCGATCCAATTGTTTACACTTGGGGTGGTGGAGCTACAGATCTTAATGTTACTGCACTTCCTTCAGGAATCACTTCTGCTAAAGATTCTGGAAACAAGACACTTACTCTAAGTGGCATTCCTACTGCATTGTCAACTTATACGGTTACAACTGTTGGCGGCACAGGCGTTTCAGTTTCAGTTAGTGGAACCATTAAACTTAAGGCTACAGCTATTGTTCCTAAAGTTGCTTACGTGACCAATAGTTCATCAATATCATACGTAAACGATTCGAAAATATTCCCTGCGCTTAATTCAAATATTTATATGGATGTGACTGAAGTGAGTACAGCAACTGTAAAACCTGCCGGTTTTTATGATGCCTATGATTTAGTGATATTCAGTGAAGTGTCTGGATCTACTGATGCAGGTATAGCACAATTAAAAGGATTGAACAAACCATTTATCATGATGAAGGTACATTCTTATAAAATGGATGCTGCTGCATGGAGTTGGGCAAGTTCAGGTTATGGCCAGGAAGCATATGAAACAAACCTTGTTGTTGCCAATAAAACACATCCAATGTTCAAAGATGTTACTTGGATTAACGGAAATGAAGTTCAAGTTTTATCTGCTGTGGATGGTGCCAAAGGAATTACCTATATGAATCCAGCGTCTTTCAATAGCGTTTCTGGTGGTATAATCACGTCATTAGCTAGTGTAAAAGGTTTTTCTTCCAATGTAAGTATTTTTGAAGTTCCTGCTGGCACAAACATATCGGGCACATTAATTCCCCAGAAATTTATTCAAATAGGACTAAATAGTGCATCTTATGCAAATGTTACAGATGACGGAGTTTCTATTGTCAAAAACGCAGCTTATTATTTACTTAATGTGACTTTGGGTATTAATAATCCAGTTGATAAGAAAACCGATGAAATTCAACTATATCCGACATTGGCCAAAGATGTGGTTTACATTAAGTCGGCAGAATCTGAAATCAAGTCTGTTCAAATTTATTCAATGGATGGCCGTCAGTTAGAAAACCTAACAATTAACGATCTGTCTGCGGAATTAAACCTTAGCGGATTTAAAAATGGAATGTATCTCGTCCTTATCAAAACAGCTAATGGAGAAACCATTAGAAAAGTACTCGTTACAAAATAATTAAATACTAAATAATCCAATCGGGAGTAGCACAAGAATATATATTCTATGATGGCTACTCCCGATTGGATTCTAAAAAAAACAGTGAATCAATTATGAAAAAAATTTTACTCTGTATGACTCTTTTATTTGCTTCGGTGAATATTTGGTCGCAAGTAACCATTACCGAAACGACTGCTTGGCTAGAATCAGCATCAGTTAAATGGACACCTTTTGCCGGAGCTGACAGTTACAATGTTTATTACACTGGCGGTGGTCAAACCGATAAAAAAATTGACACCCAACTGATCCGCAGCTATGGTACTTATTTTCGTGCCGATGTTTTAGGTCTTGCTGCTGGAAGCTATACATTGAAAATTGTTCCAGTAATTAGTGGTACAGAAAGTATTGCAAATGCTGCAATTACAGGATTACTTACTGTAAAATCTCACAACAGAGAAGGTTTTGCCTTTGCCAACGGCATTATCCCTGGCGCATACAATATGGATGGCACTCCAAAAACAGGGGCAAAAATCATTTACATTACAGGTGCTACAGCAAATACAGTGGCTGGTACGGTATTAGACAATAATGGCACTGCTGTTCCAGCGACAGGTTTGGTGAATATTTTATCAGCTCGTGGTGCAGGTTATGATAAAACGCCTTTAATTATTCGTCTGATTGGAACTCTTAGAGACAATGAGGTTACTGGATTAAATGCAGGGAACTTTCTTGACTTTCGTGGATCTAACGCTACAACAAGAAAAACGGAGAATATTACATTCGAAGGTGTAGGCGAAGATGCTTTCGTTTATGGATATGGATTTGGTTTAAAACGTTCTGGCGGGATTGAAATTAGAAACGTTGGTATAACTATGTTTGGCGATGATGCTATAGGTATGGATGGAGATAATTCTAATATCTGGGTTCATAATAACGATTTCTTTTATGGAAAACCAGGAAGTGACGCCGATCAGGTTAAAGGAGATGGAACTATTGACATGAAAGCGAATTCATCAGATATTACTATTTCGTACAATCACTTTTGGGATTCAGGCAAGGCAATGGGCTGTGGCGGAGCGACTGGCGAAACATCCAACCTAAAAATAACTTTCCATCACAACTGGTTCGACCATATCGATTCAAGAGCACCGCGTTTGCATTATATCACGGCACACGTTTACAACAACTATTACGATGGTGTTTCTGTATATTCTATTGGGAACACTACTGAAACTTCTGCTTTTATAGAAGGAAATTACTTCCGTAACAGCGATCGTCCAATGATGATTTCAGGACAGGGAACAGATAAGTATGATACCGCAACTGGTAGTTATTCGCTAAAAGGTACTTTCTCTGGTCAGGCAGGCGGAATGACAAAAGCGTACAACAACAAGTTTGACAATTCTGATAAATTAGTTTATCATACTGCGAATCCGACTCAGTTTGATGCCTATCTTGCCAATACTAGAAATGAAATTGTTCCTCCTACTGTAGTATCCTTTAATGGGGCTTGGCCATACAATAATTTTGACACGGACCCAACAATGTATATTTCTAATCCAGACTCTCCTGATGATGCAAAAGCTAATGCAATTGCATACGCAGGAAGAATAAACAAAGGGGATTTCAAATGGACTTTTGACAATTCAGTAGATGATAATGATCACGAGGTAAACCTGCCATTGAAAGCGGCTATTCTTGCATATCAATCAGCATTGGTTTCAGTTCAGGGAGAAGCATCTTTAAGTGCTCACACCCTAAGTACTCCAGCTAACAAAAATCAATCAGTGCCAACTGCTACTGCAATCAATGCTATTGTTTTCAGCTTTGGTGGAGATGCCATAAATGCTGCAGCAACTGATTTGCCTGCAGGTCTTACTGCTACGGCCGATACTACAGCAAAAACACTTACTATTACTGGAACACCTACAGCAACTGGAACTTATACAATTACAACTGTTGGAAATGGCACAGCAATTACACAATCAGGAGCCATTACACTTACAAGCAGTTCTCTTAGTGACGAAATACATAATTTTGATTCAGGAACAGCTAACTCATTTTACAACATCACTCCTTTGACAGGTTCGCTTTCTACTTCGAAAGGAACAGTTATTTATAAAAGTTTAATAATAAAACAGTGTATAAAAACAGGTTCAGGAACTGTTATTACATACACAACCACACAACCAAGTACATTAACTTTGCTTGTTGCAACTGCAGGAAGCACTATCAAAGTTGACAATGTGCTTTATACTGCTGTGGCTGCAGTTGCACCTGAAACAGGAGGAGTAATTACTGTTAGTCTTCTTGCTGGTAGTCATACCATTGCTAAAGGAAGTGCAGAAAACGCCTTGTTCTATATGAAAACTTCGTATGGCACATTAGGCATAGAAGAAAACAATCAAGCTCCGAAATTCACTTTGTATCCAAATCCGGTAACAAACACCATATTCCTATCTTCCTTTAACCAGAAAATAGAAAAAGTAGAGATTTACAATATGACCGGTACATTGGTTAAAAGCATAGGAAAAGAGGTAGAAGCTATCGATGTGAGTAATCTAAGTCTTGGAATTTATTTGGTAAAAGTGACTACAGATCAAGGCACATCTACCCAAAGAATTATTAAACAATAAATTTGGATAAAACCATAAATAAAGAATCCCGCTTAAAACAATTTAACTACAATCCCCTTCTCGATTATAATTGAGAGGGGATTATTAATTCATTAAAATTTTTCAAGACTATATATTACTAATTTTGAATTCACTTATTATTCTTTCCAATCTGTCATAAAATTTTATAGCCGTACTTAATCTTTAATTTTGAATAAAAAAAATAGATGTAGTTTACTTATTTAGCTTGTAGATTGTTATCCCGTTTCTGGGAACAGAATGCAATTCCAGCTATCCAAACCGACAGAATTTATTGTCTTACAGAGTAATACAGTCTTAATAACTCCAAAAATTAATTTATTTTTTTCTTGACTTTAAATTCAAAATTCTCCGCTCCCAATAACCCATCACCTGTGACTCCTTCAATATTTCCTATAAACAAGGAATTGATGTCCGAACAGAAAAAATCCACGCTGGCTTCTCCATCTTTATTGGTTATGACATCCGACTTCCAAAACAAAGTATTTCGAAAATCTGGGGTACTGTCATTTATTGTCACCTCATCATAAATGGGTTCATAAAACTCTTTTTTGCCATAATACCCTTCTATCATTACCACATTAAACATTTCTAAAAGTTCGGCTTCAGTTAAATCTTCATAATGAGGACGAGATTCTATATGTCTTGGACAGTTCTTAATACCATTAATACACCAATAATCCACAATTCGATCCAATCTAGCCAAACTATCCAGCTTCCCTATGAATTTATCTCGAAAACCCTTCTTTTTTGAAACAATCTGAACTTCTTTCAATTTGTTTATCGTTTCTCGTCCAACAAAAGGGGAAGTCGCTTCAGTCTTTTTTTCTTCTAATCTTGAAATGGGATAAATCAGGTTTTTATTTTTACGATTCTTATTGATTCCTTCAAAAAAATTATTGGCAAGATTGATACGGTACTTAGGTTTCGGAGGAGTTCTCAGTTGTAAATAAGCATAACCACCTTCTCCTTTTTTTATCTGTTCGGGAGTAATGGTAAAAACTCCCGTTGAATCCGTTATTAAAAAATCATTGCCTTTATGATCATCGGCTGAAGAGACTATTATCACTTTTCCCCCAACGGGTTCAGTTCCTTTCTTGTTGGGATTTGCTAAACGAACTTTTCCTTTCATCTCATCAAAAACAATGGGATTATAATTGCCTTTTTCTTTTAAATTGTCTTCATTCCACACATAATTTCTCCATCCTTGGGTGAGCAACAATAAATTCAATGCTTGTTTTCGGTCTTTATTATTTTCGTTGAAATAATAAGCAGGATCGTGGATGTTTCCTTTTAACTGCGTAGAAAGCAAATAATGACTCTCGATGTTTTTGGAATCTTGCTTGTTTTGGTACAATCCGTCATACACGCTTACTCCCAAATGAGCCACTATGGGCTGACCATTCGCGTCTGTCACTTTTATCTTTAAGTTGGCCTTGTCCCGGACAGCAAATCCACTTTGATTAAGTTCAGTCTTGATATTTAATTTTTGCTCCAGGTTCACATACACCAATCGCTCTGCCAGTGGCACAAAATTTTCATTAAAAAGGGTGACTTCGGCAATTCCTTGAGGTATCTCTTTTAAAGGAATTTTGACTACCAATTCTTTTTTCAACAAACCCGTTGCAATAGAATAAACTACTCCTCGAATTTGCAATCTCAAGTAAACCCTTTCTTCCTTTAGTCCATCGCTTTGCGCAATTTTAAAATAAGCCACATCTTTGGTATTGCCTATAAAATGTAATCCTTTCCCATTCGATGCAATTGGAGCAATGTCATATTTTTTTTCCGATGCCGGTTCCGTGAGTTGAATATGGTATTTTTTGTTGCTGTCTGGAATAAAATCGAAACCGCCCATACCGGCGTGACTACTTTTAAAAGGGAATAAAGGAATGCCGTTTTCAAACAAAGTTCCCAAAACAGCTACGGGAAATCCTTTTGAGTTGACGGCTTTAAAAGCCAATGTACTCTCGATTCCAGAAACTAATTTTCCGCTTTCGGGAAAAGTCGTAAAAAGCACGATACTGTCTTTTTCAATCGGGGCAACAATCTTTTTAAGACTTATTGTTTTTTGAATCTCCAACTTCTTTGCGGAATAAAACTCTTTGGCATTGCCGACAAAAGAATGGGAACTATAGGCTGCCAAAGTATAAATTCCTTCCGCCAATTCGTTTTTCAAAAAAAGATGCCCGTCAACAAAACCGTTTTCTATTTCGTATTTTTTCTCCCAAACGACCTGGTCGGTTTTGTCTTCTATCAATTGCACAAACAAAGTTTTGCTGCGCCCTGAAGGATAAAAATATTGTGCATCCAAGACATAGCCTTTAAACCATATGTCTTCCTCGGTTTCATAAATATTTTTGCTGGTTTGCAAATACACCAAATCCGAAACAGGATTTTTGGGCATCCTTTGCAACTGTTTGGTTAATGAATCTGGAACGGCAACGTTATTTTGCGCATAGGAAGAAAAACCCAAAAAAAATGGGACGAGATATAAAAACCTTAAAAAATGACATTTTTTTGTTTTCATTCTTTTTTCAAAATTTAATTCACTTTTTTTCCAACTTTAAATTCAAAATTATCCGATCCCAACAAGCCATTGCCACTTACTCCTTCGATGTTTCCTATAAACAAGGAGTTAATATCCGAACAGAAAAAATCGATTGTAGCTTCTCCTTGGTTGTTAGTGATAATATCCGGTTTCCAAAATAAGGTATTGCGATAATCTGGCGCTGTATCAGTGATTGTTACTTCATCATACACCGTTTCATAAAACACTTTTTTGCCATAATAGCCTTCCAACTTTGCGACATTTATACGTGCCAAAAGTTCGGCTTCGGTTCGGTCTCCGTAGTGATATGGAATTCCACCAGCTCCCTCGTAAATTTGGCCTTCCCTAGGTTTTCTATTATCAAATTCCCCTATATGGTTGGAACAATTTAAAATATTAAACCTGCATACATAGTCTTTTAATCTAGCTAAACTATCAAGCTTCCCGATAATCTTATCCCTAAATTTCTTTTTTGAAGTAATCACAACTTCTTTTAGTTTGTTTATAGTTATCCGATCCATTGAAGGAGCAGCCACTTTTTCGTTTGGCTTCACAATCTTTGATATGGGATAAAAAATGGTTTTGTCTTTGCGCTGTTTATTGATTTCTTCAAATGAAACATCCATGACATTTATAAGATATTTAGGTTCAGGAGTATCATTTACTGGTTTACGAGTTATTAGTTGAAAATATGTATTGCCTCCTTCCCCTTTTTTTAATTCTTTTGGGCCAACAGTAAACCGCCCCGTAGTATCTGTCATTATAAAATTTTTTCCATTGCTTTCGTCTCCTGAAATTACGAATATTCCTTTTTTTCTAATTTCTCTAGTTTTTCTAATGGCTTCCATTAGGCCCTTGGAGTAATTTCTAATTTTTTTCATTACGGTGTCATTGGGGTTCTTTAAACGGACTTTTCCTTCCATCTCGTCAAAAACGATGGGGAAGCTATTGCCTTGGAGCTTCAAATTGTCTTCATTCCAAACGTAATTTCGCCATCCTTGGGTGAGCATCAATAAATTCAATGCCTCCTTGCGGTCTTTATTTTGCTCGTTAAAGTAATAGGCGGGGTCATAAATGTTTCCTTTTAGTTGTGTGGAAAGCAAATAATGGCTCTTGATATTTTTTGAGTCCTGCTTGTTTTGATACAATTCGTCATACACGCTCAATCCCAAATGTGCCACAATGGACTGGCCGTTTTGGTCCGTCACTTTTATTTTTAGTTTTACCTTTTCCTTTACAGTATATGCACTTCTGTCGAGTTCTGTTGTGATAGCTAATTTTTGGTCTTGGTTGACATAGACCAACCGCTCAGCCAGAGGAACCGCATTTTGGTCGAAAAGGGTCACTTCGGAAATGCCTTGGGGAATATCAGTTAACGGAATTTTGATGACCAGTTCTTTTTTCAACAAATCAGTTGCCATACCGTAAACTATACCCCTCATCTGGAGTCTTAGATATATCGTTTCTTCTTTTAGACCATCGCTTTGCGCGATTTTAAAGAACACCGCTTCTTTGGTATTGCCCAATAGGTGTATTGCTTTTCCGCTTGGTTCGATAGTGGCAATGTCATACATTTTGTCCGATGCCGGTTCATTAAGCTGAATATGGTATTTTTTGTTTACATCCGGCGTGAAATCGAAACCGCCCATACCGGCATGGCTACTTTTAAAAGGGATCAAAGGAACATTGTTTTCGAATAAAGTTCCCAATACTTCCACGGGTAATCCTTTCGAATTGACGGCTTTAAAAGCCAATGTACTCTCGATACCGGAGACTAATTTTCCGCCTTCCGGATAGGTCGTAAAAAGTACGATACTGTCTTTTTGAATTGGAGCCACAGTGGTTTTGCGTTTTATTGTTTTTTGAATCTCCAGCTTCTTTGCGGCATAAAACTCTTTAGCGTTGCCGTCAGCAGAATGGGCGCTATAGGCTGACAGGGTGTATATTCCTTCCGGCAATTCATTTTTCAAAAAGAGATGCCCATCCACAAAACCATTTTCTATTTCGTATTTTTTCTCCCAAACAACCTGATCGGTTTTGTCTTCTATCAATTGCACAAAGAGTGTTTTGCTGCGTGCTGACGGATAAAAATGTTGTGCATCCAATACATAGCCCTTAAACCATACGTCCTCCTCAGTTTCATAAATGCCTTTGCTGGTCTGCAAATAAACCGATTCGGAAACATTGTTTTTGGGCAACCTTTGCAACTGTTTGGTTAATGAGTCCACAATGACAACGTTATTTTGCGCATAGGACGAAAAACCCAAAAACAATGGGACGAGATATAAAAACTTCGAAAATCGGTGTAATTTTAGATTCATTGGCTTTGGAACAGACAAATTATTTTTAGTTTTATTTCACAAAATATCTTTATTTTTCTAAGAAAACAATTATTAAGTTTATCAAAAATAATGCCGATAATTGAATTGAACTCTACCTCTCCATATTCGCAACCATAATACCCGATTGACAACAAACTGACGAAGTAAGTCTAACGAAAATTACTGTTTATTTTTAAACTAAAAACAACAACCTAAGTACGCATTCACAAATCCATTCCAAAAAAAATCCTGTTAACCAAATGATTTACAGGATTTTGTTGTTTATATACAATTTCAATTTACTCCATCAAAAACACGGTCAAACCTCTCGCACCGTGAGCTCCCAATACCAACGATTGCTCAATATCGGCAGTTTTGGACGGACCGGCAATGAAAGTCCCGAAACCATATTCTTGGTTTCCGATGCGCTCATAAGCTTGATGCATCGTGGACACAATATCCTTTTTATTGACGATTATGGCCAAATATTGCGGAATAAAAGTCGAAACTCTTTGTCCCAAAATATCGTCCGTTACCCAAAGAGCAGAGTTTTCGGCAACGCCAAAATGGGCTTTGACCAAAGTCAATTCCACGTCTTCCAAGGAATGGGGATCGTCATTGAACCAATCAGTAGTATCAATTTCAGCCAATTCGGGAATGGTGGTAATCATACGTTTATCGGTTGCATAATTTTTCTTGACAAAGTCAATTACACCATCGTAATTTGAAACTTCAACAAAATCACCTCCAATACTTTTCAGGATCGTTTTGTACTTTTCGAGAATATCATAAGTTTCCAACCCCAAAAAAGTCAGATTGGGCAATTCACTAACCGTTGAAGGCTGGTTTTGCTTTACTTTTTCTAAAATACTGGCTCTGCTACTCATTGTCTTTTCCTTTAAATTCTTTTCCGTTTTTCTTGTACCATTCCCTGAATGATTCTTCGGGTGGCGCAGGCATTTCTCTTTGCTTGTACCACGCATTCAGGCTATTGTTTACCATAAAAGGCGCATTTTTAATCACGAATCTTCCCATTTTACCTGCCAAATCAAACACGGTTGGATTAGACAAAACAGCCGACATTCCTTTCATGGCAATGGTTTTTGACGTTGGCGTATAACCTTCTTTTACCAATACTTGACGCCATTTGTACAATTGGTCGTGAATGTCAATTTTCACGGGACAAACATTGGTACAAGAACCGCAAAGCGTACTGGCAAAAGGCAAATCGGCAT
Organism: Flavobacterium fluvii; assembly: GCF_900129545.1. Classification (GTDB taxonomy): domain Bacteria; phylum Bacteroidota; class Bacteroidia; order Flavobacteriales; family Flavobacteriaceae; genus Flavobacterium; species Flavobacterium fluvii. The sequence goes on along the minus strand of NZ_FQWB01000002.1, from coordinate 171,554 downwards.
TCTTGCTCATATCGAGATTTGGTGCCAAGATGGATCCAATTGGTCCCGCCACGGCAGTATGATAACTGTGTCCGCCGCTTCGTCTGTAAACTGGACAGGTATTCATGCAAGCACCACAACGGATGCATTTCAATGAATTCCTGAAATCTGCTCTACCCAATTGCGTAGTTCTGCCATTGTCCACAATGACAATGTGCAATTCTTTTCCGTCTCTTGGTTTTTTGAAATGGCTCGAAAAAGTGGTAATAGGTTGCCCCGTTGCACTTCTAGCCAATAATCTCAAGAAAACCCCCAAATGTTTGCGTTGCGGGATTATTTTTTCGAAACCCATGCAGGCAATATGCACGTCGGCAAGGTGAACGCCCATGTCGGCATTTCCTTCATTGGTGCAAACCACGATTTCTCCCGTTTCGGCAATGGCAAAATTGACTCCCGTCAAGGCCACTTTTCTGGTAAGGAAAGTATCCCTGAGGTGCAATCGCGCGGCTTCGGTTAAATATTGTGGGTCGTTGTTCCCTTTTTCGGTTCCAAGATGTTCGTGGAAAGTCTCGCTTACATCTTGTTTTTTAAGGTGTATGGCAGGCAAAACGATATGACTTGGCGGTTCTTTTCGAAGTTGTACGATGCGTTCACCCAAATCGGAATCGATGACGTCAATTCCTTTTTCGGACAAATATTCGTTCAGGTGACATTCTTCGGTAAGCATCGATTTGGACTTGACCATTTGCTTCACGCCGTGTTTTTCCATAATGGAATGGACAATTCTATTGTGTTCGGCTCCATCGGCAGCCCAATGCACAATGATGCCGTTTTTAAGGGCATTTGCTTCAAATTCGACCAAATAATCATTGATATTCGAAAGCACGTTGTTCTTGATTTGCGAAGCGGTTTCTCGCAATACTTCCCAGTCCGCAATTTGAAAAGCGGCTTTATCCCTTTTTTCTCGAACAAACCAAAGAGTTTCGTCGTGCCAATCTACCCTTTTTTCATCTTTGTTGAAAATGGCAGCGGCTTCGCTATGTTGCATTATTTTGTTTGAAGACATCTTTTTATCAGTTTAAAAATTGAAGATTATAAACTCTCTGCAATCATTTTTATGTTATAACTTTTAGCACCTTTTCCAATGCTTATTTTATCAATTCTGGCTCTCGAAATTCAAGAGATTTTCGTGTATGCTAAGGTTTCCTTTAATCAAATCGGCATGAACATTCTTCAGAAATACATTTTCCACAGGAAGCTCTTTCTGCCCCAATACTCTCGAAATGAATTTCACGTCGGTAGCTTTCACGTTTTCGAGATAGACATTTTTTATCGGGGTAAGTCTTCGTTCTATGGTAGGAACCAAATCTCGCCATTGATACAATACATCCGTTTCGATTCCCATGATTCCTTGGTCGATTTTGCCCGCAACGATATTGCTCATGTAAATATTTTTCACGTATCCTCCTCTTCGCTCATTGGTTTTTATAAACAGCAAATGGTTTAATTTGGCGCCATCCACGACAGTACATTTGTCGATAAACACGTTTTCGACACCACCCGATAATTCGCTTCCGATGGCTACCAATTGGTGTCCATTTTTAATGGTACAGTTTCGGATAACAATATTTTTAGACGGTGTATTTAATAACCAAGCACCTTTACCACAACCCGATTTAATTGCAATAGCATCATCGCCTTGGTCGAAAACACAATCTTCAATTAATACATTTTCACTCATTTCTGGATCTACTCCGTCATTGTTGTGACCGTGTGCATACACTTTTAGGTTTCTAAGAATAACATTCTTGGAAAGAAAAAGGTGAATCGTCCAAAAAGGGCTATTCGTTATGGTAACACCATCCATCAAAATATTTTCGCAACGGTTAAATTGTATGAATTGGGGACGGAAATGTGCGCTGTCATTGACCATTTGTCGCTCTTCCATTGGTTTATTGTAAGAAGCCAAATTGTATAAACGCTTCAAGCTTTCCATGTGTCCTTTGGGTCTTGTAAACCAAGTTTTCCAAACATCCATTTTTGCTTTTAATTGTCCTTCACCCGTAATGGCGATATTTTTGCATTGGTAAGCATAAATCAACGGAGAATAATTAAGGCATTCATATCCTTCCCAAGTACTGTTTACGGCAGGCAAATAATCCTTTGGATCTTCAGAAAAAAGCAGGACTGCTCCTTTATCCAAATGCAGATTGACATTACTTTTGAAGTGAATTTTCGCTGTCAGCCATTCTCCTTCGGGAATAACGACTATTCCACCACCCATTTTACTGGCTTTTTCAATCGCTTTATTGATGGCTTTGGAAGTTTTCTCCTTGTCCCCTTTTATTGCACCAAAATCAACAATGGACAGTTTCTTGCAATTGCTGAAATCCGGTGTTTTAATGGCCGACATTTCAAAAGGCGCTTCAACGACAACTTCTTTTATGGTAACAGTAGATTTATCCGTCTTGAATGACAAGAAAACAAGTGAAACAAATACGGCTAAACCCAGGGTCAATTTTTTCATTATGGAGTTAAATTTTTAAGACTAAAAAATTCGTTACTTAATTTCGATTTTCACTGTGGACGAATTCAATATTTCGGCAATGTGAATCGTCTTGATTGGACTTTGCTCTCTTCTCAAAATACCTTCCATATGCATCAAGCAAGACATGTCGAAACCAGTAATATATTCAACCTGATGGGCTTCGTGGTCTTTGATGCGGTCTTTTCCCATTTTAACGGAAATGGCTTCCTCGGTCACGCAAAACGTACCTCCAAAACCACAACATTCATCTTTTCTGTTCAAGGAAACCAAATTGATTCCGCTCATTTTAGCCAACAATTGTTCTGGTTTGGAGAAAAAAGGAGCATTCAACTCGCTCATTTGCGAAAGCTTCAATCCACGTTGTCCGTGGCAGCTTTGGTGCAAACCTACTTTGTGTGGGAAATGACCGTCTATGCTTTCCACTTTCAAAATATCGGTGATGAATTCCGTTAATTCGAAAACGGATTTTCTGATTTTGGTAGCCAATGCTTCGTTTTTTTCGTCGTGCAAATGCTCTTTTACGTGCAAGACACAACTTCCAGAAGGACAAACGATGTAATCGAATTCGGCAAAATTGGCCACGAAATTGGCATCGCAACCTTTGGTCAAATGCTCGTATCCGCTGTTTGCCATTGGCTGGCCACAACAGGTTTGCTTCATTGGAAAACTAACATCACATCCTAATTTTTGTAACAATTCATAGGTGGCAATACCCACTTTCGGATAAAACTGATCTACATAACAGGGTATAAAAAGTCCTATTTTCATGGTAAGTTATTTATTATTTTGTATTACTGTCCGCAAAGCAAACCAAAAAAATTACTATATTTTTTTAAACCATTAAGATATTAAGTTTTTATCCTTAATGAACCTTAATATCTTAATGGTTTCAAGAGAAAAATAACTTTATTTTTTTTATAAACCAACAAAATTCCTGTTGGCATTAGTAACGGATAATCAAATTATTTTATGATTATCCACTTTGTGGACTACAACTATTTTTAAAACACAAATTTCACGAATTTTAACCAATTCCAGTCTATATTTTAGATTAAAAATTCGTGTTAATTCGTGAAATTCACATAAAAATATATTTTAAGTATCAGTTAAGCACAATCCATTTAATGTTTGTAAAATTTCAAATCAATCAAGTCGTTTTGAATCGGTTTTGGATTCCAGCTTTCGTGAATGGCCAAAGCAGCTCCCAAAGCACTGGCTTGCGCCATTGAAGCGGCATAGACCTCCATTTCTGGGAAAGCCTGCGCCAATAAATTCATGAAGATGGAATTCTTGCTGAAACCGCCATCCACAAAAACTTTCTTGACAGGACTGTTGTCGATGACCAATCTTGTCGAAAGCACTTGTTGTGCAATGATGTCCAAAATTAATTGATGGTAGGCAATCTCGTGGTTTTTAAAACCTTCCAGATTTCTGTTCTCAAAAGGACATTTTTCGATATAACTATCGGTGTTAAAAGAGCTTTCCTTGAAGTTTGTAATCCTCAAATCGGCAATAATATCCTTGTTATAGGTAATCTCTTTGTAGAAATCATTTGGCAAACCAAAATGTTCCGAAATACGTTTGGATTGAACTTCATGTGTATTTCCGGCGAACAATCGGGCAGCTTTTACCGGTATTTTTTTGTTTTGCAAGAAGCACAAACAGTCTTTTTTCAATTCATCGGAAGTCAAAGGCGTATCATTGAACGGATTTATGGAAATGCTCCAAGTTCCTGTTGACAACAACACAAAAGGCTCCGTAAAATTTATGGTATATGGAATTAAGGCCGAAGAACTGTCATGTAAACCAATTCCAACCGAAATTCCGTCCTCGATTTTCAAGGTTTCTTCCACATTTTGAATAGGCGGCAATTTGTCTATTATTCCTTCGTTGGTCACCCATTTATGATACTTCATCTTCTTGAAATTCCAAAGTCCGGTATGGCAACCAATGCTTGTAATATCCGTGAAATATTGCTGAGTCAAAATGGAACTCAAATACTGGGGCAAATGCAGGCAATATTTTACCTTCGCGAACAAATCTGGTTTTTCTTCCTTGAATCTATAAATTTGCATTCCAGAATTCAAACTTCCCAAAACAGGTGAAGCAGTTTTAACGGCAAATTTTTTCTTCCCTTTGTATTTTGGATAAAAATTCTCCAACAAGGTTTCCGGATAAGGCTTCAAATAATTGTACAGCGGTGTCAAAGCCTTGCCTTGTTCATCAACATAGACAAAACTGGCGCCATAGGTACTGAAATTAATAGCTTTCAGGATATAATCTTTCAATTCTTTCAGTTCAGTCAATCTATCGGCTACCCATTTGCTGAGTTCCAAAATATTTTCGCAGGGAAAACCATCTTCATCCACCGTTTCGGCAAGAATCACTGATTTCTCCCATACAATTTGATAATTTTCGTTGAACAAAAAGACTTTCTTGTTTGTTTTCCCAATATCAAAAATCGCAACTACATTCATTTTTAACTATTTTATAGACAGTCCGAAAAACGGATTATATTCATTTTATTATCCAAGAATTGCACAAACCCAACACTTATTTAGTTTAAAATCGTGTCAAATTTGTGCAACTTCTATTTATTCACAAAGATTTGAATTACAAACCAGTAGCTACCGTTTTCAATCCTCTTTCTCCAATTAAAGCATCACGTACAGCCAACTGACGGTATAATCCAACTGGATTAAGCGCAGCACCAGAACGCAAACGAGCTTCAGCTACTAATGCACGAACATCGGTACGGAAAGCATTTTGTAAAATCTCTTGCGCTTTTACCACATCATTTTCTTCCTGTGCAATTTCCAATGCTTTTCTGTCAACAGAAAGCGCTTGTGCATAAGCCACCATGATCGCTTCTACAGATTGCAACAAATCTTCCATTGGGTCTTTCACGTTATGTGAAGCATCAATCATCCAACCTAAGTCAGTTGCGTGGTTCATTCCTCTAGCATCCATACCTTCAACCAATTCATTGAAAATCAAGAACAATTGATAAGGTTTCAATGCACCGGCAGTTAAATCGTCATCACCGTATTTAGAATCATTGAAGTGGAATCCACCTAATTTATCTTCCATCAACAATAAAGAAACAATTTGCTCGATATTGGCGTTTGGAAGGTGGTGCCCTAAATCAACTAAAGTTTTAGCTTTGTCTCCCAATTTTTTCACATAAGAATACGATTGCCCCCAATCGGCAACTGTAGTTGAATAGAAATTAGGCTCGGCACATTTGTATTCCAAGAATAATTTCCAGTTAGAAGGCAAGGCAGCATAAATTTCTTCCAAACTTTCCAAAGTGTTTTGATACGCTTTACGGAAATTTAGTTGTCCCGGAAAACAAGAACCGTCGGCAAGCCAAACAGTCAATGACTCGGAACCCAATTCGATTCCTTGTTGGATTACTTCAATATTGTGTGCAATGGCTTGTTTGCGAACCGCTTTGTTCACGTTTTGCAAAGACCCAAATTTATAAGAATGCTCTTGATCAGCTTGATTTTGAAAAGTGTTCGAATTAACCGCATCAAATTTCAATCCGTGTTGTGCCGCCAATGCTTTAATCGCATTGCGATCTGTTGGAATATCCCAAGGAATGTGCAAAGAAATAGCACCAGAAGCATTGTTCAAAGCGTGTAGCAAACCTACGTCTTCGATTTTTTCTTCCAAAGAACGAGGTTCTCCACCACCCGGGAAACGACCAAAACGTGTTCCTCCCGTGCCTAAAGCCCAAGATGGAATGGCAATTTGGAAATCAATTAATTTTTGGATGATGCTTTCCGTTTCTGCAATTTCAGAAGCCGTGAAAACCAATTTATTTTTATGAGATTTTAATAAACCGTCATTATGTGAAGCAATTTTGCTTGATTCGATTAACATAATATTTTTATTTTAAAATTAAATATAAAACTTCTTTACCCATTACTGGGTTGAAGTTACTTTAAAAAAGTCTTCGTGATTGTATTGTTTGCAGATTTTAGATAATCTAACGCCCGAAATATCGGACGTTAGAAAAATCAACTTAACTACTAACCAAACCAAAGTAGTATTATTATCTATAAAAGCGAATGTTACTGCGCTTTTACAAGCAGCTCTTATCTATAGAAGCCCATTGATACACCACCGTCCACATTCAAGGCATTTCCTGTTGATTTACCCAACAAGCCTCCCACGAATGCAAAACAAGCATTGGCAATATCATCCGGCAATATGATTTCATTCAATAAAGTACGTTTTGCATAGTATGCAGGCAATTCAGCAACGGTGATACCGTAAGCTTTTGCACGTCCTTCAGCCCAACCACCTGACCAAATATTGGAATCAGAGATTACCGCATCAGGGTTTACCGTATTCACGCGGATTTTGTCTGCTCCCAATTCGGCAGCCATCAAACGAGTCAAGTGAGCTTGAGCCGCTTTAGCTGAACCATATCCAGGATTGTTTGGTCCTGCAACTACTGCATTTTTAGATACGATATTCACGATATCTCCACCAAAACCTTGTTTGCGCATTACTTCAATTCCAGCTTTAGAAACAATAAATTGTCCTTTTACCAAAATATCATACAATCTGTCCCACTCTTCCAAAGAATGTTCTGCAATAGATTTAGAAATACTGATTCCCGCATTATTCACGATGATGTCTGCTCCACCAAATGCCAAACAAGCTGCATCCAATGCTAATTCAGTACTTTTTTCATCTGTCACGTTCAATAAAGTGCTTGAAACTGCATCTTTACCAAAAGCTTTGGTAAAATCAGCCGTGGCTCCAGCCAAACGCTCTTCGTTGATGTCGTTGATAACCACGCAAGCTCCTTCTTCAGCAAATTTCTTGGCGATAGCTTTTCCAATTCCTCCTGCAGAACCTGTAATCAAGGCAATTCTTCCAGATAATGCTTTTGGTTTTGGCATACGTTGCAATTTAGCTTCTTCAAGCAACCAATATTCGATATCGAAAGCTTCTTGACGTGGCAATGAAGTATATTCTGAAACTGCTTCAGCACCTTTCATCACGTTTACGGCATTTGTATAATATTCAGATGCCAAACGAGCCATTGTTTTGTCTTTTGCAAAAGTAAACATACCAACTCCAGGATATAAAATTACAACCGGGTTTGGATCACGCATTGCTGGTGAGTTTGATTTTTTGCAAGTGTTATAGTACTCAGAGTACATTTGACGGTAAGCTTCAAAAGCTGGAGCTAACTTTGCTTTGATTGCTTCCACATCAGATAAATCTTCGTTTGGAGCCAATTCAATTACCAACGGACTGATTTTGGTACGCAAGAAGTGGTCAGGGCAAGAAGTTCCAAGAGGAGCCAATTTTTCCAAATCATTAGAGTTGATGAATTCCAATACTCTAGAATCATCAGTATAGTGACCAATCATTTTACGTTCTGAAGAACAGAAACCTCTCAAGATTGGAGCCAATTTTGCAGCTTGCAATTTACGGGCATCAACTGGAAGACTTTCTATTTTTTGACCTCCAAATACTGGACGAGTTTTACCATAGTTAGACTCTAAATATTCTGCACACTTTTCGATAACTTCAAGTGTGTTTACATAACTTTCGTAAGCCGTGTCACCCCAAGTAAACAAACCGTGAGAACCCAACATTACTCCTTTTAGTTTTTTTCCTTTTGCTTCAGCTTCTTGAAGACAAGCGCGCATTTGCAATCCAAGGTCAAAACCTGGACGTTGCCATCCCACCCAACCGATTTCTCCGTTGAACAATTCTTCGGTGATTTTCGCACCATCTTTTGCGGCAGCAATGGCAATTGCAGCATCTGGATGCAAGTGGTCAATGTGCTTGAAAGGCAAGAAACCGTGCAATGGCGTATCAATGGAAGGCGCTTTGGAAGCCAAGTCAAAAATACAGTGATTGAACAATTCAACCATTTCATCTTCGAATTCAATTCCTCTATATACGTTTTCAAGGTTTAGCAACCTTTCCAAATAAAGTGCTGCACAACCTGATTTTGTCAATGTTCCAATGTCTCCACCAGAACCTTTAATCCACATCACTTCAGAAGGAGCTCCTGTCAAAGGGTCTTTGTCCGTGATTTTTACAGAAGTGTTTCCACCTCCGTAGTTTGTTAATCTTAAATCCGCTCCCAATAAATTGGAACGGTAAATAAAAAGTGCTACTTCATCTCCTGCTAATGCTGCAGCCTTTTCTTCATCCCATAGGTAGCTTACGTGCTTAAAAGTCATGTTGTTTGAATTTATATTTGACATTGTTGTTATATATTTATATTAATATTTTTTTTATTCCGCATTAAAGTGAATTTCCAATCCCCACTATCACAATCGAGGCAAGGATAAGACCGATGCCAATAAGGAATGTACTGAAGGTTTTTTTCGAAACACCTGTCCATTCTTTCAAGTAAAATCCCCAAAAGTTGGCCGTCAAAATAATCGTCGCCATGTGCAAAATCCAAGAACTGGCTCCGTTACCCAATTTGCTTTCCCCCATTCCATAAAAGAAGAATTGCAAAAACCACATTGTACCTGCCAAAGCCGAAAACAAAATGTTTTTGGTTATTGGCGTTTGGCTGTTGGCATAATCACCAAATGTTTTGTTTTTAAAGTTAAGATACATACACCATATAAAGTTGACTGTCAATCCACCCCAAAGTATCACAATGTAAGTTACATTGTTTTGAAACAAGGGATTAAAACCTTGAGCAACCGCTTCATCAGCCATTGGTTTTCCAGCTTCAATACCAAAATTGAAAAAAGAGCTCAAAATACCTGAAATAATTGCTATGATAAGCCCTTTTACCAAGCTAAAATCTTTATCTCTAATATGCGTCGTATCTGCCCCTTCAAAATCAAGTTCCTTGAGCATGCCTGCTCTACCCGAGAAAGCGATTCCCAGCAAACATACCACGACTCCCAACAAAACCATTTGCCCACCAGTGCTGTGCAACATGTCGGTAAAAGATGTTTTGCCAGCTACAGGATAAAAGTTATAATATATGGAAGGAACCAACGCCCCAAAAGCCGAACAAAAACCCAAGGTTATTGAATTACCCAATGACATTCCCAAATAGCGAACACCAAGACCATAAGTAAGTCCCCCGATTCCCCAAATCAATCCCATAGAATAAGTAACCGCTTTTATCGCTGGAGCTGTATTACTGATAATGTCAACAAATCCCGGAACAGTCAAATAAGCCGCAAGTGGCGGAACGATCAACCAAGAGAAAAATCCTCCTACAATCCAATAACTTTCCCAAGCCCATCCCCTGACCTTTTTGAAAGGCATATAAAAACTTCCTGATGAAAAACCTCCTATGGAGTGAAAAATAATTCCGAGTAATACTTGCATTTGATAATTAGATTAATGGTTATTTTATAATTTGGTTTAAGGTCAATCGTTATAGTGTCGTAAAATAAAAGAATAAGGAAGAGTAAACTATCCTGTACTATCCTTTACCAGAACAGCTGTTTTTACCCATAAACAAATTATACAAACCAAAAAGCCTTGATTCCCCCTCCATTCTTGTCATGAAGAATAAAAAAAATCAAAAATAATTTCAATGTAAACTCCTGATTTATCGCTACAAATTAAGATTTTAGCTAGAAACACCTGCCAAACTAGAAAGCGGTTTTAAATTTCCCTACCAAATTTACTAAAAATTTATAACTATTTAACCAACAGCACTTTTTAACAATATCTTTTTTTAATGTTAGATAATTTACGCCTAAATCCGTATTTCAAAAAAAATGGACAATAACAAAAAATAAGGTTTTCAAAACAAAATCCACAAAAACCATTCTTTCTAAGACACCAACACCAAGGCTTCTTTATTACTTTTCATACTTTTCATCAGAAATCAATGTTATAAAATCATTTTTAATAGCAACACTTTTATTTTTAATATTATATTTGCGCAAACGATATAATTATATGGTGCTCTTCATTCAAAAAAGTGAAAACCACTAAAATCTCATCAATTGAATTTAGTTCTAAACTTTCAATGAAACTAAAATTTGGAGATTTAAAGGAATTAGAAACAAGAACATTCCTTTTTCTGAACTAGACTTAAACGAAACGGCAACGGTTTGAAATATAAATTACCTGAAATAGGTATAATTTATTAAACATGAACATGATTAAATTTATTAAGATTGACGAAGATTCACGAGTGCCGAAGTATCAGCAAATCGTGGACTCCATTATTTTTAATGTAGCCAATGGCAATCTGAAAATAGACCAAAAAATCCCGTCGATCAACATCCTTAGCGAGGAATTTTACATGTCGAGGGATACCGTGGAAAAGGCCTATAATATCCTCAAGGAAAGAAAAGTAATTTCATCCATAAAAGGCAAGGGTTATTATATTACCAGGACCAAACTAATTTCCAAGGTAAACATCTTGTTTTTATTCAATAAATTAAGTTCCTATAAAATGGCCACTTACAATGCTTTTGTTAATGGTATTGGAGCCAATTCACATACCGATTTGCATATTTACCATTGTGACGAAACCTTGTTTTTGAACCTGCTGGACAAATACAAAAACGACTATGATTACTATGTAATAATGCCACACTTCAAAACGGACAGCCTAAAACACATCAGTTATACCGATGAAGTGGTAAAAGCCATAAAAAGTTTACCCAAAGAAAAGCTTGTCATTATGGACAACATAAAACTTGGAATGGATGGCGAAATACTGGAAGTTTACCAAGATTTTGAAAACGACATCTACCAAGCCCTAAGTGAGGGCATTGACAAAATAGCAAAATATAAAAAATTAATTTTAATTTATCCCGAAAATGCAATCTATCCTTACCCAAGAAGGATTTTGATTGGATTCAAAAAGTTTTGCATCGAAAATTCCTTGAATTTTGAAATCCACAATCATGTATATGCCGACATGATCCTTAAAAAAGGGGACTTGTTTATTACCATTGAAGAATCCGACTTGGTTAATCTGGTAAAACAAATAAGGGATGACGAATTGGTTTTGGGAAAAGACATTGGAGTAATATCCTATAATGACACTCCACTAAAAGAATTACTTGGCATAACGGTAATTTCAACCGATTTCAAGGTAATGGGTGAAACCGCAGCTCGAATGATTCTTAACGGCGAAAAAGGAAAGATAAAAGTTCCTTTTAATTTTATAGACAGGAATTCGATTTAAGTTTAATCTTTCAGAGATTTAAAACCATAAAAAAAACAGCGTGAAAAATCCCGCTGTTTTTTTTATAATCTTTTTGAAAAATTATTTCTTGTAAGCAACCGCAACTTGTTTGCTGGAACCCAATCCTTCCATTCCCAATTCAATTACATCGCCTGCTTTGATATATACTGGATTTGGCTTGATTCCCAAACCAACTCCTGGAGGCGTTCCCGTACTAATCACGTCGCCTGGAAGCAAAGTCATGAACTGGCTCAAATAGTGAACCAAATAAGGAATTTTGAACACTAAATTCAAAGAGTTACTATTTTGATAGGTTTTACCATTCACGGTCAACCACATTGACAAATTATTCACATCGGCAATTTCGTCTGTCGTGGCCATAAAGGGGCCAAGTGGTGCGAAAGTATCGCAACCCTTTCCTTTTGCCCATTGTCCGCCGCGTTCCAATTGAAAAGCTCTTTCACTATAATCGTTGTGCAAGCAATATCCAGCCACATAATCCATTGCATCAGCTTCGTCAACATAACTGGCTTTCTTTCCTACCACAAATGCCAATTCAATTTCCCAATCGGTTTTTTCGCTATTTTTTGGAATCACCAAATCGTCGTTTGGCCCACACAAAGCAGTTGTCGATTTGAAGAAAATAATGGGTTCGGTTGGAATCGGCGCTCCTGTTTCCACGCAATGATCCACATAATTCAATCCAATGCAAATAATTTTGGAAGGTCTTGCCACTGGAGATCCCAAACGAACTGTATCAGCAACTTCTGGTAATGAAGGATTGCTTTCCAATGCTTTTTTTAATTTTTCCAATCCATTTTCCTCAAAAAATGCTTCGTTATAATCAGTTACGATAGAGGAAACATCCCATCTTTTTTCTCCAATTAAAACTCCCGGTTTCTCTTTACCCGCTTCTCCAAAACGTATCAGTTTCATCTTTCTCTTTTTATTTTATTAGTATTTTATTTAGCTATTCAATTTAATAAATCCTCCGTCGATAGGATAATCGCTACCCGTGATAAAACCAGCTTCGTCACTGCATAAAAACAAGGCCAAGGCTGCTACTTCTTCTGGTTTTCCCATACGACCTATCGGTTGTGATTTCGACAATTTATCGAACATTTCGTCTTGATTGTCTGGATAGTTCTTGGCAATAAATCCATCCACAAAAGGAGTGTGTACTCGTGCTGGCGACATCGAATTGCAACGAATATTTTCGCCAATATAATCTTTGGCAACAGACAAAGTCATCGACATTACCGCACCTTTCGCTGTGGAGTAAGCAAATCGATCCGACAATCCCACCCAAACGGCAATGGATGCCATATTGAGGATAACGCCGCCACCCGAAAGTCGCAATTGCGGTATGGCCGCATACAAACAATTGTAAACTCCTTTTACGTTTACGCTCATCACTCGGTCAAAATCGGCTTCGGGCGTGGTTTCCACTTTTCCCACGTGCGCAATTCCTGCATTGTTGATCAAAATATTGATATTACCGATTTTTTCGAATGTTGCCAATACTTCTTGTTGACTGGCCACATTGCAAGCGTGGGAAAAAACTTTTCCTCCTGCAGCACTAATTTCCGCAACAGCTTCTTTGGCACTTTCTTCGGTCAATTCCACGATATGCACTTCCGCACCTTGTTTTGCAAACAGACTTGCAATTGCCTTTCCGATTCCGCTACCACCACCGGTAACCACCGCTTTTTTATTTTGTAATGAAAACATAATTATATTGAGTAAAAAATTGAAGTGTAAAAATAACAATTAGTGCAAAACAAAATGCCTAATCCTAAAAATAATATTTTAAGAGCATGTTATTAAAAAAATTAAACCCGACAGCTTAAAAAAAACTGTCGGGTTTGTATTGAAATGGATTCTCATAAACAATTACAAGATATAATCCGTGTTAATGAAATTCGATTCTTTGCTGTTCAACAATTCCTGTAAAATGGCATTGTTGTACTCATTGTCTTTTGAAGCAACAAATGTTCTAATAGAGAAAGAACGCAAGGCATCAAAAATACTCAAAGTTCCCACGGCTGAATCTTTTCGACCCGTGAAAGGATATAAATCCGGTCCTCTTTGACAAGAACTGTTCAAGTTTACTCTACAAACCAAGTTTACCAAAGTATCAATAAGCGGCGCAATGGTTTTGATGTCTTTTCCGAACAAACTCACTTGTTGTCCATAATTAGATTCCGCCATATCATTCAAAGGTTCTTGAATGTCCTTGAAAGTCAATATAGGAACAACAGGTCCAAATTGCTCTTCGTGATACACACGCATTTCTTTGTTTATTGGAAACAAAACTGCCGGAAATATAAAATTATCCGAAATTTCTCCTCCTTTGGCATTGATTACTTTTGCTCCTTTACTGGTTGCATCGTCAATCAATTCCTGGATATAGGCTGGTTTTTCTTTCTCCGGCAATGGCGTTAGCGAAACCGATTTGTCCCAAGGATTTCCGAAAACAAGTTCGTCCACTTTGGCGGCAAATCGTTTGTTGAATTCGGCTGCAATTGATTCGTGAACATACAACACTTTCAAAGCCGTGCAACGTTGTCCATTAAACGACAATGTTCCCGTGATACATTCCTGGATCGCCAAATCTAAATCGGCATCTGGTAAAATAATCGCCGGATTTTTGGCTTCCAGACCAAGAACCAAACGCAATCTGTTTTTATTTGGATGTTGGTCTTGCAAGGCAATTGCAGACTTACTGTTTCCAATCAAAGCCAAAATATCGACTTTTCCAGATTTCATTATTGGAGAAGCCACTTCACGACCTCTTCCGTATAAAACATTGATTACCCCTTTTGGAAAACTGCTTCTGAAAGCTTCCAATAAAGGTGAAATTAATAAAACTCCGTGTTTTGCCGGCTTGAAAATCACGGTATTTCCCATTATTAATGCTGGAATAAGCAGGGAGAAAGTTTCATTCAATGGATAATTGTAAGGTCCAAGACACAAAACTACTCCAAGTGGTCCACGACGAATCATGGCATTTACGCCTTGGCTTTTTGTAAAATGACCACTGTTTCTGTCCAATTGTTTGTAATGTTCGATGGTATCGTAAATATACTCCACCGTTCTATCGAATTCTTTTTCAGAATCACCCAATGATTTTCCAATTTCCCACATCAAAAATTTAACCACTTCAGTTCGGGTGGTCTTCATTTGTGCAACGAATTTCTCCATACACTTGATGCGATCCACCACTTTCATGGTAGGCCACAAACCTTGTCCATTATTGTAAGCCGACGAGGCTGCTTCGAGAGCTTCCATAGCATCTGCTTCACCCATAAAAGGGATAGTTCCCAATAAAGTGGGTTCGTATTTTTCAGTGGAAGAAATTGTGGAATAAACTGGGGTCATTTGACCCGCCCATTTTTTTAATTCACCATTAACCAAGTACGTATCTTGTGCAAGCAATGAGGTAATTTGAAATTCTTGAGGTATTGTATTCATTATAATTATAAATAGGTTGTGCTTTCCATTAGAAAGCGTAAATAAAAATGAAGACTTTGCTTCTTATAAGTTGGGTTAGACTACTTCGCCATCCCATTCCAAAAATCCACCCAACAAATTATAGGCGTTTTCGAAACCAAGTTCATTCATCACATCGCAGGCTTTGGCACTTCTGGCTCCGGAGCGGCAATACACGTAATAATTTTTTGATTTGTCCAAGGCTGCCAACTTATCAATAAAACCTTGACCCTCATAAATATCAATATTGACGGCATTAGGAATCATTCCTTCATTAACTTCGGCTTCAGTTCTTACATCCAGAATTACTGCATTATCGTCGGCTTCATATTGAGAAACCCAATCTTCTTGTGTTAAATTCATAAGTATTGTTTTTGGTAAAATTACAATGTTTTTGAGTAAAATGATTCGATACAATTGTTAATTAGATAAAATTTTAAAGAAAACGTTTTCGAATAACCGTAAAACAGGCGGAATTACGAATTTATCAAATAAACTGCAAAAAATTACTTTTAAATACATTCTATATTCAATTAAACAAGCTTATATTCATAATTACACCAAATTCACAAACGTCCAATTTCATACAAAAACCTCCTTTTTTCATTGAACACAATAGGATTCTCTTTATGAAAGTACATTAAATAATTACCCCAAAATCAAAACCCTGAAATATTTTTAACAAAAACTTAACAACACATTTGTATATACAAATAAAAAACTTGTTACATTTGTACCAACAAATAACATATATACAAATATGAAAATTGAAGAAGTAATAAAATCAACCGTTCCAATGGATAATTCAAAAAAAATTATTCTGAACGTTTTGTATACCCAAAATGTTATTACAGATAATTTTAATGAAATATTAAAGCCTTACGAAATATCGGGAGAACAGTATAATGTGCTACGGATATTAAGAGGTCAAAAAGGTTGTCCGGCAAATATGTGCGTGATACAGGAACGAATGTTGGCCAAAACCAGCAACACCACCCGCTTAGTGGATAAATTATTGCTGAAAGACCTGGTAACCCGAAAAGTTTGTCCAGAAAACAGACGTAAAATAGAAGTTACAATTACTCAAAAAGGATTAGACGTCTTACTAGAACTAGATCCAAAAGTAATTGCACATGAACAACATTTTTCAAAAAATTTAGATGCAGACGAAATAATCCAATTGAATAGTCTGTTAGAAAAATATAGAAATCAGAATTAAATAATAAATCAAAATAATATGAGTGCTTTTATAGAAAATCAAAACTGGAGATACGCAACAAAAAAATTCGACTCCACCAAAAAAATAACAACTGAAGATTTAAACACCTTAAAAGAAGCCATTCGCTTGAGTTCTTCTTCTTATGGATTGCAACCTTATAAAGTTATAATAGTTGAAAGTCCTGAATTAAGAGCAAAAGTTCAACCTGCTGCTTGGGGACAATCACAAATTGTGGAGGCTTCACACCTTATCATTTTTGCAAACAGAACAACCATCAATGAGGATGAAGTGGATGCCTTTTTCGAAAACATCAGCAAAACAAGAGAAATTCCTTTGGAAGCCTTATCTGGATACCAAGGATTCATGAAAGGCAAAATCAATGAATTATCGGAAGACGCCCAAAACACCTGGAATTCAAAACAAACTTATTTGGCTCTTGGAAACTTGTTGAATGCCGCTGCTGAATTGAAAATTGACGTAACTCCAATGGAAGGTTTCGACCCTGCCCAAGTAAATGAAATACTCGGATTAAACGAATTGGGATTGAACGCCAGTTTAATAGCCACGGTAGGATACAGACACGAAGAGGACGCTACCCAACATCAGAAAAAAGTTAGAAAATCAAACAAAGAATTATTTATCACCCTTTAATTATTTACAAACAATCAAATTCAAAACAATGAAAAATTTAAAATCAATTGCATTAGCATTAGTAGTAGTTTTATCTACAACATTAGCATCAGCTCAAACCAAGAAAATCGACGTTAAAACAAGTTCTATCGAATGGTTAGGAAAAAAAGTGACTGGACAACACAATGGTACAGTAAACTTCAAAGAAGGAGCTGTAGTTTTCAAAGGAAAAAAATTAGTTGGTGGATCATTTACAGTTGACGTGGCTTCATTGACTGCTACTGACCTTTCTGGAGAATACCTAGGAAAATTGAACGGTCACTTAAAAGCTGATGATTTCTTCGGAACTGACAAATTCCCAACAGCAACTTTAGTTATCAAAAAAATCGGAGCTAAATCAGCTAACGTTTACACGGCAACTGCTGATTTAACCATCAAAGGAATCACTCAACCAGTTACTTTTGACATCACTGTAAACGGAAACACGGCTACTACAACTTTCAACGTAGATCGTACTAAATACGGAATCAAATACAACTCTAAATCATTTTTCGATACCATTGGAGACAAAGCTATCTATGATGAATTCGAATTGAAAGTAGCTTTGAAATTCTAATTCAGGATACACAAACAATATAGGCAAGTCCCGACAAGCAATTGTCGGGGTTTCTTATTTTACACAAAACCAAAAAAATTAGTGATTTTTTTTCAATCTATTTGAATAATCAAATTTGATTTATATATTTGTCGAATGAAAACGATATTAAACAATACTTGGTGGTGGAACAATTTACGTCAAACGTCGTGAACAAAGCACCTGTAGTATAAACTATAAATATGAAAGGCTTGTCATCACGACAAGCCTTTTTCTATTTTCAAAAATACTATGAGCCGTAAAAGTCTCTATCAAAAATATAAACCAAATGAAAACATTTACTCTAAATACACATTACAAGCAAATCCTTGCCGACACGATTACTCCGGTAAGCGTATATTTCAAAATTCGAGACAAATTTCCAAATAGTTTACTTTTGGAAAGCAGCGATTATCACGGTAACGACAACAGTTTTTCATATATCTGTTGCAACCCGATTGCTTCCATTAAAATCGAAAACGAAACCATTTCCAAAATTTTCCCTGATGGAAGTACAGAAATCCTTTCAATAAATGCAAAAACTGATGTTCCTCAAGTAATTCAGGAATTTTCAGGACAATTCAAATCAGAGAAAAACAATTTCAAATTCATCAACAACGGATTGTTTGGTTACATTTCTTATGATGCCGTTCGTTATTTCGAGAAAGTGACCATCGCAAAGAAAGATGGAGAAACTACAATTCCTGATATGTATTATGCGGTGTACCAAAACATCATTGCCATCAATCATTTCAAAAACGAAGCCTATATCTTCTGTCACAGTTTGGATGGAAAAAACAACATTTCGGAAATCGAACAATTGTTGCAATCCCGAAATATTGCATCGTATAAATTCACCAGAGATGGCGAAGGTAAATCCAACCTAACTGACGAGGAATTCAAACACAATGTGGCATTGGCAAAAAAACATTGCCACAGAGGCGACGTGTTCCAATTGGTGTTGTCCAGAAGATTTACCCAAGGTTTCAAAGGCGATGAATTCAATGTTTACAGGGCGTTGAGAAGCATCAACCCTTCCCCTTACCTATTCTTTTTCGATTATGGCGATTTCAAGATATTTGGTTCTTCACCCGAAGCCCAAATTATCGTCAAAAACCGCAAAGCCGAAATTCACCCCATCGCAGGAACTTTCAGACGAACCGGCGATGACGAAAAAGATGCTGTTCTTGCCAAAAAATTATCCGAAGACAAAAAAGAAAACAGCGAACACGTGATGTTGGTCGATTTGGCCCGAAATGATTTAAGCCGCCACGGTCACAATGTGAATGTAGAAAAATACAGGGAAGTCCAGTTTTTCTCCCACGTAATCCATTTGGTTTCCAAAGTGACAGGACATTTACACGAAAAAGCCACAACAATGCAGGTCGTTGCCGATACTTTCCCGGCAGGAACGTTGAGCGGAGCGCCCAAACACAGAGCAATGCAATTGATAGAAGATTACGAAAAAACAAATCGTAATTTTTACGGAGGCGCCATCGGTTTTATGGATTTTGAAGGCAACTTCAATCACGCCATCATGATTCGAACTTTCCTAAGCAAGAATCACCAATTGCATTGTCAGGCTGGAGCAGGAATTGTTGCAGACTCAGACGAAGAAAGCGAAATGCAGGAAGTGTACAATAAATTATTGGCACTGAATAAAGCGTTGGACTTGGCAGAAACTATTTAAAAAAGTACACAGTGTTCAGTCTCAGTTTACAGAATCTAAAGACTGAAATTAAAAAAACAACAAAATGAAAAAAATACTAGTCATAGACAATTACGATAGCTTCACTTACAACCTGGTGCATTATCTGGAAGATTTAGATTGCGAAGTTACCGTTTACAGAAACGATGAATTTGATATTGACGAAATCTCGGGTTTCGATAAAATATTGCTTTCTCCAGGACCTGGAATTCCTGATGAAGCAGGTTTATTGAAACCTGTAATCGCTAAATATGCATCAACGAAAAGTATCCTTGGTGTTTGCCTTGGACAACAAGCCATCGGAGAAGTTTTCGGCGGAACGCTTTCCAACTTGGACAAAGTGTATCATGGCGTTTCTTCAATGGTGAAAACATCTGTTGACGACGAACTTTTGTTTGAAGGCTTGGGAAATGAATTCGAAGTGGGACGTTACCATTCTTGGGTGGTTAATGCCGATTTACCGGATGTTTTGGAAGCCACTTCATTCGACGAAAACGGACAAGTAATGTCGTTGCGCCACAAAACGTTTGATGTTCGAGGCGTACAATTTCATCCAGAAAGTGTATTGACTCCAAACGGAAAGAAGATTCTGGAAAACTGGTTGAAATCTTAGTGAACTTTGTGGTTTAAAAAATGAAAAAAGTCAAAATCCATCTTATACTTTGTCTTTTTATTTTTAGCTTCCTTTCTTGTAACCAAAAAAAGGAGCAAAAAATAGAAACAACGAGTATTGTCCAATCGGAAACCAAGCTGGATTTATTGGATTTACAGGCAAAAAACAAACTGGGAAAAGATACTGTTGTAACGATTGGCAATGATCCGGTTTATCACAAAGCAAAGAAATTCAAGGCTGTGAGCGCGTCGCTTTTGATTCAAACTGAAATTGATTTAACCAAAATTGACCCTAAAAATACCAAAATAGTGTTTGAATGCATCGATGGTTACAAACCAGAAATGCCTTTGGAATTGTTTTTAAACGCAAACCCTTATCTGGCATTCGAAGATGTTGATGCTCCAAAAGGAACGAAATGGGAAACCATTGTAAAGGATGGAAACGAAATGAATGCCGAACCGTTTTATATCGTTTACACTTCGGTTTTAGAGAAAGACACTCGTTACAAATGGCCTTATAATTTGGTAAAAATGTATTTGGAACCGCTGAACAAATCAACATTGGAATTATTTCCGTTGAAAAACAGAAAATTACAATCGGGTTATACATTATTCAAAAACCAGTGCATAACTTGTCACGCCATCAACGGAATTGGAGGAACAATGGGACCGGAATTAAATTTTCCAAAAAGCGTCACCGAATATTGGAAAGAAAAAGAATTGGTCGATTATATCGTGAATCCGGCTTCTTTCAGAAACAAAGTAAAAATGCCGACACTCGGAATCACCAAACAACAATCCCAAGAAATTGTTGATTATTTAAAATACATGTCTGAAAATAAAAAGAAAATATAAATGAAAACCATCCTAAACAGGCTTATCAACCACGAAATGCTTTCGAAAGAAGAAGCCAAAAATGTATTGGTCAATATCTCCAACGGAAGTTACAATCCAAGCCAAATTGCTGCTTTTCTTACCGTTTACATGATGAGAAGCATCAGCATTGATGAATTGGCAGGTTTTCGCGAAGCCTTGTTGGAATTGTGCATCCGAATTGATTTATCAGCCTACAACACCATCGATTTATGCGGAACGGGCGGCGATGGAAAAGACACATTCAACATATCCACTTTAGCTTCATTTGTAGCTGCAGGAGCAGGAATAAAAGTGGCAAAACACGGTAATTACGGGGTTTCTTCTATTTCGGGTTCGAGCAATGTAATGGAAAAACTGGGCGTGAAATTCAGCAACGATACTAATTTCCTGGAAAAATGTATCGATCAGGCCGGAATTTGCATTTTACACGCACCATTATTCCATCCTGCCATGAAAAACGTAGCCCCAATCCGAAAAGAATTAGGCGTAAGAACCTTTTTTAACATGTTGGGACCAATGATAAACCCGTCATTTCCTAAAAACCAATTGGTGGGTGTTTTCAATTTGGAACTCGCCAGAATGTATGCGTATTTGTATCAAAACACCGATATAAATTTCACCATTTTACATTCGTTGGACGGTTATGATGAAGTATCTTTGACGGGGCCAACCAAAACCATCACAAAAAGAATGGAAGGCGTCATAAAACCGGAAGATTTTGGTGTTCGACAATTGTTGCAAAATGAAATCGAAGGTGGAAAAACCATCGAAGAATCGGCAGCAATGTTTATGAATATCATCTCCGGAAAAGGAACCGAAGCCCAAAATAACGTGGTTTGTGCCAATGCGGCGATGGCAATTGCGACGGTGAATGGAAGTTCACCTCTGGAAAGTTTCCAGTTGGCAAAAGAAAGTTTGCTATCAGGAAAAGGATTGGCAGCTTTGAATAAATTACAAGAATTAAGCAAATAAAAATGAACATACTAGATAGAATCATAGTTGACAAAAAAAGAGAAGTCATTCTAAAAAAATCAATCATTCCGGTTTCACAATTGGAAGCTTCGGTTTTCTTTGGAAAAAAGACGATTTCTTTAAGTCAAAATTTAAGAAACAGCAACTCTGGAATTATTGCCGAACACAAACGCCGTTCCCCTTCCAAAGCTGAAATTAATTATAGTTTCACGGTTGAAGAAGTGGTAAAAGGATATGAAGATGCTGGTGCCTGCGGAATTTCAGTTTTAACGGATGGCAAATATTTTGGTGGTTCTTTGGACGATTTATTGTTGGCAAGAGCATCAGTAAATATTCCGCTTTTGCGAAAAGAATTCATCATTGACGAATACCAAATCCTGGAAGCCAAGGCCCATGGAGCCGATTTAATTTTGCTAATTGCAGCAGTTTTAACCCGTGAAGAAATCAAATCTTTATCAGAATTTGCCAAAGGTCTAGGACTGGAAGTATTATTGGAAGTACATAATTTGGAAGAACTGGAAAAATCAATAATGCCAACTTTGGATATGATTGGCGTGAACAACAGAAACCTGAAAACTTTCGAAGTAAGTCTGGATTTCAGCAAACAATTGGCAGACCAAATCCCGAATGATTTCGTGAAAGTTTCAGAAAGCGGCATTTCCTCTATCGAAGCCATCAACGAACTAAAACCTTATGGCTACAAAGGTTTCTTGATTGGAGAAAACTTCATGAAAACGGATAACGCAGGAAAAGCGGCAACGGAATTTATTTCAAAATTAATTTAATACACGTAAAAACCTTAGCAAACTTTGCGCCTTAGCGTCTTTGCGGTAAAAAAAAACAAAATGAAACTCAAAATCTGCGGAATGAAATACCCCGAAAATATGCTCGAAGTAGGTGCGCTCCTACCCGATTATATGGGCTTTATATTCTGGGAAAAGTCGGCACGCTATTTTGACGGCATCATTCCTGAATTACCAAAATCAATCAAGAAGACAGGCGTTTTTGTCGATGCGCCTTTGGAAGAAATTCTGGAGAAAATTCAAAAACACGATTTGCAGGCTGTTCAACTTCACGGTCACGAATCGGTGGAATTTTGCGAAACATTGAAAAAAAATATGCCAAAACTGATAGAAGTCATAAAAGTATTTTCAATTTTAGATACCTTTGACTTTGCGGCATTAAAACCTTTCGAATCGGTATGTGATTATTTCCTTTTTGACACCAAAGGAAAATTGCCTGGCGGGAACGGAACCACTTTTGACTGGAAAGTATTGCAACAATATCCTTCAAGCAAACCTTTTTTCCTTAGCGGAGGAATCGGAATTGACGAAATGGAGGCCGTAAATGAAATTTTAAAAACCAATTTACCCGTTTATGCCATCGACGTGAACAGTAAATTGGAAATCGAACCTGGATTAAAAAATATCAATTTTGTAAAGACAATTCGAGAATTGTCCCAACAGTTATAAATAAATAAAATGTCATACAACGTAAACGAAAAGGGTTATTATGGTGAATTTGGAGGAGCTTACATCCCCGAAATGCTATACCCAAATGTGGAAGAATTACGCCAAAAATATCTTGAAATAACGGCCCAACCCGATTTTATAAAAGAATTTGAGCAACTGCTCAAAGATTACGTGGGTCGTCCAAGTCCGTTGTATTTTGCCAAAAGATTATCTGAAAAATACAACACTAAAATCTACCTCAAAAGAGAAGATTTGAACCATACAGGTGCCCATAAAATCAACAACACCATTGGCCAAATATTGGTTGCCAAAAAATTGGGCAAAAAACGAATCATTGCCGAAACTGGCGCAGGACAACACGGCGTTGCCACGGCCACCGTTTGCGCCCTTATGGGATTGGAATGTATTGTGTACATGGGTGAAATCGACATCAAGCGTCAAGCGCCAAACGTTGCCCGCATGAAAATGTTGGGAGCCGAAGTTCGTCCAGCACTTTCTGGTTCAAGAACCTTGAAAGACGCCACCAACGAAGCCATTCGCGATTGGATCAACAATCCGGTTGACACACATTACATCATTGGTTCTGCCATCGGTCCACACCCTTATCCTGATATGGTGACCCGTTTTCAAAGCATCATTTCCGAAGAAATCAAATGGCAATTACAGGAAAAAGAAGGTCGTGAAAACCCTGATTATGTAGTGGCCTGTATCGGTGGAGGTAGTAATGCCGCCGGAACTTTTTACCACTTCCTTGACGAAGAAAAAGTAGGCATCATCGCTGTAGAAGCTGCCGGAAAAGGTGTTGATAGCGGACACAGTGCTGCCACGAGCAAATTGGGGAAAATTGGTATCATTCACGGTTGCAAAACCCTGTTGATGCAAACTCCCGATGGACAAATTACAGAACCGTATTCTATTTCTGCGGGATTAGATTACCCTGGTGTAGGGCCTATGCACGCGCATTTGGCACAAACAGGTCGTGCCGAATTCTATTCCGTGACCGATGATGATGCAATGGAATCAGGACTTGAATTATGTAAGCTCGAAGGCATCATTCCCGCCATCGAATCTTCGCACGCCTTGGCTGTCCTGAAAGAAAGAAAATTCAAACCAACCGATGTCGTGGTCATCAGCCTTTCGGGTCGTGGCGACAAAGATTTGAACACCTATATTGATTATTTCAAATTATAATTGGCGTTGCCCAAAGGGTCGGGTGTTCGCCAAAAAAACGGAGTCATTATTAATACCAATGAAAAATGGAAAATTTATTTGCTTACGGAACTTTAAAAGATAAAGAAATTCAAGAAAGAGTTTTTGGACGTGTTCTAAAAGGAACTCCCGACAAATTAATAGGCTATGCAGTAAAGGGAATTCCTATTGAAGAAGAATTTGGAATCATTCAATATCCCATAATTACCGAAACCCAAAATCCAGAGGACAGCATCGATGGAATCTGCTATCAGCTCAACGATCGAGAATTGGAACTGGCCGACAAATACGAAGGAATGCATTACAGACGCATCCAAGTGCAATTGCATTCCAACGAAACGGTTTGGGTTTATAGTGCAGCACTGTAAGTGCGAGTCTAATTAATCAAAAGATGACTGTTTGTAGTGAATGGCACGCAGATGACACGGATTGCTTCGCCAGTTCGACCTTTGGTCTCGGGTTAGCGGATTATCGCTGATTTTTTTAACTCAATTAATCAATAATATAAAATTGAAGCTTAACCCATTTTAATCTGTATAAATCTGCTAAATCCGTGTCCCAATTTAGCATTAATCGAGTTTAGGTTTAAATGAATAAAAACAACTAAGCTAGACAGATTTTGGAAACCTGTCTGGTTTAAAAACAAATAAAATGAACAGAATAAACCAAAAATTACAAGAAAACAAAAAGATACTTTCCATCTATTTTTCGGCGGGATATCCTAATCTGGACGATACGGTACAAATCATCCAGGACTTGGAAAAAAACGGTGTCGACATGATCGAAATCGGATTGCCGTTCAGCGATCCCTTGGCCGATGGACCTACGATTCAAGCGAGCTCAACAACGGCTTTACAAAACGGAATGACTTCTCAAATTTTGTTTGACCAATTAAAAGACATTAGAAAAACAGTATCGATTCCATTGGTAATTATGGGTTATTTCAACCCAATGTTGCAATATGGCGTGGAAGCATTTTGCCAAAAATGTGCCGAAATAGGAATCGACGGATTGATCATTCCAGACCTTCCGGTTGACGTGTATGCAGAAGAATACAAAGCTACTTTCGACAAATACGGACTTAAAAACATCTTCCTGATTACGCCACAAACTTCAGAGGAGCGCATTCGTTTTATCGACAGCGTTTCTGACGGATTTATTTATATGGTAAGCTCGGCAAGTGTTACCGGTTCGCAATCCGGTTTTGGAAACACTCAGGAAACCTATTTCAAACGCATCGCCGACATGAACCTAAAAAATCCTCAAATCATCGGTTTTGGAATCAGCAATCAGGAAACTTTCAACCAAGCCACACAATTTGCCAAAGGCGCGATTATAGGTAGTGCTTTTATCACACATTTAAAAGAAAATGGAAGCGGAAAAATTGAAAGCTTCGTGAAAACGATTCGATAAGCAAGTTCCTATTTCATAAATTATTAAACCGCAAATTCGCAAATTATTGAGCATTGAATGCTTGTTATAATTTGCGAATTAGTGGTCTTTTTTTTTTATTTTTTTTGCACTATATTTGAAGTGAATTCAGACAAATAAATTATTATAGATGAAAAAAAATATTTTCCTATTACTACTGTTAACTTCTATTTTTTGTAATGGTCAAGACAAAATAGTAGTTAAAACAATCACAATACAATCATCCTTGTCTTTTCAAACAAAAAATGAACTCCCAAAAGTTGTTGCCTTAAAAAAGGAATTTGAAGTATCAGCTAAAAAGATTAATCAATTTATTTTAGAAGAATATCAAATTGAAGATTATCAATTAAAAAAAGATGAAGATTTTCGATTTTCGGGTAGCAGTTTTCAATATCAAATAAATGAAAAGTATTTATTCTTAAAAACGGAAGGTGGCTATTATGGTCCATATCCAAGTGAATTTGAAAGAGAATATGTTTTCGAAATAAAAACTGGAGAAATCGTGGAAAGTGAAAGCCTACCTTTTCAAGCCTTGTTCACTTTGAATGGCTATTTGGATTTTATAGATAAATATTGGCTTAAGGACATTCAAAATGATTTTGCAGTATCTACAAGTGATTGTGATGGCACTCCTCCTTATTGCTCCTATTATGATATTGAAAATTATGAAGTGATTGCCAATAAATTAAGTTTTTCAATCACAAATGATTGCTATCCTCACGTAGCAAAAGCATGTACTCCCTATTTAACAAAAGAGATTTCGAAAGAAATTTTGAAACCCTATTTAAGCGATTTAGGATATCGATTGTTATTCAAAGAAAATTACACTTCAAAAAAAGGAATCGATAAATTTTTAATGAACCAAAAAGAAAAACCCAATTGTGAAAACAACATCTATCTTTTTGGAAAAATAAACAACTTATACCCTGTTAGCATTGCTTTGACTCTTTCTAAAAAGGACAACACTGTGAGTGGTTATTACTATTACGACAAGAAAAAACAAAAAATAAAACTGGGCGGTAAATATTCAAACAACACAATAGAATTAAGCGAATACACTAATAATGTAAACACCGGAAATTTTGTTTTAAAATTTGAAACCGAATATACCGATGAAGGCATTTTTATATACGAACCAAACCAAGTCCATAAATATTTAATTGGAAAATGGTTTAAAGATAAAACCAAATACAAAATAAAATTTACCGCAGTAAAATTCAATCGTTTTAATTAGGGTAAATTTTCCACAACTAGCGCGAGCGTCCCGCTAGCAATGAAGATAAAATTATAGAACCAAATTATACAACAAAAAAAGAGGCCTAAAAAGCCTCTTTCATATTTAATATTGTTTACAATCAATAATTCTCCGACACCACCTCGGCATCAAATTCCATAGTATCTTCTACTTCCACGGTATTTTCAAGTTTCGAGGCTTTGAGTGCATTGAACTTTTCCATTTGTTCCAATTCGTCTTCTTCACCAGAAAAATAAGGAAAAACATCCATGATTGGGGATTCCGAAATGGCAGGAATGGTGTAGTCGCCCATCGTGCCTTTCATCACTTGAACGGTGTTGTCAAAAGCTTCCTTCACGTCGTTGGCTTGCAATAAAACATACATGTTCGTCTTGCGTTCTTTGCCGCTTTCTTCGTCGTAAGCCAACAACGAAATTTTGGATTTAAACCAACGATCGGCATTTTCGAAAGGATGAATTTCGGCATAATTCGCCACTTTTATATTGGTGATTTTAAATTCTTCACTAATATAGGCCTTCATTTCTTCGTTGATTCTGGACTCCGCTTCCGTATAAGACAACGCATCTACCAAATAAGGTTCGGTAGTAACCTTTTGGTTTCCAGTTTCATCTGTTTTTCTGTATTTTACTTTGCATTCGTACCACATTCCGCTCATAATTTATTTTTTTTAAAGGATGCCAAAGATAGATTTTAGGGAAGAAAAACGACAGCATTCCAAAAATAGATATTCACAATTTTGGAGAGAATTCACCTAAGTGGTCACTCTCAAACAATTACAAAACGAATGACTTCAATTTATAACAAAATGTCAATTCCTGCATCAAAAATCTTAAAACCCAAATTCCCGTTCCTAAAACAACTTTGCTTATCTTTGCACTTTCAAAATTTGATTTATGGAAACTGTTGTAGAGAATGAGTTACCGGTAGGAAAGCCAAAATGGTTGAGAGTAAAACTCCCAATCGGTCAAAAATATACAGAACTTCGAGGCTTGGTCGACAATTACAAATTGAACACCATTTGCACCTCTGGAAGTTGTCCGAATATGGGCGAATGCTGGGGCGAAGGAACGGCGACCTTCATGATTTTGGGAAATATCTGCACGCGTTCTTGTGGATTTTGCGGCGTAAAAACCGGAAGACCTGAAACCGTGGACTGGGATGAACCGGAAAAAGTGGCGCGTTCCATAAAATTAATGAAAATCAAACACGCCGTAATTACCAGCGTGGACAGGGACGATTTGAAAGATGGCGGTTCCATTATTTGGATCGAAACCGTGAAAGCCATTCGCAGAATGAACCCCAACACGACTTTGGAAACCCTGATTCCCGATTTTCAAGGAATCGAAAGAAACATAGACCGAATCGTGGAAGCCAATCCAGAAGTGGTTTCACACAACGTGGAAACCGTTCGAAGATTGACTCGCGAAGTCCGCATTCAAGCCAAATACGACCGTAGCCTGGAAGTGTTGAAATACTTGAAAGAACAAGGAATCAACAGAACCAAATCAGGAATTATGTTGGGTCTTGGCGAATTGGAAGAAGAAGTTTTCCAAACGATGCGGGATTTATACGATGCCAAAGTAGATATCGTGACCATTGGTCAATACTTGCAACCGAGCAAAAAACATTTGCCGGTAAAAGAATTCATAACACCGGAACAATTTGCCAAATACGAAAAATTCGGATTGGAATTAGGCTTCCGTCACGTAGAAAGCGGACCATTGGTGCGTTCTTCCTATAAAGCCCAAAAACATATTCTTTAAAGAGGTTAACTGGTTAATTGTTTAAACGGTTGAACAATTAACCAGTTAAACAATTAACCGATTAAACCAAAAACTTTGAAAACAAGAATTGCCATAAACGGTTTTGGAAGAATTGGACGAAATTTATTTCGCCTGCTTTTAAACCACCCCACCATTGAAGTTGTTGCCATCAACGACATTGCCGACACCAAGACGATGGCGCATTTGATTAAATACGACAGCATCCACGGGGTTTTGCCTTTCGAAGTTTCCCACGACGAAAAAGGAATTATCGTTGATGGAAAGCAGTTCCTGTTTTTTCACGAAAAAAAAATCTCCAACCTCGATTGGAAATCCGTAAACATTGACGTGGTGGTGGAATCGACAGGAAAATATAAAACTTTCGACGAAATCAACGCCCATATTTTGGCTGGAGCCAAAAAAGTAATTCTATCGGCTCCTTCCGAAGTGGATTCCATAAAAACAGTGGTTCTGGGTGTCAACGAACATATTTTGGACGGAACCGAAACCATTGTTTCGAACGCCAGTTGCACCACAAACAACGCCGCTCCGATGATGAAAGTCATCAATGAACTTTGCGGCATCGAACAAGCGTACATCACTACTATTCACTCTTATACCACAGACCAGAGTTTACACGACCAGCCTCACAAGGATTTGCGTCGTGCTCGTGGTGCCAGCCAATCCATAGTTCCAACCACAACTGGCGCGGCCAAGGCATTGACCAAAATTTTCCCTGAATTTGAAGGCAAAATAGGCGGTTGTGGCATTCGTGTTCCCGTTCCCGATGGTTCATTGACGGACATTACTTTCAATGTAAAACGTGCAGTGAGTATTGAGGAAATCAACGCTGCATTTAAACTTGCCTCCCAAACCAATTTGAAAGGCATCTTGGCTTATACCGAAGACCCAATTGTTTCCGTGGATATTATTGGCAACAAAAACTCTTGTTTGTTTGATGCACAACTCACTTCGGTGATTGATAAAATGGTGAAAGTGGTGGGTTGGTATGACAATGAGATTGGCTATTCCTCTAGAATTATAGATTTAATTATATTAATTTAAGAAATAATTTACTACCTTTATTTTCTGTCACAAGCCTATCACCTATTAGATGAGATTCTTAAAATTGCTTTTTATTTTAGTTAGTCCACTCCTGTTTTCACAAAAAAACAATACAACAGAGAAAGTGGACAGTGTTGCCTATTACAGCAATTTAGCCAAATCCAGTGTAAGTGAAAACAAGTATAGAAATGCGCTTTATTACACCCAAAAAGGGATCAATTTCTCCAAAACAAAACACAACACTCAAGCGCAAGCAAACCAAAACTATAGCTTGGGAAAACTATATTACGACGTAAAAAAATATGACGAAGCAATAACTGCCTTCAAAAAAAACATAGCACTGTCCAATATCTTGCAGCCAACTTCTGAACTGGCGTCTTCCCATTACTATCTTGGTTTGTGTTACCTGAAAAAAAAGGATTTTTCTAATGCACAAATTAGTTTTGACAAGTCCCAGGCATTGTATAATATCCAGAAAATCACCAAAACTACCGATTTAATAAATCTCCAAAAAGGGATTATCAATAAATCAACCGGAAATCTCGATTTGGCAGCAGCAATTTTTAGCACAATAGTTGCAAAACCTAACACACCTGATATTTTAGACGCCAAAGCAGAAGCATTGTACCAAATTGGAACAATCGAAATGACCCGCAACAGGAACAATTTGGCCTTGAATTATTTCAACAGAGCCATGGATTTGAATGCAAAGAATACAAATTTGGAGCAAAAATCCGATATTTTGCTAGCCTTGAGCACTGTTTATGAAAAAATGTTGGACAAAAACACGGCCTATACTTACTTGAAACAACACACCAATCTAAAGGAAAGCATTACGCTTTTGGACAACGAAAAACTGGGTGTTGATGATTATGAAAAATTCAAGGAAACGGAACGATTAGAAGAAATCGCAAGAATAAACAAGGAGAACCTCCAAAAAGAAAAGACCAGCAAATTTTCTAAACTGATCAGCATCCTTGCGATTGCCTTGATTTCCATTTTATCCCTATTGAGTTTGTCGTTGTACAAGAATAACATCATTAGAACCCGATCAAATCAGTTGTTGGAAGAAAAAAACAAGGAATTGATATTGGCCAAAGAAAAAGCGGAAAAAGCATCGAATGCCAGAACTGAATTCCTTTCGACGGTGAGCCACGAGTTACGAACTCCCCTGAATGCCATCAACGGAATTGCCCATTTACTATTGGAAGACAAACCAAAGAAATCGCAAATGCACTATTTGGAATCATTGCAATTTTCGGGTAACTACCTAACCAACTTCATCAACGACATACTGGAAATCAATAAAATTGATTCCAAGAAAGCCGAAATTGAAAACATCAATTTCAATCTCAAACAATTATTGGAGAACATACAAAGCTCTTTAAAGGAATTGGCTTCTGATAACAAAAATGATTTTAGCCTCACCATTGATTCGGACATTCCTGATTATTTGATAGGTGACCCAACTAAATTGTCACAAATATTAATGAATTTAATCAACAATGCCTTGAAATTCACCCATGAAGGAAAGGTAATGGTGATTTCAAAACTTGATACACTGAAAGACGAACAAGCGTTCGTATACTTTGAAGTAAAGGATAGCGGAATAGGGATTCCGGAAGACAAACTAGAAACGGTATTCGACAGTTTCTCCCAAGGTTCTGTTGGGATAAATCGAAAATACGGAGGAACCGGTTTAGGATTGACCATCGTGAAAAAATTAGTGGGAATTTTGGGCGGGGAAATAAAACTCGAAAGTGTGGTGAACATTGGGTCTTCTTTCAGTTTTGAATTGCCTTTCAAAGTGGGGGAAAAACCAATAAAAGTGGAAAAAAAACCAATAACCATCAATGATTCAAACTTAATTGACAAAAAAATATTGGTGGTTGAGGACAATAAAATCAACCAAATGATTTCCAAAAAAATGTTGGAAAACAAGGGTATTTATTGCGAGATAATTGACAATGGAGAAGATGCCATAGAAATTTCAAAAAACAATAAATTCGACATGATTTTAATGGACGTTCATTTACCGGGGATAAATGGAACCATCGCCACGGAAAAAATCAGGGAATTTGACAAGAAAACCCCAATTATAGCCCTTACTGCAATTTCACTAAACGAAAACAGGAAAACACTTTTGTCCTACGGCATGAATGACGTCATCACAAAACCATTTGTTCCGGAAGATTTTTATGCCATTATCTCCAAACACATCTCGAAATTCTAGTATTCCAAAATCAATTCCTTGATCAGGATTCTCACTTTGGGTTCGGCACTTTTTGCTGCATGCAGCACTTCGTCGTGCGAAATAGTTTCAATATTGTCTTCGTCTCCCATATCAGTAATCACCGACAACCCAAAGGTTTCCATTCCCATGTGTCGCGCCACGATTACTTCGGGAACGGTTGACATTCCCACGCAATCAGCACCGATGTTTTTTACCATCTTGTACTCGGCAAGGGTTTCAAATGTTGGTCCTTGCAATCCTAGATAAACGCCGTCTTTGACTTCAATGTTTAATTTTTGGGCTATTTCTTTGGCTTTCGCAATCATTTTTTTTGAATAAGCCTCACTCATGTTCACGAATCTTGGCCCAAAACGCTCGTCATTTTTTCCCCGCAAAGGATGCTCCGGCATCATGTTGACATGATCGTTAATCAACACGACATCACCTACATTGTAATTCGGATTTACACCACCCGAAGCATTGGAAACAATCAATTTTTCGACTCCCAAAAATTTCATCACGCGAACCGGAAACGTAACCACCTGCATCGAATAACCTTCATAAAAATGAAAACGCCCTTGCATGGCAACCACTTTTTTGTTTCCAATGGTTCCAAGAACCAGGGCTCCTTTATGACCTTGAACCGTCGAAACCGGAAAATTTGGAATTTCAGAATAAGGCAAGGTAAATTCGATTTGGATATCATCCGTAAAACTCCCCAATCCCGAACCTAAAATCACGCCGTATTCTGGATTGAAATTGGTTTTTGTTTTTATGTAACTAACGGCTTCTTGTACTTGTTCCCACATAATTTGTAATGGTTTTATCAAAATTTTCACTCCCTGAAAAAAAGGAACTCCGTATCGGCAAATAGAAAAGCTGATCCTTTGGAATACCTTCTTTCAAACGCACAAAATCTTTTTCGGTGGTGATGATTATCTTGTTTTGAGCTTTGTTTTTAATTTCCAATAAATCATTTTCCGTGAAATGATGATGGTCTGGATAGGTCAAACATCCTTCTTTTTCGTCTTGTAAATATCTGAAAAAAGGTTCGGGTTTTGCGATTCCTGCCAGAAGTAATTTATCAACATTCTTGATTTCGTCCACTTTCAAAATCTTGTCTCCTGAATAAACGGAATCGTCATAATCGATATAGGAGAAATACAATTCTTGACTGGAATCCAATTGCAATTGGATCTTGATTTTGTTTTGTTCTTCAAGCGAAAGAGTCGGGGGACATTTTGTAACAATAACCACATTGGCTCTTTTTGCCCCGCTCCTGCTTTCGCGCAAATTCCCCGTTGGCAACATGTAATCATCCGAATACAAATCGCCGTAAGAAGTCAGCAAAATATAGAAACCTGCCTTCACTTTCCGGTGTTGAAAAGCATCGTCAAGCAAAATTACTGCTGGTTTTTCTTCTTGGGAAAGCAATTGTTCAATACCATTTTTTCTATCGGCATCAACAGCCACTTGAATAGTATTGAATTTTGTGTAAAACTGGAAAGGTTCATCTCCAAGAATTGCGGCATTCGAAGTGGAATCAGCCAAAAGAAAACCTTCGGACTGTCTTTTGTAACCGCGACTCAATGTGGCAATCTGGTAATTTGGCGAAAGCAAACGAATCAAATATTCGATTTGTGGAGTCTTTCCTGTTCCGCCAACACTAAGGTTTCCAACGGCAATAATGGGAACTTCAAAAGAATAGGATTTCAGAATACCTATGTCAAAAAGAAAATTCCGAATGCTGGTAATGAATCCATACAAAATGGCAAATGGAAAGAGTATTTTTCGAAGTAAATTCATAATACGAAAGTATAATATTTTATCTTTGGATTATAATTCTAACACGGATTTTCATAAAAACAACTTGTAAAAATCCGTGACTCGAGACCTGCAAGGTAGAACTGACAAAGTAAATCTGTGTTCCATATGAAAATCAAAGAAATAATTTCTGAACTCGAAGAAATGGCGCCCCTCGCCTATGCCGAAGATTTTGACAATGTAGGTTTGTTGGTGGGAGATCAAAACTCGGAAACCACGGGAGTTTTGGTTTGCCACGATGCCCTGGAAAGCGTGATTGATGAAGCGATTGCCAAAAAATGCAATTTGGTGGTTTGTTTTCATCCAATTCTATTTTCCGGATTGAAGAAGATAACGGGCAAAAACTACGTGGAGCGTTCCATTATCAAGGCCATAAAAAATGATGTTGCCATTTATGCCGTCCACACCGCATTGGACAATCATCAAGAGGGCGTGAACAAAATATTTTGTGACGCCTTGGGGTTGACCAATACCAAAATCCTGATTCCGAAGTCGAATTTCATTCGGAAATTAGTCACGTATACCATTCTCGAAAATGCCGAAAAACTTAGAAATGCCTTGTTTGATGCCGGTGCGGGAAACATTGGCAATTATGAAAATTGCAGTTTCAACTCGAAAGGAATTGGCACTTACATGGGCAATGAGCACAGCAATCCCGAGATTGGCGAACGCTTTGAATTTGTGGAAAACGAGGAAATCAAAATCGAGGTGACATTCGAAAAACATTTGGAAAATAAAATCCTGAAAGCGCTGTTCAAAAACCATATTTACGAAGAAGTGGCTTATGAAATTTATGATTTGCAGAACAAAAACCAAAACATTGGTTTGGGAATGATTGGCGAATTGACTGTTCCAATGGAGGAAACATCCTTCCTGAATTTCGTGAAAGACAAAATGCAGGCGGACGGCATTCGACATAGTTCATTTCTAGGCAAGTCGATAAAAAAAGTGGCTGTTCTTGGTGGTTCTGGGAGTTTCGCCATAAAAAACGCCATTCAGGCTGGAGCAGATGCTTTTTTGACGGCTGATTTAAAGTATCACCAATTTTATGAAGCCGAAAATCAGTTGATTTTAGCCGATATTGGACATTTTGAAAGCGAACGTTATACAAAAAATTATATTGTTGATTTTCTTCGGAAAAAAATCCTTAATTTTGCAATCGTTTTATCAGAAGAAAATACAAATCCAGTTAAGTACTTATAGACAATAGAATATGGCGACTACAAAAGAATTGAGTGTTGAAGACAAATTAAGAGCAATTTACGATTTACAATTGATTGACTCTAGAATTGACGAAATTAGAAACGTGAGAGGTGAACTTCCTCTTGAAGTAGAAGATTTAGAAGATGAAGTTGCAGGATTAAGCACACGTTCAGAAAAATTGAAAAGCGAACTCGAAACTATCGAAGAACTGATCAAGACCAGAAAAAATTCTATTGATGAGCACAAAGAGGCTATCAAAAGATACACCAAACAACAAGAAACAGTTCGCAACAATAGAGAATTCAACTCATTGACCAAAGAAGTTGAGTTTCAAGAATTGGAAATCCAATTGGCCGAGAAGCAAATCAAGGAAATGAAAGCTTCTATCGAGCACAAAAAAGAAATCATTTCACAATCAAAAGAGCGATTAGAAACCAAATCGAATCACTTGAAACATAAAAAATCAGAATTAGACGCCATCATGTCTGAAACTGCCAAAGAAGAAGCTTATTTATCCGAGAAATCAGTTGAGTATAGAGGTACAATCGAAGCTCGTTTATTGGCTGCTTACGACAGAATCCGTTCTAGCGTTCGTAATGGATTGGCCGTTGTTTCCATCGAAAGAGGAGCTTCTGCAGGATCATTTTTCACGATTCCACCACAAACACAGGTTGAAATTGCTGCCAGAAAAAAAATCATCACTGACGAGCATTCTGGAAGAATCTTGGTTGACAGCGTATTGGCCGAAGAAGAGAAAGAAAAAATGGAACAGCTTTTTGCCAAGTTCTAAAAATATTCAAGTCCCGATACACATCGGGACTTTTTTTATATTATATTTAGTCCGCTGTGCGGACTTTTATTATTTTTATGAAAAAAGTATCTTATTTTTTGTTGACCAAATCGATAGGTTTTTATATCAACCTGATGAGCTTTGTATTCCCTGAAAAAGCCGCCCAATTGGCCCACGGTTTTTTTAGCGAACCAAGACAAGGAAAACTTACCCAAAAAAAACTTCCCAAAATTCTGAAAGAAGCACATCCAGAAACTATCCAGTTTAATGAAGATGTCATTCAAACCTATATTTGGAAAGGAAATGAAACCATTATTTTGCTCATTCACGGTTGGGAAAGCAATTCTTCCCGATGGAAAAAAATGTTGCCTTACCTGAAAAAATCAGGCAGTACCATCATTGCCATCGATGGCCCTGCCCAAGGATTGTCTAGCGGGAAAGAATTTTCTGTTCCAAAGTATGCTGAGTTTATTGATATTGTTGTCAAAAAATACCAACCACACTACATTATTGGACATTCGTTAGGCGGAAAAGCGAGTTTGTATTACCAATATAAATATCAAAATCCCGGAATCCAAAAAATGGTGATTTTGGGAGCTCCAAGTGATTTCAATATTATTCTCAACAATTTTGTTAGGCTGTTGAGTTTAAACAACAAAGTTGCCAAAGCAATGGAAGATAAATATACAACCTTGTTAAACCAAAGTCTCGATCTATTCTCGGCAAAAGAATTCGCTTCCAAAATTGACGTAAAAGGTTTTCTGGCTCACGATATTGATGATATCGTGGTGTTGTTCAAAGAAGGAAAAAAAATAGCCGGTGCTTGGAAAAATGTCCAATTTATGGAAACCAAAGGTTTGGGACACAAGCTACACGATGACGAATTATATCAAAAAGTGTCGCGGTTTTTATTTGAAACGGAATAACAAAGACACTATATTTTTTAA
The DNA here is from genome assembly GCF_900129545.1 of Flavobacterium fluvii. Classification (GTDB taxonomy): domain Bacteria; phylum Bacteroidota; class Bacteroidia; order Flavobacteriales; family Flavobacteriaceae; genus Flavobacterium; species Flavobacterium fluvii. The sequence continues at coordinate 134,526 of NZ_FQWB01000002.1, read as the reverse complement.
AAAAAGTTAGCCACGAATTACACAAATTTACACGAATTACAATCTATTTTATGAATTTGTGTAATTGAAATAGATTGTAATTCGTGTAATTCAATTTTAAAGCTTAAAATAATTTGTGACAATTCGTGTAATTCGTGGCTAAAAAATTAAACTCGAATAACTACACCATAACCAACTGACGGAGAAAATTGATTACTTTTGCACTATGGAAGAAAATCTAAAACGCCTCAATAAATTCATCGGGGAAACAGGCTTTTGCTCTCGCCGTGAAGCCGACAAAATCATTGAAGAAGGTCGTGTCACCATCAACGGAGTCGTTCCTGAATTGGGAACAAAAGTGGGTCCAGACGACGAAGTGCGCATTGACGGCAAGTTAATCCGAGAGAAAAGGGAAAAACCGGTTTATTTGGCTTTCAACAAACCCGTGGGCATTGAATGTACCACCAACTTGGAGGTTCGCAACAACATCGTGGACTACATCAATTATCCCAAACGTATTTTCCCCATTGGACGATTGGACAAAGCCAGTGAAGGCTTGATTTTTATGACCAATGACGGTGATATTGTCAACAAGATTTTACGTGCCAGAAACAATCACGAAAAAGAGTATACTGTAACTGTCAACAAACTAATAACCGATCGTTTTATCGAAAAAATGAGCAATGGCGTGCCAATTTTGGACACCGTTACCCGAAAATGCAAGGTGGAAAAAATCAGTTCTACTATTTTCAAAATTGTCCTGACCCAAGGTTTAAACCGCCAAATTCGAAGAATGTGCGAATATCTGGGTTATGAAGTAACGGCTTTGAAACGCATCCGAATCATCAATATTTCGCTGGATGTTCCCGTGGGTAGTTATCGCGATTTAACCGATGCAGAAATCAAGGAACTCAACGAATTAATAGAACCTTCGAGCAAAACCGAAGAAGCAAGTTTGCCCAAAACGGAAGCTCCAAAACGCAAAACGGAATTCATCAAAAGAGATGATCCTAGATTTAAAAAAAGAGGGGATTATTAAATCCCCTCTTTTTATTAAGTACCGCATTAATTTACTTAAATTTATTTTTTCTCGGGCGCTTTTACGGGCACTTTTTCAGCTGCCTTTTCAGGTGCTTTTTCTTCCTCCAATTTCATTCCGAACTTCTTGAATTTGTAGGTGATTGAAAACATTCCATAGCGTTTCAAAACCGTGTTTTGGGAATCGGTTACGGAAGTTGCCGATATGTTGCGTGTGGCACTTTGGTTTTGGTCCAAAATATCATATACCTTGACTTTAAAAATCCATTGATCTTCTTTGGTTTTATAGGACAAACTGGCATTCCACAAATAAAAATCTTTTTTGAAACCTCCCGAAATATTCGAATTGTAGTTGTATCCAAAATCATTCCCGAGAACCCATTGTTTATGGATATAATTGGTCGCCTCGATCTTGAAATTGTGTTCCCTGTTGGAAGCCTCGTCAATTCTGTAATTCGTATAATCCGTTTGCCTAAATGTAAAATTATAGGAAGGACGCAGCGTGAAAAAATATCCATAATCGTAAGAGAAAGATACTCCTGGAGACACACTTTTTATCCGTGCCGTATACAATTCCGCATTGGTAAATCCTTTCTGAAATTCATATCCTGTATTCAATTTGAAAGAATATTTGAATGTATTCTGCTCTTTTTTTACGGTTTTGTCCCAATTGGCACCAAAATTAAAATTGTAATTTCCCGAAATATTGACATAGGTCGTTTTTTGTTTTCCATTTTCGTCATAAACCGAAGTGGAAGCAATACTGCTGTCGTAATAATTAGCATTCGAATAAATGGAATAGCCTGAAAGATTTGCCGTATTTTGATTTCCAAAATTAAAATTGGCGTAATGGTTTTTTCCTATATCCAAATTGCTGTTCCCAATGTAAGTATTCAAAGGATTGGAGAGATTTGCGACAGGCAAAATCTGTTGTGCTGAAGGCAAAGAATACCCACGATAGTAATAAGCACGAACGTTTTTTGTTTTTGAAAAATTATAATTAAAATTTACATTCGCTTCTGGAAGAGCATAGTTCTTTGACAAATTGGTTTTGGTGTTCAAATAATCGGAATGATTGTCCGCCTCCACAAAATAGGTTCCCAACGACGCCCATAAATTGAGTTTCTTTTTGCGAATTATCAATCCGGCAGTTGGAGAAATCCGGGTTGATTTCGTCTCAAAATAATTTGACCTCAATTCATTCTTGTCCGAATACCTGCCAGTTGCAGCATCAAAATCAAAAGTATCCGTATCGTCTATTGATTTACTCCAATTTGTCCTTACTCCTACAGACAAAGACAAAGAATCGGTTATAGGTTCCGAATAGGAAAGATTTAAGTAGAAATTGTCATTTGCTCTTTCTGACAGCACATTTTGGTTTCTAATATCGTCTGGAGTTGCATCCTGATAAAACAAGGTAGCCGAATTACTTATCGAATTGGCCTCATTTCTCGAATTGTTATTTTGCAATGAAGCGTTAAAATATCGCCCTTTCTTTTTGAAACTCCTAAAAAACCCCATCCAGTTTTGAAAATTTTCCGAATCACTGTGGGAATTACTTATGCCACTGTTTTCATTCATCAAATCATTGTTGTCGTCCCGAGAGCTAGCCTGATAAGCAGAATTACTCGTAGTGGTAGTTTTTGCAAAACTCGGATTTAGATAAATATTTGTCTTGTCATTGATTTTATATTGAAACTCCGTGGCAAGATTATGCCCTTCCGTCAATTGATTACTCGCGCTCTCTGATTCGGTAAAAATGTTTCCTGTTGGCAAAAACTCTGCCCTTGAGGTTTTATTACGATTTTCATTGTCCAAATTCTTGTAGTTGTATGAAGTATGTGCGCTTAAATCTTTTATCCATTCGTCATCATAATTCAATCCTGCGGTAGTTGAACGAGTTATCCCTGTTGGAGTAGAATTACCGCCACCGCCGCCCATAAATCTCATTCCTCCATTATTTCGACCACCTCCCATATTGTCAAAAACATCATCCATCGAAAAACCGGTCGCATTGATATTGTTCGACGAAAAAATAGCGGTAATACGGCGTTTGTTTTTAAAATAACTGGCAATACCGCTGCTTTCATAACGATCATCAGTGCCGTAACCGCCCATGAATTTTCCAAAAACACCTTTGTTTTTATCTTCCTTCAAAGTCAGGTTGAGAGTCGAAGTATTCGAACTTGAGTCCTGTTTGGTCATTTCTTCTTCCTTGGTTTTGGTATTCGAAACCTGTACTTTTTTAACCATGTCCGCAGATAAATTCTGGATCGCTATTTTCCCGTCTTCGTTAAAAAACGGTTTTCCGTTGACCAATATTTTGTCAACTACTTTTCCGTTGATGGTTATTGTCTTGTTCTCGTCGATTTGTGCCCCAGGCAATTGTCGGATCAAAGCTTCCACATTCGCATCGGGACGCACTTTAAAAGAAGCTGCATTAAATTCCAAAGTGTCTTTCTTGATTTTGACAGGAGGTGCTTCATTTTTTATCACCACTTCCGAAAGTTCTATTTGTTTATTCAAAATTGACAAGACTCCAAAATCCTTGTTCTCGGTACCTGAATTTTCTTTTATTTGATGGTTTTGGTAACCGGTTGCGGCAATTTTCAAGAAAAAAGGAACCGTAATCTTTTTAGTTTCAATCTTGAAAACTCCATTTTTATCGGAAACGGAATAATTCATCATCGTGGAATCTTTGACAGTGGTAATGTAAACAGTCGCATCTTCTATTGGTTTTGATGTTTCTTTGTCAATCAGTTTTCCTTTTAGGATTATTTTGGATTGTGCATTGGCATAAAAGCTAAACAAGCACGTTATTATCAGAAGGTAGATTTTATTCATGCTTATAATTGATTTGATTTTAAATCCGCTGTCGTTTCAATTTCTATCATGTTTCCTGACAGTGTACCAAGACCAAATACTGGTTTTTTTATTTCTTTTTGAGAAAATGAGCTACACATTGATTGTAGCACGACAGGCGAAAAAGGTATTTTTTTCATAATTGTTACGTTAAAGGATTGATGCTTTTTTGTAAGGTTTTTAAATTATTTTCAAACATAATTATTAAAAAAACAAAAGGATTACAATTAAATGTTAAAAAGAATATAAATTAAATACTACATATTTAACATTTGATTCTAAATAGACCGTTTGTAATCCTAAAATTTAAAAATTGAATACAGGTTTAATTACCAAAATCATAAAAGTTATAATTACTTGTTTTATCTGCATCAAGATGAACACTATTACTATGAGAAAAATCACCATTCGAATCATTTTTTAGGCTTCCTAACAAATTATTAATTCTTTTTTTAGCCGCTACCCTTAGTTTCGTCTTTTCCAATTCCATTGTTATCTTTTCTAAATTTTCTCCATCAAGATAAATATCAGAATCTTTGGCCTGTATGGATATGAAAGCAGCCTTATCAAATCTCCAATTTAATCGAGACTTATTCATGGCAATATGCAAAGTATCGGCGTGAAATTTTCCCGTTCCAATATTCGAGTTTTCTTTGGCCACTAAACTTTTTATATTCACGCAAAAAATCTCCGGGACAACTTTATAATCTCCCTCTTTTGCTTTCACTTGTTTGACCGGGGAAATAAAAAGGGTATCATTTCGAACCACAAAAGCAGAAAAATCGGCAAAAGTATCTTTTCTATACGTTTGGATTACTTTGTTTTCTTTACCACTTTTTAGATAAAAATTCGCTCCAGGTTCCGCAACCACAACCGAAAAAGGAGAAAGCAATGTTTTTTGGTCTGCAAAATTAGATGCATCATAATAATCCTTGTGATATTTGGAACCTAGGTACAATAGGATAATCCCGACAAAAAGGAAAATTAAAAAAGAAATAAATATTTTGTTACTGGTTTTCATGATCGTTATTTTTTATTTCGGATAATAATTCGGTTAAATCGGTACTGTTGAGTTGAAGCAATTTTACTTTAAGCAGAAAATCAGGTAAATCCTGGCTGAAAAAATTGGCTTTTTCATTAGCCTTTATCTGCTCCAGGGCTTTTTCTGAGACAAAAAAACCGATGCCTCGCTTGTTGTCAAAAATGCCGGATTCCTGCAAATTGGTGTAAGCGCGCATTACCGTGTTGTGATTCACTTCAAATTCGGCAGCCAAATCCCGCACCGATGCCACCCGATCGCCGGACTGCAATTGTCCTTCCAAAATTTGCCGGCAGAGATTATCCACTATTTGCAGATAAATCCCTTTGGTTGATTTAAAATCCATATTAAGCCTCCTTTTCTTTTAATTTGAAATAGGCTATTACCAAAAAGAATAGCCAAGAAAATAGTGATAGTGATACCATAAATAATTCAATACTAGTTAAATGGTCTGTGACAACAAACTCATTCAATTTAGTATTAAAACCTTCGGTTTCTTTTGGATAAAAAATATGAGACAATACAACTGAAAAAGTAATTGAAATCAATAAAATAACCACCGAAGCAATCACAGTTTTCACTAAAGCATAGCGTTTAAAATAAGTTGCCCCAGCAAAAAGATAAATCCCATAAGAAAACAATCCAAAAAACACGAATAGGATTTGCCAAGTATCCCAAATTTTTTTATCAGCACTGTTGGTCACCAAAAGACGAAACTCGAAATAAGGAATTAGGGATGGATCCAATCCTGAATCTCCCGGACTCAAAGAGGCTTTTGCCAAACAAATGGTAATCCAAAATACAACTAAAGCAATGGGAACAAACAGTCCAATTCTTATCAGAAATTGCAACACTACTTTTTCGAGAGTGGAACCCGGATTCAGCAAATAATTGCTCGCTTTAATTTTGTCCGACAAATCAGGAAATGCAGTGCCAATAACAACCCCAACTGCCATCATAAAAAACACAAAACATATCGTGTAATTTTGGTTTACCGAATAATCGTGCTTAATCATGCTGTCTTTACATCCATTAAGAAACATATACGACAATAAATAAGCAACAAGTCCCAATCCTGCAAGAGTCAACAGGTATTTTGTTCTATTGATCAACAAATCTTGCTGGAATAAACGGGCAAATCTGTTCAAATTAAAATAGGTATTAAACGACATGGTTTTCGGATTTTAAGGTTACTTTATTGATAATGGCATTAAAAAGCAGTTCGATGTCTATTTCGGTTTCTTCAACTGAGTCCGCTGCCATTATTATACGATGTCCACCCAAACATTTTTCTTGATAGATAGGCGTTTCTATACCCGACAAACTGGCAACGGTCTTGAATTGCCATTGTTGGCTGATGTCCAAAACAGTTTCGTTGTAAACCATTTTCCCTTCGTCCAGCACCACGATCTTGTCAATTATGGTTTCAATGTCTTTTACTTGATGGGTCGAAATAATCACCAATTGTTCCTCGGAAACTGAACTGACCAATATTTTGCGGAACAAACTCTTGGACGGAATATCCAAACCATTCGTTGGCTCGTCCAGAATCAACAAACTACAATTGGTGGACAAGGCAAAAGCAATCAAGAATTTCTTGCGTTGCCCGTGCGAAAGTGAGTTCAGATTTTTTTTAGCATCCAATTCAAATTCCTGCAAAATGTTGCCCATTTTTCCATATTCGAATTTTGGATACAAAGGCGCTGTTGCTTTTATATAAGTTCCAATGGTTATCGGAGGAAACGAAAACTCTTCAGAAACCATGTAGATATCCGCCAAAAAATCAGGCAATCGATCAAAGGGTTTAAAACCATTAATGGACAATTCACCCAATTGTGGTTGCAACAAACCAGAAATCAATTGGAGTAAAGTAGATTTTCCTGCGCCATTTCTGCCCAGCAATCCCACAATACTGCCGTTTTGCTGTTGAAAAGATAAATCGGTAAACAAAGCCTCCTGCTTTTTGTACCGAAAAGTTAAGTGTTGAATATTTATCATATCATATTTTATTAGTGTACTAGTTTTCTAGTACACAAAGAAATAAAATTATAATGTAACAAACAAGTTTAAAATAAATAAATTTCAAAAAAGTATATTTAACAAACAAAAAACCAAGTGTTTACAAGGCTTCCGAAAATAAAATAGCACCAATTATTTTTATAGTTGACAGTCCTTATTCTTGCTATTTGTCACGCTGAAAGCGTCTATATTAAGCTGCTTTCGTGCGTTGAGACGCTTTCGGCGGGACAATTGGAGTAGTATTTGTTGGTCTTAAATTGCGCAATTGGGCAGCTAATCATAATTGGCAAAAAACTTTATTCTAACCTTATTATCAAAAAATAAAAAGCCTTAAACTTTCGTTTAAGGCTTTTCCATAAATAATGATACTCTTTTATTTTCTACTTCTAATTTTTCTAGCCAACAAAGTGTTTTTCAACAACATCGCAATGGTCATTGGTCCTACTCCACCAGGAACTGGAGTGATGAAAGAAGACTTTGGACCTACACTTGCAAAATCAACATCACCGGTAATTACATATCCTTTTGGATGTGAAGCATCTTCCACTCTGGTGATTCCCACGTCGATTACTACCACTCCGTCTTTTACCATATCGGCTTTCAAATAATTCGGAACCCCAAGCGCCGTGATGATGATATCGGCGTTTTTGGTATATTCTTCAATATTTTTGGTTCTACTGTGAGTCAACGTTACCGTTGAATCTCCAGGATATCCTTTGCGGCTCATCAAGATGCTCATCGGTCTTCCCACAATATGGCTGCGTCCTATAACCACGGTATGTTTCCCTGCAGTTTCTACTTTGTAACGTTCCAACAATTCCATAATTCCAAATGGAGTGGCTGGCAAAAAAGTTTCCATATCCAAAGCCATTTTTCCAAAATTGGCAGGATGAAAACCATCCACGTCTTTGTCTGGATCGATAGCCATCAGGATTTTTTGCTCGTCGATATGTTTAGGCAAAGGCAATTGAACAATATAACCGTCTAGATTATCGTCTTCGTTCAGTTCCTTGATTTTCGCAAGCAAGTCTGCCTCCGAAATCGTTTCTGGCAAGGCTACTAAAGTGGAGTCAAAACCAATTTGTTGACACGATTTAACTTTGCTTCCCACATAAGTCAAACTGGCTCCGTTGCTTCCAACGATTACAGCTGCCAAATGAGGCACTTTCTGCCCATCCGCTTTCATCTTTTGTACTTCGGCCGCAATCTCGTTTTTAATGTCTTCTGATGTTTTTTTTCCGTCTAATATCTGCATAAGGACTTATTTGTTGTTTTTGGTTTGCTTCGCCAGTTCGCTGACGCTCGTTTATTTTTATGTTCCAGCAAAAATTTCAATTATGGATTGAACACTGAAATTGATTACTGAACGCTTTTTCTATCTCATTCCTGGAGGCATTCCACCCGGCATTCCGCCTTTCATGTTCCCCATCATCTTCATCATGTTTTTTCCGCCTGGTCCTTGCATCATCTTCATCATTTTGCTCATTTGGTCAAACTGTTTCATCAGCTGGTTCACCTGCTCTATTTTTGTACCGGAACCTTTTGCAATCCTGGCTTTTCTTTTCACGTCGATTAACGCTGGTTTGCTTCTTTCTTTTGGAGTCATCGAATGAATGATGGCCTCGATATGTTTGAATGCATCGTCTTCAATTTCTACGTCTTTCATCGCTTTTGAAGCTCCAGGAATCATCCCGACCAAATCTTTCATGTTACCCATTTTCTTCACTTGCTGAATTTGGGAAAGGAAATCATCAAAACCGAATTCGTTTTTGGCAATTTTCTTTTGGATTTTTCTGGCTTCTTCTTCGTCAAATTGCTCTTGTGCTCTTTCTACCAAAGACACAACGTCACCCATTCCAAGGATACGTTCCGCCATACGGTCTGGATAAAACACGTCGATTGCTTCCATTTTCTCGCCAGTACCAACAAACTTGATTGGTTTGTTCACTACCGATTTAATGGAAATCGCTGCTCCACCACGAGTATCACCGTCTAATTTGGTCAAGATCACACCGTCAAAATTCAATCTATCGTTGAAAGCTTTTGCAGTATTCACGGCATCTTGCCCTGTCATCGAATCCACAACAAACAAAGTTTCGTGAGGCTGAATCGCTTTGTGAACATTGGAGATTTCTGTCATCATAGCTTCATCCACGGCCAAACGACCAGCAGTATCGACAATCACGACATTGAATCCATTGGCTTTCGCGTGTTTGATTGCGTTTTGGGCAATCTCGACAGGATTCTTGTTTTCAGGTTCTGAATATACCTCAACAGCTATAGAATCTCCAACAACATATAATTGTTGAATAGCCGCTGGACGATAAATATCACAGGCAACCAAAAGCGGTTTTTTCCCTTTTTTAGTTTGCAGATAATTGGCCAGTTTTCCAGAAAAAGTAGTTTTCCCGGAACCTTGTAAACCTGACATCAATATAACGGTTGGATTCCCGGAAAGATTTACTCCAGCCACATCGCCACCCATCAATTCGGTTAGTTCGTCTTTAACCAATTTTACCAACAATTGTCCCGGTTGCAATGTCGTCAACACGTTTTGACCAATCGCCTTTTCTTTTACTTTGGTGGTAAAATCTTTGGCAATTTTAAAGTTGACGTCGGCATCCAATAAAGCACGACGCACTTCTTTTAGGGTTTCGGCCACGTTAACTTCGGTTATTTTTCCGTGACCTTTTAGTATATGAAAGGCTTTGTCTAATTTATCGCTTAAATTATCGAACATAATTGTGTTTCTCTTAAATTAAGGCGCAAATTTAATGATTTGATATTGAAGTTTAAATAGTAATGGAAATAAAAAACCAATTGTTTTAAAATAAAATTAAAAACCGGAGTCCGATTATTCTTTTGGAGCAGAAAGATTTTGCTTTTTTGCGAATACTGCCTTGTTAGCATAAAAAAGAGAAGTCCATAAATTCTTGATTACCGTAAAAGCAATATGAATATACACCTATTTTTTAGATGTCGTATTATACTATCCAGAACTTGTTTTTCAAGTCATCAGATTAATAATTTAGTACCGTTTTACGCTTTTAGCATTAATTCCAATCAAACGTTTTAGTTTGTTTGATTGTTTGCGCAAAGATGGTTTTTAAAATGATGTTAAAATGTTAAATTATTACAATTAATGCAATTTATAATTTAAATAAAACCACTTTATTAAAATATGTTTAAAAAAATACCGTATTTTTTAGTAAATTTATAATTAAATATTTTTGTGGTTTCAAAAATAGATGTACATTTACACTATTAAAAAACAATAAAAAATTTCAATAAAAAACATCATAAAATAAAAAAATCATGAAAACAATTATCACCTTTGCCCTATGCTTCAGTTTATTTTCAGTATCTTATTCACAAGACAAAAAGCAAGAAGCTTCAAAAATTGAAAAATTACCCGAAATAGTAATTTCACCGGTTAAAAAAGATTTGTCAAAATACGCTCCGGACAACAATCCTGATGCAGTTGTCAGAAATATTCAAAACGAATTCCTTTCGTATAAAGTGGATGATGAATGCAAAAATTTCGACGAATATTTAGTGACTTTAGAAAATGAAAAGGGCTCCTTAGTGGCAACTTACAATGAAAAAGGAGTATTAATGTATATTTCCGAAAAATATGTAAACGTTGAATTGCCGAGAGAAGTTATCAATTCAGTTTATCTTTCCTATCCTGAGTGGATAATTACAAAAAGCAAGTTTGAATATTCCCAAGAAAAAGGGCAAATATTGAAAAAAGCCTACCATTTAAAACTTAAAAAAGATAACAAAACCCAAAACATACTGGTAAGTTCAACAGGAAAGATTATCAAAACAACCAAAGCCTTGGCAATGAATTAAAAATTGCTTAAATCAACCATCTTGCTTAAATTGAAAACGGCTTCCATTGGAAGCCGTTTTTATTGCATGATATACTCTTGTTACATTCTCTCCGGAACATCAATTCCCAATAATTGAAAGGCCAATGCAATCGTGTCGGCAACCTTTTTAGAAAGCTGAACCCTGAATATTTTTTTGTTCAAATCGGTTTCCCCAAGTATGGAAACAGCTTGGTAAAAAGAATTGTACTCACGAACCAAGTCATACGTATAGTTGGCAATTAAAGCAGGACTGTGATTTAGCGCCGCATTCTGAATCACCTCTGGGAACAATTCGAGTTGTTTTACCAATTCTTTTTCTTTTTCGTGCAGTTCTACAATTCCTGCATTGGCAACAAAATCAAAATCGGCTTTACGAATAATCGACTGGATTCTCGCATAAGTATATTGAATAAACGATCCCGTGTTTCCTGCAAAGTCAACTGATTCTGCTGGATCGAAAAGGATTCGTTTCTTGGGATCGACTTTCAAAATGTAATACTTCAAAGCGCCTAATCCAATGGTTTTGTACAATTTAGATTTTTCGTCTTCTGAATAACCGTCCAATTTTCCTAAATCTTCGGCAATTTTTTGGGCAGTATCGGTCATTTCCTGCATCAAATCGTCGGCATCGACAACCGTTCCTTCTCTGGATTTCATTTTTCCGGAAGGCAAATCGACCATTCCGTAAGACAAATGATATAGATTTTTAGACCAGTCAAAACCGAGTTTTTTCAATATTAAAAACAATACTTTGAAGTGGTAATCCTGCTCGTTACCCACCGTGTAAACCATTCCGCCAACGTCTGGAAAATCCTTCACGCGCTGAATGGCTGTTCCTATATCCTGCGTCATGTAAACAGCAGTTCCATCGGAACGCAAGACAATTTTTCTGTCCAAACCTTCGTCGGTCAAGTCAATCCAAACTGAACCGTCTGGATCTTTTTCGAAAATACCTTTTTCCAAACCAATTTGAACCACGTCTTTCCCCAGCAAATAGGTATTGCTTTCGTAAAAATAGCTGTCGAAATCAACTCCCAAATTTTTATAAGTCGTCGCAAAACCATCATAAACCCATTGGTTCATCATTTTCCAAAGTGCAATCACCTCAGCATTTCCTTTCTCCCAATCCAAAAGCATTTGTTGCGCTTCCAAAATGATTGGTGCTTGTTTTTTTGCTTCCTCTTCGGTTTTTCCTTGGGCAATTAAACCATTGATTTCTTCTTTATACGCTTTATCAAAAGCCACATAATAATTTCCAACCAACTTATCTCCTTTCAAACCTGTTGATTCTGGAGTTTCTCCATTCCCGAATTTTTGCCAGGCCAACATCGACTTGCAAATATGGATTCCTCTATCGTTGATAATTTGTGTTTTATACACTTTCTTGCCAGAAGCCTTGATAATTTCGGCAACGGAATACCCCAAAAGATTGTTTCGAACGTGTCCTAAATGCAACGGTTTATTGGTGTTTGGCGAAGAATATTCCACCATGATTGCTTTGTCTTCCGGATTTGGAGCAACAAAACCAAATTTTGCATTATTCCTGATTTCGTTGAAAAAATTCAAATAATATGCATCTGAAATAACAATATTCAAAAATCCTGAAACCACGTTAAAACGGCTTACTTCAGCAACATTTTCTACTAAATAGTTGCCTATTTTATTTCCTAATTCCACTGGATTGCTTTTGATGACTTTCAACAATGGAAAAATCACCATCGTGATGTCGCCTTCAAACTCTTTTCGAGTGGTTTGAAATTCAACTTTGTCAATGGTAACATCAAATAAAGTTTGTACCGCTTTTTCTATGGAGGGTGTCAAAATCTGTGATAAGGTCATTTTTTTATTAATTTTAAGAGTGCAAATATAGGGTTTTAAGAGAGATAATTGTTTTAGAATGACATGAAAAAACACGTATGCCGTTCGTGTTTAATTTAATACTCCGCCTTACTTATTTAGAAACCCTGTTTTAAATTATTTTCAGGTTTTAATAAAATACAAAAATAATTGTATCTTGCATTACATCGGTAAAATTGAACTTTTAATCGATTTGTTTGTATTTTTGCCCCCAAATCTATTTCTTCATGAAAAAATGCCTGGTATTTATAATTTCATTCTTCTGGATAGGATGCTTTTCCCAGGCTATCAACGTGGATACCAATACTTATACCGTTCCACAATTAGTGACAGATGTTTTGGTCAACAAAGCCTGTGTCCCTGTAAGCAACATCACTTGGAGAACAGGAAACACGAATGGATTTGGTTCATCAAACGGAATTGGCTATTTTACAAACACCAATCCCGCTTTTCCATTGCCTAGTGGGGTTATTTTGAGTACCGGAAATGTGGCAAACGCAGCAGGCCCAAACACTAGCCAACTCAACGATGGAAATACCTCTTGGACAGGCGACTCGGATTTGGAGGCAACACTTTTAGCCTCAGGAATTACCATGAACTCGACAAATGCCACGGTTTTGGAATTTGACTTTGTGCCTTTTTCGGCCAACTTCGACTTCAACTTTTTGTTTGCTTCTGAAGAATATGGTAATTTTCAATGCCAATTTTCGGATGCTTTTGCTTTTTTGCTTACCAATACAGTAACTGGAGTCACGACCAATCTTGCCGTTATTCCCAATACCACAACTCCAATTTCAGTGGTTACCATTCGCAATTCATTGTACAATTCCTCTTGTTCTTCGCAAAACCCGACCTATTTTGGAGCGTTTAATGGAGGCTCCAACGCTGCCGGTTCAGCGACAAATTTCAACGGACAAACCGTTTCGATGAGCGCTTCGTCAACCTCATTGGTACCCAACACAGCCTATCACATCAAACTGGTGATTGCCGACAGGCAAGACAATCAGGCCGATTCCGCCATCTTTTTGGGTGCCAATAGTTTCAATGTCGGCCAAGATGTTTTGGGACCCGACTTGACCGTGGCGAGCAATACGGCAATTTGTGCCAATGAAACACACACGCTCGTTTCGGGCTTGAATCCTGCTGTTTATTCTTTTGCATGGACATTTAACGGGAATCCCATTGGTGGGAACACACCTAATTTAGCCGTAATCCAAGCAGGAGTTTATGGACTTACTTACTCCATTATAGCAACAAATTGTCCCGTAACAACCGACTTGATTACTATTGAATACCATAATCCGATAACCACTCCCGATCCCGTGGATTTATTTCAATGCAATTCGGGACAAGCAAATTCAACTTTCGATTTGTCTTTCAACACCCCAATAGTTAGTGTACCTGGAACCCAAATCAGTTACCATGCCTCTTTGGCTGATGCCGCCTTGAACAATAATCCGTTGCCCAACAATTACACCCTCGCCACGGCCAGTTTGCCGGCCACCATTTGGACAAGAATTATGGATACGGGAACCAACTGTTTAATCACCAAGACCTTCCAATTAAGACTTACTCCTCCCCCTGTCGCGAATAATGCCGGCGACTTGACTTTATGCGAAACCTTTGCAGGCACGAATACCGCCAATTTCAACCTTGGCCAACAAACAGCGGCAGTTTTGGGAGCACAATCAGCAGCAATATATGATGTTACCTATTATGGCAATTTAGCCGATGCAGATGCAGGAACCAACCCAATAGATTCCACAGTTCCATACACTTCTGGGAATGCAACGCTATTTGCAAGAATCCAAACCACTACTGACCCCACTTGTTTTAATACGACCAATTTTAATCTAACCGTTGTCCTGAGACCTATCGTAGACCAGCTTCCCAACCAATATGTTTGCAACAGTTATACTTTGCCTCCACTTGTCAACCCAGGGAATTATTACTCGGGACCCAACAAAGGTTTGCCAATGCTAAACGCTGGTGATGTTATTACTGCAGACCAAATAGTCTATATTTACAGTGAAACTGCGACCACGCCAAGTTGCCCTTTTGAGAGCAGTTTCAGCATAATAATTATCAAACCGGGAGATTTGTCACCAACGGATATTGATGCTTGCGATCAACATCAATTAACTCCTCTTTTTTTCGGACTCCGTTATTTTACAATGCCGGGAGGACCATCTGGGGGTGGAACTGAAATTCGCGGGGGAACAATATTGACGACACCGGGAACGACAACTGTTTACACCTACTTTAGTTCCACAGACATCGCCAACCCTTGTGTTTTAGAAGGTCTACTTAAAATAAACATACACATAACGCCTACAATCAATCCCATTGCAAATGTTTTTGATTGCACTTCCTATAATTTGCCTCCATTGTCCGTTGGCGATTATTATACTTATGATGCCGTAACGGGAATATATACTCCAGCCGTTTCGCCCATAACGACCACGACAACGCTTCATATTTTTGCAATAAACAATGGATGCAGAACTCCAGATACCGTCTTTACAGTCTATATCAATACCTTGGGTTTGGCGGATATAAATGAATGTTTACCCTATACTCTTCCTCCTGCACCCGTTGGCGAATATCGAGATGCTCCAAATGGTGGTGGAAACCTAATTCCGCCGGGAGTCATTTCGCTAACGACCACGGTATATACTTATGTTCCCGGAGCCGGAACGCCCAATTGCACCGACGATGATTTTTTCAGAATCACGATAAATGGCCCGTTTCTAACTACTCCCACGGATGTAATTACTTGTGATAGTTTTTTATTGCCCGCTCAAGTGGATGGCGGAGAATATTACACCTTGGCTGGAGGTCCTGCAACTCCAAATAACATAAAACTAATTCCAAATGTCGACAAAATAACTACCACGACAACGCTGTACATCTACAAACCATCACCAACAATCGTGGGTTGCTACAATGAAAAACCTTGGCTGATTACCATTAACGAAAAACCCGAAATAGATTCCCGGGCAAATATTGAACAATGTGCTTCTTATGTTTTAACGCCATTGTCCAACGGGAATTATTATGATGATCCAAATGGTGTAAAACCATTGACTGCAGGAACTGTCATTAGTGCCAATAACAGAATTTATATTTATGCGGCACATCCGAACGACCCTTTTTGTTACTCCGAAAACTTTTTCGATATTTCCATAAATGGCGTCCAATCAGATCCAATTCCCACACAATTATCGTATTGCGGCAGTTTTACTTTTCCTCCATTGCCAACCGCAAACAACTTTTATTATGATGCTCCCGGTGGCCCTTTGGGTGGTGGAAACATAATACCGGCTGGCACCACGGTAACTCCTGCCACGGTTTTGCCAACCTACTATATTTATTATGAAACCGGAGACCGATTAAATTGCAGTGACGAAAAACCATTTAGCATCACCATTGCGCCCAGACCTGTTGCCAATACTGTCAATCCGTTGGCAAGCTGTGATACTTTTGGTGTAAACGACGGAATTTTTCAATTCGATTTGACCACTTTATCCATTAGAAACCAAGTATTAAACGGACAAACTCCCGATGCCAACTTTACGCTAACTTTTTACACTTCTTTGGCCGGAGCCAATGACATCAACGCGATTCCAATTGCAAATCCTGCTACTTACCAAAATGACAATCCGTTTGCAGACAGTGTTTGGATTAGGGTTGCCAACAATACGATACCCAATCCTTGTTTTGACGTTGTCGAATTAAAATTAATCGTGAATCCAATGCCTAATCCGCAATTGGATTCGGAATATTTCATCTGCGAAGACTATCAAACGGGTACTTTATTGAACCCGGCGACCCTAAACACGGGAATCTCGGGAGCCAATTATCTCTTTGAATGGACTCTTGACGGAAATCCCTTCGGTGGCAACACGCCTTCCATTACCACCAGCCAAATTGGCAATTATGCCGTAAAAGTTACCAACACGACCACAACTTGCGTAAACACGTCCGTAACCAAAGTCTCTAAATACACGCCCTATCTTGAAATCGCTTACAGCGATGCTTTTGAAAATCAAACTTTTATTACGGTAAATGTTTTGGGTGTTGGTTCAGGAAATTACGAATATAAACTGGATGATTTTCCGTATCAAGACAGCAATCAATTTACGAATGCAAACCCGGGAGAACATATTATTTCGGTTAGAGACAAGGACGGACATTGTGATCCTCCACCCATAAGTGCAGTAATCATAAATTATCCCAAATTTTTCACTCCAAACGGTGACGGCTTTAACGAAACCTGGAATATCCCCCATTTGTTGTCGACAAATCCAAATGCGCCCATATTCATTTTTGACCGATATGGAAAATTACTCAAGGAAATAACGCCTACAACTGCGGGTTGGAACGGAATGTACAACGGACAACAATTGCCTTCCACCGATTATTGGTTCACGGTGGATTATGATGAAAAAGGAATATCAAAAATTTTCAAATCGCACTTTACATTGAAGAGGTAATGAAGTAAAGTTCAGATGGCAGATTTCAGATAGCAGTCTGAAACCTGCCATCTGAAATCTATTTTTACCACCTAATAATTGCGCTACCCCAAGTAAATCCACTACCGAAAGCAGCTAAAACCACGAGATCACCCGACTTGATTTTGCCTTGTTCCCAAGCCTCGGTCAAAGCAATTGGTATGGAAGCCGCAGTGGTATTTCCATATTTTTGGACGTTGCTAAAAACTTGGTCGTCATCCAAATTGAATTTCTTTTGGATGAATTGGGAAATTCTCAAATTCGCCTGATGCGGAATGAGCATGTTGATGTCCGAAACCTGCAAATTATTGGCTTCCAAGCCTTCGTTGATGACTTCGGCAAAACGCACCACGGCATTTTTGAACACAAATTGACCGTTCATGTAAGGGAAATAACTTTCATCATCGGGATCGTTGTCTGCCAGAATATCGGTAACCCAACGCCCTCCCATTCCCGGTGCTTTCAAAACCAATTCTTCGGCGTGTATTCCTTCGGAATGCAAATGGGTGGACAAAATGCCTTTGGTCAGGTCTTCTTCCCTGCTTAAAACGGCTGCTCCTGCTCCATCACCAAAAATCACCGAAACACCTCGACCACGATTCGTCATATCCAATCCTTGTGATTGCACTTCGGATCCAATGACCAGAATGTTTTTGTACATTCCAGTTTTTATGTATTGGTCGGCAACCGAAATCGCATACACAAAACCCGAACATTGACATCTTACATCCAAGGCACCAACGGTTTTCAATCCCAAATCTCGTTGTACCAAAACGCCCGGTCCAGGAAAATAATAATCGGGACTGAGCGTGGCAAAAACGATAAAATCAATGTCTTCTTTGGCAACTCCAGAACGTTCGATGGCAATTTTGGCTGCCTTGACGCCCATCGTTGTCGTCGTGTCTTCTCCCGGTCTTATATGTCTCCTCTCCTGAATTCCGGTTCGTTCCTGAATCCATTCGTCATTGGTGTCAATTATTTTGGATAAATCATCATTGGTTACCACATTCTCTGGAACGTAAAATCCCAATCCCGCTATTTTTGAATGAAACATAATTTTGATATTTTTTATTAAAATTGAAACCTTTTAAATCTAATATAATCATTATTTAAACAACATTCGTTTAAAAAACTTACTTTTGAAAATACAATCTAAACCATATAAGCCATATAAGTTTTAAACTTAAATATCTTATATGACTTATATGTTTAATAAATGAAAAAAGTAATTCTATTTTTCCTGTTATTCACCACGGCAACCTACGGTCAAATTTCGGGTTGTACAGATGCACTTGCCAAAAATTTTGATCCGAATGCCACGACCAATGACGGAAGTTGTGTTTATGCTTCCGCCAAAATCAAACCAAACACTTCACTGAAATTAGAGAATTCCTTGATGGAAACTTCTGGTTTGATACCATTCGACAATTTATTGTGGACCCACAACGACAACTTGGACACCACCATTTACGGATTGGATTCCAAAGGAAAAATCCAAAAGAAAATCAAGCTCGAAAAAGTAATCAATACTGATTGGGAAGAGATTTCGCAAGACAGCAGTTACATTTACGTTGGCGATTTCGGGAATAATTTTCTGGGCAACCGAAAAGATTTGCATCTTTTGAGAGTCGAAAAAAAATCCTTCTTGTTGAACAAACCCGTAATTGACACCATCTCCTTTTCCTATTCCAATCAAACGGATTTTAGCCTACAAGAAGCAAACAGTACCGATTTTGACTGTGAAGCCTTTGTCGTTTCCAAAGACAGTATTTACTTGTTTACCAAACAATGGAACCAAAATAAATCCAGCATTTATGTCTTGCCCAAAATCCCGGGAAACCACATCGCCCAATTGAAAGAAACCCTGAATGTGGAAGGTTTGATAACCGGAGCAACATTATTAGGTTCGGGAAAAGGAATCGTGCTTAGTGGTTATTCGGAAATGCTGCAACCTTTTTTATACTTGTTGTACAATTATAAAAACAACGATTTTTCGACTGGAAACCAACGAAAAATAGGGCTGTCATTTCCTTTTCATCAAATCGAAGGAGTCACTACCGAAGACGGCAAACTATTTTATGTGACCAATGAATCCTTCATCAGAAAGCCGTTTGTAAATATTGCCCAACAAATATCTACGGTAGATTTGGGTTCGTTTTTAAAAAATTAGTCTTCTCAAGACAATTAAAAAATTTAAACCATATAAGACATCTAAGGTCATCTAAGTTTTAGCTTGAAAAATATTTCTCAAAATAATCTACTAATATCCCTTTATATTTCCTCGTTAAAACTCAAAGCCGATAAAATTTCCGCAATTGAAAAATGGGCACCGCAAACAAATTCATCTGCAGCTCCGTAATAAACCGTTAACTTGTCGCCGTCTACAATATGTCCGTTGGTGAAAACGACATAACCAAAAAATCCGTTCAATTCGTAATTTTCTGTGGGAACCATTATTGGATCCAGTGTGCGGGCAAGAACTTTTGAAGGATCATCACTATCCATCAAGAATGCCCCCAGACAATATTGGTGTTCGGCATTGGCACCATGATAGATTTCCAGCCATCCTTGTTCAGTCTTGATTGGTGCTGCTCCTGCTCCCACTCTTCCACTGTCCCACATATTCTTTCGGGTTTTCACGATACATTTGTGATTCCCCCAGTGTACACCATCTGGCGATTCGGCTATCCAAATATAATTCCCGCCAATTTGTGGACTTGATGGGCGATGCAAAGCGTAAAATTTATTGTTGATTAATTCCTCAAAAAAGGCACAATCCTTATTATGTGGCGGAAAAATCATTCCTTTGTTTTCAAAAGTTTTCCAGTCTTTCGTAGTGCGCAATCCAACGCCAACACCATTCTCTGAAACTGCCGTATAAGTCAGGTAATAGGTTTCGGCTAATTTGCTTACCCTGCAATCCTCTATTCCAAACTTCTCCAGCGAACCAATACCCATTACTAATGAGTTTTCCAGCGGTTCATAAAAATGAACCCCATCATCACTGCACAACAACCGCAAATGCGAAAGCGTTGTGAGATAATCCAGTCCTTTATACTGAATTACCCGTGGATCACTCGCTATCAGATCGGGATCGTTGAGTGGTATTTCGATGATTTCTATTTTGCCCAACGGATTCATGACAGGAAAAAACACGACGCCTTCCTTCTGCACAACACCTTCCGCTACGCGTACTAAAAGCCACGTCTTTTGTTCATACACAAAAACACCCGGATTCAGCAGGCTGATTATCTGCAATTCACTACTGCTTGGCAGTAAATCTTTAGGCATCAGTAGTGGGTTTTCGGGAAATCGGCGGGCTATATCACTCATAACAAGTTTTTTAATCAAATAAATTTACGCCTTAAAATTATATAAGTAACCCGCTGGGTGCAATTATTTTCAACATATGGAAACAGGGTGAATAAGCATCTTATAAAGATTCAACCAGAACCTGAATGACCTTATATGCCTTATATGGTTCACAAAATAAATCTGCTTTTTTACAAACCCAATTCCGTTTCAAAATAAACTATTTCGTTAATAGTGTTATAAAAGCTTACTTTTGCAAAAAAACTACACTTGTGAATTACTTATCAGTCGAAAATATCTCAAAATCTTTTGGAGAGCGCACGCTTTTTAAAGACATATCCTTCGGAATCAACAAAGACCAAAAAATTGCTTTTATAGCCAAAAATGGTTCCGGAAAAACCACCATTATGAACATCATCAATGGTTTTGACGAACCTGATACTGGACAAGTCGTGCTTCGCAAAAGCATTAGAATGGCATTTCTTTCGCAAGACAATAAATTGCAGGACGAATTGACGATTGAAGAAAGTATTTTCGCTTCGGACAATGAAACTTTGAAAGTGATTCAGGCCTACGAAAAAGCATTGGAAAATCCGGAAGATGAAGAAGCTTACCAAAAAGCTTTTGATGGAATGGACCAGCACAATGCCTGGGATTTTGAAACCCAATACAAGCAAATTTTGTTCAAATTGAAATTGGAAGATTTCAAACTGAAAGTAAAAAACCTTTCGGGTGGACAGAAAAAACGTTTGTCGCTGGCCATCATTTTGATTAACCGTCCCGACTTGTTGATTCTGGATGAGCCCACAAATCACCTGGACTTGGAGATGATCGAATGGTTGGAAAGTTATTTTGCCAAAGAAAACATCACGTTGTTTATGGTGACGCACGACCGTTTCTTTTTGGAACGTGTTTGCAACGAAATCATCGAATTGGACAACGGAAAAATATACCAATACAAAGGAAACTATTCCTATTATTTAGAGAAAAAAGAAGAGCGAATCGCCTCCGAAAATTCGAGTGTGGACAAAGCCCAAAACTTGTTTGTAAAAGAATTGGAATGGATGCGTCGCCAACCGAAAGCGAGAACGACCAAATCGAAATCGCGTCAGGATGATTTTTACGTGATTAAGGAAAAAGCACAAAGTCGCCGTCGGGAGAACAAGGTCGAACTTGAAATCAACATGGAACGAATGGGAAGCAAGATTATCGAGCTTCACAAGATTTCCAAGAAATTCAAGGATCACGTAATTTTGGATAATTTCAGCTTTGATTTTCAACGTGGCGAACGCATCGGAATCATTGGAAAAAACGGAACCGGAAAATCGACTTTCTTGAATTTGTTGACAGGAACCATTCCTTTGGATTCTGGAAAAGTAGTTATTGGCGAAACTATAAAAGTCGGATATTATACCCAAAGCGGAATCAACCCAAAACCGGGACAGCGCGTGATTGACGTAATCAAGGAATATGGGGAATTCATTCCGTTGACAAAAGGCAGATTGATTTCTGCTTCACAATTGCTGGAACGTTTTCTTTTTGACTCCAAAAAACAATACGATTATGTAGAAAAATTGAGCGGTGGCGAGTTGAAACGATTGTATTTATGTACCGTTTTAATCCAAAACCCGAACTTCCTGATTCTGGATGAGCCCACGAATGATTTGGATATCGTGACCTTGAATGTACTCGAAAGTTTCTTGATGGATTATCCGGGTTGTTTGCTTGTGGTGTCGCACGACCGTTATTTTATGGACAAAATCGTGGATCAATTATTTGTTTTCAGGGGTCAGGGCGAAATTGAAACTTTCCCCGGTAATTACTCTGATTTCAGGTCTTACGAAGACAGTGCCGATGTTGCCCAAAAAGAAGACAACAAAGCAGAAAAGAAAGACTGGAAACAAAACAATCCAACTGGAAACCTGACTTTCAACGAGCAAAAAGAATTCCAGAAAATCGAGAAAGAAATCAAGGATTTAGAAAGCAACAAAGCCAAAATTGAACAACTCTTTTCTGACGGAAAAGTAGCCGACGCCGATATTGCTGCCAAAGCCAAAGAACTGGAAAATATCATTAAAAAAATAGAAGAAAAAGAAGAGAGATGGTTTGAGCTGAGTGCAAAAATAGAAGGATAAAAAGCATACCATTTGTCATTTCGACGAAGGAGAAATCTCATTAGTTGCTCTCTATATGTGATTTCTCCTTCGTCGAAATGACACAAAAATACCCCAACACTTTTAGTAGTAATACTGAAATTGTTGGGGTTGTTGTTTTATAAAAATATAATAGTTAGTACAATGATTTGTAATCTTTTATTGCTATTTTAGCAAAAGAAAAGTAACGTTTGTTTGACCAAACCATCCTAAATATTATGATAGATGGGAATTATTAAAAAATATGAGTTATAATATAATTTTTCCTAAAAAAGATGGAACCAGTGGTCAAGAAGTAATTCAAACAGAAAGCAACATTGTTTTAATCGGAGCAAATGGCGCCGGAAAGACTAGGTTTGGAGTATATGTTGAACAATTAGTTTCGTCTAATATGAATGTTCATCGAATCAGTGCACAAAAAGCTTTAAATATTCCCGAATTTGCTCCAATCAAGAATTTGGAGCAGGCTGAAAACGCCTTGAAATTTGGAAATGCTGATTATCCTACCCTACAATATAAAACAACATTCAGATGGGGGAAAGACCCAGCTACTTTTTTACTGAATGATTACGAAAAATTACTTTCACTTTTATTTGCTAAATCATCTGAAAGAGATAGGATACATACACAGCAAACAAGACAGACTCAGACATATATTTCCGTACCAAACTCCCCAATTGATATAATTATTAAGATTTGGAATAGTCTTTTACCACATAGAAACATATCCTTTAATGATGGTAAAATAACCGTTTCTACTTCGAGTGGCGATAACTATCACGGAAAAGATATGAGTGATGGAGAAAGAGTGATTCTTTACTTAATAGGTCAATGCCTATGTGCTCCTTCTAATTCTATAATAATTGTAGATGAACCCGAAATTCATATACATAAATCACTCGTTGACAAACTATGGAATAAAATAGAAGAATTGTCACAGGACAAACTAATTATATATATCACACATGACTTAGAATTTGCAACTTCAAGAACAGATGCTTCCAAATTCTGGATAAAAGAATATAATGGTAAAAACCGCTGGTTATGGCAAGAAATCCCTTCAGATGATAATATACCTGAAAGTTTAATGTTGGAAATCATAGGAAATAGAAAAAATGTAATTTTTTGCGAAGGGGAAATGGGAAAATTAGATTCAACCATTTATCAATTAGTTTATCCAAATTTCCATATTATTTCAAGAGGTGGTGGTTCAAAAGTTATAGAGGCAACAAAAGCGTTTAGGGAGAATACTGAATTACACCATTTAACAGCATTTGGCATCATCGATAGTGACTATAAAGAACAAGAAGAAATTACAATCCTTAGGAAGCATGGTATTTTTACTATTTCTGTTGCAGAAGTTGAAAACCTCTTTTGTATTGAGCCGCTTATAAGAATAATATCTAACCATCTACATTTAGATGCAGATATTAAAGTTAATGAAGTAATTAACTTCCTTATTGATGCACTATCTACTGAATTTAACACGCAAGTATCTTCAAAAGCCGAAAAAATAATCGAGTATAAACTGGGAGCTTTTTCAAAAGAATCAAACTCAGAACAAGGATTAGTAGACGGATTTAACACAACGATTGGCAGAATAAATATTCCTCTTGCATATGAAACAGCTAGAGTACAATATCAATCCGCAATAGACAATAGAGATATAGAACAATTACTTTTATTATACAATAGAAAATCTCTACCAAACCGAATTTCGAGCATTTTTGGCTTAACTAATGGCGAGTATGGTAAACTATTGGTTCGCCTTTTGAAAGGTAATCAACAAAACGAAATTATTACAGCACTTAAAAATTATTTGCCTAAATTAGAATAAAAACTATCGCGACAGATCATATATATAATAGCCACCCAGACAAGCAGAGATTTACTGTACGAAGTCACCCGACTTCGTCCCCAACCGCGCAGATATCTCTTCACGGCGTTAGCGCAGAATTGCATTCTGTGCCCACAAACGAGAGCAGTAAAGAACTACATCACAAAGCTAAAAATGGAACAAAACGAGACTCCACAATTCGAAGCCAAAATCGAAATCATCGGAATAAATCCTTTTGTTTTTGTTCCTGATGCCATTCTTCAAATCATTTTTAAGCAAGCCGGAAAAGACAAAGGATTCATTCCCATAAAAGGCACCATCAATGATAATCCATATCGACAAACG
Source organism: Flavobacterium fluvii (assembly GCF_900129545.1). GTDB lineage: Bacteria > Bacteroidota > Bacteroidia > Flavobacteriales > Flavobacteriaceae > Flavobacterium > Flavobacterium fluvii. The sequence goes on along the minus strand of NZ_FQWB01000002.1, from coordinate 109,696 downwards.
TTGGTTCGTTATAGTGGCGAATGGCGTCTTTACATCAATACCATCATGCTGAAGAATTCGCCAAAACGAATTGGAGAAATCGTGACACTTACCATTACATTCGACCCCGAAAGCCGCGCCATCGAGATGCCGGATGATTTTGCAAAAGCTTTGGCAGCAAACCAGGAAGCCAATCTGGTTTTCGAACAATTGTCTGCTTCCCGCAAAAATGAAATTGTGCGTTATTTGGCCAGATTGAAAACCAAAGAAACTCTTGACAGAAATATTGCAAGAGCCATCAACTTCCTTTTGGGAAAAGAAAAATTTGTTGGAAGAGATAAACCTCAATAAAAATCCAGCTGTGCGAAGTCTCCCGACTTCGTACCCATTCCGATGTTCCATAACAACTTTTTAGAAATTGTTATTAACTAACAATACTCCCAAACAATTGCCATTTCAAATAAAAAACCTACTTTTGATACTATCAAATGACACTATCAATGAAGCCGCCTTACGACATTAGTCCCAAAATATTAAAATTGATTACTGCCATTTCTGAAAAAATTGGAGAAGTCAATGCCAATTATCTGACCAAACAATCGCCTCAATTAAGAAAACAAAACCGAATCAAAACCATCCATTCGTCTTTGCAGATTGAAGGAAACACATTGACCGAGGAACAAATTACCGCCTTAATTGAAAACAAAAGAGTAATTGGTCCCGAAAAGGAAGTATTGGAAGTACTAAACGCCATCCGAGTTTATGAAAAGCTGGAAGATTATAAATTGGATTCGGATAAAAGTTTCTTGAAAGCGCATCAGGAATTGATGCAAGGTCTAATTGAAAGTGCCGGAAAATATAGGAAGCAAGGTGTCGGAATAATGAAAGGTTCGAAAGTGGAACACATTGCACCTCCGTATGAAAATGTTCCGTATTTGATGAAGGATTTATTTGAATATGTGAAAGATTCCGAAGAACTCACTTTAATAAAAAGTTGTGTTTTTCATTATGAAATGGAATTTATTCATCCTTTTCTCGACGGAAACGGCAGAATGGGAAGACTGTGGCAGACTTTAATTTTAATGTCCGAATATCCCGTTTTTGAATTTTTACCATTTGAAACCTTGATTAGCCAAACACAGAATGAATATTACCAAGCCTTGGCGATGAGCGACAAATCGGGAAAATCAACTTTATTTATTGAATATATGTTGGAGGTAATTGATAAATCATTGGGCAATTTACTGAATTACAACAATAGAATTTTGAAAGACATCGACAGACTGGATTATTTTTTAAAACTTGGCATCAAAGAATTTACTCGAAAAGATTACATGAATACTTTCAAGGATTTGTCTTCGGCAACCGCCAGCAGAGATTTAAAAAAAGGAGTTGAATTACAACTTTTTGAAAGCAGTGGAACTCAAAACAAAACAAAATATAGTGTAAAGTAAACTTTAATCATCCTAACCCAGCTGAGCAAAATCTCTCGACTTCGCACCCATTCCTATATGTTTTTACAATTCTCTAAGTTTATTTAGAATTGTAATAATTGCAAATTGTTGTAGCTACAAAGTCGGGAGACTTCGAAGAGCAAATTGCATTCTGTGACCACAAACACAAGCTACAGCCCTAAAAAGTTGTAGCTTTCTGTTTTTTAAAGAAATTTAAAATTATCCGGATTTATCCAATTTGTCCGGATTTCCCTCATTTACATAATCTTGGATATTAGTTTTTATTCATCATTCTAACTTTGAAATGAATTTAAAACTTTTAGCCATGAAAAATATAATTATCCTTTCAATTTGTGCCACATTAATTGGATGTGCCCCTGTTTATTATGTGCCGAATACCCAAAATGTGCCCGTAATAAAAGAAAAAGGCCAAACCAATTTAACTCTTGGCCTCAACGCTTCGGAAAGCACCGACGGATTTGAATTTCAAGGTGCGTATGGATTGACCGACAAAATTGCCTTGCAACTGAATGCCGACAGGGTGAAATCTTCGGAAGGCAGCTCAAATGGTTCTGGTTATTTTGTGGAATTTGGCCCTGGTTATTACAAAAAATTATCAGAACACGTTGTTTTTGAAACTTATGGACTATTGGCCTTTGGTGGTTTAAAATATGAAGAGGACGGTACTAACATTAATGCCAATTTCTTCCGTATTGGCGCACAACCCTCTATCAGTTTTACCAGCAAATACTTTATCGCTTCTTTATCTGGAAGATTGGCCAACCTAAATTACAATTCTGTTAACGGAAATTATTATGACGTTGAATACTTGAAAGCCAATAATTCCTATTGGTTAATCGAACCCGCCTTAACACTGCAAGCAGGCCTTGAGAATGTTAAATTATTCATCCAACTTCAACTCAGCGAAAATCTGACGGACTCCTATTTTTTACAAGATGAAACTCTCGTTTCCATAGGTTTGAAAGTCAACATAGATCCTTAATCGGATGCACGCCAAATTTACGGAACACAGATAGTAAAAATTCACTTTTAGCCGTCAGGCAAAGGATTTTACCATTATTCCAAAAACAAAAAAACGTCCAAGAATCACTTCTTGGACGATTTTTAAATTAAAATCCTTTCGGATTATTTTCTATACAATGGATCGGCTCCGATGGTTCCCACCAAACTGTTGATATAGTCGGGTGAACTGGCCACTTCCAGCATATTTTTCACGTTTTGCAAGCGCGTGTTCAAATCCATTTCTGCAACCAACAAGTTATTTTCGGCATTGGAAATAAAACGCTCCAAATAGCTGATTTGATTGGTGTAGAAATTGATGTCTTTTTGTTGCTTCAATTTCAATCGCTCTTTGTACCAATCGCTGTTGATTACGTACTCTCTTTCGAAATAACTTCTCAATCCGGCATCGCTCATCTCTTTGCCTTCATAAGTCCCGTAAGCCATTATGTGCAACAATATTTTCAATGGTGGAATGGCAGCCTCGATGCTTCCGTCTTCAAAATAACTCAAGGCCACTTTTTGTTGGGCTTCGACAATATTGGCAATTCCATCCACGTAATCTTCGATTCCTTGGAGTTCGGGTTTCAACATTTTCTCGTTGAAAACAGCATTCGGTTCATCAAATAGACGGTTCAAGCACAACAACGAGAAAGTACTCGTGATGCGATACCCCAATCTACTGGCCAATACTTTTTTGCCTTGATATTCAAAATCTTCCAGTTTTTCCAAGGAACCATTGGCAATCAATACTTTTGGATCGCGATCTTTGGCATTTAATCGCGCCCAAATTTCCGGTATTAAAAGACTGATGTCGTGATCTACCTTGTTTTCTCCACCCACATAACCAGCTGCCGTGCTAAAAGCATTGGATTCTGTCAAAATGTGCGACAGCAAGGCATTGTTCAAGTCGGATGTTGGCGTCATCATGTTGAAAGGGCCTTTGGTCAAGGCACCTTCGGAACCGGCTCCTGTAGTCGAAGGCGATTTTCCGGTAAGGCTGCAAATAAAATCCATGAACAATTCAGGGGTTTCCTGATAATGGATTGGATTATAAACCGCCAACGGACGAATGCCCGCTTTTTTGTCTATCGGGTTGTTTCTTCTTCCCGGCAAAACGGCGTTCACCACATTGATGACAGGATCTTCCGATTTAATTTTTCGGTACAAACGAACCCCGACTTCGCCCAAATAACTGGCTTCGGTTTCATCGATAAAAATATTGGGTTCCAAATAACGCGGGTTTTTCGTTGGTTCTCCATCCACGATTCGGGTGTGGGAAGGCAATGAAAAATATTCCTCTTCGTTTGGACTATTGACAATACTTAGAATTAAATCTTTTACAGGCTGCGTATATTTATCATAATTGATGGTATCTTCAAAAATTTCGATAGCATCTTTTTTCGTCAAAAGTTCGTAATTGGTCAAAAATACATTGTCGCTCACGATATCTTTTTCTGCGCCTTTATCGTAGCCTCTTATGATGGCTTCGTCGGGTCTTTGGAACAAATGCGATTCGCAGTTGGCAACCACTTTCAAACTTGGGTTGGTGTATTCGGGATTCAAGTTTTTGAACTGCGCTCTTGGCAAGGTAATGGAAGCCGAAATATCGTCTTCCATCTGGATTTTTTGGCAAGCAGAAAAATCAGATCTCAATTTATTCAACAACCACACCCCTTTTTGGTTGAAGCCGATACGAACGTAACTTCCCACAACAGGCGTGTTGTTGTATTGTAAACCCGTACCGTTTTTGCCGTTGATGATTTCAACCGACATGCAATCTTTCCAGTTCAAGGCAGCATGATCTTGTCGGTACAAACGTTTTACAAACAATACCAACGATCTGATGTGAACCGGGATGTTTTTAATGAATGCGTTAAATTCATCGCTGTTTTCTTCCGAAGGTGTCAATAATTTTACTGCAGAACCCAAAGTTCTTCTTTCGTCCAAAAAGGTTCTTGACGGCGGCAATGAAGCATCACGTTTTTTCCATCTGTTGGAATAATTGTATTCTATGATTTCATCCGCTTTTTTAAAATCTTCGTCAATATCCAAAATATTGAAGGCATTGTACGTAATGGCATTTTGCATCGATTTGGAAATCTCGGACTTGCCACCACCCGAAACCGTGCAAGGTTTATGGCAAAAAACACCTTCTGGGGAAGTATTCACGATTCGCCACAAAGCAATGGCATTGTGTTTTTCCAATTTGAATTTATTTCCCGTTGGATGAACATAGGTTTTATTTGGAGATAAAATCAATTTTTGTTCTGCATTGTCATAATTCCAGGTAATGCTGTTGGTATTGGTATTGATATGCGCATTCTCTGGAATATAAACCAAGTTGGGATATTTTTTGTCCACTGCATAATTCCCCTGTTTTACATCGATTCTGTCGCCCAGAAAAGTTTTCACCTCTTCAAAATTATATTGATTCCCGAATTTCCCTGAAAAAGTGCTTCCATCAACAATGTCGCCCATGACACCTCTAGGATAGGCTATGGCTCCTCCAGAATGTTCTTCTTCCACCAACCCAAATAAATTGGCAGAATAACTGATTTGCGTTTTGATTTCTTTTTTGGAATAACCATAATAGTTGTCGGCAATAATGGTCACGACAACTCCTCTATCGTCTCGGCAAGTCACTTTAAATGCACCTCCGTTATTATACAGTTCATTTTCGTCTTTCCAGCACATTCCCTCACTTTTTTGACGATCCGTAGCGTTATCAAAATGCGGCAAGCCAATATCTTTTTTCTTCAACAAACGCAATTGTGGCGCAAGAATGACACAACCCGTGTGCCCTGTCCAATGTTCCGTATCCAAAGCCGCATCATTTTGGGCCAGATAAGGATCTCCTGCGTTTCCAAAAATATTTTCCACAAAATCCAGGTTACTCACCAAACTTCCAGGCGCAAAAAAGCGAACTTCCATTGATTTTTTTGAAACAACCCCTTTCACTTCAGGACAAACCATTGGTCGCATCAACAAGGAAACGATTAATTTGGCTTTGGCTGACTGATTGGAAGTAAAAGGCACTATTTTCAGTTCCTCTGGAGGACTGAATGCCGCGTTCAAGAAATGGGCAAAAGCAATTTTAGGCACTTCCTTTTTATCCAAAGGCACCGGCAAATTTCCTTCCACAATATGAAAAGTACCAACCGTGGTTCTTTTGTCATTCGTTGGGTTGTTCAAAATCCCTTGCTTGATTCTATAGGAAGTAACATCTTGCCCCTTAAAAGTTTTTCCGTTAGGTGGCAAGCTCAATTCTCTTGCATGACCGCTTTGCGTCAACACCAAAGTATCGTTTGGCAAAACATAAGGCTTGTCGAACTTCAGCTCTTTGAGATAATCATTCAGAAAGTTTTGGATTCTGGTATCGGCTGGTGAAAGATGATTGGACAATAATCGAGATTTTTCTCGAAAACTTTTAATCAAACCGTTGGTCAAGGCTTGAAATTTAGGATTGCAAAATTGCTCTGCAGCATTTTCGTCATCTTGATAAATAGGTTGTCCTAATGAGGCTAATTGAAGATTTATATACTGGACAGTATCTTTTCTACTTTGCTTGATTGGTTCTTGATTGGGGTTAATTTCTGTACTCATCTATTAAAATTAATATAAGGATATGTTTTATACGTTTTTGTGTGCTTGAAAAAATTGGATAAAATTATTTTTCTCCTTACAAAGATGGAGAAAACTGGCTTATAATTAAAGAAAAAAATGCATTAATTTTCAAAAAAATCGTTTTTTTTGAAATCACGTAAATCCAACAAAATCAAATACTGTGTACGCAAACGAGATAGTTTGGAAAAAGATGGACAAAACCTTGAAATCCTATTTTTTTGACAAATAAATCCATTCAAAAACAGCGTAAAAAAATACTCCAAAAAAGAAGTTAAAAAACAATATCTGCATAAACATATTGCGAGGGAATGATTTCAAATCCTGAAAACTTGTTATATTTGCACTTTTTTTAAACATATTTACACATTTTTTAAACACATTCCCCAATGAAACACCTACTATCTTCAATACTGATTTTAACTCTTTTTGTCTCTTGCACCAAAGAAGATTCAACAGCAGTACCCGAACCAGTTGATTACACTGTCCAAAATGAAAAAGAAATTAGCGATTTTATAACCACCAATAACTTAACTGCCCAAAGAAGCGACACTGGCTTGTATTATGTCATCAAGGAACCGGGAACTGGAGCCCAACCCACTGCCACTTCTAATGTAACTGTTGCCTACAAAGCAACTTTTCTCAATGGACAAATATTTGACCAAAGCACTACTGCCGGCATTTCGATAGGTTTGAATCAAGTGATAAAAGGTTGGACGGAAGGTATTCCGTATTTTAAGGAAGGCGGAACCGGAATACTGTTGATACCTGCCCATTTAGGATATGGAAGCTACGCTTACAGAGGTATTCCAGGAGGTTCAGTACTTATTTTTGAGATTAACCTAATTTCGGTAAATTAGAATTAATCCACATTATCAAAACAAAAAAACGCGACAAAATTAATTTTGTCGCGTTTTTTTTGTTTACAATTCGGCAACCTAATAATAAAAACATTTTATCGTTTTAATCAAATACTTACAATGGAATTTTGTTTAGTTTTATAATCTGTTAGAAATACGTCAAAGTATAGACACTCTTTAATGAATTTTACAACTATTTTGAAATCGAGAATCCTGTTACTGCTTATTCTTTTCCTATCTCAAACCACTTTTTCACAGGAAGAGAAAAAAGAAGGCGAAAAAAAACTCCATCTGCGCTCCATAGTTGATTTATTCACAAAAGAAGACACCCTAAAAATAAGCAAACCTGATTCCAAAAGAAAATTAATCGCATTTCCCACATTGGGTTACCAGCCTGCAAATGGTTTCACTTTTGGATTCATCAGCCAATTCAGTTTCAAAATAAAGCCGGAAAACAAAGTTTCATTGTGGTCGGGAGGAGCTTCTTATAGCACGCAAAAACAAGTCCTGACCTATCTAAAAAACAATATGTACATCAACAACGACCGGTTGTTTTTTAGCGGTGATTTTCGATATTATGTTTTCTCGCAATCCAATTATGGCCTAGGAACCAACATTATTCCTTGGGGAACCGAATTCCAAGAATTTGATTTCAATTCCATTGAGCAACCCATGGATTACAATTATTTCAAATTTCACGAAACAGTTTCCTACTATGTCTTTCGTGATTTCTTTATAGGAGCAGGAATTCATTTCGATAGTTATACCGATATCCGTGACAAACTGCTGGATGCTGCCAATAATAAATATACCTATCACTATAATTATTCAAAAAATTATGGATTCAGCGACAAGAATTATGCTGTCAACGGGATGAGTTTCAATATGATTTATGACACCAGGGACAACTTGATAAACACCAATACCGGTTTGTTCTTGAACATGAATTACCGTTACAATCCCAAAACAGATCTTAACACACACCGCAGTGCAACGATATTATTTGAAGGCAGATATTTTTTACCGCTCAGCAAAATCAACAAACAGCACGTTCTTGGTTTTTGGGCTTATGGCCAATTTCAATTAAGAGGCAGGTTGCCTTATTTAAATCTTCCAGCGATAGGTTGGGACCAAAACAGCCGTAGCGGAAAAGGGTATACGCAAGGACTTTTAAGAGGTACAAACCTGATGTTTTTTGAAAGTGAATACCGTTTTCCAATTACCAAAAACCAAATGATCAGCGGAACAGTATTTGCCAATGCCACAACAGCAACCACTACCAGCAAAAACCTTACCTCATTCGAAGCTGTTCAGCCCGCAATTGGAGTTGGGCTAAGAATCCTGCTTGACAAAACAACCTTGACCAATTTCATCGTTAATTTTGGATTGGGACGTGATTCCCAAACCTTCTATTTTAATGACGGCGAAGGATTCTAACACCAATGATTTACTCAATAAACTTAGCAATTTGGCTCTACTGGAAATGTTGTTAATATCTTTATTTTTTACAATCAAGAAAATCAAGAACACTTCGAATCTTAATTTTCTTAATGACCTTAATGGTTTAAGACAAACTATTTTCCAATTTTGAGGACTTGTATTTTTAACAAAAATCACAATCCGTTTTTACTATATTTGCGAACTTAAAAAAATAACCTATTTCCATGAAACATTTATTATCTACCTTAGTGGTCTTGACTCTTTTCATTTCTTGCAACAAAAGCAAAGAAGAGACAAACGAAGTACCAAAAGAAGCAACCGTTGATTGCGTTGCCAAAAACGACAAAGAAATCACCGATTACATAGCCAAAAATAAATTAACCGCGCAAAAAAGCGATTCAGGTTTATATTATGTGATAAACGAACCTGGAACTGGAGCCCAACCGACTGCAACATCAAATGTAACCGTGGCCTACAAAGGGTATTTCACCGATGGAAACGTATTTGACCAAAGCGGTCCTGAAGGAATTTCTTTTGGCCTGGATCAAGTGATAAAAGGCTGGACAGAAGGCATTCCCCTTTTAAAAGTTGGAGGCAGCGGAATTCTTTTTGTACCTGCTCATTTAGGATATGGAAATGACACGATGGGACCTATTCCCGGAGGTTCATCACTTGTTTTTGAAGTAAAATTAGTTTCGGTTAATTAAGCGTATTCGTCCAAAAGGAATTAAATTAAACCCACGATAAAAAATAAAAACCACAACGAAATCAGATTCTGTTGTGGTTTTTATTTTTTCAAAACAATTAAGTTTTACCAGGCAATTGGTCTGTAATCTTTCAAAAATTTCCCGCACCAATGTTTTCCTGTATTGATTCCGTCAAACAAAGGATCCATTACACGAGCAGCACCGTCAACAATATCCAAAGGCGGTTGAAAATCTTGTTCTTCCTGTTTTCTTTTGGCTAATTCTGCGGGATCTTCGTCGGTTACCCAACCCGTGTCCACGGCATTCATGAAAATACCGTCTTTTGCAAGAGTTCCTGCGGCAGTATGCGTCAACATATTCAACGCTGCTTTCGCCATATTGGTATGCGGATGGCGGTCTTCCTTGAAATCGCGGTAGAACTTCCCTTCCATCGCCGAAACGTTAATAATGTGTTTTTTGCCCGTATTGTCTTTCTTCATCACTTCCGAAAGGCGGTTGCATAACACAAAAGGTGCAACCGAATTGACCAATTGTACTTCAATCATTTCGGTAGTTTCGATTTGACCTAATTTTAATCGCCAGCTGTTTACCTTTCGTAAATCTACCTGTTGCAAATCGGCATCAAGTTCTCCTTCCGGAAAAACTTCCTGTGCCACCAGTGCATTATCAAACGAATACGGAATCTGGGACAACTTGGCGGAAGCCCGTAAACCAATTCCGGGTTCCGGTCCGTGCCAGGTTACCGGCATATTCTGATTGGAAGAAGCTCCCGAAGTCAATACTTTCAATTCATCCAAACAATTGGTGTGATCCAATAACAACTCTTGTGCCTGCTGTGGCAAAGTGCCAATCGGACGCTCTTCATTTTCCATCAAATGGGTATAAAAACCAGCAGGGCGTCTCACAGTTTGTGCCGCATTGTTAATCAGGATATCCAATCGCCCGTATTTTTGCTCTATGAAATTGCAGAAAATTTCCACACTCGGAATATGGCGCAAATCCAATCCGTGAATTTTCAGGCGATGTCCCCATTCCATAAAATCCTCTTCCTTGGAAAAACGCAAAGCCGAATCCACCGGAAAACGGGTCGTTGCAACAACTGTCGCTCCACCACGCAAAAGCATCAATGTAATATGATAACCAATTTTCAGGCGAGAACCTGTAATCACGGCAATTTGTCCTTTTACATCGGCAGTTTGAAAGCGTTTGGCGTAATTAAAATCACCACAATCCGAACACATTGTATCGTAAAAATGATGCATTTTAGTAAACTCCGTTTTACAGACATAACATTTTTTTGGCGTTTCCAGCTCCAACTGTTCCTTACTGGCAAGATCATTCAATGCCAACAATTTTGGAGCCACAAAAATACTTGCTTCCCGAGCAGAACGAATTCCTGTTTCTTTGCGAGCTGTTCGGTCTTTCTTTTCCTGTTTGCGTTTGGCAACCGCTTTTCCATCTTTCTTTCTCTTCGCAAACTCATCCCGATCCGGCCGTGAAAATTGTCCCGCTGCTTTGATTAAAGCAATTCGCTGGTCTTTTGGAATTTCAAATATTTGGTCGGTATCGCTGTTCAATTGTGCCAAAACAGCAATGCATCTATCAATTTCTTCCGAACTTATTACAATCTTTTCTTCTATTTCTTCCATCATCATTATAAAAACAGGTTTTTCATTTGCGAAAATACCAAGGTTGCAAAGATAGTGTTTAAAGTGAAGCGTGTAAGGCTTGTATTTTTACAAAACAATTAAAAAAACTCAATTTTACTCGTTTGATAAATTCTTACAAACTTGTTAAAAACTAAAAAATTTAACTCTTATTTATTGCACATACTTTACTAATTTTAGAGATTAAACTTTTTGAAGAAAAATGAATAATATACTAAATTTCAAATTCATTATTTATCCAATTTTTATAATTTTTATAGGAGGATTTGTATATTATAATGCCCCTCCTTTTATTCCAGATTATTTAAGTATTGAAAATTACACAAAAATCTATGAGCTATTTAATTTGATTATTAGTTCTTTGGTTTCTTTTATTGGGATTTACATTACTGTTTCTCTAGTTGCTTATGAATTTTTTAAACAAAAATCAGGAGTCGATTTCCAAAAATCTTTTTTGATAAATCCATTAAGTGCATATTATATCAGTTTTTCGGTATCGACAATTATTGTAGCAATTATATCTAGCATAATAATTCCAACTCAAAATCTATCCTCTCATGAAATTTCGATTGTTTATTTTAATGCAATCCTTTTTATTACAATTATTTTATTCCTTATTCCAGTTGCGTTTAATTTGTTTTCATCTTTAAAACCTGAAAAAATAGCTTCAGAAGAAATTCATAAAATCGATTCTAAGTCAATTTTCATAAACAATAATGGAATTAAAGACATCGATAAATCAGCAGAAATATATGAAAATGACCATTTAATAAAGGTAACTAATATTACAATTGCATTGATTAGTGTTTCTGAAAGTGTAAAAGCACAGTTAATTATTAGGAAAGTAACAATAAAATTATCTAGTCTTATTATTGATGAAGAAAATCTAAAAAGCAAACAGTATATAACAGAACGACTAATATCTTTTTACATCAAAATAATTGATTTTTCTTTACTGCAACCTAATAACGCTGGAATATTAAGAGGTATTTTGAACTCAATTGAAAGTATGTATTTTGATTTAATTGAAAAAAAAGAAACTTCATATCATTATCAGGAATTCCGAGAAAAATTCTTTGAGAGATATATAAATAGACTTTTTAATTATAACAAAGAGGAAGAAATTATTGAATGTATAGAAACAGTTAAAAGGATTATAGAAAATCAGGTAATATCTAATATGCCTGATGATAAAGATATAATTACATTAAATGGATTTATAAAATCGGTTGAAGCTGATTTTAAATTTTCCACTGATTATTCTGAAAAAAACGGTACTGACTCCATACATTGGAGAGAAATAGCTTTTAAAATTTTTAATATATTTTCAATCATCCTTAGCAAATCGATTACATCTAAAAATTCTAATTTAATAAATACCTGTTTTAAAAATTTAGAAGATTTAAGTTTTCAAATTTATACTAAAAAGACAGGAAAATATAAATCAGCTTTTCTTCAAATTAAAATTGCATCAACAATTTCTGACTATACTTATCTCGCTTTTGAAAAAAATGTTTTTGAAGAAGGAAGCGATGCTACAAATATACTATCCTTTCATCTTGAAATTCTTATTAAAAATGAAGCACTTGCTTCAAGAAACGTTTTACAAAAATATTGCTATTTACTAATTAATTTACAAAAGATAAACAAACTAGACAGGCGGTTCTTGGGTGGCATTAATATAAATAATATTATGATTTCGGAAGGGGATTTAGGATATATAGCTAGAAGATGTGCTCACAATTATAATGAAAACACAACTACTCAAAATTGTTTAAATGATTGTATAGAAACTTATATTATTTTGAAAGAATATTATGAATCACATACAAATGATAATTTCGATTTATATATGATTTTAAAAGATAGGTTAAGTGCTATTTTAGAAATTTTGACAAAGATTAAAATTGAAGATAAAAATATTATCAAAAGATTAAAAACTCAAATAAGAAGTTTTAAAACAAAAAAAGATTATTAACTATAAGATTTAAACCAAATTAATTATCGCTTATTTTTTTCAAAAAACACAAAAACCTATGCTCTTCCAAATTAAATCCTATCTTAAATTCCTTTGGCACTCCAAAAACGAACACGCTGTGCATTCGCCGTTTGTGTTTCAATTGATTACCAAATGTTTTTATGACAAGAAACCTAAACCGGAATATGAAATTTTAAAAACCTACCGAAAATCGCTTTTAGAAAATAAAAACACCATTGAAGTCACCGATTTTGGTGCCGGTTCCAAAGTTTTCAAATCAAATACAAGACAAATTAACCAAATTGCCAAAACCGCCGGAATCACTCCAAAACGTGCGGAATTATTGTTTAGAATTACCAATTATTTTCAACCGGACACTATTTTAGAAATTGGAACTTCATTAGGATTAGCCACTTCTGCCCTGGCTTTGGGAAATTCAAAAGCATCCATTACCACATTGGAAGGTTGTCCAAATACAATGGCAATGGCAAAAAATCAATTGCAATTATTGAATGGCAACAATGTGGAATTAGTACTAACCGAATTCGGCGAATATTTACAATCCCAAAATCTAAAATCCAATATCTACAATCTAATATATATAGATGGCAACCATTCCAAAACCGCCACTTTGGAGTATTTTGAACTTTTATTGCCTACAATTACCAACGACACTGTTTGGATTTTTGACGACATTCATTGGTCACCCGAAATGGAAGAAGCTTGGGAAATTATCAAAAAACATCCGAAAGTAACCGTAACGATTGATACATTTCAGTGGGGATTGGTTTTCTTTAGAAGAGAACAACCGAAAGAGCATTTTGTGATTAGAACCTAGATTTGTACCTTTAAAATTCAAATTTGCAATATGGATATCAAAAAAATATTTGAGAACAACCGAAATTGGATTGTCAAACAACTCAAAACAGACGAGAATTATTTCAAGAAACTGTCAAAAGGACAATCTCCCGAATTTCTGTACATTGGTTGTTCCGATAGTCGTGTTTCTGCCGAAGAGCTTATGGGCTTGGAACCGGGAGACGTTTTCGTGCATCGCAATATTGCCAACATGGTTCCCAATACCGACCTCAACTCGATGTCGGTCATTAATTATGCCGTAGTGCATTTGAAAGTAAATCACATCATCGTTTGCGGACATTACGGCTGCGGCGGTGTGTATGCCGCCATGCAACAATCGGATTTGGGTATCTTGAATCCTTGGTTGAGAAACATTCGCGATGTGTACCGAATTCACCAAAAGGTTCTTGACACCATCACCAACGAGGAGGAAAAATATAAAAAATTAATCGAATTGAATGTACAGGAACAGTGCATCAACATCATTAAAACTGCCGAAGTCCAGAAAGCTTACAACGAACGAGATTTGAAAGTATATGGATGGATTTTTGACATTCACAGCGGCAAACTAATCGACCTGAACATCAATTTCACCGAAATACTGAAAGACATTACCAAGATTTACAAAATATCGAATTAAATCAATGTTTGTTTATAAAGCTTAAAAAAAAATGACAGCCATCACTGACCATCATTTTTCCCGAATTAATAATTAACTATTATTTTTTAACCAACTATTCTTTTGCTTCCTTCATTTCTTCCGATTTCGCTCCCATTCGGTTGACTTTCAACATTGGAGCAAATTTGAATTTTAAACCTGCAATTTCCCTGTTGTCTTCTTTGCTAAGACCTTCTTTTTCAACAGTGTTTTTTCTGCTGTCCAAGGCTTCATACATCAACTTGATTTCGTCCCAATCTTCACGGGAATAACTGTCTTTATTGTCTTCGGCAGTATGAATAAAAGTTTGGTACACACCGTGAATATTTCCTGCATTAACCCAATCAAAATTCATGTCGTCTCCAATTTTTCCTTCACCAAACAAGGCATTTCTCAATTGCTGTTTAGAATCCACGACAACAGGAGCAGCTACAACAACCATTTTGGTTCGTATTACTTCATACCTGTCTCTACTCGCGATTATTCTTTCCCTTGCTTTTATGCTGTCTTTTAAATTGGCTAAATTAGCCTCAGCTTCGCTCATTCTCAATTGATAAACTGCATCAATTCCTTCCCAGTTTTTTTGGGCATCTTCAATGGCAACTTTTTCCACTGAATCTACATAAACAACATAACTGTCAACCGCTTTCTCGGCTTGGGCTTCTTTCTCGTCTTTACAAGATGTAAATCCTAAAGCGATTAATGCAACTCCAAATAACCATTTTGTACTTTTCATAATTTTTGTTTTTTTTTAACATTACCCAACAAATCTATATCGAATTGCAGCACATTCAATATAAAACCAAAAATTATGAAACTATTTGAAAAAATTGTGATAACATACTGAAAAACAAGTAAATTACACAAAACACAATTCTAATTATATAAGTACTAAAAACCTGTTTTTGTGTATTAAAAAGTTCGAAATGAAACGAATTTAGATTTTAAAAAAATGTAACAAATTTTAAAAAAAGCCTACTTACCTGTAATTCAAAAGTCTTTTGTACTTTTAAACCAAACTTTAATGTCACGCTGGGCCTGCTAAAGCGGTAAATCTTATATAAAATGTCAAAACCATTAATAAAAATAACCAACATCAAAAGGGATTTTATCCTTGGAAATGAAATCGTGTATGTGCTTAAAGGCATCAATTTAGAAATTAAAAAAGGCGAATACGTGGCACTCATGGGACCATCGGGTTCCGGAAAATCTACCTTGATGAACCTTTTGGGATGTCTGGACACACCTACTTCGGGAACTTACATTCTCAACGGAAAAGACGTGAGCCAAATGCACGATGACGAATTGGCCGACATCCGCAACAAGGAAATTGGTTTCATTTTTCAAACTTTCAACCTTTTGCCTAGAACCACGGCATTGGACAACGTGGCTTTGCCGATGATTTATGCAGGATATTCCAAGGCAGAAAGAAAAGAGAGAGCCACCAGTGTATTGCATCAAGTAAATCTGGCCGACAGAATGGACCACCAACCCAACCAACTTTCGGGAGGACAACGCCAGCGGGTTGCCATCGCAAGAGCCTTGGTCAACAAACCATCAATCATTCTTGCCGATGAACCCACGGGAAATTTGGACAGCAAAACGTCCGAAGAAATCATGAAACTTTTGGAAGAAATCCACGGCAACGGCAACACCATCATTGTGGTAACCCACGAGGAGGAAATTGCGGCCCACGCCAAAAGAATTATCCGTTTGCGTGACGGAATGATTGAAAGTGACACAACAAAGTAATCAGTATTCAGTCGCAGTTGGCAGTTTATAAAATCTTATTATCAAAATGAAAATCTACACCAAAACAGGCGATAAAGGAACCACCGCACTTTTTGGCGGCACACGAGTTCCAAAAGACCACATCCGCATAGAAAGCTACGGCACGGTGGATGAATTAAACTCCTATATTGGGTTAATTCGAGACCAAGAAATCAATCCACATTACAAAAACATCCTGATAGAAATCCAGGATCGATTGTTTACCGTTGGCGCCATTCTAGCCACTCCACCCGAAAAAGAAGTAATGAAAAACGGGGAATTGCGTTTGCAAAAACTCGTAATAACGGAAAGCGACATCGAATTGCTCGAAAAAGAAATCGACACGATGGAAGAAGCACTTCCGCCAATGACGCATTTCGTGTTGCCCGGCGGACACACTACCGTGTCATATTGTCATATATCCAGATGCGTTTGTCGCCGCGCAGAACGTTTGGCGGTACATTTAGACCACAATGAAGCCGTTGCCGAAATAGTAATCAAATACTTAAACCGACTTTCTGACTACCTTTTTGTATTGGCACGAAAGTTGTCCAACGATTTAAACGCCGAGGAAGTAAAATGGATTCCGAGAAAGTAATCAGCTTGCAGATTTCAGGTTACAGAAGGCAGAATTCAAATATTTAGACAACAGATTTACAGCAATTCAAATAGATTTTCCTGCCAACAATCTGAAATCTGTAAACTGAAATCTGCTGTCTGAAAAAACGTTCTTAACTTTAATTAAAAATAAATAAATTTTTACTTGTCTTATTCAGTAAAAAATTTATTTTTGCACAAACCTAAAATAGACAAAAGATGTATTGGACATTAGAATTAGCATCCTACTTAAGCGATGCCCCGTGGCCTGCTAACAAAGATGAACTTATCGACTACGCTATTAGAGCTGGAGCACCATTAGAAGTGGTGGAAAACTTACAGTCTATAGAAGATGAAGGGGAGATATATGAATCAATGGAAGAGATTTGGCCAGATTATCCTACTGACGAAGATTATCTTTGGAACGAGGACGAATATTAAAAAAATATCTCAAGAAAAAAGTCTCAAAAGAGGCTTTTTTTTTGTTTAAATTTACGCACATTATAAAATAAAATACATAAACATTATGAGTTTCATAAATAGCATTATCAAAGCCTTTGTAGGGGATAAATCGCAAAAAGATGTCAAGGCTTTACAACCCTATTTAGCCAAAATTAAAACGTTCGAAAGTGTTCTTGCAGCCTTGTCGAATGATGAGTTAAGAGCTAGAACAACTTTCTTCAAAGAAAAAATAAAAGAGGCTCGTGCCGAGAAAGACGCGAAAATTGCTTCTCTTCAACTAGAAGCTGAAAAAACCGAAGACATCGACAAACGCGAAGACATTTACTTGGCCATCGATGCCTTGGAAAAAGAAGCTTACGAAATCTCGGAAAAAACCTTGATGGAAATTCTTCCGGAAGCTTTTGCAGTGGTTAAAGAAACAGCCAGACGTTTCAAGGAAAACACACAAATAGAGGTAACTGCAACGGCCAAAGACCGCGAACTTTCGGCTACAAAAACCTACATCACCCTTGATGGCGACAAATCGATTTGGGCCAACTCGTGGAGCGCAGCCGGTAAAGCCATCACTTGGGACATGATTCACTATGACGTCCAGTTGATAGGTGGAATGGTGTTGCACGAAGGTAAAATTGCCGAAATGCAAACTGGGGAAGGAAAAACATTGGTGGCCACCCTGCCGCTATATTTGAATGCCTTGACCGGAAACGGAGTGCATTTGGTAACAGTGAATGATTACTTGGCCAAGCGTGACAGCACTTGGAAAGCTCCTTTATTCGAATTTCACGGTTTGACCGTGGATTGTATCGACAACCACCAACCGAATTCCGAAGGAAGAAAAAAAGCCTACGATGCCGACATTACTTACGGAACCAACAACGAATTTGGTTTTGATTATTTAAGAGACAACATGGCGCATTCGCCAAATGATTTGGTGCAACGCAAACACAATTATGCCATTGTCGACGAGGTCGATTCGGTTTTGATTGATGATGCCCGTACACCGTTGATTATTTCTGGTCCAGTGCCGGAAGGAGATCGCCACGAATTTACCGAGTTGAAACCAAAAATCGAAAATTTGGTCAGTCTGCAAAGACAATTGGCGAACGGATTCTTGGCCGAAGCCAAAAGATTAATCAAGGAAGGAAACACAAAAGATGGTGGTTTCATATTATTGAGAGCCTACAGGGCTTTGCCTAAAAACAAGGCTTTGATCAAGTTTTTGAGTGAAGAAGGAATCAAACAATTGCTTCAAAAAACCGAGAACTCCTATATGGAGAACAACAACAAAGAAATGCCGAAAGTGGATGAGGCATTGTACTTTGTAATTGAAGAAAAAAACAACCAAGTAGAATTGACCGACAACGGAATTAAATTCCTTTCAGGCGACACCGACAGCGGATTTTTTGTACTTCCAGACATTGGAACCGAAATTGCCGCCATCGAAAAGAAAAACTTGGAAAAAGACGCTGAAGCCGAAGAAAAAGAAAGATTATTCCAAGATTTTGGTGTAAAAAGCGAGCGTATCCATACGTTGACACAACTTTTGAAAGCTTACACGCTTTTCGAAAAAGACGTGGAATACGTGATCATGGACAACAAAATCATGATTGTAGACGAGCAAACCGGTCGTATCATGGACGGTCGTCGTTATTCTGATGGTTTGCACCAAGCCATTGAAGCCAAGGAAAACGTAAAAATTGAAGATGCCACCCAAACCTTTGCAACGGTAACGCTGCAAAATTATTTCAGAATGTACAGCAAATTAGGCGGCATGACTGGAACAGCCGTTACGGAAGCTGGCGAGTTATGGCAAATCTATAAATTGGACGTGGTTGAAATTCCTACCAACAGAGGAATGGCTCGTATCGACAAAGAAGATTACATCTATAAAACAACCCGTGAAAAATTCAACGCCGTAATCGAGGATGTAACTCAATTATCGAATGCAGGAAGACCCGTGTTGATCGGGACAACTTCGGTAGAAATTTCGGAATTATTGAGCCGAATGTTGAAAATGCGTGGTGTTGTGCACAACGTCTTGAATGCAAAAATGCACAAGCAAGAAGCACAAATCGTGGAAGAAGCAGGAAAACCGGGAGTGGTAACCATCGCTACCAACATGGCTGGTCGTGGAACCGACATCAAATTGACTCCAGAAGTGAA
Organism: Flavobacterium fluvii; assembly: GCF_900129545.1. GTDB lineage: Bacteria > Bacteroidota > Bacteroidia > Flavobacteriales > Flavobacteriaceae > Flavobacterium > Flavobacterium fluvii. The sequence continues at coordinate 90,459 of NZ_FQWB01000002.1, read as the reverse complement.
AGCAGCTGGTGGTTTGGCAATTGTTGGTACGGAACGTCACGATTCTCGTCGTGTGGACAGACAGTTGCGTGGTCGTGCCGGTCGTCAAGGAGATCCGGGAAGTTCCCAATTTTATGTTTCTCTTGAAGACAACTTGATGCGTTTGTTCGGTTCTGAAAGAGTTGCAAAAGTAATGGACAGAATGGGATTGGAAGAAGGCGAAGTAATCCAACATTCGATGATGACCAAATCTATCGAACGTGCGCAGAAAAAAGTGGAAGAAAACAACTTTGGTGTTCGTAAACGTTTATTGGAATATGATGACGTGATGAATGCCCAACGTGAAGTGGTTTACAAACGTCGTCGTCATGCCTTGTTTGGAGAGCGTTTGAAACTGGATATCGCCAATATGTTGTATGACACTTGCGACTTGATCGTAAGCGACAATAAACCGAGCAATGATTTCAAAAACTTCGAATTCGAATTGATTCGTTATTTCTCCATCACTTCACCTGTCACCGAAAGTGAGTTCAACAGATTGACGGATATCGAATTGACTGGAAAAGTGTATAAAGCAGCTTTGGCATTTTACACCGAAAAAACAGAACGCAGTGCGAGAGAAGCATTCCCGATCATCAGCAATGTCTATGAAGACAAAAACAACCAATTCGAACGCATCATCGTTCCGTTTACGGATGGAATCAAATCCTTGAACGTGGTTACCGATTTGAAAAAAGCGTATGAATCCAAAGGAAACCAATTGATTGCCGATTTCGAGAAAAACATCACTTTGGCGATTGTGGACGAAGCTTGGAAAAAACACTTACGTAAAATGGACGAATTGAAACAATCGGTTCAACTAGCCGTTCACGAACAAAAAGACCCTTTGCTTATCTATAAATTCGAAGCCTTCAATTTGTTTAGCTCGATGTTGAACGGCATCAACAAAGAAGTGATTTCATTCTTGTTCAAAGGTGATTTACCACAACAAGTTGCTGCACCAGCTATTCAGGAAGCGAAAGAAGTTCGTCAGAAAGAAGATTATACAACCAGTAAAGACGAAATTGTTTCCAGCGAAAGTGCCAATCGCGAAGCTGGACAAACACAACAACGCCAGGTTACGGAAACCATTGTTCGCGATCAACCAAAAATCAACCGCAATGACAATGTAACCGTGAAGCAAGTTGCCACAGGAAATACCGAAACGATGAAATTCAAAAAAGCCGAAAGTTTATTGGCTTCTGGCGAATGGGTTATCGTTCACGAATAAAAAGTATTCGTCACAATTTGCAGACTGCATGAATAAAAAGATTCCTCAATTACGAAAAGTAGTTGGGGAATTTTTAATTTGTGATTTCAATCATAATTTATACCTAAATATTATTCGTAGATTTGCCGTGTAATAAAATCATAAAAGCTGAAACGTTTCTATTCCATACTAATTTCTATTCTGCTGCTGGTGCCTTCACTGGGCAATGTTTTTATTTATTTGAATTTCAAGATACATCAAGAAGAGATTGTAAAAACTTTGTGCATTCAAAGAGAGATGAAAGAAAACAAATGTAATGGACATTGTTTCTTGTCCAAACAACTCAAAAAAGCAGCTGAAAAAGAAAAGAAAGAAACCGAGAATTTAAAAGAAAAACAAGAATTGGTATATCTAAATTCCTTTTCTGAAAATCCTGTTGCACCTTCTTATTTAATCCAAAGCACCAGAATTTCGATTTCCCATACTGGCGAAAAACCAAAATCAATTCCATTTTCCATTTTCCGACCACCACTCGCCTAATTATAAGTATTAGTTTTTCATTTCAACAGTTTTGAAATGCATCTTTTCATTGGATTTAGCCTTTGAAAACAAAACCTATGTATTTATAATTTACATCAAATTAAATGAAAAAAACAGTCCTTACCCTATTGATTTTAGGGCAAGTCACTTTTGCGCAACATAATTCCCAAAATAAAAATACAACGTCTGAAAAAGACAGCACAAAAGTCGAAAATCTGGAAGAAGTTTTTGTGACGGCCAACAGAACTGCCACCTTGCGCAAAGAAACGCCTGTGGCCATCAGCAAGCTAACTGCAAAAACCATCAATGAAACCAAGGCAGTGGCGCTTTATGAAATAGCCAATAAAGTTCCCGGGGTATTGATGGTCAACTTGGGCAATGAACAACACATGATGTCGATTCGCCAACCGATGACCACCAATGCATATTATTTATATCTGGAAGATGGTTTGTCTATTCGACCAATGGGAATTTTCAACCACAATGCCTTGTTGGAAATCAACCAATTCAATCTCCAAAACATCGAGGTGGTAAAAGGACCTGCCTCTTCATTATATGGTCCTGAAGCCGTGGGTGGAACAATAAATTTAATTTCGATAAAACCATCAATTGATCCCGAATTCAAGTTTGGAATCCAAGCTGACCAATGGGGTTATAGACGAATTCAAGCCGCTGGAGGAGCAACCGTGGGCAAAGTTGGTTTTCATGTTTCGGGAATTTCCAGCTTGCAAAAAAATGGTTGGATGACCTTTTCTGATTATAGAAAAGACAACATCAATGCCAGAATCGATTACAACATCAACACCAATACACGGCTGATAAGCAACACGATGTACGGTCAGTATTATTCGGATATGAGTGGTGGCGTAAACGAGACTGATTTTTATAATCGAGACTATAAAAGCACGTCCGACTTTACCTATAGAAAGTCGGATGCTTTGCGCACCAGACTGACATTGGAACACGATTGGAACGACAATGCCGGCAGCTACATTACTGCTTATTACCGTGACAATAAATTAGGACAAAATCCCTCCTACGGAATCAAGTGGAGTCCTACGATAAACCCAACAAAAGCAGCGGGTGAAGTCAATTCCAATAATTTCAAAAGTTATGGAGCCATTGCCCAACACACCCAAAAATTTGATTTCTTGAACACTAAAATTGTTGGCGGAGTACTATACGATTATTCTCCCGTAACCTATTGGGCGTATTTGCTTGAAATGAAAGCCAATCTCAATCCCGGACTTCCCGGAAAACAAACGGTAAATTATTATGAAATTACCGCTGAACGACCTGACGTGAAATTAGCCAATTATTCAGCCGATATTTTCAACAAAGCGGCTTATGCGCAAATGAGCATCAACCCAATTAACAAATTGGTTATAACTGCCGGTGCGCGTTATGATAATCTGAAAGTCAATTACAACAATGCTCTGGACAATTCCACGGGAACAAAAATATACGACAAACCTACATTCAAAGTGGGCATCAACTATAATCCTGCCAAATTTACCGGCATTTACGCCAATTATGCCCAAGGATTTGCTCCTCCCGGAATAACCTCAATTTTCAGGGCCAAACCCGGAACTGGCGGAACAACAGGAAAACCGGCAGAGTTCTATTACAACCTGGAACCGGCAACTTTCAACAACTATGAAATGGGTGGTTGGCTGGCAGTGTTAAACGGTAAATTAATTTTTGATTATGCCGTGTATTACATGGAAGGCAAAAACGAATTATTGAACGTTAAACTACCTGACAATTCAACCGACTATCGTTCTGTTGGAGAAACCAGACACAAGGGAATTGAATTTGGAGGAAATTACAAAATGCTTTCCAACCAACTAAACATCCGCTTTGGAGGCACAGTTGCGGAACACACTTTTATCGACTTCAAGGTTTCGGACAAACCAACGGATGTTTTGCAAAACCTGGATGGAAAAGAAATGCCCAATGCACCAAAATGGTCCGGCAATTCAGAAGTAAGTTATTACCCGAATTGGTTGCCAAAATTCAGGACATCATTGGAATGGCAATCCGTGGGAAGCTATTACCAAGACCAAGTCAACACCGTAAAATATACGGGCTACGATATTTTCAATTTCAGGGCAGGCTACGAATGGAAAGGCATTGAAATTTACGGAAACATAATTAACATTACCGACAAATTATACGCTTACAATGTATCCAGGGGGAATCTAACCACGTCACAACCTGCCTACTTGGCTGCAGCACCAAGAACATTTTTGGTTGGGTTACAATATAATTTTTCGTTCAAAAAGTAATCAAAATTAGCCACAGATTAAAAAGATTTAAAGGATTTAAATCTGTGGCTAAAAATAAAACAACAATGAGCAACATACCAAAAGAAAAAAAATCTTCAAAAAAGAAGGATTCCAAGTTCGTCAAAAAAATCAAGCAAAAAATATACGCTTGGCATCGCATTATTGGGATTATCACGATAATCCCAGTGATATTCTGGACCTTGTCCGGATTAATGCACCCGTTTATGGCTCATTTTTTCAAGCCCACCATCGCCAACGAACGCTTGGAAACAAAACCAATTGACAAAACCCAACTGACACTATCCTTACAAGAAGTTTTAGAAAAAAACAAGATAACCGAGTTCAAGAATTTCAGGATCGTTTCGTTTGACAACACCAGTTATTATCAAGTAAAAACCACGAAAGACGAACTGGTTTATTTCAATGCTTTAACCGCAAAAAAACTGGAAAACGGAGACCAAAAATACGCCAATTGGCTTTCTCGATACTTTTTGGACGACCAAAAAAACACCATCGACAAAACCGAATTCATCACCGAATTCACTTCGCAATACAAATATGTCAACAGATATTTACCCGTTTACAAAACCAGTTTCAATCGCCCGGACGGAATGCAAGTGTATGTGGAAACGGCTTCCAGCAAGCTGGCCACTTACAACCCAAAATCAAGACAAGCTTATATATGGTTTTTCGACACCTTCCACAATTGGGCTTTTATAGATTGGATTGGCAACAACAGCATTCGCATTGTCGTGATGTTTTTGTTTCTTTCCATCATCTTTTTTTCTGCCTTGAGCGGAATCGTGATCTATGGCCTGTTTTGGAAACAATTCAAAAAAACAGATCGGTTGGAGCCCAAAAAAGGACTCCGAAAATACCACCGACAAATCGGAATTTGGATTTCGATATTCACCTTGACCTTTGCTTTTAGCGGTGCCTATCACGCCACCACAAAATGGAATCCGTACATTTTGGACAAAATGGTTTATGAACCAGTTTTCGAAACCAAAGACATCCTGACTCCAAACAATATTCTTGCTTTAGACTGGAATCGGTTGGAGAACACGAGTATCATTGCCTTAAATGACAGCGTTTATTACAGATGTCAATTGGCATTGGCCAAAAGCAAATACGACACAAAACCACATTCAAAATCCGAATCGCATAAAAAAGAAATTCCAAAATCGGAAGTGGTTTACATCAACGCAACAACGAACAAAACAACTCCAAATCTTGATTTGGAATACGCCAAATTCCTGGCTTTGTATTTCAGTGACGATGATGCAAAACCAGCTTGTTGCGAAATGGACAGTAACACGGAAAGCAAGCCGTCAATTGAAAACATTCCTTTGCTGGAAACAAAAGTTATAACCGACTTCGAAAGCCGGGAGTATGGTTTTGCCAACAAACGTTTGCCAGTCATAAAATTAGGGTATGACACACCCGAAGAAACAACTTACTTCATTGAAACATCCACTTCAAGACTGGCTGCAGTCATAGAAAATTCAGACAGGATTGAAGGCTATTCTTTTGCCATCTTTCACAAGTTTTTATTCATGGATTGGGCAGGCAAAAATGTTAGAGATTTAACAACCGTTATAGTTGCATTAGCCATTTTGGTAATTAGCGTGTTAGGTTTAATCATGTTTCTGAAGAGAAAAGATTAAAAAATATACTACTAAAAATTAATCCTCAGCCATCAAAAATAGTTGAGGATTTTTTTTACATTTGGTTTTCAAAAAATCAACTAACTTACTTATGAAAAGAATAATTGCAACATTAACGCTAATTTTAGTTTTAACAACATCAAACAACTATGCTCAAACAACTCTCAAAGAATATAAAATTGGACACGTTGTTTCCATTAGTTTACCTGACTACATGAACAAAACGATTGGTCTAAATGATTCCTCCATAATACAATTTAAAAGTACCGTAAAAGATGTTTATGGCTTTGTCATTGAAGACAATAAAGAGGAATTATTATTGGCAGAACTAAACTACACTTCAATAAATGATTTTTGCGAAGATTTCGCCAAAGATTTTCTAAAAGACGAAAAAAAAAGAACTATTTCATATCCTGAATACCAGAAAAAAGGAGATGTGAGTTTTGCTGAATTTGATGCGACATATTATGATAAAGATGCCAAAACAGAAATATATTATTTGGTTGGAATCGTAGAAACAAAGACTTCTTTCTATAAAATTTTATCGTACACCGGTAAAGAGAACAAAAATAAATTCAAAGCCGACTTCCAAAAAATACTTTATAGTTTAACAGATTAATTAACTACCCATAAACATCACAAATGAGAAAAATAGTTCTAATTCTAACCGCATTATTTTTTACAATAACCACATTCTCTCAAAATTTTGAAGGCAAAATAATGTACACCAACACATACAAAACTAAAAACACAAAAATTACGGATCAACAATGGTCGACAATGCTGGGAGCGACCCAAGAATATTTCATAAAAGGGGGAGATTATAAATCCGTCACAAACGGAACTTTTGTGCAATGGCAACAATACAGCAATACAGACAATAAACTGTACATCAAAATGGCCAATTCCGAAACGCTGCTTTGGAATGACGGCAGCATACAAGGCGACGAAGTTTTAAAAGTGGAAGTCAACAAAAAAGTAATCGAAATTTTGGGTTACAAATGTGACGAAGTGATTTTGACCTGCACAAGTGGCGTACAAAAATATTACTTCAACACCAAACTGTCGGTAAATCCAAAACTGTTCGTCAAGCACAAATTTGGCAACTGGGCCGACTATTTGTCAAAATCAAAATCCTTGCCTTTGAAATCAATAATTGACACGGCTCAATTCACTTTGGAAAGCATTGCAACGGAAGTAAAACCAACAAAATTAGACCCTAAAATGTTTGAACTTCCTGCTGGAGCAAAGACAGCAAAAAGTCCTTATTAAAGACAAATCAGCCAAAAAAAATCCCCTCAACAAAACTGCTGAGGGGATTTTTTGATGAAAAAAGTTTCTATTTAAACAAACAAACTCAGTACATAATAAATAAAGGCGGCCAACAATCCCGAAACAGGAATCGTCAATACCCAAGCCCAAAGCAAACTAACCGTTACACCCCAACGAACTGCCGAAACACGTTTGGTCAAACCAACTCCAATAATCGAACCTGTAATGGTGTGCGTGGTACTCACCGGCACTTTGAAATGTTCCGTGAAATATAATGTCAAAGCTCCTGCTGTCTCGGCGGCAACCCCTTCAAAGGATGATACTTTCGTGATTTTGGAACCCATTGTTTTTACAATTTTCCAACCACCACTCAATGTTCCTGCAGCAATTGCAGAATAACAAGCTAACGGAATCCAAGCAGGCATTTTAAATGCACCATCATCCGAAGGAAGAACAACATCCAGCCAAGCTGGCAAAGTTTCTTGCGCCACGCCACTAGTGTGAATATAAACAGCAACTGCCGCTGCAATGATACCCATTACTTTTTGCGAATCGTTACCCCCGTGACCCAAACTAAAAGCCGCCGAAGACAATAATTGCATTTTCTTCAAAGCCCCATCAGCCTGATGCAAATTTAAGCTGCTAAATATCAAGGCAAATAGTGAAATGGACAATATGATAAAGCCTACCAAAAACCATTTTATGTTGTGCGCCTCAAATACGACACTCCAAAAAACAGACGACTCAAAACGAGGTTCTCCTCCGTCTTTGACAATGGTTTCATAAGGAATCATTTGAGAGTAAATAAAAACAATTGTGCCAATCATTAAAGCGATCGTAAACAACTTGGGCAAAATACTTTTCTTGGAAGCATTCAACAGCCAAATAGAAATTAGATAAGAAGCCATGGCTCCCAATAATGGCGCCAAAACAATAAAGGCAACGATAATCAAAACTCCAGACGGCATGCCTCCATCCTTTCCTGCTTTATACCAACTCACAATATCATACCAGTGGGCAATAGTCCCATCTTCGGCAACATATCCCGAGAAACCGTGAACCACGATGGCGTGGGCAATGGCAGCACCGGCAAAACCTCCAATTAAAGTATGTGAAGAACTGGACGGAATACCCAACCACCAGGTCAATAAATTCCAACAAATGGCCGCAATGACACCGGCAAGTATGACAACAAGATTAATCTCCATCGTATGGGCCGTTTTGGCAACAGTATCGGCAACGCCAAAACCAAAAACCCAATAGGCCAGAAAATTAAAAAAAGCAGCCCAAAGTACCGCTTGAAAAGGCGTCAATACTTTTGTGGCAACAACAGTGGCAATGGCATTGGCGGCATCATGAAAACCATTAATGTAATCAAAGATTAAAGCCAATACTATAATGACAATTAGTAGAGTAAATTCCATAATTTGAATTGAAAAATTGAAAAATTTTCGAAATTATTACGAATGTTTTACAGAAATAGATTCTAAAACACTCGCTACTCTTTTGCATTTGTCGGTTGCCGTTTCCAACACTGACAATACTTCTTTGTATTTGATGATGTTCTTGGCATCGGTTTCATTTTCAAAAAGATCGGCCACGGCTTTATCGTAAACGTTATCCGATTTAGCTTCCAGTTTACTGATTTTGGCACAAGCAGAAGTGATGTTCTTCATTTTTATCAAATCTCTCAACTCTTGAACCGCAGTATCAATATGCTGACAGGCATCCAGATTAATTTCGGTCAATTTTCGGATGGATTTCGTGATCTTGTCCACTTGGTACAAACGCATTCTACTGGCTGCACCATGAAGGTTGTCGGCAACATAATCTATCGAAGTAATCAAGGAGTGAATGTCTTCCCTGTCGAATGGCGTGATGAAGTTTCTACTCAATTCGAGATTGGTGAGACGCGTGATATCTTCCCCTTTTTGTTCTAATTCGTCTATTTTCGAAAAAAGTTCATTTCTTTCTTTCAAGGGAAGATTGACGGCTTCGTGTAAAATGGAAGCTAGTTGAACTAAATTGGCAGATGCTTCCTCAAAAAGCGGAAAGAATTTTTTGTCTTTTGGAACCAAAAATTGAAAAATACTATTTATTGACATTTTATCTTTTTTTATGGAGCAAAATTACTGCTTTATTTTACGCTAATGTTAAGTAATTGTTAACAAATCCTCTTCTATTTCAAAACTGTTCAAAAACGTAATCGTTTTCTCAATATCATAGTGCAAGATTCGATCCTCTTCCACCAAAGGAACTTCCTCTCGATAGGCTTTCAAAAACATTTCGATAAAATCACTTGACTCCAATGGTCTCCTGTATTCAATGGCTTGGGAAGCATTCATCAATTCGATGGCCAAAATACGCTCCAGGTTTTCCATCACTTTCAAGGCTTTTGTCGCGCCATTGGCTCCCATGCTCACGTGGTCTTCCTGCCCATTGCTCGACACGATGCTGTCCACGCTGGACGGTGTTGCCAGCTGTTTGTTCTGGCTGACAATACTCGCGGCCGTGTATTGTGGAATCATCAAACCCGAATTCAAACCGGGATTATGCACCAAAAAGGCGGGAAGATTTCGCAAACCCGACACCAATTGAAAAGTTCTCCTTTCGGAAATACTGCCCAATTCCGCCAAGGCAATGGCCATAAAATCCAGGGCCAAAGCCAAAGGCTGTCCGTGGAAATTCCCTCCGGAAATAATCTGGTCGCTTTCGACAAAAATATTGGGATTGTCCGTCACCGAATTGATTTCGGTCTTGAAAACTTTTTTGACGTAATCAATGGCGTCTTTCGAAGCACCGTGAACCTGTGGAATACATCGAAAGGAATACGGATCCTGAACATATTTTTTTTCTTGGTTGATGATTTCGCTGCCTTCCAAAAATCCTTTCACCCTATTGGCCGTAACGATTTGCCCTTTGTGCGGACGAATAAAATGAATCAACTCGTGGAATGGTTCTATCCTTCCGTCGAATGCCTCCAAGGAAATGGTTCCTATCAAATCTGCCAAATAAGAAAACTTGTTGGCTTTCATCAAAATATGGGCACCATAAGCACTCATAAACTGGGTTCCGTTCAACAAAGCCAAGCCTTCCTTGGATTGAAGCACGATGGGTTCCCAATTAAATTGCTTCAAAATTTCGCTGGAATGGATTCTTTTTCCTTCAAAATTCACTTCTCCCTCACCCAATAACGGCAAGGCTAAATGGGCCAACGGAGCCAAATCGCCGGAAGCGCCAAGCGAACCTTGGGTATAAACTATGGGTAAAATATCATTGTTGTAAAAATCGACCAAACGCTCGACAGTTTGCAATTGAATCCCGGAATGACCATAACTCAAGGATTGAATCTTGAGCAACAACATCAATTTGACAATCTCGGTCGGCACTTCGTCTCCCGTGCCACAAGAATGCGACTTAACCAAATTTTCTTGAAGCTTTGAAAGGTTTTCTTTGGAAATTTTAACGTTGCAAAGAGCGCCAAAACCGGTATTGATGCCATAAATGGGTTTCGTTTTCGAAGCCATTTTCTTGTCAAGATAATCCCTGCATTTTTGAATATTAACCCTCGCCTCATCGGACAATGCCAGCGATTTATGATACGAAACAATTTTTTGCAAGCTTTCCAAGGAAAGAACTTCAGTACTTATATAATGTGTATTATCCATTTAACTACAGGCTTTAGAGAGATCAAAATTCAATAAATCAATATTAAAAAGCAAAATTTAAAGGTTAAATAATTCATATTCTTTTTTTAGCCTAGTGTTTTTTGAAATATTCGCAAAAACAGGACTAAAGGTTTTGTAGTTTTGTAAAAAACTGTACTTTTGAAAAATCAAAATGGCAAACAACAGCAACACATATCACTCTTCGATGACTACCCAAACTTGGGCAGTTTGTGCTATTACCACCACCACTACTACAACTACTACTACCCTTTAGGGGTATACATTTTTACATATAATCCAGTTTTTGTACTTTTTTCTAAATGAAGAGAGTTCATAGGTGTATAAAAACCATTTGCATTTTTAAATAAAAACAACAAAATGAAAGTATTAAAATTTGGCGGAACTTCTGTAGCCAATGCACAAAATATTAAACTCGTTTTAGATATAGTCCTCAACAAAGCAAAACAAGACAAACTGGTTGTGGTTGTTTCCGCTTTTACCAAAGTTACTGATTTATTGGTTCTCGCCTCCCAAAAAGCCGCTTCAAACGACGAAAATTTCAAGGAAGTCGTGGCCGAAATCGAGAAAAAACACCTGGATGCCATCAAGGAATTGATTCCCGTTAGCGAGCAAAGCAGTTCTTTGAGCCACATCAAAAGAATTATCAACCACCTCGAAACCTTGTTGGACGGTTGTTTTCTCCTTGGCGAATTATCCCCAAGAACTTCAGACACCATTTTAAGTTTTGGCGAATTATTGTCTTCCTACATCATTGCCGAAGCCTTCAAACAACACGACAAAAATTACGGTTACAAAGACAGCCGTGAATTGATAAAAACCAACAACAATTATGGCAAAGCTGCCGTGATTTTTGATGTTACAAATGAATTAATTGCCGATTATTTTGCTTCGAATGAAGCGCAAATAGTGGTAATCCCAGGCTTCATCGCCGCAACAAATGACGGAATTGGCACTACTTTGGGACGCGGAGGTTCCGATTACACCGCCGCCATCATCGCTGCTGCCTTGGACGCAACCAAATTGGAAATCTGGACTGACGTAAACGGAATGTTTACCGCCAATCCTAAAATCGTGAAACAAGCCCAACCTATTGCCAACATTTCCTATCAAGAAGCAATGGAGTTGTCGCATTTTGGTGCCAAAGTATTGTATCCTCCAACGATTCAACCGGTTTTGAGAAAAAACATTCCTATTCTAATCAAAAACACTTTCGAACCAGAATCAGAAGGAACATTGATTTCAGATAAAGTGGTATCCAACACCAATCCGGTAAAAGGGATTAGCCATATCGAAAACATTACCTTGATCACGCTGGAGGGTTCAGGAATGATTGGTGTTGCCGGTTCTTCCAAAAGACTTTTCGAAGTGTTGTCACAGGAAAACATCAACGTGATTTTCATTACTCAAGCTTCGTCAGAACATTCTATTTGCATTGGAATTTTGAATTCCGATTCAGAAAAAGCAGAGAATGCCATCAACAAAGCCTTTGCGGTTGAAATTGCCCAAAACAAAATCGACCCTTGCATTGCGGAAACTGACCTTTGCATCATTGCTTTGGTAGGCGAAAACATGAAAAACCACCAAGGTTTGAGCGGTCGAATGTTCAGCACTTTGGGTAAAAACAACGTCAACATCCGTGCGATTGCGCAAGGTGCTTCCGAAAGAAACATTTCAGCGGTCATCAACGAAAGAGACGTCAAAAAAGCATTGAACACGCTTCACGAAAACTTCTTCGAGGAAAACACCAAACAATTGAACTTGTTCGTGATGGGAGTTGGAAACGTGGGTGAAAAATTCATCGAACAAATCAGCCAACAAAAGAAATTCCTGAAGGAAAACCTAAAAATAAACCTGAGAGTTGTGGCTGTGTCCAATTCCAGAAAAATGTTTTTTGACGAAGATGGAATTCCTTTAAAAGACTGGCAATTGCTATTGAAAAATGGAGAAACAGCCGACAAGGAAGCTTTTATTGCAAAAGTAAAAGCACTCAATTTGCGCAACAGTATTTTCGTGGACATTACGGCCAATCAAGAAGTTTCCGAAACTTATGAGCAATATTTGAAACAAAACGTTGCCGTGGTTACCTGCAACAAAATTGCTTGTTCATCGGCTTACGACAATTACAAAAAACTAAAAAACCTTTCCCGTCAATTCAATGCGCCTTTCTTGTTTGAAACCAATGTGGGTGCAGGATTGCCTATCATCGACACCTTGAAGCATTTGATTGCTTCAGGCGATAAAGTGAACAAAATACAAGCGGTATTGTCAGGAAGTTTGAACTTTATTTTCAACAATTTTGACGAAAACAATTCTTTCCACGATGTGGTAAAAGAAGCGGGAGTTCAAGGATTCACGGAGCCTGACCCAAAAATCGACTTGAGCGGCGTGGACGTTGCCAGAAAGATTTTGATTTTAATTCGCGAAAGCGGTTACCAATTCGACATCGAAGACATTGCCAACAGATCATTCTTGCCGGCTGAATGTTTGGCAACAACCAACAACGAAGATTTTTTCAAATCATTGATAAAAAATGCGGCCCATTTCGAGAATTTATTGGCAGAAGCAAAAGCAAAAGATTGTCGTTTGAAATACGTCGCCACTTTCGAAAACGGAAAAGCCAGCGTTGGTTTGGAATTTATCCCGAAAGAAAGTCCGTTCTATAATTTGGAAGGAAAAGACAATATCGTGCAATTTTACACCGACCGATACATTGACCAACCTTTGTTGATAAAAGGTGCCGGTGCCGGTGCAGCCGTTACGGCTTCCGGAATTTTTGCCGACGTAATCCGAATTGGAAACATATAAATAGTTTTCAGTATTCAGTCGCAGTGTTCAGTTTGGAACTGACAAAAAAACTTTGTGTCTTTGTGCCTTCGTGGCAAAAACAATAAATTATGAATGAAATAAAAATATTTTGCCCTGCAACCATTGCCAATCTTTCCTGCGGATTTGACGTTCTTGGATTGTGTTTGGCCACTGCGGGAGACGAAATGATTATTCGAAAATCCGATGTAAAAGGCATTCGCATCACCAAAATCGTGGGTGCGGATTTGCCAATGGAAACCGAAAACAATGTGTCTGGCGTGGCTGCTTTGGCGATGTTGGAAGAAGTGGAAACCGAATTTGGTTTCGAAATCGAAATCTACAAACACATCAAGGCGGGAAGCGGAATCGGAAGCAGTGCAGCCAGTTCGGCCGGAGCCGTTTTTGGAATCAACGAATTATTGGGACGACCTTTTACCCGAAAAGAGTTGGTGAAATTTGCCATGCAGGGCGAAAAGTTGGCCAGCGGAAATGCCCATGCCGACAACGTTGCCCCTTGCCTTTTGGGCGGTTTTACCTTGGTAAGAAGTTCGAATCCTTTAGACATCATCAAAATTGACAGTCCTTCGGAATTGTATGCCACCGTGGTGCATCCTCAAATCGAGTTGAAAACTTCGGATGCGCGTTCGGTATTGAAACAAACCGTTTCCCTGAAAAGTGCCATCACCCAATGGGGAAATGTGGGCGGATTAGTCGCCGGATTATATACGAATGATTACGAATTGATTGGGCGTTCCCTGCATGATGAAATCATCGAACCCGTTCGCAGCATGTTGATTCCCGGTTTTGACTTGATCAAGAAAGCGGCTTACGAAAACGGAGCCTTGGGTTCAGGAATATCCGGTTCGGGTCCTTCTATTTTTGCGTTAAGCAAAGGAAAAGAAACCGCCGACAAAATAGCAAAAGCGATGAGTGCCGTTTATGACGAAATCAATTTGCCTTATGAAATTCACGTTTCGAAAGTAAACCCGGACGGAGTAAGTATATTATAAGAAGTTGGAAATACGATATACGAAGTTAGAAGTGTAAAATCGTATATCAAATATTGTAAATCGTAAATTAAAAAATGAAATACTACAGTTTAAACCATAATGCCCCAAAAGTTTCTTTTCAAGAAGCCGTAATACAAGGATTGGCAACCGACAAAGGATTGTATTTTCCGGAATCCATCACTCCATTAAAGGCTGATTTTTTCGAAAACATCGAGAATTTGAGCAACGAAGAAATTGCTTTTGCAGCCATCCAACAATTTGTGGGCGACGAAATTCCAGCCGAAACCCTGAAACAAATCATAGCCGAAACTTTGTGTTTCGATTTCCCGACCGTGCCGGTTGAAAAGGACATCTATGCCTTGGAATTGTATCACGGGCCAACAATGGCGTTCAAGGACGTGGGTGCACGTTTTATGTCGCGTTGTTTGGGTTATTTCAACAAAGACAAAAAAGACAATAAAAATACCGTGCTTGTGGCTACTTCCGGCGATACGGGAGGAGCAGTTGCCAGTGGTTTCTTGGGAGTTCAAGGCGTGGAAGTCGTGATTTTATACCCTTCCGGGAAAGTGAGCGACATTCAGGAAAGACAATTGACCACCTTGGGACAAAACATCAAGGCATTGGAAGTGGACGGTGTTTTTGACGACTGCCAAGATATGGTCAAAAAAGCATTTTTGGACGAAAGTTTGGCGCACCACAACCTTACTTCGGCCAACTCGATCAACATTGCCCGTTGGTTGCCGCAAATGTTCTACTTTTTCTTTGCCTACAAACAATTGAAATCACAAAACAGGCCTTTGGTATTTTCTTGCCCAAGCGGGAATTTCGGAAATATTTGTGCCGGAATCATCGCCAAAAAATTGGGCTTGCCTATCGAACATTTCGTGGCTTCGACCAACGTGAATGATACCGTGCCAAGATTCTTGGAAAAAGGAAATTACGACCCAAAACCTTCCAAAGCCACCATTTCGAATGCAATGGACGTGGGGAATCCAAGTAATTTCATCAGAATCCAGGAAATGTACAACAACGATTTGGAACAATTCAAAAAAGATTTCTCTTCTTTTTCCTATACCGATGAAGAAACTTTGGAAGCCATGCAATCCATCTACAAAACCGACGGTTACATTGCGGAACCTCACGGTGCGGTTGGCTATCTAGGTTTGAAAAAAGAACTAGAAAACCATCCAACTGCGATTGGAATTTTCTTGGAAACAGCCCATCCCATCAAATTCTTAGATGTGGTAGAACCGGCTTTGAACATTCAATTGCCTATTCCTACCCAAATTGAAAGCGTATTGAACAAAGAAAAAATAAGTACAAAAATCAAGACTTACGAGGAATTAAAAGCGTTTTTGGGATAATAAATCCTGCTTAAAAATATAAACCGCAGATGCACAGATTTTATAATTTGTGAATTTGCGGTTTTTTTTGTGCTCATTTAGGCCACGGATGACACAGATTAAACGGATTAAGCACGGATTTTTTCCTTGATTCCAATGCCATGAGCTTATATGGTCAAAAATAAATTAGTTGTTTTTTAACTACAAAACCAATTCATTAAACAAGCGTTGGGCGGTTTCTTCCAAATCGGTACACAAACCCGTATGAGGCCTGGAAGTTTGTATCGCCGAACTTCGGATAGCGGTCAACCAACGAAAACGAGATGGAATATCAAACTCGCCAATAGGCCCGCCTGCTTTGCCTCCGTGAGCAATTTTTTGAAAAGAGCATAAATTCAATTCCAGTTGTTCCAAATCAAAATCTTCCGAAAACAATACTAATTTTGCTTCATTGACAGCGTAAATCATTTTTATGAATTTCGCTTTTTTGCAAAACAAAATGATGCCCACATTCAGGAATTCTTCCCGTTCTACCCTTGGTACAACGCGAATAACGGCATACTCATATAAGTTTTTCTCTTGCATTTTGGGCTTCATTTATAAAAATTTCTGAATGATTCAATCTAGTCCATAAAAACTGGAAGTAAACGGCTCGGATTTCCTCTGGAGTTTCATCGGTATCTTCCCAATGCAACCAATCTTCTGGAGTATAATTGACAATATCCTGCAGTATTTCTTTGGTCAGCAGCTTTTTAAAAGCAATATCAGTTGCTGATAATTTGCTCGCCTGTGGCAATAAAACGTGGTCTTTTATCAAAGCAAAAGGACTTTGGGCGTGCTTTTCCCAACTGGACCAGGAATGATGAAAATAAAGACAGGCTCCGTGGTCAATCAGCCACAATTCTTTATGCCAGATCAGCATGTTGGTATTCCTGAACGTACGATCCACATTGGTGATAAAAGCATCCAGCCAAACAATTTGTGATGCTAACTCTGGAGATAATTGGGTAACTACGGGGTCAAAAGTAATGGCTCCCGACAAAAAATGAAGCGCCAGATTCAATCCCTGACTGCCTTGCAACAAATCCTGAATTTCTTCGTCACCTTCACTGCGACCAAAGGCTTCGTCCAGATTGGCAAACACCAATTCGGGCATTTTCAGATTCAAGACTCTGGCAATTTCTCCACCTATCAATTCGGCAATCAGTGCTTTTACACCGTGTCCCGCACCCCTAAATTTCAAAACATATTTAAAATCATCATCTGCCTCGGCCAAAGCCGGTAACGAACCACCTTCCCGCAACGGCGAAATGTAGCGCGTAACATTTACAGTTCTTAATTCAAGTGTTTTTTTCATTGTACAACTTTATGAACTACAAACTTACAAATAACAATTTTAAAACTTTAGTTAATCAGGCCACGGATTACGCTAGCTCCGCAAAGTCTCCGACTTTGAGGATGTGTGGATCAGTCTCCGACTGACAAAAACAGCCCACGGATAGCACAGATGAAACGAATCAACACGGATTTTATATATTCAATCCAACTTTAATGACCTTATATGACCTATATGGTTCAAAATCATCCCAAACTCAAATAAGCCTTCCCGATATGATCGATACTGTCCGAAGCCAGGAACGCCTGATAACCCGTTTCCGGCAAGGCGATGTCGGCAGTGAGTCCGTGGAGGTAAACGCCGATTATGGCAGCGTCTATGGGTTCGTAGGATTGTGCCAATAAACTCGTGATCATTCCCGTCAAGACATCGCCGGTTCCGGCAGTGGCCAAGGCGGCGTTTCCGGTCGTGTTTTCATAAATGGTGTCGCCGTCAAAAATCTTGGTGGGAGCACCTTTCATCACGATAACCAGATTGTTCTGTTTACTGAAAGCGATGGTTTTTTCGATTTTCTCGGCATCCGAATCCCATTTGCCGATGAGGCGTTCCAGTTCTTTTTGGTGTGGAGTGAGAATGGTTTTCTCCGGTAAAAAGGACATCCATTGTTTGTTTTGCGACAAAATATTCAAGGCATCGGCGTCGATGACTAGTGGAATTTCGTTGGTTTTCACGAAGCGGTGCAAGGCAGTGTGCGTTTCAATGTCCTGCCCAATTCCGGGACCAATCCCGATGGCTTGGGGAACAAAATCAAAAACGATTCTAGTAATGTATTTTACCGAAATATCCGTCAAGACCATCACTTCAGGATAGGCGGATTGCACGATTTTGTAGCCACATCTTGGAATGAACACCGTGACCAAGCCGCAACCGGTTTTCAAACAGGCTCTGGAGGAGAGTGTCACCGCTCCTATTTTGCCGTAACTGCCTCCAATAATCAAGGCGTGACCTTGAATACCTTTGTGGGTTTTGGCGTAAATGGGTTTGTATCTTTTGAGAATTTCGGACTTGTCTATGGGGATTACTGGCTTCATTGCATGGAATTTGTTCCTTTAAAAATACAAAAATTAAATGATTGTTCTTTGCAGCAATTAATTTTTTATTTATTAGGTTTCTGTAAGGAAAATCATTATGTTTGATTGAAATAAAAAAACTATGCTCGAATCTATAAATATAAAACTGGTAGCATCTTACGATGACACAGGAATTCAAATCACAGGTTTGAAGAAAATAAATTTTATTTATGGAGCAAATGGTTGTGGTAAAACTACCATTTCTAACTTTTTGCATAATCCAGTTGAAGGTAAGTTTTCTAATTGTTTAGCAAGCTGGAAAAATGAGCAATCATTAAAAACTTTGGTATATAACAAACAGTTTAGAGAACTTAATTTTGGCAATGGTAAAATGAATGGTGTTTTTACATTAGGTAAAGCCACTAAAGAAGAAATTGAAGTTATAAGACTAAAAAATGAAGACTTAAAGACTATAAAAGCAACAGGTATTTTAAAAAAGGAAACATTTGACAAACAAGTTATAGCAAAACAAGATTTAGAAATTAAATTCAAAGATGATACATGGGTAAAGATTTACAAAAAACACGAGAAAGATTTTAAAGATGCTTTTGTAGGTTCTCAAAAATCTGAAAGCTTCAAAAATAAATTGTTACAAGAATATGCAGATAATAAAACAGATGTATTAACAATTGCAGAATTAAAATCAAAGTCAAAAACTATTTTAGGAGAAGCTCCTCAAAACATCACACCGATAAGCACTTTTATTTTTGAAAGAATTAATGAAATTGAAAAAAATCTAATTTGGGGAAAAATAATAGTTGGTAAAGCTGATGTAAATATTGCAAAGCTTATTCAAAAATTAAATATAAACGACTGGGTAAATCAAGGTAGAGATTATATTCAAGAAGACACTACTTGTCCGTTTTGCCAACAAGAAACAATAACTGAAAGTTTTAAAAAGCAATTAGAAGATTACTTTGACGAAACCTATTTGGGAGATTTAGCAACTATAAAGTCATTAAAAGAAGAATACATTTTATTAATTGATAATTTAATTAACGAATTAAATACTATTGAAACCAACCAAAAAGAGTTTTCAAAATCCAAACTCAATAATGATAAATATTCTGCTTATCTCAAAACATTAGTCAGTCAAGTTGCAACTAATAAAGAATTCATAAACAATAAAGCAAAAGAACCAAGCAGAAAAGTTGAATTAACTTCTTTAAAAGAACAACTGGATTTAATTTTAGAATTAATAACAGAAGCTAATATTGCTATTTCAGCTCACAATAATATTGTTACCAACTTCACCGTTGAAAAAAACAAACTAATCAGGTCTATTTGGAGATATGTTATTGAAGAATATAAAACTGACATTGATACGTTTGTAAAATCAACCGATGGGATTCAAAAATATATAGATAGATTAAAGGTTGAAGTTGAAACCAAGCGAGAAGAGCATAAAACACTATATGCAGAAATTAAAACATTAAGTAAACAAGTTACTAGTATTCAGCCTACAATTGATGAAATAAATACAACTTTAAAATCGTATGGATTTCACAATTTTGAAATTGTCCCTTCTACGGAAAATGGTTTTTATCAAATTCAAAGAGAAGATGGAACTATTGCCGAATCTACTTTAAGCGAAGGCGAAATTACTTTTATAACTTTCTTATATTATTTACAGTTAGCAAAAGGTGGAAGTTCAGAAGATGATGTAAATATTGAAAGAATTTTAGTCATTGATGACCCAATTTCAAGTTTAGATAGTAATGTTTTATTTTTAGTCAGTACTCTAATCAAAGAAATAATCAAAGAAGTAAGAGCCGATATTGGTAATATTAGGCAAATTATACTTTTGACACATAATATATATTTCCATAAAGAAGTTTCCTTTATTGACAACACATCTAGAAAAGGAGAAAAACCAAATTTTTGGATACTAAGAAAAAATCACAAACATTCAACTATTCAGACGTATTTAGAAAAAAATCCAATACAATCATCTTATGAATTGTTGTGGCGTGAAATAAAAGAATGGGAGAAAAACTCTGGAATAACAATTCAAAATACGATGCGAAGAATTATTGAAAATTATTTCAGTATTCTAGGTAATCGTAGAGATGATTTTTTAATTGGTCAATTTACTTCAAAAGAAGAAAAAGAAATATGTAGATCGTTAATGAGTTGGACAAACGAAGGTTCGCACACAATGCCAGACGATTTATTTATAGAATCTCCAGATGGGACAATTACTAAATATTTAAAGGTTTTTAAAGAGATTTTCCAACATACAGAAAATGCAGGGCATTATAATATGATGATGGAAATTAGTGAAGATATTGTGGAATTAGAAGAATTAGCTCAAGCAAATTAAACCCGACCGCGCAGATTTATCCCAACACGGTTAGCCCCCAGCTAGCGCGAGCGTCCCGCTCGTGAACACAAACACAAACCAATAAATTGCAATTTAGAATGGGCACGAGCGTGACGCTCGCGCTAGCAAAACGTGAGCAACAAATGCGATTGCGTCGTTCCTCGCAATGACGGAACACGGAAAAATGCCCCTCAAAAACCTTTTGCCAGACCGAATAAAATCAATAAATTAGCCGCTTCAAATTTTATTCAAATCCACGATGAAAAATACTGCGCTGACGCACATACACGAGAGTTTGGGAGCCAAAATGCTTCCGTTTGCCGGATACAACATGCCTATTTTATACGAAGGCGTCAATGCCGAACACGAGGTGGTTCGCAATGCCGTGGGCGTTTTTGACGTTTCCCACATGGGCGAATTCTTGTTGACGGGACCCAATGCCTTGGCCTTGATCCAGAAAGTGACCTCGAACGATGCTTCGACCTTGACCATAGGAAGGGCGCAATATTCCTGCTTGCCGAACAACGACGGCGGCATCGTGGACGATTTATTGGTGTACAAAATGAAGGACGAACAATATTTATTGGTCGTAAACGCTTCGAACATAGACAAAGACTGGGATTGGATTGCAAGCCACAACGATTTGGGCGTGGATATGAGCAACCTTTCGGACGATTATTCTTTGTTGGCCATTCAAGGGCCAAAAGCCGTGGAAGCGATGCAGGCCTTGACTTCGGTAGATTTGTCGGCGATTGCCTATTATCATTTTGAAGTGGGTGATTTTGCGGGAATCGAACACGTTATTATTTCGGCAACGGGTTATACCGGTTCAGGAGGTTTCGAGATTTATTGCAAAAACGACGAAGTGAAACAAATCTGGAACAAGGTTTTTGAAGCCGGTGAAGCTTTCGGAATCAAGCCGATTGGTTTGGCAGCCCGCGATACCTTGCGTCTGGAAATGGGATTCTGTTTGTACGGAAACGACATCAACGACACGACTTCGCCATTGGAAGCCGGTTTGGGCTGGATTACCAAATTCACGAAAGAATTCACCAATTCCGAAAACTTGAAAAAGCAGAAAGAAGCGGGCGTTTCCAAGAAATTGGTGGCTTTCGAAATGCTGGAACGCGCCGTGCCGAGACACGATTACGAAATTGTCGATGTTTCGGGCAACTTAATTGGAATCGTGACTTCGGGAACCATGTCGCCATCAATGAATGTCGGTATTGGAATGGGTTATGTAACTACTGAAAACAGTGCCATTGACAGCACTATTTTCATCAGAATCCGAAAAAACGACGTTCCTGCCAAGGTGGTAAAATTGCCTTTTTACAAGAAATAAGAACTGCTGTTTTGCAGAAAAAAAGCAAACCGCAAATTCGCAAATTAAATATCTCAAATAGGTATAAATAATTTGTGAATTTGCGGTAATTTTATTTTAAATTGCATCCTATAAAACATACAAATGAAGAAAATTTCACTCCTACTGCTCTTGACAACCTATTCCCTGTTGGGTCAAAATAGTGCAAAGACTTGTGAAATACTTTCGAAAATAAATGCTTTGATCCAAAGCGAACATTACCATCCAAAACCCGTGGACGACAGCCTTTCGGTCTATGTTTTTAACAATTTCATCGACGGCTTGGACGGCAATCGCAATTTATTTACCAAAATAGAATACGAAAAACTTAGCAAACACAGGCTTTTGCTGGACAATTACATTCTAGGCAACGATTGCTCCTTTATGGACGAATTTGTTTCTGCCTATCAATCGGCTTTGGAAAGAAAGAAAAAAGTTCTCGAAAAAATACAAAACGAAGTCTTTGATTACAATGCCAAGGATACCGTGAAGTTTTCAAAGAAAAGTTTCCCTTTTGAATTAACCTCAACCGAATTTGAACGAGTTTGGAGAAAAAGGGTACGCTTTGACATTCTGGAAGATATTTCGAAACTGGGTTCCAATCTGGATTCATTGGCACCCCATTTTGCAAAACTCGAAAAAACGACGAAAGCCAAAATATTCGAAACCTATTTGTGTAAATTAAACAGCACCTTGAACAGCAAAAAAGGATTGGAATACGATCTTCAAAATGATTTACTGAATATTTTTTGCTCCTATTTCGACCCGCACACCAACTACTTTTCGTTGGATGCCAAAACCAGTTTCATGTCGAGTTTGTCCACAAGCGGCTTGTCGTTGGGACTCAACGTGACGCTGAATGAAAAAGAGGAAATTGTCGTGTCGGAAATTGTTCCCGGCGGCCCGGCAGACAAGACCAAAAAATTTGAAAAAGACGACGTGATCCTGAAAGTTTCCAACAAGAAAGGCGAAGAGTATTTGGTTTCTTGCGCTCCTTTGGAGAAAATTGGAGAACTCATTTTTTCGGATTCCAATGAGCTGATCGAATTGACCATCCAGAAAAAAAACGGAAACATCCTGCCCATCCTGCTCAAAAAGCAAGTGATGAAAGCCACGGCAAATACGGTTTTCAGCTTCATTGCCGAAAAAGAAACCAAAATAGGCTACATCAACATCCCCAATTTCTATTCTGATTTTGACGGCTACAGTGTCCAAGGTTGCGCAGATGACGTGGCCAAGGAAATTACCAAACTCAAGAACGACAATGTGCAAGGCTTGGTCATTGACCTGCAAAACAACGGAGGAGGCTCGATGGAAGAAGCCATAAAATTGGCTGGAATGTTTATCGATTTTGGTCCCGTTTCGGTTTTGGTCAACAACAAAGGCAGGCATACCATCCTGAAAGATTACAATCGAGGCAGTTCCTATTTTGGGCCAATCGTGGTGTTGATCAATGGAAATTCGGCATCGGCAAGCGAGTTTTTTGCAGCCGCGATGCAGGATTACAATCGAGCCATAATTGTGGGGAGCACCTCCTTGGGCAAGGCTTCCATGCAATCCATTCTTCCTTTGGACAGAAACCAAGAGAATTTCGTTAAACTAACGCTTGAAAAATTCTACAGGATAACCGGCGACAGCAACCAAATAAAAGGAGTTGTTCCAGATATCGCGCTTCCCGTGTTGTACGACAGCATCGTTCAGCGAGAAGACAATTATGAAACCGCCTTAAAATATGACCAAATCAAAACCAAAGCGAAGTTTATTCCTTATCGAAAAGACTATTATCCCACTCTAATTGAGCACAGCAATGCGAGATTGAAAAACAATGCCCGTTTCAATGAAATTATTGCGGCAAACGTGGAAATAAATGCGCTTTACAACGATCCAAAAAAACCGCTTCGAGTTGCATTCAAGGATGTTTTCAAGGACATCCACGAAATTGATGCCTTGTGGAAAAAGGTCAAAAAAATAACCACAACCGAGACCAAATGCATCATTTCGAACAATTCTTATGACTCGGAAAAATTGCAGTATGACTCTTTTCAACAGGAAAGCAACACTTCCAAAATTAAAGACCTAAAAACAAATCCTTATTTGGAAGAAGCCGTGGCCATACTAAACGACTTCAATAATTTAAAAAAATAAACTTCATGAAAATCGCCCTGAGTTCGTTCCTGTTTTTCTTTTTGGCAACCATTTCCAACGCACAAGAATTTAAAACTCCCGTTGATTATTTGAATTACATCGGCAAAGAAACTGAAATTATCACTCGCTCCACCTGGAAATACACCACAACGGTTGCCCACACCAAAAACGCCCGAAGAATTGATGCCACTCGAAAATCATTGGTGAAAAGCATCCAAAATGCGTCCAAAAAAATAGAAACCTTGAAAGACGGTTACAAAGGAGACGTTGAATACAAGAACCAAATGCTGGCTTATTTGTCCATTTCGGAGAAGCAAATCAACCAGGAATATGAAAAAATAATCAACATGCAGGAAGTCGCCGAACAATCCTATGATTATATGGAAGCGTACATCATGGCAAGGGATTTGGTCAATGAAAAAATCAATGCAGAAGTCGAGAAATTAAATGCCAACCAAAAAATATTCGCCAATAAATACAACATCCAAATTGGGGAAGACACCAGCGAATTGGCCAAAAAAATGAAAATTTCCAATGAAGTTTTCGAAAATCACACCCAATTGTATTTGATCTTTTTCAAGGTCAATTTCACGGAACTAGGCCTATTGAAAGCCATCGAAAACAATGACATGAGCGGCATTCAACAAAACAGCAATGCCCTGGAACAATATGCGAATGAAGGATTGGAAAAACTAAAAACTTTCAAGGCTTATAAAAACGACATGTCGCTTGTACTTGCCACCAAAAAATCATTGGAATTCAGCAAGAAAGAAGCACTTGAATTAAGCCCGAGCGTGGTTTCGTTCATGATGTTGAACCAGAAATTTCAGGAAAGCAAAAAAACAATGGACAGCAAATCGGCCAGCAGCAGATCAAAGGAAGAAATAGACAACTTCAACAAATTGGTCAACGAAGTGAATAAAGAAGTGGGGAATTACAACAAGACCCTCAACAAATTCAATACAGAAAGAAGCAATACCATCAATAATTGGACTGTAACCGGCGAGAATTTTATTGCCAAATATGTACCAATTGATTAAAAAAAACATTTGAAAAAATAACTAATAACTGTATTTTTGCAGTTCAAAATAATAATTAGAAATGGGAAGAGCGTTTGAGTTCAGAAAAGGTAGAAAAATGAAACGTTGGTCAGCCATGGCCAAAGCATTTACCAGAATTGGAAAAGATATTGTAATGGCCGTGAAAGAAGGCGGACCAAATCCTGAGGCGAACTCCAGATTAAGAGCCGTAATCCAGAATTCAAAGGCAGTGAACATGCCTAAAGAAAATGTGGAACGCGCCATCAAGAAAGCCACGGACAAAGATACCGCCAACTATAAAGAGGTTTTGTTTGAAGGCTATGCGCCTCATGGAATCGCTATTTTGGTGGAAACTGCCACAGACAACAACAACAGGACCGTGGCCAATATCCGAAGCTATTTCAACAAATGCAACGGAACATTTGGAACCCAAGGTTCGGTAGAATTCATGTTTGACCACACTTGCAACTTCCGAATTCCAGCCGGTGGAATCGATCCTGAAGAATTGGAATTGGAATTAATCGATTTTGGAGCCGAGGAAGTTTTTGAAGACGAAGACGGTATCTTGATTTATGCTCCTTTTGGCAGCTTTGGAACCATCCAAAAAGAATTGGAGAATAGAGGGTTGGAAATCCTTTCTTCCGGTTTTGAAAGAATCCCGCAAATCACGAAAAAACTAACCGAAGCCGAGATGGCCGACGTGGAAAAACTAATAGAAAAAATCGAGGAAGATGATGACGTGATGAACGTGTATCACACGATGGAAGAGTAGATTTAGATTGCAGATTTCAGGTTGCAGATTGCAGATTTCTCTCATAAACATAAAAAACTCCATTCGTTTGAATGGAGTTTTTTTATGTCTTATACTTATTTCTGCAATCTGAAAACTGCAGACTGTAAATCTATTTAATAAATTCAATTCTCTGAACTTCTTCTTCATTGATGCTGTCAAAGAAACCTTGTTCGTTCATCCAGTCATCGCTAAATACTTTGCTCATGTAACGAGAACCGTGGTCTGGGAAAATGGCAATTACGTTACTGTCTTTGTCAAACTCTCCTTCTTCGGCATATTGCTTGATGGCTTGAAGAACCGCTCCTGAAGTATAACCTACAAACAGACCTTCTCTTTTGGCCAATTCTCTTGTGGAATGGGCACTTTCTTCATCGGTAACTTTCATGAATTGATCGATAACATCGAAATCGGTAGCCGATGGAATCAGGTTTTTTCCCAACCCCTCAATACGGTAAGGGTAAATTTCTTTATTGTCAAACTCTTTGGTTTCGTGGTATTTTTTCAACACGGAACCAAAAGCATCCACGCCCAAGATTCTGATGTTTGGATTTTGTTCTTTCAAAAACTTTGCAGTTCCCGAAATAGTTCCTCCAGTTCCGCTGCAAGCAATTAAATGGGTTATTCTACCTTTTGTTTGTTCCCAAATTTCCGGTCCGGTAGATTTGTAATGGGCGTCAATATTCAGTTGATTGAAGTACTGGTTGATATAAACAGAACCTTTGGTTTCTTCGTGCAAACGTTTGGCAACACTGTAATAAGATCTTTCATCATCTGCCGAAACGTGGGCCGGACAAACATATACTTTTGCTCCCAAGCTGCGAAGCATGTCAATTTTGTCCTTGGAAGATTTTGAAGTAACTGCCAAAATACAATTATAACCTTTTATAATACTTACCATTGCCAAGCTAAAGCCTGTATTCCCAGAAGTAGTCTCTATAATGGTGTCCCCTGGAGAAAGGATTCCTCTTTTCTCTGCTTCTTCAATTATAAATAAAGCAATTCTGTCTTTAGTGGAATGCCCTGGATTAAAAGCTTCTACTTTTGCGTAAAAATTTCCTTTTAATTCTTCGGTAACTTTATTCAGCTTAATAAGGGGGGTATTCCCTATTAATTCTAAAATATTATTATAAGCGTTAATTTCTTCTTTCATAAAAAAATAGTTAATCAAGGACACTTTTTAATTTAACCTAAAATCCCTGCAAATTTAACAAAAATATTCTAATTAGGTTTCAATTTTTTCTAAATCTAACAAAAAACTATACTCTTTGGCCAATTCCTTGATGGCTTCAAATCTTCCCGAAGCACCTCCGTGACCTGCATCCATGTTTGTATCCAGAAATAAAACGGAATTATCTGTTTTCATTTCCCGGAGTTTAGCAACCCACTTGGCTGGTTCCCAGTATTGTACCTGTGAATCATGCAGGCCTGTCGACACATACATATTGGGATAATCTTGTCTTTTCACATTATCATAAGGCGAATATGACGCCATGTAACTATAATATTTTTTAACATTTGGGTTGCCCCATTCATCATATTCGCCTGTCGTCAAGGGTATCGTTTCGTCCAACATGGTCGTTATTACATCCACAAAAGGCACTTGGGCAATGACTCCGTGGTATAATTCCGGTGCCAAATTCACTATTACTCCCATCAACAATCCTCCGGCAGAACCTCCTTCGGCATATAAATGTTCGGGCGAAGTATATTTTTGTTCGATTACAAATTTGGAACAATCTATAAAATCGGTAAACGTGTTTTTCTTTTTCAACAATTTGCCGTCTTCATACCATTGTCTTCCCAAATCTTCACCACCTCGAATGTGTGCTATGGCGAAAACAAATCCCCTGTCGAGCAATGTCAATCGGGTCGATGAAAACGTGGCGTCCATCGAATGACCATAGGAACCGTAAGCATAGAGCAACAACGGGTTCTTGCCGTCTTTTTTCAATCCTTTTCGGTAAACCACAGAAATAGGCACTTGGGTTCCGTCTTTTGCGGTGGCCCAGATTCGTTCTTCGGTGTAATAGTTTTTGTCGAATTTTCCTCCCAAAACTTGTTGTTCTTTCTTGATTTCCTTGGTTTTTGTTTTCATGTTGAAATCAATCACCGAAGAAGGCGTTGTCATTGATTGGTAGGAATAACGCAAAACATCCGTGTCAAAATCCACGTTAGTAGAAGTATAAGCAGTATAAGTTTCGCTGTCAAAAGGCAAATAATATTCCCCTACTCCACTCCACGGCATAATCCTGATTTTATTCAAACCATTGGTACGCTCTTCGACAACCAGAAATTCCTTGAAAATTTCGATGTCTTCCAACAAAACATCCTCGCGATGCGGAACAACTTCCGTCCAATTTTCTTTGGAAGTGGCTGTTTCCAGGGTTTTCATCAACTTGAAATTCGTGGCTTTGTCCGCATTGGTCATGATGTAAAAACTGTCTCCATAATGATTGATGCTGTATTCCAAACCACGCGTTCGTTTCTGGAAAATCCTGAATTTTCCGTCTGGATTGTCTGCTTCCAATATTCGGTATTCGGTGGTCAAGGTGCTTCCCGATTCTATTGCCAGGTATTTTCTGGACTTGGATTTGGCCACCTCAACATTGTAGGTTTCGTCTTTTTCGAAATAGACCAAAACATCATCGGCTTGTTTGGCGCCTAATTTATGTTTAAAAATTTTGTCGGAACGTAAAGTAACCTCATCTTGGCTCGAATAAAAAATAGTCTTGTTGTCATTTGCCCAAACGGCATTTCCCGATACTTTTTCTATTTTATCGGCAAGAATTTCGCCTGTTTCCAGATTTTTGACTTGAATGTCATAGATTCGTCTTCCAACGACATCAATACTGAAAACCGCCAATTTATTGTCGGGGCTAACGCTCAAACCTCCCAATTGAAAATAAGATTGTCCTTTTGCCATTTTATTGCAATCGAACATAATTTCTTCTTTTGCCGAAAGGCTTCCTTTTTTTCTGGAATATATGGGATAATCTTTCCCCGTTTGAAAACGGGTGATGTAGTAATAACCATTGTACAAATACGGAACCGATTCATCGTCTTCCTTTATTCTTCCCTTCATTTCTTCGAACAATTCCTTCTGGAAAGCCTTGGTATGGGCAGTCATTTTTTTGTAATAGGCATTCTCTTTGTTGAGATAATCAATGACTTCCGGATTTTCCCGGTCGTTCAACCAAAAGTAATTGTCAATTCGCTCGTCGCCGAATTTCTCCATTTTCTTGGGAATAACCTTGGCGACTGGTGGCTGTATTATTTTGGGCATATTGGGGGCTTTCAAATTTGTATTTATAATCCACAAAAATAACACAAGTGACCTTAGAATTTATCATTTTTTAGTTAAAAAATTAAATTGAATATCACCCCATAAAAGAGTAATTTTGCAATATAAATTTAAAAAAACACGACAATGGATTTAATGGGAATGATGGGCAAATTGAAAGAAACCCAACGAAAAATGGAAGAAACCAAACTACGAATGGATTCGGTTTTAATCGACGAACAAAGCAATGACGGCGCATTGAAAGTGACTTTCACGGCCAACGGAAAACTAAAAGCCATCTCCATCGACGACGCCTTATTGGAAGACAAAGAACAATTGGAAGATTATTTGATTGTAACATTGAACAAGGCCATCGAAAAAGCGGCAAAAGTAAACCAAGCCGAATTGGACGCTGTCGCCAAAGTGGATATGCCAATGATTCCTGGAATGGATGAAATGTTCAAATAAAAACTAAACCCTGATTAAAATGAATCATCCAATAAACTGGCACGAAAAACACATTGAAACATTGGGCTTTGGAAGCCGGTTGGCCGATACCGTGGCAAAAGGCATGGGATCCTGGAAATTCATTATTATTCAAACTTTATTTGTAATTCTTTGGATGGGCTTAAACCTTGCCGGCTACATCTATCACTGGGATGCCTATCCTTTTATTTTGCTCAATCTTGTTTTCTCGACCCAAGCTGCTTATGCCGCACCAATTATCATGATGTCGCAGAACAGGCAAAGCGAAAGAGACCGCATTCAAGCACAAGCGGATTATCAAACAAACATCGACGCTAAACAAGAAATCGAAGCTTTGACACTAATCCTCAACAAATTGGACGTGGAGAAATTGGATAAAATTATTGCAATGTTGGAGGAAATGAAGAAAAAATAACGAGTTGTAAATTATGAATTTTAATAATTCATAATTTACAACCTTACCAAGGTTTCCAATACATAACCATGCATTACTTCGCGATAATCCAAATGCGTGACAATACGCAATTTTCCTTGTCCCATCGAACTGATGGCAATTCCTTTCTGTTTTAATTTTTCTATTACAACAGCTTCATTGACATTAGGATGAAGCGAAAAAATCAAAATATTGGTTTCTATGGGTTCTACTTTGGCAACCCAATTCAACTTTTCCAAAACAGCCCCAATTTCCTTGGCACGTCTATGGTCCTCTGCTAATTTTCCAATATTATTGCTTATGGCATACATTCCGGCTGCCGCCAAATAACCTACCTGACGCATTCCGCCACCCAATATCTTTCTAATGCGTAAAGCTTTGTGAATCGTAGCTTTATCGGACAACAAAAGAGAACCTATTGGGGCGCCCAAACCTTTGGATAAACAAACAGAAATAGTATCAAATACTTTTCCGTATTCCTTTGGATTGTCATTGGTAACGACTAAAGCATTCCAAATTCTGGCACCATCCAAGTGAAATTTCAAATTATTGGCATCACAAACTTGTTTAATTTTCTTGAATTCTTCAAAATCATAACAAGCACCACCGCCTTTATTGGTCGTGTTTTCGACACAAACCAAACTCGTGAGAGGACTGTGGTAAAATTCGGGATCATTGATGGCACCGGCAACTTGTTCGGCAGTGATCATTCCGCGATTCCCGTCCAATAGACAGCAGGAAACACCGCTATTGAAAGAAGCTCCTCCACCTTCATAATTATAAACGTGCGACCATTTATCGGCAATCAATTGTTCTCCAGGCTGGGTGTGTACTTTAATGGCTGTTTGATTGGCCATTGTTCCCGAAGGAAAAAAAAGCCCCGCTTCCATCCCAAACATTTCGGCAACTTTTGTTTCCAGTTCAATAACCGTTGGATCCTGTTTATACACATCATCTCCCACTTCGGCCTGAAACATAAAACGCAACATCTCCTGCGTAGGTTTGGTAACGGTATCACTGACTAAATTTATTCGCATTTCTTTTTTATGATAAGTACAGACAAGTGCGACTTGTTCCTTTGTGAAAATTTTCTATTTTTGTGCCACAAAAATAAATATAATTTATGACAACTACCGAACAAATAAAAGGTATTGTGGAGCGCCTTGGTGCGTTGAGGAGGTATCTTTGACGTTGATGCCAAACTAATTGAAATTACCAACGAGGAAGAAAAAACCTTGGCTCCAGACTTTTGGAACAATGCCAAGGAAGCCGAAATCTATATCAAAAATCTTCGCTCCAAGAAAAAATGGATTGAAGATTACAACAAGGCGGTCGAAATGGCCGACGAGTTGCAATTGGCTTACGAATTCTACAAAGAAGGAGAACTTTCTGCAGAAGAATTAGACGAACAATACCACCTTACCCAAAATCATATTGAGTCCATCGAATTCAAGAACATGCTTTCGGATGAAGGCGATAGTTTAAGTGCCGTATTGCAAATTACGGCTGGTGCTGGCGGCACAGAAAGTTGTGACTGGGCCTCGATGATGATGCGAATGTACATGATGTGGGCCGAAAAATCGGGATACAAATTACGAGAACTGAATTATCAAGAAGGCGATGCAGCTGGTATAAAAACCGTGACACTGGAAATTGAAGGCGATTTTGCTTTTGGGTATCTTAAAGGTGAAAATGGTGTGCATCGATTGGTGCGTATTTCCCCTTTTGACAGCAATGCCAAACGACATACTTCATTTGCTTCGGTTTATGTGTATCCGTTGGTGGACGACACTATCGAAATTGAAATCAATCCCGCCGACATCGAAATTATCACCTCTCGTTCTAGCGGTGCTGGCGGTCAGAACGTGAATAAGGTAGAAACTAAAGTACAGTTGACTCACAAACCTTCGGGAATCCAAATTCAATGTTCGGAAACCCGTTCGCAACACGACAACAGAAATCGAGCGATGCAAATGTTGAAATCTCAATTGTATGAAATCGAATTAAAAAAGCAACAAGCCCAACGCTCCGACATCGAAGCCGGAAAGATGAAAATCGAATGGGGTTCGCAAATCCGAAATTACGTGATGCAGCCTTATAAATTGGTCAAAGACGTTCGCACCGGTTACGAAACCAGCAATGTGGATGGAGTGATGAATGGCGATATTGACGAGTTTCTGAAAGCGTTCCTGATGATGATGGGACAGCGAGAGGAAGAATAGTTTTCAGTCTCAGTTTTCAGTTAGCAATATTCAAAATAATTTAGACCCAACAGATTTTTGAAATCCGTCGGGTCTTTTTTTATAGGTAATCTACAACCACTCGATCAGTGAAATACCAAGACCAACGGTAGTTTGAAGATGATTGTAATCTATCAGTGATTCCCCATAACCGTGAGAAACTTGCAAATAGGCTTTTAGGTTGTTTTTGATGGGATAAGACCAGGAAAATTCGGCATTCCCTCTTGGATTGGAATTAAAATTCATGTTGTAACCACCAATAAATGAAAAAACATTTCCGTTTTTGGCATAAATCACATTCAAGTCGCCTCGTCCCATATAATCTGAAATATCGGGATTATCCTCGCCATAGTCGGACATTCCGTACCATGATCGCAAATATACCGTCCAATTTTTTCGTTCAAATCCTGCATGTAGAATAAACCTGTTTAAACTTCTCGAAAAAGGATCACTTTTTCCGTTGGACAAATGATTGAAGGCTATTCCAACCATCTTTGTCTTAAAACCAAATAACCTAAATTTTACCGGAAAATTCATAATCAACTCCGGCTCATAGTTTACCTCCCTAAAAGGACGCGAAAGATCTGTATTGTAAATTTGCCAAAATGATTTTTGAGTATAAGCCACCCATAAATCGGCGTGTCCCCACAAGAAACTTTGCAATACTTTAGTCTTGAAACTCAATTGAAATTTAAGTTCCACATTATCATAATTAAACGCCTCGGGAACGATATATTCAGGGCTGTTATTCTCTGAATGAGGTTGCTCATTGGGATTGCTCGAATATTTTCCAAGCAAGATGTAAATAGGTTTATAGGGAGTTATTAAAAATGTTCCTCTAACGGCCGTGGTGTCCAATTCCCAACGCTCGGTCATGTTCCTTAACTGGGTTTTATTATTGAACAAAGCTTGAATTTGGGCATCTGCAAATGAAGAAAAAAACAACAATAAGAAAGTGAATTTTAATGGCAATTTCATAATATAAAAATCTGATATTCAACAACAAATATATCTATCAGAAAATACGTTGGATTATATATTTATAGTTAATATTTACATAATTCACGCTTTAATATTCCCACTGGAAAGTTAATGCATTAGGAATTGCAATGTAAATTCGCTTTATTTGAAAAATTATATCACATCCCACTTAAGCATTCACTAAATGACCTATACCATTCAAGAAATAAACGAAGTTTTAAAAGGCACTATTGTTGGCGACACTTCCATAAAAATGACCGCTCCAGAACAATTAGAATTGGCCGGTGCTTCGGAAATTTCTTTTATTGGAAACAAAAAGTACGAAAAATATTGGGAATCTTCCAAAGCTTGTGCCGCCATTGTCAACCAAGACATTTCGATTGAGCCGGGAGAAAACAAGGCATTCATCAAAGTACGCAATGCCGATTTGGCCATGTCCCAAGTCTTGGAACTTTTTGCTCCATCTACTCCATCGTTTCCGGCTTCCATTCATCCCTCGGCAAGCGTTGACGAAACTGCCCTGATAGGAAACGGAACCCGTATAGGTGCCGGAAGCTACATTGGTCCAAAAGTAGTGCTTGGCGAAAACGTCACGATTTATCCTAATGTCACCATTCTTGACGAATGCACCATTGGAAAAAACACCATTATTTGGTCCGGTGCCGTGATACGCGAACGTTGTCACTTAGGCAATGATTGCATCATCCATCCCAATGCCACCATAGGTGCTGACGGTTTTGGATTTCGTCCTTGTCCCGAAAGAGGTTTGGTCAAAATCCCGCAAATCGGGAACGTGATTTTGGGGAATGGTGTCGAAATTGGCGCCAATTCTTGTGTTGATAGAGGAAAATTCAGTTCCACCATTTTGGGCGACGGTTGCAAGATTGACAATTTAGTTCAAATTGGACACAACAGCGTATTGGGTAAATTTTGCATTATGGCCGGAAATTCTGGATTGGCCGGTTCCGTAACTTTAGGAAACGGCGTCATCATTGGCGGAAGCGCCTCCATAAAAGACCACACCACCATTGGAGACGGTGCCATTGTGGGTGCAGGTTCTGGTGTTACAGGCGATATTCCTGCCGGAAAAACAATGTTGGGTTATCCTGCTATCGATGCCCGTGATACTTTAAGACAATGGTCCATTTTAAAACGATTGGTTAACGAGTCGAAAAAAAAATCAGTCTAAAAAACAAAAACACACAAACAGCATAACACAGATTCCACATATTTACACGAATTAATTTGTGCAAATTTGTGGAATCTGTGTTTATTTTTAAAAAAAAAGGACCACAATCGGTTTCCCTTGATAATTTTAGGAAGGTGTTAATGAATTTTCGTAATTTAGCGGTCTCTATTTTTAGACCAACACAATTTCATTATGGACCTGAACTTCAATAAAAACGAAGACCACAATAAACTACTTCTTTCTGACTTACGTCAAAAATTTTCCAAAATAAAACTGGGTGGAGGCGAAAAACGCATCCAAAAATTACATTCCGAAGGCAAAATGACGGCGCGAGAACGTATCGATTATTTGCTTGACAATGGAAAATCTATTGAAATAGGCGCTTTTGTTGGAAAAGGAATGTATAAAGAACATGGTGGTTGTCCATCGGGTGGTGTTATTATAAAAA
Organism: Flavobacterium fluvii; assembly: GCF_900129545.1. Classification (GTDB taxonomy): domain Bacteria; phylum Bacteroidota; class Bacteroidia; order Flavobacteriales; family Flavobacteriaceae; genus Flavobacterium; species Flavobacterium fluvii. Next base: position 55,433 of record NZ_FQWB01000002.1, on the reverse strand, counting down.
TAGGATACATCAAAGGAAAACAATGTATTGTCGTTGCCAATGATGCCACCGTAAAAGCGGGTGCCTGGTTTCCGATTACGGCCAAGAAAAACCTGAGAGCGCAAGAAATTGCGATGGAAAATAGATTGCCCATCATTTATTTGGTGGATTCGGCCGGCGTTTATTTGCCTTTGCAGGACGAAATTTTCCCGGATAAAGAACATTTTGGTCGCATATTCAGGAACAATGCCTTGATGAGCAGTATGGGAATTACCCAAATTTCGGCTGTTATGGGAAGTTGCGTGGCTGGTGGTGCTTATCTCCCCATTATGAGCGACGAAGCTTTGATAGTGGACAAAACCGGGAGTATTTTCCTTGCGGGGAGTTATTTGGTCAAAGCCGCCATTGGCGAAAGCATCGACAACGAAACCTTGGGCGGAGCAACAACACATTGCGAAATTTCGGGAGTTACCGATTACAAAGCCAAAGACGACAAAGAGGCGCTAGACAAAATAAAAAACATAGTCGACAAAATTGGTGATTATGACAAAGCTGGATTTAGCCGAATCAAGGCAGAAAAACCCGCTTTGGCAGAAAAAGATATTTACGGCATTTTGCCAAAAGCTCGAAACGAGCAATACGACATGATGGAAATCATTCATCGCTTGGTGGATAATTCCGAATTTGAAGCCTACAAAGACGGCTACGGGCAAACCATCATCACGGGTTATGCCAGAATTGACGGCTGGGCAGTGGGAATTGTTGCCAACCAACGCAAAGTGGTAAAAACAAAGAATGGTGAAATGCAATTCGGAGGTGTCATCTATTCCGATTCTGCGGACAAAGCCACTCGTTTTATTGCCAATTGCAACCAAAAGAAAATCCCCTTGGTTTTCCTGCAAGACGTCACCGGATTTATGGTGGGTTCCAAATCGGAACACGGTGGAATCATAAAAGACGGTGCCAAAATGGTGAATGCCGTTTCTAATTCGGTGGTGCCAAAATTCACCATAATTATTGGAAATTCGTATGGAGCAGGAAATTATGCCATGTGTGGAAAGGCTTATGATCCTAGATTAATAGTGGCTTGGCCAAGTGCCGAACTCGCCGTTATGGGTGGAACCCAGGCCGCAAAAGTATTGGCACAAATTGAAGCTTCTTCGCTTAAAGCCAAAGGAGAAATCGTGGATGAAGAAAAAGAAAAGGAATTGTTCGACAAAATAAAAGCACGATATGACGAACAAGTTTCTCCCTATTATTCCGCTTCAAGACTTTGGACAGATGCCATCATCGATCCTTTGGACACCAGAACCTGGATTTCGATGGGAATTGAAGCAGCCAACCATTCGCCTATTGAAAAGAAATTTAATTTGGGCGTAATTCAAGTTTAGTTTTCAACTTTTACAGATTTCAACACTTTATTCGTGTTTATTACGTTAAAAATTAGTAACTTAGTGTATCACTTTTAAAACTAATGTATTATGAACAACGTAAAAAGCATGAATAAATGGGCCAATGCGCACACTTATTTTTGGGTAGATTTAGTTCGAATGGCACTTGGAGTTTTTTTGTTCTGGAAAGGTGTCACGTTTATCACAAACATTCAATATTTAGTAGACTTAATATCTCCCTTTGACAAAGCAAGTAGTGGTATGTACGGTATGTTTATCGTTCATTATATTGCTTCGGCACATTTTCTTGGAGGTATCTTGATTTTTTTCGGATTGCTCACCAGATGGGCAATTATTACACAATTACCAATTTTAGTTGGAGCCGTCATCATCAATTTTATGGGAGAAATGCATTCTCAAAACTTACTGTTGTCCTTGGTTACACTCATTATCTGCATTGCTTTTTTGATTTATGGAAGCGGCAAAAATTCGGCGGATTATTTTTTTAAAATGCAGGAATAAACCCCAAATAAAAAAGGGAGAAATTTAAAATTTCTCCCTTTTTTATTTATGCTCGATACCATCATTCATCTATTCGACAGACGACATACTTTCTGTTCTCATAATTTTTCCGGTGGCTGTTTCGTTGAACTTTGGAATAAAAACAATCTCTTTCGGTTTTTCGAATTTGTCCAAAACAGCAAAAACCGAATCTTCAATTACCAAAGGCTCTCCTTCAACATAAAGAACTACTTTTTGTCCAAGCGTTTCGTCCGGTTGTCCAGAAACGAAATAACGTCTTGGAATCAGCGTAGAAAGTTTGTCCTCAATTCGTTCCGGCATCAATTTAACGCCGCCACTGTTGATGATGTTGTCATGTCTTCCTTCCCAACTAAATTTTTTGTCAGAAACTAAATTAACAATGTCATTGGTCACGATTTCATTCTTGCTGATGTTTTTGGCTTTGATGACTAGACATTTCCTTTCATCCGTGTAAATTTTCACGTTTGGCAAAACCGTAAAGGCGCTCTCTCCGATTTTTTTGGCTGCAATATGCGTGATGGTTTCGGTCATACCGTATGTTTCATAAATTTCCATTGGCAATTTCACCAATTCTTGCTCCAAGGCTTTATGAACTTTTACACCACCAATGATTAATTTTTTAATCTTTCCGGCTTTCAGTTTTTCCAAGGAATTTTTGGCTTGCAAAGGCACCATGGCACAAAAATCAAATTCTTCATCAATGGTTTTCAATGGGTCAGAATTAGGCTCCACAAATTTCATCTCCAATCCTAAAATGAAAGAGCGAACAAACATCATTTTTCCAGCCACATAATTGGTTGGCAAACAATGCAACATGGTGTCTCCCGGCTTCAATCCAAAGAAATCTCCCGTTGCCAATGCTGAATCCAACATGGCTTGTTTTTCGATTTTAATCACTTTTGGAGTTCCCGTAGTTCCTGATGTACTCAATTCGATATAGGATTTCTCGTCAAACCAATCCAATAAAAAGTTTCCAATATGTTGCTCAAAAGGTTGACCTTCCTTGATGAAACAATAGGCCACATAGAACATTTCGTCAAGGCTGATGTGATAACCATTCAATTTAAAACGGTTGTGTATGTTTTTGTAAGTTATTGATCTATTCATTTTGTTGTGTTGTGTTGTATTTAATTTATTTGTGTGTATTTGAAATTTCTATTTTGCCTGTAAGCTTTGCTCCCCAGTTAGTCCAATTATACTTTTTAACAAAGATAAATAAGATAATCGGATAGACAATTACAATCGAAACAATCATTTCGTTTAACATATCAACAGGGTTTTCAACTCCCGAATATCTAAAAACGGCATCGGTGTGTATTGCCGAAAAATCGGAGGTGATTAATAAAGCGGCCATTAGATTATTTCCCAAATGAAAACCCAATGCCAGTTCCAGACTTTCGTCCATCAAGGTCATTATGCCCAATAAAAAACCGGTTCCAATGTAAAAAAACATGACACCGAAACCCATTTTGGCCACTTCGGGATTGGCGCTGTGAAAAACTCCAAACAGCACGGAAGTCACCAGCAATGGAAACCATCGATTCTTGGCTATAATTCCAATTTGTTGCATCAAATAACCCCGAAACAAGTATTCTTCAAAACCAATTTGAAACGGAAACAACAGGATACTGATGAGAAACAAAATTGCAAATTTCAACGGATTGAAATTCCATAAAATAGAGGAATTATCGACAGCATAAGAGACAACAAAACCGGCAATGGTCATAAAAACCACCAAGCCAAAAGAAAACAGGATTTTTTTATAATCGACTTTTTCCCTTGAGGTTGTCAACGAAAGTATGCTCCTTTCATGAAGTCCACGAACCAGCAAAAACAACAATGCCAAAAGAAAAACAAAAGGCAACAAGTTCATTAAAAGCGACAAATTATTCGGGAATTCATTCATCTTTTGATACACTTTATCCAAGTCTTCTTTGGACATCAAGAAATACATGATAAAGTTGATTATAAACACTCCCGCTGTCAATATTGTCGTAATCAAGACACGCCACCAAGTATTATTTCCTTTATAAGCTTGAGCTATAAACATTTTAATGATATTGAATTAATTGTTGGCCATTCACTGCCTCCATATTTTGCCCGAAATTAACTTATTTTTTCGTTTATATTCGATTACTTTGCAGAAAATAAATCACTTTTTTAATGATCCAAATTTATCACAATCCTCGCTGCACAAAATCCAGGGAATGTCTTGCTTTTCTTGAAGAAACAGGACAAGAATATGAAATTGTCAAATACCTTGAAAACATTCCCACTTATGAAGAATTAAAGGGAATTATAGAGAAATTGGGCATAAAACCCATTGAATTAGTGCGTCGAAAAGAGAAAATTTGGATAGAAAATTTCAAGGACAAAGTATTGAACGATGAAGAAATTATTCAAGCCATGATTTCGAATCCGACTCTCATCGAAAGACCCATTGTCATCAACGGAAACAAAGCCGTAATTGCGAGGCCTTTAGAGAGCGCCGCAGTTATCCTGTAAGTACATTTTATTGCACTTTAACAGTTTTTTATGATTCAAGGTTTAAACCAAAGGCTGCTTTTGCAATCTTACCTTATCAAAACTATTATTTTAAATCAATGAAAAAATTAAAATCCGTTCTTGTATTCCTTCTGCTTATTATATCATTTTTAGGCTTTTCACAGGGAAGACCTCAAGCTGCCAGAATAAAAATTACTGGAAAAGTGATTGAAAAAGTGAGCAAAAACCCATTGGAATATGCCACTATCACTATTACAAATCCAACATCCCCAAAATCAATCGCTGGTGGAATCACAAATCCAAAAGGAGAATTTGATATTGACGTAACTCCGGGTATTTATGATATTAAAATAGAATTTATCTCATTTAAGCCCATTACAATCAAAGCGAAGGATCTTCAAAAAAGTACCAATTTGGGGCAAATCGCCTTAGAGGAAGATGCTTCACAATTGAACGAAGTAGTTGTTCGTGCCGAAAAATCTTCGGTAGAAATCAAATTGGACAAAAAAGTATACAGTGTCGGCCAAGACATGATGGTAAAAGGCGGAACGGTAAGTGATGTTCTGGACAACGTTCCTTCCGTTTCTGTTGACACCGAAGGAAATGTAAGCTTGAGAGGAAGCGACAACATCCGAATTTTAATTGACGGAAGACCATCCTATGCGGTAAATATTGCAGAAGCTTTAAGACAACTTCCTGCTGATGCCATTGATAAAGTGGAAGTTATTACCAATCCATCGGCGCGATATGATGCGGAAGGTGGTTCTGGATTAATCAACATCATTCTTAAAAAAGGTAAAAATCAAGGTTTTAACGGAACATTCATAGCTTCGGCAGGTATTCCCGAAACGTATGGTTTAACTGCCAACCTGAATTATAAAACCGAAAAACTTAACTACTTTACAACTGCTGGTTACAACCACAGAACAAATGAAGGCGGCGGTAAAACTAATTCTCAATATTTCAATGATGACGGTTCCATCAAAAACTTTTTGGACGAAGATCGCGAGACCGAGAGATCCAGAGAAGGTTTCAATGGAAGAGCTGGTCTTGAATGGACAGTCGCTCCAAATACTTTTTGGACAAATGCCATCAATTACCAAAAGGATAGTGGCGAAAACAATGATTTAATCAAATATAATAATTTTGATGCTGCCCATAATTTCACGGGTTCAACTTACCGCTTGGGTACAGGGGAAAATGGCGGTGAAAATATTGAATATACTTCAAATTTAATCAAAAACTTCGACGACAAAGGACACAAACTTACAGTTGATGGTTCTATTTCAAGAAATACGGATGATAACCAAAGTATTATTACGGGTTCCAACAATTTTAACAATACCTTAAATAACCAGGTTCAAAAGCAAGCACAAATACAGGCCGATTATGTTCTTCCAATAGGAGAAGGAAGTCAGTTTGAAGCAGGATACAAAGGAAATTTTGGTGACTTGAACAATCAATATTACGTTCTTGACGACCAAGGCATAAGAATCGATAATTTATCAAATACTTTAGTGTACAAAGAAAACATCAACGCTCTTTATACGCAGTATGGTTTCAAAAAAAATAAATTCTCTTATTTATTTGGGTTACGTTGGGAAGACACCAATGTCCAAGTAAACTTATTGGACAACAACGATTTCAATACTAAAAAGTACAACAACTTTTTCCCGAGTGCCTTTGTTAGTTATGAAATTTCAGATCAAAGTAACATTACTACAAGCTACAGCAAACGTTTAACAAGACCAAGAGGCCGTTTTATGAACCCTGCGGTAAATTATGCAAGTAATGTCAATATTTTTCAAGGGAATCCTGACTTGGACCCATCTCTAACCAACAAATTTGATTTTGGTTTTATCAAACGTTGGGAAAAAGTAACATTCAATACTTCGGCTTATTTTGAAGACACCAAAGATGTTTTCAGTTTTGTGAGATCTCCTACGGGTGATGAAGTAAATGGAGTTCCGGTTATTAAAAGCCAACCAATAAACTTGGGAAAAGAACAAAAATTTGGTTTTGAATTTACATTAAATTACAACCCATTCAAAATATGGAGAGTAAACAGTAATTTCAATTTGTATAATGTAAAAACAATCGGAGAACACAGCTACACGGATACGCAAGGCGAACTTATAGTTCAAAATCTTGACAACCAAGCCAATACTTGGTCTGCTAGAATTAGTTCAAAACTAACTTTGCCATACAAAATTGACTGGCAGTTGAATGCCAACTACAATGGAGAACAAAAAACCGCACAAGGTAAAAGTTTGGGACAGTTTGGCATGAATACCGCTTTCAGTAAAGATGTGCTAAAAGACAAATCAACAATAGCATTCAATATTAGTGATATTTTCAACACGAGAGTGATGAGATCTTATACGTATCTTGAGCATCAAACATCCTACAGTGAAATGCAATTCCGTAAACGTCAATTCAATTTATCATTCACCTATCGTTTCAACAAACCAAAAGGGGAAAAAGAAAAGAATCCACAGCCTAAAAATGAAGATGGCGGAGGAGAATTCCCTGGATAATAAACATATTTAACAAGGTTGAATTTGCAACCCATTAGTTTCCGAAAAAGACCCTTGAAATTTTACTTCATGGGTCTTTTTGTTTAAAATATCATTGCATAAATTTATCTTGGATTGGTCTGAAACACTATCTTAGCTTTAAATTTATATTGCAAACCCATCAAATTGTAATTATGGCCAACATAATAGTTTTAGGAGCGGGAATGGTAGGCAGTGCAATGGCTGTGGATTTATCAAGAGAATATGCTGTAACCCTGGCAGATTTTAGCAACCAGCGATTGGAGCACGTAAAAAATAAACACCAAGCAATCACAATCTTGCCATTGGACGTTTGCGATAAAATAAAGCTTCAATCTGTTCTTGCAGCTTTTGATTTAGTGGTTTGTGCAGTTCCCGGATTTATTGGATTTGAAACAATAAAAACCGTTATCGAAGCCGAAAAAAATGTGGTTGATATCTCCTTTTTCCCTGAAAACGCACTCGAATTGGATGCACTTGCAAAAACAAAAGGTGTAACCGCCATTGTTGATTGTGGTGTTGCACCCGGAATGCACAATATCATATTGGGTTATCATAATGAAAAACTGAAACTGACCGATTTCGAAACCTTGGTGGGCGGTTTGCCAAAGGTCAAAAAATGGCCTTTCAATTACAAAGCACCTTTCTCGCCAATAGACGTAATCGAAGAATATACAAGACCTGCGCGTTATGTTGAAAACGGGAACATCATCATTCGCGAAGCATTGACTGATTGTGAATTGGTAGATTTTGATAAAGTAGGAACATTGGAATCTTTCAATTCTGATGGATTACGTTCTATATTATTTACGATGCCGCACATCAGGAATATGAAAGAAAAAACATTGCGATATCCTGGCCACGTCGAATATGTGAGAGTTTTGAAGGACAGTGGATTCTTTAACGAAAAGGGAATAATGATAAATGGGACTGAAATTTCACCGATTGATTTTACCAGCAAAATTCTTTTCAACGAATGGAAATTGGGAGAAACCGAAGAAGAACTGACCATAATGCGCGTCACGTTAAAAGGAACAAATAAAAAAGGAGAAACCGAAGAAATCGTGTATAATTTATACGATGAATATTGTCCCGAAACGCAAACCTCATCGATGGCGAGAACTACTGGATACACTGCAACGGCGGTAGCCAATCTGTTTTTGGAAGGCTTGTTTACCGAAAAAGGAATTTTTCCTCCCGAATTAATTGGAAAACACGAATCTTGTTTCGAGTACATTTTAAAGTATTTGAAAGAAAGAAATATCAATTACGAAAAAACACAATCCATACAAAAAGCATAAAAGTGTTTTTTATATTTGCAGCTCCAATAAAATACCAATCTTATGAAAAACTCGCAAATCCTGGTTTTATTCCTAATCGGTGCCGTACTTACCATTATAGGGGCATTATTCAAAATAACCAACGAACGCAAAGATTGGACCAGTTTCTTTCTAATTATTGGAATGACATTTGAAGCCGTTGCCGGTTTTATGTTGCTCCTGAAATTGTTCAAGAAAAAAAACAATACCGATTCTTTTCTGGACAGTTAATTTACAGCGCTTTTATAATAAAAAAGGGTTTCATTCGAGAAGAATGAAACCCTTTTTTATATAACCAAATTTGTATTAGCGTTGCTGTCTAGCCACTTCGCCGTGATGGCTCAAATCCAGACCCAATTCTTGTTCCACATCAGTCACGCGAACAGGAATAAATTTATTGATGATTTTGAATAATAACAACGTAAAAATGAATGCATAACTGGTGGCAAACAATATCGCGGCACATTCTTTGAACAACAGCATGGCATCACCCCCAAAAAACAATCCGTTTGGAATAGCCGAATTAATAGTACTGTTGGCGAAGAAACCCAAACAAATGGTCCCTATTATTCCTCCCATACCGTGTACACCCCATACATCCAATGCATCGTCCCACCCCTTCTTTTCCTTGAATTTTACGGCCGCAAAACAACCAAAAGCGGCAATGATTCCAATAAGAGCCGCAGAATAAATATCAACAAATCCAGCTGCCGGCGTAATGGTGGCCAAACCGGCAACCGCCCCAGTCATTAATCCAATGAAAGTAGGTTTCTTTTTTCCGGTGTTCCATTCGATGAGCAACCAAGTAACCGCGGCAAAAGAAGCTGCAGTGTCCGTATTCAAAAAAGAAGAAACAGTAATGGAATTCACCGCCAATTCACTTCCGGCATTAAATCCGTACCAGCCAAACCAAAGCAATGCGGTTCCAATGGCAACCAATGGAATATTGTTGGGTTCATGCGTCTTTTGCCGGCGACCCACGAAATATACCGATGCCAATGCCGCAAATCCAGCCGTTGCATGCACAGTGATTCCTCCCGCAAAGTCAAAAACTCCCCACTCAGCCAGCAATCCGCCACCCCAAACCATGTGAACGAAAGGGTAGTAAACAAAAATTTGCCAAAAAATAAGAAACAAAACGTAAGATTTAAAAGTCACTCGATTGATAAATGCACCGGTAATCAATGCCGGCGTGATAATGGCAAACATCATTTGATAAGCAATAAAAATATATTCCGGAAAACGTTTATCGGCCGAGTAGAGCGTCGAAGGCGTGATTCCGTGGTAAAATGCCTTGTCAAAATTTCCTATTATCCCATAAAAATCGGAACCCGCATCCATATTTCCACTGAAACAAAGCGAATAACCAAAAGCAAACCAAAGCACCGTTCCAATTCCCATGGAAACAAAACTTTGCATCATAATGCTCAAGATATTTTTGTTGCATCCCAATCCGCCATAAAAAAAGGCAAGGCCGGGAGTCATTAGCATCACCAAACTGGTGGCAAGAATCATAAAAGTGGTTAACCCTACATCTAACATAATGTTATATTTTTTAATTTTTGGGCAAAAATAAACAAATGTCTCAATATTTAATTTACATTTTTCATAAATTTCACCATCTATAATCACAAAAAGGTGGTATCGAACCTAATTTATCACAATTACAAACAACTACCCCATAAAAAAATAGGGGTATCACTAAAATAAAATTATTAAAATTCCTTTTTTCAACTAATTCCACAAAATGACCTAAATAAAGTAGTTCATTATTATTTGATTCTCATTTTTATACCTTTGCCATTATTTAATTCCGCAAGATGAACATTAAACTCATTGCCATTGGCAAAACCGACAATAAAAACCTACAATCGTTAATTGAAGAATATCAAAAACGCTTGTCGTTTTACATCAAGTTCGATTTGGAGGTCATTCCCGACATCAAAAACGTGAAAAACTTGTCGGAAAGCCAGCAAAAGGAAAAAGAAGGTGAACTCATTTTGGCAAAAATAACGCCAACCGACCAACTCATTTTATTGGACGAAAACGGAAAAACCTTTTCAAGCGTTGGCTTTTCAGAAGAATTGCAGAAGAAAATGAATTCGGGCGTGAAGACTTTAGTTTTTGTCATAGGCGGTCCTTATGGTTTTTCGGATACCGTTTACGCCAAAGCCCAAGGCAAAATCTCGCTTTCACTAATGACTTTTTCTCATCAAATGGTACGTTTGTTTTTTATCGAACAATTGTATCGCGGATTCACGATTTTGAAGAATGAACCGTATCATCATCAGTAAACACAATTCGTATTCACTTCATTTAAAGCAATTTACCTACTTTATTACTGCAAAAAAAGACAGTTTCAAAAGTTAATTCTTTCCTAATATCCTGCTCCTTTTTATGAATTAAATCTTAACTTTATTAACCCAAATAAAATCCCAAATCGTAGCTCATCGAATTTAAAAGTTATGAATATAAATACGACTGTTAATAGTTTTCAATTTATCTAACCTTAAAGAATTTATTATGAGACATTTTATTAGAATTTTAGCGATTTTGTTTATTTCAATGGGAATTGTTTCCTGTAATGATGATGATGACCCAGCTCCCAATCCAAACGTGACATTTACCGCGACCTTAAATGGAGCAAGTGAAGTACCTGCCAATACTTCAACAGCAACTGGAACGGCAACACTTACGTACAACACCATGACAAAAATCTTTACAATCACGGTAAATCACACCATTTCAGCTCCCACAAACGGACATATTCATAAAGGTGCCGTTGGAGTTAGTGGCCCTCCCGTTTTTCCTTTTGCCACCTTTACTTCTCCAATAAATTATACAAGTACAGCTCTTGATGCTGGACAAGAAGCCGATCTTTATGCAGGTCTATATTATGTAAACATACACACAGCAGCATTTACAGGAGGAGAAATTAGGGGACAACTTACTAAACAAACCTCTTCAGGAGGAGGTGGCGGAGGTTATTAATATCTGGTCAATCCTTCTTTAACAAAAAAACATCCTTTTATAATGAAAGGATGGCTTTTATGTGTTTTTAATTAAATTCACAGTAAAAATTATTCAGTGTCCAGGCTTAATTTTCAGTTATTTAGATTAAAAAAAAGCTGTTTTCAAAATTTAATAAATAAACTCTTCTTCCGTTTCAATTTTTAAACTTTGTATGAAAATTTCATTCTGAATATAAGTTCCATAACTCATGTTTTTATCAAAACCGAACCTAATCATTTTGTACTCATCATTAAAACTAGTTAAAAAATGTTTTAATTCTTCACGAGTTCCCAAAATTCCATCCACATAAACTTTATTTTTTTTAGAAAAAAACACGATGAAACTAGACATCGGTTTATCCATTTTATAATACACTTTCGTGAATGGTAGAAACGCCATATTCTTGCCAATGCTGTCCGCATAGGAATAATAATTCTCGGCTAATTCGTTTTTGTGGGCGACTTCGTATCTCTTTTTTTCCTGCAATTTCATCACTTCGGGAATAACCAATCGCAAAGGCAATCGCTTGTCGATATTGAGAATCCAATTGGTGGAAATAATGGAATTTTTCCGGTTCACCTCCACCAAAGTGTCTTTTCCCTTGGTCCTGAAAAAAATATAAATCGGCGAATGATCCACTACATTTGAAACGATGCTCACATTGGATTTTGGCAACAAAATATCTTCTTTGTTGCCGCAGGAAAACAACATCAAAAGGATTGCTAAACTAAAATACTTCACTATAATTATTGATTTTATTGAACAAAGCGACACATTCCACGGCTTCCTTGACATCGTGGACCCGAAGAATTTTGGCTCCTTTGGACAAGGCAATAGTATTCAAAACCGTGGTTCCATTCAACGCTTCTTCAGCAGAAGATTCCAATGTTTTATAAATCATAGATTTCCTGGAAACACCAGCCAACAAAGGCAATTCCAATAATTCGAACATTTCCATTTTTTGCAAAACTTCATAATTTTGATCCAATGTTTTGGCAAAACCAAACCCGGGATCGATAATCAAATCATTGATGCCGAGACTTCTCGCTTGAGCCACTCTCTCAGAAAAATATAAAAGCATTTCCTTGACGATATTGTCATAACTGGTCATCTTTTGCATCGTTTGTGGCGTGCCACGCATGTGCATCATGATGTAGGGAACATTATATTTTGCCACAATTTCCAACATATTGTCATCCAGATTTCCGGCCGAAATATCGTTAATGAGGGCTGCTCCGTTTTCGATGCAAACTTGGGCTACTTCACTCCTGAAAGTGTCGATGGAAATCAAGGTTTCCGGATAATATTCCAGAATTAAATTGATGATGGGAACAATTCTTTGCAGTTCTTCCTCTTCCGAAACAAATTCGGCACTGGGCTTGCTGGAATACGCGCCAATATCAATGAATGTTGCACCATCATTCAACATTTTACCGACTTTCGACAGCATTTCACTTTCGCTTTTATACTTTCCGCCATCAAAAAAAGAATTGGGCGTGACATTCAAAATCCCCATTACTTTGGGCGATGTCAAATCTATAAGTTGTCCTTTGCAGTTTATTGTCATTTCAAATCAAAATTCGTTAATATTCCCTATTTCATCCAATAAATATTCCTTATTTTTGAAAAAATTTTATACAAATATAACCAATAAATGAACATCACTTCACAGCAATATGATAGCGTAATTGCAATTTGTCGCTCGCTATTTATCAATAAAATGAAAGATTACGGCAGTGCTTGGCGCATTTTGAGATTGCCTTCCCTGACGGACCAAATCTTCATCAAAGCCCAAAGAATAAGAAGCTTGCAGGAAAATGAAGTTCGAAAAGTAAACGAAGACGAAACCAGCGAATTCATCGGAATCATCAATTATTCGATTATGGCCTTGGTTCAGCTCGAACTTGGCGTTGTGGACCAACCGGACTTGAACGTGGAAGAAGCCACCATTTTATATGATGCCAAAGTGAAACTTACCAAAGAATTGATGGAAAACAAAAACCACGATTATGGTGAAGCTTGGCGCGAAATGAGGGTAAGTTCCTTGACGGATTTAATCCTGCAAAAACTGCTCCGAGTAAAACAAATAGAAGACAATAAAGGGAAAACACTGGTTTCTGAAGGCATCGATGCCAATTATCAGGACATGATTAATTATGCCGTTTTTGCCTTGATATTAATGGACGAATCAAAAAACAAATAAATTCCAAATCAAAAAATTTTTATTTACTTTTTGGACTTTTAAAAAATAACCATGAAAAAAACCATCACTCAATTCTCCAGACTTTTCGTCGGGATTTTATTCATTATTTCGGGATTAATCAAGCTGAATGACCCATTGGGGTTTTCGTATAAATTGGATGAATACTTTAGTGAACCAGTTTTCAACATGCCTTTTTTCGTGCCTTATTCATTGGCGATTGCCTTGTTTTTGGTTATCCTCGAAGTGGTTTTGGGCGTGATGTTGCTCATTGGCTACAAATCAAAACTAACAATTTGGTTGCTGTTGTTATTGATTATCAAGTTTACATTCTTAACCTTCTATTCCGCTTATTATGATGTCGTAAAAGACTGCGGTTGTTTTGGCGACGCCTTGCATTTAACACCTTGGCAATCCTTTTCGAAAGACATTGTGTTGTTGTTTTTTATCCTGATTCTGTTTTTCAATAAAAAATTGATAAAACCACTTTTCGCAAACAATGTCCAAAATATATTGGTTTTGACAAGTATTGCCTTGTGTGCATTTATGGGTTATTGGGTAATCAATCATTTGCCTTTAAAAGATTTCAGGCCTTACAAAGTCGGCACAAATATTAGAACCGACATGTCAATTCCGGATAACGCACCAAAAAGTGTTGTCGAGATGGTTTTTATTTACAAAGTAAATGGCGTGGACAAAGAATTCACCGAAAAAGATTTGATGTCACTTCCTGCTGGGGCCACATTTGTGGACAGAAAAGATAAAGTTATCGTTCAGGGTTACCTTCCTCCTATCCATGATTTCAAACTGGACTTGGAAGGACAAGACAACACTGATTTGGTTTTATCCAAAGAAAAAGCGTTGCTGGTCGTGGCTTATGATTTGGTAAAAGCCAATCCAGAAGCCATGCAAAAACTGGATAAATTGTACAAAGACGCTTCTGCAAAAGGCTATTATGTTGCCGTGTTGACCGGCTCGTCAAATGACGTTGTCGAGTCCTCCAAAAAGAAATATGGACTCAGTTTTGATTTTCTTTCCTGTGATGCAACCGCATTAAAAACTATAGAAAGAGCCAATCCAAGTTTCGTGATTTTAAATTACGGAACTATCAAGCAAAAAGTTCATTACAACGACATTAATGATTTAAATTTGTAATTAGCAACAAACACTTTGTTTATGAGTAGTAGAAAACAGAGAAAAAGGAGAAAACTAATACTAGTTGTAGTGAGTTGTTTTCTTTTTGGCATAGGGTATTATTTTCTCAATGAAGTCTCGACTTGGTTCGAGGTACCATTGGGAGTTACTTTTCATGTTATTTTTGGATGTACTTTAATGGCCTCCTCGGGTATTTATATCGTCTACACCATCAAACGTCTCTATTTCACAAAGAGAGCCAAAAGAACCAAACATATCTATTTGGAAAACAATCCAGATGAAAAAACGAAGTAAATACATTTTACAATTCTTTACAACGACAATAACCTATTACGAAATCGAAATAGTATAAATACCTGAAATAATGCTGTTTACTCTTCCTGAATTTTGGCTAATAAAATGTAACTTTGGGCAAAATTTTTAAAAAATGAAAAAAACACTTATCCTTCTTTTTGCCGTGATAAACTTTTCTTGTTCACAAGCACAGAAGAATTCATTTTCAAAAGAAGCTTTGTCGGAAACTCTTTTGGCAACAAACGGAAGCCAAGTCTCCTTTGAAGACATCCTGAAAAAATACAAAGGCAAAACCCTGCTCATAGAGGTTTGGGCTTCGTGGTGTTCAGATTGCGTAAAAGCAATACCAAAAACAAAAGAACTGCAAGCCAACAATCCAGGAGTAGCCAATTTATTCCTTTCGATGGACAGAACGGTCGAAAATTGGAAAATTGGAATCGAAAAACACGAACTCAAAGGGGATCATTTTATGGCCAACGACCAAATGAAAGGCATTTTCGGAAAAGCCATCGATTTAGACTGGGTTCCAAGATACATCATCATTGACAAAACCGGAAAAATAGTGCTTTACAGAGCCATCGAAACCGACTTTGAAAAGATAAATTCAGTTTTAAAAGAGTTAAACAAATAGTTGTCTGTTTTGACGACAACAACAATTTCAATAAAATAATATAATAATAAAACACACAAAATGAGAAAGAAGATTGTAGCAGGAAACTGGAAAATGCATAAAAATGCAGAACAAACTGAAGATTTATTAAATGAATTAATTGCAAAAATCCCTACAGATATTGATGCGCAAGTAATTGTGGCTCCTACATTTGTCAACTTGGCTTCAGCCGTTGACCACTTGGAGTTTACGTCTATTAGCGTGGCGGCACAAAACATGCACCAAGCGGAAAGTGGTGCTTACACTGGCGAAATATCAGCAGACATGTTAAAAAGCGTTGGCGTGAATACCGTAATTCTGGGTCACTCGGAACGCAGGGCTATTTTCCACGAAACGGATGCCTTGATTGCAAGCAAAGTTGATACTGCTTTACAACACGACATAACCGTTATTTTTTGCTTCGGCGAAGAATTGAAAGACCGTCAATCCAAAAATCATTTCAACATCGTTGAAAACCAATTGAAAGATGGTTTGTTCCATTTAAAAGCCAAAGACTGGGAAAAAATTGTTTTGGCATACGAACCAGTTTGGGCCATTGGAACAGGAGAAACTGCCAGCCCGGAGCAAGCGCAAGAAATGCACGAATTCATCAGGGAAACAGTTCGCAAAACTTTTGGCAGCGATGTGGCCGAAGATGTTTCCATCCTTTACGGTGGTAGCGTGAAACCTGACAATGCCAAAGAAATTTTCTCTAAACCAGATGTAGATGGTGGTCTTATAGGTGGAGCTGCACTTAAAGCCGACGATTTCTTGGCCATAGTGAATGCCATTTAAGAATTCATTTAATTTCACACACAGAATCTCCAATTATGAAAAATAGTTGGAGATTTTTTTTTTGCCCATGCAAACGATACTTCATTAACTTTAAATAGAATTGCGTAAATTTGAGTCTATTGCACTTTATTCAAAAGTGTTAATTCCAAAAAAATGCTGAACAATGACACGACCCTTTCCGAAACAAAACTGATGGAACTCGTCCATAGCGGTGAAGATTATTTTTGTCGTTTAGAACGCATTATTTTGGAATCCCAATCTGAAATCCATCTTCAAACCTATATTTTCGAATACGACAACATCGGAAAAAAAATTGTTGAAGCGCTGAAAGAAGCCGCTTCTCGCAAGGTTAAAATATACATTTTGCTCGACGGTTTTGGTTCGTATTCCTTCCCCAATCGAATACTGGAAGATTTGAGACAAAACGGAATCAACATTCGATTTTTCGCTCCATTCTTGTCGGCCAAATCATTGTACATTGGCAGAAGATTGCATCATAAAATAGTGGTTTCCGATTCAAAAACTACATTAATCGGCGGAATCAATATTGCCGACAAATACCATGGAACAGCAACAAATAAGCCCTGGCTCGATTATGCCGTTGAAATACAAGATGAAAAAATCGGGGCATTACTCTCCAAAATATGTCGAAATATTTATCTCAAGAAAAAACGTGTAAAAAAGGAAAAAACAGCCTCCGTTATGTATCAAAATGAAGCCATATTGGTTAGTGTTCTTCAAAATGATTGGCTGAAAAGAAAAAACGAGATTTATAAAGCCTACATCAAATCTATTGAGAATGCCAAAAATGAAATTGTAATAGTGGGAGGCTATTTTATTCCCGGCAGAAAACTGGTTAACACCCTAAAAAAAGCCGCTGAAAACAAGGTGAAAATCAAGTTGATTCTTTCCGGAATATCCGACTTGAATCTGGCAAGACGCGCCAGTTGCTATTTATATTCCAAATTATTGAAACACAATATTGAATTGTACGAATGGAAAACATCGGTTTTGCACGGAAAAACAGCCATTGTTGATGCAAATTGGACTACGATTGGCTCATTTAATTTGAATAATTTGAGCTCTTTTGCCAGTATCGAATTGAACGTGGAAATCCACTCTGCCGAATTCTCCAATAATTATCGGCAACACCTCATCCAAATTATGGATCAATGCGAAATCATCACTCCCGAATCCCTGAAATTAAGAGATGGCCTTTTCTCCAAATTCATCACTTGGATTTCTTATTGGCTTATACGAATGATCGAAATTACCGTCACTTATTTACCCTATAAACGATTCAGGGGATGGTATTGAAAAATCCACAAAAAGAAGAATAACTCTCTGTAATAAAACCTTTTATTCCTTTTCTAACAAGGCAGAAATGATTAAATTTGAGGGTAAAACAAGCCAAAACAATTACGATTATTTGTGTGTTAAAGAAAAACATACATTTTGAATGTTCGACACTATTATTACACCAATCTTGATAATAATAATTTAGAAAAACATTGTAAAATGGCATTTATAGACTACTACAAAATATTGGGAATAGATAAAACCGCAACGGATGCCGACATCAAAAAAGCATACCGAAAACTCGCCCGTAAATACCATCCCGACCTCAATCCCGACAACAAGGAAGCTGAACAAAAATTCAAGGAAATCAACGAAGCCAACGAGGTATTGAGCCATCCCGAAAATCGCAAAAAATACGATCAATACGGCGAAAACTGGCAACATTCCGAAGAATTCGAAAAAGCACAACAGCAGCGACAATACCAAGGTCGTGGCGGTCAACAAGGAGGATTTGGAGGATTTGGAGGATTCTCCGGTGGCGGCGATTATTCCGATTTTTTTGAATCCATGTTTGGAAGTCGTGCTGGAAGCGGAAGAAGCCGAACAGCGCAATCCAAAGGAGGCGATTACAATGCCGAATTGCATCTTGACTTGAAAGACGTTTACACCACCCAAAAACGGGAATTGACCATCAACGGCAAAAACATTAGGCTTACCATTCCTGCCGGCGTTGAAAACGGCCAAGTCATAAAAATCAATGGAATGGGCGGCGAAGGTCGAAATGGCGGTCCAAAAGGGGATTTGTACATTACCTTCACCATTGAAAATCACACCAAATTCAAGTTGGAAAAACACAATCTTCATTCCATCGTGAACGTGAATTTATACACTGCCGTCTTGGGCGGAGAAATAACCGTCGATACTTTTGACGGCAAAGTAAAACTCAAAGTTTTGCCCGGAACCCAAAACGGCACCAAGGCAAAACTGAAAAGCAAAGGATTTCCCGTTTATAAAAAAGAAGGCGTGTTTGGCGATTTATACATTACCTACCAAATCGTGATTCCCACAAATCTTTCTGAAAAAGAGAAAGAATTATTCGAAGAACTAGCTAAGTTGAGAACCAAATAACTAATGCAGATAATCCTGTTTTGCTTTTTAACATTAGCAAGACTCAAAACCAAATTCAAATCAAGCCTAAACCCACCATATTGCCAAACTAGCTGTTGCCTTTTTTCTCGGTCATTTTGCTTTTCAATTCTTTCGTAACCAGTTTTACAAATTTGTCCTTGTCGTTCTTTGCTTCTTTGATTGTCGCTTTTAACTCGGCTGGCATTTCATAATATTTGTCCGACCAAATGTAAACTTCCATAATTATGGGCAATAAGTCAATCCCTTTTGGCGTCAGTCTGTACAAAATTTTTGCTTTGCTGTCGGGGTGTACAGATTTTTCTATTATTCCATTTTCTTCAAGTCCCTTCAGTCTTGATGCTAAAATGTTCGTTGCAATTCCTTCAGCTGATTTTAAAAAGTCGTTGTAGGTTGATTTTTGAAAAAACATTAAGTCCCTAATGATAAGCAATGACCACTTGTCGCCAAATACGTCAAGCGAACAACTCAATGGGCAGTCTGACCTTTTTTTATTTGCTTCCATAAAATATTTTAAAATTAACTTGCATTTTGAAAGTTGTTTGTATATTTGCACTTGCAATTTGCAAGCAAATATAATTACTTTAATTAAAAAAAATAGAATATGGAATTAAAAAATAAAACAGTCTTAATTACAGGCGGTACTGCTGGTATAGGATTAGAAGCCGTAAACCAATTTCTAAATGAAGGTTCAAAAGTCATTATTACCGGTAGAGACCAAATAAAATTGGATAAAATCAAACAAAAACATCCTATGATAATTGCCATAAAAAGTGATGTTGCAATTGAAGAGGATGCTATTTCACTTTTTCAACAAATTGAAAGATTGGGAGGAATTGACATTTTATACAATAATGCTGGTGTATTAAAATTGTCATCAAATTTGGGAATAAAAAGCGACAGTCATTTAACAGATGCCGAATATGAAATGAATGTTAATTATTTTGGTGTCATTCGTTTAAATAATCTTTTTATTGAGATGTTGAAATCAAAAAAAGAAAGTGCTATTATCAATACAACTTCATTGCTTGCATACGTTCCTTCGGTAAATGAAGCAACTTATTCTGCATCTAAAGTGGCTCTTCGTTTTTATACCGAAACACTTAGAAAACACTTGGAAGTTATGCAAAATAATGTCAAAGTATTTGAGCTTTTGCCTCCTGTAGTGAAAACTGAAATGACAGCAACAAGAAATGATAAAAAATTGACACCCGAAAAACTTGTAAAAGCACTTATTGTTGGTCTGAAAAAAAATCAATTTACCATCAGGGTTGGCGATACAAAACTGCTTTATATTGTCAATAGATTGTGGCCCAAAGTTGCTTTTGGCATTGTAAATTCTAAAGAAAGTTTAAAACAATTACTTTGATCCAATTTCAAAAAACAAATAAAAGATGAAAGCATTTATAGTAAAGAGCTACGGCAAAAAAGAAAAATTGCATTTAACGGATTGGGCTGAACCCACTTTAAAAGAAAATGATGTTTTGGTGCAAGTTTATGCTGCGGGTGTCAACTCGCTGGATTCACTTATTAGAAATGGCGATTTCAAACTGTTTTTACCCTACAAGCCACCATTTGTAAATGGTCACGATGTGGCTGGTGTCGTTACCAAAGTAGGTCCAAAAGTTAGCAAATTCAAAATTGGCGATGAAGTATATTCTCGTCCATCAGATTATAGAGTTGGTACTTTTGCCGAATTCATTTCTATTGATGAAAATGACGTGGCGTTAAAACCAAAAAATCTATCAATGGAAGAAGCTGCTTCCATCCCGTTGGTTGGTTTAACTTCTTGGCAGGCACTTGTCGAAATTGCGAATGTAAAAAAAGGTCAAAAGGTTTTTATTCAAGCAGGTTCGGGTGGTGTTGGCACATTCGCTATTCAGTTGGCAAAATATTTAGGAGCTTTTGTTGCTACAACTACAAGTACAAAAAATATTGATTTAGTAAAAAGTCTTGGTGCTGACCTTATTATTGATTACAAAACCGAAGATTTTGAAACCAAATTAAAAGAGTATGATTTGGTGTTGCACAGCAATAAAGACACAAAAATACTTGAAAAATCTTTACGCATATTAAAATCAGGTGGACAACTTATATCATTAGTCGGTCCACCTACACCTGAGTTCGCAACTGCAATTGGTTTGCCTTGGTATTTAAAATTAGTTACGAAATTGATTAGTTTAGGCACCAAGAAAAAAGCAAAGAAGCTTAGTACAAATTTCGTGTTCTTGTTTATGAGAGCAGAAGGCAAACAATTAGGTGAAATCACAAAACTGATTGAAGCTGGTGTCATTAAACCTGTCATTGATAACGTGTTTCCGTTTGAGCAAACAAATGAAGCATTGTCTTACGTTGAAACAGGCCGTTCAAGAGGAAAAGTTGTTGTCAAAGTCAAGTAGTTTGTCTGCGCAGAGGTTCGGTTAAGTTACTGATGATTTTTTTATCAAACAGCAATCATTAGTAAGATTATTCAAACGTTAAATTATTTATTTTTTGTAGTAAAATTCAAAAAAAATTCTATTTTTGATATGTAATTTAATATTAAAAATATGACAACTCTTATTGATTTTTGGTGGTTACTATTATTGCTTTTGTGTTTGGTTCTTTACAAATTTGTTTTGCGTGTTTTCTTTGGAATGGTAATCGTTCCGGAAGACAGAATTGGTTTGGTAACCAAAAAATTCGTGCTCTTTGGAGCCGAAAAATCATTGCCGGACGGCAGAATTATTGCCACCAAAGGCGAAGCAGGTTTTCAGGCAAAAACATTGGCTCCAGGATTGTATTGGGGAATGTGGCCATGGCAATATGCCGTAAACATGACTCCATTTACCATTATCCCGGAAGGAAATATCGGATTGCTGTTGAGTAAAGACGGTGCCGAAATTCCAACGGGTCGAATTCTGGCCCAAAAAGTAAGCTCCGACAATTTTCAGGATGCCACTTTATTTTTGGACAACGGCGGACAAAAAGGACGCCAGTCGGCATTTATAACAACTGGCTCCTATCGTATCAATACTTTTCTGTTTGAAGTAGTGGTGACTCCACAAATCGTGATTTCCGAAAACATGGTTGGAATCGTGACGGCGATGGATGGCGAACCTATTCCTATTGGACAAATTGCCGGTAAATTCGTGGACAACCACAACAACTTTCAGGATTTTGACCAGTTTTTGAAAAACGGTGGAAATCGTGGATTGCAACCCCAAGTGATGCTTGCCGGTTCCTATTACATCAATTCTTGGGCGATTCAAATTGAGCAAACTCCAATGACCGATGTGCCAATTGGATATGTTGGCGTCGTGATTTCCTATATTGGCGAGGACGGAAAAGACGTGACTGGCGATACTTTCAAACACGGAAATATTGTTTCGAAAGGACAACGCGGAGTATGGATGGAACCTTTTGGTCCAGGAAAATATGCACTTAACAAATACACAACCAAACTGGAAGCCGTTCCTACAACCAACCTGGTTTTGAACTGGGCCGATGCCAGAAGTGAATCCCATAACTTGGATCAAAACCTTTCCACGATAACGGTTCGCTCCAAAGATGGTTTCCCTTTCAATCTGGATGTATCCCAAATTATCCACGTTCCTGCCAATGAAGCGCCAAAAGTAATTGCCCGTTTTGGAAGCATGAACAACTTGGTTTCCCAAGTTTTGGAACCAACCATTGGAAATTATTTTAGAAACTCGGCTCAAGAAAGTGACGTAATTTCGTTTCTTTCGACCAGAAAAGAACGTCAAGAATCTGCCAAAAACCACATTAAAGTAGTTTTGGATGAATACAATGTCAATGCCGTCGACACCTTGATTGGAGACATCGTTCCTCCAGAATCATTGATGAAAACCTTGACCGACAGAAAAATTGCCGAGGAAGAGCAAAAAACGTATCAAACCCAAAGAATGGCGCAAGAACAACGCCAAGGTGTGGAAAAAGAAACCGCCATTGCCGATATGCAAAAAGAAATCGTGAAAGCCTCGCAAAGTGTGGAAATCGCCCAAAGAACTGCCGATGCCACCGTTAAAAAAGCCGAAGGAGATGCCACGAGTTTGAAACTAAACGTAAATGCCGAAGCGGAAGCCACTAAAATGCGTGCCAATGCCGAAGCGGAGGCCACAAAAGCAAGAGCTGGAGCACAAGCCGAAGCCACAAAATTGACCGCCAGCGCAGAAGCTGAAAGAATCTCGAAAACCGGTTTGGCCGAAGCGGAAAAAATCAAGGCGATTGGTCAATCGACTGCCGAAGCTTATCAATTGCAGGTTTCCGCAATGGGTGGCGATAATTTTACCAAATACAAAATCACGGAAGAGATTGGAAAAGGCAAAATCAAGGTGATTCCAGATGTGTTAATTTCCGGAAATTCCGGTTCCGATGGAGGAATTAGTGGACTTTTGGGCATGAAATTAATGGAAATGATGGATGCCAAAAACGAAAAAGAAGAACCTAAAACCAAATAAACCCAATTTAAATTACCAAAAAAAAATCCGCTTTCGGCGGATTTTTTGTTTTTCATATTATTGTTTACATACTTTTCAAAGCTTCAATCAACAAATCGACATCTTCTTTTGAATTGTAATGACTGAAGGAGATGCGCAAACTGGGTTTCTTTAAATCTTCGTTCGAAAGCATTTCTGCCAAAACGTGCGAAGGTCTCGTACTTCCACTTTGACAGGCACTGCCTCGGGAAACGGCAATTCCTTTCATGTCGAGATGAAACAAAATCATTGCGGTTTTATCATCGGAAAAAGGCAGTCGAATGTTTAAAAGCGTGTAAAACCCCTCTTGTATTCCGTTGATTTCAAAAGCAGGAAACTCTATTTCAAGTTGGCTGATTGCATATTTTTTTAATTCGGCTATATGATTTCTTTCTACTTCCAGATTCGCATAGGACAGTTCCAAAGCTTTGGCCATTCCCGCAATTTGATGAATCGCTTCGGTTCCGGGACGCAAACCTTTTTCTTGATCGCCACCAAAAAACAAGGGTTGCAATCCCGAGTTTTTCTTCACATAAGCAAAACCGACCCCTTTTGGTCCGTGGAATTTGTGTGCACTGGCCGTGATAAAATTAACAGGTAAATGCTGCAAATCGATTCTGGCTTTCCCGACTGATTGAACCGTATCAGAATGAAAAAGTGCATTGTGTTGTTCGCAAATTCGTCCTACTTTGTCTAAATTTAAAATAGTTCCAATTTCGTTATTGACGTGTATCAAGCTGACCAAAGTTTTGGTTTCTTGCGAAAGCAAATCCACTAAATCAGTAATGTCAATTTCACCATTGGGCTTCACCGCCACATAATCCACTTGAATATCGTATTCCCTTTGCAAGGCCTGAACGGCGTATAAAACAGCGTGATGTTCTATTTTGCTGGTAATGATTCGCTTTACTTTCAAATCCTTGACCGCTGAGCGAAGTATCCAGTTATTGGCTTCGGTACCACAAGAAGTGAAAATAATTTCTTGAGTCGAAGTATTCAACTGCTTGGCGATGGACTTTCGGGAAAGCTCCAAAATGCTTTTGGCATTACGCCCAAAACTATGCGTTGACGATGGATTTCCGTAATCTTCGGCCAAAACTTTGGACATTTCCTGAACGACTTCAGGGCGAAGTTGCGTGGTGGATGCATTATCGAGATATACTTTTTTCATATATGCAAAAGTAGTTTTTTAGCGGTCATATATGGTATCGCTTTATTTTTTTGGTGTTTATCTCACAACTTTTATTTTCATCGGAGTTCGATGATTATACAATTGCTTCCGCAAACGATTTGTTAATGGCGATTTCATTGGAACAAAGTTATGAAATATCAATTGGCAATTCTCTACTCTCAATTGTCAATTTTTCACTATTTTTGACCCAAATATTTTATACGATGAAAAGAGTTGTCAGTTTGTTGATTTTTGTTTTATTTTTAAACGGTTGTGATGATGGTGATTTAACAATGGAAACCATTGATTTTGAAGATGCCGCAACCCAAAGTTGCACTACCAACAACCTCATCTTTAAACTAAAAGAAAAAGAATCTTTACTGCTTGAAATTCCAGAGACTTCATTTGTAAATGACCCTACTGTTCCTGGAAGTCCAACCCTGATTGATATTGACAATTCAACTAATCGGGTCGTGTACCGTTTTTATAACGGGATAGTTTCTGCAGACAACATCTGCAACACCATTCCACCTGCATTGCCAGCCGTGACGGATCAATGGACTGGAATATCTGGTAAAATACAAATAATCACGACAGCCGTAAAATCGACAAATACAGCCGACAACAGTACCCGAATCACGGGTTACAACCACAATATTGTTTTCAAGAACATCACTTTCGCAAAAACCGATGGAACACAGGTGTATGAAACATTTCCTTTTGGAGATTATGTTACCCCATCTTTGCCATTGCCTTTTGGTTTTGACCAAACACTGGAACAATGTCCAACATCAAAACAACTTTACAATTACGTTAGCAGCGAAGCATTGACCATAGACAACATTGACCCAAGTTTGATTGTAAACGTGGAAACGCCTTTAAACACACCAAGAACAGGATTAATTGGCAACCTTAGAAACATACTTACTTATCGTTTGTATTCCAATGGGGTTCTTACTCCCGGATACTTTTGTGGAACATCGGTTCCGATTCTTCCAGCAGTAAAAGAAGAATGGCGTGGCGTGGAAGGTGTTGCTGGAACTAGTGGAATTATAGAAGTTACAACAATAAAAAATGGTACGACAGCCTACAAACACACCATCGTTATCAAAAAAGCCACTCTAAAGAAAGGCAACAGCGATTTCAGTCTTGGCGACAATTACATCTATGGCGAGTTGACGACAACCAACTAAAATTTAATCGCAAATTCCAACTATATTTTACCGCAAATTAAACTTCCAAACGAAGATTAATTTGCGGTTTATTTTTTGCTTTCAGGTTTTAATTATCAACTTGAAAAAACAAATTATTTGTTGTTTTGTTTGATAAAAACTTCAGTGGCACCCAATCCATATTTTTGATAATTGGCATCTTGGAAAACAATATTATCATACCTGCCCAACAAAAAATCCAGTTCCGATTTTAGTATTCCTTCGCCAACTCCGTGTATGAAAACAATCTTCGGAATGCGATTTCTTATGGCAAATTCAATGTGTCTTTTTGCCGTTTCCGACTGCAAAGTCAAGATGTCATAATTGGACATTCCGCGCTTGTTGGGGACCAATTTTTCAATGTGCAAATCAAATTCGGGAGCTGAAATTTCGTGCTTGTCTTTGCGTTCTTTGACAAAACTTCTCGGTTTTGGAATTTCTTTCTCCTTGGCAATCTCACTTACATTAATTCTTCCGACAGCATTCTTTAAATCACTGGAATCGTTTATTTTAATCAACTCTTTGACAAAAAATGTCATCATAAAACCATCCTCGGTTTCGATGGTAACCTCCTTATCTTTCACCGAAACCACCACTCCATTTATAGCTTCATCCAGAACTGAAACTTTATCTCCTTTATTGAACATTTCCTTCTACTTTATTTGGGTTAACTTTTATCATTTTACAATCCGTTTCCAAAAGTAAGGAACTTTAAAACAACATCATTTGTTATTGAAAAAGTTTCTTCAAAATTTGCAATGAAACCAAAATCAAAACCATCGGATGGAAGAAAACAGGATTTGGCGTTGAAAGAAAAACAAGGACTTTCACTTTCGTTTTTAAAATTAAAATTTTCAAAAAAACAGTCGAATCAATTTCAGAAATCGAAACTGAAACCCTGCTCGACAAAATGAAAAAATCGCCATAAAAAAGTCTGCAAAATAATCTCTTGAACACCATTTCAGAATCCATCATAAGTTATAAAACCAACAAAGATTCTTGCAAAGCTTTCGAATTTATTTCCTTAATTATTGCTTCAATTTCTAAAAACGCCTTACTTTTACGACTTGTACTAACAATTCAACTCTACTATCGTGACAAAAGAACTTATCATAAAAAATATTGCAGCGTTAAAGAGCCATTTTGTTATCAATTACGGCATCAAAACCAAGGTGGAATACTTCACCGAGAAGCTCTTCTATACCCTATTTGACGCCAATGCGCCTTTAGATCAAAGCATCGATGAACTTGAAAAATCATTCAAGGAAATTGCAAAAATTGCCTGCAAAAAACCCGAAGGAATATGCGAGGGCATTTGGGAACAATTTCTGGAAAGACTGCCTTCTGTCCTTGAAAATTTGAATCAGGATGCTGCCTATATTTTAGAAAACGATCCCGCTTCCAACAGTATTGAAGAAGTATATTTGGGTTATCCCGGATTTTACGCCATTGCCATTTACAGACTGAGTCATGAATTGTACTTGTTGGATATGCTGCTTTTCTCCCGATTAATGAGTGAATACGCCCATAAAATCACGGGAACCGACATTCACGCCGGTGCGACGATTGCGTCACCATTTTTTATAGACCACGCCACCGGAATTGTTATTGGAGAAACATCCGTAATCGAGAAACATGTAAAATTGTACCAAGGGGTAACTTTGGGCGCATTGAGCGTTAGCAAAGATATGAAAAACTCCAAAAGACATCCAACGGTTGAGAAAAATGTTTGCATTTATGCCAATGCCACTATTTTGGGCGGAGAAACCACCATCGGAAAAGACAGCATTATTGGCGGAAATACCTGGATTACAAAATCCATTCCGGCAAAATCCATCGTGACCAATACCACCATCACAGAAGTAAAAATTAAAGAGTTAAAATAACATGCAATTTAAAAAATTATTGGATTTGATTGGCAATACGCCTTTGGTGGAAACCGTCAATTTGGTCAAAAACAAAAACGTCAAACTTTTACTGAAACTGGAGGGAGACAATCCCGGAGGAAGCGTAAAAGACCGTGCCGCCTACAACATGATTGCCTCGGCAATCGAAAGAGGGGACATCAAAAAAGGAGACAAACTTATTGAAGCCACCAGCGGAAATACCGGAATTGCATTGGCAATGATTGCCCAATTGTTCAATGTGGAAATCGAACTCGTGCTTCCGGAAGATTCAACCAAAGAACGCACCCAAACGATGCTGGCTTATGGAGCAACCGTTATTTTAACACCGGCAAGTGAGGGAATTATTGGTTCCAGGGATTATGCCGACAAAAAAGTGGCCGAAGGCGGTTATGTCATGCTGAACCAGTTTGCCAACGACGACAACTGGAAAGCACATTACAAAACCACGGGCCCTGAAATCTGGAATGATACCGAAGGAACCGTTACCCATTTTGTTTCGGCAATGGGAACCACGGGCACCATCATTGGAACTTCCACTTACTTGAAAGAAAAAAATCCAGCCATCCAGATTATTGGGGCGCAACCCAGTGACGGCTCCCAAATTCCGGGAATCCGTAAATGGCCACAAGAATACTTACCCAAAATATTTGATGCTTCAAAAGTAGATGTCATTATGGAAGTTTCCGAAAAAGAAGCGCGCGAAATGACCAAACGATTGGCCAAAGAAGAAGGCGTTTTTGCAGGAATGAGCAGTGGCGGTTCAGTTGCCGTTGCGGTAAAACTGGCCGAACAAATTGAATCTGGAGTGATTGTCGCCATTATTTGCGACCGAGGCGATCGCTATTTATCTTCGGATTTGTTTGATTAATACCGGAACTTCAATGGGACGCGGATAAAGCGGACACAACGGATTTACACAGATTTTTTATTAAAAAGGGCATAACCCCTCGATTCAAAACATAAAAAGGCTCGATTGCATACCAATCGAGCCTTTTTTATTGAAAATAAATCAAATTTAAGCCAAACTGGCTTCGGTAGAAATTTCCGTGTCAAATAATTTTGATATAGGGCAATTTTCCTCTGCTTTACTGACCAATTCTTGAAAAGTTTCGTTGGAAATCCCTTTAATTTTGGCACTTACGGTTAGGTGTGAACTTACGATTCTTCCTTCGAGCAGGTTAATATCGCATTTAGTTTCGATACTTTCAATCTCGAAACCGCCCTCGGTGATGTAGGCTGAAAGTTGCATGGTGAAACATCCAGAATGTGCCGCAGCAACCAATTCTTCCGGATTAGTACCAATTCCCTCTTCAAAACGGGATTTGAATGAATATTGCGTGTTTTGCAATATTCCACTTTGGGTAGTCAAGTGGCCGGCTCCTTCTTTAAGCGAACCTTTCCAAACTGCGGTAGCATTTCTTTTCATGTATCTAAAATTTTAATGTTCACCCAAATTTAACGATTTAAAAGTCAATATTTTATCCCATTTCATTTTTTAACTAAATTTTTAATTGGCTTCAACCAATGCTTTTCAGCATCACAATTAATAGGTAATACTGGACGAAATCCTTATTTTTGTTCACTGTCCATTGGCAGTTTCTAAAATACAAAGTCCTTTAATGATATGGCAAACAAATTACAAATGCAGGACTGGCCCTATTTAAAAAAATATCAAAAAGAGAACGCGGCTCTTGAAGTATTGGATTCTGGACAAAAAAGAATCGTGTTTATGGGGGATTCCATAACCGAGTTCTGGTCTGCACTTTGTCCCGATTTTTTTGCCGGAAAACCATACACTAACCGAGGCATTAGCGGACAAACCACGCCACAAATGCTAATTCGCTTCAGGGCCGACGTGATTGCCTTAAAACCCACGATTGTGGTCTTGTTGGCTGGCGCCAATGACATTGCAGGAAACACGGGACCTTCGACATTGGAAATGATACTGGACAACATTATTTCGATGGCGGAACTCGCCAAAGCCAACCAAATCAAAATGATTCTATGCTCGCTGTTGCCTGCATCTGATTTCCCTTGGAAAACGGGTTCTTTTCCCGCCGAAAAGATGGAGACATTCAATACAATGCTGCAACAATATGCCTATGCGAATGAGATTCTCTATCTCGATTATTATGCAGCCATGGTGGATGAAAGAAAAGGATTGAAAGCTGCTTATGCCGATGATGGAGTGCATCCCAATAAAGCAGGATATGAAGTCATGGCGCCGCTTGTGGAAAAAGCGATAGCGAAACTGCTATTATCTAAATAAAAAAGACTTACTATTTCATTTCTACATTAAAGATACTTATGATTACAAAAAATAATTTATATATTACCCAACTAATAAATTTCTAAAATTAAAAGCAACTACTTATTTAATATTATGAACTTAAATAAAAATTTTCAACCAATATAAATTTCACTAAAAAACAAAATGAACATGAAAAAATTAATACTACTGTTACTTTTATTGCAAGGCTCTATAGTTTTTGGACAAATAAAATTTGAGAATAAAAAAATAGCCCTTGTCAACGATATATATTTCAAGACTACAAAGGATAACATTGATTCCTTTATGAAGGAGAAAGGATTCGAAAAAGAAGATGTCGAACAATTAAATGATGGAGAAATAAAAGAAGTATATATTTTTAGTTCTCAAATTGAAAGTATAGAAGTGTACTATACAAAAGCGAACAAGATACAAGGTGTAAGTTGTATTTATGATGGTGTCCCAAATGCTATTTTCATTGAAATGGAGCTTAAAAATAAGGGATACACGGCTAAAATTGTTAAACAGGATTTTGGTGGAGAAACAATAAGCAAGAATGTGTGGAGCAAAACAGGCTCAAAACTTAAATTTATTACTAGTTCAGATGAAAAAGAGAAAATGGGTGTTGTAGCTTTTGGAAACTATGAAGAAGAATGAATGTTTTGTTAAAAATAGAGAATCCATCCAGCAAATTATTCTACTCACCGAAAACATCGAATTATCAAATAAATAATAAAAAAAAATGAACTATAGAAAATTAGGCAAAACCAATTTCAACATCTCCGAAATAGCATTGGGAACTTGGCAAGTGGGCGGAAAATGGGGTTCTCCTTTCAATGACAAAACCGCAGACGAATTAATCAATACCGCCATCGATAGTGGCGTGAATTTCATCGACACTGCCGATGTTTACGAAAATGGATTAAGCGAAACAGCCGTTGGAAGAGTGGTTCGCTCTCGTTCGGAACGTATTTATGTAGCCACAAAATGCGGTCGCCACATCAATCCGCACGTGAATGAGGGTTATCAACCAAAGGTTTTACAAAAATTCGTGGAAGACAGTTTGAAAAGAACCGGACTCGAAACCTTGGATTTAATTCAATTGCATTGCCCTCCAACAGAAGTGTATTACCGTCCCGAAATCTTCGAATTGTTTGACCGTTTGAAAGAACAAGGAAAAATCCAAAACTTGGGTGTCAGCGTCGAAAAAGTGGAAGAAGGACTCAAAGCCATTGAATATCCAAACGTGACTACGGTTCAAATCATTTTCAACCTGTTCCGTCAGCGACCATCCGAATTGTTTTTCAAGGAAGCCCAGAAAAAAGACATCGGCATCATCGCAAGAGTACCTTTGGCCAGCGGACTTTTGACTGGATTATTCGATTCCAAAACCACTTTTGGAGCACAAGACCACCGAAATTTCAACCGAGACGGAGCCGCCTTCGATAAAGGGGAAACGTTCTCGGGAATTAATTATGAACTGGGTTTAAAAGCTGTAGCAGCTTTGAAAGAATTGTTTCCAGAAGCTCCAAATTTGGCACCAATTGCCTTGCAATGGATCCTGGCTTTCAATGAAATAAGTTGTATTATTCCGGGAGCTTCAAAAGCCGCCCACGTTCAATCGAATTTATCGGTTTATGATTTGCCGAAATTGACCCCTGAAAAAATTGCGGCAATGAATGCCATTTACGAAAAATACATCAAGCCGGAAGTACACCAATTGTGGTAATTACTACCATTTTAGTATAAATACGCTCTACTTACTTATCGTCTATTCGAGTGTTTTATTAAAAAATGCGTCAGCTTTTTTTAATAAAATGTATCGAGAACCTTCTATTATAAGCTTCTCGATACATTTTTAGATGGTAAAGCTGTCGCATTACCATCCAAAATTACTCGAAGTGACGGGGTATTTTTTTATTAAAGTATTGATTTGCTAAAACAAAACTCCCAATGTTCAATAAATCTAATTTCAAGGAATGGTTTGATCGGTATAAATATGCCGAATTGGCCGCTACTAGCGCTGCATTGGCGAGTTCCCAATTTAGCCGGATTTTTGATGGATTAACTACTGCTTATTTAATCACTTTTGCCGAATATTTTGCCTTTTATGGCGTTATCGTGTTTCTAGCTTACAAAAAATTGGTGGCAACCAATAAAGCATTGGACAACAACCCTCCTTTAAAAGAAGTGTTGCTTCTATTGCGAAATTTAATCCTGGAATTTGGTTATCCCGCCATTTTGGATTTCTTCTTCATTCGACCGTTTTGCATGTATTGGATGCCTGTTTTGACAGGGAATTACGTTACTGGAATCATCCTTGGCAAAATTACTGCCGATTCTGTTTTTTACGGTCTCGCCATTGTAAATTACGAATGGATTAAGAGAAAATAATTGTGGAGTTGTGTTTGATTCCCTTTAAATAAAAAATTTTGGCACAAAAAAAACTCCCATTTCTGGGAGTTTTTTTTGACTATTTCTTTTTATTTTTAGCTTTTTCGGCTTCGGCTTGTTCCATCACCTGTTGGAGTTTTTGTTGAAACTTGCCTTGTTTTTTAGGCTCTTTCAATTTGTTCTCCTGGATTTGGGCGTGAATCTTGTCAGGATCAACGATGTAGTTTTTAATCACGTACATAATTCCAATGGTAATCACGTTTGAAATAAGGTTGTACAAACTCAATCCAGCACCATAACTATTGAAGAAAATCAACATCATTACTGGCGAAATGTAAATCATCATTTTCATCATCTTGGCCATATCCGGCATTCCTTCTTGTTGTGGAGCCGCCATTTGTTGGTCACCAGAAGTCATTTTCATATAGAAGAAAATCGCAATGGCTGCCAAAATTGGAAACAAACTAACATGACTTCCGTATAACGGAATATGGAAAGGCAATTTTGCAACCTGGTCAAAAGAAGACAAATCGTCTGCCCAAAGGAAACTTTTTTGTCTCAACTCGAAAGCCGATGGAAAAAATTGGAACGAAGCATACATGAACGGAATCTGGATCAAGGCAGGAATACAACCTGCCATCGGATTCACTCCCGCTTTGTTGTACAACTTCATTGTTTCCTGTTGTTTCTTCATTGGGTCTTTTTTGAATTTTTCTCCCAACTCGGTAATTTCCGGACGCAATACTTTCATCTTGGCTTGCGACAAAAATGATTTGTAAGTGATGGGCGACATTGCAATCTTAATCAAAATCGTGAAAATAATGATTGCAATTCCCAATGTTAATCCCATGGTGGTACTTAAAAACCCGAACAATGGAATGAAAATAAATTTATTGATCCATCCGAAAATTCCCCAACCCAACGGTATTACCTTTTCCAGATTTTTGTCGTATGATTTTAATATTTTATAATCTGACGGTCCAAAATACCAGCTCATTTTATAATCTATTTCACCATTATTGAAAGCCAAAGGAACAGTTGCTTTAAATTGTTTGGTAAAAATGGTATCTTTAGTTTCGTCAACAACCAAATTATTCGATTGTAATTTTGAGGTTTCAAAAGGCTTGTCCGTCAATAAAACAGAAGTAAAAAAGTGTTGTTTGAAAGCAATATAACTCAGTTTCACCGGTGTTTCTTCCTTGTCTTGTCCTTGACCCACATAATCCGTTTTTCCTTCTTCATATTCAAAATGAACTTCGGCGTAACGATTTTCATAAGAAACACTTTTCTCGTTTCTGAATGATTTCAAATTCCATTCCAAGTCCAATGGTTTGGCAGTATTCAAAACTTTGTTCAAACCTTGTGAACGAAGGTCAAAACCAACCATGTATTCGTTTGGTTTCAGGATATATTTGTATTCCAAATATTCATTGGCACCCGCCTTCAATTTCATTGACAGCACTTGGTCTGCTCCCACTTTGGTTAAAGTTGGCTCGAAATACAGGTTTTTGGTATCTAAAGTACGATTATCCGTTGTTTGCAACTGAATGTTCAAATCGGCATTGTTGTCTTTTATCAATTCCACCAATTCTCCTGAACCTTTCTTGAATTTTTCGAAGTTTTTCAAGGCAGCTTCCACAATATAACCTCCTTTATTGGCGATTTTCAACTTTACCACTTCGTTTTCGATGGTCGTAAAATCATTTTTTGCAGATGGAAGAGTCGCGGAATAAGCAAATCCTCCCAAAGTTTTTTGCAATTGAACCAATTGGGTTGAATCGCCAGCCACAATGGCCACAGGAGCTGCAACAGCTTTATTGGCAACAACTTTATTGGCATTTTCTGCTTTGGCAAGTTGCTCTTTTTTGGCTTTTTCAGCAGCAATTGTTGCTTCCGAAGGTTGATTTTGCCACATTATCCAAATCAAGATTCCAAAAATCAACACGAAACCTATAATCGAATTGAGGTCTAATTTTTTTTCTTCCATTTTAATTTTTTTATCCTCTCCCCAAAATGGGTTTTTGATGTGTTACTTTATATTAATTATCGTTAGTCCAATTTTGCTAAAAATTGTTACTTAAATTATTTCTTCTTTGCTTTTACGACTGCTGCCACAAAATTAACGAAAAGTGGATGTGGTGTTTCAACGGTACTTTTGTATTCTGGGTGGTATTGTACTCCAATGTAAAAAGGATGGTCTTCCAATTCCACTATTTCGACCAAACCGGTTTCTGGATTGACTCCCGAAGCTTTCAATCCCGCTTTTTCCAATTCGGCCAAATAATGGCTGTTGAATTCATAACGGTGACGGTGACGCTCGGAAATAGTCGTTTTCCCGTAAATCTTGTAAGCCAAAGTATCTGGTTTGATTTCGCATTTCCAAGCTCCAAGACGCATTGTTCCTCCTTTGTCGGTAACCGTTTTTTGGTCTTCCATCAAATTGACGACAGGATGCTTGGTATCAGGATTCATTTCGGTCGAATTGGCATCGGCATACCCCAAGACATTTCTTGAATATTCGATGGTTGCCATTTGCATCCCCAAACAAATTCCCAAAAATGGAACTTTATTTTCACGGGCGTAATGAATGGCTTCAATCTTCCCTTCGATTCCTCTTTCTCCAAAACCTGGAGCAACAAGAATACCGTCCAGACTTTGCAGTTTTTCTTTAATATTTTCAGTATCTATATATTCCGAATGGATGGAAATCACGTTTACTTTGGTTTCATTGGCTGCACCTGCGTGAATAAATGCTTCCAAAATAGACTTGTAGCAATCCTGCATTTCTACATATTTCCCAATCAAACCGATGTTTACGGTGTTTTTAGGCAATTTTAATCTACGCAAGAAAGTATTCCAGTGTTTTAAATCCGGAGCGGCTTTCTTGGGTAAATCCAATTTTTTCAAGGCAACAACGTCAAGACCTTCTTCCAACATCAAATTGGGCACTTCATAAATCGTCGAGGCATCAATGGATTGAATTACGGCTTCTCTTTTCACGTTGCAAAACAAGGCCAATTTATTGCGAATTTCATCCGAGATTTCGTGTTCGGTTCTACAAACCAAGATATCGGCTTTGATACCGCTTTCCATCAAGGTTTTAACGGAATGCTGTGTTGGTTTTGTTTTTAATTCCCCGGCTGCGGCCAAATAAGGAATCAAGGTCAGGTGGATAACAATGGCATTGCTTTCGCCCAAATCCCAAACCAATTGACGAACCGATTCTATATAAGGCAAAGATTCAATGTCACCGACAGTTCCTCCGATTTCAGTGATCACAATGTCAAAATCGCCGGATTTCCCCAGCAATTGCATTCTTTCCTTGATTTCGTTGGTAATATGAGGCACGACTTGAACCGTTTTCCCAAGGAATTCTCCTCTTCGTTCTTTTTCAATAACCGAAAGATAAATTCTACCCGTGGTAACGTTATTCGCCTGAGAAGTAGGAACGTTCAAGAAACGCTCGTAATGTCCCAAGTCCAAATCCGTTTCTGCTCCATCATCGGTCACGTAACATTCTCCGTGTTCGTAAGGGTTTAATGTCCCGGGATCAACGTTAAGGTACGGGTCAAACTTTTGGATTGTTGTTCTATATCCTCTTCCTTGTAATAATTTTGCCAATGAAGCTGCAATAATTCCCTTCCCTAAAGAAGACGTTACTCCGCCTGTAACAAAAATATATTTTGTTTGATTCATTCTATTGTTATTGTAGTTGTTGTGTATGGTAAATATTCGAGCAAAGCAGTTTTGCAAAAACGATGCAAAAATACAATTATAAATCGAGAAAAAACTAATTTGGAATTGAGATAATTTGGAAATTCTTGGCAACTTTGAAATAGGCTATATCTTTTTGATTGTAAATGATAAACAAAAAAACCTACCCAAGATTTTAAATCCCGAATAGGTCTTTCAACTGACTAATTCAAATGCAGTTTCAAATTACATGTCTCTATACAATTCCAATCTTTCCCATTTGGTATGCACTTCTTCCTGGGCTTGATTCAACAAAGTGGCTCCCAATTCAGGATTTTCTTTGACAACCCTGTTGAAACGGGCTTCGTTGTACATAAAGTCGCTCAAAGGAATGCTTGGCTCTTTGGAATCCAGTTTGAATTTCTTGCCTTTTGGTTGTGAAGGATCAAATCTGAAGAGTGGCCAATAGCCGGAATCGATGGCTTTTTCTTGTTGCGAAATGGCATGTTTCAATTCGTAACCGTGTTCGCCGCAATGAGAATAAGCAATAATCAAGGATGGTCCAGGATAAGCAGCCGCTTCTTGAATGGCTCTCAAGGATTGTAAATCCTTGGCTCCCATGGCAATTTGGGCAACATAAACATTACCATAAGAAATCGCTTGAAGCGCCATGCTTTTTTTGCTGGTTTTCTTGCCACCAATGGTAAACTTGGCACTTGCTCCCAGAGGAGTCGATTTCGAAGCCTGTCCACCAGTGTTTGAATACACCTCGGTGTCCATTACTAAAATATTGATGTCTTCTCCTGTAGACAAAACGTGGTCCACTCCACCGTATCCGATGTCGTAAGCCCAACCGTCTCCACCAAATATCCAAACCGCTTTCTTGCGCAAATATTCTGTCAATTGGCTTAATTTTTTGGCATCTTCATTGCCTTGATGTTCATCCAATATTTTCTGAAGTGCTTCAATTTGGGCAAATTTTTCTTTTTTAAGAATTTCATTCTCTTCCGTGTTGTTGATAATGGCTTCCACAAGTTCACTTCCGATGATAGGTTCCAATGTTTTTAATAGGTCAACGGCAATTTCTTGTTTTTTGGTCAACCCTAATTTCATTCCCAAACCAAACTCGGCATTGTCTTCAAAAAGTGAGTTGGCCCAAGCCGGTCCTCTTCCAAATTCATTTTTCTTGTAGGGAGTCGTCGGCAAGTTCCCTCCATAAATGGAAGAACATCCCGTTGCATTGGCAATCATCATGCTGTCTCCATACAATTGGGTAATCAACTTGATATAAGGTGTTTCTCCACAACCAGAACAAGCTCCCGAGAATTCAAATAACGGCTCCAAAAATTGCGCTCCTTTCACATTTGAAATTTGCAATGCGGTACGATCGTAATAAGGTAATTTGACAAAATGTTCCCAATTCACGTTCTCTTCAACATCAACCTCAATTTTCCTGTGCATATTGATGGCCTTGAAGTCTTCTTTCTCTTTGCTTACCGCAGGACAAACCGCAACACATAAATCGCAACCGGTACAATCTTCCGGAGAAACTTGCAAAACATAAGATTCATTTTCTTTGGAGAATGGTCTTCCTATGGCTGGCTCGCTTTTTAAAGAAGTTGGAAAACTAGCGATGTCTTCGTTGGAAATTACTTTGGAACGAATGGCTGCGTGAGGACAAATGGCGATACATTTATTACATTGCGTGCATAATTTTTCGTCGTCCCAAACCGGAATAAAATCGGCAATTCCGCTTTTTTCAAATTGTGAAGTTCCTGTTGGGAAAGTTCCGTCAACTGCAAAAGCGCTTACTGGAAGTTCGTCTCCAAAACCGGCCAATATTTTTTCCAAAACTTCGGTGACAAAACCGTCAGGCGCACCTCGCATTGCCGATGCCAATTGTTTTTCGCTGGATGCCACTTTTGGATAGTCCACTTGAAATAGATTTTCCAATGCTTTGTCCACGGCGTTAAAGTTCATTTTTACCACTTTTTCTCCTTTGTGGGAATAGGATTTTACGATGGCATCTTTAATTTTCTGAATGGCTTCGTCTTTAGGCAAAATCCCAGAAATGGCAAAGAAACAAGTTTGCAAAATGGTGTTGGCTCTTTTTCCAAGACTGGCTTCAAATGCTACTTTGGTGGCGTCAATCACATAAAACTTGGCTTCTTTTTCGATGATTCCTTGTTGAATTTGAATGGGCAATCTTTCCCAAATTTCGTCTTTGGAATAAGGAGAATTCAGCAAGAAAGTACCGCCGTGTTTCAAGTCGGCAGTCATGTTGAATTTTTCGACAAAATTAAACTTGTGACTGGCAATAAAATCGGCTTTGTCAACCAAATAATTGGAATTGATTGGATCTGGACCAAAACGCAAGTGCGATATAGTCTGTGCTCCCGCTTTTTTGGAATCATAAACAAAATATCCCTGCACATAATTATCGGTAGTTTCTCCAATGATTTTGATGGAGTTTTTATTCGCACCAACCGTACCATCTGAACCCAAACCGTAGAACATGCAGTTAATGGTGGTAGCTTTGGTGTCGAATGTGTTGTCGTAATACAAACTTTTGAAAGTCACGTCGTCGTTGATACCAATCGTGAAGTGGTTTTTCGGTTTTTTGTTCAACAACTCGTCATAAATTCCTTTAACCATGGCTGGAGTAAACTCTTTGGACGACAATCCGTAACGACCGGCAACAATAACCGGCAATTCGATTCCACTTTCCACCAATGCAGCCACAACTTCCAAATAAAGAGGATCACCAACGCTTCCTGGTTCTTTGGTTCTATCCAAAACGGCTATTTTTTGGACAGTTTTCGGCAATTTTTCCACGAAGGCGGCTATTGAAAACGGATTGAACAATCGAACCAATATCACTCCCACTTTTTCACCTTCGGCCACCATAACGTCCAAAGCTTCTTTCACGGGACCTTCGGCAGATCCCATAATGATGATTACTCTTTCGGCTTCTGGGTGACCTATATAATCAAACAAATTGTATCTCCGACCAGTGTGTTCGTAGAATTCGTCCATTGTTTCCTGAACAACTCCAGGAACTCTGTCATAAAATGTATTGCAAGCTTCCCTGGCCTGGAAGAACACGTCAGGGTTTTGGGTGGTTCCCCTCAATACTGGATTATCTGAATCCAATGATCTTTTGCGGTGTTCCATCACTTTGTCCTCCGGTATCATTGCCCGGATGATTTCGTCTGGAATACCGTCGATTTTCGAAATTTCGTGTGAAGTCCTGAAACCGTCAAAAATATTCAAGAATGGCACTCTAGTTTTTAATGTGGCCACTTGGGAAATCAAGGCAAAATCGTGGGCTTCCTGAACAGAACCGCCAAACAACATAGAGAATCCTGTTTGTCGGCAAGCCATCACGTCGGAATGGTCGCCAAAGATGGACAATGCATGCGTGGCAATTGTCCTGGCAGCAACGTGGATAACGCAAGGCAATAATTCCCCGGCGATTTTATACATGTTGGGAATCATCAACAACAACCCTTGTGAAGCCGTAAATGTCGAAGTCAATGCACCTGCCTGCAATGAGCCGTGAACGGTACCTGCCGCTCCACCTTCGCTTTGCAATTCAACAATTCTTGGAACATTGTTCCAAATATTTTTTTTACCCTTGGAGCTGTAAAGTTCCGCATGTTCCCCCATTGGCGAAGATGGCGTAATAGGATAAATAGCACAGACTTCATTTGTCTTGTGAGCGATAATGGCAACCGCTTCGTTACCATCACAAATTAATTTTGGAATTTTTTTTGTATTCATTTTGCTAGTTGTTGGCACTATCTTGAATCCGCTACTATTTATTCCATCTGCAAATCACCGATAGCATTAATGTTAAAGATTAAAAAAAGCTAAAAACTTTTTTATTAGAAAAGGGAGTCTAGCTTTATTCCGAATTAGTTTTCACTATATAACCAGGCTTTTTTGTGCAATAATTGTTCTTCTGTTTCTTTGTGATTCACGTCAACAATACAACAATCCACGGGACAAACGGAAGCACATTGTGGTTCATCATGGAAACCTTTACACTCAGTACATTTATCTGATACGATATAGAAAAATTCATCGGAAACAGGATCGTTTTCTGCACTTGCATCAACTTCTGCTCCGTTAAGGGCGCTCACCATTCCTTTTAAAGATGTCCCGTCTGAATAAGACCATTTGGTGTCTGGTTCGTAAATTGCATTGTTGGGACATTCTGAAATACATGCATCGCAATTAATGCATTCGTCTGTAATTACAATAGCCATATTATTATATATTTAATAATTATACGTAAATTTAAATGCCTTTTAATTACTTTTATATGATATAAATCATATTTTATTTTATTTAGTGAAATTATATTTGACTCACTGGATATTGCTCATAAATCAGTTTTAAAAATCTAACACTTTAAATCATGATTGCAACAAAAATAAAAACCCAACCCGAAGTCCTTGAAGCAGTTGTCATCCGATTTGTTGGCGATTCAGGAGACGGAATGCAGTTGACGGGAACCCAATTTTCCGACACTTCAGCAATGTTTGGTAATGATATTGCAACTTTCCCCAATTATCCCGCCGAAATTCGAGCCCCACAAGGAAGTTTGTATGGCGTTTCAGGTTTTCAAGTTCATATAGGCAGCATTGAAGTCAGTACTCCCGGCGACAATGTCGATTTATTGGTTGCCATGAATCCGGCAGCTTTAAAAACAAATCTTTATGCCTTAAAACCCGGACACACCTTGGTTGTTGATATCGAAGCATTCAATAAAAAAAATTTGGAAAAAGCAGAATACACGACAAATCCATTGGAAGATGGAAGCCTCGAAAACTATAGGGTGATTCAAGTTGATATGACATCGCTTACCAAAGAAGCCTTGAAAGATGTTGCAGGATTGGACAACAAAACCATTTCTCGAAGTAAAAACATGTTCTCGTTGGGTATGATTTATTGGATGTACAACCGCTCAACAGACCACACCATTGAATTTTTCAATTCTAAATTCAAAAATAACACCAATTTAATAGAAGCCAATACCAAAGTATTGAATGCCGGTTATTATTATGCCGAAACTTTGGAACTTATTCCCAATTCGTACACGATTTCACCGGCAAAAATGGAAAGTGGCACCTATCGAATTATTATGGGCAATACTGCCATGGCTTGGGGATTTTTGGCCGCAGCCGAAAAATCCGGCTTGGGATTGTTCTTGGGTTCTTATCCCATTACGCCGGCCACCGATATTTTGCACGAATTGGTGAAACACAAACACTTTGGCGTAAAAGCCTTTCAGGCAGAAGACGAAATTGCGGGTATCACTTCGGCAATTGGAGCCGCTTTCGCTGGAGATTTGGCAATCACGACCACTTCGGGTCCAGGATTGGCATTAAAAGGAGAAGCCATTGGGCTGGCCATAATGACCGAATTGCCTTTAGTGATCGTGGACGTGCAACGTGGTGGCCCATCAACAGGGTTGCCGACAAAAACGGAACAATCGGATTTGCTGCAGGCGATGTACGGAAGAAATGGCGAAAGTCCCTTGATTGTCATAGCGGCCAGCACGCCAGCCAACTGTTTTAATTTTGCTTTTGAAGCAGCACGTCTTGCCTTGGAACATATGACGCCTGTCATATTATTGTCGGACGGATACATTGCCAACGGCGCAGCTCCTTGGAAAATTCAAACCGTGGCCGATATGCCTGAAATCAAAAGCAACAAGATTACGGAAATCAAGGAAAATTGGCATCCTTATGATAGAGATGAATTTACCCTGGCCCGCAATTGGGCCGTTCCGGGAACTCCGGGATTGGAACATCGCATTGGTGGATTGGAAAAAGATGCCGTAACGGGCAATATTTCTTATGAACCTTCGAACCACGAAAAAATGACCAAGATTAGGGCTGCAAAAATTGAACGTGTTAAATTCAACATTCCCGATTTGGAAACCGAATTTGCATCCGAAGGCGATTTGTTGGTCATTGGATGGGGAGGAACTTATGGTTCCCTGCATTCGGCGGTGAAACAAATGAATGATGAAGGTTATAAAAATATTGGTTTTGCGCATTTCAATTATATCAATCCAATGCCCAAAAACACGGAGGAAATTTTATCCAAATTCAAAAAAATAGTGGTTTGCGAATTAAACAGCGGCCAGTTTGCCAGTATATTAAAAATTAAGTTCAGCCCATTTGAATTTTTACAATTCAACAAAATTCAAGGATTACCATTTGCCAACGATGACCTAATTCAGAAATTTAAAGAACTAGTATAACATGGAAACAATAGCCGAGAAAAATTATACTCCCAAAGATTTCACCAGTAACCAAGAGGTAAGATGGTGTCCGGGTTGCGATGATTACGTGATCTTGCGTACCATGCAAAAAGTGCTTCCCGAAATGGGCGTTGCCAAAGAAGATGTAGTTTTTGTGTCCGGTATAGGATGTTCTTCCCGTTTTCCGTATTATATGGAAACCTACGGAATTCACAGTATTCACGGCAGGGCTCCCGGAATTGCCACGGGCGTAAAACTCGCCAATCCCAATCTGAGCGTTTGGATTGCAACGGGCGACGGCGATGCCATGGCCATTGGCGGCAACCACTTTATACATATTTTGCGAAGAAATATCGATTTGAACATCATCCTCTTCAACAATGAAATCTATGGTTTGACCAAAGGGCAGTTCTCTCCCACTTCATCAATTGGCCAAAAAACAAAATCCTCTCCTTATGGAAATACCCAACCTCCATTTTCTCCCGGAGAATTGGCTTTGGGTGCCCAAGCGAGATTTTTTGCCAGAGTTGGCGGCAACAGCCCAAAAGAAATGGGACAAATTTTTATTGAAGCCCATAAATTTAAAGGAACTTCCTTGATTGAAGTCTTGCAAAACTGCGTGATTTTTAATGACGGCTGTTTTGACCACGTTACCGATAAAGAAGTGAAAGAAGACAAACAAATTTTTCTGGAACACGGCAAACCAATGATTTTCGGAAAAAATAAAGACAGAGGATTAATTTTAAAAGGATTGAAATTAGAAGTGGTTACCATTGGCGAAAATGGAATCACGCAGGAAGATATTTTGGTTCACAATGCCAAAGAACAAGATCCCACGCTTCACCAAATGTTGGTTCGACAAGAATATCCAATGGCGACGGGAGTGATTCGTAGCTTCAACGATGTTACCTTCGAAGAAAGAGAAAATGCTTTAACGGCACAAGTCAAAGCCAATTCCAGTTTTACCAAAGCAGACGATTTGTTCTTTTCGGGTGAAACTTATGAAGTGAAATAATTAGCAAACGAATAAAAATAATCAATATGGGTTCAGAAGCAATTATAGTTTTTTTGTTGGCAGGAATCGTTTTGGTAGCAGGTGCCAACTTACTATCCAATTTAATTTCGCCAAAATCTGACAATACACAAAAAAGAGAACCGTATGAAAGTGGGATGAACACAATTGGTCCAACTTGGGTACAGTTTAAAGTTGGCTATTATTTATACGCCATTTTGTTTTTGGTTTTTGATGTCGAGGTGGCGTTTTTGATTCCTTGGGCAGTAGTTTTCAAGGAAATTGGGATAGTGGCTTTTTACGAAATTATCATCTTTCTAATAATACTGGGTTTAGGTTTGGCCTATGCCTGGAAAAAAGGAGCATTAAAATGGGAATAAACAACACCCCCGAAATACCTGCAGATTTCCCCGGAAAAGTAATTCCGGCTGGAAATGGGGCGAATGTCATCATAACTTCATTGGACCAAATCATCAATTGGGGCCGAGCTAATTCACTTTGGTCGCTTTATTTTGGAACCAGTTGCTGCGCCATCGAAATGATGCAGACAGGAGCTGCCCGCCACGATTATTCCAGATTTGGATTCGAGGTGGCAAGACCTTCGCCAAGACAAGCCGATTTAATCATAATTGCAGGAACGATAGTCAACAAAATGGCTCCGGTTTTGCGCAGATTGTACGATCAAATGGCCGAACCTAAATACGTGATTGCCATGGGAGCTTGCGCCATTTCCGGAGGCCCTTTCTATTATAATTCCTATTCAGTAGTGAAAGGTGCCGATCACGTAATTCCCGTGGATGTTTATGTTCCGGGTTGTCCACCTCGTCCGGAAGCTTTATTGGAAGGAATGTTGATGTTACAAGACAAAATACGAACTGAAAGCATGAAAAACAAAGTATTCCCTATCGACGGGTTTGATGAAGGACTTTGAGAAGTTAGAGTTAAAGTTTAAAACCTTTTACTTCTAACATCAATAATTGTTTAAAAAACTAATGATCATGATTAACGAAGAATTGCAAAGCTTGATAAGCACCTGGATTCCCGAATTGGAATTCACAGAAGAAAAATCCCAATTTTTAAACATAACGGTTCAACCCGAACATTTACACCAATTAATGTCGCAGTTAAAAAGTAATCCCAAAACCAATTTCAATTATTTGTTTTGCTTGAGCGGCGTGGATTGGGAGGTGGCAATGGGCGTGGTGTATCATCTCGAATCCACTATTCACCGACATTCGATTGTGGTAAAAGTAAAAACTACCGACCGGGAAAATCCAACATTCGACTCGGTTTGCGACATTTGGTACACTGCTGAATTCCACGAACGGGAAGTTTTTGATTTCTTCGGAATAAAATTCAACAACCACCCCAATTTGAAAAGACTCTTCTTGACCGAAGAATGGGATGGATTTCCGCTTAGAAAAGATTACGTGGATGAAATTAACATGGTTATCAAATAATAGAGTTGTTTTTCTTTTGAACCATTAAGGAAATTAAGGTTCATTAAGATCAAAACTTAACTTTCTTAATGGTTTAAAAATGAAAATTTAAGTCCACAAAGAGAACGTTCAAATAATAGAGTTGTTTTTCTTTTGAACCATTAAG
This sequence comes from Flavobacterium fluvii, assembly GCF_900129545.1. Classification (GTDB taxonomy): domain Bacteria; phylum Bacteroidota; class Bacteroidia; order Flavobacteriales; family Flavobacteriaceae; genus Flavobacterium; species Flavobacterium fluvii. Next base: position 10,574 of record NZ_FQWB01000002.1, on the reverse strand, counting down.
GAAATTAAGGTTCATTAAGATCAAAACTTAACTTTCTTAATGGTTTAAAAATGAAAATTTAAGTCCACGAAGAAGACGTTCAAATAATTAAAGTTATTTTCTTTTAGAACCATCAAGATAATTAAGGTTCATTAAGATTAAAACTTAACTTTCTTAATGGTTTAAAAAATGAAAATTTAAGTCCGCAAAGCGGGCATACAAATAAATAAAATGGACGCAACTACCAAAACCAACAATTTTAAATCCGAAGAATATTTCATCAATATGGGGCCACAACACCCGGCAACACACGGTGTTTTGCGCTTGTTGTTGACCATTGACGGTGAAATAATCAAAAAGGTGGAACCTGATTTGGGATACATCCACCGTTCCATCGAAAAAATGTGTGAACGCGACAGCTACCAACAAATCGTGCATTTGACCGACCGAATGGATTATCTTTCTTCACATATCAACAACGAAGCGGTTTGTCTGACGGTTGAAAACGCCCTAAAATTGGAGATTCCGGATCGTGTAAAAGTCATTCGCACCATTATTGCCGAATTGACCCGAATTGCTTCCCATACTTTGTGGTGGGGCGTAATGGGAATGGATGTTGGTGCCTTGACGACTTATTTCTACGGTTTCAGAGACCGAGAAATGATCAACGATATTTTCGAGGAAACTTGTGGCGCCCGTTTGACGATGAACTACAACATTCCCGGAGGATTGATGTTTGACATTCACCCGAATTTTGTAAAAAGAACCAAAGAATTCATCGCCCATTTCAAAACAAAATTACCTGAATACGACACCCTTTTGACAGGAAACATCATTTTCCAAAAAAGGATGAAAGGCATCGGAATTTTGTCCAAGGAAGATGCCATTTCGTTTGGTGCTTCTGGCCCGGTTGGTCGTGGCTCCGGTTATTCTTGCGACGTGAGAAAACACCATCCGTACAGTGCTTACGACAAAGTGACTTTCAATGAAGTCTTGAAAACCGAAGGCGATACTTTTGCCCGTTACCAAGTCCGCGTTATGGAAATGTGGGAATCCCTGTCGATAATCGAACAATTGATAGACAACATTCCCGAAGGAGATTATAAAGTGGCAACCAATGTCGTAATCAAATTACCGGAAGGAGAATATTACCAAAAAGTGGAAACTGCCCGAGGTGAATTGGGCGTTTACATCATCAGTACTGGAACGAAAAATCCGTATCGTTTAAAATTCCGTTCGCCGGGATTCTCCAACTTGTCCTTGTTAAACCACATCGCCGTTGGCGGAAAGATTGGAGATTTAGTGGCAACAATGGCAACATTAGACCTTGTAATTCCTGATATCGACCGATAAAAACAATACTATGAACATCACAAAAAATATTCACGAATGGCTTTTTAGCCTGATGCCGGAAACCACGGCAAGCATAGTGGAAATGGTATTGATAGCCGTTATTTACCTAGCCATTTTTGCAGTTGCAGGTCTGTATTTGGTGTTACTCGAAAGAAGAGTTGCCGCCTGGTTTCAATTGCGTTTGGGTCCAAACCGAGTGGGTTATCAAGGATTGTTGCAAACGATGGCCGATGCCTTGAAATTAGTTTCCAAAGAGCTGACAGTTACCATAAAAGCCGACAAATTCTTGTATAATTTGGCTCCTTATTTTGTTATCGTCACCGCCTTGATGGCACTTTCACTCTTCCCTTTTTCGAAAGAATTTCAAGCTTTTGACATTAATATTGGTATTTTCTTTTTGACCGCCATATCCTCCATTGGAGTTATCGGGATTTTATTGGCGGGTTGGAGCAGCAACAACAAATTTTCCTTGATTGGCGCAATGCGAAGCGGTGTTCAAACCATCAGTTACGAATTATCCGTTGGATTATCCCTCTTGACAATGGTCGTGATGACTGGTTCTTTGCAACTTTCGCAAATCGTCGAAGTTCAAAAAAGCGGCTGGCTCATTGTTCAAGGGCATATTCCTGCCATCATCGCTTTTTGCATTTATATGGTTGCCGGAACTGCCGAAACGAATAGAGCGCCTTTCGACTTGGTCGAAGCCGAATCTGAATTGGGTGCTGGTTTTCACACCGAATACTCGGGAATGAAGTTTGCCTATTTCTTTTTGGCAGAATTTATCAATATGTTCATTATAGCGGCAATCGCGACAACCATATTTTTTGGAGCCTATTTATCTCCTTTTGGAATAACGGAATCCATTCCATTGCTGGGCGTATTTTGGTTTTTGGCAAAAACATTGGCCTTGGTTTTTTTAATGATGTGGTTCCGATGGACTTTTCCAAGATTGAGAATCGACCAACTTTTGGTATTGGAATGGAAATATTTACTCCCGTTGAACTTGATGAACTTGATTTTGATGGCATTAATGGTCTTGCTCGGATTAACCATTAAATTTTAATACTTATGAGTTATTTTTCAGACATATATCACGCAGTAAAATCACTTCTTACGGGAATGAGTGTTACCGGAAAGTACTTTTTGCATTCCAGAAAAGGCGCCATAACCCAGCAATACCCTGAGAACAGGGACACATTGAAAATGTTTGAACGTTTTCGTGGCGAAGTGGTGATGCCCCACGACGAGAACAACATGCACCGTTGCACGGGTTGTCAAAAATGTGAATTGGCTTGCCCCAACGGAAGCATCGAAATTATTTGGGATAGACAAATTGATCCAGAAACTGGCAAAAAGAAAAAAATGATAGACAAACACATTTACCATTTGGGAATGTGCACCATGTGTGGTCTTTGCATTGAAGCCTGCCCTACCGATGCCATCAAATGGGCACAAAATTTCGAAAATTCCGTTTACGACAGAACACAACTCACTAAAGTTTTAAACAAACCGGGATCACGATTATTGCCTGGTGTAGAAGATTAATCTTATGGAAAAAATAATATTTTATATTCTGGCCTTGATAATGATTGTTTTCGCAATTGCGTCCGTAACAAGTCGCCAAATGCTTCGATCCGTTATATACCTGCTGTTTGTGTTGATAGGAATTGCGGGACTTTATTTTCTGATTGATTATAATTTCTTGGCCGCCGTACAATTGACGGTTTATGCAGGAGGAATTATTGTTTTGGTCATCTTCTCGGTTTTGCTGGTACATCACATAGAAATGGAATTGGAAATGGCAAAATTATCCACAAAATTACTGACTGGATTGGTTTGTCTGATTGGGCTTGGTATTTTCTTGTTTACCATTTACTCACATAATTTCAAAGTGGTCGAAAATTCGAAAACCACGTCGGTTGAAGATATTGGAAGGGGACTTTTAAATTACGATGCCGGCGGATTCATATTGCCTTTTGAAGTCATCAGTATTCTGTTGTTGGCCGCCATGATTGGAGCCATCATCATTGGAAAAGGAGAGAAACTAACTAAAAACGACGACACATTATGATAGCCGGAATTAGCATTTACGAAATTTTCACCCTTACCTCCATTCTGTTTTTTATAGGCATTTATGGATTTATTACCCGAAAAAACCTGATTTCGATTTTAATTTCCATCGAATTACTATTGAATGCATCGGCGGTAAATTTTGTCGTCATCAACAAATATTTATATCCGGATGTGCTGCAAGGCGTTTTCTTTTCGATTTTTATTATTGCCGTGGCTGCCGCCGAAACTGCGCTGGCTGTTGCCATAATCATTAATCTGTATCGACAAATCAGCTCTGTGGAAGTGAAGGACACTGAAATTATGAAGTATTAATACCCTGAAAATATGGACATCTCTTACATACTATTTATTCCGTTGATTCCGCTGGCCGTTTTCTTGCTTTTGGGAATCTTTAACCAACAAATCAAACCGGCCGTTTCGGGTTACATTGGTGTTTTGGGCTTGGCTGTTTCGGCTGCTTTATCTTATTATGCCGCTTACCAATACTTTTTCGTGTCCGTAAAAGTAGAAGGTGTTTACCAAACTTTCGTTGAAAAAACCGTGTGGATGAACTTCACCGACACCTTGCACATTGATATGGGAATTTTGATTGATCCCATTTCCGTGATGATGCTCATCGTGGTGACAACAGTTTCCTTGATGGTGCACATTTATAGCCGAGGGTACATGAAAGGAGACGACGGTTATACCAAATTCTTTGCTTTTTTATCGCTGTTTTCCTTTTCAATGCTAGGATTGGTATTGGCAACAAACCTTTTCCAAATCTATATTTTCTGGGAATTGGTGGGCGTTTCTTCCTATTTGTTAATTGGCTATTACTACGCCAAAACTTCGGCAGTGGCTGCTGCAAAAAAAGCTTTTATAGTAACGCGTTTTGCTGATTTTGGCTTCTTGATTGGAATTTTGATAGTGGGTTATTATGCCGGTACTTTTGATTTTCAAACCTTGAATGCCGTCAATCCGGAAGGCGAAGGATTGCTTTTAAATTGGGCTTCTTCCTCCTTTATGGGATTATCCGTAATTACTTGGGCATTGCTTTTAATCTTTATGGGGGGAGCCGGAAAATCAGCAATGTTCCCTTTACACATTTGGTTACCGGACGCGATGGAAGGACCAACGCCAGTTTCGGCCTTGATTCATGCAGCAACAATGGTTGTGGCTGGAGTTTATTTGGTGGCAAGATTGTTCCCGATGTATTATTTCGTTGAGGATGGATTCGCCTTGAATATTGTGGCTTATGTGGGCGCATTTTCTTCCTTGTTTGCGGCAGTAATTGCCCTCACACAAACGGATATAAAGAGAGTGCTGGCTTTTTCGACGATGTCGCAAATTGGTTACATGATGTTGGCCTTGGGTGTTTCCAGTTATAAAGGTCATGAAGGCGTTGGTTATATGGCGTCGATGTTCCATTTGTTCACACACGCCATGTTCAAAGCCTTGTTATTCTTGGGCGCTGGTTCCGTGATTCACGCGGTTCACAGCAATTATTTGAAAGATATGGGCGGTTTGCGAAAGTATATGCCAATTACCAACATCACTTTCCTGATTGCAGCATTGGCAATAGCCGGAGTGCCGCCGTTTGCGGGATTTTGGAGTAAAGACGAAATCTTGGTCGCTGCTTTCGAAAAAAACCAATTGATTTATTTTATGGCACTTTTCGTGGCGGGATTAACTGCTTTTTATATGTTCCGCCTTTATTTTGGAATATTTTGGGGCAAGGAAACCAAATACGAACATACACCGCACGAATCTCCAATTTCGATGACGTTTCCTTTATTGTTCTTGGCATTTATGAGTGTCGTGTCAGGATTTATTCCTTTCAGCGAATTGGTAACTGCCGACAAAGTTGGATTTGAAGGACATTTGGATTACACATTGGCTGCAGTCGCCGTGGGAACTGGTTTGACCGGAATTATTTTGGCCTGGATTTTCTACAAAAAAGAAAATGACTTGGCCGAAATGTTTGCCTATGGATTTGGAATGTTTTACAAATGGACAAGCAACAAATTCTATTTTGACGAAATATACTTGTTCGTCACCAAAAAAATAATATTTGATTTAGTATCGGCACCAATTGCCAAATTCGACAAGAAATATGTGGATGGAACAATGGAAGACATTGGAAACAAAACAGTCCTGATTTCAGAAAAAATAAAAGGACTACAATCTGGAAGGTTACAAGATTACGCCATGTTTTTTGTTTCGGGAGTCGTGATTGTCGCTTTGGTTTTCATCTATTTATGGATATAACAATAAACTAATATGGATATTTTATCACTCTTTGTAATTGTACCCGTACTCACAGTTTTGGCTTTGGTTTTTTCCAAAGGGTTAAAACAAGCACGAATTATTTCAATGGTTGGAAGTTTCATTCAACTCGGAATGGCCATCAACTTGCTTTTTGTTTATTTAAAAGAAAGAGCCGTCAACAAAAGTGTCATGCTTTTTACCCAAGACACGGTTTGGTTTGAAAATTTCAATATCCATTATGCCACTGGCGTGGATGGGGTTTCGGTTACTTTATTATTGTTGACCTCAATAGTGGTTTTGGCAGGCGTCTTTATTTCTTGGAAAACGGACGATTTACCTAAAGAATTTTTCATCTCGCTTTTGGTGTTGGCCACCGGAGTTTACGGATTCTTCATTTCCATCGATTTGTTTACAATGTTTGTATTCTACGAAATTGCCGTAATCCCAATGTATTTGCTGATTGGAATTTGGGGTTCGGGTCCCAAAGAATATTCGGCAATGAAGTTGACCTTGATGTTGATGGGAGCTTCGGCAGTTTTATTGGTTGGCGTTTTGGGAATTTATTTTAATTCCAATGCCGACGGAGGTGCTTTGACTTTCAATATCTTGGAAATTGCCAAAGTGCACATCCCATTCGAAGTCCAAAAATTATTTTTCCCTTTGACATTTATTGGCTTTGCCGTATTGGGCGCTTTGTTCCCTTTCCACACTTGGTCACCCGACGGTCACGCTTCGGCACCAACCGCAGTATCCATGCTGCATGCGGGAGTTTTAATGAAAATGGGAGGTTATGGAGTCTTTAGAATTGCCATATTCTTGTTGCCCTTGGGAGCCATTGAATGGTCTTGGTTTTTCATCATATTGTCGGCCATTGGAGTAATTTATGGAGCCTTTGGCGCATTGAAACAAACCGACTTAAAATACATCAATGCGTATTCCTCGGTAAGTCACTTGGGAATGGTGTTGTTCGCTTTGTTGATGTTGAACAAAACTGCTTGGAACGGTGCGATTTTACAATCGCTTTCCCACGGATTCATGACAGCCTTGTTCTTTGCCTTGATCGGGATGATTTATGGAAGAACGCATACTAGGGACATCACAAAATTGGGAGGATTATTGAAAGTGATGCCGTTTATATCCGTCATTTATGTAATTGCAGGTTTGGCTTCATTGGGATTGCCTGGATTTAGTGGTTTCATTGCCGAAATGAACATCTTCGTTGGTGCATTCCAACACGAAGAAATGTTCTATAGAGTGGCCACCGTGATTTCGGTATCCGCAATTGTGGTAACCGCAGTTTACATATTGCGGGTACTGGGAATTATGCTGATGGGAGAAGTTAAAAACGAAGAGTTTTTAGACTTGCCAAAGGCGACTTGGTTCGAAATAACGGGAATTTTGCTGCTATTGATTCCAATGATTGGAATGGGCGTGGCGCCACTTTGGTTAAGCGACATGACGATGGACAGTCTCCAACCATTTATTCAAGGAGTATTAAATCATTTATAAAATAACGAAAATGGATTTGAACAGCGTTATCGCAATGAGACAAGAAATTTTTCTGTTGGCAATCCTATTATTGCTGATAGTGGGCGAAATTTTTATGCACAAAGACAAAAAAGGAAGCTTGGTGCATTTGGTCTTGCTTTTATTTGGCATTCATGTCATTATAGGCTTTTTTGCCATTGAAGAAAGTAGTTTGTTTGGTGGAATGTTTCGTACCAATACCCTGATTCACTTCTTCAAAAACACACTTAATGTGGGTGTATTTATAGTTTTGCTTCAATCGTCCGATTGGATTCAAGAAAAAATGACACCCTTGAATAAAGGAGCCGAGTTTTTTATGTTGCTCTTTTCTTCGCTTCTGGGAATGTATTTCATGATTTCGGCGGGTGATTTTTTAATGTTCTATATTGGATTGGAATTGTCGACTTTGCCTGTGGCTGCTTTGGTGGCTTGGGAAACCTCCAAAAGAATTTCGAGTGAAGCCGGAGTAAAATTCATTCTTTCGGCAGGATTGGCTTCGGGTGTTTCCTTGTTCGGAATCTCGTTGTTGTATGCCGCAACTGGCTCGATTTATTTCAACGATGTCATTGCCGTTTTAGCATCAACCAACTTGACAATATTAGGATCCATCTTGTTTTTCGTGGGATTGGCATTCAAAATTTCCTTGGTTCCATTCCACTTTTGGACTGCCGATGTTTATGAAGGAGCCCCAATCGGAATTGCCTCCTATTTGTCGGTAATTTCAAAAGGAGCTGCCGTGTTTATTTTGATGATTTTAATGTTTTCCGTTCTAAAACCATTGATACAAGTTTGGGAAAACATCATTTATGTCTTGGCTCTTGCCACAATGTTTATTGGTAATTTATTTGCTTTGCGCCAACAAAACATGAAGCGTTTCTTGGCCTTTTCTTCGATTGCCCAAGCTGGTTTTATTTTATTGGGTTTAATTACGGGAACACAATTGGGAACGGCGACGGTGGTTTATTTTGTATTGGTGTACATATTCTCGAATTTAGCCGCTTTTGGAGTGGTTCAGTCCATTGCGTCACAAACGGGAAAAGAAAACAGGGACGATTATAATGGTTTGTATAGAACCAATCCCAACCTGAGTCTCGTGATGATGTTGGCATTGTTTTCTTTGGCCGGGATCCCACCGGTGGCAGGATTTTTTGGCAAGTTTTTCTTATTTGCGGCGGCGGCAAGCAAAGGGTATTACCTATTGGTTTTCTTGGCGGTTGTCAACGTGACCATCTCACTTTACTATTATTTATTGGTGGTAAGAGCGATGTTCATTAGAAAAAACGAGAATCCAATTCCTTTTTTCAAGAACAAAATTTATATGAAATTGGGACTAATATTCTCCGTTTTGGGTATTTTGGTTCTGGGAATTTACAGCCCATTGTACGATTACATTTTCGAATTAAGCAACGTTTTTAATAAATAAGTTATGGCATCATTAGACGGAAAACATTCATTTGGAAGCATTGGCGAAACAAGAGTCACTTTTGTCGAAAAAGGCGTTGACGAGGGTCGTAGGGATTTCTTGAAACAACTCTTGGAACACAACTGCTTTGAAGTTATAATTGAAGACGAAACCAAAAAAGCAGAAGAAGATCCCCAATTATATACCGTGGCAGTTACCGATATGGTTTTTAACCCCACCATCTGGATTTTCAATCGAAGATTACAAACGCTCGATGGGCGAAAAGTAACCCAAGACTATTGGTTTCAAAGAACTAATGACACAAAACCACAATATTGGAAAAATTCCTAAAAGCAGAAACAAACCATTACTATTTTTATCTTAACTTTATACAGCTAGTTTCCTAATTCAACTGGGAACTAGCTGTATAAAGTTAAGATAAAAACCAAATTATGAATTTATTCGAAGATCAAAATGATTGGGCAGAGAAATTATCTCCAATTCTAACCAAATATAAAGGTCAAAAACACCCACTGGACTACCATAATTTATTTCAGTTATTGGTAATGGTTGTTCTCTCTGCCCAGGATTCCGATGCCAATATCAATAAAATAGCTCCTACCCTGTTTGCCGCTTTTCCCAATATGGAAAGTCTGTCCGTTTCGAATGTGGAAGTATTAATTCCTCATATCTCCAAAGTCAGGAATTTTGGAACCAAAGCCAATTGGCTAATAGAAATTGCTCAAACCATCCAAAAAGACGAAAATATTCCGCTCACGATGGATGGATTGACTGCCCTGAAAGGTATCGGGCGAAAATCCGCCAATGTCATTATGCGGGAAGCCAATGTCCCAATAGAAGGCATCATTGCCGATTTACACGTTATCAGAGTAGCACCCAGAATCGGATTAATCCCGGAATCCAAGGACGGAATTAAAGCCGAAAAGCAATTGATGCAAGTGCTGCCAAAAGCCATTTGGGGAGAAATTGGAATGGCTATTTCGTTTTTGGGAAGAGAGATTTGCAGGCCAACCAATCCAAAATGCGGAATATGTCCAATTCGAGAAAATTGTCAATATCCATTAAAAACGATTTAAAAAAACATGACACGTCCCATTCCGCTTTTCTCATTGGTCATTTTTCCCAATTCAGAACAATCGACTTTGATCAAGTCCTATAAACAAATACTCAAAAATCATATTGGTTGGTTTGGCAGTGCCAATGCTGCGGCACATATTACGGTAATCAACTTTGAAAACGAAGTCTCGCTTCAACTTCATCTTGACCGGATTAGGGAATTCTGCAAGACTGCCATTCCGCAAAAAGTGACTTTAAACGCTTGGAATTCTTTTGGGGAAAGAACCTTTTTCATTACCCCGGATCAAACATCACAAGAATACCTCGATAATCTCATTGTGGATTTACATCAATATTTAGGTTTTAAAATCAAAAATGCTCACGCTCATTTAAGCATTGCACGAGGGCTAGATGCAAAAAAAATGAAAACAGCCTACGAACTGTTTAGAGATACTCCAATTAATTTACAATTTAATTGTGATTCATTTTATCTGAGGAGATTCAACGAGCAGACCAAACAATATTCTGACATTATGGAAAAGATTGATTTTGGGAAATAGTGTGAAATTACCTATTTGAAAATAGCCTAATTATCCCAAACCATTTATAAACAAAAAACCCCATTCCGACAGGAACAGGGTTTTTCAAAAGAAAGGCGACGACATACTCTCCCACATAACTGCAGTACCATCTGCGCAGGCGGGCTTAACTACTCTGTTCGGGATGGGAAGAGGTGAGCCCCGCCGCAATAACCACCTTAAGGTCGTTTTGCAATGGGTATCCCGATTTTTATCGGGACAACATTACACAATATCTTGACATACTGAGATAAAGAAATTCAATAAATTGTCATCCTGTAAAGGATCTAGAAAGTTTCTTCTCCCGACCGAAGTCGGGAGAAAAGGTGTACATA
>NZ_FQWB01000018.1 GCF_900129545.1 Flavobacterium fluvii | reverse complement strand
ACATACTGAGATAAAGAAATTCAATAAATTGTCATCCTGTAAAGGATCTAGAAAGTTTCTTCTCCCGACCGAAGTCGGGAGAAAAGGTGTACATAAGCTTACGGATTATTAGTACTACTCGACTATGACATTACTGCCTTTACATCTATAGCCTATCAACGTGGTCATCTCCCACGATCCTTAAAAGAAATCTCATCTTGTGGTGGGTTTCGCGCTTATATGCTTTCAGCGCTTATCCCTTCCCAACGTAGCTACTCTGCGATGCTCCTGGCGGAACAACAGATACACTAGAGGTTAGTCCAATTCGGTCCTCTCGTACTAGAATCAGATCCACTCAAATTTCTTGCGCCCACAGTAGATAGAGACCGAACTGTCTCACGACGTTCTGAACCCAGCTCGCGTGCCACTTTAATGGGCGAACAGCCCAACCCTTGGGACCTTCTCCAGCCCCAGGATGTGACGAGCCGACATCGAGGTGCCAAACCCCCCCGTCGATATGAGCTCTTGGGGGAGATCAGCCTGTTATCCCCGGCGTACCTTTTATCCTTTGAGCGATGGCCCTTCCATGCGGAACCACCGGATCACTATGCTCTACTTTCGTACCTGATCGACCTGTATGTCTCTCAGTCAAGCTCCCTTATGCCATTGCACTCTACGCACGGTTACCAAGCGTACTGAGGGAACCTTTAGAAGCCTCCGTTACTCTTTTGGAGGCGACCACCCCAGTCAAACTACCCACCAAGCAATGTCCCCCGTTTTCGGGGTTAGGCCTCAGATAAACAAAGGGTTGTATTTCAACAATGACTCCACAACGCCTGGCGACGCCACTTCACAGTCTCCAACCTATCCTACACATCATTTATCCAAGGTCAATACTAAGCTATAGTAAAGGTGCACAGGGTCTTTTCGTCCCACTGCGGGTAAACGGCATCTTCACCGTTACTACAATTTCACCGAGCTCATGGCTGAGACAGTGTCCAGATCGTTACACCATTCGTGCAGGTCGGAACTTACCCGACAAGGAATTTCGCTACCTTAGGACCGTTATAGTTACGGCCGCCGTTTACTGGGGCTTCAATTCAATGCTTCTCCGAAGATAACATCTCCTCTTAACCTTCCAGCACCGGGCAGGTGTCAGGCCCTATACTTCATCTTACGATTTTGCAGAGCCCTGTGTTTTTGATAAACAGTCGCCTGGACCTCTTCACTGCGGCCCCGATTACTCGGGGCGACCCTTCTCCCGAAGTTACGGGTCTATTTTGCCTAATTCCTTAGCCATGAATCTCTCGAGCACCTTAGGATTCTCTCCTCGACTACCTGTGTCGGTTTGCGGTACGGGTACTTATAATCTGAAGTTTAGAGGTTTTTCTTGGAAGCCCTTAGGTGTACTATCTCTTTGTCCGAAGACTCCGAGTACTATCGTATTTCCCCAAGCCGCGTGGATTTGCCTGCGCAGCCTATAGGTAGGTACTTCAACGAACTATTCCGTCAGTTCGCGACACTTTCATCACTCCGTCACCCCATCACAATTATAACTAGTACGGGAATATTAACCCGTTGTCCATCGACTGTCCCTTTCGGGTTCGCCTTAGGTCCCGACTAACCCACAGCTGATTAGCATAGCTGTGGAAACCTTAGTCTTTCGGTGTGCGGGTTTCTCGCCCGCATTATCGTTACTTATGCCTACATTTTCTTTTCTAACCAGTCCAGCATGCTTTACAACACACCTTCTACCCTGTTAGAATGCTCCCCTACCACTTTGCAAATAAATGCAAAATCCATAGCTTCGGTAATATGTTTATGCCCGATTATTATCCATGCTCGTCCGCTCGACTAGTGAGCTGTTACGCACTCTTTAAATGAATGGCTGCTTCCAAGCCAACATCCTAGCTGTCTGGGCAGACAAACCTCGTTCTTTCAACTTAACATATATTTGGGGACCTTAGCTGATGGTCTGGGTTCTTTCCCTCTCGGACTTGGACCTTAGCACCCAAGCCCTCACTGCTGGTAAACATTATATAGCATTCGGAGTTTGTCAGGAATTGGTAGGCGGTGAAGCCCCCGCATCCAATCAGTAGCTCTACCTCTATATAACTTTATGACCAACGCTGCACCTAAATGCATTTCGGGGAGTACGAGCTATTTCCGAGTTTGATTGGCCTTTCACCCCTACCCACAGGTCATCCGAAGACTTTTCAACGTCAACCGGTTCGGACCTCCACTGTGTGTTACCACAGCTTCATCCTGCCCATGGGTAGATCACACGGTTTCGCGTCTAACACTACTGACTAAAGCGCCCTATTCAGACTCGCTTTCGCTACGGATCCGTGGCTTAACCACTTATCCTTGCCAGCAACGTTAACTCGTAGGCTCATTATGCAAAAGGCACGCCGTCACCCCACGAAAGGGCTCCGACCGCTTGTAAGCGTATGGTTTCAGGATCTATTTCACTCCGTTATTCACGGTTCTTTTCACCTTTCCCTCACGGTACTGGTTCACTATCGGTCTCTCAGGAGTATTTAGCCTTAGCGGATGGTCCCGCCAAATTCAGACAGGGTTTCACGTGCCCCGCCCTACTCAGGATACCACTATCAATATCTTCTATTACTTATACAGGGCTATCACCTTCTTTGGCTCTACTTTCCAGTAGATTCTAATTCTATCCGCATTAAATGTCGTGGTCCTACAACCCCAACATTGCCGTAACAACATTGGTTTGGGCTAATCCGCGTTCGCTCGCCACTACTTACGGAATCACTTTTGTTTTCTTCTCCTCCGCCTACTTAGATGTTTCAGTTCAGCGGGTTTGCCCACCTATCGGTGTACTATGTCTTCAACATAGTGGGTTGCCCCATTCGGGAATCTACGGATTGTATCGTGTGTGCCAATCCCCGTAGCTTTTCGCAGCTTATCACGCCCTTCATCGCCTCTGAGAGCCTAGGCATCCCCCATACGCCCTTATTTTGCTTATTGTACCAATCATAAATTTAATTATGACCGTTTTGTTTCGTTTTACTAAATAAATAGTAAAACTGCTTTCTACTTTTTATTATTTCTTATCTCAATATGTCAATGAACTTTTATACTGAACTTGTTTCAGTATCTTGTGGAGAATAACGGAGTCGAACCGTTGACCTCCTGCGTGCAAGGCAGGCGCTCTAGCCAGCTGAGCTAATCCCCCATTTTTTAGTGTCAGTTAACAGTTTTCCGTCAACAGTACTTAAAACGGTTAGCCAACCTCTAAAATTTCCTTTTTTTTAAGTCTAAAATAGTTGTCTCGGACAGACTCGAACTGTCGACCCCTACATTATCAGTGTAGTACTCTAACCAGCTGAGCTACGAGACACTCTTTTCTTAAAAATAAAACCATTTCACCGGTTTTACGTGTATTATTTGAACTAACAGCGAGAGTAATTGAATCTTTCGATTCTTTCCAAAAGTATTTTTCGTCTTCTTTCTTCAGCGTGCTTTGCAGCTAACTACTGAAGCTCTAGAAAGGAGGTGTTCCAGCCGCACCTTCCGGTACGGCTACCTTGTTACGACTTAGCCCTAGTTACCAGTTTTACCCTAGGCAGCTCCTTGCGGTCACCGACTTCAGGCACCCCCAGCTTCCATGGCTTGACGGGCGGTGTGTACAAGGCCCGGGAACGTATTCACCGGATCATGGCTGATATCCGATTACTAGCGATTCCAGCTTCACGGAGTCGAGTTGCAGACTCCGATCCGAACTGTGACCGGTTTTGTAGATTCGCTCCTGGTCACCCAGTGGCTGCTCTCTGTACCGGCCATTGTAGCACGTGTGTAGCCCAAGGCGTAAGGGCCGTGATGATTTGACGTCATCCCCACCTTCCTCTCAGTTTGCACTGGCAGTCTCGTTAGAGTTCCCGACATGACTCGCTGGCAACTAACAACAGGGGTTGCGCTCGTTATAGGACTTAACCTGACACCTCACGGCACGAGCTGACGACAACCATGCAGCACCTTGTAAATTGTCTTGCGAAAAGTCTGTTTCCAAACCGGTCAATCTACATTTAAGCCTTGGTAAGGTTCCTCGCGTATCATCGAATTAAACCACATGCTCCACCGCTTGTGCGGGCCCCCGTCAATTCCTTTGAGTTTCATTCTTGCGAACGTACTCCCCAGGTGGGATACTTATCACTTTCGCTTAGCCACTGAAATTGCTTCCAACAGCTAGTATCCATCGTTTACGGCGTGGACTACCAGGGTATCTAATCCTGTTCGCTACCCACGCTTTCGTCCATCAGCGTCAATCCATTAGTAGTAACCTGCCTTCGCAATTGGTATTCCATGTAATCTCTAAGCATTTCACCGCTACACTACATATTCTAGTTACTTCCTAATAATTCAAGTCCTACAGTATCAATGGCCGTTTCCCCGTTGAGCGGGGAGATTTCACCACTGACTTATAAGACCGCCTACGGACCCTTTAAACCCAATGATTCCGGATAACGCTTGGATCCTCCGTATTACCGCGGCTGCTGGCACGGAGTTAGCCGATCCTTATTCTCACAGTACCGTCAAGACTCTACACGTAGAGTTGTTTCTTCCTGTGCAAAAGCAGTTTACAATCCATAGGACCGTCATCCTGCACGCGGCATGGCTGGATCAGGCTTGCGCCCATTGTCCAATATTCCTCACTGCTGCCTCCCGTAGGAGTCTGGTCCGTGTCTCAGTACCAGTGTGGGGGATCTCCCTCTCAGGACCCCTACCCATCGTCGCCTTGGTATGCCGTTACCATACCAACTAGCTAATGGGACGCATGCTCATCTTTCACCGTTGTGACTTTAATAACATCTCGATGCCGAGTCGTTATACTATGAGGTATTAATCCAAATTTCTCTGGGCTATCCCTCTGTGAAAGGTAGATTGCATACGCGTTACGCACCCGTGCGCCGGTCTCTTGGTCCGAAAACCAATACCCCTCGACTTGCATGTGTTAAGCCTGCCGCTAGCGTTCATCCTGAGCCAGGATCAAACTCTTCATCGTATATTGTTTGTTCCGATAAATCGGAACTAATTATTATTCGACTCAAATTCTAGTGGTTTTTTAAATCTTCCGATTCTCTTACTCTCTTTATATTTGTTCCGATTTGCATCGGAACGGCTGTCAATTCAATATGTCTAGGAACGTGTCTTCTTTTTTGTTTGCCAGTCTTTCGATTAGCGGGTGCAAAAGTAACAAAGTCTTTTCTATCCGGCAAGCTTTTTGAAAAGTTTTTTTGAAAAATATTTTTTCGTTTTCTTTTCGATATTCTTGTCAGCTTTTCAAGGAACGTTGCTCATTTAGCGGGGTGCAAATGTAACACTCATTTTCTTTTCCCGCAAACTTTTTTTGATCTTTTTTTGAAAATAAATTTTCTCTCGATTTAATCAGTTTGCCAGTGTTTATAAGAACTTCTGCGTCATTGCGGGTGCAAAAGTAGTCACTCTTTTCGATTAAACAATACCTTTTCCAATCTTTTTT
>NZ_FQWB01000017.1 GCF_900129545.1 Flavobacterium fluvii | reverse complement strand
TTTAAAAATTCAACTAACAAAGAAAAACATTTATCTTTGAATTAATTAACAGAACACTCTCTTAGTAAAAGTCCAAATTAGTTTGAAGACGTACAATTACTCCCCAAAAGCAAAAGCTGAACATTATAGTAAATCTACAACTATAGAAAGTTTGAAACAGCTACTGATGATTCAACAAAAGGATAAATGGGATGAGGATGCAATAGCAGGTCATCAAGAGAAAATGATTACTATTTTAAATACATTTTCTTAGTGTAAATTATATAGTTTTAAAGTCAGCAAAACTTCTAAAGAGGTAAAACAAATCAAATATGGATAATTTTTCAATGGGTGATAACAATCCAATGGATGAATGGTTTGCAGGTTTACCGGGCAAGGTAAACAGACTTTATACATGGCTTGAAGAAAACACAAAACGTTTTGAAACATTTGACTTGCTTGCAAATGTTTGTTATTACAACCATCTCCATGATCCGGAAGAGTATACTGATTATCGCGGTGATAAGCACTTTTTTGTACCAGAGATTTTAGCGTTACTTTGCCTCAAGGGAGATTATATAGAAGAAAGTACAATAAGCGATAGCGATTTTTTTTCTGTAATTAAAGAGATACAGAATAACATCCTAAAATATAGCGGAATGAAAGACGCTATGGAATTTAGTGGAAAGCTACCAGGTAAGAATGCAATTTCTGAAATAGCAGGAACTCTGGAGCGGGAAGCAAAAGTAATCCGCAATCCTGGCTTACCAGACCATCATTTGGATTTTGCGTCTAAGCTTTTTGAGCCGATAAAGGAAACAATCAAGTCAACTTACGAATTTAGCCTTTCTGATTCGATTGTCATTAGAAATAAGATTTCGCAATTCTTAAATGAGAAAGTCATATCTGCCAAAAATTCAATCTTTCGTGACGTAAAGGAATGCATGGATGAAATCGTAAAATTCCGGAAAACAAAGTTATATCCTGTCAATCCTAAGTTTAGTATGGAAGATTTGCAAGAACTCTCAGCAATGAACTATAACGATGCGAGGAAGGTTATAAAAAATCACTTTTCCATACAGATTCATCATAATTTTGGGGAGGTTTATTCTTTTACTGCTGAGGAACTATCCAAGTTTACAGAGGTTGATATAGAAAGTGTAAAATCATTTTTATCGACATTTTCCTGTGAGTTTTCATCTTTAAAAAACTCAGATGAAATACATGAAACCAATTCCATACTAAAACGGAAACCAATTGTCCATTACAAAGGAAGGTATATACTTGTATCAATTCCATTGATATTTTGGGCACCGGAAATAGTATTTGAGCACGGTATTAAACAGAATGCAAAACTTTCAGGAAGATACTCTAAAATCAAACACGATTTTGTGTTGGAAGAAAGCCTATTATACTTTAAAGACCTGATGCCTACTGCGAAAATTTTACCATCAAATCTTTATTATACAATTGGAGAAGATCGTTTCGAAACAGATGCCATTATTATGTATGACACTGTTCTTTTTATAATTGAGGCTAAAGGGCACAGAATTACTGACAAGGCAAAATCTGGTAATATGCAACGAACCGAAAACCATATAAAGGAAATTGTAAAAGAATCTTACCAGCAGGGAATTCGGACTTTGAAATATATTGAAGAAAATGACGAAGCAGAGTTTAGTACCGACCATTCAGGAAAGTTTAAAATCCGGAAAGAGGATTTTGATGAAATTGTAATCGTTTCACTGACATTGGAGCCCGTCGGTAATCTAGCAATGTCTATAAAGGCTACCGATAGCTTAGGATATTTTAAAGATGGTTATTTTCCGTGGATTATTAGCATTTATGATTTGATTGTATTGCGTGATATGATAGAAAATCCGTTTATGTTTATTCATTATATAAGGAAAAGAAAAGCATTCTTATCCCACAATCATGTTTCCACTTATGAAGAAACAGACTTACTGGGGTATTTTCTTTTTAACGGTTTAAATATTGACAATGTTCTGAAAGATTCCGAAGGAAATGAACATTCGCATATAATCCTTGAACCCAACACAGACGCAATCAATGATTACTACCTGTATAAATTTGGTAAAAAGGAAAAATTCACAAAAAAGCCACCTTGTTATTTGCCTGTTTCGATGAATGACTTCCTATTGCAATTCGACCAATCAATGCTTGAACATAGAGTAAAAGTCGCATTAATTATGCTCCAGTTTGATAATGGTTCGATCAAAAGTTTTATGGATCGGGTAAAAATCACAAAAAAGGATTTCAGCAAAGACAGGCAATTACATGACGGATCATTGTATAATGACCAACTGAATTTTGGGATGACCCATATGACAAGTGCGAATAAGAATGAATTGGATTTAAAACTCTACCAGTATTGCCAGTATAAATTCAATCAATTAAATGCCAATGTTTGGGTGGGTATTGGAGATATGAGCACAGACCAAAATAAATTTGATTTCACGGGGATGTTTTTTATGAGTAAAAAAAAGCCACGGCTACTATAAACTTATGTACCCGTTCGCGCGGAATTACATTCCGTGCCCATTCCTATTAATTGAAAAACGTTTTACTCACCCGATCGATCGATAAGTCTAGAAACTTTGCCGGAAATCTGGTTCACTTCGTCAGTTTGGTTGTTAGTTTAAATTTACGAATTTTTCAATGAACAAATCTAAAGGCTCGGAAATGTACAAAATATCCTCTTAACGGATAGCGAATTGCATGCTGTGACTATTCTATTGAGCCACTAGTGCAAATTGGACATACTAACTTGGCCTTCACGGAAAGTTAAGAATAAAAACACAGAAAATGTATGTTATTTCAAACATAATAACTATTTTTGTTTATAATAACGAACATTTTAAGCCAGATGACAACAAGAAAGCAAATCATTTTTCCGAAATATGACAAAGTATTAGGGCAAATGGGAGAAAACATAAAAATGGCACGCAAAAGACGAAAACTCACTATGATACAAGTAGCCGAGAGAGCTGATATTGCTCGATCAACACTCTACCTAATTGAGTTAGGAAACTCAAGTGTGGCAATGGGAGCCTATTTTAATGTATTAAGAGTTTTAGGCTTACAAGATGATTTTCTAAAACTAGCTGCTGATGACATTCTCGGTAGAAAACTTCAAGATATCGAACTATTATAATAGTTTATTTTTTTAAATAATAACGGCGATTATCGCCGTTATTATTAATTTACATAAATTAAATAATTTATATTATCTTTGTATAACGGCGATTAACACCGCAGTAAGCTAAACTTTTAAATTATGGCTGTAAATGTAATACGAAGAAAAGAGTTATACGAAATAATGCCTGAGGGATTAATAACTACTCATAAATGGCTTGTGAATAATAATTTAAGCCGTCACGCAATAGATAATTTAGTAAAAAGCAGTCAAATAGAATCTATAAGCAAAGGGGTCTACGTTAGGAATAGTAATAAAATATCTTGGCAGTCGGTAGTTTTCTCATTGCAATCAGTATTAAAAACAGATTTAGTTGTAGGAGGTTTAACAGCACTTGAAATGCAGGGATTGTCACATTACTTATCTCTTTCGGAAAATAAAATAGTGCATTTATTCGGAAATGATCTATTGCCAGAATGGGTTACCAATTTAGATTTGAATATAAAATTTGTTAGGCATACTACCAATAGTTTATTTGCAAAAAAATCAGAAGAAAAACAATTACAACTTTTTACAGTAGAGAGAGATTGGGATAATGACAATAGAAAATTAATACTATCTACTCCTGAAAGAGCCTATCTCGAAGTATTGTCAGACGTACCACAAAAAACAACTTTTGAACACGCCGATCAATTAATGCAAGGACTAACAACATTGTCGCCTAGAAATCTCCAAAAAACGCTGGAATACTGTCAAAATGTAAAAGTAAAACGACTTTTCTTTTGGTTTGCAGACCGACAAAATTATGTTTGGTTGGGTAAAATAAATCGAGAAAGTATAACATTGGGTTCTGGAAACAGAATGCTCATGAAAGGCGGAAAATTAGATACTAAATATAAAATAACAGTTCCAGAATGGCTATAGACGCAAACAATATATACCGCAGACAAGTACAACTTTTAGTTCGAGTTTTACCATTAGTGGACACCGAAAAATGTTTTGCATTAAAAGGCGGAACTGCAATTAATTTGTTTTACAGAGCATTGCCTCGACTTTCGGTTGATATCGATTTACTATACATACCGATGGATAATCGAGAAACAGCATTGATAAATATTAGAGCAGCTTTATCAAGAATAAGCAAATTGATACAACAAAAAATACCTGGAACGAAAGTACAAAATACACACGACCAAAGTGATGCACTACGATTAATTGTAAGTCAAGATGAAATTCGTATCAAAGTAGAATTATCTCCGGTAATTAGAGGAACTGTTTTTCCAGAAATCAGAATGGAGGTTGTGGAAGAGGTTGAAAAAGAATTTGGATATGTAGAAATGCAAGTAGCGTCTCTACCTGATTTATATGCAGGGAAATTATGTGCCGCTTTAGACAGACAACATCCAAGAGATTTATTTGATGTTAAATTTCTTCTCGAAAACGAAGGACTAACAGATAGTTTACGAAAAACTTTTTTAATCTTTCTAATAAGTCATCAAAGACCAATGGCAGAACTATTAGCACCAAATCGAAAAGATATTAGAGAAATTTACGAAACAGAATTCAAACAAATGGCTGAAATAGATGTTCCATTAGAACAATTGGAAGAAGCTAGAGAAAATCTAATTTACCAGATTAATTCTCAAATGACAGATAATGAAAAGAAATTTCTTTTGTCTTTCAAAAACAAAACTCCTGATTGGAGCTTAATGGAAATGAAAAATGTTGCCGTGATTGCGAATCTTCCATCAGTGCGTTGGAAAATGATGAACCTGGAACAAATGCCACTTTCAAAACACAAAGAAGCTTTTATTAAACTACAAGCTATTTTATATCCAAGCTAGTCCATTTTAAGGTACAAAGAACACGGGCACCCGAGAGCTTGCTCGAACAGGCGAAGCAATCAAAGGGTCTCCCTCCGGTCGTTCCCTTTGTTCCGTTCGGCTGTTCCATTCGGGCTTCCCCTGAACTTGTTTCAGGGTCGTTATAATATTTTGAAACAGGGTCTCCCTCCGTTCCACAGACACTTCACAGCCAAAAAAAAATAAGGCAGCCAAAAAATAGGCAACCTTATTTTTTCCGCTGTTCGTTCCTCATCTTCACACGCTCACTTCCTGCGTTCGGTCGGGCTTATGCATCCACAATACAGCTTCATTTCGTTACAGTCATTCGTTCGCTTAATGCTCCATTTCATTGCGCTGAAAGCTCTCTCATTCGTTTCTCTCCATTCCAGCCGTATTAGGTCTGCCGCCCTCAGTGTTTTCAGCGGTTGCTCCTTCGCTCAGCCATCGGGTTGGCACCGCTTCCCTCTCCTGCTCCTTGTTTTTTTTTATTGAAACTCTTTGTTTCTAAATCGTTCATTATAATTTAACGTCATCCCGAGCGCAGTCGAGGGACGCTTTGCCCTGAATCAAGGTACGCCCCGCTACAAAAGCGGGACTGGCTTATATTTTTTACCCGCCGTTTCACGCTCGCATCCACTGCTATCGCTCCGTTCCTACGCTCCTTCCCGTGTCTGCGGTGGCTGTTCGATTGCCGCAACCCCGCCACTGCGCTCCTCATCCGCAAAAAAAAGTTCCTTGCCCCGAAAATGGGGCACCACTTTTTTTGCTCCTTGCGGGGCTTGGGGGGCTTTGATTGCCGATTTCATAACATCTACCCCTGAGAAGTCTTCAACGATAACTAGGGTGCATTTTTTCGAAAAGAAAGAGAAAAAAATCCAGCAAATTTAGCATCCATTCCTCACTTCCAGTCGGGCTTCCCCTGAACTTGTTTCAGGGTCGTTATAATATTTTGAAACAGGGTCGCCCTCCGTTCCCGTTCGTCATTGCTGCTTTTATAGTGGCTTTCTTTTTTTCTCTTTTTTCTTCTGAAAATGATTTATTTAAAAGGTTCTTTGACATTAAAAAACGCTAAAGGGTAAAATTTTCTTCTGCGTGCTCGTGGCAACAATGG
>NZ_FQWB01000012.1 GCF_900129545.1 Flavobacterium fluvii | reverse complement strand
TCTTGGTGTTTTCATACTTATTTCAAATTTAAGGATTTTGAAAACACTCTCTTATTTTTTGTCTAAATCAGTCCACTTTTTGCTGACGATTTACAGTTGACTCAGCAGTATGCGTTTTCTAATAACGGAATAAAAAAATTATGCAAACAATTTGAAATCCCTATGCCTGATGGCAGTTATTGGTCAAAACTCAAATTCAATAAGAAGTTCAAAAAAGAAAAGCTTAATCCAATCTTCGGTGGTGTTGATAAAATTGTTTTAACGGTAAGGAAAGAAGGAAATACAATTAATGTAGACCAAACACCATTAACCATAAGAACCAAAGAAATAGAAAATGATCCTGATGCTCCTTTAATTGTTCCGGATGAAATAACAAAACCGGATATTCTGACCATTCAAACCAAACAATATTGGCAAGGCAAAATTTCTTTCACTTCTTATCGCGAGGACAATAGAATCATACACCCAATCAGGGTTGGGAAAAACAATAGGGAAAGAGCGTTAAATTTTATGGATGCGTTCACAAAACTAATACGATACAGAGGACATACTTTTTCCAAAGAATACAGTAACACTGGAGTATTAATCGATGAGATTTTTATTGAAATCGATTTGAGAGAAGCATCAAAACGAATCCCACCAACAACCAAATATGGCTCATCAGAATACATTCCTACAGGGGAATTTATTTTTAAAGTCGGTAAATATTCAGGAGAAAGAGAATGGCGTGATGGTAAGGTTAAACTTGAAGGAATGTTAGCCCGGATTGTTGCGAAAATAGAACTTTTAGCACAAAGAGAAAAAGAATGGAAAGAACAAGCTAGAATATCTAGGTTAAAAAGAGAAGAAGAGGAAAAACTTCGGGCAGAAATTAAAAAGCGCAGGGATGATGAAGTTGATAAATTTAATAGATTAGTCAAACTTTCCGAACAATACGATAAAACCCGTATAATTAGACAATACATTGAAGCTGTAAAACAAAAAGCAATCAACACTAATAATCTCACTCCTGAAAAACAAGAATGGATTAATTGGGCAACTGACAAAGCAGATTGGCTTGATCCATTAATCAATAGACCAGATGAAATACTGGATGCTAAATAAAACACTTCAATCTTTTTAAGTAGAAGTATAACTTTCCATCATATAATATTTTTTCATTTAATCATAAGTATAGTAAAAATGGAAAATCCTTTTGAAATTATTTTAGAAAGACTGGATCGAATTGAAAAAGCCATCAAAAATTTGAATGTTGGAGAAACTAAAGCTCCTGTTGACGAATTATTTGATATTGCACAAGTAGCATCATATTTAAAAATCACAAAATCAACCATCTACAAACTAACATCCACAAGTGAAATACCACATTATAAAAATGGACATAAACTATATTTCAAAAAATCAGATATTAATGAATGGATATTTTCAAAACGAATAAAAACTTGCGATGATATCGAAAAAGAAGCTCTAGAATACCTTAGGAGAAATCCGAAAAAGTTTAAATAAAAACATAATTATATATAACTAAAATCCTACTTTTGTTTGTTGTGTTATTTTTGAATTAAAAATCATTTATGAACAAACCTGCCAAATACAGAGAACAGCTTTTGTACTTCTTGGAGAATGAGGAAAATTATCAAGAAATGTTGGATTGGATAGAAGAACTACCAGAACTAGACCAACCAGATGTATTAAGATTACTTGCTACTTTATTAAAAGAACGAGGTGAAAATACTGGCGAAAAAGATTGGATAGAAATATCAAATCAAATTGCAGAAAATATAGACCAATATGAAGAGGAAATCCTGGATAAAAAACTTGATAAAGAATTATTTATAATGCAATTTGAGGGAGTTGAGTTCGAATTAGAAAAAATTGAATTATTTCTAATTGAGACTAGAGAAGAAATAATTAAAAAAATGGGTTCCAATCCGGAAACCTACAAGGAAATGCGTAAACTAGCCAAATTGGCAATAAATACTGAAAAAAGTTTTGGTATCTACGATCCATCTAATTGGATTGAAATTTTATAATGCTAAATCAGTAATTAAATCAAAAAAAAAGCAACACAACCCCCAATAAAAAAGAAATAGGAACGCTATCGCTGACCTCTTTGCGCCCACCCGGCCAACGCTCTGCCAACGCTCCTGTGGTTTTGGGCTTCTGCCAACGCTCTAGTAGCACATTGTAGCTTGCTCCGTAAACTCCACAACTACAATAAGCTACTTCCCAACGCTCGAAAGCCCAAAACCACCCCCAAGCTATGTTACATAATAAGCCATTATGGTTCAGTATGGCTGAACACCAGCCACACCGAAACCATAAGCTTATTATGTAAAATATCCTCTCCCCAACGCTCCCACCCGAAATAGGAACTGTATTTGCATTGTTTTTTGAAGATGCCATAGCTACATCGGATAACGTTTTTCAGTAAATAGAAACCCTCCATTTCATAAGAACAGTTAGGCATCCTCAAAAATCAAATTTCCCCACAAGAGTATCGTTTATTATTTGCCAGAACGATAGTAGTAAATTGCTTTTAAGCCGTCTTGATGCTCTGTACTTCGAAGCAACAAATCAGTTGAATAGAAATTTTTATTCCAGGACAACTTACCCGGCATCAAGCCAACTTTAAAAGCAATCAGAAACATTTTAGTAAGCAAATAAAAAACGATACCCTTGTTTCGCTACTGCCAACGCACTACGAAAGTTCAGTTGGGGGAATCTCCCATTCCCCCAAACCCCCTTGGATGCAATTTTTTTTGAA
The DNA here is from genome assembly GCF_900129545.1 of Flavobacterium fluvii. Taxonomy (GTDB): domain Bacteria; phylum Bacteroidota; class Bacteroidia; order Flavobacteriales; family Flavobacteriaceae; genus Flavobacterium; species Flavobacterium fluvii. The sequence continues at coordinate 29,270 of NZ_FQWB01000012.1, read as the reverse complement.
AGAATGCCACAGCATCCGATTCCAAAAAGAAACCCCTCAAAAGCATTCTCTCAAAAAAAACAGCGCTGATTCCCCCCACATCCGATTGACCTCTGACAAATTTGAAGATTAAGGCTTCCTTGCTTTCCTTTTTCCGATAAACCAACCCCTTTTTGATTGCCAAATGAAAGCTGTTTAAAGTCAATATAAGGGCAATGTATTCCGCCCACTTAAATAAAACGGTATAAAATAAAGCAAATGACCAATTGAAACTGTCAAAAACGAAAAAAGCCCCGAATTACGGAGCTTTCAATTTGAGTTTTAAACTATTTTAAGAATTTACTTTCGGTTCTTCTTCTGATTTTACAGCAGTTTGAGAAACCACAGAAATAATACTTCCTCCCAGAACCAAGTAGCCAGCTACTGAAACCAATCCAACAGGCAAAGCAACTGGAGAAGCAATGATTACTCCGCCAACACTAGCCAAAGCAATTCCAACAGTGCGAAGAACTTTAAACCATTTTGGTGTTGGTGCCAATGTTCTTTCTACAACATTCATATTTTTATTTTTCATAATCTTGATTTTTTAAAATTATTGATTCGATGTTATGTACTCTTTTTTCTAAATATTCCACTTTTTGGTTCAGTAAGTCATTACCACTTTTGAACTCGGTTTTGATGATTAAAGCCATTGTTTTTACTTCAATCAGATCTTTTTCCATACTCTTAAAATCAGAGTGTAATTGCTTAATGAAATAGGCGACAACCGATAGTAACAAAGTGATTAGTGTTCCAAAAAGTACTGTGATATTATTGATGTTTTCCATTATTTGGGCTTTTTAGAATTGAAAATTATTTTCAATAGTTATTGTATTTGTTTCAACTTTAGCCAATGCAACCAATTTTGGATAAATCATTTTGTAAGCTGAAATACTTTGAGAAACTTGATAATTACCATTAACAAATTGGAAACCAAAACCGCAAAGCGGACAACCGGCTGTTTCTTTAATAGTGTTTCCTGTATGGATATACACAAAACTAAAATTGGGTAAACCTGTAATCTCAATCATTCCTTCGTGAAGTTTTCCAAAAGTCTTTTTGTAATCCACATTTTTAGCTCCATAAGTGTTTAACTTTAGACTAAAAACACCTTTTGGAATAGCAGTTTCTGAAGCTATTTTTACTTCTCTGATTTTATCTTCTAATAAATAACATTGAAAGATTCCGTTGATGTACAATTGGCTCAATGTGCTTTCTTTGCCCTGGGCAACTCTTATTATTTTAGTTTCCATAATTATGATAGATTGGAGTTAAAACAAGAAATCCCTCAATTTGATCGAGGGATTTCTTGGGTTACTTTCTAAAATGCATCCTCAACTTTCAAACAGCTACCACTTGAAAATAAGTAATAATTTGCTCCTACTTGTTGGTAAAACTCAATTCCAATACACTGCAAAACAGTTGTATTTGCCGTTGGAACTACTGCACCAGGTAAAGTTGCTGATATAGTAGTAGCAGGAATTGGAGCGTACAAGTCCAAGAAGCCACTGAATTGAATATCGTTTACTTCATTCAAATCAGCATCCATAGGATCATAACTGTTTGTAGTAGCATTATATTCAAAATCACTAACTACAGAAAGTGAAGTAATCAAACGAAAGTGAGTAGTTCCAGATGGAGCACTAACCAAATTTGCAGGATTAAAGTCAGGAATTACAAATTCGCAACTTGCTCTGTCAGGAGTGTGAGTTAATGAGTAAGGAGCATTGAAAATCCCATTCAAGGAAATGTTTTTGTTAAACTCAAATCCTTTAAGATAATTACGTTGAGTAGAGATTTCAATTTTGCGATATCCTCTAGCTTCGGTTTGATCTTCCAAGTTGATTTTCTTCATTATAGAAGTTAATCTTCCTGTTACTTGACTGTCTGACATTTGCTTCATTATTTGAGATAAGCCAGTTCGAACAGATTTTCCTGCTTTGGCACAAGCGCCAAATTCGTTCATATTCTCACGAGTTCTCTCAAATTCAGGAGCAGTTAATACTTGATCGCCCGAAGGTCCACCAACCATACCAGCGAAAAAGCCTTCTTGTCCTTTAATTTTAAAGTGTCGGATATCTCCAAGAGTTCCAACATACTTGATAACACCTTTTTGTCTTGCCATTTTTTCTAATTTTTTAAAGTTAATATTTGCTTGCAATTGCAGTAACAAAGTTCAATGATTACCTTTGATTATCAATCATTTAAAAAACTGTAAATCAATGCAATACACTGCAAAAGCACCGTGCATAGTGGAAACCCATTGGCAAATTGAGGAAGTCCTTGACGGGGATAGCATCATCATTTGCAATCGTTTCACTCAAATGAAAAAAGAGATCCGACTTTACGGCTTGGATGCGCCAGAAGTAAAGATTAATAGGAAGATGAAAGAGGACGAAGAGAAAAGCGGTTTACCTGCTCAATTATTGATGCAATTTGGTTTGCAATCCTTGCACTTCGTTTTGTCGGTTGCACCGCCTAAAACGATTGTAACCATCATTACAGAACAGGAAAATTATTATGACTACTGGAACAGGCAATTAGGGTATGTAATTTTGCCTAGTGGATTATGCTTAAATGAATTACTTTTACAAAATGGGTATGCTAAAGCAACTCATCAGTATTATTGTGGCAAGCTTGCAGAATATCAAATGATGAACCGCCAAGCACAGCTCAATGGTATTGGGATCTATAGTCAAGTAAAAGTATTCTGATTTGTTGTACTTATGTTGTACTACGTGAGTTTAAAAATTAATAAATATCAATAAATATAGCTACTTACAGGCGTTAAGAAGATATATACAAGTTGGCAGTCATATTATGAGAAACCTAAACAAAACGATATTTGTCTTATTAATAATTTTCTTTGCAAGTTGCGAAAAGAAAGTTACTGAAATAGAATTTGAGAAAAATGTAATGACAGAAATTTTTCCAAGTTTGATTGATTCAACTTGTATTGATATTAGATTAATGACAAATTTTCCGCCAAAATATGGAGAATCGATATACGATAAAACGGGACACTACATTGGAGTTGATTCTACAAAAGCAACTAAAGAAGAAAAATTAAAATTATTAGAATGGAAAAAAAGAACTTTAGAAATTAAGAACGATACGTCCAAAATCATCATTGCTTTTGATCCAAAAATAAAAAATAGTAGAGAAGATTTAAAGAATGATTTTGAAAAACATTTTCCAAATGCTAAACTTTTTATCCCAAAAGGAAATGAAACTGAATATATTTTAGATTTTAAAAACATCAAATTGAATAATAAGTTTGAAATTAAAAACGTATCTGAATTTCCAAAAGATAGAGGTGTAATTTGGGAAACTAAATACAACTTTTTATTTTCTGGGGTTGTTTACTTTTCAAGAATACAATTTGACAAACAAAAAACATTTGGAATTCTTGATGCTGGATTTTATTGCGGAAGACTTTGCGGACAAGGATTCAGAATCTTTATCAAGAAAGTAAATAACAAATGGATAATTGACAAAACAGAAGGAACTTGGATTTCGTAAAAATACGACTGCCAACACACGCTACAAACAAACTGGGCATTTGGCTTAATTTAAAGATGGTTTTGTATTTGAAAATAGTGTTTAACCGAAAGTCTAGGCTTTCTTAATCCCAGCCTGCGTGTAGCGCAAGAACGTTGGCAGTAATTATAACGCAGAATCAGGAATCGAAACATAAAAAACAATGAGAAAATTGAAAATATTTTACGTTTTAGCTTTAATAATTTTTATGAATTCTTGTAAAGAAAAAACAAGGTCAATAAAAACTTTCATTTTTTCTAATGAATCGATGCCTTTTGATTATTCAATAAAACTCAATTCTTATGATTCAATTTATCTTCAAACAAGATTTCCTAATCCTGAAAAAGATGAATATGGAATCTTAAGAAAAGAAAAAAAAGACTCTTTATTTGATTTGCTTGAAAAAATTGATTTTTCAAAATATAAAACGAGTTATTCGGACGAACATTTACAAGATGGCGAAGCTTTTAGATTTATAATAAAACGTGATGAAAAAATAGATTCAATTTTTATTTATGGCGATGATGGTCCAAAAGAATTTTATGAACTTGCCGAAAAAATCAAAATATTAATAAGCAAAACTGAATTCAAGAAATTAAATGGGAAAATAGATTTTGAAAAATTAAATTATAAAATGCTTCCACCTCCTCCACCGCCGAAGAAAATTGAAAAGATAATCTATAAATAATAACTACTGCCAACAGCTACTACAACGGATTTGGGCAATAGGCTTAATGGGAAGTTGGTTTTGTAATTGGGATAATTTGGCAAATCTGAAGAAAGGGCTTAATTTAGTCTTCGCTGTGCGAAGTCTCCCGACTTCGTACCCATTCCAATAGACTTCTAGCAAGAGCATTTCGATCGTGCCCACAAACCTTAAAAAAATAAATCTCATTGGAACTTCTTGAAAGCTGTTTTTATCAACGTTTTTTGTTGACAACAAAATTTTCGCACTACTGCCAAATTGCTTATTTTTAAATCCTCAAACAAAAGAGTTCACAATGTCTCTATCCAGACCTCGAGCCTCAAGAAATACTTGGCCTACAAAATTCAACCTAGTCCAAAAACATACAAAACACGCCAACTATTTTCGCAATATTTGGCAACCTAACCCATCCATAAACTTTTAGAATTCTCGGTTATGAATATTTTTTCAAAGTACATCCTGGCGTTACTGTTTGCATTGACTTGCCTAACTGGTTTTGGCCAACTGCAAGTCAAGCCCAACAACAAGAATATCACCTATATGGGAAGAGTGGCCCTAAACGAAGACTCGGCAACTTTTTACTGGCCGGGTAGTTATGCCACGATTAACTTCGTCGGCACAAGCATCAAAGCCACAATGCAATCGCTCCGGGAAGAGGGCTTTTTTTACGCCATTGTAGATAACGATGCGACAAAAGCTTTCAAATTTGGCTCGGATAGTACCAAAAAAACGGTTATCCTTGCGGAGAACCTTTCGAACGGCAAGCATTCATTGCAACTGTATAAATTATCCAACAATACCTCTGCCAATATTTTATATGGGTTCGAGATTGGCGGAAAGGCGAAGCTGCGCAAACCCTCAAAACTGCCCAAACGAAAAATCGAGTTTTATGGAAATTCCATCACTGCCGGACATGGTGTGGACGTTCCGACAGGAATGAAGGAATCGGGAATACCGGAGTATTTCAACAACTATTACACCTATGCCGCCTTGACTGCCAGACATTACAAGGCTCAATCGTCCATCGTGGCGAGGAGCGGCATCGGCATCATGGTCAGCTGGTTTCCGGAAATCATGCCAGAAGTCTATGACCGCCTTGATCCTTCCGACCCCAACAGCAAATGGGATTTCAGCCAATACACGCCCGATGTGGTGGTAATTAACTTGTTCCAAAACGATTATTGGCTGACCAACAACCCAAACCACGAACAATTCAAGCGAAGGTTTGGAACTACAAAGCCGACAGAAGAATTTATCATAAAATCGTACCAAGATTTTGTTGCCGGCATTCGGGCGAAATATCCCAAAGCCCATATTATTTGTGCCTTGGGCAACATGAATGCCACGGAATCCGGATCAAAATGGCCGGGATATATCGAGAAGGCTATTGCCGGATTGAACGACGAAAAAATTTATTCCGTTTTCTTTCCGTACAAAAACACAGCGGGTCACCCGAACAAAATGGAGCAACAGGCAATGGCTGAGCAATTGATTCGTTTTATTGACAAAAAGGTGAAATGGTAGGTTTCAAGCCTCGAAAAAACACACCGGTACTGACAAAACCATCAGCTAACCTAAAATTTTGTTTTTGAAACGATTGTTGGTCTAAACAAATTCACGACAACAAAAATCCGTGTAAATCTGTTTGAGTTTAAAATTTACTGTGATAAATTAATCTAAATGTTCACGTCTGTTCGAGTGTTTTATTAAAAAATGCGATAGCTTTTTTTAATAAAACGTATCGAGAACTCCAATATTGAAAACTTCTCGATACAATTTTTAATAGTAAAGCTGTCGCATTACTGTTAAAAATCACTCGAAGGGACGATACTTTTTTATTCCAGTAAAACATATAAATCAGTGAATCTATGGCAAAACACAATATTTTGGACCATTTTAGCGTCAACCGAAATTAAGGCTGACCTTCTTAAATCACGCCCATTTTTTGCATTAAAAAGGTCGCACTTTTGTTTTGGCAAATGCCGTTCCGCAATTTGTAATCAAAATACAATTCATTGTCCCGAATTTCCACTTCAAAGCATTGGTTGGTCAAGATATCGGGATAGGCATTGGTCGTCAGGCAAACTTCTATGTCGTGGGTGGCAATGGCGCCAATGGCTTTTTGGGCAATTATCTTTTTTACCACTTCAATCGTGCCGTTGCGTTTGTCGTCTGAGTTGGTGCCACGCAAGATTTCGTCCAACAAAACAAAAGTAGGACTTTCTTCCAAGACGTCCATGATTTGTTTCAAGCGTTTAATTTCGGCAAAAAAGTAGGATTCGCTGTCGGACAAGGAATCTGACAATCGCATCGAAACCAGTACGGGCAAAGGATGAATCGTCGCTTCCGAAGCACAAACCACCGAACCAATCCCGCCCAAAACCATGTTGATGCCCAAACTTCTCAAAAAAGTACTTTTCCCCGACATGTTCGAACCCGTCAATATCACGAACGATTGGGGATAAAAATGGGTATCGTTCCCTACCCTGCTTGCTGGATTCAACAATGGATGACCCAAATCAGAAAAACTAATTTTATACTCCGAATTGATTTTGGGAAAAACAAAACCGGGATTGTTGTGCGCCAAATTGGCCAAACTGTTCAGCATTTCAAATTCGCCAATCACGTTCATCCATCTTTCCAATTCCGTCGAGTAATTTTCTTTCCATTTTAATAGCGATTTCAAAACGTGGACATGATATAGAAAAACACCGTCAAACAAAAGAACCACCACAAAATTCCCAACGGTGTCCATACTCGAAAACAACTCGGACAACTCCTTCAAATGCTGGCTCGCTTTCGCATTATTAGAAAGTAACTGCTGCTGCAAATCCTGGAGCTTTTTGGATTGAAAAGTTTCATTTTCAATTTTCTTCACCAATAAACTGTATTGCTTTATAATTTTGTCAATATTCGAAGCTTGGGTAATTTCGGATTGAATTCTCTTGAACGCCATCCCCAAAATCATCGAATTGGCAATAAAAACATAGGTCAAATAAGCGATTAAAATACCTTTGTCGGTTATGAAATAAGCAATCAAAAGCCCGAAAAACAAGGCTGGCATCACAAAGGACAGTGTTAGTAAAACTTTGGATAAAGGACTTTTTTTAATTGTATTCCAACGTAATAACGAATCAAAAGCACTTTTAGAGTCCTGGCAAATGGTTGCCAAAGCCAGAAATTCTTGACGCCAATCAATCTTGGTTTTAAGTTCGGTTACGGCTTCTTGGTTTTCAAGAATGGCTTCATTGGAGTTTAAAGTCAATAATTGATTGGCCAATGTTTTTTTTCCAATAAAAGTGGCAGTCCTGTTCAGGTTTTGAAACAAGGAATGTTCTCCAAAAATATCCAAATCATACGCATACGGATGATGAAAATCATTAAATTCAACGCCATTTTCAAAAGGAATTTTCTCTCTCTTCAGATAAGAAATCTCGTTTTTATTGATGGTCAAAAGTGTTGAAGTGAGTTGTTTTTTAAAAGCCAAAATGGAGTGAATCCGCATTAAAAAAACAAAACCAACAAAAGATAAAAAAGCAGAAACCACGTAGGTAGTTTGGTCGGTTTTTATGTAATAAAACAAACAAATCAAACAAATAAAAATGCTTAAAAGACGTAAAATACTGATGGTGTTGTACTTTGTGTTGATTTTATCCAAAGCCCCTGCATAATGGGCAACCTTATTTTGATAGAGATCCATTTATATAATTTCAATTAGATACAAATATAAGTCTCATTAGGTTAAAACCGTTACAAATTAATGTGCGAAAATTAACAAATAGAACTTTTATATTGAACTGTAATCAAAGAACCCACGCATTCACATTTATTTTTTTTTAGCCACAAATTGCACAAATTCACACAAATTTTATTACTATTTAAAAATGAATTTGCTTGGCTCGGGTCAATAATTTTAGTTGTTTCAAGAATTTGTGTGAATTTGTGCAATTTGTGGTCAACTATTTTAAAAAGCGAATGCCCTGAAGTGCCAATACCCAACACTTTTATTAAAATAATTTCTCTACATTTGTGATGAAAAGCCGATGCTTTTCAAGTTTAAAAAAATGATACTATGCAAAACATTCCCAGTGTTGACTTGCGTGATTTCCTTTCGGATGACCCGAAACGTAAACAAAAATTTGTAAATGAAATCGGAAGTGCCTTTGAAGAAATTGGCTTTGTAGCCCTAAAAGGACATTTTTTAAACGACCAATTGGTCGAAGAGTTGTATGGCGAAATCAGGAACTTTTTCGCTTTGCCATTGGAAACCAAACACGGCTATGAAATTCCGGGCATTGGTGGACAAAGAGGCTATGTTTCTTTTGGAAAAGAACACGCCAAAGGCCGAAAAGAAGGCGATTTGAAGGAGTTTTGGCACTTTGGCCAATACGTGGAAAAAGACTCGAAATACGCCTCGGAATATCCCGATAATGTGGAGGTAAAAGAATTGCCCCGTTTCAACATCGTGGGAAAAGAAGCCTACCAAATGTTGGAAAAAACAGGTATTTATGTATTGAGGGCTTTGGCTTTGCATTTGGGGCTCAACGAATTCTATTTCGACAAATATGCCAAAGAAGGCAATTCCATTTTGCGTCCCATTCATTATCCCCCCATTACCACGGAACCCGAGAATGCGATTCGTGCCGCAGCACACGGCGACATCAACTTGATTACGCTTTTGATGGGCGCTCAAGGTCGTGGCCTGCAAGTGCAAAACCACGATGGCGAATGGATTGATGCCATTGCCGAACCTGACGAACTGGTCATCAATGTGGGAGACATGCTGTCCCGCCACACCAACAATAAATTAAAATCCACCATCCACCAAGTGGTCAATCCGCCGAGGGAATTATGGGGAACCTCCCGTTATTCCGTTCCGTTTTTCATGCACCCGGTTAGTGACATGAAATTAGATTGCCTGGAAAATTGCATCGATGCCGAAAATCCAAAGAAATTCGAGGCTATTACCGCCGGAGAATACTTGTACGAAAGATTGGTAGATTTGGGGTTAATCAAAAAATAAAATATTGGAACGCAGATGACGCGGATTTAAACGGATTTACGCCAATATTTATTAAGAAATATATAATTATGAGTAGTATTTTGCATAGAGATTTAACTCAATCAATTCTAAAACATTTTTATGAAGTCTATAATGAATTAGGTTATGGATTTTTGGAAAGAGTTTATCAAAATGCATTATATTATGAACTTAAAGCTAATGGTTTTCAGGTAGAGACTCAAAAGAAAATTAAAGTTTATTACAAAGAAATTGAAGTTGGTGATTACTTTGCTGATATTATTGTAAACGATTTAATAATTTTAGAATTAAAAGCACAAGATTATTTAATCGAAGCAAACGAATTTCAATTAATAAATTATTTAAAATCAACTTCCTGCGAAGTTGGACTACTTTTAAACTTCGGAAAAAAGCCCGAATTTATTCGGAAAGTTTATCAAAATAACAAAAAATAAATCCGCGATAATCCGTTTAAATCCGTGTCATCCGCGTTCCAAAAAACATACAAAATGGACTTACAAGAGCAATTAAAAAACTTATTTCCCGACCATATCGAATCGGAACCGGATGAAATACTGGAAGAAGAGCACGTACTCTTTATTCAAAAAGAACCGATGATTTGCAAATTCGAGAAGCGAAAAGGAAAAGCGACCACCATCATCGAAGGTTACGAAGGAAGCGATGAGGACTTCAAGATTCTCGCCAAAGAAATTAAAACCAAATTAAGTGTTGGCGGGACTTTCAAGGACGATTCCATAATAATCCAAGGAGATTATCGTGATAAAATTATGCAAATACTCAAAGAAAAAGGCTTTAAAGTAAAACGTGTTGGCGGTTAAAATCAGTATTCCGTTAGCAGTGTCCAGATTAAAAAATAATAACAAATAGCTTTGTGTGCTTTGCAAAAAAACTTTGTGCCTTTGCCGTAAAAACCAACCAATGATACAATCCTCAGAATTGATACTCAATCCAGACGGAAGCGTCTATCATTTGAACTTGTTGCCGGAACATATTGCCCACGACATTATTTTTGTGGGTGATCAAAACCGAGTCGAAAAAATCACTAAATTCTTCGACAGCATCGAATTTTCTACCCAAAAAAGAGAATTCAAAACCCAAACAGGGCTTTTCAAAGGCAAACGAATCACCGTGATGTCCACCGGAATTGGTCCCGACAACATCGACATCGTGATGAACGAACTGGATGCCTTGGTCAACATCGACTTGAAAACCAGGGCGCCAAAAGAAAACCTGGTTTCATTAAACATTATCCGAATTGGAACATCCGGTTCCTTGCAGGCCGATATTCCCGTGGACAGTTTCGTGATGGGAAAATTTGGCTTGGGATTGGACAACATGCTCCGCTCCTACTTGATTGACGAAATCACGGAAATTGCAATGGAAAATGCTTTTATGAAACACACTAATTGGGATTTGAAAAAAGGACGTCCTTACGTAATTTCTTGTTCTGAAAAACTGGAAAAACGGCTAGAAAGCAACCGAATTTTCAAGGGAATAACGGGAACTGCAGGCGGATTCTATGGTCCACAAGGACGTGTTTTGCGCTTGAACATCCAGGATGAAAACTTGAATTCCAAAATGGACAGTTTCAATTATGAGGGAACTCGAATGACCAATCTCGAAATGGAAACCAGCGCCATTTATGGACTCGGAAAACTCCTTGGACACAATTGTTTGTCGTTAAATGCCATCATCGCCAATCGTGCCAACGGTACTTTTAGCGAAGATCCGTACAAAGCAGTCGATGAATTGATTGCCTATGCTTTGGAGAAATTGGCGGAGTAATAAATTTATTTATGATTAGTATAATAGTTCATTTATTTGTTGGGATAATACAACGATTTTTTTTAGGGATTGGAGGAATTACACGCTGGCTTCTTTTTCAAATATATAATGAATGTTTCACAGAAAAATTTCCAAGGAATATAGATTATTATATAGATAACGAGAGTAATAAAAAAGATAAAAATGGTTTCTCGGTACAAAATAAAAACTTTTTTTCAGGATTGATAGTTTTCATTTTAATCATTCTAATACTAGAAAAAACGGAACATTAATTTCCATTTATTCTGTCATTTCGAGGAATAGGAGCCACGCAGCACAAGATCAAAAAAACGAGAGCAATGAATAAGATTGCTTTTTTCCTCGCAATGACTCCATTACCACTCAATTTCCGTTTTTCCTTTCGATTTTAAATAGACATTAGTTTGGCTAAAATGTTTGTTGCCAAACCATTTTCCTTGATTAGCACTCATTGGCGATGGATGTCCGGATTCCAAAACAAGGTGTTTGTTTTTATCAATTTTAGCGCCCTTCTTTTGGGCAAAACTTCCCCAAAGCAGGAAAACCACATTCTCTTTTTCTTCTGAAATCTTTTGGATTACGGCATCAGTAAAAGTTCCCCATTTCAAGTGTTTATGGCTATTGGGATTGTCCATTCGAACCGAAAGCGAAGCATTTAAAAGCAGGACGCCTTGCTTTGCCCAACGCTCCAAATTACCGGAAGTTGGAAAAAAAACACTCCCATAATCATCATTCAATTCCCTGAAAATATTGCGCAAAGATGGTGGTATTTTGATTCCATCATTCACGGAAAAACACAAGCCATTCGCTTCATTAATGCCGTGATACGGGTCTTGACCGATAATAACCACTTTCAAATCATCAAAAGAACAATAATCAAAGGCGGAAAAAATCAATTCCTTTGGTGGAAAACAAACATGGTTTTGGTATTCTTCATCAACGGAACTCATCAAATCCTTAAAATAAGGTTTCTGGATTTCTTCGGATAAAATGGATTGCCAAGAAGGATTGAGTTTGGGTTGCATAACTATATTTTGTCGCAAAGTTCGTAAAGTTTTTGCAAAGAGAGCCAAGAAAATGGTTTTTGACTTTTTTACTTTGTAACTTTGAACCTTTGATTCAAAATAAATGATATCCATTACAGAAAAAACACTTCAAGACCTACAATTTCCAACCGTTCTCGAAACCATTTCGGAGATTTGCAACACCGATATCGGCAAGCAAAAAGCACTGGAAATAACACCTTTCCGAGACAAGGAAACTTTGATGGATGCCTTGATGCAAACCTCGGAATATGTGTCGTCTTTCCAAAACAACAACGCCATTCCCAACCACGGTTTTGATGCCATCACTTATGAAATTAAGTTTTTGGGCATTGAAGACAGTTTTCTGGAAGTGGGGGGATTCAGGAAAATTGCCACCATTTCGGATACCACGAATTTCATGCTGAATTATTTCAAGAAATTCGACGATTATTACCCCTATTTAAACAGAAAAGCTTCCGAAATCCAAATCACCAAGGAAATCAGCAATTTGATTGATGTTGTTGTCGATAAATATGGCGAAATAAAGGACAATGCTTCTCCGCAATTATCCGAAATTCGCAAAAGCATGAATTTGGTTCGCGGCAAGGTAAACCAGAGTTTTGGAGTCGCATTGACGCAATATAATTCTCTGGGCTATCTTGACGACATCAAGGAAAGTTTTGTGCAGAATAGAAGGGTTTTGGCAGTTTTGGCCATGTATCGACGTAAAGTGAAAGGTTCAATTCTGGGCAGTTCCAAAACGGGAAGCATCGCTTATATTGAACCCGAAACTACCTTGAAATATTCCCGCGAATTGAGCAATTTGGAATATGAGGAAAAGGAAGAAATCACCCGAATCCTGAAACAATTGTCCAACCAGATTCGGCCGTTTTTGCCGCTGCTTATTCAATACCAGGATTTCTTGAGCGATATTGACGTGGTGGCCGCCAAGGCAAAATATGCCAACAAAATCAATGGAATTCTACCAACGATTACAGAAGACAGAAGATTATTTTTCAGGGACGCCTTCCATCCCATTTTGTATTTGAACAACAAACAGAAAAATGAAATCACGCATCCCCAAACCATTGAACTCAATCAGGAAAACCGAATCATCGTGATTTCCGGCCCCAATGCAGGAGGAAAAACCATATCGCTTAAAACTGTTGGATTATTGCAACTAATGCTGCAATCCGGAATGCTGATTCCTGTTCATGAACGCAGCGAAACCTTTTTGTTCGACAGAATCCTAACCGATATTGGCGACAATCAATCCATTGAAAACCATTTAAGTACCTACAGTTACCGACTCAAGAACATGAACTACTTCTTGAAAAAATGCAACAAGAAAACGATGTTCCTGATTGATGAATTTGGTACCGGTTCCGATCCTGAATTGGGTGGTGCTTTGGCGGAAATTTTTCTCGAAGAATTTTATCATCGGGAAGCTTTTGGAATCATAACCACCCATTATTCAAACCTAAAAATTCTGGCCAACGAATTGCCATTTGCCATCAACGCCAATATGTTGTTCGACGAAAAAACATTGGAGCCGATGTACAAATTGGTTTTGGGACAAGCCGGAAGTTCGTTCACCTTTGAAGTAGCCTTGAAAAACGGAATCCCTTATGGTTTGATAAATCGTGCCAAGAAGAAAATTGAAGTCGGAAAAGTACGTTTCGACAAAACCATTGCCACGCTTCAAAAAGAGCGTTCCAAATTGGAAAAAACTTCCATAAATCTAAAAGAAGAAGAAACCCGAGCGCGTGAGGAAGGCAAGAAAATGGAAAGCATCAACGTGAAAATCAAACAAAAACTGGAAAGCTACCAGGAATTGTACGACAGCAACCAAAAGACCATTTACATTGGACAAAAAATAGAAGATATTGCCGAGAAATATTTCAACAACAAGAACAAGAAAGACCTTATTGGAGAATTCCTGAAATTAGTGGAAATCGAGAACTCCAAACGCAAAAAAGCCACGCCTAAAGAGGCCAAAGCCATTATTGAAAAGAAAAAAGAAGTCATCAAAGAAATCGAGGTCAAAGTCGAGGAAATTAGAATCGAAAAGAAAGAAAAGAAACTCAAACCCGTTATCGAAAAACCAAAACCTATCCTGAAAGTGGGCGACCGAGTGCGAATGCTCGACGGAAAAGCCGTGGGAAGCATTGATTCTATCGAGAAAAACAAGGCAACGGTCAATTATGGAATGTTCACTTCAAAAGTAAGTTTGGACGAATTGGAATTGGTGGAAGCGGTCAAGAAATAGTAATCAATGTTCAGTCGCAGTTGTCAGTTCAAGCGCATTAAGAACTTTTATAGCATCTCGACTGAGCTCGGTGTGACAAAAAAACAATTAATCTTAACTTTGTCAAAGTTTAAAACTTTGACAAAGATTATCCAGAAAACCTAATTATGATCAACCTCCCGCCCAATAAAAAAATAATCCTCTTTGACGGCGTTTGCAATTTATGCGATTCGGCGGTGCAATTCGTGATTCAGCATGACAAAAAAGATGTTTTTCGATTTGCAGCTTTACAATCGGAATTGGGTCAAGAAATTCTACACCATATTGGAATTAATCCAGTAAATATAGACAGCATCATTCTGTACGAACCTGGAGTTGCCTATTATTACAAATCATCTGCGGCGATTAAAATAGCACAAAATCTGGGTGGTTATTTACATTTTGGAACTGTTTTCAGGATTATTCCAACAGGAATCAGAAACCAACTTTATGATTACATTGCCAAAAATAGATACAAGTGGTACGGCAAAAAAGAAAGCTGCATGATACCAACTCCCGAACTAAAATCAAAATTTTTATAAAAAAATGAGCCAATATGATAATTATCATATCCCAAACTCTACAGTAGTCGTAAATTTGACCAATCTTAATAATCATTGGGTTATTTGTCAATCATAATACTGTTAAGCGTTTCATTTTTAGTAATAGTTGTTTTTGGTTTAGTAATAATTGGTTTAATTGAAGCTGTCGTAGCAATGACAATCCCAACTGATTGATAAGCAAGATTACAAAAAAAAAGAGGAGATCCATTTGGATATCCTCTTTTTGTTTTTAAACACAATCTGAAATCAATTATTATCTAATCAACTTTCTGTATTTCAAACGTTTTGGAGTCAAATCACCACCTAAACGTTTCTTCTTGTTTTCTTCATAATCAGAGAAACCTCCTTCGAAATAATACACTTCAGAATCGCCTTCGAAAGCCAGAATGTGCGTACAAATTCTGTCCAAGAACCATCTGTCGTGCGAAATCACTACAGCACAACCTGCGAAATTCTCCAAACCTTCTTCAAGAGCACGAAGCGTATTTACGTCCAAATCATTCGTTGGCTCATCCAGCAACAATACGTTTCCTTCCTCTTTCAAAGTCATCGCCAAGTGCAAACGGTTACGTTCACCACCCGAAAGCATTGATACTTTCTTGTTTTGCTCACCTCCACCAAAGTTGAAACGCGATAAATAAGCTCTTGAATTCACTTGTTTTCCACCCATCATGATTAGTTCCTGACCATCGGCAAAGTTTTCCCAAATTGATTTATTTGGATCAATATTGGAATGTGCTTGATCCACGTATGCAATTTTTACAGTGTCACCCACTGAAAATTCTCCGCTATCTGTTTTTTGTTCCCCCATTATCATTTTGAAAATAGTTGATTTACCCGCACCGTTTGGCCCGATAATCCCAACAATTCCAGCTTGTGGCAAGGTGAAGTTCAAGTTGTCGTATAATAATTTGTCTCCAAAAGCTTTGGCTACATTCTTGGCTTCGATAACATTGGTTCCCAAACGTGGACCATTTGGAATGTAAATTTCCAAGTTTTCATCCAATTGTTTTTGGTCTTCATTCAACAATTTATCGTAGTTCTGCAAACGTGCTTTTTGTTTGGTTTGACGACCTTTGGCACCTTGACGAACCCAGTCCAACTCACGCTCCAATGTTTTTCTGCGTTTGGATGCCACTTTTTCTTCCTGTGCCATGCGGCTAGATTTTTGATCCAACCAAGAAGAATAGTTTCCTTTCCAAGGAATACCTTCTCCTCTATCCAATTCCAAAATCCAACCAGCAACATTATCCAAGAAATACCTGTCGTGCGTTACCGCAATTACAGTTCCTGAATATTGTGCCAAATGTTGCTCTAACCAAAGTACGGACTCGGCATCCAAGTGGTTGGTAGGCTCATCCAAAAGCAAAATATCTGGTTGTTGCAACAACAATCGACATAAAGCCACACGACGACGCTCTCCCCCTGAAAGGTTTTTGATAGGCGTGTCTCCTTCCGGCGTACGCAAAGCATCCATGGCAATTTCGAGTTTGGTATCGATTTCCCAAGCACCCAGCGCATCAATTTTATCCTGCAAAGCAGCCTGACGATCCATCAACTTGTCCATTTTATCTGGATCTGAATAATTTTCTTCAAGACCAAATAAATCGTTGATATCGTTATATTCTTGAAGAACTGCCATCGTTTCGGCAACCCCTTCACGAACAATTTCGATAACGGTTTTAGAATCATCCAAAATTGGTTCTTGTTCTAAATAACCAACGGTGTAGCCTGGTTGAAAAACAACATCTCCTTGATAGTTTTTATCCACTCCGGCAATAATCTTCAAAAGAGAAGATTTTCCAGAACCGTTTAGACCCAGAATACCAATTTTGGCTCCGTAAAAGAAACTCAAATAAATGTTTTTAAGCACTGGTTTATCTGCTCCTTGATAGGTTTTACTCAATTTTTGCATTGAGAAAATTACTTTTTTATCGTCTGACATGTTTAAATGTATTTATTGTGTGATTAATTATTGTTTTGAATGCAAATTACAATCGGCCTTTTAAAGAACTAAATACCCAGGCAATGGCAAAAAATCCAATCCCAACTGCCCCAAATCCCCAGCCGGAAACATCCCTGTATTTAAAAATGCCTAATCCTATAAGCAATAATCCCATAAGTATCATTATAAGAGTAGCCCATCCTAAAATGGTGTTTTTATTCATTCCCATAATTGTTGTATTATTTTTTCGAGTTGCAAATATCGGTAATTTTCACCGCTAATTAAAAATTTTAAATAGCATTTCTCTCAGCAAATCCGATTGTAGCAAGGCATTCGCACCAACTCCTTTGCTTTTTACGTCAACATCTCTCAAAGAAGTAACAATCTGACTTACTTTTCGCATGGGATAATTTTTGAGTGCGATGTCATAATCCTTCAAGAAAAACGGATTGACTCCCAATGCAGTGGCAACATTCTTGGGATTCTTGTCTTTCAATCCGTGGTATTTCAACAATTGCACAAAGAAGCTAAAAACCAGACTCGTGGTCATCACTATTGGATTGTCTTTCGGGTTTTGGGCAAAATTATCGGCAATGGTGTAGGCTCTCAATTGGTTTCTATCGCCAATGGCTTTTCGCAATTCGAATACATTAAAGTCTTTGCTGAAACCAATATTCTCCTCGATATGATGTGGAGTTATGGTGCTACCCTTCGGCAAAATGATTTGGAGTTTTTCGAGTTCATTGTTGATTTTACTCAAATCCGTTCCCAGAAATTCCACCAACATGGCATTGGCTTTGGGTTCAATAGAATATTTTTTCCCTGCCAATACCCGTTTTATCCAATCGCCTACCTGGTTTTCATACAGTTTCTTGCTTTCGTAAACGACTCCATTTTTGGCTATAAGTTTGGTTGCTTTTTTTCGCTTGTCCAATGTTTTGTATTTATAACAAAGAACCAAAACGGTTGACGGCATTGGATTTTCGGCATAACTTTCGATTTTGTCGATTGTTCGTGACAAATCCTGGGCTTCTTTAACAATAACCACTTGGCGTTCCGCCATCATTGGATAACGTTTGGCTGTCGAAACTATATCTTCTATCGAAACATCACGTCCGTATAAAACCGTTTGATTGAATCCTTTCTCGTCTTCAGACAACACGTTTTCTTCAATATAATCCGATAATTTATCGATATAATAGGACTCTTCTCCCATCAAAAAATAAATAGGTTTGATGTTGCCCGCTTTGATGTCATTGACTATTTTTAAAACTTCATCCATTTTTTTAGATTGCAGATTTTAGATTTCAGATTTCAGATTTGAAAACTGCAATCTTTAAACTTATTTAATACTTTTGCCGTATGCAAAAACTCAATTTTCCTTCTTATTCTTTCCGTCTCAAAAATAGCGAAAATAAAGTGTCTATTTTCGACGAAATCAGGAAAAAATTTATCATTCTCACACCCGAAGAATGGGTTCGCCAAAACGTGGTTCGTTTTTTATTGGAAGAAAAAAAATACCCAAAATCACTAATCAATGTCGAAAAAGTACTAAACGTCAACGGATTGCGAAAAAGATACGATGTTGTCGTTTTCAATCCCGATGGCTCCATCTTTGTTTTGGTGGAATGCAAAGCTCCCGAAATCAAAACCGCACAAGCTACTTTTGACCAAATTGCACGTTACAACATGACCCTGAAAGCCCAATATTTGATGGTAACCAATGGTTTGAATCATTACTTTTGCCAAATGAATTTCGAGAACGAGAAGTATGATTTTTTGAGAGAATTGCCGGATTACGAATTGAAAAACACACCCATTTAAATGAAAATAGCCGTTGTCATCCTCAACTGGAATGGAACAAAATTATTGGAACAGTTCTTACCTTCCGTCATAAAATATTCTCCGGAAGCCGAGATTTATGTTGCCGACAATGCTTCGACCGATGATTCCGTTGCTTTTGTGAAAGCTTATTTTCCAACGGTTAAAATAGTTGAAAACGAGAGTAATTTTGGCTTTGCCCAAGGCTATAATGAGGCTTTGAAACACATCGATTCTGAAATTTACGCCTTGGTCAATTCCGATATAGAAGTAACCGAAAACTGGCTGAAACCCATCCTAGAGACTTTCGAAAACGAACCAAAAACAGCCATAATCCAACCTAAACTTTTGGATTTCAAACAAAAGGAATACTTTGAATATGCCGGTGCTGCGGGTGGATTTTTAGATAAATACGGTTATCCCTACTGCCGTGGACGTGTTTTTAAAACTTTGGAAAAAGACAACGGACAATACGATGACAATTGCGAAATATTTTGGGCTTCGGGTGCTTGCTTTTTTATACGAAGTTCCGTTTATGATGAGCTAAAGGGTTTCGATACCGACTTTTTTGCCCATCAGGAAGAAATTGATTTGTGTTGGCGCGCTTTCAATAAAGGACATCAAATTAAATACAATTCACAATCGGTAGTATTTCATGTGGGCGGAGCAACTTTGGAACATGGAAATCCAAAGAAGACTTTTTTGAATTTCAGGAATTCTTTGTTGATGTTGCTGAAAAATCTGCCAAAAAAACAATTAATTCCCATAATTCTTGTTCGACTCCTTTTAGATGGAGTTGCAGGGGTGAAATTTCTTTTTCAAGGAAATTTCAAACATCTATTGGCTATTGTAAAAGCCCATTTTTCATTTTATTCGCTTGTTTTTGAACATTATAAAAAAAGAGAGCCATTTCAATATGAAAAATACTATAAAACCAAAAGTATCGTTTACCAATATTATGTTGAAGATGGCAAGGTTTTTGAAAATTGATTTTAACAAAAATTTAGAGCCTTATTCTAATCTTAAAAAACTAACTTTGTAATTCACGTTTAATTAAATTTTATCATCTATGAAAAAAATTGTTATTGCACTATCCTTATTGGCGGTTATGACTTCTTGTGTTTCTAAAAAGAAATATGCGGATCTTGAAGCCAAAAACAAAGAAACTCAAGACTTATTAAATACCTGCACCGTTAAATTAAACTCTTGTTTAGAAGAAAAAGCTGGACTTGCTGCAACTGCTTCCGCTTTGAAAGACCAAAACCAGAATTTAATCAACACCTCGAAAGACATGACAGTCTTGACAGCAAAAGGTGCTGAAAACATTGAAAAAGCATTGGAATCCATCAAAGAAAAAGATTTGAAAATTTCTAGAATGCAAGATGCTTTAACCAAAAAAGACAGTGTTACCCTTGCCGTTGTAACAAGTTTGAAAAGTGCTGTTGGAATTTCAGACCCAGACATCGAAATCAATGTTGAAAAAGGAGTGGTTTTTATATCTATTGCCGACAAATTATTGTTTAAAAGCGGTAGCTATGAAGTAACCGACAAAGCAAAAGGAGTTTTGGCCAAAGTGGCTAAAGTGGTGAATGACAAACCCGATTTTGAATGTATGGTAGAAGGTCATACCGATAGCGTTCCTTATAACGGAAGTGGAATATTGCTTGACAACTGGGATTTGAGCGTAAAACGCTCCACTTCAATCATCCGTGTGTTAACTGGGCAATTGGGTGTTAAACCAGAACAGTTAATCGCTGCAGGTAGAAGTTCTTATGTTCCTTTGGTAGCCAATGATTCTGCCGAAAACAAAGCAAGAAACAGAAGAACTCGTATTGTGGTGTTGCCAAAAATCGACCAATTCTATGAAATGGTTGAAAAAGAAATGAAAAAACAAGCGAAATAATTAGTGTTCAGTTTGATTATAAATAACAAAACGTCTCGAGAAATCGGGACGTTTTGTTTTATAAGATTGTCGATTTTAATATTTATCAAGCATTAATATAAATTGATATATTTGTCTTGTTAAAAACATTGAAAGTAAACAGAATTTTAAATAAATTAATCAAATGAAAAAAAGTATTTTAACTTTAATTATGTTCTTTTTATTTTGTTTTGCATATTCACAAGAGTCAAAAAAAGATGAACAACTTTCAAAAGGGTATATAGGTCTTTCTCTTGGCGTTGCTCTTCCGAATGGATATTTAACAAGTAATGGTTATGATGCTGGAGCTGGAGTTAATTATGGATTTATTAATGCTGGTTACCGATTTTCTGAAAGATTTGGAGCGACCTTAAATTGGGGTGGAACTACTCATCTAACTGGTGCTTTGGGGGGTGAAATTTATGCACTTAAATATTTTGCGATAGGACCAATGGTTTCTTTTTCTTTAAAAAATAAAAAAATTGGGTTTGATTTAAAACCTCAATTTGCATTTACTACACTTTCAGTTGATAATGATCAATATGATGGTTCTGATAATTTATTTCATAGTTCTACATTAGGGGTTCTATTTGGTGGCACTGTGAATTTTTCTTTAGCAAGACATTGGTGTCTTCCTTTAAATTTTGATTATTTGGTTACAAAATTTGATGAAATTTCAAGTAATGGAGCATCAGGAGAATATAAAGTAGGATCTTTTAATATTTCGACAGGACTTCAATATAAATTCTAATATTTACTATATATAAATATAAAAAAACGCAATTATCTATGATATTGATAATTGCGTTTTATTTTGTAATCTAATTATTTATGGTAATGTACTGAAAAATGGTTGGTGGAATTCATTTTTATTATACAGATAATTAACATCTTAATCTGAAATCTAAAGTATTTCCAAACTCCCCTTGCCTTCCCTCACGACAACTGGTTCGTGTCCCGACAAGTCAATTATGGTTGAACCAATGTTGTCACCGTATCCTCCATCAACAACCACATCAACAAGGTTTTGCCATTTCTCGAAAATAAGCTCAGGATCGGTGGTGTATTCTATCACTTCATCTTCATCACGGATGGAAGTGGAAACAATTGGATTTCCCAACTGACGAACGATTTCCAAGGCAATCGAATTATCCGGAATACGAATTCCGACCGTGGTTTTCTTCTTGAATTCCTTAGGTAAATTGTTGTTTCCCGGTAAAATGAACGTGTAAGGACCGGGTAAGGCTTTTTTAAGCAGCTTAAATGTTGCCGTATCCACTTGCTTCACATAATCGGAAAGATTGCTCAAATCGTGGCAAATAAAGGAAAAATTGGCTTTTTCCAGCTTCACTCCTTTTATTTTGGCAATGCGCTCCAAAGCCTTGGTATTGGTGATATCACATCCCAAACCATAAACCGTGTCGGTTGGATAAATCACCAAACCTCCGTCTTGTAAAACCTTGACAACTCTGGCAATTGCCGCTTCGCTGGGTTTGTCTTCGTATATTTTTATGAATTGTGCCATTTATTGTTTATTTTTTTATTTTCCGTCTCTTCGAGTGATTTTTAATAGTAATGCGACAGCTTTACTATTAAAAATTGTATCGAGAAGCTTTAATAAAGTATCAATTATTTAAAACTTTTCTTTGCTAAATTAGGAAGTTTGTCATACTCTTCATTAATCAATGCTTCTTTTTTTGCTTTTGACCATTTTTTAATTTTTTTCTCAGTATCTATTGCAAAATTAATATCAGTGAATTCACAATAATAAACCAATTCAACAGGTCTTCTGTTTACTGTATAACAATCAGGGTAGAAACCCGTTTCATGCTGAAAAAATCTTTGTGTTAAATTACTCGTAACTCCCGTATAATAAGAATTGTCAGAACATTTTAAAATATATACATAAGACTTTTTCATATATCTATCGATAAATTGTAACTTTTACAAATAATATAATCATTGACACTCGTCTCTTCGATTAATTTTAAATAGTAATGCGACAGCTTTACTATTTAAAATTAATCGAGAAGCATTATCATAAAAAGTTCTCGATACATTTTTTGTTCCGCTACTCTCCACAAAAAACACTCGAACAGACGCAAAAGAAACTTGAAACAATTTTTTACCCAATCACATCCAATTTGGCAAAACGCAACAACAATTTCTTGATGCCGCCCACTTCAAATTTGATTTCGGCTTTTTTGTCCGCGCCAACGCCTTCGAGATTTAGTACTTCGCCTTTTCCAAATCGTTCGTGCATCACGATATTTCCGGCCACGAGTTTATTGTCGAACAAATTGGCTCCTCCTGATGATGCATTGCTTGAAACCGGTTTTAATTTACGAATATTGATGTCCGTTTTAGATTCGTTATTCGTAACATAATTAGGCGGTGTCCCTGCAACAGGTTTTGCCAATCGCAACTTGGATTTGTCAACATCGCCAAAGATATCGCTGTCAATCATTGGCTTGTAACGGTAATTATTATCTGCAGGAGTCAGGTATTCCAAATATTGTCCATCGATTTCTTCTATAAAACGCGAAGGTTCGCTGTCGGTCAATTTTCCCCAACGGTAGCGAGATTGCGCATAAGTCAAATACGCTTGATGCTCGGCACGGGTCAAGGCCACATAAAACAAACGTCGTTCTTCTTCGAGTTCACTTCGGGTGCTCATACTCATGGCACTGGGGAACAAATCTTCCTCCATTCCCACCACAAAAACGTGTGGAAATTCCAGTCCTTTTGCCAAATGTATCGTCATCAACGCCACACGATCTTCATCGCTGGTATCTTTGTCTAAATCGGTTGCCAAAGCCACGTCTTCCATAAATTCGGACAATGCTCCACGAGCACCGTCAATCTCTCTTTGTCCTTCGGTAAAATCCTTGATACCGTTTAACAATTCCTCGATATTCTGGATTTTTGCCATTCCTTCCGGAGTCGCATCTTTCTTTAATTCTTGAACCAAACCCGTTTTTTTTGCCACGTGATCCGTGATAAAAAACGCATCTTGATTTTCGTTGATTACCTGAAAACTCTGGATCATCGTCACAAAATCCTGTAGTTTTTGCTTGGTTCCCGAGTTCAATTTCAAGTCGATTTTGTCAATATTCTGCATTACTTCAAAGATGGAACGCTTGTAATGATTCGCCGCAACGGTCAGTTTTTCGACCGTTGTATCCCCAATTCCACGAGCCGGATAATTGATGACGCGAACCAACGCTTCCTCGTCTTTTGGATTAAGAACCAATCGTAAATAACACAAGACATCCTTGATTTCTTTTCTTTGGTAAAAGGACAAACCACCATAAATTCGGTACGGAATATCTCGTTTTCTGAGCGCATCTTCCATGGCACGCGATTGCGCATTGGTACGATACAAAATGGCAAATTGCCCATTCATCATTTGATGCTGCATCTTTTGTTCGAAAATCGTGCTGGCCACAAAACGGCCTTCTTCGGCATCGGTCAAGCTGCGGTGCACCTTTATTTTGGGGCCAAAATCATTGGCTGTCCAAACAATTTTGTCGAGTTTGGTTTTATTCTTGTCAATTATGGTATTGGCCGCTTCCACAATATTTTTGGTCGAGCGGTAATTTTGTTCCAATCTAAAGGTCTTTACCCCTTCATAATCCTTCTGGAAATTCAGGATGTTGTTGATATTGGCACCACGAAACGCATAAATACTTTGCGCATCATCCCCTACCACGCAAATATTTTGGAATTTATCAGATAATGCCCGAACAATCAAATATTGGGAATGGTTCGTATCCTGGTACTCATCGACCAAAATATAACGAAAACGGTTCTGGTATTTGGCCAAGACTTCGGGGAAACGAGTCAGCAATTCGTTAGTTTTCAATAACAAATCATCAAAATCCATCGCACCTGCCTTAAAACAACGATCCACATAATTTTGATAAATTTCACCCAAACGAGGTTTTTTGCTCATCGCATCCTGCTCTTGCAATTCGGGATTGTTGAAATAGGCTTTTACCGTGATTAAACTATTTTTATAACTGGAAATTCGACTTAAAACCTGCTTCGGTTTGTATATATCCCTGTCTAATTGCATTTCCTTGATAATCGCCGAAATCGCCCGAACGGAATCTTGGGAATCATAAATGGTAAAATTCGAAGGGTATCCCAATTTATCGGCTTCGGAACGTAGAATTCGAGCAAAAACGGAGTGAAAAGTTCCCATCCAAAGATTTTTGGCTTCATTGGAACCCACAATATCAGAGATACGTTTTTTCATTTCACGTGCCGCTTTATTGGTAAAAGTAAGCGACAAAATACTGAAAGCATCCACGCCCTGACTCATCAAATAAGCAATTCGAATGGTCAATACACGTGTTTTTCCTGAACCTGCACCTGCAATAATAATCATTGGTCCGTCTTTTTGGAGTACGGGTTCACGTTGGGCTTCGTTAAGTTGATCGATGTATTTCTGCATAAAAATTTTCTGTTGAATGCAAAAATAAGGATTTAAGAATTAAAAAAAGGATGCTTTTCTATTTATAAAAAACATCATAGGCAAACCGAATCAAGGTACCGATGACAACCACCAAAAAGAATATTCGAATAAATTTGTTGCCTTTGTTGATGGCCAATTTTGCGCCAATCCAACCTCCAAAAGCATTACACAGCGCCATTGGTATGGCAACAGCCCAAATGATTTTACCTTTCAACATAAACAGGCAAATTGAACCAAAATTAGTTGCCAGATTCACCATTTTGGCATTGGCGGAAGCGTGCAAGAAATCAAATCCCATCAAGGCAATGAAAGCCAAAACCAAGAAACTCCCTGTTCCCGGCCCAATAAATCCGTCATAAAAACCAACCACGAAACTGATGAGCACTGCATAAAAAACTTGGGTTCTGGCAGAGTGCGTTTTCACGATATGTTGTCCAAAATTTTTCTGTGCATAAGTGTAAATGACCAAAAACGAAAGAACGACCAACAATAAGGGTTTCATGAAATCATTGCTCACATAAGTCAACAAGGTCGATCCCAAAAACGCAGAAGGAAATGCCAAAATCATCATAATGAAGAGCAACCTCCAGTTCATATCCACTTTTTTGAGGTATTGAAAGGCGGCAAATGAAGTTCCACTAAAAGCAGGCACTTTCAAGGATCCAATAACTGTCGAAACCGGAAGATTGGGCAACAAAATCAAGCCAACCGGGGTCTGGATCAATCCTCCACCTCCCACAATGGCATCGATAAATCCTGAGACAAAAGCAGCCAGACAAAGTAAAATGATAATGTAGGATTCCATTTTTTGAAAAATTTCAGCAAATGTAAGACATAAGTTTATTGGTTTATTCGTTAATTTGCCCTTGACTAAAAAATAAACAAACACAAATGGATTCGACAAAACTGATAGAATTAGCCAGTTATACTTTACCCGCCATTATTACAGGATTGGTGGCTTATACTTTATTCAATTCCTATTTCAAAGACCAGCAAAACACCAGACGTTGGTTGTTGCAAAAAGATTCCCAAAAAGACATTTTACCTTTGCGGTTGCAAGCATACGAACGAATGACCTTGTTTATGGAGCGCATCAATCCAAGTCAATTATTGGTAAGAATTACCCCTATTTCCGATGATAAAAACGAATATGCCAACTATGTCATTGCGCAAGTGGAGCAAGAATTCGAGCATAATTTAGCCCAACAAATCTACATTACGGATGAATGTTGGTCCATCATAACCGCTGCCAAAAACGCCACGATTCAAATAATACGTTTGGCCGTGAAAAACGAAAAAGTAGCTGATGCCAATCAATTGCGGGAAGTGATTTTGAGCGATTTATTCGAAAAAACATCTCCAAGCGGTGCTGCATTGGCCTTCATCAAAAACGAAGTGGGACAATTATGGTAAAAAAAGCCCTGTTTAATTGGAGCAGCGGCAAAGATTCTGCTTTGGCATTGTACAAAATAACACAAGACAAGGAATACGAAATCAGTTGTTTGCTAACCAGTGTCAACCAACAATTCCAGCGCATTTCGATGCACGGTGTTCGGGTAGAATTATTGGAAGAACAAGCAAAAAGCATGGGGCTGCCACTGGAAATTATGCAAATTCCCGAAATGCCAACGATGGAAGTCTATGAAGCCGTTGTGCAAACCACCCTTTCCAAATTAAAAAAACAAGGAATTACCCATTCTATTTTTGGGGATATTTTTCTGGAAGATTTACGAAAATACAGGGAAGACAAATTAGCCGAAATGGATTTTGAAGGTGTTTTTCCGCTTTGGAAAATCCCAACCCAGGATTTAATCCAGGAATTCATGGCACTAGGATTCAAGACCATCGTGGTTTGTGTCAATGACCGATTTTTGGACAAAAGTTTTGTGGGCAGGATTATCGATCAAGATTTTATTAATGATTTACCCGAAAATGTGGATGTTTGTGGCGAAAACGGGGAATTCCACACCTTTACTTTTGACGGCCCTATTTTCTCCAAACCCATAGCATTTGAAGTTGGAGAAATAGTCTATCGCAAATATGAAAGACCCGAAAAAGAAGATTCTTCCGATACCGCTTGCGATACTTTGACATCCGATGCTTTTGATTACGGATTTTGGTATTGTGATTTGGTGGCAAAATAAATTAGTATGCTAACCAAAAATCATGGTGTAGATTTAAAAAAATTGTTTTTTTAATTGAAATTGGAATCGGCCTTTTGGTATTCTAATCCAGGGCCATCACAGGCTCTCCAAGTACTGGACAAAGTATTGGCAGCTGAAAAATAAAGTGATTCTGTTAAATTTCCATAACAACTTCCTATGATTTCGCTATCATTGGAATATGTTAATTCTAAATACTTTCCGTCTTGATAATCAATCGCAGTATAAGTTCCAACAGCTTTTGTTTCAACCGTGTTTCGCATTCTGGATTTTTCAAATGTTCCGTCATTTTTGAACAAATATGATTCTTGCCATTCCATTGCTGTTCCAGTTGTAACTGAATTAATCATGCTTCCGGACATTTTTACCAATGTCCATTTTCCATAATAATCGGCTGTAGTTGTTGCTTCTTCAATGTCTTTTGAGCAAGATGTAAAAACAGCAAGAAAAGTAATAATAAGGGCAAGATGTTTCATTTTTAAGTTTTTAGAGTTACCCATTAGATGCTTACAATTAGAAAAGGTTGCGTCAAGGTGTAATTATATTTTAAAAATGATTGAATTTAGAACTCCTCGTACATTTTCAACAATTGCGTCACGGTATTCCAATTTCTGATGGTTGCCGTCACGTTCAATTTTTTTTCTATGTATTTCTGGTCAAATCGCGTCTTTCCTGCTCCAACGGCATATTTGATGTAAATTTTATTGCCGTCAACACTGGCTTCATCAGGCTTTACCTGACTCATTTTCAAATCATTGATGCTGTCACTTCGCAATACAGTGGAAACAAAAGCCACGTATAGTTTCTTTGTATCGGCAGCGGGCTCTTTCAAAAAAGGATTATTTTTCAAACAAGTTTCCAAATCGGTTTTTCCAATAACCACGACAGGCACTTCATGACCAAAAGCCTTGAAAATTTCCTGTTTAATTTTGAACCCAACCGCGGCGGCATTTTCTTCCTCGGAGTCCACGAAAACATTTCCTGACTGTATATAGGTTTGCACGTTTTGAAAACCAATGGCTTCCAAAGTCGTTTTCAAAGCCTCCATTTTTATGATGTTGTGCCCGGAAACATTTATGCCACGAAGCAGACATAAGTGAACCATACTTTGATTTTATTAATTATATTTGTAATTGAATTTAATTTTTTTTCAATGGTAAATTTAGCAATTTATGTGAGAGTGTCCTCAAATAATCAAACTTTTGAACGCCAAGTTGTAGATATAACCAAGTATATACATTCACAATATAATGAAAATGAAATTCATATTGATTTGTACTCTGAAAAAATAAGTGGTCTAAAAGGCTCAAAAGATAGACCAGAATTAACAAGGTTTCTTGATAATGTAAAACTTGAACCCAAAAAATATAAATGTCTTTACGTGACCGAACTTTCACGTGTTGGAAGGAATCCAATTGATGCAAGGATAACAGTAACTCAATTACTTGAACAAGGAATTGATGTTTGTGTAACATCAACAAATGGAGGTTCACACTTCTTAAATCCTGATGGGTCAATTGATAAGACAAAATTTGCTGTTTTGGGGTTGTTAATGGATTTTGCTCAAATTGAAATTGATGTGTTCAAATCTCGAACTTCGTCAGGTTTAAAAGATAAAGTTTTAAATGGCGGTGCAACTGGTGGATTGTTGCAACCATACGGATATAAAAAAGATGAAAACAAAAAAATTGTAATTGATGAAGATGAATCAAAGACAATTCAGTTCATTTTTGAACAATATAAACAAGGTTTTGGTATGGGGCATATTGCAAAGGAATTAAACCAAAAAAACATACTAACTAGAACCAATAAAGCATTCGAGAATAAAGATTATAAAGGCAAAAAAGCTAATAATATTAAATGTGTACGTCTTCAAACTAATTTGGACTTTTACTAAGAGAGTGTTCTGTTAATTAATTCAAAGATAAATGTTTTTCTTTGTTAGTTGAATTTTTAAA
>NZ_FQWB01000022.1 GCF_900129545.1 Flavobacterium fluvii | reverse complement strand
TCAAATTGTCAAGCCATTGTTCCTGATTTTACCAAAAATGTAACTGCAACTGATACTTGTACTTCATCTGATTTATTAATTGTTACACAATCTCCTGCTGCTGGAACCGTTGCTCTATCTGGAACAACAACCATAGTCATAACAGTAAAAGATGCTTGTGGCAATGAATCGACTTGTGAATCAAAATTAATTGTAACCAACTTTATTGTTGCCAATGACGATACAGGAACTCCTGTAAATGGTTACACTGGTGGAGTTTCATTTACCAATGTATTGTCAAATGACCTTTTGAACTGTAAAACAGTCAACACAGAAAATGTTAATATAACATTTGTGTCTTCGACTAATTCTAACATTTCTCTTTCAGGAACAAATGTTATTGTGGCTCCTGGAACACCTGTTGGAAATTATTCGTTGGTATATCAAATATGCGAAAAATTGAATCCTGCCAATTGCGATGCTGCAACGGTTACCGTTAACGTGACTGCACCACTTATCGATGCGGTTCCGGACAATGCAGGTCCAATTGTTGGGGTAAACCAAACTATTGTAAATGTAATAAACGTTTTAACCAACGATACTTTAAATGGATCTGCGGTAATTCCTTCGCAAGTTATTTTAACAACTAACAACTCCAATCCATTTTTGCACATTAACCCTGATGGATCGGTTGATGTATTGCCTAATGCACCTGCAGGTCCACAAACAGTAACCTATCAAATATGTGAAGTATTAAATCCTGAAAATTGTGACTCAGCCACTGTAACCATTAACATTGAAACTCCAGTAATGAAAATTACTGCCACACCAACATGTATCAACGACGTGCCATACATTGTCTACACTGCAACTCCTGACAATTTTACTCCAGTAAACGGATTAACCATCACTTGGACTGACAGCAAAAACAATGTAGTCTCCACAATGACCAATTTGCCATTGAGCGGTCAAGTGTTGTGGCCGGGTGCCACCATTGATCAAAACGGAAACGGTACCGATTGGCCAGGTTGGGTATTTACAAACAATAAATGGATTCAGGCTGCCGATGGTTTTGAAAACCTTCGTCCTAAAGCAACTTTGGCTTTTACCCTTAATCCTACCGAAACTATTGTCGTGGATTATCCACCATCTAGCCCCTTCTGTACTTCAAGACCAACTTTTGTAATTGATGCAGTTAATGATAATGCTGGTACAAATAATGGGGCAAACGGTGTTCCAAATATCGTGAACGTGTTTACAAATGACCTGTTGAACAACGCTGCCGTTAACCCTGCAGATGTTTTCCTTACAACGGTAATTCCAAACAATAACCTAATACTCAATTCAAATGGTGCTGTTGATGTTGTTGCAGGAACCCCTGCAGGAACCTATACTTTGACGTATCAAATTTGTGAAAAGGCCGACAATGGAAACTGCGACCAAGCCGTGGTAACAATTACGGTAGCTTTATCTAGAATGGCCAGTTCAGCTCCTGTCATCAACAGGACCGTAAATTGTGATGCGACAAGTCTTGCCATCAATCTTTTGGAAAATGTGACAATGAACGAAATTCCGGTTACCTTGAACATGGTAAATATCTCCTTGACTTCTGGTAGTAATCCAAAAATAACATTGAGCAATCTAGGTTCCTTAAATGCTGAAAATGGAATTCCTGTGGGATTATATCAATTTGCTTTCGAGGTTTGCGACAAACTAAACCCTGGCAACTGCGCTGCCGGTATAGTAAACATTACTGTTCAGGATATTACTGCTCCAGTAATTGCCCAACTGCCAGCTCCAAAAACAATATCTTGTGGCGCACCTATTGATTTTGCTCAAGCTGTTGCTACTGATAGTTGTGGTTCTGCAACATTGACTTTTGTGGATACTAAAACAAATGGTGCTTGTGCTGGTTCCTATTCCATTACAAGGACTTGGACAGCTACCGATGCTTCAGGAAATATCACAAAAGCTTCGCAAACCATCAATGTAACGGATACGGTTGCTCCTGTCATTGCAGCTTTACCGGCAACTTCAACCATCTCTTGTCCTGCCACTCCTGTATTTGCTGTGGCTACTGCAACCGATGCTTGTGGTTCTGCTTTTACCTTGACTTCGGCTGACGTGACTACAAAAGGTCTTTGTGCCGGTTCTTATTCCATTACAAGAACTTGGACTGCTACCGATGCTTGTGGAAACATTTCTAAAGCTTCGCAAACCATCAATGTTCAAGACCTTGTTGGACCAACTACCAATACTGTATTCCCGGCTAGTGTTAATGTAACTTGTGATGCCATTCCTGCCAAACCAGACTTGGTGTTTGTCGATAATTGTTCAACCGTTGCAACTCCTGTTTATACAGAAAACATCATCAACCAAACTCTGACATCCTATTCAATTCTAAGGGAATGGAACGTGGCCGATGCTTGTGGAAATGCTTCCAAATTTGTTCAAACTGTCAATGTGACAATTGCAAATGGTGGAACAACATATACAAGCGATGCCTGTAACGCCGACTCCACTCCTATAAACTTGAATGATTTATTGCCTACAGGTACACCTACAAACGGTACTTGGATCAATAAAGACAATATAGGAATATTGCAAGGCAGCAGTTTCAATCCTCTTGATGCTCCTTTAGGAATTCATGTTTTCGAGTACAACGTGATTGATGGAAGTTGCCCTACAAGAATCACGCTAAACTTGAATATAAACTTTGATTGTAAAGTATTGGGTTGTGAAGCTGTTGTTGTTCACAATGCTTTCACTCCAAATGGTGACGGCATAAATGAAAAGCTTGTTGTCGATGGTGTCAATGACGATATTTGTTATCCATCGGGTATTGGCATCGAAATATACAACCGTTGGGGAGTATTGGTTTTTGAAACCACCAAATACGACAACGAAACCAATGCTTTCGAAGGCTATTCAAA
>NZ_FQWB01000010.1 GCF_900129545.1 Flavobacterium fluvii | reverse complement strand
AGATTTCAGATTTCAGATTTCAGATTTCAGATTTCAGATTTCAGATTTCAGATTTCAGATTTCAGATTTCAGATTTCAGATTTCAGATTTCAGATTTCAGATTTCAGATTTCAGATTTCAGATTAAGAATGTTAAACAGCTATATAAAAAAACGAAAACGTCTCGAGAAATCAAGACGTTTTCGTTTTTTTGCTAACTGCTAACTGCTAACTGCTAACTGCTAACTGCTAACTGCTAACTAAATTTTCTTTACGTATTGCGTGATAATCACTATGGTTT
This sequence comes from Flavobacterium fluvii, assembly GCF_900129545.1. Classification (GTDB taxonomy): domain Bacteria; phylum Bacteroidota; class Bacteroidia; order Flavobacteriales; family Flavobacteriaceae; genus Flavobacterium; species Flavobacterium fluvii. The sequence continues at coordinate 55,564 of NZ_FQWB01000010.1, read as the reverse complement.
GACCATCAACTCTTCCTTCAATATATTCGGCATTTTCGTGGTCTAGTCTGATGTTGCGAACGGCAGTTCCTTGTTTGGCCACCATACTCGATCCTTTTACTTTCAAATCTTTGATTAAAACCACGGAATCTCCGGTTTCTAGAATAACACCATTGCTGTCGCGGTGAATCACTTTGTTCTCGTCTTCTTCGCCTTCACCAGTTGCCTGAGCCCAAGCCAAATCATCTTCGTCAAGGTACATTTGCTCCAATAATTCCTGGTTGCGCAAACGGCTCAACATTCTCCAAGAAACAATTTGAACAGGAAGATGTTCGCTCCACATACTATCATTCAGGCATCTCCAAAGGTTTACATCCATTTTTTCAGGATTTTCGATTTGGTCTATAAGAGTTACATTGATTAAAATACTTTCGTCAATTCCGCCTTTTCGCGTTGGAAGAATTTGATATACTTTTAAATCTTCAGTAACGCCGGAAAGTTCACATTTTCCACCACTGCGTTTGATTAATTCTCTTTCTATACTCATTTTGTTTCTTTTGTTATTTTCGGCGAAAGTAGGCTATAATAGCCTTTTTTCAAATTTATTTTTTAACTCTAACCGCTTCAGGAACCAATAATTGATATTCTCCGTTATGGCGGAGAACATCTCTCACGATGCTTGAACTGATAAAGGATGTTTTTGCAGCGGTCAACAAAAACACCGTTTCAATTTTTGACATTCTTCGATTGGTGTGGGCGATGGCTTTTTCGAATTCGAAATCGGCTGGATTTCGCAGGCCGCGGAGGATGAAATTGGCATTGATTTTTTTGCATAAATCAATGGTTAGTCCTTCATAAGTAATGACGGAAACCTTTGGTTCATCTTTAAATGTTTCTTCGATAAATTGTTTTCTTTCTTCAAGCGAGAACATATATTTCTTTTCGGCATTAATACCAATAGCAATTACAATTTCGTCAAACAAAGGAATTCCTCTTCTGATAATATCTTCGTGACCCAATGTAATTGGATCGAATGATCCTGGAAAAATGGCTTTTTTCATTTTCGTCTTAATTTAGTTGTTTTTCAATTCTCGAATCCGGAACAATCCAAAGTAGTGCTACCGCAATATAGAGTAATCCGGAAATCCAGGGAGAAACAAATGCTAATGGGATTGCTGAAATATAAATTAATGTTGATATTTTACCTTTGAGGTCATTTTCAACGGCCTTGTGTAAAATAGAATCGTTTCCTTCTAATTTTATAATTCTGTTTTGAAGTATGTTATAAGCAATAGCACACATCAGCAGGACAAAACCATAAATGCTCATTGGTACTGCCGAAAAATGATGTTCTCCAATCCAACTGGTGGCAAATGGAATCAACGACAGCCAAAAAAGCAAAAACAAATTGCCCCACAAAACAGAACCATTAATTCTCTTAACTACCTGAAACATATGATGATGATTGTTCCAATAAATGCCCACATAAATGAAACTCAAAACATAACTCAGAAAAACCGGAATCAAGTGTTGCAAGGATTCAAAACTATCGTCTTCAGGTGCTTTTATTTCCAATACCATTATGGTGATAATAATGGCCAGTACGCCATCGCTAAAGGCTTCGAGTCTGCTTTTGTTCATAATTTGAGTGATTAAGCTAAAGCCAATTCTATGGCATTCGTGAATAAATCCTCCAATGAAATACCTGCTGCTTTGGCTTGTTGCGGAATTAAACTTTCGGTTGTTAACCCAGGAATGGTGTTCATTTCGAGCATATGGGGTTCTCCTTTTACAAAGATGAATTCGCTTCTGGAGAAACCTTTCATTTTCAAGACTTCATAAGCACGTTTGGCTACTTCGCTCACTTTTCGGGTCATTTCTTCGGAAATTCTGGCAGGTGTTATTTCCTGGGATTTTCCTTGGTATTTGGCTTCGTAATCGAAGAAGTCGTTTTCAGAAACAATTTCGGTTATGGGCAAAACGATTATTTCTCCTTGATAATTGATGACTCCTACAGAAACTTCTGTTCCGTCCAAGAAACTTTCGATGATGATTTCGTTGTCTTCTTTATAGGCGACTTCGATGGCAATTGGCAATTCAGCTTCGGTTTTTACTTTGGAAATTCCAAAACTGGAGCCCGATTTGTTGGGTTTTACGAAACAAGGCAAGCCCACGGTTTTAACGATTTCGGCAGTGTCGATGTGTTCGCCTTTGTTCAAATAGTAAGAAGTGGCGGTTTTGATGCCGTAAGGTTTCAAAACCGAAAGCATGTCACGTTTGTTGAACGTCAATGCGGCTTGGTAATAATCGCAGGAAGATTGCGGCATTCCAATTAATTCAAAATAAGCCTGCATCAATCCGTCTTCGCCCGGTGTTCCGTGAATGGCGTTGAAAACACAGTCGAAAGTGATTTTGGTTCCGTTTACCGTTGTTGAAAAATCATTTTTGTCTATTGGAAATTCAGCGTCGTTGTCGTCAACATAGACCCATTTTTCTTTGAAAATATGGATGCGAAATCCGTTGTATTTGGTTTTGTCAAGAAATTGATAGACTACGTTTCCGCTGATTAAGGAGATTTTGTATTCGCTTGAATATCCGCCCATTATGATGGCAATGTTTTTCATTTTATGAGTTTAATCGGTTAATTGTTTAATCGATTAACCGATTAAACGTTTTCCAAACAAAATTAGAATTTTTTTTGGAACGAAATACCTTTATCTTTGTGACTTATAAAAATAAATTTATGAGCTTACGTAAGTATCTTACCAGCCGCGTATTTTTTGGACAAGCATTTGCGGCTCTTGTCATTCTTGCCGTTTTGAGTTATTTGTTCATGCATTGGTTGACTTTTACCACCGATCACGGTCACGAAATCACGGTACCTAATTTGGCCAAATTAACCGAAGAGCAAGTGGAGGAAAAACTCGACGAATTGGATTTGGATTATGTGCTTTTGGACAGTGTGGACTACAACAGCGATTACCCAAAATATAGCGTTGTGGAGCAAGATCCATTGCCGGGCGCCAAAGTAAAAGAGGGAAGAAAAGTATATATAAAAATCAATGCTTCCGGGTTTTCGTCTGTGCGAATTCCAGATTTGATTGACAAAACCTATCGTGAAGCGGTGCCAACATTAAAAGCTTTGGGTCTTGAAGAAGGCACGATCACGTATATCCCGAATCTTGGAAAAGACATGGTTTTGGAAATGCGTTGCAAAGGTAGAAATGTTAAACCTGGAGATCGCGTTTTGAAAGCTTCCAAAATTGATTTGGTGTTGGGCGACGGAAAAGAAAGTTATGTGGAAGAAGTGGACACTACGGCCACGCCAACAGTTGTAACACCTGAAAATGAACAATAATATTGATACCACGGAGGATTTAGAAGACGAATTATTCGAACATTATCGATTTGACGTTCCCAAAGGACAATTGCTTTTGAGAATCGACAAATATTTGATGAACATGATTCCGAATGCAACTCGAAACAAAATCCAGAATGCAGCTACTGCCGGCGATATTTATGTGAATGATATTCCCGTAAAATCGAATTACAAGGTAAAACCCTTGGACGTGATACGTATTATGTTGTCGCATCCGCCATTCGAAAATAGGGTGGATCCTGAAGATATTCCGTTGGATATTGTCTATGAAGACGATGCCCTTTTGCTTGTCAACAAACCACCCGATTTTGTGGTTCATCCGGGTCACGGAAATTATACGGGAACCTTGGTGAATGCCTTGGCACATCATTTCGAGAATTTGCCAATGAACAGCAGCGAACGTCCGGGATTGGTTCATCGAATTGATAAAGATACTTCTGGACTTTTGGTTATTGCCAAAACGGAAGCGGCCATGACGCATCTTGCCAAGCAATTTGAAGCCAAAACTACCGAAAGAGAGTATATTGCGCTTGTTTGGGGAAATGTTGTGGAAGATGAAGGAACGATTGAAGGAAACATTGCCCGTCACGTAAAAGACCGTATGCAAATGGCGGTTTTTGCCGATCCGGAAATTGGAAAACCTGCCGTGACCCATTACAAAGTATTGGAACGTTTTGGTTATGTGACTTTGGTTTCCTGTATTCTGGAAACGGGAAGAACGCACCAGATTCGGGTACACATGAAACACATTGGTCATCCTCTTTTTAATGACGAGCGTTATGGTGGTCATTTAATTTTGAAAGGCACCACGTTTACCAAATACAAACAATTTATAGAAAACTGTTTCAAGGCTTTGCCACGTCAAGCTTTGCATGCCAAAACGCTTGGTTTTGTTCATCCTAATACGGGAGAATATATGCGTTTTGATACCGAATTGCCACAGGATTTTCAGGATTGCATCGAAAAATGGAGAGGCTATTCTAAAACACACGCTACGGAGGAAGAGGAGTAAAGAATTGGTACGCTAATGACACTGATTTTGACGGATAAAAACGGATTTTTTTATTTGTTTATGATAGAAAGGAAAAGCCCTATCGGAATAGACTGCCCCCAAAAAGTTAGACACTATTTGGGGGTATTTTTATGGAAAGAAAAGTTAATATAGTTTTTTATGTTAATTGTAAATTCTGTTTTTCGATTGTTACGTTAAAATTTATATCAGCTTTTAATGCTTTAAAAACTTTTAAGATAGTGTCAATTGTTGCACTATTGGTACTGCTTTCTAGTTTGGAAATTTGTGCTTTTTTTACGCCTACAAGTTCGCCTAATTGCTCTTGAGTTAGATTTCGCTCTTGTCTGGCTTTTTTAATCATTCGACCCAAAACATCCATACGAAGTTCATATTCATATTTTTCTCTTTCTTCAGTTCCAATGGTTCCGATATATTTGTCTTTCATTTCTGAAAGTGAAGTTGATTTTATTTCTGTAGTTGCCATAGCATCATTTTTTAGGTTTGTTTTCAAAATATTTAGCTCTTATTTTGCTTGCTCTTTCTATCTCGTTTGAAGGAACTTTGTCTACTTTTTTTACGAATCCGTGAGTTGCAAAAACTAATGTGTTTTTATCGTCTGTTTTGTCCCAAAATGCCAACAGTCTAATTTGAAGTCCGCCAAATTTTGTTCTAAATTCCCAAATATCATTTTGTAATTTTTTGAATAATTTGGGGTCGTTGGTTTGTTCGGCAATATCAATATTATAGAAAACCTTGGAAATGGTTTTCCTGTCGAGTTTTGCTATAAATTTTTCGGCTTCTTCTAAAAATTGGGTTTCGAAATATTTCAAACGTATAATTTTATACAAAGGTAACAAAAGTTTCTAAATTTAGAAACTTTTGTTGGCTTTTGATTTTTAATTTGTTTTGGTATTATTCTCCAGCAAACATTTTGTCCATTCGGGTTTGCATCTCTTCCTGCGGGACATCTTCTTTGTGTGTTGCAATCATCCATCTATAACCAAAGGGATCAATGACTTGTCCAACTCTGTCGCCGTAAAATTCGTCTTTTAGAGGCATATATTCTTTTGCTCCTGCGTCGATTGCTCTTTGAAATGATTTGTCCACATTGGGTACGTATAAACCAATTGTTAGTGGATTTCCGCCTAATGTTTCAGGACTTTTGGTTCCCCAATCCGGGTTTTCTTCTGCCATCATTATTAGTGAACCTTCGATGTCTAGTTCTGCGTGGGCTATTTTACCATCGGGCATTAGCAAACGAAGTTTTTCGATTGCCCCAAATGCTTTTTTGTAAAATTCAATTGCCTCGCTACAGCCTTTAATGTTGATGTAAGCATTAAGCGAGTTGGCTCCTGGATAAATATGTGATTTTGCCATAACTTTAGTTTTTAATTTATTGAGTAAAGTTAATAACGTAAAGTATGTTTTAAATAGTGTTTATCTATTTATTTATCAATACGTTGGTAGTGGAGTTGAACTAATCCTTTTTCAAATTGTTTGGTGGAAATAAGTTTTAATCTTTGTTCTGGTCTTCCGTCTTTGAAAAGTTTTGTACCGTTCCCTACAAAAACAGGAATAATTGAAATGATAAATTCGTCAATTAGGTCATGTTTCAAAAGTTCATTTATAATTTCTGAACCGCCATCACAATATATGTTCTTTTTGCCTTCTTCGGATTTAAGTTTGGTAACCAATTCAATGAAATCATCGGTATAGAATTTTATTGAACCAATATCAGGTCTTGGTGTCCGGGTAATAATATAGGTGTCTTTTTTTCCATACGGAGAATCAAAAGCCATTGTACTTACCTTGTCGTAAGTTTTGCGTCCAAGAATTATGGTATCTATTGTTTTTATAAAGTCTGCATATCCGTAGTCTTCTCCTTTTTGTTCTACAATGGAAAGAAAATCGAGGTTGTTATTGGGTTTGGCAATGTAACCGTCTAAACTCGTGGCTATGTATATAAATAATTTTCTATTCATAAAAATAGTTTTTTTTGATTGTGAAGTTATTGTCACGTGTGAAACTATCGTGTTGGCAAGGGATTTCTGGATTGTTATTTGGCGATATAAAGTGAACCCTGCACAATTTCCCTGCGTTCAATTTCGTTCTCGATATAGGTTTGAATCTGGGTTTTTTTCAAGCCCCAATTGGGGGCAATCAGCAAATCCCAATCGGAAATTCCAAACAAGCGCTAGATGACTATATCGGGACGCAAGAGCGGAATCAATTCGCAAAGCAAATCGGTGTATTCTTCCAAACTGAAGAGCTTGAAAGGTTCTCTCTTGTATTTGACGCCCATAATCGAGCCTTCGACGATGTGTAAATGGTGGAATTTTACGAATTTAATTTGCGGAAAACGGTTTATTTCGTGAATGTAATTCAACATCATTTCGCGGGTTTCCCAAGGGAAGCCAAAAATGGTGTGCACGCACAAATCAATTTTGCTGTCTTTCAACAATTCCACTGCGGCAACAAATTCGGCGTGGCTGCAACCTCGGTTGATTTGCTCCAAGGTTTCGTCATAAATCGATTCCATTCCCATTTCCAAATCCACGTCGAATCGGTCGCAATAACTTTCCAGCAAGGCCACTTTTTCGGCATCGATGCAATCAGGTCTCGTGCCCACGGAAAAGCCCACGACATCCTCGGTATTGATGGACAAAGCCTCGTCGTACATCGTTTTCAAAAGAGAAACAGGCGCATAGGTATTGGAATTCGGCTGGAAATAGACAATGAATTTATCGGCTTTGTACTGGTTTTTGGCGCGTTCCATTCCATCTTTTAATTGCGTTGAAATGGTTGGCGATTTCCTGGAAAGTTCGGGCGTGAACGAATCGACATTGCAATAGGTGCAACCACCGTAGCCCTTGCTTCCGTCGCGGTTGGGACAAGAAAATCCACCGTCCACAATGACTTTATAAACCCGTTGTCCGTTGTATTTTTCACGCAAGTGTGCGCCGTAATTATTGTATCCTTTGGCTTCTGGCAGGGGTGTTGTCTTCATGTTTCAAAATTAAGAAATTCGATTTATTGAACGGGATTTGTCACGTGGTTTATTTTGCCAATAGACCCCGTTTTCTTTGGAATTAATTCAAAAATAGAAGTGGGTTTCAGCGCAGGTTCTACTCGATGCGAAACATAAATAATTGTCATGTTGGTTTCTTGAATCAAGATATTGATGAGGTCGATGACCATGGCGGAATTGTGGTCGTCGAGACCTTCGAGAGGTTCGTCCAAAATGATTAAAGGCGGATGTTTCAAAACGGCACGAACAATCAAAATGACTCTTTGTTGACCCAAAGACAGGTTTTGGAACGACTTGTTTTTTAAATGACCCATCGCAATGACTTCCAGCCATTGTGCCGCGATTTGTTGTTGTAAAATGGTCGGTTGGATATACAATCCAATGGAATCGAAAAATCCCGAGAGCACCATTTGCTCCAAAGTCTGGTTTCTTTTGAATAAGTGCGTCATCGAAGTCGAGAAAATCCCGATGTTTTTCTTGATGTCCCAAACGCTTTCGCCGCTTCCTTTTTTTCTTCCAAAAAGAAATAATTCCTGTCCAAAACCTTTTGGGTTTTCTCCCGTAATCATTGATAAAATGGTGCTTTTTCCTGAACCGTTGGGGCCAACAAGTTGCCAAAATTCACCTTGTTTAATCGTCCAAAAAATGGAGTCTATAATGGGTTTTTCGTTGTAACTTACCGAAACGCTGTCCATTTTGACAAGGATGGAATCTTTGTTCTCATACGAATGCAAAGGTTTTGGAATGAACGTGGTTTTCATTTTTCGAACTTTGCTTGTTGGAGTGTCGACGGGTTTCACGACAAAAGAATCGTCGGTTATCTGCGCCTTGTTTTCAATGAAAGAAAGCAAATCTTCCGTGCGGTTGACCAATTGTATGAAGCCCAACGATTTTGATAATTCTTTCAAAGTATTGATCAATGTTTTTCTTGAAGCTTGATCCAAATGGTCGAAAGGATTGTCCAAAATGATGTAATCTGGATTTTGGTTCAGGCAATATTTCAGGAATTCCTTTTTTTGTTCGCCCGCCGAGAACGTGCGTAATTTTCTGTTCAATTCTTTGGGAGCGGCTTCGCAAATGTCGTATTGCTCTTCTTTTTCGATGAATTGTTGGATGGTGCTATCCGAAAAAAGAATGCCTTTCAAGTTATTGTACACGGCCAATTCGCCAATGCTGTTTCCGGAAAGTACCGTTTTGATGAATTGATTTTTATTGACAAAATCGGATAAAATGATATTCCAATGGGGATTGTTGTTCATTGTAAAAAGTATGTATGAAGGCTGGTATTATCTTTTGTAAAACTAAAAAATAATTTGTGCCTATTTGTGAAATTTGTGGTAAAAAAAACAATAAAAATGGCACGCGCCTCTCGTCTTTGCTCGAGATGACAAATGCGGATTTTGGCGGATAAAAACGGATTTTCAATCTGTGTGAATCCTTTTTATCCGTTTGAATCCGTGGATGAAAAAAATATCCGCCAATTTTCGTTTTCGGATTTTCAATTTGTACTTTTGAAATCGTTTTAAAACAAATTAAAAAAATGAAAATTGTCATATCGCCAGCCAAATCGCTAAACTTCGAGAAAGCATTGCCCATCGCCAAATATTCGGAAGGGAAGTTCCTGAAAGAATCTCGCCAAGTTCACAAAGTGTTGAAGCAAAAATCTCCCAAAAATCTTTCGGAATTAATGGATATTTCGGATAAACTGGCTGATTTGAATTGGCAACGCAACCAAGATTGGAAAACGCCTTTCACCAAAGAAAATGCACGTCCAGCCGTTTTTACTTTCGATGGCGATGTTTACACGGGTTTGGATGCCTATTCAATTCCAATAGAAAAACTGGACGATTTGCAAGACCGTTTGCGAATATTGTCGGGTTTGTACGGGCTCTTGAAACCTTTGGATTTAATTCAGGCGTATCGTTTGGAAATGGGAACCAAATTGCCCATTGGCGAAAGCAAAAACTTGTACGAATTTTGGAAGCCCATTATTGCCAAAGCTTTGAACAAGGAACTTCACAAAGGGGAATTGTTCGTCAATTTGGCCAGCAATGAATATTTCTCGGCAGTGGATGTAAAAGCCTTGAAAGTTCCCGTAATCACGCCGGAATTCAAGGATTACAAAGATGGAAAACTAAAAATCATCAGTTTTTTTGCCAAGAAGGCGAGAGGCATGATGGTGCGTTACATCATTGACACGAATGCACAAACCATCGAAGATTTGAAAGGCTTTAACTATGAAGGCTACCAGTTTGATGCTAATTTGTCGAAAGGGAATAACTTGGTTTTTACGAGATAGATTTCAGTTGGCAGATAATTAGAGTAGAAAGCATAAAAAAGCTCCGAATCTCACTTTGAATAGTGAAATTCGGAGCTTTTAAACTTGTCTTAGTTTTGTTATCTGAAATCTGCAGACTGCTTCTGCCATCTGCTTTCTGCAACCCGCCTATTGATTATTTGACTGCATTGACTTTGGCCGCTATTGCTTTTGCTTCCGGAATTAATATTTTTAGGTTTGCAATTCTCGTGGCATCGGATGGGTGGGTGCTTAAGAATTCGGAGGGAGCTCCACCTCCGGATTGTGCGGACATTCTTTGCCAGAAAACAATAGACTCCTCCGGATTATAACCCGCAATGGCCATTAAAATAAGTCCTATTTTGTCGGCTTCGCTTTCATGGCTTCGGCTAAATGGGAGCATTCCTCCAACTTGAGAGCCTATACCGTATACTTGTTGCCACATTTGCTGATTCTCGGCACTTTGTCCTCCTGTGGCGACAGCTAATCCCGCAGCACCTATTCCCTGTAATTGGGAGGCACTCATTCTCTGTGCCCCATGATTTGCCAAAGCGTGAGAAACCTCATGTCCCAAAACTGTCGCCAAACCGTTATCGTCTTTGGTTACAGGTAAAATTCCGGAGTAAACAACGATTTTCCCTCCCGGCATACACCAAGCGTTTACATCTTTGTTATCAACTAATTTATATTCCCATTGGTAACCTTTTAAATATTCGGGTTTTCCGAGATAGGCAGCATATTTTTCGGCAGCGGCTTTGATCTTTAATCCTACTTCTTCTACTTTTTTGGCCTCCGGCGTTCCTGAAATAACTTTGTTTTCTTTCAGAAAAGTACCGTATTGTTGGAATGAAGTTGGAAATAATTCACTGTTGGATACAAAATTAAGTTCTTTCTTTCCTGTGATAGGATTGGAGGCGCAAGAATGCAACAAGGCTATAACTCCTGCTCCGATTAATAAAAATTTCTTCATAATGTTGCGTTTTTAAATGTTTCTACAAAATTTTTATTCTTCTTGGGGTTCTAAACAATCCAATTGCCCGTCAATGTGGTAAATATTGATCTAGGCGGGGATAACCATTCTGATGGTCAACTAAAACGGCTCTAACAAAGTTACTCATAAATTGTGAGTTATTGGTTATTTATTAGTTGTGAGAGTTGTATTTAGGACTGGGTAAAATAAAAAATGCCGAGGGTACAATTCTCGGCATTTTTCTCATTACAAATTACAATTTTCTAATGCATGGCATCAGCAGGATCAATTTTGTTTTTTCCTTTTTTGACCATCAGAATAAAAGGAATGCACAGCAGGAACAAGATTCCGAGATACATGAAAATGTCCATATAGGACAATACGGAACTTTGCAGCATCACTTTTGATTCTATTATTTTATAGGCTTTGGACAAGGCTTCATTGTAACTGTATCCTTTAGCCATAAAGCCCATCTGCAGTTGATGCACGGTTTGTTGTACTTTATAAGAACTTTGGTCAAGATAGGATATCAAATTCACGCGGTGTTCCTGATTGAGCCTGGTGAGGTAAGTGGTAATGATGGCAATACCGAAAGAACCTCCCAATTGTCGCATCATTCCCGTAAAAGCTGCCCCTTCACCAATATGTTTCCCTTTTAGGGTGGACAATGATAAAGTGGTAATTGGCACAAACAATAAGCCCAAACCAACACCTCTAAGGATTAACGGCCAAAACATGTGCTCAACGCCCGTGTCCGGTGTCATTATTCCGTGCATCAAAAAGGTAAAAATGAAGAACACAAGGAATCCTCCCGCTGCCATATAGACTTGGGGAACGCCACGCTGAATCATTTTACCAATAAATGGCATCATGATACCCGTTGTTATGGAACTTGGAATCAGCAACAATCCCGCATCAGTTGCCGTCCATCCCAATACGGACTGGGTGTATATCGGAATGATGAAGGTCGATCCAAACAGTCCGAATCCCATAATGAATGACATAACGGTTCCGATTCGAAGATTGGTGTCTTTCAAGACTTTCAAATTTACGATTGGATGTTTATAAACGAGCTCACGCCATATAAACAGGATTAAACCAAAGAAGGAAACTACGCTTAAGGTCACGATCATGTTGTCATTGAACCAATCGTCCTGTTGGCCGTGTTCCAATACAAATTGCAGTGAACCGATGAAAGTGGTCAAGAGTACAATTCCCCACCAATCGACCTGGTTTGCTTTTAGTTTGTCCCCATATTTTGGACTTTTTACATAACCAATGGTTAGTAAAGTGGCGATAATACCTATCGGAATGTTGATGTAAAAAATGAAAGGCCATGAAAAATGGTCAACAATATAACCACCCAAAGGCGGTCCCAACGTTGGCCCAACAATAACTCCCATTCCGTAAATCGCTTGTGCCATTCCTCTTTTGGCCATGGGATAACTCTCGGTGATAATGGTTTGCGCGGTTACCAATAAGGCTCCACCTCCCAAACCCTGTATGAACCGAAAGGCAACAAGTTCCCAAATATTGGTGGCATTTCCGCATAAAAACGAAGCTACCGTAAAAACGACAATCGAGGTCGCAAAGTAATTACGGCGACCAAATTGTTGCGACAACCAACTTGTCATTGGGATTACAATTACGTTTGCAATTGCATACGCTGTAATCACCCAAGCGACATCGGTTAGGGTAGCACCTAGGCTACCTCTCATATTATTTAGGGCTACGTTTACAATCGTGGTATCCACGATTTCCAGTAAAGCACACATTATACAGGTTATCGTGATAATGACCCTGTTTATGCCGTATTCTACTAAATCGTCATCTCCGTTTTGTACCATTTTAGATTTTTAAAGTGTAATGGTTTAAATTTTGCTCAACCGATTATTTCAAATGAACATCAACATCAGCGTTCATGCCTGGGCGAAGCAATTTTATTTTTTCAGGATCGTTTGAAGGTTTCAAGCTTATTTTTACCGGTAATCTTTGGATGGTTTTTACAAAGTTTCCTGTTGCGTTATCTGGCGGAAGCAATGAAAAACGAGATCCGGTTGCTGGCGAGAACGAGGTAAGCGTTCCTTCAAAATCATAATCAGGATAAGCATCCACACTTACCGTTACTTTTTGACCAATAATCATTTTGTTCAATTGTGTTTCTTTAAAATTAGCCACAACCCAAGCTTCATTGTTGTTGATGATGTAAAATAAAGATTGTCCTTGTTGAACCAATTGTCCCGGTTGAATGTCAATTTTTGAAACTTGGCCGTCAATGGCAGCAGTCACTACAGTGTAACTCAAGTTCAATTCAGCCACTTCCAACAATGCTTTTGCTTTTTTGATATTGGCGGCGGCCACTTCAGTTTGTTTGTCGCTAACTCTTGATTTTGCTTCAATTACCGTTTTTTGGTAAGCACTCGCTTTTTGTTGTTGTTGCAAAATACGAACTTGGCTTTCCGCTTCCTGTTTTGTGGCTAATGCTTGTTCGTATTGTTGTTTCGTGATGGAGTGATTTTTGTATAAGTTTTCATAACGCACATAATCGCTGTTTGCTCTTCCCAATCTAATTTTTGCAGTTTCGATATTTCCACCAGCCGATTGTACATTGGCATCCGAAACGGCAATACTTGCCAAAGCGCTTCCAATATCTTCTTTGGCTACTTCAAATCCACCTTCTGCAGCTATAAATGCAGCATTGGCTTCTTCAATTTTTAATTGGTAATCTCTTTTGTCAATGGTAAACAAAGTATCTCCTTTTTTTACATAATCATTGTCTTTTACATACACTTTGCTGATATACCCCGAAACTCTTGGGATAATTGGGTTCATGTTTTTCTCTATTTGGGCATCATCCGTTTCTTCGTGTGCTTGAGAATGAAGGTATTTCGTGATTCCGTAAGTTCCTCCAACCAGGATTAAAACCGAAAGGATTATAATGAATTTTTTGTTTGTTTTTTTCTTTTCCATGATAGGGTATGGTTATATTTTTGAAAGGTTGAAGGTTTGTGATAATTGTCCGGTAGCCGAAAGTAATTCGTAGTATTTTTGAATGACATCCACTTTGGCAATGGTTTCGGCTATTTTTGATTTCAGTTGCTCCACGTCGGCTTCCAGTAAATCATTGGTGTCCGAAAGTCCGTTTTCGTATTTGTCTTTTACGATTCGGTAGTTTTCAGTGGCTTGTTCAACAGCTTGATTGTAAACAACATTTTGTTTTATGGCCAAATCATAATTGGTGATAGACTGTTGTACTTGAACCCTGATGTTGTCTTTTAAAAGTTCTTCGGTGTTTTTTATCTCAAGCGCTTTGCTTTCGGCAATTTTTACCTGGGTGCCATTTTTTAGAATACCGCTGATGTCATAAGATAGACCTACACCTACAAACATGGCGTTTTCCAATGTCACGACATTGTTGAGGTTCAGGGCTGTATATCCTCCAGTCAAAGCAACGTTGGGATAATAATCTCCCTTGGCTATCTTGATGTTGTTTTGGGTAGCTTTTTCCTGAAATTGCAGTGCTTCCAAATCTTTACGGTTTTGAAAAGCCGGTTGTTCGTCCGTTGGAATGGCATTTTTTGGAAAGTTGATCAAATCACTTTCGGTTACTGCCAGTCTTGTTTCAGCCGGTAATTTCAACAACGTAACCAAATAGTAATTGATTATTTTTTCATTGTGCAAAGCTTCATCAAGCGACAACTGAATTTTGGAAACCTGGAGTTGTGCCTTCAATAAATCATTTCGTGGAATGATTCCGTTTTTTTCCAAGGCGACAAAATCATTGACACGTTGTTGGGCGCTTTTTTGATTTTCCTTCAATAACTCGATGGTTCTTTGCGCTTTGTGTAAATTGGCATAATAGTTTATGACTCTCATGGCCACATCTTCTTTGGTTTTGTATGCCATTGCATTTTCGGCTTGAAACAAATTATCCTGAAGTTTTATGCCGTTTTGAATTTTCATTCCTGCATAAATAGGCAGTTTCAAGCTGGCTTGACCAATAAACATTCTGTCCGGCACGGGAAATGATCCCGATCCTGCATCAACTTCCAGGTGTACGGTTGGTTCCGTTAATTGCAACGCTTGTCCGGTAAGTTTTAAATCTGGATATTGGGTGTTCTTGGCCGATTGTAATTCTTGTTTCTTGGTTTCGACTTTGGTGTTGGCCAATGAAATTTCATTACTTTTTGTCCAAGCCAATTGTATGGCCTCTTCCAGCTTTAAATTGGTCTTGTCTTGGGCATTGATGGATGAAATTCCAATGAAGAACCCTCCCAAGAGCATTAAATGACTAATTTTCATATATCAATAGGGCTTTAATGGTTTGTTGAATGTGTTTTGTCAAATCTGTTTTGATGTAATTGTTGTATGCTTCTTCCGTTTTCAAGTCTAATATTTCTTCAAAAAAAGGTTTGTTCATCTGGAAATGAAAATAGGTTCCCAGAATGGTTGGAGTTAGCAGCGGAATTATCACGTCTTTTCTAAAAACACCCTTGGCTTGACCTTCTTGAATAATGAGTTCCAATGATTTTAAGTTTGACTTTTTTATGTCTGTAAAGGACTCCAATTCCAACACTTTCTTTTTTGATGCCAATTCAAAATGCAGTATTCGGTAAATTCCCCTGTTGCAATTGAGTCGATTGATGTAAAGTTCTATCAGCTTGTTTATTTTTTCAATAGGTTCGAGGTTTTCTTCTATCAAATTGACCAGTTGTTCTTTGAGTCCAGAAGTTTTGAATAATACCAAGGCTTCCAGCAACTTTTCTTTGCTGCCAAAATAATAGGAAACCATGGCGACGTTAATCTTGGCTTCTTTTGAAATATCCCGAATCGAAGTGCCGTCAAATCCTTTTTCGGCAAATAGCGTTTCGGCTATTTTTAAAATTTGGATTTGTTTGTCGTTTAAATCGTTTTCCATTGTGTTCTGATTTTAAGAGCGCAAAATTAAACAACTGTTTAATTTAAACAGTTGTTTAATTTTTGTTTAACGTTTTTTTAACACTTAAAAATATTGATTTTGGAAAGTAAAATAAGTTTGAAGGTTAACCTTGTCTTAAATTTATTGTGGAATGCAGGAAAACTTTTTTAGAAAATCAAAACTTAATATTATATTTGTTATGCTGAACCAATACTTAAAAAAGATGAAAAGAGAATCGATATTTTTAGTTGTGTTAATTGCTTTTTTGGGTTTTTCAAATGCCAATGCGCAAATTAAATTTGATGAAAAAGCCTTGGGGGCTGTTCAAAAAGGGATAACTGGATTTACTTTTAGCGATGCACAGGCTGCCCAATTATCAAAAGAAGCCGTTGTTAAAATGGATGCTGAACACGTCATTGCAGGTCCAACGGATCCATATACCATTCGGTTAAACAAGATTTTTGGGAAATACACCAACGCTTATGGATTGGCTTTAAACTATAAAGTTTATGTTCTCAAAGAAGTAAATGCTTTCGCCACCGCCGATGGGAGTGTACGTGTTTACACTGGTTTGATGGATGTAATGGACGACAATGAATTGTTGGTGGTTATTGGTCATGAAATTGGCCATGTTGTCAATCACGATTCCAGGGATGCCATCAAAGCGGCTTATCAAAAAGAAGCCTTGATTGATGGTGCCGCTTCACAATCAGGCAAGGTTGCAGTGATAACCGACAGTCAATTGGGAAAAATAGGCAGTGCCATGATAGATTGCAAACACAGCCGAAAACAAGAATCGCAAGCGGATACCTTTGCCTACGATTTCATGAAGAAAAACGGTTATGACGTGAATGCCGTTGAATCTGCTTTTACAATTTTGGCAAAATTGAGTGGGGGAACCCAAAGTGATTTTTTGACTCGCATGATGAGTTCGCACCCAGATTCGCAAGAAAGAGCCAATAATGCCAGAAAGAGAGCCGAAAAAGAGGGATTGTACAAAGCTTACGTGCATAAAATGCCGGTTGTGGCTAAACCAAAAACTACCACCAAGACCACCACAACGACTACAAAAACTACGACTACCACAAAAAAATAATGATTGGATTTCAATTGTGTTTTTCAATAACAAAAGCAGAACTTTTCGGTTCTGCTTTTTAATTTGAGGACTGCTTGATAATTATGTTTATTTATTTCATTTCCAATACAATCGGCAAATTGTAGGCGGTTCGAACGGGTTTCGAATCAATTATTCCCGGAGACCATTTGGTTTTCAAGGATTTCAAAACTCGAACTGCTTCTCTGCCCAAACCGTAACCAGGATCTCTGCTAACCTTGATGTCGGTCATGCTACCGTCTTTTTCGATGACAAATGACACATAAACCCTAAGGGTGTTGATGTCGTCAATTTCAGGTTTTTCAAAATTGTTGCCTACATATTTGTAGAATTTATCCATTCCGCCTGGAAATTCAGGCATTTTGTCCAAGATGGCGGTGTTCACGACAGTGGTTCCGTAATCAACTGCTTTGGTGGTTTCGGTTCCGGTTCCTGCTCCATTTCCTGAAGTCGGGTTCGTGCCAATTGTTCCTGTTCCATCCGAAATCACGTCAGAGACATTTTTGTTTTCCACGTTTGTGGCTATGTCTGGATTAGCGTCCGCTGGATGCACGATAACCGGATTTATGAGTTGGTCTTTCACTATTGTGGCTTCAGTCGCTTGGCTTTGTATCTCGGGAAGCATTGGTTCCACTATTTTGTCAAGATTGACTTTGGTAATGACAATAGGGTCTGAATCTTCTGGAATTGTAATGACGGGTTCAACATTTCGATTGAAATGGCTGGCAATTGTCGTAATTGTCCCAATGGACGCCACAAACAAGAATCCAATAAACAGGGCGGTCAAGGAACTTTTGACACTTTCACGTCGCAATTGATAGGCGCCGTATTCCTGGTTTCTGTTTTCGAAAATAAGGTCAATCCAACGGGTTTCGTAAATACTTAATCTAGACATAATTTGTGGTTTTTATTGTTAGGTATTTATCAAGTCATAAGCAGTGTCTTTTAACACATAACGTAAAAGATGTTTAATTTAATATATAAAATATCGATTATTTTTAAATTATTTTAACAAGAAGAATAGGAGTCACTGTTTTCGGGGCTTTGCGAAAAAAACGACAACTTTTAGGATTAAAGTTGGTTTGCTCATTTGTAAAAAAACAAAAGCCTGACTTGTTTACAGTCAGGCTTTTTGTTGCTGTCGGGATGACTGGATTCGAACCAGCGACCCCTAGCACCCCATGCTAGTACGCTACCTGGCTGCGCTACATCCCGCACTGTCAAAGCGATTGCAAAGATATTTTTTTACTGTTTATTTTCCAAATCATTCCAAATACAAAACCAACTTTCCATTAAGCCAAATGCCCACCCGAGGCTGCAAGCCGAACGGACGAAGTAAATCCGTTGTTGTACCTGTTAGCAGTAGCTTTTTTTATTTAGTCAGCTAATCGGTTTTCAATATCCATTCTTTCGTGTAAAACTCTTATGACTTCAATTTCATTAGTTTTGTCTTTTTTAAAGAAAATTAAATGTGATTTTACTTTTGAATATTTATATGATTTTCTAATTTTTCCAAAATCAATAGCCATATCAAAATTATCTACGATATATTCAATTTCGTCAATAATTAAGTTATAATATCTATTTGCTTGTTCAACAGACCAATTTTCTGCTGTATAAATCCAAATGTTATTGATGTCTTCTAATGCCTTTTCACTAATTATATACTCTGACATTATTTTTGAAAATTAGCTTTTAGCATTTCAAGATTTTTATTGCGGTCAAAATTTCTGATTTTGCTACTCTTTTCACCAATTTTTAGTTCATTGATTAAAGATTTTGTTTTATTTTCTTCTTGTTCGAAAACTCTTAAAGCAGTTCTAACAACTTCACTCACTGAACTATATTTTCCTGTAGCAATTTGTTCATTAATAAAATTTTCAAAATAGTCTCCTAATAATATTGATGTATTTCGTGCCATAATTTTTTTTATCAAAGATACCAATAATTGGTATTAAATTCAAATTTTTTTGTTTTTTGCGCAAAAGATACTGCTAACGTCAGTCTGTGAAAAAACTAAAATCAACCTCTTGAGAATCCCATATTTGAGTTTTTTCTTTGGTAGAGCCCTCCGAATACTTTCTGAATTTGAAGTAGTTTTTTCACAGCCTGACGTTCTCGCGCTACAAGCAGTTTGGGACTAAATTAAGCCCATTCTTCGGATTTGCCACCCGAGCGGTAGCGAATAGGCGAAGCAAATAATCCCAAATACAAAACCAACTTTCCATTAAGCCAAATACCCAAATCCGTTGTAGTGGCTGTTGGCGGTAGTGCATTTATTTATTCCACTTTTTCATAAACAATTCCATTACATTCATCACCATCTCCAATTGTAATCATTATCGAAGTTTTTCCGTCTTTTTTGCATAGAGGTTGAACACAAATTCCCTCTAACTCAAAATAGCAGATTTTCTCTTTATCCATAAACGAGTAGAACCATTTTCCTGTTTTATTCCTTTTAGAGTCATTTCCTTTTTCTGCAAATATTTTGTCAGCTAAACTTTCAGGATTATCCTCAAAAAGAAACTTGAATTGTTTGTTTTCCGATATTTCAAGTTTTAGAGGCCAAGTATAATAGTCTTCGTTTAAATATGATTTTGATTTTTCGCTTAATTCATATTTCCCAATTATTTCTCTTTTAGATGGTTCGTAATTTATTTCTTCATAACCATTTTGCCAAGAACAAAACAAAGGATGACAACTTATAAATATCAAAAAGATAAATATGGTCTTAATTTTCATTTCGGTTTTTTTTAGGTTGCATTACCGCCAACGCTCCGCGGCTTGGCGCAGTAGCGACTGCGTGAAACGATTATTTTCTTGCTAAGATAAGATTTTCCAGCGGAAAATCGAACGTTGTTATTTATTCTAAATTTAGCTATTGTGCCAAACCGTTGTTAGCAGTAGTTGTTTTTTAATTATTGCTTTGCCACTCAAAATCTTTTTCATCATTTGATAACTCACTTCTTTTAGAATTATAATCTGTTATTTTCCAATACGTAGTGTAAGTTCCAGCTCCATCTGAAAAGAAAGCATAAAGTATATAAAAATCTTTATATTTTTCAAGTTTGAATTGATCTTTACTCAATTCACCACTATGATTTGGATTATAGATTTGTGACGCATCTAGTTTAATAGATTTATTATTAATATGAATTGATAATTTTTCAAGTTCGTTTTTTGGAAAATCCATTCTAAAATCTGAACCATAATAATCTTTGTCATCAATTTTACAGATATATCTTGCATCAATACTTTCACAATATTCAATTTTGTGTTCTTTTTCAATAAAATTTTTTATTGACCAGATTAAATGTATGTTGTTTGTTATGTCAATTTTTCCTTTAGTTGTTTTTTTTTGTTGATTTATTTTTTCAACTCTAGTAAGTTCTTGTTTTTCTATTACTTCACCGAAATTGTCATCCTCTTTTTTTAAAAGAAAAACAACAATAAAAATTAAAGCAAACATTATAATTGAAAACGTGATTTTATTTTTCATTTTTACGCAATGTTAGTTTACAATTACTGCTAACTTGTATATATGTGTGACAAAATCACACAAAGCCAACCTTTTTTGGGTAGGTATGTGTGACAAACGTCACATACTATTTAGTTTCAAATATATAAATAATTATTTACTAATAATCAAATGGGTTTTTTATTTGTTTAATACTTTTCGTACTTACGGAGTTTAAAAGTAAAAGGGTAGTAAGTTTTTTTTCTATAACAAATAATGGGTACGGCTGTTTTGCAAGCCCAAATAAATTATCGATTATCCTGGATGATTTCTGCCAAAAGTTTTTTGGCACGAAGCAGTTTTATTTTGACGTTGCTTAGGGGTTCGTCAATTTTGTTGGCAATTTCCTGATAGCTCATTTCCTGGAAATAACGCAGCTGGATGACTTCCTGATAATGCGGTTTGAGTTGTTTGATGAATTGCAGCAACTGCGAAAGGTTTTGCTCGGTAATCAATTCGTCTTCCGCCGATGGAGTGGTGTCGGCAATGTTGTAGGCTTGCTGGTTTTCGTCGTCGGTAATTTCGATGAAAAGACCTGCCTTCTTTTTTCGCATCAAGTCGATGTGGACGTTTTTGGCAATGGCAATCAGCCAAGTGTTGAACTGGAATTCTGGGTTGTAACTGGCGATTTTGTCAAAGGCTTTCGAGAAAGTTTCGATGGTGATGTCTTCTGCATTGGTTTCGTTTTCAGTGCGTTTGAGCATAAAACCATAGACTTCATTCCAATAAAAATCCAATAGAAAAGTGAAGGCCGTTTGATCGCCTTTTTTCGCTTTTTCTATTTGTTGATTTATTTCCAATATACCGGCTTTGAAAAAATATTCGTGATGAACACATTTAATTGTGTGAAGATAAGCACAATTTCAATAATGGGAAACCAATACATCACATCTTTTTCTTTAAGTTTTCCGGCCGAGTACCCCAGGGTGATCCAAGTGAACGAATATCGGAAACCCACCAAACTCAAAACAATGATCCATTGGTATTGGAAAGCCAATAAAATAGTGGCCAAAAGCAGGAACAACAACTGCGAAGCATAAAAAACAGACAGTTTGATTTTGTCGAATGGTTTGTAAAAATTGGCCGTTGAAACGTGTCTTCTTTTTTGGGTAAACCAATCCTTGTATTTTGTTTTCGGTTGCGAATAAGTGAAACTTTCAGGCAAATAACAAAGTGCCGTGTTCTTGCTTTTTGCCACTTGATTGATGAATAAATCGTCGTCGCCGGAACGAACCTGGATGTGGCTGATGAAACCGTTTACATTGAAAAATTCCTCTTTTTTGTAGGCCAAATTGCGGCCGATTCCCATGTAAGGTTGGCCGATTTTTGCCCAGGAAAAATATTGGACTGCCGTAAGCAAGGTTTCAAAACGGATGATTTTATTCAAGAAGGATTTGGCCACTTTTTCATAGGCACCATAACCCAAAACGATGGTTTTGTGCATCGTGAATTGGGAACTCATTGTCGTAATCCAGTCTTTTGAAGTGGGATAGCAATCGGCATCCGTGAAAAGCAAATAGTCTTTTTTGGAAGCTTTAATCCCGAGAGTCAAGGCATATTTTTTGTTTCCCCAAAATGCCTCGTTGTTTTTTACTTTTACCAATTTTACATTGGAATATTGTTTTTCGAATTCTTCGAAAATATCCAAAGTGTTGTCGCTCGAAGCATCGTCTATGAGGATGATTTCAAAATCGGGATAATCTTGTTCGGCAAGCAACGGAATATATTTGGCCACATTTTCGTCTTCATTTTTGGCGCAAACAATAACGGAAATCGATATTTTTTTTGGATTTGATTTATGTGCTTTGGCGAAAGCAAATTTCCCAAAGACAATCAGATAATACGCAAGTTGAATGGCAACTACAACAATAAAAAAGTATAAAGTAAAGATTAACATATAGGCTTGGCTTCTTTTAAAATCTGTGCAAAGGTAATTATCAATTGTCAATTAACCATCGATAAACGGCAATTAGTTTTTAGTTTGTTTTTCAAAAGGTTCTGCTGGTATTTGTGTGAAAGACAAAACATTTAAACCATTAAGAAAATTAAGATTTGCAGTGTTCTTAACCTTCTTAATTTTCTTAATGGTTAAAAAAAAATGTTCAAAACATTTCCAGTAGAACTATTCAAAAATCTAAAATTCCAACCTTAAATTACGTTCACTTCTGCTTCTATATGAATGCCAAAAGTCTTGAAAATTGTGTTTTGAATAGTTTTGGAAACATCCAGGATTTCCTGTCCGGTTGCGTTGCCGTAATTCACCAATACCAAGGCCTGGTTCTTGTGAATTCCTGCGTCGCCAAAACGTTTTCCCTTGAATCCGGCTTGTTCGATGAGCCAACCTGCGGGAACCTTTACTTCAGTTTCGGAAACGTCATAGTATTTCATCTCCGGGAATTGTTGGTGTATTTTCTCGAAATCGGATTTTAAAACAATCGGGTTTTTAAAGAAGCTGCCGCTGTTTCCCAATTCTTTTGGGTCTGGCAATTTGCTTTGACGAATGGCAATTACGGCATTGCTCACGTCTTTCAAGCCGGGATTCGTGATGTTGTTTTTTGCCAATTCTCCACTAATGTCGCCATACGAAATGTTGATTTTATGGTTGCGTTTGGTCAATTTGAAAACTACCGAAGTAATTACGTATTGGTCTTTTGCCTCGTTTTTGAAAACACTTTCCCGGTATCCAAAACGACATGCTGAATTGTTAAAAGTTTTTATTTCCTGATTTTCTATTGCCATAGTTTCGCAAGAAACAAAAGTGTCCTTGATTTCGGTGCCGTAAGCACCAATATTTTGCACAGGAGTCGTGCCCACATTTCCTGGAATCAGCGACATGTTTTCCAATCCACCCAAATTTTGGTCAATGGTCCAAAGCACGAATTCATGCCAGTTTTCGCCAGCTTGACTTTCGACCCAGACAAAATCGTCGTCTTCCTTGATGATTTTTTTTCCTTTCAAATCGATGTGTACAACCAAGGCATCAATGTCTTTGGTCAAAAGCATGTTGCTTCCGCCACCCAGAATAAATTTTTTTTCGGATTTATTTTGTTCCAAAATGCTTCTTAATTCAGCCACATTGTGAACAGCGACAAATTGTTTGGCGCTGGCTTCGATGCCAAAAGTATTGTAGTTTTTTAGAGAAAAATTAGTTTGTATTTCCATAAAGGGAGTGCGTTTTGAATCTTGGCCAAAAGTAAGTATTAAAATTTATTTGCGTAAGTTTTATTCCAGCTAAACAAAAAAAGTTTGCCACAAATTACACGAATTCACACTAATTTCAGTACTGTATTTTATAATAATTTGTGAAAATTTGTGTAATTTGTGGCTAAAAAAAAAATCAGTTGTTTATTGCGGACAAATATTAAAATTTATTTGCATAGGTTTTTAGCCAAATATGCATCATAAATATCGGCATGATGTAAGGAATCATTTTGGTGTCGCCTTTTCGTAAATTTTGGACGAGTTTTTTGGCATCGATATTTTCGAAATACGGCATTTGGAACAAATCACTTTTCGAAAAGGATTCCAGTTCGGCAATGAATCCGGGACTTTTTACCAAATAATCGCCCCAAGGAACGCTCAATCCCACTTTTTTGAAATTCAGGATTTCGTCCGGTAAACGCGATGCCATGGCCGATTTTAGTATGAATTTCCATTTTTTGCCCGTAAATAACCACTTGTCGTTCAAGGAACCCAATCCTATAATAAGTCTTTGATCCAGGAAAGGCTCCCGGCATTCGATGGAAGCACCCATCGTGCAACGGTCGTTTCTGTCCAGAAGCGAACATAAATAAGAGTGTTGGTCAAAATAAAGGGCTTGTCTTCTCAAATTATTGGGATACAAGGATTTTGCCTCTTCCAGTATTTGGTTTCTGTATTCGTTTTTTGGTGGATTGATAATTCCATAATTTTTGGCAATGTCATTCGGATAGATATTGCAGCCATTATAGATGACCAAATCGTCCTGATTTTTTATTTGGGAATAACGGGCCAGTTTTTCATAACGCGGACTTGTCGTGAAATAATCCATGTGGCCAATTGTGGCAATCGTGCTGAGTAATGACGGATATTTCAAGGCTTTGTATCTCACGTAGCCGCCCATCAATTCGTCGGCACCTTCGCCGGAAAGCAACACTTTTACCGATGGTTTTGCCATTTGCGAAAGTGCCAAAATATGCGGTTCGCTCAAGTGCATAATGGGTTCATCCTGAAAATAAGTGGAATCGATCAGCTTGTCAAAAAGAGCGTTGTCTTCCAATTGCATGGTGTTGAAACCATAGTTAAATTTATCGGACATCATTTTGGCCAAGTGTGATTCGTTGTGTTCCTTTTCCTTGAATCCAATGTTAAATGTTTGGATATCCTTGAAATTTTGCTGGTTCAACGAAGCCAAAATCGAGGAGGAATCGAGTCCACCGCTCAACAAAACGCCAACGGGAACATCGCTCACCATTCGCAATTTTACGGAATCGTCAAAAGTTTCCCGAAACCATTCCACCGGATTCGTGATTTTGGGCTGGTTTTGAATTTCTGTTTTCAAATCCCACCATTTTTCAGAAGTTGTTTTTCCGCTTTCGTGAAGGGTCAAAATATGTCCCGGCAACACTTTTTTTACGTTTTCATACAAGGTGTTTTCGCCGGCCACAAAACGGTTGAAAATATATTCTTCCATTCCGTCTTGCGCCATTTTTAAGGAAACTCCAGCCGCAAACAGGGCTTTTTGTTCAGAAGCGAAATAGAAAGTTTCACCGTAAAAAGAGTAATACAATGGTTTGACGCCCATTCTGTCGCGAACGGCCGTCAGTTTTCGTTCTTTCTTGTCCCAGATTACAAAGGCAAACATCCCGTTGAGGCGGTGAAGCATTTTCGTGCCGTGCAATTCGAATAATTTCAACAAAACTTCCGTGTCGGAACTGGTGCGAATGTCAAATCCGTTGCTTCGCAGTTCGGGATAAAAGTCCTTGAAATTGTAAATTTCGCCATTATAGACCATGACATAACGACCATTATCCGAAAGAAAAGGTTGGTGTCCAGCCTCGGAAACATCCAAAATGGAAAGCCTTCGATGTCCTAAACCAATGTTGTTTTCAATGAATAATCCTTTGTCGTCAGGCCCGCGATGCTCGAGTGTGTCACGCATTTTGGTCAAGAGGCGTTCGTCCACTTTTTTTTGCGATTGCAGATGCAGGATTCCATTAATTCCACACATAAATTAGTAGCTTTTTGACGTGTTGATTAATTCGTGATACTTGTTGGCAATAATTTCCATATTGGTGTTGTAATCTGCAATTTCTTCCACAAATTTTCTGTTTTTTATGACAGCCGCATTTCGATATTCTTGGTTTTCTAATGCCCAAAGCAGTTCATTGGCAAGCATTTCGGTATCACCAATCGTTATCAGTTGGCCGTTTTCGCGGTGTTTGATCCAACTTTGATTTCCCGGAATATCAGTAACCACTGGATAACAATTGGAAGCCATGGCTTCAAACAAGGAAGCCGAAACGCCTTCGGTTATGGGCATGCTGATGTAAAAATTGGATTGCTGCAATAGTTCGGGTAATTCTGTGTTTGGAATTCGCCCCGTAAAAACGACCTTGTTTTCAAGGTTCATTTTCTTTGCCATTTCTCGTAACATGGGCAACAGTTTTCCGTCTCCAACAATGGTTAATTCGAAATCAATCCCTTTTAGGCTTAAAATCCAAAAGGCTTGCAGGATTACATCGTGTCGGTATTCCGGCATTAAGGATCGGGTCACGATGGCGGTTATTTTTTGTGATGGAATGTTTTCTTTGTTTTTAAATTGCTCCAAATCGATTCCTTTTGGCAAGACCAACACTTTATGCATGTCGACATTGGCTTCTCGCATAGAAATGGTCATCACCGGTCCCCAAGCGTGAATTAAAGTTGCTTTTTTAAAAGCATAACATTGAATCATTGATTTTAGTGGCAGCAAAATAGATTTTTCGGGCCATAAATCGGTTCTGCCTTGTTGCGCAATTACTGCTGGTTTTACTCCCGATAATGCGGCAAGAAAACCATAACTGGTGGTTCTTTCGGCAATAACCATGTCGGGTTGGTGCTTTTTGATTATTTTTTTAATCGAAAAATAAGCGGTGCTGAATTCGAAAATTCGGACTAGCCTATTCCAAAAAGTAGTGCTGGGTGTTTTGAGTTCCCAAGTGATGATTTCAAAATCGCCAAACTCTTTCAAACCGTTCATCCAAGTGATGGCGTCGGCCCTGTAGGTTTCTCCTAGAAAAAGTATCTTGCGTTTTTCCATTTTCATGAATTAGTCTTCAGAAGTCAGTGCCCGATTGATGAAATCGTTCAAGGGTTTCAACAGGATTAATTTTTGGGTCGTTTTGGACACGAAATCTTCTTTTAAAATTTCTTCAAAATCAAATTTCTGCGAGGTTTCAAAGCTTTTTAATTTCAGGAATTCTATTGCAGGATGGTCTTTTTCGTAGCCTCTTGGCGGGTTTTTCAGCAGGTTTTTTTCATTCCGGTCAAAATCACCAAATTCCTTTTTGAAATTTTTATGGGCAAGAATCTCTTCCAAATCTTCGTGAAAATAAGCAATTTCTTTTCGCACTTTTTTCAAATCCTCGGCTTCGGGACAATAGAATCCACCGGCTATAAAACTGCCACTTCTGGCGATGTGGACATAATAGCCCGAACGATTCATTCCTTTGGAACCACTCGAAATCCAGATGCCGATATGGTCTTTGTAAGGTGATTTGTCTTTCGAAAAACGAATGTCGCGATTGATCCTGAAAGTGCAATTTTTTACTTCCAGCATTTCCAAAGAAGGATCGAGCGGCTTCATCGCATCCAGGATGTCTGCCACCAATTGCTGGTAGTCTTTTTTGAAAACTTCGTATCGTTTTTTATTGTCCAAAAACCAATCCCGATTGTTGTTGGCTTTTAAATCGTCCAGGAATTGTAAACTGTCTTTTGAAAGCATATTTTTTGAGGATTACAATTGTTTTTTTAAATCTTCTTCACTGATGAAACCGGAATGTTTCCATTTGATTTCCTTGTTTTCGTATAATAAGAGGGTCGGCAATTCGTCGATTTTCATTTCTTTCATCAATGTTTTGTTTTCGTCGGCATTCAGTCGAATGATGACTACTTTGTCTGCACAATCTTTTTGCATTTGCAAAAGATAAGGTGTCATTATTTTGCAGGGTGCGCACCATTCGGCATAAAAATCGATCAGCACTTTTTTATCCGTGTTCAATAACTCGGCATATTCCTGGTTGCACATACCGATGATTTTGTCATCCGGTTTTGACAAGCCGGCCGAATTCCATTTCAAGATTCCGCCTTCCAGTTGGTATATTTTTTTGAATCCCAGCTCGTCTAATTTTGCAGCAGCTTTGGCACTTCTTCCACCGCTTTTGCAATACACAAATACGGGTTTTGATGGGTCTAATTTTCCTGTATTTGCCACAAAATCATTGGCGAGCCAATTGATGTTTACTGCATTGTCGATATGTTCCGATGCAAATTCTTCTGGAGTTCTCACGTCCAGAATTTGGGCATTTGGAGTGGTTTTTATCTTTTCCGCGAAAACTGTCGCTTCAATGTTTTCGATTTTTTTCGCAGTTTGTCCGTTACAGAAAATAGCTGTAAAAGGGAGCAGGAGCAAGAAAAGATGTCGAAATTTCATTGTGGAATTGATTTATTTTATGTGTGGCTAAAATAGGCAATTTCTTTTTACAAGTTGAATATTTTATAAGTCTGGTGTGTCGATTTCACGATGTTTTCGGTGCGTTCTGGATGCGTGTCCGAAATGAAAAGCTGTCCAAAAGAATCGCTGTTGACCATTTCCATTATTTTGGATACCCGACTTTCATCCAATTTGTCAAAGATGTCGTCAAACAATAAAATGGGTTTTAGGCCGCATTGGTTTTTTATGAACTCGAATTGCGCCAGTTTCAAGGCGATCAGAAATGATTTTTGTTGGCCTTGCGAGCCGAATTTTTTTATCGGATAATTGTCGATTTCAAACGATAAATCATCCTTGTGGATTCCCACGCTAGTGTAGTGCAGAGCCCTGTCTTTATTGATGTTTTCTTCCAAAAGTGTCAACAAGTCATTCTCGAATAAATGGCTTTCGTAAACCAATTGCACGGTTTCTTGCGAGCCGGTTATGGCTTGATGATGCGTGTTGAAAATAGGGATAAACTGCTCGATGAATTCTTTCCGTTTTTCGAAAATGTATTTCCCGAAAGTGGCGAGTTGCTCGTTGTAAATAGAAAGGGTGTCATTGTCGAAAACATAATTCAACGCAAAATATTTCAACAAGGCATTGCGCTGGCTCATCACTTTTTGGTATTGAATGAGTTGTTTCAGGTATTGGGAATCCAATTGCGAAATCACGCTGTCCATAAATTTTCGACGGGTTTCGCTGCCTTCCACGATCAAATCCCTGTCGGCAGGCGAGATGATTACCAATGGAATGAAGCCAACGTGTTCCGAAAATTTGTCATAGACTTTTCCGTTGCGTTTCAATATTTTTTTTTGTCCTTTTTTTAGGCTGCATACAATTTGCTCGTTTCTTTCGTTGATTTCAAACTCGCCGTCGATGACAAAAAATTCTTCCCCGTGCTTGATGTTTTGGACAGCCAACGGGTTGAAATAACTTTTTCCGTAAGACAAATGATAGATGGCATCCAGCACATTGGTCTTTCCAATTCCGTTTTTGCCCACAAAACAATTTATTTTGCCCACAAATTCGAAATCTGCTTCTGAAAAATTCTTGTAATTGAATAAGGAAATCTTTTTTAAATACATTTGTAAGGCTAGCTGGTATTGAGAAACTTGTTGCTTTTGAAGCGTTTTTTTTAGGTGGGTGCAAATTATTGAAAAATATCGATAAAAGAGGTTTTAGATTTGAATAAATATTATATTTTTGCCACTCACTAAATTAAAATTTAAATGGCTACTTATAATAAAAGAGGATATAAACCAGCAAAAGAAAAAGAAGTTACTGAAGTTACGGAAGACATACAAGTTATTGAAAAAGACAGTACCACTGCAGGTGTTTTTTCAACATTGGACGAAACGGCTTCAAAAACTGAAGATTTTGTAGCTAAAAATCAAAATGTAATTATTGGAGTAGTTGGTGCAATCGCATTGGTTTTGGTTGGATATTTAGCCTATGAAAAATTTGTTGCCGCTCCAAAAGAAGACGAGGCTGCAACCGAAATGTTTCAAGCACAACAATATTTTCAGCAAGCGACAGACGGTGTTGCCAGTGATTCTCTATATAAATTGTCTTTGAAAGGAGCTGAAGGAAAATTCGGTTTTGTTGATATTGCCGATAAATATTCTGGAACAGATGCAGGGAATCTTGCCAACTATTATGCAGGTATTGCCTACTTGAATACAGGTAAATACACGGAAGCTATTGATTATTTAGGAAAATTCAAATCGGATGACGTTGTTTTGAGCGCTTTGGCAAAAGGTGCCATTGGAGATGCTTATTCTCAAAACAAACAACCAAAAGAAGCTTTGGAATATTATGTGAAAGCGGCTGAATCCAATAAAAATGATTTTACTACGCCACGTTTCTTGTTGAAAGCAGGAAAAACAGCTTTGGAATTAAAAAACAATGAAGACGCTCTTAAATATTTCACGGATATAAAAGAGAATTTTGAGGCCTCTCCTGAAGCTGCTTCAGTAGATGTATTGATAGGATTGGCACAATAAATCCAGATGGCAGTATTCAGATGACAGTTTTTCTGCAATCTAAAATCTACAATCTGTAATCTTAAATAAAGATGGCTACGATAAATAAAAATTTGTCCGAATACGATAAAAACTCAATCCCAGACGCGAAAAATTTTCGGTTTGGGATTGTTGTTTCAGAGTGGAATGACACCATAACCGAAGGGCTTTTCAATGGTGCAATAACAGGTCTTCTCGAAAACGAAGTTCCCTCGGAACACATCATTCGATGGAATGTTCCCGGGAGTTTTGAACTCGTTTATGGAGCCAAAAAAATGTTGCAAACCCAAAATGTGGATGCCGTAATCGTGATTGGTTGCGTGATTCAAGGACAAACCAAGCATTTTGATTTTGTATGCGAAGGCGTTACCCAAGGCATTAAAGACTTGAATGTTCAAACGGATATTCCTGTTATTTTTTGTGTTTTGACCGATAACACCATGCAACAATCCATAGATAGAAGTGGAGGAATCCACGGAAATAAAGGAACGGAAGCCGCTGTTGCCGCCATAAAAATGGCTTATTTGAGACACCAAGCTTCGTTTAGCCACCATTTAAAAAATCAACCCTTATTATCCACGGGACCTTTGCAAATAGAAGGTTTGAAAATGTTGGACGAATAAAAATATTAAAGATGTTTTTCTAAAACCTATACTGTTTTTGACGGTATAGGTTTTTTGTTTTTTATGATTAATTTATCTATTAATCCCAATAGAAATTCCTTAAATTTGTTCCCGTTGGTTTAGACCAAAAACCAAAAACTAAAAACCACAAACTGAACTAATGCCGAGTATAATACAATTACTTCCTGATCATGTTGCCAATCAAATTGCCGCTGGAGAAGTCGTTCAGCGACCGGCTTCGGTGGTCAAGGAATTGCTTGAAAATGCCGTTGATGCGGGTGCAAATGACATTAAATTAATTCTGAAAGATGCCGGAAAATCACTGGTTCAAGTCATTGACAACGGAAAAGGAATGAGCGTTACCGATGCTCGTTTGTGTTTTGAGCGTCACGCCACTTCCAAAATTCGCCAGGCAGAAGATTTGTTTTCGTTGCATACCAAAGGGTTTCGCGGGGAAGCATTGGCATCGATTGCCGCAATTGCCCACGTGGAAATGAAAACCAAGCAAGATCAGGAAGAATTGGGAACCCACATTGTCATTGAAGGCAGCAAGTTTGTGTCGCAAGAAATGGCGGTTTTGCCAAAAGGAACTTCATTTGCAGTCAAAAATTTATTTTTTAATATTCCTGCCCGCCGCAATTTCCTGAAATCGGATGTGGTGGAATATCGTCATATTGTTGATGAGTTTCAACGAGTGGCATTGGCGCATCCTCAAATATATTTTACGTTTTATCACAACGGAAGCGAAATGTTCAATTTGCAGGCTTCGAGTTTCAGGCAGCGAATCGTGAATGTTTTTTCGGGGAAAACCAACGAGAAATTAGTTCCCGTTAACGAGGAAACCGAAATCGTGAACATTCAAGGTTTTGTTTGCAAGCCCGAGTTTGCGAAGAAAAATAGGGGAGAACAGTTTTTCTTTGTCAATGATCGTTTCATAAAAAGCGGTTATTTGCACCACGCCGTGATGGCCGCTTACGATGGACTTTTGAAAGACGGGGCACAGCCGAGTTATTTTCTGTATCTTCAAGTGCCGCCCAATTCCATTGACATCAATATTCACCCAACAAAAACGGAAATCAAGTTTGACGATGAATCGGCTTTGTATGCCATTTTGAGGGCTTCGATAAAACACAGCTTGGGACAATTTAACGTGGCTCCCGTTTTGGATTTTGAGCGCGATGCCAATCTGGACACACCATACCATTATAAAGATTTGGAAGCGGCAACGCCCACGATTCAGGTTGATGGCAGTTTTAATCCATTTTCGGAAGAAGACAAACCCAACAAACATTATGCAAATACAAGTTCCAGTTATAGAAAACCGGAGCCAGCCGCAAGTTGGGAAAGTTTGTACGTGGGTTTGAAACACGATACGCAAGAAGTTGACACGATTTCATTTGAAAATAATGAAGTCACGTTCGAGAATGATGAAGTTACTTCTTCTTTGTTTGATGGGGAAGAAGTGGAACAGGCGGTGCATAAAACGCATCAAATCCATAAAAAATACATCGTGAATCCCATCAAGTCAGGAATGATTATCGTGGATCAGCAGCGGGCACACCAACGCATTTTGTATGAACAATTTTTGACCAATATCACGGTCAATTTGGCATCAAGCCAGCAATTGTTGTTTCCGTTGCATTTGTATTTTTCCAATGGAGAAATGCAGTTGATAACCGAATTGAAACCTTCGTTGACCAATACAGGCTTTGTTTTTGAGGAAACCAATGAAGACAGCGTGGTGATTTCGGGATTGCCGGTCAATGTTTCCGAGAGTGAAGCTTCCATCGTTTTGGAACAACTTTTGAGCGATTTGCAGGACGGAATTCCGGAAAGCAGTTTCAGCCAAAATGACACCATTGCCAAATCGATGGCACGAAGTTTGGCGGTAAAAACCGGAACTTATTTAACCCAAAAAGAACAGGAAAACTTGGTCAACGGGCTTTTTGCCTGCAAAGACCCCAATGTTTCCCCATTTCATAAACCTACTTTCATCACGATGCGTGTGGAAGATTTAGACAAAAAATTTGCACTATGATGAATATCACGCCAGTTGTAAAGCAACTATTGATTATAAATATTATCTTTTTTATTGGCTCACAATTAGTGCCGGCATCGTATGATTTATTTGCACTTTTCTACCCTGAAAACGATAGATTCAAGGTTTGGCAGCTTATAACCCATATGTTTATGCATGGAGGCTATATGCATATTTTCTTCAATATGTTTGCGCTGTATTCCTTTGGAAGTGCTTTGGAACATTTTTGGGGTGGAGAAAAATTCTTGTTTTTCTATATTTCTTGTGGTTTGGGAGCTGCACTGCTTCATACAGGAATGAATTATTATGAAATTAATTCTTTATTGTCGGAAGTTGCCAGTTTGAATTTATCATCTTCGGAGCTTCATCAATTATTAAATGCCGATTATAGTTCGCTTTTTGATTCAAATGGCAAAATGATGGCAGGAGAGATCAATACTATTTTGGAAAGAGTTCATTGTACTCAAGAACAATTTAATGCTATTGCCCAAGCCTCGATGCTTACAAAAATCCCTGTTGTTGGAGCTTCGGGTGCTATTTATGGATTGTTGGTTGCTTTTGCTTTTATGCTACCCAATGCCGAATTAGCCTTGATGTTTATTCCAGTTCCAATAAAAGCGAAATATTTTGTGCCGGGAATATTGGCAATCGATTTGTTTTTAGGATTCAAAGGACAATCTATTTTTGGAGCAGGAAGTACAGGAGTTGCTCATTTTGCCCACGTTGGTGGAGCAGTAACGGGTTTCTTGATGATGTGGTTTTGGAAGAAAAACCAGTTCAACAAAAATCGTTGGAATTAAATCCAGATTGCAGATTTCAGTAATCAGTATTCAGTAGTTAGGAAGGAATCTAAAAATTAAAATCTAAAATGGGCAGTATAATTGACGACTTAAAAATGCAGTATAAATTCGGTGGAATAACCCAAAAGTTAATCTACTGGAATATCGCTTGTTTCGTGGTTTCGTATGTGGTTTTTGGACTATTGCGATTGGTGGATATTGACGTGAATTTTATTCAATACGTGAGTTTGTCCTCCAATCCAGCAGATTTTCTATGGAAACCTTGGTCAATAATTACCTATGCTTTTTTTCATTCAGACCTGTTTCATATTTTTTTCAATTTGATAATTTTGAATTTTTCCAGTCAATTGTTTTTGACTTTTTTCAACCAGAAGCAATTATTGGGACTGTACATACTGTCGGCTATTTTTTCAGGAATAATCTTTGTTTTGTCCTTTTATTTAATGAATGTTATTGCGCCACTAGTTGGGGCTTCCGGAGCCATTATGGCGATTTTGGTTGCAGCGACTA
Organism: Flavobacterium fluvii; assembly: GCF_900129545.1. GTDB lineage: Bacteria > Bacteroidota > Bacteroidia > Flavobacteriales > Flavobacteriaceae > Flavobacterium > Flavobacterium fluvii. Next base: position 21,645 of record NZ_FQWB01000010.1, on the reverse strand, counting down.
CTTATAGCCCTTTGATGAATGTACGGTTGTTGTTTGTTGGGAATGTCAAACTTTGGCATATTACGGTCGTGATTCTCGTGATTGATTTATTACAAATCCGTTTGGATAATTCTGGAGGACATATTGCCCATTTGGCAGGTGCTTTTTTTGGTTTTGTTTATGTCAAATTATTGGAAAATGGAACCGATTTGAGTAAAATTGTTTCAAGCATAATAGATTTTTTTGTTAATTTGTTTAAGAAATCCCCATCAAAGCCATTCAAAAAGGTTCACAAAAATTATAAAAAACCTGCGGAGAAGACTATTTCCAGGATTGTGACAAAGGACAAGACACAACAACAAATAGACGAAATACTGGATAAAATCAGTCGTTCGGGTTATGATTGTTTGACAAAAGAAGAAAAAGAATTCTTGTTCAAAGCCGGGAAATAAGTGTTCAGTTTGCAGCCCGCCTGTCGGCAGACAGGTATTCAGTCGCAGTTTGCAGCAATGAAATTATAAGCATATGAAAAACCTTTCTTGGTTTAATAAAATAATGTTTTTTTTGAATATAGTCCTGACTGTATCAACTTTCGTTGCTTATATCTTGCCTTTTTTAGCTCCCGAGGTTTTTCCTCTTTTGTCGGTGTTTACCTTGTTCATGCCTTTGTTTTTCGTGTTGAATGGGCTGTTTTTTCTGTATTGGGGAATTCAATTCAAGAAACGCATGATTTTGTCGGGTTTGGTGCTTTTGATGGGAATTACTTTTATCAACAAGTTTTATAAATTTTCAGCCAAAGAGAATCCAGTTGACGAAAAAGATTTTGTTGTCATGAGTTATAACGTGCGTTTGTTCAATGTGTTCAAATGGTTGGAACGAGATGATGTGCCGGATAATGTTCTTGCTTTCATCAATGATGAAAACCCGGACATATTGTGCATCCAGGAATATTCCAATTCGGCCAATATTGATTTAAAAGTGTATCCGCATCGTTATATTTTTACGGAAGGCAATCAAATCAAGACGGGACAAGCCATTTTTTCCAAGTTTCCCATTATAGATCAAGGGCATATCGTGTTTCCAAATTCAAGCAACAATGTTGTTTTTGCCGACATCAAAAAAGGGAAAGACATTATCAGGGTGTATAATATGCACTTGCAATCGATAAAAATTTCGCCTGATGTCAATGAAATAAATGAGAATATTGATGCCATCAATCAAGGTGGGAAATCACAAAAGCTTTTTACCAGGATAAGTAAAGCCTTTATGCAGCAGCAGCAGCAAGCCGAAATATTCAAGGAACACAAAAAAGACTGTCCTTATCCCGTCATTATTTGTGGAGACATGAATAACAGTGCTTTTTCGTACGTGTATCGTAACATCAAGGGAAAACTGAAAGACAGTTTTGAGGAAGCCGGAAAAGGTTTTGGAGCCACTTACAAATTCAGGTATTATCCAGCCAGAATCGATTATATTTTTGCCGATGCCACGATGAAAGTCAAAAAATTCGAAAGTTTTCCTGAATTTGAAAATTCCGACCATTATCCAATTATGGCAACATTGTCAATGGAGTAGTGACGGGATAAACTTTACTTTAAAATCAATGGTTGCTTTTTCAAATAATCCAAAGCGTATCTTCCTTCGTTAAACAACAAATCCAGAATACTTAGATTGTTCAAAAAACCGTGTTTTTCTTCGAAAACTTGGGTATAGGATTCAAATTGGGAGTTGTCTTTTTTACCGTCTGCCAAAGCCCTGAAATCCAAAATCGTGTTCGGATCCACTTCGTGGAAGTATTCGCTCGTGGTGTCGTATTCGAATTTCATTCGCAAACATTTGGCAACAATTTCCATTGCTTCGAAATTCAAATCCATCAAAAAAACGTGTTTTTTTTCGAAAATGGGACGAATGTCATCTTCAAAATATTCAAAGAAAGGAGAGGTTCTATAAGCTGCTTCCAGTGATTTGAAATGTTGTTTTTGCCAGTCGAAAGCGGTTTCTACCCGGGTGTCTTTTGTTTTTTGATGGCGACCTTCCAACGAATGTTTTACGGGAATGTTCAATAGCTGGATACCATTCGGACTGTAAATATAGGTTCTGTTGCGATTGGTCTGTTTTTGGAAATTATCTTCCATTTCAAACACGATTTTTTCAGATTGTGCCATGGCAACAAAATGACTAATCGATGGAAAGTAGGTAGGAAATAATAACGATTTCATTTGTATTATTTGTTTTCAAGTTCCAGATTTCAGGTTGGAACTTGAAACCTGAAATCCGAAACGTTTTAGTTATGCTTTATTTGCTTTTCTCTTTTTCCAAAAATATTCTCCAACAAAAAAGGCAAACAATGCAATCATGAAATATTGAAAATACGATTGTGGCTGACCGTCTCCGCCAACAGTGGTAAACAATCTTTCCCAACGGATTTTTCCAAATCCTTTGCCATTGGTGTCCCAGCTCATCCAAATGAAGACTGGTTTTCCCACGACATGGTCTGCGGGAACATAACCCCAATAACGGCTGTCTTCAGATCTGTGACGATTGTCACCCATCATCCAATAGTAGTTTTGTTTGAAGGTATAGGTTTTTGTTTTTTCACCATTGATGTAAATATCGCTGCCCTTGACTTCCAGTTTGTTATTTTCATATTCGGTTATGATTCTACTATATAAAGGCAAAGTCATAAAGTTTATGGCTACGGTTTTGCCTTCCTCCGGAATGTAAATTGGACCATAATTATCGCGATTCCATTTGTTGATATGTGGAAATATGCCGTCTTCAACACCTTTTGATATTTCTCTGGTCACGGCTGTAATTCCGGGAACATTTTTTAGTCTCTGAACACTGGCATCTGTCAAGGCACCCACAAATAAGGTGTCTCTGGCTTCACTAGTGAATCCAGCTCCGTCCGTCACGTCCATGTCTTTGAATAAATATTCAAAATCTATTGGTGTTTTTCCGTCCAAGGCTATTTTGTATGAGTATTGCGGTTTTGCTCTCTCAGGCAAGGTCAATACTTGACCGTTGATGTAAACAATTCCGTCTTTTATGGATAGGCTGTCACCAGGAATTCCAACACAACGTTTTACATAATTTGATTTTTTGTCAATTGGTTTGATGACGGCTTTTCTGTCGGAACGGTCAAAAAATTGATAAACAGTGTCCGCTGGCCAGTTGAAAACGACAATGTCTGAATGTTTTATTTTTTCGAAAGCAGGCAACCTGAAATAAGGCAATTGAGGCCAGCTTAGATAGGATTTGCTTTTGGTCAATGGAATCGAATCATGAACCATTGGCAAAGCCACGGCAGTCATGGGAACTCTGGCGCCATAATTCATTTTGCTCACGAACAAAAAGTCACCAACCAATAATGATTTTTCCAGTGAAGAAGTAGGAATGGTAAAAGGTTGTACCACATAAGTGTGAACCAATGTTGCCACAATAATGGCAAAAAGCAACGAACTTAATGTGCTCGCAGTTTGGTTTTCTGCATTCAAATTTCTGTTGGCTACATAATTTAATTGCTGCGTATAATTGACATAATAGATGTAAAAACCTAAGGTGGCGATGCCTAAAAAAGTGTCTAATGATGATTTTTTACCAAAACTTCTCAAAGTCTCCACCCAAATGACAGGAAACATGATCAGGTTGATAATAGGAATGAAAAGCAAAAGTGTCCACCAAGTCGGGCGACCGATTATTTTAAGTAAAACAATGGCATTATATACTGGAATGGCAGCTTCCCAACGTTTTTTGCCGGCAGCTTCATATATTTTCCAAGTTCCCAAGAAGTGAATTATTTGTACAATCAAGAAAAACACAAACCATTGAAATGCTGTCATACTATTTATGATATTAGATTTATTATATTAGATATTTTTATTGTCGTATTTCGAATATCTAAATTTGTACATTCAAAACGTCTCTCATAGTGAAAACACCGTGTTTGCCTACAATCCATTCGGCGGCAATTACAGCGCCAAGGGCAAAACCTTCACGATTGTGGGCGGTATGTTTGATTTCGATACTGTCTATTGGCGTATTGTAAGTTACGGTATGCGTTCCGGGAACAGTCCCGATTCTTTTGGCTTCGATATGAATCTCGTTTGATTGGGGAGTTTCCAATGTCCAATTGGTGTAGTTGCTGTTTTCAATTACTCCTTTTGCCAATGAAATGGCGGTTCCACTTGGTGCATCTAGTTTTTGGGTATGGTGAATTTCCTCCATATCCACCTTGTAACTGTCAAATTTCGACATCATTTTGGCCAAATATTCATTGAGCTCAAAGAAAAGATTTACACCCAAACTAAAGTTGGAACTCGAAATAAATCCTCCATTTTTTTCCTTGCAAAGTGCCAACATTTCGTCATAATGTTCCAACCAACCCGTAGTTCCTGAAATCACGGGAACATTGGCGTGGAAACAACTGGATATGTTGCTGACAGCAGCCGATGGAACACTGAAATCGATGGCTACATCAGCATTCGAAAGTCCTTCATAAGTATTGAATTCGTCTTTTTTCAAAACAATTTCATGTCCTCTTTCCGTGGCAATTCTTTCGATTACCTGTCCCATTTTTCCGTATCCTAAAAGTGCAATTTTCATTTCTTTGATTTCTAAAAATTATAATTAAATGTTAGTCCCACATTTGTCCTATCTGTTACATTATTCAAATAAATATTTGGTTTCAAAGACAAATTTTCATTTACGTTGAATTGTATTAAAGCTGCGTCAACATTGGCGTCGATAATGTTCAAAATATAAAAACCAATAACGAAGAAAGCGGACAAATCTCGATTTCGTTGGTAAAACTTTTGGGCAGATATTAAAGTTTCGTCGTCGTATCTTTCAAATTCTTCGGTTCTTCCCAAACCTTCCAATCTTCGTTTGTATTCGTCTCGATACTCGTTATAGCTTTTTTGGCTGTCAATGTAATAGTAAAGACTCGTTCCCATAGCTCCGTAAACAATGGGGATTTTCCAGTATTTTTTGTTGTAAGCTTGTCCCAATCCCGGTAAAATGGCCGAATAAAAAGCTGCTTTTGCCGGTGTCAAAGGGTCAATGTCATTCGATTTCAAGGTGTCTTTTGCAATCAAGGCAGCTTCTGTTTTCTTTTGCGAAAAAACGGTGTGGCTTCCTAAAAAAAAGAAGAGTAGACCTATGAAAAATATTTTATTCACTACCCTTTTATTAGTTTAATGATTCTGTTGAAGTCTTCTTCGGAGTGGAATGGAATGGTAATTTTTCCTTTTCCGTTTCCAGCCACTTTTACATCGACTTTGGTGCCAAAATAAGTGTTGAAGGTGTTTTTTTCGGTGTCGGCAATTTCAAACGATGCTGTTTTTGCTTTAGTTGCAGGCTTCGGTTTTAAACTTTCGTGATAATTTTTAACCAATGCTTCGGTATCGCGAACGGAAAGATTCTGGCTCACGATTTTTTGGTAAATATCGGCTTGAATGTCTTGGTTTTCGATGTTGATAATCGCTCGGCCGTGTCCCATGCTGATGAAACCATCCCTGATTCCGGTTTGGATAATTGGATCCAACTTTAAAAGTCTTAGATAATTGGCAATTGTCGAACGTTTTTTTCCCACGCGTTCGCTCATTTGCTCCTGTGTCAACTGGATTTCGTCAATCAATCTTTGGTACGAAAGGGCTATTTCTATGGGGTCCAAATCGTGGCGTTGGATATTTTCCACCAAGGCCATAATCAAGGATTCATTGTCGTTTGCAATTCGGATATAAGCAGGAACGGTAGTCAATCCAACCAATGTTGAAGCACGAAGACGTCGCTCACCCGAAATTAATTGGTACTTGTTGAATTCTAATTTTCGAACGGTGATTGGTTGAATAACCCCTAATTCTTTTATGGAAGTCGCTAATTCTCTTAAGGATTCTTCGTTGAAATTGCTTCTGGGCTGAAATGGATTGATTTCGATAGCGTTGATTTCAAGCTCGATGATATTTCCAACCACTTTGTCGGCATTTTTATCGCTTACGGATTTTATGTCGTTTTCCGGGTCTTTCAATAATGCCGATAATCCTCTTCCTAAGGCTTGTTTTTTTAGTGCTTGTGCCATAAATCTATTTGCTGTTTTTCTTTATGATTTCGTGAGCCAATTGTAGGTAATTTGTAGCTCCTTTGCTCGTGGCGTCATAGTTTATGATGCTTTCGCCATAACTTGGTGCTTCACTCAATTTCACGTTTCTTTGGATTATGGTCTCAAAAACCATGTCGTTAAAATGTTTTTGAACCTCTTCAACCACTTGATTGGACAAACGCAATCTGGAGTCAAACATGGTAAGCAGCAAGCCTTCGATATCTAAACTTGGATTATGAATTTTTTGGATGCTTTTTATGGTATTCAATAATTTACCCAAACCTTCCAATGCAAAATACTCGCATTGTATCGGAATTACCACGGAATCTGCCGCAGTCAAAGCATTCAACGTAAGCAAACCAAGAGAAGGCGCACAATCGATGATGATGTAATCGTACTCGTCTTTGATGCTTTCCAATGCTTTTTTAAGCATGTATTCCCTGTTTTCTTTGTCAACCAATTCGATTTCGATGGCAACAAGGTCAATATGGGAAGGGATTACGTCCACATTTGGAGCAGTACTTTTTATTATTGCCTCTTTTGGCGTATTGCTGTGCTCCAGAATTTGATAGGTTCCCATCTCGACTGTTTCTACGTCAATTCCTAATCCTGAAGTGGCATTTGCCTGAGGATCAGCGTCAATCAGTAATACTTTTTTTTCTAAAACACCTAGTGAGGCAGCGAGATTAATAGACGTTGTCGTCTTTCCAACTCCTCCTTTTTGATTAGCAATCGCAATGATTTTACCCATTTATTTTTCTAAATTTTGAACGGTAAAAATACAATTAATTATGGTTTCTGAAAATCTATTTTGTTAACAAATGTTAAGGTCTGATTAGTAGCCAATTTTTAGAAAATTGTTCTTGGAATTTCAATTATTTTTGCCCATTTTTCTTGAATGGAGTTAGTGACAAAATTTAATTTTCCCTTTGATAATGATTAGATTTAGCAATACATTTACGCTGGAAAAACTAATTCGCATAAATGAATTTTGTCATCATTACTCACGTGCCGCATATTGTGGAGCAGAATCACTATTTTGCTTACGCCCCTTATGTTCGTGAGATGAATATTTGGATTAAACAGGTCGATAAGGTGATTCTTGTGGCTCCTGAATCCAACTCCAGAAAAACGCCTATTGACATAAAGTACCATCACGAAAATATTGAATTCATTGCTGTTGAAGGTTTTGATGTTTTGGGTCTAAAAGCTGTTTTTGATTCAATTTTTAAAATACCAGGAATTTGTTGGAATATTTATTCCGCAATGCAAAAAGCCGATCACATTCATCTGCGCTGTCCCGGAAATATGGGTTTGTTGGCGAGTTTAATCCAGATTTTATTTCCAAAAAAGATTAAAACAGCCAAATATGCAGGCAATTGGGATCCGAAATCGAAGCAGCCCCTGAGCTATAAATTGCAAAAATGGATTTTGTCGAATACATTCCTGACTCGAAACATGCAGGTTTTGGTTTATGGAAAATGGGAGGGAAGTTCCAAGAACATCAAGCCTTTTTTTACCGCAACCTATCATGAAGTTGATAAGTTGCCCATTGTTCCTAAAAATTTGCAACAACAAATTTGTTTTGTTTTCGTGGGAACTTTGGTGTCGGGCAAAAATCCCTTGTATGCGATTCAATTGGTGGAAGCTTTATGCCAAAAAGGCCATAATGTTGCCTTGTCTTTGTATGGTGAAGGAGCGGAACGAAACAAATTGGAACAATACATTGTCGAAAATAAATTGGATGACATCATTTCATTGGAAGGAAACCAAACACATGAAATGGTAAGAAAAGCTTATGAACAAAGCCATTTCGTTATTTTACCGTCCGAAAGCGAAGGTTGGCCAAAAGCCGTTGCCGAAGGGATGTTTTGGGGTTGTGTTCCCGTGGCGACACCCGTTTCTTGTGTGCCTTTTATGCTGGATTATGGAAATCGTGGAATTTTGTTGGAAATGACCCGAGAGCATAGCTCGAACTGGCGTAGCAATTTGGAAAAAGACGCCTACCAATTGGAACTTGTCTTGAAAAATGAAATCGATTGTCAAGGCAAAAGTCAAAAGGCGAGTGATTGGTCCAGAAAATATACCCTGGATGTTTTTGAGGATGAAATAGAAAAATTGTTGACACGATGAGAATACTCCAAATTATAGATTCTCTTGAGGCTGGAGGTGCCGAGCGAATGGCCATAAATTATGCCAATGCACTTGCCGATGCAATAGAGTTTTCGGGATTGGTGGTAACCCGAAAGGAAGGTGCACTTTTGAATCAGGTGAAAAAGGAAGTTTCTTATTTGTATTTAAACAAGAAAGGAACGATTGATATAAAAGCGGTTTCTGCATTGCGAAAATTTGTGGTAAAAAATAAAGTGGAAATAATTCATGCACACAGTACTTCCTTTTTTCTGGCTTTTCTTTTGAAATTATCCTGTCCTTCGATAAAATTAATTTGGCATGAACATTATGGAGCTAGAGTAAATGAATCCAGAGTTGATAATTTAATATTGTTTTTTACTTCTTTCTTTTTTACTTCTGTTTTTGTAGTCAATCATCAATTGGAAGATTGGGTCAAAAAAAAGTTATTCGTTAAAAAAGTCTTTTATATTCCTAATTTTGCAGCATCTGATGAAAATCAGCCCAAAGTTACAGTTATGAAGGGAGAAATAGGTAGACGTATTGTTTGTTTGGCAAATTTAAAAAAACCAAAAAATCATATTGCTTTATTATTTGCTTTCGAAGAGTTGAAACTAAAAGATTTAGGTTGGAGTTTACATTTGATAGGGAAAGATTATAATGACGAGTATTCAAATAATATAAAAGAGTTTGTGTCTGAAAAGAATTTAAAAAAAGCTGTTTTTATTTACGATTCTCAAAATGATATACAAAATATTTTATCTCAAGCTACAATAGGGATTTTGTGTTCAACAAATGAAGGGTTTCCAGTGTCCTTACTTGAATATGGGTTAGCTAAATTGGCTGTAGTTTCTACCAATGTTGGATATTGTTCCGAAATCATTAAAGATGATATTAATGGGTTGTTGTTTAATCCTTTAAATAATGGACAAGTTAAGAAACAACTCTATAAAATGGTTTTAGTAGATAAAGTACAAAGAGAAGTATTTGCTTTACATTTGCATAATTTAGTTTTAGAAAATTATTCAAAAGAGAAAAGTGTTCAATTGTTATTATCAAAATACAATTTGCTTTAAAAGCAATAGTTTTATATGAAAAAAGACGAAATCTTGTATCTCAATTTAATCCTGTTCCATGTCGGAATTGGATTTTTGGTGTTTGTATTTCCTTTTTTTTCAAAAATATACGGATATTTGATTTTTATATTGTGGGCTCTTTATATCATTAAAAAACAAAACAAAAATAACGAAGCCTTGATGGCTGCTGCTTATGTAGTGGGAAGCGAAGTTTTTTTGAGGATGACACATGGTAATCCTTTGTATGAAATTTCGAAATATGGGGTAATGGTCTTTATTTTTTTGGGAATGTATTTCAGCGGATTTTCGAAAAATGCCACGCCCTATTGGATATTTCTATTATTGTTGATTCCCAGCGTGGTATTGACGACTTTTGTGTTGGATTTTGATACTGACATCAAGAATACCATCGCTTTTAATATTTCGGGTCCCGTATGTTTGGGAGTGTCGTCGCTTTATACTTTTAGACGAAAGATTCCTTTGGACCAAATAAATTCCATCCTTCTTTCAATGGGTTTGCCTATTGTTACTTGTATGGTGTATCTAACTTTTTATACTCCAAATATTAGAGACGTCATCACCAGTACCCAATCCAATTATGAAACCTCTGGAGGATTTGGTCCCAATCAAGTGGCTACCATTTTGGGAATGGGAATGTTTATATTCTTTTCCAGAATAATTTTGGAGTCCAAGACTAAATATCTGGTCATCATTAATTTAATCATTGCCTTGAATATTACTTATCGAGGAATGGTTACTTTCTCGCGCGGGGGAATGGTTACGGGTTTTTTGATGATTATATTATTGGTATTCTTTCTCTACACTAAATCTAATTTTGCCGGAAGGGTAAAACTAAATTATTTGATTGTATTGTTGTCTATCGCCATGACGGCAACATGGGCATACACTTCTTTTCAAACAGGAGGACTTATAGACAAGCGTTATGCCAATAAAGATGCGGCAGGAAGAGTTAAAGAAAGTAAGTTTACAGGAAGGGAAGAAGTTGCCAAAGGTGAAATCGATGTTTTTTTGGATAACCCAATTTTTGGCGTTGGTGTTGGAAAAGGAGTTGAAGTTCGAGAAGCCAAAACCGGGGACGGCACTTTGTCACATGACGAGATTACCCGAATGTTGGCGGAACACGGTACTTTAGGAATTATTGGATTGTTGATTCTGTTTTTTACGCCCTTAGCTTTGTATCTGGAAAACAAATTCAACATGTATTTATTGTGTTTTGTGGCCTTTTGGTTTTTTACCATCAATCATGCAGCCATGCGAACGGCCGCCCCGGCATTTGTTTATTCTTTGTCTTTGCTCAATGTTTATTTTAGTGAAATTCCTAAAAAGAAGATCGTGTCGGACTCATAAAGACAATACAATTTTATAAAGAGGCAGCTTGATGTTTTTTGGATAGAAAAAGAATACTTTTTCAACTAAATCGAGAATGAATCCTTGCATGAATTAAAGATAATTTACCCTATTCAATTACTTTGACTGAATAAAATTGCAGTTTGCCGAATTTTTAATGATTTCATTGGATGTTTGTGTAGATTTGTTTTTCTTTATATAGAACCAGTAATTGAGTAATGAATAAAAAAAGCAACAAAATACATTTTGAAGTATCTGAAAGGAAAGTGCTGTTGCGTTTTTTTGATATTGTTTTCGTTTTTTTGGCATTACATTGTGTCGGAATTGTTTTGAATTTGGAGTATTTGGAATCTTCAACTACTCATTTTTATTATGCCGCCGTTCTTGCTTTTTATATCAATGGTGTTGGGACCGTTTTTGAAATGTACGATTTGCAGGTTGCCAGTAATCAATACCAAGTGTTGAAAAGTAGTATTCTCACTGTCTCTACCACTGTTTTGTTTTACTTGTTGACACCTGTTTTTTCTGCCGAATTGCCTTCAAACAGGTTTCAAATTTTAATCTTTTATTTTACGGTAATTTTGGCCTTGGTTTTATGGAGAACTTTTTATGTCAAATTTTTGGCTTCCAATAGATTTGTGCAAAATGTTGTGTTGGTTTGCAATCAGGAGCAAGTGGAAGAGTTGGTCAAGGAACTCGAAAAATCGGATCCTCATTATCGAATAGTTGCTTATGTTAATACAGTAAGTAACAACGATGCTCGGCTTGAATATCATTTGGTACAGCTTCTTGAAATTAATGATTTGGTTGCATTTGTTGAGGAAAACAGCCTTTTTGAAATTGTTGTTGCCTCACATAAAACGGATGATATTACCGTTGAATTGTACCAAAAATTACTTCATTTATTGGAAAACGGAACGACTATTCGCGAATATACCCAAGTTTATGAAAATAAAACGCAGCGTATTCCCGTGCATTACATAACCAGGGATTTTTACAAATTTTTTCCTTTCAATAGAACCAACAATAATCAACTGTATTTGCTGAATTTAAAAATTATGGAAACCCTAATTTCCATATTGGGAGTGTTGTTTGGAATACTTATTCTCCCTTTGGTATTAATCGGGAATGCCATTGGCAATAAAGGAAAATTATTTTATACCCAAGAACGAGTGGGAAAAAACGGCAAAATATTCCAGATTCTCAAGTTCAGGACCATGGTTAATAATGCCGAGAAAAGTGGTATTGTTTTTTCGACTTCCAACGATAATCGAGTGACTGCTTTTGGTAAATTTATGCGTAAAACCAGAATAGACGAAATCCCGCAATTTGTTAATATCTTAAAAGGCGATATGGCGGTTATCGGACCAAGACCCGAACGTCCTTTTTTTGTCAAGGAAATTGCCGAAATAATGCCTTTTTATGAAACCCGACACATTATAAAACCAGGGCTTACGGGGTGGGCGCAAGTCAATTATTCCTATGGTGAATCAATGGAAGACAGCTTGATAAAACTGCAATATGACTTGTATTATATCAAACACCGAAGTCTTTTTCTGGATTTGAACATTACCCTCAAAACCATCAGCACGGTTTTATTTTATCGAGGACAATAGTTCTAAATTACTACAGGAATTCGTTTGCTGTTTTGGATGGCCGTTTTTACCAACAATGTCATGCTCGTCAGTATTAAAGGCAACATAATCAATAAATGTATCTTGTTCAACATAAACGCAACGTAGATAAAGAGGAAAAGAATATTCAATACCGATAAATTGATAATCCATTTTTTGTTTTTGGTGTAAAGAAAATAGAGTAATACGAACAATAGTGGATTGAATAACAAGGTGTTGTAGTTGTTGGCCAACTCTTGGTGAAAGGAATAAAATCCCATAAATCCAAAAAATAACCCCAACAATCCCATTATCGAAAAGTAAAATACGTTAATGCTTTTCTTGTTTATGACTACAATAAATCCAAGCAACAAGATGAAGGTGTAAATGTTGTCCCACCAAGAGCTTGGTGCTTCTTTTTTGAACTCCAAAAGGTTTATGCTTTTCTTGCAAAGTGGGTGGTTTTTAAATTGAGTTTGTTGCAAACTTTCATGCAGTTCCAAAGGCAGGAATATCCGTGTCCCATAATCGTCCACTTTACTCCCGAAGATAATGCTGGTGCCCAATTTTTGATAAAAAGAATTGTCAAAATAAGGGTAAAGAATGGTTCTGTAGGTTTTATCCGTGTCATTTTTTTTAAAAACCACATTCGACCCCAATGTTTTGTTCAGGATTTCGACAACCATCGAAGTACAGTTTCTGTCGATGAATTTATAGGTGTAATAGCGCTCTTCCGAAGCCAAGACCGAGTTTAAATTGTTGAATAAATTTTGTTTGTAAACCGCGGGTATAATAAGTTCCTGTTCGAAAACACTTCTTTGTTCGTAGTTGTATTGATCCATAAAATCTGAAAAAGAATGAGCAATGACAAAATACTGTAAATCTCCTTTGGCGAATTTCGCGACAAAATTGGGCGTGGCAAAATCAAAAGCGCCATAATTGTAAACCACATCCAGATTGTTGTCCGTGTCTGTTATTCTAAGGGCGGTATGTCCAAAAAGAGAATAAGATTCGTTGCCGGTATCACAAGTAATGATGCTGATACGAGCGTTTTTGGACAACAAGATTTCTTGGCAAAAACTGCTTGTCGAAGTGATTAGCAATGCGAAAAAGAATATTTTTTTTACTAATGAATTCATCTATGAAGGTATAAAAAGAATAAAATTAATTTCTAAACTGTCCCAAATCCACTTTTACAGAAAAAATATTCGAATACAAAGCGGCACTTTGGTTGCCTAAATCAGTCAAGGCATAATCAATTTGGATACCCTTGTATTTGAATCCCAAACCGATATTCGGTTGAAATCCCACTTTTTTGGTATTGTCTATTTGCTGTATGTTTTGAAAATTCCCCAGGCCGGCACGCAAGAAAACCAAGTCGGTGTAACCAAATTCAAAACCCAGCGCAGGATCAACACTTGCAAAATCTGTTGAAATGATATCGTTTGTTTTGGTAAACAACATATTGATGTTGGCGGCAGCCAAAAGACTGTAATCATAACGAATAATGAACTTTTTGGACAATCCAAATTGTGCTTTTGGAGCCGTAATCTCGGTGCTTTCGGGCAGTTCCTGATTTTGTCCCGGAATAGCGTTGGCAATCTTTTTGTATTCGGCTTCGTCAATGCTCCAAACATTATAGGTGGTCGTAATATCGCGAAGCATCAAGCCAAACTGCCAATCGTTATTTTCGAATTGTATTCCGGCATCAAATCCAAAACCCCAAGAGCTGGCAAATTGTCCAATAATTCGGCGAATCACTTTGGCATTGACTCCATATTGAAATCCGGGAATTTGCAGTTTGCGGGCATAAGAAAAAGTAACACCATAATCGGCTGTGGAAAAAAGACTGATGCGATTGTAGTCGATGTTGCCTTGATTGTCGATTAATTCAGTTGTATTCATGATGTCGTCTACTCCAAAACGGATCAGGGAAACGCCCCAAGCGCTTTCGTCGTCGATGGGTTTTGCGTAAGCGATATAATCGTATTGGGCAATATTGGCAAAATAATTGGCATGCATCAAGGATAGTTCGTGGTCTTCCAGATGAATCAATCCGGCGGGATTCCAATAACCGGAATTCACGTTGTTGGTATGCGAAGTCACGGCGTTTGCCATTCCCAATGCTGCGGCATCGACTCCAATGTTCATAAATTCATTCGAATACTTTCTTACCGTTTGCGCATACGAACTGGCGCAAATCAAAAGGAGGAAGAAGAAAGGAATTTTTTTTAGCATTGATTGTTTCTCAGACTGAAGTATCGTTTAATTTTTTCCAAAAATATAATTTTTTAATGAGCTTAGTCCTCTCTTTGGATAAATAATGACTGCCAAAGAAGCTGTTGTTGAAAATCTCTATTAAAAAACGCACTTCTCATTCAGTTATTATATTAAATTTGTCCACTTCGAAACATTTAATCTACCAAACGATGCAAATAAAAAAACACATTCCGAATATAATTACGCTGTTAAATCTTTTTTGCGGTTGTATTGCCGTAGTTTTCGTGTCGGAATTAAATTTTGAAATGGCTTTTTATTTTGTTTGTCTGGGTATTTTTTTAGATTTTTTTGATGGATTTTTCGCCAGATTGTTCAAGGTGGCCGGAGAACTTGGTTTGCAATTGGATTCTTTGGCAGACATGGTTACCAGCGGAGTAGTTCCAGGGTTTGTAATGTTTTGGTTGTTGCAGCAAACTCAAAATCCTGCAGCTCCAATCTTGATTTTGCCGTATTTGGGTTTCATCATTACTTTGGGTTCTTGTTATCGTTTGGCCAATTTCAATATTGACACTCGTCAAACGGATTCTTTCATTGGTTTGCCAACACCTGCCAACGCCTTGTTTATATTGAGTTTGCCGCTGGTTTTAAAATATTCCAATTCATTGGTTGTTTTCGATATTCTGACGAATCAATGGATTTTGTTGGCTATCACTTTATTCAGTGCTTACATCCTGAACGCCGAAATTCCGTTGTTTTCCTTGAAAATAAAAGATTTTAGTTTCCAGAAAAATGCCCTTCAAATCGTCTTTTTGGCTTTGTGTGTTTTGTTGCTGGTTTTCTTCCAATATTTGGCAATTCCGTTGGTTATCGTTACTTATGTTTTGTTGTCGGTTATCAACAACAAGTTCCTGAAAAAGTAGTTTTTCAATGAGGCCAACCACCACACGAAAAAAAGCCGTAATTAAAAGAAAACCACGAAAGAAAGCTTCTTTTTTCTCTGGAAAACTGTTGCGTTTTTCGATGATTGGATTTTTTGTTTTGCTGTTTCTTGGAGTTTGTTATCATTATCGCAATGGATTGGCTTACTATTTTAGTTTTAAATCACATAAAATAAGTTACGAAGAAGCCGAAGCCAAACGCATTTCGGATGTTCGCAATTACCAAGTTTTGGAAAATCACCAAGGCAAGGCAATTGGCATTGATGTTTCCGAGTTTCAGGGAAAAATAGACTGGACTTTGGTCGAAACTATTGAAGAAGATCATCCGTTGGAGTTCGTTTTTATTAGGGCTACTGCTGGAAACGACAGGGTAGATGGTCAATTTGAAGATAATTGGCTTGGTGTCAAAAAACGAAAAATGATCCGAGGGGCTTACCATTATTATCGTCCCAACGAAAATTCATTGGAACAAGCACAGCTTTTTATAAAAACAGTTCGTCTTCGCAAAGGCGATTTGCCTCCCGTTTTAGATATTGAAAAACTGCCTAAAGGACAATCCTTGGATAGCCTGAAAATTGGATTGAGACGTTGGTTGAAAGCCGTGGAGGCTCATTATAAAGTCAAGCCCATTATTTATACAGGAGAGAAATACTACGATGATTTCTTGAAGGAAGATTTCTCGGATTATCTTTTTTGGATTGCCAATTATAATTTTTATCGAGAGAAAATAGAGGAGGATTGGTTGTTTTGGCAATTTACGGAAAAAGCTTCCGTGTCGGGGATAAAAGGCAATGTGGATGTCAATATCTATAATGGCGATGTGGAACAGTTGCGGTTTATTACGATGGAATAGTTGGTACAAAAAATCCATTCATGTCGAATGGATTTTTTGTGCTTTAAAATATGCTTTAAAACTCCAATTTCTTTTTTCTCAATTCGAAATTCTGTCCTAAATATACTCTACGTACCATTTCGTCTTCCACCAATTCTTCGGGAATACCGGCTTTTAGAATACCTCCTTCAAACATAAGATAGGTTTTGTCCGTGATGGCAAGGGTTTCCTGCACGTTGTGATCGGTGATCAGGATTCCAATGTTTTTATTTTTTAACTGGGCCACGATTCGTTGAATGTCTTCCACGGCAACTGGGTCAACACCTGCAAAAGGTTCGTCCAACAAGATGAATTTGGGGTCAGTGGCCAAACAACGAGCGATTTCGGTACGACGACGTTCTCCTCCCGAAAGCAAATCGCCACGGTTGGTTCGAATGTGTTCCAAGCTAAATTCGGCAATTAGGCTTTCCATTTTGGCTTCTTGGGCTTCTTTGGGAAGGTTGGTCAATTGCAAAACGCTCAAAATGTTGTCTTCAATACTCAGTTTTCTAAAAACGGAAGCTTCTTGAGCCAAATAGCCAATTCCTTGTTGGGCTCTTTTGTACATTGGATAGTGGGTAATGTCTAAATCGTCCAGATATATATTGCCCATATTGGGTTTGACCAATCCCACGATCATATAAAAAGAAGTTGTTTTTCCAGCACCATTTGGACCTAAAAGCCCCACAATTTCGCCTTGATTCACCTCTACGGAAATGCCTTTGACAACGCTTCTCCCTTTATATGTTTTAATTAAATTTTCGGCTCTTAACTTCATTTTTATTTTTTTATATAGTTAGCTGTTGAAACACTTTTTGATTATTCAACATTTTCCAATTCTTCCCAAAACTCATAGGCTCTGCGCAAATGGGGTATTACAATTGTTCCGCCTACCAAGGTGGCAATTCCCATGGCTTCCATCATTTCTTCTTTGGAAATGCCTTCTTTATGACAGTTTTCCAAATGGTATTTCACGCAATCATCACAACGCAACACCGTCGAGGCCACTAATCCCAAAAGTTCCTTGGTTTTTACGTCAAGCGCTCCTTCGGTATAGGCATTAGTGTCAAGATTGAAAATTCGCTTTACAATTTTGTTGTTGTCTGCCAATAATTTTTCGTTCATTTTAGAACGATAGTCATTGAATTCTTTAACTAAGTTTCCCATTTTTTCTCTGTAGGTTTTTATAAACAATGGCAGAAATTATCACGCTTATTTCGAAAATAATCAACATTGGTATGGCTACAATAGTTTGACTCACCACATCTGGAGGAGTAACTATGGCGGCGATAATTAATACAAGCACGACAGCGTATCTACGGTATTCTCTTAAGAAAGTAGGAGTAACTAATCCTAGTCTTGTCAGGAAATAAATGATTATGGGTAATTCAAAAAATAATCCGCTGGCGATAATGGATGTTTTTACCATGCCCATATAGGAATCCAGTGTAAATTGGTTTTTTACCATTTCACTCACGGTAAAGGTGGCCACAAAATTGACCGACATGGGAATAACGATGAAATAGCCAAAAAGCACTCCCATAAAAAAAAGTAAAGAGGAAACAAAGATGAATGCTCGTGCGTTTTTCTTTTCTTTTTCATACAAAGCCGGGCTGATGAATTGCCAAATTTGCCATAGTATATAAGGGAAAGCTAAAATAAAACCTGCCAGAATACACATCCATACAAACATGTTGACTTGACCTTCCATTTCTGTATTTTGGATAATAAAAGGCAATTCTTCAATGCAAATACTTTCGCCAAAATTTAATTGATGCGATAAATCACAAAATAAACGATAAGTATAAAACGAAGGTCTTGTAGGTCCAAAAATTATAGTGTCAAATAAATAGTCGCTTATAAAATAGGTTGCAAATGCCATTATTAAAACGGCAATCGTGCTTCTAACCAACAACCATCTTAATTCTTCAAGATGGTCTAAAAACGACATTTCTTTAAGTTCCTTTTTTCCCATTATATGATTCCTTCTTTTAAAATGTCATGTAAATGCAACACGCCTTTGTATTCGCCATCGTCAACAACGATTAATTGCGTGATGGAAAAATCTTCCAGGATGTTCAATGCATCTACAACCATAGTAGTGGATTGTATCATTTTAGGTTTTTTTGTCATGATGTCTTTGGCAGACAAATGGGTAAAAGTGTCGTTGTCGTTCAACATTCTTCGGATATCTCCATCGGTAATGATTCCGATTACTTTTTCGTTTTCTACCACGGCGGTAACTCCAAGACGTTTTTCGGATATTTCGAAAATTACTTTTTTTATGGGAGCATCAGGTGTAACCATTGGTTTTAGCGAGTTTTCAAGCATGTCTTTCACTCGAAGCAATAGTTTTTTGCCCAAAGCGCCACCAGGATGGTATTTGGCAAAATCCTCGCTGGTAAAATTTCTCAAATGCATCAAGCAGACGGCAAGCGCATCTCCCATGACAAGTTGAGCCGTGGTACTGTTGGTCGGAGCCAGATTATTTGGACAGGCTTCAGCATCAACGGTTGTGTTCAAGACATATTTGGATTCTTTTGCCAAGAAAGAAGTCGTGTTTCCGGTCATGCCAATTAATTGGTTTCCGAAATTTTTCAATAAAGGAATGAGTGCTTTTATTTCGGGACTATTGCCACTTTTTGAAATGCAAAGGACAATATCATCGGGTTGCACCATGCCCAAATCGCCGTGAATGGCCTCGGTGGCATGTAAAAAGATGGATGGCGTTCCTGTTGAATTGAACGTGGCTACCATTTTTTGGGCTATAATCGCACTTTTTCCAATGCCTGTGACAATCAATCTTCCTTTAGAATTAAAGATGATTTGTGTTGCTTCGGCGAAGTTAATGTCAATAAAATCAATCAGTTTTGCGATGGACTCACTCTCGGAAAGAATGGTGTTTTTTGCTGAAATTAGTATATTTTCCTTTGTGTCCAAAATAGAATTGTTATAAAAATTTGTATGTATAAAAGAAATTAGTATCTTTAGTGGTGCAAATTTAGATAAAATACCATTAATAAAGAATGAATTCAAACGAAATTGATATCCACAAAGAATTAAAGAAGTATTTCGGCTTTAACCAATTCAAAGGGTTACAAGAACAGGTCATAAAAAGTATCCTCAACAAGGAAAATACTTTTGTGATTATGCCGACGGGAGGAGGAAAATCACTTTGTTACCAATTACCTGCCTTGATTCAAGAAGGAACGGCCATCGTTGTTTCTCCACTGATTGCCTTGATGAAAAATCAAGTAGACGCCATTCGAAGTTTATCTTCCGAAAATGGAATTGCCCATGTACTTAATTCCTCGTTGACCAAAACAGAAATTGCCCAAGTCAAAAAAGACATTACCTCTGGTTTGACAAAACTTTTATATGTAGCTCCAGAATCCTTGACCAAGGAAGAATATTTAAATTTTCTTCAAACGGTGCCCATTTCTTTTGTCGCCATTGACGAAGCGCATTGCATCTCGGAATGGGGACATGATTTCAGGCCGGAATATCGAAACTTGAAAGGAATTATCAAGCAATTGGGAGATGTTTCCATCATAGGTCTTACGGCGACAGCCACTCCAAAAGTGCAGGAAGACATCCTTAAAAATTTGGATATGTCTGATGCGACAACTTATAAAGCATCGTTCAACAGAGCTAACTTATATTACGAAGTACGTACAAAAACAAAAAATATTGAATCGGATATTATTCGTTTCATCAAGCAACATAAAGGCAAATCGGGAATTATTTATTGCCTAAGCCGCAAAAAAGTGGAAGCCATTGCCGAAGTTTTGCAAGTAAACGGAATTAGTGCCGTGCCCTACCATGCAGGATTGGATGCCAAAACGCGAGCCAAGCATCAAGACATGTTTCTTATGGAAGACGTGGATGTGGTGGTGGCTACGATTGCCTTCGGAATGGGAATTGACAAGCCTGATGTCCGTTTTGTAATTCATCACGATATTCCAAAATCATTGGAAAGTTATTACCAAGAAACAGGTCGTGCCGGTCGCGATGGAGGCGAAGGTCATTGTCTTGCGTATTATTCGTATAAAGATGTAGAAAAACTCGAAAAATTCTTGTCTGGCAAACCGGTTGCCGAACAAGAAATCGGTTTTGCCTTATTGCAGGAAGTCGTGGCTTATGCCGAAACATCCATGTCGAGGAGGAAATTTCTTTTGCATTACTTTGGTGAAGAATTCGATAACGAAACAGGTGACGGTGGCGATATGGACGACAATGTCCGCAATCCAAAAATTAAGGTGGAAGCCAAAGACCAAGTCGTCAAGTTACTCGAAGTGGTGCGCGATACCAAGCATATTTATAAATCCAAAGAAGTGGTGTTTACCTTGATTGGTCGTGTCAATGCAGTGATAAAAGCCCACAGAACAGATGTTCAACCTTTTTTTGGTTCGGGTGTCGATCATGATGACAAATATTGGATGGCATTATTGCGCCAAGTATTGGTGGATGGATTATTGTCCAAAGACATCGAAACTTACGGCATTGTAAAAATCACCAAGAAAGGATTGGATTTTATCAAAAAACCAACTTCGTTCATGATGTCTGAAGACCACGAATACAATGAATCAGAAGATGAAGCTATAGTAACCGCAGCAAAATCTTCAGGTGTAGCCGACGAGGTTTTGATGGGGATGCTGCGTGACTTGCGTAAAAAAGTGGCCAAAAAATTGGGAGTTCCTCCTTTTGTGGTTTTCCAGGATCCTTCATTGGAAGACATGGCTTTGAAATACCCCATTTCCATGGACGAGTTGATCAATACCCATGGAGTTGGAGAAGGAAAAGCAAAAAAATACGGCAAGGAATTTATTGCGTTAATAAGCCAGTATGTGGACGACAATGATATCGTTCGTCCAGATGATTTGGTCGTGAAATCAACAGGGGCCAATTCCATCAATAAATTATACATTATCCAAAATATTGACAGGAAATTGCCGCTTAGCGATATTGCTTCCTCCAAAGGATTGTCCATGGAGGCCCTGATAACGGAAATGGAACAAATCGTGAATTCCGGCACCAAGCTAAATATCAAGTATTGGATTGATGAAATGTTGGACGACGATCAACAAGAAGAAATTCACGACTATTTTATGGAATCGGATTCCGATAATATTGAGGTTGCTCTGAGGGAATTTGAGGGTGATTATGATATAGATGAATTGCGCTTGATGCGAATCAAGTTTATCAGCGAAGTAGCTAATTAATTTCAGATTTCAGATTTCAGATTTCAGATTTCAGATTTCAGATTTCAGATTTCAGATTTCAGATTTCAGATTTCAGATTTCAGATTTCAGATTTCAGATTTCAGATTTCAGATTTCAGATTTCAGATT
>NZ_FQWB01000015.1 GCF_900129545.1 Flavobacterium fluvii | reverse complement strand
TCTTGGTGTTTTCATACTTATTTCAAATTTAAGGATTTTGAAAACACTCTCTTATTTTTTGTCTAAATCAGTCCACTTTTTGCTGACGATTTACAATCAAATCTATTATTTATTTTACAAAATTACTCTTTCGAAATAATCAATATCAACCCAACTACTTTTGCACTTAACGCTATGTTTACAGAAAATACTAATTTATAATTATTATTATAAATCCTATTTTAACAAAAAAAGCAGGCTATAACGCCTGCTTTAAAAGTATATTTAAAAATATTATACAAGTGAATTAAATAAAACTAAATTATTTTTACTATCAATAGTTTTTAGATTATACCCCCTTTTTTCTGCTAAACCATCCGATACTAAATTATCATAAATTTTAATTGCTTCGTAATAACTTTTAACAGCCGAAAAATCTTCTTTACTAACTTTATTTTCTTTAACTACTTTTTTTAAAGAATCTGTTATTGATTTTTTCATATTAGATAAAGTTTTTAGTTTGGACAAAAATAGAAATATTATTTTTATTTACAAAATTAGAAAGTAATTCATAATACTCTCTAATTAATGGTCTTATTGCTTCATTAGAATAATCTTCTATCTTAAGTCTTAATTTCTTCTCTAAAGTTTCTATATTAATTGGTCTACCGTGAGATTTCCATTCATTATTATTACTTAATATGTCAGCAATTTCATTTGCTCTAGTTTCTTTTTCTTCTAATGTAACAAGTTGTCCTATTAAAGCTGGATTTGTTTGATGCTGTGACCAATCCTTAAACTTATACTTAACCAACCATTTTTTAAGCAAGTCAATAGTTAACTCTTTAGCTTGCTCGTATCCTTTTAATTCAGCTAAATCAAAATCTTTTAAAATTACAAATTCTGCTTGCGTTAAAGTGTTTTTTTGAGCTTTATCAATTAGTTCATTGATTTTATCTAAATATCCTAACGCTGCTACCCATTTACCATCTTTGTTTTGGACTTGTGGATCAATTGGTCCTAATACCGAAAAATAATCCATATGAATATTATCACCACTCATACAAAAGATAGTACCTGCACTAAATGCATAATCTGGCACAATAAAATTAACCTCCTGATAATGATGTCTTAAAATATTAACGTATCTTTCTACTGCAATTGCACTACCTCCTCCTGTTGTCAATATAACAAATATCTTATCTTTTTTGTTGTCTATTTCTTCAATTAGTTTTAATATCTGATTTTCATTACCATCAGTTATAATTCCAAAATATGAAAAAACATCACCATCCAATGCTTCCGATATTTCTATTAATTTCTCTTTTAATCTTTCTTTTATTACATTATCAATTGGAGGTATCATATTATTTTTTTTAAATATTTTTTAATTTTTCTTCAAAAACACTTTCTCTGTTTTCTTTATTATAGAATGGCATACCAATTAGTTTATAACTTTGGTTTTGATACAATTCTATAACTGCTTCATCTTCGATGCCCATTAAGAAATCTTCTTTCCAAGAATCCGTACTTAATAAATGAGTTCCTTTTGGTTCTATGAATAACTGATAAATTATTTCTTCTCCTGATTTTTTCTCTGTCATAAACAACACAAAGTCCGGTTCTGTTGCTTTAGCATCCGAATATCTGTATAACTTGAAAAATCTTTCGTTTCGAAGTAAATAAATGTCTTGGTATTTTTCTTTTAATTCTTCTATTTGACTTTCAAAGAACTTAACTAAAAACTTTTCTTCTGATGAACCATAATTTTCATTAAAAACATACCAATCTGCTTTGTTTAAATCAACATAAAATTTAGGGTCTATATCGTGTCGCATTGTTGGTTTACCTGTTTCTGCTTCTGTTCCCTTGTTTAATGAAAATGATAGCTTTTTATTTTTAAAGTGTTTCCTAACTGGTTCACGATAGAATGATTTAGTCCCTCTATAATCTCCGAATGTAGTAGTAATTTCATTTGCTATTTTGTTAGCAATATCAATTACTGTAAATCGTAATCTGTCTTTAACTACATTAATAAAAAATATTTTCTCGTTTTCAAATAATTCTGGAAACATAGAATTATAGTGAATATCAGACTGATAATCAAGCCAAGCATTATGTGTAAAAATAAATCGTTCAATATTTTTGCCTTCAGTAAATGGTTTGTATTTTGGTTTAAAATCCTGATAAATATAATTTTCTTTACCTATTTTTTCAGTTTTATGGTTTAATCTTGCTCCATAAGCAATTAAACAAATTTGCTCTAAACGGATAGAATTTTCGTGAATTTTGCTTTTTAAATCAAGTAATTTTGAAATATCTTTTGTTTCAAATCTGTAGTTCTTTAATCCTAAAAAAACATTTTGATTTATAACTTTTAGATTGAATTTACCTTCTTTAAAATCATTTTCTGATTTTACAATTTTAATCTTTGTAGCTTGTCTATTTTTACAGTTTTGAATATTTAAAATCACATTTTTTACTATTGCTGTATCAAAAACCATATATTCACTTGTATCAACTATTTCAGAAATAAAGTATTTATCAACAAGATTTTTTCTTAAAATACTACCATAATTTTGATTTGTAACTGCATATGGGATGATAAAATTATTTAATCCATTTACTTTAAGTAAATTTAAAGATTGCTCGATAAAAGCAATATATAAATCTGTTCTTCCTTTACAGTTTTCATATTTTTCAAATAAATATTTTTTAGTTAAATCATCTAGTTTTTCAACATTTACATAAGGCGGATTTCCAATCACTATATCAAAAAAACCACCGCATACTATATAAAAAAATAGTATAAATAAAATATACAATTTTTGTCGACATAAAATGTATATTATAAACTTAAAATATACAATTATGATATACGGTTACATCAGAGTAAGCACAGACAGACAAACATTAGAAAATCAACGATTTGAAATTAATGAGTTTTGTAAAAAACAAGAAATTGTGGTAGATAAATGGATTGAAGAGACCATTTCGGGAACAAAAGAATTAGAAAATAGAAAGTTAGGTAAACTATTAAACAAAATGAAAAAAGAGGACGTGCTAATTTGTAGCGAACTTTCGCGTTTAGGTAGAAGCCTTTTGATGATTATGGGGATTTTAAATCAGTGTATGCAAAATGAAGTTCAAGTTTGGACTATAAAAGATAATTACCGTTTAGGAAACGATATCAGTTCCAAAGTACTGGCTTTTGCTTTTGGACTTTCAGCAGAAATAGAAAGAAATTTAATATCTCAAAGAACAAAAGAGGCTTTGGCTAGAAAAAAAGCTGAAGGAGTTATTTTAGGTCGTCCAGTAGGTTGTAAATCTACTAGAACCAAACTAACAGGGCACGAAAAAAAGATAACTACCTTACTTAATAAAAATGTTTCCATTAGTGCCATTGGAAGAATATTAGGGGTACATCGCCTTACAGTTTCTAGATTTGTAAAAGAAAATGTAAGTTTGTGATAAATTAAATAATTAAGAGTTTTTTTTTAATAGATCGAATGAATTACAACAAAGAACCATTTCCTAATGATATTACATTATTAGTTCAAAAATGTGATGCTGTTATACTCAAAATACAAGAAAGCTTTTCAAATCCGGAATGCTTAACGGTGAAGGATCTATACCACATAGACAAAGGTCGTAAACAAATTGATTTTATTAATAAATTACAGGTAACTTGTAACAACACATTAAATAAAAAGAATAAAAAAGAAAATGAGGTAAAAGGGTTATATGTATTTGGAGAATTAAATGAAGAGGGTAAAGTTGTACCAATTTATGTAGGTATTTCAAGAACTGTTTTAAGAAGATTATATCAGCATACTTGGGGGAAGAAACACAACGAAACTAGTTTTTCTTATCTAAAAGCCAAACATTATTCTGGTTATAAGGGAAGAAGAGAATTATTATCCAAAGATTTATTGATTGAACAACAAGAAAAAATAAAAAACTATAGATTGATTGTTATACCTGAAAAAGAAGACTATGATTTGTATTTTATGGAAGTTTATATTGCAGGAAAATTAAAAACAAAATGGAATAGTTTCAAAACACATTAAATTTATAAAGAATAAGATTTGCTGAATTTTGCACAATCAATATAATAATAACATCCTATGGAACCCATCAAAGACATTTTAGAGCATTTAAACATTACAGACGAATGTACTACAATTGAAGCCAAGAAAGGATCTGCAATTGACACTTCTATAATGGAAACTATTTGTGCCTTTTCTAACGAACCTGGTTTGGGTGGAGGGCTAATTGTGCTTGGTGTTGTTAAAGATGAAACCTCCTTATTCCAAAACTATATTATTGAAGGGATTACTAATCCAGACAAATTACAATTGGATATTGCCTCGCAAACCGCAACCCTATTCAACCAACCCGTTAGACCAGATATAGAAATTGAAAGACTATCAAATGGCAAACTAATTTTGAAAATGTTTGTCAAAGAATTACCTGATGGTCAAAAACCATTGTATTTCAAAAACAAAGGATTACCACAAGGTGCATACAGAAGAATTGGTTCAAGCGACCAAAGATGTACTGAAGACGACCTATTTGTTTTTTACAACAAAGAAGACAGTTTAGACAGTAGCGTTGTAAACGATACTAGTATTGAGGATATAAGCGAAGAAGCCATTTCATTATACAAAAGTTTGCGTGCCAAAGTAAATGAATATGCCGAGGAGTTAGGCTACAATGATTTTGATTTATTAAGATCTTTGGGTTGTATAAAAAAAGACAAAGGCGAGTGGAAATTAACCTATACTGGATTATTAGTTTTTGGTAAACGTCAAGCATTACGAAGATTGTTGCCAATGGTTCGTATTGATTACATCCGAGTTCCCGGTAACGAATGGGTAGAAGACCCTGAAAATAGATTTACCACAATTGATATGCGTGGTCCACTTATTGAGTTAGTCCAAAGAACTTTTAGTGCCATTGCAGATGATTTACCAAAAGGATTTCTATTAGGTGATGACAAATTGCAAGCAGATACAATTGGTTTACCTTCAAAAGTGTTACGTGAAGCATTAGTAAATGCCTTTATTCATAGAACTTACAGAGAAAATCAGCCCGTTCAAATCATTCGATACGGTAACAGAATAGAAATCAAGAATCCTGGATTTTCTTTAAAACCAGAAGAACAATTGGGAGAACCAGGATCTAAAAATAGGAATCCATTTATAGCATCAATATTTCACGAAACAAACCTTGCGGAAACAAAAGGAAGCGGAAT
Source organism: Flavobacterium fluvii (assembly GCF_900129545.1). Lineage (GTDB taxonomy): Bacteria > Bacteroidota > Bacteroidia > Flavobacteriales > Flavobacteriaceae > Flavobacterium > Flavobacterium fluvii. The sequence continues at coordinate 16,509 of NZ_FQWB01000015.1, read as the reverse complement.
TAGAACGATGAGAAACCTGATGGAGAAATCATCATTGGCTCCGCCAACTTTCGAAAGTGACCACACAGCCAATTTATTTACGACAAGATTATTGTTGCATCATTTTCTTAATGAAAGTGATTTACAATGGCTGAATACCTTTAATCAATTTGATTTGAATACAGAACAAAAAAAGGGATTAATCTTTATTCGTGAAGCTGGAGCAATAGATAATTCTACATACCGACAATTAAATGCTTGTGATGTTTTAAAAGCAAGTAACGAATTAAGAAATCTGCGAGACAAAGAACTTATAGAACAAAAAGGTAAAGGAAGATCAACATATTACATTGCCACAGGTATTCTTAACACAGAACCTGATGTTCTTAACACAGAAGCCGATATCCTTAACACAGAACCTGACTTGCTTAACACAGAACCTCTGTCGCTAACACAGGAGTTACCTTCTGTGATAAGAGAACGAATAGAAAAATTAGGTGTTAGAGAGAATGACCCTAATAAAATTAAAGATGTTATATATGAGCTTTGTAGACATAAAAGTTATTCAGCTAAACAAATAGCTCTAATATTGAATAGGAATGAGAATTATGTGTATAGAAATTATATAATACCTATGAAGGAAGAAGGCAAGCTACAACACACAATCATTGATATGCCAAATCATCCAGACCAAGCATACCAATCGGTTTAAACCTAGATAATTGTTTCGATGAAAGAAGATGATCTTGATAGTTTCAGAGAATTAGCAGAAAGTATAAATAAAATTACTCAAGAAGCTTTTCTGATTTACGAAGCACAGGTTGATATAATTTACCGTAATAAGATAAAAAACGAAAAAGAAATTGAACGTGTAATAGATGCTTTATTAGAGTATTGTTACGATGATAAAATGGTATTTCTTTTTAAAAGATTATGTAGATATTACTATGAAATCAATCCAACAGTAACTTATGAATATGTAAATATCTACCGTGAACTATGGGATGATGGATATTTAGATAAAAATGAAGACGATAAAACTAAATAGTCATTATCTCATTCAGCTTCACAAAACTTTCATTTAGCCCAAGTATTCCTAAACTCAAGTCTTTGTTTGCTTCATTTCGCTAATTTTTAAAAAACAATGTCAAAATGGCATATTATTTTTTTGGCTTAATATTTGTAGGAATTAATATGCGCTTGGAAAAGTCCGAGTGGTTAGATGTTTAAGTTGATGAATTGTTGATATACCTGCAACAACCCTGCCATTATTTCTAAGCAGTCTGTCAGATTTCCTGACTGTACTCCTAATATAAGAAATAATAGACCAGAAGTCAAGTATATTAATCTATTTATTACTTTCATAACATTTACTTTGTTAAAAAGACCTCCTAAGCTTTATGTTTAGTATGTCCGAGCAGATAGGAGACATATTCTGCAAGGTTTCAAGGGATAAAACCAACGCAGTCCCAGTCAAGCTGTTAGTAATCTTGAAAGGGTTAGAGAAATCTAATCTGAAGTGTCACATAAAGATATTTATATTTTTATGATTGGCCAAGTGAGGATTAAGGCTTGTATAGGTGAAAATCCTTGATGATGGAGGCAAGTCATCAGCCAAGCAATGTATAACATTGTGCATTAGCGAGTATTGAAAACGACTGATATTGCTTACTCGCTAATGTCCCTATAAAAATATGGCAGTAAAATCATTATACACAGATGAACTTTGGCAAAGATACTATGACAAAGTTGTTGATGGCAAAGAAGAATTTGCTGTTAAAAAATATCCTCAATTAGATCCTTTTTTTGACTTTAAAAACGAGAGTGATCAAATAAAAAAATTGGTTTCAGACATCAATTTAAAAGCTATTGCCAATCATTCTTTTTTACCATTTGTTAAAATTCTAACTAAAACTCCAAGATTTAGATATCAAGAAACTGAAAAACAATTTGCATTGGATACTAAAATTAGACCAATAGCTTTTGCTTCTCATTTTGACACTTATATATATGGTTTTTATGCTTTTGCACTAAATGAGAAATATCAAGAATATATCTCTTCTAATAAATTTGACGAATGTATATTAGCTTACAGAACTGATTTAGATGGAAAATGTAATATACAGTTTGCAAAAGAAGTTTTCAATATTGTTCAACAAAGAATTAAGACTAATAAATCTTGTTCAGCAATTGCCATTGATATAACTGGATATTTTGATAATATTGACCATTCAATATTAAAAGAAAAGTGGCATAAAATTCTTGGACTACCTGTATTACCTATTGATCAATATAAAGTATTTCGTTCATTAACAAAGTATAGCTATATAAGTAAGAATAGTATTTTAAAGCATTTTCAAATCAATTTAGACAAATATGATAAGCATTGGCAATCGCTTCTAGATTTAATACCAGATAGTATAGCTGGCTCTACTTTCAAAGAAAAATTTAATTTATTACGTAAAAGAAAATTGATTGTAACCAACAAGGAGAAAATAAACAAAACAGATGGTACAATTGAACATCGTGGTATTCCTCAAGGTTCTGCTATGAGTGCTGTACTTTCTAATATTTATCTTATTGATTTTGATAATTGGTTGAAAGATCAAAGTATAATTCTCGATTTCACATACAGAAGGTATTGCGATGATATCATCATAATTTGTAATACTAATGATGCTAAAAAAATAAATAAAAAACTAGTCCTAGAAATTGAAAAATACAAAGTTACAATTCAAAGTAAAAAGACAGAGTTAATTGAATTCAAAGTAAATTCCAAAGGGGTTATTAGAGCATTTAATAAGAGTAAAATAATAAAAAATAATGCTACAATAAATAACCAAAATGAACAACAATATTATAAGAATTTACAATATTTAGGTTTTGAATTTAATGGACAAAACATATATATTCGTCCAGGAAGCTTATCACGATATTTTCGAAAAATGAAAGGCAGAATTATTAAGTCAATAATGATGTCATATAGTGATAAATCGAAAAAAGACAAAATACTAAAAAAACAGATATTTGAAAGATATTCCCATTTAGGAAAAAGAAACTTTCTTTCCTATGCTATAAATTCTTCAAAAGAATTTTATTCAAATTCAAAAGGTGTAAAAAAAGAAGGGATGAATTCTTTGAGTATAAAAAGACAGCTAACCTCCCACTTTAGTATTATGGAGCAATCCATTAATAATAAATCATTTCAAAGATATGAGCTCAAACTAGTAAAAAGAAATGCCAAAATTGAAGCTGGTAGAAAGGTAAAAGAGGTTATTTATAAAGAATAGACTTCTTTTAGCCCATTATCTCATTCAGCTTCACAAAATCCTCGTTTAGTCCAAGTATTCCTAAACTCACATCTTTGTTTGCTTCATTTCGCTAATTCCATTTTTAAAACAACATTTTGTACCTTTAATTTAATCTTTTAAAATGGTGTTTTTTATGGAAACTATCGAATTAACTAGAAAAGAATTATACGATATAGTATGGTCAACAACACTTTCAAAGTTGACGCACCAATATGCATATACAAATGATGGAATTAAAAAATTGTGTAAACAATTTGAAATCCCAATGCCTGATGGTAGTTATTGGTCAAAACTTAAATTCAATAAAAAATATAAAAAAGAAAAGCTCAACCCAATTTTCGGTGGAGTTGATAAAATCATTCTAACGATAAGGGAAGAAGGCAATCCAATCAATGTAGACCAAACACCATTAACCATTAGAACCAAAGAAATTGAGAATGATCCTAATGCTCCTTTAATTGTTCCTGATGAAATAAAAAAACCAGATATTCTCACCATTCAAACCAAACAGTATTGGCAAGGTAAAATTTCTTTTACCTCATATCGAAATGATAATAGAATTATATATCCAATCCGGGTTGAGAAAAATAACAGAGAAAGAGGGTTACGATTTATGGATGCCTTCACAAAATTGATTAGATATAGAGGGCATACAATTTCTAAACAATATGATGATACAGGAGTACTTATAGATGGAATTTTCATTGAAATAGATTTGAGAGAGGCATCAAAAAGAGTCCCCGCAAAACATCCCTATAGCGGAACAGAATTAGTCCCTATAGGTGAATTTATTTTTAAAATAGGAAAATATTACCCAGAGAGAGAATGGAGAGATGGCAAAGTAAAAATAGAAATGCTTTTGGCCAAAATTGTAGCCAAAATTGAAATCGAAGCCCAAATAGAAAAAGAGTGGAAAGAAAAATCGCGTATTGCAAATTTAAAAAGAGAAGAAGAGGAAAAACGTCAGGCAGAAATTAAAAAACGTAGGGATGAAGAAGTAGTCAAATTCAATAAACTTGTTGCGTTATCAGAACAATACAGCAAAACACTTTTAATTAGACAATATATTGAAGCCATCAAGCAGAATGCTATCGACACTAATAGTTTAACTTCTGAAAAACAAGAATGGATAAATTGGGCGATTGATAAAGCAGATTGGCTTGATCCATTAATCAATAAACCAGATGGAATACTGGATGCTAAATAAAAATACTGTCAATAAACAACCTTTTCAAAAATAAAAAAATAGGAACGCTATCGCTGACCTTTTTGCGCCCACCCGGCCAACGCTCTGCCAACCCTCCTGTGGTTTTGGGCTTTTGCCAACGCTCTAGTAGCACATTGTAGCTTGCTCCGTAAACTCCACAACTACAATAAGCTACTTCCCAACGCTCGAAAGCCCAAAACCACCCCCAAGCTATGTTACATAATAAGCCATTATGGTTCACTGTGGCTGAACACCAGCCCCACCGAAACCATAAGCTTATTATGTAAAATATCCCCTCCCCAACGCTCCCACCCGAAATAGGATCAGTATTTGCATTGTTTTTTGAAGATGCCATAGCTACTTCGAACAACGTTTATTCCTAAATAGAAATCCTCCATTTCACAAGAACAGTTAGGCATCCTCAAAAATCAAATTTCCCCACAAGAGTATCGTTTTTTATTTGCCAGAAACATAGCAGGAAATTGCTTTTAAGCTGTCTTGATGCTCTATACTTCGAAGCACCAAATCAGTTGAATAGAAATTTTTATTCCAGGACAAGTTATGGTACATCAAGCCAACTTTAAAAGCAATCAGAAAAAACCCAGTCAGCAAATAAAAAACGATACCCTTGTTTCGCTACTGCCAACGCACTACGAAAGTTCAGTTGGGGGAATCTCCCATTCCCCCAAACCCCCTTGGATGCAATTTTTTTTGAAAGAATGCCACAACCCCCGATTCCAAAAGAAAACCCCCAATAAGCATTCTCTCAAAAAAAACAGCGCTGATCCCCCCCTCATCCGAATGACTTCTGACAAATTTGAAGATTAGGCATTCCTTGTTTTCCTTTTTCCGATAAACCAACCCCTTTTTGATTGCCGAATGAAAGCTGTTTAAAGCCAATATAAGGGCAATATATTCCGCCCACTTAAATAAAACGGTATAAAACAAAGCAAATGACCAATTGAAACAGTCAAAAACAAAAAAAGCTCCGAATTTCGGAGCTTTCAATTTGATTTTTAAACTGTTTTAAAGATTTACTTTTGGTTCTTCTTCTGATTTTACAGCAGTTTGAGAAACCACAGAAATAATACTGCCTCCCAGAACCAAGTAACCAGCTATTGAAACCAATCCAACGGGTAAAGCAACTGGAGAAGCAATTATTACTCCACCAACAGACGCCAAAGCAATTCCAACAGTGCGAAGAACTTTAAACCATTTTGGAGTTGGTGCCAATGTTCTTTCTACGACATTCATATTTTTATTTTTCATATTCTTGATTTTTTAAAATTATTAATTCTATGTGTTGTACTCTTTTTTCTAAATATTCTACTTTTTGGTTCAGTAAATCATTACCACTTTTGAACTCCGTTTTGATGATTAAAGCCATTGTTTTTACTTCAATCAAATCTTTTTCCATACTCTTGAAATCAGAGTGTAATTGCTTGATAAAATAAGCCACAACCGAAAGCAACAAAGTGATTAATGTTCCAAAAAGCACCGTGATATTATTGATATTTTCCATTATTTGGACTTTTTAGAATTGAAAGTTATTTTCAATAGTTATTTTATTCGTTTCAATTTTAGCCAGTGCAACCAATTTTGGATAAATCATTTTGTAAGCTGAAATACTTTGAGAAACTTGATAATTGCCATCAACAAATTGGAAACCAAAACCACAAAGCGGACAGCCGGCAGTTTCTTTAATAGTGTTTCCGGTATGGATATACACAAAACTAAAATTGGGTAAACCCGTAATCTCAATCATTCCTTCGTGTAGTTTTCCAAATGCTTTTTTGTAATCCACGTTTTTAGCTCCATAAGTGTTTAATTTTAGACTAAAAACACCTTTTGGAATGGCAGTTTCTGAAGCTATTTTTACTTCTCTAATTTTATCTTCTAATAAATAACATTGAAAGATTCCGTTAATGTACAACTGACTCAATGTACTTTCTTTGCCCTGAGCAACTCTTATTATTTTAGTTTCCATAATTATGATAGATTGGAGTTAAAACAAGAAATCCCCCAATTAGATTGAGGGATTTTTTGGTTTTGTTTCTAAAATGCATCCTCGACTTTCAAACAGCTACCACTTGAAAACAAGTAATAATTTGGTCCTACTTGTTGGTAAAATTCAATTCCAATACACTGCAAAACAGTTGTATTTGCCGTTGGAACATCTCCACCAGGTAAAGTTGCTGATATTGTTGTAGCAGGAATTGGAGCGTACAAGTCCAAGAAACCACTGAATTGAATATCGTTTACCTCATTCAAATCAGCATCCATAGGATCATAACTGTTTGTAGTAGCGTTGTACTCAAAATCACTCACTACAGAAAGCGAAGTAATCAATCGGAAGTGAGTGGTTCCAGAAGGAGCATTAACCAAATTCGCTGGATTAAAATCAGGAATTACAAATTCGCAACTTGCTCTGTCAGGAGTGTGAGTTACTGAGTAAGGAGCATTGAAAATACCATTTAAAGAAATGTTTTTATTAAACTCAAATCCTTTTAGGTAATTTCGTTGAGTAGAGATTTCAATTTTGCGATACCCTCTGGCTTCGGTTTGATCTTCCAAGTTGATTTTCTTCATTATAGAAGTTAATCTTCCTGTTACTTGACTGTCACTCATTTGTTTCATTATTTGAGACAAACCAGTTCGAACAGATTTCCCTGCTTTGGCACAAGCGCCAAATTCGTTCATATTCTCACGAGTTCTTTCAAATTCAGGAGCAGTCATCACTTGGTCTCCAGAAGGTCCGCCAACCATACCAGCGAAAAAACCTTCTTGTCCTTTAATTTTGAAGTGTCGGATATCTCCAAGAGTTCCAACATACTTAATAACACCTTTTTGTCTTGCCATTTTTTCTAATTTTTTAAAGTTAATATTTGCTTGCAATTGCAGTAACAAAGTTCAATGATTATCTTTGATTATCAATAACTTAAATAACTGTAAATCAATGCAATACAAAGCAAAAGCACCGTTCATAGTGGAAACCCATTGGCAAATTGAAGAAGTCCTTGACGGGGACAGCATCATCATTTGCAATCGTTTCACTCAAATGAAAAAAGAGATCCGACTTTATGGCTTGGATGCGCCCGAAGTGAAGATTAATAGGAAGATGAAAGAGGATGAAGAGAAAAGCAGTTTACCTGCTCAATTATTGATGCAATTTGGTTTGCAATCGTTGCACTTCGTTTTGTCGGTTGCACCGCCTAAAACGATTGTAACCATCATTACAGAACAGGAAAATTATTATGACTATTGGAACAGGCAATTAGGGTATGTAATTTTGCCTAGTGGATTATGCTTAAATGAATTACTTTTACAAAATGGGTATGCTAAAGCAACTCATCAGTATTATTGTGGCAAGCTTGCAGAATATCAAATGATGAACCGCCAAGCACAGCTCAATGGTATTGGGATCTATAGTCAAGTAAAAGTATTCTGATTTGTTGTACTTATGTTGTACTAATTGATTTTAAAAAATAGTGAATACCAATAAATATAATACTTTACAGGCGTTAAGAAGATATATACAAGTTAGCGGTAATTTTGACACACGATTTCAGAAATTTTATTTTTGAATAAACTCTATATAATATGAATGCAAGACAATACAGAACAGAATATAATTTATCACCCTTAGATTTTCCTGCCATTGAAGGGCCAGGCGAATCAAGAATTGATTTTAGAACTGAACCTCCATTCATCGTTAACAATAAGGTGAAGCTTAAAATAACTAAGAAATATGTCCTTGTTGAATTTTATAATGGCAAAGAACACGAAATTCTTACTGCGATGTCAATCTATGAAATACCTATAAACGAAATTAAATCGAGAGAACACATCTATGAATGTTATAAAGACGCTACCTTAGGTTTGAACGAGGCTTATAAGTACGTAAAAGCGAAATTGCCTCTTCCAGATATTATTTTTCCAACAATGCCAATTGAAACTTATAAAAAAGAAATTGATGGAGTTTTCTATTTATTAAATACTTTGAATTAAAATAAATTATCCATATAAAAACTACCGCTAACAGCCACTACAACGGATTTGGGCAATAGGCTTAATGGAAATATGGTTTTGTATTTGGGAGATTTGGCAAATCCGAAAATAGGGCTTGATTTAATCCCAAACCCGCTGTAGTACCAGAACGTTGGCGGTCAGCTAGAGAAGAACGAAACAGATAAAATAGTTAATGGAAGAAATTACTCTTAAAATAAAATATTTGGGATTTTATCAATTAATCGGCGGAATAGTTGGAATTTTTAAATACAATACGATTTCTTCCAAATTTTACTCAAATTAATGGTGGTATATTTTTATTGCTATTGGCTATATTTCTTTTGTATAGTTTTTCAATTTATTGTGGATATTTACTAATTAAAAAACGAAATATTAAAGGTTTAAATCTGTCAGTTTATAATCAATTAATACAAATTATTGGTTTTGGTGTTTTAGGTTATGCTTTTCATTTTACAGCAGGAATTTATGGCGGAATAAAACTGAACTTGACAAATGACACAATTGCAACTTTTATGTTTGGACATAGTATGGCGAGAATTGACATTAATAATCTAAACGGATTAACAGAAATAAGTATAAATTTTATTGCGATAATACTTTTGAATGTAATTTTTCATCTAAAAAACAAAGTAGAAAAAATAGCAGAAGCGTAAAAACTAATTGGAAAACATAAAATAGCCGAACCGCCAACAGCTACTACAACGGATTTGGGCAATTGGCTTAATGGAAAGCTGGTCTTGTATTTGGGATGATTTGACAAATCAGAAGAAAGGACTTAATTTAGTCCCAAACCCGCTGTAGTACCAGAACGTTATGCGTCAGTTAAGCCGAACAAAACGAAAAAAGTCAATTAAACCAAATACGAAAATGAAATACATCTATTCCTTAATTATTATCTCACTATTATCAAGTTGCTTTAAAACAGGAAATAATCAAACTTCAAAAGTTGAGAAAGAAAATTTAAATGATATAAAATCAGAAAATATAATTGGAAGTTGGAATTTTATCGAAACACGTGATATAAATGGAAAGAAACTTGATAATTATGAAGGCAGTTTTGGAACTGTTCAAGCAACTGGTCCAAAATTAATCTATAAAGCAAATTTTACTTATGAAAAAATTTTTACGCCAAAAAATACTGATATTGGAAATTGGAAATTTAATAGTAAGACAAATACGATTGAACAAGATTTATACATTGATAGCACCGATTTCGTTGGTAAAGATTTAATCAGGCAAAAATTGGCCATTAAATCCGTAGATGGAAAATATTACGAAAGAATAGAAGACAGAATAATAAAGATGGAAAAAGATGAAATGTTGATTGATAATAGAGGTTTAGTTGATGTTTATAAAAAAGAAAAAAAATAAACGAACGCATAACAGCCACTACAACGGATTTGGGCAATTGGCTTAATGGAAAAATGGTTTTGTATTTGGAAAATTTGTGTTTAACCGAAAAATTTCGCGTCTTTATTCCCCAACCTCGCCAAGCGCCAGAACGTTAACAGCAAGCAATATAAACACTCAATATAAACACTCAATATAAATATGAAACAAACAGAATTACCAAAGCAATTTGAACAAGTACTCGACAATAATGAAAAAACATTATGGATTGGAAAACCAAAATTTATTCCCTTTTTGACAACAGGAATTCCTTTTTTAATAATTGGTATAGTATGGTTTTGTATTGATTACTTTGGTTTCATTAGAAACATAGAACTTGACGAATCGAGTTACTTCACAATTCCATTTTTTTTATTACATCTTTTTCCATTTTGGGGTAGCATACTAAACATTTTTAGATTATTATTGGTTTACAACAATACATATTACACTTACACGAACAAAAGAATTATGATGAGAAGTGGCTTTTTAGGAACAGATTTCAAAGCGATTGATTATGATAAAATTTCCGATATTGAAGTAAATGTAAATCCTATTGAAAATTTATACAATGTTGGAACGATTCAAGCTTATAGTGGCCGTGTTGGAGATAAAGGGAATCGAGTATATGATAAATTAATAGCTATTGAAAATCCTTATGAGGTTTTTAAAATGATTAAACAAATTTCTGTTGATATCAAGACTGACTACAATTATCCTAATGCATTAAGACCAGATACAAATCCAGGTTATAAAACTGAATATAGACCATAATTTTGCCAGCTGTTAACAGCCGTTTGGCGAGATTGGGGTTTTAGGCATAATGGAAAGATGGTTTTGTATTTGGGATGATTTGGCAAATCCGACAATAGGGTTTAATTTAATCCCAAACCCGCTGTAGTGCCAGAACGTTGGTGGTAACATTCAGAAAAAAACAGAAAATGAAGAAACTTACATTTTTACTTATTATTTCATTCTTTTTTACTTCTTGTAAAAATGAAAAGGAATTAAAACCTATCGAAAAATCAAAAGTTAACCATATTGAAAAATTAGAAATTGATAGTTTAAAAAGACCGAAAGTTGAAATAAGTCAAGATAGTAAACTTGAAACAATCGAAAAAGAAAACTCGGAAATGATTGAAAAAGATGAAGAATATATTAACAAAGCATTAATTAGCAAAAATGATAGCCTAATATGGATTGTTGCCAATATGAAACGTGATCATAGAATATTTGGTTTTGAGAAACCAGATCTAAATTCAAAAAGAATGATACTCTTGTCAATTTTTACAAATGACGTTGAAAATAATCCATTTAACTGTCCATACGGAGCATTTTATGATACAAATAAAATGAAAGATATTGAACTTAAGTTCAAAGAAAATATAGGCAATTTTGCGAAAACAGAAGTACTAGATAAAAACACGAAAGGGATAGTCTATTTTGAAAAAAAATGGCTCGAACTTGAACAAGACGAGTAGTAAAATGCTACCGCCAACAGCTACAACGGATTTGGGCAATAGGCTTAATGGGAAGTTGGTTTTGTATTTGGGATGATTTGCTTCGCCTGTTCGTCCCGATACCTATCGGGACTCGGGTGGCAAATCCTAGAATAGGGCTTAATTTAGTCCCAAACCCGCTGTAGCAAGGGAACGTAGCGGTAACCATTCCATAACTCTTAAACAAAATGATATGATATTTAATAATGATCCCAGAATAAGAGCTTTTTTATTTGGAATAGTTTTGTTAATTCTGGGGCTCTCTTATTTAACTAAAATTTTATCTGACAATTTTCTATATAAATATTTAGATTACTTTAAATCTAAATTCGCCATAAATGTTTTGGTAGGTTTACATTGGACAATACCAGTTGTTTTAGCTTGTATCTTACCCAATTATCTGACAAAATATAATTTCTTTAAACATGTTTTTGAAGATAGTGAAATATGGATGTATTTAACAACATTATGCATTTATTTTATTTCTCTAATAGTTGTTGGTTCAATATTTAATTTAGGATTTTGTCACAAAGTTATAAAAGGAAATATAGATAAAAATGAAAGCCGATAACAGTAACAATAACGAATTTGGCAATTGGCTTAATGGAAAGTTGTTTTTGTATTTGGATGATTTGGCAAATCCGAAGAATGGTCTTAATTTAGTCCCAAACCCGCTGTAGTGCCAAGACGTTAGCAAACAGTTTCACAACCTTTTACGTAATATGAGGAAAATAGTTTTATTATTAGTTATTTCGTTTATCGGATGCAATTCGAAAAGCGATCAGAAAAATATTCCACAACCTCCAAAACCAAAAGGAGAAATTGCTGTTTATAAAGAACCGAAAATTACTGGAGACAAGTATTTTGACTACGATGAAATAATTCATTATAAAAATAATTTCAGTGAAGAAAAAATTGGCGAACTCTACGATAATCAAAAGAAATCTGAAAAAGACGCTTTTCGTTTCGGAGTTATTCTTAAAGATATTCCAAAGGAAATAAACAGCGTAGACTTTTTAAAAAATTTGGAATCAATTGATTATAAAAAATCTAATGTCGACTCAAAAAAGTTTAAGGAAATCGATGAGATTTTTACCGAGAAGAAGCATGACGAAATTATGGAATATGCCTGCGTATATGTTTATAGAGACATTCTAATATTCAAGAAAAAATCAAAAATTATTGGCATCGTAAAAATTTGCTTTGATTGCGGTGACAGTATAATTTTAGGAACAAAATCGAACACAAATGAATTTGGACAAAGTGGCGATTATTGGAAGCTGGAAAAGTTACTGTCTAACAAGTAAAAACCGTTTGCTAACAGCTACTACAACGGATTTGTGCAATTGGCTTAATTTGAAATTGGTTTTGTACTTGGGATGATTTGCTTCGCCTGTTCGTCCCGATACTTATCGGGACTCGGGTGGCAAATCCGAGAATAGGGCTTAATTTAGTCCCAAACCCGCTGTAGTCCCAGAACGTTACCTGCAAGCTTAAAAAAATGACACAGAAAGCAAGATGTTTTAAAATAGCAGAAAAGAAGTTTAAGGAAATACAAAATGATTTTCCTAACCTAACTATGATAATGGACTACGACAATGAAAATTTAGATTTGTCAATGGATATACCAAAACAGAATGGAATTGATTTTGAAATCAATCTGAATTTACAGAATGAAGATGAACTTAATATATCGACTGATTACATTTGGTGTCAATTTTTCTCTGCCGATTCTGAAGAATTAGTCAACAAATTTTACGAAAGTGTTATTGGATTAATCAATGGTGAATATAGGATTCTTCAATTTGTGAAAAATGATAAAGTTTATAAATCATTCCTTCAAAAACCAAATGGAAATAATTGGGAAACTATTTACAGAGGATATGAAAGAATAAGAATACCTTGGACAACAGTCAAAGAAAACGTAATTCAAAACAAAAAGGAAAGTAAATTAATCGGAATATACAAAGCCAGCAGGTAACAGCCACTACAACGGATTTGGGCATTATGACAAAAAACGAGCAATATAAATGGGAAAAGACTATGGTGAAATTGAATTTTGGTAAATATTTGACAACTATCTTATTCTTTTGTTGCCTTATTAGTTGTTTAGGGCAAGGAATTTCCGTTCAGAAAGCGGAAGAATTCGTTCCCAAATCAGCCATACTTTCGGAAACTCGTATGTATGTAGGCGACTTAAATCGTGATGGAATTAAAGATGCTCTTTTACGCTTCAAGGTGTTAAATGAGCCGTCAGAAAATGAACACTTTTATTTACTTCTAGCGAAAAAAGATGGAACATTAAATATTGTAGATAAAGATATTTTCAGTTTCAACAATAAGAATGGGATAGTCTTTGATAAAATTACGATTTCTAAAGATTGCAACTTTACTGTTGAATATATAGGTACAGAAAGTAATTATGGTAGTTATCGAAAAATAACATTCAATTACCACTCTGAATATGGTAGTCATTATTGGATTTTAAAAAGAGATGAGGAACTTTTTGTGCACAAAGTTTTTGCACCAGCACCCCAAAAACCAATTATTGTAACAGAAAGTGAAATGCAAAATATTGGAGGTGAATATTTTGGTAATATCAAAGAAAATTTATACGATGTCATACTGCGTAAGAAAATAAAAAAATATCTACCGGATACTACTTCTGAATGTAGAGCATATTCAGGTGATTTGAACCGAGACAATTTTGAAGATATTATTTTACGATTCAAAATAAGTACTGAGCCTGAGACCAAAGAACATTTTTATCTATTTACAGGGCAAGATGATGGCACCTACAAACTAGTAGTTCAAAACGACAACATAGAATTAGACAATGTAGACGGACATATTTTTGATAAAGTTGTAATTAAAAACGGATATTTTTCTCTTGAATATACTGGGTATGGAAATACCTCTGGCACCTATGAAATAGTTACATTTAAATACTCGGAAGTAGCTAAAAACTGGTTATTACACCGAGTTGGTTCAAAATTTGTCCATAGGTATGGGGATGGAAATTCTAAAGAAGAAATAACGACTCCAAAAGATTTCGGAAAGATTTTATTTAAAGATTACTGATAAAAAAAAATAACGCCCGCTAACAGCCGTTCCTATGTAAAGCATCATAAAGTTATTCACAATGCACAACTGAAGAAATTAAATCAAAATCATATGAAAAAAAAAATTCTATTTGAGTTTCTATATTTTTTATTGAGTTTAATAATTGGGTTATTTGGAATGGCTTTACTTTGTAGAAGTACATATTCTAAAACCATTTTTGTCATCCCCGTTTTTGGCAATAATATTCAAATGACAGTTGGATTAATGTTATCTTTCTTTTTGCTAGTTTCATTGTTCATATTGACATTAGTTAGACAGTTTAAACAGAAATTCAAGAACCTTTTTCATAATTTTATTTTGCTGATAAGTGGTTTAGCCTTGACTTACTTTTTCTTGAATTTTATTGATAGTGCTCAAAATATGAAGAATGTGTTTGGAAAAGAATTTTCTGCTGAAAAAATCACAGGTTTAAATTATGAAATAGCTTTGTTTTCTTTTCTTCAAATATTAGTTACAATAAGTGTGATAAAAGCTGTAATTAATTCTACACTGATAGTAAAAAAGCACTGTGCATAACAGCTATAACGGATTTGGGCAATTGGCTTAATGGGAAGTTGGTTTTGTATTTGGAAGTTTTGGCATAACCGAAAGATTACGCATTTTTAATCCCAAACCCGCTGTAGTGCCAGAACGTTGGCAGAAATTTTGAGAAAAAATGAGAGTATTCAATAAACTAATAAATTTTAAATAAATATTTATGAAAAAAACTCTTTTAATTATTTTATTCTATTTCTATTCAAATTATGCTTTTAGTTGTGTTTGTGATGGAGCAACTTTAATTGAAAATTTTCAAAGATCTGAATTTGTCGCAAAAGTTAAAATATTAAAAATCACCAATATTGAAAATGATTTTGATTATCAAAACGCTGAAATTGAAGTATTAGATCTCTATAAGGGAGAAAAACTACAAACAATCAAAATAAATTACGCAATTAATAGTTCTTGTGCTTTATATGTTCCCGAAAACTCAATTTGGTTAGTTTTTGCAAGCACTTATAATGAAAAATTAAGTTTCGGCTATTGTTCAGGCTCAGAACAAATAGACAAAATTTTTAATTTAGAGAAATATCCAAATGCTCAAAAAAATCATAATGAATCTATTCAAAGAAGATTATCTATTTTGGAAATTTTGAAAGAAAATAAAATTAAGTTCCCAAATGAAAATAAGTTAAGTATTGTTTATCCTAAAAAATGTGAAAATGATTTTAAAGGGTTTGAAGTGAAAAATAATAAAATTGCACTTTACGAAATTAAAGTTAATCGTGATCTAAAAATAAAAAAAGTCAAAGCTATAACAGAGTTTGATAATGATGATTTATCAAAAGAAATTCTCAAATGTTTGTCTGAAAATACTATAATTAGTAACAAGTATATAAAAAAAATACCAAAAAAAACAAAAATTTATATAGCATATTATTACTATGAAAAAGACGATAAGTATAAAAGTTTTATAAGTGAATTTGATATATAATAAAAAAAACTTCTGCCAACAGCCATTTGGCGAGATTGGGGTTTTAGGCTGAATTTAAAGATGGTTTTGTAATTGGAAAATTTGTGTTTAACCGAAAAATATCGCATCTTTAATCCACAACCTCACCAAGCGCGAGAACGTTGTGCCTCATTTTAGGTGGACAAAAAAAAATGAAAAAATGAAAGTAAATACACTCCTAATCTTAATTATTGTATTCTTTATTTCTTGTGATAAGAAAGAAAAGAAATCTCTAGAAAATACAACTTCAGAAAACATTCAAATTTCAAAAAAGGTAACTGACACTCTAATAATTAAAAGCAAATGCGCTGTTATATTTGAACCAACAGAAATCAGTATTGATAAACGAAAAAAAGAAGTTGGTGAAGAAGATTTTTATATCGGTGCTTGTACGTCTTCAAACTAATTTGGACTTTTACTAAGAGAGTGTTCTGTTAATTAATTCAAAGATAAATGTTTTTCTTTGTTAGTTGAATTTTTAAA
>NZ_FQWB01000014.1 GCF_900129545.1 Flavobacterium fluvii | reverse complement strand
CGTGACGGATATGGCCACGGGAAAAATACTTCCCGACAGCAAAATCAGCTTGTTTGACAGTAAATACAACTTGATCAACACCGGCGTTACCGATGCTAAAGGGAATTACGCCTTCGTTGTGGAATGCGGAAAAACCTATAACGTGAGGGCGGCAAAACCGGAATACTTGACCAAGGAACTCAAAGTTGTCATAGCAAAAGAAAACAACGGCAGAACCAAATTGGACATTGCATTGGAAAAAGAAAAATGTCTGGTTACTGTTGGGGATGATTTAGGAAAATGTTTTGGAATCAAAATGATTTATTTCGATTTGGACAAATACAACATTCGCCGCGAGGCTGCACTGGACTTGGAAAAAATATTGGATGTCTTGAAAGAAAATCCAACGATGAAACTCGATATTCGATCCCATACCGACAGTCGTGCATCGCATAAATACAATGAAAAATTGTCCGACAACAGGGCCAAATCAACCATTAACTGGTTGGTGCAAAATGGCATTGACCAAAGCAGATTGACCGGAAAAGGATATGGGGAAACGCAACTGGTAAACAAATGCGCCGACGATGTCAAATGTACCGAGGATGAACATCAACTCAACAGACGCAGCGAATTTATTATTACTGCATTGTGATGAACTAAATTATAAAAACACATTAAAAAAACCTCGGAAGTGTAATTCTTCGAGGTTTTTTTGTTCCATAATGAATACTTAAATTATTAACCTTAAAAAATAGATTTATACTTTTTAATCAAAGCCCCAATACTATTAAACTATTTTCAACTCTTTAAATATAGGCTCAAATAGACGAAAATAAAGCTTTTTAAAATTAAAATAGAAGCATTAAATTATTCATAAAACGGGTGTCATGAAAAATATATTCATTCAAATAATCATAATCTACGTGTTGTCATTCAACACTTTCGCACAGAAAGAAAAGATGTCTCGAATTGGTAAAAACATGA
The DNA here is from genome assembly GCF_900129545.1 of Flavobacterium fluvii. GTDB lineage: Bacteria > Bacteroidota > Bacteroidia > Flavobacteriales > Flavobacteriaceae > Flavobacterium > Flavobacterium fluvii. The sequence goes on along the minus strand of NZ_FQWB01000014.1, from coordinate 27,937 downwards.
AAACCAACCAAAAAGAGTCTGACACACTTATTGATGCAAAATCAAATCTTAATAGAGCCATAAAATCTTATCATGTAGAAGAAAATATCAATCTTAGGTTTGGAGGTTATACCATGACTTATGAGGTATCACACTTGAGCCTAATTGATACTTACGATTTAGGGCCTAACAATACCAGAGTCATAACGCCTCGTTACGGAGAGCTAAAACAACTATCCAATAACCCAATTGAACCCAACAAAATCTTGTTGAAACCAACTACATTGTACAATAAACCATTGACCAAAAGCAAAATAGAACCAATAAATACCAGTTTTGTAATACCGCACTTTAAAGAAAAAGAACATCCAAAGCAGTATATATTGAAAAACACCATCAAGGAATTATTAAAAACGTATGATTATGATAATGAAGTAATTGAAAGCCCTAATACAAGTGATAAATCAATCTATGTATACTTGATAAAAACCTATGAAAGGGTTGCTGAAAAAGGATACAAGTCGATAGAAATCTTTCAAAAATTAGGAGATGCTTATTTTTTTGATGGAAACTACACAAAAGCAGTAAAATGGTATGAAGAGCTATTCAAAATGACTACGACATTAGGTTCAGAATATTATGACCGTTATGCTTATTCATTGACGGCAATAGGTGAAAAAGACAAAGCCTTCGAAATAATAGAAAAACGCGATCAATTATCGGGTATTGAAAAAAAATAAGTGCCAGTTTTGCTCAACAAATAGCATCAAAACAATTAATTCATCGTCTACATTTTGATAAAAATATTGGTGTAATATTTCTTTCCTTCCGCGTTTATTCTAATTGAAATTCCAAAATGAGAATAATCACCTTCAATACATAGTTTATGTTCCGGACTTTCCAACCAAGCGGCAAGAGCAGCTTTTGGAGAATTATAATTGTAGGCAATATTTTCACCCACTCTTTTGGCGCCCAAAGTTTCGATAATGTTTTGTGATCGAGTACTAAAATAATCGTGATTAACCACATTATTATTTATCATGTAATTGTCGTGCTCTTCTGATTTGAATGAAACATAATTATTCTTTTGCAGCGTTTTTAAACCAATGCTCACCCTATGCGAATTTATAAGAGCCAATGTCTCGTCTTCCAAGGAATTGTATGTATAAACAGGAACTGTTGACAGGGGTAATGAAGTTGAAGTATTCTGTATTGCTGGACTATCGGAAGAACAAGAATTTAAAAAATAAGCAACGCTAAACATTAATAATAACCGGAAAATTTTAACATTCATAAAAGTAAAAGAATAAGTCAAAAGTAGATTGTAGGCAAACTACTTGTAAATTGGTAATTAACTGAACTGGTTTTGATTAGAAAGCTAATCTAATTTATTAGTAAATAAATAACCTAATTTAACCGATGAACTACACACTTTTTTAATATTAGGATATAATTTTCTTATATGACATAAATATTTTAAAATCAAGGAACTAATAAAAACAAAAAAACTGCCCTTATGAAAGGCAGTTTTTAAACTAAAACCAAAAAACTCACTTATATTTTTGCAAAGATATTTGTATAATATTTTTTTCCATCTGCACTAACTTTTATGGCAAGTCCAAAATGTGTAAAGTTACCTTCGATGTTTTGTTTGTGAGTTGGACTTTTCAACCAAGCATCCAAGGCAGCTTTTGGAGAATTATAATTGTAGGCAATATTTTCGCTTACGCTTTTGGCTCCCAAAACTTTCATGATATTTTCTGAACGAGCAACAAAATCATTGTGATTAACCACGTTGTTGGCTATCATATAGTCGTCATGCTGTTCTGATTTATAAGAAATATGATCAATTTTTTCCAACTCATTTAATCCAATACTAACTCTATAAGCATTAATCAAATTCATAGTCTCAATTTCTGTCGAATTGTATGTATAAGACATTGCTTGAGCAGGTGAAGAAGTAGAATCTTCTGAACTGTCAGATGAACAAGAATTCATTGTGAATATTACTGCAACCAGCAATAATATACGAAGTAATTTCGCTTTCATAATAAAAGATAGATTAGGTTTAAAGTAGATTGTGGGGCAAACTTCTTTAATATTAATATTGTAATGTTTTTTCTTAATTGTTTCATAAACTTACAGCAAATATCGTTTAAAATACAAATAAAATCGACAAACTACACAAAATATAAATATTGACAAATATTTTTCTTACAAATAAAGCCGTAATATTGTTAAGATTATTATATGAATTACTGTATCCATAAACAATAGATATTTATATGAAAAATAAAAAGTTACGGTAAAAAGCAAAAAATTAAAAGGCATAAAAAAAGCCCTGTAAAATACAGGGCCAATTATAAATTATGAGATGATAAAGAATCTAAATCACTATTAATTTTAAAACTTTTTCAAATTGTTCTTGTTTGGAAATATTGGAATTGTCAAATTCCAGGGCATCTTTTGCCTTCAAAAGAGGCGAATCCTCCCGATGGGTGTCGATGTAATCACGTTCTTCGATATTCTTTAAAACGTCTTCAAAAGAAGAAACAGTGTCACCTTTTTCTTTTAACTCTTTAAATCTTCTTTGAGCACGTGTATGCGCACTTGCATTCATGAATATTTTGAGTTCGGCTTCTGGAAAAACAACCGTTCCTATATCTCTTCCATCCATTACGATACCTTTGCTCTTTCCCATCTCTTGTTGTTGTTCCACAAGTTTGGATCTAACTTCTGGTATTTCGGCCACTTTACTCACAAAATTAGAAACTTCGAGAGTGCGAATTTCCTGCTCCACATTGGTTTCATTCAAATACATTTCCGAAAATCCCAAATCAGGATTGAATTGGAACACTAATTTAATGTAAGGCAAACTATTGACAAGAGATTCAATGTCAAAAAATTCTTTGCCTATGTATCCGTTTTGCATTGCAAAGTAAGCCACCGCACGATACATGGCTCCGGTATCAACATAAACATAACCCAAATGTTTGGCTAGTTCTTTGGCCAAAGTACTTTTGCCAGTCGATGAAAATCCGTCTATTGCTATGATAATTTTTTTGTCCAAAATAGTATTATTGTAAGTTTACGGTTAAACCAAACAAACTTGTGTTAGCTGCCAATGTGTATCTCGAATAGGAATAGTTAAATTTCAATTTATTGAGTTTTAATCCAAATCCAATCGAAATCCCGGAAAAATTTCTTTGCTCCAAAATTAGTAATTCTTCGGCTCTCCTGAAATTATATCCCACTCTAATATTGAATGATTTTTTCGGAAAAAGTTCGGCTCCAAAAATCACGTGGCGCAAAGCATTACCAAATACGGATACTTTTTCTTCACTGGAACTCCCGTCAATCGATGTTTGCCCTTGATTTGGATTCGTAAAAGAAATATTCCATTGCTGCAAATTTTCCAAGGTAAGATGCCAACGCAACGGTACATTTTCCAGTTCTTGAGACACGCCTGCCATAATTTCCAACGGCAATTTTTCATTCAATCCATTATAGGTTGTAAACTGTGTTCCAATATTTCGAACCACCAAAGCCCAGTTGACGTCATTGGCTTCATCGATAAAAATAGCTCCTAAATCGACAGCACCGCCAAATGAATTATAACTTTCCAAAGTCGAAGAAATCAATTTTCCATTGGCTCCCAAAAATAAATTTGTATAAGGAACATTGTAGGCATATCCAAAAGAAAGGGCTATTTCACTACCTGTAAATTGTGACGTGGCTTCACCATTTTCATCATATCCATCAAATTTGCCGTAATTCACGTAATTGACTCCCACTTGAAAAGTTTGCAAATGCCGGTCATACGTATATGCATAAGAAGCCGTTCCGTAGCTCACTTCCCCAAAATAACTTCCATAATTCAACGCCAATTGATTGTCCATTTCTGGGTTAATCGTGGCCGGATTAAAATGGACTTGATTGACGTCATTGTCATAAATAGTAATCGATTTTCCGCCCAAAGCAGCCTGCCTGGGTGATGTAACCAAATTCAAAAACTGATAGGTATATTTCCCCCCTATTTGACCGTGAGTCACGGTGCAAAAAGAAAATAAAAGAAATAATAAAAGTTTTTTTGGCATACTTGAAAAGGCTGTTCTCTGTTGTAAAACGCAAATGCGAAGATAAAATTATAATGACATAAATTCTTGTTTTTCTTACCGAAGTTTCGAAACGAATTTTAATCAAAATAAAAATTCCATCCTGAAGGTTCAGGATGGAATTGATTTAAATTAAAAAGTCAAGTCTATAATACTTTTGCGTTTTTCACCTTTTGCTCGGTGATGGCAATTTTCAAAACATCACTCATTTCCTTGACATAATGGAAAGTTAGTCCTTCGATATATTCTTGTTTTATTTCGTCGATATCGCTTTTGTTCTCGTGACACAGAATAATTTCCTTGATGTTGGCTCTTTTGGCAGCCAAAATCTTTTCTTTTATGCCGCCCACCGGCAATACTTTTCCACGCAAGGTAATTTCTCCCGTCATCGCCAGTCCTTTCTTCACTTTTTTCTGTGTTAGCACCGAAACCAAAGAAGTCAGCATTGCAATTCCCGCACTTGGTCCGTCTTTTGGAGTGGCTCCTTCGGGAACGTGCAAATGGATATTGTATTTGGACAACATCTCAGTGCTTAATCCCAATAATTCGGCATTGGCTTTTATGTATTCCAAAGCTATCGTTGCCGATTCTTTCATCACGTTTCCTAAATTCCCGGTAATGGTCATTCCTCCTTTTCCCGGAGAAATCAAGGATTCTATAAAAAGAATATCACCACCTACGCTTGTCCAGGCCAAACCTGTAACAACGCCGGCTACGTCATTGCTTTCGTATTTGTCTCTTTCCAATCTAGGAATTCCAAGAACTTTCACGATATCTTCATCGGTAACTTTCTTGTTGTACTCCTCCTCCATCGCAATGGATTTGGCTGCATTTCGAATCACTTGCGCAATTTTCGCTTCCAATCCGCGAACGCCGGATTCACGTGTGTATCCTTCGACAATTTTTTCCAATTGTTTTTTTCCAATGGACAAATCCTTGGTTGTTAGACCATGTTCTTTCAATTGTCTTGGAAATAAATGTTGGCGGGCAATTTCTACTTTTTCTTCAATCGTGTAACCCGACATTTTAATGATTTCCATTCGGTCTCGCAAAGCAGGTTGAATTTCAGCCATATTGTTTGACGTGGCAATAAACATCACTTTCGATAAATCGTAGCCCATTTCCAAGAAATTGTCATAGAACGAATTGTTTTGTTCCGGGTCCAAAACTTCCAACAATGCCGAAGAAGGATCACCTTGATGGCTATTCGACAATTTGTCTATTTCGTCCAAAACAAAAACAGGGTTTGAAGTTCCGGCCTTTTTCAAGCTTTGAATAATTCTTCCCGGCATTGCGCCAATATAGGTTTTTCTGTGTCCACGAATTTCTGCTTCGTCGCGCAAACCGCCAAGCGATATTCTTACATATTCTCTTCCCAAAGCTTCTGCCACAGATTTTCCAATGGAAGTTTTACCAACACCCGGAGGTCCTGTCAAACAGATAATTGGCGACTTCATGTCATTTCTCAATTTCAAGACGGCCAAATGCTCTATCATTCTTTTCTTGACGTCTTCCAAACCAAAATGGTCTCTGTCAAGAATTTTTTGGGCACGTTTTAAATCGAAATTGTCTTTGGAATATTCGTTCCAAGGCAAATCCAAAAACAACTCCAAATAATTTCTTTGAATACCGAAATCAGGTGCTTGCGGATTCATTCGTCGCATTTTTGACAATTCCTTGTCGAAATGTTTTTGCGTGGTTTCATCCCATTTTTTGGTCTTGGCTTTAACGCTCATTTCGTCCATTTCCTCTTCTTGCGAAACGCCACCTAATTCTTCCTGAATGGTTTTCATCTGTTGGTGAAGGAAATATTCCCGTTGTTGCTGGTCTAAATCGAAACGAACTTTAGATTGAATATCATTCTTAAGTTCCAATTTTTGCAACTCCAAATTCATGTAACGAAGCGTTTCAAGCGCTCGGTCTTTTAAAGAATGAATCGATAATAAATCTTGTTTTTCCTCAACGGACAAACTCATGTTCGAAGTCACAAAATTGATTAAAAACGATTGGCTTTCAATGTTTTTAATGGCAAAAGTGGCCTCGCTTGGAATGTTCGGGCTTTCTTTTATAATTTGGATAGCCAATTCCCTTACAGAATCAAGAATAGCCAAAAATTCCGTGTCTTTCTTTCCAGGTCTTTTTTCGGCTACTTCTTTTATATTGGCAGTAATATATGGAGTTTCAGAAACTATGGATTCTATTTGGAAACGCTTTTTCCCTTGAAGAATAACCGTAACATTGCCATCTGGCATTTTTAAAACGCGCAAAATTCGGGCTACGGTTCCTATTTTGTGAATGTCGCTTTTTGAAGGATCTTCTACTTCTTCATTCTTTTGGGCAACTACTCCAATAATTTTCCCCGATGCATAGGCATCATTGATTAATTTTATGGATTTATCTCGACCAGCCGTGATTGGAATGACAACTCCTGGAAATAAAACCATGTTGCGCAATGGCAAAATTGACAATGAATCCGGCAATTCTTCATTGTTCATCTCCTCTTCATCTTCTGGAGTCAACAAAGGGATTAATTCGGTTTCGCTATCAAATTCTTGAAGTGACAGATTGTCAAGAGTGCGTATTTTATGATTTGACATATTAAATTTTAAGTCTTTTTGTCATTAATAATATTCATTGGATAACAAATATAAGGTATCAGGTCAATAATTTTATATAAAATCAATCTAATACTACTAATATTCGCTCAACACTAAAAACTGACAATCATCATGCCAAAAAAAATCCGCTAAAGAAGCGGATTAGATAATTATTTTAAATATTTCAAATTATGGTAATTCTACACTGAAAGCACCTGATGAAATCGTTTTGGTGGTACCTGTGATGAAATTTTTAACAACAACATTAAAAGTGCCTATTAAGTGTGTAGCTGTTTTTGAACTAATGGTGACTGAACCAGTATCTCCATTGTATATTACACCTCCCAAAAGGCAGCTTGCGTTAACCTGTGGGCCAAAAGCACCTGCGAATTGGTAGGTTCCTGCCGACAAAGATTTTGCAATGGAAATACCGATATTATCTCCATTTGTTTTTTTTCCAACAATACTATAATAAGGATTTACACCTGAGGAACTCACAGAAACTACATCAATGCTGTTTTCAGCAAATTCGGTTCCATCTAATTTAGCATAAAACGTATCAGTATCTGCAACTTGATTATCATCAGTAAAAGGAATTTCTGTAAAAGAACCGTTTGTAAAAACTTTTGTTTCGATACTTGTTCCTGCAAGATCTTTAAATTTCACTCCCGTAAACTGAAAAGTTCCGGATATCTTTTTGTTGGCCACATCTATTTTAGAAATGGTAATACTGGCCGTATCTGTATATCCAGAAAAATCTGAAGCACCACCGGTATCTTTGGGATCGGCCGTATATGGCTCCGTTCCATTAGACGGTATATAGGCCAAAACCATAATTCCTGCAGCTCCAATGTTTTTCCATGTATAAGTTCCCACTTTGTTGTACGGAGCCGGCAATGCAATTTGTATCAACTCGCCGCTTGATGTTTTGAGTCCAGATATGGCAATATAATTATCATTTACAATTGCTTGAACCGTGTTTGCCACGAAACTTTTTCCATCAAAATCTACCTTGAAAACCCCTGAAGTTGTTCCAGGATTAATATTGGAGTTTGCAATCAAGGCTGGATCCAAGGGCTCAATCTCTTCACAGGAATTCAAACAAAATGTTGCAATTATAACCAAGGGTAAAATAAAAAATCGAAATTTTCTCATAACTGATAGTTTTATTCAACAAATATATATTTAAAAAAAATCTAAACACCAACTTTTGCAAAATAATTTTAACAGTATTATTCACTACAATCCATCGTTTAAAAAACGTGATTTGTCTAACTGAAATCTAAAATGAAGCGAATTGTGCAGAAAAAATTAGTTTGCCATTTTTTGTTTAGGCACTCTTTTCAATAAAATAACTCCCGTAACAAAAAAGACGCCTAAAAATACGATGGCAAATCTTGGACTTCCCGTAATCTGGTCAATGATGCCATAAACACACATTCCAATCACGATTCCTATTTTTTCGGAAACATCATAAAAACTAAAAAAGGAAGCCGTATCCTCGGTTTCAGGCAATAATTTGGAATAGGTTGAACGGGACAAGGACTGAATCCCTCCCATTACAAGTCCCGCCAATCCAGCCATGGCGTAAAAATGAATTGGCAAAGTAATAAAAAATGCCAAGGCACAAAAAACTACCCAAACACAGTTAATAAATATCAGGGTTGGAATATTTCCGAATTTTGCAGAAGCTCTTGAAGTGAATACCGCTCCCAAAACTGCCACCAATTGAATAACCAAAATACAAATAATCAATCCGGTCGTACTTTCTTCTTTGGATGACCAAGCAATTTCTTGCGCACCAAAATATGTCGCAATAATCATGACGGTTTGAACGGCCATACTGTAAACAAAAAAACTGCCCAAATATCTTTTCAAGGAAATATTATCTTCCAATAATGCCCAAACTTTCTTCAATTCTTTAAAACCATTAAAAATGACATCTTTGGTCACTTTTTGATCTGCATTGTTATTTCCTTTTGGTAAAAAATAATACGTGTACTGGCTAAAAAGAATCCACCAAACTCCCACCATTACAAAGGAATACCGCATGGCTTTCATCGCGGCTTCACCACTTGTTCCCGTAATTGCAAAAAGATCAGGTTTCATTATCATTGCCAAATTGACAATCAACAAGATTACACTTCCTATATACCCCAAGGAATATCCTTTGGCACTGATTTTATCCTGCTGTTCCGGAAAAGCAATATCCGGTAAATAGGAATTATAAAACACCAGACTTCCCCAAAAACCAATCAATCCAAAAAAGTAAAAGAATAGCCCAATATAAATATTTTCAAGACTGAACCAATACAACCCCATACAGGACAAAGCTCCCATATAGCAAAAGAATTTCATGAAAGATTTCTTGTTTCCCACATAATCGGCAATTCCAGAGAGCAATGGCGAGATGAACGCAACGAGCAAAAATGCGGCCGCAGTCACAAAACTTATCAAAGCCGAATTTTTTAAGGTCAACCCAAAAACATCAATATAATGACTTCTGTCGCTGAATAAAGATTCGAAAAAGATGGGAAAAACTGCCGATGAAATTACCAATGGATAAACAGAGTTCGCCCAATCATAAAATGCCCAAGCGTTTAGCAATTTAGAACTTCCTTTTTCTAGTTTTTTCATTTTTCATTTTTTATTGGCTCCAAATATAGTTAAAAAACTATAGTGCCAAAGTGTCTTTTACTTTCCTTTACATTAAAAAATTGTCAAGAATTTCATTTAAAAAACTCTTGACAATTTAATACTTTGACTGCTATAAATTAAGCTTCCAAAACATTCAACTTGCTGTTTTTACGACTGAAACCAAAGTAAATCAAAAGTCCGATTAGCAACCAAATCGTAAAATAAATCCAGTTCCAAACACTCAATTCCGCCATCATGTACAAACAACAAATCAAACCCAGTAATGGAATTAACGATAAATTCTGTTTGTAAGACCAAACGGCTAGTCCTGCCAAAACAAACAAGAAAATCCACATGGGTATTTTGTGTTTAAAAAGACTAAAACCACTCTCGTATTTGATGGAATCGCTCACTGGAAGACCGGCTACCACGGTGGCGTATTTTGCATCATCTTGTTCGTATTGGCTCAACAAAAGTTCCAAGTCCGGTTTTTCGGTGGTACTGTTTTTTACATCAAAAGCCTCCAAATAATCATATACTTGAGAAGTGTGACTTTTATCCAATGCAGTAACAATATCGGCGGGACTGTTAATTTGTGTTTCATTGGTAATGAAATCCATTGTTGCTTTTTGGTTGTAACCAAAGGCATAAACGAGTCCAACGGCAATCAAAACCGGCATAATGAATTTAGAATTTACATAAGGGGTTTTAAACTTTCCACGAGGAATATTGGGTTTGTTTTGCAATACCAAAACTCCGGCACAAACCAAGACAAAGGCAAACAAGGTGCCAATACTGCACAAATCGGTAACCATCGTCAAGTTCAAAAACAAGGCTGGAATCGCAACCACAAAACCGGTTACAATGGTGGCATAAGATGGTGTTTTAAATTTTGGATGCACTTTGGAAAAACGTTTGGGCAACAATCCGTCGCGGCTCATGCTCATCCAAATTCGAGGTTGTCCCATTTGAAAAACCAACAAAACACTCGCCATTGCCACAACGGCACTCACGGCTATAATTCCCGACATCCATTTAAGATTCAATTTATTGAATACAAAAGCCAGTGGATCACCTACATTCAATTCGCTATAACTCACCATTCCGGTCAAAACCAAGGCAATGGCGATATATAAAATAGTACAAATAATAATCGCCCACATCATTCCCCGAGGCAAATCACGTTGCGGATTTTTACATTCTTCGGCGGTGGTTGAAATGGCATCAAAACCAATATAAGCAAAGAAAACTGCGGAAACTCCTTTTAAAACACCCGAAACGCCATTAGGCGCAAATGGATCCCAATGGGTTGTATCAACATAAAAAATACCAACAGCTATAACCAAAAGAACGATGCACAATTTTACTACAACCATGATATTACTGGCGTTTCTCGATTCTTTCATCCCACGATACACCAAGGCCGTAATCAAGATAATAATCAACAATGCAGGCAAATCGGCAACAAAATGGAAAGAACCAATTACTGGCGAGGTTGTCCAAGCCGTGTAAGCAGTCTGTAAGCCAGCATCTAAATTTTCGAATGATTTTCCTCCTTGCATCAATGCCGTGGCTTCTTTAAAACCATTCGAAGCGGTTAAATAATCCATTTGAACCCATTGAGGCAAATAAATTCCCCCACTTTCCAGCAAGCCGGTAAAATAGTCACTCCACGAAATGGCCACGGTGATATTGCCAATGGCATATTCCATAATCAAGGCCCAACCAATAATCCAGGCAATTATTTCTCCAAATGCAACATAAGAATAAGTATAAGCACTTCCCGAAACCGGAACCATTGAAGCAAATTCGGCATAAGCAAAAGCGGCAAAACCACAAGCCAAAGCGGTAAACAAGAAAAGAAAAATAACCGCTGGGCCACCGTCGGCACTGGCTTTTCCAATGGTGCTAAAAATTCCCGCTCCTACAATCGCTGCAATGCCAAAAGCGGTCAAATCACGAGTGGTCAAATGTTTTCCCAAAGTATCGTGGCCATCGGTATTGTTTTTTTCAACCTGCTTTAAAATATCTTGAACCGTCTTTTTTCTAAATAATTGGGAAAATGCCATATTTCAAATTTTATTGTTGCTAAACAAATATACATGAATTGTGTCAAAAATATAAGCCTTCTTGTAGGAATCCTAAATCTAGGAAACAATTGCAATTTATTAAGTTTTTATTGATACTTTTATTTTAAGTTCTAAAAAGGAAAATATTCAACAAATTTCACAAGATTGAATTGTGAAATATTAATTTAACCCAAACCAAAATGACAAAAGAACGTTTAATTTCACTAGATGTATTCAGGGGATTTACAATAATGTTAATGACAATAGTCAACAATCCAGGAAGCTGGAGCCACATTTATCCACCATTGGAACATGCCGAATGGAATGGATGTACGCCTACTGATTTGGTCTTTCCGTTTTTTGTATTTATCATGGGAACCGCAATTCCATTTTCCATGCCAAACAAACAATTTGACTTCACTGTTTTTAACAAAATTGTGGTTCGCTCACTGCGAATTTTCTGCTTGGGATTATTTTTAAATTATTTCGACAAAATAGCCTTTTTGGGATTGGAAGGAATACCATTATTGATGGTTCGTTTGATAATTACTGGTATTGTTGGAGTTGCCCTTTTGGGAAATTTTAACCAAAAAATAAAAACATATCTGGTTTTTGGAGTCTTGGCAATACTATTTTTCTTGGCATACGGCCCAATGGAAAGTTATCAAGATGTTAGAATTCCCGGGGTTTTGCAACGTATTGGAATTGTCTATTTTTTTACGTCCCTTCTGTTCTTGAAAACAACCTTAAAAACCCAAATTGGGATTGCCTCATCGCTGTTATTATTCTATTGGTTTTTGATGGCCTGCATTCCTGTTCCAGGTTTTGGCGAGGCCAATTTGGAAAAAGGCACCAATCTGGCGGCCTGGTTGGACAACTTAGTTTTAAACGGTCATCTATGGAGTTCTTCCAAAACTTGGGATCCCGAAGGTATTTTAAGCACAATTCCCGCTATTGCAACCGGAATTCTTGGAATGGTAATTGGCCAAGTGTTGAATTTTCAAAGCACTAAAATAGAAATCACAAAAAAACTAAGTGTCATCGGCATTTCACTATTGGTACTTGGTTTAATTTGGAGCCTTGTTTTTCCAATAAACAAATCGCTTTGGACCAGTTCTTATGTTTTATATACTGCCGGTTTGGCAATATTGATTTTAACCCTATTGTATTATCTAATAGAGATTGCCAATTATAAAAAATGGACCCGGATTTTTTTGATTTGGGGAGTGAATCCCATGATTGTGTTCTTTTTGTCTGGAATACTTCCGGGGGCTTGGGGCATGATCGAAATTCAAAATCCCGAAGTTGTTGCAGAAAAAATAAATATAAGGGATTACTTTTATGATTTTTGCATTACTCCCGTATTTACAAACCCTTTAAATGCTTCATTGGCATTTGCCTTGTTGTATGTCGTTTTTTGGACGTTTATTTTATGGTTTTTTTATAAAAAGAAACTGTTTTTTAAAGTGTAATATTTCAAAAAAGTGTAAACAGTGTTGGCTCTAAAAAAGTCTTTCCATAGTTTGGCAAAGAAATTGCAGTTCTAAAAAAGTAGAATTTTATACGATAAACTTCACTAAAAAAACTACTTTTGATTTTTTAGATAATCAAGAATAATAATGAATAAATACAAGTCTTCTTTAATACTGGTTTCTCTTATTTTTCTTCCGTTTTGGATTGGAAATGCACAAGAAAAAATTATAAATCCCAAAAACGAATTCAGGGCAGTTTGGATAGCCACCGTAGCCAATATTGACTGGCCAAAAAGCAATATTGATCCTGTAGAAAAACAAAAAGCGGATTATCTCGAAATTTTGGATGTCTATAAAAAAATGAACTACAATGCCGTAATTGTACAAATTCGTAGTTCAGGCGAAGCCTTTTATCCTACTGAATTGGCGCCATGGTCCCGTTATTTGACTGGAAAAGAAGGAAAAGCGCCAAGCCCCTATTTCGACCCTTTGGAATGGATGATTAACGAAGCCCACGCCAGGGGCTTTGAGTTTCACGCTTGGTTAAATCCGTATCGCGCCACCATGGACACCAAAACCGAAACCTTGAGTCTTAACCACGATTTTAACAAGCATCGCAATTGGATGATAAAATATGGCGAATCCGGCAAGGAAAAGTATTATTACGATCCAGGTTTGCCCGAAGTTCAAAACCATTTGACCAATGTAGTGGAAGAAGTCGTTCAAAAGTATGATATTGATGCCATTCATTTTGATGATTATTTCTATCCGTATAAAGTACCGGGAGAAACATTCAATGATCGTGCTTCTTTTTCAAAATATGGCAACGGATTGAAGCTCGAAGATTGGCGACGAGCCAATGTGGACAGCTTGGTAAAACGGGTTTCCCATACCATAAAAGAATGTAAACCTTGGGTACAATTTGGCATCAGTCCGTTTGGCGTTTGGCGTAATAAATCGGTGGACCCAAAAGGTTCCGATACCGAATCCGGACAAACCAATTATGATGATTTATATGCCAATCCAATGACTTGGATGGAAAACAAATGGATTGATTACTTGGTTCCGCAGCTTTATTGGAGTATGGGACATCCTAAAGCTTCTTATTCCAAACTGTTGAAATGGTGGTCGGAAAATTCTAAAAATACCGCCATTTACATCGGTAACGGGACTTATAAAATTAATAACGACACCGATAAAAGATGGGACAATCCACTTGAAATCCCAAATCAAATCGATCTTACCCGAAGCTATAAAAACATTCAAGGAAATGCTTTTTTCAGTGCCAAATGGTTCGTGAACAAAAATCAAAAAGTCACTCAAATATTGATGGAAAACCAATACAGGTATCCAGCACTTCCCTATGCTGTTCCTCAGTTAAAACAGATTGTAATTGATAGTCCATTGTTAAACACATTCGAAAAAGACACTGTAAATTCAACTTTTACTTTCAAATATCCTTTGAACAGCAAGATCCGATACCTTATGGTTTATCGTGCCAAAAGAGCCGGCAGAATAGACACGAACGATCCGAGCCAAATCATTGACAAGATTACTTTGGGTGCCAATGGGGATTTGATTTCCGTCCATATTCCAACCAATAAAGAAAATGAACACAGTTCTTTTGCCTTTACCTACGTCGATTTTTATGGCAATGAAAGTACACCTACAATAGTAGATTAACCGAAAAAATAAATTAAAATGAAAACAGACAATAATCCTTGGTTTTGGATTCCATTATTAAATTTTGCATCGGGTTTTCCGTATGTCATCATTATTTCAGTTTCGGTATTGATGTACAAAAACCTCGGAATCAGCAACGAGGATATTGGAGTTTATACCAGTCTATTGTATTTGCCTTGGGTAATCAAACCCTTGTGGAGTCCCTTTATTGACTTGAACGGAACCAAACGAAACTGGTTCTTGAGTATGCAATTATTCATTTCAATCGCCTTTTTGATTGTTGGTTTTATCATTCCAACGAGCCACTTTTTTATGTTGAGTTTGGCTATTTTTTGGGTAGCTGCCTTTGCTTCCGCTTCGAATGATGTGGCGAGCGACGGATTTTATATGTTGGCATTGGAAAAAGAACAACAATCCTTCTTTTTAGGAATTCGAAGCACTTTTTACAGAGCTTCCATGTTAACCGGAAATGGGTTGATTATCCTTTTGGCGGGTTATCTCGAACATCAATATGGCGACAATCAAAAAGCGTGGTCTTACACGATGATTTTCGTTGGGTTGGTAATGACTTTTTTAACGGTTTACAATTATTTTGCTACGCCAAAAGCCGAATTACCAATTAAAGCAGGAGAAACAGAAGAGAAAAATTTTGCCATAGTTTTTGCCAGTTTTTTCAAAAAGAAACAAATCGGACTAATCCTGGCTTTTATTCTTTTATTTCGTTTAGGAGAATCACAGTTATTAAAGATGCTGACTCCTTTTTTAGTTGACAAAACCGATGTGGGTGGTCTAGGATTAGAAACCGAAGACGTAGGAATCATATATGGAACTTTCGGATTAATTGCCCTTACTATTGGCGGTATTTTAGGTGGAATTGCCATTTCTAAACACGGTTTGGGAAAATGGATGTTGCCCATGATTTTAACGATGCACTTGCCCATTATTGGTTTTGTATTGTTGGCCCATTTTCATCCAGCCTCGGTTTATTATGTTTATGCCGTGGTTATTTTGGAGCAATTTGGTTACGGATTTGGTTTTGCAGCCTTTATGATGTACTTGATTTACGTTGCCGAAGGAGAATCCAAAACGTCGCATTATGCCATCGCAACTGGTTTTATGGCTTTGGGAATGATGCTTCCCGGAATGTTGAGCGGTTACATTCAGCAATATTTAGGTTATGGTAACTTCTTTATTTGGGTACTTTTAGCCACTATTCCTGGTATTGTTTTATCTCGATTTTTAATATTTCCTGATGATTTTGGGAAGAAAACCGAAGAAAAAAAAATAGCACGCAGATGACGCTAATTTACTTCGTAAAAACACGGATAAAAACGGATTTTTTAAAAATTAAATAGAAAGCAAACTCAAATTACACAACAAATAAAAAGAATATCAAAAATCTGTATTTATCTGCGTTTTCGCGATAGCGAATCCGTTTTATCCGTGTACCAAAAAGCATAAAATTCTAAACAATGACATTAGAACAAAAAATAGGACAATTCTTTTTTCCGGCAGTTTTCATCAATGATACCGAAGAAAACATTCAGGAAACCGAACGTTTAATCAAAGAACACAACATTGGCGGATTGACCTTTTTTCATAGTAGAGCCAGTGCCGCAACCAACTATGAATCCAAGAAAAAAGTGGAATTCAACGACGATAGTTACGAACGTTTGAAAGAACTTGTTGTTCGATTCCAAAAATGTGCCACTACTCCACTTTTGATGAGTATTGATGCGGAATGGGGACTGGCAATGCGAGTGGAAAAAACACCTCAATACCCTTATGCCATCACACTTGGCGCTTTGCCGGACAGCTCTAAAGAATTGGTTTACGAAGTTGGAAAACAAATTGGACTGGATCTGAAATCGGCAGGGATTCATTATAATCTGGCGCCTTTGGCAGACATTAACAACAACCCTAATAATCCAGTAATTGGTTACCGTTCTTTTGGTCAAAACAAAGAAAAAGTGGCTCAATTTGCCTTGGAATATTTGCGTGGAATGAACGATGTTGGAGTTTTGGGTTGTCTGAAACATTTTCCGGGTCACGGAAATACAAGCATCGATTCGCATTTGGGATTGCCTGTTTTAGAAGAAACGCTGGAAGAATTACTGGAAAACGAATTGTATTCTTTCATCAAAGGAATAGAAAACGATGTCGATTCGATTATGATTGGACATTTGGCAGTTCCGGATTTAAATGACGGCAAAAACACATCCGCCACCTTGTCAAAACCAATTATTGAAGATCTTTTGAGAAAGCAATTGGGATATGATGGTTTGGTGATTTCGGATGCCTTGAATATGCACAGTGTTTCGAAATTATATGACACCAAAGGAAAACTGGAATGGGAAGCTTTCAACGCCGGAAACGATGTGTTGTGTTTTGCCGAAAACGTGGCCGAAGGCATTCAGGAAATCCTGAAAAATGCCAGTCCGGATCGTATTGAGGCAAGCTTCAACCGTCTATGGAAATGCAAACAAAAAGCGGGAATTATAGATGGAAATTTTGCTCCTGAAGGTAAATTGGATTTTGAAACTGCTGCTGCTTTAAACAAAAAAATAGCGGATAATTGCATTACCAAAATAAAAGATAATCTGAATAGTGTCAATCTTTATGAAGCCAAAAACGATTATAAATTAGCCAAAGTCAGCCTTTATAAAAATACGGATAATCTCTTTTTCAAAACCTTGTCTGCTCCGCTTCCTTCACCGGAATTTGCATTAGAAACCGCTGATGAAAATTCGATTACTGAAATGGAGAAAAACCTCGTTGATTTTGACTTTGTTTTAATCTCACTTTTTGTTCCAAAAGCAAAACCTTTGAATAATTTTGAAATGGAAAATTCCGTTTTGGAGTTCTTGGGAAAATTATTTTCATCCAAAAAATGTGTTTTGTACGTATTTGGAAATCCCTATTCTTTACAAGTCATTCCTAATTTAGATTCAACTTTGGGAATCATGCAAGTCTATCAGGACTTTCCTGAATTTCAAGAAAGTGCAGCCCAACAATTAATCGAAAACTCCAAATGCAAAGGCAGTTTACCAGTAATGGTAAGTGGTATCTAATCGACTCTGTATAACAAAATACTATCACCACATAAAAATTTATAATAAAATCTTATTGATAGAGCCATTTGTTTTAATTTATCTTTGCCATCAAATAAAAAACAATAACTTTTAAAAATAAATTTTATGTCATTAGTAGGAAAAAAATTCCCAAACATTACAGTAGACGCCATTTCAGAAATGGGAGATAATTTGAGAATCAACGTTCTTGAAGAAGCAGTAAACAACAATAAAAAAGTATTGCTTTTTTGGTATCCAAAAGATTTCACATTTGTTTGCCCAACGGAATTACACGCTTTTCAAGCTGCTTTGCCTGAATTCAATAAAAGAAATACCGTTATAATTGGTGCATCTTGCGATACTAACGAAGTGCATTTTGCTTGGTTAAACACTCCAAAAAACAATGGTGGAATCGAAGGTGTTACTTACCCACTTTTGGCTGACACTACCAGAAACTTGTCTGCTGCATTAGGAATTTTGGATGCTGAAGCTGGTGCTTATAACGAAGATGCCGATACTTATTTGGTAGAAGGTTCCAACGTAACTTACAGAGCTACTTATTTGATTGACGAAACTGGAAAAATTTTCCACGAAAGCGTAAACGATATGCCATTGGGTCGTAACGTAAACGAATATTTACGTTTGGTTGATGCTTACACTCACGTACAAACCAAAGGTGAAGTTTGTCCAGCCAACTGGGAAGAAGGAAAAGAAGCAATGACTGCTGACAGAATCAGTACTGCGGAATACTTAAGCGCAAACTAACTTTCAATAGCAATACCAATGGCAATTTCAATTTTCAATATTGATATTGCCATTGAATTTTGATATTGACATTAAATTTATAAGCCATGTTAATCGATTTAACCGAAGATACATTACAGGATTTAGTTGCTAGCAACGAAAAAGTTGTCGTTCAATATTCCGCCTCTTGGTGTGGAAACTGTCGCATCATGAAACCAAAATTCAAAAAACTGGCAACTGAAAATGAAGCTATTACTTTTGTTTTGGTAGATGCCGAGAATTCTCCAGAATCCAGAAAGCTGGCCAATGTAAGCAACTTGCCTACTTTTGCCACTTTCGTGAACGGAAAATTGGTAAACGAAAGCCAAACGAACAAACAAGAAGTTTTAATCGAATTGGTAAATGAAATAGTTTAACCGATTAAACAATAAAAGAATGAAACTACCCGTAATCAAACATTTATCTCAATTTATTGAAGAAAACGACCAGGATTATCTTATTGAAACTATCGAAGTTCTGGAAGCTTTGACCGAAGTTTCTTCATTGAAAGATGAAGAGTTGGACGTGATTGGCGAATTAATTTCGAATATGTACGGTGCGCTTGAAGTCCATAAAATGACCAAAGGCGGAATGGACAAGAAAGAAGCCCTGAATACTTTTATGAAAAGAGTCCTGGGTTCGATTGATAAATAACACTTTTTGTTTGAATAAATTAGGAAACGCCTTCAGAAATGAGGGCGTTTTTTTTATCAAATTTCTCAAATCGGAAATCAAAAAACCATAAATCGTAAATAAATTTTCATACTTTTGAACCTCATTAAAAAATAAACAAATTATGGCTTCAATAACATTAGGAGGAAATCCAATACACACTTCAGGCGAATTACCAAAAGTTGGTTCAAAACTAGCTGATTTTAAATTAGTAAAAAATGATCTTTCTACCGCTTCCCTGGCGGATTTTGCTGGATCAAGATTAGTCCTAAATATTTTCCCAAGCATTGATACTGGAACATGTGCCACTTCTGTTCGTAAATTTAACGAAAGCGCCAGTAAATTGGAGAACACAAAAGTATTGTGTATTTCAAGAGATTTGCCTTTTGCACAAAAACGTTTCTGTGGTGCCGAAGGATTGGAAAACGTGGTTAATTTATCTGATTTCCAAGAAGGAAGTTTTGGAAAAAACAATGGTTTGGAAATTGTTGACGGCGTTTTGGCTGGACTGCATTCAAGATCAATCATCGTGGCCGATGAAAATGGAACCGTTTTATATACGGAGCAAGTTCCTGAAATTGCCAACGAGCCCAACTATGAAGCTGCAATAGCAGTACTTTAATAGCCATTTGATGGAATTCCAAAAGGACAACTCTTTCATTAGCGGTCGATTAAAAAGCGTTTTATTTGCCGTGAAAGGTGCCGTAAAATTAATTACAACCGAGCACAGTATAATGGTGCAATTTTCGATTGGCATTTTAATGACAATCGCTGGTTTTTATTACAATATCACCACAACCGAATGGCTTTTTCAAACATTGGCAATTGGTTTTGTGATGAGTATTGAAGGCTTGAACACCGCAATTGAAAAAATAGCCGATTTTATTCATCCCAATTTCCACGAAAAAATTGGATTCATAAAAGACATTGCTGCTGGAGCAGTCTTGTTTGCAGCATTTACCGCAATCGCAATTGGATTAATTATATATGTACCAAAATTTTTATAGTAAATAGTTCAACCAAGAATGGCAAAAACAATAAAAACAACAACTCCAGACAAGAAAGTCGATTCAAAATCTGAGGCAAAAAAATCATGGGCAATATCAAAACAACACAAAATTGTTTTGGGTTGCCTTTTGGTATTATTTTCAACTGCCTTGTTACTTGCTTTTATTTCCTTTTACATTTATGGGCAGGAAGATCAAAGTGCCGTAAACCAATTGACGGATCGAAATGAAGTGGTTCAAAATTGGTTGGGAAAGTTTGGTGCTTACTTGGCTGATTTAATCATTTATCAAGGTTTTGGAATTGCCTCCTTCTTGTTTGTTCGATTGTTCTTCTTAACCGGATTGTTTTTGATTCTTGATATTTCTTTGCGAAAATTGAAAAACATTTGGTTTTGGGATTTATTCGTAATTATCATCCTGTCTATTTTGTTTGGTTTTTTTGCCACTTCCCTACCCGAACTGGGCGGAATCATTGGTTATGAATTGAATTTGTTTTCACAAGATTACATCGGAAAAACAGGAACTTTATTGGTACTGATTTTTGGGATCGTCATTTATTTAATCTTTAAAATCAAGGTGTCTCCCGAAAAAATAAAAACCTTTTTCGAAAATACCAAAAAAGAAATCAAAACCGATTTAAGTACTGCCGCCACTAGCAGTTCAGCAGCCAGTGCTTATAATTTGGAAGAATATGCCGTTAAAGAAACAAAAGACGAAAATGATGACGACCTTGATGGCATTCATTTAAAAACCTTGTCCGGTTCTCAATTTGAAATCAATAAAGAAGCGTTGAAACCCACTATCAGCAATTCTTCGGAAATTAGCCTAAAAACAACTCCGTCGGAAGTGGTAACGCCTCCTCCTTATATTGCTCCCACTCCAGAAATCATCCATACAAACGATGACCATTTTGTAATTGAAAAAGCAGCAGAAGAAGACATCATTGAAGAAAACTTGGCTTCAAGATTGGTGGCTGATTTTGGATTATTTGATCCAACTTTGGATTTATCCAATTACAAATACCCAACGATTGATTTATTGAAAGAATACTCTACCGGAGGAATTACCATCAATCAGGAAGAATTAGAAGAAAACAAGAACCGAATTGTGGAAACCCTCCGCAATTACAAAATAGAAATTGCACAAATAAAAGCCACCGTTGGTCCATCGGTAACCTTATATGAAATCGTGCCGGAAGCTGGAATCCGAATTTCAAAAATAAAGAGCTTGGAAGACGATATTGCCTTGTCACTTTCGGCATTGGGAATTCGTATCATTGCCCCAATTCCTGGTAAAGGAACTATCGGTATCGAGGTTCCCAACAAGAATCCCACGATGGTTTCCATGAAAAGTGTCATTGGTTCAGCCAAATTTCAGGAAGCCGAAATGGAATTGCCAATCGCTTTGGGAAAAACCATTTCGAACGAAACTTTCGTGGTCGATTTAGCAAAAATGCCCCACTTGCTGATGGCTGGAGCAACTGGACAAGGAAAATCAGTTGGATTGAATGCCGTGATTACTTCCTTGTTGTACAAAAAACACCCTGCCGAAATTAAATTTGTCATGGTCGATCCTAAAAAAGTTGAATTAACACTTTTCAACAAAATCGAAAGACATTATTTAGCTATGTTACCTGATTCTGATGATGCCATTATTACGGATAATGCCAAAGTTGTCAATACTTTGAATTCATTATGCGTAGAAATGGACAATCGCTATAATTTGCTAAAAGATGCGATGGTTCGAAATATCAAGGAATACAACGAAAAATTCAAGTCTCGAAAATTGAATCCGGAAAATGGACATCGATTTTTGCCTTATATCATATTGGTGGTCGATGAGTTTGCTGATTTAATTATGACAGCTGGAAAAGAAGTTGAAATGCCTATTGCAAGATTGGCACAATTAGCCAGAGCCATTGGAATCCACTTGATTATAGCCACACAAAGACCCTCTGTAAACGTAATTACCGGTTTAATCAAAGCCAATTTTCCTGCCAGAATTGCCTTTAGAGTATCATCAAAAATTGACTCCAGAACCATTCTTGACGGTCAAGGAGCCGATCAATTGATAGGTCGTGGAGATTTACTATACTCCAATGGAAATGATATGGTACGGGTACAATGCGCCTTTGTGGATACGCCAGAAGTGGAGAAAATTGTTGATTTTATTGGTGCACAAAAAGCGTATGCAACCGCTTATTTACTTCCAGAATTTATTGGCGAGGAAAGTGGCATTAATCTTGATATGGATATTTCCGAGAGAGATACTTTATTCAGGGAAGCAGCCGAAGTTATTGTGAATGCACAACAAGGTTCCGCTTCATTATTGCAACGAAAACTAAAATTAGGCTACAACAGGGCCGGTAGATTAATCGATCAACTCGAAGCTGCAGGAATTGTGGGCCCATTTGAAGGCAGTAAAGCACGAAGTGTAAACATTCCGGACATGAGTTCTCTTGATCAATTTTTCAACAATGAACAAAATTAATTAAAACAAAATGAAATCAACGATTAACGAACTCCGCAATAAAAACATAAAAAACGTGAGTATAAAGTATTTTCAAATTATTGCCCTGCTCTTTTTTAGCTTCTCTATTCAAGCACAAGACAAAAAGGCAAAAGACCTTTTAAACCAGGTGACGGCCATAGTGAAAAGCTACGACAATATCGTGATTGATTTTAAATACACCTTAAACAACAGCAAGGAAAACATCAATCAAAACAGCAAGGGAAATGTTACGATGAAAGGCAATCAATACGTCTTAAATTTTATGGGCGTGACCAAGATTTTTGACGGAAAGAAAAGCTACACCATTGTTCCCGAAGATGAAGAAGTTACCGTATCCACGGTTAACGAAAATGACGATAGCACCATAACTCCATCCAAGATGTTGACTTTTTTTAATTCTGGTTACAAATGTTCCATGGATATTTTGCAAGACGTAAAAGGCAGAAAAATTCAATACATAAAACTGGTTCCACTCAATGCCAAAGACCCAAGAAAAGAAATACTGTTGGGCATTGATGCGCAAACCAAACATATCTATAATTTGATTGAAACAGGCAAAAAAGGAACAAAAACAACTTTGACTGTAAATTCTTTTAAAACCAACCAACCTTTGTCAAAAAATCAATTTACCTTTGTAGCCAGTAAATATCCAAATTACTACATCAATAAATTAGATTAATTCCTAGGTGAAAATTCTCGACAAATATTTACTGAAAACCTTCTTGACTACATTTACCATGGTATTTGTAATCCTGTTTTTTATATTCATACTTCAATCCGTTTGGTTATTCATAGCGGAATTAGCGGGCAAGGATTTAGATTTGTTGATGGTTCTCAAATTCTTGTTATTTGCGATGCCTCGAATTGTACCTTTGGTATTGCCTTTATCCGTTTTATTGGCTTCGATAATGACTTTTGGAAATTTGGCCGAAAATTATGAATTTGCAGCCATGAAATCTGCTGGGATTTCACTTCAAAGAGCCATGAAAAGCTTGATTATCTTTATCTCGATATTGAGTATCGTAGCCTTTTTGTTTGCCAATAACGTCATTCCTTATGCCGAATTCAAGTTCATCAATTTCAGAAAAAACATTGCCCAATTAAAACCCGCCATGGCCATTGCCGAAGGGCAATTTAGCGATGTGGGTTTATTTAACATCAAGGTAAACAAAAAATCAGGGGAAAACGGAAACACCCTGACAGGCATTACCATTCACAAAAAATCTCCTCTTGGCGACGGAAACAAAACCGTCATCAAGGCCAAGACTGGCGAATTAATCAGCAGCGAGAAATCCAGTACACTGCACTTGGTATTGAATGATGGTAATTATTACGAAGATGTGGCTGCCCGAAAATACGAAGACATGAAAAAGTTTCCTTTTGCCAAAAGCACATTCAAAAAATACATCATCAACATTGACTTGTCAAAATTGAATGCCGTTGATGTTAATAACACCAACATCAGCAATACCAACACGATGCTCAACCTAAGTGAGCTTACCTACACTTTGGACTCCCTGCATAAAAATATGGATACCGATATTTCGTCTTTTTCGGAAAACATCAATCAACGTGTTGGAGTTCTGGGCAGGACCATGACAGCAACCGTGCCAAAAAACAAGACGCTTCCAAAGGACTTGTTGACAATATACAAAAATGACAAAAAGTTGGAAGTCCTAAATTTGGCCATAAGTAACGTTGAAAACAATATGTTTTCCATTGATGGAACCAATACCGAGCTAGAAAACAAACAAAAAAACATCAACGGTCACCTGTTGGCCTTTTATGACAAATTTGTAATTGCGTTTGCCTGTTTTCTGATGTTTTTTATTGGGGCTCCATTGGGTGCCATCATTCGAAAAGGCGGACTGGGATTACCTATTGTCTTTGCCGTTTTAATCTTTATATCTTTCCATTTTATCAATACTTTTGGCAAAAGAGTTGCGCAAGAAGACCAGCTTTCTCCTTTTTTGGGCGCATGGTTGTCCTCGCTTATTCTTTCCCCTTTGGCTATTTTATTGACCTATAGAGCCACGAACGATATTGGATTAATCAATATGGATGTCGTCTTGGCTCCTTTTCAAAAATTATTTCAAAAAGTATTTCCTCAACAAAAATAACACCTATTATGACTACAACAAAAATACAACTCGATACCATTGAAGAAGCCATTGAAGCCATTCGTCAAGGGGAAATAATAATTGTTGTGGATGATGCGGACAGAGAAAACGAAGGTGATTTCTTGGCCGCCGCCGAAAAAGCGACACCAGAAATGATCAATTTCATGGCCACTCATGGTCGTGGATTAATATGCGCTCCGTTGACGGAAAGTCGTTGCAAGGAATTGGGATTAAATTCCATGGTCAACAATAATACTGACCCAATGGAAACTGCTTTTACCGTTTCGGTAGATTTAAGAGGCAATGGCGTAACAACAGGAATTTCTGCATCGGACAGAGCGCTTACCGTCTTGTCTTTGGTAGATCCAAACACCAAACCCCACGATTTGGCCAGACCTGGTCACATATTCCCTTTAATAGCCAAACAAGGAGGCGTTTTAAGACGTACCGGACATACAGAAGCAGCAATAGATTTCGCTCGATTGGCAGGTTTTAAACCAGCCGGCGTGATTGTCGAAATCATGAACGAAGATGGTAGCATGGCAAGGTTGCCACAATTGGTTGAAGTGGCAAAGAAATTCAACTTGAAATTGGTTTCCATCGAAGATTTGGTTGCCTATAGAATGCAACACGACAGTTTGATTGTCAAGAAAGAAGATTTTGACATCAAGACCCGTTTTGGCACTTTTAGAATGAGAGCCTATTTGCAAACCACCAATAATAGCGTTCACATAGCCTTGACCAAAGGAACCTGGAATATTGGCGAAGCTGTATTGACAAGAATTAATGCCACCTTGATAAATAACGACATTTTGGGTACATTGACCAACGATGCCAACAAAAAATTATGCGATCTTTTCGAATTGATCAATGCCGAGGGAAAAGGTGCCGTGTTGTTTATCAATCAAGAATCACAGTCTGGAGACTTGTTGAATCGAATTGTCGAATTGAAAGCATTGCAGGCCAAAGGCGAATTCAAGGCACCGCAAATCAAGATGGACAACAGGGATTTTGGAATTGGCGCCCAAATATTGCACGATATCGACATTTCGAGAATTCGTTTATTGTCGAATACAGAGCAGACCAAACGCGTTGGAATGATTGGATACGGGCTGGAAATCGAAGAATACGTGGCGTATTAGATATATTTTTAGTGGTTTTTTAAAAATAAACTTCGACTAAAACAAAGCAAATGAAACAATTAAAAAAATACTCAAAAAATAAGAGGAATTTTTCCAACAATACATTTGCATAACCAAAAAAGGTTCTTATATTTGCACTCGCAATCACGAAATGATGGCAACATACTGGAGAAATGGCAGAGCGGTCGAATGCGGCAGTCTTGAAAACTGTTGACTGTAACAGGTCCGGGGGTTCGAATCCCTCTTTCTCCGCTGAATTAAAACCCTAACCCTTGTAAATAAAGGAGTTAGGGTTTTTTATTTTTACTTTTAGCCCACATTTAGCCCACATTCGTTATAAATACTATCAAAACTTATTTACAATAGAATATAATCCTTTTAGGTTGATTTTAGCTTCTAAATTCCATTCCTGATACATTGGAAGCATTTCACAAAAAACGTCGTTATAAGGCTTCGCATAGCCTTCTTTTATCATAATTTCGTTTAAAACTCTGCCATCATTTAGAATTAGATAACCAAGGCTTCTTTTGTATTTGTCTTGAAGATTATTTTTTTCTTGTACCAATGTACATTTATCACCGATTGAAATATTACTTTTTAAAAATTCAAATGACATATAGCCTAACTTAATTAAAAGTGCTGCCGGAAGATGGAGTTCTTTTTCATCCTTTTTAATTTTGTTACAATAATTCATTTCTGGTGCATCAATGCCATATAATCTTATTTCAAATTCTCTTTTTGTTAGATAATCCTCTGCAATAAGTCCGTCTCCATCTACGAATTTCTTCACTTTCAGAATAATATTTTTCGTCATAAGTTCATTAGCGTTAAAATGCTTCAAATTGCATTTAGTAAGTAATTGATTATTAATGTTTTGATATGTAAATTTAATAAATATTTTTAATTTAAAACATATAGAAATGGCAAGACAGAAAGGACATATAAAATATGTCGGGACGTTAGGAGAAGTTCGTCACTTCAAAATTAAAGGTAACGAAGGTTACTTTGCAGGTCTAAAAGGCGGACCAACTGCGGAACAAATAAAAACGGCTCCTGGTTTTATTCGTACTCGTGAGAATATGAGTGAGTTTACCGCTTGTGCCAATGCTGGTAAAGCTGTCAGAGTTGGTTTATCTGCATTAATGAAACAAATGTCAGACAGTCAACTTACTGGGCGACTTACTGCCATTATGAAAAAAATTAATATTGAAGATGGTTCAGAAGCTAGAGGTCAAAGAGCCGTTTTGGTTTCACAACAACCACAATATTTAAAAGGATTAGATTTCAATCGCAACATATCGTTTAATGGTGTTTTCAGAGCTCCATTTACATTAACTGCTACGGTTGACAGAAACGAGAGTACATTAAGTGTTCCGGAATTTAATCCTCTTAATTTTTTAAATATCCCATCTGGAGCAACACATTTCAGAATCATCAATGCTTTATCTGTTGTTTCAGACACCGTTTATAATCCTACTACTGGAGCATATGAACCTGCCGAGCCTGTTTTAAATGAAATGTCAAATATTGCATATTCGGATTACACGCCTGTTGATGCCGTAACCGCATTAATTGATGTTACTGCTACCTTACCTGATGCCCCAACAATAACAATCAATGTTGCTGTTTTGGGTAGTATTGGAATAGAGTTTTATCAAATGGTAGGTTCTAATTATTACTTATTCAATGCCGGTAATGCTTTAAAGATCCAAGAGATTTTCTAAAAAAAAAATCATCAGTTTGCAATACTGCAAAGTTTGCAATGTTGCAAATCAAGCCCTTTCGAAAGAGAGGGTTTTTTATTTTGCACTAATTTATCTATAATGTGGGCATATATAGGACTTACAGTGCATTTAAGTGCGGAATATGTATTGGTGAAATTTGATGAATGTTTTTTTTTTGGCTTTCCACTATTCGGCATAGTTTCGGATTTAAAATGATGCTGTCGCTACGCTCCTCACCATATCATTTTTAAAAGAAATAGTCATGATTAAAGAGCAATCACAAACCCGGATGAAAATGGAATGATGCGTAACTTTGTGTATAAATCTTAATGTTATGGAAGCTCAAATCTCATTT
>NZ_FQWB01000013.1 GCF_900129545.1 Flavobacterium fluvii | reverse complement strand
CTTGGTGTTTTCATACTTATTTCAAATTTAAGGATTTTGAAAACACTCTCTTATTTTTTGTCTAAATCAGTCCACTTTTTGCTGACGATTTACACTTGTGGATAAATACCTCTCTTCCGAAAAGCATCAATAAAGAACAATCTATAGTTTCTATTGTCATCCTCAATCAAATCAATATCTGCTGTAATGATAGCTCTCAAAAAGTCACCAAAAGTTATATCAACTGGTGGGCAGTAATCAATTGCCCTAATACACATTTGTAAAACATGTCCAGCACACTTAGCTGCCTCTCCAGCTAAACGATTTACCAAGTCAGGATGTAATTCACCTTGCGGTAAGATTCCGGTTCCATTTGATGCAATCCTTAATAGATCAGCAACTTGATTTTTATATATATTAATAAAAGCCTCAAAAACTGCAGCTACCAGAATACTGCCGCGAGCATGTGGTTCCATAACATTGTGGTAGTCATTTGGATTAATTTTTTTTGGACTCCATTTTCCTGTTTCTTTGTCAAAATCACCTATGGCATCACGCAAACTTCCATAATGACCTATCGCAGTGCCAAATTGTTGTGCAAGTTTACCCAATTGATTTTGAGCACTTAAATCTCCTCGGGTTTCAGCTATTTGCTTTTTTAAAACGTCTGGAAAAGTAAAATGCTGAAAAAGGGCTATAATATCTGAAAATGCCTCATGAAACGCCAGAACATCTGGATTTGTAGGATTATTGTATTGCCTGTGCATACCATCAAGTATAGCATGAGTCGTTTCATGTGCTATAATATCATGACTCAAACAGGTAAATACTAACGAACCGGGCATTTGCAGAGTAATGTCCGCAGGTGTTGAAGAAAAATAACCAAAAAGCAATGCCTTTTTTTGAGGGCTATAATACGCATTAGCTTCTCTTAAAGCATGTGGATATATTCTCAAGCGTTGTACATATTCTTCATAAGCAGGCCCTAATAAACGTCTTGAACTCCATATAACCTTACGCCCAAGCGCACGTTCAAAGTTTCGAATTGTTGTCATGGCTACTGCATAAACCATCTGTTGATGGAATTGGGGATTACTTTCACTTGGTGATAATCCATCTTGTGCAAGAATATGATTATCGTTCAAATTGACAGGTTCATACAATTTTTGTACCGTCGGATCATAATCAACAACTTCTAAATATTCTCCTATAGGCCCTTTACCCTGAAACCTTTCATCTGTGACAGGAATGGTTTTATCATCAACATACAAATCTTCCCATATCACTTTATAAACTATAGTGTTGATATTTGCAGTTTCTGCTTGTTGAGATAATGAAGGATCAAATGCATATCCTTTCAGTTTTCGGTATGGTGGTTTATTATTTTTCATAAGCTTTTTTTAACGAAAAAAAATGGGCAATACAAACGAAGTTGAATTTCAGTGAGGTCTTCAGCATGTCTGATAAGTAAATCAATTTTTTTTACAGAAAGAGAAGTTAGGTTCGTGCCAACATTTCTAGCAATCTCCCATTCATCATCTGTAAGCCCTTTACTTTTTATGGCTTCATAACCTGTATTTTTAATTAATTGCTCAAAAATTTGGGGTTTATATTGATCCGGATTGCTAATCCATAAAGCGTCTAATTTATGGGCATTTAAAACATCCTGTAATATTGTTCCTTTTTTAAGGTTATCGAAAAAACCAGGAATCAAACCTTCTAGCTTCCACCCCAAAGAATAATATGCGATTGGTTTTCCAGTAGTCGTCGTGTTCTTATATATGTTTTGCTGCATTTGAAAAGCTTTAATACGGTACATGAACAAATCAACTGTACGCATAAGAAGCTTTATTGTATTCGGGTATATCTCATTTTTTTTGAAATTACCCCCGGCATCAGATGTAATGATAATATCACACAAATAACTACTGCCAGACTGTGTTAATTTTTGAATCCCTTGATTATCATATACCCCACCATCAACCAACATAGGCTCGACCAAATTATAGTCATTAATATCTTTATAAAATTGCTGATCAATTTTTACTGGAGTGAAAGCGAAGGGAACACAACTTGAGGCCATAACCGCTCTTGCGATGGGAAATTGCTCTTGTTTAAAAAGTATAGGCTTTGTGTATCCAAATGCATAGTCAGAGTCTGACATCTTATTCTTTGAAAATGTAAAAGGTCTACCTGTATGGAGATTTGATGAGCCTATAGCTAGTATTGGACTTTCCTGTAAATCATCCAATTTCATACCTTTGAAAAAGAATTTATCATAAGCTTTTTCAATTACTTTGCTAACGGGAAAAATCACAAATTGGAACTTGAAAATTATGATAAAAAGAATCATAACTACTAAATAAGAATATGGTGCATATTCCGTAAATGTTAGGTATACTGCAAAGAACAAAAGACCAAGTACGACCAAAATAGTTCTTAAAAAAATCAATGATGTTAATACAAACGTTACAACATTTTTTTTTGCTAAACCATCTTTTATACGGTTATGAAAGTCATTGTAATTTTTTTTATTCAAAACATAAGCAGCTCCCGTAATAGAACCTCCTGAAATAGTCGAAATTACATCAACATCATCTAAAATCCCTAAATCATTCATTTTTTTGAGTGTTCCCAAATGAAAAGCAGCAGCTCTATAGCCGCCTCCCGAAAGAGAAAGCCCTATTTTTTTATTATTTATCATAATGAAAATGAATTAAATGATATTTGTGAAGAAATGGGGTTGTGCGAAAGCTATTTCAAATTTATAAAATTTTTAACACTATTATGCTTATTTTGAAAAAAAATAATGACTGGTCGTAATTATAAATAAATGGTTGACAAGTAGTTCTCAATGAAATGATATAATTTTATTTGATAATGATATACACAGTATATCATTATCTTTGTTATTCACCTGAATTAATTGAAAATTATAATATGAAGACAAAAATTAAATAGGTATAATAGTGTGTAACAAGAAAATGAAACCTGTGTTGATTGGGCTAATAGTAAGTCTATATTACTGAGGAGTTATCGTAAAATTTCAAAAGGTTTTTATATTTTCTTTTTATATTTTAAAGCATTTGTGAATCCTGAATTAATACTTGTCAAATCGGGATTATTAGAATTTAGAATACTTTATTACAGAAATCGTCATTTTATCTTTGAGTGATGGAATGGTATGAGTTAATAGAGTAGTTAAAGAAAGATTTATGGTAAACATAATCCTCAAACAAACCTTCATCTTGAATTAGAACTATACAACAAAAGTTTTATGGATATTGATACAAACTAATATAAAGATATATTACATTTGCGTAACACTACACAATGCGTAGTAGATAGCAAACGAAATATATAAGTGAAAACAGAAGTTCAATCATATAATTATTTAGAAGAGTATATAGATGCCGTTAGAGCTAAAGGTAGATATGCTTTTACATTAGAAGAATTGAAAAATAAATTTGAAATAACAGATAAAGCACTTTTACAAAGTCTATATCGTTTAAAATCAAAAAAGAAAATAGTTCAAATTCGAAAAGGCTTTTATACATTACTTCCTGCTGAATACTCAAATTATGGTGCAATCCCGTCAAATATGTTTATCGATGACATGATGATGTCTTTAAACAAAAAATATTACTTGGGGTTGATGTCCGCAGCAGCTATATATGGAGCATCACACCAACAATCAATGGAAACATTTGTAATTACAGAAAAACCCGCATTAAGAGATATCAAAAACAAGAAACTGAAAATAAATTTTCTGGTAAAAAACGAATGGAATAAAGAAGATGTAAGACAAGTAAAAACTGATGCTGGATATATCAACGTATCATCACCAGAACTTACCGCACTAGATTTATTATACTATGTTGACAAACTAGGAATGAATAGAGTAATAACCATTCTTAAAGAACTTGTAGAAGTCATAAAGCCTTCAACTCTATCAAGAACCGCAAAAAACTATTCTCAAACAGCAGCAGTACAACGATTAGGCTATTTATTAGAATATGAATTAGGAAACGAAAAACTAAGTCAAGCATTATATTATACGATAGCCGATAAAAAAGGAACAAATATTCCATTGATGCCTGGAAAAAATAAAAGAGGGAATACAAATACAAAGTGGCGTATCATTAACAACATTAATATTGAAAGCGATTTATGATACCGAGACGCTATATAGAAGAATGGCGAGAGTTTGCACCGTGGCCAGAAAACGGACAAGTAGAACAAGATTTAATAATAGAAAGAGCATTGGTTGAAATATTTTCCAATCCATTCTTAAATGAAAATTTAGCATTTCGTGGAGGAACAGCATTGCACAAGCTATTCCTAAAACCACAAGCGAGATATTCTGAAGATATTGATTTGGTACAAATAAAAACTGGTCCAATAAAACCAATTCTTGTTAAATTGCGAGAATGTTTAGCTTTTTTGGGAGCCAAAAGAAATATTACAACCAGTATTCACAACAACACGGTAGAATACCGATTTGAAACAGAAATACAGCCAATCATTAAAATGCGTCTCAAAATTGAAATCAATTGTAGAGAACATTTCACAGTATTAGGATTACAGCAAGTACCTTTCAAAGTGCAAAATGGTTGGTTCAATGGAGAATGTATGATAAATACCTACTATATTGAAGAGTTATTGGGTACAAAATTAAGAGCATTATACCAACGAAGAAAAGGAAGGGATTTATTCGATTTAGATTTGGCACTAGCAAAACTAGATATTGATGTTGCAAAATTAATTCAATGCTACAAAGAATATATCAATTTCTCCGACGGTGCTTCGCCTACCAGCAAAATGTTTGTAGCCAATATGGTAGAAAAAATGAGTGATGATGAATTCCGGAATGACATCTACACCATTTTAAGACCTGAAGTAGAATACGATAATGATAAAGCTTACAAGATAATTAACGAAAGTATTATCAATAAAATTTAGAGATAATAGGATATGGAGGAAAAAAACATAAGAGAGGAATTATCAAAAATTTTAGTAGATGACCCTACTAATTATAGTCAAATTATTGAACTGTCTTCAAAACTAGCAAGTTTTGATACTGAGAATGTTAGATTTAGTGTTGATGCAAGTGTTATTGATAGGTTAGGTACTGAATTAGTAGCCAGACATGAGACAGCTGTTTCTGAATTAATCAAGAATTCTTATGATGCAGATGCTAAATCTGCATCATTAAATTTTATAAATGTCAATAGTATTGGTGGAACTTTAATTATAGATGATAATGGGAATGGTATGACCAGAAATCAATTAGTTAATGGTTTTATGAAAATTTCTTCAACATCAAAAATTCATGAGCCAGAATCACCTTTGTATAAAAGAAAAAGAGCTGGAAAAAAAGGAATTGGTAGGTTTTCAACTCAAAGATTAGGAAATAAACTAACTATAATTACGCAAACCTTAGATTCTGAATTTGCTCTTAAAGTTATTGTTGATTGGAATAAATACAAGAGAGATGGCGACTTAATATTTATAACAAATACGATAGAAGAAGTTAATAAAACAAAAGATAAAGGCACAACCTTAATAATTGAAGACTTACGTGAATGGTGGTCAGATTCAATGATAAAACGAGTTTATCGATATGCAATAGACATTTTACAACCATTTCCATTAGTTGAAATTGAATCGGATGATATTAGTGAAATAAAAGATCCAGGTTTTGAAATTTCATGTATGAAAAACGATTTTTATGTTGCAGACCAACATTCAATGTTTTATGAACATGCCGTTGCAGTAATTGAAGGTCATATAGATGAAAATGGAAGAGCTTATTGGGAAATCAAAAATAGTCGTATTCCCAATACTAAAACAGGATCACATCAATATTTTAGCAAAGAAGATAAGATTGATAATATTAAATTTGATTATTTAAAAAATGTAAGGTTAAGAGCTTATTATTATATTTTTAATGTTGGTTTAATACCAAAGCAAAGTGAAAGCTACATAAAGAGTATTTCTGAAGAATATGGGGGAATTCGTTTATACAGAAACGGTTTTAGAGTATTACCGTATGGAGAGTCGCAAAATGATTGGTTAGGTTTAGATGAATCTGTGAGAAAAAGAAAAATACTTGCTGTGCATGGTAATAATAATTTTTTTGGATTTGTTGAGATAGGAGGTCAAAATCACAATTTTGATGAATTATCTAGTAGAGAAGGTTTGTTCAGAAATGATGCATATGAAGAACTTGTTACTTTTTCTTACAAAACAATTACTTCTGCTGTTACACGTATTGCATCTAGTAGAGGAATTAAAGTCACAACTGATCAAAAAGATTGGGACAAACAATATTCTAGAAACCCTAAAGATACAATTTTAGATACTGCGGACGAGTTAGATAAAATTGCAGATGAGTTAGAGGCCTCTGAAAATAAAAAATCATCAGAAGAATCTAATAATAATAATAATAAAAATGATACGGATAATAATAAAGAGGAAGGTAAAGAAAAGGAAAGAGCTGAAGAATTTAGAAAAAAAGCACAACAATTAAGGCAAGCTATTGAAAGTATAGATGAACTTAATATGATAAGAGTTCTAGCAGGTTTAGGTTTGATTATTGGCGAATTTACACATGAAATTACAAATTACTTAGGCGCTTTTGATGTTGATATTCAGTATATTATTGATAATATAGATAAGTCAAAAGAGGAATATAAAAGAGCAATTCGATTAAAAAGTACTTTTGATTCTTTTCAAGTTTACACTTCATATTTTGATGAAACAATTTCTCAAAATGTAAATCAAGAATTAAAGCCAATCGAAATTAGAGATGTTATAAAACCTTTTGTGAAAACTATTAGTCCAGATACTGAAAGATGTAACATTAATTTAGAACTTGATATTAATGGATACGAATTATTCACATGTAAAATGCACACATCGGAATGGGCTTCTATTTTATTCAATTTATATAGTAACTCTAAAAAAGCAATTAAAAGAGCTAATCAAACAAATGGAAAAGTTTTAATAAGGGCAGGTAAAGAAAATGAATATATTTTTGTTGAATTTATTGATGATGGTGACGGAATTCCATTAGAAAATAGAGATAAGGTCTTTAATGCTTTTTTTACTACATCAAGTCCAAAAGGACATAAATCAACATCCACGGATGATCTAACAGGAACTGGTTTAGGTCTCAAGATTGTTAAAGATATTATTGAAAGTTATAATGGTGAAATTACAATAGATAATTCTCCGGAAGGGTTTAAAACCAATTTTAGAATAATAATTCCAATTGCAACACAAGAAGAAATAAAAGAATATGAAAT
This sequence comes from Flavobacterium fluvii, assembly GCF_900129545.1. Lineage (GTDB taxonomy): Bacteria > Bacteroidota > Bacteroidia > Flavobacteriales > Flavobacteriaceae > Flavobacterium > Flavobacterium fluvii. The sequence goes on along the minus strand of NZ_FQWB01000013.1, from coordinate 23,330 downwards.
ATAAAGTAGTGTACATCGATGATGAAACTTCGCAAAATAGTCAAGCTTTTGCAGATGGTTTATCTAGTCAAAGTTTAATTGACATAACTATAAAATTGCCTACAAAATTTGAAGAATTAATTAGTGAGCTAATTGCAGAACAAAAAGATATAGATGCATTGATTCTTGATTTAAAGCTTGATGGTAATCAACAAGGAGAGAGAACAGCTACTTATACAGCCCCGAGTCTTGCTACTGGAATTAGAACTAAATGTTTTGCTGAAAATGGTTTTGAAAATGCATTTCCAATTTTCTTGATTTCAAGTACTAATAATCTTAAAAAATATTATGATTCTGATACTTCAAGTCATGATCTATTTGATTTTACTTTCTATAAAACGAGTATTGCAGAAAAAGGGAAAGAATATGAACAGATGATAGCCTCAATAACTCACGCATATAAAGCTATTCAAGAAAATAGAACAAATTTTAATGAGTTATTAGGATTGCCATCAGATAGCGAAATACCGAATAAAGTTTTTACTTCGAAATTTTTATTAGGAGAAGGAACATCTATTTCTGAAATTTCGCAATATATTTTCAATGAAATAATATGTAAATCGGGAGTATTAATTGATGAGAATATTTTAGCTGCAAGATTTGGAATTGATTTTAATATATCAAAAGATTGGGCAACTTTAATTGAACTGCTAAATGATAATAAATATTCAGGCATATTTAAAGATTCTTTTCATAGATGGTGGGCAAATGATATTTTAAATTGGTGGAATTCAAATTTTTCCAAACCACTTATTCAATTAACCGCTCTAGATAGAGTCAATCTATTAAAAGACAAATTTAAATTGCCTAATTTAGTTGAAGCTCAACAAATTGATAAAACTACAAGTTCAAAATTTTGGACAGTATGTCAAGCATATAAATTGCCATTAGATCCAAAAGACGGATTTTTACTTGATGGTAATCTAACGCATAGTTGGCAAGATAAAAGATACCTTTCTTTACATTCAATCCTTGAGAGAGATGCAAAAACTCTTGGATTATTAATCCATCCTGCAGAAAAAGAAAGATTAGAAGACATTAAACAGGAATATAAGTAATGGCAGCTTCTAATGATATTATGAAGAGTAGAAAAAAAATAGCTACAGATTTAAGAAAACTTTCATCTGTTTTATATAGTTATTTTCCAACTGCAGAAATAGGTTCTTTTGAAAGTGCAATAAGTGAACTTAGAAATAAGGATATTATTCCACAAATACCCCAAAAACCATCCAATAATGAATTATGGGGATATAATTTGGGAAGATTAATTTTTAATTTTAGTGATGTTCCTAATCATACTAAACCTGATAATTGTAAAGACTTAAAGCTCATCCTTGATATTAAAATTATTGGAAATTGTAATAATTTATATAGTTTGCAAGATCCATTTGAATGGTTGGAGTTTAATATTGTTATTGAGGGGACTAAATTTTCTGAAGAAGGAAATACACAATTACTTACATCTTATCATCTAGATAGACATATTATGGAAGACGGGGATGAAGAAGCCGAATATCCTCATCCAATTTATCATTTTCAGTTTGGTGGTAGAAAACTAGCAGCTCATGGAGAATTACTTGAAACGGGAAATCTATTGGTTTTTGACAGTCCTAGAATAGGGCATTATCCTATGGAAGCTATTTTAGGTATTGATTTTGTTCTGTCTAATTTTTTTCCGAAAACTTGGAGAAAAATAAAATCCGAGAACAATGAGTATATAAATTTAATTGAAGAATATCAAGAACTGTTTTTAAAGCCTTATATACATACACATGCAAGCCAATGGAATTATTCTTCTGGCGACATAATAACTAATAATTATTGGTGTCCTACTATGATTTGCCCTCAATTATATAATTCCTAAACTTTCGAAGTGAATCAAAATATATTAAAATATCTTAAAGAATACTCTTATCAAACTCTAGACGTTAATAGGCTTCTGGTATCTTCTTTTTTAGAAGTCAATAGTTTAGTAAATATCGAAAATGAATTTATTAATCAATATACAATAACAATCTATGACGAAAATGAAATCAATAAACTTAAAGAGTTTGTTAGCCTTTTAAACAATGTTGAATTTGACATAGAAGAGTTACTTGAGCTATTCGAATTTGTAATATCACCCGCTGATAAAGAAGTTAATGGTGCCGTTTTTACTCCTGGTTATATTAGAGATTTCATAGTTAAACAATCAATAGATAAATATTTAAATTTAGGAGGAGATTTATTTACTGCAAAATTTGGAGATATAGCTTGTGGTTGTGGTGGTTTTTTTAAAACCATTGTCGACACAATTAAATTGCAAACCAATAAAAGCTATTTTGATATTTTTAGAGATAATATCTTTGGAGTGGATATTCAAAATTATAGCATTGAACGCACAAAAATATTATTAATCCTTTATGCTATAAAAAATGGAGAGGATCGAGTAAATTTTGAATTTAATCTGTATCAGGGTAATTCATTAAATTTTGATTGGAATTTGATTCCACAAATTCAGCAAAACAGAGGATTTGATATAATTGTGGGTAATCCTCCATATGTAGGTGCTTCAAAAATAGATGATGAAACAAAATTATTACTTAAAAATTGGAGTGTTTCCGCTTCTGGAAAGTCAGATTTATATATTCCCTTTTTTGAAATTGGCTTAGAAAATTTAAATGCTACAGGAATTTTAGGCTACATAACGGTAAATACTTTTTATAAAAGTTTAAATGGTAGATCAGTTAGGAAATATTTTTCTAAAAATAAATTTGATTTTACCATCATTGATTTTGGCGGTGAACAATTGTTTAAAAAGAGGTCAACGTACACTTGTATATGTATTATTAGCAAGCAAGAAACTAACATTATAAATTATGTTAAGTCAAAAAGTAGTAATATTAATTCTATAAAAAAATCAGATTACATAAAATTTATATATGATGATTTGAATGATTTTGATGGGTGGTATTTAATTAACAAAAGAATCACAAAGGTTATTTCACTAATAGAAAAAACAGGGAAATCGTTAGGTTCCAAATTTGAAATTAGGAATGGCTTTGCAACTCTTAAAAATAACATTTATGTTTTTACACCCTCAAGAGAAACAGAAGATTTTTATTATTTAATTAAAGACAAAAAAGAATTCAGGATTGAAAAAGGAATTTGTAGAAATGCAATAAAACCCAATACTTTAAAACTAGAGTCTGAAATTGAAAACCATACCGAAAAATTAATTTTTCCTTATAAAATTGTTAGTGAGGAAATTAATTTGTTTGATACTAATAAAAAAACTTTAAAAATTATTTATGAAGAAGAGTTAAAATTAGAATTCCCTTCAACTTATGAATATTTATTAAGTCAAAAAGAAATTTTATCTTATAGGGATAAAGGAAATAGAGAGTATGAGAAATGGTATGCCTTTGGCAGAAATCAAGCTTTACTTATATCTGGATATAAATTATTATTGCCATACATAACAAACACTCCTTGCTTTGTTTATACTAATGACCAAGATTTACTTTTTTATAATGGTTATGCCATTTTTTCCGATTCAATAGAAGAATTACATATTCTTCAGAAAATTTTAATGTCGAAAATATTTTGGTTTTACATCGAAAACACAAGTAAACCATATGCTGGGAACTATTTTTCAGTTGCTAAAAATTATATCAAGAATTTCGGAATTTGCAACTTAAACGATAGTGAGAAATTAGAGTTATTAAATCTTGAAGATATAGATAAAATTAATGATTTTCTTTTTGAAAAATATGAGATAAACCCTGAATTAATCTCAGAGCTAAATCTAATTGTATAAAATTGAAACCAATTTTAGTTTATAACCGCTTTTTTGTGGTAAAAACAAAATATAGTTTTGATTTTAAAAACTGAAGGTGTTTGTTATTGCCCATAATATTTATAAATCAGTTCCATTCGAGATAGTACTTTTAAAGTTACCTAACTTTGATTTCAATAATTCCATATCATCACTGACTTTTCTATCCAGGATTTTGGCATAGTGTTGGGTTGTTCTCAAACTTCTGTGACCTAGCATTTTGCTGACAGTTTCAATAGGAACTCCATTTGTGAGGGTTACGGTGGTGGCAAATGTATGTCTGGCAATGTGGAAGGTTAACTCTTTTTTGATGCCGCAAACATCCGCAATTTCCTTCAGATAGCTATTCATTTTTTGATTGCTCAAAACAGGTAATAACCTGTCTTCATTTATACATTGTGGATGGTTGGCGTATTTTTGGATTAATTCTTCCGGGATTTGCAATAAGGGAATTCTTGAAGGGGATTCCGTTTTTTGGCGGTGTGTGAATATCCACCTTTGGCCATCAATGCCAATTTCTATATTTGATTGTTTGAGTTGGAATACATCAATGTAAGCCAAGCCGGTAAAACAGCAAAAAATGAAGACGTCCTTAACTTGATTTAGTCGGGTTGTGGAAAATTCTTTTTGGTAAATGGTGATAATTTCTTCTTTTGAGAGGAATTCTTTTTCGACTTCTTTAACCTTGCCTTTGTAATTGAGAAAAGGATCTCTTTCAATCCATTCATTCGCGTAACAGGATTTTATTATCTTCCCGAAATTTCTAACATATTTGATTGCAGAGTTGTTATTGCAGTTTCTTACGCTTCGGAGGTAAAAGTCAAAATCATTGATGAAAGCTAGATTGACTTTTTTTATAGGGATGTCATTTAGGGCATAGGTATGCTTAATAAAACATCTAAGATGTTCAAGTGAGGTTTCGTATCGTTTGTGGGTATTCAGTGCATATTCCTTGCCGATTAAAGCCTTCATACGCTTGTTGTGATCCTGGAAAGTTGGAATCAGCATTCTCTGTTTTTCTTCCACGCCCAAAAACTTGTTTTTGAAACTGGTGGCGTAGATTTCCTGATTGTTGTTAATCATTGATTTTTCAGTTTCATAAACCTTGTTTTTTAAAACATCAAGGTAACTATTTATTGTTCTGGCTTCTTCTGAACTGCCTTTCATTTTGCCTCCTTCGACAGACCATCTTGATTTTTCAACATATTTGGATGTACTCACTTCTATGCGAACTCCATCAATAGTAATTCTTAAATAGATTGGCAGTAAACCATTTTTTGATGCTTTGGCACTTTTTGTATAAAAAAGTATTGAAATTCTGTTTTTCATAATGTGGTGACTTTTGAAGTTATTAAATTTAAACTTTTAATATTCTGTTGTCAAGATGTTCATATTGTGAATACCTTATTTTACAGGTGTTTTCCCAGAATTCGGTTACCTATTTTTGTGGTTTTTCAGGTAACCGAATTTGCACCCTTAGCATTATGATTTAATGATGATTTTTGAAAGCAGTAAAAATAAAAATGCCCGTAAATCCTAAGATTTACGGGCATTTAGTTCTAATTGAATTTAGATTTGTGGAATCGCCGGGAATCGAACCCGGGTCCAAACAAGCAACTAAAGAGCTTTCTACACGTTTATTTCCTGATTGGATTTTCGACTTTGTGCTCGGCCAGAAACAGCCACACATTGCTTATCTTCTTTAGTTTCGAAATCCACTCGAAGCTTATGGAAATCTAGGTTTAAATTTACGATTCACCTTAATCGACCGCCATAAACCAAAGCTTTCGAGGTAAATCCTGCTTTCCTACCTGGTAGGACGAGGCTAATCTTACTATAATTCAGATTATGCAGCAAGAGCGTAGTTTCCTTCGCCGTGTATGTGTTTTGAAACCTTTTATTTACGAGAATTGTCCCAGTTCTCGGCGTGCTTACTTTTCAATTCGACTTGCTGTCAAAACCAGTCGACCCCATTTTTATTTTAGATTTATTACAGCAGATAGTTAATCAAATCTTTTGCAAAGATAGATTAATTTATTGGCAATGTCAATGGCAAGTTTAATATCAATTGCAGTATCAATGACAATTTCAAGTCAAAAATCGAACTTCTATACGCTATATTCTAAAATCGGCAATCTTATTCCACATCTTCAACTTTAAATGGATAATCTCCAAACAATACCGAAAGTTTTCGAACGGCATAAGTGCTTTTGTTGAATTTATTGGACAAGGCTATTATGGTGACATTTTCGTCTTTCAGGGGAATATAGGAGGAGGTAAAACCGTGCCACCAACCATTGTGAAAATAGAAGTTTTTGCCATTGGGCCAATTGACCATTCTAATGCCCAAACCGTAATTTTTAGTCCCGGGATGTTCGTTGCTGTATCCAACATAAACTTGTGCCAATAATTCCGGTTCCAAAAAGGATGGTGAATTTCTGGCTCTGTCAAATTTCAACAAATCTCTGGGTGTGGAATAAACGTTTTTGTCTCCATATACCTTGTCCAAATAATCAATGCCAATTTCGACCCTGTTGCCTTTATAGGATGGTGCCACGTTCTTTTTGTCTTTGTCGAAATCCAGGACAAAAGTATTCGTCATCCCTAGAGGTTTAAAAATTATTTGGTTCATTGCCTCTCTATAGGAAAGCTTGGTGACTTTTTCGATAATCAAGGCCAACATCGCATAATTGGTATTGCAATAGGCAAATCGAGTGCCTGTTTTTTGTTCCAACCCAATATGTTTGGTTCCCATAATGGTCAAAATGTCTTGATTGGTCAAGGTGTTGTGTCGATCCCAAACATTTTTGTCCCGATCCGTAAAATAGGCATAACTGCGCATCCCGCTTCGGTGACTCAACAGCATTCTTACGGTAACATCAGGATAAGGAAATTCTTTTAGGTAATGGGTCACTTTTTGATCCAGGTCAATTCTTCTGGCGTTGACTAATTTCAAGATGGCGGTAGCCGTAAGGACTTTGGTCACCGATGCGATATGTATGGGAGTATCGCTTGTAATGGGAGTTTTATCTCTTAAGTTGGCATATCCTTCGTATTTTTCATAGATGATTTGACCATTCTTGGCAACCAGAAAACTACCGTTCATGCTGTTGTTGGGCCAGTTTCTATTATAAAATGAATCTATTTTTTTTTGCTTTTCGGCTATGTAATCAGCAGTAAGTTTTGGAGTTTCATTTTCCAAAGGTTTCATTTTGGGCAAAATGCCTTTTGGAAGTTCATAATCCTTTAATTCCGCTTGGGGAATTTCCTTCGCTTCGTTTTTACAGGAACTTCCAATTATTATTAGGAGCAGTATTTGTAGTATATTTGCCGTTTTGATAAAATTCATCTTTAAGTTAGTAGAAAGACAAATATATAGAATCAATTTCTTTTGGTTTGTCTGTTTTTTGAAAACCTTAACAGTATTGTTTTATTTTTTTTAGTGGCTAATTATCCTGTTGGTTATCAGTTTTTAATGATTGAATACCTTTGGGTTTTTTATATATTGAAAACCCAAATCAAGATAAAATGTTACATTTGTAACAAATATTCATTATTAAGTTGTAACAAGTATAATTAAAGTATCCAACAGACATGAAATTCGGAATTATAAAAGAACGAAAAAACCCGCCAGACAAGAGAGTCGTGTTTTCTCCAAACGAATTGGAACGATTAAAACAACTGCATCCTGAACTTTCCGTAAAAGTTGAAAGTTCAGGGGTTCGGGTTTTTACGGATGAACAATATGAAAATAAAGGAGTTGAGGTCGTAAACGACATCAGTGATTGTGATTTTTTATTTGGGATAAAGGAAATTCCCGTGGACCATTTAATTGCCAATAAATCCTATTTCTTTTTTTCGCATACCATCAAAAAGCAACCCCATAACAGAAAACTGCTACAGGCCATTCTGGAAAAAAACATCGATTTATACGATCTAGAAACCATTGTTGATACCCATAATCACCGATTAATTGGTTTTGGAAATTACGCAGGAATTGTTGGAACTTACAATAGTATTAGGGCTTTTGGAATAAAATTCGAATTGTTCAAACTTCCAAAAGCAGAAACACTTTCCGGTAAAGAAGCATTAATTGCACATTTGAAACGCTTGGTTTTGCCTCCATTGAAATTCGTGGTTACTGGAACAGGAAATGTGGGCAGTGGAGTGAAAGAAATACTGGATGCCATAAAAGTCAAGGAAGTTTCCATTGAAAATTATTTGACCAAAAACTATACACAATCCGTTTATACTCAAATTCACACTCTGGATTATAACCTTAGAACGGATGGAAAGCCGACAGATTTAATTGATTTTTCTCAAAATCCACAAGATTATGTGTCCAGTTTTGGTCGTTTTGCCAAAGTGTCCGATATTTATATTGCGGCACATTTTCATGCCAATGGAACTCCAAATATCCTGACGCGCGAAATGCTTCAGGCCGGTGATTGCAAAATAAAAGTGGTTGCCGATATTTCTTGCGACATCGATGGTTCTATTGCTTGTTCGCTACGGACATCTTCCATTGCAGAACCCTTGTATGGGTATTTGCCAAGCGAAAACAAGGAAGTTGACGTTTTTCATCCAGCAGCCATCGTGGTTATGGCAATAGATAATTTGCCGTGTGAATTACCCAAAGATTCCAGTGAAGGTTTTGGAAAAATGTTTATGGAACAAGTGATTCCAGCTTTTTTCAATGGTGACAAAGACGGAATTTTGCAACGCGCAAAAATCACCGAAAACGGAAAATTAACGCCAAGATTCAGCTACTTGCAAGATTATGTGGATGGGGAATAGATTGCAGAGTGCAGATTTCAGATTTTGTGTTGATGTATATAGTTTTTTTAAGTTATTTAAACAATTGTTTCCAAGTCACTTCTTCTTTTTCTCTTAATTTTTTAAGGATTTTCAAGAATGCAATGGCTGTAATATAGGCATCTCCCATGGCGGTGTGTCTGTCTTTTTTGGAGATGTCAAATTTATCGGCAAGATCGTCCAAAGTATAATGCTCTTTGCGTTCCAAAAGATAGGAAGTAATCAATGTTTTCTTATAGAGAATTGCCGTGTCCAAAGACTTGTTTTTTAATTCCGGCAATCCGTTTCTCTCCAACGCCTTGTTTATCATGGTGACATCAAATTTTGCATGATGGGCAATGATGATGGAGTCACCCAAAAAAGCAAGAAACTGTTGCAAGGCTTCCAATTCTTTGGGGCGATCCAAGACAAAATCTTTCAATATTCCATGGATTTGTGCCGTTGCTTTGTTGTAATGTTCTTGTTCGATATAAATTTCAAAACTGTCTTGAATGGAGATTCTGTTATTTTGCAAAACGATGGCTCCAATGCAAAGTATTCGGTCATTTTCATAATCGAAACCCGTAGTTTCAGTATCCAAAACCACAAAACGGGTACTGTTGATGTCTACCAATAAATCGTAATCGGATGATTTATCGGAAGTGTCCCAAATATAAGACAGAATGGTTTTTATTATTTTGGAGAAACTCATTATAATATATTTGAAACATTGAATCGGATGGAAATAATCTCTTGCAATTCCTTGATGGTTTTAAAAGTGCTTTTCAGTTGTATTTTTTCTGATTTGGACAAGGATTCCAAGGCGATATATTGACCGGAATCATTATGTGCAAGACCTTGTCGAGTCCTGAATTTCAGCAATACTTTATAGGCTTGGGCGCATGCTGTAAAGAGTTCGCTGTTTTCTGGTTCCAATTCTGCCAGTTTTTCAAAGCGTTCCACCGTATTGCTGATGGATTTTACGGCATGGTAAAGAATCAATACTCTGGCTGCATCGGCCAGTGGCATCAAAGCCCTGTTTTTTATGTTGAAGAAATCTTTGTTGACTCCGTCTTGTTCCAATAAAAATTGTCTGAAGAATCCTGTTGGTGAAGGACTTTGAAGCGCACCGCTAACCAAGTGAACATAAAAAACGGGATTAGCTTTTATATTTTCAAAAATAAAATCCGACAGATTGTTGGTGAGTTCGCTATCGCCAAAAGACAGACTGTAATCAAAAAAGATGAACGACAACAATACTTCAGTTTTTCCGGTATTGGTAATCCAACGGTAGATCATTTCTTTCCATTGGCCAAGACTTAAACACCATTTTGGATTCGATGCCATCATTTCGGCAGGGCAATATTCATAACCAATATCAAAGAGGCCTTTGTTGACATGAGTTGCCAATTCCAAGAAATATTTTTTGGTTTTTTCTTCCAACTCTTCCGGCACGTCTTCATAAATCAAGGCATTGTCCTGGTCGGTTTGCAGTAACTGTTCGCTTCTTCCTTGACTTCCCATCGCCAACCAAGCAAATTTTACGGGCGGCGGCGTTTCCATTTTGTCCAATGATATGGCAATGACTTGTTTGATGCAGGCATCGTTTAATTCCGTGATTATTTTGGAAGTCAGCATCGTGGGGATATTTTGGTCGATATAGCCTTGCAATAATTGCATGATTCGGGCTCTTATCGGCTTTAAATGCTTGGCTTTCTTGGCTCTTTTTATGGCTTTTATCAACACGGCCGGATTGTTGCCCAAGGATACCATGACATCATGTTTGGATAGCATTCCAACTGCTTTGGAATTGACCGTGCCGTCTTTTGTGATGCACAAATGGCTGACGTCACTTTTCATCATGGCTATTTGGGCCTGGGTAATGGTCATTTTTTTGGGATAAGTAATTACGGGAGATGTCATGATTTCGGCTGCGGTTGCCGTAATTGGGTGAATTCCGGTTACAATTTTATTCCTTAAATCTTTGTCGGTAATGATGCCAATGGGGAAAGTGTCTTCTTCCACCACGAGAATGGCTCCCACATTTTTTTTGATCATGATTTGTGCAATGTCGGTTGCCGTTGTTGTTGCGGAACAGCTGACTAATTTTTTGGAATATTTTACGGGATGCAAGTCCAATAGTTTAGCGTCAGTGTCCAGTGAATCCTCGCCATATAGTTTTCCCCTATGACTTTTGGAATAGGGTTGAAGCGTATTGGACGCAAAGCTTTCTATTAAAAAATTGCCCACATCCCTGTTTTCCAGTGCGTATGGTTTGAAAACCACAATTGGAATGGCATAAAGAATGCTTTCTTCATAGGCTCGGGATTCCATTTGATAGTTTTCATTGGCGATAAGCGGTCTCAATCCAAAAATATCCCCTTCGTCACACATATCCAAAATATCGTTTTGCAGACTTGTTTTAAGGGCTATTGCTCCTTTGTGAACCACATAAAAACTGTCGTGTGGCTCCTCGTTTTCGGCAAAAACGACACTGTCTTTTTCTTTGTAAATAATGGATATTTGTTCAGAAATACTTTCGAGGTCTCTTTGTTTTAAAAAGCTGAAAGGGGGATAACTTTTTAAAAAATCGGCAACTCTATGGGATATCGTATTTTTCATGACGCTTATTTTCTTTAGAATAAAAAAGCCCCATAAAGGAGCTTTTTATAAATGTTTTATTTCTTTTTCTTGTCGATTCTCATGTTTAAAAACTCCACAAACAAGGAGAAGGAAATGGCAAAATACAAATACCCTTTTTGTACTGGTGTGACGTGGCTACCAAAGATTAATGCATTCGATAAATGGGCACTTTCTGTGATTAGCATAAAGCCGATAAGTATCAAAAACGATAATCCCAGAATTTGGATGGAAGGATGTTTGTTGACAAATGCACCAACAGGAACTGCAAATTGCATCATGATCAACACCGAAATGACTACCGCAGTAATCATGATATAAAGCGCTCCTTCCACACCGTTTGTCATACCAACGGCTGTAAGGATACTGTCAAAAGAGAAAACTAAATCAATCATGATGATCTGTAAAAGCACTCCTTGAAAGGATTTTGAAGCCGTCTTTTTTATTTCTTTTTCTTCCTCGCCTTTTTCATCCACTTTTTCGTGAATTTCTTTGGTACTTTTATAAATCAGGAATAAACCTCCCAACAATAAAATAACGCTTTGTCCAGTAACTCCAGCGGATAACCAACTGAAATCAATGTAAAACCAAGGTTTTTTCATTTGAATCAAAAAACTGATGCCAAACAACAGCACAATTCTCATGAACATGGCTAGAAACATACCAATTTTTGTGGCTTTTTTTCGTTTCTCTTCAGGTAATTTACCGGTTACAATCGATATGAAAATGATGTTGTCGATTCCCAGTATAATTTCCAAGAAGGTCAATGTTAACAGGGCAACCCAAGCATCAGGATTTAAAAATACTTCCATTTTATCTAGTTATGAATTATAAGTTATGAATTATAGTGGTGTGTTTTCGAAATCTGCAGTCTGTTATTTGCTATCTGCCAGCTTATAAACAGTTCCGCGTTGTTTTTCGTCGCTACCCACGATTCCAAATTCAAAGATATAGGAATTCTTGGAAGTTGTCAAAATTTTCATGGTAATTGCCTTTTTTTCTGCCATATTCTTCGGGTGAATTTTTCGCAAGATGTATTCACAATCACTAACCCATCGAATGCTTGAAGTATCGGTTTTGCCTTCAAAAGTTTCAATTTCGATGCTGTCCTTGCGTTCAAAAACCGTTGTTTTTTTCACGCCGTCAACTTCGTATTCAAATTTGAATTTGCCGGTTTTGAAATCTTTGCAATTGCGTTCTGCGTTGTAACACGACATTAGCAACAGTAGTGGAAGTAGAAAGATTATTTTTTTCATCTGTTGTTTTATTTCAATTTATTCAACTCATCATCCGTAAAATTCTTGATGCTTTTCTCTTTGGAGAATTTGTCCGAGTTGTAACTGTTTGATTTGTTTTTTGGAATGGACAAACTTGTCCATTCGCTTTCTTTCAACATTTTGGCATAAAAAACAATTTGGCCAACATGATAAGGATAATGAGCCAACTGTCTATTTATTGCTTCAATCACGGTATGACCTTCGTTTCGGATATAGATAATTGTGGAAAGCTGTTCTGGTTTCAATCCGTTTAATGTTTCAAAAAAACAATCCCAACCATTGTTCCAAACATTCAATAATTCTTCTTTGGTTTTGATGGTTTCTTCAAATTCCGCATCGCGATTGCGCCATTCTTTTTCTCCATCGGTAGTCAGGAAATCAGTCCAACGCGAAAGCATGTTTCCAGAAAGATGCTTCACGATTGTGGCAATACTGTTGGTGTCTTCATTAATGGAAACAAAAAGTTGTTCCGGATGGAGTTGATCCATCGCTTTTTCGCCCAAGGTTTTATAATAAAGAAACTGCTTCTTTACGCTTTCTAAATAGGAATTAGTTGCTTCCATGTTACTCGATTTTTATGTCGTATTTATCCAATAGTCCCACAATGCCTTGTGTCGAAAACTTGGCTTTTCGCATTGGATTGTCTTCGGGATCAATTTTATAATTGTAGGCAGTCCTGAAATCAACTCCCGCCAATTGGGTATCGTTAAAAATAGCGTTGTCCAAATTACAATTTTCGAAAGTCGAATTCGTTAGATTCGTTCCAATAAAAGAAACTTCTTTCATCGAACAGGTATTGAACTTGGTTTTCGGCATTTTCTTGTTGGCAAAAGAGGAATAATCCAAAAGACAATCCTGAAAACTTACGCCAAACATAAAATCGGCACAGGAATTAAACTGGATTCCCAGTAATTTGCAGGTTTTGAAATGTACCGTTTTCAAGCTCGTTCCGTCCAATTGCGTCATCGACAGATTGCAATCGATGAATTCGCAATCCATGAAAGTGTTGTTGCAGAAATTGCTGTTCGAGAAATCACAGTTCTTGAAAACGCAATCTTCAAACTCCCGATTGTTGACTTTTTTATCCGTAAAAGATACTTTTTCGAACGTTTTGTGCGTGTGTATAAGGTTTTCCATTAGTCGTTAAATAAACTGCGCACCATTGTTTTCAACCCCAAAACGATCAAATAAACGGATCCGATACAAACGGCGATTCCTATTGCCAAAACCAAATAATGCCAGACATTTTGCTTGTTGATAAACGCATTATAAATCAATGATGGTCCGATGAAAAGTAGAGGCAAAGCCCAAGCCAAGTATTTGACTCCTTTGGATAAAAGTTCTTTGTTGGTTGACATTTTCTTGATTTATGAATTATTGACCATTATAATTATCAACGGCTTTTCGAACACTTCCGTATTTTTTAAGCAATTCGGCTGCTTCTTCATACGAAACAGGAATTTCTCCCATAATCATTTTCACGCCGCGATCCACGAGTTTGCTGTTGCTCAATTGCATGTCGACCATCTTGTTGCCTTTCACTTTTCCCAGTTGAATCATGCTGGCTGTCGAAATCATGTTCAACACTAATTTTTGTGCTGTACCGGCTTTCATTCTCGAACTTCCGGTAACAAATTCCGGGCCAACAATCACTTCGATAGGAAATTTTGCCGTTTGCGAAAGTGGACTTCCCGCATTGCAAGAAATACTTCCCGTGCTGATATTATTTTCGTTGCAGGCTTTCAAACCGCCAATCACGTAAGGTGTTGTTCCCGAAGCGGCGATTCCCACCACGACGTCATTCTCGTTGATGTCGTGTTCTTGCAAATCAATCCAGGCTTGTGTGGCATTGTCTTCGGCATTTTCTACGGCACGGCGAATGGCTTTGTCGCCACCGGCAATGATTCCGTTGACCAAGTCAAAAGGAACACCAAATGTTGGGGGACATTCCGAAGCATCCACCACGCCCAAACGCCCGGAAGTTCCTGCTCCAATATAGAATAATCGACCACCCAATTTCATTTTTACAACAATTTCGGCAACCAAAGTTTCGATTTGTGGCAAGGCTTTTTCTACGGCATACGGCACGGTTTTATCTTCCTGATTGATGTTGGACAGCAATTCCTGAACCGACATTTTTTCTAAATGTTCGTATTTCGAGGATTGTTCGGTGGTTTTGGTGAAGGTCATTTTTATTGAGGTTTTTTGCCACGAAGGCGCTAAGGCACAAATTTAACAAATAATCTTTTAGAGCGAAATGGATTAAAACAATATAACTTGGTGGCTTCGAGTCTTTGAGGCTATATAAAATACGCCAACACCACCCCAAAAATAATCATCGAAACCTTGGCGACATTAAACTTGTGTCCTTCGCTGCTTTCGAAAATAATGGTGGACGAAATATGGAATAATATTCCGATTACGACTGCGGTTATTTCGGTGTAATAATCATTTAATATTGGCATATAGTCAGAAATAATGGTTCCCAACGGAGTCATAATGGCGAATGTGAGCATAAAGACAAATATGGCTTTTGGGTTCAATTTTGAATTGACAAAAAATATCGTCAGGATAATGGCTATTGGCAAATGATGAATGGCAATTCCCAACGCTAAATTGTGATGGTGACTTACAGGAAATCCTTCCAGAAAGGCGTGAATGCAAAGGCTGATGAATAACAACCAAGGTATGTGGTACATCTTGTCGTGTCCGTGAACGTGACCGTGTTCGGCACCTTTGGAGAAGAATTCCAATATGATTTGGAACAAAATTCCCGCCATGATGAAAAGACCAATGTTGTGATTGTGACTTTCATAAACGTCCGGCAACAAATGCATCACGGTTAACGAAAGTAAAAACGAACCGCTAAATGCCAATAATAATTTAAGATTGGTTTTGCCTTTTGGTTTGAAAAAAAAAGCAATAAAGTAACCTATCAGTACTGAAAATAAGGGTAAAAGGTAATTCATTATTTAAAAATCATGATTAATCGTTCGCTTTCGGTTTTGTGGAATTTTTTTAGTTTGTAATCTCCAAAAATGTCCAAAAGGTAAATTCCGGCTTCTTCCATCATTTCTTCAAAATCTTTGAGCGTCAATGCCTTTACTTTTTCGGTGAAATGAAATTTTTCTCCTTGGTCTTCAAAGTCGATTTCTTTGTAAATATGTCCGTCGCTAACATAGCGCTTGATGTGAAAATCAATTCCATCCACTGTTTTTACTTCTTCAGGAACCAGATTACTGATGACTTGATTGACGTTCATGAAGTCGATTACGGCAAAACCATGTTCTGTCAAGCTGTCTTTCATTGCCTTCAAAGTCGTCAGGTTGTCTTCGTCATTTTCGAAATATCCAAAACTGGTAAACAAATTGAATATGGCATCGAACTTGTCTTCGAATCTTTCGCGCATATCGTGCACCTCAAAATGAAGGGTTTCATTTTGGTTTTTTTTGGCTTTGGCAATGCTGTTTTCAGACAAATCGGCACCTATGACTTCATAGCCCAATTGGTTCAAATAAATGGAATGACGTCCTTTGCCACAAGCCAAATCCAATACTTTAGCTTTCTCGGGAAGATTGAGGTAATGGGTTAGATTGTCCATAAAAACCTGGGCTTCTCTATAATTTCTCTCTTTATAAAGAATGTGGTAATATGGAGTGTCAAACCAGGAGGCGAACCAGTTATGGGTTTTGGGTTTTAGTGAATTCGGCATTTATTCTTTTTCTATTAATTCAAGTCATGCAAATTTAGTGTATTTTTGCACCGAATACTTGATTTTACGATGGAAAATAATTTTAGAATGATTGCCAAAACCTTTTTTGGTTTTGAAGAAATACTGGCAAACGAATTGAAAATGCTGGGCGCACAAGACGTCGAGCAAGGTGTGAGAATGGTCAGTTTTAAAGGAGACAAAGGTTTTATGTACAAGGCCAACTTGTCTTTGAGGACTGCATTGAAAATCCTGAAACCAATTTATTCCTTCAAGGCAAACAATGAACAGGCTTTGTACAAAGGTATTTCTGGTGTAAACTGGTCCAAATACCTCAGTGCCAACCAGACTTTTGTGATTGATGCCACCGTGCATTCCACCAATTTTAATCATACGGAATTTGTTTCCCAAAAATGTAAAGACGCCATCGTGGACCAATTTCGTGAAAGAACGGGTCAACGTCCGAGTATCGAGAAAATTCATCCCGATTTAAGAATCAATATTCATATTGATAAAGACCAAGTTTCTGTGGCATTGGATACTTCCGGGAATTCTTTGCATCAAAGAGGATATAGAACAGCCACAAATATCGCCCCAATCAACGAAGTTTTGGCGGCAGGAATTTTGCTGCTTTCAGGTTGGGATGGTCAAGGTGATTTCTTGGATCCGATGTGTGGTTCTGGAACTTTCTTGGCAGAAGCCGCGATGATTGCCTGCAATATTCCGGCAAACATCAACCGCAAGGAATTTGCATTCGAAAAATGGAAAGATTGGGACAATGATTTGTTTGACCAAATTATGGATTCCCTGATGAAGAAAATTCGTGAATTTCATTATACGATAAAAGGCTACGACAAGGCACCATCTGCAGTTCAAAAGGCCAAAGACAACATCAAAAATGCCAATCTGGACGAATATATTTCTATCGAGGAAAGAAACTTTTTTGACACTGAAAAAACTTCTGAAGGAAAATTGCATATCGTTTTCAATCCGCCTTATGACGAACGATTGGATATTCATATGGAAGAATTCTACAAAAATATTGGTGATACCCTGAAGAAAAATTATCCAGGAACCAATGCTTGGTTCATCACGGGAAATCTCGAAGCCTTGAAATTTGTGGGACTAAAACCTTCCAGAAAAATTAAACTTTTCAATGCGAGTATCGAAGCGAGATTAGTGAAATATGAAATGTATGAAGGAAGCAAAAGAACAAAATTTCAAACGACTGATGATAGTGTCCAGTAATCAGTGTTCAGTCCCAGTTTTCAGAATGCAACATAAACAAAAATAAAATGACAAAATTACAAGTACGCGCCTTTCTATACCAATTGGGTTGTTTTGCAATATTATTTATCTCGTTCCGATTTTTGATTGGAAAATATACTTATTTGGACGGTTTGTGGATTCCGTTTACAGCTTTCGTGGTTGGAACCATTTTATCTCCCAAATTTCAAGCAGTCAAAACCAAAGACGGTGAAAAACTGTTTATGTCTTGGTTGTTTATGAAAGGAATCAAGCAAATAGGGTAAACTTTAAGTTGAGTTATTTTTTCTTTTTTTCTTCTTTAGGCTTTACAGTCTTTTTGTAAAGAGGAACAAAATAGGTCACCGTATAGTTGAATCCAGCTCCAAAGTTTCCTGCATAGGTCCTGTTAAATCCTGGGATATAAAGATTTTCGAAGTCTTCGCTCGGTTTTTTGTCGTAGACCAAGGTATTCAATCGAACACTGAAACCTACGAATACGTTGTTAAAGACTTTTACTTTTACTCCTGCAACGACTTCGATCCAGCCTGCGGTTAAACCATTGAATGTCTCTCCTGAAGTTATCCAAGGCATTTCACCCCAATAAGGATGAGGATTGTAGATTCTGTAACTGTTCAATTCTTGGTTGAAAGTACTAAAACCAGCTCGCAATCCCAGCGAGATGATATTTTCCATATCCAACCAGTTTTCGTAGGCATTATAATCAAAACCTACTTTGATATAGGTTCCTTTGGTCGTGGTGTTTAATCTGTCGTCTTCAGTGGTTTTGTCTTCGCTTCCCAGTTCGGCAGCCGCATAATAATTTTTCGTCAAGCGGTAATCGCCCACCAATTCTATTCCTTTATAATTGGAATCCCATAGACCACGGGTCAATTTATACAAATCAACTCCCACGCGCAAACCATAACGATCCTTTTTTACGGGAACAACAGTGTCGGTTTTTGCAGTAGTTGCAGTCTTGGTTACAGCTTTCTTGGGAGCTTCCGGGATGACGCCTTCTGTTTTATTTTTTTCGGGGGTATTGGTCTTTGGAATGGTGTCTTGAGCCTGTACAAAAGACAACGACATCAGAAGCCCAATACTAAAAAAATACTTTAATGTGTGTTTCATTTTCGTTATCTATGTTACTTTTTTCTACCGAAATATATTGCATCCATTTTGGTCTCGTTGCGGGTACTGCGGTATGTTCAATTGCATTGTTGCCGTTAAATTTAAAAAGTGTTTTAAAACCACAAGCTCTTGACACGAAAACATCTGCTCTTGAATAATTGAACGTAACTTTATCGGTGTCGGTCAATATTGGATTTGGATTGCCGGAATTGAGGATAAAATTATAAGAGGTTGTGTCTCCATCTGTTTTTAATGGAATGGCAATTTTATTTCCATTGGTCAAATATTGGGATTCATCCGTTGAATTCGGATTAAAAATGATGCCTTCGGTCATTCCTTCCCCGATAACTTTTAGATTTGTCACGTTTTTTAAAACAGACGGGTTGCTAATGTCATAGAATTCAATTATCAGCCTTGGTGTGGTAGGTGTATTGGCATCGCAAATATCATCTTTCTCGCAACTGGAGAGAGACATTATCGCGGTCAATAAAAGCACAATTATTTTTTTCATAAATTTTTTAAATAAAAAGCAAAATCAATTTCAATGGCAAAAAGGCAACTTCAAGAGAACTGTAATCTAAAATCTGCAACCTGCCATCTGAAAACTTATCTTCTTTCCAAAAGTACAACATTTTCCACGTGATGCGTTTGCGGAAACATGTCTACTGGTCGCACTCGGGTTACCTTGTATTTTTCGTCCATCAAAGCCAAATCACGTGCTTGTGTAGCCGAGTTGCAACTCACGTAAACCACTTTTTTGGGTTCGATTTTCAGTATTTGTTCAATCACGTCTTTGTGCATTCCGTCCCTCGGTGGATCCGTGATGATAACGTCAGGTTTGCCGTGTTGGGCAATGAAACTTTCGTTGAAAACCACTTTCATGTCTCCCACATAGAATTCGCAATTCATGATATTGTTGCGTTCGGCATTGGCTTTGGCATCAATAATCGCTTCGGGAACGCTTTCCACGCCAATGACTTTTTTTGCTTTTTTGGAAACGAATTGGGCAATAGTTCCCGTTCCGGTGTATAAATCATAAACCGTTTCCGTGCCTGTCAATCCTGCAAAATCGCGTGTAATTTTGTATAATTCGTATGCTTGGTCAGAGTTGGTTTGGTAAAAAGATTTGGCATTTATGCTGAATTTCAACCCTTCCATTTCTTCCAAAATGTAATCGCGACCTTTATATAGTTTGATGTTGGTGTCGTATAAAGTGTCGTTTGCCTTGTTGTTGACCACATATTGCAAGGAAGTAATCTGCGGGAATTTTTCGTAGACATGATCCAAAAGCAATTCTCTGTTGGCCTTGTCATTTTCGAAAAACTGTACCAAAACCATAATTTCTCCAGTCGAAGATGTTCGCATCATCAAGGTTCTCAACAAACCTTCGTGCGCTCTTGGATTGAAAAAAGTTAAATTATTTTCATTGGCGAAAGCCCTGATTTCATTACGAATTTGGTTGGATGGGTCTTCCTGTAAATGACATTTGTTGATGTCCAGAATTTTGTCCCACATTTTTGGAATATGGAAACCCAAAGCATTTCGGTTTCCCAAGTCTTCGGTGCTGTCAATTTCTTGTTCGGTCAACCAACGGCTGTTCGAAAACGAAAACTCCATTTTGTTTCTGTAAAAGAATTGTTTTTCGGAACCCAAAATCGGTTCGAATTCGGGAAGTTCTATTTTTCCAATGCGTTGCAAATGACTTTGAACTTCATTTTGTTTGTAGAACAATTGCTGGCTGTATTTCATGTTTTGCCATTTGCAGCCGCCACAAACACCAAAATGTTCGCAAATCGGGTCGATTCTATGCTCGGAAAATTCGTGAAATTTCACGGCTTTTCCTTCGTAATAAGCTTTCCTTTTCTTGAAAGTTTGCACATCTACCACGTCGCCTGGAACAACATTGGGGATAAAAATTACTTTACCATCCGGGGCTTTTGCCACCGATACGCCTTTTGCACCTGCATCAAGGACTTTTATATGATCAAAAACGATCTTGTCTGTATTTTTCTTTGCCATAGCGCAAAAATAAGTCTTTGAATGGTTTTATAAATTCAAATTGGGATTTTTTTTTGAAAGTCGCTATTTATTTATGTTTAATAGCCGTGAAATATTTTTTTGGAGTTAACTATTCAAGATGGAATAATTGGTTATTAGTTATTTAATTGAAATGTTTTATTGCCGATTTTTGAAAATAGTTAGATTCAATCTTGATAAACTGTGAAAAATGCAGTTAAAAGTTTTTTTAAACACTTTCATCGACTAAAAGTATCACCTGAATTTATTTTATATACTTTCATTTTCTATAAGTTAAAATAGGTTTAATTTATTCAGAATATTGAAGCAATTAATTTCTTTTTTAAGCTTTTAGAATATTTTTTTATAACCCCATTCAACCAATATTTTTTTAATAAACCAAATAATATGAAAAAAATTTTACTTAAATCCAGAATTGTCATTCTTGTATTTGTAATGGCTAATTTGTTTTTTTCGAGCACTGTTTTTGGGCAGGAACCAACAGTAACGCTAGATCAGGCCGATTTAGATTATGCGCCTGGTGAAACGGTTGGAATAACCGGTACAGGCTGGAAACCAGGAGAAACTGTAACACTGGAAGTATCTAATCTCACTAATCCAAATGTGGATTGTGGAGTTTACAACCCAGGACCACACGAATTATGGACCACTGTTGCCGATGGAAATGGTAATTTCACGGCTTCTTGGTATGTAAATGATTGTGAATTGGGAGCTAAGTTGTTTCTTGAAGCTTACGGTAAAGAATCAGGATTTACTTTTGAGATATTTTTTACGGATGGAAATGTTGCTTTCGGGGTATCTGGTCCAATACCAAATAATACTGATGTATCAGTAACAGTAACATATACGCCAGCTTCACCATCTGGAGCAACACAAATAACTACAACTCTTTCTTTTAAATCGCAAAATACTGCAACAGTTGGAGCTAAGGATGGTACTAGCATATCTTGGATATTCAATCCTGTTCCGTCAAGTGGAACCGCTATTTATTCTTGGGATGGGTCAAGTAATTATACTCAAGGTTTTATTGTTAACGGAAATTATGGAGGAAATAATTCAGTAAAGGGTAATTATATCGGTTGTACTGCCCTTTCAATTACAAATCAACCATCAGATCAAACAGTTACTTATGGTGGAAATACAAGTTTTACAGTTGGAGCATCAAATGCAACTAGTTATCAATGGGAGGAGAGTACAAATGGTGGTGGTGTATGGAGTAACATAGGAGGAGCTACATCTTCTACACTTTCTTTAGTTGCCCCAACTGTTGGAATGAATGGCAATCTTTATCGTTGTATAGTTACAAGTAGTTGTGGAACTGTGACAAGTAATAATGCAACATTGACAGTGAATGCAAAAGCTATCACAGTATCGGCTAATGCTGGACAAACCAAGGTTTACGGTGCAGCCAACCCTGCCTCATACACTTATGCCGCCAGCGGATTCGAGTTTGCCGATGACCTGTCCGTGATGACTGGAGCCTTGGCTCGCGCGGCCGGAGAAGGCGTTGGTGCTTATGCGATCAACCAGGGCACATTGTCGGCCGGTTCAAACTATTCCATCGACTACACCGGTGCAGATTTTGCCATCACCGCCAAAACGTTGACTGTTGCCGCCGATTCTGGACAAACCAAGGTTTACGGTGCAGCCAACCCTGCCTCATACACTTATGCCGCCAGCGGATTCGAGTTTACCGATGACCTGTCCGTTATAACAGGAGCTTTGGCTCGCGTAGCCGGTGAAGGCGTTGGAGCTTATGCCATCAACCAGGGCAATTTATCAGCCGGTGCAAACTATTCCATCAGCTACACTGGTGTAGACTTTGCAATCACTCCTAAAACTTTGACCGTTACTGCCGATGCAGGACAAACAAAAGTATATGGAGCAACAGATCCAACACTTACATACACTATTACAGGATTTGTAAATGGTGATGATGAAGCTGATTTAGACACGCCAGTGAGCATTGCAAGAGCAGCGGGAGAAGATGTTGGTAATTATACCATCACCCCATCTGGAGCAGTAGATGCAAACTATACCATCAGTTTCCCAACAGCACAATTTGGAATTACCAAAGCCGCATTGACTGTTACAGCTAATGCAGGACAAACAAAAGTATATGGAGCAGGTGATCCAACCTTGACTTATACCATTACAGGATTTGTAAATGGTGATGATGAAGCTGATTTAGACACGCCAGTGAGCATTGCAAGAGCAGCAGGAGAAGATGTTGGTAATTATACCATCACCCCATCTGGAGCAGTAGATGCAAACTATACCATCAGTTTCTCAACAGCACAATTTGCAATTACCAAAGCCGCATTGACTGTTACAGCTAATGCAGGACAAACAAAAGTATATGGAGCAACAGATCCAACCTTGACTTATACCATTACAGGATTTGTAAATGGTGATGATGAAGCTGATTTAGACACGCCAGTGAGCATTGCAAGAGCAGCGGGAGAAGATGTTGGTAATTATACCATCACCCCATCTGGAGCAGTAGATGCAAACTATACCATCAGTTTCCCAACAGCGCAATTTGCAATTACCAAAGCCGCATTGACTGTTACAGCTAATGCAGGACAAACAAAAGTATATGGAGCAACAGATCCAACCTTGACTTATACCATTACAGGAT
>NZ_FQWB01000001.1 GCF_900129545.1 Flavobacterium fluvii | reverse complement strand
AAATGAGATTTGAGCTTCCATAACATTAAGATTTATACACAAAGTTACGCATCATTCCATTTTCATCCGGGTTTGTGATTGCTCTTTAATCATGATTATTTCTTTTAAAAATTCACTTATATGTCCAACCAAAGGGTTTACCCATTTTGATGCAAATCAAATATTTTTTCCATCATCATCCATTTTTCACCTTTTTTGGCACCTGGCAATGCTTTTTGATATTTCAACATTAGTTCTTCCCACTTCTGAACCACTGGATTATTGGCGTCCATTTCTCCTTTTCTTTCAAAAGTAAAAGTATCATTGGCCTCGATAATCATAAACATCCTGTTGCCAACGCAATAAATATCAAGATTTTCAATTCCTGAACTAACAATACTTTCTGTTATTTCAGGCTAAATCTTTTCATGATATTTTTTGTATTCGGCTATTAATGCCGGATCTTCATTTAAATCTAATGCGAGACAATATTTTTGAGTTTTCATATTATTTTATTTAAAATTTAAGGTTCAAAACCGAAAATTATTGATTTAGAATTGATCCTTTTTCTGTATCCAATTTTAAAAACAAGTTTATTTACTATAACTTTTTTTATTTTAGAATATCACGTTTTGATACTATTTCAAAAAATAAAATTATTGCATTATTATGTTTAATATTGCCTCAAAATTATCATTATTTAAGCTTTTATTATCTTAAAAATTAATTCTTTAAAAAAAAACAAGCAATTACTACATTTTTAAGCATAATTAGGCAAATGCTAATTGAATAATAGCATTAACCACTGAAAAATAAAATCTTATTAGAATTATTTTTCAGACATAAACATTAAACAAATAAAAAAAACGGGTTTAAAAATCTTGGACTATAGCTTTTTTTCGATATTCCTTAGGAGTTGTTCCCATTAACTTTTTGAACAGCTTATTGAAGTTTGAAGCTGTTTTATATCCGCATTGGTAGGCGATTTCAGAAATTCCCAAATCGGTTTCAATCAAATATTTGCAAGCATTTGATACCCTGATTTCGTTCAGATATTCCACAAATGGTTTTTTTGTTTTTGCCTTAAACATTCTGCAAAACGAAGTAGGTGTCAGATTGGCGATTTTAGCAATTTCATCAAGGGATATTTCTTCTTTATAATTTGATTTCACATATTGAAAAACCTCTGCCAATCGGTCATTTTTATTATCATCGCTAACAGAAACATAAGAGTTATCATTGATATATCTTAAATCTTTACTTTTTGATAAAAGAAACAATATTTCAATTAATCCCATAATAACTTCAAATCCTTTCTTTTTCAGTAATGTTTTCATTTTTTTAGCAATCAGCACATTTGTCTGTCCAGTAATGGCTACTCCTTTTATGGCCTGAGAAAGAAACTTTTTTACTTCTTGAGCTTCCGGTAACTCATAAAAAGAATTCCCAAAAAGGTCTCTGCTAAAATAAACCACAACAGCCTTGGCTTTTAAGCTGTTAGTTTCTTTATAAAAAACCTCATCATTAAGCCATACGTGCGGAATATCGTCTCCCAGGAAAACCATATCACCAGATTCGAATGATTCTACGGAGTTTCCAATAATACGTTTTCCGTGACTTTCCAAGATATAAACCAGCTCAAACTCTGGATGAGAATGAAATGGCGACTGAAAAAAATATTCTTCCCGAGAAAACACAGAAAGTGAAGTATTTGTATAGGAAGCAATATTTGTTTTAACAATTTTCATCTTGAAGCTAATGGTAATTTAATAATTAAAGATAAAATTGAATTAATCACTAAAAAAAAAAAAAATAGATATAATTTTATATTTCGAAAAAAGCAAAAATAGAAAAAAAACCACATCGCAAAACGAAATCGATATAATAAGCGCTATCCTTAATAAACAATCCAAAATATTTTTTGAATTTCTGTTTTTATTCTTAGTTCAAATACTCTTTTCGTTTTCCTTTTTCCACATTAAAATTTAAAAAGAATTTAATCCTATTAAATTCATGACTATTTTAATCAAATCTTCTATAACCCAACTCTGCGCCACCACTTACCGGCATGATATTCCCTGTAATAAATCTGGCTTTGTCCGAAACAATAAATACACAAGTATCAGCGATGACATCTCCTTCTGGACAATAACCCAAAACATGAATATTATCTAGATACTTTTCTATTTTGGCTGGGTCTTTTTGTTCTTTTCACCATTTTCGCAACATAGGAGTCCATACTCCGGCTGCTGCCACAGCATTGACCCTTATTTATATTTGGCATAATCAAGAGCCATCGATTTGGTAAGTGCATTTAAAGCTCCTTTTGTTGCCGAATAAGCGGCGTGGTTTTCCTGACCAATCTCTCCAACAAGACTACTGGTATTCAAAATACATCCTTGTGTTTGCTTTAAAGCATCTAAACCATATCGTGTCGTAAACAAAATACTTTTAAGATTGACATCAAAAAATTTATCCCATTCGTATTCATCTGTTATTTCCAATGGCTTTGAGGGATTGGCAATACCCGCATTATTGTGAATCACATCAATCTTTCCGTATTCATTTAAAGTAAACTGAATTGCTTTTTCCACATCGGATGGAATAGAAATATCTCCAAAAAAAAACTATGTCCTTCTCCCAATATTTTTATTGATTCATTATTTGGAAACCTACAAAATTCACGCTTCGCAAACAGAAAAGAAAAACGAAGATGGGCCTTGTTTGTTTACAGTTGACCTGGTACCCACTGTTGAACTAATTCGATTATTTCGTTCCTACGGAAACGACATAAAAGTAGTATCTCCTGTTTGGATTCAATACAAAATTAAAAATAAATAGCAAAGATGAAACAGAAAAATAAATCATTGGTTTTTCATTACAACACTATTGGGCACGGCAGGACAACTCCTAAATTATTACGAATTCAATTATCTCCTGAATTCACCAAAATTGATTTTGGATATATTACCGATCCAATATACATCAATGGAGGATGGATTAAAATGGCTCCAACAACTTTTATCGAAAACAATGTTTCAAAAGAAAAATACGTTCTTACAAAAGCGGAAGGTATTCCTCTGGCGCCAACAAAACATAATTTTCAATCCAAAAAAGATTGAAGGTATTTCTCATTGTATTTCCCTCCTATCCCCCAAGAAAATAGCATCATTAATATCATAGAAAAAATAAATGGAAGCCCGAATGATTTTACTATTATGGCGTTGACTTAAAAATGCTTGAGGGAATTGAAATAGTATAAATAACAATCGTAAATTTTACGATGCTTTAATCGCAAAAATCATTAGAAACAATCGGAAATTATATGAATGTTTTCATTGCAAAAAATTATTGGAAACAATCGTAAATTTTATGATTTTTTAATTTAATTTATATAAATGAAAAAAAAAAACCCATCCTCAAAAATGGGATGGGTCAAATATAGTAGCGGGAACAGGACTCGAACCTGTGACCTTCGGGTTATGAGCCCGACGAGCTGCCTACTGCTCTATCCCGCGTTGTTTCGGGTGCAAATATACGACGAATTTTAATAAATACAAGCTATTTTTAAAAAAATATTTGAGTTTTATGTATTCCACTGACCGGCTATCTTTTACAAAGAAAAAACGACCGGAAGCGACGTTGTTTATTTTCCTTAAATAAAAAAACCTGCGAAGCAAGCTAAGCAGGTTTTCTATAAACTATAAAAATCAGAGATTATTCTTCAGAAACAATGGCTGTGTTTTTGCCAGTTGACACTTTTAAAACTTGGGCTACGCCTCTGTCGTTTACCATTGTCATATTCAACACATCCAGTTTCGACAAATCTTTTGAAACCAATCCACTGAATTGATTGTAAGAAATATTCAATTCTTTAAGGTTGTTCAATTTTTCCAAATCGAAAGGAACTTGACCGTTCATTTTATTGTCAAACAAACTTAATTGTTGGATATTGGTCAAATTGGCTACCGAATTACTCAAGGTTCCAGAAATTTTATTGCTGTTCAAAAGCAATATTTTCAAGTTTTTCAATTCATAAACCGATTCTGGAATTTGGCCTTCTATTGCATTGTTATACAAAGACAGCTTTTCCAAATTGCTCAATTTTCCAATTTCAGAAGGAATGTTTCCAGAAAAATCATTCATGAACAACTCCAAGTTTTTCAATGAAGACAAACCACATATTGATGCAGGAATTGCTCCCGACAATTTATTGAACGACAAATTAAGTGATTCCAATGCTTTCATCTCTCCAATTGAAGAAGGAACAGTCCCTGAAATAGCATTTTTATACAAGTTCAAATTTTTCAAATTAACCAAATTTGAAATCTCTGAAGGCAATGTTCCAACTAAATTATTATTGGCCAATTGCAAAGACACTATTTTATCTTCTTGTACCCCAACGCCATACCAAGAAGAAACAGGAGCTTTCAAATCCCATTTTGAAGTCCAGTTCGCACCATTTGTGGCATTATATATTTTTATAAGTGCATTTTTTTCAGAAACGGATACATCTGCTTTCATTACAAATGAAAACATAATTAAAAACAGTACTGTGTATATCTTTCTCATAATGTTGTCTTTATGAATTAATTCATCGACCAAAGTAGACAAAATACGGATTACCGTCAAAAATAATCGACGAAATACACAATTAAAAACATAACGGTGTTTTATTCTTACAAATTATATTGTCGCTTACCGTAAATAACCCAAGTTAAGAACTACAAATTTTTCCCAACACAATTATAAAATTCCTATATTTGATTCTCTAACTTAAAAACACAGCATTATGGAATTCAATTTATTAGCCGTTTTAGTTGCGGCATTATCTTCATTTGTAGTAGGATTTATATGGTATAATCCAAAAGTTTTTGGAACCATTTGGATGAAAGAAGCCGGCTTGACCCAAGAACAACTTCAGAAAGGAAATATGTTGAAAATTTTCGGGCTTACCTTTATATACGCATTTATGTTGGCGTTCATGCTGCAAAATCTGGTTATCCACCAATCAGGTGCATTGGGCATGGTAGGCGGACCCGTACTTGCCGAAAGTGCAAAACCTTCCTTTTCGGCTTTTATGGCAGATTATGGAGATGCCTTCCGATCTTATAAACACGGAGCTCTTCACGGCTTTATTTCAGGAATATTTTTGGCATTGCCCATCATTTCAATAAATGGTTTGTTTGAACACAAATCATGGAAATACATGGCCATTCAAGCTGGATATTGGACTGTTATCATGACAATAATGGGTGCCATCCTTTGTGGCTGGAAATAAATTTAACATTTAATTATAATAGAATCGCTCTACATTTGTGGAGCGATTTTTTTTCATTTGAAACCACCCTTATCCATAAAAATTTATTCTTCGGCTGCTGATCTTCCAGAAAACTGGAACGACTTGGCTTTGGACAATATTTTCCTAAGCAAGGAATATTTGGAAATTTTGGAAAAATCCGCTCCAATAAACATGATTTGCCATTTTATTGGATTATTCCAAGACCATGAATTAGTGGGAACGGCTCTGTCCCAATTTTTGGATTTAAACAAAATGGATTCTTTTGGAGAACGTGACAGATGCCTCAAAACCACTGCCCGAAACCTCCTTTTCAAAAACTTCTGCTCCCATATCCTGATTATTGGAAACAATATGCTTACTGGGCAAAATGCTTTTTCTTTTTCTGGCAAAATAGACAAAATTCAGGGATTGCAAGTATTGAAAACCGCTTCGAAAAAACTGGAAATCATCTTTAAAAACAAAGGACTAAAGGTTCACATCACCACTTTTAAAGACTTTGAAATGGAAGAAACAGCGGCTTTTCAACAAGCTGGATTTCGAAATCATTTTCAATATTCCACCCAACCCAATATGCTGTTCGACATTCCAAACCAATGGAGATCGGAGCAAGATTACATTGAGGCTTTATCCAAAAAATACCGTGACCAATACAAACGCGCCCGGAAAAAAGCCGACGGCGTAGAAAAAAGGAAAATGCACTTGGAAGACATTGTCAAACACGAAGAGACTATTTATGATTTGTATCATCACGTAGCAAAAAATGCCCATTTCAACACCTTCTTTCTTTCCAAAAACCACTTCAGGACTTTTAAGGAAGTGCTTCAAGACAAGTTCCTTTTTTATGGCTATTTCCTGGATGACAAATTGATTGGATTCAATACGCTAATCAAAAATGGAGCCGTAATGGACACTTACTTTTTGGGGTATGACGACAGTGTGCAACGCGAAAAAATGCTCTACCTGAACATGCTCTACGACATGATTGCCTACTCCATCAACAAAGGATTCAAGGAAATAATTTTTGCCCGGACTGCGCTGGAAATCAAGAGTTCCATAGGAGCAAAACCAATGAAAATGTATGGATACGCCCAACACAGCAACCCCATTGCAGATCTTGCCTTCGAAAAAGTTTTTAGTTATCTGGAACCAAAAGTCGCTTGGAAAGAACGAAATCCTTTCAAATAATTATGGCAAAAATCAAGGAATCGCCACCTTTATCTTGCTGGACGAAATACTGACAATCAGCTCTTTTACATCCCCACAATACTCGCCATCCACCTGGAAACTCACCGGAAAATTGGTTTTAATGGAAGCTTTGTCCGTTGACACGATTTCGACATCATCATAATTCAAAGGAATGTTGCCCGTGATAATCTTGCCAAAAACAATCAAATCCAAATTTTTTAGAATTACCAATTCGAACTTGCCATCATCCATGGACCCCTCTGGATTAATGACAACTCCCGTTCCATATTTTTTTGAATTAGCAATGACAATCATTCTTGCCACACATTCCATAGTTTGATTATTGGCCGTTATGGTTGCCTCAAATGGCTCTTCCAAATCTATTAAAGTAACAAAAGCCTGCAACAAATACCCCCATTTACCATGAAGATCACCTTCTTCGTAGTTTTTAATAAGCTTTGCATTCAATCCCAAATCGCTTAAATGCAGACATTTTTGGTCGTTTATAATAATCGAATCGAGTTCTATGTAATCATTTCGAAACGCAATTTCCAGATTCTCGTCAAGTGACTTCATCAAATCTAAATCCACGGCCAATCCATTGGAAGAACCCAGTGGCAAAATACCGAGAATCACGTCTTGCCCTTCCGTAGCATCGACCACCATTTTTATGGTTCCATCGCCACCGGCAACAATAACACGTTCCGGTTTATGCAGGTCATAGAGTGTTCTTATGTTTGAAACATCCTCTTTCCCAGAAGTCGTGTAGAGGATGAGATTCAAGTTTTCTTTGGCCGCAAAATATGCTGTTGCATCGATAAATTCCCTTTTATCAATGGCTCCAGAAACTGGATTAACAATCAGCAAGACATTCTTTTTCAAAGTTTAAATTCATTTATTGACTAAATTTAGTTAATTTTAATGACACCTCAAAATCACAAAAAACGATGAAGCCTATTTTAAAACTGTACCGAGGCTATGCAAATGACGAAGAGTTAATCGTGATGGGACACGTTTTTAAACCAACCAAGGCCAAAGATTATGCTTTTGAGAAGAAAAAATTTAAAAACGCCACTTCAATAATTCGCTTGTTCCGATTAAAAACACACGGCAATGCCGATGTCTATTTGGAACACAACAACTCGACAATTCATACCAAAACACTCGTTGACGGTTATTTCAAGTTTTGCATTCCCGTAGATCCCAATATAGGACACGGCTGGATTGATTATGAGGTGAGCATTCCTTATGGAGATAAAAAAATTGCGGTCAAAGAAACTTTCATTCGCCCCAAAAAGGAAAATCTGGGGATTATTTCAGATATTGACGATACTTTTTTGGTTTCCTACACCAAGAATCCTTTGAAGAAATTATACCATTTATTGTTTCGAAACGTGAATTCCCGTAAAATATTTGAAGATGTAGTTCCCCATTATCAGGCATTGAGCCAATCAGGAAGAACAAATAACGAAGAGCAAAACGCTTTTTTTTATGTTTCCAGCAGCGAATGGAATTTGTATCGTTTTTTGGTGAAGTTTACAGAAATCCATCAATTACCCAAAGCCGTCTTGCTCCTAAAAGACATCAAATCCAGTCTTACCGATTTCATCTGGTCCGGAAGAGGCAGCCACAACCACAAATTCGAAAAAATAAAACATATCCTGGAATTTTATCCCAATTTGAAATACGTCTTGATGGGTGACGATTCGCAACACGATCCGTATTTATACGAAGCGATTTGCAAAATTTTCCCCGTCAACGTCAAAGCAGTTTATATTCGAAAAACTGGAACACAAGAAAAGAAAAAGGTTTCAGAAGCTTTAAAAAACCTCGAAACCTTGAACGTTTCAACTTGCTATTTTACCAATAGCAGTGAAGCTATTGCACATTCCAAATCAATTGGACTGATTTTATAAACCAGCATTGTCTATTTCTTCCTGGACGATTTCCCAATCCAAGAGCAATTTGTCCAATTCGGCTTTTTTCTTGTTGTAAGCCATAAAAAAGGAAGCGTCTTCGATGTGCTTGTCATAATTGGAAGCCAGCATTTTATCGTCATTCTGGATATCTCTTTCCAATTGTTTGATTTGGCTTTCGACTTTGCTCAATTTGTTTTGCAAAGCTTTTCCTTTTTTCTGGTCTTCATAGGAAGCTTTGTTGCTTTCTTTTGGAGCCGCCGCCTTCATAGCATCTTTTTTCTCGACTTCACGCATGTTTTCCAAATTGCGTTGTTCCAAAAAATAGTTGACGTCGCCCAAGTATTCTTTTATTTTTTGGTCTTTGAATTCGTAAACTATATTCGACATTCCTTGAAGAAAATCCCTGTCGTGAGAAACCAAAAGCAAGGTTCCCTCATATTTTTGCAAGGCCGCTTTCAACACATTTTTGGATTTGATGTCCAAGTGATTCGTTGGCTCATCCATTACCAGAACATTGATGGGCTGCAAAAGCAATTTACAAAGTGCCAAACGGTTTCTTTCGCCTCCAGAAAGCACCTTTACTTTCTTTTCGACATCATCACCACGAAACAAGAAAGAACCCAACATATCACGTACTTTCGAACGATTGCTATCCGTTGCGGCATCTTCCATTGTTCTCAACAAAGTAATTTCGCCATCGAGATATTCGGCTTGATTTTGGGCAAAATACCCCAATTGCACGTTATGTCCCAATTTGATGTTTCCTTCAAATTCAAATTCGTTGACAATCGCTTTGATGAAAGTCGATTTTCCTTGTCCGTTTTGTCCAACAAAAGCAATCTTGCTTCCACGTTCTACCAAAAGTGAAATATCTTTCAAAATAGTTTTATCTCCGTAACTTTTGGTCACTTCTTCCGCTTCAATCACCACTTTTCCTGGTTCTTTTGAAAGAGGAAACGAAATATTCATTACCGAATTGTCGTCTTCATCCACTTCGATGCGCTCCACTTTATCCAATTTCTTGATAAGCGATTGCGCCATAGAAGCTTTCGAAGCTTTGGCACGGAATTTCTCAATTAATTTTTCGGTTTCTTCTATTTTTTTGGCTTGGTTTTTCTGTGTGGCCAATTGCTTTTCGCGGATTTCGTGACGCAATTCCAAATATTCGGAATACGGCTTGTTGAAATCATACGCTTTACCCAAAGATATTTCGATGGTTCTATTGGTCACGTTGTCCAAAAACATTTTATCGTGTGAAACAATCACGACAACACCAGGATAATTGCGCAAGAAACTTTCCAACCAAATGATACTCTCGATATCCAAGTGATTCGTTGGCTCATCCAGCAACAAAACATCATTGGACTGCAACAACAATTTGGCCAATTCGATACGCATCCTCCAACCTCCGGAAAAAGTTTCGGTTTGGTTATTGAAAACTTCTCTTTTGAAACCCAATCCCAAAAGAATTTTCTCGGTATCGCCAACATAATTATATCCGCCCAACAAGTCAAAACGATGGGTATAATCAGATAAATCTTCAATGATCTGGCTGTATTCCTCGCTTTCGTAATCGGTTCTAGTAACCAACTGGTGATTGATTTCTTCCAGTTTTTTCTCCACAATTTTAATATCAACAAAAGCTTCATACGCTTCTTCCAGCACCGTTCTTCCTTGTTCAAAATCGATATCTTGGCGCAAGAAACCCATTCGAACTTCCTTTTCCTGGGAAATAACGCCCGAGTCTGGAGCAAAATCTTTGGCCAAGATTTTAAGCATCGTGGATTTCCCGGCTCCGTTTTTGCCAACAAGACCCACACGGTCTCCAGCACCCAATCGAAAGGTTACTTCTTCGAATAAATAAGTCCCTCCAAAAGAAACGGATAAATTATGTATATTAAGCATTTATTGTGTTTTGTATTTGTAAATTTGTGGCTCCAAAAAAGGAGAAAATTAATTTTTTTGCAAATGTTAAAAAAAGGATCCAAATTAAATAGCATTTTAACAGGAACTTGTCCTAGATGTCAGAATGAGAGTATGTATTTGGATAAAAATCCGTTACATTTTTCGAAATTGATCAAAATGAATGAAAAATGCAGCCATTGTGGTTTGAAATATGAAATTGAGCCTTCGTTCTTTTATGGCGCCATGTATGTCAGCTACGGACTGAATGTGGGACTCAGTATTGCCACTTTCTTAGTAACTTATCTTATTTTGGAAACCAGCATAAAAAACTCTTTCATCGCTATTCTTGTTGCCAACATTCTTTTGTTCCCTTTTGTATTGAGGTGGTCGAGAAATATTTACATCAATTTGTTCGTGTCTTACGACAAGAAATATAAAAAATAGCTTACCGCTTCTTGTCAAATCTTTTTATGTCAATTTCCTTGTCCAAAGGTTTTTGATATTCAATATTTTCAAATAAAGCCTTCGCCATCGCTGGCCCCAACATAACACCACGCGTTCCCAAACCATTCAGAATGTGTATGGAATCGTGATTGGAATAGGTTCCTACCAGAGGCCTTCTGTCTTTGACCGTAGGACGAACGCCGGCAAAATGGGAAACAATTTCAAAATCACAACTGATTACCTCTTTAATTTTTTCGACCAATTCCTTTTTCCCTTCTTCGGTAGGAATATCAGTTTTGCTTTCCCAATTGTAGGTTGCGCCTATTTTGAACAAATCATTGCCAAGCGGCAAAATAAACACGCTTGCATTCACGATGACATCCAAACCAAGTTTTGGCGCTTTTATAACGAGTAATTCTCCTTTTGTACCATCCAATGGCAAATGCTTGAAATAAGGGTTGGAGTGCATTCCAAAACCTTCTGCAAAAATGATGTGTTTGGCCTGAATGTCTTTGTATCGAATCCCATTGTTTTCTTCCTCTAAAAGTGAATAATCAAAAGATTCCTCCATAAACAAATTGTTCTTTATGAGATACTCCTTGTATTTGACCAACAGCAATGCAGTATCCACATAACCCGTTTGCAAGACTTCACCATATCCAAAAGGTGAATCAATCGATTCATATTTTTTTGAAACCAATTGTGTGGATAAAAAAGGAGCCAAATTCACTTTATCGGAAGCGGCGAACCAATTATTCTGCTCTTCGACAGAAAAAAACTTTCTTAAAATGGGTGTTTTAAAATCTACTTTGTCGTTCAATTTCTTTTCCAATACAGCCAAAAATTCATGCATGATAAGTAAATGCTCCTCGGCTTGTCCCACTTCGGAGAAACGTTTCAGAATAACGGGATTGTACAAACCTCCTGCTATTTTTGAAGAATTCTGCGAATTATTGTCGAGTACCAAAATAGATTTATTGTTTTGCAAGGCCTTTTCAGAAAATGAAATGCCAGCCAGCCCAGAACCTATTATTAAATAATCTATCATTTTAAAATTGAACTTAATGTTTAGAAATTGAATTAAACCAAAATCAAAAGAACTCTTGCCAATGGCAAGAGTTCTTAATAATTGTATTCTAAATGAAATTTAGTAATTCCACATATCTTCTTCGAAATCACGGATTTTATCTTTTACCCTTTCCGCTTCGAGCAATTGATTTTGCGCATTATCTTTTATGTAACTTGTAATTCCCCTGTCGCCATAAACATTTTCTTCTTGATAAATCACGGCATTAAATCGTCTCGAATTTAATATCTGGTCAAAAGAAATTGGCATTGCAGAGTTCTTGTCATTGAAAGATTTTGCTGCGTGCAACACATCTCTTGCAGCCGGGAAAAATACCCAGAACAATTCAATATAATCCTTCTCGTCACTATTCATCGTGTAAACATCAGGCGTAATTGGACAAATACCAAGCAATCTGTATTTCAATTCGCTTTGACGTTTATCAAAATACCAATATCCTTTAATTTTATACTGGGTAACATCTTGGGCAGTAAGATCGCTTTTTACAATGTATTCAGGCAATATTCCCTTGCTAACCAATTTGTCTGCGTCCTCTTTACTGATTTGACCCGGATTAAGATCTTTAAATTCTTCATTAAGACCCAATACATTCAATTGTTCTCTTCCTTCATTGGACAGGCTAATAAGCATCAATGAAGATTTAATATCCTTGAATGTTTTTTTAGTGTTAAAATAACTATCTGAATACACTTCTGAAATTTCTCCGCTACGAATCGCTTTTGTCAACACATCATACAAAGAACGTCTGTCAGGACCAATGTTTGCCGTGTCTATTGGAAAATACAAAGGAAAATTAATTCTTTCGCTTAAATCAATAATTTCCCAAACTGTTTTTCCCATCAAAACATCCCTATCATCAACATAACCATATTCCAATGGTTTGTCATTGTCTGAAATGAGCTGGGCGGCAGACTTGATTCCTATCTCTTCCGGTATCTTTGCGTTAAGCAAATTTGGCTGTGCATAAGAAACTACACTCCCAAGAATGGAAATCATAGCTATTAAAAAATTTCTCATATTCATCATAATATAGTTATTGAAGTAAACGTTTAATCATACTTCCCAATTTATTGTATTTCATAAATTACAGGTGAAGTTCTTGGCAATATGTAACTACCCGCTCCAACAAGTTTAGTCCTGATTTCAGAAATGGTAACTTGATCACCTCTTCCTGCTTTGGCAATAGCAGCTTTGGCTGCCGCATTTAATTTATTCCCTACAACAGGAACCGTAGGAAAACCTGTTACTTTTAAATTGAATCCAACAACGTCCAATCCAACTTCAAAATCAAAATCAACCAATTTTGCTCCAATTGTCGAAATTTCCAAGCTTGATTTAGGCCCTTTCACAATACCCATTTCTCCCCTAATTGTTCCATTTGGTCCAGGAATTCCTTTTATTCTATATGTTTTTTTATCTACAACTTTAGAACCGTCAGGAAGTGTTCCCACAACATTTATCATCACTTCATTACCTGTAGTAGGACTCATGTTATATTTTCCACCACCCACAGAAGTCAATCCTGGAGCAGATGCCGAAACTTTATCAGGAGAAATTCCTGCAAATGAAATCGTCATTGGATTAACAACACCTCGATACACGACGTTCATTTTGTCGGCAGATATGGTAGCTGATTTTGGTCTGGCCACAACAACGTATTTATCATTTATTGGCAAACTAATTACTTTTCCGTTTTCATCAAAGTTGAAAGACCCTTTAATAGGATGTTCACCTATGCTTCCCGATCCGAAAGAAAAATTAGCCTGACCTGCTTGCGCTTGAACACTTGACCCATTAACCACTACTGATTTCGCTTTTAATGAAGGATCAAATTTTCCAAGAATAATTTTTCCTTTTACGGCTTCTCCTTGAAAGAAAACTGATTTTTCAAGAACAACAATTGGTTGATAAGCTGTAAGTGAAGCTGCTGCAACCAAGTCAGATTGAAACATCCCGGCCATAATATCGCTCTCTGTTGTTTTTATGTCAGCTTGTATTTGCGTTAATTTAGTCACCGTTGCAATTAAAGGAAAACCATGGTAATTATATTCCATCCATGGCAAACTTTTACCCGCCTTTTCAGAAAAAATAGGTTTAGTGGCAAATCGCTTTTCGATTTTATTCATTTCTACTTCAGCAATGGAACTACCTCCAATTTGCCTTATTTGAACAGGGTAATTATTAATCTTGTCTAAAAACTCTTGTCCTCTTTTAGACAATTTTTCTTGATTAAAAAACATTCTGTCAAACAAATCACCTTTATCCATTTGTTCACATGGATAATTTCCTTCTTTGTCTTTTGGAAATTTTTGGGTAACCTCAACTTTAATACTTTCAATGTAATCCGAAAATTCTTTAGAAATAGCTCTTATCTTTTCAACTTTCAACTTTTTCTCACCATACTGACCTGGTTGATCAGATGCTTTTTGTGCCAATTGCAGAAATGAACTTGCATTTCGATTATCGGTTAATGAATTGGACTCTTCTATTTTATTGTTCAAAATTCCAAATGCCGACAATACTTCTTTGGACATATTTAATGCTAACATCGCGATAAAAACCAAGTACATTAGGTTTATCATCTTCTGTCTAGGGGTTAGTTTTCCTCCTGCCATATTTTCTAATAATTAGTTTATTGTTTTTTTATATAAAGTCTGAACTAATTATCCTTTATTACTCATTGCAGAAAGCATTCCTCCATAAACATTGTTCAATGAAGACAAATTCGAAGTCAACGACTGCATTTGTTCTTTTAATTTTAAGTTGTTTTCAGCTACTTCTTCATTGATTTGTGCATTTCTAGAAGCGCTTTGCAATTGAACTTTGTACAAGCTATTCAAAGATTCCATTTGTGCTGCAGCCAATGTCAATTCTTCACTATATTTTTTGGTAGATGCTATTGAATCAACCGTTGGCGAAATTGCTTTGGCAGCTCCTTCGAAATTTTTGATGCTGTTTCCTAAACTTGACATTAATTCTCCGTCAATTTTGGCTTCTTTAAGCATCACGTCTAATTTTTGAGACAATAATCCTTGAGCATCTGAAGGTGTTTCCACTTTAGTAGTTTTTTTACGAGCTTCACCATTTGCCAATTCTGGATAAACTAATGTCCAATCCAATTCGTCATCAACGGGTTCGAATGCTGAAAGGGCAAAAATTGCCGCCTCTACCACAAGTCCTATCGTTAACATTAAATTTCCTGTTATTACACCAAATTCAAGATGCGTTATTTTGAATAAAGCTCCAATAATTACTACTGCCGCTCCTAGACCATAGGCCATATTCATCACTTTTTTACTTAATAATGCCATAATGTTTGTTTGTTTTTAGGTTATTTATAATTGATTAAAATTTGGTTCGTTTATCTTTTCTTGATTTTTTCGGTTGATTGTGTTCCCATATAATCTTGAACAGTTCTAAACCCGATGAAACTTCTTGCTGAATCAGCATATTCAAATGTTCTTGTACTTACTTGAAGGAAATAGGCAACATCTTTCCAAGAACCACCACGAACTACTTTACGCTTGTTGGAAGTGTCCATATTGTTCGGGTTCATGGTAGAAACATATTCGTATGCATTAGGATCATAAGCAGAATCAGTCCATTCCGCCACATTCCCGGCCATATTATAAAGGTTGTATCCATTTGGCTCATACGATTTTGCTTCAACGGTATACAAAGCTTGATCCGCTGCATAATCCCCTCTCATAGGTTTGAAATTAGCCAAAAAGCAACCTCTGTCATTTTTAGTGTAAGGTCCACCCCAAGGATAAGTAGCAGATTCTAGACCACCTCTTGCCGAATATTCCCACTCTGCTTCAGAAGGCAATCTGAAATTATTTACCTGGTCACGACCTTTAGCTTTAGATTTAATCCAAGTATTTTTTTTCAAGGTTCTCCATGCACAAAATGCTTTTGCCTGTTGCCAGTTAACACCCACTACTGGATAATCACCATAAGCTTGGTGCCAGAAATAATCGTTGTGCATTGGCTCGTTATAAGAATAGGAGAAATCTTTGATCCAAGTAGTGGTATCAGGATATACTTTTACTTGTTCTGTTCTGATAAAATCTTTTCTCTTGCCCACTTTGGCTCTTGCCGCAGCTTGAATATCCATCCAAGAATACCTGAATTTCAATTTGTCAACATCAATAGTCCTTAATCCATTGTATGAAGCTTCTAAAGGCAAATACATGGAATCCATCACCTCAGTATAATATTCGTCAGGATACAATTTAGTATCTTTAATCAATTTCACTTTGCGATTCAATTTTCTACCTGCATAAGGATCATCATCTGTACCAACACTATAATAGTTGTCGTACATGTATTTGTCATAAGCAGTCATTTTATCAGGATCTTGATCATTAAAAGCAAAATCTCCAATGCTACCAGCATTTTTACCTTTTCCTTTTGCAGCTCCATCACCAGGTTTTATACCGGATTCGTCAGCAAGAATTGCCAATCTAACCCTCATTGTTGAATCTTTAACCCATTCAACAAATTCACGGTATTCTCTATTGGTAATTTCTGTTTCGTCCATATAAAAAGAACGAACGGTAACCGTTTTAGTGGTTGCGTCTCCTACATTGGCAACATCTTCATCAGATTTTCCCATAATAAATGAACCTCCCGGAACTAAAGCCATTCCATAAGGTTTCTCAGGATGCCATTTTGCTCCTTTAACACCAACCAATTCTCCTTTGTCGCTTGTTTTACCACAACCAATTAGTAAGGTTAAAATTGCTGTAAATGCAATGAACTTCTTCATATAAATCAGGGTTATATATTTATTATTATTAAGTGCGTAAACCTATTTATTATTATTTTAAAAAACAATTTTTTGTTGTACTATTTATTTGATTAACCAAAACTAAAATTAAATAAGGAAAGAAAAAAATATTTTATCGATAAAACGTAGATAAAATCGACAAAATACACAAATTATATATAATTATAATTCTTAACCTACAAAATAAATGTTAGACATTCTTAAATTTAAACTGTTAATTTATTCTTCCGAAGGTAGGTCAACGGATTTTTACAGTATATTTTTACGCTGGGCTTTCCACCATCTTTCGGGGATTTCATGGTTGCAAGCCGCTAAATACTCTTCGTGTGAGCAAGGTAATAACGTATTTTTTTTCAACTTATTATTACTGCTTGAAATAAAAGGAATTTCTATCCACCACCTATCGGTTTTGTTGCTTTTATAGAATATCAACTCTTCTTCTTCCAAAGGAACAATGTACTTGATGTAATTTTCCCTGCTACCAAAAGGATACTCATTCGAACGATAATGAAAACCTTCGATAAAATACCAAATAATTTGGGCCATCAAAACCGATTCTTGCCTAGAATTATTGTGGTTAAAAATCCCTAAAAGGGATACCTTATCACTAATACCGGCATATCGAGACAAGGCACAAACCTCTTTTCCATTGAAACCATTGGGCGTAAACGGATTATTGTTTCCTGAGTCAGATGACTTTACGGAAGTCAAATCGATGCTTACCACATCGGCATCCCTAAAAACAGGCTCGGCAATGGCAATATTATTTGAAACCTCTCCCAAGCGGTAGGCATCAAAAAACAATTTATCAACCAAATCAATTTCTTCCTGCGAGTTATAATAGGTTTGAAACCCAACATTGCTGAAATTAAAAAGATTGTTCGGCTCGTCGATTATTATCTTGGTCAAATAAGACGAAGCCGAAACGGTAGCACTTTCTTGACCAAAATCAAATTTATTGTCAATGGAAACCAAGTTGACCATTTGTTCCAAATCATCATATCCTCTATAAAGAGCATAAGTCAAATCCTGTGAACCACCGATCACGATTGGAATAATTTTATTTTTGATTAACTTCGAAACTACTTTTCTCAAAGCAAAATAAGTATCCGATATGGAATTCCCAGCGAGAATATTTCCCAAATCAGCTATTGAAGCATCCCAATTTCCTGGAAACAAGCCATACAATTCTTTTCGAATGTGTGACAAATCCACCTCCTCGGTTTGATTAGAATCACCCCTGTTTTCCAAAACGCCAATAATGGCAATTTTAATTTTATTCAAATCAGGAAAATCTTCTGCGGTGTGAAATGCTACTTTGCTTCCCAATTGCTGGGAAGAAAACTCCTTGATAACCCTAAGGATTTCATTGTCTAAAGGTTTTAGAAAATCAAATTCCATATATTATTTCTTTTTCGCTACTGGTTTCTTGGCAGCAGGTTTCTTGGCAGCTGTAGTTTTTTTGGCTGCAACTTTTTTCGCTGGCGTTTTCTTGGCAATCATTTCCAGAACTTCCTCCAATGTCAATTTTGTGGCATCAATATCTTTGCTCAATTCAATTTTGATTTTCCCTTTGGTAATTACCGATCTTCCCCAACGGGCTTTTTCAACCAAAATTCCTTCATCCTTCCAGTTGTGCAAAACCTTGTCAATATTTTTCTGCAACTTGTCTTCAATCAATTCTTCGATATCCGATTGGGATAAATTATCGAAATTGTATTTTTTGCTTACATTGATAAAAATACCGTCCCATTTGATAAATGGACCAAAACGCCCCACTCCTTTTTGAACAGGCTCTCCCTTGTAATTAGCAATTGGCGCATCGGCTTGTGCTTTCTCGTCGATCAATTCCTGTGCTCTAACGATGGTAACATCCAATGGATTTTCTCCTTTTGGCAAAGAAACAAAAACACTTCCGTGACGCACATAAGGCCCAAAACGACCGTTGCTTACCTCAACTTCTTCTCCTTTATAGGTACCCAAATTTTTAGGCAATAAAAATAAATTCAAAACTTCTTCCAAAGTGATGTTGCCAATATTTTGGTCATTCATCAAACTGGCAAACTTTTTCTCTTCGTCATCAGCTGCACCAATTTGTGCCATTGGTCCAAATTTACCCAAACGAACCGAAACCGGCTTTCCTGTTTTAGGATCTGTACCAAGAATTCTTTCTCCACTTTCTCTATCGGCATTTGCTTCCACATCTTTCACCGTTGGGTGAAATTTATCGTAGAACTCCTGCATCATCGTTGCCCATTCGATATTTCCTTCGGCAATTTCATCGAAATCCTGTTCCACTTTGGCCGTGAAATTATAATCCAGGATGTTTCCGAAATTTTTTACCAAGAAATCTGTAACAATGGTTCCAATATCCGTAGGAACTAATTTTCCTTTATCGGAACCCGTGTTTTCTTTAAGCAACTTCTCGCCTACTTTTCCCGATTGCAAAGTCAATTGCGTATAATTACGTTCTTGACCATCCAAATTCCCTTTCTCGACATAATTCCTGTTGATGATGGTAGAAATGGTTGGTGCGTATGTTGACGGACGACCAATTCCTAATTCTTCCAACTTTTTAACCAAAGAAGCTTCGGTGTATCTAGCAGCTGGTCTTGAATATCTTTCGGTGGCCGTGATGTAATTGTTTTGCAATTTTTCGTTCACTTTCAAGGCTGGCAACATTCCTTCTTGTTCTTCTTCATCGTCATCATGACCTTCTAGATAAACTTTCAAGAAACCTTCAAAAAGCAACACTTCTCCAGAAGCAGAAAAAATTTCACCGTGATTATTCGCTTCAATCTTCACGTTGGTACGTTCCAATTGCGCATCACTCATTTGCGAAGCCAACGTTCTTTTCCAAATCAAATCATACAAACGCGCTTGGTCTCTGTCAATGTTCACGGTGTGACGCGACATATCCGTTGGACGAATTGCTTCGTGGGCTTCTTGTGCTCCTTTGCTTTTGTTGACAAAATTTCTGGGTTTCGAAAATTCCTTTCCATAGGATTTGATTATTTCGGCTTCGGCAGCTTCCATCGCTTCTTTGGACAAGTTCACGCTATCGGTTCTCATATAAGTAATAAGTCCCGCTTCGTACAAACGTTGCGCCAATTGCATCGTGATTCCAACAGGTAAATACAATTTTCTCGCGGCTTCTTGTTGCAAAGTCGAAGTGGTGAAAGGTGCTGTTGGCGATTTTTTGGTAGGTTTTGTTTCTAAATCCGAAACTTTATAAGTAGAACCGACATTCTTGTTCAAGAAATCTTCGGCTTCTTTTTTGGTATTGAAATTCTTGGGAAGTTTGGCTTTGAATGTTTTTCCGGCTTCATTGGTAAATTCTGCCACAACAGAATACGTTGCAACGGCATTGAAATTCTGGATTTCTCTTTCTCTTTCGACAATCAAACGAACCGAAACCGATTGTACACGACCTGCCGAAAGTCCACCTTTTATTTTTCTCCAAAGCACTGGCGATAATTCATAACCCACCAATCTGTCCAAAACTCTTCGAGCTTGTTGGGCATTGACCAAATTATAATCAATTTCACGTGGGTTGTCGATTGCTTTCAAAATGGCCGATTTGGTAATTTCATGAAAAACAATTCGTTTGGTTTTGTCTTTCACTAAATTCAATTCTTCGGCAAGATGCC
This sequence comes from Flavobacterium fluvii, assembly GCF_900129545.1. Classification (GTDB taxonomy): domain Bacteria; phylum Bacteroidota; class Bacteroidia; order Flavobacteriales; family Flavobacteriaceae; genus Flavobacterium; species Flavobacterium fluvii. The sequence continues at coordinate 1,360,996 of NZ_FQWB01000001.1, read as the reverse complement.
AAGAAATGGCTTCTCCCTCGCGATCCTCATCCGAAGCCAACCAAACCATTTCGGCTTTCTTGGCAAGACCTTTTAGTTTAGTGACCAATGCTTTTTTATCGGCAGAAACTTCGTATTTTGGTTTAAAACCATTTTCTACATCTACTCCTATTTCCTTGGAAGGCAAGTCGGCAATATGACCATAACTTGACTCGACTTGGTAGTCGCTTCCCAGAAATTTTTCGATTGTTTTCGCCTTTGCTGGTGACTCCACTATAACTAAATTCTTTGCCATATCCCTAATGTTTGTGCCGACAAAAGTATATGATTTTTTTAAATTTTGGGTTTTTTAAAATTTAAAAGTGAATATAATCGATGAATAGTAGGTTTTGAACGAGATGGATTCTCTTGAGTTTGATGAAATAAAAAGCAATAACCTTCGTTTATTTCTTACTTTTTACGGCAACAAACTCTATTTACACAATTATAATTTAAGTCATAGAGTTAACGGTAAGTAACGCACAGTGTAATATCCCAAGAATCATAATTTTGATCATGGATAGTTACTGACACATCATTTACATCATTAAATTTACCGAAGCCATAATTAGCATTTAATGAAAGAGCAAAATGCTTATTTAAATTGTACTCATAACCCAAACCGATTTTCTGTGATGTCCCATTCGCTTCATAACCCTGGAGAATGTGATTATTATTGTATTTGCTCCAACCGTATTGGAGGTTTGTAAAAAGAGTAATATTTTTAAAGGGAAACACCTGCACTTGAAAAGATGCATTAGAAATACTAATTCCTTTACCGGGCGAATAGTCATCGTCTTCAATAAAATATTCGTCTATTTTAAAACCTGCCCTAAGTGTGTATAAAGGTCTGTATCCTCCATATAAACCAAAGATAAATCTTCCTTCTCTACTTTCGTCCTGACTACCATTCTTAAACTGAGGCCAACCAACTCCCGTTTCAACCCCTACATAAAATCCCTTTTTAAAGGTATTCAAATTATTTTCGGCAACACTCTTTTGGGCGTATAAAAAAGTAGTCATCAATAGGAACACGCTATAAGCGAAAAGAACAAAAACATACTTTTTAAAATATAGATACAACATAAAATAAATATTTAGTTAAAGTTAGATTGTTACTAACCCTTGGTGTTTCTTTTTTACTTATCTGAATATCAGACAAATATACTTAAAATTAACCACTATCGTCTTATTAAAAGCAAAAAACACGATTCTGTAAACAAATGCACTAGCCCCGATTGCAGTGAAAATCCTTTTTCTTTTTTCTTTAAAAATAAAAAGATTGCAACGAAAAGTGGGAAATAGCTCCAAACATTGAAATGCCTTAAAACATTGTTAAATCTTCATCTGACATCTTGTCATATTTAGCCAAATAATTGTAACTTTACGCCCTTATTAAAAACACTTTTGAAGTGACTATGGAAAAGATTATTGACGAAAACAAACAAGGCGAAAGTCTTGTCCTGGAATACAAACCCGAGAATACCAAGAAACTCTTTATAGAAAGCTACGGCTGTGCAATGAATTTTTCCGACAGTGAAATCGTGGCTTCCATCCTTTCATCCAATGGATACAACACTACGCAGACTTTGGAAGAAGCCGATTTGGTTTTGGTCAACACCTGTTCCATTCGTGACAAGGCGGAACAAACCGTTCGAAAACGTTTGGAAAAATACAATGCCGTGAAACGCGTCAATCCAAAAATGAAAGTGGGGGTTTTGGGCTGCATGGCAGAACGTTTGAAAAGTCAGTTCCTTGAAGAAGAAAAAATCGTTGACCTTGTTGTGGGACCAGATGCCTACAAAGATTTACCCAATTTATTGGCAGAAGTCGAAGACGGTCGCGACGCAATCAACGTGATTTTGTCGAAAGACGAAACGTATGGCGATATTTCTCCCGTTCGATTGATGAGCAACGGAATTACTGCTTTGGTTTCCATTACCCGTGGTTGCGACAATATGTGCACGTTTTGCGTGGTTCCTTTCACTCGTGGAAGAGAACGCAGCCGTGAACCGCAAAGCATCATGAAGGAAATTCAGGATTTATGGAACAAAGGCTTTAAGGAAATCACCCTTTTGGGACAAAACGTGGACAGTTATTTATGGTACGGCGGCGGACTGAAAAAAGATTTCGTCAACGCCACCGAAATGCAAAAAGCTACTGCTGTTGATTTTGACCAATTATTGGAAATGGTTGCCGTTGGTTTCCCAAAAATGCGCATTCGCTTTTCAACTTCCAATCCGCAAGACATGCACGAAAGCGTGTTGCACGTGATTGCTAAACACGACAATATTTGCAAACACATTCATTTGCCAGTTCAATCGGGTAGCGACAGAATCCTGAAAGCCATGAATCGCTTGCACACAAGAGAAGAGTACATGACTTTGGTGGACAAAATCAGGACTATCATACCAAATTGCTCAATCACGCAAGACATGATTTCGGGCTTCCCAACGGAAACCGAAGAAGATCACCAAGACACTTTGACTTTAATGGATTACGTAAAATATAATTTTGGTTACATGTATTCCTACTCGGAACGCCCGGGAACTTTGGCTGAACGCAAAATGGACGATGATGTTCCCGAAGCAACCAAATTGCGAAGATTACAAGAAATAGTCGATTTGCAACAAAAAAATTCCAAGTTCCGCTCCGAGGAATTCATCGGACAAACCACGGAAGTATTAATCGAAAAAGTTTCCAAAAAATCAGAAAACGATTGGTCTGGAAGAAATTCACAAAGCATTGTGGTGGTGTTTCCAAAAGAGAATTATAAAATTGGAGATTTTGTAAACGTGAAAATCACGAGTTGCACCAGCGGAACTCTAAAAGGAGAAGCGGTTGGTTACTCTGAAATGAACTAAGAAAATTTGCCACAAATTTCAATCTTAAATTTATGGTTTTAGCCACGAATTTTCACGAATTAAAAAATCAACAAAATTATGGAATTGTACAAACAAGACGAATACTATAAAATAATTGGTTTGTGTATGGAAGTTCATAGAGTACTTGGTGGCGGACTTTTGGAAGCTGTATATAAAGAAGCTCTTGAAATTGAATTCAATCTTCATAATATCCCTTACGAAAGAGAAAAAGAATTCACAATTGATTATAAAGGGCATCAATTAAAAAAGAAATTCTATGCAGATTTTGTGGTATATGACGAAATTATATTAGAAATAAAAGCAGCAAAATTAATTGCTGATGAATATATAGCCCAAACTTTAAATTATATGACCATAACAAAAAGCGGATTGGGAATTCTTGCTAATTTCTCACATAAATCATTACTGCATAAAAGAGTTGTAATTTAAAATTAAGTAAAAACAATTCGTGTAAATTCGTGTAATTCGTGGCTAAAAAACATTTTTACACTCTGATCGAGTTCAAAAAATTAAAAGAATCTATATGACCAAAAAAAACATAATCATCGCCATACTTACTTTCATTATTGGATTTGGCTCTACATTCTATATCATTAGAACCTATTTTCCAAAACACAAAGTTGAAAAAACAGTACCTCTAAAAGATACGTTGACCAAAACCGACAAGTAGAACAATATTATGGAAACAGTTCAATCAATAAAACAACGATTCGAGATTATCGGGAATGACCCGAAACTCAATCGCGCGATAGAAAAAGCGATTCAGGTGGCACCAACCGATATTTCGGTATTGGTTGTGGGTGAAAGCGGCGTTGGAAAAGAGAGTATTCCGAAAATCATCCATACGCTTTCTCACAGAAAACACGGAAAATACATAGCCGTAAACTGCGGAGCCATTCCGGAAGGAACCATTGACAGCGAACTTTTCGGTCACGAAAAAGGCTCTTTTACTGGTGCAACTTCTACCCGTGAAGGCTATTTTGAAGTGGCCAGCGGTGGAACAATTTTCTTGGATGAAGTGGGCGAATTGCCTTTGACAACCCAAGTTCGATTGCTGAGAATCCTTGAAAATGGAGAGTTCCTGAAAGTAGGATCATCGCAAGTGCAAAAAACGGATGTTCGAATTGTGGCTGCCACCAACGTGAATTTGTTTGACGCCATCGAAAAAGGGAAATTCCGTGAAGATTTGTATTATCGATTGAGTACAGTCGATATTGCTTTACCTCCTTTGCGCGACAGAAAAGACGATATTCATTTGTTGTTTAGAAAATTTGCGGCTGATTTTGCCCATAAATACAAAATGCCTCCTATTAAGTTGGATGATTATGCCGTTCAGATGTTGCAAAAATTTCGCTGGAGCGGAAACATTCGACAGTTGCGAAACGTGGCCGAACAAATTTCGGTTCTGGAAACCAATCGCGACATTACGGCAAACACCCTGCAATCGTATTTACCCATAGAAGGAAGCAATTTGCCTTCGGTGATAAAAGATCGAAAAAACGACAGCGACTTCAATACCGAAAGAGAAATCTTGTACAAAGTGCTTTTTGACATGAAAAGCGATTTGCACGATTTAAAAAAACTGACCTTGGAATTGATGCAAAATGGAGGGGCGAAAGTGCAGGAAGCCAATTCGCATCTCATCAAAAAAATCTATGGCGCAAAAGAAGACGACAGCGAAATAGATTTTGAAGAAGAACCAAGAACCGCCGTCATCACGACGCCAAACAACAACGAGAATAGTTATCAAGTTCAAGACAATTACCAATTTGCCGAAAGCATCGAGGAAGAAGAAGTCTTGCGATTGGAACAAAAAGAAATCGAAATGATAAAAAAATCGTTGGAAAAAAATAAAGGAAAACGAAAAATGGCAGCCGATGAATTGGGAATTTCCGAAAGAACGCTCTACCGAAAAATAAAACAATTTGATTTATAGAAACAAGTGGAATTCCAAAAAATAAATTCCAAATTCCAAATTTGAAAATTCATATATTTGAAAAAAATTAGAATTTGGGATTTCAAAGATTGGAATCTGCCTTTACAACATAGCATGAAAAAAATATATCCTTTTTTATTTCTAATTTTATTGTTCACCACAAACAGTTGCAATGTTTACAACTTCACTGGAACTGGAAAAATCGACGCCAAAACTTTTCAAGTAAGTTTTTTTCCGAACAATTCAGAGTTAATTGAACCTGGAATCGACAGGACATTTTACTTGGAATTGCAAGACCTTATCCAAAATCAAACCAATTTGAATTTGGTTAAAACAGGTGGCGATTTAGCTTATGAAGGAGAAATCATAGATTACAGAATAAGCCCGATGACCGCAACTGCCGATCAGCAAGCCGCACAAAACAGATTGACCATCAGGGTAAATGTTCGATTTTCCAATAGAAAGAAAGAAACCGACAATTTCGAAAAAACATTCGATTTTTATTATGATTATCCCGCAGCCCAACAACTCCATGGAGAAACTTTAAACAAAGCCATAAAAGAAATTTTCGAAAGAATAACACAAGACATATTCAACGAATCGTTGGCTAAATGGTAAACTAATATTAGATATTAGATATGAGATTTCCGATATTAGATTTAAAAAATCGTAAATTATAAAAATGAACGTAACCGATTATACTTATTTAATTAACAAACCCGATGCCATCAACGAAAAGCAAACGGATGACTTGGCAAAAGTGCTGGATGAATTTCCATATTTTCAAAGTGCCAGGGCATTGCGTTTGAGAGGGCTTTACAATCAAAATAGTTTCAAGTATAATTATGCTTTAAAAGTTACAGCAGCACACACTACCGATAGAACGGTTTTATTTGATTTCATCACTTCAGACACTTTTGTTGCCATTCAAAAAGGATTATACGACAAAAAATTATCGCAACTTTTGGACATTAGCGTGGTCGATTTCGAGGTTCTCAAGCCCGAAATAAAGTTGGAAGCAAAAGCAAACACGGTAGAGCAATCCATTCTTACCTCCATAAAAGAAGCAGAAGAAGCAGAAGAAAACACAAAAACGGCTGTTGAAAAACTGGACATTGGAAAACCTTTGGATTTTTCGGTCAACGAAAAACATTCCTTTCAAGAATGGCTGCAACTTGCCCGAATCGAGCCTATACTAAGAGAAAAAGGAAACACAACCAACCCTGAAACCGAACCATTAGACGAGGAAAAAAAGAAAAAAGCGGAATTGATTGATAAATTCATCGAATCCAACCCAAAAATTTCTCCCGCAAAACATGGCACGCATTCAACAACCTTTGCGGAATCAAACAAAACGGACACTTCCTACTTGATGACCGAGACTTTGGCCAGGGTCTATTTGGAACAAAAAAAATATCAAAAAGCAATTCAAGCTTATGAAATATTAATTTTGAAATATCCAGAAAAAAGTAGTTTCTTTGCAGACCGTATTTCGGATATTGAGATTTTACAACAACATAATAAATAAACAATGAGCACATTTTCAATTTTTTTAGTTTTAATTACAATAGTTTGCTTTCTATTGGTAGTAGTAATTATGGTTCAAAACCCTAAAGGTGGTGGATTATCTTCTTCAATAGGTGGTTCTCAAATGTTGGGTGGAGTACAAAAAACAACCGACTTTTTAGACAAAAGCACTTGGACATTGGCAACAGTATTAATTGCACTTATATTACTTTCTAGTTTAAGTTTTGATGGATCATTAAGCGACACCGATTCTAAAATTATTGAAAAATCAGAAACTACCACTGCACCTGCCCAAAATGCGGCACCAGTTCAAAGCACACCAGCTGCTGAACCAGTAAAAAAATAATTTTATTTCAAAAATACAACAAATGCCAGCCTGTCAAAGCTGGCATTTCTTTTAAGAAAAAATGTCAGTTTTTAGCCCTTGGCATAATTTCTGAAATCCGATTCGCATCAAATTAATAACAACAAAATATCATATTATTATGGCTTTAAATATTAAACCGCTTTCAGACCGCGTACTTATTGAACCTGCAGCAGCCGAAACTAAAACTGCTTCAGGAATTTTTATCCCAGATACTGCAAAAGAAAAACCACAAAAAGGAACTGTTGTTGCTGCGGGCAATGGTAAAAAAGACGAACCATTAACCGTAAAAGTGGGCGATACCGTTCTTTACGGAAAATATGCCGGAACAGAATTGAAATTAGAAGGAAAAGATTATTTGATTATGCGCGAAGACGATATCTTGGCAATCATCTAATTAAGTATTAAAAACAATTAAAAGTCAAAACAAAAAGAAATGGCAAAAGATATAAAATTTGATATTGAAGCACGTGACGGATTAAAACGTGGTGTAGATGCATTGGCAAACGCAGTAAAAGTAACTCTTGGACCAAAAGGTCGCAACGTAATTATTGGAAAATCTTTTGGAGGACCAAATGTTACCAAAGATGGTGTTACCGTTGCAAAAGAAATCGAATTGAAAGATCCATTGGAAAACATGGGTGCTCAAATGGTAAAAGAAGTAGCTTCCAAAACCAATGATTTGGCAGGTGACGGAACTACAACCGCAACAGTTTTGGCACAAGCCATCGTAAAAGAAGGATTGAAAAACGTTGCTGCCGGAGCAAACCCAATGGACTTGAAACGTGGAATCGACAAAGCTGTTGAAGCTATTGTTGCCGACTTGGCAAAACAAGCTAAAGTGGTAGGAAGCGATTCTGAAAAAATAAAACAAATTGCATCTATTTCTGCAAACAATGATGAAGTGATTGGTGAGTTGATTGCCAATGCTTTCGCAAAAGTGGGTAAAGAAGGTGTTATCACTGTTGAAGAAGCCAAAGGAACCGATACTTATGTTGACGTAGTGGAAGGAATGCAATTTGACAGAGGATATCTTTCTCCATATTTTGTTACCAATCCAGAGAAAATGGAAGCAGAATTGGAGAGTCCATACATCCTTTTGTATGACAAAAAAGTTTCTTCTCTAAAAGAATTATTGCCAGTTTTAGAGCCAGTGGCTCAATCAGGAAAACCATTATTGATTATAGCAGAAGACGTTGACGGAGAAGCTTTGTCAACATTGGTGGTAAACAAATTGCGTGGTGCATTGAAAATAGCAGCCGTGAAAGCTCCAGGTTTTGGTGACAGAAGAAAAGCAATGTTGGAAGACATCGCTATCTTAACTGGAGGAACTGTAATTTCTGAAGAAAGAGGATACACTTTAGAAAATACAACTATCGAAATGTTGGGAACTGCAAAAAGAGTTTCTATCGACAAAGACAACACTACTATCGTAAGCGGTGCCGGTGATGCAGATACCATCAAAAACAGGGTAAACCAAATCAAAGGTCAAATGGAAACTACGACTTCTGATTATGACAAAGAAAAATTACAGGAACGTTTGGCTAAATTAGCTGGTGGAGTTGCCGTTCTTTATGTTGGTGCTGCTTCTGAAGTGGAAATGAAAGAGAAAAAAGACAGAGTTGACGATGCGCTTCACGCGACTCGTGCTGCTGTTGAAGAAGGAATTGTTGCTGGTGGAGGAGTTGCTTTATTGAGAGCTAAAAACTCACTTGCTACGTTAAAAGCCGACAACGCTGACGAAGCTACGGGAATAAAAATTATTTCCCGTGCAATAGAATCTCCTTTGAGAACCATTGTTGAAAACGCTGGATTGGAAGGTTCTGTTGTTGTGGCAAAAGTAGCCGAAGGTTCAGGAGATTTTGGTTACAATGCCAAAACTGACGAATACGTGGATATGCTAAAAGCAGGTATTATCGATCCTAAAAAAGTAACTCGTGTAGCCTTGGAAAATGCTGCCTCAGTTGCAGGAATGATATTGACTACCGAATGTGCTTTGGTAGAAATCAAAGAAGAACATGCCGGTGGAAGCCCAATGGGTGGTGGAATGCCAGGAATGATGTAATATCAATCCAAAATCATATTCAAAATCCGTCCCGATATAATTGGGACGGATTTTTTTTGGCATAATTTATGTTAAGTTATTTGTAAATAAAACCTTAAACTAAGAACCCCGTGTCTTTTTTTAATTTAATTTTGATTCGCGCAAAATAATATCCAACCACTAACTAACCATAGATTTACAAATGAAATTCAACTTTACTATTTTTGGCTTACTTCTCTTTATACAATCCTTTTCGCAAACGACCAATAATCAAGAAAACATTAAAAATCTCGTTGAAACCTATTTTCATTATGACAGGGAAAACATTTACGTTCAATTCAACAAAACGGTTTATGTCAATAACGAAGACCTTGCTTTCAAAGGTTATGTCATCAACAAAAACAAATATTTGCCGGATGTAAATACCACCAATGTACAATTGGCTATTTACAATGACCAAAAAAAACTCGTTCAAAAACAATTACTGTACACTGCTTTAGGTGTATTTGAAGGAGGAATCCACTTAAACGAAAAATTCTCTTCAGGAAAATATTATTTTCATTTTTACACCAATTGGATGAATAATTTTACCGAAGACGAATCATTCATTCAAACTGTTGAAATCATAAACAGGAACGAACCCTATTACGCACAATCCAAAGAACCCAATTGGAAATCAGCCAAAATTGAATTTTTTCCTGAAAGCGGAAAAATTATAAATTCCATAACCAACAAGATTGGAGTTAAGTTGACCGACTGTAATCGTAAAGGAATAAAAATTATAGAAGGAAAAGTTTTTGATTCCAAATCCAAACTAATAACCCAATTTAAAACCAATGAAATGGGAAATGGCAGTTTTTATTTGACTCCTGACAATAATGAAAAATATACGGTCCAAATAAAAACAGAAAAATTAAACCTTATTGAAAATTTGCCTTCAACCCAAAATAAAGGCTTGGCAATAAGTTACAACAACAATTTATCGAACAATATTCTGGCAGTGGTAGTAAAAACAAATAATGCCGGCCTTACTTTATACCAAAATAAAAAGCTGGTTTTACTCCTTCATCAAAATGGAAATTCCATCTTAAAAGAATTCACGTTTGACGCAAATGAAACTGAAAAAACACTGCGTTTTGACAAGACGAATTTAGCCAATGGCGTCAATACTATCCGAGTTATCGACGAAGGCCTGAATGAAGTTGCCGAACGATTAATTTATATTGAAACCGATTCAAAACCAGAAGTTACGTTAGAAGCCAAAACAATAGCCAACGACAGTTTGATGCTTTCCGTGAAAAACAACTCCAAAAAATCCAATTTAAGCATCAGCATTTTACCCGAAAACAACACTTGCATTACAAACAAGCAATCCATCATAGGTACAATGCGCTTGAATGCTTATCTGGATCAACCTGAAAACGAAACCTATCCTTATTTTGACAACAACAACAAAACCAGAAAGCAGGACATCGAATTAGCAATCCTCAATCAAAACAAAAACAAATATTTGTGGAGCAACATAAAATCGAACCCTCCCAAAATCACGTATCCTTCTACTCAAGGAATTACAATAAAAGGAAATATTGAAAAAAAATTAAATTCCAATTCAAAATATAAAATTTCATTAATATCAATGAAAAACAAAGTCTTTGAAGAATCCATGATAGACAAAAACAATCTATTCACTTTTGAAAACATTTATGTACACGACTCCACGATAGTTTTATTGCAAATGACCAATGAAAAAAATATCGCAAAAAATGACAAAATAAACGCCAAAGTTGTTGTCCGGGATTCCACTTTCGTTTTTCAACCAAAAATCAATTTGCTCGATTGTCCCGCAATCGACAACACTAATGAACCTTTTAGTTTTGCCAAATTGGGTTTAGACAAAAGCATAATTAACCTTAACGATGTTGTCATAAAAGGGGATTCCAAAAAAACAAAACTGATTCACAAAGAGAAAAACAACATGGCCAAAGCCTTCAAAATAACCGATAAAGATTTTGGCAACTTCCTCGATTACCTCAGCATGTATGGAGGTTATCGAACTGGTTTTAGCGGCACGAACAATTCGGTTTATATCAAAAATAAACTTAGCGATATTGTCCGGGATACTGATGCTTCGCCCACAGTTTATATAGATGACCAAGAAGTTTTCGACTTGAATTTCCTTTTCAATTTAAGCATTGAAGAAGTTGATGAAATCTATATTGACAAAATGGGGTACTCCAATACAAATCCCACAGGATCGGGAACCATAAAAATCTACCTCAAAAACGGAATGAAAAACGACATCTTTCAATCAAAAAACGCTTCATTTATGGTCACCCATGGATTCACAAAAGAAATTGATTTCAGCAATGCACCCTTTGAAACGGCAAAAGAATTCAACTATTTCGGAACCTTGTCTTGGACTCCAAAAGCAGAAATAACAACAAACAACAGTTTCGAAATAAAGTCGCTGAAAGCGAATCAAAAAGAAATTCAAGTCTTGTTGGAAGGTTTTTCAGAAGATGGAGAGTTAATCTCCGAGATAAGAAAAATACCTGTTTCCAATCTATAAAACAATTATTTAAATTTTAATTCATTTGATTATATCTAGTTTGAGTAGCTTTTGCGGCTATATTTAGCAGACAAATTAACCAACGACATAATTCCCTAAATCCCCCTGTATGAGATTAATAGTCAAAATTAGCTGTTTGCTGTTTTTTTTACAATCGTTCTCGCAAACCACAAGTAATCAAGAAAAAATAAAGAATTACATAGACACCTATTTTAATTACGACAGAGAAAGCATTCACGTCCAATTCAACAAAAATATTTATGTAAACAGTGAAGACCTTGCTTTCAAAGGATATGTATGGAGTAAAAACAATAATACTCCGCATTCCAATACCGCCAATGTGCAATTGGTTGTCTATAATGAACAACAAGAAATCATTCAAAAACAATTGATTTTCACGACCAAAGGCACTTTTGCAGGAGGCCTGCATTTAAACAACAAATTCAAAACCGGCAAATACTATTTCCATTTTTACACCAATTGGATGAACAATTTTACCGAAGATGGTTCTTTTATGCAGACAATCGAAATCATTGATAAAAACGAACCATATAATTTTAAAACCAAAGAGCCTGACTGGGATACGGCAAAAATAACCCTATCCCCCGAAGGCGGTTCCATCCTAAACGACATCAATAATGCTGTTGGCATTTCCATCAAAGATTGCAACCAAAAAGGGATAGAAACAGACGGAATTGTTCTGGATTCCAAATCAAATGAAGTTTCTCAATTTCACACCAACAAAATGGGCAATGGTGTTTTTTATTTAATCCCTAATTTAAATGAAAAATACACCCTAAAAATAAAGTCAGACAAATTAACCATTGCCCAACCATTGCCCAAAGTTCAAGAAACGGGAATCATAGTGACTTACAACAACAATCTACCTAAAAACAAACTAATAATCGCGGTTAAAACAAATGAAAAAGGGGTTGAATTATATCAAAATAAAAAGTTCATCTTGCTCATTCAACAAAACAAAAACGCCATTCAACAAGAAATTGTCTTCGACACCAAAGAAACCGAAAAAACACTGCTTTTCGACAAAAAGTATTTATCCAATGGTGTCAACAGCATTCGGCTGATTGATGAAAACTTAAATGAAATCACCGAAAGATTGGTTTACATCTCTCCTGTCAATAGTCCAATCACGACACTCCAAGCTAAAGTTGTTGCCAATGACAGCATACAATTATCAGGAAAAACAGAACTGAATCAAGCCAGTTTAAGCATTAGCGTACTTCCAGAAAACAACGTCTGCATCAATCAAAATAGGTCTATTCAAGGTACTTTTTACCTCAATAATTATTTAGATATTCCCGAAACAGACAACTATGCCTATTACGACCTTGAAAACAAGGAGAGGAAACAAGACATGGAACTATTAATGCTGAACCAAAACAAAAGTAAATTCCTTTGGGACAACATAAAATCCAATCCGCCAAAAATCAATCACAGCTTTGACAAAGGAGTAACAATAAGTGGAAAAGTGGAAAAAAAATTAAATCCAAATTCCAAAAACAGAATCTCGCTTGTTTCATTAAAAGACAATGTATTTGACGAAGCGGTCATTGATAAAAACAATGATTTTAAATTCGAAAACTTTTTTGCCCAGGACTCGACTGTTTTTGTTTTACAAATGATAAACGAAAAAAGCCTATCCGTGGCAACCAAAATAGAAGCCAGAGTTTCCCCAAGCCAAACCTTCTTTTCATTACCGCTACAATTTGACAAAACCATTTGCCCAACTAAAAAAAACTTGGATAAAAGTTTCACGTTTAGTGTTTCCAAAGCTAAAGACAGCATCATCAATTTAAAAGAAATAACCATTAAAAGCACCAAAAAAGACGTTTTAAAGCATCAAAAAGAAATGAATTTCATGGCCACATCCTTTAAGGTTAAAGAGGGCGACTATGGAAGATTTTTGGACTTTTTGAACAGAAATGGATATCGCACGGGTTTAGACGAAGATGGCAATGTTTTCATAAGTGTCAACCGAGGCTTTACCGGCGGCAATTCAGGATCCCCCACTGTATATATCGACAATGACATCGTATTGGACAACAACCTTTTGTTCAACCTCTATATGAATGAAATTGACGAAATCTATATGGACAAATCTGGCAACTCCGATGTTGTATCGGTTGGCAACGGAACCATTAAAATTTTCCTGAGGGAAAATCTCAAAAAAGACTATTATGACATTAAATACACTTCATTGATTGTAAATAAAGGTTTTGCAAAAAACATAAAATTCAAAAATTCGCAATTTGAAACCCAAAATGAGTTTTATTATTTCGGCACTTTAAACTGGTCACCAAACATCACGATAAAAGACAATCAAAATTATGAAATCAAGCTCCCAAAAGGAAACCAAAAAGAAATCCAGGTTTTGCTGGAAGGGTTTTCAGATGATGGACAGTTAGTCTCCGAAACAAGAAGAATTCCGGTGTCAAATCCCTAATTTGAAACAAGTTTTCCCATAAAAAAAATCCGAAGTTTATAGCTTCGGATTTTTTAGTTTATTTGAATTCATTGGTTTACAAATGAACTCTTTTTTTTAAAAGTTTGAACAAAACAGGAATCGTTGTGATAAGCACAATAATTATAACTATGTATTCTATGTGCTTTTTTAAATCGATGCCAAATTTATCCAAGAATAAACTCGACAAATAATGTCCGGCTAAAATCATGCTAAATGACCAAAGAATGGAACTTACGACATTAAAAAACATAAACTTCTTTTTATCCATTGCAGCAATTCCGGCAACTATGGGAGCAAAAGTTCTGAAAATAGGCAAGAATCTTGCAAAGATAATGGCTTTCCCACCATACTTGTCGAAAAAATCTCTCGATTGCAAAAGGTATTTCTCCTTAAACCAAAAAGTATCTTCTTTGTTATAAAGATAAGTGCCTCCCTTAACCCCGAACCAATAGCCTACCATGTTACCCAAAACACCCGCTACAGAAACCAACGAAGACAACAAAACCACATCTGCAAAATCACTTCCCATTGATACTTGTCGCATCAACAACTCACTATAAATACCCGCTAAAAACAACAAACTGTCTCCTGGTAGAAAAAATCCCGCGAACAAACCTGTTTCGGCAAAAATTATAAAAAGAATCACTAACAATCCTATTTTTACCCCACCCACATCCATTAGAATATAAAATTCTGGGTTCACTAATTGTGTCCAATCGAAATTATTCATAAAAGTATTTTAAAAATTTGTTGGTAAAAGTACTTATAGTTTAGCAAAACAGCATCATTAGGACGGTGCATTTCCGCTTTTTTAATAAAAATTTAATAGAATGCAGACTTTTCGGAATTCATTGAAACCAATTCCAAAAAGCACTGCATACTTTTCAAAGGAATTTATTTTATTGGCTCTTCCCTTACATATTGACAACAATGATGAAGATTGTCATAACTCTCTTTTGTCGCTCTTACCTCGCCTGCATCATGACCCACTTTGGCCACAGTCTTTTTCACTTCGCCAACAGACGTTTTTTCTTCATTGATGGTTACCTCCAATTTATGGGTTTCAATGTTCCAATTGGCCATTTTTACTCCATCAACCGAGAAGGCCGCTTTTTGGATTCTTCGTTGGCATTGTTCGCAATTACCATTAACGGCAATAGTGTATTTCGCATTTTTGTTCTTTTTGTCTTGTGCTTGCGTGGAAAGTGTCACTACTAATAACAGCATTCCTAAAAATAGATTTTTCATTTTATTTGTTTTTTTTAATTGTTCTTGTTTTTTTTTGCAATTGACATTGCTATTAACTTATTTAATTTTAAATCGAAGACCGGCATAATACATTTGTCCAAAAACCGGCGCATATACAATAGAAGCGTCGAATGTAGGGCCAAAAGGATTTTCGCTGCCCAAAATTGCTTTTTCTTGTTTATAGTTTCCAATGTTTTCTCCACCCAAATACACTTCAAAAGTAGAAGAAAAAATTCGCGTAATTTGTGCATTCATCAAAGAATAGGAAGGTGAATATTCTGGAAGCCTGTCTTCTACTGGATTGGATGCCGTTTCGGGCAATTTTTGTTCTCCCATCCAATTGTAGGTAAAATCAAATTTCCACTGTTGCCCCTTCTCTCCTATTTGAGTTTCATAAGCTAAATTTCCAAAAAACCGATGTTTGGCTTGTAATGGTCTTTCACTTCTTCCACCCAGATAATCCGTTTGGATGTCGTAAAATTTATAGGCCGTACGTAAATCAAGATGTTTTGCCAATTCAACATTAAAGTCCAATTGCAAACTATTGGCAAACGATTTCCCGTTCAAATTATAAAACAACACTTGATGCGTTCCCGGAATTACTGGAGCCGTATACAAATCTACAACCACCTGATTTTTGAAATCGGTTCTGTAGAAATCAACACCCACATCCGCTTTTTTGCCAAAAATAGAAAACCCTTGATTGAAACTCAGTCCATAATTCCAAGCAATTTCAGGATCCAAACCATAAATTTTTCCGTTGGTGTCCAAAATATCAAACGCTCTTGAACTCGCAAAAAGTGGCTGGTTTTCGGCAAAAATGTTGGCACTTCTTTTTCCTCTTCCTGCCGAAGCGCGCAAAACGCCTTTGCCCCAGGGATTGTATCGAATGTGCAATCTTGGCGTAATAAAAGTCCCCAAGCGATTATGATTGTCAATTCGTCCACCGGCAATAAAACTGAAATTAGAGGTATTGTCATAAGTATATTCAAAAAAAGCACCTATGGAATTGTCAATTCTACTGTAATCATTCACGTTGACAAATTCTTGGTATTTGTCGTAAGTGAAGTTCAAACCCGTTGCAAATTTATTCATCGTATTATTGATGATCGAGTTGAAAATCAAGTTCGAATAATAACTGTTTTGCTTGATGTTGTAACGGTTCAACCCAAAATAAGAATCTTGGTCGTGGCTGTCAAAAGCATTTTGAAAACCAAAACTTTGGTAGGGCATATCGGGGAAAACATAACCTAGTTTAGCCGAAACATTGAAACGTTCCGTGTTGATTTCCGATCCCCAAGAATTAGTTGTTCCTTTGTCTTTCTCTGGATCAAAATCCATTTCTCCAGTCTGTTTTTCGTCATTCATGTAACGAAAATTGATAAAACTTACCCACCCTTTTTGGGCATCCGTATATTGCCAACGATTCAAGACGTTGATTTGTTTTGCCAATGGATTATCCAGAAAACCATCGTCATTCATGTCGTTTTTGGCAACCCTTGTATTGCCGTGAACGAACAAACTACTCGCCCATTTATCCGAAATTTTGGCATTGAAATGCGTGTTTAACTCAAAACGACTGTCGGTCGAACCATAAGCATTCAAGAAAAAAGGAATATCGTTGACCGGTTTGAGCAACTCCGTGTTGATTTGTCCCGAAATACTTTCATAACCATTGACCACACTTCCAGCTCCTTTTGTAATTTGGATGCTTTCGACCCAAGTTCCCGGTGTAAACGACAATCCATAAGCTTGGGAAGCACCGCGAACAGAAGGGATATTTTCTTCGGTAATCATCAAATACGGACTGGTCAAACCCAACATTTTGATTTGTTTGGTTCCCGTCAAGGCATCAGAAAAATTGACGTCGATGGAAGGATTGGTTTCGAAACTTTCGGCGAGATTGCAACAAGCCGCTTTGAGCAGTTCCTTGCTGGTCAAAAGGGTCGTGTTTGCCGTAATCTTGGAGGATTTTTGCAAACCTTTGTTTTTAGATTGAACTTTTACTTCCTGCAATGTGTCCTGCGAATAAGAACTAAACGCACACAACAAGATCAATAAAAGTATTGAAATTTGTTTTTTCATTGTATTGATTTTAATGTTTCTAAAGAGTATCAAACCCAAAAAAAGTTTGATCTAACAAGAACATTAGAATCAGGCGTAGAAAATGTATTGGTGGTATAATTTGAAAAGTGGTGGCGCATTGGCATCGCAATAATAAGAAGCAATGCTGCTGTTTTCAAAATTTGAAATTTCAGAAAAAACCACTGGATTCCATTCTTCAAACAGGAAGTTGAAATCAGGTTGAAAGGAGATTGAATTTAAGGAAACCTTTCCTGATTTTTTTTGGAAATGAACTACTTTATCTTTGCAACAACTGTCTTTTTTTTCAACTTTTGAAGCGCAACAACTTTTTTCAACCTTCTTTGGAGTTTCAGGGTTTTTCCAATAAACAGGTTTTATCGAGGCAATTTCTCCTCCACAATAATGCACATCAACAGCAAATCCCACATTGGAAACCAACAGGAAAAACGCCAGAAAAAGACTGATGTGCTTTTTAAATTTCATGGTACAAAAATATGCATTTATACTACTAAAAATACTAATTTTTCGTTAAAAACAAAAACATTAAAATTACTACAATTCAACTTCTTGCCCCATTAAAGGAACTGCGCAATCAAATCCATATTTTTCGGTGATTTTTAGACGAAGTTCGTCGGCGGGCTCGTTTTCGCCGTGTACCAAAAATACCTTTGTTGGCTTATTTTCCAATGCAGAAAGCCAATTAAGCAAATCTTTTTGGTCGCCGTGAGCCGACAAGGCTTGAATTTCAAAAATATTGGCCAATACGGGATAATATTTACCTCGTATTTTGATTTCTTTTTCTCCTTCCAATAATTTTCTGCCACGAGTTCCTTCGGCTTGATAGCCAATGATGATTACGGTGGTTTCCGGCAAACCAATATAGCGTTCCAAATAACTCAAAACCCGGCCTCCAGTAATCATTCCGCTGGCGGCAATAACCACTTTCGGACTTTTGTTGTAAATGGCATCAATGGTTTCCTGATAATCTGAAATCATCGAAAACATTTTGCACATTCCTATGTAATGTTGCTCCGGTAATTTGTGCCATTTTTGGTTGTTGGCAAAAATTTCCAAAGCGCTAATTCCCATCGGTGTATCAATAATATAAGGAATATTTGGGATTTTCCCTTCTTCTTTGAGTTGCCAAAGCAAATACATGATAGTTTGGGCACGCTCGACGGCAAAACTCGGAATGATGATGGTACCACCTTTTTGAACCGTGTTGTTGATGTAGATTTCGAGTTCATCTTTGGCATCCGTTTCAGGGTGAAGGCGATTGCCGTAAGTACTTTCCAGAAACAGGTAATCTGCTTTTTTCGGTTTTGTTGGCGGATACATCAACACATCGTTGTCGCGGCCAATATCACCGGAGAAAACCAAGGTTTTATTTTCCAAATTCAATTCGATGCTGCATGCGCCAATAATGTGTCCCGCATTGGTATAAACAGCCGAAATCTCGGCATCCAAAGGAATTGGCTCATTAGTTTTAATAACCCTGAAAAGCGGAAAAACTGCTTCGGCTTGTTTAACGTCATAAAGCGGCTGGGCAATTTCGTGTTTGGAATAATGTCCTTCATTGGCTTTATTGGATTCTTCTTCCTGGATTTTGGCACTGTCCAAAAGAATGAGTTTCGTGATTTCTTTTGTTGGGCTGGTACAATAAATCTTGCCTTTGAAACCCTGATGGACTAATATGGGCAGCCAACCGCAATGATCCAAATGACCGTGGGTCAACAATACAAAATCTATGGTCGAAGGCAAAATTGGCAAAGGCTGCCAGTTGAGTTCCCGCAAAGTTTTGATGCCTTGAAATTGTCCGCAATCAATCAAGATTCTAATGCCATTGCTTTCAACCAATGTTTTGGAACCCGTTACGGTTCCTGCTCCGCCAATGAATTTGATTTTCATATGTTTATATTTATTGTTTTTTTTTCGGTCATATGTAATTCGCATATAATCATTGGTGTTTTCGACCAATTATCGGTTATGCTCATTTCATTATTTCTATATTTTAAATGTATTCACACAATTGGTAGGATTCTTTGATAACGTTTTTTATTCGATTGGAACTCAATCCAATTTTTTCCAAACATTCCGAATTCTTTAGTATCTCTTTTACCAAAATCACGTCCAGCATCAATAATTTATCTTTTTCGGCAAGAGACAGAGTGGTTAAACAAGTCACCGGATAAAGATGGTTCCTGTCATTTTTTGTTTTTAAATTATTGTTTTCGGGAAAATCCCAACACAACAAATTCAGTTTGGAACATTTGCCAAACGCAATGGCATCTGAAGTAAACCTGTTATTGCTGACAATCCAACATTTAGAAATAACATCATTCCGAGTAAAAGCAGTATGCCTATTGTCTTTCAAATCATTGAATCGGGACAAAATATACATGGGAATCTTGACATCGGAATGGGCCTCTTTTCCCATGTGAAATTTACATTCCACCATGGCAATCTCGTCGCCTTTTTTAATCAACACATCAATCTCATGCGACACACAGTTTCCCTGCAAAACAACATTGGTCAAGGTTTGATACTTTTCGGCCGTGAAAATACGGGCAATATATTTTTCGAAGAAAAAACCGGCTGGTCCCAATAGTCGAACCGCTTCCTTCAAGTTGTATCGAGCGGCGTGGGAATTAGAGACCTTTTTGAGTAAATTAAAGGCCATCTTGTAGATTTGCTTGGAAGGAATTCCTTCGTAAATCTCCTTTTCAATAGCATTCAAAATGACAGAAACCGTCATTTGGCTTGCGCCAGATTTCAAGAGTGATTGTTTGAGTTTTGATGGATTATAATCAACAATATTCCCGGAATGTTTTACTATTTTCATTAGTTCGTGATTTAACAGTTATTAAATCAAAACGGCTAATAAAGGTACAAAAAAAGATTAGTTGTTTTGCTTTTGATAATAAAAAGCTGGAAGAAAAAGCAATAAAAAAATAGGTTGAATGATAAACCTTCGAATATAAAACAAGGCCATTTTATTGGCTTCGCCAAAATAAGAAAACACAAAAAAGAAGACAATGACAAGAACCACAAAAAAAAATGAATACAATATTGAAGCAAATTTGACGGCTTCGATATCTTTAAACAAAACATAAATTATGGCCAATGACAAAACCGTATTCAAAAAATAACGAAACAACAACCCGAAAAACAAGGAAACATTTTCAATTTCCGGCAATGGCAAATTGTGATAATCTGTCTTGAAATAATTCAAAAAAGGATCATAAAACAAAAAATCTTCATATGCTCTTATCAAAGCCAAGAAAAGAACAAGAATCGTTGCCAACAAAATCCTTACTTTATGATTTAAAATTTTTCGTAGCATATTTTGAAAATTTATTGACCCAAATAATCCATAACAAAAAAACCGCCCCATAAATAAACAACGGAAAAAACACTCCATGCAAAATATGTTCCCTTGTTGGAAAATAATACAACAAGATACTTAAAAGTGCAATTCGAAACACGTTCAAAACGTGAATGAGCAAGCTGCCACCGATGATAAACAGAATTGTTTCCCTTTTTTTTCCAGAAAAGGCAATTACAAAAGATATAAATAAAATAATCACGCTCAAACCATTGCAGCCTTCGATAATTCGAGCCATATGTCTTTGATTGTAGAACAAATTTATTGCCGGTTCCTTCGCGTTTGGCGTAACCTTGGCTTCAAAATTAAAAAAAAGCATTCCGTTTTTGGTTTGTTCCGCCACCAATTGCGTAACCCCGTCAACCTCAAATTTCTTGGCATCGAATTGGTTGAGATAGCTTTCATAAACAAAAGTCAAAAGCAGGTAAGTCAGCAAAAACTTTCCCAAGAACAGCAAAAAGGGTTTATAGCGAACTAAATATTTTTTCAAAATGAATTTTTAACAAATTTATATAAAATTAGATCCTCCCATTTAAATACTTTTACATAAAAAACCCAGGACATGACTTTCGAAAATCTTAAACCAAAAGTAACTGAAATTACTTCAAATTCCACCATTTCCAGAGAAGAAAAGCTGTTAAAAATTTGCGAACTTCTCAGTAGCTCCATAGATTACTACAATTGGGTTGGTTTTTATTTTGCCCATCCCGAAACCCAAACCCTGCATCTTGGCCCTTATGTAGGAGCAGAAACAGACCATACCGTAATTCCTTTCGGAAAAGGAATATGTGGACAAGTGGCGGTTTCCAATACCAATTTTGTGGTTCCCGATGTTGCGGCACAAGACAATTATATCGCGTGCAGCTTTACCGTCAAATCAGAAATTGTCGTTCCTCTTTTTGTGAATGGCGAAAATATTGGACAAATAGACATCGACAGCCACGTCCTCGATCCGTTTACCGAAGCCGATGAGCGCTTTTTAGAATTTGTGAATGAAGAAATTGCTAAGTTGTATTAAAATTTTTACATTCGCTTTCTAATTAACCTACATTTCATGAAACCAATTCTACTTACTATTTTATTTCTTTTTGTTCCCAAACTTTGTATTTCACAAGTTTCTAAAAACAACGAATTAATTCTTTCCCAAACCGATAAATTTGTTTATCTGGACTCAACTAACCAGGAAACCAAATCAAAGAATTATCTTTATATCAGAGTAATCAGAGACTCAAAATTAAACAAGAAACGTTATGCCGTTCAGGAGTATTATCGTTCAGGGGAAATGCGAATGGAAGGAACTTCAGAAACCAATAGCGGAAACACAAAAGAAGGAATATTTACTTATTATTACAAAAACACCAATAAAAAATCTTTAACCAATTACGTTAAAGGCCGTGAAAACGGAATCGATCTTGAATGGTATGAAAATGGTTCTAAAAAATTAGAAGGAGAATACATTGAGGATGAAAAAAAAATGACTGCAATACATAAAATAAATCAATTTTGGGACGAAAATGGTGTGCCGAAAATTGTTGACGGCAATGGAATTTTCGAAGACAAAGACGAAAATGGATATGAAAAAGGAGAAGTGAAAAATGGTTTTAAAGACGGCATATGGGAAGGTTCGTTTAAAAATTCAAAATGCACTTATAAAGAAACCTATAAAAACGGAAAATTAATTTCGGGTGAAAGCGTAGACAACAATAACATCTCCTATAATTACACGGAAATTGAGACTAAACCAGAATTCAAATCTGGAATTATGGATTTTTACAAATATCTTTCAAAAAACTATAGATTACCAAATATGCCCCAAGGTACAAAAGGAAAAGTCTATATTACATTTGTAGTTGACAAAGACGGAAAAATAGTTGAACCAAGAGTATTGAGAGATTTAGGCTATGGAACAGGTGAGGAAGCAATAAGAGTATTAAACAATTGTGACAAGTGGACTCCTGCCAAACAAAGAGGACAGGAAGTAAGATGTTCCTATTCGCTACCAATTAGTATTCAAAACTAAAACAACTCACAATTCATGATTGCTTTACCACTTCCCAAAATAAAGAAACGTTTATTTTGTTCGTCTCATAATTATTAATTACTTTTGCAGCCGTCTTACAATAGCTGTATGACATACATAATAATCATTTAAATAATATTAAAATGTACTTAACTAAAGAAGTTAAAGAAGAAATCTTCGCTAAACACGGAGGAAAAGCAGAAAACACAGGATCTGCAGAAGGACAAATCGCACTATTCACACACAGAATTAGCCACCTTACAGAGCACTTGAAAAAAAATCGTCACGATTACAACACAGAGCGTTCATTGGTACTATTAGTAGGTAAAAGAAGATCTTTGTTGGATTACTTGAAAAAGAAAGAAATCAACAGATATCGTGAGATTATCAAAGTATTGGGTATTAGAAAATAATCAATATAGAAAAGAGGTGCGAGAGTGCCTCTTTTTTTATTTAAGAATTTAGATTTACAAGTTTAAATTTTTAAAAAATTAGCAAGCAATATTGATTTTTGATATTGCCTTTTCATTAAAAAAAGTTTGGTTTTTCATTGGGTTTTAGGCATTAACTACGCACAACAACTACAACACTACAACACAACTAAAACCCATTGTTTAACTTATAGAATTAAATTTTATGATTCCACAATTATTTGTAGAAAGCATCGATTTAGGTGATGGCAGAAGCATCACAATCGAGACAGGAAGATTAGCCAAACAAGCCGATGGATCTGTAGTAGTAAGAATTGGAAAAACTGTTATTTTAGGAACAGTTGTATCCGCAAGAAAAGCAAGTCCAGGTATCGACTTTTTACCGCTTACGGTAGATTATCGTGAAAAATTTGCCGCAGCAGGACGTTTTCCTGGAGGATTCTTTAAAAGAGAAGCGCGTCCAAGTGACAGCGAAGTGCTAACAATGAGATTGGTTGACCGTGTATTGCGTCCACTTTTCCCATCTGATTATCACGCAGAAGTTCAAGTTATGATTCAGTTGATGTCTCATGATGACGAAGTTATGCCAGACGCATTGGCAGGATTGGCAGCTTCGGCAGCTCTTGCATTGTCCGACATACCGTTCGAAACTTTAATTTCAGAAGCCAGAGTAGGAAGAATTGACGGTAAATTTATCATCAATCCATCTCGTGCACAATTAGAATTATCCGATATCGACATGATGATTGGAGCTTCTACTGATTCTATCGCAATGGTAGAAGGAGAAATGAAAGAAATCTCGGAAGCAGAAATGGTGGAAGCCATTAAATTTGCCCACGAACACATTAAAGTACAAATTGCTGCCCAAGAAAGATTGGCAAATGCTTTTGGAAAAAAAGAAGTTCGTACTTACGAAACTGAAAAAACAGACGATGCTATTTACGCCAAAGTAAAAGCAGCGGCTTATGATAAAATCTACGCAATCGCAAGCAAAGGTTCAGCTAAACACGAACGTTCAGCAGCATTTGACGCGGTTAAAGAAGAAGTAAAAGCCTTGTTTACCGAAGAAGAATTGGCTGAAAATGGAGATTTAGTTTCTAAATATTTCTACAAAACCAATAAAGAAGCTGTTCGTAATGTAACCTTGGATTTAGGAACCCGTTTGGACGGAAGAAAAACTACTGAAATCAGACCAATCTGGTGTGAAATCGATTATTTACCATCTGTTCACGGTTCAGCATTATTTACTCGTGGAGAAACTCAAGCATTGGCAACAGCCACTCTAGGAACTTCTAGAGAAGCAAACCAAATTGATTCTCCTTCTGAACAAGGAGAAGAAAAATTCTACTTACACTATAATTTCCCACCATTTTCTACAGGAGAAGCTCGTCCATTGAGAGGAACTTCAAGAAGAGAAGTTGGTCACGGAAACTTGGCACAAAGAGCATTGAAAAACATGATTCCTGCTGATTGTCCTTATACTATACGTGTGGTTTCTGAAGTATTAGAATCTAACGGTTCATCTTCTATGGCTACCGTTTGTGCCGGAACATTATCATTGATGGATGCTGGTATTCAAATGATTCGTCCAGTTTCTGGAATTGCAATGGGATTGATTACTGATGGTGATCGTTTTGCTGTATTGTCAGATATTTTGGGCGACGAAGATCACTTGGGAGATATGGACTTTAAAGTAACTGGAACTACCCAAGGTATTACAGCTTGCCAAATGGACATCAAAATTGACGGATTGAAATACGAGATTATGGAACAAGCTTTGGCTCAGGCTAGAGACGGTCGTTTGCATATTTTGAACATTCTTACTTCAACATTGGCAGAACCTAAAGCAGATGTTAAAGCATATGCTCCAAAAATTATCACCAGAACAATCCCTGGTCAATTCATTGGTGCCCTGATCGGACCTGGTGGAAAAGTAATTCAAGAATTACAAAAAGCTACCGGAACCACTATCGTAATCAACGAAGTGAACGAAGAAGGAGTTATCGAAATTCTTGGAACAGATCCTGCCGGAATTGAAGCGGTATTGGCAAAAATCCAATCCATCACTTTCAAACCACAAATGGGCGAAGCTTATGAAGTGAAAGTAATTAAAATGCTTGACTTCGGTGCAGTTGTAGAATATACTGCCGCTCCTGGAAATGAAGTATTGCTTCACGTTTCGGAACTAGCTTGGGAAAGAACAGAAAATGTTGCCGATGTTGTAAATATGGGCGATGTTTTCCAAGTGAAATATCTTGGTCTTGATCCAAAAACACGCAAAGAAAAAGTGTCCAGAAAAGCACTTTTGCAAAGACCTCCACGTGAGGAGAAAAAAGAGTAATCAGATCTTAGTTTACTAAAGGTTTAATTCATAATTAACCCCGTTTCATTCATTTGAAACGGGGTTTTTCGATTTCAAAAAGTCTT
The DNA here is from genome assembly GCF_900129545.1 of Flavobacterium fluvii. GTDB lineage: Bacteria > Bacteroidota > Bacteroidia > Flavobacteriales > Flavobacteriaceae > Flavobacterium > Flavobacterium fluvii. The sequence goes on along the minus strand of NZ_FQWB01000001.1, from coordinate 1,335,572 downwards.
TTGAATAATTAAATTTCAAAAACAACAATAACATTACCCATAATTCGAAGAAAAAAAATATCTTTAACCTTATTAATCTTAAAAAAAGAAATTTCATTATGGCTTTAAACGTTATTCAAACCACGCAAATTAATCAGACCCCATTTGTAATATCACAATCCAAAGAGGTCAATTACCCAATAGCCCCTTTAGTTTCGGCAAAATTATTCACTTCGGCTAGTGGCTTGGAAACTTTAAAAATCAGGGCAACACTTTATATTGACTCAGCCGATACTGAACTGCCTTGGGTAGAACAAGACCCAAAAGTCATTGACAATTCGCTGCAATTGTATTTTGATTATAATTATAAAGAAGAAACTCCAGTTAGCTTAAACGTTTGGTACATTGAGTTAGATTTCACTTCTCCAACTGTTGGAGAAATCACCAGCACAACTTCTTTCTTAAAAGACATTGACCCTGAAACTTCTAGAGGAACCGTGACAGTTATAACTCCTTAATATAAATTTCGACAATCATTACTAAGCATTATTTAGAGTAAAATCATATGCTATCAAAACTTAGTTTAGTATTCATTTCAATTCTATTTTCAATTCCTTTTTTACTTTTTTCTCAAATAACATCAAACAATGATATTATTGAACAAACATTGCAAAAAAAGGTTGTTGAATATAAATCCGAAATAAACTTCATTAAATCCCAATCTTTTTATTTAAAACGAGATTGGGATTCCACTCTTATTTACTCAATGAAACAATTGAGTTCAAACACCAACAAAGAAATAGCCGATTATTGTCATTTTTTTAGAGGCACAAGTTTTTGCGAGAAAAAAGTTTACAAGGAAGCCAAAAAAGAATTGGCACAAATTTCGAATCAATTTGTATTTTACCCTCAAGCGAGAATTTTTTCAGCAGGAGCTTCTTTAGAATTAAGAGAATTTGAAAAGGCTAGATTATATTACGAAAACGCTCTTAAGTTCCCTCAAATCTCTAAACAACTCTACAGTTTGTCCAAAATCTATGAAGGCTTGGGTACGACGTATATTTTTTTAAAAAATTATGATAAAGCGGAAGAATACCTAATCAAAAATTTAAAAATTAAAGAAAAAGAAGGAGACAAAGACAATCTATTCAACGCATACAACACCATTGCAAATCTATATTATGAGCAATACAAAGATCAACAAGCCATTCCTTATTTCGAAAAAGCCTATGCACTATCTAAAGAGGTAAAAGACTTTTCCAAAAAAGCAACTGCCACACAAAACATGTCTGTAGTTGAAGAGAACAAAGGCAATTACAAAAAAGCACTGGCTTTTAGAAAAGAATCTATCCGATGGAAAGATTCTCTCAACAATCAAAACAAAGTTTGGGCCGTGGCAGATTTTGAGAAAAAGTTTGCCGTAGCCCAAAAAACAAAACAAATCAAGGTACTTGAAGTAGAGAATCAACTTAAAAACAGTCAAAGAAATTGGTTGTTTTTCTCTGCAATCAGCTTATTATTGTTATTGACGGCCGGAGTCTATTTTTATGCGCAAAAAGTAAAGAATGCCAGAATCATTCTGCTTCAAAAAAACAAACTCGACGAACTCAACGCCACCAAAGACCAACTTTTTTCTATCGTAAGCCACGATTTGCGTTCCTCGGTAAATGCCTTAAAAACCAGCAACAGCAAATTATCGGCAACACTGGAAACCAAGAATTACGACGAGTTGAACCAACTAATTATTCAAAACAGCGGGATTGCCAACGGAGCCTACAGCCTACTGGACAACTTGCTGCATTGGGCATTGTTGCAAACCAAGCAATTGTATTTCCATAAAGAATCGGTGCATTTGTTTTCGATAGTGCAACAAATAGAATACAACTACAAATCCTTGTTAATGGAGAAAACCATTACTTTTGAGAATTCGGTTTCCAAAAATTGCTTTATCTTCGTGGATCTTGATTCGCTTAAAATTGTGCTTCGCAATTTATTGGACAATGCCATCAAATTTTCCAACAAAAACGGCAAAATCAGTTTTTACACAAAAGAAAACAATCCTGATTTTTGTCAACTCGTCTTGGAAGACACAGGCTTGGGAATGGACGAAGAAACCATAAACGAAATATTGAAAGAAGACGAATTATTAGTCAAAAAAAGCAAGTCCGAAACCATTGGAACAGGTCTGGGAATGCAATTGTGCAAACAAATGGTCAAGAAAAATGGATGCACGATACAAATAGAAAGCGAACTCCACAAAGGAACCAAAATAATATTGACGTTTCCAAAAACACAACAAAATGGATAAAATCAATGTACTGATAATAGAAGACACGCCGGAGCAAAGTGACGCGCTCAGCAAAGTACTTTTGGCAAACAAATACAACATTGTAGGCATTGCCAGAAGTTATACCGATGCCCTAAAACTTTTTTACGAGCAAGCTATTGACATTATCGTAATCGACGTGTTTCTTGATGGAAAACCGGATGGAATCACCTTTGCGGAAACCATCAATATTATTCCAAACGCTTCAAAGCCATTCGTTTTTTTGACAAGTTCACAAGACCGTCAAATATTCGAAAGAGCAAAACTCACCAAACCGTTCAGTTTTTTGATGAAACCATTCAACGAATTGGAAATTCTTTACGCACTGGAAATGGCCGTCGAGAAATTCTACGAACAAACCAACGTCTTTCTCAGCGAAGATCAAAACACCGTCATCAGCAATGATTATTTATTTATAAAAAAGAAAAATGCCCTGAAAAAAGTTGCGATAAGCGACATTCTTTACATAGAAGTGGAAGAACGCTACTGCAATATAATAACCGAAAAAGAAAAGTTTGTCATCCTGATTTCATTAACAAAAATCAGTGATTTACTGGATAAAAACAAATTCACGAGAACACATCGCAATACCATAGTCAACACTGACAAAATTGAAGAAATAATTCTTGCCGACAACCTTGTCATTCTGAAAGGGAATCACAAAATAAACCTAAGCGACACTTATAAAGATTTTATAAAAAAAATGAATATTTTGTCTTGACCAAAATCACATTCAAACCAAAATTCACTAAATCTTCTCCATCTCGAGAAGATTTTTTGTTTCTGACCAACTTCTAAATTTCATGTCAATAAAAACTGCCTTCGTGACAATTAAAATCACAAAAAGCAAAAAGCAGATTACTTTTGAGTCATAATAAAACAACTCAATATCATGGTATCAAACAACCCCATAGACATGTTAAAAACTACCTCCCTTATCCAAAAAGCAATAACAAATCCCTATATCGGAGTGTTTGTGTCATTATTGCTCATCATCCCCAGTTTATACATAATATTGGAAGACATAAGCGTAATCAGAAAAGAATATATTTTTCTTGCCATTGGAATTCCAATATACATCAAATCCTTGAACAAGATATTCGACAACATACTAAATTTGGATAAAGACCTCTTCAAATAAAAGAAAAACAACAAATCACCACAAAGCATAAATCAGCTGTAAATCAACCAACAAGATTCACAGCTGATTTTTTTGTATTATTTTTTTGAAACTATTGTAACTTTTTTGCAACTCCATACGTATAATCATTTGTACACTTAAAAACTGAGGAGACAAAAACATGAGACAACTTAAAATCACCAAGCAGGTAACGAATCGTGAAACTGCATCATTAGACAAGTATTTACAGGAAATTGGGAAGGTGGATCTTATCACCGCAGATGAAGAGGTAGAATTAGCGCAAAAGATAAAAGCTGGTGATCAAAGAGCTTTAGAAAAATTAACAAAAGCCAATTTACGTTTCGTGGTTTCTGTGGCCAAGCAATACCAAAATCAAGGTTTAACACTTCCCGATTTGATTAACGAAGGAAATTTAGGTTTGATAAAAGCCGCACAACGTTTTGATGAAACTCGTGGTTTCAAATTCATTTCGTATGCTGTGTGGTGGATTCGTCAATCTATTTTGCAAGCTTTGGCAGAACAATCTCGTATCGTTCGTTTGCCATTGAATAAAATTGGTTCCATCAACAAAATCAATAAAATGTATGCTTTGTTGGAGCAATCTAACGAAAGACCGCCAACAGCAGAGGAAATTGCCAAAGAATTGGACATGACCGTGAACGACGTAAGAGAAAGCATGAAAAACTCTGGTCGTCATCTTTCTATGGATGCACCATTGGTTGAAGGAGAAGATTCAAACCTTTACGATGTATTGCGTTCTGGCGAATCACCAAACCCGGACAGAGAATTAATTCAAGAATCATTGCGTACAGAAATCGAGCGTTCATTGGAAACATTGACTCCAAGAGAAGCCGACGTGGTTCGTTTGTATTTTGGCCTTGGTGACCAACACCCAATGACATTGGAAGAAATAGGCGAAACTTTTGACCTGACTCGCGAACGTGTACGTCAGATTAAAGAAAAAGCGATTCGAAGATTGAAACACACTTCAAGAAGTAAAATATTAAAAACCTACTTAGGTTAACCCTCACAATTCAGGGTGACAAGTAACGACGGTCTGATTAACTGTTCGTTTTTTGATTGATGATTGAAACTCCGGCTGATTACCGGAGTTTTATTTTTTAAGGAAATAAAACTCGCGGTCTGTTCGCTTCGCTCGGGTTTAGCTACGCTCAATTCGACTTTCAGTCTCGGGTACCGGAGTTTTATTTTTTATATTACCTTTGCAAAAAAACAACACTACCTAACAATGAGTAAAAATACAATTATTGCACCTTCAGTTCTTGCCGCTGATTTTGCCAATTTGCAGCGTGACATCGAAATGATAAACAATTCCGAAGCTGATTGGTTTCATATTGACATTATGGATGGAGTTTTTGTTCCCAATATTTCTTTCGGGATGCCGGTATTGGAAGCGATAGTAAAACACGCCAAGAAAACAATCGATGTCCACTTAATGATTGTAGATCCAGATCGATACATTAAAACTTTTGCCGAGTTGGGTGCCAATATTTTATGTGTACATTACGAAGCTTGCCCACATCTTCACAGAACATTGCAAGCCATCAAGGCAGAAGGAATGAAAGCTGGAGTGGCATTAAATCCACACACCAATGTTGATTTACTGGAAGACATTATCAACGACATCGACATGGTTTTGATTATGAGCGTGAATCCCGGTTTTGGAGGACAATCGTTTATTGAAAACACCTATTCTAAAGTTGAAAAACTGAAAGATTTAATCAATCGTAAAAGAGCAAATACAATTATAGAAATTGACGGTGGCGTAACCAATAAAAACGCGAAACAATTAGTGGAAGCCGGTGCCGACGTTCTTGTGGCGGGAAGTTTTGTTTTCAAAGCGGAAAATCCAACTGTAACTGTTGCAGATTTGAAGAAGCTGACTTCTTTCTAAAATTAAAATATATTTAAATTGAAATCCGAAGTTTATAGCTTCGGATTTTTTTTGTTTAAAACACTATTTACGACGTCATCCATGTTAGGAAAACGTGTTTTAAAATAAAATTAAAGTGTATTTAATGTTATTTAGGTTATCAAAAACAGGATTTCCTCCAAATATCTTTAACCTTTTGATATTATTAAACCGCAGTTAATTTCTGACTGCGATTTTACATTTGTAGTCACAAAAAAAACGACAAATGAAAAAACTCTACTTTAAACAAACGATGGTAGCCGCGCTATTGTTCTTTAATTCTCATTCGAATGCACAGACCTTGTTGCACTATTGGAATTTCAACAACAATGCTTCTGTTGCTACAATAACAACTCCAACAATAACCAATATTTCTGGAGTAGCCTCTTTAGCGGCAAATATTTCTGGAATTAGCGCAATTGACTTTGCTGGTGGAACTGGACAAAATTTCGACGTATTAAATTTGAATGCTCGCAATTCAGATGTAGCTGGAACACACTTGCGATTCAATGATCCTATCGGGAGTGCATTGGTTTTTTCGCTTCCTACATCGGGTTATGAAGATGTAATTGTGAAATTTGCCACGCGTCGTTCGGGTTCTGGAGCAGGCACTCAAGTTTGGTCCTTCTCTACAGACGGAATAAACTATACTTTTTTTGCCAACGTTATTCCAAACAATGGTGATCCTGCATTCGCTACTCTAGATTTCTCCAGCATAAGTGCAGCGGACAACAATCCAAACTTTAAATTAAAAGTGGAATTCCAATTAAGTCCAGGTGGTGCTGTTGGAAACAATAGATTTGACAATTTCACTGTGGAAGGAAATATTTTTAATGGTGTAGACACAACTATTCCAACGGCTAGTTTTTCGCCAGCAACTTCAGGCACCGGGATTTTTTCAACGATACAACCTTCCATAGCTTTCAATGAAAATGTTCGTTTAGTAAATAACGATGCTATCACGAATACGAATGTTGATGCCATCGTTGAATTAAGATTGAACAATTCTTCAGGAGCTTTAGTGCCTTTTGACGCAGTTTTTGCGTTAAATAAAATCACCCTCATTCCAACAACATCTCTGGCAAATAATCAATTGTATTATGTTGGTTTACTAGCAAATACTGTTGAAGACGCAAGCAATAATGCAATCACTGCAACGCAATCTGCCACTTTTACCACAACTACTCCAACTGTCAATCTTTCTATAAACAACAGCATTGGTAAAGAAGCTCGATCAACCGTGATTACAGTAACTGCTACCTCAAATTTTGCAGTTAATGGCAACCAAACTATCGCTTTGGGCATTGCCGGAACAAACATTACAGCTGGTGATTATACTTTAAGCAATAATGCAATCACTATTTTGAACGGACAAACAACGGGCAGTGTAAGCTTAACCGTTACTGATGATGCATTGGTAGAGAATACAGAATCTGCAGTTTTAACTTTAAGCAATCCATCTTCTGGAATTGCATTAGGAAGTACTATTTCACAGCCGATAACAATTATTGACAATGAAACTCCTTTAGACATTAATCTTTCTAATTACGTTAGAGTAGGTCGTTATGATTTACCTGAACCAAAAAGAACCATTGCTCCAACCAACAATTTGTTGGGCCAGGAAGCTTCTGGAATAACTTACAATTGGGATACCGACACTTTTTTTATTGTTGGAGACGGAACCACTTCTGTTCTTCAGGTATCAAACACAGGAAAACTTATTGACACCATGACATTAGCTCAAGGAAGCAGTCCACAAGGAACTGAATTCTATGACTCTGAAGGAATTACTTATATTGGCAACGGTCAATTTGTAATGACTGAAGAACGTGACAGACAAGTAGTTTTATTTACTTATGCCGCAGGAACTACCCTTACAAGAGCCAATACTAAAACGGTAAAATTAGGAACATTCGTCAACAACACAGGAACAGAAGGACTGACTTATGATCCATTAACCAATAGTTATATCGTTTTAAAAGAAATATCACCTATCGGAATTTTCCAAACTGGCATAGACTTTAATGCTGGAACCGCTACAAATGGTTCTGCAACAACGGATAACTCGACTAATATTTTTGACCCAGCTTTGTTGGGCGTTTCGGATGTAGCCGATGTTTTTGCATTATCTAATATACCTGCATTGAGCGGAAAACCATTTTACAACAATTTATTGGTATTGAGTCAAGAAAATGCCAAAGTAGTAAACACAGACCGTAATGGTACAATTGCCAACACATTAACTATCGTATCAGACCCAGGAAATCCTTTAGATGCCCCATCTCAACAGCATGAAGGTCTTACAATGGATCGTGATGGCATATTGTATATCGTGAACGAAAATGGTGGTGGCGATATTGATCATCCACAACTTTGGGTTTATGCACCTTCTTCCCTACAAAATTTAGCACCAACAGCTATTGCTTTAGCCAATACAACGACAACTGTTCTAGAAAATTCTAACACTTCATCAGTCATTAAGGTATCTGATATTCTTGTAACGGATGATGGATTAGGAACGAACAACTTAACTTTATCTGGTGCAGATGCCAGCTTTTTTGAAATCATTGGTTCTAGTTTATATATCAAGGCAGGAACGGTTTTGGATTACGAAACTAAAACCAGCTATAGTGTTACCATCAATGTAGATGACACTACGGTTGGGATTACACCTGACGCTTCAGTTAACTTTGTTTTAGCGGTAACTGATGTTGCCAATGAAACAACTACAACAGCTACTGTAACAATTTCAGAAGTAGCACCTTGGTCTAGTGGAAACAGCCTAGTGGGTGCCGATTGGTTTGAGGTAACGAATAATGGAACTGTTGCCCTTGACATCACGGGTTGGAAAGTGGATGATAATTCAAATACTTTTACAGCCGCAGTACCTTTAGCAGGTATTACTAGTATTGCTCCAGGCGAATCGGCAATTTTTATAGAAGCAGCCACTGCCGATGCTGCGACTATTACTGCCAATTTTAAATCGACTTGGTTTGACACTAATGTTCCAGCTGGTTTCCAAATAGGAACTTACACCGGTAGTGGCATTGGTTTAAGCACTGGTGGAGATGCACTAAATTTATTTAACGCAAGCGGAAATATAATGGCCAATGTTGTATTTGGAGTATCTACGACAAATTTATCTTTTAATAATGCAGTTGGTTTGAGCAATACTACTATTGCAACATTAAGTCAAGTTGGAGTTAATGACGCCTTTGCCGCTGCGAAAGACGCTAATCAAATAGGCTCTCCAGGTTCAGTAGGAAAATTATTCATCTCCGAAGTAGCACCTTGGTCTAGCGGTAGTAGCCCTGTGGGAGCGGATTGGTTTGAAGTAACCAATACCAAAGCAGTAGCCGTTGACATAACGGGCTGGAAAGTAGATGATGATTCACAATCTCCTATCGCTGCCGTGGCCTTAAACGGAATTACGAGCATCAATCCTGGTGAATCTGTAATCTTTATTGAGACGAATGATCTGGCTACTAAAAGTGCTTTGTTTTTAAGTAACTGGTTTGGATCTACTCCACCAGCAACTTTAAAAATTGGAAACTATACTGGTAGTGGTATTGGTTTGGGTTCAGGTGGAGACCAAGTAAATTTATACAATGCAACTAGCAATATACCACAAGCTTCAATATGGTTTGGCGCTTCTCCAAGCGTTACTTTTACAACTTTTGATAATGCTGCAGGAATAACAACCATTTTAACACAACAAACAAAATTAAGCGTTGCAGATGTAAACGGTGCTTTTGTTGCCACCAACAGTTCTGTCGAAATTGGCTCACCAGGTACAATTACGCTAAAAACCAACCCTTCTTTGTCAACAAACACTTTTTCAGAAGAAGTTGCTTTTAATGTAATTGCTTTTCCAAATCCTTTTGATTCAACATTCCAATTAAATTCCACAACAACTAGCCCTGATAAAATTGAAATGAAAGTATACGATATGACTGGAAAGCTTGTAGAAGTTCGCAAGTTTGAAGCAGCGGAAATAACTAATCAAAAAACAGGAAGCAATTATCCACCTGGAATTTACAACATTGTTATAACACAAGGAAAGAATACCAAAATACTTCGTTTGATTAAGAAATAAACTTACCAAATAGAACCAAAAAGCCCCAAATTGGGGCTTTTTCTATTTATACTGGTCTATTAAATACTTTATCAAATCAGTCGTTGTCACGATTCCGACCAACAATTCCCCCAAACAAACCGGCAGGGCATGGAATTCTTTTTTAGACAAGATTTCAGCCGTTTCTCTTATCGTCGTATCGGGAGAAATAGTAACCAATTTTTTGGCCATCACCTGCTCTACCGTAAACAAATTATAAACGGTGGTGTCCACAATATCATCATCTTCATTGACTGCGTCAACAAAAGAGATTCTCAACAAATCCGTGTAACTCAACATCCCAATTATTTTATTCCCATGCACTACTGGAATATGCCTGATTTTGTTCTGCTTGAACAATTTTTCAGCCTTTGTCAAGTCGTCCGAGAGATGTAATTTTATTACATTCTTGCTCATTATGGTTGATACTGGCACATTATTCTTCATCACTTATAACTTTAGATTCTATTTGAACACAAAGTTATTCAATAAAAAGATTTAACAACCTGATAATCATTGATTTATTTTGTAATTTTTTGTTGTTTTTACAAAACCCAATAGATTTATAATTCAATATATCACAAAGGCTTAATTTGAATTAACGGTCTTTTGTAATCCCATTATCTTATTTAAAATAATCTTCTTTAAAATTTATCATCGAACACACGTTTTGATACAACTCAGGATATCTTTCCTTAAAAACTTGTGGCGTTTCAAAAAAATGTTCTAAAACTACCGATATAAATTCAAATTGGTTTTCATAAGCATATTCTCTAAAGTATCCGTTTTCGGATAATTTTTTATTGAGATTTTCATCATTGTAATACTTGACAACTTTATTGAATTCATCGAAAAAAATAATGGCACTTGGATTATTGCTTTTCAAACAATGAAAATGCAATACATGCGAAAATTCATGAAGGCCAAGGTTCAGGTTGTCGTTTGTTATTTTATGTCCCAGAACAAAATCTTCCCAAGAAAAAGCGACCACTTTCATTATGGGATTAAATTCGCCTTTGTGATATTGCTGGCTTGCATTAGAAAAATACACCGACGGATAAATTATTATTGTTTTAAACAAGTCTATGAGATAATCTCTCATACCGAACGTAAGCAATGTATAAGTTCCAGCAATGATGACTTTCATTTCGTCTGTTACCAACAATCCTTCCTTGCCTATAAATTGATAATGATTGATGAATTCTTTTACCCGATGTTCAAAATAGATTTTTTTTCGTTCCGACAACCGTTGATAAAATGGAAACTCATTGACCAAAATTTGCTTTTGATTAATGGTCAACTTTTTGGGAAACAGATAAAAATACAAATAGAGTGGTTTATTAAAAACCATCATATAAGCTGGTTCAATAATTCTAAAAACAATGACAATAAGCAACAGTGCTCCAAAAAGCAATAAAACAAAGAATTGAAACACCATATTTAAACCTATTAGATTGAGTTTTTGGTTTAAAAATAATGTTTTTAAAATAAAATGCTTCAAAAATGCCCAAGTAAACTTGACTTTTTTTTGAAGCATTGTATTTATTTGTGACCGAGACAGGGTTCGAACCTGCAACCCTCAGAGTCGAAATCTGATATTCTATCCAGTTGAACTACTCAGCCAATTTGATATACGATTACAGATTTTAGATTTACGATTGTAAAACCAATATCCTAATCGTGTATTTCTATGTCAATAGTTTTTTAACAATAGTAGAAATGGTTTTTCCTTCGGCAGTTCCACCTAATTGTGCTGCGGCCAATCCCATTACTTTTCCCATAGCGGCTATACCTGTCGCTCCGGTTTCTGCAATGATTTTTGCAATTACCGCTTCCACATCGGCTTCGCTTAGTTGCGCTGGCAAGAATTTTTCGATTACGGCTATTTGTGCCAATTCTGGTTCGGCCAAATCCAACCTGTTTTGTTCCGTGAAAATTTTGGCGCTGTCCTTACGGGTTTTTACCAATTTTTGAAGTAATTTAATCTCGTCTGCTTCCGAAATTTCTTCTTTTGATCCTGTTGCTGTTTGGGCTAAAAGAAGTTCAGATTTAATAGCCCTTAAGGCTTCCAATGCTACAGTATCTTTGGCTCTCATGGCGGTTTTGATTTCCTCCATGATTTGGGTTGATAAACTCATATCGTATTTTATGATTTTTAGATTTTAGATTTGCCTTTATCTGCAAACTGGACACTTTTTATAGGACCGAATGGAATTAAAAAGATTCCACTTCTTTTTTTGTGGAACTTGAAATGTACAGCTCGATTAAGGCTCGACAAATTTAGAGAATTTTAATGGCATTTACAATATATTACTTTGCCCATACTTCTTGCAAAGACAAAAAAACCCGAAAATTGAATTCAATTTTCGGGTTAGTTTATTTGAGTCGATTTTGTTAGTCCACATTATCGTGCAAGAACGAATTATTCGAACGTAACTGTAGGTCGTCATTACTGTCTGTCCCTACTGAAATTCTTGAATTGACATGATTATTTTGAGAACTGCTAAGATCAATTCCTAATCTTTTATAGGCAGGTTCTTTTTCCATTTCATCAATTCTGGAAACATTATTGTGAAACTTATAATTGAATTCCTTCATTTTTTTTCTTCTTTCGTCTGCTCTCAATTTCAAAGTTTCTTCAATCGTCATTTCCATTGGAGAAATATTTTCGAAGGCAGAAGTAGTATTGGAAACAGGATTAACTTGCTTCATCGTGATATTCAATTCTTCTGGAATCACTTCTGCAACAGGAGCTGCTGCTGGTTTTGAATCCAATAAAGCATTTTCTACTTCCATATATTCCTCAAGAGAATACCTGATGACTCCTCTGTCCGTCAATTCAGTCACGGGAACAAATTGAACTGGCTCATTTACCTTGATATCGCGAGTTTCATCCGTCAATTCAAACAAAACTTTTTCCTCCACTTTGGCAACTGGAACTGGTTCCGGCTCTGCTGGAGTAGTCGGTGTATTAAAAAGCGGCAAATCAAAAGAAAAAGTCGCTTGTTCGCTTCTTTCTACAACTTTCGGTTCAACCACAAATATGTCTTTAACATCCGCAACTTTCGGTTCAGAAACCATAAAATCCATATTGCTTATTGGAGAAACAATTTCGAAAGTAACGTCTAAATTTTTAATAAATTCAGTCATTACCACAAGTTCTTCCTTGTTTATGGAAACAACTTCTGGTGCAACTGCAACTGGTTCTACAACTTCTTCTTCCACTAATTCAAAAACAACCCTGTCTTCTGTTTTAGCCACTGGAGTTTCGCTGTTATAATTGAATGCTGGAATCGTTTTTTGAGTCAAATCGTGAACAATTTTTTGTTCGTCTTCCAAAGCGTGGATGATCTTTTTTGGCTCCGTATTTACGATTTCGTGTTGTTGTTCGATATCAAATCCTGTTGCAATTATAGTAACAGAAATAGAGCCTCCAAGAGATTCGTCTTCACCAACCCCCATAATAATATTGGCATTATGCCCGGCTTCCATTTGAATAAAATCGTTGATTTCACCAATTTCATCAATCGTGATTTCTTCAGAGCCAGAAACGATGAGCAACAATACGTTTTTGGCACCAGTGATTTTATTGTCATTTAATAATGGAGAGTCCAATGCGGACATAATACCTTCTTTGGCCCTGTTTTCGCCAGATGCAACAGCCGATCCCATGATAGCCGTTCCACTATTGGCCAAAACAGTTTTGGCATCTTTCAAATCGATATTTTGAGTATAGTGGTGCGTGATTACTTCGGCAATACCTCTTGAGGCTGTGGCCAAAACTTCGTCCGCTTTTGAAAACCCGGCTTTGAAACCCAAATTACCATATACTTCTCTTAATTTATTGTTGTTGATTACAATTAATGAATCAACTTGTTTACGCAATTTATTGATACCTATCTGCGCTTGTTCTTGACGCACTTTCCCTTCAAACGTAAAAGGCAAAGTCACGATACCCACAGTCAGAATATCTCTTTCTTTGGCCAATTGTGCAATTACAGGTGCGGCACCAGTCCCAGTTCCACCACCCATACCGGCTGTGATGAAAACCATTTTGGTATTGCTGTCGAGCATTTTTTCGATATCGGCAATACTTTCGATGGCAGATTGCTGACCCACATCTGGATTTGCTCCTGCTCCTAGTCCTTCGGTCAAGTTCACTCCTAACTGAATTTTGTTGGGTACTGAACTGTTGTCCAAGGCTTGAGAATCGGTATTACAAACGATGAAATCAACGCCTTTGATACCTTGTTTAAACATGTGGTTGATGGCGTTACTTCCGCCTCCACCTACTCCAATAACTTTAATTACATTTGATTGGTTTTTCGGTAAATCAAATGAAATGCTTCCAAATTCTGAGTTGCTCATCATCTTATTGGGTTTTAATATTATTACTTTTTAATTCTCTATTTTTTATACTTCCTATTCCGCGTTGTCCAAGAAATCTTTAATCTTGTCCACATATCTGTCAAAGAAAGATCTTGATATTTTTTCTCCCGTGGAAACTACTTTCTTCCTGTTGACCACGACTTCAGTTTCGACCTCTTCCTCAATTTCTGGAGCTTGAAAAACTGGCGGTCTTGGCGCTTGCCTTGGCGCCTCTACAACATCCATTCTTACGGCACTTTGCGTGTTGTTTTCGATGCTGTTCATCACCAACCCAACAGCTGTGGCATACAAGGGACTTGATATTTCTTCATCTGAATTTCCAGCCAAATGCTCGTTTGGATAACCTATCCTGGTGTCCATCCCGGTAATGTATTCCACTAATTGTTTGATGTGCTTCAATTGTGCGCCACCTCCAGTAAGAACAATTCCTGCTATTAATTTTTTACGTGGATCTTCGTGACCGTAATCTTTAATTTCAGTAAAAACCTGCTCGATAATTTCAACCACTCGAGCGTGAATTACTTTTGACAAATTCTTTAATGAAATTTCTTTTGGTTCCCTTCCTCTAAGACCCGGTATCGAAACGATTTCGTTGTCTTTATTTTCTCCTGGCCAAGCCGATCCGAATTTTACTTTCAACAATTCGGCTTGTTTCTCGATAATGGAACAGCCTTCTTTGATATCTTCGGTAATCACGTTTCCTCCAAAAGGAATAACGGCGGTGTGACGAATAATTCCATCCTTGAAAATAGCCAAATCTGTTGTTCCTCCACCAATGTCTATCAAAGCAACTCCTGCATCTTTTTCATCCTGGCTTAAAACCGCATCAGCTGAAGCCAATGGTTCCAATGTCAATCCCGACAATTCAATTCCTGAACTTTGAATACATCTGCCTACATTTCGAATGGATGAAGCTTGCCCAACCACGACATGAAAACTAGATTCCAATCTCCCTCCGTACATTCCGATAGGCTCCTTGATTTCGGATTGTCCATCGATTTTGAATTCTTGCGGCAAAACATGGATAATTTCTTCTCCAGGCAACATTGCCAATTTATTTACTTGATCAATCAAAAGCTGGATGTCATTCCCACCAATCACTTCTTCTGCGCTGCTTCTGATAATATAATCGCTGTGTTGAATACTTCGAATGTGCTGTCCGGCAATCCCCACCACGACATCTTTAATTTTGTAACCCGATTTGTTTTCGGCTTCCAAGACGGCTTGTTGAATGGATTGTATGGTTTGGGTGATGTTGTTCACCACTCCTCTTGCCACACCCAGACTTTTGGATTTTCCAACACCCAAAATTTCTAGTTTTCCATATTCATTTTTCTTGCCTATCATGGCAACAATTTTGGTTGTCCCAATATCTAGACCTACTGCAATATTCTCTTTTTCCATTATCTATTATTTAGTACACACTACTTGCTGAGCAAACCGAAGATCAATTGTTTTGTATTTATATAGCGAACTATCTAAAACCGCCTTCTGAAAAAAAGCCTTGTAATTGTTGAATTTGGCTTCCATTCTCTTGGTTCCACCAAAATCTATTTGGTAACTAAAGTTCCTGTTGAGCATTTTTAAGCTCCCGTTCGGCATAATTTGCACACCAATGATGTTTTTTTTCAAAAACGCATCGTCATAAATTATCCGAAATAATTCGGCTAAATCTTCGCTATTTTTTTTATTTATTTCCCCTGAAACAAGCGGAACTCTAGCTGTAAAATTAGTTGACAACGGCATCCTATCTCCTTTGTAATCAATATAGAAAGAATCATCTCCGTCAAAAACCCTAGCTATGGGAGTTTTTTGTTTCACCACTGCTTTTAATACCCCATCAATGCTCACGAACACGTCCGACTTCTCAATCATTTTATGAGCGTTCAAAGCTTTTTCTAATTTATTCAAATCTAATTTATCTTTACCGATACTTTGCGCGTCTTTTTTATTTTCTATTAACAATTTATTAACCGTTTCTTGAGTGACAAATGGAGCGTTATCTCCTACAAAAACAACGATCGATTTCGTAAGTTTCCTGTCGTTATTTCGTTTTGACGTAAACGAAAACAAGAAAATTACCAATGAAAACATTAGTATTAATCGAACATTTGTCCATTTAAATAGTTTCATTTATCGCTTTTTTTATGGATTGAACCATTTCTCCAATATCCCCAGCACCGATTGTCACGATAACGGTTGCGTCACTTTTTAAAATTGTGGGAATTAATTCCTGTTTTTGAACTAATTTTTTATTTGAATTATCCATTTTATCCATCAGCCATTGTGAGGTAATTCCTTCTATTGGCAATTCGCGAGCTGGATAGATATCCAACAAAACCACTTCGTCAAAAGCGGAAAGACTTTTCGCAAAATCATCGGCAAAATCTTTGGTTCTGCTAAACAAATGTGGTTGAAAAATCGCCAACACTTTTTGATCTGGATATAATTCTCGAACCGCCTGATGCACGGCATTTATTTCGGTTGGATGATGTGCATAATCATCGATATAAACCAAATTATCCGTTTTGATTTGGTATGAAAACCGTCTTCTTATTCCTTTAAATGAAAGCAAGGCATTAGCAATGTCTTCGTTTGGGAGGCCGAAAGTTTTTGCCATCGCCAATGCCATGAGTGCATTCATTAAATTGTGTTTTCCTGGTAAACCGAATTGTATGTTTTCGATAGTTTCCGACGGTGTTTTCACGTCAAAAACATATTGACTGTTGACTATCCTGACATTGAAAGCCGAGAAATCAGCCTCTTCATTTACCGCACAAGTAACTCCAGGAATCGGCAACTCTTTCGTTATAAACAATTTGCTTTTATCTTCCACTTTATCTGCAAATTCAACAAACGAAGCTTCGATTGAGGCGCTGTCTCCATAAATATCCAAATGATCGGCATCCATCGAGGTCACGCAAGCAATATTTGGATGCAAATGCAGGAACGAACGGTCAAATTCATCGGCTTCGACAACAGTAACCGTTTTTCCGCTACCAATTAAGTTCGAATTATAATTTTCTACAATTCCGCCCACAAAAGCGGTTACATCGACACCGCTTTCGAATAAAATATGACCTAAAATACTCGAAGTCGTAGTCTTTCCGTGTGTTCCGGCTACCGCGAAACAAAAAGTATCTTTGGTGATAATTCCCAGAACTTCAGCTCTTTTCTTTACTTCATAATCGCGTTCCAGGAAATAATTCCATTGGGAATGGTGTTTTGGAACTGCCGGAGTTATAATGACCAAAGTATTTTCTACATAATATTCAACTGGAATTAAATCAATGTCATCTTCGAAATGAATGTCGATTCCAAGCTCCACCAACTCTTTTGTAAGTTCGGTTTCCGTTTTATCATAACCAGACACATTCTTGCCTATAGACTTGAAATAGCGAGCCAAAGAACTCATTCCAATTCCCCCGATTCCTATAAAATAAACGTTGTGTATTTGATTTAGATTCATCTTTTAACTTCAATTTCAATAACAATTTCAATATTCAAAAATTGACATTACTATTGGATTAATTATTTTTTAATTGCTCACATTGTCATTGCGATTGACATTGTTATTTTATCAACTTAACTATTTCGTCAACAATCTGTTTTGTTGCGTTAGGCAAAGCCAAAGCTTTTATATTTTCACTCAAGTAAGCTTGTTTTCCTTGATCTCTCAACAAGGCTTCAAAAACAAGACTAAATTGCGAATCCAATTCAGATTCTTTAAGCATTATAGCACCAATTTTATCTACAATGGCTTGCGCATTTTTGGTTTGATGATCTTCTGCCACGTTTGGCGAAGGAATAAAAATCACGGGTTTCCCCACAATGCACAATTCTGAAACAGATGAAGCGCCAGCTCTTGAAATCACGATATCTGCAGCGGCATAAACCAAATCCATTCTGTCAATAAATGCCAAAACCTGAACCGTATTCGAATTGTATTTCTTGTAATCTTCGAAATATAATTTTCCGCATTGCCAAATTACTTGTACGTCTTCGGATTTAAATTTATCTAACTCTTTTTCAATTAATTGATTCACTCTTCTGGCTCCAAGACTTCCACCAAGAACCAACAATGTTTTTTTGTTGGAATCCAACTTGAAATATTGTTTTGCTTCTTCTCTTTTGCTTTCAATGTCAATCAAATCTTGACGCACTGGATTTCCAGTCAAAATCATTTTATCTTTTGGAAAGAAGCGATCCAGGTTTTCATACGCCACACAAATTTTATTGGCCTTTTTGCTTAATAATTTATTGGTAATTCCAGGGTAAGAATTTTGTTCCTGAATCACCGTTGGAATATTCAACATATTTGCCATTTGCAACAACGGTCCCGATGCAAAACCTCCTGTTCCAATAACCACATCTGGTTTGAATTCCTTAATTATACTTCTTGATTTCAATAAACTACTAACCAATTTAAATGGGAACATGGCATTTTGCAAAGTCAATTTTCGTTGTAACCCGGCAATCCAAAGTCCTTCTATTTTGTAACCTGCTTGGGGCACTTTTTGCATTTCCATTTTATCTTCAGCACCTACAAATAGAAATTCAGCTTCAGGAAAACGAGATTTTAATTCGTTTGCAATTGCAACCGCAGGATAAATATGTCCTCCAGTTCCGCCTCCACTTAATATGAATTTTAATTTTTTCATTTTCCTATGACTTATTTATTCAAAACTGCATTCATTGGATTAGTAGTATTGTCTTCGATAGAATAGTTCCCTTCTAAAAAATCCTCATCTTCCTCTTCCAACTCTTTGTCAATTAGTTTTTGCAAGGCCGCTTCCCTTCTTGCTTTATCCGACAGTTCTTGTGCTATTTCTTCTTCTTTTTTGGTCACGTTAATGATGATTCCCAAAGCGATGCATACCATCCATATAGAACTTCCTCCACTACTGATAAGTGGCAATGTTTGACCTGTTACCGGCAATAATTCGACCGCAACGGCCATATTGATCATCGCCTGAAAAATGATGGGAAAACCCAATCCAACTACCAATAATTTTCCGAACAAGGAATTGGTTTTATGGGCTGCTACAATAAATCTAAAAAACAATAACAAATACATGGTCAAAACACCCAAACCTCCTATCAATCCCCATTCCTCGACAATAATGGCGTAAATAAAATCGGAAGACGATTGTGGCAAGAAATGTTTTTGCACACTTTTCCCTGGACCAAGTCCATAAATTCCTCCAGAAGCAATGGCAATTTTTGCTTTTTCGATTTGATAATCATCTTCACCAGGTTTGTTTGTCGTAAAATTTTCCAATCGGCTGGACCAAGTATCAACCCTGCTAAAAAAACGAGAATCTGGAAATGCCTTCGACAACAAAACAAATAAAGCCAAAGCCGCAATTCCGGCCCCAAGAATAAACCCTATATATTTTAAGGAATATTTACCCACGAAAGTCAACATTAAAACCATCGAAAACATCAATGCCGCAGTGGAAAAATTGGCTGGCAAAATCATTCCCAATGTTATAAAAACAGGTATCCAAAGTTCAATCAAAGAGGCTTTAAAAGTATCTTCCTCTTCCCTTTTCTTGGATAAATATCTGGCCACATACATCATCAAAACGATAAATGCCAATGTGGATGTTTGAAATGTTATTCCAATAAACGGCACTTGAATCCAACGACTGGCATTGGCTCCAGCGATAACTGTTCCTTTTACTAAAGTATAAAGCAACAATAACCATACTATTGGCAATGCAATTTTGGAAATCCCTCTATAATAATGATAGGGTACTTTATGAACACCATAAATAATAAAGAAACCGATAATAATATGAGCCAAATGTTTCAACAAATAGCTAATCGTATTTCCTGTTCCGTGTCCTAAATAAGCTAAATTACTACTCGCACTAAAAACAGGCATAAACGAAAACAAGGCTAATAAAGCCACGAATGACCATATTACCCTGTCCCCTTTTAGATTGTTTACTAGTTCTTTCATTTTAATGTACGATTTACGATATTTGAAATACGGTATTTGACACTGATTTAAGATTTACTTCTCCAACACAAATCGAAAATCGTATATCTGATATTGTATATTTTATAGATGCTTCACCGCTTTTTTAAACTGGTTCCCCCTGTCTTCGTAGTTTTCGAATAAATCGAAACTCGCGCAAGCTGGTGACAACAACACTGTATCTCCTTTTTCTGCTAATCTTTGTGCCATTTTCACGGCGTCTTCCATAGAATTCACTTCGACCATCATATCGACAACATTTCCAAAAACATCAATAATTTTTCTGTTGTCAACACCCAGACAAATGATGGCTTTTACTTTTTCACGAACCAAAGACATCAATTCATTGTAATCATTTCCTTTATCAACACCACCCACAATCCAAACTGTTGGTGTATTCATGCTGTCCAAGGCAAAGAATGTGGCATTCACATTAGTCGCTTTTGAATCATTGATGTATTGAACATTTTGAATTTTCAAGACTTTTTCCAAACGGTGTTCCACTCCTTGAAAATTGGACAAACTTTCTCTAATGGTCGTGTTTCGAATTTTCATCAATTTTGCCACAGAGGTTGCCGCCATCGCATTTTTCATGTTGTGCTTGCCTTCAAGAGCCATAGTTTCGGTCTCCATTGTGAATTCTTCCTCGTTGATGATGTTAACTTCCATAGATTTGTTTTTTATAAATGCTCCCATTTCGAATGTTTTTGTTAGCGAAAAAGGAATTAATTGGGCTTTTGTTTTATTGTTTTTTAACCATTCTGCGATTGCTTCGTCATCGGCATCGTAGATGAGGAAATCTTCCTCGGTTTGATTCATTGTGATTCTAAATTTAGAATCGATGTACTTCTCGTATTTGTAATCGTATCTATCCAAATGATCGGGACTTATATTCGTAATTATGGCAATATGCGGTTTGTAATGCTTGATCCCGTCCAGTTGAAAACTGCTCAACTCCAACACATAACTATCAAACTTGTCATCGGCAACTTGCCAGGCAAAACTCTTTCCGATGTTGCCTCCCAAACCGACATTCAATCCCGCCGATTTCAGCAAATGATAGGTCAACATTGTTGTTGTAGTTTTCCCATTGCTTCCCGTGATTGCAATCGTGATTGCTTTTGTAAATGGAATTGCAAACTCAATTTCCGAAATTACCGGGATTCCTTTTTTTAACAATTTTTTTACAATTGGTGATTTTTTTTCGGGAATTCCAGGGCTTTTCATCACCACGTCCGCATTCAAAATCAGGTCTTCGGTATGAGTTCCTTCTTCCCAAGCAATACCATTGATTATAAGAACTTCTTTATAATTTGCTTTTATTTTTCCAAAATCGGACACAAAAACATCATATCCTTTTTTCTTGCCAAGAATAGCAGTGCCTACACCACTTTCTCCTCCTCCTAAAACCACCAACCGCATTATCTTAATTTTAGAGTTACGATTGACAAAATGGCCAGCATTATGGCAACAATCCAAAATCGGGTTACAATTTTACTTTCATGATAGCCTTTCTTCTGATAATGATGATGCAATGGCGCCATTAGAAATATTCTTTTTCCTTCTCCAAAACGTTTTTTGGTGTATTTAAAATAAAACACTTGCAAAACCACCGAGAAATTTTCGGCCAAGAATATCCCGCACAATAAAGGAATCAACAACTCTTTTCGAACGGCGATGGCTAGAACGGCAATAACACCTCCAATGGTTAAACTTCCCGTATCACCCATAAAAACAGATGCCGGATACGAATTATACCAAAGAAATCCGATTAATGCCCCAACAAATGCAGATATAAAAACAGTCATTTCTCCCGAATATGGGATATACATAATGTTCAAATAATTGGAAAAAATGATGTTTCCCGAAACGAACGTAAAAATCCCCAATGCCAAGACGGAGACCGCCGAAGTTCCTGCCGCCAATCCATCGATTCCATCGGTCAGGTTGGCTCCGTTTGAAACCGCCGTAATGATAAAAATAACCATTGGAATAAAAATCAACCAAGCCCATTTTTCATATCCTTCGCCTGTCCAAGCCAATAATTCGGCATAATCGAATTCGTTATTTTTGAAAAAAGGAATTGTGGTTGCAGTAGATTTTTCGTAAACCGGAGCTGGAGTAATCACATCCTCGGTAGTTGTTCTAAAAATATCCGTTTTACCGGTATCAGTCCTAACCGTGACACTTGGACTAAAATACAAAACCGTTCCCACAATTAGACCCAAACCCACTTGTCCAAAAACTTTGAAAATTCCTTTCAACCCCTCCTTGTCTTTCTTGAAAATTTTGATGTAATCGTCAATGAAACCAATAGTTCCCATCCACAAAGTCGTCACAATCAACAAAACAATGTAAACATTATGCAATTTGGCAAACAAAAGAACTGGAATCAAGGTCGCAAATATGATGATCAACCCTCCCATAGTAGGCGTTCCCGCTTTTTCGTTTTGACCTGCCAATCCAAGTTCACGAACGGTTTCCCCTATTTGTTGCTTGCGCAAAAAAGTGACAATTCTTTTTCCATAAATAGTGGACAACAGCAAGGAAAGCATAAATGCCAATGCCGATCTGAATGTAATGTATTGAAACACTCCTGCTCCAGAAACATTCAATGTTTTGTCTAAATATTCAAATAAGTAGTATAGCATATTTTCTATTTATTGAGTTGGTTCAGTAATTCTGTTATTGTTTCCATATCGTCAAAATGATGACGCACACCATTTACTTCCTGATACGTTTCGTGTCCTTTTCCAGCAATCAGGATAATATCATTCGGCTGGGCCAATTGACAAGCTGTCTTTATCGCTTGTTTTCTATCCGTAATGGAAAGTGATTTTTTATAATTTTGGGGCGCAATTCCCTGTTCCATTTCGTTAATGATAACTTCTGGATCTTCATTTCTTGGATTATCGGAAGTCAGGATAACTTTGTCGCTCAATTCCGAAGCAATTCCTGCCATAATAGGACGTTTGGCTTTGTCCCTATTTCCACCACAACCCACAACCGTAATCAATTGTTCGTTTTTGGTGCGGATATCATTAATCGTTTTTAGCACGTTTTCCAATGCATCCGGCGTGTGTGCGTAATCTACAATCGCCGTAATATTCGAACTAGAAACTATAAATTGAAAGCGTCCTGAAACACTTTCCAAATCTGACAATAATCGTAACACTTCCAGACTTTCCATTCCTAATTCAATGGCTGTTCCGTAAATCGCCAATAAATTATAGGCATTGAATGTCCCGATAAGTTTTACCCAAACTTCATTTCCGTTAATTTTCAACAACAAACCTGACAATTGATTTTCCAGGATTTGAGCTTTGTAATCAGAATAGGATTTTAAAGCATAAGTCAATTTTTTGGCTGTGGTGTTTTGCAACATGACTGGGCCATTTTTATCATCAATATTGGATAAAGCAAAAGCTGTTTTTGGCAAATTGTCGAAAAACGATTTTTTCACGTCACGGTATTCTGCAAAAGTTGGGTGATAATCCAAATGATCGTGTGATAAATTGGTAAAAACACCTCCCACAAAATGCAACGCTTCCGTGCGTTTTTGATGAATTCCGTGGGAACTCACTTCCATAAAACAATATTCCACTCCAGCATCTACCATTTCATTCAAATAATGATTGATGGTAATTGAATCCGGCGTAGTATGTGTCGCTTTGTATTCGATATCGTCAACCAAGATTTTTACCGTGGACAACAATCCCACTTTAAAACCTGCTTTCTTGTACAATTGATACAATAAAGAAGCGATTGTAGTTTTACCGTTAGTTCCTGTAATACCCACCAACTTTAATTTACTGGAAGGATTTCCAAAATAATTGGCAGCCATAAAAGCCAAGGCTTTATTGGTGTCTTTTACTTGAATATAGGTGATTCCGTTTATCAAAACTTCTGGAAAAGTATCACAAACAATGGCAACAGCACCTAAACCAATGGCCTTTTCAATAAAATCGTGCCCGTTTGAAATTGTGCCGCGAATGGCCACAAAAACATCATTTGCCTCAATATTTCTGGAATCGAAATCCATTTTATTGATGACAATGTCCGTCGAACCTTTTACGGCTTCGATAGCGACTTTGTATATTATTTCTTTTAGAACAATCACGATAATTCTAATGTTATGGTTGTGTTTTTAGCTAAATTTTCTCCCGGCTGAATGGATTGTTTTTTTACCTTTCCAGCACCTATTACTTTCACTTTTACCCCAAGATTCCCCAATAGTGCAACGGCATCCATTCCTGACATTCCCTTTAGATTTGGAATTGAACGTTGTTGCTTTTGTATCTTTTCAGTATAAGTCTCATAACTTTTTTCTTGTTTTTGCACAATTCGATTAATGTTTTTTATCTCATTGGTAGAAGGGGCATCAGTAAAAATCTTTTGGGCAATTCTCTTGAAAACAGGTCCAGCCACATCGGCTCCATAATAATTGTTGTTTGCCGTATTAGGTTTATGCACCACTACTATGCAAGAATATTTAGGCTTGTCGGCTGGAAAATACCCCACGAATGAAGAAGCATAATATTTCTCTGAACCGCCATTTTTGGAATAATTTACTGCTGCTGTCCCTGTTTTTCCCGCCATTGAAAAATCTTTGGAATAAAGTTTCGCTGCTGTCCCTTTTTTAACCACATTTTCGAGAACGGCATGCAATTTCAAAAGGGTTTCTTGCGAACATACTTTTTTATTGATCACTTCGGTTTCGTATTTTTTGATGGTTCGATTCCACTCCTTGATTTCGGAAACAAATTGTGGTTTTACCATCACACCGTTATTGGCAACAGAGTTATAAAAAGTCAAGGTTTGCAATGGCGTAATCGAAACTCCGTAACCAAAAGCCATCCAAGGAAGTGAAATGTTGGACCAGCTTTTATCACTTGGTTGCGGAACAAATGGTTTTCCTTCTCCTTTTATTGGAAGTCCCAAACATTTATTCAAACCATAACGATTGATATGATTAACAAACTCTTCTGGATTTTTTTTATAGTTATTATAAACAGCCTGAACCATAACCGTGTTGGAAGACACCTCAAATCCACGTGCCAAGGAAATTTTCCCGTAACCCCCTTCATGGGAATCCCTAACTGATTTTCCAGAGTATTTAATTACGCCTCCGTAACTGTCAAAAACAGCACTGGTATCTATTTTTTTATCATCCAGCAACACCATCAAATCGACCAATTTATAGGTTGAACCCGGTTCATGCGATTCGGCAACTGCATAATTGGTAGTTTCAGAATAAGAGCCATCGCCGTCTCTTCCCAAATTTGAAATGGCTTTTATTTTACCTGTTTTGGTTTCCATAACCACCACGCAACCGTGATCGGCTTCGTAATCCGTCAATTGCTTCAACAAAGCGTGATGTGCAATATCCTGGATAAATACATCTATTGTCGAAATCACGTCGTAACCATCTTGTGGGTCAACTTCATTCACGTCACGAATGGGTTTCCACTGTCCTTTGGCAATTTTTTGCTTTAAAATCTTGCCGTCTTTTCCATTAAGATATTTACTAAAAGCCCATTCGATTCCTTTTCCGTCACGGCTTCCATCTGGATTTCTTCTTTCGTAACCAATGGTTCTTTTGGCAATTTGTCCAATTGGGTGTTCTCTTACCGTTTCCTGTTCTACAATAATTCCGCCTTTGTAAGCACCAAGATTAAACATCGGGAAGCCTTTAATTTTCATGTATTCCGTATAACTCAAATTGCGAGCCACCAAGAAATAACGGTTTTTATTCGCTCTGGCTTTTCTAAATTCGTTCAGAAAAACACCACTCGGCTTTCCTAAAAGAACGGACAAGGAATCCGATAATGATTTCACGTTTTTTTCGAATGCTTCCGCTTTTGGAGCAACGGCATCGAAACGAATTTCATAATTGGGAATTGATGTCGCCAACAAACTTCCGTCGGCAGAATAGATATTTCCTTTATTGGCAGGAATAACGAAATTTTTAACGGTTCTTTCTTTGGCCAATTTTCGATAATAATCTCCTTCTATCCATTGAATATTGGTCAATTTTACGGCAATCGCGATGGCCATCAAGAAGATGGCGAAAGCGACCAGATAAATTCTGTAGGATATATTTTTATCTTCTACTGCCATATTTTTTGGAAAAAGCTTTTTTCAACCGGTTTTTTGACTTTTATTTTTATTGGTGGAACTGTCGATGGGAAAATTTGTTTTTCCACCATTTTCTCGGACACAGTCGATTCCATTTTTAACTTCATTAACTCTGAACGTCTGTCCACAAATTCCGAACGGAGTTCTTTTACATCATTGGTCAATTCACTTATCTTGAATACTTTTTGCTCAAAATTTTGGGTATTGGCAATCATTATAATGGCTAAAATGATTAGAAAAACGATAAAACGCCAATTCTTCATTGAATCATCTTCAATTAGAAACCGCGCTTTCAATATGCCGTAAACTCCGTTTTTCATTATTTTTTTATTAGCCACAAAGACGCAAAAGAGTCAAATGTTTTTTAAACAAATTATATTTTTTCGGCAATTCTTAATTTGGCACTTCTTGCTCTATTGTTGATTTTGATTTCGTCGTTATCTGGAACAATTAGTTTTCCGACGGTTTTGAATGGAACTGAAAAGTTGCCAAAAAAGTCACGTTCTGGTTCTCCTTCGAACATTCCGTTTTTGACAAATCTTTTTACCAATCGGTCTTCCAATGAATGATAGGAAATCACGCTTAATCTTCCCCCTGGGTTCAAAATCTCCAATGATTGCTCCAGAAATTCTTTCAAAACATCCATTTCTTGGTTGACTTCTATTCGAATGGCTTGATAAATCTGGGCCAATATTTTATTTCGAATTCTTTCAGGTAAATATTTCGCCAAAATATCTTTCAACTCATCTGTAGTTTTGATTGGTTGATGCTCTCTGGCCTCTATAATTGTTCTTGACAAAGCGGGTGCATTTTTCAATTCTCCATAATCCAAGAAGACTCTTCTCAAATTCGCATCATCATATTCATTGACTACTCTGTAGGCATTTAAATCATTTTTTTGACTCATTCGCATATCCAATTCGGCATCAAAACGAGTAGAAAAACCTCTTTCTGCAACATCAAACTGATGAGACGAAACTCCTAAATCAGCCAAAATCCCATCCACGCTTTTCACGCCATAAAAACGCAAAAACCTTTTTATAAACCTGAAATTCTCGTTGATAAGCGTGAATCTTTCGTCCGGCAAAGCATTTGCCAATGCATCTTCGTCCTGGTCAAAAGCAAACAATTTTCCATTTGGACCCAATCGGCGCAAAATCTCTTTTGAATGTCCGCCACCACCAAAGGTCACGTCAACATAAACACCATCAGGCTTGATATTCAAACCATCTACCGTAGGATGAAGCAAAACCGGATTATGATATTCCATTGTCGTCGTCATTTAAGTTCCCCATTACATCTTCGGCTAAATCTGCAAAATCAATGTCCTGACCGTCTATTGATTTTTCATATAAATCCTTGTCCCAAATCTCCACAATATTGACAGCCGATGAAAACACGACGTCTTTGGCAATACCTGCAAAAACCACTAAATCCTTCGGAACCAATAATCGCCCCAACGCATCGATTTCAACCACCTTTACTCCTGCCGTGAATCGACGGATAAAGTCATTGTTTTTCTTTACGAATCGATTGAGTTTGTTGATTTTTTGCATCATCAAATCCCATTCTTCCATTGGATACAATTCCAGACAAGGCTGAAAAACAGAACGCTTCAAAACAAACCCGTTTTGAAGTGAAGCAGCCAATTGCTTTTTCAAAGGTGAAGGCAACAAAACCCTTCCTTTGGCATCGACTTTACATTCATATGTTCCGACAATTGTATTCAATTGAAATAATATTAAAATGTGATGAGCAAAAATATAAAAATTTCTACCACAATTTACCACAACTTACCACTTTGTTAATAAGTTTTACCACTTTCAAAGCAGAAAGCCTAGTTTTTAGACAATCAGAACGTTAGCCGTTTTTTGAGCCCATTGTTGAGAACTATTCAATTGTCGAAAAGATTCTCTGACAAAAAGAGAAATTTGTCGTTAATAAACCTTCTTTTGAAAGAAATTAAACCAAAATATTTGAAGCGAAATCGATACCGCTACATTGCTATTTTTAACAAAAAGAAGAATCTTGATAAAATTTGATTGCAGGAATTTTTTTTGATTTATTAAAACCTATCTTTGTGGCGAATGAAAATTTGCGATAAAACGTATGGAAAAATACTTTAAAAAAGAAGGTAGATACAGCTATTATGAATCCGGAGAAGGAACTCCAATTGTTGTTTTGCACGGTTTAATGGGAGGATTAAGCAACTTTGATGCCGTGGCCAGTTATTTTTCTGAAAAAGGATACAAAATAGTAATACCAGATTTACCGATATACACCCAAAACATTTTGAAAACCAACGTAAAAGCTTTTGCAAAATATGTGAAGGATTTTATCACTTTCAAAGGTTTTGACAGAGTCATTTTGTTGGGAAACTCATTGGGAGGCCACATCGCTTTGTACCACACCAAGATGTATCCAGAAAAAGTGGCAGGACTCGTTTTGACTGGAAGTTCAGGACTTTACGAAAGCGCCATGGGCGACAGTTATCCCAAAAGAGGCGACTATGAATACATCAGAAAAAAAGCGGAAGCCGTATTTTATGATCCCGCAATGGCAACTCCAGAATTGGTAGACGAAGTTTATGCCACTGTAAACGACCGAATTAAACTAATCAAAACGCTGACAATTGCCAAAAGTGCCATTCGACACAACATGGCAAAAGATTTACCAAAAATGCACGTTCAAACTTGTTTGATTTGGGGAAAAAATGATGGTGTAACTCCTCCAAATGTAGCCGAAGAGTTCAATGAATTATTGCCAAATGCCACTTTATACTGGATTGACAAATGCGGTCACGCCGCCATGATGGAACATCCTGAAGAGTTCAATCGTTTGCTGGAAGATTGGTTGACACATACCCATTTGAAGGCGCATTAGATTTTTTTTGCAAAGAATTTACAACAATCATTATGAAAATTAATACTGCCGAATTTATTGTCAGCAACTCCGAAGTAGAAAAATGTCCGAAAGACTTTTTGCCGGAGTATGCTTTTATAGGTCGCTCCAATGTTGGGAAGTCATCGTTGATTAATATGTTGACCAACCATAAAAATTTGGCAAAAACCTCGGGAAGACCAGGAAAAACACAGTTGATCAATCACTTTTTGATTAACAACAATTGGTTTCTTGTCGATTTGCCGGGTTATGGTTATGCCAAAGTTTCCAAGAAAACCAAATCCGTTTTTCAGCAATTTATCACGGATTATTTTGAAACAAGGGAACAACTGGTTTGCGCCTTTGTATTGATTGACATTCGTCACGAAGCACAATCAATCGACATTGAATTTATGTCGTATATGGGCGAAAGCGAAATTCCTTTCTGCATCATTTTTACCAAAGCCGACAAGATCAGCAAAACCAAAATAGATTCACATATTGCAGCCTACAAAAAGCAAATGTTTGCCAACAATTGGGCCGAAATGCCGCAATATTTTGTGACATCGGCAACGGAATCTACAGGAAAAGATATTGTTTTAGATTACATTGACGAAGTAAACCAGGAAGTTTTCAAAAACAACAGCGGGTTTTAAATCGTCATTCAAAACAAAAAAAATCCCAAAACTAACCATTTTAGTTTTGGGATTTTTTATTACAATCCATCTTGATAATTACAATTTCAGCTGCAATTTTTCGGCAAAGTAATCACAAAAATCTTTCATTGTTGCCGACATTTTTTCGTCGCCCGTGGCACGTTGAAAAGTTTCTGTCATGGAAGTCAATGTTTGATGAAAGAAAACTTTCATTTCGTCAACCGGCATTTCTTTAGTCCACAATTCGATACATTTTGTTGATTTTTCGTTACCGTCCCAAACCGAAAGCATGAACGCTTTGCATTCCTCCTCTTGAATTCCTCCTTCTATTGCCGTCCACATTAATTTTTCGGGAACACGGTTTTCGTCTAATTCGATGCTTAACTTAATTTCTGATTTATTTGTAATTGCCATTATTTCTTGGGTTTATATTTAGATTTTTCGAATATTTCTTTAGCATTCATTTTTAGCAGTTCCTCAATTGGAACGTCATTGTTTTTCATATAGGAACGAACCATTTGCCAACCTATCCAAGCGCCTACTCTTCCCGGTGATTCATTGTCGATTTCAAGATAAAACTTGGAAAATGGGGCTGGATTTACAAATCGGTTGCCCAATTTTGAATCATAGCTGTACAACATTTCTTTTTCCAAGAAATAGCGCCACATATAACTTTCATTTTCCTCACACCATTTGATTTGTTCTGAAGTATATCCCATTTTGTCGGCATCGCTGTAGTCCGGCAATAGCAAATCTTTCAAATACAATTCCTTTCCAAAATAAATCATTTGGCTCAGCAAAGTTTTATCTGTTACAGGCGAAATTTTATTGAGGGCGAAACTTGAAACCACGTCCGGCATCATCTGTTTTTCTTCGAAATTCTGTTTCAAATAGTTCGGAAATTGGTAAAATTTATGCTCTTTTCCTAAATACAATTCCAGCGAAATAATCAGTAAACTATCCGCATAAATTACCTTGTTGTTATAATCCATTTCAGAGATTACGGTAATCACTTTTGGCGTTTTAGTTTTAGGAAAATTATATTTTATATGTTTGAAAAGGGTTTCCAATTCATTTTGAATAAGTTCGAAATTGGAGTATTTTTTCTGGACTTCGGTATATAATTCTCTCCAAAGCGGATTTTGCATTTTTTCAAGCCAAACATTATCGTCATTTCCCGGTGGAAAAAAGAAAGGAAATTCTTTTTTTAATTTACCCAAATCCTCTGGTTTCGCCTCGAAAAAAAGTTTATCAAACCGTTCGACCTTAATTGTCACTGGAATTTCCTCAATCTCTTTTTCAACTTTTGATTTTTTGTCACAGGAGACAAAAACGGTCATTAACGTGATTATAAAAATTATTTTTCTCATTTATACTTTTTTGAGGCCTGATTTCTTCAGTTCTCGCAATTCTTTATAAGGTTAAGCGAACTAACTTTGAAATGAAGAGATACTGTCTATAAAATTATTATTTTTGCAAATATACAATTCCTCCTTTTTAAAAACTCAAAGTATTATGACTAAAAAAAGCACGCTACAAGTTGAAAAAGTGAACACCCATATTGTAAATTGGCTAAAAACCTACGCAGAAAACGCAAAAGTAAGTGGTTTTGTTGTTGGGATTTCTGGCGGAGTCGATTCGGCAGTTACCTCAACACTTTGTGCACAAACCGGCTTGACCACTTTATGCGTTGAAATGCCCATACATCAAGCTCCAAGTCAAGTGAATCGTGGACAAGAACACATCGAGCAATTGAAAAAAAGATTCCCAAACGTAAAAAATATTGAAGCTGATTTGACCTCAGTATTCGAAGATTTCAAAAAAAATGTTCCAAGTACCGCTGATGTCGCTAAAGTAAACCTATCTTTGGCTAATACTCGTGCCCGTTTGCGAATGACCACATTGTATTATTTTGCTGGAATCCATGGTTTATTGGTGGCGGGAACAGGAAATAAAGTAGAAGATTTCGGAGTGGGTTTTTACACAAAATATGGTGATGGCGGCGTAGACATGAGTCCAATAGCCGATTTAATGAAGTCGGATGTGTATGCTTTGGGCGAGTTTTTAAAAATTCCAACTTCTATTCTAAAAGCTTCTCCAACCGATGGTTTGTTTGGCGACGACAGGACCGACGAAGATCAACTTGGCGCCAGTTATGACGAGTTGGAATGGGCAATGCTGGAGGATGAAAAAGAAAAAAAAGCAGAAGATTTCACGGAAAGAGAAAGTACCGTGTTCAAGATATACAAAAAATTAAACACTGTCAATCAACATAAAATGAATGAAATCCCCGTTTGCACAATCCCCAAAGAATTTAAGTAGTATTTTTCTATTGATTTTCTGTATTTTACAGATATTATTTACTAACTTTGCTTCTCGAAAGAGATAAACAATTCTAAATTTAAAATTATGATAAAAGTTTGTTTAGCCGACAATCACCCAGTTGTACATTTTGGTGTAAAATCTTACTTCAAAGATCATGACGACATTTCAATTGTTGCCAATGTGGGGAATTTTATGATGGTAAGAGATATCCTGCTTACCAAGGAGATTGATGTCTTAGTCTTGGACTTAGAATTAGAGGGGCTTTCCAGTATTTTTGAAGTTAAAAATATTCTGAAGAATTTCCCAAAAACTAAAATCATCATCTTTAGCGACCTTTCTGAGCAGATTTATGCGCCTAATGCCATCAAAGCAGGTGTTGCTGGTTTTATTTCCAAAAAAGAAAAACTGGAAACCCTAGGCCAATCCATTATCAAAGTACATCAAGGAAAGATAATCATAAATGAAACTGTCAAGAAAAACCTTGCTTTAATTGCAAAACAAAACAAAAGCGAGCGTTTGTACAGAAAACTATCCAATCGTGAAGTGGAAGTTTTACGCTATTTGAGTGACGGCAAGAAAAACAACGAGATTTCCAAAATTTTGGGACTCAACGAAAAAACAATCAGTACTTACAAATTAAGGCTGTTGCAAAAATTGAATGTTACCAATCTAGTAGATTTGGTAAACAAGGCAAAAACATTGGAAATAGTTTAATTACTATAACGCGACATCACTCTGCCGAGTTTTTTGGAAAAAGAGTTGATTAGCTTAGAATAATCCATTGCCATAGACAAAGGCTCTATATTATCTGACCCAGGCTCAGAAGATATAGAGCTTTTTATTTCTTCGATAATTCTATCAACCAAATACCAACGCATCGTCAAGATCGTTTCAGACACATATTGGCTGATGGTGTCATTTTTCGACTTTGGAAAAATATTCTGTCCTTCCCAATTGTGCAAGACCACCCTCTCGTCTTCCATCAAAATATCGGTTACTTCTTGAGCGAACTCTGGTTGCAAATGCATTAAATATTGCTCAATATTAAAATTCTCGTTTTGAAGATAATAACTTGTCAAACTTTTGAATATATCTCGAAACAAAGGATTTGCCAACTCGACTTCGTCTTCCTGTAAACTCAGGTAGATGCGCTGAAACACTTTGTATTGCTTCTTTTCGATGACATTCTCGATTTCGCCTTCTTCATTTGCTTTTAAAAGCACATCCTCAAACTCCTCAGTTTTATTGCCGTACAACAAAAGAATTTCTATGATTTTTCGTTCCAAACCATAGAGAATATCAATTTTTTGAACTTGGGCAGGCGTGTCGTTTTTTACGACCTCAAAAGCTTTATCTTTTTGTTCTTGTTTTAATTTTTTTCCTACCTCGGCAACATCCTTTTGAACCAATTGCGCCAAAGTGCTGACCAAAACTTGCTCAGAAATATCCATAATTCGGGAACATTCCTGAATATAAACTTCCCTTTGGATTCTATCCGGAATTTTGGAAATACTCACCACCATATCCCGAATCAAATCGGCTTTTTTGATGGGATCATTCTTGGCGTCATTCATCAACATAGAAGCCTTGAACTGGATAAAATCTTTGGCATTTTCGTCTAAATATTTAACCAATTCTTCATAAGGCGTTTTCTTGGCAAAACTATCAGGGTCTTCTCCGTCGGGAAAAGCACAAACTTTCACGTTCATTCCTTCTTCCAGAATCAAGTCGATTCCTCGAATGGAAGCACGCAATCCTGCAGCATCACCATCAAAAAGAACGGTTATGTTTTTTGTCAATCTATTGATTAACCGAATTTGGTCCGGTGTCAAAGCCGTTCCTGAAGAAGCCACCACGTTTTCTATTCCAGCTTGATTGAACTGGATGACATCGGTATACCCTTCTACTAAAAAACAATTATTTTGTTTGGCAATGGCTTGCTTGGCCTGAAAAATTCCGTACAAGACTTTACTTTTGTGGTAAATGTCACTTTCAGGTGAATTGAGGTATTTTGCCGCTTTTTTGTCGTTGGTCAAAATTCTTCCGCCAAAACCCAAAACCCTTCCCGACATACTTTGTATGGGAAACATCACTCGACTTTTGAACCGGTCAAACGGCCTGTCGTCTTTTGGAATGGTCAAACCCGTACTTTCCAGAAATTCTAGTTTATACCCTTTCCCCAAAGCTTCCTTGGTAAAAGCATCCCAAGCTTCGGGCGAATATCCTAGAGCAAATTTCTTTATGGTTTCGCTAGTAAAACCTCTTTCCTTGAAATAAGAAAGACCTATGGCTTTGCCTTCTTCAGAATGCAGCAACGTGTTGTGGAAATAATCTTTGGCAAATTCCGAAACCAAATACATACTTTCCCGAACATCGGTATTGGCTTTTTCTTCATCGGTTTGCTCGGTTTCCTCGATTTCGATATTGTATTTCTTGGCCAAAAATCGAATGGCTTCCGGATAGGTAAAATGAGAATGTTCCATCAAGAAAGCCACGGCATTTCCACCTTTTCCAGAACTGAAATCTTTCCAAATACCTTTGGCAGGCGAAACCATGAACGATGGTGAACGCTCATCCGAGAACGGGCTCAATCCCTTGAAGTTGCTTCCAGCCCTCTTTAATTGCACAAAATCACCAATAACCTCCTCTACACGAGCAGTTTCGAAAACGGTATCAATAGTAGTTTGTGAAATCAATTTGTTCTTGGTTGAAGTTGGAAAAGTTCAAAGATACAAAGTTAATTTTGGATTATTAAAATGAAAAAGTGCTTCATTGCTGAAACACTTCTTGCCGTATAAAACTAACTCAAAATATTTAATTAAAATCGAAGCGTACTCCAAGTGAAATGTTGTTTTGATCTACAGTATTATTCTCAAATAATGGATTTAAATCGTATTTCAAATACAAACTGGTTTCTCTATAACCAAGGTAAGTACTCACGCCATAAATAAAATCATTGGCATTAAAATCCCCTTTAGTTTTTATCCTTATTTTATCATCGCCAATATTGTAATACAGTTTTTGCTTTGATTTTATTCTAAACCCGCTATACCCGCCTATTCCGAAACGAACTCCTTTGTGTGTTGAAAAACCGGGTTTACCATTTTTTGACTTATTCCCCGAGAAATCAAACTCTAAATGTACAGGAGCAACCAAATAAACATTTTTAAACCTAGAATCGTCTAATTCATAAGGGAAGACCTCAAGATTTGTTTGGTTGTTACCATCAGGTACAAAGTATCGGTTATCCGTTGGACAAATGTTGTTGTACATTACTGAAAATCCATACTTCAAATGCAATAAATTATCATTTTTGAATATTCTCGTGTTGTATGTAAATCCCCATTCGAAGAAATGAGATTGCCAATAATAGAAATCGGAATTGGCGACTGCTCCATCTGTTACCAAATTATTGGCTCCGAAAGCGAGAACAAATTGCGAAGTAGTTCTTTTTTCTTTTTTGTTTTTGCTATTTATTACTTTCATTGCCGGTATAACGAATGTCTTTCTTCCTGTTGAATCCACTACCGTGATTTGTCCGTCAACTTTTTTCTGAACCAAAGCTTCAAGTTTTTCTTGCTCTTTGGCAACTCTTGCCTCAATATTGATGGCTCTGGCTTGTGCCAAAGTGTTTTTTTTACTTTCTGCTTCTTCTTTGGTTATTGTACCGTTTGCCAATTGATCATTTACGGCATCCACTTCTTTTTTTAATTCTGACTTCTCTTCTTTTGTTATGTTTTCAATATTTGAAGCAATGTTTTTTGCCTGTTTTTCAAAGCTTTGCTCTGTCTGTTCGCCTTTTTGGCTCGGGCCTTGCGCCAACATTTTGCTTGCAAAAAGACATAGCAATAGCACTAAGTAAATTGTAAAATTTCTCATGATAGATTATTTAAATGGTGATTAATGATTTATTCTTGATTGCGGCTAGCCAAAGCCTCCTTGACTACTTGGTAATTCTCGTTTACTTTATCAATTACTTTTTCTCGAAATGAAAGTTCCAATTCTCCATCCACTTGCGAAAGCAATGCATTGGAATTTACTTTTACTGTCGTTTTTGAACTTGTGGGTTTTGATGTTGTCTTGACTGCGGCAAGTATTTCATCAATCGACTTGTCATTTATGTCCGAAGAAGCAAACGGGTCATTTTTTTGACCGGAGATTGTAAGCTCTGCTACTTGACTTTGATTTAAATTGTTTTTACCGCTTAATGAATGTTTTTCTGGCAGGGAAGATTTATCCTTTTTTGCAGCCGATTGTTGGGAAACATCAACTACTGAACCCTTTTCCTCTATTTTAAAATCGACCTTCTCCAAAGGTATTGCATCCGTTTTAGGAGCAACTGGATTCTGGATTACCACTCCATTTTTCTGGTTGTCGATTCTATCTTCTTTTTGGGCGAAATAAAACGTCGCAATCAATACAAACCCAACAAAACTTGCCGCAATGTATAACCAAGGGAATTTAACTTTTGGTTTTTCCGCTTCTGAAAGCATGCCATCCAGCTTCGCCCAAGCCATTTCTGAAGGCTTGATTTCGCGAGAATTCAATTGTTCCCTGAATTGTTTTTCTATTTTATGCTGTTCCATTACTGTAATTTTTTAGCTTTATTATTTGCTCTTTCAATGTTTTCCTGGCGTGAGACAATTGCGATTTTGACGTTCCTTCGTTAATTCCCAACATACTCGCAATTTCTTGGTGCTTATATCCTTCTATCGCATACAAATTGAAAATAATTTTATATCCATCGGGTAAACCGTCAATCAAAGACTGAATATCTTCTATCGAAATTTGACTTTCAATATTGTTGAAACTATCCTCGGAATAATTTTCGTCCTCAATAAAACTCACTTTCTTTTGAACCCTGATATGCGAAATGCATTCATTGATCATTATTCGTCTAATCCAACCTTCAAAACTTCCCTTTTTTTCGAAATTTTTCAAATTGGTGAACACTTTCATAAAAGCCGTTATCATGATGTCTTCAGCTTGATGAATGTCCTTTATGTATTGTCTGCAAACACTTAACATTTTCGAAGAAAATTTGACGTAAATCTCTTGTTGGGCCGATCGATTGCTCTCGATAGCCAAACGGATGATTTCATTTTCTTCTTGATTTAAGTAAAGTACTTTCAAATTCTTTTTATAAAGTGTTTCTATAAGTAAGACGAATCCAGTTGCAAAAAGGTTGCATTGGTAATTACATTTTTAAACTAAAAAATAAAAACCTTAATAAAATTAAGGCTTTAGGAGATGTTTTTTATTTAAAAAAATTATTTTTTTCTTTCAATGACATAATTTACCATCAAAATCAAGGCATCTTTAAACTCTGATTGGGGATAATTATCTAAAAGAAGGAGTGCTTCTTGCTGGAATTCTGCCATTTTCTGTTCGGCATACAGCAAGCCGTTATGATCTTTCACGAAGTTGATCACTTCTTTTACTCGTTTCTTGTCTTTATTATGGTTCTTGATGGAATTGATGAGCCAAGATTTTTCTTTGAAAGTACAATTATTCAAAACGTGGATAAGCGGCAAAGTCATTTTTTGTTCCTTGATGTCGATTCCTGTGGGCTTACCAATGGCATCCTCTGTATAATCAAATAAATCGTCCTTGATTTGAAAAGCCATCCCTATGAGTTCGCCAAATTTTCGCATATTCTCCACCTGGACTTCATCTTCAAGAACCGATTTTGCACCCAAAGCGCAACAAGCGGCAATTAAAGTGGCGGTTTTTTTTCGGATAATTTCATAATAAACTTCTTCGGTAATATCGAGCCTTCTGGCTTTTTCGATTTGCAATAACTCGCCTTCACTCATTTCGCGAACGGCTACCGAAATAATTCTCAGCAAATCAAAATCACCGTTGTCGATAGAAAGCAACAATCCTTTGGACAGCAAATAATCACCAACTAGCACAGCGATTTTGTTTTTCCAAAGTGCATTGATGGAGAAAAAACCTCTTCGTCGATTACTGTCATCGACCACGTCGTCATGTACCAAAGTGGCGGTATGAATCAGTTCTATGACACAAGCACCACGATAGGTTCTTTCGTTTACAATTCCCGCAGAAACCATTTTGGCAGTCAAAAAAACAAACATGGGACGCATTTGTTTTCCTTTCCGATTGACTATATAATAAGTGATTCTATTCAGCAAAGCCACTTTTGAAGTCATCGATTCATAGAACTTTTTTTCGAAAAGTTCCATCTCGTTAAAAATAGGCTGCTTTATTTGAGAAGTAATATTCATTAGAGTCCAAATATACTATTTTCGAATAAAAAAACGGCAACTATTTTGCGAAGTGGAAGTGTTTTTTACCATTATTTAACTTTAAATTACCCTAAATTTCTATTCTGATTCATCATCCATTAAACAACATTCCAAAAAAATTATGGCATTATTATACTAAAAACAACATTTAAAGGTTAAATCATATATGCAAATTATGTGAATCCCAAAAGTGTCGTTCATCGATTTTAAACAAAGCATTCTCTTTATCTCATTTTTTTAAAATAACTTTATCATCCACTTTAATCTATTATTAACCTACATACCAAACAATTAAACCTAAAAAAACAATTATTATGAAAACTAAATTTTTACTAATTGGCATGTTTTTTTTGAGCATTCTTGTTTTTACAAGTTGTAATTCAGATTCAACTCCTGCTCCTGCCTCAACAGACAATACCCTTACTCTAAATGAAGTTACCGCAACACAAACAATGGACAATGCCATTGATGACGTATCGGTAATTGCCGATGACCAATATGAATTGACTGAAGGTTCTACCAATGGCAGGGTATCTGGAACCTATTATCGACTAACCCCTGACTGCGCTACCATTAGTGATCTGGGTTCTACTCCAACCGTAAGAGTTATCACTATTACTTTTGGAACGGCTACTACTTCATGTTTATTTAGAGGACATAATTTGAGAGGACAAATTATTCTAACTCGAACAATCAGCACAACATTCCCTAAAACCATGACCGTAACCTACAATAATTTCTATATTAATGACAACAAACTTGAAGGGACATCTACTTGGAAAAGAGAAATGCTTGGAGCTTCAACTACCCTGCATCCAAAAACCACATTTACCATGGCCAACATGAAACTAACCACAAAAGACGGTGTTTATACCCGTAACGGAGAGCGTTTTAGAGAAATGACCGCTGGATTTTCGACCCGAACAAGCCCAACTGACGATGTGTTTTCTACTTGGGGAACTTTTACCACAACAAGCTCAATCGGCAATGTTTATTCTTCATCAATTGCTGAAAGCACACCATTAATAAATAAAACAGCCTGTGGCTTACAAGCAAATCCTAGACCTTTCCCTGTTTCAGGAGTGCTAAAACTTTCGAAAAATTCGCATTATGTCACCATTGATTACGGAACCGGCGACTGCGACAACTTGGCAATGTTAGCCGTAGACGGTGGAATTGCCTTTCAAATTATCTTGAAAGATTAATTTATATTATTTATTGCATAAAAAAAGAGTTCAAATTGAACTCTTTTTTTATGCTTCTTTATTAGCCAATTGACCACAAGCCGCATCAATATCTTTTCCGCGACTTCTTCTCACTTTTACCACAATTCCTGTAGCTTCCAGTGCTTTTATGTAGGCATTGATGGATTCTTCCGAAGCTTGTTGAAACTCGCCGTCATCAATTGGATTGT
This sequence comes from Flavobacterium fluvii, assembly GCF_900129545.1. Lineage (GTDB taxonomy): Bacteria > Bacteroidota > Bacteroidia > Flavobacteriales > Flavobacteriaceae > Flavobacterium > Flavobacterium fluvii. The sequence continues at coordinate 1,296,022 of NZ_FQWB01000001.1, read as the reverse complement.
ATTCAATTAAATTGACTTTGCAAGGAACATATTTGCAGAATTTAACCAAAGCATCAACAGAAGCTTTATTGTCGTTGATTCCTTTCCATACCACATATTCATAAGAAACTTTGCTTTTTGTTTTTCTGTACCAATACTCCAATGATTCTCTTAAATCAGCCAAAGGAAAATTTTCACTAAAAGGCATAATCTTGGATCGAATTTCATCTATTGCTGAATGTAGCGAAACAGCCAATTTAAATTTCACCTCATCGTCTGCCAATTTTTTAATCATTTTAGGAACGCCAGAGGTTGAAACCGTAATACGTTTTGGAGACATTCCCAAACCTTCGTTTGAAGTTATCATTTCGATGGCTTTCATCACATTATTGTAATTCATCAATGGCTCACCCATTCCCATAAAAACAATATTCGACAAAGGATGATTGTAATACAAACGACTCTCTTTATCGATGGCAATCACCTGATCGTAAATTTCGGCAGGTTCCAGATTTCGCATCCTTTTCAATCGTGCCGTGGCACAAAAATTACAATCCAAGCTGCAACCCACTTGACTTGAAACACAAGCTGTTGTTCTAGTGTTTGTTGGAATCAAAACACTCTCCACCACCAAACCATCGTGCAAACGAACCGCATTTTTTACCGTTCCGTCTTCACTGCGCTGCATCGTGTCGACTTTGATGTGATTGATGACAAAATTGTTTTCGAGCATAGTACGAGTAGCTTTCGCCACATTGGTCATATCATCAAAACTGTGGGCGCCTTTGCTCCACAACCATTCATAAACTTGGTTTCCACGAAAGGATTTATCGCCATTGGCAACAAAAAAATCCCGTAATTGTTCTTTTGATAAGGCTCGTATGTCTTTTTTCTCGATTTGCATGGTGCAAATTTAATGACTATTTGTTGATTTATTTCATCAATTTGCATAAATGCTCGTATGTACATTTGATAATTTGATAACTTTGACAAAAATTAATAAAATGCACTTTATTTCCCAAGATTTAGAAAATTATATCGAGCAACATTCTGAAAAAGAGCCGGAATTGTTGGCTGCTTTAAACAAAGAAACCTATCAGAAAGTTTTGTTGCCGCGAATGTTAAGCGGACATTTTCAAGGACGCGTTTTGAGTATGTTGTCCAAACTGATTCGTCCCGTGAATATTCTTGAAATTGGCACCTATACTGGCTATTCGGCTTTGTGTTTATGTGAAGGAATGCAAGAAAACGGAACACTTCACACCATTGACATCAAAGAAGAATTGGTGGATTTTCAGCGAAAACATTTTGACAAATCGCCTTGGGGAAACCAAATTGTACAACATCTCGGCGAAGCCATTGACATTATTCCAACATTGGATTTAAAATTTGATTTGGTTTTTATCGATGCCGACAAGGAAAATTACATCAATTATTTTGAATTGATTGTTCCAAAAATGAACAAAGGCGGCATTATTCTTTCGGATAACGTGTTGTGGAGCGGAAAAGTTCTGGAACCTTTGCATCCAAAAGACATCAGTACCAAAATATTATTGGAATACAATCTTTTATTGAAAAATGATCCGAGAGTGGAAACCGTTTTGTTGCCTATCCGTGATGGATTGACGGTAAGCAGGGTTTTGTAAATTACTTGAGATGCTCCGTTCCTTTCAATGTTTTAAATAGGGAAGTTTCTCTTTTTGGCCATTTGATAGAATTTGAACATCAAAAAGCCCAATATTCCTCCACACAAATACCCACAAATAATATCCAATGGATAATGCAAGCCCAAATAAATACGGCTATATGCAAAGATTAATGGCCATAAAAACAGTAGCCAAAAGTATTTGAAATCTCTTTTGAAAACAAGGTATAAAAATGTGGCAACTCCCATTGAACTTGAGGCGTGACCCGAGAAAAACCCAAATGACGATCTGGATTGTACTATTCTTATAAATGAATTTATTTCTGGATTGTTGCAAGGTCGCAACCTTTGAAATCCATTTTTGAATAAATTAGCTGTTTGATCCGTTAGAACGAGCAAAATAGCCACGAATAAAATCAAATACAAAGTTTGTTTGCCTCCTACTTTTTTGTAAATAATATACAACAAGAACAAAAAAAGCGGAATCCAATTGTATTGTTTAGTAATCATCAACCAAAGTCCATCATAAGTTTCGGAACCTAGACTATTTAAGTAAACAAATAATTTTTGGTCAAGTGACACTATTTTATCCAACATTACATTTTACGTTTTATTGGGCCTTCAACAATGCCTTCTATTTCTCCTGCAACTTTATCCACTTGAGGAATTGTGTTGTCTAATATACTGCTTTTAGTTTTGTCAATTTCATTTGAAACGGCATCCGAAATTCCACTCAATGGATTTGTGTCTCCAAGCAAATTGGCTTTGGCACTATTGATTTCTGAAGTAATATTACCCGTAAAATTATTCAATGTTTTTTGGTCTAAACCGTTGTCTTCAGCTCCTTTTTGAATTTCGTTTTTAATGTCGTTTGTGGCATTCTTCAATTGCGCCATCGCTTTTCCCATAGTACGGGCAATTTCCGGCACTTTGTCCGAGCCAAAAAGCATCAAAATAACAAACAAAATGAAAATTAATTCGCCTCCTCCTATTCCAAACATAATCTATTCTTTAAGTCGCAAAGTTACGAAGATGTACAGTTACAAAACCTTTTAATTAATAATTAATTAACGAAAAATCGATTCTTGATTTTCATTTTTCAAATGTAGTAAATCTTTTGAATTCCTCGTTTTTGTTAATTAAAAATTCAATCAATTCAAATTCGGCTTCGGGTTTTAGGAGTGCTTTGGATCTGGAATCGTTCTCGCAAAAAATAAGGAAAAGTCCAATTTCATCCTCTTTCAACTTTAATGTGTTGGTGAAGAAAAATTGTTTAATTCGTTTTGGCACAACTTCGGTAAAATCGCCATAGTCGGCATCTTTTTCTTTTTGATAGTTTTCTTTGAAGAGCGATTTCCAAATTATTTTACCTACTCGATCAATATCCATTCCGTATTTTATGTCTGTCGGCATCAATGGATTGTCTGGCGAAGACTGCTTGTCGTCAAAATATTCCTTGTCTATAATGTCTTGAATACTGCCTAGATTAAGTTTCAAATCCGTTTTCATGATGACAACTTCTTTCAATGGATTTATGAGTGCATTCATTTTTATTATCAATACAGAAACTGCAAAATCCTTTTCAGTCAGCACAATTTTTTTTGGCTTTAATCCAGTGCTCGAAAAAAGCAAGGTGTCGTTTGTTTTTGCAAGTATGTCGAAATACCCTTGAGACTTGACAAATGCTCTTGTATTTGAATTCACGTTAAGAACATAACCACTTTGTATATTGACCGAATCATTCACGACCATGCCGTGCAATGATTTCCTGGTCAATGTTTGCCCAAAACAAAATTGACAAAACATACACAAAGCAAGAATTATGTTTTTAGTTTTCATCTTGAAAGGTTTTGTTTAAATTAGTCAGTCAACATAACATCCATATGGATTGCCTTTTTGTTTTTTTGAGAACGTAAAGAAAAACATAAAATAGTATTTACCTATACGAAAGTACGAAAATTACTCGAGCCAATCAACTGGTAATCAATGAATTTTACAAGACATCTTTCGTCAAAAAATATTTGGGTTTTATTTGTTCCCGGCAGCGATAATTGCATTGTATTCTACCGCCAATTCAACCATCACCAATTCTATATTGATTTTATTCTTCGACTTAAAAATAGTTGTGAATCTTTCGCTTTCGACGATGTAATATTGAAATCCTTTAATATATTCTGATGGAACTTTGAGGGTATTTACAAAATATTCATCACTATAAAGATTGCCTATTTTAGCCAACAAAAGCTCTTTTTTCTCCACTTCTATTTCTTTTTTAAGCATTTCCGTTCTTCCTGACATTAAATTAATCAGCGCTGCCACCGGCATTGAGTTTGCCGCATACAATCTTTTTTCCGCTCGTGTCCTTTGCACAATCCCTTTGGGAGAAATCCCTAACGCAACCGCATTGATTTTAGAACGTTTATTAACAATAACCTCGTCCAGTTCGGTTGTTTTGGCAATCATTTTAATGATTAAAACGTCTGGTTTCAAATCTTCTTTCTCGATTAACCTCCGATAATATTCTAAATTTACCGAAGAGAAGACCAATAAATCATCGGCTTTCGCCAAAATATAAAAATCACCATTACCATCGCTTGTAGCACTCTTTTCGTTTACTAAATTGACAATGCTAACCCCAGCTGCATTACCGGATTCGACTATTATTTTCCCGTGAATTAATTTCTCGCCAGCTGTTTGACCAAAACTGATTTGACTAAACAAACCTAAAACAAACAGTATAATTTTACTTTTCATCCGAGATAATTGTATTGTATTTTACAGCCAATTCAACCATCACCAATTCTATTTGAGTTTTGTTTTTGGATTTTAAAACAGTGGTGAATTTTTCGTTTTCGACGACGTAATATTTAAAACCTTTGATGTATTCTGCTTGAATTTTCAGGGTGTTTATATAATAATCATCTTCAAAAAGAAGTTCTGTTTTTTCCAACAGATTTACTTTCTTTTCAAGTTCAATCATTTTTTTCATCATTGCTGTTCGACCATTAATCTTATTTAGCAACGCATCAACATTCAAAGAGCCACCCAAAAGACCAATCAAATGTATTGGTTTAAAATCACCTGCTGTATACAACCTTCTTTCCATTTGGGTTCGATGTTTTATGCCTTTAGGAGAAATCCCCAAGTCAACCGCATTAATTTCTGGATGTTTATTAACAATAACCTCATCCAATTCAGTGGTTTTTGCCGTTAGCTTAATAGTTAAAACCTCTGATTTCAAATCTTTTTCCTCGATTGACCTGCGGTAATATTCTAAATTTACCGAAGAAAAGACCAATAAATCATCGGCTTTCACCAAAATATAAAAATCACCATTACCATCGCTTGTAGCACTCTTTTCGTTTACTAAATTGACAATGCTAACCCCAGCTACATTACCGGATTCGACTATTATTTTTCCGTGAATTAATTTCTCGCCAGCTGTTTGACCAAAAGTGATTTGACCAAATAAACCCAAAACAAACAGCATGATTTTACTTTTCATTCGAGATAATTTCATTGTATTTTTCCGCCAAAGGAACCAACATAAATTCTATTTGGGTTTTGTTTTTGGATTTTAAAATAGTCGTAAATCTTTCGTTATCGACGATGTAGTATTTGAAACCTTTGATGTATTCTGCCGGGATTTTTAATGCTTTTCCAAAATAATCTTCATCAAACATATTTTCAATTTGATTTATGAAAGACAATTTCCCTTCTACTACCATTTCCTTTTTGAGCATTGCGGTTCTGCCGGACATTAAATTCAAAAGAGCATCACCAGATGTCGATTTAGCGGTGTATAATTTTCTTTCGGCCTGAGTTCGATGTATCATTCCACTTGGAGAAATTCCTAATGAAACGGCATTAATATTATCATATCTTTTAACGACAACTTCTCTTAACTGGGTAATCATCGACTCCATTTTCACGAGAAATAATTCTTCCTGAAAATCTTTTTCGTTTACAACAACACGAATTTCTTTGAATTGGATTGCCGAAAACAAAAGGGTGTCTCCAGGAATAGCAGCTATCAAAAATTGACCGTCTTTTTCGGTTATGGTAGATTTTTCAGTTTTCAAGTTGATGACATAAACTCCTTCAAGATCAGCCGTATTGGCATTAATTTTACCTTTCAAAACATTCCTGCCTGTTTCTTGGGCCAAAATCGCTTGGGCAGCAACCAAAATAAAGAAGAGGCTTAGTTTTATTCTCATTAACAGACTGTGCAAATATTCCTATTGTGTAAATGTATCGCAAGTGCTTCCAAATTAAGTATTAAGAACTTGATAAATATTTGTTAATTAAAAAACCATAAAAGCCCTAATAAAAAGCTCGATTTCATATCTTTAACCCCAAAATCATTCTGCAAAACCATGAATAAAAATATAATTATTGCCAGCACTTCCACGCTTCACGGAGGTGATTATCTAGAATATTTATTGCCCGAATTGCGCCTTCATTTCAAGCATTGCAAAAAGATATTATTTATACCCTTTGCCAGACCTGGCGGAATTTCACACGAAGAATACACGGCAAAAGTCGCAACGGCTTTCGCCAAAATAAATATAAAAGTAAAAGGAATTCACGAATTCGAAGATTTCTCGACAGCCGTTTCCAATGCGGAAGGAATTTTTACCGGTGGCGGCAACACCTTTTTATTGGTATCCCAATTGTACAAAAACAAGATTATGACCATCCTTGCCGAAACGGTCAAAAGAGGAACTCCTTATTTGGGAACAAGTGCCGGCAGCAACATTTGTGGACTGACGATGCAAACCACGAATGACATGCCCATCATTTATCCACCCAGTTTTATTACCTTGGGATTGGTTCCCTTCAATTTGAATCCACATTATCTTGATCCCGACACGACATCAACACATATGGGAGAAACCCGTGAAGCCAGAATAACCGAGTTTCACGCTTTCAACAATGTTCCCGTTTTAGGATTAAGAGAAGGTAGTTGGCTGGAGGTAAAAGGAGACCAAACAACTTTGAAAGGCACACTGCAGGCTCGCCTTTTTATGCCAAATCAAACTCCTGTGGAAATTGAAAGCGGAACAGACTTGAGTTATTTAAAATAAAAATCCCCACAAACATAAAGTTTATGAGGATTCTGTTATTACAATAACTGCAATCTAAATTCTTAATTCTGCAATCTGAATTTTAAGCATTCGCCGTCGCAGCTTCTTTGTCAATTTTTCCAATCAATCCTGCCAATACTTTTCCAGGACCTACTTCAGTGAACAAAGTGGCTCCATCAGCAATCATTTGTTGTACCGATTGCGTCCATTTTACAGGAGCTGTCAATTGTATAATCAAGTTTTTCTTGATTTCGTCAGCATCAGAAACGGCAGATGCCGTCACGTTTTGATACACTGGACAAATAGGCGTCGAAAATGTAGTCGCTTCAATAGCTGCGGCCAATTCCTCTCTTGCCGGCTCCATCATTGGCGAATGAAATGCTCCTCCAACAGGCAACAATAAAGCACGTTTTGCTCCCGCTGCTTTCATCGCTTCGCAGGCTTTTTCCACAGCTGTAGTTTCGCCTGAAATCACCAATTGACCAGGACAGTTATAATTAGCTGCAACCACGATTCCGTCAATCGAAGCACAAACTTCTTCAACGATATTGTCGGCTAATCCCAAAACTGCCGCCATTGTGGAAGGTTTAATTTCACAGGCTTTTTGCATTGCCAGCGCCCGTTGCGAAACCAATTTCAATCCGTCTTCAAATGACAAAGCACCATTGGCAACCAATGCGGAGAATTCACCCAAAGAGTGTCCTGCCACCATTTCCGGTTTGAAATCTTCCAAGGTTTTAGCCAAAATAACCGAGTGCAAGAAAACAGCTGGTTGCGTAACTTTGGTTTCTTTCAATTCTTCGGCCGTGCCTTCAAACATGATATCCGTGATGCGGAAACCCAATATTTCATTCGCTTTTTCGAAAAGTGATTTTGCCAATTCTGAATTCTCATATAAGTCTTTGCCCATTCCCGTGAATTGTGCGCCCTGACCTGGAAATACGTATGCCTTCATATTTTTTAATTTAAAGATTGAATGATTTAAAGATTAAATCGGGATGCAAAAATACTATTTTTTTTAGGAGCAGCAATTTTTTGCTATCAAGAACAGTCGTCCTGCTGTCATTCCAATTCCCGATTCAGAAAAACTACGGCAAAAAGCCTTGTTTTTACGAATCGGGAGATTTTCCCTTCCATCAGGGCTAAAGAAAATATTTTGGTTTCCATAAAATACAAAACCAACTTTCCATTAAGCCAATTGCCCAAATCCGTTGTAGTGGCTGTTATGGGCAGGCTTATTATATCACTCGCTGTAGCTTATTTTTAATTTTCACAATTGCACAAAGTATAATTCCGCTTATTAATGATTCGATGACGAAATATAAAAAGTATGGTTCTGGGTCAACTGGGTCAGCGGTTTTGTCGTCGGCCATAAAAATAAAAGCTATGAGACTAAATAGAAAGATAATTGATAGTATTGAAAATAATATTTGTGTCAATCTGGTCTTTGCCCTTAATAAAAAAACTAACAATAAAATAGAGAGGCTAAAATTGACAATCCAGTTTGTTGTGCCAAATTTTGAATAATTGTCATTAAAGATGATTTTGTTAAAATAGGATAAAAGTCCTCCGTCAAAAGTCAATATTATTATTTGCAGTACTGGAACGAAACAAGAGATAAGAAACGTCCCACTGACAATCAACGGTATTAAGAGAGGGGTTTTAAATGTCTGCATTCAGTTATGATAAATTAGAATATTGTCGATTTTAAAACATAGATGTGTCGCTAAGCTTGCCCATAACGTCTTGGCACTACAGCGGGTTTGGAACTAAATTAAGCCCTATTTTCGGATTTGCCAAATCATTCCAAATACAAAACTATTTTTCCATTAAGCCAAATGCCCAAATCCGTAGTAGTGGCTGTTAGTGGCTGTTCTTATTATATATAATATTCTTTAATATTGGTGTTGGATTTGGCGGTGGTGGTGCTGGAACAATATTTTTGTTATTCCAAAAGTGTATATATTCTTTTGTTTTGATAAATTTTAATTCGTTTTCAAATTTTTCAAACCAATTACGAAATGATCTAATTTCTGAAGGTCCAATTTTTTCGTTAATAGAAATGAATTCAGGTTTTTTATTTCTGCATATTATCAAAACTTGTGAATTTTCATCATCAATATTTTGTGCTATGTAATTAGGTTTGTATTTTTCAAAATTTAGTTTATTAATTCTTTTTATTAGAGAATCTTTAACTTGTTTATTTAGAATTGCAATATAATATTCATCAGGTTTTTTGGAAAATCTTTTTTGTAAATACAAAGTATCATTTCCGCTAAATTTTAAAGAATTAGTTTCTTTTAAATTCAAGTTTACATAAATAAAGTCTTTGAAGTTTGGTGTTAAATCTTTAGTTTCTTTATTGCAGGAAAAAAAGATAAAAATTGACATAGTAATAACTAATCTCTTCATTTAATTATTTTCGTTTGGTTGTCCAATAGCCGCCAACGTTCTGGCACTACAGCGGGTTTGGGACTAAATTAAGCCCTATTTTCGGATTTGCCAAATCATTCCAAATACAAAACCATTTTTTCATTAAGCCAAATGCCCAAATCCGTTGTAGTGGCTGTTAGCAACAGTATATATATATTTACCAAGATTTTCCGTCAAACATTTTTTTATTTTTAAAATCCCAGTCTGTGAAAAATCCAGCTACTAAATTTGAATGTTTTCGTTTTATTTCTTCTACAATTTCAGGTTTAAAACTTCCTGTAATATCAAACCTTTCCAAACTCTCAATTTCAAGAATTTTAAATATTGAGTTTTTATCTTCTAATGATGTTGTACTTAAATCTAAATGCTTTAGGTTTTTGAGTTTAACAAATTGTTCGATTGTCTTTATTTTTAGATTTTTTGGCCCCCAACAGTAACCATTCAAAGAAAGGCCGATTAAACTTTCTATTTTTTCAACTATTTCATAATTTTCAATTTTAAAACAATTCTCAATTCTAAGTTGTTTTAATTTGATTTTTTCAAGTATAGATATATTGGTTAGTTTAGTGAAACTATCGATTTCTAATCTATTTAAGTTCTTTATATTTTCAAGTTGGGTTAGGTCTATTACTTTCGATGTATCTATAATTAATTCTTCCAAATTTGGTATTTCACATATGATATTAAACATATCTTGATTAATACCAAACGTAATTTTTAATCTTTTAACTTTGTCAAGTTTCGGAAAAAGATTTGTCCATTTCGAATTAATTTCGACTTTATCTTTTGATTTTAATGTGTTATATAAAAATGATAAACTTTGAATATGAATATTTTCACTATTTATTTTTGCATTATCAAATTGTTGAAGTTTGACATAGTTAGTTTCAAAATCTTTGCCTTTGTAAAACTGACTTAATTTATATCTATCAGTTGTTTTTTCTTCGTTTGTCATATATTGTTGCTAACGTTCTGGTATTACAGCGGGTTTGGGACTAAATTAAGCCCATTCTTCGGATTTGCCAAATCATCCCAAATACAAAACCATTTTTCCATTAAGCCAATTGCCCAAATCCGTTGTAGTAGCTGTTACAGGAAGGTTTTCTTGTCAGATTTGATTAATTAATACCTTGATTCTTTATTAAATTCAGCCTTTTGCCATTTGTCAAATTCATAATAAAAATATCCAAACCAAATAATCATTCCTATTATCAACAAGACTATTCTTTGTTTAAATTTCAAAGTATAATTTTCTAGTTTTAATTCGTAAAGAACTCTCCATTGTCGCATGAGTATAAAAGGAGAAACAGCAACAATAAAAATCATTTCAAAAACATTATACTTTTCAAGTTCGTTTGACTTTCTTTTGCGTTCTATATTTTCATTCTCAATATCAATTTCTTCGAATATTTTTTCAAAATAATCATCTTGTTGTTTTTCTGAAATATTCCTCTTTTTTAATTCAGATTTGGCTTGATTAATTGCGTCTAGTTGCCAAACTCTAGTTGACGAGTTTGCAATTTCAATTAATTCGTCAGTTCGTCTTTCAGATATTTTCGGATAATATTCAGGCATTTTAAATGAAGATGTTTTTTGTTATGCTTTCGTTTTAAACTTTCCTGTAACTCGTTTATATGTGTGACAAAATCACACAAAGCCACCCAATTTCGGGTAGATATGTGTGACAAACGTCACACAATATTTAATTTCAAATATATTGATTTTTTCTTACAAATCATAAAAATAACTTTTAAGTTGTTGCAAACTTTTAGTACTTAAGCGCGTGTATATTTCGGTGGTTTATTCGCTCGGATTCAGAAATCAAATGAAGGAGTTTGGAGTGTATATGGAGACTCTCCGAGAGTATATCGAGATACTCAAAGTGTATATCGAGACTCTCTGAAAGTATATCGAGATGCTCAGAGTGTTTATGTAGATACTCAGAGTGTATATGGAAACCCTCTGAAAGCATCTCGAGATGTTTGGAGTGTATATGGAAACTCTCCGAGAGTATATCGAGAGATTTAGCTTTATTTTGTGTAAACTCAAACAGATTAGCTCCATAATAAAAGCCTCCCTAGGGAGGCTTGAATTCAAAAAAAAATAACTAACTAAGTTGTCGGTTCTTGTCTTGGTTTTTTGGCGAATCGCTGTTTCAAGTCGTCATAAATAGGGCCTGCCGAAGGAACCCCTTTAGAAGCGGCTTCTTTTATCTGTCCGTAATACAGTAATGCTTCCTGAAAAGCCTCACCTCCTGCCAACATCATGGTATCCTCGACATTGCGGGACAATTGTGTGGCAAGATTGGTAATTGGCGTAAGCTGGCTCACCACGGTAGCATCGGCGACAAATTCCACAGCATTCATATAGCTCGGAACAAATTGCGGATTAGTCACCACATACTCTCTGGTTTTTATCACCGTAGCCACGCTTTTGTCACCCATTTTAAGGATTGAATGACGTTCATCAGGAGTTAAGGCCCGTAAGTAAGGCTCAAGCAAATTTTTGCATTCCTGCAAATTCGTTAGCACAGCGGCGATAGTTTCATCGGGAATACTGATACTCAATTGGTTTTGTGTACTCATAAAATTGTTTTGGTTTATATTAATAAGTATAAAATTACATTTTTTCACATCATAAAAAAATAAAACAGCAGTTTTGTTTAAAAAAAACAAATCATTAACTTCTGAAAATCAATAGATTTGGTCAAAAAATAACAATTTCAACGACTACACTTCCCATCCTTTGGAGGGGTGTCCGAAGGACGGGGTGGTTCATATAATGTTTTTAACAAAAAAGTCAATGCTAACTCTCGGATCACGAATTACATCAAACCTATTCGGCTTTTCTAAATCGGGAGATTTTCCCTTCCATCAGGGCTAAAGAAAATATTTTTGTTTTCATAAAATATTAAATCATAAAAACGAGTTGTAACTTATTTTAAATCAATTTATAAGCGGTTTATTTTGTATATTTGAGAGTGCTTCTTATGTAAAAAGGAGCGTTTCCCACACCCAAAAAACATTTACTTATTCTGTAATTTAAAAAATAAATTTATGAAGGTTTCTGTTATTCGAAAAAATGTAAAATTTTTACCTGATTCCAGCAGGGTGGTTGCCAGGTATTTTATGAATGGAGAAGAACGAACTAAAGAATTGATTGGACGCATATTGATGATGAGCAATCTCGAGGTCCATAATACTTTAGAACAAATAAACAGGGAGTTTGCCAGGCGTCACCGTAATATTTCGGCTTTATTTTGTAAGCATTTCGACAAAGCCAAGCATATAATCAAACACATGCAAATCAATGAAGCCGATTTGTCGGAGGAAAGAAAAATGCTTATTGGCTCCTATCTCACAATGGAATATTCCATTGAATCGTCTGCTTTTTTCAACCCATCGATGGTGGAAGATTTTGACCAGTCGGGTTTGGGAAAAGGAGAAAAACGGGTGGTTATTTCCTTCCGTGCCACAGGAGAAGGACACGTTTCGTCCATTGTGTTCAGAAGAGGAATTATTGACAAAGACAATAATCTGAGGATGATGCGAATTGGCGACAGTATTGAAAAAGCGGAGGTTTTACATAAAATGATGTATAACAAAAAGCGAATTCTGTCCAAATTGACAGAAATGCACACACTCGATATTTATTCTTCCATAATGCTTGATTTACCGGATTTATTTGAGTATTCAGTGTTTAAAGATTTGCTGAAGAAAGAATTGGCCAATCCAAATATTAGTAAAGAAAAAAAAGAAGCTTACGATGAAGTCCTTTGGCTGATGAATTCCTTTTATGACATACAATTCAAGCACGATTCGGATATTTCCGAGCGTGTTATATTTCCAATATCCGATGCGGAGAGCCGAGGAATTGAAGATGCACGTTTTGTTCGTTTTGTCGATGACGATGGCTCTGAAAGCATAATGGGAACTTATACCGCCTATAACGGACATGCCATTCTTCCAAAATTAATTACCACCGAAGATTTTTACACGTTTCGGGTGATGCCTTTATACGGTGAAGGATCATTGGGTAAAGGAATGGCTTTGTTTCCCAAGAAAATCAATGGCAAATACGCCATGCTCGGTAGAATGGATGGGGTCAATAATTATTTGATGTATTCCCTAAAATCAAACGAATGGAAAAATCCACAACTTATCCAGAAGCCCGAATATCCTTGGGAATTTACCCAAGTTGGAAATTGCGGTTCTCCCTTATGGACAGAACAAGGATGGTTAGTAATCACACACGGTGTTGGAGCGATGCGACGTTATTGCATAGGCGCTTCATTGTTTGATTTAGAGGATCCATCCAAGGAAATCGGAAGACTTCCTGAACCTCTGCTTACTCCATTAGAGGAAGAGCGTGAAGGTTATGTGCCGAACGTGGTGTATTCCTGCGGTTCGATAATCCACAATAACAGTCTTATATTGCCTTATGCGGTTTCCGATTATTCCTCTACTTATGCCGTGGTGGATTTGACAGAATTACTGGAAGCTTTAATGGATAGTAAATAAAAAAACTATCAAGAACAAAAAAAGAAACCCTTGCTTTTAAAGCAAGGGTTTGTATAAAAATTGAATAAAAAGTGTAATTATAGTTTTATCAATTGCAATTCGATGTTCAATTTAACTTCTTCACCCACTAAAACGCCACCTGTTTCCAAAGCCGAATTCCAGTTTAATCCCCAGTCTTTACGGTTTATCTTGCCGGAAATATTCAATCCTGCTTTGGTATTTCCCCAAGGATCTTTCATCAACCCGCTGAATTCAGCAGGGAATTTTACTGATTTGGTTACGTCTTTAATACTCAAATCTCCGGTCAATTCGTAATCATCTCCATCTTTGTTAAAAGAGGATGCTTTGAAAGTTAGTTTTGGGTGGTTTTCTGCGTCAAAAAAGTCGCCGCTTTTCAAGTGGTTGTCTCTGTCGGTATTGTTGGTGTTGATGGAATCGATGTTTGCCGAGAATTCGAAACTTGCATTTTCGAAGTTGTCGTCTTCAGTTGCGATTGTTGCATCGTAAGCTCCAAATTTTCCTGAAACGTTGGTAAACATCATGTGTTTTACTTTAAAACCAATTTCTGAGTGTGTCGGGTCAATTGCCCATTTTGTAGTTGCCATAATTTTATTTTTAAATTGTTATATCATTTTGATAAGGCAAATTTACGGCGACACTACCGATGGAACACTTAACCTAGATTAAGAACGAAAAAAACCGGAAAACTAAATTAGTTCTCCGGTTTTTCTAAATGAATGAATTTTATGTTTTACTCGTTTTTGTAGAACGTCAAAGCTCCCGAAGGACATTTTTGCACGGTTTCGATGATCTTGTCTGTGGAAGAAGCATCGATTTTTATCCAAGGTTGTTCCTTTGGATGAAAAACGTCGGGATTGTTTCTAACGCAATTTTCGGAATGAATGCATTTCCCGGATTGCCATACCACGGTTACTTCGCCGTTGGTATATTCTTTTTTAATATCTTTTGGATCCATAATTAAATAGTGGTATTGATTACTACTTTGTTCTTTAATACTTTAGAAATCGGACATTTATCAGCAATGATTAATAGCCTGTTTTTGATGTCTTCTTCAATAGTCCCAGCAAAACTGATCGTTCGACTAATAGTGGTTGTCAATTCCGAATCGTTTTCCTGGGTCAAATTTAAGGAAATATTTATTTCTGGAATATCCCAGCCTTTCCTGTCGATATACATTCGCAAAGTAGATAAAGTACAACCTGCCAAAGAAGCCAAAAGCGTAGAAAAAGGATCAGGTCCCAAATCGTTTCCGCCAACACTTTCGGGTTCATCCATCAGTAATTTGCCGTTACGCCAAGAAATGGTGCATAAATATTTTTGCGTTCCAATTGTTCCTGTAATATCATTTTCCAAAAGATTTTCCATACTTCAATTTTAAAACTAATAATTACAGAACGTCCCTGAATTCCGGAGTTTTGTCGAACACTTTTTTGGCAAAAGGACAAAGCAGAATGATTTTAATATTCTTTTCTCTGGCAAATTCCACGGCTTTAGTCACCATTTTTTTGCCATAACCTTTGCCGTTATTGCCTGGGTTGACTTCGGTATGGTCGATGATAATTTTATTTGGACCCGCAAACACAAAAGTCATTTTGGCTTCTGTTTTACCATTCACTTCTATGTAAAAAAAACCGTTTTTGTCGTTTGCTTCTAATTGTACTTCTTCGTTCATAATTTTATTATTAAGTATGGAATTTGCTGTTTAGCCACGAATTCACTAATTATTTGAATTTTATAGTTCTGAAATTTCACTAATTTCAATTGACTTTATCAATATTAGTGTAATAATATTAGAGAACCATTCGTGAATTCGTGGCGAAAAAAATTATTGTTTCATTGGAATTTCCATTAATAGAAATTTTGCATCAGTTGTTGCTTTGAAATCCAATGTTTTAAAATCAGTTAAACCCAACCCATCACGAGTTTCCAATTCTTGACCGTCAACTGTCATTGTTCCTGAAATTACAAAAACATAAAGGCCGTTACCTTCTTTTTTCAATTCGTATGTTTTAGCAAATCCGGCGCTAAAATCGGCTAAATGAAACCAGGCATCTTGATGGATCCAAACTCCGGCATCATCAGGATTTGGAGACAATATTTGGGCAAAATTATTTTTCTGTTCCGTAGTGTCCAACGTGATTTGTTGGTAACGAGGTTCCACGTTTCTCACTTTTGGGAATACCCAAATCTGGAAAAGTTTGGTGCGTTGATCCGCATTTGGATTGAATTCACTGTGTTGAATTCCGGTTCCGGCACTCATCACCTGTACGTCGCCGGTTTTGATGGTTGCGTGATTGCCCATATTGTCTTTGTGGGCCAAATCTCCTTCCAACGGAATGGTAATAATTTCCATATTGTCGTGTGGGTGTGTGCCAAAACCCATTCCGGCAGCGACTGTATCGTCGTTTAAAACGCGCAATGTTCCGAATTGAATTCTATCCGGGTTGTACCAACTTGCAAAACTAAAACTGTGATAAGCATTTAGCCATCCGTGATCTGCGTGTCCTCTTGTATCTGCTTTGTGTAAAACTGTAGTTGCCATAATATATTTTTTTTGTGATTATTGTTATACAAATTTACGTCCGAAGGAAGCAAAAGACACTTAACCTAGATTAAGAAATTATTTCCGCAACATTTTGCTTTTCATTTTGCTGAAAAACTCCGGAGTCACGCCCAGATAGGAGGCAATTTGTTTTTGGGGAACTTTTTGAATTAAGTCCTGATATTTGTTGCAAAACTTTTCGAAACGTTCTTCGGCGGTTAAACTCAAATTATCCATCAACCTTTCCTGATGCGCCACCAATGAATTCTCGGTTAGAATTCTGAAGAAGCGCTCTAGTTTGGGGATTTCCTGAAACAGTACTTCCTGATTTTTTTTGGATAATAAAACAATCTCGGCATCTTCCAGCACCTGAATGAAAAGGTTTCCTGGTTTTTGTGAAAGCAGACTATACATATCGCTAATCCACCAGCCGCTGCAAGCAAAACTCAAAACGTGTTCCACTATATTGTCATTAATATTGAAACTTCGCAACACCCCCGAGTTCACAAAATAAGAATGTGTACAAATTTCGCCGGCATTGAGCAAAATGGTTTTGGCTTTGTATTGACGAATTTCGGTTTTAGACAAAAAGAGTTCCTGCTCTTGCGGAGTCAGCGTGATGTGTTTGGAGAGATTGTCCAGTATTAGCATAGAACTTTATTTTTTTTCAGGCAACAATTTAAATGAAGTGGCTTTGAAACGATTGTCTATAATTTTGCCTACAACTTCGGCTTTTCTAACCGATGCACAAAAACCATCATTGGCATGTGCATCTCCGAAAGAATCGATTGAAGCACCGTCTACAAAATAGGACTTGCCTTCGATACGAACGGCTAAATCGCAGCCGTTTCCTTTCATCTTAAATTGACACTGGCCACAAGACGCTTCCACAATTTGAGATTTGGGTTGCTCTTTTTTGTCTTGAGCATTGACTAATGCTACAGAAAACAGAAATAGTAGTGAAGCTATTTTTTTCATCTTTTAAGGTTTAATTTTTACTAAGATAGCTGTTTTTTCGATTTGCCACATTTTTTGTATGAGGAGTAAAAGTAAATTTTGAGAAGTGAAGCAAAAGTTTGGCAGTTATCTAAACCGCTTTATAACGATTATGAAATTACTATCAAGCCCACCCGAGCCTGCAAAGGCGAACAGGCGAAGCAAATTTAATAAAAAAACCGATGCCTTTTTGAAGTAAAGCATCGGTTTCTATTAAAGTATCTGTTTCAAAATAAACGCTACTAATGAAAGTGGTCTTCCTCGATTTCAAATTCGGCATCTTTCTCCCAAATTTCCATTTCGCAGGGTTTGCAATTGAATTTGAGTTTGTATTCCAATTCGCCCTGTTTCAGTACCAAAGGTTCTTTGAGTTTGGTTTCCATTGTGTCTTTGTGATACTTTGGACATTTTTCCAGTTCGTATTTGATGCAGTATTTGGTGGTCATCACACGTGATTTTCCGGGATCCCATTGCAATTCGAATGCTTTTTCAATTTCGGTTACGCCGTGACGTTCGTAGAATTTACGAGCCAGTTTATTGGAAACATTGTACATGAAATCCAGTTTGGTTTCTGGATAAGGATGTGATGTTTTGACCAATTTGTGTTCGTGACGCTTGTAATTAGCCAAACGAATCGCTGATAATTGTTCGAAAACCGTTCTTCGCATTTCGTTGATTTTGGAAATAGGAAGGAACCAGTTTTCGGAGAACATAATCGTAATTTCATCGGCAGTGTAAGGCGTGAAACCTGTTTTTGCCAAATTGATTTTGAAATTCTCTTCGATAGATTCGTTGTTTTTGGTTCTTTCTTTTGGATGAACCAAACTTACGGTGCTCACGTTTCCGTCTTCGTCGGTGGCGATGAGTTCAAAACCGGTTTCGGTTTCGGTCAACAATAAAGTCGTGCTGATTTTTCGAACAGCACTGTCTTCGCGTTCCACAATTTTGATGAAAGCAGCGTCGTTGTTGCGGTAAATGAATGTTCCGGGTTTGATTTCTTTCAGCACATTTGGATATGCCAGACCATTTTCGACTTTGTTGACATAAATTCCGTCGGCTTCGTTGTTTTCGTTGATGAAACAAAGTCCATCGCCATTGTTTAGGAGTTCGCCGTTTTCGATTTCGTAAGCGTTTCCGGTGGTTTTGATCAGTTTGCCAATGTATTGTCCTTTGGATTTTGGACTTTCCCAGGAACCAATGGCTTGGTGTCTTTCGTTGACAAAATAATCGGTATAACCACGGTTGAAACTTTTATTCAAAGCCGATTCGAACGTATAAGTGCATTTTCCGGAAGAAGCTTTTTCGTATTTACCGCTTTTGTCGTTTTCGAGGAAAGCATCCAGTTTTTGACGTAAGTAAGAAACGTTGTTTTTTACATAGACAATATCTTTCAGACGTCCTTCGATTTTAAAGGAAATTACACCCGCTTCAATCAGATTTGGAATTTGATCCGATACATCAAAATCCTTGATGGAAAGCAAGTGGCTGTTTTTGATTAAAGTATCGCCGTTACCGTCTATGAGGTTGTACGGCAAACGACAGTTTTGTGCACAAGAACCGCGGTTGGCAGAGCGTTCGCCATTGGCAACACTCATATAGCAATTCCCGCTGAAAGAAACGCAGAGCGCTCCCGTCACGAAAAATTCCAGTTCCACATCCGAAGCTTCGCTGATTTCTTTGATTTGGTGTAGGTTCAATTCACGAGCCAAAACCACACGTTTCATTCCGGCATCTTTCAGGAATTTGATTTTGTCGGCATCACGGTTGTTGGCCTGCGTGCTTGCGTGCAAAACGATAGGCGGCAACTCCATTTCCATAATCGCCATATCCTGAACAATCAGCGCATCGACACCGATGTCGTACAATTGATAAATCATCTGACGACAGGTTTCCAGTTCGTTGTCGTATAAAATGGTGTTGATAACCACAAAAACCTGAGCGTTGAATAAATGGGCATATTCCACCAGTTTCGCCACATCTTCAATAGAGTTTGTGGCATTGGAACGCGCGCCGTATAAAGGAGCTCCGATATAAACGGCATCGGCGCCACTGTTGATGGCGGCCATTCCGTGAATCAAATCTTTAGCAGGAGCGAGTATTTCTATTTTCTTTTTCATCTATGGGATGATAATTTTATAATTGCTAGACTATTAAGGTTTTAGCTTTTTGTCTTAAAGTTTGCAAAGGTCTTATAAATTATTCAAGATTTCTAATTAGGAAAGGGATTTTTTGGAAAATTGTTGTTTGTTGTAGTTTTTGTGTGAGGGATAGAAACGACATCCTTTTGTGAAGCGTTAGCGAAACAAAAGATATAGCGGATAGCCCGACCGCACTGCAACGATAGTGGAAGCGTGGACACACCCAACAAAAAAAGCCCCAAGAAAATCTTGAGGCTTTTGGCATGTAAAATTTAAAATTATTTTACGGTTACCACATTTGGCTTTGTTTGTGGTGCCATATCTGCTCCCAAATAAAAACTTGGATGTGGGGGTTGATTGTAAGCCGAATTTTGCCAAGCGATTGCAACTCTATACTGCGTATCGTGCATTAAAGTATATAGTTTATGGGTCGTCGGGATATTTGTTGTGTAAATTCTAATGGAAGTATTGTCGGATTTGCGGAATATGACTTCTTCACGCCAGTCTCCAAAAAGGTCTGCACTCAAACAAGGTGTCGATTTAGTTCCATTGTTTGACTTATAATCTGTGGCGGTGAGCAAATTGACAGTTTTTGCATTGGTGTAATCCCATTTGTCGATTCTATTTGAATTTAATAGTTCTCTGTTCAAGTCGCCATCCCACCAAATGGCGAAATTCATGGAAGGTTTTGAAGTTCCAATTTCATTTCCTTTGCAATCGTATAAATTTCCTTTGGCACCCCAACATTCATAGCCTTTATAACGAGGGTCAATATCGGCAGCAATACCTCGACCCACGTCTGTGCCTTCTCCGCTAACACCCCATAAAGGTTTTCCAGTTTTTGCATCTCTAAATTCAAGACCATAAGCTCCATACCTTGATGGAACTTCATGGCATTGCCATATTTCCTGCCCAGGACGATCGGGATCCATATCGGACATGTGCAAAGAATCACCGTGACCCAAACCATTGGCGTATAATTTTGTTCCATTGTCGTCAATTGCGCTAGTACCGTTAAATACTTCGTCTTTACCGTCACCATCAACATCACCCACGGTCATTTGGTGATTGCCTTGACCGAAAGCATCCTTGTTTTTAGAATCATTACTGTCAAAAACCCATCGTTTGGAAAGGGTGTTGTTTCGCCAATCCCAAGCCACGCGTACCAGTCTTGTATAATAACCACGTCCCATTACCAAACTTGGTTTTGAACCATCAAGATAAGCGACTGCTGCAATATAACGATCCACCCGGTTGCCGTAATTATCACCCCAATCTTTTACATCTCCACGAGCCGGCAGATAATCTGTAGAAGCCATTGCTTTACCGGTTAATCCATTAAAAACGGTTAAAAATTCAGGGCCAGACAAAATATATCCGGTAGTTTTTCCAACAGTCTCTCTATAATCTGCAGTAGCCGATCCAATAACCACTCCTGCTCCATCTACGGTCCCATCGGCTGTTTTACATGCAATTTCGGCTTTCCCATCGGAGTCTAAATCATACACCATGAATTGGGTGTAATGGGCTCCGGCACGGATGTTTTTTCCTAAGTCAATTCTCCAAAGTTTGGTTCCGTCCAAACGATAACAATCAATAATTACATTACCGGTATAACCCGTATGGGAGTTGTCGTGTGCATTGGATGGATCCCATTTTACAACTATTTCGTATTGACCATCACCGTCTACATCGCCAACACTAGAATCGCCCACGCTGTAGGTATAGTTGCGCCCATCTGGAGTGGTTCCACCTGCAGGAATTTGCATGGGAATATCTAAATATTGATTGGCCCATACTGTGGCAGTTTCTGAAGAAGGTTGTTCTATACCATTAATAATGGCACGAACAGAATAGGTTCCGTCGGCAGTGATTTCATGCGTGTAGTTGGTGGAAGTTTTAAAAGAACTTCCTTCCAATTTTTTCCCGTTGCAATACAAATTATAACTTACATCAGTGGGCTCGGTTCCCAACATTCTCCAGCCAATATAAACTTGATTGGTGTTTAATCGCATGGCAACCAAACCACGATTGAGTTTTTCAACTGTACGTTGGGCGTATGTTTGAGTAGCAATTCCAAATAAAAACAGAAGCAAAAGGACTGTTTTTTTTAAAAAAATGGCAGAAGTTTTTTGATCCATAGTCAAAGAAAAGATTGGTTATTATTTGCTAAAAATAAGTATAAAAACAAGGCGCACTATCCTGTACTGTGTTGGTGTGACTTTTTGCAATGATATTTTGCTTTTGAGATTTGTTTTTGAGATTTGTTTTTGAGATTTGTTTTTTTGAGATAATCAAAAAAAAAGCCCCAAGAAAAATCTTGAGGCTCTTGATGTTGAAATTTGCTTTATTCTTTAATCAGCTTGATGGATGATGTTCCTTTTTCTGATTTCACGGTGATAATGAAAACACCTGAAGCAGCTGATATTTGTCCTACTTCTAATTGATTTTCACCTTTCCCCGACCCCAACTCTTGTCCTAGAATGTTGTGAATTGAATAAGTGAATTTTCCTTCTGCCATAATCGTGAAAGTTTGACTTGTTGGATTTGGATAAAGAATGGCATTTGCCGAAGGTTCCTTATTTGAAAACTCATTGGTTGATAAGCTTGTTGCGATTACATTTGGTTGTGTTTGAGCAGCCATATCTACTCCCAAATAGTAACTAGGATGTGGTGGCTGATTGTAGGCCGAGTTTTGCCAAGCAATTGCCACTCTGTATTGCGTATCGTGCATCAAAGTGTATAGTTTATTGGTCGTAGGAATGTTGGTGGTATAAATCCTGATGGCAGTATTGTCTGTTTTACGGAAAATTACTTCTTCTCGCCAGTCTCCAAAAAGGTCGGCACTCAAACTAGGAGTTGCTTTGGTGGTATTGTTTGAAGAATATCCGGTTGCAGTAAGTAATCTGCTGCTATTACCTGCAAGATAATTCCATTTGTCGATGTGATTGTCGTCCAATAGTTCACGATTCAAATCGGCATCCCACCAAATAGAGAAATTTTGAGATGGTTTTGCATTGCTGATAAGGTTTCCTTTGCAATCCATTAAATAGTTTGTAGTAGTGGTAACACCTGATACCGGGTCTTTTACGCCAGCACTACCAAAACATTCATATCCTTTGTAGCGTGGATCAATATCTGCTGCATTGCAACGGCCTACATCTGTATTTGCGGGTAAGCCCCATAGAGTTGCTCCTGTTTTGGCATCCAAAAAAACAAGACCATTCGTTTTGTATTTAGCAGGTTCTTCCAGACATTGCCATATTTCTTGTCCCGGGCGGTCAGGATCCATATCACTCATATGCAAAGCATCGCCATGACCTAAAGTGTTAGCATATAATTGTGTTCCGTCATCATTAATACCGCTCGAACCGTTAAATATTTCGTCTTTACCATCGCCATCAACATCACCTACAGTCATCTGGTGATTTCCCATACCTGCATAAACTGAATTTCCTGAAGTATTGCTGTCAAAAATCCATCTTTGCGAAAGAGTATTGTTTCGCCAGTCCCAAGCCACGCGTATCAATCTGGTGTAATAGCCACGCCCCATTACTAGGCTAGGTTTTGAACCGTCAAGATAAGCGATGGCGGCAATAAAACGTTCCGAACGACCTCCGTAACTATCACCCCAAGTGGTATTGTTTACTATTCCACGCGCAGGCAAATAATTAGTGGTAGCCATTGCTTTTCCTGTTTCTCCATTAAAAACCGTCAAGAATTCAGGACCAGATATGACAGCACCATAAGGGCTTCCAGATGTAGTTGTACTACCGGTAGCGTTTCTGTAATCTACATCTTTATCACCAATAACTATCCCGATTCCGTCTACGGTTCCGTCGGCTGTTCTACAAGCCATTTCGGCTTTACCATCCGAGTCCAGGTCATACACCATAAATTGGGTATAATGGGCACCGGCACGGATGTTTTTTCCCAAGTCGATTCTCCAAAGACGTGTTCCGTCCAACCGGTAGCAATCAATATAAACATTGCCCGTAAAACCAGGCTGAGAATTGTCTTTTGAGTTGGAGGGATCCCATTTCACGAAAATTTCATATTGTCCGTCACCATCTACATCACCCACACTGCAATCATTTACGCTATAGGTGT
Organism: Flavobacterium fluvii; assembly: GCF_900129545.1. GTDB lineage: Bacteria > Bacteroidota > Bacteroidia > Flavobacteriales > Flavobacteriaceae > Flavobacterium > Flavobacterium fluvii. The sequence continues at coordinate 1,272,551 of NZ_FQWB01000001.1, read as the reverse complement.
AAGATCCGCTTACGTTGGTTCCTCCAGGGGGTATTTGCATTGCAATATCCAAATACTGGTTGGCCCATACAGTGGCTGTTTCAGAAACAGGTTCTTCAACTCCATTGATAATAGCGCGAACGGTATAGCTCCCGTCTGTAGTGGTATCGTGGGTAAAATTGGTGCTTGTCGTAAAAGGGCTTCCAGCCAGTTTTACTCCGTCACAATACAAATTATAACTTGTGTCAGTAGGATCGGTTCCCAGCATTCTCCAGCCAACATAGACTTGACTGGCGTTTAAGCGCATGGCAACCAAACCCCGATTGAGCTTTTCAACACTTCGCTGAGCGAATATTTGAGTGGTTATTCCAAATAAAAACAGAAGTAAAAGGACAGTTTTTTTAAAAAAAATGATAGTAGTTTTTTGGTTCATAGTTAATAGAAAAGGTTGGTTAGTTTTTGCTAAAAATAAGCATAAAAACAAGCCACACCATCCTGTACTGTACTGTTCTGTATCCTGAACAATAACGGTTTGTTTTTGAAGTCTTTTTTTTGAGGGAATCAAAAAAAGAGCCCCAAGAAAAATCTTGAGGCTCTTGATATTAAAAATAGAAGTCCTGCTTATAGTGCCAATGCTTCTTTGATTCTTTTTAATGCTTCTTTTAAAATATCATCGCTTGTTGCGTAAGAGAAACGGATACAATCTGGATTTCCGAAAGCGTCACCTGTTACAGTAGCAACGTTTGCTTCAGCCAAAAGATACATTGATAAATCGTTTGCATCTTTAATTTCAGTTCCTTTCAATGTTTTTCCGAAGAAAGAAGAAACGTCTGGGAAAACGTAGAAAGCACCTTCTGGAACGTTGATTTTGATTCCTGGAATTTCTTTCAACAATCCAACCACTAAATCTCTACGACTGTGGAAAGCTTGAACCATATGGTTCAATACGCTTGGGTCAGCATCTACGGCAGTAATTGTAGCGCGTTGTGCCACAGAATTTGCTCCTGAAGTTACTTGTCCTTGAATTTTCGTACACGCTTTTGCAATAAATTCCGGTGCTCCGATGTAACCAATCCTGTATCCTGTCATAGCGAAAGCTTTGGCAACTCCGTTTACGGTAACTGTTTTTTCCAACATTCCCGGAATAGATCCGATACTACAGAAAGTTCCAGAGAAATTGATGTGCTCGTAGATTTCGTCTGCAACCACAATAATGTTTGGATGATTTTCCAATACTTTAGCCAAGGCCGTTAATTCTTCTCTGCTGTAAACAGAACCTGAAGGATTGCAAGGAGAAGAGAACCACATCATTTTTGTTTTTGGTGTGATAGCCGCTTCTAGTTGTGCTGGTGTGATTTTGAAATCAGTATCTACAGAAGTTGGAACTTCTACAGGAACTCCACCTGACAATTTTACGATTTCGAAGTAAGAAACCCAGTAAGGTGCTGGTAAAATAACTTCGTCACCATCGTTTAACATTACTTGTGCAATGTTGTATAAAGATTGTTTTGCTCCTGTTGAAACCACGATTTGAGATGGTTTATAATCCAATCCGTTGTCTCTTTTGAATTTTCTGCAAATAGCATCTTTCAAGTCACCGTAACCATCAACTGGAGAATAAGTACTGTAGTTTTCATCAATGGCTTTTTTGGCAGCTTCTTTAATGAAATCTGGTGTGTTAAAATCTGGTTCACCCAAACTTAAACTGATGATATCTTTTCCTTGAGCTTTTAATTCTCTGGCTAATGCAGCCATTGCCAATGTTTGTGACGTAGCTAAATTATTAATTCTGTCTGAAAGCAAATTGTTCATTAAATGTAAATTTTGATTTATAAATCTGTTTTTAATTATGGTTTTGTTTTATTGTAAGGCGGGTTTCATCCCCAGTTCTTTTAAATGTTTGAAATGGGCGAAAACAGCAGCCGTGAATGTTTTGTATTCGTAATAAGGCAACTGACATTCTTTGGCTGTTTCCTTTACGATTTTTGCAATTTTTCCATAATGCACATGACTGATATGTGGAAAAATATGATGCTCAATTTGGTGATTTAAACCTCCCGTGTACCAGTTCACGATTTTGTTTTTTGGTGCAAAATTAACGGTGGTAAACAATTGGTGAATTGCCCAAGTATTTTCCATTTCTCCTTCTTGATTTGGAACTGGATTAGAGGCTTCATCCACTACGTGAGCCAATTGAAACACGATACTCAAGATTAATCCGGCAGTGTAATGCATTATGAAAAATCCAACCAAAACCTTCCACCAAGTGATTCCAATAACAATTGGCAAAACAATCCAGATGGCTATATAAATTACTTTTGTGATGATTAAAGTGGTCCAAAGGATTTTTGGGCTTTTTGGTTCGCCATAAGAGAGTTTTCTTTTGATGTAACTGCTCATTTGTTTGAAATCAGTGGTGATGGCCCAATTGAAAGTCAACAAACCATATAAAAACACGGCATAATATTGTTGGAATTTATGGAATTTGTGCCATTCTGCTTCCTTGGAGAAACGCATAATTCTTCCTGCTTCCAAATCTTCGTCGTGACCGATGATGTTCGTGTACGTATGATGTAAAACATTATGTTGCACTTGCCAGTTATGGACATTTCCAGCCAAAACATAAATTGTTCCACCCATAAATTTATTCACCCAACTTTTAGTCGAATACGAGCCGTGATTGGCGTCGTGCATCACGTTCATTCCAATTCCGGCCATTCCAATTCCCATGACAATGGTCAATAGTAAATGTACCCAAAAAGGCATAGGTAAAGTAAGTATCAAAAAATAGGGAACCAAAAAAACCGTAAAAAGAATTACAGTCTTCAAATGAATCTTCCAGTTACCCGTTTTTGGGATATTATTTTCTTTGAAGTAGCTGTTCACCCGAGAGTTAAGCGTTCTAAAAAACTTTAGATTGTCTTGCTTCGCAAATGTAGGGGCGACGTTGTTCATTGTTGAATTTGAATATTGTGCAAATATAATTATTATAAATTTTCAATCTGTTAAATTGAGTTAAATATTCAAAACTAAAAATTGTACTTTTGTTAAAATTTATAACAATGGACGAGATTCAAAAGTATTTTCCTTATTTAACTGATATTCAGAAAGAACAATTCAAAAAACTGGATTTTTTATACCACGATTGGAATACCAAAATCAACGTTATTTCCCGAAAAGATATTGACGAATTATACACCAAACACATTTTGCATTCTTTGGGAATTGCCAAAGTCATAAAATTCGAACCTGGAACTTATGTTTTGGACGTTGGAACTGGCGGAGGATTTCCCGGAATTCCCTTGGCGATTCTTTTCCCGGAAACCCGTTTTTACTTGATTGATGTCATTGCCAAAAAAATAAAAGTGGTTCAGGCTGTCGCCGATGCTTTGGAACTCAAAAACGTGAAAGCGGAACAGATGAGAGCCGAATTGGTGAAAGGCGATTTCGATTTTATCGTTAGTCGTGCCGTGACCAATATGCCTGATTTTGTGTCTTGGATAAAAGACAAAATCAAGAAGAAAAACAAGCACGAACTCAGAAATGGAATTCTCTATCTAAAAGGTGGTGATTTAACCGAAGAATTAAAGGATTTCCCGAAAGCTACAGAGTATAACTTGGCAGACTTTTTTGAAGATGAATTTTTCGAAACCAAGAAAGTAGTTCATTTGCCTTTGAAATTTGTGGTATAAAATTTGTGAACCATATCGAATTTTTAACTTCAAAATAATTCAAAATTAAATGATCAACAAAGTACAATCGTTTTGCTTTTTGGCGGCATTATTTTTAACAGCCAGCGTAAATGCACAAAAAACAGATACAGGAAATTGGTTCCTTTATTTCGGCAACCAAAAAATCAACAATAGATGGAATTGGCACAATGAAGTGCAGTACCGAAACTATAATTTCGCCGGAGATCTCGAGCAATTATTGTTAAGAACAGGAATTGGATACAATTTATCCGAAAACAACAACAATCTGTTATTGGGATACGCTTATGTCTATTCAGAGCCCTATATCGCTGGAACAGATAACAAAACGAATACGAACGAACACCGGATTTTTCAGCAATTTATTACCAAGCAACAATTTGGAAGAGTAAACATTCAGCATCGCTATCGCTTTGAACAACGATTTATCGAAGATGATTTCAAGATGCGGGCGCGTTATTTTCTCTCTTTGAATGTTCCAATCAACAAAAAAGAAATGGATAAAAATGCCATATATGCTTCCGCTTACAATGAAATTTTTATCAATACCGAAGGTCCAAGTTATTTTGATAGAGATCGTATTTATGGTGGTCTTGGCTATTGTTTTAATAAGAATTTCAAAGTTGAAGCGGGTTTAATGTCGCAAATTCTCCCAAATTCCAGCAGAACCCAATTTCAAATCATGTTTTTTAATAGTTTGCCTTTTTAGTTTCTTATAAAAAATTAAAAACAAAACCCACAAGAACTCAAATAACCTGATTCTTGTGGGTTTTTAAATATCGTACTTCGTATATCTAACCTCGTACCTTGAAAACTATTCTCCCAAAAATGGATATCTATAATCTTCAGGAGTTACAAAAGTTTCCTTGATGGTTCTTGGCGAAGCCCAACGCAACAAGTTCAATGCCGAACCCGCTTTGTCGTTGGTTCCGGAAGCCCTGGCACCACCAAAAGGCTGCATTCCCACAACAGCTCCTGTAGGCTTGTCGTTGATGTAGAAATTTCCGGCAGCGTTTTGCAAAGCAATTGTCGCTTCCTCGATGGCATAACGGTCTTGGCTAAAGACAGCTCCAGTCAGGGCATATTCAGAAGTACTGTCAACCAGCTTTAAAGTGGATTTCCATTGATCGTCTTCGTAAACGAAAAGCGTCAGGATTGGTCCAAACAATTCGGTTTCCATCGTAACATAATGTGGATTTGTGGTCACGATTATGGTTGGTTCAACAAAATAACCAACAGATTTGTCATAATTTCCACCAACGATAATTTCGGCATCCACATCTTTTTTGGCTTGGTCTATGAATCTTGCCAATTTATCGAAAGAACCCTCGTGAATCACGGCGGTGATGAAATTACCAAAATCTTCCGGCGAACCCATTTTCATTGATTTCACGTCAACAATCAATTGTTTTTTGAGTTCAGTCCACATACTTTTAGGGACATAAGCTCTTGAAGCGGCAGAACATTTTTGACCTTGAAATTCGAAAGCACCACGAACAATTCCGGTGGCAACTTGTTTCACGTTGGCACTTGGATGTGCCAAAACGAAATCTTTTCCACCCGTTTCGCCCACAATTCTTGGATAGGTTTTATAGTGGTGAATGTTGGTTCCAATTTTTGCCCAAATATCCTTGAATACATGGGTGGAACCCGTAAAATGAACTCCGGCGAAATCACGGCTTGCCAAAACGGTGTCGGTAATCATTAAGGCATCCCCAAAAACCACGTTGATTACACCGTCAGGAAGTCCGGCTTCCTTGAAGATGTCGATGATAATTTTGGCAGAAAAAACTTGGCTGTCACTGGGTTTCCAAATCACGACATTCCCCATCATGGCAGCACTAGCCGGAAGATTTCCTGCAATGGCCGTAAAGTTGAAAGGCGTAATGGCATACACAAAACCTTCCAGAGGACGGTATTCCAGTCTATTCCAAACATCGGAAGTTGATTTGGGTTGGTCACCGTAGATTTGCGTCATAAACTCCACGTTGTAACGCAAGAAATCTATGAATTCGCAGGCAGCATCAATTTCGGCCTGGTAAATATTTTTGGATTGCGCAATCATTGTTGCGGCATTTATTTTGGCTCTGTAAGGTCCTGCAATTAATTCGGCAGCTTTCAGAAAAATCGCGGCTCGTTGTTCCCAAGCCATATTGGCCCATTTTGCTTTGGAATCCAATGCATTGGCAATGGCTTTTTCGATATGTACTTTTTCGGCAAGATGATAGACTCCTACAACGTGTTTGTGGTCGTGTGGCGCAGTCATATTTCTGGTGTTCCCGGTCCTGATTTCCTCACTTCCTATGTATAGGGGAACGTCTGTTTTTTCATTCCACATTTGTTTGTAAGCAGCCAGAACAGCAGCTTTTTCCGGAGAATTCGGCGCATACGATTTTACGGGCTCGTTTACGGCTTTTGGCGTATTGAAAAATCCTTTGAGCATATCTTTTTTATTTTGAGAATTATAAAAGTTTCACAAAAGTACAAAGGATTGTTTTAAAAACATGCAATTAATGATGCAAATCTGTTCGGGTCATGATTGTAAATTTAATCCACTTTGCTTGGTTTTGGCAATAGCTTTTAATTCAAGGCAAAAGGTGCAGACAAACGAAATGTAGGTACAATTACTTTGAAAGTTTTTGTGGTGGTAAAATTGACCATATTGAAGAATCCTTTCATGGCACCATAAGGTGAGGCCAACAAACAGCCGGAATTATAAGTATGTGATTCGCCTGGTCTTAAAACTGGTTTTTTACCAATTACGCCTTCGCCATCCACAATTTCCCTGTTGTTGAGGGAATCGAAAATTTCCCAATGACGTGAAACTAATTGTACGGAATCTTTACTGTGGTTTTCGATGGTGATTTGATAACTGAAGGCAAAATGAATTTTGTAGTTCTTGAAGTAGGTACCTTCAAAACTAGTCAAAACGGAAATTTTAATACCTCTTGTTATTTGTGAAACCATTGTAATTGAGTACTAATGAGTTTAATATATCGCAAATTTACAAAAAAATGGGTTTGTTTTGCAGTTTTAAAAAATGTTTTTTTAGTTGGTAATTACATTCGAATTTGCGGTTGCTTTTCCAATAACTCGATCGTAGCGGTCGCTGTTTTCGCGATAATAAACCAATATGGAATAATCATTTTCGGTTTGCCAAAAATTGCCGTCTATAGCTTTTTCGGCATCCACGTTCCCTTTTTCGTCAGCCACCTGATATTGATAATTGGCAAACCCTTGTTTTATTAAAACGGCTTTTTCATATATCTTTTTTTCGGCATTGAAATCCATTTTGTACTCGGGCGACAAACTGTAATTATTGAACATTCCCGTCACATAAATGCCTTTCTTCGACATAAATGCGGGAGCCGAAAGACTGAAATAAACCCAGGCATAATCTGCTTCAATATCGTTTTTTACCGAACTGATGTTGCGAACCACGAAATTTCCATTGACATCCGGAGTTACGGAATATGGAAAATTTCCTCTGGCATTATTGGTATATAAATTAGAACTGTAAATCCCAGTACTTGAATTTACTCTTGAAACATTATTGGCGGCGGCTCTAATATCATTATTGTCGAAATACAAAAATTCGTTTCCAGCCCAAAATTGGGTTTCGGTATCGTATTTATAAATTAATTCGTTGCCAATGGTGTATTGTGGCGCTATGTTTTTGATGGCGGTGTTGAACTGGCCGTTTTGAAACAAGACCACTTTTACGTTTTTCAAGGGATTTTGAAAATTGAGCACGAGTGAACGAACCGAAAACTCGATATTGTGTTTATAATCTAAATAGTTTGCAGTTCGGGCACGTCTTATTTGCATGGGAACAGTAACTAAATCTTCATAAAGGATAAACTTCCTGGAGAACACCACATCTTTATTTTCGTCCAAGATTTTCAGGATGTAATTGCCACTGATTCTTAATTGCGTGAATTGGTTTGGAATGGGCAATCTATAATGCGAATAGGTTTGCAGGGTGTTAACGGAATTCTCGTATTCTTGAATTCTTTGCCCGTCGAAACCTTTTAAATATTCGGTTTTTGGAATGTCAGTTGGTTTCCAATTGTAGTCGCAATGCACGATTTCGTAATAATAATTGGCTTCATTTCCGAACAAATCATCAAATTGAAATTGGAAACCCGAACCCAATTCGAATATGGGAACTACATTTTCATTGTTTTGTATGAAGGTCGTGGTTTTGATGTTATAAGGCGGAACTACCTCGGTTTCTGTTTGTGCAACAGCCGAAGTGACGATAAAAAGCAATAGTATTTTTCGAAAAAAAGGAGCAAGCATAATTTCGTAATTGTTGAATGGTAAATATAACGAATTATGCTTTGCTAAATTATGTTGAAATAAAATTGGATGATTTTCGGTTTATTTAAAACAAACCGGAATAATTTCTCCTTTGGCCAAGCAATATTTCTCTACCAATTCTAGAGCGATTTTATTGGTATAATCTTCTTCAATTACAGTAAAACCAATGCTTCTCAATTTGTCAAAATAATCGCGACCATAAATGCGAACGTGATCGTACTGCCCGAATATTTTGGCGCGTTCTTTTTGGTCAGTGATAGAATCGTCGGCAAATGTCACTTCTCTTTTTAAGTCTTGCGGAATTTGAAGAATCGCCATTCCACCCGGTTTCAAAACTCGGAATAATTCCTGCATTGCCTTGGTATCGTCTGGAATGTGTTCCAAAACGTGGTTGCACAAAATAACGTCGTATTGATTGTCTTCGAAAGGCAAATTACAGATATCCGCTTTCACGTCTGCCAATGGCGAAAATAAATCGGTTGTGGTGTAATCGAGATTTTTTTGCTTGCGAAACAATTTATAAAAAGCCTGTTCCGGTGCAAAATGCAATACTTTCTTTTTTGCCGTGAAAAAATCGGTTTGTTCGTTTAGATACAACCACAACAAACGGTGTCTTTCCAACGAAAGAGTACTTGGCGAAAGTACATTGTTGCGTTGTTTTTCGTATCCATAAGGCAACATTGACTTGAAACTTTTCCCGTCGATAGGATCGGTAAAATTAGTTCCTTTTAACGAAAATGCGATAATTGGTCGCGCCACATAACTCAAACGAATTAATATTGGACGCGGAATGGTATTGAGGATTAATTTAAAAAGTTTTTTCATTATAAAACCAATGGTATTTTTCTAAACTCGTCTTCTTCATTGCTTTCAATTCCCAAAGCTTTATAGATATAGGCGAAAGTGGACAAAATCTCTGGTTTTCCGTCAATGATTGCAACGTCATGTTCGAAATGGGCAGATGGTTTTCCGTCGGCAGTAAGGATTGTCCAACCGTCTTTGAGTTGTTTTATGTTTTTGGTTCCCATATTGATCATTGGCTCAATAGCAACGACCATTCCTTCAACGAAAAGTTTTCCGCGACCTTTTTTACCATAATTGGGCATTTCAGGGTCTTCGTGCATCTTTTGACCAACACCGTGTCCTACCAATTCGCGAACCACTCCATATCCGTGGGCTTCGGTGTATTTCTGGATGGCATTACCCACGTCTTCCACGCGGTTTCCTATTCTTAATTCACGTATTCCTACGTACAAAGATTCTTTGGTAACCTGCAATAATTTTTTGGTTTCTGGAGCCACTTCTCCAATCTCGAATGAATAAGCGTGGTCTCCGTGGAATCCGTTTTTATAAGCGCCACAATCTACAGAAATCACGTCACCACTCTCTAGCGGTTTGTTGTTCGGAATTCCATGCACCACTTGCGCATTTGGACTCATGCAAAGCGAGTTTGGAAAACCATACAATCCTAGGAAACTTGGTACTGCACCATGATCACGAATGAATTCTTCGGCTAACTTGTCCAGATGTAAAGTGGTAACTCCAGGTCTGATTTCAGAAGCAATCATTCCTAATGTTTTGGATACGATTAAAGCACTTTCGCGCATTAATTCTATTTCTTCTCTTGTTTTTTGGATAATCATTTTTGTAAAATAAGTGGCAAAAATACAATTTTATTTATAAAAAAAGCTTCTCTGTTTTGGAGAAGCTTTTTTATAAAATTACTATATGATTATAGAAGTGAATGTCTGGTCATAATTTCAGGTTTTTCAACGCCCATCAACGCCAAGACAGTCGGAGCTAAATCGCCTAAAACGCCATCATTAATCGCCTTCAATTCATTGTCAACCAAAATAATAGGCACTGGATTTGTAGTATGCGCCGTGTTTGGACTTCCGTCAGGATTTATCATCGTTTCGCAATTACCGTGGTCTGCAATTACCAATGTCGTGTAACCATTCGCCAAGGCCGCAGTAACTACTTTTTCGACACATTTGTCAACCGCTTCACAGGCTTTTATTGCTGCACTCATCACTCCTGTATGCCCCACCATGTCTCCATTGGCAAAATTCAGACAAACAAAATCAACATCGCCTTTTTCCAGTTCAGGAACCAAAGCATCGGCTAGTTCATAAGCACTCATTTCGGGTTGCAAATCGTATGTGGCTACTTTTGGAGAGTTTTTCAAGATGCGGCTTTCGCCCTCAAACGGCAATTCTCTACCACCAGAAAAGAAGAAGGTCACGTGTGGATATTTCTCTGTTTCGGCGATTCTGATTTGTTTTTTGCCCGCTTTTTCCAAGACTTCACCAAGGGTTTCCGTGATGTTGTCTTTGTTGTAAACGACTTTTACGTCCTCGTAAGTTTCATCATAATTGGTAAGCGTAACATAATACAAATTGAGTTTGTGCATGTTTTGCTCGTGGAAATCTTTTTGAGACAAAGTTTCGGTCAATTCACGCCCCCTGTCGGTTCTGAAATTGAAAAATATCACGACATCATCTTCTTTAATTATAGACAATGGTTTGTCGTTTTCGTCAACCGCAATGATAGGGTCGATAAATTCGTCTGTTATATCTTTTGCATAACTCTCTTCGATGTTTTTTACAATATTTCTCGAATGAGTTCCAGCTCCATTTACCAATAAATCGTAGGCAACTTTCACTCTTTCCCAACGTTTGTCACGATCCATTGCATAATAACGCCCCACAACAGAAGCAATCTTCACAGAAGTTTTCGCCGTATAATTTTCTAAATCCTGAATGTATTTTGCACCTGATCTTGGATCAACATCACGTCCGTCAGTGAAAGCGTGAACAAAAACTTTCTCTAAACCAAAATTTTGGGTTGCATCGATTAAACCTCTTAAATGAGAGGTATGGGAATGCACTCCACCATCAGAAACCAATCCTAAAAAGTGAACGTCCACGTTTTTGTCTTTGGCATATTGGAAGGCGTCAACAAGTACCGGTTCAGTGTTTAATGTTTTATTTTCAACGGCAAGATTTATTTTTGCCAAATCTTGATAAATAATTCTTCCTGCTCCAAGGTTCATGTGTCCCACTTCGGAATTTCCCATCTGACCTTCAGGCAAGCCAACGTTCAATCCGTCGGTTCTAAGCTGTGCGCTTGGATATTTTTTGTATAAACTATCGATGAAAGGAATGTCTGCATTGTCAATTGCCGAAACTTTAGGGTCTGGAGATTTTCCCCAACCGTCCAGAATCATGAGGATTACTTTTTTGTTCATTGTGTTGTATTTTTATGCAAAGATAAAGCATTTATAAAAATGTTTTAGATGATAAAAATCACTATTATGCATTTTATTGTGTAAAACAAGAAGTGTTTTCTTAAAATTAATGCATTTTCAATACTTGCCTCTCAAGGAATTATAGTCAATATAGTAACGCAAACTAATCGAAAAAATATTGGTCATGTTGCCTCCAAAAAGATTACTGAAATTGTCTTGCGCATTCTTCTCGACAAGATTGGTGTTTTCCAATGCATAATTTCGATACAAAACCGAAAGTTCGCTTCCTGGGGCAAACCACCAAGAATAAGAAAAATCTAAATTCCAAGAATTGAAATTTCTGTCTTTATTCTCGGAATAACCTGGGTTTGGCATTAAATAGCCGTCATCTTGCAACGTGAAAAATTCGTGATTATCAGAATAGGACCAGTAATATCTTGCTATAAGATTAAAAGTCATTTTGTTGGTGATAGAGTATTTACCGGTAAAATAATGTTGCAGAATTTCTCGATTGCGCTCGGCAAAAATAATATCGTCATTGTCAAAATCTACCCAACCCCTATCGTTTGTCATACGGGTATATTCGAAGTTGTAAGACAATGAAAATTTATCGTTGAACCTGTATTTTGTCCCTCCAAATACCCTGTAAATATTTCTGTTTTCTTCATCAAATTTTTCGGTCGAAAGTTCAATTTCATAATGAAAAGGCCTGGTTTCATCTGAATAAAACTGTCCATATCCTATAATGCTTTTAGGTTTGTAAACATAGCTTCCATAAGAACGCGGTTCGTAAAAATCGTATCGATCCAAGGGGTTAATTTGAAAAAGAAATTCTAAATAATGGTTTTTTAATGTTGTCGCCTTAACAACAAGCTGATATCGAGCATCCTGTATTTTCCCAGTCGTGTTTTGCTGATCAATATTTATGTTTTGTGATGCCTTAAAAGTATTGAAAACAGTTGTGGGGTTGACTATTCTATAACTTGATTCGGCATAAACACCGTGATAATTTGTAACAAAAATAATTCCCAAATCATTTATATCATAATTATCGGATAGATATTTAGCCGAAAACAAATACCTGAATTTTCCGCTGGTTTTGGCAAAATTAATGGCAGTTTTATAACCATCGTAATCTTTCACGTCATTGACATAACTACATTTAAAGTCTCCATATAAATTATAGGTATTGTCTTTTGTATTCAAATCGAATAGTAAAGCCGAAGCATTGGCATCCCTGAAATTTCCATTTCTAACAGTATTCGTGTTAACAAAAGACACTGATGAATTTTGATTGAATCGTTGGTCTAAAACCAATACATTATAATTGGTCAAAGGCGATATTACTTCTTTTCGTGACACATTTGTTATGGTGTCGCGAATGGTTGCATACGTTTTTTCGGTAACGGCATTCAAAACCCCAATTCCCAAACCTTTTTCCGTTCGACCAGAAACTTTTACGGCATTGATTAAATCAACAGTGCTTGGATAATCCGTGACTTCCTCGTTAATCTTTGTTTCTGGCTGAATGATCGGTTCGCCGCCAATTCTTCTGGAATAAAACATCCCGCCTTTTGCAAACAAGTCGGTTGCTTCAGTGAAAAAAGGCCTGTTTTCGTTAAGAAGCTGTTCGAAAGGTTCCAGATTTAGAATGGCATTGTCAAATTTTGTTTGTCCAAAATCAGGAACTAATATGGCGTCAAGCGTAAAGGCATCATTTATTCCGTATTTGATATCCATTCCCGCTTTGAAGGTTTTATCGGAATCAAAATTATTTTGTTGATAATAGGCCGAGCTGTATGGAATCAAGAAAAGTCTTGTTGGCGTTTTTATGTTTTGAATTCCTTCCAGGATTCCTTCTTGCGTAATTATGGAACCAATTTTAGTATCAATATGATTCCAAGTGTATTTTTGGAAATCACGTTTTATTTCACGCATAAAATTGATGCCCCAAGTTTGTTTTTCGGCTTTTGAAAATCGTAGGGCAGCATAAGGAATTTTCATTTCAACAACCCATCCAAAATCGGTTAGGATCACTTCGCTGTTCCAAATGGCATCCCAAGAGTAATCCTCGCTGTCTTCTATGGCCAAACAATCCATTTGCACTCCGGCAGCACTAACAGAAAACCTGAAATCTTGTTGTCCATCATTGTAGCCATTTATGGAAACCGAAAAATGGTCGGAAATCCCGAAAACATCCCTATTGGTTAATTCTTTTGAAATTTTATTGGGCTCGTCATCTTGCAATACTGCCAAAACATAAATGGCGGTATTGTCATAAAGAATTTTCACTTCCGTCTTCTTGCTGTCGCTAATAGGTTTTCCATTATCCGGTTCAAACATGACAAAATCGGAAGCAATCGGAGCGGTTTTCCAAGCCTCTTCGGTGATTTTTCCGTCAATGACAATGTTTTCTACAGTTGATTTTGCCTGAAGTGTCTTTTTTTGGCCATAAGAACTAAAATGGATAAAAACCAAAATAAGTAGAATTGAAGAGTAAAACTTCGGCATATATTATGATTATGGTTAAGCAAAAATAGTAAAATTAACACAAAAACAAAGTTTTATGTGATTTTTAATATGCGGTTAGCGGGCGGAATCAACGGCTAAATCATATTTTTTTCTTAATTTTTCAATAAAAAAGCATTTATGTCGTACATTTGCAGTCCTTAATCTGAAGCATAACCTATACATTATCAATGATTTATAAGATATTCCCTTCTATTTTGTTTTTGTTGTTTTCAATTTTTCCAAACGAAACAAATTGTTACAATACAGAAACTTCCAAAATTCAAGAAGTTGTTGTTACAGCCGAATCTACTTTTGATTCTAAAGTAGACACGATTTATAACTCATTGAATTCTAGTCAATTTGAATTACCAAATCTCGAAAGTTTCAAAGAAGCCTTGAAAGGTTTTTATTTATTGAAAGAGAAAGGGGTAATACAAAAAGACATTTTAACCTTGGTTGATTTTAGTTTGTCTTCCAATGTCAAAAGACTTTGGGTAATTGATTTGTCCACCAATACCATTTTATACAATTCCTTGGTTGCCCATGGAAGAAATACCGGAGAGGAATTTGCCAACAGTTTTTCGAATGCCAATAGCTCTTTCAAAAGTAGTCTAGGGTTTTATGTAACGGGCGAAACATACAACGGCAAACATGGAATGTCCTTGAAACTGGACGGTCTGGAAAAAGGAATTAACGACAATGCCAGAGAAAGAGGCGTGGTCATGCATTCGGCAAATTATGTTTCAAATTCATTCATAAAATGCAATAAAAGATTGGGAAGAAGCCAAGGGTGTCCAGCTATTCCACAAGAATCTTTAAATAAAATAGTCAACACGATAAAAAATAAATCTTGTTTATTTATTTATCATCCTTCAAGAAGTTTCAAAGAAATTGGCAATTTATTTTCTTAATTTATCGTACAAATCGGCATCAAGTTTATAGATGTCTTCTCTAAAAATCAACTTGTTATTTTTACTCCAAGCTGTCCAATATAAAATATGGATAGGCAATTCTTTTTTTAGGGCAATCTGTTTTGTTTTTTCGCTTTGGAGCGTTTCGGTAATTTTTTCTAAATTCCAATAGGCTGGATCATCCAATAAATATTCGGCCAATTCCAATGGTTTATCAACTCTTACACAACCTGAACTCAAGGAACGCATTGATTTCGTGAAATAATCTCGATGGTTTGTGTCGTGCAAATAAACTGAAAAACGATTGGGAAAAGTAAGTTTGACCATTCCCAACGAATTAAATGTTCCTGGACTTTGCACATAACGATAACTATTTGCTTTCGACAACGTCCAGTCCTTTGCCAAAACAGTATCTCCGTTTCCATCATATATCTTGATGTTTGTTTGAACCAAATAGTTTAGATCTTTTGATATGGAAGGAATCACGTCCTCTTTTAAAATTGTGGGAGGAACAGTCCAAGTAGGATTAAAAATGGCGTGAGTCAATTTTGACGACAGAATCGGGGTTTTTCTTTCGACTCTACCCACGATGACTTTATACATTCTTATGGTGTCTTCGCCGTTGATCAATCTCAATTTATATTCAGGAATATTGATGATGATGTATTCATTTCCCATATCTCTTGGAAACCATTTCCAGCGTTCCAAATTGGCCAGAATTTGCCCTTTGCGTTGTTCTTTCGAATAATTGAGTGATTCAATTGTTCCTTTGCCAATAACACCATCAGCCGACAATCCGTGACGGAATTGAAATTTTTTTACGGCTTCGATAGTCCTGCTGTCGTAAACATTAGACAAACTGTCTTTTGACTGTAAATCTTTCCAATAAATCAATCTTTTTTTAATATCAATTAGCGAAGGATTGGTGTCATTCGCAACAATTTTATTTGACGTTTCTATCCTTGCAAAAGTATCGTTTGGCAAATCGTCAATAATCTCAAGTGCTTTTTTTAATTTTTTATATACTATATGATTGGGTTTTAGTTGTTCGATTTTATAATCCAATGAATCGCTTTTAAGCATCCCTGCAATAGTTTGATTGATGTCGATTTTATTTTCTTTCAAATCCCAATCGGGATATAATGCTCTGGGATTTAATTTTCCGGTTGTCAGGTGTGAAATGTATTTTTGAAAACTGCGAGTAAGCAAAACATCATAGTTCACTATTTCATTGCTACTTAAAACAGCTCTTTTTCTTTCGTATTTTTGCAATTTAGTTATATTGTAATCAGCTGGATTCAGTCCTTCTTCTTCAGAAGCAATAAGATATTTTAATATGATTCCCCTATTTTCTTTTGATTGCCAAATGGTCCTGTAGCCAGTAGACATGTAAAACTCTTTCAGTACTTTGCTGTTGAAGGGAATGAGCAAAAGGCTGTCAACCGGAAATGATTTTCCTTCGGGTTGAATAGTTGGAACAAAAGTCGATGTTTTGGGAGTTTTGGGAGTTACTTCCTTTTTTATCACTTCTTTTTTACAACTGAAAATACTGAACAACAATACTAAAATAAAAAATCTATTCATTTTTACTTTTTTTAAACATCACAATGTGCTCACCAACATCAGGAATTTCAAAAGGAGTTCCTGTTTTTTGGTATCCCCCTTTTTCATAAAACCCAACAGCTTCCGTTCTTGCATTAAACCAAATCAAGTCCACGTCTTGTCTTTTGCATTCTTTTTCACAATGAGCGAGGAGTACTTTGCCAAAATCTTTTTTCCTGTGATTTTCCAAAACTGCCATACCTCGAATTTGATACTGATTTTTTTCTGAAAAATTGGGATTACTTTTAAGGAACAATGAAATGATGCCAACTAATTCCTGATCCAAATAAAGTCCAAAATGCAGGGTCGTTTCCAAGTCGTCACCTTCAAAGTGACAACTCTCTATTGGTTTTCCCTTTCGAAGCACGGGAAGCCGCACCGAATAGGTCTCCACGGCCGCTATTTTTTTTATAATTCCCATAATGATATAAAAATAGTGAATTTCTAACGATTTAGTTTTAAATCGGTTATAAAAAAAATAAACTTTTTGGATAAAAAAATCAAAAAAAAGCTTGCAAAGAACTTGAATTCTTTCTTATATTTGCACCACAGTAATGCGAAAGTAGCTCAGTTGGTAGAGCTCCAGCCTTCCAAGCTGGTTGTCGCGAGTTCGAGCCTCGTCTTTCGCTCTAAAAACCTCAAACGAAAGTTTGGGGTTTTTTATTTTAAACCATGTCTGTCCTGAATTCTTTAAAACAAAAAAAATCCTAAACCATCATCTCGATAATTTAGGATTCCTGTTAACTGAAACTAAAAACTACGAACGAACCTTCTGTTCCCATTTCCAGGCACTTTCCATCGCTTCTTCCAATGTCGATTGTGCTTTCCAGCCCAGAACATTGTTGGCTTTATCGGTATTGGCGTAAGCCGATGTAATATCTCCCTCTCTTCTGTCTACAATTTTATACGGCAATTTTTGACCGCTTACTTTTTCGAAAGCGCGAATCACTTCCAGAACCGAACTCCCTGTTCCTGTTCCCAGATTAAAGATTTCAACTTTGTCCAAATTCTTTTTTTCCAACAAGCGTTCCATCGCGATAACGTGGGCTTTCGCCAAATCGACTACGTGAATATAATCGCGAACTGCCGTTCCGTCTGGCGTAGGGTAATCATCCCCGTAAACCGATAATTCTTTTCGCAAACCGAATCCCGTTTGGGTAATAAATGGCACTAAATTTTGGGGAACTCCCAATGGCAATTCACCAATTTCAGCCGATGGATGTGCTCCAATAGGGTTAAAATAACGCAATAAAATTGCATTGATATTGGTCACTTTGGCCGCATCCGTTATAATTTCTTCTCCTATTTGCTTGGTATTTCCGTAAGGCGACATCGCTGTTTGAATAGAAGCATCTTCCGTAATGGGCATTTTTTCTGCTTGACCGTAAACCGTGCAAGACGAACTAAAAATGAAGTTGGATTCCGGTAGTTTCTGCAATTCTTGAAGCAAATAAACCAAGCTGTTGATGTTGTTTTCATAATACAACAATGGATTTTCAACGCTTTCGCCAACCGCTTTTGAAGCTGCAAAATGAATTACTCCCGAAACATCTTGATGCTTTTTGAAAAAATCTTGCACTTTTTCTTTTTCACGCAAATCCAACTTTTCAAATTGCGGCTTTTTGTTTGTGATGGCAACAATTCCTTTCAAAACTTCTTCCGAAGAATTCGAAAGATCATCAACAATCACGACTTCAAAACCCTTGTTTTGCAATTCAACCACGGTATGCGAACCGATAAAACCCAACCCTCCTGTTACTAGTATTTTCATCTTTATTTATGTTGTAGGTAATTTAAAAGCTTGTCTGGCAATGAGCAACCATTTGTTTGCTTGTTTTTGCCAAACCAGTATTATCCCGATTTTTATATCTTTATCTACTCCGCCATCTTTAGTATGAGCAACTAAATTGTGACGAACGATGGCAGCATCGCCAACAATTTCAATGGTTTGATCCTGAAAATCAATCGTTACGAAATCAGACTCTCCATTCACGATTTTCTCTATAAACACCGCTTGATTTTGAACAACTCCACTAGAATGCCCGTAACTTAAACCCGCAGAAGTAAGTTCCTTCAATGCATTTCCATTGGCATCAATCATTGCTTGACGCAAAGTTTCGACACGAGCCGCAACAGCTTTTTCTTCTTTAGATTTGGAATTATTCTGGGCTAAACCTGAAAACTGGAATAAAACTACCGCAAGAATTGTCAAAAAATATTTCATGGTTTTTATTTTAAAAATTCCAAAACTGAATCCGTAATAAATTGGATTTGTTCATCGTCTAATTCGGTGTGCATTGGCAACGCGATTACTTCTTTCACCAATCGGTTCGTCACTGGAAAATCTTCTTCTTTGTAACGCACATCCACGTACGCTTTTTGCGAATGCAATGGAATTGGATAATAAATTGCACAAGGAATTCCTTTACCCAACAAATGTTGCATCAATGCGTCTCTGTCGGCATCTATAATTCGCAGTACATATTGATGAAAAACGTGATCGTCCCCATTTGAATCGAATGCCGGCGTAATAATGTTTTTGTTCCCCTCGAAAGCTGCATTGTATTTTGATGCCGCTTCACGACGAGCCAAATTGTATTGGTCCAAGTTGGGCAATTTGGCATTCAAAACCCCAGCCTGAATACTGTCCAATCTTGAATTCACACCCACCACGTCGTGGTGATAGCGCTCGTACATTCCGTGGTTTACAATTCCTCTAATAGTATGCGCCAAAGCATCGTCATTGGTAAAAATTGCTCCACCATCACCGTAACATCCCAAGTTTTTGGAAGGAAAAAACGAAGTTGCCCCCACATGTCCAATTATTCCAACCTTCTTTTTACTTCTATCGGCAAAAGTATAATTGGCTCCAATAGCTTGTGCATTATCTTCTATTACATACAGATTATTTTCTTTGGCAATAGCCATAATCGCATCCATATTGGCGGCACGACCAAACAAATGAACTGGCACAATCGCTTTGGTTTTTGGCGTAATCGCTCGTTTAATGGCTTCGATGGAAATATTCATGTTGACCAAATCCACATCGACCAAAACTGGCGTCAATTGCAACAAAGCAATAACCTCAACAGTCGCAGCAAATGTAAAATCGGCGGTAATAACCTCGTCGCCCGGTTTCAAACCCAGTCCCATCATGGTAATTTGCAAAGCATCGGTTCCGTTGGCACAAGGAATCACGTGCTTTACATCAAGGTATTCTTCTAGATTTTTTTGGAATTGGTGAACTTGTGGTCCGTTAATATAAGTGTTGGTATCAAGAACCTCTTGAATTGAAGTATTTACGGCGTCTTTTATTTTATCATATTGACTTTTTAAGTCAACCATTTGTATTTTTTTCATTTAACCTTTTGTTTAAAGTTCTTTAAAACAAAGTTTCCCCAGTTTTAAATTTGGAACAAAAATAGGGATTTTAAGAGAATGATTTTATAGATATTTAAAAGAAAACGTATTTTAGCCGCAGAAATTTTTTGATATGCTTTTCCTCTACACTATAATTGTTCAAATTGCGAATTTTTCATTAAAAATCGTGGCGCTATTCAGTCCAAAAATCAAACTTTTCATAGATGGACGCAAGCCTGTTTTTGAAATTTTGGCCGCAAAAATAAAAACAAACGACAAAACCATTTGGTTTCATGCCGCTTCTCTTGGCGAATACGAACAAGGTTTGCCGGTCATCGAAAAAATAAAAGAAAAATTCCCTAATCATAAAATCGTGGTGACTTTTTTTTCGCCTTCGGGTTATGAAGTTCGCAAAAACAATCTTGTTGCCGACGTTACAGTCTATTTACCGTTGGACACCCAAAAAAATGCACAACAATTCTTGAAACTGGTTCATCCAGAAATGGTTTTCTTCATCAAATACGAGTATTGGCCCAATTATTTGAACGAACTTCGCAAACTAGGAACTCCAACCTATTTGATTTCAGGAATTTTCAGGGAAAATCAAATGTTCTTCAAATGGTATGGTGGATTTTACAGAAAAGCTCTTGAAACATTCACTTACTTTTTTGTACAAAATGAAAGCTCCAAAAAACTGTTGTTGCAATTAGGCAAAACCAATGTTGCCGTTTCTGGAGACACACGTTTTGACCGGGTGGCCACAATTTTGGAAAAAGACAATTCTTTGGATTTTATTGAAACATTCAAAAACGACACCTTGACTATTGTTGTTGGAAGTTCGTGGCCAAAAGACGAAATTTTATTAGTTGATTATATTAATCAAACTTCTGAAAAGGTCAAATTTATTATTGCTCCGCACAATATCAAACAAGAACAAATTCAGGAATTAAAAAATTCTATCAATAAAAAAACAGTTTTATTCTCGGAGAAAGAAACTAAAAATCTAACTGATTTTGACGTATTCATCATCGACACCATCGGGATTCTAACCAAGATTTACAGTTATGCCGACATTGCCTATGTTGGTGGCGGTTTTGGAAATCCAGGAGTCCACAACATTCTGGAACCAGCCACTTTTGGCGTTCCAATCATTATTGGCTCTAATTTCAGCCATTTTGCAGAAGCAACGGCCTTGGTAAACATGGAAGGCTGCATTTCTATTGCCAATAAAAAAGAGCTTTTTGACGCTTTTTCCAATTTGATCGACAATGATGACATCCGTCACGAAAAAGGACATATTTGCAGCACTTTTGTACAAATGAACAAAGGAGCAACAGCCATCATCATGAACAACATTTCTTAACATAAACTAACTGGATTTCGCAGTCCTAATTTTCATTTAAAGACTAAAAAAATAGTCACGACTGAACGATTACAACATAAATCTAAATTTTAATAACAAATAAACCCTGACAGCTTTATCATGAAGCTAGACAAGATAGTTATAAACATATCCTCGAAAAAGCCATGCACGACGCCGATTTTTTTAAAACAATACAAGATTTCAGCAGATTGCTTTATTGATGCACGAGTTCAGACGAAAGAGAATAGCACAAATGAATATTATTTTTCAAAAAAAATATAAAAAAATATTTTAACTATTAAAAAATTTATATCTTTGCCCCGAATTAATAATTAACCTTTTATAATTAAGTAAGATGAAAAAAGTACTTTTAAGTTTAGCCGTTGTTGCTGTTTTGACTGTTGTATCATGTAAAAAAGCTGAAGAAGCTCCTGCTGCTGAAGCTGTAGATACTACTGCTGTTGCTGTAGATACTGCTGCTGTTGCTGTTGATACTGCTGCCGTTGCTGCTGATACTACTGCTGCTGCTCCAGCTGCTGAAGCTCCAGCTGCTAAGTAATTCTAAATTACGCAGAAAAAAAATAAGCTACGCATTGCGTGGCTTTTTTTTGCCCTGTTTTGAACTAAATTTCAAACACAGGCTTCAGACGACCAATTAGTCATTTGCAAGAAAAACAAAAAAGCCATACACCGAAAGTGTTATGGCTTTTTTGTTACCAAACAGAATCACTTTTATTCATATCTAAAAAAATACAGTAATCCACTCTTCGACATTAGTAATCATAACCGAAAGTTTCTAAAAATAAAAAACCGCAAAGAATTAAAAATTAATTCTTTACGGCTTTCTAGTACTCAGAGCGGGACTTGAACCCGCACGAACATTGCTGTTCACTGGATTTTAAGTCCAGCGTGTCTACCAATTTCACCATCCGAGCATTTTGCTTTTTGGATGTTATATCTAAAATTTTCAGGAAAAATTAATTAAATACAACCACCATCGAGTATTCAATGACTTTGAGCGAAAAACGGGGCTCGAACCCGCGACCTCGACCTTGGCAAGGTCGCGCTCTACCAACTGAGCTATTTTCGCATTTTCATTCTAAAAAGAACCAATACTTGTTCTGTATTGCGGATGCAAATTTAATACATTAATTCAATTACACAAGCCTTTTTAGCAAAAAATATACCAACAAAATATAACCTTCTGATAACCCTAACTTTAAATTCAACAAAACTATTTTTTGATCAGCATTCTTTTAATTTCATTGAGTTTCATCAAGGCTTCCATTGGCGTAATCGTGTTGATATCGAGACTCAAAATCTCTTCTTTGATTTCTTCCAACAAAGGATCGTCCAGATTAAAGAAACTCATTTGCATCTCGTCCTTGGCTGATTTGATTCCGCTCAAAGCCTCGCTGGAATGATCTTTCTCTAATTTCTTCAAAAGCTTTTGGGCTTTCAAAATCACGATTTGCGGCATTCCCGCCATTTTTGCCACGTGAATTCCAAAACTATGCGCACTTCCTCCTTTTACCAGTTTTCGAATAAAAAGCACGGTGTCTTTTAATTCTTTTACCGAAACATTATAATTCTGGATTCTAGGCAATGATTCACTCATTTCGTTCAATTCGTGATAATGTGTTGCAAAAAGCGTTTTAGGTTGCGAAGGATGTTCGTGTAAAAACTCAGCAATTGCCCAAGCGATGGAAATTCCATCATAGGTACTAGTCCCTCTTCCAATCTCGTCCAACAACACCAAACTTCTGTCGGAGATATTGTTCAAGATAGAAGCCGTTTCGTTCATTTCGACCATAAAAGTAGATTCTCCCATCGAAATATTATCAGAAGCTCCTACTCTGGTGAATATTTTATCAATAATTCCCATTCTAACACTATCTGCCGGGACAAAACTTCCCATTTGAGCCAAGAGCACAATTAAAGCCGTTTGACGCAAAATAGCCGACTTTCCAGACATATTTGGTCCGGTAATCATTATTAGCTGCTGTACTTCTCTATCCAGGAAAACATCATTGGCAATATAAGGCACACCAACCGGCAATTGTTTTTCGATAACGGGATGTCTTCCGTTTTTGATTTCCAGTTCGAATGTTTCGTCCAATTCTGGACAAACATATTTATTTTCGACAGCCAATTGCGTAAAAGAACACAAACAATCCAATTGCGCCACTAAATTGGCATTCATTTGAACGGGTTTGATATAAGTCGCAATCCAATTGACCAATTGCTCAAATAATTCTACTTCTATTTTATGGATTTTTTCTTCGGCACCTAGAATTTTGGTTTCGTATTCTTTTAATTCCTCGGTAATATAACGCTCCGCATTGACCAAAGTTTGCTTGCGAATCCATTCCGTTGGAACTTTATCTTTATGCGTGTTTCGAACTTCAATATAATACCCAAACACATTATTGAAAGAAATTTTCAAGGATGAGATTCCCGTTCTTTCGGATTCTCTTTTTTCAATTCCTTCCAAGAATTCTTTTCCCGAAGTGGAAATGGCTCTCAATTCATCTAACTCGGCATTGATTCCTTTAGCAATCGCATTTCCTTTGGCAACAGCCACCGGCGCATCTTGATTCAAGACCGTTTTGATTTTTTCTCGCAATAAATCGCAGCTATGTAAACTATCTCCAATTACTTTTACGGCTTCTTGCGGACTTTCCAACGCCAAAGTTTTTATTGGAATAATGGCATCCAATGATTCTTTCAAATAAACCACTTCACGTGGCGACACTTTTCCAGCTGCAATTTTCGAAATCAAACGTTCCAAATCTGAAATTTGTTTGATTTGTTTTTGAATGTTTTTCAACACTTCCTGATTCTCTTTCAAATACGAAACCACCTGATGACGACTTCGAATTTTAGCAGCATCTTTCAAAGGCAATGCCAACCAGCGTTTCAGTAAACGACCACCCATTGGCGAAAGCGTTTTATCGATAACATCCAAAAGTGTCACCGCATTGGGATTGTAACTGTGATACAATTCGAGATTTCGAATTGTAAATCGGTCCATCCAGACATAGGCATCTTCCGCAATACGCTGAATCGCCGTGATATGTTGCACTTTGTTATGCTGCGTTTCGGATAAATAATATAGAATCGCACCTGAAGCAATAATTCCTTCCTTTAATTCTTCGACACCAAAACCTTTCAAAGAAGTCGTTTGAAAATGCTTGGTCAACGTTTCAAAAGCATAATCTTCTTTATAAATCCAGTCTTCCAAGTAAAAACTATGATAATCCTCTCCAAAAGTCTGCCGAAAATCATTTTTATTGTTTTTAGGAACCAGAACTTCGCTTGGATTGAAATTCTGCAACAACTTATCTATATATTCTGCATTTCCCTGTGCCGTAAGAAATTCGCCTGTAGAAACATCCAAAAATGAAATTCCTATTGATTTATTGGCAAAATAAATAGCCGCAAGGAAATTATTGGTTTTCGATTGCAAAACCTCGTCATTCATGGAAACTCCGGGAGTCACTAATTCGGTAACACCACGTTTTACAATGGTTTTGGTCATTTTTGGATCTTCAAGCTGATCGCAAATCGCGACACGAAGTCCGGCTTTGACTAATTTTGGCAAATAGGTATTAATGGAGTGATGTGGGAAACCTGCCAGAGCCGTCTCTGTTTCAGAACCCGCACCACGTTTGGTTAATGTTATCCCTAAAATTTTGGACGCACGAATGGCATCTTCACCAAATGTTTCATAAAAATCTCCCACCCTAAACAACAAACAAGCATCAGGATATTTCCTTTTGATTTCGTTGTATTGCTTCATTAAAGGCGTTTCCTTGGCTACTTTTTCTTTAGATGACAAAATTTATTTATTTTAATTTAACAGGAAGCGAATTTATAGATTTTATGGCGAATAAATAAGCACTCTGAAATTTTAAAATATTTTTAAGCAAAATTTAAGATGGAATTTCGTTTTTTTACATAAATTTGTCTCTCAATCAAAAAAACAATTGCGATGAAAAAATTAATTACACTTTCAATAGCCCTATTGGCATTTACTTTTTGTAATGCTCAAGAAACAACAAAAACTACAAAACCAGTAAAAAAAACCACTGCAAAAGCAACTACACCCGCATTACCTAAAGTAGAAGGCGCAGGAATGGTTTTCGTGTCTGAAACGATTGATTACGGCACCATCGCCGCAAACTCCGATGGAAAACGTGAATTTGTATTCACCAACAACGGCAACAAACCGTTGATCATAACAAATGCCACTGGTTCTTGTGGCTGTACCGTTCCAACTTATTCCAAAGAGCCAATTGCTCCAGGTGCAAAAGGTGTTATTGGCGTAAAATATGATACTTCAAGAGCTGGACAACCATTTACAAAAACAGTAACAGTAACCTCGAATGCAGCAGGAAGTCCTTCAAAAACCCTTACAATAAAAGGTAATGTATTGGCCGCTGATGCTCCAAAAAGCTAAATTCAAAATTAATATCCTAAAAAAAGCTTCCTCATTCTGGAAGCTTTTTTTATTTGAACACTCAACCATATACATATGAGAAAGCTAGAAAACAGCGAGCTCGATCGAAAATCCATTGAAGATTTTAAAGAAGCCCAGAAAACACCCATCATCATTGTTATGGATGATATACGCAGTTTACACAACATTGGTTCCGTATTCAGGACCGCCGACGCTTTTTTGATTGAAAAAATATATTTGTGCGGCATCACGGCCACTCCTCCCAACAAGGAAATTCACAAAACGGCTCTCGGCGCAACCGAAACCGTGGCTTGGGAACACGCTAAAGACGTTCTCGAAGTCATCAAAAATTTGAAAACAGAAGGTGTAACCGTACTCGCTATCGAACAGGTTGAAAGCGCTACTTTTCTTCAAGATTTCAAAGTGGAAAAAGACAAAAAATACGCCTTGGTTTTCGGAAATGAAGTATATGGTGTATCTCAAGAAGCGGTTGCATTGTGTGATGGCTGTATCGAAATTCCACAATTAGGCACCAAACACTCCTTGAACATTTCAGTAAGTACAGGAATCGTGGTTTGGGATTTGTTCAAAAAAATGAAATGGAATTTGTAACTATTTTTTGATTTTTTTGTGCTAAATAATTAATTTAAAGGGTTTATTTTATATCTTCCGTGAACTTTTTTTTAAAGAAATTAATTTTAGCATGAAAAAACTTTTTTTACTGTTTATTCTTTTGTCTAGTTTTTTCGGGCAAGCCCAATATACTGCAATTCCTGATGTAAATTTTGAGCAGGCCTTGATAGATTTAGGAATTGACAGCGGATCAATTGATGGCAAAGTCCTTACTGCGAGTGTAGATAATTTAAAATCCTTGGAAGTTCCAAGTAAAAACATTTCAAATCTAACAGGAATTCAAGCATTTGTAAAATTAGAAAGATTAAATATTGGAAGCGCAGGCTTAACTAATCTCAACAAAATTAGCTCTCTAGATCTTTCCAAAAACACAAATCTTACTGATTTGAACTGTCAAAGGAATAATTTATCAAGTCTTGACACTTCTGCCAATACTGCTTTAATTATATTATTTTGCGATTATAACCAATTAACTAATTTAGATATTTCCAAAAATACAGCTTTAGAAAAAATTTCTTGCTCGGTTAATCAATTAACTTCTTTAGATGTTTCTAAAAACATGGTTTTAAAACAATTATTTTGCGGAAATAACCAATTAACTAGTTTGGATGTTTCTAAAAATACAGCTTTAGAAAGTTTTGCTTGCAACAATAACCAATTACCTAACTTAGATGTTTCTAAAAACATAGCTTTAAAAGGATTATCTTGCGGCAATAACCAATTAACTAGTTTAGATGTTTCTAAAAATACAGCTTTAGAAAATTTTGGTTGCAACAATAACCAATTACCTAACTTAGATGTTTCTAAAAATACAGCTTTAGAAACTTTTGATTGCAGCAATAATCCATTTATTAATTTAGATGTTTCTAAAAATACAGCTTTAGAAACTTTTTATTGCAACAATAACCAATTAACCAATTTAGATGTTTCTAAAAATGTAGCTTTAAAGCGCTTTTTTTGCAGCAACAACCAATTGACTAGTTTAGATGTTTCTAAAAATACTGTTTTGTGGAATTTTGAATGCAGTTATAATCCATTTACTTATTTAGATGTTTCAAAAAATACTCTTTTATTTTATTTTAAATGCAATAATACTCAATTAACTAATTTAAATTTAAAAAATGGAAATAATAAAACAATTATCCCCATTAGTTTAAGTTTAACATCTAACCTAAGGCTAGGATGCATACAAGTCGATGATGCAGCTTATTCTAACGCCAACTGGTCTTCTAGAAAAGACGCCGCAGCCAGTTATTCTGAAGATTGTGGCTATAAAATAACTGCTCCTATAATAACCCCTCCTGTAATTACGGCAACAGGAAATCAAACTTATTGTCCCAGCACAAGCATCAAAATAGTTACTGGAGTAACAATAACTCACGATCCATCCGAAACAGGTACTGATGCCATTTATATTCAAATATCTTCAGGCTATGTTTCAGGTCAAGATTTATTAGCACTAGCTAATCCTCTTTTACATCCCACAATTACAACATCTTGGAGTTCTTTAGAAGGAAAACTAAAACTATATAGTCCAACAGGAATTCCGGTTACTTATTCCGATTTTGAAGCTGCAATCAAAGATGTAACATTTACTAATTCGTCAATATCTCCTTCTGGAACTAGAGATTTTTCTATCAATTTAGGTTTTGGAACAGCCAATTATTTGCCATCAAATGGACATTTTTATGAATATGTTCCGAGTTTAGGAATTAATTGGACAAAAGCAAGAGATGAGGCTGCTGCAAAAACTTATTATGGCTTACAAGGCTATTTAGCAACGTTAACAGCTGCAGACGAAACTCAATTAGCAGGAGCTCAAGCACCAGGAACTGGATGGATTGGTGGTAGTGACGCAGCAACAGAAGGTACTTGGAAATGGGTAACTGGACCCGAAGCGGGTACTACTTTTTGGATTGGAAAAGGCAATGGAGCAACAACTCCTCCTTTTAATTATGCTAATTGGAACACCTCTGGCAATGAACCTAATGATTCAAACAACAACGAAGATTATGCTCACATAACAGCACCTGCACTAAATAGAATAGGAACTTGGAATGACCTTAGAGAAACAGGAGACCCAATTACCAACCCTAATTACTACCCCCAAGGATATATCGTGGAATACGGAGGCATGCTTGGTGACCCTGTACTTCAAATTTCGGCAAGTACCAAGATTACCATCCCTAAAATCACCAGCACGAGTCCTAGTTCAAGATGCGATTCTGGAAGTATTACGCTTCAAGCCACTGCCAGTGATGGTATTGTAAATTGGTACACAAATAGCACTGGAGGGATTCCGATAGCAACAGGAAATTCATTTACCATTACAAACCTTGCAACCACGACGAACTATTATGTTGATGCAACGAATGGAAGTTGTCCAAGCATACCAAGAACTGCAATTACGGCTACCATAAATACCACGCCAACCATTACTTCAACCACACCGACATCTCGTTGCGATACCGGGACAGTAACACTGGGAGCAACTGCTTCGGGAGGAACAATTAACTGGTATGCTGTCCCGACAGGAGGAACCGCATTGGGAACAGGAACCTCATTCACAAGTCCAATCCTAGTATCGACGACCACTTATTATGTTGATGCCACTGCATCTGGATGCACATCAACAACTAGAACTGCAATTATCGCCACGATTAATACTTCTCCAACAATTACTTCGACCACGCCCGCATCTCGTTGCAATTCAGGAGCGGTAACATTGGGAGCGGTAGCCTCGGCCGGAACAATCAATTGGTATAACGTGCCGACTGGAGGGACTTCATTGGGAACTGGAACTTCATTTGCGACTCCAAACCTTGCTTCAACGACCACCTATTATGTTGACGCGACTACATCTGGCTGTTCAAGTCCAACAAGAACTGCCATTATAGCCACCATCAACATTCCTCCAACAATTACTTCTACAGCACCGGCTTCTCGTTGTGATACCGGCACAGTAACACTGGGAGCAACCGCTTCGAATGGAACAATTAACTGGTATGATGTCCCGACAGGAGGAATAACATTGGGAACTGGAACTTTATTTACAACTCCAATCCTTACGACCACAACTACTTATTATGTTGACGCAACTACATCTGGATGCACAGCACTGACGAGAACTGCCATTACGGCCACCGTCAATATTTCTCCTTCAATTACTTCAACTTCTCCTGCATCTCGTTGTGACACAGGAACAGTAACAATTGGCGCAACTGCTTCGGCCGGGACAATTAATTGGTACGATGCAGCAACTGGCGGAACTGCATTGGGAATTGGAACTACATTCACTACTCCAACCATAACATCGACAACTACTTATTATGTAGACGCAACCACATCTGGATGCACAAGTCCAAGGTCAGCCGTAGTGGCGACAATATACCCCGTTACCTCCATCAATGAAGAAGTTGTGTTATGCCAATCTGAAACAGCAACATTGGACGCTTCAATCCCGGGAATGAATTATTTATGGTCTCCAGGCGGCGAAACCACACAAACCATTGTTGTTTCAAGCATTGGCGATTACAATGTAACTATTAGCTCGCCTTTAGCAAATTGCGATTCAAAAAAAAACTTCAAAGTCATAGAACATCCAAAACCAATAATCAAGGAAATTGTTGTTGACGAAAATTCCATAACAATACAATTAGATAATCCTGAAAATTATTATGAATTTTCGATTGACGGAGAATTATTCACGGATTCCAATCAATTTTCACACATCCCAAGTGGACAGCATACCGCTTATGTCAGGGAAAAAAACGGCTGTAATTTATTAGACCAAGATTTTACAATATTTACGATTTCAAAATATTTCACTCCAAACAATGACGGATTTAACGATCTTTGGGAAATAAAAGAAATGAAGAATTTCCCTAACTCAAGAGTAGAAATTTTTAACCGATATGGAAAACTATTAAAACAACTTAATTACAGAAATTCAGGATGGAACGGCACATTCAATGGTTTAGAATTACCCGCCGATGACTATTGGTATGTATTAAAAATGGAAGATTCCAAACCCGAAATAAAAGGGCATTTTTCCTTAAAAAGATAATTTTAAAAGTATTTATTTACTTATTTTTCTTTGAATCTCACCCAAGATATAAATATAATCTTCCTGGTTTTTTACGAAATCCCGATCCGAAACATCAATAATCAAAACATTCAAATCCGTTTGTGATTTGATGTAATCCAAGTAGCCACCATTGATTTTATCCAAATAATCCGCCGGAATATTTTGCTCGTAACTTCTGCCTCTTTTCTTTATATTCTCCAGTAAACGCTCCGTATTTTGATATAAATAAACATACAAATCCGGTTTTGGCATTTCCTTGTAAACAATATCAAACAGCGTTTTATACAACCTAAACTCGTCTTCCTGAAGCGTTACTTTGGCAAAAATCAGCGATTTAAAAATATGGTAATCGGCCACGATAAAATCCTTGAACAAATCAAATTGGGCCAAATCATCCGACAATTGTTTATACCTGTCGGCAAGAAACGACATTTCGAGCGGGAAAGCGTAGCGATTTTGGTCTTCATAAAATTTGGGTAAAAACGGATTGTCGGCAAAACGTTCCAAAACCGTTTTGGCATTAAAATCTTCGGCTATTTTTGCAGTCAAGGTTGTTTTTCCTGCTCCAATATTCCCTTCAAAAGCAATATAGTTGAATTGTTCCAAAGGAATCGAATCCAATGGATTTTTCAAATTTTGCACCACGGTACAAACACTTTCATCTGGAGATGTTGCCAGCAATTCGGCTATTTTCTTATGCAAAACAGGATGTTTCCAATCTAAATTCAAGTCCAGCATTGGCAGCAGCACAAACTTCCTGTTTTGCATCAACGGATGCGGAATTTGGAGAGTTGCAGAATCGATAATTTCAAAATCGAAAGTAATCAAATCAATATCGATTATTCGGGATTGATAGTTTAAAGTTTCACCACGAACTCGCCCCAATTGTCTTTCAACATTCAAAACTTGCTCCAATATTTTTTCTGCCGATGCAAAAGTATGAATGACCAAGGCGCAATTATAAAAAGCATCGCTTTCAAAACCCCAAGACGGTGTTTCGTACAACTTTGAAACCCTGATTATTGTTCCAATTTCCTGATGAATCAGTTGCAGGCAAAATTCAATATTTCGAAGACGATCGCCCTGATTGCTGCCTAAAGATAAAACGACTTGATGTTGTGATTTCATATTAAGCACAAATTAACTAAAACAATTTTAGAATAGAACTATATTTGCCAAGCTGTTGATAACTAAATTTTCCGTTTTTAAAACTTGAATTTGTAACACATCAACCCCTTTTGCTACTTATTAAAAAAATACAATTATGAAATTTTTAGGAAATGTTTTGGCAACAATAGTCGGTCTATTCGTTTTTTTAATGCTGTTCTTTGTTGGATTGATTCTCATCGCGGCTATTTTTGGTGGTGAACCAGAAGCTGTGGA
Source organism: Flavobacterium fluvii (assembly GCF_900129545.1). Taxonomy (GTDB): domain Bacteria; phylum Bacteroidota; class Bacteroidia; order Flavobacteriales; family Flavobacteriaceae; genus Flavobacterium; species Flavobacterium fluvii. The sequence continues at coordinate 1,240,977 of NZ_FQWB01000001.1, read as the reverse complement.
AGTAAAAAGCAATTCAGTTATCGAATTGGACTTGAAACACATCAAAGATGATTATGCAGGAAAATACAAAAACCCATGGATGACCATTTTATCCGATGGGGAAAAAATTGGACTTTCGGATATTATCAACGCCATCGAAAGCGCCAAAACTGATGACTACATCAAGGGAATATCAATTTTAAATAACGAATCCGAATTGGGAATGGCACAAAGAAAAGCCTTGCGAGATGCCTTGGAAGATTTCAAAAAATCAGGGAAATTTGTTATGGCTTACGCCAATTCCTATTCACAAAAAGAATATTATTTGAATTCTGTTGCCAATACAATTTACCTGAATCCAGTTGGCGATTTCGATTTCAAGGGATTATCGGCCGAATTGATGTTTTTCAAAGATTTACAAGAGAAATCGGGTGTGAAAATGGAAGTCATTCGACACGGCAAATATAAAAGTGCCGTGGAGCCCTTCTTGGAAAATGAAATGAGCGATGCCAACAGGGAACAAACTTTGGCCTTGTTGAATTCGGTTTGGAGTTCCATAATCGGAGACATTTCCAAAAGCAGAAATATCTCAGTGACAAAATTGAACGAGATTGCCAACGGACTTTTGGCTCGAACTCCCCAAATGGCAAAAGCTGAAAAATTGGTAGATGTCGTGGCCTACGAAGATATTTATCACGATGCCATTCGAAAAATTTTGAAGGTGGAAAAAGACGAAGATTACAACAAAGTAGATCTTTTGGACTATACCAGAAAAACAGTTACAACTTCTGAAAATTTTGAAGTCAAAGACAAAATTGCCATTATCTATGCACAAGGTCAAATTATGAGCGGCGAAGGTGACGTGAACACCATTGGCGAAGGCTCTATGCGTCGCTCGCTGATGGAAGCTCGAAAAGACAAAGACGTAAAAGCCATCGTGCTTCGAATCAATAGTCCTGGTGGAAGTGCCTTGACATCGGATTTGATTTGGAGAGAAGTCGAATTGACCAAAAAAGTGAAACCCGTAGTGGTTTCCATGGGGAATTATGCCGCTTCCGGCGGGTATTACATTGCTTGTAATGCCAACAAAATTTTTGCCGAAAACAACACCATTACCGGATCAATAGGCGTTTTTGGAATTTTGCCGAATTTCACCCAATTGGCTACAAAAATTGGCATCCACACGGAACAAGTGAAAACCAATGAAAATGCTGCTGAATACAGCCCTTTTGTACCAATGGACGAAAAATTCAAAACCGTCACTCTTGAAAGTGTCGAGCATATATACAAAACATTCGTGTCACACGTTGCACAAGGACGAAAAATGACTTTTGCACAAGTGGACTCCATTGCGCAAGGTAGAGTTTGGTCAGGTTCCGAAGCAGTAAAAATAGGACTTGTCGATAAAATTGGTGGTTTGGATGCCGCCATAAAAGAAGCAGCCTCTTTGGCAAAAACAAAACAATACAATACTCAAAACTTCCCGGAATTTGAAAAAGACATCAATGATCTTTTGCAAAATTTACCGTTTGCAAAATCTAAAGAATCTTATATAAAAGAAGAATTAGGTGAAGAAACTTATAGAATAATGGAACAAATTAAAAAAGTCCAATCTCAAAAAGGAGTTCAGGCAATGATGCCTTTTGAAATCAACATCCATTAGAACATCGCCCATTTTACTAAAAAATCCGTTTGAGCAATTGCTCAAACGGATTTTTTAATTCCATAAAGTTAAAGTATTCCTTATAAAAAAGATTCCTGAAAACACTAAATTATAAAAAGACTACGTTTGTATAAAAACATAAGGCATTATTTTTGTTTCGATTTTTGCATCTAAAGAAAACAATTATGACAAAGAAAATTTTAAAAATTGGTGGAATCGTGATTGTTCTTCTTGTAGGAACTTTATTTGCTGCCCCCTACTTGTTTAAAGACCAGATAAAAGCCAAAATTGCACAAGCCATCAACGAGAAAGTTGACGCCAAAGTCTCTTTTGCAGATGCTGACTTGAGTTTGTTCAAAAATTTTCCCAATGCGAATGTGACGATAGAAAAATTGGTCATCATCAACAAAGCTCCTTTTGAAGGCGACACTTTGGTTTCCTTGGGCGAATTGAATTTGCAACTATCCATCAAGGAACTTTTCAAGGGAGAAAAGGAAACGATGAATATTGACGGAATCACTTCGAAAAACGGTTTGATCAACATCATCTTCAATAAAGATGGATTGGCCAATTATGACATCGCCCTGAAAGACGACAAACCGGCAGCCGATGGAAAAAGCAAGCCATTGTCGTTAAAAATCCAGAATTATAAAATCGAAGATTTCCAATTCCGATATTTGGACGAAAAGTCGAAAATAAAAATGGTCATCGATAGTTTAAACCACGAAGGAACAGGAGATTTTGCCGCCCAAAAACTGGACTTGGACACCAAATCGACAGCCAAAATAGTGCTCTCGATGGACAAAGTCAATTACATGAAAAATGTTTCCATCAGTCTGGATGCGGTTTTGGGAATCGATTTGAAAAACAGCAAATACACTTTCAAGAAAAACAAGGCCTTGATCAATCAATTGCCAATAGAATTGGATGGATTTATCCAAATGGTCGAAGGCGGACAACAATATGATTTGACATTCAAAACGCCCACTTCCTCCTTCAAAAACTTCTTGGGACTTATTCCAGCGGCTTATTCATCGAGTTTGGAAAACGTAAAAACGACTGGTGATTTTACCGTGGCTGGTTTTGCCAAAGGATTGTATTCGGACAGAACCGTTCCTAAATTCAATATTGAAATTGCTTCCAATAACGCTTCTTTCCAATATCCAAACCTTCCAAAATCGGTTAAAAATATTGTAATCGATACCAAAATTATCAATGAAACGGGGATTTTGAACGACACTTACATTAATTTGGACAAATTGTCTTTCGCCATTGACCAAGACGTTTTCAATGCCAAAGCCAATATTCGAAACATTACCGAAAATGCCTTGGTAGATGCCGCATTGAAAGGAACCATTAATTTGGGGAATTTGTCAAAAGCTTATCCGATAAAATTGAGCAAACCTTTGTCCGGGATCCTAAAAGCAGACGTGACCACCAAATTTGACATGCAATCCGTTGAAAAAAGCCAATATCAAAACATCAACAATGCAGGAACAATGAGTTTGTCCGGCTTTAAATATGTGGATGAAAACGGCAAAACAATGACCATCAGCAATGCTTTGGTCCAGTTTAATCCAAGTCAAGTCCATTTGAAACAATTCAACGCAACGACCGGAAAAAGCGACTTGAGCGTGACGGGAGTTTTGGAGAATTTCTATGGATTTATGTTCCGAAACCAAGAATTGAAAGGAAACTTCAACATGACTTCCAATCAATTGGCCGTTGATGATTTTATGACAACGGGAAAACCTTCCAAAGCAGAAACAGACCAGAGCGACAGCGAACAGGCGAAACCAACCAAAAAAGCGGAAGCCATGAAGATTCCCGCTTTCTTGAATTGCACGCTCACCGCAAAAGCCAACACGGTTTTATACGACAATTTGACCTTGAAAGATGTTTCCGGGAAATTGATTGTCAAAGACGAAAAAGTCACTTTGCAAAACGTGAAATCTTCCATTTTCGGAGGAACGATTGGCGTAAACGGCGCCGTTTCAACCAAAGGAAAAGTACCGATTTTCAATATGGACTTGAATTTGAACCAAGTGGATATTGCACAATCGTTTACCCAACTTGACATGTTGAAAAAAATTGCACCAATAGCCGGAATCATCAATGGAAAAATCAATTCGACCATGAAATTCAACGGAAATCTTGACGCAATGGAATTGACTCCCGATTTGAATTCGCTTACCGGAGATTTGTTGGGGCAACTGCTTTCGACTACCGTAAGTGCCCAAAATTCGACTTTGCTAAACGCATTGGGTTCTAACTTGAAGTTCATTGACATAAGCAAAGTCAATTTGAATGATTTGAAAGCTGCCGTGACTTTCAAGGATGGAAAAGTAAACGTAAAACCATTTGACATCAAATACAAAGACATCAAAGCGACAATTGGCGGAACACACGGTTTTGACCAAAGCATGAATTACAACCTGAAATTTGATGTTCCCGCCAAATATCTTGGAACGGAGGCGAATGCCTTAATCGCGAAACTATCTCCAGCCGATGCCGCAAAATTGGAGAACATCCCAATAAATGCGCTGATGACGGGAAGTTTCAGCAGCCCAAAAATTTCGACAGACATGAAAGGCGCAGTCACTAATTTAACCAATCAATTGGTGAAACAACAAAAAGAAAAAGCAATAAAACAAGGCAGTTCAGCATTGACCGATTACATTAATAAAAACACGAAAAAGCCAAGTGACACCACTAAAACTGCAACTCCCGCAACTAATGAAGATGTAAAAACAAAAGCCGCCGATTTGCTGAATGGATTGTTCAACAAAAAGAAAAAACCGGCAGAAGAAACTAAAACACCTTAGAGTGTTTCATAGAATCAAAAAAGCCTAAAAGTATTTAATCTTTTAGGCTTTTCTTTTATACGTTGATTGTTACCACATATCCTTCGAAACTGCGGACATTAAAAACCGTGCCGTCATCAAAGAGCAAATATTGCCCTTTTATTCCGGTTAACTTCCCTTGAAAATTGGGTGTTTTGTCCAAACTTAGGCTGTTTATTTTTTTTGGGTATTCCAAAACAGGGAAATGCATTTCGTATAAATCATTTTTCTCGGAGTAGAAATATTCCTGTACTTCAGTGGGAATCCAATTTTGGACTTTCAATTTTTCGGCGATTAAATCTACTTGTTCCACATTATTTTGCAGCATCTTACGCCAATTCGTTTTGTCTGCAAAATGATTTTTCAAAGCCACCTCCGTTATTCCCGCCAAATAACGATTCGGTACTTCCACGATAGAAATAGCTTGGGTTGCACCTTGATCAATCCATCTTGTGGGCATTTGAGTTTTTCTGGTCACCCCAACTTTTATTTCGCTTGACAAAGCCAAATACACAATATGCGGTTGCAATTGCACTTTTTCCTCATAAACCAAATCACGGTCTTGAATACCCAGATGCGCCGTGCTCAATTCCGGTTTCATAATCCAGTCTCCAACAGCTGGACTCGAGTAAAAACAGTCATAACAAAACCCTTGACGATATATCTTTTTCTTTTTGCCACAATTCAAACATTGATAGCCCTGAAAAGAAATTTCGACATTCTTGTTGAGTAATTGATTTACATTCAAAAAACTATTCTCAAAAACCAGATAATATTGAATTGGGTTCGCAAACTCGGTTTGCATTTTGGTAAGTGTTCCTTCGTAGGTCATTTTGGATTGAGAATTAGGAATTATCTGTTAGGAAATCTATATTTTTTTATTATTTTTGATAACGATGTAAAGTTAGTATTTGTTAGTCGATAATCAAATTGCGAATCCTAATTCTAGCACTAAAAATCTAAATCAGAAAAATGCCAATAACTGTCATTAATTCGTTTGCTTCTTGGGTTCTCAAACAAAGAATCCATCAAATAGAACTTTTCTTGAAGTACCCAAATGAAGTTCAGGAAGAATTACTGATGAATTTGATTCGAGCATCTGAAAACACGGTTATAGGTCAACAATATGGCTATGAATGCATTCATTCCTACGCCACTTTTACCGAAAGAGTTCCCGTTTCCACCTACGAAGAATTGCAGCCTTTGATTGAACGTACCCGAAAAGGCGAACAAAATGTTTTATGGGAAACTCCGATAAAATGGTTTGCCAAATCCAGCGGAACGACCAATGCCAAAAGCAAATTTATCCCCGTAAGCCCTGAAGCATTAGAGGATTGTCATTACAAAGCGGGCAAGGATTTATTGTGCATGTATTTGAACAACAACGAAAATTCAGAAATGTTTACAGGAAAAAGTCTTCGCCTTGGTGGGAGTTCCCAAATTTATGAAGACAACAATACTTCCTTTGGCGATTTATCGGCCATCTTGATTGAAAATATGCCACTTTGGGCAGATTTCAGCAGCACTCCAAACAAGGAAATTTCGCTGATGAGCGATTGGGAAACCAAACTTCCCGCTATAATCAATGAAGTCAAAAATGAAAATGTAACCAGTTTTGCAGGTGTTCCGTCTTGGATGCTGGTTTTGATGAACAAATTACTCACGGAAACGGGCAAAGGAAATTTACTGGAACTTTGGCCAAACCTTGAAGTATATTTTCACGGCGGAGTGAATTTTGAACCGTATCGGGAACAATATCAAAAAATATTGCCTAAAAAAGATTTCAAATATTACGAAATATACAACGCCTCTGAAGGATTTTTTGCCATCCAGGATTTGAATTATTCCAGCGATTTGTTGCTGATGCTGGACTACGGGATTTTCTATGAATTCATTCCGATGGATACTTTTGGGACTCCGAATCAAAAAACCATCCGATTATCGGAAGTGGAACTTTTTAAAAATTATGCCATTGTCATTACCACAAATTCCGGCTTGTGGCGTTACATGATTGGCGACACTGTTCGTTTTACTTCCTTGAGTCCGTATCGAATTCGGGTAACCGGCAGAACCAAACACCACATCAATGTTTTTGGCGAAGAACTGATGGTCGAAAACACCGATCAAGCCATTGCCAAAGCCTGCCAAATTACCGGAACCGAAATGGTCGATTATACCGTTGCGCCAATTTTCATGAAAGACAAGGAAAAAGGTGCCCACGAATGGATTATCGAATTCAAGGAAAACCCAACCAACCTTGCTCTTTTCCAAAAAGTACTGGACGAAACTTTGCAATCCTTGAACTCCGATTACGAAGCCAAACGATTCAACAACATGACGTTAAATCCTTTGATAATCAATATCGCCAGACCCAATTTATTTTATGATTGGCTAAAAGAAAAACACAAACTAGGCGGTCAACACAAAATTCCGAGATTGTCGAACGAGAGAGATTATTTGGAACAATTGAAAAAAATGCAGTCTATCGTGCATCATTAAAAATAAAAAAACTGCTTCTGATAGTTTTACATTTTCACTACTTTTTAGCTTGGTCTGATTTTTTTAAATAATGAATTGAAAAAAATATTACAATCAACAAAACTATGCAATACTTTTTATATTTTTTTTACTTCTAAGTGCGTAGAAAAATCTAAAAAAATTATTTCTAAATAAATCATAAAAAGTATGTATTCATTATTCTCTTAATCTAAGTTCTATCATTAATTAGACTTAGGTTAGTGTAAAAACATGGAAAGGTTTTCAAAAAAACATAATTTACAAAATACCTTTAAGCACACATAAACAAATAAAAAAGCTCAAAAAAAGTACATTTTTGAGCTTTTCCTTTTTGTAGTTTTTAACAAGTGTTGACACCTTGAAATTTGAAAAAGGTGAAGATTTTGTAATTCAATTGGCATTTCTTGGACTTTCTTAAGTCGTTTTAAAAGTACTTCAAACTTAATAAAAAGATTCAAATTTTCCATTTGCACAATAATCTAAATAAATTGATTATTCTTTAACATTCTTGCATTTTTTTAATTAACTTTATTAGATATCTCTAAATCAATTAATTATGAAAAAAATACTACTTTTTATTTTATTTCCATTTTTTTGTTTTGGACAAACACAAATAGGAGCCGACATTGATGGAGAAGCCGGTAATCTTTATAGTGGTTCTAGTGTTTCGCTTTCCGGCGACGGAAGTATCGTGGCCATTGGAGCTACTCAACAATGGACTTTTGGCGAGAATTCAGCATCCGTTAGGGTCTACAAAAATGTTTCAGGTACTTGGACACAAGTGGGAGCCGACATTGATGGTGAAGCCGCTGATGATGGTAATGGATGGAGTGTGTCGCTTTCCAGCGACGGTACTACTTTGGCCATTGGAGCTCCTGGAAATGATGGAAATGGTAGTTTTTCAGGATCAGTTCGTGTCTACAAAAATGTTTCCGGCACTTGGACACAAGTGGGAGGCGACATTGATGGAGAAGCCGCTGGTGATTGGAGTGGTTCTAGTGTTTCGCTTTCCAACGATGGAAGTATCTTGGCCATTGGAGCACTTACTAATAGTGGAAATGGTACTTATTCAGGATCAGTCAGGGTCTATAAAAATGTTTCTAATACTTGGACACAAGTGGGAACCGATATTGATGGAGAAGCAGCGGGTGATTGGACTGGTAATAGTGTTTCGCTTTCCGGCGACGGAAGCATCTTGGCCATTGGAGCTCCACAAAATGATGGAAATGGTGCTGAGTCAGGATCAGTTCGTGTCTACAAAAATGTTTCCGGCACTTGGACACAAGTGGGAGGCGACATTGATGGAGAAGCCGCTGGTGATAGTTTTGGATCGAGTGTTTCGCTTTCCACCGACGCTACTACTTTGGCCATCGGCGCTATAGCCAATGATGGAAATGGTTTCAATTCAGGATCAGTCAGGGTTTATAAAAATGTTTCCGGCACTTGGACACAAGTGGGAACCGACATTGATGGAGAAGCCGCTGGTGATCAAAGTGGCAGTGTTTCGCTTTCCGGCAACGGAAGCATCTTGGCTATTGGAGCTACAAACAATGGTGGCAATGGCAATGGTTCAGGATCGGTCAGGGTCTACAAAAATGTTTCCGGCACTTGGACAAAAGTGGGAACCGACATTGATGGAGAAGCCGCTGGTGATGAAAGTGGCAGTGTTTCGCTTTCCGGCGACGGAAGCATCTTGGCCATTGGAGCTCCAGGCAATTATGGTTTTACGGGATCCGTCAGGGTCTATGATTTATCGGCTGTTTTAAGTTCAGACAGTTTTGTATTGGCTAATTTTTCGGTGTATCCCAATCCGGCTTCAGGGACGGTGACCATCAGTTTTCAGGAAGATTTAATTCTGGAAAAAGTAAATGTTTACAACACTTTGGGACAATTGGTAAAAACAGAAAAAAGCACTAGTATTTCCATGAGCTCTTTAACCAATGGAAGCTACTTTTTTGAGGTAATCACCAATGAAGGAAAAGCCACCAAAACCATAATCAAAAAATAAATCAACGTCCCTCTAGTACACACAAAAAAGCCTTGACCCCAAAGAATCAAGGCTTTTATATTCTAGTTTGCAGTTTTTACTCCTGCATCATATCAATATGTCTGTCGTGGTAGCCCAACAAGTATAAAATACCGTCAAGACCAAGGCTAGAAATAGATGTAGCCGCATTTTCTTTTACTTTTGGTTTCGCATGAAAAGCGATTCCCAACCCTGCCAAATTCAACATAGGCAAATCATTAGCCCCATCACCCACTGCAATGGTTTGGTTGATGTGTATGCCTTCTTTTTCGGCTATCGCTTTTAAATATTCAGCTTTCTTTGCTCCATCGACAATTTCGCCTATATACTTCCCTGTCAGTTTACCATCTTTAATTTCCAATTCATTGGCGTGAACATAATCAATCCCCAATTCCTTTTGCAAATAGTGACCAAAATAGGTGAAACCTCCAGACAAAATAGCCGTTTTATAACCGTAATATTTCAAGGCTTTCATCAAACGATGTGCTCCTTTGGTTATCGGTAAATTTATGGCAACATTATGCAAAACATCTTCGCTCAAACCTTCCAGCAAAGCCATACGCTTTTTGAAACTTTCGCTAAAATCAATTTCGCCGTTCATCGCCGATTCGGTAATGGCTCTAACTTGTTCGCCAACACCAGCCAATTCAGCCAATTCATCAATTACTTCAGTTTGAATTAAAGTCGAATCCATATCAAAACACACCAAACGTCTGTTTCTTCTATACATATTATCTTCTTGAAAAGAGATATCTACATCTAATTCTCCAGAAATTTCCATAAAACTGGCCGTCATCAACGTTTTATCGACAATATCTCCAGTCACGGATAATTGCACGCAAGAACGAGGATATTCCTCTTTCTCCACTACAGAAGTTCTACCCGTTAATCGTATGATGGAATCGATATTCAAATTTTGGTCTGACATTATTTTGGTCACGGCAGCCAATTGCACGGCGGTCAATGTTTCTCCCAAAACATTGATGATATAGCGTTGTTTGCGTTGTCCTTTTACCCAAATTTCGTAGTCAGGAATGGAAATCGGAATAAATTTCACCTTAATCCCCAATTCATAAGCTTTGAACAATAAATCTTTCAAAACTGGCCCTGAAGAAGACCCTGTTTTTATTTCAAACAAAATACCCAATGATAATGTATCGTGAATATCAGCTTGACCAATATCCAAAATAACGGCATCATAAGTTGCCAATATGGATGTCAACCCAGCTGTTACCCCAGGTTTATCCTGACCAGAAACTTTTAACAAAATAATCTCTTTATCTCCTATTGCCATTTTTACTTGTTTTGATTTACGATGGGCAAAAATCGACAATCTATTGCTCATAAAAAAGAATATCTGATGTTTTTTCACAAAGAGTAAAAAATAGAAAACCCGACAGCTTTTTAAAAACTGTCGGGTTTGGAATTCAATAAACCAAAAAATTTAAGAAGCGATTTCCAATCGTTTCAATAAATTTCTGTTCAATGTTTCTTTGGCGTAATCCACGTCGATATGCAATACTTTATCATCAGAACTTGGCAATTCATACATGGCATCTGTTAAAATAGCTTCACATAATGAACGCAATCCACGAGCTCCCAATTTGTATTCCAAAGCTTTGTCAACGATAAAATCCAAAGCTTCGTCCGTGATGCTAAATTCAACCTCATCCATCAAAAACAATTTTTTATATTGCTTGATTAAAGCATTTTTAGGCTGCGTCAAAATCGCTCTCAAAGTTTCCCTATCCAAAGGATCCATATGAGTCAATACTGGCAAACGACCAATAATCTCAGGAATCAATCCAAAGTCTTTGATGTCTTTTGGAATAATGTATTGCAACAAATTGTCTTTGTCGATATTGTCAGCATTTTTAGAAGTAGAATAACCCACAGCCTGACGATTCAAACGTTTTGAAATGATTCGCTCAATTCCGTCGAAAGCACCACCGGCAATAAACAAAATGTTTTGGGTGTTTACCTCAACGAATTTTTGATCCGGATGTTTTCTTCCTCCTTTTGGTGGAACATTTACCACAGTTCCTTCCAATAATTTCAATAAAGCCTGCTGCACTCCTTCTCCAGACACATCACGAGTGATGGATGGATTGTCGCTTTTGCGGGCAATCTTGTCAATTTCGTCAATGAAAACAATTCCTCTTTCGGCTTTGGTCACATCATAATCGGCAGCCTGCAAAAGACGTGTCAAAATACTTTCGACATCTTCTCCCACATAACCGGCTTCTGTCAATACCGTTGCATCAACAATAGCCAAAGGAACATCCAACATTTTCGCAATGGTTTTAGCCACCAATGTTTTCCCGGTTCCAGTTTGGCCTACCATAATAATATTGCTTTTTTCAATCTCTACCTCGTCGTGCAATTCTTGTTGCATCAAACGTTTGTAGTGATTGTAAACCGCAACCGACATTACTTTTTTGGTTTGGTCTTGGCCAATTACATATTGATCCAAAAAAGCCCTGATCTCTTTTGGCTTTTTCAACACCAAATCGGTTGGCAAATGAGCCTTCCCGCTTGATTTTAATTCTTCTAATACAATTCCATGGGCTTGTTCGATACATTTATCACAAATGTGTGCATCGATTCCGGCAATCAATAAATTGGTTTCCGGTTTTTTTCTTCCGCAGAACGAACATTCTAATTTTGGTTTTGCCATCTTTTTAGATTGCAGATTTTAGATTTCAGATTTCAGGTTGTAAAAATTGCGGCCTGAAATCCGAAACCTGTTATCTAATTTAACTTCTTCTCAACACTTCATCAATCATTCCATATTCTTTGGCTTCATCAGCTTTCATCCAATAATCGCGCTCACTGTCTTTGTGTACTTTATCGAAAGTTTGTCCTGAATGATGCGAAATGATATTATATAATTCGTCTTTTAGTTTCAACATTTCACGCAAGTTGATTTCCATATCCGTTGCAACACCTTGTGCTCCTCCTGATGGTTGGTGGATCATCACTCTTGAATGCGGCAATGCTGAACGTTTTCCAGCTGCTCCTGCACATAAAAGAACTGCTCCCATAGAAGCGGCCATTCCTGTACAAATCGTGGCAACGTCTGGTTTGATGTATTGCATCGTATCATAAATTCCCAATCCTGCATAAACGCTTCCTCCTGGAGAGTTCAAATAAATTTGAATGTCTTTTGAAGCATCGGCACTTTCCAAAAACAATAACTGCGCTTGAACGATGTTGGCGATTTGATCATCAATTCCTGTTCCCAAGAAAATAATTCGGTCCATCATCAATCTTGAAAAAACGTCCAATTGAGAAATATTCAACTGACGTTCCTCAATAATATAAGGTGTCATGTTTGTTGGATTCATTGCTGCCACGATTTTGTCGTAGTACATTGCGTTTACACCTTGGTGTTTTGTAGCAAACTTTTTAAATTCTTTACCGTAGTTCATATTTATTTGTTCTAAGTTTTAGTTTATATATTGTAATTTAATTTATCAAAGGTCGTACCTCTTTACAAATGATGCCAATATGTCTTAATTCTAAGTTTTACAAGAACTTTAAAAAAAAGAGCGCCAAAAAAATAATCTTTTTGACGCTCAAATATACTTATTTTTTTTAGAAATTATTCTCCGTAAGACGCAGCAATAAATTCTTCGTAAGTCACTTCTTTAGTTGTTGGATTTGCTTTCTCTTTGAAGATTTCCAATAATTTCTCGGCAACTACTTGGTCTGAAAGTCTTTTTACTTCTTCCTGGTTAGACAAAACTCTTGCAACAATCCCTTGAACTTCTTCGTCAGTAGGATTGGTTTGCCCGAATTGTGCCATTTGATGACGAATGTTTTTAGTTGTAAAAGTTTTCAAATCTTCAAAAGTGATTTTGATATCACTTTGTGCCAATGCTTTCCCTTCAATTAATTGAAAACGCAATCCCTTTTCAGAACGTGCATATTCTACTTCAGCTTCTTCTGGAGATAATTTTTTCTCCCCTACAGTTTGCAACCATTTTTTCAAAAATTCAGCCGGCAAATCGAATTTGGTGTTTTCGATTAAAAACTCGGTTACATCACCCAATAATTTTTGGTCTGCTTGCTGAGCGAATTGAGCCTCGGCATCTTCTTTGATTTTTGCTTTCAAGTCTTCCAATGAAGCCACGTTTCCTTCACCGAACAATTTGTCGAACAATTCTTGATTCAATTCAGCTGGCTCAGAAACGGTGATTGCTTCGATAGTAAAATCAACATCGATTGCCAAACCGTGAACATTATCGTGACCTACTTTCAAATAATCCATCAATTGATGATCATCTTCGAATAAACCTTTTGTATTTACAGTCACAACATCACCTACTTTTTTACCAATAAATTTATCGGCAGTTGCTTTGTCTTTGAAAACTGACAATGAAATGCTAGTAGTATTTCCGATTCCTTCTGCTTCGTTGGTAAAAACACCTTTCAAATCAGCACCTTCTACAACAACTTCTTGAGGAATTGCATTTCCAAATTGTTTTTGTATACGCTCTACTTGTCCGTCAATTAATTTATCATCAGCTGTAACTACATATTTTACGATGTCGTTTTTAGCATCCAAGTCAATTTCGAAAGATGGAACCAAACCAATTTCATATTCAAAAACCAATTCTTCAGCATCCCAATTGAAGTTTTCGTTTACTTTGGCAAGAGGAGTTCCCAAAAGATTTAATCTTTCCGATTGAACATAACGCTCTAAAGCCAAATCAACCACTTTTTTAACTTCTTCTTGTTTGATTGCTTTACCATATTGTTTTTCAACAAGGTCTTTTGGCACAGCCCCTTTTCTAAAACCTTTTACGGTTGCCAAAGGCATTTTTTCGTTTATTCTTTTTGCTACTTGACCTTTGTAATCTATGTGAACAACTGTCATTACAATTGTTTCGTTTACTGCGTCTAATGCTACTCTTTTAATATCCATCTTCTTCGTTTATTTACATAATAAAATTGGGTTGCAAAATTATAAAAATTTTACAACCCAAACAAGTTTTTAATCTATTGAATTTTAGCTCCTTATTTGCACTTCAATTCAGATTCTTTTCTTCCTCTAATCTCCCACAATTTTATACATAATAGACTGTGAAATAGACAACACGACACTAAAAAGCAATGCCGTCCAAAAAGAATCCACACTAAATCCGCCCACTATATTGGTACAAAGCAAGATGATTATGGCATTGATGACCAATAAAAACAAACCTAATGTAAATATGGTAAATGGCAGAGTCAATAATACAAATATGGGTTTTATAAAAATATTGAGCAATCCCAAAACAATTGCAACAAGCAATGAGGTAACAAACCCCGCAACATGAACACCTGTCATAAAATGGGCAATAAGCAACACCAAAACTGAGGTAACGAGAATTCTGGTAAGTAATTTCATAAGTGTTTTTTATTTCAAAAGTATAAAATAATTATTTCAAAAACGAATTCGTTATTTCATAAAAGAGTTTTGGATTTTCGGCGTGAAGCCAATGACCTACATTCGGAATGGTTTCTATCCTGGAATCCGGAAAATGTTGCTGGATGTTTTGGAAATCTTCATCGAGAATATAATTGGAATTTCCGCCACGAATGAAAAGCGTCGGTTTATTGAAAATGGCATTCTCCGGAAGCGGCTTTCCTATTTCGTCCATTTTTGCATTGAAAACGGCCAAATTAAATCGGAATGCCAATTGTCCCGGCTCTTGCCAATACAAACTTTTCAACAAAAACTGCCTTGTTCCAAAATCGGTTATGTGTTGCGACATAATTTCTTCAACTTCGTTTCGGCTTGGTTTTTTGGAAAAATCGACTGCATTCAAGGCTTCAAAAATAATTTGATGATGTTGCGGATAGAATTTTGGACCAATGTCGGCAACTATTAATTTTTCGACCATTTCAGGATACTGTGCTGCAAAAAGCATTGCCGTTTTCCCACCCATCGAATGCCCGATGATACTGACTTTTTCCAAATTATTGGCTTTGCAATAATCAAAAACATCCTGCGCCATTATTTCATAATTGAATTCTTCGGAGTGAAAACTCTTGCCGTGATTGCGCAAATCCAACAAATGCGCCTGAAATCCATCGGCAGCAAATTGCGTTCCCATCGTTTTCCAATTGTCGGACATTCCCAGAAATCCGTGGATAATCAGGAGTGGCTTGCCCGTACCTTCTATTTTTGAATAAATCATTTTAATTTAGAATTTAAAAATTGTTAACCACATAAGGCATATAAGTTCATTTAAGGTTTGACTCGATAGTTTATCTTATATGGTTTAAACAATTTATATCATAAGAAATATAAGTTTTAAGAATTGCAATTTCTCTACAACTTAAATGAACTTATATGGTAGAAAATCATTTCAGTTTTTGCAAATACATATTGACCACATTGTCCAATCCAAGGTAGATAGCTTCGGAAATAAGTGCGTGACCAATGGAAACTTCCAATAAACCCGGAATGTTTTGATGAAAAAACTGGATGTTGTCCAAACTCAAATCGTGCCCTGCATTAATCCCCAAACCTAGCTCATTGGCCAAAACTGCCGACTTCACGTAAGGATCAATTCCGTTTTTGTTTCCCAAACCATATTGATGCGCGAAAGCTTCCGTGTACAATTCGATTCTTTCGGTTCCAATAATTTTGGCTCCTTCAATCATTTCGAGAACGGGATCCACAAAGATGGAAGTCCTGATTCCGTTTCTTTGAAATTCCTGAACCATTTCGATTAAAAAATCTTTATGTTTTATGGTGTCCCAACCTGCATTTGAAGTTATGGCATCGACGGCATCGGGCACTAAAGTAACTTGTTCCGGTTTTATTTCGAGAACCAAATCAACGAAGCTTTTTTCGGGATTTCCTTCAATATTATATTCGGTGTAAACTATCGATTTCAAGTCACGGGCATCCTGATAGCGAATGTGTCTTTCGTCCGGTCTTGGATGAATGGTGATTCCTTGTCCACCGAATTTCTGGATATCGGCAGCCACTTTTAACAAATCTGGAACATTTCCACCACGAGCATTTCGCAAAGTGGCTATTTTGTTAATATTTACACTTAACTTTGTCATTGGATTAATTTATTGAGAATAATTTTTAGAACCTTAAGCTGCAAAAATACAAAGTTAAATTAGCTGTAATTGTATAATTTTGATTATTTTGCGTCAAATATTTTGAATTGATTATGACTGAAATTACAAACTATATTACCAATGATTTCAAAGCTATTGAAAGCCAAGACAGTATCTCGGTTGTTCAAGAGTTTTTTGATGAATTGACTTTTTCCCATTTCCCCGTAATCGAGGAAGAAGTGTACATTGGCAGTATTGCTTCCGAAGATATTGAAACTTTTGACGGCTCTAAAAAAATATCCGATTACAAATATTCCCTCGAAGGTTTTTTTGCCAGAAACAATATGGCTTGGCTTGAAGTTTTGGAGGTTTTTGCAAAAAACAACACCAACCTGGTTCCTGTTTTGGACGATAAAAACAAATATATCGGCTATTATGAAATGGGCGACATCATCAAATTTTTTAGCGAAACCCCTTTTTTATTCGAGTCGGGAAGAATTATTGTTGTCAAAAAAAGACAAGCAGATTATTCGTTAAGCCAAATTACCCAAATCGTGGAAAGCAACAATGGCAAAATACTTGGTTTGTTCGTGTCTGGCACTGATGTGGAAAACATAGAAGTAACCATAAAAATAAATATCGGCCCCATAAACGAAATCATCCAGACCTTCAGAAGATATGACTATGAAATTATGTCCGAACACAACGAAGACAATTACATCAACACATTAAAGGAACGCTCCGATTATTTGGACAAATATCTTAATATCTAACAAACCAACTTGATGAAAGTAGCCATTTACGGGAAATACTATCTAAACAGCACCGAACCGATCATAAATGACATTTTTGTGTTTTTCAACAAAAATAATGTAGAAATGATTATCGAAGCTGAATTCTTGATGATACTACACGAAAAAAAAATCATCGAAAAAGAATACAAGACTTTTTCTTCCCATAAAGAACTAGACAGCAGTTTCGACATGCTCATCAGCATTGGAGGGGATGGAACTATTTTGAGAGCCGCAGCTTTGGTACGAAATTCAGGCGTTCCAATTTTGGGAATAAACGCAGGAAGACTGGGTTTCTTGGCAACTGTGCAAAAAGAAAACATCGACGAGTTCATGCAATTCATCATTGACAAGAAATACACCATTTCCAAAAGAACATTGTTGAGCCTAACGTGCACTCCAACCAATGAAGCCATCGAAGAACTTAATTTTGGAATGAATGAAATTTCCGTTAGCCGAAAAGACACCACTTCCATGATTACGATAGAAACCTATTTGAACAACGAGTTTTTAAATTCGTATTGGGCCGACGGCTTAATTATTGCCACTCCCACAGGTTCTACCGGCTACTCAATGAGTTGTGGTGGACCAATATTGACTCCAGACGTGAGAAGTTTCGTCATCACTCCTATTGCGCCTCACAATCTCAATGCCCGTCCGCTAGTGGTTCCCGACGAAACGGAAATCAGATTAAAAGTTTCAGGAAGAGAAGAAAATTACTTGGTTTCATTGGATTCCAGAATCACGTCCGTGAAAAACGAAACCATATTGGTTATCAAGAAAACGCCTTTCCAAATCAACATGGTGGAAATACCAAAAGAAACTTTCTTGAAAACCCTTCGAACCAAATTATTTTGGGGAGAAGACAGAAGAAACTAAATCATTCTTACTGTTCACCATACGAATACGCTTGTTTTTTCCGTTAAAGTGTTTTCGAATCAATTATTCACTTCATTTAGTGTCAATTATTCAATAAAACACACATTTAATCCAATGGGTATTGATTCGTGTTGATTATTATTATATTTGCACGCAATTTTTAATTAAATGTATAAATTATTTCATCTATTGTTTTTGCTTTTTTTTTGTACAATGAATGCCCAAATTAACGAGTTGGGTGTTTTTGTAGGCGGAAGTAATTATGTTGGTGATGTTGGGCTTACCACCTATATTGCACCCAACGAACCGGCTCTTGGAATTCTTTACAAGTGGAACAAAAGCCCTAGACATTCCTACCGTTTTTCGTACACGCAATCAAAAATTTCAGCCAATGATCTTGATTCAAAAGAGCCAGGCAGAAATCAAAGAGGTTATCGTTTTGAAAATAATATAAAAGAAGTATCTTTAGGCCTTGAATTTAATTTTTTCGACTTCAATTTACACGAAGCCAAAAGAAAAATAACGCCTTATGTGTATTCTGGAATAAGCTATTTCAGGTACGATGGATTGTATGTTTCGTCAGGAGAAACGTTTAAGAATTCAGACGCTGGTTCCATGGCAATTCCAATGATTTTAGGAATAAAATCAAATGTTTCGCCATATTTTGTAATAGGCTTGGAAGTTGGAACAAGATATACCTTTACGGACAACTTGGACGGAAGCAATCCAAAGGATGAAAATTTGTTGAAATTTGGAAATATAAATAACAATGATTGGTACGTTTTCACAGGGCTAACGCTAACTTATACTTTTGGAATCAAACCCTGTTATTGTGCAGAATAAAAAATGAATTTACTAGATAAAATAGACACTACCAATTTACCCAAACATTTGGCCATCATTATGGACGGCAATGGTCGTTGGGCAAAAAAACAAGGATTATTAAGAACTCTTGGACACGAAAGCGGGACAAAATCCGTAAAAGAGAACATAAAGACTTGTGCCAGATTAGGCATAGAGTTTCTTACCTTGTATGCTTTTTCCACCGAAAACTGGAACAGGCCAAAAATAGAGGTCGAAACCCTGATGAAAATCTTGATAAGAGCCCTGAAGAAAGAGCTTAAAACCCTTCAAAACAACAACATCAAACTAAACGCCATTGGCAATTTAGACAAATTACCAAAATCAGCACAGAAAGAACTTCTGGACGTAATGGACAAGACCAAAGACAACACCAGAATGACCTTGACACTGGCATTAAGCTACGGTTCTAGGGAAGAAATCGTAAATGCTGTAAGAAACATAAGCGATAAAGTTAAAAATAATATAATTTCAATAGACTCTATTGACGATTCAATTATAAATGAGCATCTTTACACGCAAAATTTACCAGAGGTAGATTTATTAATACGAACAAGTGGAGAGCATAGAATAAGTAATTTTTTGTTATGGCAAATTGCCTACGCAGAATTATATTTTACTGATATATTATGGCCAGACTTTAAAGAACAAGATTTGTATGAGGCTATCATTAGTTATCAAAAAAGAGAGCGTAGATTTGGAAAAACAAGTGAACAAATTAAATAATTTTTTAGTGTTACAAAAAAGCATAAAGATAGTCCTTAGCCTCTTAATTTTTGGCAGTTTTTCTCAAATTAAAGCCCAAGAAAGAATCCCTTTTGACCAAGGAAAATCATACATTCTAGCCAAAGTTGACGTAGTGGGCAAAATAAGTTTCAACGCCAATACCGTAGTAACTTTTGCCGGTCTTGAAAAAGGACAAGAAATTACCGTTCCCGGAGAACAAATAAGCAATGCCATAAAAAAATTAGGAAAACTGGGTCTCTTTGACGAAATCTCTTTTTATGTAAATAGAGTTGAAAATGACAGCATTTATCTTGATTTGCACGTTGAAGAATTACCTAAATTAAATGAAGTAAAAATTGTAGGAGTTCCTAAAAGTAAAATTGAAGGTTTAATAAAAGACAATGGCCTTACCAAAAGCAAAGTAGTCAATGAAAACTTGATCACAACCACAAAAAACTACATCGAAAACAAATACAAAAAAGATGGTTTTTTCAATACCAAGGTAACCATAAATACCGTTATAGACACTGCAGAAGTTAACATGGTTAACATGGTTGTAAAAATCGACAAAGGAGCAAAAGTAAAAATCAAGGACATTGATTTTGTGGGCAACAAGGAGTTGAAAGACGAAACCTTGCGCGCCGCAATGAAAGATACCAAACGAAAAACCCTTATCACTCTAAAAGCATCCAAATTCATCAAATCGAAATACGATGATGACTTAGTAAAAGTAGTTGATGCTTACAAAGAAAGAGGATACAGAGATGCGAGAATTGTTTCTGATTCAGTAGCCTACAACAAAGACATCAATGCTTTGATGATTAAAATAAAAGTCGAAGAGGGTAACAAATATCGTTTCGGAAATATCAAGTTTCTTGGAAACACGGTATACTCAGATGAAGCGCTTATCGGTTATCTAGGCGTCAAAAAAGGAGACACTTACAACGGCGTGCTTCTTGAAAAAAGAATCGCGGATAAATCCAAACCCGATGGTGACGACATTACCAATTTATACCAAAACAACGGTTATTTGTTCTCTACCATCAATGCAGTGGAAACAAAAACAGCCAATGACTCCATCGATTTTGAAATTCGAATTACCGAAGGACCAATCGCTTATTTCAACAAAATTACGATTACTGGAAACGACAAAACCAATGACCACGTAGTTTACAGAGAATTAAGAACCAAACCGGGAGAAAAATACAACAAAGAATTACTGATAAGAACCATTCGTGAAATTGGACAATTAGGATTTTTTGATCCTGAAACCATTGAGCCAAAATTCAAAAACGTGGATGCAGCGGCAGGAACGGTAGATATCGAATATCCATTGACCGAAAAAGGGGCCAGCCAGATCGAACTTCAAGGAGGTTATGGCGGAGGCGGTTTTATTGGAACTTTAGGATTGTCCTTTAATAATTTCTCGGCAAGAAACCTGTTCAAAAAAGAAGCCTACAAACCTCTTCCCATGGGAGACGGACAAAAAGTATCCTTGAGACTGCAAGCAAGTTCATATTACAGAACCTACAGCGCATCTTTTTCAGAGCCTTGGTTTGGAAAACAAAAGCCTGTAAATCTTACTACCTCTGTTTCTTATACAAGTCAGTTTTACAACAACTTTCAAACACAAAAAGTGGACAAAAGCAGAAGTTTCAACATCTTGACACTTTCGGCAGGTATTTACAAAAGACTTACGATTCCTGATGATTATTTCGGATTGTCGCAAACCATCAGTTACCAACATTATGATTTGCATAATTACAATACCGGCTTGTTTACATTTGGTGATGGCGCCTCAAGAAACTTGGCTTACACCATCGGTTTCTCCAGAAGCAACAAAGGGGTCAACCCGATATTCCCGACCTATGGTGCCGAATTTAGTTTGGTTGGTAAATTTACCCTTCCTTACTCTTACTTTAACGGAGTGGATTATGCCACATTAGGCAATCAAGAACAATATAAATATACTCACTCAGGTGCCTCTTATGTTGGTGGTAATGGAGTAATGGTTAACGATGGTGATTATTTGGAAGCCGTTCCAAGCGCAACAAACCCAACACCAAGTAGCGTTGCCAATTATCAAGATGCTGCTGCCGATCCTGCAAAAGTGGATCAAGAGAAATACAAATGGTTAGAATATTACAAAATAAAGTTCAAAGGGGATTGGTATACAAAAGTTTATGGTAAATTAGTACTCCGATCTTTGGTAGAATACGGATTCTTGGGAGCATACAATAAAGACAGAGGCATCATCCCTTTCGAAAGATACTTTTTAGGTGGAGATGGAATGGCAAATTACTCCATGGATGGTAGAGAAACCATAGCCTTGAGAGGATATCCAAATAGTTCATTGACTCCTATAAATGATAAAGGGGAACCAATTGGAGCAACTATTTACAACAAATATTCATTGGAATTGCGATACCCAATAACCTTGAAAGCATCGGCATCCATTTATGCTCTTACTTTCTTGGAAGCAGGTTCGTCATTCGACACGTTCAAAAATTACAATCCATTTGCTTTAAGCCGTTCGGCGGGAGTTGGATTAAGGGTATTTATGCCTGCATTTGGATTATTGGGAATTGATTTTGGTTATGGTTTCGATGGATTACCGCAGCCAAATGGAACATTGGGTTCAAAACCAAATGGATGGGAAACGCATTTTATTATTGGGCAACAATTTTAAAAAAATGATATAATTTTTTCTAATACACCTAAGTTATGAGAAAAGAATTTTTATTTATATTTTTAGCGCTGATCGTATCCGGAAAATTTCTGGGACAGACCAGGGGGACAAAAGTGGGCTATATCGACATGGAATACATTTTGCAAAATGTACCCGATTACATGGAAGCCCAAAATCAACTTGAGCAAAAAGCCCAGAAATGGAAGCAAGAAATAGAAGCAAAAAAAATTGAAATCAACAAACTGAAAGAAGCCTTAAAAGCAGAAAAAGCCTTGTTGACAAAAGGACTTATTGAAGAAAGAATTGCTGAAATCACGTTCCTTGAAAATGAAACTTTGGACTACCAACAAAAAAGATTTGGCCCTGACGGTGATTTGATGAGACAAAAAGCCGGTTTGACAAAACCGATACAAGACCAAGTTTTCACAGCAGTGCAGGATATTGCCGAAACAAAAAAATATGATTTCATATTTGACAAAACTTCAGATTTGACAATGCTTTTTGCTGCAAAAAGATTTGACATAAGCGACCAAATTATTCGTGTTTTGAATCGAACCGAAAAAAGAGAGCAGTTGACCAAAAAAGAACTGAAAGAAGAAGAAGCCAAGGAAGCCAAAGAAGATGCTCTTGACGAGAATCCAGCTTTGTCAGACAGACAAAAAGCATTGGACGCAAAAAAAGCGGCAAGAGACAAAGCAATTGCTGACCGAATATTATTGCAGGAAGAAAAGAAAAGAGCGGCTGAAGAAAAAAGATTGCAAATCATTGCCGACAGAGAAGCTAGAAAAAATGGCGTAGCCCCTTCTGCTTCAAGGTCAACTCCAACCAGTTCCAATACTGGCAACAACGTGGACAAAGAAGCAGCAAAAACAGCTGCGGCAGAGGCAAGACAAAAAATATTGGACGAAAGAGCGGCAACGCTGGAAGCACGTAAGAAAGTAGCCGAAGACAATAAAAAAGCACAAGAAGAAAAAAGAAAACAAATTTTGGCCGAAAAAGAAGCCAAGAAAACAGGAGCTGCCACTCCAACAACAACTAGCAGCACTACGGCTACAACCAATACCGACGCTAACAAAGAAGCTGCAAAAACAGCGGCTGCCGAAGCTAAACAAAAACAAATCGACGCCAGGGCAAAAATCTTGGAAGACCGTAAAAAAGTAGCCGAAGACAATAAAAAGGCACAAGAAGAAAAAAGGAAGAAAGCACTTGAAGAAAAAGAAGCCAAAAAAACTGGCACGGTTTCTGAAAGTACAACAAAAGAAGAGGCAAAAACAAAAGAAACTGTTGCTGATCCAGCCAAGGAAACGACAAAAACACCAGCGGAAATAGCCAAACAAAAACAAGCAGATGCAAGGGCAAAAGCACTGGAAGATCGCAAAAAAGTGATTGAAGACCGTAAAAAAGAATTGGAAGCAAAAAGAAAAAAAATGCTCGAAGATAAAGAAGCCGCAAAAAAGGCAAATGAAGAAAAAAATTAGATACAATAAAATAAATACAAACAATAATTAATTAATATTTTAAAACGATGAAACAAATCAAAACTTTACTAATTGCTGCAATACTAGTTTTAGGAGCCAGCCAAACTATTAATGCACAAGCAAAAGTAGCCCATGTTGATGTAAGTGAAATTATGACGAAAATGCCTGCCATGCTTGATGCGCAAAAACAACTTGAAAAATTGAGTGCTACTTATGATGCTGAATACAAAAAAATGGCTGAAGAATTTCAAGCAAAATTGAAAAAATATGATGCTGAAGCTGCAACAGTTACAGAAGCTGTAAATGGAGAACGTCAAAAAGAAGTTCAAGACATGCAAAAAAGAATCCAGGATTATGGTCAAAATGCACAAAAAGAATTGCAAACTAAACAAGAAGAAATCACAAAACCAATCTACGAAAAAGTAAGAACTTCTATCCAAAAAGTGGGTAAAGCAAAAGGTTTTCAATATGTTCTTGATGGAACTGCTCTTTTACTTGCTGACGGTCCAAACTTGACTGCAGACGTAAAAAAAGATTTAGGTTTCTAATAAAAAAAACGCTTGTTAATAAAAAATCCGCAATTTCTGAAGAATTGCGGATTTTTTATTAGCCAAGATTGAAATAAACAGCTGGATTAGCTCCTTATAGATTATACTTCAAAGACAATATCAAATATCGTGGCTGAACGGTGTATTGCGAGATTCTGGTGGAGAATTGCGAGAAACTATCGTCGTTTATGGACTTGGTGTTCAATAGATTGGTTCCACTGATTTTATATTCGAACTTGCTGTCTTTCTTTTGATAAATAAGACTTGCACTCAAGAAATCATACTGGTTATCAACCGTTTTTTCGGCATTGTGATAGTGGTAAAACTCATATTCCGTCACGAGCGAAAAACTGTCCAAAAAGTAGTAATCCAATTTGGCAAAAGGTCTGTCGGTATAGTAAATACTGTTGGCGTAATTATTAATTACCATATTGTAACCCAGTTCTAAATTGGGTAATTTTTTGTAATTCGTGGACGTTCTTAGCGTATAACTTTGGGTAAAACTTTCATTTGACGACAATACGTTGTTTTGAATATTATTGAACAACGACCAATTTAAGTTTGCCGAAAAAGAAGCTTTATAATTCTTCAAGAAAGAACGACCGTAAGACCCGCTTCCCGAAACAGTTTCGTCTGCAAAATCCGAATTATAGGGTACCGAGGATTGGTTTACACCATTATAAAAAGCCTTGGTCTTTATGGCATCTATTCGCTTTGAATAGGTCAAAAAGGCGGATATGTTTTCTAAATTAAACATGTTGTATTTGAAATAGCGTAAGGAATGTTGACGAGCAGTTGCGTTTTCGAGCGTTCTACTTCCCTTTCTTAGACTATTGTAATTAGAAAAAACCAACCCTTCCGCCAATTGGTTAATATCGGTAAAACTGTTGGTGTACGAAAAATTATAAGTCAGGGATTCCGCTTTCTTGATTTGATAAATTGCCAATAAATCAGGCAATACCCTCGAGAAATTCTGGCTGTAATCCGTTCCTAATTGTTGGTTGGTCATATTGTAACCGTGAACGCTCACACCGGGCGTGAAAGTAAATTTCCCTGTCAAAATCTTGTAATGCAATCCCAAAAAGGCGTCGTTGAAATTGTAACTCACGTCATTTTTGTTGACGGTCGCGTCCAATTCATTAATGTCTTGATTGTCCAAAGTTTGATACATGCTGGAATTGAAATTCTGATACGAATAGGTGTTTCCAAGTGTGACATTGATATTGCTTTTTGGTGTAAGCATATAATAATAATCGGCTTTAGCATCAATTTTACTCGTTTTGACAAAACGATTTTGAGTAATGTCATTTCGATTTTGACCAGGAGTATAACCCACCAAATTAAAGGGTTGCGAGTTTAAATTGGTATTGTAAAAAGGATCTTCCTCTTGATACAAATGCTGCATTTCGACTGCGAAAATATTCTTTTCGTCAAGGGTATAAAACAAGCTCAGGTTTTGGTTTATCGAAAGAGGTTGTTGCTCTTTAGCCGTATTGATAATTTCGGTTGCCGAAGTATTATTGACAATGGACTCCCTTATCGAGGGTGCATCTTCCTCTTGTTTCGAAATCTTGGTCAAAACATCATAATCAAACTGGAAATCAGTTGATGGTTTGTAGCTTGAACTCAATTTAAACATTCCCAAATTACTTTTTTGATTGGCTAACTCCTTCTTGTTCTCCGTAGATTGAATTTCGGAAGAATTGGGTTCCAAAATATTGGTTTGTGATACTGTTTCTAAATCCGTAACCGAGGATGATATAATCCCAAAACCACTCAAAGTCCAAGCTTTGTTGACATTATAAGAGAAATTTGCGGCTCCAAATTGGGTTTCAATTTCTTTGGCTCGATTGTTTCGCATCAATGAAATACCCAAATCATTGGATGAAACATTAAAACTGGAACCACCTTTTGCCGTCAATCCCCTAAATCCTCCCGTTAATTTATTATAATCTTGAATGGTCAATGGCAACTCGCCAATATTATTGAAATTTGTAATTAGGTTAATACTGTATTTAGGACTGTAATAAAACAATTTTGGGTTAATCAAATAGCGACTATCCAACATTCCCACGCCAATTCCTGCAGTCAAGTCGCCAAACCAGAAATTCTTTTTTCCTGATTTCAGTTTGATATTCATCGCCACGTTGTCTTGATTGTTTTCCACCCCTTTCAGGATGGAATTTTCGTTGAAATTGCGAAGCACTTGAACCTTGTCAATGGCATCTGCAGGAATATTTTTGACACCCAATTTGGTATCGCCGTCAAAAAAATCTTTGCCTTCAACCATTAATTTGGTCACTTTTTTGCCTTCCACTTCTATTTCTCCATCAGCGTTGACTTCAACACCTGGCAATTTTTTCAAGACATCTTCCAACTTTCGTTCGGTTCCTGTTTTAAACGAATCGGCATTGTAAACGATGGTGTCACCTTTGATGGAAACAGGCATTTCACGTACAATTTCGACCCCGTCCAATTCAACAGCTCCTCCTTCTAAAACAATATTCTTTTTGATATTCACGTTAGAAGTGACAATTTCCAACTGCGTGCTCTTCATTCCCAAAAAACTCACATTGATGGTATAAGTAGTATTCACTTTCAAATCCAGCACATATTTCCCTTTTTCATTTGTAATGGCATAGGAATCCATCCCTTTTGTGGCTTTGTTTACCGCCATGACATTGACCATTTCCAAACCAACGTTTTTATCGTCGGTTATAACTCCTTCAATTTTTATGGTTTGGGCAAAAGAAAGTGAACTGATAAAGAATAGTGTAACAAGAAATATGTTTTTCATTATATGAAATTTGGAATGTTAAAAACTGGTGCTGTCTGGACAATTAACCGCCTATTCGGATTTGTGTCCCACCGTTTCCACCACGTCCACGATTCATTTCTCGGAATTCTTCCATTTTTTTTATTACGGTTTCATCATATTCAGCTTGAGTAACTACTTTCCCTTTTGTGGATGCTTTTATCACTACTTTTTCTTTTGGGTTTAAAACAATTTTGGAACATAAAATAACCGTTTTACCGTCGTTAACTTCCAATATTAATCCTGGCAAACCCCAATAATTATCAGGCCCTTGGTTAACTGGCACTTCTGGTGTGTACCAAGCCGTCACGACAACTTCTTTAGGCATTTCCAATCCGCTCATAAAATCAGTTTTCTTGGTGGCATCGGCTGGTTTCGCAGTTGTTTCTTCTTCTTTTTTTGGTCTTAAATTTTGAAAATCAGTTTTATTTACTGGACGTACCGCAGTTGCTTTGAAACAATTGAAACCTCCAATTACACGAGTTTCCCCTTCCATTTTCCATTTTAAATTGGGCAACGAATCTTTAATTAAAAATTCTTTCCCCATAAATTCCTTGTCAACAGTATACGTTTTTTCCTTTATGTTTTTGTAAAACGTTCCTCCACCACCCATCAAACCTCCCATCACACGAAAACCACCACCGCCTTGTGTGGGTGCATCGAGTCTTTCTTCTTCTTTATAAATTGAAGCCGATTTGTCAAAATTGAGAATAAATGTTTTTTCGAACATTTTTTTCATCCTATCTTCCATGTTTTTTTGCATCTCTGGAGTAATATCCTTGTTACCAGACATTCGAGCCTTAAAATCCTCCATGCTCGTTTTGGACTCATACACTGCCATCCCTTGAAATTCCTGGGCTTGAAGTCCTAAATGAACCGCAAAAAATAACGTGATTGTAAAAATAAGTTTAGACATAAGTTTTAATTTTTTTATATAAGACAATTCAAAAATGTTTTTGTTACAATTAACAAATTAGACATTTATTAATGCAAAGGGTTTAATGGTAATTTAGCTTTCCGTAAAAAGCATTCTATCAAAAGTAGCATTAATAAACCAACAAGGAAAATTAAACATACAAGTTCCCCAAACCTATAGATAGATTGTGTTTTTAAACAGATGAACATGAAACCCTGACTTGAAATTGAAAATATCCAACAGCTTTAATTCATTTTTTTGTAATTTGGTGCGCTTATGAAAAAAACCTTTCTCTTATTCTTTATTTTATTCATTGCTGTTTCTTATGGACAGGATAAAATATTTGTTGCCACCAAACTGGATTCGACAGCCCTTGTCGCAGATAATTTCATGGGATACGATCAATTTGGTTTTTACTATTCGATAAAAAACAATGTTTTGTCCAAGCGCAAAAAAGACGAATCTTTTGAATACAAAAATATTTCTCTGGGAAGACCAACAAAAATTGACGTCCAAAACCCATTGAAAATTATGTTGTTTTATGAAAATTTCAACACGATTATTCTTTTGGACAATCAGTTGAGCGAAACCCAAAAAATAAATCTTTCCGAGAATGATGTTCCAATAATGGCTACCGCAACCGGAATTGCTTCCCAAAACAGGCTTTGGATTTACAACAGTTTGACCCAACAAATTGGACTTTTTGACTACTTGAAAAACGTGTTCCAATCGATAACACCTTCCATTTCAGGAAGCATAAAATACTACCAATCCGATTTCAATACTTTTCAATGGATAGACAACAACCTGAATTGGTACTCTTGCGATGTTTTTGGAAAAATCAGCAGCTTGGGAAAAGTTGCCTTTTTTGACCAGATTCAAATTGCTTCAAACCAATACATTATCTTTTTAAAAGAAGGAAAATTATATGTTCAGGATTTGAAAAACAAAACGATTTCCCCGATTGAAAATGTGGAAAAATCATTTAAAAATTTCTATTACAAAGACCAAATTTTGTCTATTTTTACCAACCAAGGAATTAGCAATTATAAAATCTCAATACCGTAATGCACATAGCAGTAGCAGGAAACATAGGCGCAGGAAAAACGACATTGACACGTTTACTGGCAAAACATTTTAAATGGGAACCTCATTTTGAAGACGTGGTCGACAATCCTTACTTGGATGATTTCTATCACCAAATGGAGCGTTGGTCGTTTAATTTGCAGATTTATTTCCTGAACAGTCGTTTTCGCCAGGTGTTGCAAATTCGCGAAAGCGGCAAAAAAATCATCCAAGACAGAACCATTTACGAAGATGCACATATTTTTGCACCCAATCTTCACGCCATGGGCTTGATGACCAACCGTGATTTCCAGAACTATACTTCGCTTTTTGAATTAATGGAATCAATGGTAAAAGCACCCGATATGCTAATTTATCTACGAAGTTCAATCCCTAATTTAGTCGGTCAAATCCACAAACGCGGTCGTGAATACGAAAACACGATTTCCATAGATTACCTCAACCGATTGAACGAACGCTACGAAGCTTGGATTCAGACTTACACGAAAGGAAAATTATTGATTATCGATGTGGACAATATCAATTTTGTTGACAATCCTGAAGATTTGGGAATGATTATCAATAAAATCGATGCCGAGTTGAATGGATTGTTTTAGAACATAGATTTTCAGATAATATAAAAAAATGCCTCACTTTCGTGAGGCATTTTTTATGATCTAAATACGGAAAGACACTATTTCAAAGCTCCCACTTTAGCCTTGACTTCTTCTAAGGAACCTTCAAAAACTTGGACGTTTACATTTCCTTTTTCGGAAGTGGTCACCGTCGCTTTTGCTTTTCCATCCGTATTGATAATTTCAACTTTTACATTTTTGTCAACCATTCCTTTTTTGGCACAACACGCTTTTTCAGTTTTATGCTCAATAAATTTCCCGTTGGCATCATAATGCGACATGCACATTTCTTTTTGCTCTGGAGTACAGCCTTTTTCGTCACACATTTTGGCACACTCTTCTTTGGTCATCGTGGCACATTTTGACATATCGCATTTGCCCATCATTGCACCTTTTTCCATCATAGTACATTTCATCTCTTTGGGTGGCAACGGACAATGTGGAATAGCATTTTCAGAAGTTCCGTTTCCTAAAATTGGGGCAACTACCAATCCTATCAAACACGTCAATTTAATCAAGATATTCATGGAAGGTCCAGAAGTATCCTTGAATGGATCCCCAACGGTATCTCCGGTTACGGCAGCTTTGTGCGCATCGGAACCTTTGTATGTCATTTCGCCATTAATCATGACACCTGCTTCAAATGATTTCTTGGCATTGTCCCAAGCACCTCCCGCATTATTTTGGAAAATAGCCCAAAGTACTCCTGAAACAGTAACTCCAGCCATATAACCTCCCAACATTTCGGCAATTAATTGGTTGTTGTCGCTGTAAACTATTTTTCCCAAAAGCACGATGGCAATAGGAAAACCAATGGTCAAAACTCCTGGCAACATCATTTCACGTAAAGCGGCTTGGGTAGAAATTGCCACACATTTACCGTATTCCGGTTTTCCGGTTCCTTCCATAATTCCAGGAATTTCCTTGAACTGGCGACGCACTTCATACACCATGTCCATGGCGGCTTTTCCAACGGAGTTCATTGCCAATGCAGAGAAAACCACCGGTATCATTCCACCAACGAACAACATTGCCAAAACTGGCGCTTTGAAAATATTGATTCCGTCAATTCCGGTAAAAGTTACATAAGCAGCAAACAAAGCCAAGGAAGTCAATGCCGCCGAGGCAATGGCAAATCCTTTTCCAGTTGCAGCTGTCGTGTTTCCTACAGAATCCAAAATATCGGTACGAGTACGAACTTCTTTCGGCAATTCACTCATTTCAGCAATTCCACCAGCATTGTCCGAGATGGGTCCAAAAGCATCGATTGCCAATTGCATCGCCGTTGTGGCCATCATGGCAGAAGCAGCCAATGCTACTCCATAAAATCCTGCAAAAGCATAAGAAGTCCAAATGGCGGCTGCAAACAATAAAACCGTTGGAAACGTGGAAATCATTCCCGTAGCCAAACCAGCAATAACATTTGTTGCCGACCCTGTTGACGATTTTTGTACAATGGCCATAACTGGTTTTGTACCCAAACCTGTATAATATTCAGTAACTGACGAAATAACCGCACCAACAATCAATCCGACGATGGTCGCATAGAAAACTCGCATTGAGGAAATCTCTTGCGATCCTTCGCCAAAGAAATCCATTTTCATGGTTTGAGGCAACATATATTGAACCAAGAAAAAGCAAGCTACGGCAGTTAAGCCAATGGAAACCCAGTTTCCAACATTCAAGGCTCCTTGCACTTGTTTTTCTTTAGCATCGTTATTCGTGATTTTAACCAACATTGTTCCGATGATGGAGAATAGTATTCCAAAACCTGCGATTGCCATCGGCAATAAAATAGGTCCTATTCCGCCGAAAGTATCTTCGATTTTTCCGCCCATATCCTTGATAACATAATTTCCAAGAACCATTGCGGCCAGAACTGTTGCTACATAAGAACCAAATAAATCAGCTCCCATTCCGGCAACGTCACCCACATTATCACCCACGTTATCTGCAATTGTAGCTGGATTTCTTGGATCGTCTTCTGGAATTCCAGCCTCCACTTTGCCCACTAAATCGGCACCAACATCTGCGGCTTTGGTATAAATTCCACCACCAACACGGGCAAACAAAGCAATAGATTCTGCTCCAAGCGAGAAACCCGCCAAGGTTTCCAAAACGATGGTCATGTCTTCGGTAGAAGTCCAAACGCCTCCCATAAAAATATTGAAAAACAGAATAAAGAAAGAAGTCAAACCCAAAACAGCCAAACCTGCAACACCCAATCCCATTACCGTTCCACCTCCAAAAGAAACTTTCAGCGCTTGCGGCAAACTGGTTCGAGCAGCTTGCGTTGTCCTAACATTTGTTTTTGTTGCGATTTTCATTCCCATATTCCCAGCCAAAGCCGAGAAAAAAGCACCAAAAACAAAGGCAACAACAATTAGTAAATGAGTTGATATTCCAGGGATGTACGTAACTCCTGCTAAAACAATACTAATAACAACAACAAATCTTGCCAACAATTTATATTCTGCATTAAGAAAAGCCAATGCTCCTTCGTAGATATGATCTGAAATCTCCTTCATCTTTCCGTCGCCGGCATCTTGTTTCAAAACCCACGCTCTTTTGAAAGCCATAAAAGCCAATCCCAACAACGCCATAATTATTGGCACATAAATCATTATTGTATTCATAAATATAGATTTTTTATAAATTTTTCCGACAAAAAAGTACTGTCGTTATGATGCAAACGTACTATAATGATATTGAAAAAACAACACTCCAACACAATAATATTGCTGTTTGTTAAAAAATAATATACTAAAATTATTTAATACTCATCAAATAGCATTTTTTGCCAACAATACAACAATTTCACCTTAAACAATCTTCAAAAATTGAGAATAATTCCAATAATTATTTCCAATCCAAAATAGCTGTTTTCTGTTTTCACTATTTTTACAACTTGAAACCTTAAAGACTTTTCGATAAACTAAACTATTGACGCCTAAATCTGGAAATTATTTCGGAAATCCTTATTTCTAACTTACGCCAAAGAGCGGCAAAACACCTATAAACAAAAAAGCAACACTTCGAGAAGTGCTGCTTTTTAAATCTAAAAAAAATGCTCCTGAAAAACAAAAGCACTTTTAACATTATTGTTATTATTTAATACTGAACAAACCTGCCGGTTTATTTTCAATTTGGTCGAAACGTTCAGTACATTCTTTAATAATTGACATCGCTTCATTCACGTCTCCCCAACCTTCCACGTCAACTCTTTTTTGCTCTAAATCTTTGTAAACTTGGAAAAAATGCTCAATTTCTTTCAACAAGTGTGGATTGATATCGCTCAAATCCTTCAATGAACTCCATATTGGATCCGAAACCGGCACACAAATTATTTTGTCGTCAGAACCTTTGTCGTCTGCCATGTGGAAAACACCGATTGGCTTTACTTCCATCACGCAACCAGGAAAAGTAGGTTCGTTTATCAAAACTAAAACATCCAACGGGTCACCATCCAAGGCTAAAGTTTCAGGGAAAAATCCGTAGTCTGCTGGATACATCATCGAAGAGAACAACATTCTGTCGAAACGTATTCTTTTTATTTCAAAATCATATTCATACTTGTTTCTGCTTCCTCTTGGAATTTCGATCAACACATCAAAAGTGTTTATTTTATCTGCTGCCATTTTTGGTTTTTTTATTTTCTAAATTTCTGTTTGCAAACTTAATTAAACTTTAGGTTTTCACAATAAAAAACTAGCTTTATCATTCATTACGATTTCGATATTGTTTATAAATCAATAAACTACCTTTCGATTCCTTTTATTTAAGTAATAATGCCACAATAAAAAGCTTGCCGCAGACCGATGAGGACTCCATTTTGCAACATAGTTTTCCATTTCTTGCCTGTCGTGAATGTCGAGCAATTCCTTTATGGTGTTTATGATGGCAATGTCACCCAGCGGAATAATATCCGGAGTCTGGAGCGAAAACATCAAATAAACATCGATGGTCCAGTTGCCAATTCCCTTGATTTTGATTAATTCCTCCCGAACAAGTTCTGGAGATTTGGTCGCCAGACTTGCTATGTCAATTTCGTCTTGAATTATCGAATGGGACAAAGCCTTGATGTAAGTCGTTTTTTGTCGGCTTACGCCAATATTCCTGTATTCTTCTTCTGAAATGCGAAGCAATGATTCGGGTTGTAAGTTTGCTTCTTTGGCTTTGAGTTTTAGAAAAGTGGCTTTGGCGGAATCTATGGAAACCTGCTGTTCCAGGATCAAAAGTACCAATGTTTCAAAACCTTGTGGACGTTTTGGAATTGTTGGCATTCCTTATTTTTCGACAATATGTTTGAAAACGGCATCTATTTCTGAAAGATATTGAATGGCTTCTTGCATAAGTTCGTTTTTTTGCCCTGATGAAAATGGAAAGCTTTTAAAAAAAAGTTGACCACAAATTACACAAATTCACACAAATCCGTAACCAGATCAAATCTAATAAGTGAAACAAATGCATTTAAAACAGCAATGAAATTTGTGAAAATTCGTGTAATTTGTGGTTGAAAATTTTAAAAGCGGATACTTGGAAATGTTTAACAATATTGGTTTCTAAAAATAAAATCCCATAGAAATTTTGATTGCAAATTTGTTGGCATCGGGCATTTCAAGATAGTTTCCTCTCCAAGAGAAATCTACACGAAAAAACTTGAAGATGTTTCCAACTCCTGCGCTGTATTCCCAATACACTTTTTCGGGTGCGTTGTAAACCAATCCCGAGGCATTTATCGTTCTATTGTCGTCAGAAACTGTTCCGTAAACCGATTTAAATCCAATGTTTTCACGCCAATTCAGCTTTCTCATAAAAGGAATTCTGGCAAAAAATCGCCCTTGAAAATCGTGATCCCACTTAAAAGTCACATATTGATCGGCAACAAATTCATAGTATTGAAGATTGCTGAAGGTATTCGAAATATCGAAAATGGATTGATTTCCAGGCACCACGCTCATTAATCCAAGAGGGATGTATCCAAATGTTTTTCCCATTTCGACAGTAAGGTTTGATCGTCCCAATGGTCCAATAATTATGGGCTGCCTGTAATACAACTGTAATTTTTTATAGTTGAAATCACTGGAAAACAAATTTTTGAATCCTTGACTATACGTCACGAAAAGACTGGTAAACGGATTGTCTGCGACATCTCTTTCCACACCAAAGCCAATCGGTTTCTTGTTTGGCGTATATTCGACCAGCAAGTTCACTTCAGATTGTTTTACCTGACTTTTTTTGGTGGTTTGGGACAAATCCGTGTAAAAATCCAGGCTAAATTCGGGACTGGCAGAAATCAAGGTTCGGTAGGTGACTCCCGTTCCGAAAATTAGATTTTTTATCGGTTCAATTTCAAATTGTACATTACTCAAATTCACATTGGTCAGTTTATTGTTGCTGCCAACTGTAATCAATCCCGAGGAGGCATAATTGCGCCCCAAAACATTATTTGTTGTAGTGAGAGAAGCACCGATTTGTTCAATATCCCTACGGTTTCCGGCTGATAAAATAATTCTTTTTTTGTCGTTTACCATCCATTTTCCGGTAATTCCATATTTGATTTTATCGTCTTTAAATCCATAGGCAATATACGATTGCAATCGCCAAGGATCATTGGGACCAAAATAAGTTCTTACTCCCGTTCGCAATCTCAATCCTTCCACAGAGTTTTGTCCAACCATAGCGAATATAGGACCATAATCCAAATTTCCAAAATGAAGATATCCACTATCCAATATTTCGACCAAACTGTATAGTTGCTGGAATTTCTTGACGGTTTGCAAGGTGTCCAGCATTTTGTAAACCCCTTTTTCATCTTTGGTCAGATTTTCGAAACGGTTTTCCTCCCAATATTCTTCTGATTTATTATAGACCTCTTTGTCTAAATAATTGACTTCTTCTTTGTAAAAATTCTCGGGTTTTTCAACATTGAATTTATGGTCTCTGTAGTAAGTGGTTCGTTTACCATAAACACCTTTGGATTTGTCTTTTTTGTTTAAAGCAAAATCAGTCATCATGTAATCCTTGGTCAAAAGAAAAACGGAATCATTCATTACTTCAAATTCCTGTTCGATGTAAATATCTTTTACCCAGTTAATATTGGCACTTTTGGTAACTGCCATATTGATGTTTTTTATGGCGTAAGTGGTATCGCTTACCCAAAAATCACCTTTAAAAGTCAATTCGTTTTTACGCCTTGGATAAAACACAATATTGTAACACCACTTTTTATCTACAAAAGCACTGTCCCTTAAAATATAATTGTAAACATCAATTCCTGATGTCGATAAAGGGCTTGTAAAACTTTTATCAAAAAAAGTGAGGTGGTTGTCATAAATATCGAAGTCGGTATACAAATCGTTTACAAAGGCCAAAATTTGTTGGTTGCCGTTAAAGCCAGAAGTTTTATTGGCTTTTGTTTTTTCTTTTACCTTCTTTAAATTGTTGTCTCCATACACATCAGACAAGGCCTCGTTTATAAAAATAGGCAAATACGTTTTTCCCGTAATCTTCGAGGTATCTACATGCTTGAAAATAAATTCCATCCCCTTGAAGAGCTTCTTTTTCATGTAAGCCGTATCAATGGTATTCAAGTCAAACTCAATTTTCTCGTACTTTTCCATTTGGTATTGCTTGAATAAATGCAAACCATTTTTGCGTCTTCTTTCCCAAATTTTTCTCAGAATATCAAGTGCCGGATTATTCTTTTTGGATGTTTTGCCCGCATAAATCACCACTTCATTTAAACTCAAAACCTCGCTCAACTGAACCGTAATTTTGTATGTGACAGGTTTTTCCAAAACAATTTCCTTGTCTGAAAATCCTACCGAAGTAATTACAATCGTAGTATAGTTTTTTGGAGATTCCAGATAAAAAATACCGTCTTCATTGGACACAACGCCTTCAGTCGAATTTTGGAAAGCTATGTTTGCAAAAGGGACAGGACGATTTGACTTGTCCACGACAACACCGCTAACTTTTGTCTGGGCAAAAAGGGAGCTTGTCATGGCAAATAAAAAAAACAAATTGAGTAGTATACTTTTTTTCATAATAAAAAAAAACTTCATCGAATTTTAAAATTCAGATGAAGTTTCAAATATAGTTAATTCGATAAAGAATTGTCCGATTTTAAAGTTCTAAAACCGAAAAATTTTAAAATCAAGAATTATTTTTTATACAATACTTTTTTTACCGCTTTCACAACGTCTACAGCTTCCGGCAACCATTCTTTAAGCAATACCGGTGAGTAAGGTGCTGGTGTGTCGGCAGTGGTGATACGTTGAATTGGAGCATCAAGAAAATCAAAAGCACGTTCTTGAACCATATATGTAATCTCGGAAGAAACACTTGCAAATGGCCAAGCTTCCTCAAGAATCACCAATCTGTTTGTTTTTTTAACCGATGTTAAAATCGCTTCGTTATCCATTGGACGAACGGTTCTTAAATCGATAATTTCACAAGAGATTCCTTCTTTGGCCAATTCATCGGCAGCAATGAAAGCTTCTTTGATGATTTTTCCAAAAGAAACGATTGTTACATCAGTTCCTTCGCGTTTCACGTCGGCAACACCAATTGGAATTGTGTATTCTCCATCCGGCACTTCGCCTTTGTCACCATACATTTGCTCAGATTCCATAAAAATTACGGGATCATTATCACGAATCGCTGATTTCAAAAGTCCTTTGGCATCATAAACATTCGATGGAACCACCACTTTAAGACCTGGAGTATTGGCAAACCAGTTTTCTAAAGCTTGTGAGTGTGTTGCCCCCAATTGTCCTGCAGAAGCAGTTGGTCCACGAAAAACGATAGGCACATTAAATTGCCCTCCCGTCATTTGACGGATTTTCGCAGCATTATTTATAATCTGGTCGATACCAACCAAACAGAAGTTAAAAGTCATGTATTCTACAATCGGTCTGCAACCATTCATTGCCGAACCTACTGCAATTCCGGTAAAACCAAGTTCGGCAATAGGAGTGTCAATTACTCTTTTTTCTCCAAATTCAGCAAGCATTCCTTTTGAGGCTTTGTAGGCACCGTTGTATTCGGCAACTTCTTCACCCATTAAATATATTGACTCGTCGCGACGCATTTCTTCGCTCATCGCTTCGCAAATAGCCTCTCTAAATTGTATCGTTCTCATATTTTTTTGTTTGTGTGTAATTTTCGAATGGCAAAAATAAATATTTTATACCACTTAAATGCATAAATTTTGTTATAAAAAACAAAGAAGGGAATCGTTCTATGTGCGTTGTCTTACTTGATTAAAAAAAACAAGCCTAAATATGTCACAAAAATTGAAATACGAAATCGTAATAGCTTCAATAATGTTATGCATGCATAGTATGTTATTCCGAATATTTATTCTAATTTTGTGATTCCAATTTAGAAAAATTCCAAATTATGAAAATATTAGTTTGCATCAGTCACGTTCCTGATACTACTTCAAAAATTAATTTTACCAACGGTGATTCGCAATTTGACACCAATGGTGTTTCGTTTGTAATCAATCCAAACGATGAATTCGGCTTGACTCGCGCCATCTGGTTTCAAGAACAACAAGGAGCAAATGTCACTGTTGTCAATGTTGGTGGGCCAGAAACCGAGCCTACTCTAAGAAAAGCATTGGCCATTGGCGCCAACGATGCCATTCGCGTGAATGCCAATCCGACAGATAGTTTTTTTGTTGCCAAACAACTGGCCGAAGTGATAAAAAATGGCGGTTACGACCTTGTAATTGCCGGTAAAGAATCATTGGATTATAACGGCGGAATGGTTCCGGGAATGATTGCGGGAATTTTGGGATCGAATTTTTTAAATTCTTGTACCGAAATAACTGTTGACGGAGCAAACGTAAAAGCCATTCGTGAAATCGACGGTGGAAGAGAAACTATTTCAACTACTTTGCCCCTAATCATTGGTGGGCAAAAAGGATTGGTAGAAGAAAAAGATTTACGCATTCCGAATATGAGAGGAATTATGACAGCCAGAACAAAACCATTGATTGTGGTAGAAGCTGTTGATGCTTCAATTAATACTAAAGCCGTGAAGTTTGAAAAACCGGCTCCAAAATCGGCAGTGAAATTAGTTGCCGCCGACAATCTGGACGAATTAATTAATTTATTACACAACGAAGCCAAGGTAATTTAAGAATTTGATTACAGATTTCTGATTAACTATTTTTGATTGCAGATTGTAAAAAATCTAAAATCTTTAGTCTAAATCATAAATCTAAAATCGTAACCCGAGAGCTTTGCTCGAACTGGCGAAGCAATCATAAATCTAAAATCATTATGTCAATATTAATATATGCAGAATCCGCAGAAGGAAAATTCAGAAAAGTAGCTTTTGAATTGGCTTCTTATGCGAAAAAAGTAGCCGAATCATTAGGAACAACCGTTACTGCGGTAACGGTAAATACTGGAGATGTTTCGGAATTATCAAAATACGGAGTAGATAAAGTCTTGAAAGTAACCAATGCCAAATTGGCTGGTTTTTCAGCAAAAGCGTATGCCGATGTTATCAAACAAGCAGCTCAAAAAGAATCGACAAAAGTAGTTTTGCTTTCTTCAACCACAGACAGCATTTATCTTGCACCCTTGGTTGCCGTTTCTTTGGAAGCTGGATTTGCTTCGAATGTGGTAGGTTTACCCGTAAGCACTTCCCCATTTCAAGTGAAAAGAAATGCTTTTTCAAACAAGGCTTTCAACATTACCGAAATCAGCAGCGATGTAAAAATTATTGGTCTGGCTAAAAACTCTTATGGAATTTTCGAAAATGCATCGACTTTAACCGAAGAAGATTTCAATCCAACTATTGGTGACAATGACTTTGGAATAAAAGTAGAATCAGTGGAAAAAGTAACCGGAAAAGTTTCTTTGGCCGATGCTGACATTGTAGTTTCAGGAGGTCGTGGATTGAAAGGACCTGAAAACTGGGGATTGATCGAAGATTTAGCTGCAGTTCTTGGTGCTGCAACGGCTTGTTCAAAACCGGTATCAGATTTAGGTTGGAGACCTCACGGAGAACACGTGGGACAAACAGGAAAACCAGTAGCCGCCAATTTATATATCGCCATCGGAATTTCGGGAGCGATTCAACACATTGCCGGAATCAACTCTTCGAAAGTAAAAGTGGTCATCAATAGCGATGCAGAAGCGCCTTTCTTTAAAGTGGCAGACTACGGAATTGTTGGCGATGCTTTTGATATCGTGCCTAAATTAACCGAAAAACTAAAAGCATTCAAAGCCTCGAATTCTTAATTTTATAATTCGTTCCCAAAAGATAGCTGCCTACAAACAAGATAATCGTATCTTTGCTATAGGTGGCTTTTTTGTTTCGTGTTTTTTGATTAAAATTGCACTTTTATTTTTCATTAAAAAAAAGGGGTAGATTCAAGGTGTCATCTGCTTTCCAATTATTCAAATATGAGCTTAGTTAAATTATCCATAAAAGGAATTTCATACAGTCAAACCCAAAATGGGGCTTATGCCTTAATATTAAACGAGGTTGACGGCGAAAGAAAATTGCCCATCGTTATTGGCGCTTTTGAAGCCCAGTCGATTGCCATTGCTTTGGAAAAAGAAATAAAACCACCTCGTCCCTTGACCCACGATTTATTCAAAAATTTTGCCGAGCGTTTTGACATTGTCGTAAAACAAGTCATCATTCACAAATTGGTTGATGGGGTTTTTTATTCGAGCATCATTTGCGAAAGAGATAAAATCGAAGAAATAATCGATGCCAGAACATCCGATGCGATTGCTTTGGCTTTACGATTTAATGCTCCTATTTTTACCTATAAAAACATTCTCGACAAAGCAGGTATTTACTTGAAGGCAAATCCATCGGAAACCGATAAAGGTAGCCAAGAAATAGACGATGTACTTTCCAATCCCGAAACATTTGGACTAGGAGAAGAAAGCAATCAATCGGGTGAAACTTATGCCAAACACAGCCTGCAAGAATTAAACGAATTACTGGATCAAGCCGTAGAACACGAAGACTACGAAAAGGCGGCCAAAATCAGGGACGAAATTTCGAGAAGACAGTAAATAAGTGTTCAGTAAACAGATGTCAGTAAACAGAATATAACTTAAAAACGAACAGTTTGCTTCGTTCCTCGCAATGCCATGAAACAATACTTAGACTTAGTAACACACGTTATAAAAAACGGAAATCAAAAAGGAGACCGAACTGGAACGGGAACAAAAAGCGTTTTTGGTTACCAAATGCGATTTGATTTAGCAGAAGGTTTTCCGATGGTGACTACCAAAAAATTACACCTCAAATCAATCATTCATGAATTGCTTTGGTTCTTGAAAGGCGACACCAACATCAAATATCTAAAGGAAAACGGAGTGAAAATCTGGGATGCCTGGGCGGACGAAAACGGCAATTTAGGCCCAATTTACGGACACCAATGGCGCAACTGGAACAGCGAAGAAATAGACCAAATCACCGACCTTATCCAAGAACTCAAAACCAATCCGAATAGCCGAAGAATGCTGGTTTCCGCTTGGAATCCAAGTGTTTTGCCGGATACTTCCATCTCATTTGCAGCCAATGTTGCCAACAATAAAGCGGCATTGCCTCCTTGTCACGCTTTCTTTCAATTCTATGTTGCTGACGGAAAACTGTCTTGCCAATTGTATCAAAGAAGTGCCGATATTTTCCTTGGAGTACCTTTCAACATTGCTTCTTATGCTTTGTTTACGATGATGATTGCCCAAGTTTGCGATTTGCAAGTGGGTGAATTCATTCACACTTTTGGTGATGCCCATATTTACAACAACCATTTCGAACAATTGGAATTGCAATTGTCGCGCAAACCAAAAGCATTGCCAAAAATGATTTTGAACCCTGCCGTAAAAAACATTTTCGATTTTACTTTTGAAGATTTTACGTTGGTAGGTTACGAACCACACGATTCAATAAAAGGAAGTGTTGCGGTGTAAATCCTTCACTTTAATCACAATAAATAATATAAAAGTATGCCAACACCCGCTTCAGAATGTTTGTATTGCCAAAACAACGAAACATTACACAATTTAATGATTAAAATAGGTGATTTAGAAGTATCACAACTATTCTTGTTCAAAGAACAATCGTATACAGGTCGCTGCAATGTAGTTTATAAAGACCACGGCGTGGAACTTCACGAATTGAGCGATGACCAACGTGATGCTTTTATGCGTGATGTTGCCAAAACGGCAAAAGCCATCGCAGCAGCATTCAACCCAACCAAAATTAATTACGGAGCTTATGCCGATACCTTGTCGCATTTACATATGCACATCGTTCCAAAATATAAAGATGGATATGGTTTTGGAGGGGTTTTCGAAATGAACCCACAAAAAACCACGTTATCTGATGCAGAATATGCAGAGGTAATAGCCAAAATAAAAGCTGGATTATAAACCAAACTTTTAAACGCTACCAAAAAAACAAAAATCCGCTTTTCAGCGGATTTTTACTTTATGATTAGACTAATATCACTCCATTTTCTGTTCCGGCAAAATCATTCCATTTGAAAGAATCTGCTTCCGGCTCGTTGACATAAGCACCGTCAATTACATACTTAAATTCATAAGCCGCATCTTTTGGCAAATCAAAAACGCCTTTGAAAGTACCGTTTTTCAATTTTGACAATTCCCCTTCTGACGGATTCCAATTATTGAAATCTCCTACAACTGAAGCAACATTTGCTTCTTTTGCTTCAACCGAAAACGTAACTTTACAAACTGGTTTCGTTTTTACAAATTGTTTCTTTATTGACATAACTATTTCATTTTTAGAATTATGGGGCAAAGAAAATATATTTTTTTGAACATCCAATATTTAGGACAAAGTTTTACGAGTATGACAAAAACAATCTTGTTTTTTGGATATATTCATAAATTTATTCAACAAAATTTTTTAGATTCTAAAATTAAGAACGTTTTCTCTTGGAATAATCTTGGAATAAAAATAATGGAATTTCAAAATAAATTTTATCTTTATAATCAAAATTCGCCTTATGGAAAAAGAACAACAAGAACTATATGAATATGCCCGAAAAAGGATAAAACAGAAAAAAGCACTCTATTTTCATTTTGTCTTGTTCATTCTAGGGAGTATATTTATGTTTGTTGCCAATCATTTCGGGGCTTTTGGATATACTTTCAACTGGTCGATTTGGATAATTACAGCTTGGCTCTTCCTTTTTATCCTGCATTTCACAAAAGTATTTATTACCGACCGTTTTATGAACAAAGACTGGGAAAGAGAACAAATAAGCAGGCTTGTTGCCCAACAACAAAAAAAAATTGACCAATTGCAAACGAAGGTAGAAGAAGATACCGCAACCAAACCCCAGTAAAAAATGATAATCATGATTGCGGCTGTCGCCGAAAATAATGCTTTAGGCAAAAACAATGATTTACTTTGGCATTTGCCCAATGATTTCAAACGATTCAAGGAAGTTACCTCAGGACACCACATCATCATGGGAAGAAAAACTTTTGAAAGTTTCCCAAAACCTTTACCCAACAGAACCCACGTAATTATAACAAGACAAAAATATTTTCAGCACGAAGGCTGCATAGTCGTTGACACTTTAGAAAAAGCCATTGCAGCCTGTCCAAAAAACGAAGATATTTACATTATTGGTGGCGGCGAAATTTACACCCAATCCATTCCTTTTGCTGACCAACTCGACATCACTCGAGTGCATCATTCTTTTGATGCCGATGTTTATTTCCCGGAAATAAATCCTG
Organism: Flavobacterium fluvii; assembly: GCF_900129545.1. Classification (GTDB taxonomy): domain Bacteria; phylum Bacteroidota; class Bacteroidia; order Flavobacteriales; family Flavobacteriaceae; genus Flavobacterium; species Flavobacterium fluvii. The sequence goes on along the minus strand of NZ_FQWB01000001.1, from coordinate 1,197,718 downwards.
GAATTTGGGAATTGACCAGTGAAACTTTTAATCCGAAAGACGAAAAACATCTTTATGATTATACATTTCAAACATTCACCAGAAAAAAATAAAAATACTTAATTCAACCGCATTAACAGATTTCATTAAAAATAATTGAAAAAAACAGGCGAATCTGTGGTTAACCATTTATTATCCAAAAATCTAGTTTACCTTTGTCTCAAATTTTATAAAATGTCAAAAATCATCACTCCTTACAAAGATTCCTCTTTAAGCAAAAAAGAACAGGTAGCCTCAATGTTCGACACCATTTCAGGCAATTATGATAATCTTAATCGAGTTATTTCTTTTGGAATTGACGTAAAATGGCGCAAAAAAGTACTGCAAATGGTCGCCAAAACCAATCCAAAAACCATTCTGGATATTGCAACAGGAACGGGAGACTTGGCTATTTTGATGGCACAAACCAAGGCTGAAAAAATTATTGGATTGGATATTTCGGCCGGAATGCTGGAAGTGGGAAAGAAAAAAATTCAAGACAAAAACTTGTCCAACACCATAGAAATGGTCTTGGCCGATTCCGAAAACATGCCTTTTGAAGACAACTATTTTGACGCCATCACGGTAGCTTTTGGTGTCAGGAATTTTGAAAATCTGGAAAAAGGATTGGCTGAAATTTTGAGAGTCTTGAAACCAAATGGCATCTTTGTCATTCTGGAAACTTCGATTCCAGAAAAAACCCCTTACAAACAAGGCTATACTTTTTACAGCAAAAATATTTTACCGCTTATTGGCAAATTATTCTCGAAAGACAATGTTGCCTACGGTTATCTATCCGAATCGGCTGCTGCTTTTCCTTATGGTGAAGCTTTAAACAATATTTTGAAAAAAATTGGGTTTATAGATGTGATCGCCTTGCCGCAAACATTTGGAGTGGCTACAATTTATTCGGCATCCAAGAAGTAAACATGAGAAAAATAGCTGTCTTAATTTTATTGGTCATGAGCCTAAAATCACAGGCGCAATTGCCTAATAGACTATTTAGCAAAGACCCCATCATCAATCTTGAAAATTTCCAAAAACAAAGATTGTATTTTGGTTTTTACCTCGGTTTCAATTCCTATGGTTTTAAAATGGATTATAAAACCGTTGGCGAAGACATTCAAGTCGAAAAAAGCACGGGGTTCAATGTAGGACTCGTTGCCGATTTGAAACTTCAAGAATACATCCGTTTGCGATTTGAACCTGGATTGCACTATACAACAAGGAGTTTGCATTATCCTCCAAGTTATTTTCCCACCACACCCACTCCATCGGACTTGCTTAGAGAAGTAAACAGCACCAATCTCCACTTTCCCTTGTTGCTCAAATTTTTATCGCTTCGAACAGGAAATATAAGACCATATTTAGTGGGAGGAGTTTCGGCAACATTGAATTTATCCAGCAATTCCAAATCAATAGACGACAATTATGAAGAACGTTTCAGGATGAAACCTTGGACGACAAATTACGAAGTTGGTTTTGGCATTGATGTTTTTTCGGAATATTTCATTTTCTCTCCTTCCATTAGAGGCGTTTTTGGACTTACCGACGAATTAATTCGCGACAATAATCCAGACAGTCCTTGGACCGGCAACATTGAATCGATGAAAACCAGGGCCGTTTTTATCAACTTTACTTTCCATTAAAAGGAAGTTTGCAGTATTCAGTCTCAGTTTTAAATGCATCTAACGACTGAAAGCTAAAGATTCCCTCGACGAAACTCGCTTAATACAATTGCGGTGGCAGTTGCCACATTCAGGCTTTCTGTTTTTTGAAGTGTTCCAAAACGGGGTATTGTTAGTCTATTTTTAGCCAGTTTTTCGAGTTCTGGAGAAATTCCATTGGCTTCATTGCCCATAATGATGATTCCTTCTTGGGGCAAATCGGTTTTGTAAATATTGTTTCCATCCATAAAAGTTCCAAAAACCGGCAATTGGGTTTGGCTGATAAAAGTTTCCAAATCAATATAATTTACATTGACTCTGGCAATGGAACCCATGGTGGCCTGAACCACTTTTGGATTGTAAATATCCACCGTCTCTTTCGAACAAATTAATTGGTCAATGCCAAACCAATCGCACAATCGCAATATGGTTCCCAAATTTCCGGGATCACGAATGGAATCTAGAGCGATAATCAATCCGGATTGGGCGATTTTTTTTTCGGCTGGAATTTTAAATAGCGCCAAACAAGAATTTGGAGTTGCCAAAGCACTGATTTTTTTTAAATCACTTTCGGCAATTATCGTTCTTTTGTCGTTCGAAACCTCCTCAAAATTATTTTGGGTGGTGTATAAATGAACCAATTCAAAATTTGATTCTACCAATTCTTGAATTACCTTTATGCCTTCGGCAAAAAACAATTGATTGGCGAACCGATATTTTTTTTGTTGTAAACTCGTTATAAGTTTTATTTGGTTTTTACTAACCATAAAATAATGTACTTTTGAATTATATATTCCCCAGCATTTGAAAAAGATTAGCACAAAAATAGCAACATTTATTTTAATAGGAATAATTATCTCTGCTTGCGAGACCACAAAGCGTGTTCCCAATGGCAAACAGCTTCTTACCAAAAATGAAATTTTGGTAAACGACAAGGGCACGAAGGATGATGATGTACACGATCAATTGTACCAAAAACCCAACAGCTCCATTCTAGGTTATCGATTGCGACTGAACTTGTACAATATAGCCAAGCCAAATCCTGATTCTTCTTACAAAGCCAAATTCACCAATAATCCCGGCAAATACGAACGAATGTCAAAATGGTTGTCGGCAAAACAAGTCGACAGGCTGGGGGAATCTTTTTGGTATAAAGGATTTCATGAATTTTTGAAGAAAACGGGAGAAGCTCCCGTTATTGTAGATACGGTTAGAAGCAATAAATCATTGCTCCGATTAAAATATTATTATTTCAACAATGGTTTTTTTGGTGTAAAGACAAATTACAAATTAGACAGCTTGAGTCCCAAAAAAGCCAAAATAAAATATACCATAACCACTGGAAATGCCTCTTTTCTGGATACGATAAAAACCAGTATCAAAACTCCTGCACTGGATTCCTTGTATCAGGGAATCACGGCAGATGCCTATTTGAAATCGGGAAAACAATACAAAACAAAAGATTTTGAGGATGAAAAAAACAGGATCAGCACCTATTTCAGGAACAATGGCGTGTATCAATTCCAGCCAAATTACGTAACTTATGATTTGGACACGCTCAACACTGAAAACAAGGTAAACGTAGACTTAAAAATAAGCGATTTTTCTGTTCAAGAAAACGATTCCACGAGAACCGAACCATTCAAAATATACAAAATAAGCGATGTAAACATTTATACCGACTATTCAGCCACGACCGTCAACACTAAAATTACGGACAGCATTACTTACAATAATTTTAATTTGTACAGTCACAGCAAACTGAAATACAGGCCGAGAGCCATTACCGACGCCGTGTTTATCACAAAAGGAAGTTTGTTTGCCGATACCAAAACCGTTTTGACAACCCGATATTTGAACAATCTTAAAATCTTCAATTATCCAACCATACTTTACAAAGTAGACGAAAGAGATTCAACAGCAAGTTCATTAATTGCGAATGTATATTTGTCGCCTCAGAAAAAATACAGTTTAAATCCAATTTTCAACGTAACACACTCCAACATCCAAGACATTGGAATTACTGGGAGCCTTTCGGGAACGATTAGAAACATATTCAGCGGGGCCGAAACATTGCAAATTTCAGGCCGAGGAAACATTGGCTCTTCAAAAGAAATGTCTAATCCGGAAAGCAAATTTTTCAATGTTTCCGAATACGGAGTTGACTTAAAACTGAATATTCCCCGAATATGGTTTCCGTTTAAAACGGAAAAAATTATTCCCAAAAGCATGATTCCTTCCACCCAACTTTCGGTTGGATTATCAACACAAACAAACATTGGACTAGACAAACAGAACTTTACCAGTTCATTGTCTTATAATTGGACGCCCACAAAAAACAATACGGCCCGTTTTGACATAATCAATATGCAATATGTGCGAAACCTGAATCCCCAGAACTATTACAACGTCTACGAATCGTCCTACGATGCTTTGAACGACATCGCTAAGGTTTATAACACAGAACCTTCCTATGTTGACGATAATGGAAATTTAAAAATTGAAGAAGGAACCTCAGGTTTTACCAATGCCGTTCTGACCGATCAAACAGCATTAAAACCTGAAGACCAAGAATACCAGGATGTAGACAATATCGAAGAAAGAAGAATCAGGCTTACTGAAAACGATTTTATTCTGGCCACGGGTTATACTTTTTCAAAAACAACCAGAAAAGATTTGCTCGACAATAATTTTTATCTTTTTAGAACAAAAATAGAATCTGCTGGTTCCTTTTTATCCTTGGTTTCAAACGTGGCAAACTTGCCTAAAAATCAAAATGGCAACTACGAAATATTTAATTTAGAATATTCCGAATACATCAAAACGGAATTCGACTTTATCAAGTACTGGGATTTATCCAAAGAAAAAGTGTTTGCTTTTAGAACCTTTTTCGGAATCGCCATCCCTTACGGAAACGCCAACAACATCCCTTTTTCACGAAGTTATTTTGCAGGAGGCTCTAATGACAACAGGGCTTGGCAACCCTACCGTTTAGGTCCTGGAAGTAGCGGCGCAGTAAATGATTACAACGAAGCCAACATGAAAATTGCCTTGAGTGCCGAATTCCGGTTCAGGATATTAGGCGATGTAAAAGGGGCGTTATTTGCAGATGCAGGAAATATTTGGAACGTGCTTGACAATGTAACTGATGATAAAGCAAAGTTCAATGGCCTTAGTGATTTAAAAGAATTAGCATTAGGAACCGGCTTTGGTTTGCGTTACGATTTGAGTTTTTTCGTGGTTCGATTTGATTTAGGGTTCAAAACCTACAATCCAGCCAATGAAATTCATAAAAGATGGTTCAACGATTACGATTTCGCTCATTCTGTTTTTAATTTTGGTATAAATTATCCATTCTAAGTGCTAATTAATTCTTATTTTTGCAGTCTAAAAATTTAACTAAATAAATTAATCTAAATTAATTACGATGGCACACAATATAAAACCAGGAGTGGCTACAGGAGATCAAGTTCAAGAAATTTTCAAATATGCAAAAGAAAAAGGTTTTGCACTTCCCGCAGTAAACGTTACGGGTTCAAACACGATAAATGGTGTTCTTGAAACTGCCGCAAAACTAAATGCTCCCGTTATTATCCAATTTTCAAATGGCGGAGCCCAATTTAACGCTGGAAAAGGACTTTCTAATGCTGGTGAAAAAGCTGCTATTGCTGGCGGTATTGCTGGTGCGAAACATATTCATACTTTGGCGGAAGCTTATGGTGCAACCGTAATTTTACATACTGACCACTGTGCAAAAAAACTATTGCCTTGGATTGACGGATTATTGGATGCTTCCGAGAAACATTTTGCAGAAACAGGAAAATCATTGTTCTCTTCACACATGATTGATTTATCCGAAGAGCCTATCGAAGAAAACATCGAAATCTGTAAAGGATATTTGGCAAGAATGAGCAAAATGGGAATGACATTGGAAATCGAACTAGGAATCACTGGTGGAGAAGAAGATGGTGTAGACAACTCAGACGTTGACAGTTCAAAATTATACACACAACCTTCTGAAGTATCTTATGCTTACGAAGAATTATTAAAAATAAGTCCACGTTTTACAATTGCAGCTTCTTTTGGAAACGTTCACGGGGTTTACAAACCAGGAAACGTGAAATTGACTCCAAAAATCTTGAAAAACTCTCAAGATTATGTTCAAAACAAATTCAACACCGGTCCAAATCCAGTTGATTTCGTTTTCCACGGAGGTTCTGGTTCTACATTGGAAGAAATCAGGGAAGGAATTAGCTACGGTGTAGTGAAAATGAATATCGATACCGACTTGCAATTTGCACTTACCGAAGGTATTCGCGACTTTATGGTAAACAATATTGATTACCTAAAAACTCAAATAGGAAACCCAACTGGTGCCGATGCTCCAAACAAAAAATATTACGACCCAAGAAAATGGTTGCGTGAAGGCGAAGCTACATTCAACGCCAGATTGGAACAAGCGTTTGCTGATTTGAACAACGTGAATACACTATAATATACAATTTATGATATCCGATTTATGATATATTCGTAAATCGGATATCTCTTTTTGTAAATCTAAAATACAAAACATGGCTTGGTTTAAAAGAACAACGAAAGGAATTACAACGGCTACCGAAGACAAAATGGACGTCCCAAAAGGACTTTGGTACAAATCACCTACAGGAAAAGTTATTGATGCCGAAGAATTGGCACGAAATCTATGGGTTAGCCCAGAAGATGGTTTTCATGTAAGAATTGGCAGTGCCGAATATTTTGAAATATTGTTTGACAACAATGAATTCGTTGAACTGGATGCAAAAATGTCTTCCAAAGATCCTTTGCATTTTGTGGACACAAAAAAATATTCCGATCGTTTGAAAGACGTTATGGCAAAAACCAAATTGAAAGATGCGGTTCGCACAGGCGTTGGAAAATCTAAAGGAAAAGAATTAGTGGTTTGTTGCATGGATTTTGCCTTTATTGGAGGATCTATGGGAGCAGTTGTGGGTGAAAAAATTGTTCGCGGAATCGATTATTCCATCAAAAACAATGTTCCATTTGTAATGATTTCGAAATCAGGCGGAGCCAGAATGATGGAAGCAGCTTATTCGTTGATGCAATTGGCCAAAACCTCGGTAAAACTGGCACAATTATCCGAAGCAAAAATTCCATACATTTCCTTGTGTACCGATCCTACAACAGGAGGAACAACCGCTTCATACGCCATGTTGGGCGACATCAACATATCTGAACCTGGAGCCTTGATTGGTTTTGCTGGTCCTCGAGTGGTGAAAGACACCACCGGAAAAGATTTGCCGGAAGGCTTTCAAACTGCCGAATTTGTTCTTGAACACGGCTTCCTGGATTTTATCACTCCAAGAAAAGACCTGAAAGATTCCATCAATTTGTATATTGATTTGATTCAAAACAACAATATTAGATAAAAAAAAATCCCGAGATAATCGGGATTTTTTTTTTTTGCCTTTTTGGTTCAGAAAAAGGAATCCAAAAAATCAAGAAAAGTTGGAACACTTCCCAATTTTCGAACAACTGCTTTTCAGCTTTTTACTTTTTGGATGGATTAATTGTCCTAGAAACATTTATTAATAATTTTCTAACATTTAACACTCAAAACGTGAAATAATTGTAAATTTTTCACTAAAATTGACAGTTCTTATATAAAGCCAGTTTTTATAAAAACAACGCACAAGATAACATTAACCAAAATTAATAAAATGAGTGAAACTCAAGTAAAAACAGGACATCCTAAAGGATTGTATTTCTTATTCTTCACAGAAATGTGGGAACGATTCAGTTATTATGGAATGAGGGCAATCTTTATTCTCTTCATGACCAAAATATTATTGATGAAAGATGCCGATGCCTCCCAAATATATGGAAGCTATACGGGATTGGTTTATTTAACTCCTTTGTTGGGAGGTTATTTGTGCGATAAATTTTTAGGAAATAGACGAAGTATCATTATTGGTGGACTATTAATGGCAATTGGACAATTCTGCATGTTTTTTAGCGCATCGCTTGGAGTCAATGGTGGAGTTTCCATAATGTGGATGGGTTTAACAGCAATAATCATTGGTAATGGTTTCTTCAAACCCAATATTTCCACAATGGTTGGACAACTTTATCCTGCCAATGACAGAAGGATTGATAGTGCATTCACCATTTTCTATATGGGAATTAACCTTGGTGCTTTCTTTTCCCCACTCGTTTGCGGTTCCATGGATTTCAAATGGGGATTCCTGGCAGCCGGAGTTGGAATGTTGATTGGGTTGGTTGCTTTTATACTTGGACAAAAAAAATACCTTATTTCTGAAGAAGGAAAAGAGATTGGTTTACCGGTAAAAAAACTGGATGCAAAAAGCATAGGAATGATAATAGGTTCTATTGCAATCATCTTTTTTATGCTGAACTTCAAGCAAATGTTCAGAAGCGATGTGGACATCATTAGTTATTTCATTTATGGTGCCATGATTGCAATGCCAATCATCATCTTCACCGATAAAAGTTTAACCAAAATAGAAACCCAAAGAATCACGGTAATTTTTATTCTTGCTTTTTTCGTTATCTTCTTTTGGGGAGCATTCGAGCAAGCCGGAGCATCATTGACTTTATTTGCTGATAGACAAGTAAATAGAAATGTAGCTATTAACATTCCAGCTTGGTTAATTTTGATTGTAGGATTAGTAGGTACTTATTTTTTATCAAAAGGGTTAGCGTGGTTTTTTGACTGGTCAAAGAAAACAGGATTAATTGTTATAGGTGCTGTGAGTGTAATATTAATTGCATTGTTTGCAACAGGAATGATTGCAGATTTTGCAAAAAGTGAGTTTCCAGCAAGTTGGTTTCAGTCAGTAAATCCATTGGCCGTAATTATTTTAGCTCCAATTTTTTCTATTATTTGGGGGTTTTTATACACTAGAAAATTAGAACCATCATCTCCAAAAAAGATGGCCATTGGTTTAGGTTTAGTTGCCCTGGGTTATGTTGTTATAGCAATAGCAGTAAAAGGATTGGGAGTTGGCGATAAAGTCTCAATGAGTTGGTTGTTTGCACTATATATCATCCATACAATGGGAGAATTGTGCCTGTCACCAATCGGATTGTCAATGGTTTCAAAATTGGCTCCATTGCGTTTATCTTCACTGATGATGGGAACATGGTTTTTGGCCAATGCTGCCGCCAATAAATTTGCCGGTACATTAAGTGCCCTGATTCCTGGTGGTGAAGATGGAAAAGGTGGCGCTACACATTTTCTAGGTTTCCAAATTACCAATCTCTACGAGTTTTTTGTGTTGTTTATTATTATGTCCGGTGTTGCTGCCGCAATATTATTTGTGCTAAGTTCTTGGTTGGAAAAACGCATGCACAATGACCACGTTGAAGGCGTTGATTTAGAAGTTGAGAATAGATAAACCGTTTAATTATTTTTTTATACCTTTCAAACCTACGAGCATCTTGTAGGTTTGTTTTTTAATACCATTCATTTATGTGGAAAAATCACCCAAAAGCATTGCCTTATTTGTTTTTGTCCGAAATGTGGGAACGTTTCGGTTATTATTTAATGATAGGTATTTTTACGCTATACCTGAAAGATGTCGAAGCTGGCTTTGCCATGACCGAAAAAGAAGCTTCTGACTTATACGGAACTTTTATCGCTTTGGTTTTCTTGACACCTTTCATAGGCGGCTTGGTTGCCGACAGGTATTTGGGCTATCGAAAATCCATCGTGATTGGAGGGTTAATGATGGGTGTAGGCTATTTCATGATGGGAATTCACAGTTTGCCAATGCTCTACACGGCCATGACTTTGGTTATTGTGGGCAATGGTTTTTTCAAACCCAATATTTCCACCCTTTTGGGAAATTTTTATTCCAAAGAAGAATATCTTGACAAAAAAGACGAAGGCTACAATATTTTCTATATGGGAATAAATATTGGGGCATTTATCTGCAACTTTTTTGGAGCAGCCTTGCAAATTCTTTTGGGCTGGCATTATGCTTTTATGGCAGCTGGAATAGGAATGTTTATAGGCGTCATCGTTTTTCTTTTGGGAACAAAACATTATGCAGGTTACGACCATAAAAAAGGAACACAGGAAGGCGATATGTCATTTTTAAGAATTGTTCTTTTCATCTTGTTGCCATCGGTTATTTTTGGTATAATTGGCTGGTTTTTAAAAGGCACTACATCCGACGCCAATCCTGCCAGCTACATTTTTGGTTCAGACAGTACAGACGCTTTCGTTTTTGCATGTATCCCGATTATTTTCTTTTACGGAAGCCTTTATTTCAAGGCCAAAGAGCAAGACAAAAGACCAATTGGGGCACTACTTTCCATTTTTGCGGTTGTTATTTTATTCTGGGCGGTTTTTAAATTGAATGGTTCCGCGTTGACAACTTGGGCAGACAGATACACGGACAGGGAAGTTACCGGAACAACAGAAAAAGTATTTTCAACATTGGTACAGTCAAAAGAAATCACTTATGAAAAAGCATCCACAGAACTATACGATGCCAAATTCCGACTTCAAAAAGAAAATGGCGAGGTTGTAAAAGTAGACGATTACCCCATCTATTTTAGAAATGTGTCCAAAGAAAAACTACCTCAAGAAGGAAGTAAAATAAGTGTTTGGGCTACCAATCTAAGCCAATCCATCAATCCGGGTTGGGTAATTATATTGACTCCTTTGGTCGTGGCATTTTTTACCTTTTTAAGAACCCGAAAAAAAGAACCTTCAACACCCACAAAAATTGCCTTCGGATTATTAATTTCTGCCTTGTCGGTTTTAATAATGGTTGCCGCAGTCCACATTGGAAATAACGGCACCGAGAAAGTTTCCGTTTGGTGGCTAGTCGCCAATTATGGCGTAATCACCATTGGAGAATTATTCCTGAGTCCAATGGGATTGTCGGTAGTCTCTAAATTAAGTCCAAAAAACATAACGGCCTTGATGATGGGTGGCTGGTTTTTGTCTACGTCAATCGGAAACAAATTAAGTGGCGTTTTGGCCAGCATGTGGGACACTTATGATGACAAAGCCAATTTCTTTTGGGTAAATTTCTGCCTATTGATGTTTGCAACCTTGATAATGTTCGCCTTGGTAAAAAACCTGAATAAAGTAATGAGAGAAAAAGGAATCAATTAAAATTATGGAGCAAAATTTAACTATCGAGCAAATACAAAATTTTGAAGGAAAGTACCCAAAACAATTGTGGTATTTGTTTTTCTCCGAAATGTGGGAACGTTTCAGTTTTTACGGAATGCGCGGAATGTTGGCCGTTTTTATGGTCAGCCAGCTGAACATGGATGAAACCACAACCAATTTGCAATATGGTGCATTACAAGCCTGGACTTATGCGTTCCCTTTTATTGGCGGATTGTTTGCCGACAAAATTCTAGGGCTTAGAAAATCACTTTTTTGGGGAGGAATTTTAATGATTATTGGAAGCGTGATTTTGGCCGTTAGTCCAAAAGAGCTGTTTTTCACCGGAATTGGTTTTTCTATCGTTGGAACAGGTTTTTTTAAGCCCAATATTTCTTCCATAGTGGGACAGTTATATAAAGACGGCGATGTTAGACGGGATGCCGGTTTTTCTCTTTTCTACGCCGGAATCAATCTGGGTGCGCTATTAGGCGGTTATGTTTGTATCGCAGTTGCCAATGGAAATCTTTGGACGGGATTTGTTCCGGAACATCTTCGCTGGAACTACGCTTTTGGTTTCGCCGCCATAGTAATGGTTATTAGTTTATTGACATTCACTCAAACACAAAAAAGTTTGGGAGAAATTGGATTGTCTCCATTGGTCAATGTCGAAAAAACCAAAAGAAAAGTATACGAAGTTTTGACTTACATCGGTTCGTTAATACTAATTCCCATCATCATTTTGATGGTTGCCAATACGGTTTACACTGATTATTTCATGATGATAATTGGCCCGGCTTCCATCTTGTACTTGTTTTATGAAATGCGAAATCTTTCGGCAGTGCAGGTCAAGAAACTATTTGCTGCTTTGGTATTTATCATTTTCTCCATTTTCTTTTGGGCATTCTATGAGCAAAGTGGAGGGTCGTTAAGTTTGTTTGCCACCAATAATTTACAGAATAAACTTCTTGGTATCGAGGTTGATCCAAATGGAGTAAATAATTCTTCTGGAGCTTTATTTGTAATTATCTTTGCTGGATGGCTCGGAATTCTATGGATTTGGATGGCAAAAAAGAAAATTGAACCCAATACAGTTGTTAAATTTGGTTTAGGATTTATATTGCTTGCTGCTGGTTTTTGGATATTCTATTACACTAAATTCTTTGCTGGACCTGACGGCAAAACGTCATTAAACTTATTCACTTTTGGTTGGTTTGTCATTACTTTTGGCGAATTGTGTTTGTCCCCAATTGGAATGTCGGTAATGACCAAATTATCTCCACAAAAGCTACAGGCCGTAATTATGGGAATGTGGTTTTTAGCGAGTGCTTACGGACAATATTTCGCTGGATTATTGGGAGCAAACATTGCAGAAGCTTCAAAAGACGCAACCAATTTAGAAAAATTAAATACCTATGCCGATGGATACCAGCAATTGGCAATCTACGCATTGATTGCAGGATTGTTGTTGATATTGATCTCCCCTTTGGTAAAAAAATTAATGCAGGAAGTAAAATAAAATTATATGACTCAAAACACCACAGACCAATTTTTCAAGAACCCTGTTTTAGGACATCCATCTGGATTATTTGTCCTGTTTTTTACCGAAATGTGGGAACGATTCTCCTTCTACGGAATGCGCTCCCTGCTTATTTTGTTCTTGACGGCTTCGGCCATGGATGGAGGTTGGGAATGGAGCCGAGAAAACGCTTCCTCCCTATTTGGTTCTTATGTGGGACTGGTATATTTGTCCACGATGTTGGGCGGTTATTTTGCCGATAAAATCATTGGTTTTCGTTGGGCCGTTGTTGTTGGAGCTTGCCTGATGACTTTGGGACATGCTTCCATGGCGGTGGAAACAGAATTTTCCATTTATCTGGGATTGGTGTTGTTGGTTTTTGGCAATGGATTTTTCAAACCCAACATGACTTCCATCATTTCCGAAATGTACAAAGACCGTCCCGAGAAAAAAGACGGAGCTTACACGCTTTTTTATATGGGTGTCAATGCCGGCGCTTTCTTCGGAATCTTGCTTTGTGGCTATTTGGGCGAAAAAGTGGGCTGGAGTTACGGTTTCGGTCTGGCCGGGATTTTCATGTTCTTCGGGATGTTGCAATTTTGGTTGTCCCAAAACATCTTTGGAGAAATTGGCTTAAAACCAAGCGCAGAAAGCAAGGCAAAAGTACAAGCAGCTGACACCGACACAAGAAATCCGTTCACGCCAATACAACTGGGATTAATTGCCATAATGGCTACTTTGGGATTGTTGTGGATTTTGAATGCACCTGTTTCAAAAATTTCTGGAGGAAAAATAGATGTTTTCGGATTTCTGGGTGAAAACGGAAACTCCATTGCCATCGTTACGGCATTGGTTTTATTTATTATTTTGCTTGCTTACCGATTTACCCAATATTCAAAAATCACGAAAGAAAAGCTGATGGCGGTTACCTTTTTTGCGTTTCTAACCATTTTCTTCTGGGCGATATTCGAACAATCACCAAACAGTTTAACCATTTTTGCCGCCGATTACACCAATCGTGTTTTGGTAGGCAATTGGAGCGTAATTTTTTTGGTGATCAATTCCTTGATTACCATTTTGCCATTGGCCATTATCACCTGGGTATTGACATTGTTGTTTAAGCAAACTTTCAAACAATACACCTTGGCATCAGTGATTTTAAGCACCAGTTTCGTCATTATTTGGGCAATCGCCCTTTGGATGTTGGCGAAAGATTATTATACCGCAGGTTATTTGTCCTTGTCTGACGGAACATTGGAATTTTTAAAAATAGACAAAGTAACCGAGCCTTTGACGGAAGTGGCTGCAACCTGGTTTTCTACCTTGAATTCCTTGTTCATTATTTCGCTCGCCCCCTTGTTTTCCAAATGGTGGGAAAGCAAATACAACCCTTCGGTGAATTTCAAATACGGAATAGGAATGGCATTGCTGGCATTGGGAATGGCTTGCGTGGCATTTGGAGCAAAAGACATCGAACCTGGAGCCAAAACGGCTTCGGTGAGCATGATTTGGTTGATTCTGGTTTATCTTTTTCACACCATGTCCGAATTGTGTATTTCACCCGTTGGACTGTCGAACGTGAGTAAACTGGTTCCAGCCAGAATGATTGCATTTATGTTTGGAGTTTGGTATCTTGCGGTTGCAATTGGAATGAAGGGAGCAGGAATGTTTGGCGAGAACATCGATAAAATTGCCAACGAACACGGATTGAGTTATTTCTTTTGGATGTTGACACTGATTTCAATTGTGGTGGGCATCTTTGCCATTGTGATGTCGCCTGTCATCAAAAAATTAATGCACGGAGTAAAATAATGGCATTATTTTTGGATAAAAATTTTAAAAATCACATAAAAATGAAAAAAGTATTTATAACATTATTAGTATTTTTAGGTTCTTTTGCAGTTGAGGCTCAAGAGCTAAAATGGGAAACCGACATCAACACTGCCATAAGCGTTTCCAATAAAACCAAGAAACCGATGTTGCTTTTTTTTACCGGTAGCGATTGGTGTGGATGGTGCATCCGTTTGCAAAAAGAAGTATTGAAAACCCCCGAATTTACTAAATGGGCAAAGAAAAATGTTGTTCTGGTGGAATTGGATTTCCCAAATGCCAAACAACAATCCGATGCAATAAAAACTCAAAACAACGATTTACAACAAATATTCGGAATCCAAGGATATCCTACCGTTTACTTTGCCACGGCCAAGATAAAAAATGGCAAACCAAGTTATACCGGTCTAGGAAAAACGGGCTATGTAGCCGGTGGTCCTTCGGCTTGGTTGAATGTTGCCAATGAAATATTGAAAAACAAATAATTTCAATCCAATCTATAAAATCCCTTTTCGCCAGTAGCGTGAAAAGGGATTTTCTCTTTTAGGCAACTGGCTCTCCACAATTTTTGAATGGTCCAGAAATTCGAGGCATCAACCACAACTGCTTTAGGCTTGGCGACTTGTAAAAAACGTTCGAAATTTATTTTGGGAGACTGGGTAACCACGACAATATCCGGATGAACATTTGGATAAACACCTAAACTATCCATAATCAAGATTTTATTTCCATTAAAATAAATCAGGTTCTGCAATCTTTTTTTGATTTTCAAACTGCTGAAATTCCCCATAGAATAAGAAGTCAGGGTTTTATTTTTTAGTGCCGTTTTCAAAAGACTGTCATTGGCATACAAAGTGATGTTGTCCCCATTGCGTTCTGCAATCAAAGTAGATTTTTTCGAATTGAAAACAACCAATTCTTTTTGGCTTTGAATTGTCCAATGCGTTTGAAAATAAGTCATTTGAAAAATAATTACACCAATCAATGCCAAAACCAATCTGTTGAAACTTGGTTTCTTGAACCAAACAATCGTGGCAACAATCAATAAATACAGACTCAACAACAACTGCCAATTGAACGGAATATCCCGAATGATAAATTGCTCCAACGAAGCAATCGAATTGATGATTTTGTTCAAAATGTAAATGCTCCACTCCAATGGTTTGGCAAAGAAAACTGGAACAAAATCGAATGCCGCCAAAACCATCACCAAAACACCCAAGCCCATTATCACGCTCAAAAACGGAATAATGACCAAGTTCGTCACAAAAAATAATCCAGGAAACTGGTGGAAATAGTAAATACTCAACGGAAAAGCACCAATTTGTGCCGCAAAAGAAACAGTCAATATTTCCCAAAAGTAATTGACTATTTTATTTTTTGGAGACCAAAGACCCGACAACAACGGTTGCAACCAAAGGATAAAAAACAAGGCGAGATAACTCAATTGAAATCCCACATCAAACAAAAATGAAGGTTGAAACAACAAAATAAGCAACATCGAAACCAACAAAGTGTGGAAAATATTGGTGCTTCTCCTCAAATACATTCCGATGGCGACAAACGAAAACATCGTAACCGAGCGAAGGACCGATGGAGCCAATCCAGCAATCAGGCCAAAAGTGGAAAGTGAAACCAAAATGATAATCAACTTGATAAATGAACCCCGCCTAGTATTGGGAAAAGGTTTCAGAAGAAAAGTCACGAAAAACAAAACAAACCCGATATGCAATCCCGACACCGACAAAATATGCACTGCTCCAGCATATTGATAATCCTTGATAATCTCTGGCGAAATATCTTGTTGTTGCCCTAAAATCAAGGCAACGGCAACGTGCAATTCGGCTTTGTGGAAATTGCTTTTCTCCAAATTTCGAATGATTTTTGCACGCAATTTCGACGTATAATACCAAACATCTTTTTCGATGATGGAACCTATTTTGATTTCGGAAGCATCGACATAAACTTGTGCATAAATTTGTTTGTTTTCGAGGTATTTCCCATAATCAAACTGGTTCGGATTTTTTGCTGGAGTGTTTTCGTATAAACTCCCTTGGATTTGCAAATGAGTTCCAATTTCGAAGGAATGATTCAAGCTGTCTTTTCGAATATTCAAGAGAACTCTACCTGTTTTCTCTGAATCGTCAATTTGATTTACAAGTACAACATAACGGTCGTTGAAACTGGAACTTCGCAGCTTTTCTCGAACAGTTACCGACAGCAAATGGGGTTCATCAAAAATAGATTTCTCGTGAATATAATTATTGGATTGAAAAGAATCGGTGTGGATGATTTGGTTGCTTGCGCCAATTCCAAAAGCAAGAAAATAGGTTGCCAAACCAAAATAGATTGGGTTTACGGCATTCCGTTTCGATACAAAATAAACAATTACGAATGCACAAAAAGCGACAAAAAGCGGTAAAAACACGAAGAAAACACTCGGCTTGAAGTAATGCGCCACCAGAATTCCGGCCAAAAAACCAATCGTAATTCTCGCCAAAGGAAATTGTAATACTTTCATAATCATAAAAGTAAACAATTTTTAGTCCGAAATAACCTTACTAAATTTTATGTTTCAAAAAAGTAAATTATTTCAAATCTCCCACAATCAATTTGGCTGTTTTTTCGCTCGCGCCGATGCCTCCCAATTTTTCTTCCAAAATCTCGTATTTTTCCAAAAGGTTTTGGCGATAACCCGGTTCCGTGATTTTTTTCAACTCTTCCCGAATGCGTTTTGTACTGCAACCGTCTTGAATCAATTCGGTAACAACTTCCTTGTCCATAATCAGGTTGACCAAGGAAATATATTTTAGGGTAATGATGCGTTTGGCTATTTGGTATGAAATCATGCTGCCTTTATAACAAACCACTTCCGGCACTTTGAAAAGAGCCGTTTCGAGCGTTGCCGTTCCCGAAGTGACCAATGCCGCCGTGGCATTGCCCAATAAATCATAGGTCTTGTTCGAGACAAATTTGATATTTTCATTGGTTATAAAACCTTCATAAAAAGAAAATTCCTGGCTTGGCGCACCGGCAATCACGAATTGATAATCAGGAAAATCATTGACCACGCTCAACATCACCGAAAGCATTTTGGTAATTTCCTGCTTGCGGCTGCCCGGCAAAATGGCAATGATGGGTTTTTCGTTCAATTGATTTTCTTTCCTGAAAACAGCAGCATCCATTGCCGGATGATTATGGATGGCATCAATCAGTGGATGTCCCACAAATTCAACCGGAAAATGATGTTTGCCTTCATAAAAATCCTTCTCGAAAGGCAGAATCACGTACATTTTATCGACATCACGTTTGATTTCGGTAATTCGATTCTCTTTCCAAGCCCAAATTTGTGGAGAAATATAATAATGGGTTTTCAAACCTTGCTCTTTTGCCCATTTTGCAATACGTAAATTGAATCCGGGATAATCGATAAAAATAATCACGTCCGGTTGAAAATCGTTTATGTCTTTTTTGCAAATTTTAATGTTGTTCAAAATGGTTTTCAAGTGAAACAATACTTCCACAAAACCCATAAAAGCCAAATCACGATAATGTTTTACCAAAGTGCCGCCTACTTTTTGCATCAAGTCACCTCCCCAAAACCGAATGTCAGCATTGGGATCTTCCTTGTACAAGGCCTTCATCAAATTGGCTCCATGCAAATCTCCCGAAGCTTCTCCTGCTATAATGTAGTATTTCATCTGTTTATTTTTATTGCTTTTCAATGGTCAGATGGAACTCGCAAAAAACCATTTCTTTGATGTTTGAAATTATGCGAGCTCGTTTCATTTTTGTTTTTAATGGGTTGTTTGTCGCATAAATTTATGCAAATAAAGTGATAATCGTGATTACAATAACGGCCAAAATTACGCCACGAGCCATCATTTCCTTGTCCAATTTCAGCAAAACACCAAAAGCGACCAAATCAAGGATGGATCCCAATGTAATTAATTTACCCAGTCTTCCTTCGAATTTCATGGATTCAACACCTTCCATAAAATCAAAAGCCGTAAAAAATTTGATAAAAAGAAAACTGCCCAACAGGGAAGCCAAAATTCCTATCACGAAACCTATCAATATATCCGTTTTATTCATTCCAGTTCCAAGTGTTAAGTTTTTGTATAGCGTGATGTGCGGTTAAATCAAACTGCACCGGAACCACTGAAATATAACCATTGGCCAGCGCCCATTCGTCAGTGTCTTCGCCATGGTCTTGATTGACAAATTCTCCGGTGAGCCAATAGTAATCTCGTCCTTGCGGCGTTTTTCGTTTGTCGAATTTCTCCATCCAAAGTGCTTTTGCCTGACGACAAATTTTTATTCCTTTAATTTCTTTTTCACCTAATTTCGGAAAATTCACGTTCAAAACCACGCTTTCCGGAAGTCCTTTTTCCAAAACTTCTAAAGTAATACTTCTTATAAATGATTTTATGGGTTCGAAATCGGCATTCCAATCGTAATCCAGCAAAGAGAAACCGATAGCCGGGATTCCTTCGATTCCCGCTTCGACGGCGGCACTCATCGTTCCGGAATAAATCACGTTTATAGATGAATTAGAGCCGTGGTTCACACCTGAGACGCACAAATCCGGCTTTCTTTTTATGACTTCATTGACTGCCAATTTCACGCAATCAACCGGAGTACCCGAGCAACTGTATTCTGCAATGACATCATTATCTTTGGAAATTTTGTTGATATACAAGGTGTCATTTATGGTAATGGAATGTCCGGTGGCACTTTGCGGACTATCCGGAGCCACGACCACAACCGTTCCAATTTCTGCCATAACAGCGATTAATGCACGAATTCCCGGAGCAGAAATCCCATCGTCATTGGTTACCAAGATTAAAGGTTTGTCTTTTTTCATTGTATATTTTATCAAATTTAGTATTGTTAAATTGCAAATAAAAACGTGGTGATTTCCAGCAAACAAAGAAACAAAATTAATCCAGTTCGAAGATTAAACCCAAAACAAAAAAAACAATTTTATATCTTTAACAAAAATTTATGCGGGCGCTGTATTTGTTGGCATGGTTTTTACCGTAATTTAGTTTTTTTAAATATACTATGAATACTATTATTGATTTTATGAAAAGAAATTATAAAATACTTCTTGCCGTGGTTTTGCTTTCGGTAACTCTATTTGCATTTAGAAATAATTCCGCCAAAAGTGTCGATCCTGGAAAAGATAAAATGCTGTTGGAATTATTGACATTTGTTATCGAAAAAGGGCATTATAGTCCTGCATTAATTGACGACACCTTTTCCAAAGGAATTTATAAGGACTACATTCAAGCATTGGATCCATCCAAAAGGTTTTTTATGCAATCCGACATTGACGAATTTTCAAAATATGAAACACAGCTTGATGACCAATTACTGAATAAAGACTTGTCTTTTTTCAATCTTACATACGAGCGTTTGATTAAAAGAATGGAACAAGGCAAAAGTTTGTACAAAGTCATTTTGAGCACGCCTTTTGATTATTCTGTTGACGAAACATTCAACACGGATTACGAAAAAGCTCCTTATGCCAAAAATGCAGCCGAATTAAAAGAAAGATGGCGCAAACAACTCAAGTTGTCAACACTTTCGTCGTTGACAGATCGCTTGAAAATTCAAGAAAACAAAGAAAAAGGAATTGTCGACAAAGACGGCAAAAATATTTCTGAAGAATTAAAACCAGGTGAATTTGTTGACAATATCAATGTTGCAGAAAAAGAGAAAGAAAAAACAGAAAAACCTTCGGATGGAAAATCAAAATCTATTGAAGAATTAGAAAAAATTACCCGTGAAAGTTCCTTGAAATCATTGGATGAATATTTTGGATTCATGAAGGAATTAACCAGAGATGATTGGTTTTCAATCTACATCAACTCCATCACGGCCCGTTTTGACCCGCACACCAATTATTTTCCACCTGAGGAAAAAGAACGTTTTGACGTGAGCATTAGCGGAAAATTCGAAGGAATTGGAGCACGTCTTCAAAAGAAAAATGACTTTACTGAAATCACCGAACTTATTTCAGGAGGACCCGCTTGGAGAGGAAAACAATTGGAAGCCGGTGATGTCATCATGAAAGTAGGCCAAGGAAATGGACAACCTCTTGACGTTGTCGGGATGCGTCTAGATGATGTGGTCAAAAAAATTAAAGGACCAAAAGGTTCCGAGGTTCGTCTTACCGTAAAAAAAGTGGATGGCACCATCAAAACTATTTCAATCGTAAGAGACATCGTGGAAATTGAAGAAACTTATGCGAAGTCAAGTGTCGTGGAAAGAAATGGCGTGAAATATGGCGTGATTTATTTGCCTAAATTCTACATTGATTTCGAAAATGCCGATGGTAGAGATGCCGGAAAAGACATTGCCGCCGAAGTGGAATCTTTGAAAAAAGCGGGTGTAAACGGAATTGTACTTGACGTTCGTGATGATGGAGGTGGTTCGCTATCGACAGTTGTGGATATCGCTGGACTATTCATCGAGCAAGGACCAATCGTGCAGATTAAAT
This sequence comes from Flavobacterium fluvii, assembly GCF_900129545.1. Classification (GTDB taxonomy): domain Bacteria; phylum Bacteroidota; class Bacteroidia; order Flavobacteriales; family Flavobacteriaceae; genus Flavobacterium; species Flavobacterium fluvii. Next base: position 1,177,031 of record NZ_FQWB01000001.1, on the reverse strand, counting down.
CAGCAGACAAACAAAAAGAAGTTTTGTATGACAGGGACAAAAAGATTGAATGGGATGGGCCATTGGTAATTATGGTCAATAGTTTTTCTGCCTCGGCTTCCGAAATTTTGGCAGCAGCCATTCAAGATTACAAAAGAGGAATCATTGTTGGCAGCAAACAAACCTATGGTAAAGGAACGGTTCAAAACGTGATTGATTTGAATAAATTTGTTCGCAGTAGCAGCACCGGAGACTTGGGAGCATTAAAAACCACTACCCAAAAATTTTATAGAATAAATGGAGGTTCAACCCAACTCGAAGGAGTAAGCAGTGACATTGTCATGCCGGACAAATACGCCTACTTAAAAATGGGAGAGCGAGATGTTGATTCTGCGATGCCTTGGGACAAAATAGATCCCGCACCTTATAAAGTATGGAAAAACAACGCAAATTTTGAGAAAGCAATTGCAGAAAGCAAAAAAAGAATTGCACAGAACCCGCAGTTTAAATTGATCGAAGAAAATGCAAAATGGATTGACAAAAGAAGCAACGAAAATTTGTATAGCCTGAAAATGGAGGATTTTAAAACGAATCAAAAAGCCATAGAAGATAGTGCAAAAAAATTCAAAGCGATAGCCAATTATGATTATCATTTGAAGTTTACTTCTTTGCCTCAAGAAGCTGAAGCCATGGAAAAAGATGCTTCTCTTAAAGAAAAAAGAGAAAGATGGCACGAAAGTTTATCTAAAGATATTTATGTGGAAGAAGCATTAAATATCTTGGATGATTTACAATTTAAACCAGTTGTCAAAAAAAGTGTCCCTGTGGCAATAAAGAAAAAAGAACTAGCTAAATAAGGATTACTTACAGTAATGAATAGAATAAAACAGGTATTAACTGCTATTGCGCTCCAGAAATTGAAAAAAAATTTCTGGAGCGTTTTTAGTTTTGGGATAATTATGGCTTTTCTTTTGGGATCTTTTTCGGCATTTGACTTCTCGTCCGACAATTCTGGAAATGAAATTCAAAAACAAAATCGAGCCTTTAATTTCTTGCCCACGTCAACCACGAATCAAATCATCCAACACGCTTATTATACGTTGTCCTACAGCGAAAAACACGAACAGGCGGAGTGGGTCGCTTATGAATTGAAAAAAAGTTACGTGAGAAGCAATAATTTCAAAAGACCCTATTTTATTGAAGACCCAAAGGTAAAAACAGGCTCGGCAGATTGGCGAAATTACAAAAAATCAGGTTATGACAAAGGACATCTTTGTCCGGCCGGCGATATGGAATTTGATCTTAATGCCTACAACGACACCTTTTTTACCTCGAATATTTCCCCACAATTGCACAATTTCAACGGTGGCGTTTGGAATAGATTGGAACAAAAAGTTCGTTATTGGGCAACCAAATACGATGGCATTTACGTGATTACAGGAGGGATTTTACAACCTTCTTTGAAAACAATTGGCAAAGAGAAAGTGTCCATTCCCAATTATTTTTACAAAATTTTGTTGGACAATTACAATGGTCAATACAGAATGATTGCTTTTTTGGTTCCAAGCAAAAACAGCGACAAACCATTATATGATTTTGTAGTTACAGTAGATAGTCTCGAAAAAATGACTGGAATTGATTTCTTTCCAAAATTGGAAGATAAAATCGAAAACAGTTTGGAGAAAAACAGCGATTACAAAGCTTGGAGTTTTAACTAAAAACTACCACTCATTTACCTTATTGGCATCCATCTTTATAAAAATAAAGAGGAGAATGGTGAAGCCCCATAGTCCGGAACCTCCATAAGAAAAGAAAGGCAATGGTACACCAATAGTTGGAAACACACCCACGACCATGGCAATGTTCACAAAGAAATGAATGAATAAAACACCCGCCACGCAGTAGCCGTAAACCCTGCTGAATTTTGTTTTTTGTCTTTCGGCCAAGTAAATAATTCTAAGCAACAAGCCGGCAAACAAAGCAATTACAAATAGCGAACCCAGAAAACCCCATTCCTCGCCTACGGTAGTGAAAATATAATCCGTGTGTTGTTCCGGCACGAATCCTCCTTTGGTTTGCGTTCCTTCCAGAAATCCTTTTCCAAACCAGCCACCAGAACCAATGGCAATCTCCGATTGGTTTGTATTATAACCAATCCCTTTCATATCGACTGATTTTCCCAATAATATATTGAAACGATCACGGTGGTGCTGTTTAAAAACGTTAGTAAAAACGTAGCTTACGGACAAGACAAATCCAGATATCAGGGCAAAAATAATCCCGCTCAAGAATATGTTTCTATCGCCTAATCTTGACTTGAAATGAACTAAAACAATAACTATTAATGCAATAAGAATAACATACTGGGGTTCTAAAATAAGCGTCAACATAAACAGGACTATACCAACAAATCCAGTCAACACGTACCAAGCAGGCAATCCTTCACGATATAAAACAATAATAAAAATACTGTATATCAAGGCACTCCCCGGGTCTGGCTGAGGCAATATGAGCATCACGGGAAAAAACAGGATGGCCAAAGCCTGGATTTGCCTATTGACATCCTTCAAATTGATTTGGGTATCGCTTAAATATTTGGCCAATGCCAATGCCGTGGCGGCTTTTGCAAATTCTGACGGTTGAAGCGTAAAACTTCCAAAGGCGTACCAACAGCGTTGTCCGGCAATGGTTTTGCCAAAAGCAAACAACCCAAGTAATGACAACAAGGAAACTCCATAAATGATACTGGCGTATTTCTCATAAAACTTGCCATCCACATAAAGCAAAATAAATATCAATGGAACTGTCAAAACGATGAATATAAACTGTTTCTCGGACGTACCATCCATGGAAGACAACGAGGAAGAGTATATGTTCAACCATCCCATTATCACCAATAAAATATAGATGATGATACAAACCCAGTCGATATTATTTGTTAAACTTTGATTTTTCATTTGGAATGAATCGCTTGTTAATTTCTTTTGGTAGTATCTATTTTAACTTTCGGAACAATGATTTTTGATTTTGCAATTGAATCTTTTATTCTCATTTCTTTCAAAACTACATCAGAAAGCCCTCCTAATATAGCATAACGACTTTGTAAACTCCTCTCCAGTGTCCTCTTTTCTAGATCTGTTCGGGTTATTTTGTGTCTCAGGTATTTTTCGATCATCAAACTGGCAATAGGCCCGGCTATGGTTGCCCCATATCCACCATTTTCGATCATGACAGCTATTGCTATTTTGGGGTTGTCCTTAGGAGCAAAAGCCACAAAAATGGAATGATCTTCCAATTGTACTCGTTTGCCTCCTATTTTAGCAAAATTTTCTGCGGTACCCGTTTTTCCACAAATATCAATTCCTTCCACCCTCAAACCAGAGGCAGTACCCATATTGTACACGTCAAACAAACCACTTATCATGGGCGCAAAATATTTTTTGTCAATTGTGGTATAGTGCTTTTTAGTGAATTTGGGATCAATTTTTTCGCCCTTGATTTTCCTGATGATATGAGGTGTGTAATAATAACCCTCATTGGCAACAGTGGCCATCATATTGGCAAGCTGTATTGGTGTCATCACCACTTCACCTTGACCAATGGAATTGGATACAATAGTTTTACCACTATAACCCCAACCAGGATACATTTTTTTATAAGTTTTAGAAGTGGGTACCTTTCCTTTTTTTCCTGTAGGCAAATCATAGCCCATAAATTGTCCGAGTCCAAAACTCTTTACGTGGTTGCTCCAAACATCCACCGCATAAGGTGTACTTGCATATTTTCCAATAATTCGTAAATAAACATTGCCAAAATAAGCGTTACATGACAATGCAATTCCATTATGCAGTTGATGCGGCCCGAAGCCATGACACTTCATAAATCGACCAGGTGCGTAACTAAACCCATGATGACACATAAAGGTCGTTTGCTCATTTATCACGCCTTCTTGAAGTCCAACAAGACCGGTCAAGATTTTAAATGGAGAACCCGGCGCATATTCTGCCAGTAAACTTCTATCAAAAAGTGGTTTTGCAATAGAATCACGATACAATAAAGTATAGTTTTTAGACCGTTGGCGACCTACCAAAATTGCAGGATCATAAGAGGGTGCAGTTACCAATGCCAAAATCTCGCCTGTTTTTGGTTCAATGGCCACAATTCCTCCCCTTTTGTTAATCATTAATTCCTCCCCATATTTTTGAAGTTCGGCATCAATGGTCAAGTTGATATCCTCTCCCTGAACAGCGATGGTGTCATATTTACCCTCTTTGAAAGAGCCTATTTCACGGTTGAATTTGTCTTTCTGAAAATATTTAACACCTTTTATTCCACGCAGCACTTCTTCGTAACTTTCTTCAACCCCTTGTTTACCAATTAAATCTCCACTATTGTAATATGGGTTTTTTGCAATCAGTTTTTCGTTGACTTGTGTAATAAACCCAAAAATATTGGCTCCAAAATTAACCTGGTAATCTCTAAGGGAACGCTTTTGGAAATAAAACCCTTCGAATTTTCGAATTTTTTCTTGAAATGCGGCAAACTCCATTTTGTTCAATTGGGGCAAAAATACCGAAGGCAGCCTAGGACTATACACTTTTGCTTTGGCAATTTTCTCCAAAAAATCTTCTTTGGTAATATTCAATAATTGGCAAAACTCCAAGGTGTCAATATTTTTAATGTCCCTTGGAATAACCATAATGTCGTAAGATGGCTGGTTTGCCACCAGCAACTTTCCATTTCTGTCATAAATATAACCTCTCTCGGGATAGTCATATTTTATTTTAATGGCATTATTGTCAGATTTCAACTTAAGGGAATCATCAATAATTTGCAAATAGAAAATACGCAATAGCAGTAAGCACGCTGCAATAATAATCAATGAAGGAAGAAGCACTTTTCTCATCGTTTATTCGGCTTAATAAGATATATAATTATAATGCAGATAATTATGGTGAAAACGGTGCTAAATAGTGTTCGAATCAAGATGTCCCAGAAGAAGCTGATTTTAAAAGCTTCCAATATGAACAATACAAAATGATGTATCACGACTGAAAGCAATATAAAAGTAAACCTTTCGGGAGTCAATACATCATTCAATTTTACGGTTTGGTATTCATAACTAAGTCCGAAAGAAAACCTGAAAAGATAGGGTCTATAAAAGGCCAAAACCAAACAAGCCGTAGTGTGGATCCCCCCGGAATTACAAAACATGTCCATAATAATCCCCAGAAAAAAACTGGCCGCCAAAAGCCCTGATTTATTACTGTTTACCGGGTATAATATTATAAAAAGAATATAGGGAAATGGACTGATGTAGCCCAAAAAGTTCATGTTGTTGAAAACAACTATTTGGACTGCCAGTAAAAGCAGAAAACGAAAAATATTTACGAATAAAGCACTATTCATCTTTTTTTCTCTTATTTTCTAAATTGATAATTTCTTCGCGATCTTTACTTTTTATGATATATACGTGACCTAAATTGGTCATGTCATTGAATAATTTAACCTGTATGGTATAATAATGAGTTTGATCATCCACTTCTATTTTGGCAATTGTTCCAATGTTGATGTTTTCAGGAAATATAACAGATTGTCCTCCAGTCACGATGGTATCACCTTTTCTTATCGAGGCCAATCTAGGAACGTCCGTCAATTGTACAAAACCTGTGTTCTTTCCATTCCAACCCAAAGACCCAAAATGATTTGATTTTTTTAGTTTGGCGTTTATTTGGGATTTTATGTTCAAAATACTGACCACCGTAGAATAACCTGGCGAAGTATTGTCAATGATTCCAACGATTCCCAAACTATTAATGACACCCATGTCTGGTTTCACGCCCTGAAGACTACCCGAATTCAACGTCAAATAGTTTTCATGAGAATTAAAAGAGTTGTGAATCACTTTTGAAACAATGATATCGGTCGGATGCAATCCCCTGATACTGTCCAATTTTGGAATCGAAGTAGTATCTTTTTTATCAAAAAGAAGGCTTCTTAGTTTTGCATTTTCTTGGGCAAGCGCATCATTCTGGGTTCTCAAATTCAAATATTCGTTCACATTATTGATTCTTTCATAGACTCCGCCACTCAAAAAATTGGCAGAACTTATTACTTTGCTTCGATGATAGGAATGGGATTGAATGGTAAGAAATAACGATATACCCAAAAGCAGCAAAAACAGTAATCTATTACTGTTTTTATAAATAAAATTAAATATTTGCTGCATATTATACCTGTATAATAGATGTGTAAAACTAAAAACCTAATGCTGTCAACTAAATCTTTGTCCTATTTAATCAAGACACTTTTGAATTTTCCAAGATTTTTAAGCGCCATTCCTGTTCCTCTAACAACTGCTCTTAAAGGATCTTCGGCAATATAAACCGGTAAATCCGTTTTTTGGGAAATTCTTTTGTCAAGTCCTCTCAACATCGATCCTCCACCGGCAAGATAAATTCCCGTATTGTAAATATCCGCTGCCAATTCTGGAGGTGTCTGGGACAAGGTTTCCATTACGGCATCTTCTATTCTTTGAATTGATTTGTCCAAGGCTTTTGCAATTTCTCTATAAGAAACCGCTACTTGTTTTGGTTTACCGGTCAATAAATCTCTACCTTGAACCGACATTTCTTCTGGAGGTGTTTCCAAATCTTCGATGGCTGCCCCTACTTGAATTTTTATTTTCTCTGCAGTACTTTCCCCAACAAAAAGGTTGTGTTGCGTACGCATGTAATACACGATGTCATTGGTAAAAACGTCACCGGCAATTTTTACCGATTTGTCGCACACAATTCCACCCAAAGCGATTACGGCGATTTCCGTTGTTCCACCTCCGATATCCACGATCATGTTTCCTTTTGGCTGCATGATGTCGATACCAATACCAATTGCTGCAGCCATTGGTTCGTGAATCAAATATACTTCTTTACCATTTACTCTTTCGCAAGATTCTTTTACCGCTCTCATCTCCACTTCGGTAATTCCGGAAGGAATACAAACCACCATTCTCAATGCTGGAGTAAACATTCTTTTTTTCAATGCCGGAATGCTTTTGATAAGCATGCTGATCATTTTTTCGGAAGCATCAAAATCGGCAATTACACCATCTTTCAAAGGCCTTATCGTTTTAATGTTTTCATGGGTCTTCCCTTGCATCATATTGGCTTCTTTACCAACGGCAATAATCTTTCCTGATATTCTATCACGAGCAACTATCGAAGGGCTGTCAATTACGACTTTATCATTATGTATGATTAAAGTGTTTGCGGTACCAAGGTCTATCGCGATATCCTCGGTCATGAAATCAAAAAATCCCATAAATTTTTAAGGGTTTAAAAGTTATAAATTTGTAACGTACAAAGCTAAACAAATTAATGTTTGAAATGACGTGTTCCTGTAAATACCATTGCAAGTTTATTTTCATTGCAATAATCGATGCTTAATTGGTCTTTTATTGACCCTCCTGGTTGAATAACGGCTGTTATTCCAGCGTTTTTTGCAATTTCCACACAATCCGGGAAAGGGAAAAAAGCGTCACTCGCCATCGAGGCACCTTCCAAGCTAAATCCAAATGTACGTGCTTTTTCGATAGCTTGCAACAAGGCATCCACTCTTGAGGTTTGTCCTGTTCCAGAGGAAATCAAAGTTCCGTTTTTTGCAAAAACAATCGTGTTTGATTTTGTGTTTTTGCAAACTTTAGAGGCAAAAATCAAATCTTCCACTTCTTGTGCGGTAGGAGTTGTTACTGTAACGGTTTTTAAACCTGCTTTAGTATCAGTGATGTTGTTTCTTTCTTGAACTAAAATTCCGTTTAAGCAAGTTCGCACTTGTTTTTGAGGCAATTCCACTTCATTTTGAACCAATATAATTCTGTTTTTCTTTTCTTGCAAGATGGCAAGGGCTGCTTCGTCATAACTTGGCGCAATGACTACTTCACAGAATAATTTGTTTATTTCGTTGGCTGTTTCAACATCAATTTTTGTGTTTGAAATCAAAACACCTCCAAAAGCAGAAGTTGGATCGCAAGCCAATGCCACGTTATAAGCTTCGCTGATGGTTGGTCTTGTTGCCAATCCACAAGCATTATTGTGTTTCAAAATGGCGAAAGTTGGTCCGTCATTTTTGAATTCGTTAATCAAATTTACCGCTGCATCAACATCCAATAAATTATTGTATGACAATTCTTTTCCGTGAACTTTATTGAACATGGCGTCAAAATCTCCAAAGAAAAATCCTTTTTGGTGTGGATTTTCTCCATATCTCAAAACTTGTCCGTCAGCAATGCTGGTTTTGAAAATAGTTTCGTCAGTATTGAAATAATTAAAAATCGCAGTATCGTAATGAGAAGAAACATGGAATGCTTTAGTGGCAAACAATTTTCTGTCTTCCAATGTTGTGGCTCCATTTTGTTTGCTGATCAAATCCAAAAGCAAACTATATTCTGCAACCGAAGGAACAATTACGGTATCCTTGAAGTTTTTTGCGGCAGCACGAATCAACGAAATACCGCCAATATCTATTTTTTCGATAATATCGCTTTCGCTGGCGCCTGAAGCAACCGTTTTTTCGAAAGGATACAAGTCAACAATTACCAAATCAATTTGAGGAATGTCGTATTCCTTCATTTGTTGCACATCGCTTTCATTGTCTTGACGATTCAAGATTCCTCCAAAAACTTTTGGATGCAAAGTTTTTACTCTTCCACCAAGAATAGATGGATATGAAGTAACGTCTTCAACGGGAACAACTGGAATGCCAAGATTTTTGATAAATTCTTCAGTTCCTCCAGTAGAATAAAAGATTACATTTTGTTCGTGCAATTTCTTTATTATTGGTTCAAGACCCTCTTTTGAAAAGACAGAAATTAATGCCGATTTGATAGTTTTTGTTGTGCTCATCGTGTAGTTAGAATTTTGTGGTGCAAAAGTAGTTTTTTTGATGATAAAATTCAAATGTATTTATTGTAACAATATTTAAAAAAACAATACCAATGAGACAGTGAATTTTCATTAGGTTTATGAAGAATATTTTTGGAATTTTACAATAACACTAAACATTGTTTTATGCTGGTTTATTTACGATTATTATCAGAGAGTTTCCGTTTTGCGATGAATGCTTTACGAAACAATAAACTACGCACACTATTGTCTTTACTGGGCGTTACCATCGGTATTTTCTCGATTATCGCCGTGCTTGCCGCCGTGGATTCCTTGGACAGAAAAATCACCAAGGATTTAAGTTCTTTGGACAAAAATACCATTTATTTGATGAACCGATCTTTTGGCCCTTCAGAAATCCCGGAATGGAAAAGAGAGCAATTTCCCAACGTAAAATACGACGAATATATTTATTTGAAAGGTGCAATGACCAACACGGAACAATTGGGCTACCAAATATTCACTAACAGGGAATCCATCAAATATGAATCAAACACGGTTACTTCCGTAAATATAGTTCCGGTTTCGCACGAATTCATAGACATACAAGGATTGGAGTTTGACGAAGGACGATTTTATACGGAATCCGAAGCCAATTCTGCCGCTCCGGTTGTAGTCATAGGAAAAGAAATAGCAGAAAATTTATTTGGCGATTTCGACCCCATTGGCAAAAAAATCCGTTTGTACGGACAACGATTTACCGTTATCGGGGTTTTGAAAAAGAAAGGCGGCGGGTTGTCCTTTGGAAACAACAACGACACTTCGGCATTTATTCCGGTAAATTTTGTTAGAGAACTAATTGGCGACAATAATAAAGCTGTAGTCAACGTGATTATTTTTAAACCGCAAGTCGGAGTCGACATGGATGCCTACAAAGCAGAAATTAGCCAGAAATTAAGGAGTTTTAGAGGCTTGAAAGCAGGTGAAATCGACAACTTTTTCATCAATGTTTTCTCTGGATTCACGGATTTGATAGACGGAATTATTTCCAAAATGAACGCCGTGGGATGGATAATCAGTGGATTCTCCTTGCTTGTGGGCGGTTTTGGGATCGCCAATATCATGTTTGTTTCGGTAAAAGAGAGAACCAATCTCATCGGAATCCAGAAATCCTTGGGTGCCAAAAACCGGTTTATATTGTTCCAATTCCTCTTCGAAGCCATTATTCTTTCCGTAATTGGCGGAATAATTGGGTTGTTCATGGTCTGGATTATCGCAATGATTTTGACCAAAACCCTGGAGTTTGAATTCGTTTTGGGAATGGGCAACATTCTTTTGGGAACTGGACTTGCCGCAGTAATTGGTTTAATATCCGGAATTCTTCCCGCGGTTTCAGCCTCCAAATTAGATCCCGTGGAAGCGATTAGAACGGGAATGTAGTGTTCAGAAATCGGTGGCAAAAAACACCGCAGATTCGCAGATTTTCTCTTGCGAGTTTTATTTTCGTGATTTATAAGTGACTAATTTTGAGCAAATCAGTTAAAATCTATCAATTTCAGAATGAACCATTTATTAAAATCTGCGAATCAGCGGTAAAATATCTTATGCGTTTGTCCTGAAACCTTTCCCGGTTAAATGGAAACCGTATCTTTGCCGCATCATAAACCGTTATCCAAAAAACATGAGCAACGCCGTCGCCGGATTTTCAAAATTATCCAAAGAAGAAAAAATAAACTGGATTGCCAAAGAATATTTTCCAAATCCCGAAGAAGCCATTTCCATTATTAAAAACTATTGGAATGCGGACGAAAAACTCCAAAAACTGCACGATGAATTCATAGAAAACACGATAAGCAATTTCTATATTCCGCTTGGCGTCGCACCCAATTTTTTGATTAACGACAAATACAGCAGCATTCCCATGGCGATTGAGGAAAGCTCCGTAGTCGCTGCTGCTTCGAAATCGGCGAAATTCTGGTCCACTCGCGGCGGATTCAAAGCTACCGTTATCGACACCGAAAAAATAGGACAAGTCCATTTTATATTCAAAGGAGATGAATCGAAACTGGAACTGTTTTTCACCCAAATCAAAGACAAATTCTTCACCAACACCGAAAGCATTACCAAAAACATGCAAAAACGTGGTGGTGGAATTCTGGATATTGTCTTGAAAAACAAAACCAATTTATTGCCCAATTATTTTCAACTGCACGCCACTTTTGACACCAAAGACAGTATGGGCGCCAATTTCATCAATTCGTGTTTGGAGCAATTTGCCAAAACCTTGAAAGAAGAAGCCCAAGCATATCCTTTGTTTTCTGAAGAGGAAAAAGACATCGAAGTCGTGATGAGCATTCTGTCGAATTACGTTCCCAATTGCATTGTTCGTGCCGAAGTTTCCTGTCCCGTTGAAGACCTGGTCGAAAAACACATCCCGAATCCAAAAGCCTTTGCCGAAAGATTCGTTCGTGCCGTTCAAATTGCCGAAGTGGAACCTTTTCGAGCCGTAACCCACAACAAGGGAATCATGAACGGAATCGACGCCGTCGTGCTAGCCACGGGCAATGATTTCCGCGCCGTTGAAGCCGGAATTCACGCTTACGCTTCCCGAAACGGAAATTACACAAGTTTGTCACACGCCAAAATCGAAAATGATATTTTTAGTTTTTGGCTGGAAGTTCCGTTGGCTTTGGGAACCGTTGGCGGATTGACGTCATTGCATCCATTGGTAAAATTATGTTTGGAAATGTTGGAAAATCCATCTGCGGAAGAGTTGATGCAATTTGTGGCTGTTGCCGGTTTGGCACAAAACTTTGCCGCTTTGCGCTCGTTGACCACCACGGGAATTCAGGATGGCCATATGAAAATGCACTTGAACAATATCCTGAACCAGTTTGAAGCCAATGACGAGGAACGCCATTCGATTCGCAAACATTTCAAGCACCACGTCGTTTCCCATAGCGCCGTTGTTGATTATATTGAAAATTTAAGAAAGCAAATTTAATATCAACCACAAATTGCACAAATTTTCACAAATTAATTCGTGAGAATTTGTGCAATTTGTGGTTAAAAGAGAACCCAATAAACTAAATGAAGAAAGAATTTTACAGTAACGGAAAACTACTAATCACGGGAGAATACCTGGTTCTTGACGGCGCCAAAGCCTTTGCATTGCCTACCAAGTTTGGACAAAACCTGATTGTGGAAAAAGGAGGCAACCAAGAAATAAAATGGACAAGTTTTGATTCGGACGGAAGCATTTGGCTGGAAGAAACACTTTCGTTTGAGGATATTTTCAAAAAAAACATTTCCGACACAGTATCGTCCAAAAGAAACACTTTAATAGAAATCTTGCACCAAGGACATTTATTAAACCCTGATTTTATTTCTAAATCAGCAGGTTTCCACATCACGACTGAGCTGACATTTCCAAAGAATTGGGGCTTGGGAACTTCCTCGACCTTGATAAACAATATTGCGCAATGGCTGGAAATTGATGCCTTTGTGTTGCTGAACAACAGTTTTGGCGGCAGCGGATACGATATTGCCTGTGCCCAAAACAACAATCCTATTTTGTATCATTTGGAAAACGGAAATCCTGTTGTCGAAAAAGTAACTTTCGAACCTGAATTTACCGAAAATTTGTTTTTCGTCTATCTAGACAAAAAGCAAAGCAGTAAGGCAGCCATCGCTTCTTATTACAACAACAAGAACGAGGATTTGGCAGAAAACGTCACCCTAATTGACTCGCTGACAAAAGAGGTTTTAAACGCAAAAAACCTTCGAGAATTTGCCACCGCATTGGAAGAACACGAAGCTGAAATGAGCAACATTCTTGAAATGAAAACCATAAAAGAATCCTTGTTTCCCGACTTTAACGGCATCATCAAAAGTCTTGGAGCTTGGGGAGGCGATTTTGTATTGGCCATCGCCAAAGAAAACCCGACTGATTATTTCAAGGAAAGAGGTTTCAAAACCATCGTTTCTTATAAAGACATGATTTTGTGATTCTAGGAAATTTTATTTGTTTATATGTTCTCGTTGGTGGGCACGGTTTATAAAACCGCGCTATCCAACAAGAGAATATTTACCGCATATCAGCGCCATCTGGGATTGTTAGTTTTGGAGCTGACAGTATAAGTGTGTGATTTTCTATGTTATTTAGATTTGACAAGCATCATAAAAATACCAAAAACTATTTAACTTTAATCATCTCGGCTTTCGATTCGAAACCGTCTAATTTATAAGAATACGAAATTGTATTATTATTTATATCTAAAATTTTGACAGTCATTTTTTTTCCTATCATATTATCGTAAGCCCTATTGTTGATTTTGAGATAAATCAATTCATATTCACATTCTGATGTCCAATAAATTGAAAATTCAATTTTTAAGTTTCGTTTTTTATTGATTTCAATTTGTGAATGAGGTGTTCTAATAATCTTACATTCTGAACCCGAATTTGGGTCAAAATAAATAAATTCCCCTGTTTTGAGATTTTCACAATCCAGTGATTCTTTAAAACTATGCGTAAAAAATCCAATTATTAAAATTATTGTGAATTTAAGCAATTTCTTCATTTGCAAGTGGTATTTATAATGATTACTACCTTGTTTATTTAGCAAATATATAAATAAAACTTTACAGATTATTATTAAATTGTTATATCATTTCACCCTATAGCGCGGATTTTCAACCGTGCACATTCCAATCGTCTACCAACCAAATCTACTAAAAATATCATTCGTTTCAGAAAAACAATTAGATACCGTCAAAACAAAAAAAATCCCGATTGCTCGGGATTTTTATATTTAAAACAGTGTTAATTTAGTAATTAAACTTACCTCTGTTGTCTTCAATTTTTGCAATATCTTTTAAAGCTGGAACCACTCTGTTGGCATCACCTGCGCTTTGCGCTTTTAATTTACTCACGTAAGCTGCGTGGCTTTTCAATGCTGGCGCTTTGAAAGTGCTTTTGTTCAACACTACATAAACTCCAGTGTTTCCTTCAATTGGAGAAGAAAGTTTTCCTGATGCCAATGCGAACGCGTTTCCAACCACTTTAGGCTCTTGACCAACTCCACCCACTAAAACAGGATTGTCCATGGTAACGTCTACCGCTTGTTGAATTGGCGCACCAACTGCTTTTGCAATGGCTTCCAATGAACTTCCAGCCATTTTAGCTTTGATCAACTCGGCTTTTTTCTTGTTTTTAAGAATTGGCTCTACATAAGATCTAACCATATCGACAGCCATCAAACCTTCAGCATTCACTTTTTTAAGTTTGGCAATCACGTGACCCAAATTAGCCACTTCAAATCTTTTAACGGCTCCAACCTCTGTTCCGTCTTCAAATGCCCATCTCACGATATTTCTTTGGTTACCCAAAGGCCCGAAAGACTCGTCCATCCCTCTTGCAGTAACCGGCATTGCCACAGTCAATTTCATTGCTGCTGCAGTTTTGGCAAAATCTTTCTCGGTAGCATCCATTTCAAATTTGGTTGCTTGAGTAAACACTTTATCCGAAGTTGCTTCTGAAGCATCCACTTTCTGTGCAATGGTAGCCAAACGAACTCCATCTTGCTTGTCCGTTACTTTGATGATGTGGAAACCAAAAGGAGTTTCTACCAAACCAACTTTTCCGATTGGGTTAGCGAAAACAAAATCATTGAAAGGTTTCACCATTTGGTTTGGGCCAAAAAATCCTAAATCACCGCCTTGTTGTGAAGATGAATCATCAGATGCCGTGAAAGCCAACATCAAGAAACTATCTGGATTGGCATTCACTTGAGCCAAGATAGCTTCTGCTTTTGCTTTAGCTTCTTCTTTAGTTCTTTTTTCTTTGGTGTTAGGTGTTTGAGAACCTTCGTAACCAATAAGAATGTGGCTTGCTTTTGCATTTACCCCAACTTTTCTACCCAATGATTTAGAAATACAATAGTATTTTCCGAACATGTAAGGACCATAAATTTCACCTGGAGCCAAGTTGTATAATTTGTCGGCATCAACAGCAGGCAAATCTTTTTTGGCTACATAAGTAGAATCATAAGGAACGTCAGAATTTGAATTCACGAATTCAACAACGTTTGTAGCTGATCTGAATCCTGGCAAAGTATCATTTTTTCCGGTAGCTTGATTGTACACCACGCTTCCAGACAACAAACCGTTTATTTTAGCTTTTACTTCAGCCACGTCTTCTGGAGAAGCTTTGTCTTCGATCAACACATATTCTATTTCACGAGTTTCGTCGGCTTTGTATTTTTTTTCATTTTTCTTCATGAAAGCAACGATATCGTCATCAGAAACTTTTACATCGCTGTCTTTAATGGTAGAATACAATCCGGCAACATAAGCAAAGCTTGCTTTGTTGGACTCCATTTCATATTTCAATTTTCCTTCGCTTTCGGTAGTGTAAATTCCAGCTTTTATCAAATTGTTGTAAATTTGAAATTTGGCATTCAACTCGGCATCTTTTTCACGATCTTTCAAGAACTGTGCCTGCTCTGGATTTGACTTGAAATATTCCTTGAATTTAGCTTCGTCAAACATTCCCCCAGCATTCAAGAACAATGGGTTTTTCCCGATGTTTTGATCCGCTTTCAACACTTCCATTATGTGTTTTGCACCCACTCTCAATCCTAATTTATCAAATTCAGATATTAGCAAAGCGATGGTAACTTCTTGATCCCAAACTCTATTTGCGGCTGCGGTTGCAGTAATTCCTTGTTGACTTTTTTCAACATTACTCACTTTTACCCTGAAGTCTTCAAATGAAATATCTTTCCCATTTATACTTCCCACATCTTTAGAATTCCCTCCGAAGCTTCCTTTATCAAAAAGACTTGGTACTAGAAATGCAAATAATGCGAATGCAATAACCACTATCATTAAAGCGGAACGTTGTCTAATTTTTGCTAAAACTGCCATTTTTATTGTTGTTAATTTTTATATTCAGTTTGCGAAAATACAATTATCTAATTAATAATTATAGTAGTAGCACTATAATTTACAAGAAAATTTGATTTACTAAAAAAAATCAATCTTTTATTGTCATTTTAACCAATTCTATTTTCTTGTTTGTGGCTTCTTCTATAATAAAATGGAAGCTTCCAATGGTAATTACATCTCCTTTTTGAGGAATTTCTTTGGTGAAATCCACAATAAAACCGCCAAGCGTGCCGTAAGAATCGCTCTCTGGAATAGTAAGTTTATACGTTAGATTCAAATATTCGACATCCAATCGAGCCGAGAAAACATAAACACCTTCTTCCAGTTCATTTTCGGTCAATTCTTCGTCCGAATCGTGTTCGTCTTCGATTTCGCCAAAAAGTTCTTCAATTATGTCTTCTATGGTAATAATTCCCGAAGTTCCTCCGTATTCATCCAAAACGACAGCCACGCTTTTCCGTTTTTTGGTCAGCAAATTCATGGCATCCTTGATATATATTGTTTCCGGCACAAATTCAACCGGAATCACGATCGACTTGATGTTTTTTGGTTTTTTGAACAAATCAAAAGAATGAACGTATCCAATTATGTCATCGAGGGAGTTTTGATAGACCACAATCTTGGAATAACCTGTTTCAATGAACAAGGTTTTCAATTCGGCAACGGAATCAAACAAATCAACCGCCACAATTTCTGTTCTTGGACTCATCACGTCGCGGGCTTTTACTCCCGAAAAATCCAGGGCATTTTGAAACATTTGAATCTCGGAGTCCATCTCTTCGTTGTCTTCCACCGTACTCATTTGCTCGGTGATGTAATTCCCGAGTTCCACTTTACTAAAATACAGGGGAATTTGGTCGCCTTCGGTTTTGAAAAATCGTTTCAACACAAAATCAGAAACCCAGATAAAAAATGTGGATATATAATAAAACAACACGTAAAAAGCATAAGCCGGAATGGCAAAAGCCTTAATGAAAGTATTGGCATAAATTTGAAAAAAAACCTTGGGAAGAAACTCCGCCGTTATCAACACTACCAATGTCGAAATCAGGGTTTGAATGACCAAGTTCAGCAAGTCCGAAAAATGAAATCCAAAAAGCTGGATCCAATACATCAATAAATCACCCATAAAAAAACCATAAACCACCAAGGCTATATTATTGCCAATAAGCATTGCGGCAATAAATTTTGAAGGTTTCTCCGTAAGTTTTGTAAGGATATTCGAAATAAAACTATCTTGTTTTTTCTCTATTTCAAGATATATTTTATTGGAAGAAATGAAGGCTATTTCCATTCCCGAGAAAAAGGCGCATAGTAGTAAACATACTATTATAATACCTATTTCCATAATTAGGGTTTCTTGTTTCTGTCTTCAAATTTATTGGCAAATCTTCTTCTAAAAAAGAACATGAAAACAGAAAGAACGGCAATCCCCAGGAAAAGGAAATGTTGGTCGTTGTCCTGATCCCAAATTTCTACAGCTTTAATGGTAAAAAAAACGGCTGCAACAAGATATATGTATTGGGTATATTTAAGGTAATTCATAATTGAAATGTGTAAATTTAATCAGCCGACAGTACTTCGCCGACTATACTTTGTGAATTGATAACTTTAAAATCTTTACTAAAGTCGATTCCTACTCCGTTTGAAACTCCTTTGGGATCCGTAAATTTAAATCTTTTTTCGGTATAAAACCATTCGTTTTTTTGGTCAAAATACAATTGGTCCGTTTCCAACGTTTGCCCATCTTGCGAATTAATTTTCACGTTCCCTACCAAATCAATAATGTTTGTCGACTTGAAGGAAGTGGCATAATCCGATTTGATGTAGGTCTTTTTTCCGTTTTTATCGTACAAAGTGACGTCAATCCCTTTTGGAAATTCCGTAAACGGAAAATCAACACTGGCATACTCCCGCATTTTTGGACTGACCAACACTACGGTTATACGACCGGAATCCGTGTATTTCAAATTTATTTTGTCGGCTTCGCCACTGGGAACAAACTCCGAAAAATTGCTTTTTTGCACCTCCTTAAAATTACTTTCACATCCAAAAAACGATGTTATGGCCAGAACCAAAACAGGCGCAAGGATTAGGTATTTTTTTAATGAAGTCATACGTTAAGCACGAAGCTGTTGGTGATTATTTTAGAGGACAGGAAAATAAAATTTTAAAAGAATTTACGTTTCACGAACCATTTGTCGTTCAATGAAAAACTCACCATTAAACTGAAATAGTTTTCCTGAACCAAATTATGTGAAGTAGTTCCTTTTTGTCCGTATTCCAAGCCTACGTTGAAATTAGACAAAGAGCCCGTAATAGGCAATCCCATTCCAAAGTTCAACGACACATCGTTTATTGAAGTTGAATTGACAATAAGTCCCGTTTTTTCATATTTGAATCCACCTCTATAAGTAATTCTTTCAAGATAACTTGAAAAAGGATTGGAGTTAGGCGTATAATATCCACCTATGCTGTATCTTTCGGAGTTTTCATAACTTACATCATCGATGGTGTTGTAATTATTTGCCAAATTACCCGAACCTTGAACAGCAATCTCCCCACCCAAAAGCCATTTCTTGGAATCTCCAATTCCTGCTCCAATTGCTAATTTTTTAGGTAATTTCAAATCAGCCTTGCTGGTTTGTTCCGGCAAAACATCCACCAATTGCAAATCATAAACCGAATTATAAGATACCGTCGCGATGGTTCTCGTGTTTTCAGCTTTCAAAGTACTTCCAGGTGAATAATACAAACTGCTGAACACAGACAATTTATCAGTAAGTTTGGCTTTGTACATCATCCCGATATTGAAGTTCACGCCCGACAAAGTGACAACATTCATCTCACTGGATCCAGTTGAAACTTCTGGAATATATTCCAAACTTTTACTTTGAATTTTCCCAAAGTTGTAATACGCATTCACCCCAACATTCAAATTCTTGACCACATTATATCCAAAACCCATGAAAACTCTGTTCAAACCACCCCAACCATTAAAACGTTTGCTGATTTGGGTCGGGTCGGGATTCTCGTTTGCAATTCTGTATCCTACAGAAGAATAAGGAATCAAACCAAAAGCTCCTCCAAATTTTTGGCCCAAAGGAATCCCTAAAGCCAAATAATCCAATGTTGTTTTTTGGGCAGTGGCCGATTCGGAACCTGATTTTTGTTTGGTATAATTACTTGCTCCACCAATCGTGAAAGCAGTCCATTTTAAATTGGCATAAGATGCTGGATTTTGCAAGTTAATGTGGGTACTGTCTTGGGCGATTGATATGCCTCCCATAGAACGGTTTTCAAGCGTCCCACTAAATTTTATGTCACCAATTCCATAAAAAGAATAAGGGGAAGAAGTTCCTTCTTGGGAAAAAGAAACAAGCGTCATAAATAAACAAGCACTTATTATAATTTTTTTAATCATTTTTGATTTTATATTGAAATAGTTGGTTCAAACTTTCGAGAAGGAAATTTGAATTGGCAAATATGGTATTTTTTAATCGTTTAGCCAAAAAAACTGTGTCTCCACCCGTTAAAATTATTATAAATTTTGGATACAATGCCTCATATTCGGCTATGAAACCGTCAATTTCATGGACCAATCCATTTACAACTCCGGAATGAATGGATTCCGAAGTGGATTTCCCGACAAAATGTTCCGGGCTTTCCAATTCCAACAACGGAAGTTTTGCAGTGAAATTATGCAAGGCGGCATATCGCAAGCCCAAACCCGGCGAAATCGCTCCACCAAGATAATTGTTGGATTCGTCGATAAAATCATAAGTAACGCAAGTTCCCGCATCGATAACCAGCCGATTCTGGTTCGGGAACTGCAAAGTTGCGCCAGCGGCATTCACCATCCTGTCAATCCCCAACGTTTGAGGAGTTGAATAGCAGTTGACAAACGGAAAAGAATCACTATGGGAAACAAAATGTATATTTACGAGGTTTTCAAAGGCGGAAAAAGACTGTTTTTCCACGTCAGAAACTGAAGAAACCATCAAATGGGATACTTTTTCATATTTATTTAAAATATTTTGAATATTTTTTTCAAGTTCCGTTTTCAAGAAAACAAAGTTCTCCAAAACGGTAGCACCCTCAAAGACAGCCGCTTTAATTCTGGTATTCCCAACATCAATCGCTAGAATCATAATTTATCTTTAACGGCACGAAGATACGAATTGATTTTTTTTTAAAATTGTTTTGGATAAATTAAAAATCGTTCTATATTTGCACCCGCATTAGCACGGTGCCTTAGCTCAGATGGTAGAGCAATGGACTGAAAATCCATGTGTCCCTGGTTCGATCCCTGGAGGCACCACCAAAACCCACTCAACTCGAGTGGGTTTTTTGTTTTTAACCTACTTTGGTTTTGTTTTGAAATTTCCAAAAAACTCTTTTTCAGCACTATTTCACACATTCCTTACCGTCCAAAAACAAGAAAACCGAGATTCGACAATAGTCAAATCTCGGTTTCAAGTCTACAAGTTTAGTTATAGAAAACCTTATGGTTACAATCCTACCAGAAAACAGAATACAAGGCCACGAGCACACCGCATATAATCAATGCTCCTGCAGCAAAACCATTGCTTACTTTAAACATGGCAGTGTCAACTTCCAATCCTTTTACTTTAACACCTTTTTTGGCATCGTACAAACTGATTAAAATCATCAACAAAACACATACTCCAAATACAATTCCCATTCTATCCAAAAACGGAATTTCATAAAGCCTTGTTTTATCTTCTTGTTCCACCAATGTCGCAAATCCTGTACTGTACAAGAATTCCAAATTCATGAAACCAGGCAAGAATTTGAGTATTACCGACAATACAAATCCTCCAACGGTGGCAAACATCGCTGCATTGGAACTTGTTTTTTTCCAGAAGAAACCCATGATAAACATTGCAAAAATACCTGGACTTACAAATCCGGTGTATTCTTGTATGAATTCAAATCCTCCTTTTTTGTCAATTCCCAAAAAGGGAGCAATAACAACTGCCAACAGCATGGCTGCAACAACCGTAATCTTCCCTACTTGCACCATTTTCTTTTCGGAAGCATCCACGTTAATTTTTTTCTTGAAGATGTCCAAGGTAAAAATAGTGGAGATACTGTTTACTTTTCCCGCCAACGATGCCACCACGGCAGCCGTCAAGGCAGCAAAAGACAATCCTTTCAATCCAACAGGCAACAAGTTCAACAATACCGGATATGAGCGGTCTGGGTTTATGATTCCGTCAGGCCCCAACATTTCGGTTTGCAAACCTCCCTTGGTGTAAATCACGTAAGCTGCAATTCCGGGCAAAACCACGATTACAGGCATTAATAATTTCAAGAAAGCCGCAAACAAAATTCCGCTTCTTGCCGTCTTTAAATCGGCTCCCAAAGCTCTTTGAGTGATGTATTGGTTACATCCCCAATAATTCAAATTCACGATCCACATTCCTCCGAACAAAACCGTCAATCCAGGTAAACTTGGGAAGTTGGCATTGTCTTTTTTGAATATCATGTGAAAATGGTCTCCAGATTGATCCAACATATAATTGAACCCCTGGACCATTCCGCTTTGTCCGTTTAATTCGGCTACTTTGTCCAATGCCAAATAAGTGGTCACCAAACCTCCAAATATCAAGAACACGACCTGAACAACATCGGTATATCCAATTACTTTCATTCCGCCCAATGCAATAATGATGGCGAAAAATGCCAATCCGTACATGCATAAATTGATTTCAATTCCTGAAATCCCGTTGATGGCCAAGGCTCCCAAATAAAGAATGGAAGTCAAATTCACGATTACGTAAAGCAACAACCAAAAAACGGCCATGATCATCGCCACGTTTCCGTTGTATCTTTCGCTCAAAAACTGGGGCATTGTATAAATCTTGTTCTTTAAATAAACCGGAATAAAAAATACGGCTACTATGATCAAGGTCAAGGCTGCCATCCATTCGTAGGTCGCAATGGCCAATCCCATCTTGAATCCGTTTCCAGACATGGCGATAAATTGTTCCGATGATATATTGGAAGCAATCAATGATGTTCCGATTGCCCACCAAGTCAAGGATCCTTCCGCCAAAAAGTAATCATGCGAGGCCGATATCGACTTTGTTTTTTTGCGTATGTAAACGGAATAGCCGTATCCTGCAACTATAAAGAAATAGACAAGAAAGACTAGATAATCTGCCAATTGTAATGTGTTCATAAATTAGGTTGTGGTTAAATTAAACAATTAAGTTAGTTGATATTGAGTTTTTTTTAAAATTAGAACAAATAAAAAGGTGTCTGGAAAGCCTTTAACTATACAATTAAATGTTTCCGACACCTTTAATTATTCAAAACTAATTCAAAATATATTAAATGTATTGATTAATGATATTTTCGAACAACTCTTGTTTACCGCTTTGCAATGAAAGTTCTCCGTTTTCTTGAGCTATTTTGTACAAATCTTGCATGGACAATTTTCCTTCTTCAAATTCTTTTCCTTTACCAGCATCGAATGAGTTGTAACGTGCTGCCCTCAATTTATCATAAGCCGATGAAGTAATGATTTTGTCTGCAGTCAACAAAGCTCTTGCGAAAGTGTCCGCTCCACCAATGTGTGCAAGGAAAACATCTTCCATATCGGTTGAATTTCTTCTGATTTTGGCATCAAAATTAACTCCACCACCTTGTAAACCACCTGCTTTCAAGAACACCAACATTGCTTCGGTAGTTTCTTGAATGTTGTTTGGGAACTGGTCTGTATCCCATCCGTTTTGGTAATCTCCCCTGTTGGCATCCAAACTCCCCAACATTCCCGCTTGTGCAGCCACGTCAATTTCGTGTTGGAATGTGTGTTGCGCCAGAGTTGCGTGATTCACTTCGATATTCATCTTGAAATCATTCTCCAACCCTTGTGCACGTAAAAATCCAATTGCAGTGGCACAATCAAAATCATATTGATGCTTCATTGGCTCCATAGGTTTTGGTTCAATGAAGAAGTTTCCTTTAAATCCTTGCGCACGAGCATAATCACGAGCCATTCTCAAAAATTGCCCCATATGATCCAATTCTCTACCCATATCGGTGTTTAACAACGACATGTATCCTTCGCGTCCTCCCCAGAAAACATAATTCTCACCGCCTAAAGCAATTGTGGCATCCAAGGCTAATTTTACTTGTCCACCTGCTCTTGCCACTACGTTAAAATCAGGATTGGTAGAAGCACCATTCATGTAACGAGGGTTCGAAAAGGCATTGGCAGTTCCCCAAAGCAATTTTACGCCAGAAGCCGCTTGTTTTTCTTTCAAATAGTCGGTAATGGTTAGAATTCTTTTTTCAGACTCTCCAAAAGTTGCTCCTTCTCTAATTAAATCGTAATCGTGGAAACAGTAGTAACCGAATCCCATTTTTGTTGTAAATTCGAATGCTGCATCCGCTTTGTCTTTGGCTGCTTGAACTGCATCTGATGCTTGATCCCAAGCAAAATTTTGTGTTCCAGGCCCAAATGGATCAGAACCTTGCCCACAGAAGGTATGCCAGTATGCGATGGAAAATTTAAAATGATCACGCATTGTTTTACCAGCCACGATTTGGTCTGGATTGTAATATTTGAATGCCAACGGATTATCTGATTCCTTTCCTTCAAATTTAATTTCGCCAATACCTTTAAAGTATTCTTTATTGCCTAAAGTTGCCATTTTTTGTTTATTTATTTATTATTAATTCTAGTTCATTTTTCCAAAGTTGATAGGCTTCTAAATACGGTTGTTTGTCTTTAAAAGGCATATAAGTCATCACGTGGTCGTTGTCCGTGATGTATTTTCCGAAAGTTTCAAAATCGCCTTCGTGAAGACCCGATGCTCTTGCCGCGCCAATGGCTCCAGTAGTATTGTATATTTCTATTTCGTGTCCGATAAGTGTTGCCACGGTATTGGAGAAAATCTCGGAACGGAATAAATTATCGTTTCCTGCACGCATTATGTTTACTTCAATTCCATCAGATTTCATGATTTCCATACCATACACAAATGAAAAGGCAATTCCTTCCAAGGCTGCACGACAAATATGTGCTTTACCGTGATTGTTCAGATTGACGTTTACCAATCTGGTTCCGATGTCTTTGCTGTTGAGCATTCGTTCGGCTCCGTTCCCAAAAGGAATCATGCAAACCCCATCAGAACCTACCGGAATGTCCGAAGCAAGATTATTCATTTCTTCATAAGAGGAGACCGAAAGATTATTCAGCAACCAACGGTATTGAATTCCGGCTCCATTGATGCACAACAATTTTCCAATTCTTGGGTCATTCCCTTTTTTGTAGTTGACGTGGGCAAAATTATTGACTCTTGAACTTTCTTTTACGGACAAACTATTGGTCATTGCATAAACTACACCCGATGTTCCGCCTGTTGCAGCCACTTCGCCTGGATTAAAAACGTTCAACGAAAGTGCATTGTTGGGCTGATCTCCTGCCCTGTAAAAAATGGGAGTTCCTTCGGCCAAGCCGCTTTCTTCTGCTCCTTTTTTATCTACGTTAGATTGGATGCAAAAAGTATCAACAATGTCTGGAACAAGTTCAGTCGAAATACCATAATGTTCAAACAAGAAATTGGCGAAAGTATCGTTTTTAAAATCCCACATAATTCCTTCAGACAATCCCGAGATGGTGGTATTAATGACATTGGATAATTTATAGGCGATGTAATCACCCGGCAGCATAAATTTATGAATCTGATTGTAAACTTCCGGCTCGTTTTCTTTGACCCATTTCAACTTTGAAGCCGTGAAATTTCCGGGAGAATTCAGCAAGTGTTCATTGCATTTTTTTTCGCCGATACCTGCAAAAGCTTCATTTCCTATTTCAACAGCACGACTGTCGCACCAAATTATCGATTTTCGCAAGGGCTGACCTGCTGCATCGACCAAAACCAATCCGTGCATTTGATACGAAATCCCTATTCCTTTTATTTGGGTTCTGGAAATGTTGAATTTCTTCTTCAATTTGGCAACTGCATTGCAGGAATGTTGCCACCAATCTTCCGGTTTTTGTTCTGCCCAACCATTTTTCAGGGCAAGCATGCTCATTTCGGTTTCTGGCTCTTGGACTACGCCAATGCTTTTTCCGGTTGCAATTTCCACGATAGCCACTTTCACCGAAGAGCTGCCTATATCAAATCCAATGTAATACATAACTTATAATGATTCTCTAATTACTAATTTTGTCGGTACGTAACACTGCATCGGTTCGTCTTTCGTAATAAATTCGGCTCCTTTGGTTCCCAATTCCTTGAAATCTGTTGAAACCACCGAAATTCCTTTATAGATGAATTTTTTCATTGGCGTTTCATTGTAGGACAAGAAACCAACATCAACACCAGGTTCAAAATCTTTTTCTCGACATTGCTCCAAGAATACGCCAAGCATCCTGTCACTCACTCCTACATAAGCCTTGTTTTTCTCTATGTCGAATTCCTTCGGATTGGTAATAACATTGTAATCAAATCCAAATTCCTTGCAAAATTTCTTGAAAAAAGTAACCGTCTCGATTGGATGATTGGTAAAATTGGGATACACGAAATCTATTGATTTGTATTTCCTGAACAAGTCCACGGCCTCTGTCAACGATTCATAAAAAGCTTTTCCGAAATCCTGGAAAACATAATTGTTCTTTGGTTTGGAATGAATGTTCCAGTCAATCAACAATAATTTTTCATTGGAAATATTATTCAATACCGAAGCCACGTCTTTATGGTCAAAATTCATCACGACATATTTGTAATACTTGCCAACACTGTTGTTGATGATGGTTTTAAAATTGTCGATGTTGTAATGGTGAAATTGTACGTCGGTAATGATATTGTCGGGCAAATTATTCACGAAGGAGTGATATAAAACCTCTTTATACGCCTTGAAAGTATCCAAAACCAAAAGCACTTTTCGGGTTTCACCAGCTACATAATAACCTTTATTGGGTACCGATTCTATAACGTTTTGCTCTTTCAAAATTGAATACGCCTTGAAAACAGTATCCCTGGAGAGTTTGTTATCTTTGCAAATATTATTTACTGAAGGCAACAAATCGCCCTTGTTCAAGAAATTTTCAGCAACCGCATTATTGATGGAATTTACCAATTGCTGGTACTTGGGAATATCACTTTCGTGATTAATATTGAAGACAAAGCTCTTTTCGTTCATAATTTGCGTACTGTTCTGTTCCGGTACGCTAAAGTAATTGTTTTTTTTAATATAAAAAGCATTAAAGCCTCTTTTTTTTCTAAAAACTTATTATATTGCGAATATACTTCATTACCACTAATATTCCCGATAATAAATCAAAAACGGAGTGTTATTTATTTTATTACAATTTGATTAGTTCACAAGATTAGTTAGAGAATACCGTTAGTCAAAAAACAGTATATTTGTTATTCATTTTTTTTAATTATATGGAAGAAAATAAAGATGTTACCATCTACGACATTGCCGAAAAATTAAATCTTGCGACCTCAACCATTTCAAGAGCGTTAAAAGACCATCCGACAATCAGTAGTAAAACGATTAAAAAAGTAAAAAAAACCGCCGAGGAAATGGGCTATGTCCCCAATACTTTGGCAGCGGGATTGAGAGGCAACAAAACCAACACCATAGGCGTTTTAATCCCGACCGTTACCCAGCCCTTCCTTTCTTCATTGATTAGCGGGATAGAAATAACGGCTCGAAAATCAGGATACAACGTAATTATCATGCAATCCCATGACTCGTATGAAGAGGAAGTGAGCATGGCAAAATCATTGTACGGAAGCAGGGTAAGCGGCATTATTTGTTCCTTGGCAATGAAAACAATTGACACTTCTCATTTTCAACAGTTTGTCAGCAACAACATTCCATTGGTTTTCGTGGACAGAGTTCCCAAAGATTTCAACACCTTTCGTGTAATAATAGACAACTACGCCGCCGGCTACAAAGCCACGACACATCTCATCGAACAAGGCTGCACTCGCATCGGACACCTAACTGCCGGTTCCAAGTTCGGCAATCTATATACCGAAAGAATGAGGGGCTATATGGATGCTTTGAAAAAACACGGCTTGCCCGTGGAAGAAGAACTTATAGCCGATTTGAAAACCGTAACCTACGAAGAAGGCGTAAAATCAAGCAATAAATTATTGGATTTAAAAAATCGTCCTGACGGAATATTCGCGTCGGGAGATATCATGGCGGTAAGTGCCATACAATGCGCCAAAAAAAGAGGCATTAAAGTTCCTGAAGAATTAGCGGTTATAGGTTTTAACAACGACCCTATTTCCCAAATCATAGACCCCAATTTATCCACAATTACCCATCCTGCGGAAAAAATGGGACAAATGTCGGCTGAAATTATTTTAAAGAGTATTAAATTCCCCAAAAAGGACGAAGTGAAAGAGATTACTTTTTTGAACACCGAAGTATTGGTTCGCGAATCTTCAAAGAAAATATAAACCCATTTTTCACAGTAAATCATGAAAAAACTCCTTGCGCTTATTTCAAAGTTCAAGGAGTTTTTTCAATTATTTCTTTTTCACTTCAAATGGTGTTGACGGCAATCCTTCTTTTGAAAATAAATTGGCCGCAGCTGGATTGTTATCCCAAGCGTATCGAACCACCGTTGGATTACTGATTTTATCATTCCAAACTTCGACTTTATTTCCTGTTATTTTGGCATTTGCCCAAACAAAATTGACTCCGTCATTGGAAATGGCGAACGACTTTAATTCCGTTCCTTTTTTTATGGTCAATCCGCCTCCAACATTGGCAAACCTAATAATTACTTTATCCTTTTCGAATTTAGAATCATTAGGCATTGGACTTGAAGCAGTAATTTTGTTTTCTCCATAAATCATTTTGCTTGCCAATAAAGCCAAACGATGTCCCACTGCATCTTTGTTCAAGGGATGAATGTCATTCCATTCGCCAACATCTATCGTGACGGCCATTCCGGTATTTTTAACCTTTAGCGTTTCCAGTTGCGATTGTCTTAAAGCCGCCCAATTGCTTTCCCTAGGTTCTGGATAATCTTCCATGAAATTGGCCAATTGCACGAATAGAAAAGGAAAATTGCCTTGTCCCCATTTCGCTCTCCAATCACTAATCATGGCAGGGAATGTTTGCGCATATTCTTTGGCATTAAAAGTATTGGCTTCGCCTTGATACCACAAAACACCCTTGATTTTTAAATTCAACAATGGTGCAATCATCGCATTGTACAATCCTACTGGTTTCCAACGAATGAATGTTGGCCCTTGCAACGGCTTCATTTCCGTGCCTAATTTGCTTTTCCATTCTCCTTTTAAATCAATCGTGTCTTTTCCCACGGCCAAATAATATGGTTTATCCAAAACAAATCCACCGTTGCCAATACTGTTGATTACTCGAATGGCTATGGTGTTTTTTCCTTCCTTCAAAATTGTCGGTTTTACTTCATAACGACGTGGAGGATATTGATAGCCTGTAGTTCCAACGAATTCGCCATTTACATACACGAAATCTTGATCGACAATTCGACCCATAAACAATTTGGCAGGTTTGCCGACCATTGCTTTTGGCACTTCAATTTCTTTTCGAAACCAAACCGCCCCGTTTACTTTCCCGATGGATTGGTCTGCCCAATAACCCGGAATTTGCATTTTCGACCAATCATTATCATTGATATTGGTTTGACCCCATTGTGCGTTTTTGTCCGAAAGTCCTTTGTCATTCGCATTTATAAGCGCATACCAATCTTCATTTCTTTTTTTGTCGCTGGTTTCTATTTGCTTGATTCTTTCGTCGTTTTTGAATTTCTGCGCCTCTTCATGTGCTTTTGGAAACGCAACCAAAGCCTCTTCACTCATCCAGGATTCCACCGGAGAACCACCTAAAGCCGAATTGATTAAACCAATGGGAACATGTTGTTTTTCATAGATTTCCTTGGCAAACAAGTAAGCCACGGCAGAAAATTCGAGCACGTTTTCAGGATTGGCAGATAACCAATTTCCGGAGTCTAAATCGGTTTTTGGATTTTTGAAATCATATTTGTCGGGCACTAAAAACTGTCGAATATTGGTATTTTTAGAATTTTTGATGACTTCCCCATACTTTTCTTTTACGCGTTCCATCGGAAGTTCCATATTCGATTGCCCGGAACAAATCCAAACATCACCAAATAATATGTCTTGAATTTTTATTTCATTGCTCGCTTTCAAAACCATTTCATAAGGCCCACCAGCCTTTTGAGAAGGCAACATTATAGTCCAATTACCTTCTTGATCGGCTTCGGTTGAATAGGTTTTGGTTTTGAATTCCAATTTGATTTTTTCCTTTGGCGAAGCCCAACCCCAAATTTTCACTTTCACGTTTCTTTGCAAAACAATCCCATTACTTATTAATCTAGGCAATTTAATTTGGGAAAAAAGTTCATTCGATGGAATGAAAAGAAGAACAATTAATGCAATTTTTAATTTATTCATTTTAGATATTTTTATGCTATTTTATTGCAATTACGGCCTCAGCCATCTTAGGTGCTCCCAATTCAAAACTTCTCTTCATCGGGCTGGAACCGCCCACATATATTTTGAATTCTCCTGATTCTATAACTCTTGAACCATCATTTTTCACCATTTCGAATGCTTTTGGCGTCAACTGGAACGAAACTTCAGTCGATTCTCCAGGCTCCAAAGTGATTCGTTTGATGTTAGTCAATTGAAAATTAGGCACTTCAACCGAAGCCACCAAATCGGAAACATACAACTGTACCACTTCATCCGATTTTACTTTTCCTGAATTGGTCACTTTTACAGCAACTCTGAGATTGTCTTTTTTGGAAATTTTTGTTGAAGAGACTTTGGCTTCTCCATACGTAAAGTTGGTGTAACTCAATCCAAATCCAAACGGATATAATGGATCTACATTCATGTATTTATAAGTCCGCCCTTTCATTGCATAATTTTCATAAGGAGGCAATTGTCCCAAAGATTTAGGAAATGTAATTGGCAATTTTCCGGAAGGCGCTATTTTTCCGAAAATAACATTCGCAACTGCAGTTCCCCCTTCTTCGCCTGGATACCAAACCAATAAAACAGCATCGGCCAATTCCTGCACTTCGGCAAGATTCATTGGACTTCCTCCTGTAATAACGGCAATTATTGGTTTTTTGTTTTCCGGATTTTTGTCGGCAGCTTTTCTTAATTTTTTGAGGTATTCAATTTGATTTTGAGGCAAATTATAATCCAATCGATCTCCGGCAGTTGGTGATGCGATTGATTCTCCTTCTTCTCCTTCTATCAGTCCTGAAATTCCTAAAGCCACAATGGTCGCATCACTGTTTGCCGCATTCCCGGTTGACCAATCTATTGGGTTCACGGGAGCTTGATTCAGCATTGTTCCCAAAGTGTAGTTCAGTTGGCTGGCTTTGTCAATTGCCCCAGCCACTCCTTCTAGAATGGTAACTAAATTTGGGTTTACACCATAATAATTTCCCAATAAAACATCAGTATTTGTTGCATTAGGTCCTGTGACAAAATATTTGGAAAGGTCATTTTTTAAGGGCAAAATGCCATTGTTTTTCAACAAAACAATTCCCTTTTGCGCCACTTCTTTTGCCAATTCTCGATGCGCTTTACTGTTCACTACATCAGCAGAAATAGCATCATAAGGATTACTTCCCATTGGATCAAACAAACCGAGTTTAAATCTGGTTCTCAATAAAACTGCCAATTGATTGTCAATTTCTTTTTCCGTAATCAATCCTTCTTTAACTGCTTCTGGCAAGGCTTTGTATGAACTTCCACAATTCAGGCTTACCCCGCTTTTTAATACCAATACCGCAGCTTCGGCTTGTGTTTTTACGGTCCCGTGTCCGCCTTTGTCTTTTGGGGTATAAAAATCGTCTATCGCTCCACAATCGGTTACCACGTGTCCTTTAAAATGCCATTGTTTCCTTAAAACATCCGTAATCAAGTATTTGTTCGCACAACAAGGTTCTCCGTCAGTACTGTTGTAAGCACACATAACGGACTCCACTTTAGCTTCCACCAATGCTTGAAAAGCCGGCAAATAGGTTTCCCAAAGGTCTTTTTTCGTCACTTCGGCATTAAATTCGTGTCGCAATTTTTCTGGACCACTATGTACGGCAAAGTGTTTGGCACAAGCCGCAGTCTTTAAATAATTGGGATCATCCCCTTGCAAACCTTTTACAAATGCAGTTCCAATGGTGGCGGTCAAGAAAGGGTCTTCACCATAGGTTTCCTGGCCACGACCCCAACGAGGATCCCTGAAAATATTGATATTGGGCGTCCAAAAAGTCAATCCACCGTATTGTTTGTTGAAGCCTTTGGCTTTTGCCGCATTGTGCATCGCCCGAGCTTCATCGGAAATTGCGGAAGAAACCCTGTAAGCCAAATCACTGTCGAAAGTGGCTCCGAGCCCAATCGCTTGAGGAAAAACGGTTGCAATTCCGGAACGACCCACGCCGTGAAGCGCTTCATTCCAATAACTATAAGGAAGAATTCCCAAACGCTCGATTGCCGATGTATTGTTCATCATTTGATCTGCCTTTTCTTCCAATGTCAATCTGGAAATCAGGTCTTGAATCCTTGCATCAATTGACAATGAAGTATTGTAAAAAGGTAAATCCTGTTTTTTTTTATCAATGACTTGCCCTTTGCAAGGAAGTATCACCATCAACAATAAAGCAAGTACAGTGTTTTTTGAAATTATTTTCATATTTGGGATATTTCTTAAAATTTTATCTATTTTTTTACGAATATAAAAAAAATACTGGAAAATTTTTTTTATATGCCTCAATGTTTTACTTTTACGCAACCGATTGCAAATATAAATAAAAAACGATATAATTATTAAAACCAGAAAAAAATATAACTTAAAAACTTATGATTCCATATATTTCCTCTTTCTTTAAAGAAGAGTTTTAATGTCATAAAAAATAAAGAACAACCATGAATCGTTTACCATATATATACATCCTGTTTCTATTACCCATGCTGATGATTTCTCTTAACGTATCTGCGCAAGAGGATTATAAATTATGGTTGCAATATGCAAAAGTCCAAGATTCGAAATTGGCCACGGAATATAAATCCAAAATCAATGGAATTGTTGCTTTGGAGAATTCCGAAACAATTCAAGTGGCTTCAAAAGAGTTGCAATTGGGACTTTCTGGTTTATTAGATACCAAAATTGAAGTTCAACAAAATATTGACAGCGAAAATGCATTGATTTTTGGTTCTAAATCTTCTCTTGATGAAGATATTCTGAAAAACCTGAAAAAAGAATTTGACCAAATTAATGACGAAGGCTACATCATTAAAACCATACAAGTAAAAAGCAAAAATCACATTCTTATTACGGGCAAAACCGATGTCGGCGTATTTTATGGCGTATTCCATTTTTTGAGACTGCTCCAAACCAAAACATCCATCGAAAATGTAAACATCGCGGATGCTCCAAAAATTAACGTTCGAATACTGAATCATTGGGATAATTTAAACCGAACTGTTGAACGTGGTTATGCCGGTTTTTCACTTTGGAATTGGCAAAAATTACCTGATTTTATTGACCAACGTTACATCGATTATGCACGTGCGAATGCTTCAATAGGTATCAATGGAACGGTTTTGAACAATGTAAACGCCAATGCCTTAATCCTGACTCCCCAATATTTAGAAAAAGTGGAAGCTTTGGCAAATACATTTAGACCTTATGGAATAAAAGTATATTTAACAGCGAGATTTTCGGCTCCAATAGAAATTGGAGGATTGAAAACTGCCGATCCTTATGATGCCGAAGTGAAAAATTGGTGGAAAGAAAAAACCAAGGAAATTTATAAAAGGATTCCAGATTTTGGCGGATTCTTGGTAAAAGCCAATTCTGAAGGACAACCTGGCCCACAAAATTATGGTCGAAACCACGTTGACGGAGCCAATATGTTGGCCGATGCCGTGGCTCCTTTTGGCGGAATAGTGATGTGGCGAGCCTTTGTATATTCGGAGCACGATGTCGATGATAGAGCTAAACAAGCCTACAGCGAATTTGTTCCTTATGATGGTCAATTCAGGAATAACGTGATTGTCCAGGTAAAAAATGGCGCTATTGATTTTCAACCCAGGGAACCTTTTCATCCCATGTTTGGCGCCATGCCAAAAACGCCCTTGATGATGGAATTTCAAATCACGCAGGAATATTTGGGTTTCAGCACCCACTTGGTTTATTTACCGAAATTATTCCAAGAAGTTTTGAAATCCGATACTTATCGAAAAGGGAAAGGCTCCACGGTCGCCAAAGTAATCGATGGTTCATTGGACAATCACAAAATTACCGGAATTGCGGGTGTTGCCAATATCGGCAACGACATCAACTGGACGGGTCATCCATTTGCGCAAGCGAATTGGTACGGTTTTGGGCGATTGGCTTGGAATCCTAATCTTGATTCAGAAGCTATCGCCGATGAATGGTTGCGAATGACTTTTTCCAATGATGAAAATTTTGTGAATCCCGTGAAAGAAATGTTGCTGAAATCCAGGGAAGCGGTGGTGAATTATATGACGCCACTAGGCTTGCACCATATTATGGACACCGGCCATCATTATGGTCCGGGGCCTTGGGTGAGCAACCTCTCCAGGCCGGAATGGAATCCGGTTTACTATCACAAAGCAGACAAAAACGGTATCGGTTTTGACCGCTCCAAAACAGGAAGCAAGGCCACGACACAATATGCACCAGAAGCGGCCAAAATATTCGACGATGTAAAAACTTGTCCCGAAAAAGACTTGTTGTGGTTTCATCATTTGTCTTGGGATTACAAACTGAAAAATGGTCAAACCCTTTGGAATGGAATGGCATTGAAATACCAGGAAGGGGTTGACGAAGTTGCTGCAATGCAATCAACTTGGAACAAAATGGGCAACTACGTGGATGAACACCGATTCAAGGAAGTTCAAATGTTGCTCAACATACAGCACAAAGAAGCGAAATGGTGGCGTGATGCTTGCCTATTGTATTTTCAACAATTTTCTGGAAAGGAATTGCCGAAAAGAGTCGAAAAACCAACACAAACTTTGGAATATTTTGAGTCCTTGAAATTTCCGTTTGCACCAGGAAATAATTAATATGCATCACAATCCGGGGATTTATACATAAAACAAAAAAAGCAGAAAATTAAAACAACATTAAATAAAATACGAATTATGAAAATAATCAAAAATTTAGCGATAATCATAGCTGCCACTCTAGTGAGTTGTGGTGGTGGATCAGAAAGCGACCCTGTTGCCACTCCAACTCCGACACCAACGCCAACACCTACTCCAGCAGCCACAACATTGAAAGCAGCCGTTACTTTCCCCATAGGAATGATTGTTTCTGCAGACAGGCTGTCTGGTAACGACAATAATTTCACGACAGTATTGAATAAAGAATTCAATAGTGTTACTGCTGAAAACGACATGAAAATGGCATCAATGTTTACCGCCCCAAACACTTATGATTTCAGTAAAGGCGACGCAATAGTTGCTTATGCGAAAGCAAATGGAATACGAGTGCATGGACATGCCTTGGTTTGGCATAGTTCAATACCAAATTGGCTGAAAAACTACGCTGGAACTGATGCTGAATTTGAAGCACAAGTAAAAGGATATGTTAAAGCAACGGTGGCACACTTTGCATTGGCTAAAACAGCAGCCGGAAAACCTGTTGTCGAAAGTTGGGATGTCGTTAACGAAGCTTTTACCGATGGTGCTTATGCAGCCGCTTTTTACAAAAGAATCCCTAATTATCTCGTAAAATGTTTCACTTGGGCCAGAGAAGCAGATCCAACCGTAAAGTTGTTTTACAATGACTACAATCTGGAAAGTCAAGGTTCTAAAGTAACCGAAGTAGTAAATATGGTCAATTCTTTCAAAGCAAATTCGACCCCTATCGATGGAATTGGCTTGCAAATGCACGTCGATTACGTGACAACAAGCATGTCGACTTTGGCAGCTAATTTAACTACCATAAAAAACACGGGACTTTTAATTCACTTTTCTGAATTGGACATGACGGTGAATATTTATAAAGATTTAACTACTTTAACTACCGAAAGATCCAATGCCCAGAAAGCAAAATACAAAGAAATTGCCGTTTTGTACAAAACAATTCCTGCGGCACAAAGATTTGGAATAACCTTTTGGGGAATGAGAGACAGCGAGAGTTGGTTATTGAGTTTTCACAACAACTCAAACGAATGGCCTCTATTGTTTGATGCCAATTACGGATACAAACCTGCATACAACGGTTTCCTTGAAGGATTAAACCAACAATAAAAAAACAAAACGATGAAATTTACAAAACCATTTTTAGTATTGGCGACAATGCTTCTAATCAGCAGTTGCAATTCGATTCCAAAAAACCAAGAGAAGGTCATTTCTCTTAAAAATGCTTACCAAAAAGATTTCTATATTGGATCAGCATTAGACACCAATCAAATCAAGGAAAAAGACGCTGGGGTTTCTAGTTTGATTGCAAAGGAATTCAACAGTATCACCGCCGAAAACTGCATGAAATCAATGTTTATTCATCCCGAAAAAGACAAATTTGATTTCAAAATGACCGATAATTTTGTTGCTTTTGGAGAAAAACACAAGATGTTCATTCACGGACATACCCTTCTATGGCACAGTCAATTGGCTCCTTGGATAGCACAAATAAAAGACAGTGCCGCAATGACCAACGCAATGACCAATCATATTTCAACAATTGTCGGGAAATACAAGGGAAGAATAAATTCTTGGGACGTGGTCAACGAGGCTTTGAACGAAGACGGAACGTTGCGAAAAACAGTTTTTTTGGATACTTATGGAAAAGAATATTTGACTTTGGCTTTCAAATTGGCCGCCAAAGCGGATCCGAAAACCGACTTGTACTATAATGATTATAACTTGTGTCAACCAACAAAGAGAAAAGGAGCTGTTGCCTTGGTTAAAAACCTTCAAAAAAATGGAGCCAAAATTGACGGTGTCGGAGAACAAGGGCATTGGAACCTGACCTCTCCATCGCTGGATGAAATTGAAAAAACCATTCTTGATTTTTCTGCTCTTGGACTAAAAGTGTCTTTTACGGAATTGGACATTAGTGTATTGCCCAATCCTTGGGATGTGGTTGGAGCCGACGTAAATCAAAAGTCTGAAGCCAGCGAAAAAATGAATCCTTATCCCAATGGTCTTCCGGATGCTGTTCAAATTCAATTGGCAGCACGCTATGAAGCTATTTTCAAGCTGTTTACAAAACACCAAGACAAAATTGACAGGGTTACCCTTTGGGGAGTGAATGACGGTCAATCCTGGCTGAATGATTGGCCAATAAAAGGAAGAACCAACTATCCCTTGCTCTTTAATCGTGAATTCAAACCCAAAAGTGCCTATAACAGCGTGATGAGTCTGAAAGAAACCAAAAAATAAATAGACAGAAGGTTAAAAAACAGTCATCTTCTTTAATTTGACTGTTTAAAAATAAAACATCAATAAAAAAACCTATTAATTAATGACAAATTTGTTTTTTACAAAGTTTTGCATACATTTACACAACCGATTGTTTAAAATGTAGTCATGGCAAATAGGTTCATAAGACTATTTTAATCATTCATTTCCAAAACCAAAAAACTCAAATAAAACTTGATTCATCAAGATTTCAAATTAACTAACATAACCCAAAAAATGAATTCTACTTCCCAAAAACTATCCGTAAAAGAAAAAATTGGTTACAGTCTAGGTGACCTTGCCGCCAACTTGGTATTCCAGACATTGATGACCTATCTTGCCTATTTTTACACGGATATATACGGATTGACGCCAACGCATTCCTCCATAATAATGTTGGTCGTGGGGTTAATTGCCGCTTTTATTTTCAACCCAATTATTGGAGCCATTGCCGACAGGACCAACTCCAAATGGGGAAAATTTCGGCCATGGATTTTGTGGACGGCAGTGCCGTTGGGAGTTATAGCATTATTGGCTTTCACGACTCCCAATTTCTCCTATCAGGGAAAAGTAATTTATGCCGTGGTGACTTATTCGCTGTTGCTGCTGTTTTATGCCAGCAACAACTTGCCTTATTCTGCATTGAGCGGTGTAATTACGGGTGATATGTCGGAGAGAAACAGTCTTTCGTCCTATCGATTCGTTGCCGTGATGTTTGCGCAATTCTTTGTACAAGTATTCATGCTTGGCATCATCAAAAGTGCCGGAAACGGGGACAAAGCCATCGGGATTGAAAAAGTGATGACTGTTTTGGCCATCGTCGGAACCATTATGTTGTTGATTACCTTTTTGACGACCAAAGAAAGAATCATACCTAAACCGGAACAAAAATCCAGTATTAAAGAAGATTTAGGCGATTTGGTCAAAAACAAGCCTTGGCTAATTATGCTGACTCTTACCCTATTGGTATTCATAACATTGGCAATGAAAGGCGGATCTTATGTATATTATTTCGAAAACTATGTGGACAAGGCGCAATTAGCCATTTTCATTCAGCCCATTTTAGATTTTCTTTCCACGATAGGTTTGAATACTTTTGGTGATGATCCCATTTCAGCGGGATTTGGATTGTTCAACGCCGGTGGAATTATTTTCATGATTGTTGGTATTACGTTGTCTAAAAGTTTCGCCGATAAATATGGCAAAAGAAATGTATTTGGTTTTTTCCTGTTCCTTTCAACACTATTTATAATCGCGTTTTACTTCTTTCCTCCTGCATCGGTAAGTTTAATGTTTGTTTCCCAAATTCTTCACGGCTTTTTCTACGGCATTACCATCCCGCTTCTTTGGGCCATGATTGCCGATGTTGCCGATTACTCGGAATGGAAAAACAATCGCAGAGCCACAGCCATTATTTTTTCGGCCATGATGGTTGGACTAAAAGCAGGATTGAGTATTGGAGGAGCATTGACGACATCGATATTGGGTCATTTTGACTATGTTCCCAATTCATTGGTTCAACCCGAAAGTGCCATTAACGGAATTAAATTATTGGTAAGCATATTTCCTGCTATACCCTTTTTAATTGGAGCTGGATTATTGTTTTTCTATGAAATCAACAAGAAAATGGAAGTGCAAATTGAATCTGATTTAAAAGAAAGAAGAGCTTAAATATTACATTAAAATATAAAAATACGACTATGTCTGAAGAAAGCATTGAGCATATTGATTTTGACGCAATCAATGAAAAAGCCATTTCGCAACCCTTGGTATCACACATATACACCGCCGATCCATCTGCTCATGTATTCGATGGCAAAATATACATTTATCCTTCACATGACATTGATGCCGGAATTCCGTTTAACGACAATGGAGACCATTTTGGAATGGAAGATTATCATGTCCTTTCGATGGATAATGTAGATGCAGCAACTGTAGACAATGGAGTTGCCTTGCACGTAAAAGATGTTGTCTGGGCCGAAAGACAAATGTGGGCTCCGGATGCTGCCTGCAAAAACGGTAAATATTATTTGTATTTCCCTGCCAAACGTGTCAATGGTATTTTCCAAATTGGAGTGGCAATAAGTGATTCTCCAGTAGGCCCATTTATTCCGGAGCCAGAAGCCATTGAAGGAAGTTACAGCATAGATCCGGCAGTTTTTGAAGATGAAGACGGGAAATTCTTTATGTATTTTGGCGGAATTTGGGGAGGTCAACTTCAAAAATACCGAAACAACAAATATGCAGAAACAAATGAAGAACCGTTAGAAAAAGAACCCGCTTTAGGCCCTATTGTAGCTCAACTTTCAGACGATATGTTACAATTTGCCGAAGAACCGAAAGAAATCGAAATTCTGGATGAAAATGGCAAAGTAATATTGGCAGGAGACAACAACCGCAGATTCTTTGAAGCATCTTGGTTGCATAAATACAACGGAAAATATTATTTTTCCTATTCAACCGGGGATACCCATCTCATTTGTTATGCCACTGGAGACAATCCTTATGGGCCATTTACCTATCAAGGAATAATACTAAATCCTGTTATTGGATGGACTTCGCATCATTCCATTTGCAAAGTGGATGA
This sequence comes from Flavobacterium fluvii, assembly GCF_900129545.1. Classification (GTDB taxonomy): domain Bacteria; phylum Bacteroidota; class Bacteroidia; order Flavobacteriales; family Flavobacteriaceae; genus Flavobacterium; species Flavobacterium fluvii. The sequence continues at coordinate 1,138,165 of NZ_FQWB01000001.1, read as the reverse complement.
AAAATGGTATCTGTTTTACCACGATTCCAGTCTATCAAAAGGGGTGACCCATTTAAGATCCATTAAAGTAACCGAAATCAAGTATAATGAAGACGGTTCAATAGTGACCATAAACCCATACAGAGAAATTTAACTCAAAAAAACTTAGAATCCATGAAACTTCAAAAAACAAAACACAGTTTTTCAACCAGGATTACAAAAACAGTTTTAACACTGGCAATGAGCGGTTTTACAATTATTAGTTGTGGTGGCTCTGACGATCCTGCTCCAACACCGCCACCAGTAGATGTTATTGCCGCTGATGCTTCTACCATTGATTTTTCAAATGAGCAACAAACCATTAGAGGATTTGGTGCAGCGACAGCATTTCGCCTTGAATCACCATTGAACAACTCCGATATGGATCTGCTTTTTGGAAATAATCAAGGTCAAATTGGGCTTTCCATTCTAAGGATTAGAGTTGCCAGTGATGACGTTCCGGCCGAAAGAGCCGTAGAATTGAATCATGCCTTGGCAGCAAAAGCGAGAGGAGCCATTATTGTTGCATCCCCTTGGAGTCCACCTGCAAGAATGAAGACCAACAACAGCCTTATAAAAGGATCATTAAAAACAAGTTCTTATGCAGAATATGCCACCTACTTGAATGATTTTTCCAAATACATGAAGGCCAATAATGCGCCTTTATATGCTATTTCCATGCAAAATGAGCCCGACATCGTAGTAGATTATGAGTCTTGCGACTGGACAGCTGCACAAATCATGGATTTTTTAAAAAATAATGCCGCTACCATTAACGATACAAAATTAATTGCCGCCGAGTCTTTCAATTTTAATCGAAACATCTCGGATCCTTTCCTTAATGATGCAGCAGCCGCAGCAAATGTATCTATTGTTGGAGGCCACATTTATGGCAGTGGTTTGGATGATTATCCTTTGGCCAAAAGCAAAGGAAAAGAAGTATGGATGACGGAACATTTGGTGCTCGAAACTACTTGGGATGCCGTTTTGGGAACAGCAAAAGAAATACATGATTGTATGGCGACCGCTAACTTCAATGCCTACATTTGGTGGTATGGAAAACGTTATTATGGGCCGGTAGGCGACGATGGAATTGTTACGAAAAGAGGTTATGTCATGTCCAACTATACCAAATTCATTAGACCTGGTTACATCAGGGTTGGAGCAACTAAAAACCCTAAATCAAGTGTTTTTGTGAGTGCTTATAAAGGAGATGGAAAAACTATTATTGTTGCCATTAATACCGGAAATGATATTACAAACCAACAATTTGCTTTTAAAAACACAACCGTGACATCAGTGACTCCTTATGTAACTTCTCAAACCTTGAATTTGGTAAAACAAGCAAATGTAAATGTAAACGCATCCATAGGCGCTTTTTCATATTCATTACCTGCTAAAAGCGTTACCACTTTTGTGAGCAATTAATGAAGTCGTGAATTCTCTATTGGGTGTAAGACTGCCACAAAAAGTTAAGAATAAAGCGCAACTTAACTTTTTGTATCTATTTATTATTTAGGATTTTAGCGACATAAACAGAACTCATCTGAAAAATTACCAAAACAATTACAATGAATACAAAGCTATTAAACAGTATTTTTTTTAAAATAAAAAATCTTGGTTTCTTGATTATAGTTGTTTTATTCACATTCAGTGGGTTAAATGTATGTGGCCAAAATCTAAAATCCAACTACAAAAGAGAACGCATTAAACTCAACGAAGGATGGCATTTTATGCTTTATGACGCCAACCCGGATAACCTTATATATGATGTTCGTCCTAAAATAGAGGCAGAAAACGACAGCAAGGTTGCCGACTCCAAACCCACCGAAGCGGTAAAAGTAGAAACAAAAGAAGATGTCCTGAAAAATTGGATTCTTCCCTCTGCCAATGACTTCATAAAAGACCCATCCAACAAACACATTCGTCCCGAAGGAAATCCCGGTGCTGATTTCCCATTTGTAAAAGCAGATTTCAAAGATGATGCTTGGGAAAAAGTGACCTTGCCTCACGATTGGGCCATCACTAAACCTTTTTATGTGGGCGACAATCCTGAAGTGGGTGGTGGAATGGGACGCCTTCCTAGTCAAGGCGTTGCTTGGTATCGCAAAAAATTGGACATTGCAACAACCGACAAAGGTAAAATCATCTATTTGGATGTTGACGGTGCCATGTCTTATGCCATAGTTTGGCTCAATGGTCATCTCGTAGGTGGCTGGCCTTATGGTTATAATTCTTTTCGATTAGACCTGACTCCATTTCTAAATTACGGAGGACCAAATCAATTGTCCATCAGGATTGACAACCCAAACCATTCGGCAAGATGGTATCCTGGAGGAGGAATTTATCGCAATGTTTGGCTGACCAAAACAGCACCGGTACACGTAGCACAATGGGGAACGTTTATAACCACACCTGAAATTTCCGTAAATGAAGCTTCCATCAATCTTTCTTTAAAACTAGAAAACAAAACAACTTCGACACAGACAGTTCAAGCCAGAACACAAATCTATGCATTGGATGATTTTGGCAAAGCCAAAGGAAAAGCAATAGCTGATTTCCCTTCTGAAACCATTAATTTGAATCCAGACGAAAAACAAGTCAAGGAAAGTAAAATAAAACTAAAAAAACCAAAACTCTGGGGAGCCTATCCATCGCAAAAACAAAATCTATACTTAGCACGAACCCGTCTTTACATAGATGGAAAGCAAATAGATGAATACGACACCCCTTTTGGCATTCGCAAAATTGAATTTCATCCAATACAAGGATTATTGGTAAATGATGCAAAAATAAAAATACAAGGCGTAAACCAACACCATGATTTAGGAGCATTGGGAGCAGCTTTTAATGTAAGGGCAGCCCAGCGCCAGCTGGAAATGCTTCGCGAATTGGGTTGCAACGCCATCCGTTTGTCGCATAATCCGCCGGCACCGGAACTGCTTGATTTAACCGACCGAATGGGTTTTTTGGTAATCGATGAAATATTCGACAGTTGGGAACGCAAAAAAACGCCACACGATTTTCATTTAATTTTTCCCGATTGGCACGAACCGGACACTCGCTCTTTTATTCGTCGAGATCGAAACCATCCTTCAGTTATAGCTTGGAGTTTTGGCAATGAAGTTGGCGAACAATATACCGATGCTGCTGGAGCAACAATAGCACAAAAACTTCATGATATTGTGCATGAAGAAGATCCAACACGATTGGCTTCGGCATCACAAAATTATGCAAAACCAGACATGCCTTTTTCCAAAGTAATGGATTTTATGAGTTTGAATTACCAAGGTGAAGGCATCAGGGACGCACCGGCTTATTTGCATCTAAAAGGAGGAATACGTACTTCTCCCCTTTATCCTGCTTTCCAAAAAGCTTTCCCGGATAAAATGATTGTTAGCAGTGAAACAGCATCGGCATTAAGTACTCGCGGTTCTTATATTTTTCCCGTGACAGCGGAAAATTCAGCTCCGGTAAGTGATGGCGTGGGAGCCAATCCCCTGACCAAGGAAGTAAGTGCCTATGAATTGTACACCGCTCAATTTGGTGCATCACCCGATAAAGTTTTTGCCACCCAAGACCGCCATCCTTATGTTGCAGGTGAATTTGTTTGGACTGGCTGGGATTATCTAGGAGAACCAACTCCTTATTATTCGGCTCGCAGTTCCTATTCCGGAATCATCGACTTGGCCGGATTCAAAAAAGACAGGTTCTATTTGTATCAATCTCGTTGGAGACCCAATTTGCCGATAGCCCATATTTTACCACACTGGAACTGGCCAAATCGTGTTGGTGAAATTACCCCGGTTCACGTATTCACTTCTGGCGATGAAGCCGAATTGTTCTTGAACGGACAATCGCTTGGCCGAAAAAAGAAAGTAGAATTGGAATCCCGAATTCGCTGGGATGATGTAAAATACCAAGCTGGAGAACTAAAAGTAGTAGCGTATAAAAACAGTAAAATTTGGGCTGAAGAAACAGTAAAAACTACCGATAAAGCAACAAAATTAGTGGTCATGGTTGACCGTCCAGAAATAAAATCAGATGGAGAAGACCTGGCTTTCATCACCGTAAAAATCACGGACAAGAACGGATTAATGGTGCCGAATGCCAACAGCAAAATCAGGTTCAGCATAGAAGGTTCAGGCGAAATAGTGGCGACCGACAATGGCGACCCAGCCAATTTAGTATCTTTTACATCGCACGAACGAGAAGCATACAATGGGATGGCATTGGTAATTGTTCGTTCCAATAAAAGAAGTAAAGGTACAATTACATTAGTGGCAACCTCCGATGGACTGGAAAAAACAGTCCTAAAAATTAAAAATAATTGATTCAATTTTTTTTGTCACGTTGCTTAAATTTCAATCCATACGCATAAAATAAATCAAAAACCCCGCTTTGGAAAATATTTTCAAAGCGGGTTTTTTACTTCTGGTTCATCAAGAATACAAACTGTAATGCGAAAATAAATCCACACCAAAAGCCAACACCCAATTTTGAGCTATTTTGTTTATTAAATTCCTAAAATCAAATAAAATTCCACATTTACCAATTACGGAAAAACATATAAATAACAAGCCAGAAATTACACATTCCAGAAATTAAAAAACCCTTATCACCATTGGGATAAACTAATATTTACCTCTATTTGCAATTGTAGATTTTATAAAAAAACATTTCTTGTAAAACACTTTAAATATGGGATAATGGAATTTATTTTATTTTTTTTCAAGATTTCGAAAAAAAAATACGCAACCGATTGTGTGTTATATATTTTTTAATATATTTGCTATGTTAAATTAAACGGCATATAAATTATATTCTCCATAAAAAAAGAATTAAAATATTACACATAATTTAATACTAAACTAATTAACCAATTAAATCATTTATTTATGACTAACTTTTTATTTATTAAAAGCAAATCAAAACATTTTAAACATTTGGGGTTTTTACTCCTGTTGTTTATGTTTTCCGTAGGGGTGAATGCCCAAACAACAGTTTCTGGAATTGTTTCCGATCCGTCGGGCCCAATCCCTGGGGTAAATATTTCTCTAAAAGGGGGCAAAACTGGAGTATCAACAAACATTGACGGAAAATATACCATCAACAATGTGCCTTCCGGCGCAATATTGGTTTTTAGCTTTGTAGGGTATAAAACCCAAGAAGTAAGTGTGAAAGGCCAATCCCAAATTAATGTATCCCTTGTTGACGAATCAAGCACCTTGAAAGAAGTAGTGGTTATTGGGTATGGCTCCACTAGTCGTTCCAATGTGACTGGAGCCATCTCTTCCATAGGTGCAACAGAACTTGAACGCGTTCCTTTGCCAAATGCCGCAGAAGCTTTAAGAGGACAAATAGCAGGGGTTCAAGTAACCCGATCTAGCGGACAACCTGGTTCAAATGTGTCCATCAAAATTCGTGGTACAAAATCATTGGGCGGAACCCAAAACAGCAACGTTGACGCTGCCAACCAAGCAGTTATCGTAGTTGATGGAACTCCGATATTGGGAGGGAATTTATCAGAAATCAATCCAGATGACATCGAAACCATGACAGTGTTGAAAGATGCTGCTTCTGCCGCAATCTATGGAGCAAGTTCTTCCAACGGTGTTGTCCTTATTACCACTAAAAAAGGTAAAGTTGGCAAATCTGAAATCACGGTAAATTTATCCACTGGGGTGGCTAATTTAGCCAACAAAATTGATTTTGCCAATGGAATTCAATACGTTAAATATTTGCAAGACGCTACAGTTGGTGGACAAATTTCGAATGGACAACCAATAGTTGTACCACCCGTGAATACTTTGATAGGAACTACCGAATTGGCTAATTTTCTTGCCGGAACAGATGTTGATTGGCAAGATTTATTGCTAAGACAAGGTCTTACCACCAATGCAAACATAGCAGCATCTGGAGGAACAGACACCTTTCATTATTACATGAATGCTGATGCATACAGTGAAGAAGGGATTTCTGTAAGTTCAGATTACAAAAGATATTCTTATCGTTTAAATGCAGATTATTCTCCTAGAGAATGGCTAAAAATAGGATCTAGAGTACAACTTTCTAAAAGTTTTGCCGATGAAACCAGTAACGTAATTAGTGAATTCAACCAAAACGGAGGTTTTGCACCATTTATTCCAATTTCAAACAACACGCCTCTTGGAACCGTTTACAATCCTGATGGCAGTTATACCAAATTCATCCGTCCTGACCAATTTCAAATCAATCCACTATATCGATATAATGAGTCCCAGATAGACAGAGAAGTAACGCGTACAATCATCAATCCTTATTTTGACGTAAGATTAGGAGGCGGATTTACTTATACTCTTAATGCCAGTATAGAAAACAGGGATGAATTTTATGGTAAATTTTTATCTTCTTATTACAAAGATGGTGATCCAAATGAGGGAACAATTAGCAAAGCTACTAGTTTAAGCTACTTGGTAGACAACATCATTAATTACAAAAAAGATTTTGGAAAACACAATGTAACAGCCACTTTTGTTTATGGAGTTCAACAATTTAAATATGAGCAATTACAAGGCTTCTCCAAAAGATTACCTACAGATTTATTAGGTTACCACGCATTGGATGATGCTTTGCCTAGCGACGATGAAGTAAGCTGGAACACGGACGAAAGCGGAAAAGCGTATCTTGTGGGTCGTGTGGGTTATAGTTTTGACAATCGTTACATCGCTTCTCTTTCTGTACGTAGAGACGGGTCTTCAAAATTTGGTCCTAATCACAAATACGGTACATTTCCAGCAGGATCATTTGCTTGGAATGCGCACAACGAGAGTTTCTTGAAAGAAAACAAAACCATAAACGATTTGAAATTCAGGGCAAGTTTTGGTGTAACTGGTAGCGACAATTTTCCTACCTATTATTATAGAGCGAGCACGAATAGTGTTCAAATCCCGATGGGAGGAACTACCATATTCAACGGTTATGGTGTAGGTACAACAGCTGCAAATCCTAACTTGAAATGGGAAGAAAGTCGCCAGTTCAACATAGGTCTTGATTTTGGTCTTTTCAACAATAGACTAAGCGGTTCCGTTGATTACTACCAAACAAACAATGTTGATTTATTGTTGTTCGAACAAATTAATCCAGTTGTAAATAGTGGTTTTGACAGATACCCATCCAACATTGGAGAAACTAAAACAAGAGGTTTAGAGTTGACCCTTAAAGGAACAGCCGTAAAAACACAAGATTTTAGTTGGGTTGTTAGTGCCAACTGGTCACAAGACAAAAACGAATTGGTTAAGTTGAGCGCAGGTGACACGGATGCCAACGGCAAACCTATTGACAACGTGGCCAATGGATGGTTCATCGGACAAGACATCAGGGAAATTTATGATTATAAATATATTGGAGTATGGCAAACAACGGAAGTAGCTGATTTGAACGCCAACAATGCCAACGTTTTTAATGCAAAACCTGGAGATCCAAAAATTGCAGATATTAACGGAGACAAAGTTATCAATGACAAAGACCGTACCTTTTTAGGAAATCCAACTCCAGACTGGTATGGCGGTATCACCAATACTTTTAACTATAAAGGTCTTGAACTATCCGTGCTTTTTGAAGCAGTGGAAGGTGTGACAAGAATCAACAGCTATTATGGCTCTTATTATCCTGCTTCCCAACTGTCAAATGTAATCAATATCGATTACTGGACACCGGACAATCCAACCAACGCCTTCCCTAGAATAGGTGTTAATGGAGGCATGATGGGACAATATGCCAATGCCATAAAAGTACAAGATGCCTCTTTTGTTTGTTTGCGTAACGTTTCTTTGACTTATTCAATTCCAAAAGATTTCTTGAAAAGAACTTTTATTAAAGATTTATCTTTTTCAGTACGTGGAAATAACTTGAAGTATTTTACAGATTACAACGATGCTTTTTCTCCAGAATCAGGATCGGGTTCTTATCCAATAACAAAAACTTGGACTTTTGGAACTAAATTAACTTTTTAAGCAACTATAACTAAAAATAAGTATCATGAGAATAATAAAAAAATATTTACTAGCCTTATCAGTGGTTGCACTGTTTGGGAGTTGTGATGACAACATCATAAATACCGAAGAAAGAGATGCTCTGGCAGAAAACCAGATTTTGAATATTGGAGGACTTGAAGCCACTATGTTTCAAGTGTATGAAAGAACCAGATCCATACATGAAGATGCAGATATTTCCATCTACAAAATATGTGGAGATGATTTGAGTATTCAAGGAACCAATATGCCGGATTCCCCAATTGGTGGAATACAGGGAATGAATTCGTATGCCTCAGGTTTTTCGCCATCAAGTATCAATGTTTACAACATCTGGAACAGTATGTATAACTCATTGGCAAATTGCAACAGGGTAATTGCCAACACCATAGTTCCAAAAGATGCAACTGAAACTGCAAAAATTAGCAGATTCGTTGGTGAAGCCCATGCCATGAGAGCTTATTTGTATCTAGAATTGGTAGAGCGTTTTGAAAATATTCCGTTGGCCAAATTATTGCCGGCTGGACAAGAACCTCAAAGAGAAGCTCCATTGGAAGACAAATCAGTAATATACAAGCAAATCATTGACGATTGTAATGCAGCAATTCCATTGCTACAAGCAAGAGGAGGAACTACGGGCGTAACGGCTCCTTCCAAAGGATTGGCCTATCATATTCTATCATTGGCCTATATGGATTTAGGCAAATGGGCTGAAGCGGCAGTGGCTGCAGAAAATGTAATTTCTCAAGGAGGATACACATTACAACCATTGGATAAAATATTTGCTTTAAGCGCTGATAAAGTGGCTGAAAACAACAATGAACTTATCTTCTCATTTGGGTTTGACAAATCGGTAGTGAACAGAAAAAACCGCATGATAATGATGATGGTGCCATTGTACGACAGGGTAAATGGTGTTGCAAGAGATTTGAACAGCGGAGGAAGACCTTATGCGAGATTATCTCCAAACGATTATTATTTCTCTCTTTTCGAATCAACCGACCTTAGGGTGAACGCTTGGCACAAACTAACTTGGAAATTTGACGTGGATATCTCAGGTGATGCCATTGTGCCTGGTTCAGGATTTAAAATTGGTGATGTTGTAACTCCTGCTTATGTAGCTCTTTCAGGGGCTTCAATAGAACCTAACAAAGGAGCTAGAATTATTGAACGTGCTTGTACAAAGTTGTGGGAAGATGGAACTTATGGAAGATTAAGAGATGATGCCGAAGGTTTTAGAAACGTGATTGTTTACAGACTTGCACAAGCATATCTAATTGCTGCTGAAGCACATTGGAGAAACGGAAATTCTTCAAGAGCACTACAACTTATCAATAAAATTAGAGAAAGAGCTTTTGGAAATACCTCACGTAATTACACTGCTTTAACCCAAGACATCATATTGGACGAAAACGCTCGTGAATTAGGTTTTGAAGGACATCGTTGGGCATTGCTCAAACGTATGGGATTATTGGTCGAAAGAGTAAAAGCCCATAACGCTGTTGCCTCAACAAATATTCTACCAAAACACGTAAGCTGGCCATTGCCACAGTCATTCGTAGATTTGGCAAAAGTGAAACAAAATACCGGATGGGATAATTAATCATTAAATATTTAGATTATGAAAAACAATATAAAAAGACTATCAAAGTTGTTCGCGGTTATTGCCTTTTTTATGGCATTAAGTTGCGAGAATGACGACTCATCACCTAGTGTTACGATTACCAAAGTAAATCCAGCAGTACAATATATTCAAAGTACTGCCACTTTGGAAGGCACTGGTTTAGATCAAGTAAAGTATGTATTCGTCGGAAATTTTGACGCCCCTTTCACGGTAAGTGAAGGTGTCATTTCTTTTACAATTCCTGCAGGGGTAACTCCAGGCACAAACAACATCACCTTGGTGGTAGACAACAATTATCGTGTTACTTCTTCAATAGATGTATTGGTAAAACCTATTCCAACAATTTCCACAATTACTCCAAGTGCTGCGGCAGCTGGACAAAATGTAACCATTAATGGAACAAATCTTAATAATAATCCAGTCATTAAAGTTGCTGGCGTTAATGCGACTGTGGTTTCTGCAACTGCAACTAAACTTGTATTTACAGTTCCTACGGTTACAAACAACACCATTTCGTCTACTGTAGCACTTACCACCACATTTGGCACAGTTTCTACGACATCTACTTTCTATGCTTCTAAAAACTTGTTGTTGAACAGTGAATTAGAACTTGGAACTGGCGACAACTTTGACAATTGGGGTAAATACAATGGTGGATCTGCCATGTTTGCAACATCAGTTGTAGGAGAAGCCTATTCAGGAAGAGCATTGAAAGTCACTGGATTTGGAGAAGCCACAAATCAATGGAAGACACAATTTGTAAGCGACCTTGTAACAACTACCATAGGCACTAAATATTTTGTTTATATGTGGATTAAAGGAACCACTGCTGGTGGAAGCATGCGTTTCTCAACTAATGAATCAGGAGGTGCCCAGTACGGTGGCGATCAAAATATTGGAACTACATGGCAACAAGTAACATTTACCTTTACAGGTAAATCACCCCAAACAAGAATCTCCTTGGATATGGGAGCAAAAGCGGTTACTTATATTGTTGACAATATCACGATGGTTGCCCAATAGTAGCAAGACAAAAAACATTGGCAAGTCGGAAGCTCTTTGAATCATCAATATTCAAAACTTTACCATACCAATTTTGAATTAGTAGTTAGTTTTTTATACCAGAAAATCGGGAGAGTGGTTACTCCCGGTTTTTTGGTATATTTTTTTTGGACCATTTGACGCCTAAATGAAAGCACCAACCCTAACAATGGCTGGACTTTAAAACAAAAGGATTTCTGCTAATTAATCAACTGCAACGTTCACAAAAAAACGCAAGACACGCAATTCTTTGCCGTTTCTTCATCGCAAATTACACAAAAACACAAACAACTCACAGTCAATACAAAAGCTCATTATTAACTTTGTTTTATAAAAAATTGTGGGTACGTTTACAAAGCAAAGCCTGCTTCGAAACAGTGCAAAAGCAACTTGAACCATTATCAACGATTTATCTATATGAAAAAAACACTCCTTGTTCTTTCCTCATTTTTGTTGGCCAGCAATTTATTTTATGCACAAAAAGATTCCAAAAACTGGAATGGAAAAAAATGTGCCGTGGTGCTTACCTATGACGACGCCCTAAACATTCATCTCGACAAAGTAATTCCGGCCCTCAATTCATTTCAGTTCAGCGGAACTTTTTATCTTATTGCCTCATCACCCGTGGTTACAGGCAGAACGGAAGAATGGCGCACGGCTTCCCAAAAAGGACATGAATTGGGAAATCACACCTTATACCATCCCTGTGACGGCAGCTTGCCGGGACGTGAATTTGTAACCGAACAAAATAATCTTTCCAACTATACGATTGCCAGGGCAATAAAAGAAATAAGGGAAGCCAACCAGGTTTTAAAAAACATCGACGGCAAATCGGAAAGAACATTTGCCTATCCTTGCGGTGACTTAAAAATTAAGGATACGCTTTTCCATGATTATTTGAAAAATGATTTTGTGGCCGCAAGAGGCGTGAATGAAGGATTGCTTCCGGCAAAATCGGTGGATTTGTCAAATGTGAATTCATTTGTTGAAAATGGATCGACGGCAAAACAAATGATTGCCCAAATTGAAGCAGCCGAAAAGGCAGGATCGTTTATCGTTTTCCTCTTTCATGGTGTTGGTGGGGAACATCCGTTAAACGTGGACTTTGAAGAACACCAAAAACTATTGCTTTACTTGAAAAACAGGGAAAAGGACATTTGGGTTACCACCATGGTGAACTTGGGCAAATACATTCAAACCAAACAATCCCATTAATTCCTTTTCTTTTTCTTCGAAATAAACATTAAAAAAGGGTGAAACTAAAATTTTAGTTTCACCCTTTTTTAACATGGAACGATTGTTAAATACTTGTTTTTACCAGAACTTGGCGTACAAAGCAAAAATGATCAACAACGTGATTACAATCAATACAGTAGTTTGAGGTTTAACCTTGAACATTTCTGTATCCAATTCGAATGCTTTTGGATTTACTTTTGGTCCTGCAAAACTCACTGCAATCATCAACAACATGGTGAAGAAAAATGACAATCCCATACAAATATGGAATGGTATTTCGTAACCGCCATTTCCATTAGGCCAAGCTGTATACAACAAGGTTTCGTTACCGAATAAAGCCGGTGCAAATTCATTGAATAAAACCGATAATACAAAACCGGCAATTACCCCAACTATGGCAGCAGTTCCGGTAGTTCTTTTCCAGAACATACCCAAAATAAACATGGCAAATACCCCTGGACTAATAAATCCGGTATATTTTTGAATGTATGTAAATCCACCTACACCACCAATTCCAAGAACATCATTCCAAGTAAATAAAACTGCAAGAAGCATCGCTGCAAAAACAGCATATCTTCCAATATTTACCTGAGCTCTATCCGTAGCCTCTTTTTGAATGTATTTTTTGTGTACGTCCAATGTATAGATCGTGGAGATACTGTTTACTTTACCTGCCAATGAAGCTACAATGGCTGCAGTCAAAGCCGCAACAGATAGTCCTTTTAAACCTGTTGGCAAGAAAGTCAATACCGCTGAATAAGCTCCGTCTTTTCCACCAACCAATTGAGGCAAATGGCCGTTTTCATACAAAACAAAAGCAGCAATACCAGGCAACATTACAATAACCGGCATTAATAATTTCAAGAATCCTGCAAACAAAATACCTGTTCTGGCAGTTTGTAAATCAGCACCCAAAGCTCTTTGAGTGATATATTGGTTACAACCCCAATAGTTCAAATTGATAATCCAAATACCTGCCAAATAAGACAACATCCCTGGAAAAGTAAGGTATTTGTTAATCTCCAATTGAGTAGAAGTCTCTGTTGGTCTTGGAATAATCATTTTGAAATGCTCAGGTGCTTTTTCCATCAATACTTTGAAACCAGCAATGGCATCCTGGCCTACGCCAAAATATTGTCCAACAGTTGTCAAAGCGATATAAGTGGTAACCAAACCACCAATAATTAAAACCGCTACCTGAATTACGTCGGTGTAAGCCACCACTTTCATACCTCCCAAAGAGATAAGCAAGGCAAAAACAGCCAATCCAACCATGATAACGTGAAGATATTCACCACCGGCCAAACCGTTAATGGCTACAGCTCCCAAATATAAAATAGAAGTCAGGTTTACAAAAACATACAAAAACAACCAAAAAACAGCCATAATCAAAGCCGTAGATTCATTATACCTTGTTTTCAAAAACTGGGGCATTGTGTAAATCTTGTTTTTCAAGTAAACAGGAATAAACCAAATGGCGATAATAATCAAGGCAATGGCTGCAATCCACTCGTAAGCGGCAACTGCAATTCCTAAAAAGAATCCCTCACCACTCATTCCGATAAATTGCTCTGCCGAAATATTAGAAGCAATCAAAGAGGCTCCAATAGCCCACCAAGTCAGGGTTCCTTCTGCCAAAAAATACGCTTTGGCGTCGTGTTCATTTTTTTCACGTTTTCTATAAATAGTATATCCATAAACGGATACCACTATAAAATAGATTATGAATACTGCATAATCTGCAAAAGCAAGGTGTTGGTTCATAAGTAATTTGGTTTTTTAGAAATTAATATAAATGAATAAGGTATTTGTTATTGTGTTGTTTTTCGATTATTAAAGAAATCATTGGCGTAAAACTAAGTAATTTCTTCGAAGAACCTATCTTAAAATATGATATGTGTTTTATTTTAATTCTTTTTTTATGAATTTTTGAAAGCCAAATGTAAAATAAAAATATTTATTAACATCACTCACAAATGTGTTTTTTACATTTATAATTGACATTAACTGTCAAAAAGTAAAAAAAGAACCAAAACCCACTATTTTACTACTTGTTTTTATAATGAATGTCTGATTGCGCTCTCAAAACTTCGGCACTTTTCTCGGGCGTGATGTCTCTTTGGGATTCTCCCATCATTTCGTAACCCACCATAAATTTTTTCACGGTAGCCGAACGCAACAATGGCGGATAAAAATGCATGTGGAAATGCCATTCTGGATGCGATTCCCCGTCTGTTGGCGATTGATGGATTCCAGAAGAATAAGGAAACGAGGTTTCAAAAACGTTGTCGTATTTGGTAGTCAATTGTTTTAAGGTCAAGGCAAAATCACTTACCTCGTCTTCCGTGAAATCGGTTATTTTATTCACGTTCCTTTTGCTGACAATCATCGTTTCAAACGGCCAAATAGCCCAAAAAGGAACCAATGCCACAAAATGTTCGTTCTCGACAACGACACGCACTCCAAGTTTTAATTCTTCCTTCACATAATCTTCCAAAAGCGTTCTATTGTGCTTGTTGAAATAGGCTTTCAAGTTGGTTTGTGTTTTTTCCACTTGGGTTGGCAAAGACGATTGCGCCCAGATTTGCCCATGTGGATGCGGATTGCTGCACCCCATGACACTTCCTTTATTTTCAAAAATCTGTACGTGGTTGATATAATCCACGGCACCCAAATCGATATATTCTTTTTGCCAAGTATGGACAATATTTTCAATTCCTGGAACTTCCATTTGCGGCAAAGTCAAATCGTGTCTTGGCGAAAAGCAAACTACCCTAGAAATTCCTCTTTCCGGTTTTGCCTTGAAAAAAGTGTCTTTTATATCATCTTCATAAGCTATTTCTTCCTGTTTCAAAGCGGCAAAGTCATTTTCGAAAACAAAAGCATTTTCATAAGCTGGATTTACCTCGCCATTGATTCGAACATTTCCCGCACACAAATAACAGGTTGGGTCATATTCCGGCAATGAATCCGAAGTCTCGGCCTCATTTTGTCCTTGCCAAGGACGTTTGGAACGGTGTGGTGAAACCAACACCCATTCGTTGATTAACGGATTGAAACGTCTGTGAGGATCTTCGTTGATGTCAAAATTTTTCATTTATTAAGCGGTATAAAGTGATGTTCCGTTAGAGATTTTAACATCATATATTTTTAATTCTATTCCAAAAGTTTCCATGTAAAGTGCCGAAAGCTGCTTTTTGATTCGCTCTTCTTGCCCTTTTTTGATCAGGTTGATGGTACAGCCACCAAAACCGCCACCCATCATTCGAGAACCTATTACAGCTTCTTCTTGTTTAAGTGTGTCTACAATCATGTCCAATTCGTCGCAACTCACTTCGTAATCTTCCGACAAACCTTTGTGCGTTTCGAACATTAGTTTACCCAACGCTGGAATATCTCCTTTGTCCAAAGCTTCGCAGGCCAATATCACGCGCTTAATTTCTTTTACCGCAAAAAGGCTTCGCTTGAACACTTCCTTACTCATCTTGTCTTTCAAACTAATCACTTGATTTTCGGTGCAATCCCTGAAACTAGTTATTTTTGGATAATTCTTTTTAATCGTGGCGATTCCTTCGTCACATTGCTGCCTTCTTTCATTATAAGCCGATGTCATCAAGGAATGCTTCACGTTTGAATCGAATAAAATCAAGGAATAATCAATAAAATTGGCATCGTGATATTCGTATTCCAAAGTCCTGCAATCAATTTTAATCACTTTATTTTCTTTTCCCATCACACTCGAAAACTGGTCCATGATACCGCAATTGATACCTACCCAATGTTCGGCGCTTTGCCCCATCAATGCAACATCAACCGGTTTTATGTTCAAGTCGAAAAGTTCCCTGATTCCAAACAAAAATCCGCATTCCAAGGCTGCCGAAGAAGACAAACCGGAACCTACGGGAATATTGCTGCTAAAAACACAATTGAATCCTTCAAATTTAAACCCTTTTATTTTCAATTGGTTGATAACGCCACGAAGATAATTCGTCCAAACTTTGTCCGTAAGTTGAATTTCATCATCTAAATCGATTTCGAATTCATCATCAAGATCGATGGCGATAATTTTTGAAGTATTGGTATTGTTCTTTTCAAATGCAAAACAAATAATTTTGTCAATCGCGGCCGGTAAAACATAACCGTCGTTGTAGTCAATATGCTCCCCGATAATGTTGATTCTTCCTGGAGAAAGAACTGTTTTTTGGGGAGTTGACCCAAAACTTTTTTCAAAGAAAGAAATCGTTTTATTTATTAAAATATCGTTCATTGTTACTGTTTTAAAGTGGCTTTTTATATTTTTTGAAATAGGAATCCAAAATTATGGCAATTATCATTAAAAACACACCAGTACCTACCAGTTTTTTGTTAACTTGCATAAAATTCATTTTTTTATGAAAATTATAAGCATTCAAAATAATCAAGGCGTACCCAAATACAAGCAAATTATTTCCTCGATTGAAAAAACCATAGAAGATGGTCTCTTAAAAAAGGATGAAAAACTGCCCTCCATAAATAAAGTCTGTCTGGAATTTTCATTGTCCCGTGATACCGTTTTACAAGCTTACGAAGAATTAAAAAAAAGAGGGATAATTTATGCCATTCTAGGCAAAGGATACTACATAAAAAGCACTGAAGTCTACATTAAACAACGGATATTTTTGCTTTTCGAAGAACTCAATATTTTCAAGGAAGACCTCTACAATTCCTTTATGGAAAACATTGGAAAAGGTGTTGAGATCGACATATTCTTTCATCATTTCAATCTCCAAGTTTTTCAAAAACTGATTAATGACAGCAACGGAAATTACACCAAATATGTCATAATGCCCACCAATTTGGTTGGAGCGGCGGCCATTATAAAAACCCTACCAGTAAACGAAGTTTACATCTTGGACCAAACTAACCCAGAACTAAAGTCTTTTCCTGCAGTTTATCAAAATCACCTTACCGACATTTACAATGGTTTAATAAAAGGAAAATCCAGATTAAACAAATACCAAAAATTAATCATGATTTTTCCGGGTTTCCGGGAACCCTTGGGAATGAAAATGGGTTTCGAAAAATTCTGCACAGACTTTGCATTCGACCACGAAATCATTACCGAATTTAAAAACAGGGAAATCAAAAAAGGCGAAGTCTATATTATTCCAACCGACCGAGACTTGGTTCAAGTAATCGAAAAAGCCAAACTTCAAGACTTAAAACTGGGCACTGATTTTGGCATTATCTCCTATAATGAAACGCCATTGAAAAAAATTGTGGAAAATGGCATAACCACCATTTCGACGAATTTTGAGGATATGGGAAAAATTCTGGCCCAAATGATACTCAAAGGAAAAAAAGAACAAATAGAAAACAAAAGCAACTTGATTATTCGCAATTCTTTATGAAATCATACACTGTGCAATTTTATAACAATAAACTAAGAAACTAAATCATTTGTTTTGAAAAAAATGTTTAATTTTGGCACTGTTTTTTAAAAACTAATTATTGTTGTAACACTCGTAACCACAAACAACAATCAATTAGAAAAACAAATACCAATTCAAACGTAAGAACACCTTTTAATCCAACCAATTAATGACGGTGATTAGTCAAGCTAAATTTTTATGTACCAATTGGGTAAACATAAAAATACATGGAATTTCCGTAAACTATTGCCAGTTAATAAAACAATAAGAATATATACACAACTTACAAGCATACTTAATTTTTACACTTTAAACATGAATAAAAAAATTGACAATTTAGCCGCAGACAATATAAGAGCGTTAGCCATTTCGATGGTGGAAAAAGCAAATTCAGGACACCCTGGAGGCGCCATGGGAGGTGCTGATTTTTTACACATTCTATATACAGAATATTTAAATTTTGATCCAACTGAAATGGACTGGTCTTTCAGGGATCGTTTCTTCATGGATGCCGGACACTTGTCCGCATTAATGTATGCACAATACAATTTGTTGGGAAATTACAAAAAAGAAGACTTGCAAAATTTCAGACAATGGGGTTCTATCACTCCAGGACACCCTGAAGTGGATGTTCTAAGAGGTATCGAAAACACTTCTGGACCATTGGGACAAGGACACGCGATGGGAGTTGGAGCTGCAATTGCCGCCAAATTCTTGGACGCAAGATTCACTGGTCTTTTCGAACACAAAATATACGGTTTCATAACTGACGGTGGAGTTCAAGAAGAAATTTCACAAGGAGTTGGTCGTATTGCAGGACATTTAGGGTTGAACAATTTTATCATGTTTTATGATTCGAATGATGTGCAACTTTCTTCGATGACGGATGAAGTTACATCTGAAGACACTGCCATGAAATATGAAGCTTGGGGATGGAAAGTAATCACTATTGATGGACACGACCACGACCAAATCAGAAAAGCTTTGAATGACGCGAATGCTGAAACAGAAAAACCAACCTTGATTATTGGTAAAACCATTATGGGTAAAGGTTGCGTTTTGGCCAATGGCGACATGTATGAAGGAGAATGTGAATTGCACGGAAAACCAATTGGTGACACCAAAGCGGATTTCACGAAAACCTTGATCAATTTGGGCGCAAATCCAGAAAGTTCTTTTGACATTTTCGAAGAAGTTCAAGCGCATTATGCAACTGTATTGGCTCAAAAAACAGAAGCTGCCGCTAAACAAAAAGCGAAAGTTGCCGCTTGGAAAACTGCAAACCCAGCGTTGGCACAAAAAATGGATTCCTTCTTGTCTGGAGTACTTCCTGACTTGGATTTGAGTCAAGTTGTTCAAAAAGCTAATGTTGCAACAAGAGAAGCTTCTTCTGCAGTATTGGGGTATTTGGCTGAAAACTTGGAAAACGTAATCGTTTCTTCTGCCGATTTATCCAACAGTGATAAAACAGACGGTTTCTTGAAAAAATCTTCTATTCTACAAAAAAATGATTTCAGTGGTGCATTCTTGCAAGCTGGAGTTGCCGAGTTGACAATGACAGCCATTGCAAACGGAATCGCTCTTCACGGAGGTGTTGTTCCTGTAGTTGCAACTTTCTTTGTATTCTCAGATTACATGAAACCAGCAATTAGATTGGCAGCCATTCAAGAATTACCCGTGAAATATGTCTTGACGCACGATTCATTTAGAGTTGGTGAAGACGGACCAACCCACCAACCAATTGAGCAAGAAGCCCAAATGCGTTTGATGGAAAAAGTAAAAAATCACTCTGGACACCAAAGTTTGTTGGCGCTTCGTCCTGCTGATGCCATCGAAACTTCAGTGGCTTGGGATATGGCGTTGAAAAACACCACTACTCCAACTGCGTTGATTCTTTCCAGACAAAACATCAAAGATATTCCTGCTGCATCTTCAAGATACCAAGAAGCAACTGAAGCCAAAAAAGGTGGTTATTTAGTAAAATCGACTCCAAACGCCGACATTACTTTATTCGCAAACGGTTCAGAAGTTTCAACCCTTATCGGTGCTGCCGAAATTTTGGAAAAAGAAAACAATCTAAAAGTAAACGTGGCTTCCATCATCTCTGAAGGATTGTTCAAACAACAATCCAAAGAATACCAGGTAAGCATCATTCCAAAAGGAAAATTAGTTTTCGGTCTAACTGCAGGACTTCCCGTGAACTTGGAAGGATTGATTGGTGACAGTGGAAAAGTGATTGGATTGGATCATTTTGGATATTCGGCACCAGCAAGTGTATTGGATCAAAAATTTGGATTCAACCCTGAAAGCGTTTCAAAAGAAATCCTGAAATATATCGAAGAAAGCAAATAAGATTACTTCCTGAAAATAGAAAACGAAAAAGCCGCAGTAAATATTTACTGCGGCTTTTTTTATGTTTTTGATTAAATATTTTAGCTTGTAAAGCTACAAACCACCAATCATTTACAAATTCAAAACAAAGTCATTCAACAACTTGGCATCATATTTCTCTTTGTCGAACGTGTAAAGATAAGAGCCTTTTCTGGAGGACTGCATGTCTTTTTCGTCCAATTTTACGAGAATGTCTAGCGAATTTATTTTGCTGATAAAATTTCTCTTGTCCAATTCTTTATCTAAAATAGACTCATACAATTCCAATAATTGACGCATCGTGAATTTCTCCGGCAAGAGTTCAAAACCAACGGGTTTTATCGAAGTTCTATAACGCAATCGTCTAATGGCGTGCCTCAACATACTGTCGTGGTCAAAAATTAATTTTGGTGCATCGGCAACTTTAAACCATTGTGGATCATAATTTTGTATCATTTCGGCATTATGATTTTCAATATTAATCAGGGCATAATAAGCTACCGATATGGTTCTTTCAACGGGATCACGGTCTATGTCGCTATAAGCGTGCAATTGTTCCATGTAAATATCCTGAAGACCGGTATAACTTTCCAGAATCCTGAGTGCTGCGCTATCCAAAACTTCTTCCTTTTTAAGGAAACCACCTATCAAGGACCACTTTCCTTTTTCAGGTTCAAAATCCCTCTTGATTAAAAGTATTTTTAATCCTTCGTGATCAAAACCGAAAATAATACAATCCACAGCCAACAACACTTTGTCCGCTGTACTATAACTATTTAACATTTTAAATTTATTTTTTCAGGGTAAATATAACAACTTCCACATAGGTTTCATAATTTATTAATGTAGATTTTACACTTTTCGAAAATTGATTGCTCAAAAAGGGAATTTCATACTTTTAAAGCTGCAATTATATTCGCCTTAAAAACAGGTTTTCATATATTTATAAAGTTGCTCCAAAAAAAAATTCGACACTTAAAACCTTAAAAAATACACTTTATTTATTTTGCCTCTTGTTTTTTGAAACATTAATTTCTTTATGTGCATTTTTTTGTTACATTTACAAATGTATATTACACACTTATAACTTATTCCAAATGAAAAAAACCACTTTCTTATTGCTCCTTCTAACTTTTTGCAGCCAATTTATGGTTGCGCAAAAAGAAACCACAGTAATTACCCTAAAAAATACTGAAAACGCCACCACAATCAACAAAAACATCTACGGACATTTTGCCGAACATCTAGGCAGGTGCGTATATGGCGGATTTTTTGTGGGCGATACCTCAAAAATACCCAATACAGCCGGAGTTAGAAATGACGTCGTGACCGCTTTAAAAGACTTGAAAATACCAAACTTGCGTTGGCCTGGCGGTTGTTTTGCAGACACCTACCACTGGAAAGATGGAATTGGACCAAAAGAACAACGACCAACGATTGTAAATCAATGGTGGGGCGGAGTGACCGAAGACAACAGTTTTGGAACACACGATTTTTTAAACATGTGTGAATTACTCGGAACCGAACCTTATTTAGCTGGAAACGTGGGCAGTGGCACAGTCCAAGAATTAGCCGATTGGGTACAATACGTTAATTTTGCAGGCAAAAGCCCAATGAGCGATTTGCGTGTTAAAAATGGCAGGAAAGAACCTTGGAAAGTAAAAATATGGGGAGTTGGCAACGAGGCTTGGGGATGTGGCGGCAATATGACAGCCGATTATTATGCTGGTGAATACCGCAAATACGCCACCTTTATGTCGGACTGGACCAATACAGGCGGCTTGATGCGCGTAGCGTCTGGAGCGAACAGTGGCGATTACAACTGGACGGAAACCTTGATGAAAAACATCCCGAGCAATATGCTAGGTGGAGTGGCTTTACATCATTATTCCGTAATTGATTGGAAGAAAAAAGGAGATGCGGTCGATTTTGCAGAAGACATTTATTTCAGAACCATGACCGAAGCATTAAAAATGGAGGAACTCGTTACCAAGCATTCCGCCATTATGGACAAATATGATCCAAAGAAAAAAATAGCCTTGGTTGTAGACGAATGGGGTGGTTGGTATGAAGTTGAAAAAGGCAGCAATCCTGGCTTTTTATTCCAACAAAACACGATGAGAGATGCCGTTTTAGCAGGAACTACCCTTAATATTTTCAATAATCATGCCGATAGGGTTCGCATGGCCAATTTGGCTCAATGCGTCAATGTGCTACAAGCCGTAATTCTTACCGACAAAACAAAAATGTTGTTGACACCAACTTATCACGTAATGAAAATGTATAACGTGCACCAAGACGCAACATTAATTCCTCTAACATTCGAGTCGCCATTGTACACACTCAATGACAAAAATTTACCGGCCATAAATGTTTCGGCTTCAAAAGACGCTAAAGGATTGACTCATATTTCATTGGTAAATATTGACTCCAAAAAAGAAAACAAAATAGAAATAGACCTCAATGCACTTGGAATCAAAACAGTTTCAGGAAGTATCCTAAGCTCATCCAAATTGCAAGATCACAATACATTTGACAATCCAACAAAAATTCAACCAATTGCTTTTAAAGGATTCGAAGTTAAAAAAGGAAAATTAACGGTCAATATTCCTCCTTTTTCGGTAATAACATTAGAAGGCAAATAAAAAATTATGGTAAAAAAAATAATTCTAACGCTAACAGTTTTGACGGTTTTATCGGCTTGTAAAACAGCCCAACCAAATAATGCGTCAACTGTTGCCGAAGGCAAAAAAAACACGCCACTCGTATTCAACAATCCGATCATCAAAGACAAATACACTGCAGATCCGGCGGCCCTGGTTTACAAAGACAAAGTCTATCTCTATGTGGGCCACGATCAAGCTCCAGACGATGTCAATTCCTATAGAATGAATGAATGGTTGCTCTACTCCACTTCGGATATGGTGCATTGGAAAGAACACCCAGCTCCCTTGAAACCAGCTGATTTTACTTGGGCAAAAGGAGATGCTTGGGCCTCTCAAGTGATAGAACGCAACGGAAAATTCTATTGGTATGTTACGGTTTCACACGGAACCATCCACGGAAAATCAATAGGAATTGCTGTTTCCGACAGTCCAACAGGACCTTTTAAAGATGCTCTGGGAAAAGCACTTATCACCAACGACATGACCACGAAAACCAAAATCAGTTGGGACGATATCGATCCAACCGTCATGATTGACGATGATGGTCAAGCCTATTTATTTTGGGGAAACACGGTTTGTAATTACGTGAAACTAAAAGAAAACATGATTGAATTTGATGGTCCAATTCAAACCATTGACTTGCCTAATTTCACTGAAGCTCCTTGGATTCACAAACGCAAGGATTGGTATTATTTATCGTATGCGTATCAATTTCCAGAAAAAATTGCCTACGCCATGAGCAAATCCATCAACGGTCCATGGGAATACAAAGGCATTTTGAATGAAGTGGCAGGAAATTCAAACACAAATCACCAATCCATAATAGAATTCAAGGGAGTTCCTTATTTTATTTACCACAATGGCAGCATTCCAACACATGGAGGCAGTTTCAGAAGATCGGTTTGTGTTGATAAACTATATTACAATCCTGATGGCACCATGAAAAGAGTCGTGATGACTTCGGAAGGCATCCAAAAATAAAAAGATAGACATGAAGTTTTCTAACCCATTCTTTTTTCTGGCACTATTGATGACGTGTTTTTCTTCGGCTCAGGACATTACCGTTCACGATCCCGTCATGATCAAGCAAAAAGATACCTATTATTTGTATTGCACCGGAAGAGGCATCAGCGTTTTCAGTTCTAAAGACTTGAAAACCTGGACTAAAGAACCTGCCATATTTCAGGAAAAACCAGTTTGGGTAGACAAAGTAGTTCCTAATTTCGACAATCATATTTGGGCACCGGATATTTCGTTTCACAACAATAGGTATTATTTGTATTATTCCGTTTCGGCTTTCGCCAAAAATACTTCGGCGATTGGAGTGACAACCAATACGACTTTAGACCCAAAAGACCCCGCTTACAAATGGGTCGATCAAGGAATTGTCATTCAATCCATACCCAACCGCGACCTTTGGAACGCCATTGATCCCAATTTGACATTCGACGAAAACAACACGCCTTGGCTGGCTTTCGGCTCTTTTTGGGAAGGATTGAAAATGGTCAAATTGAATTCCGATTTAAAATCGATTGCACAACCCCAAGAATGGTACACGATTGCCAAACGCAAAAGAACTTTCGAATTAGCAGATTCCAATCCCGGAGATGGCGCACTCGAAGCTCCTTTTATTTTCAAAAAGAACGGCTATTATTACCAATTCCTTTCTTGGGATTTGTGTTGCCGAGGCGAAAAAAGCACCTATAAAGTGGTTATGGGAAGATCAAAAACCATCACTGGCCCTTATCTTGACAAAGACGGAAAACCATTGACCGAAGGCGGCGGAACTTTATTGATTCAAGGTGACCAAAATTGGTTTGGGGCAGGACACAACAGCACTTATACTTTTGACGGGAAAGACTACATCATTTTTCACGCTTATGATGCGAAGCAAAAAGGAAGACCCGTATTACAAATAAAACAACTGAAATGGGACGACACACTTTGGCCTGTAGTTGAACCGATGAAATAAACCAAATTTTTAACCTAAAAAATGAAAAAAGGTTAACTAGTTCACCAGCCTATTCCGTTATAGTTTTGAAAATAAAGATACTATAATCGTAACAAAACACTCATAAGACAAAATTTTATATTCTGTTATTGCTGAAAATGGATGTTTTATTAACGAATTTGCAAAAATTTAAAGGCTAAATTAAATTAAGTGTTTTTTACACACTTATAAACTATTTATAGTATCTTTGTTCTTCCAATTTAAAGATTTTAGAATGAAAAATTACGTTATAGGATTAGACTACGGATCAGACTCCGTTCGTGCCGTTTTGATAGACACCGAGAATGGTCAAGAGTTGGCCTCGGATGTTTGCCATTACAAAAGATGGGCAAACAAAGAATATTGCAACGCCTCCATAAATCAATTTCGTCAACATCCTTTGGATCATATCGAAGGCTTGGAATCTACCATAAAAGCAGTGGTTGCAGCCGGAAATGTAGCTCCTTCCCAAATAAAAAGTATCTGTATCGATACAACAGGTTCATCGCCAATTCCAGTTACCGAAGACGGTACCCCTTTGGCTTTGACAAAAGGTTTTGAACACAATCCAAATGCGATGATGGTATTGTGGAAAGACCATACCGCCATAAACGAAGCCAACGAAATCAATGAATTGGCAGTTACTTGGGGTGGAGAAGATTTCACTAAATACGAAGGTGGAATTTATTCATCGGAATGGTTTTGGGCAAAAATTTTGCACGTGGCTCGTGAAGACGAAGCCGTTAAAAATGCCACCCACACTTGGATGGAACACTGTGATTTAATGACTTATTTGTTGATTGACGACAAAGATTTGAAATCATTCAAAAGAAGCCGTTGCGCAGCAGGACACAAAGCAATGTGGCACGAAGACTGGAACGGTTTACCACCAGTGGAATTCTTGGAAAAATTAGACCCGTATTTGGCGACACTTCGCGGAAAATTATACGATGAAACTTATACTTCAGATCTTGTTGCAGGAACATTAAACCAAGAATGGGCAACCAAATTAGGACTTACAACAGATACCATCATTGCCGTTGGAACATTCGACGCTCACTCTGGAGCAGTTGGAGCCAAAATTGACGAAAACACTTTGGTTCGCGTTATGGGAACTTCAACTTGCGATATTTTGGTTTCTGACAAAGATATTGTGGGAAGCAAAACCGTGAAAGGAATTTGTGGACAAGTAGATGGTTCGGTTATTCCAGGTTACATTGGTTTGGAAGCAGGACAATCCGCTTTTGGCGATGTTTTGGCTTGGTTCAAGGACACGCTATCTTGGCCATTGGACAATTTGGTTTACACTTCCACCCTATTATCTGATGAACAAAAAACACAATTAAAAGCGGAAGTGGAATCTAATTTCATCAAGACTTTAACTCAACAAGCAGAAGCTATTCCGTTGTCGGAAAGTATTCCTACTGCCTTGGATTGGGTAAACGGGCGACGAACTCCAGATGCCAACCAAGAATTGAAAAGTGCCATTTCCAACATTTCATTGGGAACAAAAGCACCTCATCTTTTCAAGGCTTTAATCAATTCAATTTGTTTTGGCTCCAAAAAAATCGTGGACCGTTTTGAAGAAGAAGGTGTTCGCATCGACAGCGTAATCGGAATTGGAGGCGTGGCCAGAAAATCGCCATTTATTATGCAAACTTTGGCGAATGTTTTGAACAAACCCATCAAAGTTGCCGCTTCGGATCAAGCACCAGCATTGGGAGCAGCGATTTACGCAGCAGTTGCCGCCGGAATTTATCCAAACGTGATTGAAGCCAGCAAAAAAATGGGAAGCGATTTCGAAAGCGAATATTTCCCGGAATCAGACAAAATAGAAGCTTATCAAGAATTGATGGATTCTTATTCTGATTTAGCCCAGTTTATCGAAAGTATAACAAAATAAAATAGTTAGAATGTCAAAATACGCAGCTTTAAAACAAGAATGCTACGAGGCCAATATGCAATTGAACGCCTTAAAATTAGTAGTCTATACTTTTGGAAACGTAAGTGCCGTGGACAGGGAAAATGGTGTTTTTGCCATCAAACCTAGCGGTGTTGCCTACGAAGAATTGAAACCGGAAGATATTGTGATTGTTGATTTCGACAACAACATTATCGAAGGTTCCATGCGTCCGTCATCTGACACGAAAACGCACGCTTATTTATACAAAAACTGGCCAAATATTGGTGGAGTTGCCCATACGCACGCCACTTATTCCGTGGCTTGGGCACAAGCACAAAGAGACATTCCAATTTTTGGAACCACTCACGCCGACCATTTAACCGCCGATATTCCTTGTGCTCCGCCAATGGCTGACGCACTTATCGAAGGGAATTACGAACACAATACCGGAATCCAGATTTTGGATTGTTTCAAGGAAAAAAACCTTTCTTATGAAGAAGTGGAAATGATTCTTATTGGAAACCACGGACCATTTGCTTGGGGAAAAAATGCCGCAAAAGCCGTTTACAACAGCAAGGTTTTGGAAGTTGTTGCCGAAATGGCGCACCTAACCGAATTGATAAACCCAAATGCGCCAAGATTGAAAGATTCCTTGATTAAAAAACATTACGAACGCAAACACGGAAAAAATTCCTATTACGGACAGTAAATTTCAGATTGCAGATTACATAAATAAACAGTTAAACGAATAAATAGTATAATAAAATGATAGATATTTCTAAAAAAGAAATTTGGTTTGTAGTAGGAAGCCAAAACTTATACGGTGAAGAAACTTTAAAACAAGTTGCCGTACATTCCCAAGAAATTGCAAAAGGAATCGATGCTTCTTCTTCTGTTCCCGTAAAAGTGATTTACAAATCGGTAGCAAAATCACCTAGTGAAATTACCGATATTTGCTTGGAAGCCAATACCAACAAAAACTGTATTGGTATCATCGCTTGGATGCACACTTTTTCTCCAGCCAAAATGTGGATTAACGGTTTAAGCATTCTTAAAAAACCATTGTGCCATTTACACACCCAATACAATGCTGAAATTCCTTGGGCAACCATCGATATGGATTTCATGAACTTGAACCAATCGGCTCACGGAGACAGGGAGTTTGGTTACATCATGTCTAGAATGCGCAAAAAACGCAAAGTTGTTGTTGGACACTGGGAAGACAAAAGAGTACAAACTAAATTAGGAAACTGGTCTAGAGTAGCTTTGGGTTGGGACGAAATGCAAAACCTGAAAGTGGCGCGTTTTGGAGACAACATGCGTGAAGTTGCCGTTACTTGTGGAGATAAAGTGGAAGCCCAAATTCGTTTTGGAATGGCCGTAAACGGATACGACTCTTCTGATATCGTCAATAAAATGAAACTGGTTACTGACGCCCAAGTGGATGCTTTGGTAGCAGTTTATGAAGAATCATACAATTTGGCTCCTAAATTGCAAAAAGGTGGAGAGCAAAGACAATCATTATTGGATGCTGCCAAAATCGAATTAGGTTTGAGAGCATTCTTGGAAGAAGGTGGTTTTGGTGCATTTACAGATACTTTCGAAAACTTGGGAGAATTAAAACAATTACCGGGAATTGCAACCCAACGTTTGATGGCGGATGGTTACGGTTTTGGTGGAGAAGGTGACTGGAAAACAGCTGCCATGGTTCGTGTCTTGAAAGTAATGAACATCGGTCTTGAAGGAGGAACTTCTTTCATGGAAGATTACACTTACCACTTTACACCTGAGAAATCATACGTTTTAGGTTCACACATGTTGGAAATTTGTCCATCTATCACGGACGGAAAACCTTCTTGCGAAATTCACCCATTGGGAATTGGAGGAAAAGAAGACCCGGTTCGTTTGGTATTCAATTCGCCAGCTGGTGATGCAATCAATGTGTCATTGGTAGATATGGGAACTCGTTTCCGTTTAATTGTAAACGAAGTTACAGCGGTTAAACCAATGGCTGATTTGCCAAAATTACCAGTAGCTCGTGTATTGTGGGATTGTAAACCAAACCTTGACATCGCAGCAACAGCCTGGATTCTTGCCGGTGGAGCACACCACACGGTGTATAGCCAAGCGGTAACTACCGAGTTTATGGAAGATTTTGCCGATATTGCAGGAATCGAATTGGTTGTAATTGACAACGATACCAAAATCCGTGCTTTCAAAGATACTTTGAACGCGAATGAAGCTTACTACCATTTATTTCAACACGGTTTGTAAATAATTGAAAAATCAAAAGTTTGAAAGTCTAAAAACAACATGTTTGGAAACTTTCAAACTTTTTCTCTATTAATAAGTAACCCAAAAAACCAAAAATAATTATGAATGTATTAAAACGTTGCATTTATGGAATTTCCATAGTAAGTTTGGCCAGTATGAATATTCAATGTAAAGGTGATAAAAAAGTGGAAGAAACTAAATTAGAAGCTACGGCTACAGATTCTGTATCGATAGCAAAATCAGAGTTTGGCAAAACAGCCAAAGGGGAACAAGTAGATCTTTATACCCTGAAAAACCAAAAAGGAATGGAAGTAAACATCATGACTTATGGTGGAATCATTACCTCTTTGAAAGTACCCAACAAAGCAGGTGTTTCGGAAGAAGTGGTAATCGGTTTCAGTAATTTGGAACAATATACCAAAGACAATCCTTATTTTGGTGCCCTTATCGGAAGATACGGAAACCGAATTGCAAAAGGTAAATTTACCCTTGACGGAAAAGAATACACCTTGGCTGCCAACAATGGCAAAAATGCTTTACACGGTGGACCGGAAGGTTTCCACAGAAAAGTTTGGACTGTTGAAGAAGCAAAAAGCGGCGCCAATGCAACTTTAAAACTAAAATACGTGAGCAAAGACTTGGAAGAAGGTTATCCTGGTAACTTGACCGTTTTTGTGACTTACACCTTGAACAACGACAATTCATTGGACGTGCTTTACGAAGCCACAACCGACAAGAAAACGATTGTCAACTTGACCCAACATTCTTATTTCAACTTGTCAGGAGATTTCACAAAAACCATCTTGGATGATGAAGTGGTAATTGATGCCGACAAATTGGTTCCAGTGGATGCCGATTTAATTCCAACAGGAAAATTAACGGATGTAACCAATACGCCTTTTGACTTCAGAAAACCTAGAGTGATTGGAAAAGACATTGAAGCCAAAGACGACCAGTTAATCAAAGGAAAAGGATATGACCACTGCTGGGTTTTGAACAACCAAGACAAAGGAGATCGTTTTGCAGCTTCGGCTTATGATCCAACAAGCGGAAGATTATTGGAAGTGTACACTGACCAACCGGGAATCCAACTTTACACAGGAAACTTCTTGGACGGAACTTTGCCAATGAGAAACGGAGGAACTTACGCTCACAGAACTGGTTTGTGTCTGGAAACACAACATTATCCAGATTCTCCAAACCAGAAAGATTTTCCTTCTACAGTGTTAAGCCCTGGAGAAAATTACAAGACAAAAACAACTTTCAAATTCTCTGTAAAATAATAAGAGAATCAAATAATTTCAAAAAAGTCCAGAGGTATTGCTTCTGGACTTTTTTTATATTCTAAACTGAATTTGTATTTTGTAAAATTTCTTATTTAGATTTTAAAGTTTGATTGTTTAATAATTTGCCCTTTTCATTTAATTCTTCTTTAGTGAATTCCTGACAGATAATCGTTTCTGGTGTTTCTACGGTGTAATCTTGTGAATCGTACAATTTATCATCCAATGCGACCAAACCTTTATTAGTATAAAAAAAAGGATTTAATTTTTTTGCCATTCGTTTGTTTAAATCTTCCTTTTTATCTGGAAAAACATCTTTCATATAAGCATTATAGTAAACTTCAAAAAAAAGATGATACCAATTATCTACACTTTTTTCTAAATTGCCTAAACAATCTGTTGGCAATACGGTTTGTCCAATTTTTACCAAGATAGCATCTTTTTTAAATCCTGCATAGCTGGCTAATGTCCCGTCTTCGTGTTCTATGATAATGGAATTTCTTTTTTCGTATAAAACATCAAAACTTTTTTGGTCAAAATCGTAGCTATTGACTACATCAATCACAACACCTTTTCTCATAGCATGAATGGTTTCAGATTGTGGAGATGAAGAATAGGTGACGTAACTGCCAAAATTATTATTGCCTTCAGTTAAATTACCCATAAGAGTCATAATTGTTGAAACAGCAATTTTTTTACCTTTTTTAAATGGTAATAAGTATTTAAAATCTTTGTCAATATCCGGTTTTGGATTGCCTTTGACATAATAAGGTTCGCAAATAAATTTAATTTTCTTCTCTGGTTTTATGGGTTTTAGCTGGAATAAGAACCCTGAATACTCTTTGACATTTCCCTCGTAGAAATATTCTTCAGTGTTTCTAATTGATTTAAATTTTATGATAAGGTGATAGGTTCCAGGTGTACTTTTTTTATAATAAAAATCGCAGGTGTTGTCAGTATTATGAGTATATGTAATTTCAACAGCATTTATTTGGGCATAAGAGTTAAAACCGAGGCTAAAAAAAACAAATAAAGTAAGTAATCTGAAGTTCATGTTTTTTTATTATTTGTTTTAACTTATTTTAACCTTGTAAATATAGGTAATACTTTTAGTACAATATGGTAAATAGACTTTTAATTTGTTTGCAAAATTCCTTATTTGGTTATTCTTTCATCGGTACTTATATTCTCAGAACTGGTTTGTGTCTTGAAACACAACACTATTCAGATTCTCCAAACCAGAAAGATTTTCCTTCTACAGTGTTAAGCCCTGGAGAAAATTATAAAACGAAAACAACTTTCAAGTTTTCTGTTAAATAAGTGAATACTGGATGTAATTCGTATAGCAAAAAATATCCAAGACAATCATTTGCTCAACATCGTCTTTCTATATTGGGAAGGAACATAACCCGTATTTTTTTTAAACGTTTTATTGAAATGGGAAATGGTCTCAAAACCACATTGCCCGCTCAACTGGGAAATACTGATATCTTCCATCAACAATAATTTGCAGGCATAACCAATCCGCATATCCAAGATGTAGTTTTTAAAGGATTTGCCTGTTTTGCTTTTAAAATAACGGCAAAAAGCGGAAGCGTTCATCGCGGCAAAAGAGGCAATTTCATCAAGACTCACATTGC
Source organism: Flavobacterium fluvii (assembly GCF_900129545.1). GTDB lineage: Bacteria > Bacteroidota > Bacteroidia > Flavobacteriales > Flavobacteriaceae > Flavobacterium > Flavobacterium fluvii. The sequence continues at coordinate 1,106,697 of NZ_FQWB01000001.1, read as the reverse complement.
GTGTATAATTCTTGTTGAGATAAGACATTATTTTATCTATCCTCGCCGTATCATAAATCGTTTCATTGACAAAGTCGGTAGTGGAAATAATTTGCCTGTTCTCGGTTTCCGACATTTCCTTGAGAATTTCCAAAAAAAGCATCAGTTGTTTCAAACCGTTTTCCAATGGTATTTTTTCAATTAAATCCTGTAATTTTGGGAAACTGCCTGCGGCAAAATAAATTCCTCTTTGAGATTCCTGAAACAAATTCTTTATTTTTAAAAAATGCGGATAATGATTTATGGCATAATACATGAATTCTTTTTCAAACTGGATTATGGTGCCTTTTACCCTCAAGTCGGCATTGCCCAAATGATAGGCCTCGTCACTCTTCATGAAATGCGGCAAATTAGACCCAATGAGCAAGATGTCACCTGCCTTGAATTGGGAGATGCTGTTGCCCAAAAACCGGGTTCCCGTTCCTTCCTTGATATAAATAATCTCATATTCCGTATGAAAATGCAAGGGATATGTAAAATGTTCGTAATCAAAAAAACGTGCTTTCAGGGGAGAAGACTTCGAAATGGGAAGCCTTTCGTTCATAATTTTTTTCATTGTATCACTTTTTAATTTGCAAAAATAGAATCAGTATGTGCAAATTTAGGAAATAAAATTAGTTTAGTTTGTTCTTAAATTTGTATGTAGCAATCTAAAAATAAACAAGATATGAATGAAGCATTTAGTATTCAAGGAAAAACAGCCATAATAACCGGAGCTGGTGGAGTTTTGGGCGGAAGCATCGCAAAAAGTTTTTTGCAAGCAGGAGCAAAAGTAGTAGCCATTGATATTCACGAAGAAAACCTAAATAAAAGAGTAGCCGAACTTTCCGAATTTGGAAGTGACGTAATTGGAGTTGTGGGCAATGTGCTTGATATGGAAAGCCTAGAAAACGTGGCCAAGGAAGTATTGGCCAAATGGGGTCGAATTGACATCTTGTTGAATATCGCAGGAGGAAATCTTCCTGGAGCAACACTTATGCCAGACCAAGAATTTTTCGACATGAAAATTAGCGATTGGGACAAAGTTACCAACCTAAACTTGAACGGAACCGTTTTTCCAAGCATGGTTTTTGGAAGAGTAATGTCGAAACAAAAAAGCGGAAGCATCATCAACATGTCATCCATGGCGGCTTATTCAGCGATAACTCGCGTGCCGGGTTACTCGGTTGCCAAAACGGGAATCAGCAATTTCACCCAATGGTTGGCCACGGAAATGGCGATGAAATATGGCGACGGAATTCGCGTTAATGCATTGGCACCGGGATTTTTTATCGGTGACCAAAACCGTAGAGTTTTGATTAATGAAGATGGTTCTCTTACTGAAAGAAGTATAAAAGTGTTAGCCAAAACCCCAATGGGACGTTTCGGTGACATTGCGGAATTGAACGGAACCGTACAATTTTTGTGCAGTGATGCAGCCAGTTTTATTACCGGAGTTGTATTGCCTGTTGATGGTGGTTTTAGTGCATTTAGCGGAGTATAGTTATGGAAAAAACATGGAGATGGTTTGGCAAAAAGGATAAAATAGCTTTATCCATGCTTAGGGAAATTGGCGTGGAAGGCATCGTTTCGGCTTTGCACGATATTCCAAATGGCGAAATATGGACAGAAGAAGCAATTCTTGACCTCAAAAATTATATCGAAGCCGCAGGATTGCGTTGGTCGGTTATTGAAAGTCTTCCCGTAAGCGAAGGTATCAAAAACAACGCACCCAATCGGGACCAACTGATTGACAACTATATTGTCAGTCTTGAAAATTTGGGAAAATGTGGTTTAAAAACAATTTGTTATAATTTTATGCCGGTTATCGACTGGATTCGAACCGACTTGGAATACAAATTGGAAGACGGTACTTCGACCCTGTTTTTCGACAAAATCAAATTTGCCTATTTTGACATCTTGATTCTTAACAGAAAAGATGCCGACAAGGAATACACCAGCGAAGAATTAGCCAAAGTTTACGAACTGGACAAAACCATTACCGAAGCCGAAAAAGAGCAATTGATAGACACCATCATTGTAAAAACGCAAGGCTTCATCAATGGAAACATAAAAGCGGGAGATCAAAATCCGGTGGCCATATTCAACAGATTGCTTGCCGTTTACGACAACATCGACAAGAATGAATTGCGTGAAAACTTGCGTTATTTCTTGAACCGCATTATGCCGGTTTGCGAAAAATACGGCATCAACATGTGCATTCATCCTGACGACCCACCGTTTCAAATGCTGGGTTTACCAAGAATTGTAACCAACGAAGAAGATATTCGATGGATTTTGGATGCCGTTGACAATCCACACAATGGCTTGACATTTTGCGCTGGTTCATTGAGTACTGGTTTACAGAATAATGTTCCCGAGTTGGCCCGAAAATTTGCTTCCCGCACCCATTTTGTGCATCTAAGAAGCACCGAAACCTTGGAAGGAGGCAATTTCATCGAGGCTTCCCATCTTGAAGGACGTGGACATTTAATAGAATTGGTTAAAATATTTGACACTGAAAATTCAAAATTACCGATGCGCGTCGATCATGGTCGAATGATGTTGGGCGACGAAGACAAAGGATACAATCCGGGCTATTCGTTTCACGGTCGAATGTTTGCTTTGGCACAAATTGACGGTGTGATGGCAACTTTCCAGCATTTAAATAAATAAAAACAGAAGTTGTTCTCAAAATAGAAGCCTTGAAAAATGAATTTCAAGGCTTCTATCATTTTAATAAATCAGGACAAAAAAATCATTAACCACTACAACAACCAAACATTAGCTATTTTAACTATAATTTTAAGTTTAAAAGAATTAAAAACAGGTATTGATTCATTAAAAACAAGCATCGGAACCAAGAGTTACAAAAAAGAAAAAAAATTATTCAAAAAATCGAGTAGGTTTGATATATTTGTGAACTAACTGCAAATCGAATGTAGTTTTTTGCTTAAAAAATCCAAAAAAATATTAACTATAACCAAAAAACCAATTTTAATTTTTTAACTATTTATGGAACAAATTATCAAAGACACGACAGCCAACCCGGCACCATTAGGCCTTTTTGGCTTCGGAATGACAACAATTTTATTGAACATCCATAACGCTGGATTCTTCGAACTCAATGCCATGATTATGGGGATGGGAATATTTTTTGGCGGTCTGCAACAAGTTATTGCAGGAATAATGGAATGGAAAAAAGGTAATATTTTTGCTATGTCTGCGTTTACTTCTTATGGATTCTTCTGGATATCGCTTGTTGCCTTGTGGCTATTGCCTTTGGCGGGAGTGACAAAACCTGACGGTGCCTCAATGGGATTCTATTTAGGATTATGGGGCTTGTTCACATTGGCCTTTTTCATTGGAACATTGAAGGGGAACACCATTGGAAAACTTATTTTTGGCTCTTTGGTAATTCTTTTTGCATTATTATCCATAGCTAGTTTTACTGGAAACGAAAACATTCATACCTTTGCCGGATATGAAGGTATTTTGTGTGGCTCTTTTGCTTTTTATGAAGCAGCTGCCTTAATCATCAATGAAAAATTAGGAAGACAAGTATTGCCTCTATAAACATAAAGCAAACTTCTTCTTTTTACCATACAACCTATCTGCTATTCGATAGCGATAGGTTTTTAAATTTGTTGACTCAACACATTAAGACATTTAAACTAGAAAAAAACAACTATGAGTTACTATAAAATAGAAAATCTAGAACAATACTTCAAACACTACAATAAATCCATTCGTGAACCCAGAAAATTTTGGAGCAAAATCGCTTCAGAAAACTTTACTTGGTACCAAGAATCCGAAAAAATAATGGAATTTGACATGGCCGAGGCCAAAATCCAATGGTTTGTGGATGCCAAGGTAAATATCGTGAAGAATTGTCTTGACAGACATCTTTCAAAAAGAGGAGACAAAACAGCCATTATTTTCGAACCAAACAATCCAGGTGAAGCGGCGCAACATATTACGTATAACGATTTGTATGCGAGAGTTTCCAAAATGGCCAATGTTCTTCGCGAACAAGGTGTAGAGAAAGGGGATAGAGTTTGTATTTATTTGCCAATGATACCTGAATTGGCGGTTTCTGTATTGGCTTGTGCCAGAATTGGTGCCATCCATTCGGTTGTTTTTGCAGGATTTTCTGCTTCGGCAGTGGCAGCAAGAATTAACGACTGCGAAAGCAAAATGGTCATCACGTCTGATGGTGGATTTAGGGGAGAAAAAACTATCGATTTAAAAGGAATCATTGACGATGCCCTAAACAATTGTCCTTGTGTTGAAAAAGTTTTGGTTGCTAAAAGAACCAATGCTTCAATCACCATGAAAGAAGGTCGTGACCAATGGTTGCAGCCCCTTTTAGACGAAGCATCAGACAATAACGTTGCCGAAATCATGGACGCAGAAGATCCATTGTTCATCCTTTATACTTCTGGTTCGACCGGAAAACCAAAAGGAATGGTGCATACAACTGCTGGATACATGGTTTACACGGCTTATTCTTTCAAGAATGTGTTCAGCTATGAAGAAAATGATATTTTCTGGTGTACTGCCGACATTGGTTGGATTACCGGACATTCCTATATATTGTACGGCCCATTATTGAACGGTGCCACAACCGTAATTTATGAAGGCGTACCATCCTACCCTGACTTTAGTCGTTTTTGGGAAATCATCGAAAAACACAAAATTACCCAATTTTATACTGCGCCGACAGCCATTCGTGCCTTGGCAAAAGAAAACCTGTCCTACATACAAAAATACCCATTAAAATCCTTGAAAGTGATTGGCTCCGTTGGAGAACCTATCAATGAGGAAGCATGGCACTGGTACAATGACCACGTTGGTGGAAAACGTTGTCCTTTGGTTGACACTTGGTGGCAAACAGAAACCGGTGGTATCTTGATTTCGGCACTTGCTTTTATAACTCCAACAAAACCAACCTACGCTTCCTTGCCATTACCTGGTATTCAAGCCGTTTTGATGGATGAAAAACGCAACGAAATAGAAGACAATCAAGTTACGGGAAGTCTTTGCATCAAATTTCCTTGGCCGGGAATTGCAAGAACCATTTGGGGCGATCATCAACGTTATAAAGACACTTATTTCAGTGCTTTCCCTGGAAAATATTTTACGGGTGACGGAGCTTTGCGTGATGAAGTGGGTTACTACAGAATCACGGGTCGTGTAGATGATGTCATCATTGTTTCAGGTCATAATCTTGGAACTGCCCCTATAGAGGATGCAATAAACGAACATCCAGCAGTTGCCGAAAGTGCCATTGTAGGATTCCCGCACGACATCAAAGGAAATGCTTTATATGGTTTTGTAATCCTTAAAGAATCTGGAGAATATCGCGACAGGGAAAATCTTATGAAAGAGATAAACCAACACGTTGCCGACCATATTGGACCAATTGCCAAGTTGGATAAAATTCAATTCGTTTCCGGTTTGCCAAAAACACGTTCCGGCAAAATTATGCGTCGTATTCTTCGCAAAATAGCCGAAGGTGATTTCTCAAACTTCGGAGACACCTCCACTTTATTGAATCCAGAAATTGTGGAAGAGATAAAAGATGGAAAATTGTAAAACGAAATAAATTATAATAAAAAAGGAAAGGGCTGTCTAAAAATTTAGACAGCCCTTTTTATGTTTACAGCATTTTTTTATTGCTTTAACAGCTTCATCACTTTAACTTCACTGTTTTCGTTGAGTGCTTTTACAACATAGATTCCTTTATTCAAATCACTAATAGAAAACTGATTTTCTTTGGACTGTTTAGCATTAAAGCTTTTTACCAATTGTCCCGTGATCGAATAAATTTCAACTTTAGAACTATTTGTGTTTAACTTAAAATAATCCGAAGTTGGATTTGGATATAAATAAATTTCACCGTTCACTTCAAACTTGTCTGTTCCCAATGAAGAGGATTTGTTGCCATAAATCCTGAATCCACCTGCTTCTATGGCAATTGTTGCCGTTGTGCTCGTCACCTGAACAGGAGCATTATCCATCAAGTTGTACCAAGTTCCCGTATAAGGAAAATCTGGAACGACATTTTGGGTTGTCACGTCTAAATTTGTAAGCACCACGATGTTTTTCAATTGCGTGGAAGGCAATGAATTGTCCCAAATAAACAATCTTGGCGTGTAAGTTCCCGACTGAATATCGAAACCACTGTTAGCAGTGATAGTAGCATTAAAGATGGGCTCCGTTGTTTTTAAGGCAATCATTTTTGCCCAATCAAAATAGATTTTATTTCTATTTACATCTCCAAGCCAATTGTTCGTCCATTGTGGTTGCGGTTTTGTGTCCAATTTACAATCACCACTTGGCACGCCTCCATCATAATCCGTATTTACTGTTCCATTATTACAAGTCCAAATAGACTTTTCCCAACCCAATTCACCAAAATGCCAAATCATTTTTGGACCAGGAACCAGAAGCGACACCGCTCCAATGGCAGACATTCTAGACAAAGCCACATTCAAATTCTTAACATCATGGGCAGGATTGGAACTTTGACCATATTGCAGGTTTTTATACATCAATCGTTCTTCGTCGTGGCTTTCGGCATATCCCATCAATCTTTTTCCGGTAAATCCCCTGCTGTCGTAGCCCATTCTTTCGATGTTTTTATCTCCGCTTTGACCCATTGACAATTCATTGTATCTATCGGTCATTTTGCCCCACATCATCACTCCTTTGCTTGGCGTTTCGGCGATTCTGTAATTGGCCCATTGTTGTTCTTCGTTGTCATTTCCCAAATGTTCGAAAATAGCATAATGCGTCGGATCCAAACTCCAAGAATAATCGGCATACTCTTTAAGGACATCCACCCTGTCTTGTTGGTAAATATTGGTACAATTGTCCTGAACACTTGAACTTCCCGTATAAGGGCAGTTTTGGGTAAAACCCTTGGTCAAATCCCAACGGAAACCGTCAATTTTGTATTCTTCTATCCATTGCTTGATTACCCTTTTTACATAATTTTTTGTTCTGGGTTGTTGGTGATTAAAATCATTTCCAACGCTGTAACTATGTCTGGCAGACATATTAAAATAAGGATTCTCGGAAGATGGGCCTCCCCAGCCGTCGCCGTCGGGATCGTCCATCCACATTCTATCCATCGGGTTTCTTCCAAAAGCGTGATTCAATGCCACGTCTAGAATTACCGCAATTCCGTTTTGATGACATAAATCCACGAACTCTTTTAGTTTGGCACTTGTACCATAAGCCTTGTCCAAAGCCATATGAAAAGAGGTGTTGTAACCCCAACTTTCGTTGCCGTCAAATTCCATTACGGGCATTAATTCGATGGCATTTATTTTCAAGTTTTTGAAATAATCGATTCTGTCAATAAGGTTTTGATAACTTCTGTTGGCATCAAAATCCCTGACCAAAACTTCGTAAACCACTAGTTTGTCTTTTTCTGGTTTTACAAAATTGGTTGTTGACGTGCTCCAAGCATAAGGTGTTTGCCCGGTCAGCAAAACAGTGACTTCACGTTCTTGTCCGGCGGGATAAGCAGGAAGATTGGGATAATTACCAACCGGAATCGATGTGTCTTCCTCGTTCAAAACCAAGGTAGAATAAGGATCGGCCGTTTTTACCACGGAGGGCGTATTGGCGATGGGAGTTTCGTCGACTACCCAATATTGATACGTGTAATTAGTTCCTGAAACCAAACCCGTCAATTCCAGCCAAAACTTGCCCGAAACATTGTCTTTTTTCATGGCATAAGTTGTAGTTGGCAGCCAATTATTGAAACTACCAGCCACGTATACAAAATCTTTTAATGGAGCGTCCAGCACCAAAGTCGCCTTTGTGGCATCGCCCGAATTGTAATTGATTCCGTCAACCAAACCCGCAGGCATTGCTTGAGACACAGTTCCAGGATTTACAATTGCCGAGAATTTTTTTATTATTGTTGTAGGCCCTTGCGTGACTTCCAACTCGTAATTTTGATTCGTCGTGATATTCGTGTGAGAATAAGCATAGCTTGAAGTGCTTGGATTTGTGTTGATGGAAACCCCATTGGCTTTTAAATTATAGCTGGCAACGCCATTCGTGTTGTTTGCAGCGATGTTCAAACTCCCTCCTGAAGCAACTATGTTGGTACTATTTTGCAATGGAGTAGTCAAGTTTACGCTCAACAACCCTACCTCAACAAGGATGTCTTGCGATTTTTTGTCACCTGTACCGTCTTTTGCTTTTATCAGGAATCCAATTTTCCCAATTCCTGTCGTGTTGTAATACGTTGTGGGAGTTATTGTTTTGGTGTAAGTATCAGATATGGAATTGTAGGTAAAACGACTTGCTTCGTCGGAAGCATTCCAAGTTCCATTTAGCGGTGTTCCTTTTTGGGTCGTATCATTCAAGTCGAAAGCCCAAGCCCACATATACAATGCATTGCCGACAACTCCCCAAGTGGCCTCGTTTACACTATTCCCGTTGATGGTAATAGTTATGGCAGTTGTTTCCTCAAATGAAGCCGGGCTTACGGTGTAAGTAACCGTTTGCTGTTGGGCAAAAGCTTTTATTGACAAAAAAAACAGGAATAAAAGTGTTATTTTTTTCATGATTACTGGTATTAAGAAAAAAAGGGCTGTCTTTTTGAACAGCCCTTTTTTTAAATGAAACTAAAATTAGTTTTTAGTAAGAGTGTATTTGTAGCTTCTAGGTGTACTCAAATCAAGAGTGACAGTATAATTACCTGCTGCAGCTACTTTTATGTTGTCTGGAGAATTAAATTCTAATTTTCCATCAGCTCCAGTATCCCCGTAGTTGATATCCCATGCATTGTTGGCTCTAAATTTGATTTGTTTATCTGTAAGGTTAACTGTAACAGTCCAAACTTTAGTGGTGCTGTTATAAGTCATTGGGGTGCTATTATCCCATCCTCCAGGAGTTGCATCGCCTATGATTCCCCATACAGTACGGGTTTCTTTGTATGTTAATGCTTTAGTATCGGCATTTATAAAATAATATCCGGCTGTAACGGTTAGGTTTTTCTCGTCTTTTTCAACCAACTTACCTGTAAATGTTCCGTCATCTCCATAATCTGGTCCTTTGTTCCAATCATATACACCGGCTGCATCTGGAGCAACGAATTTATGCTCTCCATCTAACCAAATATATCCTTCGTAATCTGTTTTTCCAAAAGCGGATGATGCAATTCTTGGAGCCGTTACAGGATTCCAACCTTGATGATTTCCTGGTACTGCCAATTGAGGCAATTCGCTAGTATAAGGAGTCACTTTCAAAATTATTACATTAGAATATTGAACGATTGCATTTGCGGCAGTACCCAATGCTGCTTTAATTCTAACATCAACGGAAGATTGCACAAAAGGAGGAAATCCATTGGCAGACAACAAACCGTTAAGTTCTTTATGAGTCCAAGACAAAAACCTGTCGGTGGTTGTACCAGCAGCAATAGGAGCTGCAAATTCAGTACCTGCTTTTGCAATTTCCACAGTGTAGGTTGCTGCTGTTTCAACTCCAAAATCACTGTAATCCCATACTAAAGTCGTTACGACTTCATTCTCTCTTGATTGCATCAAAACCAATTCGGTTCCTGATGCCGGGCTCAATAGTTTTGCTCCTGATTGAGGAGTGGCCACCGCTTCTATATCATTTTCACATGAACCTAATGCGATTAGCAAAAAGGCAAAAATTGTTGTTTTTAAAATATTTTTCATTGTTTTATTTTATTAGAGGTTAGTAACCTGGGTTTTGTTTTAAGTTAGGGTTTGCTTGTAGAGCGGTCAAAGGAATTGGGAATAATTTGTAGCTGTCAGGAATTGCTGTTCCGTCTTTAACTCCGCCTTTCCATGGCCAGTTATAAGAACCTCCCGTAAACTTGCCAAATCGAATTAAATCGGTTCTCCTGTGTCCCTCAAGATTAAGTTCTCTTGCTCTTTCGTCCAAGATGAAATTTAATGTTAAATCCGTTGCATTTATTGAAGAAGCTTTAGAGCGATTTCTGACAGCATTTACATATGTCAATGCTTGGCTAGCATTCCCTGCTGTTGCTCCTCTAAGCACACATTCTGCATACATTAAATACACATCTGCCAATCGGTATAAAGGAAAATCAGTGTTGGCAAAAGCGGTTGGAGAAGAAGAGCCTTGGAAATTCTTGTTGGTAAATTTCACGCTTGGAAAACCATCAACCCAGGCTTTGTAATCTGTCATTTCGTAATTATGGCCACTTGTCCAAAACAACTTGCCTCTATCATCTGGAGACGAAGCCAAAGCAGCGGCTGAACTTCCAAATAAACCATACCAGGCTTTTGTTGCCCTGTGTCCTTGCCAAGCATTTGCAGCACCTCCAGGATTACCAAAATCTGTTGGTTGCATAGTTGCATCACTCATGCTGCCGTTCACAATATAAGTTCCGTTACCATAACTTTGACTTACAATTGGATCAGCTATCAAGACATAAATAATTTCGTTTTTGGCAGCTGTTTTGTCATTGTCCGCAGAAAATAAACTTTTGAAACTTGGTGCCAATGTATAACCTCCTTCTTTAATTATTTTATCCGTATAGATAAGGGCATCATTGTATCTGGCAGTCCCTGTGTATACTTCGGCATTTAGGTATAATTTTGCCAACAACATTCTCACACCTGACTTGTTTACTCTACCGTATTCATTGGTCATTGGAATTTTGGCTTCAATGTCCAACAGTTCTTTTTCCACATATTCGAACATTTCTACTCTTGATGATTCTTTAACAGGGACAGGACTGCCTAAATCTTGTTCCGTCACGATAACACCTTTTCCAAAACAATCAATCATGTAATAATAAGCCAACGAGCGCAAAAAGCGCAATTCACTAGTGTAAAGTTCTTTATCGGGAACACTAACATCATTCATTATATTAATCAAGTTGTTGGCCTGCGGAACCACGAAATAAACCCTGTTATAGAGATATCTGAAAAACTTGTTGTTTTCATCCCAATTAGTTGTAGTCGTTAATTGATCCAATCCATTGTCTCCCCAACGGTTTTTCATGCCATCGGCAGTGAAATCCTGGAGATTGACAATACCTCTCAAAAAAGGTGATTCACCAGCATTATCACCAGCACCAAGGTCAGATTTATCAGGACCTTCTGAACTGGATAAAGCAAACGCACCATAAATTTTAGACACCAACCCTTTTATTGCATTTGGGTCTTTCTGCAATAATTGATCAATCCCCAACTCCACTTTAGGTTCGGTTTCTAAATCATTCGAACAGCTATTAAACAACAGCAGGAATAAACTCACTCCTACTATACTTATTTTAAATTTTTTCATGATATTTTTATAATGAAATTAGAAATCAAGACTTAAACCAAACGTAAATGTTCTTGGTCTTGGATAAAAATTATTGTCAATTGCATTAAAATTTTCAGGATCTTGACCTGAATATTTTGTAACAATAAAAGCGTTATTGACAGAGCCATACACTTTCAAAGAAGAACTGTTGATGAACTTGCCAAATTTGTAACCTAACGTAATATTGTCCAACCTTAGGAAAGTGGCATCTTCCAATAAATAATCCGAGAATGTGCTGTTTCCATTAAAATCTTTAAACAATGGATTGGCTGTACCGTCATAAAAATTAAGAACATTATTCAATGCACTTGAAGTTCCTTGAATGGCCCTATCGGTAAAACCTATAGTTGTGATTCTGGAGTTGTATACTTGTCCTCCTATTTGACCCCTAAAGTTTGCGGTTAAATCCCAATTTTTATAGTTTATGGCAGTATTGAAACCAAAAGTCCAGTTCGGACGTAATGCTTTGTAATACCTGTCTTCATTGTCGATTTTATTGTCTCCATTCAAATCTCTAAAAGCATTTGGAATGGGTTGCCCGTCAGTATCATAAATCTGTTGGAATACCCATGCTGAATAAGGCTGATGACCTACCGCATGATAACCCAAAAAGAGACCTGTTCCTGTAGGCAATCCGCTTTCGGTAGCCTGAACTGCTGAAATTCCTTCCAAATCGGTAACTTCACTGCGGTTATATGCAATGTTTCCTCCTATGGACATATCGAAGTTCTCTTGTTGAACTAGTTTTACATTAAGATTAACTTCAAAACCTTCACTTTCAATAGAACCGATATTGTCTATAAATGTACTCGAAAGCCCTTGCCCCGGAGCAACCGGAACTACTGCCAATAAATCATTTGTATCACGTTTATAGACATCAAAACTACCTGTCACAATGCTTTTGTTAAAGAATTCGAAATCCAATCCCAAATTATAATTAGCGGTTTTTTCCCATGTAATATCTGGGTTAAAAGCCAATGCTGAATAAGTATTGATTCCCGGTAAATATTGACTATTGACATTTCCTACTTGGAACAATGGTCTTGAAGGGAAATATCCTGCAGAACCCGTAATGTTTTGTTGCCCCGTTTTACCCCAACCTAAACGTAATTTAAGGTTTTGCACAAAATTGGATTCTTTCAAGAATGATTCTTCCTTGATTTTCCAAGCAGCACCCACAGCAGGGAAATAGCCCCATCTTTGGTCTTTTTGAAACAAGGATGATCCATCGGCCCTAAAAGTTGCAGTAAACAAATATTTATCCAACAAATCCACATTTCCCCTGGCAAAATAAGCTTGCAAATTCAAAGGGCTATAATATCTGTTGTTTGGATTATTAGGATTAATTACAAGTTCTCTCAATCCCGTTGTGTCATTGTATCTGTAAATTTCTTTATTACCATCTGTTTTAAAATTTTGATAAGTATATCCGGCTTGTCCATCTACTTTGGTCACAAAACCCGTCAAACTTTTGCTGTATGCCAAATAAGCATCCATAGTTTGATTGGTAGAAGTTTGATTTTCTTCGTAATTTTCACCGGGATTGAACACATAATTTGTTGCAGGATCAGTGCCTTGATTAAATCTGTAAGTAGCAATCGAATTGTCTGTATAAAGTTCTCTAATTTTAGCTTCTGAAGCATCTAAACCTAAATTGACAACTGCTCTTAAATCTGTAAGAAATGGAAGTTTATAATCAAATTCAACGTTTCCTAAAAAACGAAGTGCTCTTTCCGGTCTTGCTCTTTGCTCCAATAACGCCAATGGATTTGAAGCACCTTCCAGTTGGTTTCTTCCTCCATTAAGCAAAGTTTCTTGGTAATATCCGCCAAAAATACTGTTTGAGTCATAAACGGGTTTAGTGGGATCCATGGCCACTGCTCCGTAAATAACGCTTCCTTCATCGATTGAATTTTTGTCGACATAAGTACCTTTTGCATTAAAATCTACTTTCAAATTGTCGTCCAAAAATTTTGGAGTCATTTTTAGAGAATAACTGTATCTTTCATAATCGTTGGTTTTAACAAGACCTTGAGTATTGTTGTAACCAAAAGAAGCCCTGAAAGGTATTTTTTTAAACAAATTGGCTCTTGCGCTAAAATTATGGTCAGTAGAAATAGACGTTCTGTAAATTTCGTCTTGCCAGTTGGTGTCGCCAATGATTCGTCCTTCAATTTGCGGAGTTGACAAATCATCAACCAAAGTATTGGAAGAATCGTCAATTCCCAAACCGTTTGTTCTTGTTGGATGATATTCCTGAATAAACTTGACAAAGTCTTGAGCATTCATCACATTGATGTTTTCATCAACTTTACCTGCAGACACAGTAGCCGAATAATTGAATTGTGGAGCTCCAGATGTTCCTTTTTTGGTTGTAATGATAATCACTCCATTAGAAGCTCTTACACCATAAATAGCCGTTGCAGATGCATCTTTCAAGATAGAAAAACTTTCTACATCATTTGGATTAACCAAAGACAAAGGGTTACTGACACCAGCAGGATTTTCATTACTGATTGGAACACCATCAATGATAATCAATGGATCATTTGATGCGCTCAAAGAAGCACCGCCCCTAATTCTGATATTTGGTGCTGCATCTGGTTGTCCGCCATTATTGGTAATACGAACTCCAGCCGCTTTTCCGGCCAAAAGCTGATCTACAGACACCATGGCTCCTTTATTGAAGTCTTTGGAAGAAACAATTTCAACTGCGCCAGTAGCGTCTTTTTTCTTAACGGAACCGTAACCCACTTGAACAACAACTTCTTTTAATTGACTTGCATCTTCTTCTAGAGATACTGTTACTGATGTTTGGTTGTTGAATTCTAGAGTTTCGTTTTTATATCCAATGAACGAAAAAACGATTATATCGCCTTTCTTAACATTTGATAATTTAAATTTTCCCTCAAAATCTGTCGAAGCACCAGTTGTGCTTCCTTGTACATTAACGTTTACTCCCGGAAGAGGTTGTCCTGATATTTTATCAAGAACTTTTCCGCTAAATGTATTCTGGGCCAGAACACAAAAAGGCAGAAGCAACATTAAAAATAACAACTTTTTGTAAATTGTTTTCATACTTTTTGTTTAAGTTAATTAGGTTTTTTATTTAATTTACCTTTACTTCGAGTATCAAAATTAGATAAATTTATAAGCGCTCGACAAAAGCAAAATCCAAATGGGTTACGAAAACGTGGTAGTGTTGAAAACTTTCTGTTTTATTGCTGTTTTTAGACATAAAATTACGATAATATAAATTTATTTGAAACTTTTTTACGAAAATGATTTTTATTACATCCCCAATATGAAAAAGAAGGTTACGCTCAAACAAATTGCAAGAGAACTCGATGTCTCCATCTCAACAGTTTCAAAATCCTTGAGAAACAGTTTGGAAATAGGTGAAGAAACGAGACTAAAAGTGCAGGCTTTTGCCAAATTCTACCACTACAAACCCAATAATATTGCGCTTAGTCTAAAGAACAGAAAGACAAAAACCATCGGAATCATTATTCCGGAAATCGTGCATCATTTCTTTTCGACCGTTATCAACGGAATCGAGCATATAGCCAACGAAAACGGATATAGCGTCATCATATGTTTATCGGATGATTCCTTTGACAAAGAAGTCCTGAATATGGAAATGTTGGCCAATGGAAGCATCGATGGATTTATCATGTCACTCTCCAAGGAAACCCAACAGAAAAAAGATTTCCACCATATTACCGAAGTAATCAATCAAGGTATGCCCGTGGTTATGTTTGACAGGGTGACTGACGATATTCAGTGCGACAAAGTAATCATCGACGATGAATTGGCCGCCTATGAAGCCGTCCAGAGTTTAATTGACAAGGGAAGAAAGAAAATCGCCCTTGTAACCACCGTCGATTACGTGAGTGTTGGCAAACTAAGAACCGACGGTTACACCAAAGCATTACTGGAAAACGGATTGCCATTTGATCAAGACTTGATCATAAAAATCGAAAACGTGGACAATTGCGAAATTACCATTGCAAAATTATTGGAAGACAAAACCATCGACGCCGTTTTTGCCGTAAACGAACTATTTGCCGTGACGATTATTAAAACAGCCAATAAAATGGGAATAAAAGTTCCTGAAGACATAGCCGTAATTGCTTTTACGGATGGAATTATTTCGAAATATTCAACACCATCCATCACTACCGTGACTCAAAACGGGATAGAAATGGGAAACATGGCCGCCAAAACTCTTATCGAAAGATTGGAGTCGGAAGAGGACGAAAATGAGGAAGACGAAGAGGAGGAAATCTACAAAACCATAGTAATCGAAACACACCTCATCGAAAGAGAATCAACAAATTAGCCTTTAAAAACAATAACTTATCAAACTATTTCGTTGTAGTAGGGTGTAAGTCAATATATTCAAAAATCTGAAAATCTAAATTCCAAATTCTTTTATACATTTACGGCATTCAAAACTTTTACCTTTACTTCGAAAATAAGTTAAGTTTTGATAAGCAAGGCGCTTATCGTACATTCATTTAATATACGATAATGAAAAAACCTGAATTAAGTTTTTGGCAAATCTGGAATCTAAGTTTTGGATTTCTGGGAGTGCAGATTGGGTATTCACTACAAAATGGGAATACCAGCAGAATATTGGAAGCCTTGGGTGCCGATGTTCACAGCATTGGTTATTTTTGGCTGGCAGCCCCTTTGGCGGGTTTAATAGTCCAACCCATAATTGGTCTTTCCAGCGACAAAACCTGGACCCGTCTTGGACGCAGAATTCCATTTATATTTTTCGGTGCAATTGTTTCAGCTTTGGCCATGTTTTTTATGCCCAATGCCGAATACTTTACCTATTTGCTGCCGCCATTAATTTTTGGTGCCGTGATGCTTCTTTTAATGGACACTTCATTTAATGTTACAATGCAACCTTTTAGAGCCCTTGTCGGCGACATGGTAAACGACGAACAGAAAAATTTGGGTTATTCGCTGCAAAGTGCCTTGATCAATTTTGGAGCTGTTTTCGGTTCCTTGTTGCCTTGGATTCTTGCCAAAGCCGGAGTGGCAAACGTTCCTGCTGCCGGCGAAAAAGTGGCTGCATCCGTAATATGGTCTTTCTACATTGGTGGTGCAATTTTATTGGCAACCGTTCTTTGGACTGTTTTTAGAACCAAGGAATATGCTCCAAAAGAACACGCACAATACAATGACATCGATTTAGAAGCCGAAACCGTGACAGAAAAAACAAGCATCTTCAAATTGATTGCAAATGCTCCGAAGATTTTTTGGCAATTGGGAATCGTGCAATTCTTTTCCTGGTTTGCTTTATTTCTAATGTGGGTTTACACCACCAGGGCCATCGCCAATCAAGTTTGGGGTGCAGAAGCTTTAGACCCAAAATCAATTGGTTTCAACGAAGCCGGAGATTGGACTGGTGTATTGTTTGCTTTTTACAGCGCCGTTGCAGCACTATACTCATTACTCATCCCGTCAATTGCAAAATCAATCGGCAGAAAAAAAACCTATAGTTTTTCTCTTTTTATGGGAGGAATTGGGTTGGCTTCGATGTATTTTGTCCACGACAAAACCATTTTGTTGCTATCCATTTCGGGAGTGGGGTTGGCTTGGGCGGCCATATTGGCAATGCCTTACGCCATGTTATCAGGATCTTTGCCTGCCGACAAAATGGGTGTTTACATGGGATTGTTCAACGCAACGATCACCATTCCACAAATCGCCGCAGGATTGTTAGGCAGTACCATTATTGCCTTGTTTGGAGGTTTTCCAATGGCAATCATAGTAATCGCGGGAGTCTCCATGTTGATTGCAGGTCTGGCAGTGTTTTTTGTCAGGGAAAGCATTCCGACAGTTAAATAAATTATTACAATCATTTCAATGAATACAAAAGCATTTATATTCGACCTTGACGGTGTCATCGTCGATACGGCAAAATACCATTATTTGGCTTGGCTAAAAATCGCCAATCAATTGGGAATTGAATTCACGCACGAACACAACGAATTGTTGAAAGGCGTGAGTCGCGTGCGTTCTTTGGACATTATTTTAGGATTGGGAAAAGTGGAAGCTTCGCAAGAAGACAAAAACAAATGGCTCCTTCAGAAAAACGAAGATTATTTGTCCTATTTAGTCGATATGGACGAAAGCGAAATCCTGCCGGGAGTGATGCCGATTTTAAACTATTTGAAAGAACAAAATCAATTAATCGCATTGGGTTCGGCCAGCAAAAACGCCAGACCCATTCTCGAAAAAACGGGAACACTACCCTTTTTTGATGCGATTGTGGACGGAAATGATGTTTCGAATGCAAAACCCGATCCCGAAGTTTTCTTGCTTGCCGCCAAATTATTGAACATCAAACCAGAAGATTCGATAGTTTTCGAAGATTCGGTAGCGGGAATACAGGCAGCCAATATCGGCGGAATGGTTAGCATTGGAATTGGGGATGCAGAAACATTGCACGAAGCAAAACATCTATTCAAAGACTTTACCCAAATGGATAAAAGCTTTATAGACGCTTTGATAAATTAAATTTTGTTTCAAGATTCAGTTTAAAGAACCTGAAACTTGAAACTTTTAAACAAAAGAAAAATGAACCAAGATTATATAAAAGCAGACAATTGGTCCATCATAGAAGAAGGATTTGATGCCGAAAGTGTAAAATCTTCCGAAAGTCTTTTCAGCATTGGCAACGGTGCCATGGGACAAAGAGCCAATTTTGAAGAAAGTTACACTGGAGAAACCTTTCAAGGAAGTTATATCGCAGGAATTTATTATCCCGATAAAACCAAAGTGGGCTGGTGGAAAAACGGTTATCCAAAATATTTCGCCAAAGTCTTGAACGCTCCAAACTGGATAGGAATCGACATCGAAATCAATGATGAAAACCTGGATTTGAATATGTGTACGGCAGTTAAAAACTTTCGCCGAGAACTGAATATGAAAGAAGGTTGGTACAACCGTTCTTTTGAAGCCACATTAAAAAACGGAACCGAAATCGCCGTAAACGTGCGTCGCTTTCTGTCCATGAATTTGGACGAAGTGGGTGTCATCAACTACGAAATCACCGCCATAAACAAGGACACCAAAATAGTTTTCAAGCCTTACGTTGACGCTGGAGTAACCAATGAAGACACCAACTGGGAAGAAAAATTCTGGGAAATACTCGATGTAAAAAGAACCGGAAATGAAGCTTTTGTAACGGCTCAAACGTTCAAAACTCATTTTAAGGTGACGACCTTTATGCAAAACACCATTTTGGTGAATGGCAAAAATGGCAACATTTCGCCTTCAAACATCAAAACCGGCACCGACAAAATTCAATTTTCATACGATGTCATTATTGCAAAAGGGCAAAAATCTTCCATCCAAAAAATAGGCGGTTATACCGTTTCCTTGAATCACGAAAACACGCTTTCTGGAGCTGAAAATGCAATAAAAAATGCTTTGGAAAAAGGCTATGACAATTTACTGGAAGAACAAATTAAGGCTTGGGCCAAAATTTGGGAAATGTCGGACATTACCATTGACGGCGACGTAAAAGCGCAACAAGGTATCCGTTTCAATATTTTTCAGTTGAACCAAACCTATTCAGGCAAAGATTCTCGTTTGAATATTGGTCCAAAAGGTTTCACCGGAGAAAAATACGGAGGTTCCACCTATTGGGACACCGAAGCCTATTGCATCCCGTTTTACATGGCGACCAAAGACCAGCAAGTGGCTAGAAATTTGTTGACGTATCGCTACAATCAATTGGACAAAGCCATTGAAAATGCAGAAATCAATTTGGGTTTCAAAAATGGTGCGGCTTTGTATCCAATGGTGACCATGAACGGTGAAGAATGCCACAACGAATGGGAAATTACCCATGAGGAAATTCATAGAAATGGCGCGATTGCTTTTGCTAT
The DNA here is from genome assembly GCF_900129545.1 of Flavobacterium fluvii. GTDB lineage: Bacteria > Bacteroidota > Bacteroidia > Flavobacteriales > Flavobacteriaceae > Flavobacterium > Flavobacterium fluvii. Next base: position 1,087,429 of record NZ_FQWB01000001.1, on the reverse strand, counting down.
TTTCAACTACCACCGTTTTACCGGAGATTACAGTTACATTCCCGAAAAAGGATTGGAAGTTTTGATTGGAATTGCCCGTTTTTGGCATCAAAGAGCCAATTTTTCGAAAGACAAAAACCAATTCGTTATTCTTGGAGTTACCGGACCAAACGAATATGAAAACAACGTAAACAATAATTTTTACACCAATTATATTGCCAAATGGTGCATCGATTATACGCATGACCAAATTCAGAAAGTCTTGCTGGAATACCCATCAGACCATAAAAGAATCATCGAAAAAGTAAAATTATCCGATGCCGAATTGCAAGATTGGAAAAAAGTATCTGGCAACATGTACTTCCCAAAATCTGAAGAACTGGGAATTTATTTGCAACAAGACGGATTCTTGGACAAGGAATTGGTCTTGGTAAAAGACTTGGACAAAAGCCAAAGACCCATCAACCAGAAATGGTCTTGGGACAGAATCCTGCGTTCACCATACATCAAGCAAGCCGATGTTTTGCAAGGATTCTACTTCTTTGAAGACCACTTTTCGACAGAAGAATTAAAACGCAATTTCGAGTTTTACGAAGCCTTTACCGTTCACGAAAGTTCCCTTTCTCCTTGCGTACATTCGATTCAAGCGGCCAAGTTGGACAAAATGGACATGGCCTACACTTTCTATCTAAGAACTTCAAGACTGGATTTGGACGATTACAACAAGGAAGTGGAAGAAGGTTGCCACATCACCTCGATGGCGGGAACCTGGATGAGTATCGTGGAAGGTTTTGGCGGAATGCGGGTAAAAGACAATACGCTTCATTTTTCGCCAAAAATCCCGAAAGAATGGACTGGTTATTCCTTTAAAATCAATTTCAGGAATCAAATTCTCAAGGTTTCTGTTAATCATGAAGAAACACTTTTTGAGCTGGAAGGAACCAAAAACCTGACTGTTTTTGTCAATGGAGAACCTGTTTCCGTAAAACCAAAAACTTTAGTAACCCTAAAATAAATTGTAAATGAAAAAATATTTATTGCCCAGTTTTTTTATTCTATTGGTATTTCAATTATGTAATGCCCAAGAATTAAAATCTCCCAACGGAAATTTCACCATGACTTTTTCGCTTTTAAACGATGGAACGCCAACCTATGCGTTGACTTATAAAAACAAAGCGGTAATAAAACCAAGCAAATTAGGATTTGAACTGAAAGATGATAAAAATTCATTATTGAATCATTTTACCGTATCTGATACAAAATCGGCAACTTTTGACGAAACTTGGAAAACGGTTTGGGGCGAAGAAACCGCCATCAGAAATCATTATAATGAACTTGCGGTAACCATTAACCAAAAAGAAACCAACAGAAAAATCATTATACGCTTTAGATTATTTGATGAGGGTCTAGGATTCCGTTATGAATTTCCAGAACAAAAAGACTTGATTTATTTTGTCATCAAAGAAGAAAGAACCGAGTTTGCCATGACTGGCGACCATACCGCTTTTTGGATTCCTGGCGATTATGACACCCAAGAATACGATTACACTGAAAGTAAATTATCCGAAATCAGAAAACTTTTTAAAAGTGCAGTAAGTTCCAATGCTTCACAAAAGCAATTTTCAGATACTGGCGTTCAAACCTCACTGATGATGAAAGCAAATGACGGATTGTACATCAATATTCACGAAGCTGCCTTGATTAATTATTCATGCATGAACCTTGATTTAGAGGATAAAACTTTTGTTTTCCAATCGCATTTAACACCTGATGCACAAGGAAACAAAGGACATATCCAGGCACCTAGCGTTTCGCCTTGGAGAACTATCATTGCCAGTTATGATGCCCGCGACGTTTTGGCTTCAAGAATGACATTAAACTTGAACGACCCTTGTAAAATTGAGGACACTTCCTGGATTAAGCCTGTAAAATATGTTGGCGTTTGGTGGGAAATGATTACGGGAAAAAGCTCTTGGTCCTATACCAATGATTTTCCATCCATTCAATTAGGGGTTACGGATTATTCCAAAGCAAAACCAAACGGAACACATGGAGCCAACACAAAACATGTAAAAGAGTCAATTGATTTTGCCGCTTTACACGGATTTGATGGCGTTTTAGTAGAAGGTTGGAATGTAGGCTGGGAAGATTGGTTTGGTCATGAAAAAGATTATGTTTTCGATTTTGTGACGCCTTATCCAGACTTTGATGTCGTTGAAATTAAAAATTATGCAAAATCTAAAGGAATAAAAATGATTATGCACCATGAAACTTCTGGAGCAACTAGAAATTATGAAAGACATATAGACAAGGCATTTCAATTCATGAATAATCACGGTTATGATGCCGTGAAAACAGGATATGTTGGTAACATTATACCGTTAGGCGAACATCATTATTCTCAATCCATCATCAATCACTACCAATATTGTGTTGAAAAAGCTGCGGAATATAAAATAATGTTGAATGCCCACGAATCGGTTCGTCCAACCGGGATTTGCAGAACCTATCCCAACATGATTGGCAACGAAGCGGCCCGTGGAACAGAATTTCAAGCTTTTGGCGGTTCTAAACCAAATCACACCACCATTTTGCCTTTTACAAGATTAATGGGCGGACCAATGGATTACACACCAGGAATTTTTGAAATGGACATCTCAAAATTAAATCCTGCCAACAACTCGCATGTCAATACCACTTTGGCCAACCAATTGGGATTGTATGTCGTGATGTACAGTCCGCTTCAAATGGCTGCCGATTTACCTGAAAATTACAATCGTTTTTTGGATGCTTTTCAATTTATCAAGAATGTTCCAGTTGCATGGACAGAATCTAAATATCTTGAAGCCGAGCCAGGATATTACCTCACCATTGCCAGAAAAGACAAGAACTCAAATAATTGGTTTGTTGGAAACAATAATGGTGTTAAACCCAGAACTTCAACAATAAGTTTGGATTTTCTTGAAAAAGGAAAAAAATATGATGCAACTATTTATGCCGATGCAAAAGATGCCGATTACAAAACAAATCCTCAAGCTTATAAAATCACCAAGCAAAAAGTAACCAATAAAACAAAACTTTCCATTACTTCTGCAGCTGGTGGTGGTTATGCTATTAGTATTGTTGAAAGCAAATAAATTACAAAAGTCAGTTTACAACCGTATGCTGACTTTTTTATAAATTCAAGAAAATGAAAAAATACGTTTTACTCCTTTCACTCTTCATCAATTTTGCTTCGAATGCCCAAATTGATCGTGTTGAACCACCCTTTTGGTGGAGCGACATGCATCTTTCGGAAGTTCAAATCATATTCTACGGGAAGAATATTGCACAAAATCAAATAACGGTTTCAAACGGATTGGTTATCAAAAACATTCAAAAAACCGAGAATCCAAATTATGTTTTTGTAACCATCGACACTAAAAATGTGGCGGCTCAAGATTTTGTCTTTACTTTTAAAAATGGCAAAAAATCATTTACTCAAAATTATGCCCTAAAATCCAGAAGAGAAAATTCTAAATTCCGCAAAAGCTTCGATGCTTCGGACGTGATTTATCTCATCATACCCGATCGTTTTGCCAACGGAAATCCAAAAAACGACAGTTCAAAAGACACCAACGAAAAGGCAAATCGTTCCATTCCCGGCGGAAGACATGGCGGTGACATTGCAGGGATTATCAAAAACCTGGATTACATCAAAGAATTGGGTGCAACAGCGCTTTGGCCAACTCCCCTTTGTGAAGACAACGATGAAAACCATTCCTATCACGGTTACGGCCAATCGGATGTGTATAAAATTGACCCTCGTTACGGAACGAATGAAGAATACCTTCAACTGTCGTCCGAATTGCACAAACGCGGGATGAAAAACATCATGGATTATGTTACCAACCATTGGGGTTGGAAACACTGGATGTACAACGATTTGCCAACTTATGATTGGATTCATCAATTTCCGGGTTATTCGCAATCCAATTACAGAATGACGACTCAATTTGACAAAAATGCTTCCAAAATTGACACAAAAAATTGTATGGACGGTTGGTTTGTGCCTTCGATGCCCGACTTGAATCAATCGAATCCATTGGTTCTGAATTATTTGACACAAAATGCCGTTTGGTGGATTGAATATGCCGATTTGGATGGTTTCCGCGTGGATACATATTCCTATAATGACAAAGTTGGAATTTCTAAATGGACGAAAGCAATAACCGACGAATATCCCAATTTTAATATTGTTGGCGAAGTTTGGATGCACGACCAAGCCCAAATGTCGTATTGGCAAAAAGACAGTAAAATTGGTGCTATTGAAAGTTTTAATTCTAATTTGCCAAGTGTAATGGATTTTACTTTACATGATGCCATCGGAAATGTTTTTAACGAAAATAATGCCTCTTGGGACAAAGGAATGATTCAGGTTTATGACAATTTTGTAAACGATTTTCTATATCCAAATCCAAATAACTTATTAGTATTTGCCGAAAATCACGATACGGGTCGTTTTAACGAAATTTATAAAAACGATTTCAAAAAACACCAAATGGCAATGACGTTGATAGCAACCGTTCGTGGAATTCCGCAACTGTATTATGGCTCCGAAATTGGAATGAATGGCGACAAAGGAAAAGGCGACGCCGATATTAGAAAAGATTTTCCTGGTGGTTGGGATGGCGATTCCAACAATGCTTTTACCAAACAAGGAAGAACCGCCGAACAACAAAAATTCTTCGATTTCAGTTCCAAATTATTCACTTGGAGAAAATCGGCAGCAGTAATCCATTCCGGAAAAACAACGCATTATATTCCGGAAAACAATGTCTATGTCTATTTTAGACACAACGACCCGAGCGATAACGAATTGCAAACCGTAATGGTTGTCATCAACAATAATCCTGGAAAACAAACCATTAAAACCAGTCGATTCAAAGAAAATATTCAAAATTTCAAATCCGGAAAAGAGGTTTTGACGGATAAATCATTTGATTTAAAAGATGAAATTGAAATAGAAGGAAAGTCAGCTCTTATTTTAGAATTAAAAAACTAAGACCATGAAAAAAATACTTTTATCAGCATTGCTCCTAACAACCCTGTTTGGCTGCAAGAAAGAAAGTGGAGAAAAAGCAACTTCTTCTTCCGAAAAAACAGGACAAATTGCCGCTTTCCAACCTGAAATGGAGGAAAGCGCCGTTATTTATGAAGTAAACATCCGCCAATATTCTCCCGAAGGAACCTTTAATGCGTTTACAAAAGACATTCCTCAATTGAAAGAATTAGGCGTAAAAATTCTTTGGGTGATGCCTGTTTTTCCCATTTCACAAACCAAAAGAAAAGCAACTGGTGGTGATGACAGCAAATTTGCTTCGGAAATGCCAGCAGCAGAACAATCGAAATATTTAGGAAGTTACTACGCTGTTTCCGATTTCACAAAAGTAAATCCCGAGTTTGGAAAGATAGAAGATTTCAGAAAAATGGTAAAAACAGCTCATGAAAACGGCATTTATGTAATCCTTGATTGGGTTCCGAATCACACGGGTTGGGATCATGTTTGGATCAAACAACATCCTGAATATTACACCCATAATGACAAAGGCGAGATTATTGACCCTATAAATCCAGAAACAGGTAAAGCTTGGGGCTGGGATGATGTAGCCGATTTGAATTATGACAACAAGGGACTTCGTGCTGAAATGACAGCCGATATGATGTATTGGATTAAAGACGAAAACATTGACGGTTTCCGTTGTGATGTGGCAAGCAATGTGCCAAACGATTTTTGGCAAGATGCTGTTTCACAATTGCGTAAACAAAAAAATATTTTTATGCTTGCCGAAGCTTGGCAGCCAGAATTAATGAAAGGAAATCTTTTTGACATGTGTTATTCTTGGGATGCTCACCACACGATGAATGACATTGCCCAAGGCAAAAAAAATGTTGCCGATTGGGATAAACTTATCGTTGCGATTTCCAAAAAATATGCAACCGATGATATTTTAATGAATTTTGTAGATACCCACGATGAAAATTCCTGGAACGGAACTATGAAAAGTCGCTTGGGAAATGCCGAAGAAACAATGACTGCCTTGTCTTATTTAATACCGGGAATGCCGTTAATTTACAGCGGTGACGAATATGGATTAAATCACAGTTTGAAATTCTTCGAAAAAGATTCCATTCCGAAAACCAAAGGAAAACATTGGGAATGGCGAGCAAAATTGGGTAAACTTAAAAATGAAAATCCAGCACTTAACGGTGGAAAGAAGAAAGCAGCTTACACTCGAATTGCAACTTCGGATGATGCAAAAATCCTGGCTTTCGAAAGAAGCAACGAAAACAACAAAGTCATTTATTTAGCCAATATGACAAATGCACTTCAATTGGCAAAAGCCGATATCCAAGGAAATTATCTGGATTACATGAGTGGCAAAAAAATGACTTTTGTAAAAGATCAAAAAATCAGTTTAAAACCTTGGCAGTATTATATTTTGGTTAAAGAATAAAAAAAGGAAAATTGTAATTCTATTTTAACAATTAACCCTGTTCGCAAGAATGGGGTTTTTGTTTGTTTATTGTGTGAAAATAAAATGGTTGCAAAGAAAAATCTACTTTTATATTTGTATTTTTGATTTTTAACGAAATTTATGAAGCCCAACTCTCTTTTGACAATCGAACGAATAGAACCTCCATTTTGGTATGCCGGAATGCACAATCCGGAATTACAAATTATGTTCTATGGCAAGAACGTGGCAAAGTACCAGGTTTCGGTTTCCAATTCCATTGTCATAACTAATGTGAAAAGAACGGAAAATCCAAACTACATTTTCGTTAGCATCGACACCAAAAATTGTCCCGCATCCGACTTTGTTTTTACTTTCAAAAGCAACAATTCGGCGGCTTTTACCCAAAACTATTCCTTGAAAAAGCACAGGGAAAACTCGGCACAACGCAAAAGTTTTGACGCCTCGGACATGATGTATTTGATAATGCCGGATCGATTTTCGAATGGCAGAAAAGACAATGATTCCAACGATTTAACCCACGAAAAATACAATCGTGATTTGCCCGAAGGCAGACATGGCGGTGACATTCAGGGCATCATCAACCATCTGGACTACATCCAGGAACTGGGTGCGACAACCATCTGGAACACGCCACTTTGTGAAGACAACGACACTGCTTACTCCTATCATACCTATGCCCAATCCGATGTCTATAAAATTGACCCTCGTTATGGAACCAATGAAGATTATGTGCGATTGTCTTCGGAAATTCACAAACGAAAAATGAAATTGGTAATGGATTACGTGACCAACCACTGGGGATTGCAACATTGGATGATCAAGGATTTGCCTACCAAAGACTGGATTAACCAGTTCGAAAATTACACCCAAACCAATCACAGAAGAACTCTTGTTCACGATATTAATGCTTCTAAAATAGACACCAAAATCTGTTTTGACGGCTGGTTCGTGCCAACGATGCCGGACTTGAACCAACGAAATCCATTGGTGTTAAACTATCTCACACAAAATGCCATTTGGTGGATTGAATATGCCGATTTGGACGGTTTCAGGGTAGATACTTATAATTATGCCGATCCAGAAGCCATCACAAAATGGACCAAAGCCATCACCGATGAATATCCAAATTTCAACATCGTCGGGGAAATTTCGATGCGGGATCAAGCCCAACTTTCGTATTGGCAAAAAGACAGTCCGATTGGGAAAATCCAAAATTTCAATTCGCATTTGCCCAGCGTGATGGATTTTATTTTGTCGGACGCCCTTTTGACCATTTTCAATGAAGACGGCAACTGGGAAACCGGAATGACTAGAATTTACAACAATTTTGCGAATGATTTTCTATATCCCAACGTAAACAATTTATTGATTTTTGCCGAAAATCACGACACCCATCGATTGAATCACGTTTACCTCAACGATATTCGAAAATACAAAATGGCTATGACATTGCTGGCCACAGTAAGAGGAATTCCCCAATTGTATTACGGTTCCGAAGTGGGAATGGCAGGAAACAAGGACGATGGCGATGCCGCTATTCGCCAAGATTTTCCCGGAGGATGGGAAGGCGATCCCATCAATGCTTTTACCAAAGAAGGAAGAACGCCGGGGCAAAACGAGTATTTCGATTTCACTTCCAAGCTCTTCAATTGGAGAAAAACAAAGCCAGTAATTCATTTCGGAAAAATGACGCATTACATTCCAGAAAACAATACTTATGTTTATTTTAGACATAATGACACCGAAAGTGTAATGATTTTAATCAACAACAATGACGAGCCAAAAACTATAGACACGAGCCGTTTCCAAGAAAACCTGGGAAAAATTCAAACCGGAAAAGAGGTCTTGACCGACAAAACAATAGATGTCACCAAGGAAATCACTTTGGAACCAAAATCAGTTTTACTGTTAGAATTGAAATAAATGAGCAGCATTCTAAAAATTGCCCATCGCGGAGCAAAAGGCTATCAACCCGAAAACACCTTGATTGCTTTCCAAAAAGCCCTTGATTTGAAAGTTGACGGTATCGAACTAGACATACATTTGAGTTCCGATGGAGAAATAATAGTGATTCACGATGAAACGATTGACAGAACTACCGATGGCAAAGGGTTTGTAAATAAACTATCTTTGCAGGAATTGAAAGCATTCCGGATAGAAAATGGACATGACCAGAGGCTTTTAGCCGAACTGGCGCAGCAAATCCCAACACTGACAGAAGTTTTTGATTTGATAAACCGGCAATGTTTGATCAATGTCGAAATCAAGGGAAAAGGAATGGCAAAACCTGTAGTGAAGTTGATTGAATCGTATGTGGAAAATAAAAACTGGAAACGCGACCAATTTTTGATTTCAAGTTTCGATTGGATAGCATTGTTGGACATCCATTTGCTGAATCCTGAAATCCCTTTGGGAGTTTTGACGGAATATGATTTGGAGCTTGCTTTTGCTTTCGCCAAATTCATTGATGCAAAATCAGTGCATGCCTATTATCATTTATTGTCCGAAAAAATGACGGTGCAAATGCAGGAAGAAGGCTTTCAAGTATTTGCATGGACAGTCAATGAACCGGAAGACATCCAGAAAATAAAATCATTCAGCGTAAACGGAATTATTTCCGATTTCCCGGATAGAATATAATTTTATTAAAATAAGATTGTTTTGTCTAGCAAGAAAAAAAACATTTGAACCATTAAGTTCATTAAGAAAATTAAGTTTTGCATTGTTCTTAACCTTCTTAATGAACTTAATGGTTTGAAAAAATAGAATATGATTTTATAAACCATTAAGAAAATTAAGGCAATTAAGTAATCCCCTAAATAATTGAATTATGACAAAAAAAGAAATAACTCAATTGTCTTATGCAATAATCGGTTATGCAATAAAAGTTCATAAAAAATTAGGTCCTGGTCTATTAGAAAAAATATATGAGGAATGTTTAAAATATGAACTTGAAACAAACGGATACAAAGTTCAACAACAAATTAATATCGAAATCGATTATTATGATCTAGAGTTATCAAATCCATTGCGATTGGATTTATTAGTAAATGATTGTGTTATAGTCGAGTTAAAAACAGTTGAAAAATTCCATCCAATTGACGAGGCAAAATTATTGACCTATATGAAGCTATTGAGTATTCCACAAGGATTACTAATTAATTTCAATACAACTAATATAACAAAATCTACAAAACCGTTAGTAAATGAATATTTTGCTAGATTGGCGGATGACTAAACTTAATAAATCTTAATGACCTTAATGGTTTAAAAAAAGAATATGAACCAGAATTTTGACATTATAATTGTAGGCGGCGGCGCAGCGGGTTTTTTTACGGCAATCAATATCGTGGAGAAAAATCCAAAACTTAAAGTAGCCATTCTTGAACGTGGCAGCGAAGTCTTGTCCAAGGTTCGTGTTTCTGGAGGCGGAAGATGCAACGTGACCCACGCCTGTTTTGAACCCAACGAATTGGTAAAATTTTATCCGCGTGGCGAAAAAGAATTGCGAGGTCCTTTCCACCAATTTTGCTCGGGAGACACCGTGGAATGGTTCAGCAATCACGGAGTGGAACTCAAAATCGAGGAAGACGGCCGAATGTTTCCAGTTTCTAATTCTTCGCAAACCATCATCGATTGTTTTCTCCAAACAACCCAAAAACTCGGAATTGCAGTCTTGACCGGACAAAGTGTTCAATCCATTTTCAAAAAAGACAACTGTTGGAAAATTGAAACCCAAAAAGAAAATTACATTGCCGAAAAACTAGTTCTTGCCACGGGAAGCAACCCGAAAATATGGGAAATGTTGCAAACTTTTGGTCACGCCATCGTGAATCCCGTTCCATCCTTGTTTACTTTCAACATCAAAGATTCGAGAATAAAAGAACTACCGGGCGTTTCAGCCATAGTTTCGGTAAAAGTAAAAGACACCAAACTGACCTCGACCGGCCCTTTGCTAATCACGCATTGGGGGATGAGCGGCCCGGCGATTTTGAAATTATCGGCTTGGGGTGCACGAATTTTGTTCGAAAAGAATTACCAGTTTACCATTTTCGTCAATTGGCTGAATGACCTTGACGCCGAAGATGTAGAAAAAATATTAAAAGATTTGAAACAGGAACACGCCAAAAAAGCGGTTTCAAAGAAATCCCCTTTCGACTTTCCGAATCGTCTTTGGGAAAGTTTGGTTCTGGCTTCGAATATTTCTGAAGAAACCAAATGGGCTGATTTATCCAAAATACAACTGCAAAACTTGGTCAGCCAATTGACCAATTCCAGTTTTCAAGTGAACGGAAAAAGCACTTTCAAGGAAGAATTCGTGACTGCCGGCGGCATCGATTTAAAGGAAATCAACTTCAAAAACATGGAAAGTAAACTGCACGAGAACCTTTATTTTGCTGGAGAAATTGTAAATATAGATGCGATTACGGGTGGATTTAACTTTCAGAATGCCTGGACGAGTGGGTTTATTGTGGCGAGTAATTTTTAGTAAATAATACTTTCAGAATTTAAAACCCTGAAAAAACAGAAAACAATTGAATGGAAATGAAAAAAATACTTTTTTTAACCTTGCTGATATCAAATCTTGCTTTAGCACAAGAAACCAATTATTATTCATTAGAAAAAAATGGAAAAAAATACCCCAAAATAATTAGATATATACTATTAAATGAAGGAAAAAAAATCATTTATGATTCAAACACCTTGTTTTTTAATATCGACAAACAAAGATTTAAATACAATAAAAAAATCCATAAAACAGACACTTGTTCCTCCTCTGCATTGAAAAAAATCAAGACTATTTCAACTGGCCAATTAATCAAGGATGAATATGCAGAACACGTAAAAAAATCCAAAGAAAACGGTTTAAAAATTCCATTCCCTTTTAATCATTATAATTCCAGGGTTTTTATAATCGAAAAACTCTCCCCAGAAAAAATTATTAAACATGAAGTCGATTGGATTTTTTCTATTGAATAACAAAGGGGTTTGTTACTGAAAAATTGCAAAAAGTCCGATTATTAAAGAATGACTTATTGCTAAAAACTACTACTTATTCAACCACCAAATACTGGCATTCAAGACCGTGGCAAAACTCACCCAAAGCAAGTACGGAATAAATAAATAACCCGCAATCTTGTTGATTTTTGAAAACTTTAAATAAGTTTCATAAATCATCAACCATAGTATAACAATTTCCAGCCCGGCCAGCATTGGGTTTTTCAAACCGAAAAACAAAAACGACCACAAGGCATTCAACGCCAATTGAACGGCAAAGAAAACCAAGGCATTTTTCACCACTTCTTTTTCTTGCTCCATTCGATTCCAAACCAATCCTGCCGCAACTCCCATCATTACATAAAGAGTACTCCAGACTGGCGCAAAAATCCAATTGGGCGGATTAAAACTCGGTTTTGTCAATGTGGGATACCAAGTCGTGATGGCCGAACGGGTAACCATTCCGGAGAAATACCCAACAACCAAACACGTAACCACCACAACCAGAATTTTGGAAATCTTGTTCATCTTTTAATTTTTTTTTCAAAATTAATCAAAACTTTGAACGATACACAAAGCCTTTATTTTATTTCAGCCACGAATTACACTAAACAAACACGAATTACAACCAGTTTTAATTACACGAATTCTTAAAAGCAGATAAAATTCGTGTGATTCATTTTAAATTTGAAAAAATTAGTGACAATTGGTGTAATTCGTGTCAAACTTTTTTTAAACCGAATGCCCTGAAATCAGTATCTTTGCCCAAATTTTTAATTGATGTTTTCAGCAAACGATTTTATTCCGTCTCCCTATTCTCATTCCATTGAAACTGGAAAATTCCAGTGGAGTTCTCCAAGCAACATTGCCTTGGTGAAATATTGGGGAAAAAAAGACAGTCAAATTCCAGCCAATCCTTCGGTGAGTTTTACCCTGAACAATTGCAAGACGATAACCAAATTGGCTTTCGCCAAAAAACACACTTCGTCTGCGCTCAGTGTGACAGACACTTTTTCTTTTGACTTGCTATTTGAAGGAAAACCCAAAGAAGATTTCAAACCAAAAATCCAGCAATTTTTCGAAAGAGTTTTGGTTTATTTGCCTTTCTTGAAAGATTACCATTTTACCATTGATACCCAAAATACTTTTCCACACAGTTCCGGAATTGCCTCGTCGGCTTCGGGAATGGCGGCTTTGGCAATGAACTTGATGAGTTTGGAAAAAGCTTTAAACCCGGAAATGACCGAAGATTACTTTTATCACAAAGCCTCTTTCTTGGCGCGTTTGGGTTCAGGAAGTGCCTGCCGAAGCGTGAAAGGAAAAATGGTCGTTTGGGGAAATCACGACAATATTCAAGGAAGCTCCGATTTGTTTGGAGTGGAATTTCCGAATGTCGTTCACGAGAATTTCAAGAATTTTCAGGACACGATTTTGTTGGTGGACAAAGGCGAAAAACAAGTATCGAGTTCCGTGGGCCATAATTTAATGAACGGACATCCTTTTGCCGAAAGACGATTCGAACAAGCACACGAAAACCTGGACAAATTAATCAACGTTTTCGAAAGCGGAAATTTGGAGGAATTCATCACCATAGTCGAAAGCGAAGCCTTGACATTGCACTCGATGATGATGACTTCGATTCCGTATTTTATTTTGATGAAACCCAACACGCTGGAAATAATCAATGCGATTTGGAAATATAGAAACGAAACCAAAACCCCGGTTTGTTTTACCCTTGATGCCGGTGCCAACGTTCATGTTTTATATCCAGAAAATGTTAAAGAAAGCGTTCTTCAATTTATTAAGAACGAATTAGTTGGCTATTGTCAAAATGGTCAGTACCTTTGTGACGAAATTGGAGATGGAAGTCAATTATTAATTGATAATTAAATATGAAAGGACCTTTATTTTACTCAAAAATATTACTCTTTGGAGAATACGGAATTATTCGTGACTCAAAAGGATTGTCTATTCCTTACAATTTTTACAATGGCGCGCTGAAGAGAGAAGAAAATCCATCAGCCGAAGCCATAAATTCCAATGGCCATTTGAAACGTTTTGTTTCTTATTTGGAAAACTTGCAAAGCGAGCAACCTGAATTGGTCACTTTCGATTTGGTTACCCTAAAAAATGATGTCGAAACCGGAATGTACTTCGATTCCAGTATTCCACAAGGGTACGGAGTGGGAAGCAGCGGTGCATTGGTTGCTGCCATTTACGACAAATATGCCCAACATAAAATCACGGTTCTGGAAAATTTGACTCGTGAAAAACTATTGCGACTAAAAACGATTTTCTCCCAAATGGAGTCTTTTTTCCACGGAAAAAGTTCTGGTTTGGATCCTTTGAACAGTTATTTGAGCATTCCTATTTTAATCAATTCCAAAGACAATATCGAGGCAACCGGAATTCCAACCCAAAGCTTGGAAGGAAACGGTGCCGTATTTTTGTTGGATTCAGGAATTGTGGGCGAAACCGCCCCGATGGTCAATATTTTCATGGAAAACCTGAAAGACCAAGGTTTCAGAAAGATGTTGAAATCCCAATTCATAAAACATACCGATGCTTGTGTCGAAAGTTTCTTGGGTGGCGACATGAAATCTTTATTTGAAAATACCAAGAAATTGTCGAAAGTCGTTTTAAACAACTTCAAGCCCATGATACCCGAACAATTTCACGGCATTTGGCAAGAAGGAATTGACTCGAATGATTACTACCTAAAACTTTGCGGTTCAGGTGGTGGTGGCTACATTCTAGGTTTTACCCAAGACTTGGAAAAAGCAAGATTGGCTTTAAAAGACTATAAACTAGAAGTGGTTTATCAGTTTTAAACACACACCCTTAAATCAGAAACCTCTCTAATGTTAGGCAAATAGTACCAACTTCTTGCAATGAAGTTTGTTCGTTTTGTTATTTATCAGAATCAAGCACCGCGATTTGATTTCTTGTTAAATCCCCATTAAGCATAATATTAGAAACAACAGCATCATGAAAATAAAAAAACCTTAAACTATTTTCGGCATCAATAAAAAACCCCATCTTTAGTCAGTTTTTTCCTTGTTTTTATACCCGTAAAACTATATGCCTAAAAATATCTTTAAGAATAGTAAGCTTCGCAATATTTTCATTCCTTTGATTATAGTTGTTTTGTCTTGTTCCTCGTTGATTGTCATCAACTATCTAACCATTAAAATCTTGTCGGCATCAAGAGCATATGTAAATGGGGAATCCCATTATTCAAAAGGACAAAAAGATGCAACCAGACACCTTATCACCTACCTTTTTACTAAAGACCCAGTTCAGTGGGAATTATTCAACAAAGAATTAAGTGTCCCGAAGGGAGATAAAATTGCACGAATCGGCTTGATAAATAACGATGCGACAGAAACCATCAAAAATGGATTTAGAGCCGGTAGAAATAATGAGAAAGACCTGGATGACATGATATGGCTGTTCAAGTATTTCCACTCCGTGCCTTTCTTGGCAAAGGCCATCAACGAATGGGAAAATGCAGATTATTTCATAGTCCAATTGGCATCGGTTGGAAATGAAGCCCACAAAAAAATAAGTGCCGATAATTTAAATCCGGAAGACAAGCAAAAGATTCTTCAACAGACAACCATCATCACCAATAAATTAACGAAAATTGAACAAAATTTCTCCGATACACTTGGTGAAGGCACGCGTTTGATTAAAACATATCTTCTTCTAACAAATATATTTTTTACGTTGATGATCATTGGCAGCACCGGTATTTACTACTTCCTAATGATTAACAGGTTAAGACGTTCGAAAGACGAAACAGATGATAAAAACAGGAATTTAATTATGGCCAACAGGGAACTTGATAAATTTATTTACAGTGCTTCACACGATTTACGTGCTCCCATCGCTTCCCTAAAAGGATTAATAGAAATCGTAAAAGAGGAGGAGGATTTGGACCAAATTAAATCTTATTTAGACCTGATGCACGAAAGCCTTGACAAACAAGACGAATTTATCAAAGAAATAATAGATTCTTCTAGAAATAAAAGAAAAAAAACAGCCATTGCTCCGGTCAATTTAAATAAAATTATAGATGAAATCATTGCCCAGCAACAGTATATTAAAGACACCCGTAAAATCGTCATCAAAAAAGAATTATCAGTTGACGAATGGTACAGTGACGGCCTGAAATTAAAAATTATTTTAACTAATTTATTGTCAAATGCCATCAAATATTCTGACGAAAAAAAGGAAAAAACGTATATTTCAATTAAAACGTACAACCTGGGAGAATTTTACAAAATGGAAATTGAAGATAATGGCATAGGAATTAATGAAGAAAACCAAGTCAAAATTTTTGAAAAATTTTTCATGACCAAAAACAACACCAAAAGTTCGGGATTAGGTCTTTACTTGGCAAAAGAAGCTGTTAAAAATCTTAATGGGAACATAACAGTAGATTCTAAAATGAATATTGGGACAACATTTACAGTTACCATACCCAAAGAATCATGATTCCTAATTCTATCATTCCGAGAAATAATTTATCCTGATTCACCTTCAAAAAACATCTTCAATCAGATGAAACCAGAATTCTTGTCCATTGGCAAGTGAAAACACTCCTGTTTTTTAGGGATTTTTCAACAATATCTTCCCAGAAGAATTTGCAAATGTTTTTTTGTGGAAAATCAAGTTGATTTTAAAAACAATATCCTAAATTTGAAAATAAATTAGCAAGTTTATAATTACGACATTGTGAAACTTGACGACTAACCATTAATAAAAAATGCTGAGCAGAAAGAACAAACTTTTAGTGATGAAATTTGTCAGTTTGTTCTCCGTGGTTAGGGGCTACAACATTCCGATAATCGTTCTGGCCCAATATCTTTCGGCGATTTTTATCCTCGCTCCCGAAAAAAGAGCTTTGTCCATCCTACTCGATTTCGACCTGTTCATCATCGTTTTTGTCTCCTCGTTGACCATTGCATCAGGTTACATCATCAACAATTTTTACGACAGCAAGAAAGATTTAATCAATCGTCCCAACAAATCGATGCTCGACCGTTTGGTCAGCCAGAAAACAAAGCTGTATGTCTATTTCACGCTGAATTTCATCGTGGCATTATTGGCCATTATCGTTTCTTGGCGTGCTTTTTTATATTTTTCGGCCTACATTTTCTTGATTTGGTATTATTCGCACCGAATCAAAAAATACCCCATAATTGGAAATTTAACGGCGGCACTCTTGGCAATTTTGCCTTTTTTCGCCATTCTTTTGTATTACAAAAACCTGTATGAAGTCATCATTGGTCACGCCACTTTCTTGTTTTTATTGCTTTTGATTCGCGAAATGATCAAAGATTTGGAAAACATCAAAGGCGATTTGGCCAACGATTACAAAACCATTCCCATTATTTATGGCGAAGAGATTTCAAAGAAAATAATCACGTTTTTAACCATTTCGACCATAATTCCCATCTATGTTTTAATCGAAATTTTCGACGTGGGTTATATGGACATTTATTTTTATTCCTGCCTGATAATTTTAATATTTTTCTTGATTCATTTGTGGAAACACAACACTAAAGAACAATATGTATTGCTCCACAATGTCCTGAAATTCCTGATTGTGGCGGGTGTTTTCTGTATTATTCTCATCAATCCGAGCGTGTTGTGGCACGGCGAAAAATTGTTGCGTTCGATTTAGTTTTTCAGGAGCCATTTCCTGCTGTACACTTTATCTCTTGTGGCGAACCCCGCCACAAGAGGCAATTGCGAAAGCAATTGAACATCAGGGCTACAAAACCCTAATCCAAAAACAATCAACTATTAAGCAATAAAAAACTATCTTTGCATAAATTATAGAATATTATGAAATGAGCATTTGCGAATTACATATTACCTATAAAAAATAAATAAAATAAAAATATGAATAACAAGGAAGGCAATAATAAAAAAAGCGGCGGCAGGGCAAACAGTTCTAGACCAAGCTCCAACAAGCCAAAACCTGCGATGCAAAAAAGGGCACAAGGTCCTAAAAAAGTAAAACCAACAAACAAAGTTCCTGAAGCGACTACTGATAAAGTAGAAAAAAAACCAAATCAGGCACCAAAGAGACCTAAAGTAAAAGACGAAATTCGTTTGAATAAATACATCTCCAATTCTGGAGTATGTTCGCGTCGTGACGCAGATATTTATATCCAATCTGGAAATGTTAAGGTAAACGGAATTCCAGTAACCGAAATGGGATATATGGTAAAACCGGGAGATGTAGTGAATTTTGACGGAGCAACTTTGACTCCTGAGAAAAAAGTGTACATCTTGCTGAACAAACCAAAAAACTTCACGACAGCACTTGACGAAGGTCAGGAATATCGCAATGTTCTGGAATTGGTAAAAGGTTCAACCACAGCAAAAATTGGAGCTGTTGGAAGAATGGACAAGAACACAACTGGTCTTTTGTTGTTTACAAACGATACGGACATGATTCGCAAGTTTACTTTACCAACCAACAAATCATCAAAAATCTACCAAGTTTCTTTGGACAAAAACCTAAAATTCGAGGACTTGGAAAAAATACAAAAAGGATTGGTTCTTGATGGACACCGTGTTTTTGTGGAAGATGTAAGTTATATTGAAGGAGAAGCCAAAAGCGAAATTGGCCTGAAATTAAGATCGGCCAACGTCAAAGTAGTTCGTTCTATTTTCGAACATTTCAGTTATGATGTTTTGAGAATTGACAGGGTAGCTTTTGCAGGTTTGACCAAAAAGAATTTGCCAAGAGGAAACTGGAGATTGCTTACCGAACAAGAAATCATCAATTTGAAAAACGTATAAGTTTTATAAATTCATTAATAATTTAAATTCCCGCTCCTTTCAAGCGGGAATTTTATTTTAAAAAAACAAAAATGACATCTACAAAGAATTTATCAATTGCCCATAAATGGTTTGAAGCTTTCAACAATCATAATCTAGACCAGCTTTTATCTTTATATGATGACGATGCGGAACATTTTAGCCCAAAACTGAAAATCAAAAAACCGGAAACAAATGGTTTGGTAAAAGGGAAACAATCACTGCACGATTGGTGGGAAAAATCTTTTGAAGAGCTACCAAGTTTGCATTACAAAGTTACTTCGCTCACGGCAAACGAAAATCGGGTTTTTATGGAATATACAAGAACCGTTCAAGGCGAAAGTGACATGCTTGTTGCCGAAGTCTTGGAGATAAAGGAAGCTAAAATTGTTTTCTCCAGAGTATATCACGGATAATTTACTTGTTACATCAACCATAAATAGTTAGCTTTACCTAACCAATCCAAATAAATCATGAAAAAAACACTTACTTTTTTCTCCATCTTTTTATTATCTCTGCTTTTTGTAAACTGTAAACCTGAAATGAAATCACAAGATTTCAAGTCAATTATGGACAACTATTTTGACGATAAAAATGCACTAAACCCACTTGACGCCACTCAATACGGTCAAAACGAATACAACGATCAATTACCGTTCGAAATGACTGATGGTTATAGAAAGGCACAAGCATCTTTTTTTGACAAATACGAAGCCGCATTGGAAACAATCGACGAAACGCAATTATCCGAAGAAGATAAAAACAGCTACGAAATCATAAAATGGGAGGTTGTAGTCGGAAAAAAATTATTGAAACAACCCACGAACCTACTCCCAATCACCCAGTTTGACGGGACACATTTAACCATGGGACAATTTGCCGGAGGAACGAGTGCACAACCATTTAAAACTGAAAAAGATTATGCCAATTTCTTGAAAAGGTTGGACATATATTCCGTTTGGATTGATTCGGCGGTGGTGTACATGAAAAAAGGAATGGCAAAAGGAATCGTTTTACCAAAAGAATTAACGGAGAAACTAATTCCGCAATTTGAAGGAATGCCCACTCCAAAAATAGAAGACAACCTTTTTTATTCATCCATAAAATTGATGCCCGCGACATTTTCTGATGAAACAAAGAAAGATTTGACAGCAAAATACACGGCTATCATCAACGATAAACTGATTCCCCAGTACCAAAAAATGACTGATTTCTTGAAAAAAGAATACCTTCCAGCATCTAGGACGACAAGCGGATTTGGAAGTTTTCCGTTTGGCAAGGATTTATATGCCATATATGTAAAGCAGTGGACAACGACTGAAATGACTCCCGATGAAATCCATAACTTGGGATTAAAAGAAGTAACTCGATTGAATGCCGAAATGGAAAAAGTCAAAAACCAAGTGGGTTTCAAGGGAACATTAAAAGAATTTTTTGACGATGTTCGCAACAAACCAGAGTTAAAACCTTTCAAAACTCCTGAAGAAGTTATTGCCAATTTCTACAAAATTTACGCCAAGGTAAAACCTAATGTGGACAAACTGTTCTCGCTTCAACCCAAAACAAAATTTGAAGTCAGAAGAACTGAAGCCTTCCGCGAAAAATCTGCCGCAGCACAATATTCGCAAGGAGCCGCAGATGGTTCCCGTCCAGGAATTTTTTATGTGCCAATCCCCGACATTACTGATTACAACATTTATCGCGACGAGGATTTGTTTCTGCACGAAGCCATTCCAGGACATCATTTCCAGATTTCATTGCAACAAGAAAATGCCAGATTGCCGGATTTCAGAAAATTCAATTGGTTTGGTGCTTATGGCGAAGGTTGGGCTTTGTACACCGAAAGTTTGGGTAAAGAACTAGGAATGTATCAAGACCCATATCAATATTTCGGGATGCTCAGCAGCGAAATGCACAGAGCCATTCGATTAGTCGTTGATACCGGAATCCACAGCAAAGGCTGGACAAGAGAACAAGCCATTCAATACTCATTGGACAATGAAGCCATGAACAAAGCGGGTATTATTTCCGAAATCGAACGTTATATGGCACGTCCAGGTCAAGCACTATCCTATAAAATTGGCCAATTGAAAATTAAGGAATTACGCAAAAATGCGGAAACCAAAATGGGAGCCAAATTTGACATCAAAAAATTCCACGAAAAAGTTTTGGAATCTGGCGTAATGCCATTGGCCTTGTTGGAAAAGAAAATCGACAAATGGATAACCGAATCTAAATAATCAATAAAAAAACACTCTTTTCAGAGTGCTTTTTTTTATTTCCATTTCAAAGTTTCCATCAACCTTTGCATATCGTTTCGAACGTAGCTTGCAGCCGGCATAATAGAATCGTAATTGGGTTTTGCGTAGAAATAAACGGAACCCGTCACAAAATGTTTGGTACTGTCCGTCACGTAAAACTGTGAATTCGTGGCGGCATTGCCATCAACCCGATAAAACATGCCATATACTTTTTTGGATGGATTCAAATAGGGTTGTTCCAAGATGTCATCCGCTTTTATCACGTGTTCATAAGTTAGTTTTTGGGCGTCGCGAAGCAATTTGTCTATATTGCTATTTACCGGCTTGTAAGTCAAATAAATCGTGGCTTTCATTTTTGGATACGTAATCGTAAATCCACAGTCCTTCTCCCCTTTTATAACCGCTTCGGAATTCATTTCGAAAGTGAACGGACATTTATTTTCAAAATTCACGTATTCCGCCACGGGATAATCCAATCGTAAATAGCTCGAAGGCTTAGGCAAAACTTCGTCCTTACAGCTAAAAACTGAAAACAGCACGACCAATAGCGCGAAAATAGCAAGTTGTTTTTTGGGCATTTTATGTTTATTCAATGGTGACTTTTATTTGTTTAACGCGTTTTTTATCCACGGCTTCAATGGTAAACGTGCAATTTTCGAATGTGATTTTCTGGTCTTTTTGGGGAAAATTTCCCAAAATTTCAAGAATAAAGCCAGCCAGTGTTTCGGCTTCTCCTTTTGTCGATTCGAATAATTCTTCATCGACATCGATAATTCTATAGAAATCCTTGAGGTTTGTTTTTCCTTCAAAAAGATAATTCTTGTCGTCTATTTTAGAACAATTGGAGTTGTCTCCGTCAAATTCATCGCTGATATCGCCCACAATTTCTTCAATAATATCTTCAAGAGAAACTATACCTGATGTTCCTCCGTATTCATCCACCACGATGGCCAAATGACTTTTCATGTTTTGAAAATCCTTGAGCAAATTGTCGATTTTTTTGTTTTCGGGAATAAAAAACGGTTCTCTAATCAATGTTTTCCAATCAAATTCGTCCTTGTCAATGTGTCGAAGCAAATCTTTCACAAACAAAACGCCTTCTATCTGGTCTATATTGTCCCTGTACACGGGAATTCTGGAAAACCCTTTTTCTATTATTTTCGAATAAATCGACTGGAAAGATTCTTCTATTTCCAATGCAAAAATATCCATTCTCGGACTCATTACCTGCTTGGCATCGGTGTTTCCGAAAGTCACGATTCCTTCCAATATTTTTTGTTCTTCGGATGATGTGTCTTCCGTGTCCGTGAGTTCCAATGCTTGCGACAATTGATCGACAGAGAAATTTGTCTTTTGCTTTCCCAATTTATTGTGCAAATATATGGTGACTTTGCGCATTGGCAAACTTATTGGCGAAAGCAATTTATCGAGAACCACAACTGGATAAGCCACCCATTTGGCAAACTTGATATTGTTTCTGCTGGCATACACTTTTGGTAAAACCTCGCCGAACAACAAGATTAAAAAAGTAACCAAAATAACTTCGACAATAAATTTCAAGATAGGCAAAGTGATTGCCGAGAATAAATTTTGACCAATAAAGGAAAACAAGATTACCACTCCAATATTGATAAAATTGTTGGCTACAAGAAGCGTGGCTAACAATTTTTTGGGTTTTTCCAGCAGTTCCGAAATGATTTTCCCTTTTGAAGGATGCTCTTGCAAAGTGTCGTCGATGTCTTTTTGCGACAAGGAGAACAGCGCCACTTCGGCACCAGAAACCAGTGCAGAACAAAACAACAACGCAAAAATTGCGATAAATCCGAATACCAAATTAGTATCTAAAGTAGATGCTAAAAGAAAACTGGGCTCTGGGTCCAAATTAAAATAGATTAGTTAAACAATCAAAACGGCAAGTCATTTATGGGCAAACCGTTATTTTGCGAGTCAAAGTTAGTGTTTTTTTCAATCTCGGGACTTTGAACTGACTTGTTGTCTTCATTTCCTTTTTTGGTGGTCAAAAAAGTGAACTCGGTAACCTGAATCTCAACGGTGTGTTTTGTAGAACCGTCTTCAGCCTGCCATTGGCGCGATTTTATTCGCCCTTCAACATAAATTTTATCTCCTTTTGACAAATATTTTTCACAAATCTCGGCGGCTTTATTGCGCACAACCAAATTATGCCATTCAGTGGAAGTTATCCTTTCATTGGTTGTTTTATTGATATAGACTTCATTTGTTGCCAAAGAAAATCTTCCAATGCAATTTCCTCCATCAAAATAATGCATCTTGACTTCATCTCCAAGATGACCGATCAGCATAACCTTATTTAATGTTCCGTTCATTATATGGTGTTGGGATTGATATCAAAGATACACATTTTAGAAATTATTTAATTCGTTTCGATGAAATTATAAATCACTATCGGGAAAGGAAATGTTTTCAAGGTTTCGGCATCAACGCCGTTCTCAATAGTTCCATCAACCTTTATTTTCCAAAACTTGATGTGCAAATGTTGGTGCGATAATTTATGGACAATACTTTTATCGTTGCAATCTTCTATACTTATTACGGCGTTGTTTTTGAAAAATTCCTCTTGGATATTGGCAGAAATAAAATCAAAATCTTCCAGCGCATCCGTTTCAATCAATGGAAATTCGTAGAGATTGTGCCAAATCCCTTTTGCTGTTCGTTTCTGTATTATCGTGTTTTCATTGTCATCAGCAACCACCAAATAATTAAAGAACCGATTCCTGACCTTCAACTTCTTTGATTTCACGGGCAATTGATCGACTTTCTTTTTTTGCAAAGCAGCACAACTGGTATTGAAAACACAAATGCCGCAATTGGGACTTTTGGGAACGCATTGCAAAGCACCAAACTCCATAATGGCTTGATTAAAAATCGCCGGGTTATCTTTTGGCATCAATTCGGAAGCCAAAGCAGCGAATTCTTTTTTGGCGGAAGCCGCAGCAATATCGGTTTCCACGTCAAAATAACGGGACAAAACCCGAAAAACATTTCCATCAACAACAGGAACAGCTTCATTATAAGAAAAGGAAGCAATGGCGGCGGCCGTGTATTCGCCAACACCTTTCAATTTCAACAAGTCATTATAATTGTCTGGAAATTTCCCCGACAATTCATTGGCTACATATTGAGCGGTTTTGTGCAAATTTCGAGCACGGGAATAATAGCCCAAACCCTGCCAAAGTTTCAAAACTTGTTCTTCATCGGCATTGGCCAAATCAAAAACCGTTGGAAAAGCGCTCACGAAAGACAAAAAATATGGCGTTCCTTGCGCCACTCGGGTCTGTTGAAGCATTATTTCGGAGAGCCAAATCAGGTATGGATTGTCAGTTTTTCGCCAAGGCAAATCACGTTTGTTTTGTAAATACCATCTTATCAATACATTGGAAAAATTCATCATTAAATATTAGTTAACAAAAGTAAAAGTTTATATGATTAAAATTTAATGAATTAGCTTGAATAATTGTTTTTTTAATTCATATATTTGCAGACCCAAAAATTAGTATATCATTTATAAATACGAAAGAAAATGACGAAAGCAGATATCGTTGCAAAGATCGCAGAAAAATTAGGTCTTGAAAAAGGAGATGTTCAAGCAACAGTAGAGACCTTTATGACTGAAGTAAAAAGCTCATTAGAAGAAGGAGACAATGTTTATTTAAGAGGATTTGGAAGTTTCATTGTGAAAACAAGAGCTGAAAAAACTGGAAGAAATATTTCTAAAAACACCACAATTAAAATTCCAGCTCACAACATCCCGGCATTTAAACCAGCAAAAGTTTTTGTTGAAGGGGTAAAAGTTAATAACGAAGCAAAATAAAAATAATTTATTAATCATAAAATCACCCTACTATGCCAAGTGGTAAAAAAAGAAAGAGACATAAGGTAGCAACGCACAAACGCAAAAAAAGAGCGAGAGCTAACCGTCACAAAAAGAAAAAGTAGTTTATAACTACTTTTTTCTTTTTAAACGTTCATTGAAATTTGGAAAAAAGAATGCAGATGAGAGATTACAGATTGCAGTTTTAACTGCAGCCTGAAAACTGCCCACTGCCGACTGAATTTCCTCCCGGGTTCAATACCTGTTAAAATTATTGTTTAATCCATCTGTAAATAAGATTTCAGATTTCAGATTTCAGATTTCAGATTTTTTAAAAATCTAATTTCTTTATTCTGTTTTCTTTTCTCTAAAAATACAGATAAAAATTTACAGAGTGAATAAAGAATTAATCATTAGATCTAGTTCCGAAGCCGTAGATTTTGCCTTATTAAAAGATGGAAAACTAATTGAATTACACAAAGAACAAGAAACGAGCAACTTCCAGGTTGGCGATATTTTTATTGCCAAAATAAGAAAACCAGTTGCCGGACTAAACGCTGCTTTTGTAAACGTGGGCTTCGAAAAAGATGCTTTTTTACATTATCACGATCTGGGTCCTAATCTTGCTTCCCAACTGAAATTCATAAAACTTGTAAGCGCAGGTAAAATAAAAGATTTCTCCCTAAAAAACTTTCAGTTTGAAAAAGAGATAGACAAAGATGGCTCGATTACAGAAATCATAAATGCCAATCAATCTATCTTAGTACAAGTCGTCAAAGAACCAATATCTACCAAAGGACCAAGAATTAGCGCAGAGCTTTCACTTGCCGGAAGATTTATTGTTTTAGTTCCGTTTTCTGACCGTGTTTCTATTTCACAAAAAATAGAAGACAAAAAGGAAAAAGAACGTTTGAAACGACTGGTACAATCCATCAAACCAAAAGGATTTGGTGTTATTGTTCGCACAGTAGCCGAAGGCAAAAGCACAGTAGAATTAGAAAAAGATTTGCAGAACCTCATAGAGAGATGGACTGCAATGTGTAAAAAATTACCAACCGCCCATCATCCGTCCAAGGTATTAGGAGAGCTCAATAGAGCTTCATCAATATTAAGGGACGTCTTCAACGATACCTTTAGCGGTATCCAAATAGATGATGAAGAGTTGTACAACCAAACGAAGGACTATTTACAAGAAATAGCCCCTTCGAAAACATCGATTGTCAAGTTTTATCAATCAAAAGACACTCCAATTTTCGAGAAATACAATATAGAGAGACAAATCAAGACCTCCTTTGGAAAAACAGTTTCCATGAGTAAAGGTGCTTATCTTATTATTGAGCACACCGAAGCTTTGCACGTTATAGACGTCAACAGTGGAAACCGTTCCAATAAAGCATCCAATCAGGAAGACACTGCCATGGAAGTCAATATGATTGCGGCCGCTGAAATCGCCAGACAATTGCGTCTTCGTGATATGGGCGGAATAATCGTGATTGATTTTATCGATTTGTCAAATCCCGAAAATCGTAAAGTCCTGTTCGACTTCCTGAGGGAAGAAATGAGCGATGATAAAGCGAAACACAAAATCTTGCCTCCGAGTAAATTTGGATTAGTCCAGATTACCAGACAAAGAGTAAGACCGGAAGTCAATATCAAAACCAGAGAAGAAGATCCAAACAATGGAAGCGGCGAAATTGAAGCGCCAATTCAAATCATTGACAAAATCGCCCTGGATTTAGAAAGCATTTTAAAAACACACAATGACGTTGTGCTTAATGTACATCCATTTGTGGCCGCATACCTTACCAAAGGTTTTCCATCAATACGTTCAAAATGGTTTTTTGAACATAAAAAATGGGTAAAAATCATACCGCGTGACGCTTACACGTATTTACAATACCATTTCTACGATAAAAAGAAGAATGTTATTATTGAGTAAAAACAAAAACCGCCTTTCGTGAGATTGGCGGTTTTTTTGTGTCTTTTTTCTAAATCCTATTTCCTTTTCTTCGTAAAAAACCGCTTCATCAATTCCGAAGCTTCATTTGCCATAACTCCAGAAACAACTGTTGTTTTGGGATGTAGTTTTGTTCCCATTGTAATAAAACCACGATGTTCGTCACTGGCTCCAAAAACAATTTTAGAAATCTGGCTCCAATACAAAGCACCGGCACACATTTGGCAAGGTTCCAATGTGACATAAAGTGTGCAACCAACCAAATATTTTCCACCCAAGAAATTAGCAGCAGCTGTTATCGCCTGCATTTCGGCGTGGGCAGTAACATCATTGAGCATTTCGGTAAGGTTATGACCTCGGGCAATTACTTTATTGTCGATTACAATTAGAGCACCAACAGGAATTTCATCCTTTTCAAAAGCCATCTCCGCCTCCTGCAAGGCTTTCTTCATAAAATATTCGTCGGTGAAAGGGTTTTCCATAATTACAAAAATAGGAATTCAATTCGTACATTTGCCCTATGACCAAGAATTTACTTCAACACATCAATAACCCCACCGATTTACGCCAACTCGATGAAGCCCAACTTCCTCAGGTGGCACAGGAATTACGTGATTTTATCATTGGTGTTGTTGCTGTAAAAGAAGGACATTTAGGCGCCAGTCTTGGCGTTGTTGAACTTACGATTGCCCTACATTACGTTTTCAACACACCCGAAGATTTATTGATTTGGGATGTGGGACATCAAGCTTATGGACATAAAATATTGACGGAAAGAAGAGAAAATTTCCATACCAATCGCCAACTCAACGGGATTTCGGGATTTCCAAAAAGAAGCGAAAGTGTTTATGATGCGTTTGGCGTTGGTCACTCTTCCACTTCCATTTCGGCAGCTTTGGGAATGGCGATTGCCTCCAATTTAAAAGGCGATTTCGAAAAACACCATATTGCAGTTATTGGAGATGCTTCCATCGCATCGGGAATGGCTTTTGAAGGATTGAATCACGCTGGAGTTACCGATGCTAATTTATTGGTAATCCTCAACGACAATGCCATCGGGATTGACCCCAGCGTTGGTGCCTTGAAAAAGTATCTCACTGCCGTAAAAGAAGGAAAAAATCCAAAGAAAAACAACATGATCAAATCCCTGAATTTTGATTATTCAGGTCCTATTGATGGCAACGATATTTTTGCCGTTCTCCAAGAATTAAAACGATTACAAAAAATAAAAGGCCCAAAATTCCTGCACCTTATTACCACAAAAGGAAAAGGCCTGCAACAAGCCGAAGAAGACCAGGTAAAATACCATGCTCCAGGAAAATTTGATGCTTCAACCGGAGAAATTCACCCCAAATCAGAAGAAAACCTTCCTCCAAAATATCAGGATGTTTTTGGGTTGACGGTATTGGATTTAGCCAAAAAAAATGAAAAAATTGTGGGAATCACTCCTGCCATGCCATCGGGAAGTTCGTTGAAATTTATGATGGACGCTTTTCCAAAACGTGCTTTCGACGTGGGTATCGCCGAGCAACATGCAGTCACATTATCTGCTGGAATGGCGACACAGGGAATGGTCGTTTTTTGCAATATTTACTCCTCTTTTTTA
Source organism: Flavobacterium fluvii (assembly GCF_900129545.1). Classification (GTDB taxonomy): domain Bacteria; phylum Bacteroidota; class Bacteroidia; order Flavobacteriales; family Flavobacteriaceae; genus Flavobacterium; species Flavobacterium fluvii. The sequence continues at coordinate 1,059,420 of NZ_FQWB01000001.1, read as the reverse complement.
CAACGCGCCTACGACCAAGTCATCCACGACGTGGCTTTACAGAATTTGCCCGTTATTTTTTGTTTGGACAGGGCGGGATTGGTTGGCGAAGACGGCGCAACGCATCACGGCGTTTTCGACTTGGCTTATTTACGATGTATTCCCAACATCATTGTATATTCTCCCTTAAATGAAATCGCTTTGCGAAACATTTTATATACTGCACAATTGGGGTTGAATCATCCCATTGCGATTCGTTATCCCAGAGGTCGTGGTCAAATTTTGGATTGGCAAAAACCATATGAAAAAATTGAAATCGGCAAGGCAAATTGTCTCAAAGAAGGAACGAAAGTGGCCGTCTTGTCCAACGGCACCATTGGCAACAACGTGACTTTGGCATTAGCCGAAATGGATAATCCAGAAACCATCGCGCATTACGATTTCGCCTTTGTTAAACCACTGGACGAAAATTTATTACATTCTATTTTTGCGACATTTGAGAACATAATCACCATTGAAGACGGTGTTGTCAAGGGAGGTTTTGGCACGACTATTGCGGAGTTCGCATCGAAAAACAATTATACTTCAAAAATAAAAATCCTTGGAATTCCTGACGAATTCATTGAACAAGGAACTATTGGAGAATTACAACAATATTGCAAAATTGACGTTAAAAGTCTGTCAACAATTTTTTCTGGCTATTGAAATGAATTATTTTCGCATTTTAAAATTAAATACTTAATAATGAAATTACTACATAAGTTCTTCCTGCTTTTTTTATTAACAATTTCCATAAATAGTTATTCCCAAGAGGAAACCGAACTCCTAACTCCAATAGTGGTCGAAATCATCCCGATTACAACAACTGCAACTCCCATAACGGCAACAAGAGTCATAAAACCACGCGTCAACCCCCCTTTATTCCCTGTGTCGGCTTGGGCAAAAAAAAATACGGTTGGTCTTGACTTGACCGAAATTGCTTTTGTCAACTGGAATGCAGGGGGAACAAGCTCCATTTCAGGTTTGTTTAAAGGGAATTTCACCCGAATATATGCGACACAAAAAAGCAAATGGGTCAACGAATTAATCGTTAAATACGGCATTAACAAGCAAGACGGCCAAACCATAAGAAAGTCGGATGATGAATTTCGAATTAATTCCACCTTTGGCTACAGAAAAAACGAAGCTTCAAATTGGTATCATTCGGCCAAGTTCAATTTCAATACCCAATTTACCAACGGTTATAAGTATCCAGACACCGAACATCCCATTTCAAAACCATTTGCGCCAGCCTATACTTTCCTTGGAGCCGGTGCCGATTATTTCGACAAAGCAAAGAAATTCGATGTCTATATTTCGCCAGTAACATTGAAAAGCACCCTGGTTTTAGACCAAACCTTGGCCAACAAAGGAGCTTTTGGAGTAACCAAGGCAACTTATGACTCGGCAGGAAACATGCTTACAAAAGGAAAACAATCCAAAACCGAATTCGGCTTTTTGGTAACCAACTACTACAAAAAAGAAGTTTGGAAAAATATCACGATGGAAAACCGACTGAGTTTGTATTCTGATTATGCCAACAACTTCGGAAACATCGACGTGGAATGGAAATTACAATTTGATTTGGTCGTGAACCAATATGTAAGCGCCAACATTGGAACACACGCCATTTATGACGACGATGTAAAAACTACCGAAATAATTGACGGAGAAAAAGTTGCCAAAGGCCCCGTATTACAGCTAAAACAATCCCTCGGAATAGGAATGGTTTATGCTTTTTAGAACTTAGTTTGTTTTCCTGCCGTTGATGGTTTCGTACAATTCCAATGCATTTCCATCGGTCAAAAGCGAAACATAATGGCAAATATGCAAGAGCCTTTTATACAAGTCGTCTTTTTCTTCCCAGAATTTTTCAGGCAACATCTTCAGCAATAATTTGTCGTAATTGGACGAATTTCCGTCGAATTTATTGTTGAAAGCCGTGATAAATTTATCCAACAAGGTTTGAATAATTTGGTAGCCCACAATCTCTTTTTCGATTACCTCGCGACTTTGATAGATGTTTTTGACACTCAATTTGATGATGTCGTCCATTTGTACTTTGTATTTGCTTTTATCGGTCAAGGCAAAAGGGAATTTCCCTTGTAAAATTGCTTCTTCATTTTCGACAAAAACTTTCACGGCATCATTGATTAAACTCCCAATCGCCAAAGCCCTCAAGTAACTGATTCGATCTTCTTTGGTCGTTAAGCTGTTGTATTTGGAGGAATCAATACTGTCTTTGACCAATTTGATTAAATATTCCAAGGCAAAATCTTCCGAAACCAAACCTAAATTGATTCCGTCTTCAAAGTCAATGATCGTGTAACAGATATCGTCGGCAGCTTCGACCAAATAAGCCAAAGGATGTCTTTCGAAACCAATGTCGTTGCCCTCTTTGTTTGGAATCATCCCCAATTCTGAGGCTACATCCTGAAAAAATGCCGCGTCCGACTGAAAGAAACCATATTTCTTGTCGGCAATATTTTGTGTTGGTTTTTTCGGCAAACTTTCCTTTGGGTATTTCATGAAAGCACCAAGAGTGGCATAGGAAATTCTCAAACCTCCCTCAATTCCGGGACGACTCGCGGTAAGCACCGAAAAACCATTGGCATTGCCTTCAAAATCGATTAAATCCTGCCATTCCTTGGCCGAAAGTTGGTCTTTGTATTGTTGTCCTTTTCCAATGGAAAAATACTCTCCAATGGCTTTTTCTCCGGAATGTCCAAAAGGTGGATTCCCGATGTCGTGCGCCAAGGAAGCTGCGGCTACAATGGCTCCAAAATCATTGGCTTGAAAACCGTGAACTTCCTTCAGATGCGGGTATTTTTCGATGATTTTCTTGCCAACCAATCTCCCGATCGAACGTCCCACAACGGAAACTTCCAAACTGTGCGTCAATCTAGTGTGCACAAAATCAGTTTTCGAAAGTGGAATAACTTGGGTCTTGTCTTGCAAACTTCGAAATGCCGACGAGAATATAATTCGATCGTAATCGACTTCGAACCCCAAACGAGTGTCGTCTTGTTCAATTCGTAATCGTTTGCTCGTGTCGCCTTGACGTTTTAAAGACAATAGTTGTTCCCAGTTCATCGGATTGGATATTTTATTTTGTTTCAAAGATAAAAGAAACATCCTTGTTTTATAAAAAACTGGCTTTAAAATTATTTCAACAGATTCAGCAAAAGTTGTTGTCCAACAATATTCGCTTTATTCTTGGCCGACACGTTAAAAGTATTCATTGCTGCATTTTCTCCGTCGCCTTCCGCTTTTTTGACTACTGCATTTTCTTTGATACAGGCAAAAATATCCAATGCACAAAGGATAATTTTCCCTCTTCCGTGTGGAATTACGCTTAATGCAGAATACACCTCTTGTTTGTGATCGGAAACGCAACCCACTATGGTTTCGCCGTTAAACATCCGAAGCCCGATCCTGTTTCTGTTGTATGCGGCAAAACATTGGTATTCCCAGTTGAACACACAAGATTGCGGCAATCCCTCGAACCATTTGCTGTCCTTTACAAAGTAATTTCCACCGTACCAAGACGTTCCCAATGTTTTGAAACCTCGGTAATCGGCAGCTTCTTTTTTGGCAAAATGTGTTGCCCAAGTATCGATGTCATTCACAACCACGATCGTATTTCCGTTGTTTACCCATTCCAAAAGATCCGTCACCAATGGATTTCCGGTTTGAAGCGGCTTGAAAGCTCCAATTACCAAACAATTTCCGGAAGGATTACCACTTTTATAATTTTTGAAATTTATTTTTTCGGAATCAAAATATTTTCCAATAACTCCCGTAGTATCGGCAACCATAATATTGGAAGCCATTTTTTCCTTGTTTAATTTTACGGCAAATAATTCATCGCTTCCCATTGCAATAACACTATTGTCTTTCGATACCAATTCGGCAGTTATCTTTGTATAACCTTCCGTTTCTGGGGCGAATTTATTTCCGGAAGACAATAATTCTCCATATTTGATGCCTCCACTAACTGTAACAGGAATTGTTTTCGTCCAAACCGTTTCTTTCTTGTTATTTGTTGCTTTTACCTTTAAATCGTATGCTCCTTTTACGTCTTTTTCGTTCACAATAAAAAAGTCGACCGTAGTCGTATCTTTAACAGACAAGACTTTGTGGTTTAATTTCACGGCAACATACAAAGGTTTATTGTAACGGGCAATTACATCGGCATCGCCTTTAAGATTCCGGTAATTGTCCACAATTCCCGAATGGTTTTCGAGCTTCATGCTTTCCCAACCGTTTACTGCATAACCATCAATAGTGTTGTTGATTCGTATGTTTTCAATAGTCCTTCCTTGGTAATAGAAAGCGACATTTCCCATTTGTCTGGTCAAACTGTCAACGTTTGGAAATGACTTCTCGAAATCATTTTTCTTCAAGAAATTGTCATAAGCATCATACCATTTTAGATAATCATCGCTTTCCCAACCAATATTTTTGCCTCTTTTAAGAATTTCATCTCGAATTAATTGCAATCTTGGAGGCGTTCCTATTGCACCTTCTTCTCCATAATAAATAATCTCATCTTTATGATCCGTAAACTTTCCATAGCTTTTAGGGTTGTTGTATAAATTATCATGATATACGCCTGGACCGCCAGCGTGGTGCTGGTCAAACCAACCGTATTTATAAAATTGATTGTCATAAGGTAAAAGATGCAATTTAAAACGGGTATCCGGCCCTATTTTTATTGCCCCATTGCTGGAGTTGTAAGTCATTATTCGGGTTGGGTCGAGTTTATGTCCTGCCTGCATTTGCAAACTGTCTTTTTGTTGTGGCTCCGCTCCTCTTTCATTGTGCATGTTATAAATAACCAATGAAGGATGGCTTCGGTCACGTTTTATCATCCTAAAGAATTTCTCGTCACGAGCTGCAAAATAAAAATCGGCTTGTTTCTTTTCCAACTCATTCTTGGGATTGAATTGATTGGCCGGAAATTGATTTCCTCCCGGCTCTTGATAATAAAGTAAACCCATTTCGTCTGCATAATCCAAGACATTGGTTTGGCCAATGGTACGGTGAAAATTTAGCATGTTTAAACCAATGGCTTTGGCATCGGCAATTTGTTTTTTGGCCAATTCATCGCTTGGAGCAATTCCGTTTACTGGCCAAAAACCCCAAGATATTGCCGTTCTTACCACAATTCGTTTGTTGTTCAGGTAAAATTGCTTGTCGCCTTCAATGTCTTTGACTTCGAACCAACGGAAACCAAACTTTTTCTCCACAATATCCTTTACAACATTGTCTTTTTTAATCGTGGTTTTCAGCACGTATAAATTGGGATTGTCCACGTCCCAAAGCTTTGCATTATCGACTTTAACGGTAAAAGATTGCGAAGCATTATTTCCACTAACAGCTTCAATTGGATAGGTTTTTGACCAAACTGACACACCTGTTTTTCTTTCGTTGACTTCCAATAGAACATTCCCTTTAAAAGTGGCCGATGTATTGTTGGTCAATGAAATCTCCGCATCAATTTCGTTCAAGCTTGGTTTATTTTTAATAAAAACATCATTCACAAAAACCTTTTCAGTTGCAACAATGCTAACTTTCCCGGTAATTCCTCCAAAACCGTGTGTTGGGTTAGTGCGATAATCGCCCCACATATAATTCGAACTGTCTCTCCAATCAAAATTCCCGTTTGGATCAGTAATTCGAACTGCTATGGAATTCAATTTTCCTAATGTTACATAATCGGTAATATCAACATCAAAAGGAGTTCCGTTGATTAAATCATAACCCGCCAATTCTTTGTTTACAAATACTTCGGCTCGGAAACGAACACTTTCAAAATGCAAAACAATTCTTTTCCCTTTCATTGCTGCCGGCACATCCACTTGGGTCGTAAACCACGAAATCCCTAAATAGTTGCCTGAAACTCCAAAAGAATTCTTGTTCAAACCCCAATGAAATTCTTCGACCGTTGCCGGAAGTTGCACTGTTTTGCTTTCTCCTTTTTCCAGTGCTTGCCATCCGCCTGTAGGCAGATTTACTGGCAATTTTTTAAGGTCAACTGGAGGAGTGAACAAGACATCATTTTGCCATTGAGCTATTGGATCCAACCAGAGTTGCCAGTTGTTGTTGGATATATCTTGCACAATACGTTGTTGGGCAAATGAAGTTGTGGTTGTTAAAACAATAAGCAAAATTGCAGATAGGAATCTTAACTTTTTTGGGTGCATTTTTTATTAATTTTGGTAGTTAGTTTTTAAGCTTTATGGCTTTAATTATATTCTGTTCTGTTATGTATTCTGTTATGTAAATCACAGTAAATCAGCAAAATATATTCTCAAAAATATGAAATAGAAAGCTAGAAAAAAATCACAAACCCAAATATTTTTAGGCAAAAAAGTAGTTGGATGAAAATCAACACATTAAAACTTATCAAATCGCCAATGCTGTACTATGCTTAATTTCACCCATCACAAAAATACTTTGGGTATTTCCGATATTCTCGATGGTGGATAATTTATTCATTACAAAATCCTGGTAACTCGACATATCTTCGACCAAAATTTTCAGCATAAAATCATAATCGCCGGCAATGTTGTAGCATTCGATGATTTCCGGCAGCGCCACGATATCTTTTACAAAATTACTTCCCACATTTTTGGCGTGTTCTTTGAGTCTGACGTTACAAAAGACTGTCATTCCCAAATTCAATTTTTTCTTGTCCAATAAGGCCACATATTTCATAATATAACCGTCCCGTTCCAGTCTTTTGATGCGTTCATAAACTGGTGTAACCGTCAGGAATAATTTGCTCGCCAGCTCTTTTGTGTTGATATTCGAGTTCTCCTGCAGTTGTTTTAATATCTGTAAATCGATGTTGTCCAAGTTTTCCATAGTTTTTTTTACTGTTTGAATTCAATTGAGAATCTTTATTCCATACAAATTACTGTAAAATTTACAAAATATACATCATTTTACTTAGTTATAAGATAAATTAAAGTTTAAAAAACCATTACAATACCTTTGTACAGTAATAAATACCAAAAAATATATGAAAACAAATAATTTGGGTTACCCAAGAATTGGCAGCAATAGAGAACTTAAAAAAGCCAGCGAATTATACTGGGCCGGAAAAATTTCTGCCGATGAATTGCTGGAAGTTGGAAAAAACATCCGTAAGGAAAACTGGCAATTACAAGCAAAATCAGGAATCGATTTAATCCCGTCCAACGATTTTTCTTTCTACGATCAGGTGTTGGATTTAACGCTTACTTTGGGAGCAATTCCGAATCGTTACAGCGAAATTGCCAAAACCAACTCCGCTTTGGATTTGTATTTTGCCATGGCGAGAGGTTCGCAAAAAGAAGGACAAGATGTAGTGGCAATGGAAATGACCAAATGGTTCGATACCAATTACCATTACATCGTTCCCGAGTTTACAAAAAACCAAAAATTCGAATTGTTTTCGACCAAAATAATCAACGAATTTGTGGAATCCAAAAAATTAGGAATCACTACAAAACCAGTTCTTATAGGACCTGTAACTTATTTGTTACTTGGAAAAGAAAAAGAAGAAGGCTTCCACAGAATTGATCTGATCGAAAAATTATTGCCTGTATATTTTGAAATTCTTAACGCATTACAAAACGAAGGAGCAGAACACATTCAACTGGACGAACCGTTTTTAGCATTGAATTTAACCGACAAAGAACGCGATGCCATTACTTACGTTTACAATGAAATCAGCAAAAATTTCCCTTCATTAAAAATAATTTTAGCCAATTATTTTGACTGTTTTGGAGAGAATTTGGAAACTGTTTTGGCTTTACCGGTTCATACTTTGCACTTGGATTTAGTACGTTGTTCTTCTCAATTGGACGATATTTTAGATTCAGGAAAACTGGCTAACAATGTAAATCTTTCTCTTGGCGTTGTTGACGGTAGAAACATCTGGAAAAATGATTTCAAAAAATCATTGGCAACTATCAAAAAAGCGACTGATGCTTTAGGTAAAGACCGAATCTTGATTGCTCCGTCTTGTTCCCTTATTCACAGTCCGTGCGATTTAGATTTGGAAACCAATGATGCCACATTGACTCCTGAAATCAAGCAATGGTTGGCTTTTGCCAAACAAAAAATAGAAGAAATCGTATTGCTTCAAAATTTTGCTTTAGACGAAGTAAGCCTGGTTGATTCTGTTTCATTTGAACAAAACACTATTGCAAATGAAAACCGTAAAACTTCAAAATTAATTCATAATGAAGGAGTTAAAAATCGTGTAGCCAGCATTACAAATGGTGATGACAAAAGACGAAATTTATTTGCAATTCGAAGATTCAAACAAATTGAAGCTTTAAAGTTGCCTTTGTTTCCAACGACAACAATTGGTTCTTTTCCACAAACGACAGAAGTTCGTAGCTGGAGAGCAAAATTCAAAAAAGGAGAATTGAGTCAAAAACAATATGATGATTTGCTTCAAAAAGAAACCGAAGAAACCATCCGTTTTCAGGAAGAAACCGGAATCGATGTTTTGGTTCACGGAGAATTTGAACGTAATGATATGGTGGAATATTTTGGCGAACAATTAGACGGATTTACCTTCACCAAAAATGGCTGGGTTCAAAGTTATGGCAGCCGTTGCGTGAAACCTCCAGTTATTTATGGTGATGTTTCCCGTCCAAATCCAATGACTGTAAGATGGGCTGAATTTGCACAATCGCTTACACCAAAATGGGTAAAAGGAATGCTTACCGGACCTGTAACCATCCTGCAATGGTCGTTTGTTCGTAACGATCAGCCCCGTTCTGAAACCTGTACTCAAATTGCTTTGGCGATTCGTGATGAAGTGGTGGATTTAGAAAAAGCCGGAATCAAAATCATTCAAATTGATGAGCCTGCCATTCGTGAAGGATTGCCTTTACGTAAAGAAGAATGGGCAAACTATTTGGATTGGGCGATAAAAGCGTTCAGAATTTCCGCTTCTGGGGTAAAAGACGATACCCAAATCCACACACACATGTGTTACAGCGAATTCAACGACATTATTCAAAATATTGCCGATATGGACGCCGATGTAATCACGATTGAATGTTCGCGTTCACAAATGGAATTATTGGATGTTTTTGCCGATTTTAAATACCCGAATGAAATAGGCCCCGGCGTTTATGACATTCATTCGCCACGTGTTCCATCCAATGAAGAAATGGTTCACTTACTTGAAAAAGCAGCGTCTGTGATTCCAGTCAATCAATTATGGGTTAATCCAGATTGCGGTTTAAAAACCAGACATTGGGACGAAACCAAAAAAGCTTTAATCGAAATGGTCGCTGCAGCACAACAAATGCGAGTTAGCGTTGAGAATATTGCAACTGTTTAACGACAACAATTTATAACTAAAAAACCCTAGTCGATTGATTCAACTAGGGTTTTCTCCTTTTAAAATTAAATAATAACTAACAAATTTATAGCGTCGCTGCTCCACCATCAAGCAACAACTCGCCACCTATCATAAACTTGGAATCATCTGAGGCCAGGTAAAGGAATCCTGCAGCCATTTCTTCAGAAGTTCCTACACGTTTGGCGGGTATCGTAGAAGCAAAATAAGCTTTGGTTTGGTTGGCCTCTTCTTCGGAAGCACCGCCTCTTTCAAATATTGGCGTATCGATAGGACCGGGAGAAAGTACATTCACACGAATATTTCTATCCAATAATTCCGCAGACAACGTTCTTGCCAACGAACGAACCGCCGCTTTGGATGCAGAATAAGCCGCCGTGGTTGCAAACCCTTTGTGGGCTACCGTAGATGCCGTAATGATGATTGAAGCACCGTCATTTAGATGTGGTATAGATTTTTGAATCGTGAAGAAAACGCCTTTGAAGTTGATATCACTGGTTTGGTCGAACATTTCTTCGGTATAATCAGCTAAAGGTGCGGCAATAAATACACCGGCATTCACTACCAATACGTCTATTTTCCCGAAAGTATCTTTTATAGTTCCGTAGGTGGTGTCAATATTATTAATATCCGAAACATCGCTTACCAAACCAATCGAAGCATTCCCAATTTCGAAAACCGCTTCGTCAATGGTCTTTTTGTTACGACCCGTTATTGCCACTTTTGCGCCTTGTTCTGCAAATAATTTTGCCGTTGCCAATCCTATTCCGCTGTTACCTCCTGTAATTACGGCTACTTTGTTGTGTAATTTTTTCATATGTTTATATTTATTGTTTTTTTATCAGTCATATGTAATTCGCATATGATTATTGGCATTTGCGACCAATTTTGGTTATGCTCATTTCATGTTTTTTATTTATAATTTGATTGTTTTAAGTATTTAAATATCTAAATATTTCGATATTTTTAATTAAAAAAAAGCTAAAGCACTAAACTGTTGATATAGTCGGCATAAGCAGTACAAACTTCTTTGTTGACAACAAATTTCAGGTTACGCCCCTCTTTATCCGCTATCAATAAATCGGCATCTATCAGTTGTTTTATATGATGCGACATAGTAGATTGCGCCAGATTAAACTCCGCCGAAACATCGCAGCATTGCACACAGCTTTCGCTATTGCTGACAATTTTCATAATCTTCAAACGATAAGGATCTCCCAAAGCTTTTGAGATTTTTTCGACTTGTTTTATGCTTAAACTCGTATTCATAGGGCAAAGATAAAAATATATTTTTAATATATCGAAATATTTCGATATATTTTCTAAATTTGCACCAATTCGACTTCAGTTACTAAACTGAGTTTGAATTATTCCCTTTAAAACATTCTCCATGAAAATTTTATATACCTACATCAAAAACCATAAAACGCTTTTATACATTGCGCTGTTTTTGGCCACAATAAATCAATGCTTTTCCTTGTTTGATTCCATAATTATTGGTAAACTCCTTAACGAATGCGGTGTTGGCGTAGCCAACTTCAATCACAATCAACTCAACTTTACCAAAGCTGTTTTGGGCTGGCTTGCTTTATCGTTGGGTGCTGCAATGGTTTCCAGGATCGCCAAAAACTTCCAGGATTATTTTACCAACATCATCATTCAGCGAACAGGTGCGCATATGTACACGGACGGGATTCAAAAAGCATTACAACTGCCTTTTCAGGATTTTGAAGACCAACGAAGTGGCGAAACCCTGGGAAAGCTCCAAAAAGTAAAAATCGACTGTGAAAGATTTATTACCTTGTCTATTTCATTAATTTTTCAATCAATAGTCGGTATCGTATTTGTCGTGGTTTATGCCATAAGCATTCATTGGTTATTGGGACCCATATTTCTGGCAACCGTTCCGGTAATCGCTTTCATCAGTTCGTTTTTAGGCAAAAGAATCAAGAAAGTTTCCAGAGAAATTTTAGGAGAGACTACCGCTTTGGCTGGAGCCACGACCGAATCCCTACGAAATATTGAACTCGTAAAAAGCTTGGGATTAACCGAACAAGAAGTCAATCGATTGAACGCCACAACCATTAGAATACTTGGCTTGGAACTCAAAAAAGTGCGGTTCATTCGTTCGTTGAGTTTCATACAAGGCACAACTGTCCACTTTATGCGAACTACTTTGGTTTTTGCACTTTATATGTTCATTTTTAATGACATCATCAAACCGGGAGATTTGATTACCTTATTGTTCTTTTCTTTCTTTTTGTTCAATCCGCTACAGGAATTGGGGAATGTGATTGCAACTTATAACGAGACGAAAGCTTCAATGGATAATTTTGCCGATTTAATGAATTCCAAAAGCGAAGAAACGCCTGTAAATCCTAAAACTATTGGAGCCATCAATCATTTGCGTTTTGAAAATATTTCATTCAAACACCAAACTGCAAATTCTTACGCCGTAAAAAATATTTCTTTTGATGCAAAAGCTGGCGAAACTATCGCTTTTGTTGGACCATCTGGAAGTGGTAAAACCACTTTGGTCAAAATGCTGGTCGGTTTGTACAATCCCGCAGAGGGAGCAATTTTTTACAATGAAAAAAATGCAAAAGACATTGACCTAACCGAATTAAGACAACAATTAGGTTTTGTAACCCAGGATGCACAATTGTTTTCTGGAACGATAAAAGACAATTTACTGTTTGTAAAACCAAATGCCACCGACGAAGAAATCAATGATGTTTTGAGAAAATCGGCTTGTCAAAATTTATTGAAGCGTGCCGAAAACGGAATAAACACCACTATTGGTGAAGGCGGTATCAAAGTATCAGGAGGCGAAAAACAGCGTTTGTCCATTGCCAGAGCTTTGCTTAGAAATCCGCACTTGTTGCTTTTTGATGAAGCAACCTCGGCATTGGACTCGATTACCGAAGAAGAAATCACCAAAACTATTCGCAGCATATCTTCCAAGCAAGATCAAATCACGGTATTGATTGCCCACCGTTTATCGACAATTATGCACGCTGACAAGATATTCGTTTTGGAACAAGGACAAATCATCGAACAAGGCAAACACCAAGATTTGTTGGATGAAAAAGGCTTGTATTATGCGATGTGGAGGCAACAAATTGGGGAGAGAAAGTAACTGATTTGCATATAAAACCCTGATAGGTTTTCAATTTAACAGGGTTCTATATTTGTTTGTTTGTTTTTCTAAGGAAAGGCGACCACTCCTTTTTTATGATTGAATTCGTGTTTTCGCACCACATAAGTATCTGAAAAAAAGTCATGTAATCCCCTGACGTCACTTCCCATAAAAGTTAGTGCTTCAAGCGGAATAAAACGACACAGCGTTCGCAGCAGAATAACTTTATAACCCGGCTTCAATCCTTCTTTTGTTACCACAATTGTTTTGGTAAAATACTTGGCAAAGGTTCTGGAAAAATAAGCTTCGGATAAAAAATAGTATAAAAACAGCATCACGACCCAAAAAAACAATCTTTCCATAATTGTTGTCGATTCAGCCCAATTGGTTAAATCATAACTATTGGAAACATCCCCAATGATAGCAACGGTTGTTCCAATACTGACCAAAATAGTATGAACAATCAATAAATCGAGAATGCAATTGAAAAAACGTTGTCCTCGCGTTGCCAATAAATCATCTGTAATCGTAAATTTCATATTTTCCATTTTGAAGATTTTTAATTCCCATGAAAAACGTTTTATAAAGATAACTCACTCAAATATAGTGAATTATTTTCAAAAAAAATGATTTTAGAACTGAGAAAACTAGCCCCAATAAAGTAAAAATTGCCGCAAAAAAAAACAGCTACCATTACGATAGCTGTTCCTCTTTATTCTATTTTCTAAAAATTACGACCCACACATTTCGCAATCTTCCGGACCTGCATTTTTGGCCAGTTCGATCATTGCCCTGTATTCTTCTGGAGTCATTTCAACAGACTCATTTAAAACCGCAATAGGTTGTAGTTTTTGTTCAACAACTTGTTCCGCAACTTCAATTGGTTCCGATTTTTTGTCGTTGTTCAAAGTAAATTTAATGGCGTCTACAGCTGCTTTTGTTCTCAAATAATACATTCCGGTTTTCAATCCAGATTGCCAAGCGTAGAAGTGCATCGAAGTCAATTTAGAGTAATTGGCATTTTGCATAAACAAGTTCAACGATTGTGATTGATCCACAAAATAACCACGTTGACGAGACATATCGATAATATCTTTCATCGACATTTCCCAAACGGTTTTGTACAATTCTTTCAAGTCTTGCGGAATATCCAAGTCCTGAACAGACCCATTGTTACGCATTAATTCTTGTTTCAAAGTTTCGTTCCAAAGTCCGCGTTCCACTAAATCATTTAGTAAATGCTTGTTCACCACGATAAATTCTCCCGAAAGCACACGTCTGGTGTAAATATTGGAAGTATACGGTTCGAATGCTTCGTTGTTGCCCAAAATTTGTGAAGTCGATGCCGTTGGCATTGGCGCTACCAACAATGAGTTTCTCACCCCGTGTTCCATTACTTCTTTTCTTAAAGAAGCCCAGTCCCAACGTCCTGAAAGTTCTTCGTCTTTCATTCCCCAAAGGTTGTGCTGGAATTCTCCTTGTGAAATTGGCGACCCTTCAAAAGTAGAATAAGGTCCTTCTTCTTTTGCCATTTCCATCGAAGCGGTTACGGCTGCAAAGTATAAGGTTTCGAAAATTTCCTGGTTTAATTTCTTGGCTTCATCACTCGTAAAAGGCAAACGCAACATAATAAAAGCATCGGCAAGACCTTGCACTCCAAGACCAATTGGACGATGACGCATATTGGAATTTTCTGCCTCGATTACAGGATAGTAATTTCTGTCGATAACTTTATTCAGGTTTCTGGTTACACGTTTGGTAACCGTAAACAACAATTCGTGATTGAATTTTTTGTTTTCCACAAACATTGGCAACGAAAGTGAAGCCAAATTACAAACAGCAATTTCATCACTTGAGGTATATTCCATAATCTCGGTACACAAATTCGACGAACGAATGGTTCCAAGATTTTTCTGGTTTGATTTACGGTTTGCTGCATCTTTGTACAACATATATGGCGTTCCGGTTTCGATTTGCGATTCCAGAATTTTCTCCCACAATTCGTGCGCTTTGATGGTTTTTCTACCTTTCCCGGCTTTTTCGTAATCGGTGTACAATTTTTCGAATTCCTCACCGTGAACGTCATACAAACCTGGACATTCATTTGGACACATCAATGTCCAAGGGCCGTCTTCCTGCACACGTTTCATAAACAAATCCGAAGTCCACATCGCAAAGAACAAATCTCTGGCGCGCATTTCTTCTTTACCCGTGTTCTTTTTCAAATCCAAAAATTCGAAAATATCGGCGTGCCAAGTTTCGATGTAAATCGCAAAACTTCCTTTACGTTTTCCACCACCTTGATCCACGTAACGAGCCGTATCGTTGAAAACTCTCAACATTGGAACAATTCCGTTGGATGTTCCGTTGGTGCCACGAATGTAAGAACCCGTTGCACGAACATTGTGAATGGAAAGTCCTACTCCACCCGCCGATTGCGAGATTTTAGCGGTATTTTTCAATGTATCGTAAATTCCGTCAATACTGTCATCTTTCATTGCCAAAAGGAAACAAGAAGACATTTGAGGTTTTGGAGTTCCCGAGTTGAACAATGTTGGCGTGGCGTGTGTAAAGAATTTTTTCGACATCAAGTCGTAAGTTTCTATAACCGATTTCAAATCGTCCAAGTGAATTCCAACAGAAACACGCATCAACATATGTTGCGGACGTTCTACTATTTTTCCGTTTATTCTCAACAAATAAGAACGTTCCAAGGTTTTAAAACCAAAATAATCGTAGTTGAAATCTCTATTGTATATGATGTGCGAATCCAGGAATTCGGAATTCTCCATGATTACTTTATGCACTTCTTCCGAAAGCAAAGGTGCTTCCAAATTGGTTCTCGGATTCACGTAATGATACATTTCGTTCATTGTTTCCGAGAATGATTTTTTGGTATTCGAATGCAAATTCGAAATGGCAATTCTGGCAGCCAATTGTGCATAATCTGGATGCGCAATTGTCATTGAAGCTGCAGTTTCTGCCGCAAGATTATCTAATTCTGATGTTGAAACTCCATCGTAAAGTCCTTCAATTACTCTCATTGCCACTTTCACGGCATCTACTAAATCATTCAAACCATAGCATAGTTTTTTAATCCTATCCGTGATTTTGTCGAACATTACTGGCTCTTTGTGGCCGTCTCTTTTTACTACGTACATAATCTTGTTGTTTTTTAAAACAGAAAATCCCTTTCCTGTTTTGGTGAATTTGTATTACTGTTTTGGGAAACTAATCCCGGTATTAATTTGTGGTTTATTGCCACGAAGTCACAAAGGCACAAAGGCACAAAGTTTTTTGGCTTTGGAATTCGTACTTAAAATTACTAGTTCTTAATTTTAGGTTCTACCGAAAATGTTGTGAACATTTTTTTTAAACCATTAAGAAAATTAAGAATACTGCAAAACTTAATTCGCTTAATTTTCTTAATGGTTTAAATGTTTTGCCTTTACACAAATACTAAGTAAAATCTAATTTTATAATTTTCTTCGTGGCTTGGTGCCTTGGCGGCAAAAAAATTAAAAATCAGCGTCGAAACTAATTTTTTGGGCATCAGAATCATTATTCATAACTCCTGATTTTTGGTATTCGGCCACTTTCTTTTCGAAGAAATTTGTTTTTCCTTGAAGCGAAATCATGTCCATAAAATCAAAAGGGTTGGCGGTGTTGTATTCTCTTTTGCAACCTAATTCCACCAACAATCTGTCGGTAACAAACTCTAAATATTGCGTCATCAAGGTGGCGTTCATTCCAATCAAACTCACTGGAATCGACTCGGTGATGAATTCTCTTTCGATATTCAAAGCATCGACAATAATTTCCCTGATACGTGCTTTGGATACTTTATGTTTCAAATGGTGGTTGTGCAAGTGCACGGCAAAGTCACAGTGAACACCTTCGTCACGAGAAATTAATTCATTCGAAAAGGTTAATCCTGGCATCAAGCCACGTTTTTTCAACCAGAAAATAGAACAAAAACTTCCAGAAAAGAAGATTCCTTCCACGGCAGCAAAAGCAATTAATCTTTCGGCAAAAGAATCCGACTCGATCCATTTCAAAGCCCATTCCGCTTTTTTCTTGATGGCTGGAAAAACATCTATTGCAGTGAACAATTGTGTTTTTTCCGCTTCATCTTTCACGTAAGTGTCAATCAAAAGCGAATAGGTTTCGCTATGAATGTTTTCCATCATGATTTGGAAACCGTAGAAGAATTTTGCTTCGGCATATTGCACTTCATTCACGAAGTTTTCGGCCAGATTCTCGTTAACAATTCCGTCAGAAGCTGCAAAAAATGCCAAAATATGCTTCACGAAATATTTTTCGTCTTCACTCAACTTATTGTTCCAATCGTTCAAATCCTGGGATAAATCTATTTCCTCTGCAGTCCAGAAACTGGCTTCCATACTTTTATAAAACTCCCAAATATCTTGGTGCTTGATAGGAAAGATTACGAAGCGATTCTTGTTTTCTTGTAAGATTGGTTCTATTTGTGACATTGCTATTTTTGTTTTTTTTGAAATTTTAACGAAATATTATGTTTTTCGAAGATTACAAAGATTGTGAATTATCGTGGTTATTAAAAGCCAAACTTATTCACAATCGTGTTGAGTTTTTAACAATTGGAATGTTTTTTAAGTAAATAATAAATTACTGTAAATCAAATGTTTAAAATAATAAAAACCAAAAAACACCCTAAAACATAGGGTTTGAAAAGAAAAAATTAAAATTGTTTTAAGAATTACTTTTTAATTCCTCGGCAACTTTTTCGAGTTCCAAATACCAGTCTTCGCCAAATCTTCGAATGAGTGCTTCCTTGACAAATTTATAAACAGGAACTTCCAGTTCTTTGCCCAAAGAACAGGCATCGTCGCAAATGTCCCATTTGTCATAATTGACTGCGGCAAATTCGGTAAAATCTTTGACGCGAACAGGATACAAATGACAAGAAACCGGTTTTTTCCAATCGATTATTCCTTGATTGTAGGCTTGTTCGATTCCGCACAGTGCCGTTTTCCCGTCAAAGATGACGTAAGCACAATCTTTATTGTCAATTAACGGTGTTTCAAGATCGCCATCGGTGCCTTTTGTCCAAGTTCCCTGCGCTTCGATGGCCGCAATTCCTTCTTTGCGAAGAAATGGTTTTACTTTTGGATAAATTGATTCCAAGATTTTGGTTTCGGCTTCACTCAACGGTGCGCCAGCGTCTCCATCGACACAACACGCGCCTTTGCAAGCCGATAAATTACAAACAAATTCTTTTTCAAGAATATCTTCCGATACGATGGTTTTTCCTAGTTGAAACATTTTGCAAAGATACTTTTCAATTCTGAATTTTGAATGTTAAATTTTGAGTT
This sequence comes from Flavobacterium fluvii, assembly GCF_900129545.1. GTDB lineage: Bacteria > Bacteroidota > Bacteroidia > Flavobacteriales > Flavobacteriaceae > Flavobacterium > Flavobacterium fluvii. The sequence continues at coordinate 1,041,536 of NZ_FQWB01000001.1, read as the reverse complement.
TCTCACGACTTTAACAACTATAATAACTTTGTCTTTTTCATTGCACCGAAAAAACCGTAAAATCAATACAATCTGTTTGCTTATTCCAAATTATCCGAAAAAATGTTCTAAATTTTATTTTACCCACCTGAAATTCAATACTTTTGTCTCATCAAAAACACGAAGTTATGGAACTTGATTTTAAAGAAATAGCCACTGTGGGAATGGTTCTTTTTGCCGTAATTGATATAGTGGGAACGATTCCCATCATTGTCGATTTGAGAAACAAACACGGTCATATCGAATCAGAAAAAGCCTCATTGGTGGCGGGTTTTATTATGATTGTTTTCCTTTTCATTGGAGAAAAATTTTTAAACCTCATAGGAATTGACGTCCATTCCTTTGCCGTGGCAGGTTCCTTTGTGTTGTTTTTCATAGCTTTAGAAATGATCTTGGGCATCCGATTGTATCGTGACGAAGATACCGGTTCTGCCTCAATTGTTCCCATTGCTTTTCCCATTATTGCCGGTACTGGAACAATGACCACTTTATTGTCCTTGAAAGCACAATACCAAACCCTGAACATTGTTATTGCCATCATCTTGAACCTCATCGTGGTTTATATCGTTTTGAAATCATCGGCAAAAATTGAAAAAATGTTGGGAAAAAATGGTTTGGGCGTTATCCGAAAGGCTTTTGGAGTGGTTCTTTTGGCAATTGCTGTTAAATTATTCGCCGCTAATGTTAAAGGTTTGTTTGTCTAAAATAAATTTTTATACATTTACCCGTTATAATTTTTGAAAAGCAGTTTTGATTTTTAAAAACGACTCTTTAACACAAGAGTTGTTGTCAAATCTTCCTGTTTTTTGCAATACAAAAAAATATTTTATGAAAGTCTTCACTAACATATTGGTGTTTTTGGCATTAGGTCTAATTGTTTTCAACATTAGCCTGTTGGATTTTAAAAATCCTCTTCAAGGGAATAGTATGGTAGCTTTCATTGGAATTGCAGCATCTGTTTGTGCCATCTTAATTCTTTTGATTTTTAAAATGTCCAAAAATATTGAAGAAAAAATGAATGACAAACTATAAATATGTTTGACGTTCTAATCATTGGCGGTGGCGTTTCTGGAATGTCGTGCGCTCTTGTTTTGGGTTCTGCCAAAAACAAATCCTTTGTCACTGACAAAAAAATCGGGATTATTGCCCATCAAAAAAATTCTTCCCTCCAGGAAGCCCTTATCAACAATGGCTATGGGATTGCTCCTGGCACATTAGGTTCCGATTTATTGTCTGAAAGCATCCAGCATTTATCTGAAACTTATCCTCATATTTTCCAAATTTTTGACGAGAAAGTACTGAAAATCGAAGGTGAATTTACTTCGTCAGTTCGTCCTTCGTCCTCGTGTCCCGAATTTTTAGTCATCACCAACAAAAACACCTATAAAGCAAAAACGATTGTGGTGGGAATTGGTTCTGCCAACACTTTTGCGATTGAAGGATTGATCCAATTTGTGGAACCGCACAAAAAAGCACTACCTGAAAAACAAAGAATCCAGCTAAAAAATATTGACCACAAAGTTGCCGAAGGCATTTATGCAACAGGAACTCTCGCAGGCTGGAGAAGCCAAGTGGCAATTGCTGCCGGAAGTGGCGCTGCCGTTGCAACCGACATCCTTACTTTATGGAATAACGGCGTTCAAACTCACGCTCACGATAGTATAAGGAAGTAAAACTTTTGCTAAACTTTCTTCAAAATCCTCTTAATCATCGCATCGTCTTTCAACACAATTTCATAATACTTGTCTTCATTGAATAATTGTCGGGCAAATTCAGCAGACAAATAGCGCTTGACCAAGGACTTGTTCTTGTCCAGTTTTATATCTATTTCATTTTTTAAAAGATATTTTCGGAACGCTTTGAAATACAAATCCGTGGCATTGATTTTAGCAACACTTTCTTCAAAAGACAAGTCTTTAAAAGCATTTCTGTCTCGGTCTAATTGTTCGAAAACAAAATGCCCCATAAAACCCGATTGCAGTAAATAAGTCGTGTGTGGATCGTCTCCGTGATCCAACTCCAGCGGAACGAAAATATCGGGAACAATTCCGCCACCGCCATAAACAATTCTGCCTTTTGGAGTTTTGTATTTGAGGGTTTTAGGTGCTTTTATACTGTCTTTATAGTACAATTCGCCATTTTTAAAACGAGATTCCGATTCTTTGGAATAATCTTTATCATGTCCGTTTGAATAAGGTTTTTGTATCGAACGTCCCGTAGGCGTGTAATATCGGGCAATGGTCAATCTCACTGCCGATCCATCGGAGAAATCTATTTCGCGTTGCACCAACCCTTTACCAAAAGAACGGCGACCCACAATGGTTCCCCTATCATTGTCTTGAATGGCTCCCGCCAAAATCTCGCTTGCCGAAGCACTATTTTCGTTGATTAAAACAACCACTTTTCCAGTTTCGAAACTTCCCGTTTTTGTGGCGAATGTTTTTTCTATGGTCCCTTTTTTATTTTTCGTGAAGACGATGAGTTCTTTGTCTTTCAAAAATTCGTCTGCAATGGAAATGGCTTCATCCATATAACCACCTCCATTGTCCCGAAGATCGATCACGAGGGATTTTGCACCTTGTTTTCTCAAATCATCCAAACCGGTCATGAACTCGTCGTAGGTGGTTTCGGCAAAACGATTTATTTTTAGATAGCCCGTTGCAGCGTCCAAAAGCAAAGCTGCATCGACACTTTTTATGGGAATAACGCCTCGTTTAACTTTGATTTTGAGTTTTCTGTTTTCCGATTTTCTGTAAATCGTGAGCACAATTTCAGAACCTTCTTTCCCCTTTAGTTTGGCAAACAAGCTGTCGTTTGGCAATTTGCGTCCAAACATTTTTGTTTTGTCGGCATACAGGATTCGGTCTCCCGCTTTTATTCCCGCTTTTTCCGAAGGACTGTTTTCGATAGGCTTTACAATCGCCACAGAATCATTGTACATATAAAAATTCACGCCAATTCCCACGAAATCGCCTTTCATGGATTCGGCAACTTCAACTTGCTCGCTTGGCGGAATATAAATGGAATGTGGGTCGAGTTGCCCAAGGATATTATCAATGGCGTGCTTCATGATAGTATCGGTATTCACGCTATCGACATATTCATTGTCTATAAAATCCAGTAATTTGTTGAGTTTGTTTTTCGAAACACTTTTAACAAAAAAATGGTTCTGACTAGGAAAATTAAGCCATCCGCCAATAAGAATTCCAAAGGCAATGGCTGCGAAAATATAAATTGGAAAATACTTCGAATTAATTTTCATTTGGAGATTTTCATTTTTTTTTAACGGTCAAATGTAATTCATGCACAGAACGATAATTACATTATATTTCCGATTATGTTCATTTCATTTATTCTAAAACTTCAATTTGTTCAACGATTACTCCCGCTTTGACCAGAAAGTCCACTCCCGAAGTATCTTTGTAACCCATTTGATAAACCACTCTTTTTATACCGGATTGATGTATTAATTTACTGCATTCCTTGCATGGAGAAAGCGTAATATACAATGTGGCTCCTTCGCAAGTCTGGGTAGATCTTGCCACTTTCAGGATGGCGTTTGCTTCTGCGTGAAGCACATACCAATTGGTCAAGCCTTCATCGTCTTCGCAACAATTTTCAAAACCAGAAGGCGTTCCGTTATAGCCATCGGAAATAATCATTCGATCCCGAACAATTATTGCTCCCACTTGCTTGCGTTTGCAGTAAGACAAAAGGCTCCATTCTTTGGCAATTCGGAGATAAGCGCGATCGTATTTATTTAATTTTATCTTTTCCATTTTAATTTTATCTAATCCAGAATTTGCTTTCGATAATCATGGGCAAAACCACCCCAATTATGAAAGACGACATTACCAATGTCCAATCTCTTTTCGAAAATCGGAAGAATGTTTGAACAATATAAGAGACTATCAAAGTTACAAAAACCACGACTATTTGAGCCGCTTCTATACCCAAGGCAAATTCTGACAACGGCAATAATTTAGACTGGGACGAACCGACGAACATGGATTTAAAATAAGTGGCAAACCCCAAACCATGTACTATTCCAAAAAACAAAGTAACAAAAAACACGACACTGATACTTTCTTTTTTTGATGATTTTCCCGCCGTGAAAAGATGAAATAAAGCCACGATGAGAATCGTTATTGGAATCAAGAAATCAACCAAATTCCCTCTAATAATTATCACTCCAAAAATAGACAACAGCAATGCCAATGAATGTCCAATGGTGAAAATGGTAACCAAAAGCAATAACCTCGCCCAATCTTTGAAAGCATAAGGAATCGCCAATGCAATTAAAAACAAGATATGGTCGTAAGCGTAAGGATCGAGAATATGTCTCAAGCCTTTTTCAAAATAAATCCAAAATTCAGACATTACAAATAGTTTTAAAGATTAGGGGTTGCCAAACTTACAATTTATTTTGAAATTAGTTGGAAACAGTGTCATTAAAAGCGTTTATTGTCGCATTTATTTTATTAATAACAAAGAAAAAATCAAGTATCGACATTCGTTAAACTCGAAATTATTAGTATCTTTATATACAAATCATTTAAAACTCAAAATTATGTCAATAGCAGAATTATTTGATAGTGAATTCAAAAACCGAATAAAAGGTCGTTTTTCTGCGGCAGTTCGTGTATTGTATGCAGATGGAGGAAAATTCGATCCCGATGAAAAAAAGTTTTTAGACAAATTAGCCGTAAAACTCGATATTTCTGAAGAAGAATATAAAGAGATTTTGAAGGATCCATTAAAATACCCTGTTAACCCACCTTATTTACATGTGGAAAGGCTGGAAAGTTTATACAATATTTCCAGGGTGGTTCATCACGATCATCATTTGGGCGACAAGCAAGAAACCCTTTTAAGAAAATTTGCCATAGCCCTGGGATTTTCGACAAGCAATGCCGATTATATTGTCAATAAAGCACTTTCATTAGTTGACAAAAAAGTGGATTTAGACACTTTCATTTACGAAATGCAACACATGAATAGATAAAAAAAGCTCCCATTTGGGAGCTTTTTTGTTTACATTAATATTTGCTCAGTTTGGCCAAGCGCATAAAATCTTCTGCTTTTTCGACCATATTGTAACTTCCACAAAAGAATGGTGCCCTTTCGTGCAATTCTTTGGGTTGAATTTCCATTATCCTGTTTAACCCATCCGAGGCTTTTCCTCCGGCTTGTTCGACAATAAACGCCATTGGATTACATTCATAAAGCAATCGCAATTTCCCTTTTGGGGCTTTGGAACTGGTTGGATACAAATAAATCCCCCCCTTGATCATGTTCCTGTGAATGTCCGAAACCAAACTTCCGATGTAACGCGAAGTATATGGTCTTTCTTCCTCTTCAAGCTGGCAATATTTAATATAATCCTTCACTCCTTGCGGAAAATGAACATAATTCCCTTCGTTTATGGAGTAGATATTTCCGTCTTTCGGGAATTGCATATTGGGATGCGACAAGTAAAATGTTCCAATGGCAGGATTCAATGTAAATCCGTTTACACCGTGACCCGTGGTATAAACCAACATGGTCGATGTGCCGTAAATCACGTAACCCGCTGCCACTTGATTGATGCCGGGTTGCAAAAAATCTTCAATGGTTACAGGAGTTCCTATGGGAGTAATTCTTCTGAAAACCGAAAAAATAGTTCCTACCGAAACGTTTACGTCAATGTTTGACGAACCGTCTAACGGATCCATCAAAACCACGTATTTATTGTTGTGACTGTTGTCGCTTCCTTCGACCGTGATAAAATCATCATTTTCTTCGGAGGCAATACCGCACACAATCTCGCGATTAATTAGCGTTTGAATAAACACCTCGTTGGCATAAACATCCAATTTTTGTTGGTCTTCGCCTTGAATGTTTTGCTCTCCCACTGCACCAACAATATCGACTAAACCGGCTTTATTTACCTTATAATTCACGACCTTTGCGGCCAAGCGGATGGAGTTGATAATTCGGGATAATTCGCCTGACGAATATTGAAAGGCATTTTGGTTTTCGATGATGAATTCACCTAGTGTTTTGTTGCGTTCTTCCATTATGAAATCGTTGTAGTTAGTTTGAAGTCACAAATATCGGATTTTTTGTGAAAATGAATCCATGTTATCCAAATCGTTTATCAGAATCGTATATTTGCTGCTTGAATTTTATAACATTTTGTTTGTAAAATTTATTTTTACGCCAAAAACAACATTAATTTAGAAATTATGAACATCAGAAAAGCCAATCCAGATGACATGAAAGCCGTTTTAGGCCTCATCCAAGAATTGGCGGATTTTGAAAAAGAACCTGAAGCTGTTGTAGTAACTGTGGAAGATTTAGTTCGTGATGGTTTTGGACCAGCTCCATTATTCCATGTTTTTGTTGCCGAAGTGGAAAAGCAAATTGTGGGAATCGCTTTGTATTACTACCGATATTCGACTTGGAAAGGAAAAACCATCCATTTGGAAGATTTGATAGTGAAAGAGGAAATGCGCGGCACAGGTTTGGGCTATGCCTTGTATTCTGAAATCATCAAACAAGGCAAAAAAGACAAGGTTCGCAGGATTGAATGGAATGTTCTGGATTGGAACACGCCTGCAGTCGAATTCTATAAAAAATCAGGAGCCAAAGTACTCGACGAATGGAGAGTGGCACAAATGGACGAAACAGCAATCAACTATTTCGTTGAAAATAGGTTAAAATAAAATTACAAATTTTTTATATAACAACATGAGAGTATTCAAATTTGGTGGCGCTTCCGTGAAAGATGCCGAAGGAATTAAAAACGTGTACAGCGTTTTGCAAACAGCAGGTTACGAAGACGTATTATTGGTGGTTTCCGCAATGGGAAAAACCACGAATGCCTTGGAATTAGTCATCAAAAACTATTTCGACAAATCGGCAGAATTGCAATCATCAGTTCAAGAAGTAAAAAAATACCACAACGAAATCCTGTTGGATTTATTCGAAGACGAGAACAATCCCGCTTTTGCTGCCGTAAACACGCAGTTTGCAGATTTGGAATATTTCTTGGCACACAACAAATCACCGAATTACAATTTTGTTTACGACCAAATCGTGAGTTATGGCGAATTGATTTCGACCACGGTTTTGAGTCATTTCATGACTCATATGGGCATCAAAACGCAATGGCTTGATGTGAGAAACTTCGTGAAAACGGATTCAAACTACAGAGATGCAGAAGTGGATTGGGATTTGACCAAGAAAAACATCTCCAAAAACGTAAAAGGAAAAATATTGAACATCACTCAAGGATTCTTGGGTTCTGACGAAAATAATTTCACCACAACATTGGGTCGTGAAGGTTCCGATTACACTGCCGCGATTTTTGCTTATTGCTTGAATGCCGAAAGTGTAACCATCTGGAAAGACGTTCCGGGAGTGATGAATGCCGATCCAAGATATTTTGAAAACGCGAGTTTGTTGAACCAAATTTCCTATCGTGAAGCCATCGAATTAGCATTTTACGGAGCAACCGTTATCCACCCAAAAACCTTGCAACCGCTACAAAAAAAGGAAATTCCTTTGTATGTAAAATCGTTTATCAACCCGTTGTTGCCGGGAACAAGCGTTGCCAAAGGTGCTGATTTGGAACCCTATTTGCCTTGTTTTATTGTCAAAAGAAACCAATTGTTGATTTCGCTTTCTTCGATAGATTTCTCTTTCATCATGGAGGAACACATCAGCGAGATTTTTGGTTTGTTTCACCAATTCAAATTAAAAGTAAACTTGATCCAGAATTCTGCCATCAGTTTTTCAGTTTGCGTGGAAGACAAGTTTGGCAATTTCAAGGACGTAAATGCCATCTTGTCCAAAAAATTCAAGGTAGATTTTACCGAAAATGTTACTTTGTACACCATTCGCCATTTCGACGAAAAAGCGGCACATACAGTTGAAGAAAACAAAACGGTTATTCTAAAACAAGTAAGCCGAGAAACGATGCAAATCGTGACTAAGGAAAGCTAGAATAACAATTGAAAATAATTTTACCGCAAATTCACAGATTTTAAACCCTGTGAATTTGCGGTTTTTTTGTCATTACAATTTCCCAATTATAAATACTACTTTTGATACTTTCGAGTTAATGTATCTATGTTAAAAAACATCTTGATTTTGTTGGCAATTCTCTGCTTTTCTGGACTTCAGGCCCAGGAAGAAAATTCGTCGTACAAAACCAAAAAAATCCCCGTTACTCGCGATACGATTCATCTGGAAAACACGAGCATCAATTCTAGTTCTTTCCAATTGCTTGACGCCAATGAAAAACCAATTGACTCCACTTTTTACAAAATAAATTTCGGAAAAGGAACACTGGTTTTAAACGAAAATTTTCCTGAAACCTCCGATTCGCTAACGGTTCATTACCTGAAACTTCCCGAGATTTTAACCAAAGAATATCGCATTTATGACGACAGCAAAGTGGTAAGCAACGAAGCGGCCGCAGGCAGTTTGTACAAAGTGGAAGGAGAAAGTCTCCAGAAAAAAACCACTCCCTTTGAAGGACTCAACACTTCTGGAAGCATCACGCGTGGCGTGACTATTGGCAACAATCAAAATTCGGTTTTAAATTCCAATCTCGATTTGCAAATCACGGGAAAACTTTCCGACAAAGTAAGTTTGCGGGCTTCCTTGCAAGACAACAACATTCCGCTGCAAGACGGCGGTTATTCGCAAAAACTGGATCAATTCGACAATGTTTTTATGGAGCTTTTCAGCGAGAAATGGAATATTAGAGCGGGCGATGTTTTCCTGGAAAACCACAAAACCCAATTCCTGAATTTCAACAAAAAAGCTCAAGGAATTGCAGCCAGTTTTGACTTTGGGGAGGAAGACAACAAGACTAACGTTTTCGCTTCGGCGGCATTGGTCAAAGGACAATATGCCAAAAGTAATTTTGTGGGCCAGGAAGGAAACCAAGGTCCGTACAAATTAATTGGTCAAAACGGGGAATTGTATGTGTTGGTCATTTCGGGTTCGGAACGGGTTTACGTGAACGGAATCCTCTTGAAACGGGGCGAGAACAACGATTACACCATCGATTACAACGCCGGGGAAATTATATTTACGCCGCTTTTCACCATTACTTCCGAAATGCGGATTACGGTCGAATACCAATTTTCCAATCAAAATTACACTCGACTCGTGACTTACGTTGGCGGAAGCCACGAAAGCAAAAAATGGAGTTTTGGCAGTTATTTGTATTCCGAAAACGACTTGAAAAACCAACCTTTGCAACAAAGTCTTTCGGCAGAACAGGCACAAATATTGGTTGATGCCGGCGACAATCAGGATTTGATGGTGGCACCTTCCGCTTATTTGGATTCCTATTCCGACAACAAAATCTTGTATAAAAAAACGTTGTTAAACACTGTCGAGGTTTTCGAATATTCAAATAATCCTGATGATATTTTGTACAATGTACGTTTTAGCCAAGTGGCCGCCAATAAAGGAAATTACATCCTGAAAAATAGCGCCGCCATTGGCAGGATTTACGAATACATTGAACCCATAAATGGAATTCCGCAAGGAAATTACGAACCCGTCATTCAATTGGTGGCCCCCATAAAAACGCAAGTAGCGACATTTTTGGGAAAATACAATCCCAGCGAGAAAACAGCAATTGATTTTGAAATTGGGATAAGCAACAATGACAAGAACCTGTTTTCGACCAAAGACGATTCCAACAATGAAGGTTTGGCGACAAAAATAAATGCCAAACAACGCCTCTTTTCCAGAAAATGGAATGTGGATGCTTTTGCCAATTACCAGTTTATAGCCAAAGATTTCAGCTCCGTGGAACGTCTTTACAGCATTGAATTTAGCCGGGATTGGAATTTGGGAACAACTGCCATCGGGAATCAAAGTTATTTGGTTTCGGGATTGCAAATGACGTTACCCGAAAAAGGAAACTTGGTTTACCAATTTGAAAAACTGGATTTCTCGGAGAATTTTTCCGGGAATCGTCATTTTTTGAATGCTTCGTTTAATTTGAATCACTGGAAAATTCAAAGCTTGGGAAGTTACTTGAACAGCGATGCCACAACTTCCACATCGAAATTCTTGCGAAACCAAACCCAAGTCAAGTATCATTTCAAGAAAAACTGGATTGGTAGCAGCCTGAAATTGGAAGATAACCAAGAAAAAGACAGATTCACCAACCAATTTTCGGCATTGAGTCAAAAATTCACGGAATATGGATTTTTTGTTGGTCGTGGTGACAGCACGAAAGTTTTTGTGGAATTGGGTTATTTTAAAAGAGCGAATGACAGTTTGCAAAACGGAATCATTCAACGGGTGAACAATTCCCAAACCTTTGCCTTGCGGTCGAAATTAATTCAAACCAGCAAAAGCGACTTATCCCTTTTCGTGAATTATAGAGTCTTGGATTTTGTGGATAAAGCCAAGAAAAACGAACCTTCATTGAATTCCAGAATGATTTACAACGACCGTTTTTTCAATCAATTGATTCAATCGACGACGGTTTTCGAAACCAATTCGGGTTCCATTCCACAACAAGAATTCACCTATCTTGAAGTTCCTGTCGGGCAAGGCGTTTACACTTGGAACGACTACAACAACAACGGAATTCAGGAATTGGAGGAGTTTGAAGTGGCTCCCTTTGTGGATCAAGCAAAATATATCCGAGTGTATTTACCGAACCGAATTTACATCAAAACGCACCAGAATAAATTTTCCCAATCGATTGTTTTAAACCCCAATCAATGGCAAAACGAGACTGGATTCAAAAAAACGCTTTCCTATTTCTACAACCAAACTTCCTATCTCATCGACCGAAAAGTGGAAAACAAAGGCGATAATTTTGACTTGAATCCATTCAACAAATCCGAGGAAAATGTTTTGGGATTGAATTCCAGTTTCAGGAATAGTTTATTTTATAATCGCGGCAAGCAATTGCATTCCGTAACCTACACTTACGTTCAAAACGAGAATAAAAACTTGCTTTCCATCGGTTCACAAAATGCCAAAAACAGTTCGAACCAAATTCAATACAATCATTTATACCACAAAAGTTGGTTGTTCGGGATGTTTGCCAAAACCATCCAAACCGCTTTGACATCAGAAAATTATCCGGAGAAAAATTATGAAATCAAAGGCTATCAATTGGCTCCAAAAATCAGTTATTTGTTTTCGAAAAGCACGAGTTGGGACTTGTTTTACGAATTGCAAAACAAAGAAAATCAAATTGGCAGCTTTGAAACCTTGTTACAAAGCCGATTCGGGACTTCATTTTCTTATGCAGGCGAGAAAAAAATAACGATGAACGGGGAGGTTTCCTTTTACCAAAACAAATTCGTCGGTAATGAATTTTCATCGGTGGGATTTCAAATGCTCGAAGGATTGCAAACGGGACAAAACTTGACTTGGCGATTACTTTTGCAAAAAAACTTGACCAATTTTCTGGACATCAACCTGAATTATCAAGGTCGAAAAAGTGAAACCAGCCAAACTATCCATACGGGAAGCGTGCAATTGAGGGCTTATTTTTAAACTACTGCCAAATATAAATCGCTTGAAAAATATAGTTTCTATTCAAAAATCATTATTTTTAATCTTCCAACTTAAAAAACAGTCTATTATGAAAAAATTAGTATTCCTGTGTTTTCTTTTTGTTTTCTCAAATAGTTTTTATGCTCAAGACACTGAAGCGAAAAAGGAACCTGTCAAGAAAGAAACTACCAAAAAGAAATCAGGATATGATTACGACAAAGAAGTTCCCGTAAAATCTACAAAAAAAGAGGTGACTTCTAAATCAACTACCACTAAAGCAACTACCAAGAAAGAAACCACCAAAAAGAAATCAGGATACGATTATGACAAAGATGTCACTGTCAAAACTTCTGCAAAAAAGGAAACTGTAAAAAAAGAAACAACATCAAAAGCAAAAACAGCCGACAAAAAAGTGGTTGACAAAAAAGAAACGGTTTCAAAAGACACAAAAAAGAAAGTAACCAAAGCCCCAACATTAAAAGAGTCCAACGAAAAAGCTCCAAAAACTCCAGACAAAGTTACTGGTGAATACAATGGCAAAAAAGTTTACACAGGCCCAAGAGGCGGAAAATATTACATCAACAAAAACGGAAACAAGACCTATATCCAGGACTAACATTTCCTAAAAAAATTAACTGTCCAGAAATAGAATTCTGGACAGTTTTTTTATACCTTAACTTAATGGTAAAATAATGCTTTCAAAATGTGAAACGTTGGTGCTTTTTATATCTTTCGCCCATAATTTATACAAATAAATGGATTTCAATTCTACCAACAAAACTATCTTGATTGCTCCTTTAAATTGGGGTTTGGGTCACGCCACAAGATGTATTCCCATCATTAAGGCATTGCAGGAAAATGATTATGTTCCAATTATAGCTTCGGATGGAGTTGCACTGGAATTATTGCGAAAAGAATTTCCTTATCTGCAATCGCTGGAATTGCCTTCGTACCAAATAGAATATGCCAAGAACGGCAAAAATTTCAAATGGAAGTTGTTGCAAAATTGTCCCAAAATGATTGAAGCCATTTTGGAAGAAAAAAAAACAATCAAGAAATGGGTCAAGAAATACAATATTGACGGCATCATTTCAGACAATCGATTGGGGGTTTACAGCCAAAAAGTGCCTTCGGTATTCATTACCCATCAACTGAACGTGATGACGGGAAGTACCACCTGGATTACCAGTAAGCTGCATCAATATGTCATAAAAAAATACGTGGAATGTTGGGTGCCGGATTTTGAAGGAATCCAAAATTTGAGCGGCAAACTAGGCCACGTAAAAAAAGTCGATTTCGACATAAAATACATTGGCCCATTGAGCCGAATGCAAAAAAGAGAGGTTGCAAAACGATACGATTTGATGATTATTTTATCGGGGCCGGAACCTCAACGAGGATTATTGGAAGAGAAACTGAAAAAAGAAATCTTGCTGTTTGAAGGCAAAATAGTCTTTATAAAAGGCATTGTCGAAGACAACCAGAAAAAGGAAGAGACAAGCAATGTAACGTATTACAACTTTATGAATAGCCGCCAACTGGAACAAACATTCAACGAAAGTGAAACCATTTTGTGTCGTTCCGGTTACACCACCATAATGGATTTGGTAAAGCTGGGAAAGAAAGCCTTTTTCATTCCAACACCAGGCCAATATGAACAGGAATATCTAGCCGAAAAATTCAAAAAAGAAGGATTGGTTTCCTATGCAAAACAGGATGATTTCAGGATAGAAAACCTTATGGAAACCGATGTTTATAAAGGATTGCCCCAGTTAGAAAACCAATTGGATTGGAGAAATTTATTTCAGGTATTCGAGAACAAAACCATCCCACTTGTCATCAAAAAACCCGAATTACACTAGCAATTAGTCTAATTCGGGTTTTAATATTTAGGTTACAATCAAGATTCCGTATTCGGATTTTCGTGTTTGATAATCTTGGCATAAACAATAAAATAAACATGCTCGGCGATATTGGAACAATGATCGGAAATTCGTTCCAAATGTTTAATGACAATTACAAGATTTGTTCCTGACAACACCGTTTTTGAATGGGACTTCATTTCAGAAATGATGCCTTGAATAGCTTCTTCGCTTTTATTTTTAATTGCCGCATTCAAACTAAAAATTTCTGCAAAAGTATGTTCGTCACGAGTCAAGAAATAGGAATTGGTTTTTGCCGTAATGAGTTCCACTTGTCTGCCTAAATCTGCAATTTCAAACTTGGATACCAAATCGTGTTTGTCCTTGATGTTTTTGGCTCTTTTGATGATGCTGACGGCCAAATCCCCTATTCGTTCTATCTCGTTGCTAATTTGCAAAGCTCCCATGATAAAACGCAAGTCAGAAGCCACGGGCTGTTGAAGGGCAAAAATACTTTGACAAATCTCGTCGATTTTTACGTCTAATTTGTCGATTTTATTCTCAATTTTCTTTACTTCTTTACCTTCAATTGGTTCAGAAAGCAATGCTTTTACCGATTCGCTAACTTGGCTTTCGGCCAAAGAACCAATTTTTACGATTACATTATTTAATTTTTCTAATTCTATTTCAAAATGTGTCATACTGATATACGATTTTAGGTATTGGATATTGGATAAAAGATTTTGAATACGATTATCCGAATCTTCCCGTGATATAATCCTCGGTTTGTTTTTTTTCTGGCTTGGTAAAAATAGTATTTGTTTTCCCCATTTCAATCAATTCACCCATATAAAAGAACGCCGTATGATCACTGGTTCTTGCTGCTTGTTGCATATTGTGGGTCACAATTATAATGGTGTACTGTTCTTTCAATTCATGTACCAATTCTTCAATTTTAGATGTCGAAATTGGATCCAAGGCGCTGGCTGGTTCGTCCATAAGGATAATGTCCGGGCTTACCGCCAATGTTCGTGCAATACACAACCGTTGCTGTTGTCCTCCAGACAATCCCAGGGCAGAATCGCCCAACCTGTCTTTTAATTCGTCCCAAATGGCTGCTTGTCGCAAAGAAGTTTCCACAATTTCGTCCAATTGGGTTTTGTCTTTTATGCCGTTTATACGAGGGCCGTAAGCTATATTTTCATAAATGGATTTCGGAAAAGGATTGGATTTTTGAAATACCATCCCTATTTTTTTTCGAATATTAACAACATCCACGTTCTTGTCATAGATGTCGATTCCTTCCACAAGCAATTCACCAGTTATTTTTACACTTGGAATCAAATCATTCATTCGGTTAATGCATCTCAAAAAAGTAGATTTACCACAACCAGAAGGCCCTATTAAAGCGGTTACTTTATTGGCTGGAATCTGCATCGAAATTTCCTTCAACGCTTTTTTCTCGCCGTAGTACAATGACAAATCATTAACCTGTATTTTTATGTCTCTCATTTTATTTTTGTTTATGCCACAAAGGCGCAAAGGCACGAATTTTAATTATTTGAAATATTTTTTTAAGTCTTTTTCCAAATTCACCAACACAATTTCTTTGTGACTTGGCGACTTGGCGGCATTTTTTTGTGCCTTACTTTTTATTTTGCTTTTCTTCTAATTCTTGATCGAATGATTACCGCTACCAAATTTAACGACAATGTTAAAATCAACAATACCAAGGTTGTTGCAAACTGGATAGGCATTGTTTTCTCCACATCAGAAGATTGGGTTGACATAATGTAAACATGGTATCCTAAATTCATGAATTGGTCGCTTAAAGAACCCGGCAAAGTGGCCAAATAATATGCTGCTCCAGTAAACAAAATAGGAGCAACTTCGCCGGCACCTCTACTCACGGCAAGAATTGTTCCGGTCATGATTCCGGAAATAGAACCCGGAAAAACGACATGCTTTATGGTTTGCCATTTGGTAGCGCCCAATGCCAAACTGGCTTCTCGCAACTCTCTCGGAATTGTTTTCAAGGCTTCCTCAACAGAAACGATAATCACGGGAAGCGTCAACAAGGCCATTGTTAAACTCGCCCAAAGAATGTTGGGTTGTCCCCAACGCAATTGCCCATCATTGAAAGCGGAATCCATTCCAGTTCCCACAAATTGGATAAAAAAACCAAGACCAAAAAGCCCGAAAATTATCGAAGGAACTACTGCCAGTGTCCGAATGGAAAACCGAACCGCTGCGGCAAATTTTGAATTTTCGTGTGCATATTCCGTTAAATAAATCGCCGTAATGGTCCCGAAAGGAACGGCCGCTATCGACATCACGATAACCAATATAAAAGTACCTATCAATGCTGGAAATATTCCTCCTTGGGTCATTCCGTCGGTTGGAAAAGAACTGATAAATTCCCAGGAAAACTTAGTGCGTCCTTGATAAATAATGATTCCCAAAATGATAACCAAGATGGCAATAATTAAAACAACCGCAGTTTGCGTCAATCCCACAACTGCTGTTTCTTTTACATCTTTTCCCCTGCCGTTAGTCTTGGCAAAAGGATTTTCTGTTATGCTAATTGCTTTTTCCATATTTATTTACCTTGGAATTTTTTTATTAATCTTCCTTTGACATAAAATTCTGCCACCGCGTTCAATATGAATGAGAAAATGAAAAGCAAAGACCCAATAAAAAACAAAACGCTGTAATGGGTTTCTCCAAAAACAGTTTCGGCCATTTCAGAACCAATGGTAGCCGCAAAAGTTCGCACACTTTCAAATGGATTGGCCGACAACAATGCCGCGTTTCCGGTTGCCATAAGCGCAATCATCGTTTCTCCAAAAACACGACCCACGCCCAAAAGCAAGGCTGCAAAAATACCCGGAGTTGCCGCCGGCAAAATCACCGAAAAGGCGGTCTGTGCTTTGCTGGCTCCCAATGCCAAACTGGCTTCGGTATAGGTTTTAGGAACTGATGACAAAGCATCTTCTGAAATCGTGTAAATAATGGGAATTGCCGCCAATGCCATCGCGACACCGCCAATGAAAGCATTCAATCTTGAATCGTAGCCAAAAATATCCTGGAAAAAAGTAGCCAAGACCATCATGGCAAAAAATCCAATTACCACCGATGGAAAAGCCGCCAACATTTCGATAATGGGTTTTATGATTTCCTTTCTTCTATTGGAAGCAAAGCAAGAGGTGTAAACGGCAGCCAATATTGCCAAAGGTCCGGCAATCAACATGGCGATGATGGTTACTTTCAAAGTACCAATAAACAAAGCAATCAATCCAAATCGAGGATTATCGGAAACAGGAACCCATTCCGTGGAGAAAAAAGTACTCCAAGTTTTATCTGCTCCTTCTTTGTTTCCAGTAACTTTTTCGTCAATAGCAACTACATCTTCCGAAGCGGAATCCGGGTTTAAATCTTCGGTTACCGTTCCGTAAGTTTCCGGTTCTGCTGCTGCTGTTTCTTCAACAACTGGATTTAAATCTTCTGTTGGCGAACCATAAGTTTCGGGTTCCAGACTTTCTGCAGGAGCACCATAGGTTTCCGGTTCACTATCTGCCGTGGAAGTTTCGCTTCCATAAGTTTCAATTGCTGCCCCAGTAGTTGTTTGGATTTCGGTATTTGCTTTCGCTTTATCATTAAAACCGAATAATGGCAACGATTCCTTGAAAACAAAAATAAATATCAAGAAAATAACGGCTATCGAGAGAAATGCCACCGAAGAAATAACTTTCTCGGCCAGAAACTCGGAAAGCCTGAATTGTTTTTTCAAACTCTCTTTGGTAAAAGTTTGTTTATTTGGATGAGGAGAATTCATTTAATGGATTTAAGAATGCATATAAAAAATCCCTCCTTAATGAAAGAGAGGGATTTCCTTATTTGTTTTTATTTTACTGGAAAATATCCTACTGCTGCAATCATTTTTTGACCCTCTGGACTCAAAACCCAGTCAATAAAAGCTTTGGTCTCGCCTGTTGGTTTCGTCTTCAAATACATGTACAAGTATCTTGAAATTGGGTAGGTTTTGTTTTTAATGGTAGCTTCCGTTGGCAAAACTCCTTTGCTTTTGGCATCTTTTTTCACTTTACAATCTTTAACACCTTCGGCATAAGCCGCACCACCGTAACCAATGCTGTATTTGTCTTTTTTTACTGCATTTACAATCGCAGCGGTTCCAGGCAAAGTTTGACAAGCTGGAGAAAAATCAGTTTTCACAACGTGTTCCTTGAAAAATTCAAAAGTTCCCGAGCTGCTTTCCCTTCCGTACAATTGGATTTTTGCATCGGCTCCACCCACTTGCTTCCAGTTGGTAATTTTACCAGAAAAGATATCCCCAATTTGTTGCATTGTCAATTCAGAAACCGTATTTCCTTTGTTCAAGAAAACAGACAAACCGTCTTTTGCACAAGCAATTTCGATTCCGTTTTTTTTGTATTTCGTCTTGATTTTTTCTAATTCAGCCGGTTTGATTGGACGACTTGAGTTTGCTATATCCGTAGAACCATTTATTAATGCCGCAAGTCCTACTCCTGATCCACCACCAGTTACCTGAATAGTCGTTCCTGGATGTTTTTTCATATAGGCTTCAGCCCATTGTTGTGATAAAATCACCATAGTATCCGATCCTTTAATCGTTATTTTATTCAAAGTAGTAAAGGAAAATCCAATAGTCATCACTACTGCCAAAAGGGCTGCTATTTTTAATTTAGTTGTTTTCATTTTTTGGTATCTTTTAATTTTTGACAAAAGTAAAGCGTCAACGTTAAGGCTATGTTAAGCAAGTATTATTCAATCTTTACTATTTGGGTATTTTTTACACTAATTTTACAATAAAGAAAAAGTCACATAACCAGAAAACCTATTTTGATACTGATTATCAAAGATATAACATTAAATACCTAAATAAAAATAAAAAAAAAGAGGCTGTTTCACAACTCGTGAAATAGCCTCTTTTTATCAAAATAATGCTCAATTTATATATTGCAAAATTAGAAATTAATCTGTGCTTGCAATCTCAATAAATTTCCTTGTTGTCTGTTGATTGGAAGTGCGCTGTCTTCAAAAGTCCTGTCAGAAATAACCCATTCCGCCGTCAACTCAAATGCTTTAAGCGGTTGCCATTCTATACCCAATTCATAATCTCTTACCACATAACTTCTGGCATCTTTTTCAAACTTCTTTCCTCCATCATAATATTGGAACTTGGCAAAAGGATACAAGAAATGGTGTTTTGCCAAATTCAAGTCCCATTTGTAATTTAATGTTACATAACCACCATCTAAACTGGTAACATCAACTGAATTAGTAACGTTATCATAACGCGGTCCTTTCCCAATGTTGTATTCTGTTTGGATACCAAATGGTTTTGGATACAATACAAAAGTAGCTCCAACTCTTTGGTCTAATACATATTGCTTGTTAAGTGGAGTAGTTACTCCTGTAGATAATTCGCTGGTAAAAGCCCATTTTCCTGTATAAGCTTGCAATCCCGGTTCAATTATTTGGTTTCCTATAACAAATGGATAAGTTACCCTGGCAACAACGTGCAAGTTTCTGTTCGCTTCTGATTTATTCGCAGTTTGACCGTTATAAGCCCCAAATGCAAACACGCCATAATCTCCGGAACCTTTATACCCATCTTTTACAAGCATTGCAAAACGCTCCCTAATTTCAGCTGGAGCCCAGTAAAAAAAAGCTCCTAAATCTCTTTCATTGGCAATGGCACTATTCAAACCATCATTACGATCCAAAGTCAAACGATTTTGGCTGGATTGCAAATTTTCAAAACCGAATGGGATTTTACTCTGACCAAGTCTAATTCTATATTCTCTTTTCTTGTCGAATGAAATATCGGCATAAGCATCTCTAATTTGGGCAAAATTATTCACACCCGTCGATGGAGAACTGGCGAAATCTGGCTGAATATAAACAAAAACATTAGGATGAACTTGTCCCGAGATAACAACACGAGCTCTTCTTATAAAAAAACCATTATTTGATTTTGCGTCTGGAGCTGTTGAAGTTGTTCCCCAGGATTTATCGCATTGGTCGCAAGACACTTTATCATTAGTGGAAAACAATCCGTTATATCTAACTTGGACATATCCTCGAATAGAAATTTTGTTGTACCAAGCTTCTTTATCGGCTTTTTCTTTATCGGCTTTTTCCTTTGAAACTATCTTTTCTTTTTCAACCTGCTTTTCCTTATTGATGGAATCCAAGATACGAACCACTTCTTTCTTGATTTCATCTTTCTTTACATCTTGCGCATTCACTGTAAATGAAACAGCCAGTAAACTTGCAAATAAAACTTTTCTCATTTCTTTTTTATGATTTATTTGCCGCAAAGGTGATGCTGCAATGTTAATTTAATGTTATCTCAATGTTATTTAGATGATAATTTAATGTTAACGGCGATTTTCCTAGAAACAAAGTTCCTTTTTTAATCCCAATATAACAAACATTAATCTAACAATCAGCAACCTAAATTTATTATATCATATTAAGAAATGTTTAATTTAGCTTTGGTCATGGTAAAAGAAAATTCGGATCCAATACCGAATTCGCTTTCCACATATATCTTTTCCTTATGGGCTTCGATAATGTGTTTTACGATGGCGAGACCCAATCCGGAACCTCCTTCTGTGCGGGAACCACTTTTATCCACACGATAGAAGCGTTCAAAAACTCTTGGAAGATTTTGTTTTTCAATTCCTTCTCCATTGTCGGTAACTCGAACCAACACTTTTTTCTTGGTCAGGTTAATCACGCTTACCTCGGTCAAACCGCCTTCTTTACCATATTTAATGGAATTGACCAACAAGTTTTCGACAACTTGTTGCATTTTGTCTTTGTCACCTTTTACAAAAATGGGCTGGATATGATAATTTTCAAATGCCAAGGTAATTTTCTTTTTATCGGCCTTCATTTCCAATAAATCAAAAACATTTTGAATCAATTCGACAATATCAAATTCAGAAAATTCCAGATTCAAGTCACCCACTTCCAGTTTGGTGATCATGTCCAAATCTTCGACGATATAAATCAATCGTTCCACACCCTTTTCGGCACGTTTCAAGTATTTTTTCCGAATGGCCTTATCTTCCATTGCACCTTCAAGCAGTGTAGAAATATAGCCCTGAACCGTAAATAAAGGAGTTTTTAATTCATGCGAAACATTTCCCAGAAATTCTCTTCGATATTCTTCGCGAACTTTCAACATTTCGATTTCCAGTTTTTTGCCCGTGGCATATTTCTTCATTTCCAGTGTCAGCGTTTCCATGTCGGTCGTTATGGGCTGATTGATGAAAGTACTCGATTCCAGCAGGGAAACATCATCGTAGATTTTTTTTACCCTACGATAGATAAACCGTTCTACCCTGTATTGTATGACGATAAAGGAAAATGCATAAATAAAAAAAAGGAAAATACCTCCAAACAAAAAGATGCTTTTCGGGGTATATTTGAACACCATTGTTGCCAACAGCATAACAAATATAGTAGCAAAAAGACTGATGTATAAAGCTGAAATTACGGCAAACCTATAGGTTTTCTTGAAACTTATTTTCATCTTTCAATGTTCAGGGATTGGTGCAAATTTAACACTAAAATTACACTTCGAATTTATAACCGATACCTTTTATGGTCTTGAAAAAATCATCTCCAATTTTCTCTCTAAGTTTCCTGATGTGGACATCTATGGTTCTTCCACCCACGACAACTTCATTCCCCCAAACTTTGTCCAAAATTTCATCTCGCTTGAATACTTTTCCCGGTTTTGAAGCCAATAAATAAAAGAGTTCAAACTCTTTTCGAGGCAAAGCAATTACCAAATTGTCCTTTATTATTTTATATTCTTCGCGATTGATTTCTATTCCACCCACATTTAGCGTTTCACTTTTTACCTCTTGTTCTTTTGAACGACGCAACAATGCTTTCACCTTGCTCACCAACAACTTGGGTTTGATTGGCTTGGTGATATAATCATCGGCACCGGCATCAAAACCTGCCACTTGCGAATAATCTTCACTTCGGGCGGTAAGAAAAGTAATGATTACGTTATTGAGTTCAGGAATTTTCCTGATATTTTCACAAGCTTCCATTCCGTCCATCTCCGGCATCATCACGTCCATAATGATAAGATCCGGCATTTCTTTTTTGGCTTTTGTTATGGCATCTTTACCATTGGAAGCCGTAACAATTTGATATCCTTCCTGGGCAAGATTATACCCTACAATTTCTAAAATATCCGGTTCGTCATCAACTAGTAAAATCTTTGTGTTTTGTTTTTTCATGTTTAGAAAACTAATGTTAATTCATTGTAATTATACATTAAAGACACCTATATGATCGTCTTTCCGATTGTAAATGTAATAATAAAAGAATAGTTAAAAAGCTTCATTAACCGCAATTTAATATGTTAACCATTTATTAATATTCACGAAACTAAATGGTAATAATCAGCTAACTTTTACTTTACAAAACGGACATTCCTTTGCAAAAACAAAAACCAATTAAAATGAAATTCAGATTATTGTTTATTGCATTATTAATTTCCACCCTTTCCTTCGCGAAAAATGATGGAAAAATCACGGGTATATTAACAGATAAAAGTATACAACAAAAAACATTGTCAGCAGTAACTGTCACAATAAAAGAAGCAAATATAAGCACTACAACAGATGCAGAAGGAAAATTTTCCATTGCTATTCAACCTGGAGTTTATATCGTCGAGTTCAGCTTGGCCGGATATGAATCTACCGAAATCTTGGTTACCGTAAACGAAGGACAAACAACTATTACCAATGAATCCTTGGTTCCCACTAATTACAATCTAAAAGAAGTAGTAATCAGGTCGACAGGAAATAGGGAAAAAGAAACTGCCATTTTGCTGGACCAAAAAAATGCTGTGGTAATCAAACAAAGTATTGGAGCACAAGAAATGGCTCGTAAAGGGGTTAGCGATGTCGAGGAAGGTTTGACTAAAATAACCGGAATCACGAAGGTGGACGGAAGAGGTTTGTTCATTCGTGGACTGGAAGACCGCTACAACAACTTACTGATAAACGATTTGCAATCCCCATCCAACAGTCCTTTCAAAAAAATAATTCCTTTGGATTTATTCCCGACTGACGTGGTAGGAGTCTTGAATGTCTATAAAACTTTTAATCCAAACATTTCTGGTGATTTTGCCGGTGCAACCATCAATATCGAAACGCCACAACCAAAAGACATTACCAAATTGAACATTGGTTTTGGATATACTACCAACAACAATCTTGAGAAATTTTTACTTTCTTACGATGCCAATTCAACCAAAGGAACATTCGGTTTCTTGGGCGATGACAGGGCCCTTCCCAATGCTTTTGGATCGGTTCCAAACGGAACAAAACTTTCCCCATCACAATATGAGGAGGCTTACGGTAAAAACTCATGGGATGTTGCCGCAACCAAAAGTCCTTTGAATTCAAGCATTGGATTTTTGCACGCACAGAAATTCAAATTGGAGAACGAAAGAAGTTTCAGCTACATTATGTCAATCAATTTTGACAACAACTATTCATATACGGAAGGTGTTGACCGAACTTTCAATCTTGGTCAAGGCAATTATGACAATAATCTTTACACCACTCAATACAGTTATCAAACAACACTTTCTGGCTTATTGGGTTTCAAGTATAAAACAAAACGTTTTAATGCCAACCTGAATTCCATGTTCATCAAGGCTACCGAAAGCAAAATTCAAGATCAATTGGGATACACCAACAGTTTGGCCAACCAAACCAACAATCTTATCCGAATGAATCAATATGAAGAATCGCTTTACTGGAACAACCAATTATTGGCCGATTACAAAATAACCGAAGACGGAAAACATACCATCAAAGCTGGTGGAGCTTATGTAAATACTTCTTTTCAACAACCTGACAGAAAATTTCTTCTGGGTGTAAAAGTAAATGAAGACGACATCAACATGTCTTATGGTGGAAACAACTTGAATCGTCAATACCTGGATATCAAAGGAAACTTCTATTTCTCTTCATTCCTGGAATACAACCTGAAATTTGGGTCCAAAGAAAAGAACAACAACCTGTCGATAGGTTACAACAACTTTCTTAACGATATGGAATCCAGTTACCGTTTCTTGTCCGGCAAAAAAAATATCGAAAAAAATTTTACTGGCAACTTGAACAACATCAGTTCCTACATCAATGAGGACATCAACAACGGGATCTTGTATGTACAGGAAGAATCCAATGGCGATTACAAAGTAAAACTGAACCAGTTCGTGAATGTGGGTTATTTCAATTTATTGATGAATTTTGGAGAAAAATGGAACATCAACGCTGGATTAAGAGCCGAAAATTCAACTCGTGAAATAAAATACAGAGAACAGGGAGATCCTTTTGGAAGTGCCTACCGTTTGAAATCTGATGACAAAACAGACATTCTTCCTTCGATAAATGCGAAACGCATTTTGAACGACAACAGCAACTTGAGAGTATCATTCGCAAAAACAATCACACGTCCGGTTGCCATGGAATTACTACCTATAAACTACATCAATGCCGATGGAACATCTGAAAGTGGAAATCCAAACTTGTTGAACAGCGAAAATTACAATGTTGATTTTAAATATGAATTGTTCCCTAACAACAAAGAATTATTTGCTGTTGGAGTATTTGGAAAAATGATCAACAACCCAATCGAAAGGGTTTTTAAACCAACGGCAAACAGCGGTGGACAAATTACCACTTTCAAAAACTCGGAAGAAGCCGTAATTTTTGGAGCCGAAATAGAAATGCTTTTCCAATTGAGCCGCATCAGCAAGTCACTTGCCAATTTCTCTTGGGGTTTCAACACTTCATTAATGAGTACCGATGTTACAATCGACATAACCAAACAAGGAAACGAATTGGAAAACAACAGAAACAGAGCCTTACAAGGAGCTTCCAACTGGTTGATCAACTCTGACCTGAAATATGATTTCGACATCAACAAGGATTGGAAAAACTCGATGAGTTTGGTTTACAATGTTTACGGAGACCGAATTTATGCCGTGGGTTCATCAGGAATTGACCACATCTATGAAAAATCATTCAGCAAACTGGATTTTATTTGGACAAACACAATTTCAAAAAAGATTGAAGTAAAATTTGCAGTAGACAACATTTTAAATCCAAATTACAGAAAACAACTCGGAAGCGAAAGCACGTTGAACATCACCGAAAATTCCCTGATTGTTCGAGAATATAAAAAGGGAGTCGGTTTTTCCATCAATCTGGGATACACCTTTTAAACAATATCAAAAAGAGCTTATTCAGCTCTTTTTTTTATGCCTTTTCATAACATAAAATTTACATGAAATTCACTGTTATATAATGCTTTAGTAACAATTTGCTAACTAAATTCAGGAATATCAAAACTACTTTTGGAATAAATAATTAAACAAAAAAAACAAAATTAAAACTCACTAAAAATGAAAAAATTAGTATTCAGTATCGCCTTCTTATCATTGGTTTTTACCGGTTGTTCATCAAGTGACAACGACGTAGTAACGCCTCCAGCATTAGGAACGGGAGAAATAACAGGAGATGTAACGGCTTCTAAAACGTTTATCAAAGGTACTTACACTATAAGCGGAACCGTTAGAGTAAAAAGCGGAGCAACATTAACTTTCGAAGCAGGTTCTGTCATCACTGCAGATGTTACCAATGGTACGGATGCCTTATTGGTAGAAAAAGGTGGATTGTTAAACATCGCTGGAACAGCTGCTGAACCAGTTGTATTCACTGAAAAATCAAAAACTGCAGGATCTTGGGGTGGAATAATAATTTTTGGAGATGCTCCAATCGTGTCTGGAAAAACTGCTGACGGAACTCCAATTACCACAGCCACTTCAGAAGACGGAACAAACATTATTTACGGAGGAACCAATGCTGCACACAGTAGCGGAAGCTTAAAATACGTTCGTGTGGAATATGCCGGAAAGAAAATCTTGGACGGAAACTCTGAAATGAATGGATTTTCATTCTATGCAGTAGGATCAGGAACAGTCTTGGAAAATCTTGTAGCTTACAAAGGAGCTGATGATGGTTTCGAATTTTACGGAGGAACCGTGAGTGCCAAAAACTTGATTTCTTACGGAAACACGGATGACTCTTTTGACTGGCAAGATGGATGGCAAGGTCAAGCCAATACCAACTGGTATGCTTACCAAACAGGAGCTGGAAATTTCGGAATGGAAATTGAAGCAAAAAGTGTAAACAATGCTTTCTTTCCAAAAGTATCCAACATTACATTAAGAAGAGCTGCCAATACAGCAACTGAAGCTGGAAATCCACTTGAAATTGATGCTATCCAATTCAAAAAAGAAGGAAACGGAGAATATTCCAACATTGTAATTTCAGGATACACAAATACTGCAATTTCAGGAGCTACAACAATAAATGCCGTTGCTGTAAGAATTCAAGAAGCTACCACAAACACAAACCAAGTTACTGGCGGAAAAATAAAACTGTTGAATGTTAAAATTGGCGACAGCACACCTCAAACTGGTGCTGGAGCAACTGGTTTCACGATAGCTTTCCCAACTGGAAACTTTACAACCAGCACAACAGCAACTGGAGCAGCATTGACTCCAGGAGCTTGGGCAATTGTTGACGGAGTAAATTTGTTGGGTAATTTGTAAAAACAAATTTCAGTACACATAAACAAAAAAGCATCCCGGAAATCCCGGGATGTTTTTTTGTTTATGACTTAAAAGACAAAGCTTCAATCACTTCCAAATCCTATTGATTTAGTTAATTATTCCCTAAAAAAGCTTCCGTAACGTATTTTTATCCACTTTGGTATACTATTTGAAAACTTTTTTAATACCTTTACTATTCCAAATTGAACCCATGACGAAAAATTACTTTTATATTGCCACTTTACTGGTTTTTTTCTTTACTCTTGGCCTTTCTGCCCAAGAGTCAAAGCAACAATCCAAAGTTCAAGAATCAGCTTCCATTGAAGGACTGAACTTGTACCCAAACCCCGTGAGCAATGGCAAAGTATATATTACTTCAAAAAACGACTTGGACAAAGACATCATTATTTTTGATGTTTTAGGCAAAAAAGTACTTCAAACAACCCTTAGTTCGAGAGAACTTGGCGTTTCCAGCCTGTCTCCAGGTGTCTATATCATCAAGATAAACGAAGGAGAAGCCACAGCCACCAGAAAACTTATCGTAAAATAGAAGAATCTCGGATTTTTTCTTAATTTAATGGTTTATTCATATTGTTTTTTTCTTTCAGGGAAAAATTCTTGCTATATTTGTAAGGAACTTAAACCCTTGAATTATGAAAAAACTTTACACTTTCTTTTTTATTTTATCGGCTTCCTTATCGTTTGGGCAAACATCATTGCCTTTCTCTGACACATTTAGTTATGCGAGTGGCAATTTACATGAAACTTCCCCTTGGTCTGCAGTAGGAACTGCTTCTCCATCAGACCACATTCTTTTAGATGGCTCAAAAGTAACTTTTGCAGGCGGAGGAACAGACGCACAAGTATTAATTAATACACAAACAACTGGCACTATTTATTTTAAACTTGATTTAAAAATAACCTCTATGGCTGGAGTTACAGATGCAAATGGCGGATATCTTGCAGGTTTTGCACAAAACAGCACAACTTTTGGCGGAACTTTATGGGCAAAAAGGATAGATGACAACACCTATAATTTAGGAATAGAAACTAGAACAGGAACAGGATTACTTACAACTTACACAACTAGCACTTACAACACTGGAACAAGTTACAGCATAATAATTTCTTATACTTTCAACACTGCTTCGGCTGCCGATGATGTTACAAAATTGTGGGTTAACCCTACTTCTAGCGACGAAGCAACCCCATTATTAACCGACACTCACACTGGCACTGACTTAACACAAATTGCAAGTTTCTTTTTAAGACAAGACAGCACAACTGAAACTGGCTCTGCGGAAGTGGATAATTTAAGAATTTCAACAACATTTGCAGATGTTTTGGCAAACAATAAATTCAACACAATTGCTGGATTAAGCGTTTATCCAAACCCGGTAACCAAAGGCACTTTATACATTACTTCCAACAGTGATTCGGCTAAATCCGTAGCCATCTTTGATGTGTTGGGCAAACAAGTATTAAACACAAAAACTTCAAGCAATACGGTAAATGTCTCCACTTTAAAAGGCGGTGTTTACATCATTAAAATCACCGAAGAAGGCAAAACAGATACCAAAAAACTAATTATTGAATAGTTATTTCATCCTGTATTTTAAAAGCTCCAATCGCAAAATTGGAGTTTTTTTCTATTTAAATCGACAGAAAAAACAAACATAACACTATTACTATCAAAGAATTAATAATCTCCAAAAAAACAAAAATCTAAATTTTTATGTTTTTGAAAAGAAAATACTTACTATATTTACATTTTAATTCTAAAACTCCCTGATATGAAAAAACTTTACACTTTATCAATTATTTTATTTACCACTTTGTCTTTTGGACAAACACCACCAATCAGTCTTGTTGCAGCTGGCGTATCTTATGATGAGAATTTCGACGGAATGGGTAATCTATTAGGTTTTCTTCCTGGCTGGACTGCCATTAACGCTAATGGATCGTCATTAACAATGGCATTAAATGATGGCTCGACAAGCACTGGAAATGTTTACAATGTTGGCCTAACATCTGGAGACGTCGACAGAGCTTTTGGAACACTGGCAGAGGGAACAACCACCCCGGTTTTAGGAGCTGTTTTTCAAAACAATACAGGCAGTGTAGCTACAAAAATAGCCATCACATCCAGAATGGAGCAGTGGAGATCCAGTACTAATCCTACAAACGAGGCAGTGGCATTTTACTATAGTTTAGACGCCACAAGTTTAAGCACAGGAACTTGGACTGCTGTAACCACTTTGAATTTAAACGAAAAATTAACCACAGCAGTTACTAACACAGCAGTCAACGGAAATTTGTCTGTCAATTACACCAATATGTCAAATACAATTTCAGGTTTAAATTGGCCAAACGGTGGAAATTTATGGATTAAATGGGTAGATAATATTGACGCTGGTAACCCTAATGGATTGTTTGCTATCGATGAATTTAGGATAGTGATTACTACAGTCTTGGGTGTTAAGCAAAACACTATTTCAGGCTTGAATATGTATCCAAATCCTGTTTCTAAAGGAACTTTGTACATTACTTCCAACAGCAGCGATGTAAAATCTGTTTCAGTTTATGATTTGTTGGGAAAACAGGTCTTGAATGCCAAAACATCAAACAATGCCGTAAATGTTTCGAGCTTGACAAGCGGTTCTTACATCGTAAAAATCACTGAAGACGGAAAAACAGACACCAAAAAATTAATTATCCAATAATTAATTTCTTCTTATATCTTAAAAACTCCAATCACAAGTTGGAGTTTTTTTTATTTAATTACTTTTGCAAAAAAAATCTTGATTTCAACTCCAGACATATTTACCATTTCAAACCAAAAACAATTTGAAAAAGCAGCACTCAAAGTGTTTCGCTTTCAATACGAAAACAACTTGGTTTATCGAGAATTTTGCGATTTTTTGAAAACCGATGTTCAAAGGGTAAAATCATTGGAGCAAATTCCGTTTTTGCCAATCCAATTTTTTAAAAGCCATACTGTAGTTTCTAGTACCAATGTAGCCGAAGAAACCTTTACCAGCAGCGGAACGACTGGAATGGCGACCAGCAAGCATCTTGTTACCGATATATCTTTATACGAAGAAAGTTATCGAAAAGGATTTTCCCAATTCTATGGCAATATCGAGGATTATGTGGTTTTGGCTTTGCTTCCATCTTATTTGGAAAGAGAAGGTTCTTCGCTTATTTACATGGTAGAAGATCTAATACAAATGACCAATAATCCCGAAAGTGGATTTTATCTCCACAACCACGAAGAACTCATCGAAAAATTGACACGCTTGGACAATTCAGGACAAAACGTGATTTTGATTGGTGTTACTTATGCTTTGCTGGATTTAATCGAAAAGCAAAAGTTTCAATTGCAAAACACCATCATAATGGAAACGGGCGGAATGAAAGGCCAACGCAAGGAAATGATTCGCGAAGAACTTCACGAACAACTTTGCCTGGGTTTTGGCGTCACGGCGATTCATTCTGAATATGGAATGACCGAATTACTATCCCAAGCTTATTCGCTGGGAAATGGCGTGTTTGAATGCCCTTCATGGATGCAAATCCTCGTTCGCGATACCGAAGACGCCTTGACTTATGTTTCTAACGGCAAAACAGGCGGAATCAACGTGATTGACTTGGCCAACATTAATTCTTGTTCGTTTATCGCCACGCAAGATTTGGGCAAAAAAAATCCCAACAACTCTTTCGAGGTATTGGGACGTTTTGATAATTCTGATATTCGAGGTTGTAATTTGATGGTTATTTAACTCTAATCACAAAATAATTTTTCTTTCCGCTTTGCAACAAAACGAATTGGTTGTTGATTAAATCTTTGGTTGAAAGTACAAATTCCTCCGTTATTTTTTCTTTGTTTACCGAAATAGAATTGGCAGTCAGCGCACGTCTTGCTTCACCATTCGATTTAAAAAATCCTGTTTTTTCGTTTAAAACAGCAACAATATTGATTCCTGTTTCAATTTCGGTTCTTGCAATTTCAGCTTGGGGAACTCCATCAAAAACTTCCAAGAAAGTAGCTTCGTCCAATTGTTTCAGATCTTCTGCCGTGGCATTTCCAAAAAGAATTCCTGATGCTTTTATGGCATTTTCCAAATCTTCCGCAGAATGTACCATAACGGTAATTTCTTCTGCCAATCGTTTTTGCAACAAACGCAAATGCGGTGCTTCTCTATGTTTTTCAGTTAAATCTTCGATTGCTGAATTCGATAAAAATGTGAAAATTTTAATGTATTTTTCAGCATCCACATCGGAAGTGTTCAACCAATATTGGTAGAATTTATAAGGAGAAGTCCTGGCAGCATCCAACCAAATATTCCCACCTTCCGATTTTCCAAATTTTGTTCCATCGGCTTTGGTAATCAACGGACAAGTCAATGCATAGGCTTTTCCGCCGGCAATTCTTCGCACCAATTCGGTTCCCGTTGTGATGTTTCCCCATTGGTCGCTTCCACCCATCTGAAGCGTACATTTTTTATCTCTGTACAAATGCAAAAAGTCGTATCCTTGAACCAATTGATAGGTAAACTCTGTGAAAGACATTCCTTCGGCTGCTTCAGACGACAAACGTTTTTTTACGGAATCTTTCGCCATCATGTAATTTACGGTAATATGCTTGCCCACATCACGAATGAATTCCAAAAAAGAAAAATTCTTCATCCAATCGTAATTATTTACCAACTCCGCAGCGTTTGGCGCAGCTGAAGTAAAATCCAGAAAACGGGACAATTGTCCTTTTATGGCTTCTTGATTGTGACGCAAAGTGGCTTCATCCAACAAATTTCTTTCATTCGATTTTCCTGACGGATCACCAATCATCCCTGTTGCTCCTCCAACCAATGCCAAAGGTTTGTGCCCAGACAACTGAAAATGTTTCAACAACATCACGCCAACCAAATGTCCTATATGCAATGAATCTGCAGTTGGGTCAATCCCCACATATGCCACACGCATTTGTTCCATCAAATGTTCTTCGGTGCCTGGCATAACATCGTGGAGCATTCCTCTCCAAGTTACTTCTTCAATAAAATTTTTCATCTTTTTTAATCAATTTACTTTCGTCAGTTCAGCCTTTTAGGCTTCGTGTGCGCAAAGATAACAATTCAAAAACCAATGACAATGGCAATTTGAATGGCAATTCCAATTTGTAAAACAAAAATCGCAATTCGTAACTCGTAATTCGTAAATTCGCAAGATGGTTTTAGTCACGGGAGGAACAGGTTTGGTCGGCGCACATTTATTACTTCATTTAATTGAAAATGGAGAAAGTGTTCGTGCCATTTATCGAAATCCAAAATCCATTCAAAAAACAAAAAGCCTATTCTCACTTTACAAAAAAGAAGCTTTATTCGAAAAAATAAATTGGATTCAAGCCGATATCATTGATGTTCCGTCTTTAGAAATTGCTTTCGAAAACATAGAATACGTTTATCATTGCGCCGCATTAATCTCTTTTGACCCAAAAGACGAGGATTTACTTCGAAAAACCAATATCGAAGGGACGGCGAACATCGTCAATTTCTGCATTGCCAATGCGGTGAAAAAATTATGTTTCGTGAGTTCGATTTCAGCACTTGGCGACTTGAAAGAAAACGAAAAAATCATCACCGAAGAAGCCGAATGGAATCCAGAAAAACCCCATAGCGATTATGCCATCTCTAAATACGGCGCCGAAATGGAGATTTGGCGTGGCCAACAAGAAGGTTTGGAAACGGTAATTGTAAATCCGGGAGTCATTATTGGACCTGGTTTTTGGGAACAAGGAAGCGGATTGCTTTTCAAAAAAGTAGCCAAGGGTCTGCCTTTTTACACCAAAGGAATTACAGGATTCATTGCAGTTCCCGACGTGGTTGAAATTGCCGCAAAATTGATGAAAAACGAATATTCAAACGATAGATTTACGCTCGTTTCCGAAAATATCGCCTTTCAAGACTTGTTGAATACCATCGCAGATTCCTTGAAAACAAAAAGACCTTATATGCACGCAAGCCCATTTATGGTTACTTTAGCCTATAAAATCGATTGGTTGGTGTCGAATGTTTTGGGACAAAAAAGAAAGCTGGATCGAGCAACTGCCAGAGCTTCATATACCGAAAGCTGGTATTCGAATGAAAAAATAAAAACCACTTTACAAACGGAATTCCTGGACATTCATCAGTACATCAAGGACATTTCTGAATTATAATTCCTTCTTTGGTTTTTTATTTGAAACCGTCACTTTTTTTCTTCTGATACTATCCTTTATTAGCGAATCTTTTTCTTTGGCCACTTTTAGTTTCGCTTTTTTAATGGAATCAGCTTCTTTTTTTAGTTTCAGCTTTTTGTTTTTCTTTTCGAGCAAAATGGCATTCTTTTTCTCCACCTTGATGGCAACTTCCGTCAAAGATTTATTCTTCTCCAATCGAGATTTTACCTGTTCATACATCTTCTTGTACTCCTTGTAATCAGCGGCATAGTAAATGTTGCTTTGGACAAATTGAATACTGTCAATTTTATATTTTTTATAAATATATTGGTTGGAATTATTCTTGAAGGAATCCAATAAAGCTGAATTTTGATTTCTCATGGCTCCGATAAGTGACAAATCATACATAATATCTACCATTTTTGCTTTTTCAATAAGATGAGCCGGCTCCTTGGCGATGTCTTTTTTACAACTTGCCAACAGGCTGAAAACGATTAAAAACGACACTATTATTTTTATCTTCATACCCAATTATCTATCAAACGACAATCGCTTGCCAGCACGAATATCTTTTACTTTAAAAGCAGAATAAACCAGTTCTCCGTTTACGAATGTATGGGTAATGCGAGATTTAAAAGTGAATCCTTCAAAAGGCGACCATCCACATTTATACAGGATATTTTCTTTTTTCACGCTCCAAGGCAAACCTGAATTGACAATAACCAAATCAGCAAAATAACCTTCCTTGATGAATCCACGCTTTTCGATTTTGAAAATCTTGGCAGGATTGTGACACATTTTTTCAACAATTTTTTCAATGCTGATTTTCCCCTGATGATGGGCCTCAAACATGGCCACAACGGCGTGTTGTACCAACGGTCCTCCAGATGGAGCATCCAAATAGGATTTCTTTTTTTCTTCTAAAGTATGCGGCGCATGGTCTGTGGCAATAACGTCGATTCTACCGTCATTTAAGGCTTCCCACAAAACTTTTCGGTCATTTTCAGTCTTTACGGCAGGATTCCATTTTATCAAATTGCCTTTGGCAGCATAATCATCATTGGTAAACCATAAATGATGCACGCAAACTTCAGCAGTGATTTTCTTTTCTTCCAATGGTATTTTATTGGTAAACAAATCCATTTCTTTTGCCGTGGAAAGGTGGAAAATATGCAATCTTGCACCAGTTTTCTTGGCAAGTGCAATCGCTTTTGAAGAAGAAAGATAACAAGCTTCCTCACTGCGAATAAGGTGATGTGCCGTTACAGGAACTTTGTCCCCATATTTGGCTTTATATTTTTCCAGATTATTTTTGATCGTGGTTTCATCCTCGCAATGCACGGCAATCAGCATCGGCGTGCTTGTGAAAATTCTTTCCAAAACAGCTTCATTGTCCACCAACATATTTCCTGTTGACGAACCCAAAAATATTTTTATTCCCGCAACATTCTTCGGATTTGTTTTCAGGACTTCATCCAGATTATCATTGGTTGCCCCCATCATGAACGAATAATTCGCAAAGGAATTATCGGCAGCCAATTGATATTTTTCTTCCAAAAGCTCTTGTGTCACCGCATTGGGAACAGTGTTGGGTTGTTCTATAAACGAAGTGATTCCTCCTGCAACGGCGGCTCTCGACTCCGATTCGATGTTCCCTTTGTGAGTCAATCCCGGTTCCCTGAAATGCACTTGATCGTCTATTGCGCCCGGAATCAAATAATTCCCTTCGGCATCAATAATCTTGCATTCAGATGTTTTTGCGCTGATGGTTTCTGAAATTTCGACAATTAAGTCATTTTCGATTAAAACATCACCTTCAAAAATTTTCCCTTCGTTTACTATTTTGGCATTCTTGATTAAAACCCTATTCATGTATCTTTTCTTTAATCCTTTATAAGGTGTTAACTAATTTTTTTAAACGGAGTGCAATAACTCCCAAAACTGCTTCTTTAAAAATGGCGCTGCTCATTTTTGACTGACCTTTTGTTCTATCCGTAAATATAATGGGTACTTCCGTAATATCAAAATTTTTACAAAAAGTCCTGTATTTCATTTCAATTTGAAAAGCATAGCCCACAAATTTAATCTTGTCCAAATTAATCCCTTCCAACACTTGTCTTTTATAGCAAATAAACCCTGCCGTGGCATCGTGAATTTTCATTCCCGTGATAAATTGCACATAAACCGATGCAAAATAAGACATCAAAACTCGGCTTAAAGGCCAATTTACAACATTTACTCCGGTTACATAACGGGAACCAATAGCTAAATCCGCTCCACCAAAATGACAAGCATCGTATAATTTTTCCAAATCGTTTGGATTGTGTGAAAAATCGGCATCCATCTCGAAAATAAAATCATATTTTCGTTCCAAAGCCCATCTGAAACCATGGACATAAGCCGTCCCCAATCCTAGTTTTCCCGTCCTTTTTTCCAAGAATAATCTGCCTTTAAATTCCGTTTGAAGCATCTCAACTTTGTTGGCGGTATGGTCTGGCGAGTTGTCGTCTATGACAAGAACATGAAAAGGTTTATGTTGGGAAAGCACTGATCTAATGATGCTTTCTATGTTTTCAATTTCGTTATAGGTAGGAATTATAACAATGCAATCGTTCATAACTTGTGTAATTTCAACGCAAAAGTAAACTTTTTAAGTGATTTGATTCACACGAAAATACTATTTGTTTTTAAAGGAATATGGAATCGCCATTCTTCGTGTATATTTGTATTTTTGAATCCTGCCGATTTGATAATGAAATTATATTAAAAAGAATGAAATAAAAAATCAGTAATTTTGCAGTGTTATGATTGAAAATGTACTTCATTTAAGGGTAATCGAGAACAAAGATTGGGCAACCATCTTGTTCGTGCTTTCATTTGCCACTATTGCAATAACAAAATCGGCATTTGAAAATCGATTTTCCGACTTTGTAAAATTAATTTATTCTGACAAATACATCAATGTTTATAAAGACAGCAGCAATCTTAAAAGCGGCTTCACCATTGCATTGTTTTTTGTCCAAATTATTTCTTTGGGATTCTTCATCCAACTTTCGCTTGCTTTTTTTGGACATGCCGAAAAAACAGATTGGATTTTGTACATTCAAATAATTACATTCCTGATTTTCTTCGTTTTATCCAAATTTTTAATCGAAAAAATTATTGCCACCGCATTCGAAATTGAAGAGTTTGTCGAGCAATTCAACCTGCAAAAAGTAACTTTCAGAACCTATATTGGATTATTTATACTGCCAATCAATATAATTCTGTTCTATTACGACTCCATTTCAAGAAATTTTTTGATATCTCTAATTTCTATTGTTTTAATAATCAATATATTGACTTATTTGGTTTCAATAAAAAATTATCAAAATATAATATTCAGTAAGTTGTTTTATTTTATTTTATATCTTTGCACACTCGAAATAGCGCCGTATTATTTCATGTATTATTGGTTTACAAAAGGTATTGCTTAGAAAATGTCAAATATGAAAGTGAAAACAATTTTGGTGTCACAGCCCGAACCCAAAGTGGAGAATTCTCCCTACTTTGAGTTGCAACAAAAGCATAAAGTAAAAGTTGATTTCAGGCCTTTTATTCACGTGGAAGGAGTCAGCGCAAAAGAAATTAGACTACAAAAAATTGATCTCAATAATTTTACGGCAATTATTTTAACAAGTAAAAATGCCGTGGATCACTTCTTTAGAGTGGCCGACGAAATGCGTTATAAAGTTCCGGAAGGATTGAAATATTTCTGTCAATCGGAAGCAATCGCATTTTACCTTCAAAAATACGTGGTGTACAGAAAACGTAAAATATACGTTGGACCAAAGGATTTTGCAGATTTATCTCCACTGATTAAAAAATACAAAGACGAGAAATTCTTGTTGCCCGCTTCAGACCAACTGAATGCAGATGCTCCTATAACGCTCAACAACCTAAAAGTAGATTGGACACAAGCTGTTTTCTACAAAACGGTTATCAGCGATTTATCTGACTTGGCCGATGTTTATTATGATGTTTTGGCTTTCTTTAGTCCAACCGGAATAAAATCATTGTTTACCAATTTCCCTGATTTCGAACAAAACAACACCAGAATTGCAGTTTTCGGAAGCACAACCCAAAAAGAAGCTTTGGACAAAGGATTGAGAGTTGACATTATGGCTCCAACTCCTGGAACACCGTCAATGACAATGGCTTTGGAAAAATACATCACGGAAGCCAATAAAGGAAAATAGAATTTGAAGAAAAATTACTTTTAAAATATAGATTCAAAAAAGCTGCGTTCATCGCGGCTTTTTTTATGTCCAATAGTCAAACCACAGATAAAATTTACAGTTGAATATTTTTAATACAACAATAAAAAAATATGACTGTCCGCTAAGCGGACTAATACCCAATAAAGCACGCAGATGAAACGGATTAGACGGATTTTCGCTGATATTAATATAAAAATCCGTTTTTATCGGTTTAAATTCGTGTCATCCGTGTCCCATTTTCAAAATTGGTACAAGTAACGGATAGTCATATAAAAAAATCCGACTCAATCAAAATCAAGACGGATTATATCTATTTTGAAATGCTTAATTTCTCCTTCCTCCCATATAAATAGAAACGTAATACAACAAAGTGGCAATCGATCCCAAAGCGGCAACCACATAGGTTCTGGCTGCCCATTTCAAGGCATCTTTGGCTCCAACTTGTTCTTGTTGCGTCAACATTCTTTTGTTTTCCAACCAAGCCAAGGCACGATTACTCGCATCATATTCTACCGGCAAAGTCACAATCGAAAACAAAGTCGTTGCGGCGAAAATCACGATTCCTATCAACAAAAGCGATGGAAAAGTTTTCAACATCAAAATACCTGCAATCAAAATCCACTGCATATAAGACGAAGCCACATTGACAATCGGAACCAACTGGGAACGCAAAGTCAGCCAATTGTAAGCCGTGGCGTGTTGCACGGCGTGGCCACATTCGTGAGCCGCAACCGCTGCCGCCGCCGCATTTCTTTGATTGTAAACCGCTTCGCTCAAATTGACGGTTTTATCTGCCGGATTGTAATGGTCGGTCAATTGTCCTTCCACCGAAATCACTTTCACGTCATAAATCCCGTG
Source organism: Flavobacterium fluvii (assembly GCF_900129545.1). Taxonomy (GTDB): domain Bacteria; phylum Bacteroidota; class Bacteroidia; order Flavobacteriales; family Flavobacteriaceae; genus Flavobacterium; species Flavobacterium fluvii. The sequence goes on along the minus strand of NZ_FQWB01000001.1, from coordinate 1,004,063 downwards.
ATCGGCAAGCATTTTCTCGGCGATTTCTTTTCCTGACATTCCGTTTTGCAAATGCAGTTTCGAATAAAATTCAAATTTACTCTTAAGTGTAGAACTCACTAACCAACTTGCAAGCATAATAGCACCAGCAAGAATTAAATAACTCATTCCCATATTTTTTTATTTTTATGTTTCTTATTTCAAGATAAGCATCAAATTGTGAACCAAATTTAGAAAATGCCAATTTGGCATCCGTTAAAAAATCTTTAAAAAAATGGCAATGTCAATATCAATTGCATTAATCAATAGTGATTGTAATAAAAAATCCCAAACTCTAATTGAACATCGTCAATAGAATTTGGAATTTTTATCTCTTCTTCAATTCATTTTTTATTTTTTCATTGCCATTGATATTGCAATTGAAACAATTGAAACTTGATATTGAACTTTTTTATCCCACCAAGTTGATGATTTTCCCCGGAACGATAATCACTTTGTTTGGCGTTTTTCCGTCCAATTGTTTGATGGTTCTTTCATCTTTCATCACGATTTCCTCGATTTGTTCCTTGGTTAAATCCAAAGGCAAATTGATGGTGAAACGCATTTTCCCGTTGAAAGAAACCGGATATTCTTTATCGCTTTCCACCAAATGCGCTGGTTCAAATACAGGGAATTCAACTGTTGAAATCGAACCTGAATTTCCTAATTGAGACCACAATTCCTCAGCGATGTGTGGCGCATAAGGCGAAATCAAAATGGCTAATGGTTCTAAAATCGCACGGGAATGACAATTTTGAGTTGACAATTCATTCACGCAAATCATAAACTGCGAAACCGAAGTATTGAAAGAGAAATTCTCAATATCATCTGCTGTTTTTTTGATGGTTTTGTGTAATGATTTCAAGTTGTCTTTTGTTGGTTTGTCATTGGTTACGATTGAACCATTTTCGTCAAAATACAAACGCCATAATTTTTTAAGGAAACCAAAAACTCCGGAAATTCCTGCTGTGTTCCAAGGTTTCGCTTGTTCCAATGGTCCTAAAAACATTTCATACAAACGCAAAGTATCGGCTCCGTATTCAGCACAAATATCATCCGGAGTTACAACATTGTATTTGGATTTCGACATTTTCTCGACTTCGCGACCTACAATAAATTTACCGTTTTCATCACAAATGAATTCAGCATCATTATAATTTTCTCTCCAATTTTTGAAAGCTTCAATATCTAATTCATCGGAAGCATTTACAAAGTTTACATCCGTATGAGGTTTTACAACTGAACATCTATAATCAAAACATTCATCTAATATATTTTTTTCAGAATCTACAAATCTCAATTTAGGAAATCTATTTTTAATCAACTCATCCAAAACATTATTGTAAACAAGACCAAACTCATCAGACTTAAACTCATTTGAATCAATTATTTTTTTTGAAATACCAATAAAAAAAGGATGAGGCAAATCAATAGCTATAAGCTTATTACTATTGCTAAAATCCCTTTTTACAGAACGATAACTCAACTCAACCCAGACACCATTAACAAACGCACTAGTCCCCAAAATCATTCCCTGATTAATCAGTTTTTTGAATGGTTCTTCGGTTGGGGCAAAACCTTTGTCTTTCAGGAATTTGTTCCAAAAACGGGAATACAATAAGTGACCGGTTGCGTGTTCACTTCCGCCAATGTATAAATCCACGCTTTCCCAATATTTCAATGCTTCTTTGCTTGCAAATTCTCCGTCATTTTTGGCATCCATATAACGCATCCAATACCACGAACTTCCCGCCCAACCCGGCATCGTGTTCAATTCAAGAGGAAATATTGTTTTATTGTCAATCAACTGAGTACTGACCACTGAACACTGCAAACTGTCCCAAGCCCAAACAGAAGCGTTTCCTAATGGAGGCAATCCGTCTTCGGTTGGCAAATATTTCTCTACTTCAGGCAACACGATTGGCAAATGTTTAGCATCAATCATTTGTGGCAAGCCATTCACATAATATACCGGAAATGGTTCGCCCCAATATCTTTGGCGAGAGAAAACGGCATCACGCAAACGGTAATTTACCTTACCAAAACCTTGTTTTATATTTTCGAATTCTTCAATTACTTTTTTGGTTCCATCTTTGTACCCCATGCCATTTAGAAAATCAGAATTCACCAATTGGAATCCCTCTTTTCCTCCATACGCCCCTTCTGAAATGTCCTTGTCAACGATGTTTTTGATTTCCGGCATTCCGTTTTGCCCTTTGAAGAAATTCGCAAAAGCATAATCTCTTTCGTCACCACAAGGAACCGCCATAACAGCACCTGTTCCGTAACCTGCCAAAACATAATCCCCAATCCAAACCGGAATTGGTTCTTTGGTAAACGGATGCTCGGCATAAGCTCCCGTGAAAACTCCCGAAATGGTTTTTACATCCGCCATACGCTCTCTTTCGGAACGTTTTGCGGTTTTTTCGATATAAGCTTCCACTTCTGCTTTTTGTTCCGCAGTTGTGATTTGCGCCACCAATTCGTGTTCCGGTGCCAATGTCATAAACGTAACTCCAAAAATAGTATCAGGTCTTGTTGTAAACACATCAATATTTGCCTGATGATCTTTTAACTTGAAAGAAACCATCGCTCCAACCGATTTTCCAATCCAGTTTCTTTGGCTTTCTTTGATGCTTTCGCTCCAGTCAATATCATTTAAACCTTGTAGCAAACGTTCTGCATAAGCAGAAATTCGCATACTCCATTGCGTCATTTTCTTGCGAATAACCGGAAAACCACCACGTTCTGAAACGCCGTTTACGATTTCGTCATTCGCCAAAACCGTTCCCAATCCGGGACACCAGTTTACTTCGGTTTCGGCTAAATAAGTTAATCTATATTGTAATAGTATTTTTTGTTGTTCGGCTGATGAAAATGCGTTCCATTCGCTTGATGAAAAAGCTTGAATATTTTCGTCGCAAACTGCATTTACATTCGCATTTCCTTCTGTTTCAAAAATGGAAACCAAAGTCGAAATATCTTCGGCTTTGTCTGTATTTTTATTGTACCAGGAATTGAATAACTGAATGAAAATCCACTGCGTGTGTTTGTAATAATCAGGATTCGAAGTGCGTACTTCACGGCTCCAATCGAATGAAAATCCAATTTTGTCCAATTGTTTACGGTAACCCGCAATTTGGTTTCCTTCTTTGTCCACGCCTCCATCAATATTTACCGAAGTCGTGTCTTCCGGACGCTGACCCGTTTGTATGGCATATTGTTCGGCCGGCAATCCAAAACTGTCGTAACCCATTGGATGTAAAACATTGAATCCGCGGTGTCTTTTGTATCTCGAATACACATCCGAAGCGATGTATCCCAGCGGATGCCCCACGTGCAACCCCGCTCCAGACGGATAAGGAAACATGTCCAAAACATAATATTTTGGTTTGCCTGAATCGTTTTTGGCCGCAAAAGTTTTATGCTCTGCCCAGTATTTTTGCCATTTGGCTTCTATTTCGTTCGGATTGTATTTCATAATAATAAGAGTCAAAACCGCTTAATGCTAAGTTTAATGTATTGAATTATAAGCTGGCAAATTTACATTTATTGTACGAAAGTGGAAAGTTTGAGCGTTATTAACTTTAAATAAAGAAATTGTTTGTTATTTTTACCCCATAATTCCAATAAACTATGACTTCTAACTTTGATAAATTTCAAAAACGCAGGTTAATTTCCTCTTATTTCTCGGTAGTGTTAAGTGTATTCTTGGTGTTGTTTCTATTGGGAATACTGGGCTTTTTCATTATAAATTCCAAGAAATTGGCAGACGATTTCAAGGAAGAAATCGCTATGACGGTCTTTTTCAAGAACGATGCGAACGACACTATTATAAAAGCTTTTGCAAAAGAACTCAAAACAGCTCCTTTTGCAAAATCATTCGTTTATGTTTCCAAAGAGCAGGCCGCAAAACAACATACCGATATTATTGGTGAAGATTTTGTGACCTTTTTGGGCACGAATCCTTTGCAAAATTCATACGATATTCACCTAAAAGCAGATTATGTCATCAGGGACAGTATTTCAAAAATCGAAAATCGCTTGCGAAAAAACGTCATGATTGCTGATATTGTTTATGACAAACAATTGGTGAACATGGTCAACGACAATATCAAAAAAGTGAGTATGTGGATATTGATTATAAGCGGCTTCTTGACCTTCATCGCCGTTTTACTGATTAACAGTTCCTTGCGTTTATCCATTCACTCCAATCGATTCATCATTAAAACCATGCAAATGGTAGGCGCGACAAAATCGTTCATCCGAAAACCATTTGTGATGAGAAGCATTAAGTTAGGCATGATTGGCGCAGGTTTGGCCATTATTGCACTTATTGGCGTTTTGATTTACATCGAAACCAATTTCCCGGGTTTAGGAATTCTTGAAGACAAATTACTTATCGGCTTAGTTTTGCTAATGGTTTTCGGAGTCGGTGTCCTGATTACTTGGGTAAGCACTTATTTTGCCACACAACGATTTTTGAATTTAAGAACAGACGATTTGTATTAGTGTTCAGTATTCAGTCGCAGTGTTCAGTAAAAAAATAGAAATAAAATGAAAGACAAAGAACAAAAACAAGAATTCCTTTTTGAAAAAGTAAATTATAAAATCCTGTTAATTGGAATTGCAGTAATAGTGCTTGGGTTCATATTGATGTCCGGTGGCGGAAGCGATGATCCAAACGTATTTAATGAAGAGATTTTCAATTTTAGAAGAATTCGTTTGGCTCCAACAACCGTTCTAATTGGTTTTGGAATCACCATTTATGCCATTCTTAAAAATCCTAAAAAATAGTTTGCAGTATTCATAGCAACAATTGAAAACCAAAATCTAAAATGAATACATTTCAAGCCATCATTATTGCCATTATTGAGGGATTAACAGAATATCTTCCTATTTCTTCCACAGCTCACATGATTTTTACGAGTTCCTATTTTGGAATCCAAGAGGATGATTTCGTAAAACTTTTTCAAGTATCGATTCAATTTGGCGCCATTTTGGCCGTCGTGGTTTTATATTGGAAGAAATTCTTGGCTTTCCCTACCTTAAAAATCGGAATTAACTTTTATACCAAATTGGCTTTTGCCGTAATTCCAGCCTTGGTCTTGGGAAAATTATTCGATGACAAAATTGAAGCCGTTTTGGGTGATCCTATTCCTATCGCGATAGTTTTAATTCTAGGAGGAGTGATTCTGCTTTTTGTTGACCAACATTTCAAGGACAAAACCACTATTGTAAATGAAGAAGACATTACCGTAAAAAAAGCGGTGACGATTGGTTTTTGGCAATGCTTGGCGATGATGCCCGGAACAAGTCGATCTGCGGCTTCCATAATTGGCGGAATGCAACAAGAATTATCACGTAATACGGCAGCGGAATTTTCGTTTTTTCTGGCAGTTCCAACAATGCTGGCGGTAACTTGTTATTCAGTTTTTCTGAAAACTTATGAAACTTCACAAATGAAAGGTTATGAATTGATTTTAAAATCAAACGATAATATCATGATGTTTTTGATTGGAAACATAGTTGCTTTTATAGTTGCCATTTTAGCCATCAAATTCTTCATTGGAATAATCAATAAATTTGGTTTCAAACCTTGGGGTTGGTATCGAATTATTATGGGAACCTTTTTGTTGATTTACTTTTCATACTTAAAATAATTTCCCTTGAAAACTGCAGAAGACTTCTTGAACGGACAAATCATCTTGATTGACAAACCTTTACATTGGACTTCCTTTCAAGCCGTCAATAAATTAAAATATGCCCTAATCAACAAAGCAGGGCTTCCCAAAAAATTCAAAATTGGGCACGCTGGAACTTTAGACCCTTTGGCCAGTGGATTATTACTGGTTTGCACCGGGAAATTCACCAAAAGAATAACGGAACTGCAAGGCCAAGCCAAAGAATACACGGGAACTTTTTATATTGGAGCCACTACACCATCCTACGATTTAGAAACCGAAATAGACGAAACTTTCGACACTTCGCATATTGACGAATCCTTAATTCACGAAACCGTAAAACAGTTCTTGGGAGAAATTGACCAAAAGCCACCTATCTTTTCTGCCATAAAAAAAGACGGCGTTCGCTTATACGAACACGCACGAGCCGGAGAAACAATAGAAATAGCCAGTCGAAAAACAACCATTCACGAATTCGAAATCACCCGAATTGCACTTCCTGAAGTTGATTTCAGAGTGGTTTGCAGTAAAGGAACATACATCCGTTCCTTGGCCTATGATTTTGGCAAAGCAATGGATTCAGGCTCACACTTGACTGTGTTGCGCAGAACAAAAATTGGCGATTACAGCGTAAATGATGCTATAGACGTAACTTTATTCGAACAAAGTTTAGTCCAATAATAAATTAAAAACTAAAACACATAACAAATGCAAACTTCAATTTGCAATGTGTTTTGTTATAAATCAAAGTATTTTTATTCCATACACTACTTATTTTAGGTGATAAAACGCCGTTAATTAATAATGAGACGTTCTTTTACCTCCAAACAAAATAGTTGAAATGTAATCGTAGAATCTTTCAAATAAATTTTTCATTTTGATGTTTTTTAAGTCGTTAAACAATTATTGAACACCGATAAGAAAAGTAAATTTAAAGCAATAAAAGTAGATTTGGTTGAGGTCACTAATTTACAATTTTTTATATAAAAAAACCCAATTAAGTTTGTTTTTTTATATAAATTTTCAAGGTCGTGTTTTCCCTTTTAAAATCAAGCTTCACAGGAATTATTCTGGTTTTAAATAATGACTTGGCTTCTGCATTTTTCGTGATTTTCATTTATTACACACAAATTCACTGCTTTAAAAATAAAATTTGGCAACATTTATTAGATTGCCAAAAGAATATTCTTCACAAAAAAACCTTTGAATAAAATCAAATAGTATTTTTTAAAAAACATTATTTCAAAAAACAGATTATGACTATATTTGCACAACTCAACTAAAAAAAAGTAATGAAGTACAAAAGAATTCTTCTGAAATTAAGTGGTGAAGCGTTAATGGGCGAAAGACAATATGGCATTGATCCCGCAAGATTAGCCGAATATGCCGATGAAATCAAAAAAGTGCATGACAAAGGCGTAGAAATAGCCATCGTTATAGGCGGAGGAAATATTTTTAGAGGTGTTGCCGGTGCAAGCAACGGCATGGATCGCGTTCAAGGCGATTATATGGGAATGTTGGCCACCGTGATAAATGGAATGGCATTACAAGGAGCACTGGAAGAAAAAGGGATGAAAACGCGTTTGCAAACAGCCTTGAAAATGGAGTCCATTGCCGAGCCTTACATCAAAAGAAGAGCCGATCGTCACCTTGAAAAAGGGAGAATCGTGATTTTTGGAGCAGGAACAGGAAACCCGTATTTCACGACCGACACCGCTGCGGTTTTGCGTGGCGTGGAAATCAATGCCGATGTAATCCTTAAAGGAACGCGTGTTGACGGTGTTTACACTGCCGATCCGGAAAAAGATGCCTCTGCAACAAAATTCAACTACATCTCTTTTGAAGATGTATTGAAAAAAGGATTGAACGTCATGGACACCACGGCATTCACGTTGAGCCAAGAAAATAAACTTCCCATCGTAATTTTTGACATGAACAAACAAGGCAACTTGTTGAAAATTTGTGATGGAGAAAATGTAGGAACAGAAGTAAATATATAAATAGCAGACGGCAGTTTGCAGATTGCAACACATCTGAAATCTGACTCGAGCGTCAGCGAACTGGCGAAGCAAATCTGAAATCTTAAAAAATATGACTGAAGAAATAGAATTTATTTTAGATAGTACACAAGAATCCATGGCGGGTTCTATTGCCCATTTAGAAAAAGCATTCTTGAATATCCGTGCCGGAAAAGCATCTCCCGCAATGTTGGGAAGTGTTTTTGTAGATTATTACGGATCTGCAACTCCTCTTTCGCAAGTATCAAAGATTAGCGTTCCAGATGCAAGAACCATTACACTGCAACCATTCGAAAAAAATATGTTGCACACTATAGAAAAAGCAATAATGATTGCTAATCTAGGTTTCAATCCAATGAACAATGGAGACGTAATCATTATCAGCGTTCCGCCTTTGACAGAGGACAGAAGACGTGAATTGGCAAAACAAGCCAAATCAGAAGCGGAAGATGCAAAAATCGGAATCAGAAATGCACGTAAAGACGCCAATACTGAAATTAAAAAACTGGAAAAAGAAGGAACTTCGGAAGATATTTGCAAAAGCGCCGAAGAAGAAGTTCAAAACCTGACCAATAGTTTTATCAAAAAAATTGACGAGCATCTTGCTATTAAGGAAGCCGAAATTATGAAGGTATAATCTTCAAACAAACAATATCAAATCCGTCCCGATAAAAATTGGGACGGATTTTTGCTTTTAGCCCATTACTTCTTTCTCTTGGTTTTTCTTGAAAACCACAAATCCATCCAATATACTCAAAAAAAACACTTACAAGAACATTCTTTTTCTATTTTGAGAATACCCAATACTTCAAAAAAATTCAAAAACACAATTTTGGTCATTTATACTTGTATTTTGGTTATCAAACTAACCACTAAACATCGCAAATTTGCCTTAAATATAAAATGATTGTTTGAAAATTTCCAGGGTAATTTATAATTACATGAAATTAGTTTTTAAAAAATTACGCGCAACAGGTTAATAATATAATGTCTGATTGCAATTATACACACATAAAACACATACTTGCAACAATAAAAAATCTTTAACTTACAAATATTATTGATTAACAAATTGAATTAAAGCTGGTATCAATAAAATTCAACTATTGATTGCATGGAGAAGAAATCTGTAAACAAATAAAATGGACGAAAATAAAAATAACGGGGATTTCTACATCCCAGCATTTCTAAATTCGACGACCAGAATTGTCGCCTTTACGACAATTATGTATTTTATTATTGCCAAATTATCCCTATATATATTTGTTACCGAAATTAAAATACTTCCTTTTTTTCCCGTAATGGGTTTTTCCATAGCTGCAATTTTGCTCTTTGGACGAAAAGCAATCCTTGGAGTTGCAATAGGCAGTTTACTATTTTCCATAAGTTTGTATCAAAGTGATTTTCAAAATGCCACGACATTTGAAGAAATTATCAAACCCACGATATTATGTATCATCAGACCAATAATAGCCGGTCTTAATGCATTTCTTGTTTCTTATTTGACGCAATTGTGGTGCAAAAACAAATATCCTTTCGACAGCGAAAAAAATGTCCTGTTTTTTACTATTGCCTGTTTATTGGGAACTTTTATAAGTGTTAGCCTTGGTTTTATTCCGCTTGCAATGACTCCCTATTTCACTCTGGATAATTGTATTTTAATCTGGAACAATATGCTCAGGGGAAATACTTTGGGTTCCATTTTATTCACGCCATTCGTACTTTCCTGGTTAGCCAATACCAAAGAATTAACGGGATGGTCTGCAGCAAAAAAAGCCGAAGTCTTTCTCCTAATCATTTCTACCCTATCCCTATCATTATATATTTTTGAATCACATGCCAACAACGAATCCATTCTTTACTTTTTATTGATATGGGCGGCCTGTCGATTCGGGATGAAAATTATCACTCTAATAACCATAATAATTACAATCATAGCCATATATTGCACAGGTCATCATATGGGCGGGTTTATTTTCAGTGATTGGAATAAAGATTTTTTCATGTTACAATTGTTTTTATTTGTAAATATGGTCTCAATCTTGTTTTTAAAAGCAATATTGGACGAAAAAACGAACAAAAGGAGCGAATTAAAAATAAGCGAGCAGGAAAACAATCTAAAAAATGCTATTTTACAAGCTACCATCGAAAGTCCAAACGGCATCAGTATTTCCTCCCTGGACACCAATTTAAACTATCTAAGTTTCAATTCGACCCATGCAAGGTATATGAAAAAAGAGTATGGTACCGAAATAAAAATCGGAAAAAATCATATCGAATTCATTACAAAAGAAAACCGAAAAGAAGAAATCAATTCGGCTTACCAATCCGTTTTAAAAGGAGTTCCCTTTTTTAGCGAGGAAAAAGACGACGAAGGAAGATATTGGAAAATCCATAAATCCCCGATCAAAAATCGAGAAGGAAACATCATTGGAGTAATCACGATTGTCACCAATATTACCGAATTAAAATTAAAAGAAACAGAGTTGAAAAAAAACAACCTTTCTCTTAATGAACGCATAAAAGAACTCAACTGCCTCTATACAATTTCGGAAATCTTTTACGACAAATCACTTCCAAAATTTAAAAAACTGGAAGCCTGTATTAACATTATCCCAAAAGGGATGCAATTTCCGGAAATTAGCTATTGTCGAATCCAATTAAAAGCAAAAGAGTTCGTTTCTGCCAATTACCAGAAAAGCGAATGGTTTGTCCGTAAATCGATTAGCGTAAATGGAGAAGAATGCGGCAGCATAGAAGTGGGCTATTTTGATGAAAAGAACTTGAAAAAGGAATATTCATTTCTGGATGAAGAAGTCAAATTAATAGAAGTAATATCCGGCATTATTTCCAAAGCGATAGAAACCAAACTATCCGAAGAAAAACTTCTAAAAAGTGAAGAAAAATTCCGTTCCATCTATGAAAATTCCTTGGACATTTATTTCAAGAAAGATATAGAAGGCACTATTCTAGAAATCGGTCCTTCAGTGGAAAAACATTTGCATCAAAAACAGGAATCAATGATTGGCAAAAACATCAGGGATTACTATTATGACATTGCCGATGTAGATCGTTTTTATGAAATTATGTTGAAAGAGCAACAAATCATTGACTATCAGGAACGTTTTATCACAGCCAATGGAGATTCCGTTTATTTATCCGTCAACGCAAAACTTGTTCATAACGCCGATGGCAAACCTATTTATGTGGAAGGCACCAGACGTAATATAAGCGAAAGAATCCTCAATGAAAAGCATTTGCTGGAAGCCACCGAAAAAATAAAGGAAAGTGAGGCAAAATTCCGTTCCATCTATGAAAATTTTGAAGACGTCTATTACAAAACAGAACTAGACGGAATCGTAATCGACCTGAGTCCATCGTTTGAAAGAAACTTTAACATGAAGCGATCTGACGTCATAGGGAATTCAACTTCATTATTATATTATAATCCAGAAGACCGTGAAACAATACTTGGTTTATTAAAAAGGAACGGATATGTAAGCGATTTTGATACCCGATATATTGATGGCGAAGGCAATATATTGGCTATCTCTCTAAATGCTCGTACTGTGCGTGATTCTAATGGAAAACCACTCTATGTAGAAGGCACAATGAGAAACATCAATGAACGAAGTGCCATGCAAGAAGAAATGCTGGCAAAAAACCGAACACTCGAATTTCAAAACACCGAGTTGGAGCAATTCGCCTATATTGCTTCCCACGATTTACAGGAACCATTGATTACCGTAATTCAATGTATAGAGATGCTTCAAGAAGAGCTGGGTAAAAAGCTGGATGAAGACCAAAAACAGTATTTGGAATTCATTGTCGGTTCCACGGCTCGTATGCAGATATTGGTCAAAGGGCTATTGGACTACTCCAGAATTGGCAAGGAAAGAAAAAGCAACAGTGTTGACTGTAATGAAATTGTTGCCCATGTCCTCGCCGACATGGACGTTAGTTTAAAAGAAAGCAATGCTGTTGTCGAATACAAAAACCTGCCCGTCATCGAAGGTAATCCAACCGAAATGAGGCAACTTTTTCAAAATTTGATTAGTAATGCCAATAAATTCCGAAAAAAAGACCTACCACCAAAAATAAAAATAGCCGCAACAAAAGAAGAAAACAATTGGCTGTTTTCAATCGAAGACAATGGAATCGGGATTGAAGAGCAAGACAAAGACAAAATATTCGTAATTTTTAAACGATTGAACAACCGAAACAAATACCAAGGAACCGGTATAGGATTATCGCATTGCAAAAAAATCATAGAACATCATAAAGGAAAAATTTGGGTGGAATCCAAATTTAACGAGGGAAGCAAATTCAAATGGACACTCCCTTTGGAAGAAAGCTTGTAAAATAATTTATATAAAAAACATCTTACAATGGAAAATATAGAACAAAAACTAAATTGCATCTTGTTGATTGACGATGATTTGGCCACCAATTTCATCAACAAAAGAATTCTTCAAAAAGCCAATCTAACAGATTATATTCATGTAGCTTTAAATGGCAAAGAAGCCCTTGAATATCTTTCTAAAAAAGGAAATTTTGAATCCATAGTTGACTATCCTCAACCTCAACTGATTTTATTGGACATCAACATGCCTGTCATGGATGGATGGGAATTTATTGAGACTTATCGAAATTTGGATATAGAAAACAAAGAGGACATCACCATTGTAATGCTCAGCAGCTCCTGCAACCCTGCCGACAAAGCCAAAGCTGAATCGATAGATGTAGTCGCAGAATTCAGGCAAAAGCCCATGAACAAAGTGGCGTTACTTGATATTCTATCAACAAATTTCCCCGAACTTCTTGAGAAAGAATTGTTATAGTAGGTTTAATTTACCTCCCATTAGATTTCAAAAAGAGACCTAACAGATTTAAATCCTGTCAAGTCTCTTTTTTTTGTACTATTTTCAAAAATAGTTGTGTTTTTAATGAGTGGAAACAACTGGCAAAATTAATGTTTCATAATCAAAACCGAAGGCACTCTACTGAGCCAAATACTGCGAGAATCAACAAGTAATTTCCAACTTTCGATACTGATTATCATTAAATCCTGCTTGGCCAAAAACTCTTTTTTGATGATTTTATCATTAACCAAAGTAATGTTGGAAGGATATTTCTGTTCCAATGAATCGAGAGCGCTCTTCAATATAAAATTAGTTTTCACATAACCATTTACATCTAAAATCGTGATATGAGAATTGTTGTTGTAAATCAATTTTTGGGCATAATCCATCAAAAATGAATCTTCCGAACTGAAAATTGGAATAAAAACATGATTTACGTGTTGCAAATCTTTGTCTACCAAAATTCCCAAAGGCATTTTGGTTTTCGAAATAATCTGTCTTGTTCTTTCGTCAAAAGGAGAATTTTCAAACAAGCCTTCTTTACCGGTAAACTTGTCAATCAATCGATCCGGGTTGATAATTCTTGTCGTGAATCCCAATACCTTTCCGAGTAAAGTTCCTTCGAAAATCGATTTTCCAAGGCCTACCAAAAGCAAATCATATTCGCCCGTATTGGCAATATCGGCAATATTGGTTTCGATATCCACCGTCGCCTGGAACAAGGTCGTAATTTCTTGTTTCAACACTTTGGATTCCTGAAGTATCGGCATAAAATTGTCTTTCTCGTACTGCTCCAAATTATAGGAATGTACCTCATCACTCAAAGTAAGGTGCATAGCCGTTATACTGGAAGTCTCTTTTTGTTTTTTTACCAAACTGCTTGCCAAACGCAAAAGTGATTTCCCTTTTTCGTTATTGCCAAAAGAAATCAACACCTTGTATTTATCGACAGCGTGAATTTCGTCCAAAACTCCGACATCTTTTGTCTTGAAAATATAATTGATTAGATTCAATGCTGGACCGGTCATAAAAGTAGTGACCAATGCCATAATAACCATCATCGTAAAGACTTCGGCAGTAAGCACGCCCAATTCGAAACCTATATTCAACACAATCAATTCCATCAAACCGCGCGTGTTCATCAAAGCACCAATAGTTAAACTGTCTCTCCAACTTTGTCCAACGAATTTGGCTGCCAAAGCACTTCCAAAAAATTTTCCGGCAACGGCAACCAAAATAATAAATCCGGTAACTTTCCAGAGATAAGGGTCATTCAGCAAACCAATTTCTGTTCGCAAACCCGTAAAAACAAAAAACAATGGAAGCAACAATATCACCGAAACATCTTCCACCTTTTCTATGAAAAGATTTCTAAATTTGGTTATATCCGGCATAATTACTCCAGTCATGAAAGCTCCAAAAAGAGCGTGAATCCCGATAATTTCGGTCGTATAAGAAGAAATGATTAACGTTAAAAAGAAAATGGCAACCACCGGCTTGTTTAAATTGCCTTTGGTTCCGTATAACTCCCCTATTTTTTTTAAAAAAGGTTTTACCACATAAATCATGGCAATTACGTAGGTAATTGCTATTCCAATGGTATAGACCGAACTTACGAAAGTCCCGGCTTTTACAATGGCGATTACCGCAGCAAGAATACACCAAGCCGTAATATCATCGGCTGCAGCGCAAGTAATTACAACGGCTCCTAATTTGGTTTTATGAATCCCTCTTTCCTGCACAATTCTTGCCAAAACAGGAAAAGCAGTAATACTCATGGCGATACCCATAAACAAGGCAAAAGGCAAAAAAGCAATACCCTCTGGAGCAAATCTAAAATAAACAAAATAAGCCAATCCTATTCCCAAAGCAAAAGGAATCACGATACTGGCATGACTGATAACAACCGCGTCTTTAGCCCTGTTTTGCAATACTTTCAAGTCGAGTTCCATACCAATGACGAACATAAAGAGTATCAATCCTATTTGGCTCAAAAACTGCAAATTTCCTAAAGAAGCAACAGGAAACAAGGTCTGGGAAAACTCGGGAAAATACAAGCCCAACAATGAGGGACCAAGAACAATTCCCGCGATGATTTCACCAATTACGGAAGGTTGTCCAATTTTTCTAAAAACCCAGCCAAAAAATCGGGCGACTATTATTATGGTTACAATTTGTGCCAAAAGTATGGCTAAAGGATGGTGCAAATTAAGCGACATGGAATCCACAAAATCATTCCAATGTCCATTTTCAACTACAGAACGAGTGTACTTTTTATGGACTTCCAATCTTTTGCCCATTGTTAAAATCCAATATATCAAAGCTGAAAAACCGCCTGTAACTACTAAATAAAATATGGTGTTCTTGTGATTTTTCATAAGTTATTGCTTCAATATCTTTCGTACAAAGATGAGAATTCCAAATATATAAATTACATCCAATAAATTTATTTTTATGGTGAAATAAAAATAAAAAAATAACACTGAAATTAACAAAAAAAGGTTCTCTTAAAACTTATCACATAATAGGTCTATTAACTACCTTTGCCAATCTTAAAAAATCAATATGGTCAAATGGTTTAGTTTGGGATTTTGGGAATTAATAGCCCGAATCGTACTTAGAAATAGAATTTTAATGTTGTCGATTATTATAACGGTAACAGTCTTATTGGCAATGCAATGGAAAAACATCCATTTTACGCATACGGAAGCCAACATGCTTCCAGACGACAACATTGTCAACATAGAGTACAATGCTTTTTTAAACAAGTTCGGCGAAGAAGGAAATTTGGTCATCATTGGCGTAAAAGACAAAACATTTTTTACTCCAAAGGCTTATGCCGCTTGGGCTAAATTAATGAACACCCTAAAAGGAGACAAAGCGGTTGAGTTGGTTATTTCATTAAACGATTTAAAGAAATTACAAAAAAACGATACACTCGAAAAATTCGAATTGGTTCCTTTTGTCGATCAAGGCAAAACCACCGACAAAGTTTATCTGGAAAAAATAAAAAAGGAACTCTTTAACGATTTGCCTTTCTACGAAGGATTATTGTTCAACAAAAGATCGGGAACCATTCGTTCTGCCATTTATTTGGACAAGAAGATCGTAAATTCTCCAATCCGAAAAGATTTTATTGTAAACATATTAGTTCCAGCCGTAGAAGCATTCGAAAAAGAAACCAAAATTGATCTTCGTGTTTCTGGAATGCCTTACATCCGAACGCTCAATGCACAGACTATCATTAGTGAAATAAGTCTTTTTATCGGGGCTTCATTATTGGTAACTTCCCTACTTTTCTTTTTCTTTTTCAGAAGTTTTAGAGCCACTTTGATTTCGATAATCATCGTGATTATTGGTGTAATGTGGTCTTTTGGTTTCTTGGGATTATTAAATTACGAAATCACGGTTTTAACCGCTTTGGTACCTTCATTAATCATTGTCATCGGAATTCCGAACTGCATTTTCTTGACGAATAAATACCACCAGGAATACAAAGTCCACCGAAATAAAGCCAAAGCCCTGCAGCGTGTTACCACCAAAATAGGTATGGCAACATTGATGACCAACGTAACGACAGCCATCGGTTTCTTTACCTTCATCACCTCAAACAACAAGCTGCTCATTGAGTTTGGAAACGTGACTTCCATCAACATATTGGCATTGTTCTTTTTGTGCATCATTGTCATTCCAGTTTTCCACAGTTACATTCCGGCGCCAAAAGACCGTCATATCGAACACCTGGATCGCGGTTACGTAAAATCGTTTATGGACTGGATTTTGCGAAACGTGAAAGAAAACCGATTTTCCATCTACGTGGTTGCTGTTTCACTCCTTGTATTCAGCATCATCGGAATTTACAAAATGCGCATATCGGGCAGCATCATAGAAGACATGCCAAAAAAAGCGCCCTTTTTCCAAGATATTATTTTCTTCGAAAAAGAGTTTGACGGAGTGATGCCTCTTGAAATAATGATTGACACCAAACACAAAAAAGGAGTCATGAAACTTTCCACGCTCAAGCGAATGGAAGAATTGGAAAAGGAGATTGACGAAATTCAAGGATTGTCAAAACCTATTTCGATTGTCAATTTGGTGAAATATTCCAAACAAGCTTATTATAACGGAAATCCAGATTATTACGAATTACCGACTTCACAAGAACAGGCTTTTATTTTGTCGTATGCCAAAAACGCGACCAAAAACGCCAAAGGCGACATCATGAAAAGTTATGTGGATTCGACTGGTCAATATGCCCGAATCACGACTTTTATGCGAGACGAAAATGGAGGAGCCATTCCAAAAATTGAAGCCGAAATTCGCGAAGAAGCCAACAAAATATTCCCGCCGGAACGATATAACGTAACCATTACCGGAAAAGCATTGGTTTTCCAAAAAGGAACGGGCTACTTGCTGGATAATTTGCTTTCCTCTTTGATTTTTGCTTTTTTCCTGACCGCACTTTTAATCGGGTTTATGTTTCGTTCGTTCAAAATGATTTTGGTTTCCATTATTCCAAATCTATTGCCGTTGTTGCTAACCGCCGGAATTATGGGATTTTTTGATATTCCGTTGAAACCGTCAACGATATTGGTTTTCGGAATCGCATTTGGGCTTTCGGTGGATGACACCGTTCGATTCCTGTCACAATACCGGGAGGAATTGAAGAAAAACAACTGGAAAATCAGAAAATCTGTTTACGCCACTTTTGCTGATGCCGGTTTGAGCATGTTTTATACTTCCATCGTGTTGTTCTTTGGTTTTTCGGTCTTTATGTTGTCCAGTTTTGGAGGAACAATTGCACTTGGAGGACTAGTTTCCGTGACGTTGTTGTTCGGAATGTTGTCCAATTTAATGTTGTTGCCTGCTTTAGTTTTAACTTTGAACAAAACATTGGCCAATGAGCAGGAATTCATCGAACCAAAAATTGACATCTTGGAACACAGCGATGAAGAAATTGATGCTTTGAAGAAAGGATAAATTGTTTTTCAAAAACCCTTGAAGAGACTTTAGATTTGACAACTTTCAAAAAGCTGTCAAATCTTTCCCCCTTTTCAAGATTAAAAAAAGCACCCAAAATCTAATTTAATGATTTTTGGGTGCTTTTTTTATCATAACCAATGGAAACAACTTTTTGTTTAGAAAAATACTGTTTGTGGATAATTCAATATACAAAATCATAATACTTCAACAAATCTCACTTTGTAAAGTAGGATTTGTTGTTTGAGAATTAGTACATTTGATACATATAAAACCTACAAAATGAAAAAAACCATAGCTTTTTTATTTTTAATAATCAGCATCCATTGCAACTCTCAAAATACAACATCTCAAAAAGCAGTTCGCAATACAATTGAAAACGATTCGATTAAAATTTGCCCTTTCGAAAAAAATTGTGGCTATTATAAAGGTGAAATTGCAAATGGAAAAGCAAATGGAAAAGGCAGAGCGATATTGAGAGGAGGAATTGCAGAAGGCAACTGGAAAGATAATAGATTGGATGGTTTTGGAACTTATGAAATTAAAAATTCTGGAAAATATGCTGGTGAATACAAAGATGGTTCGCTAAATGGACAAGGATCGGTAACTTATAATAATGGTGCTAAATATATTGGCGAATGGAAAAACAACCTATTTTATGGGCAAGGCACTTTTTACACTCCTAAGGAAGAAAAATACGTTGGCAAATGGAGTGACGGAAAAGGAAAAGACCTAGGATTCTTAACTTTTGCAAAGGAATCAAAATATTCCAGAGAACCTAAAGATAACAAATTTAACGGTCAGGGAATTAGAATATATCAAGATGGCGCATATTATGTTGGTAATTTTAAAGAGGGATTAAGAAATGGGGAAGGAACAATGTATTATCAAAACGGCAAATATATTGGTGAATGGAAAGAAAATAAACGTAATGGCAAAGGCACCATGACATTAACTGACAATGGTAAAAATTGTAGTTATGTTGGTAATTTCAAAGAAAATAATTTTAACGGTCAAGGCACTATGATATTTGGCAATAACGACAAATATATTGGAGAATGGAAAGATGGTAACCCTAACGGTAAAGGCACAATGCTATATGACAATAAAGAAAAATATTCTGGCGAATGGAAAGACGGTAACCGAACTGGACAAGGAACTTATATCTGGCCAAATGGAGATAAATATGTTGGTGGTTTTTTAAATAGTAGACAAAATGGTCAAGGAACATTGATATATGCAAACAAGGAAAAATTTGTTGGAGAATGGAGTAATAGCGAAGAGGTAAACGGCATCCTTTATACAAGTACAGGACAAATAAAACACACCTATAAAAATGGTATTAAAACCGAATGAATTATAAACTATACCCTAATCTGTCAATGACTTTTCCAAACAAATAAATTATATTTGTAATTCGATTGAAGAATCGAAAATCTATAATTTAAATTAAGATGAGACATACTAGAGTTAAAGACTTACTAAATAGTACGAATACACTTCACGAAGTAAATGCAAAAGGATGGGTAAGAACTTTTAGGAACAATCAATTTATCGCATTGAACGACGGTTCTACCATCAACAACATACAATGTGTTGTAGATTTTGAAAATACTTCAGAAGAAACTTTGAAAAGAATCACGACTGGAGCGGCAGTTTCGGTTACAGGCGATTTGGTAGAAAGCAAAGGTGCTGGCCAGAAATACGAAATTCAGGTCAAGAAACTGGAAATCCTTGGCGATTCGGATGCGGAGAAATTCCCGATGCAACCCAAAAAACATTCCTTGGAATTCTTGCGTGAAAATGCGCATTTAAGAGTACGAACCAATGCTTTTGGAGCGATTATGCGAGTGCGTTCGGTTTTGTCTTATGCCGTTCACAGTTATTTTCAGCAAAAAGGTTTTGTGTATGTGAACACCCCAATCATCACCGGAGCAGATGCAGAAGGTGCGGGAGAAATGTTCCAAGTGACATCCTTGCCATTGGACAATTTACCCAAAAACGAAGAAGGCAACATTGATTACAAAAAAGATTTCTTCGGAAAACATACGAACTTAACCGTTTCCGGTCAATTGGAAGGAGAAACTTTCGCCATGGCTTTGGGCCAGATTTATACTTTTGGGCCCACATTCAGGGCGGAAAACTCCAATACTTCTCGCCATTTGGCGGAATTCTGGATGATTGAACCCGAAGTGGCTTTCAATAATTTGAATGACAATATGGATTTGGCTGAAGATTTTATCCAATATGTAATCAAATACACGATGGAGAAATGTGCTGATGATTTGAAATTTTTGGAGGGTCGTTTATTGGAAGAAGAAAAATCAAAACCACAAGCCGAAAGAAGCGAAATGGCTTTGCTGGAAAAACTAAACTTTGTTTTGGAAAACAACTTCAAACGGGTTTCTTACACCGAAGCGATTGACATCTTAAGAGATTCCGCTCCAAATAAAAAGAAAAAATTTCAATACATCATCAACGAATGGGGAGCTGATTTACAATCGGAACACGAGCGTTATCTGGTGGAAAAACATTTTAAAAGTCCAGTAATCTTGTTTGATTATCCGGCCAATATCAAGGCATTTTACATGCGTTTGAACGAAGACGGAAAAACGGTTCGTGCGATGGACATCCTTTTCCCGGGAATTGGAGAAATCGTGGGAGGCTCACAAAGAGAAGAACGTTTTGACGTTTTGGTCGAAAAAATGAAAGTTTTGGGAATTGACGAAGAAGAATTATGGTGGTATTTGGATACCCGCCGATTCGGAAGTGCCGTTCACTCCGGTTTCGGACTTGGATTCGAAAGACTGGTACTTTTTGTAACGGGAATGACCAATATTCGTGACGTAATTCCTTTTCCAAGAACACCGCAAAACGCAGAGTTCTAAGACACTAAAGACTTGCCACGAAGACGCCAAGGCACGAAGGTTTTTTGGTTTAACTAATACTTTTTTTGAAGAAATTAAAGTTTTAAGAATGACTTATAAGTTATAACACAAAACAATGAATAACTTGGCGCCTTAGCGTCTTAGCGGCAAAATAAATGATAGACGAAAGAACTGAAGAAATAGCAAAGATAATCGTGAATTCTGCCTTTAAAGTTCATAAGAATCTTGGGCCTGGTTTATTGGAAAGAGTTTATGAAGTTTGTTTAGCGTATGAAATAAGCAAAGCAGGATTGGAAGTTCAAAGTCAAATTGATGTGCCAATTATATATGATGGGGTAACACTTAAAGAAAAATTAAGACTCGATTTAATAGTTGAAAACACAGTAATTATAGAAGTAAAAGCTGTCGAAATTGTAAATCCAGTCTGGCAAGCACAAATCATTAGTCATTTAAAATTAACAGAAAATCAATTGGGATTTTTAATCAATTTTAATGTCCCATTAATAAAAAACGGAATAAAAAGATTCATAAACACAAGGTCAAATTATTAATAAAACTTGCAGATTTTTTCTTTTTAATAAAACAAGAAACTTTGCGCCTTAGTGCCTTCGTGGCAAATTAAATTAGCGTCTTATTATGTTAAAACAATTTTTAAATCTTAAACTGTCCCAAAAATTATCTCCACAACAAATCCAGTTGATGAAGTTAATTCAATTGCCCACGCAAGCATTCGAACAACGTTTGCTGGAAGAAATGAACGAGAATCCGGCATTGGAGACAGGAACTGAAGACGACGAAATTTACGATAATGACGAATTCAACAACGATGATTCCAACGATGAATTCGACGATTATGATGATACCGACAGCGAAGATACCAGCGATATCAACATTGACGAATATCTAAGCAGCGACGAAACTCCTGATTATAAAACCCAAGCCAATAATTACAGCGATGACGATGAAGAACGGGAGTCGCCGTTGGTAGCACCCATCAGTTTTCACCAGGATTTAATCAATCAGTTGAACACTTTTATACTGAATAATGACGAGCGGGAAATTGCCGAATTTTTGGTGGGAAGTATTGACGACATGGGTTATATCCGACGAAGCACTCCCGATTTGGTTGATGACATGGCGTTTACCCAAGGGATTTATACCGATGAGAAAACGGTCGAAAGAATGTTGCACATCATCCACGAATTGGAACCTTCGGGCGTTGGCGCACGTGACTTGCAGGAATGTTTGTTGTTGCAATTGAAACACAAAACCCCTACGGAATATATTGCGTTGGCCATTGATATTATCGAAAACCAGTTTGATGCTTTTACCAAAAAACATTACGACAAACTGTTGCAAAAATATGCTGTTTCGAATGAGCAACTCAAAACTGCCATCAACGAAATAGAAAAACTGAACCCTAAACCAGGTGGTTCTTTTACCGGAAGCAACAAAATCACCGAACACGTCGTTCCTGATTTTGCCATTCGAATTGAGGAAGACGAATTGGTTTTGACCCTAAACGGAAGAAATGCTCCTTCCCTGCACGTTTCCAAAGATTATCAGGAAATGATGCAGACTTATAAAAGTTCCCGTGATAAATCGAGTGCACAGAAAGACGCCGTGCAGTTTATCAAACAAAAACTGGATTCGGCCAAATGGTTTATTGATGCCATCAAACAACGTCAGGAAACGCTTTATGTGACGATGAACGCCATTATGCATTACCAAAGAGAATACTTTTTGGAAGGCGACGAAACCAAGCTAAAACCAATGATCTTGAAAGACATCGCGGACATGGTTGGTTTGGATATTTCGACCATTTCTCGTGTGGCCAACAGCAAATACGTGGAAACGCCTTATGGAACGAAACTGATAAAGGAATTCTTCTCGGAAGCGATGAAAAATGACCAAGGCGAAGACGTTTCAACGCTCGAAATCAAGAAGATTCTACAAAACGTGATTGAAGAAGAAGACAAACAAAAACCGCTTCCAGACGATCAATTGGCAGAAATTCTTTTGGAAAAAGGCTACCCAATTGCCAGAAGAACCATCGCAAAATACCGTGAACAACTCGATATTCCCGTGGCGAGGATGAGGAAGAAGATTTAAGAATTCAGATTGCAGATTAACGATTTCAGATTTTTCCTTTAACTTTATAGAATGAATTTAAAAAAAATACTTCCTTTTTTTTCCTATTTATTCCATCCGATATTCATTCCGGTTTATGCGGCCTTGTTTTACTTTTTTGGGAATGATCCTTATTTTTCAAATCCTGAAAAATATTTTGCCGTTTTTCAAATAGTGATTATCACGATAATCTTGCCCATTCTGTTTTTTTTCGTGTTACGCACCTTGGGAAAGGTCGATTCCGTTATGGTTTCGGAGATTTCACAGCGTAAAATTCCGTTGATTATTTTGTGTTTTTTGACCATTTTATTGATACGAAAAAGCATTACCATAGAACATTTTCCGGAACTCTATTTTTTCTTCTTGGGAGGATTGTTCAGTACTTTTTCGGCCTTGATTTTGTTGTTTTTTAAAACAAAAGCCAGTCTTCATATGGTCGCCATAAGTGCTTTGACCCTTTTCGTGATTGGCTTGAGTATTCACGATCAAACCCATGACATCTATACCATTGCGTTTCTTGTGTTCATGAATGGTGTCGTTGCTTCATCAAGATTGGAAATGGAGGCACACACGCCCAAAGAATTAGGAATTGGATTTCTTGTGGGAGTTATTCCACAATTAGTTTTTTTCCATTTTTGGCTATAGAACATAATTCCAATATTCACCGGATTTACGCTTTCAACACTATTCCGTCTTCGTGCATTCGTGTCTTTTTTCTTGGGTCCAATACATTCCTTTCACTTTTCCCTTTTCTACAATAAATTCAATTGTAGTGGGAATTCTTCTTATATCAGGGAGATAAAACAGCGTTTCTGATTGGGCCAACAAAGCCATATTGCTGCCTGACCCATTTGAAATCGATGCCAACAGCTTATTGTCCCTTTTATAAATTTTAATTGATTCCGAAGGAAAGTCTGAAAATGTATATGTCCCTACGTAATTATTCAAAACAGCAGCATCAATCTTCAAATCTTTGTAAGCCGTTTGAAGCGATTTTCCAACAATCAAACTGCCCATATCATCAAACAGGTTGAAAAAGGAATTGTTGTCTGAATTAAATAGCGCTGTCAAAAAGATATCTTGCTCTGGAAAGTAAATCTCCCAACTTCTAAAACCATCAATTGCGCCACCGTGTCCAATAGTCCTGCTTCCTTTCCAGTCTTTTATAAACCAGCCATAACCATATTCTGCTAATTGCCCATTGTCAAGTTTAAAAGAGGTAAATGCTTTTTCCAGCGTTTCTTTTTTTACCAATTTGTACGAGTTTAAAGCCTGATGCCATTTGTACAAATCGCCAACATTAGAAAGCAAAGCCCCTGCACCATAAACCAAAGACATACTGATGTAGTCCGTGTTTTTAAAATTAGAACCATTCTTAGAATAACCATTTGCCCGGTTTGGGATTAATTGTGTCGGCGAATCGTAAAACGTGTTCGACAAACCTGCCGGCTTAAAAATATTTTCCTGCAAATAATCTTTATACGATTTGCTCGTGACTTGTTCAATAATGTATCCTAACATATAATAGTTGGAATTGCTGTAACTGTATTTAGCGGAAGGGTTAAAATCCAATGGCAACCTTGCAAGACTGTCAATGATTACTTTTTGTGGAAATTCAACCCTTATGGCATTTGGAATACGCGAGTCCAATTGCCCGTAGTCTTTAATTCCCGAAGTATGCGTCAATAAATTTTCAATAGTGATGGCATGCCCTTTGGATGGAAAGTTTTTGATGAATTTTTGTATGCTGTCCTGCAAAGAAATTTTGCCCTGCTCCACTAATTGCAATACTGCTATGGCAGTATATTGTTTTGTCATTGAGCCAATCCTGAAAACCATTTCTGGACGCATTGGCACATTCAGTTCAATGTTTGCCGTTCCAAAGCCTTTTTCATAAATCACTTGCCCCTTTTTGGCCACCAAAACGGCACAGCCCGGTGAAACGGAATTGAATTTTTCAGAAATAAGCCCGTCTAGATTTTTCACTAATTGCTTATCCTCCTTCGATTGCCCATTTGCAATTGTCAGCGTTAAAAGAGAAAAAAGAAAAATTAGATTGATTTTATTCATTTGTATTCGTAATTAATATTCTATCCCATTAATATTTCCAAACAAGTACGTCAGCAGTTTTTATTGCTTTGGACCCAATGAGAACTTTTGCGTTATTTGGCAAATTCATGTTGTAGATTTTGTCAGAATAATTGACGGCTATACCAAATCCATCACGATACTCCACCATGACACCTTCTGGATAGTTTTCGACAGGAATATTTTGTTGTTGGTACAATTTCCTTAACACTTGCTTTTCAAGTTCCCCATTTTTGGAATCCAAACCGATGTAGGTTACTGTTCCTTTACCTAATTTACGCGAAATAATAGCAGGAGTTCCCGAGTAAAAATCACCTTCATACGTACCCCAAGTTTCCGTTTCTTTATTTGGCTTCAATAAATCTCCCCAACTAGTCCACTCATATTCTTGATTGTCAAACTTTATTTGACCCGGAGAATGTGGCATCAACAAATCATACGATTCTATTTTGGAACCTATCAAACTCCATATTGGCTCATAAAACTTGGCCTCCCAAAGATGGCCTTCTCGGTTTTGAATTCCAGATCGGCAACTCATTACCAAATTCCCGCCGTTTTTTGCATACAAAGTTAATTTGTCAATCATTTTTTGGTCAATCATCTGATAAGCTGGCACTAGTAAAACAGGGTAGTTTGAGAAATTAGTGGTGTCTCGAACAAAATCAACAGGCGCACCAAAAGATTTTGCAGCTTTATAATATTTCAAAAAGTGCCCCATGGTATTCCATTCTTTGGTTTGCTTGTTTAAGTCGATTCCCATCACATTATCGCCATTAAACAGAATTCCTGTTTTACGTTTTAAATAGTAATCCGGCAACGCCGCTTTGGCATCATACTTTTTTCGCAACGTATCAATTTCTTTGATGAACTGGCTAAATTCTGTACCGCCAGGGGTTGGTGTCACGCCGTCAGTACCCACGATGCCATAATGAAATTGCTCATAACCAAACAAGGGTGCACGAAAGCGATACGTGCAGGTAAATTTGCTGCCGCCAGCAAAAACATGCCATAACCACATGCGTATGCTTCCCGGTAATGGCTGCGGATTAATACTTCCCCAGTTTACTTGTCCCGGCTGTAGTTCCATACAACCATACATGCCTTTTGTCGGACGAAAAAAATCATTGGCCATACCAATACTTGTATAATCTCCCACACGATAGCCTTTTGGACCTATTCCCAGACTTCCTCCGTAAACCATGTAACGTGTATAACAATCAAAATCCAATTCTTTGCTCATACCAACGTAACTTTCACTATAAGTGGATCTATAATTGGACGTAATCCATTGGTCTTTGGTTGCATATTTGCGTATTGCAATAGCCTGTTCATCGAGAAAGGTTGCCGTTTCTTGGTCAGCAAATCGAAAATGATCCAATTGGGAATGCAAGTTCATTCCCCATTCTTTATGTAGCGGAATATTGATTTGATCGAAATCACTATAAATTCCACTCCAAAAACTGTTTCCCCAAGCTTTGTTCAAGGCGTCAATATTTTTATATTTTTCCTTTAACCAGTCACGATAGCGTTGTTGGGCGTCTGTACCATAATCCAAAAAACGGTTCGGCTCATTATCTACTTGCCAACCCATTATACGTTTATCATTGCCGTATCTTTTCGCCAATTGTTCAACCATTTTCATGGAATAGGTTCGATAGTAATTGCTTGAAAACGATGCGTGCTGTCTGGAACCGTGATCTGCTTTAGTGCCGTCCTCATAAGTCACAAGTACATCAGGATGCTTGCGAACCAACCATACGGGAGGTGTAGCAGTCGAAGTGCACATAATCACTTTTAAATTATATTTTGCGGCAATTGCTAAAGCTTTGTCCAGCCATTTGAAATCATATACCCCTTCCTGAGGTTCTAGCTGGGCCCAGGCGAATTCACCAAAATGAGTATATTCAAAACCCATTTCAGCTATTTTCTTCAAGTCACGATCCCATTGGCTCGGATCCCAATGCTCGGGATAATAATATACTCCTACTGTCGTAAGGTCTTTTTTGGGGAAAAATTTATCGAATTTTTGAGCATTCGAATTTATACTGACAAGTATCCCAAATAGAGTAAATACTATTTTTTTAAAAAGGTGTTTATTTAATTTCTGTTTCATTTTATATCATGGATTTTTGGATAGCAATTTTATATTTTTTCATCTGTATTTTTAGCCAATATGTCTTCAATTATAATCTTTTGAAACTTTTCAGGTTCTGTTTCCTGGATGGAATGTCTCGATCTTTCAAATAAATACAGTCCTTTTTTTGGAGCCTTAATAGCATTAAAGTATTTTTCGGCTACTGCTGTTGACGTTTGAATATCTTCTTTTCCAAGAAAGAAATAAACCGGGCACTTTACTTCGGTTAACGTTTTTGGTAAATCAATGTCCATTAGCTCCTGCATTACCGGAAACCAGGTTTTGGACCATTTAAAGAAAAAGTTTTTAAAACCATCTTTAGTTGCAGCATGATTTCCATCCATTACAAAAAGCCATTTTCGAACATAAAACAAATCGTTGGCGGTTTCATGTGGCATTTTTACTGAGGACAGTTCTGCTAATGCCTTTTCATTATTTTTATAAACCTCCTTTAATCTTGCCAATAGGAGTCTTTCGCTTTCCAACTGGCTCACGACGGGATTCATCGCCAAATAGGCATGCAAAACTTCCGGATGTTTCTCAACGATATGAAAACCCAAAATGTTGCCGAAAGAGCATCCGGCCAGATAAATCTTTTCTTTTTTTAGTTTTTTAAGAATAAATTCTATCACTTCATAAGTGTCCTTTTCCATTTGAGCCACCGAAGGCTGGACAGGAGATTTGTTTAATTCCAAAGTTTTACCAGCATCTCTCTGATCCCATTGTACTATCGTAAATTTATCTTTCAGCTTTTTGGTGTATTTATGGGCTGAGTTCATCATTGACCCTCCGGGGCCTCCGGCTAAAAACAATAAAACGGGTTTTGTGCTATCGTCTGTTTTGATTTGGATAAATTGCCTGATTCCACCTATTTCGATCGTGAAAGTAGAATCAATTTTTGCAGTTTTATTTTCTCTGTTTCTTGAAATGCTTTTTTCATGACTTTGCAAATTGAAGCTACAAAACAGAGTGATGATAAGTAATAGCGATACTGTTCTTTTCATTTTATTAAAATAGAAATTCTTCTTATATCAGGCAAATAAAATAGTGTTTGCGACTGGGCTTGCGGTTTCATGTTTTTGCCTGACCACCCATTTGAAAGCTCCGAGAATAGTTTATTATCCCTTTTATAAATTTTAATCTGTTTGGTTTTGCATAAAATCCGGAAAGCCACTTTTTGTCCACTCTACAACACGGGCACGAGTGGCACGATTTTTATCGGATAATTCATGTCCCTGTATTTCCTTGTAATCTCTAGCATGATAAATCATTATCGTACTTTTTCCATCTTCAGACGTAGTAAATGAATTATGGCCAGGGCCATATCTTTTTAGATCATCATTTGTATAAAAAACGGGGCCGGGAGATTTTTGCCAATTAGCAGCATCCAATAAATCTGCCTTCTCATTAATCCATAACATGCCCATGCAATAATTGTGATTGGTAGCACTGGCAGAATAGGTTACAAATATTTTTCCGTTCTTTTTGATCACGGCAGGCCCTTCATTGACATTATATTTTATTCTTTCCCAGTTAAATTCAGGTTCAGTTATTATCACTTCTGGACCTGTAAGCGTGGTTGGATTTTTCATTTCGGATAAAACCAAAGCTGTGCCACTATTTCCACCTCTTACATTCTGTGCCCATATTAGATATCTTTTACCATTATGGACAAAGGTTGTGGCATCCAACGAAAAGGAATCCATTTTAGTTTTTATCTGTCCTTCTTCTGTCCATTTGCCCTGCATTGGATCTGCTGATGGATTGGACAGCACCCAAATCCTGATTTTCCATTTATCTTCGGCATCACCTGCAGCAAAATAAATGTACCATTTCCCATCTATCCTGTGCAATTCTGGAGCCCAAATGTGATTGCCCATAACCCCTTTTTCATGTTTATGCCAAACCTCTTTGTCTTGGGCTTCTTTCAACCCATTAATGCTGTTGGCTTTTCGTATTACAATGCGGTCATATTCTGGAACGGTGGCAATTAGATAATACTCACCCGCATCTGTTTTATATACCCAAGGATCTGCGCGCTGTTCGGCAATAGGATTATTAAATTTGACCGATTGTGAATAGCTTTGGCATGAATACATAATAGTCAATACAATCAAAGTAAAAATTCTGTTTAATTTCATGCTTATTTATTTTATCAATTGTGATTAGCTTTAATGATATATTATTGGTTCAAATGAACTTCCCAACTTCAAATTCTTAAACTACTTATTAAAATCAATTAACTTCGTTGTGCCATTAGTAAGTTTAATTACAACTGCACCATCTTTTTGTTCCAAACTTTTTACGGGAGCCAACTCTTTTTTAGTCCATTTCTCTCCAGATTTTTTCCAGAGCATAACCGTGGCATAAACATTGGATTCCTTGTTGTCAGGATTATAAGCAGCAGCAACATCAATCACCTTGCTGGTTTCGCTTTCCGGGTGCAAACCTTTGGCCGAAACCACTTCTGTTGTATCCCAACCTAAATACGGAATCATGGCCAATTGGTATTTTCCATTATCAATAATGGTCACCTCTTTCCCTTTTACTTTTCTGGTCACGGTCGTAATTTCTTTGTCAAATTGTGGCAAAGCATAATGTCCCAATCGAACAGCAACTGGAACAGTACTACTGTTTTTGTCTATTCTTAAAATTCCGTTTGTTAAAGGAATATCTGCCAAATTCATTTTAATGTTTTCATTCGTTTCCAAAACGGCATCACGATAATAAACACCTTCTTCAAACTTTTTGAAAGTATATAATCGCAACGGTTCCCATTCCTGTTTTTCATTTTTAAAAACATAGTTCATCGCCACTTCGCCATTGACACCATCGGCCTGCCAAGGAAAAGCACTATTATAAGAAAGGCGATTGTAATTTTCCGTTGATCGGAATCCCTGCCAATCGTCCTTTTTCTTGGCATTGCACCAGGCTCTTATCTCCGAAGCCCCAATGGCCGGGTAATCAGTAATTAAAATTTTCGAACCTTCTTGAAATTTATTATAAACCTGGTCTTTTTTGAATTTGGTTTCCCATTCTCCTTCATTTTCTTTTGCTGTCCAAAAAGGATTGTTATCCGGCAATAAAAGTCCCAGAAAAGCTTTTCCCATCCAGTACACGCTTCCCCTGCAACTATACACTTGCACTGCGGGTTCAAATGCTCCGTAAAAACCAAGTGTGGGCACATTGTCTTTCATAAATTCCGGGTGCTCCAGAAATTGTTTCAAAACTCCGGATGAAATTCTTCGCAACCATCCATTATTGACAGCAGGATCATTTTCCAATCCCATAAAAGGAAAAGCGGCAATGGTGCCAATTCTATAACTAATACTGCGTCCAAACATAATCATCTCCCCGTTGCGGCTAAACATTGAGGGATAATTGGAATTGAGATCTTTGAAATTGCTTCTGAACTTTGAGGCATATTCCGGATAATATTTATTCCCGAAATATTCAGACCACAAAGCTCCATACAATTGGTAGCCCCACATACTGTAATAATCATAGGCTGGGTTATCGTTGTACCAACCCTCTCCTCTATAATCGGCTAAAGATTTTTCCAAATATTCAACCAGCAATTTCTCGTTAACGGCATAACCCTGCTCTTTGAAAAAGCTCAACACAAAAATGTTGAAAAACTTCCAATTGGAGGATACCGTAGGGCCATCGCCATAACTCAGCATGGATTTGGCCAATGCATCTTTTTGATCTTGGGGCAATGGTTTCCAAAGCACTTCAGGATTGGTCATCAACGATATTGCTATAGCACCATATTCCACCAAATTCTGGCTTGGACCTCCATTTTTGGCACGGGGAACAATATAAGAAGGACTATTGGGATCGATTAATTTACTGAATTGATGCCTGTAATAATCGGCCACCTTGATATTGTTGATCACCAAATCGGGATTTTCTTTTAGAAGTGGAGAGGCAATAAACAATGTCCTGCTCAACCCCTCCAATTTCTCCGTAGGCACTCTATCTTCACTTAGAGGATAACTTTTTCCAGGTTGTTTTGGGAACTTCATTGGATCATCCAAAGTATGGACATAACTAAAGGCACCTTCCAATAAATAAAGTGCGGCCTCTTTCCAATGCTGTTTCGTCATTCCTGTATATGGACTCAACTTGTAATCAGGATTTTTCACTTGAAACACATTATCCTTGTTTTCTTTTTGTTGCGAAAACAAGGACAGGCTGAGCATGGTGGCCAATAATAACGTTTTAAATCTATTCATTTTTTTTATAGTTAGTATTTACATTTTTTTTGTTGACTGTATCTTGATTGTTTTTTTGACCAATCCTGGTGAAGTCACTTCAAGATTAATGACTCCCGATTCATTATTGCTTTTTATAATTACCAAAGCGCGTCCATGCCATGCCTTACGGGTATTGGCAACATACAAATCAGTGTCTTTTAAATCAGCATTGTCAACCCCAACAATTGTTCCGGCACCCGAAACATTAAATGCCAGCTGATTGGTTGCATTTGGATTTAAAACACCTTTATCATCCGTAATTTCAACACTTACATATACAAGATCCTGACCATCAGATTTTATAATTTTACGATCAGCTGTCAATTTAATTTTGGAAGCATTCTTTGCTGTTTTCAACAAAACCGATTCAACTTCTTTTCCATTTTCCAAACCAACAGCCTTTAATTCGCCGCTTGCATAAGGAATTGTAAACGTTGCTTTAAACTCTTGTGCCTTGGCTGTTTCTTTCTCTCCAATATTTTTTCCGTTCAAGTACAGTCTTACTTTTGGATATTTCGAATATACTTCTACTTCAATATTTTTGCCTTCATAACCAGGCCAGGTCCAGCTTTCCCATGTTGGCCAAACAGACCAAGACGTCAATTTAATTGCTCCGCTTTCTGGATTTGGCTCCCGAACAGCCATGTATATGTTTTCGTTGTCATTATAAAGCATGCTTCTGTAATGCGAAATTGGTTTTCTCCAACCCGTTAAATCTACATCACCGCAATAGGCACCATGCCATGGATACAAATTTGCCGTCCAGTGCTCGCCCTCTGTTTCTCCTGGATAGACATAGCGCCCGATTCCCGATTCGCCCAAATAATCCATTGCGGTCCAAACAAAATCTCCTATGATATAATTGTGTTTTTGAACCAAATCCCAGTTCGCAAAAGCATCTTTGGGATACGATTCTGTCTGCACAATAATTCTGGAAGGCACTCTTGCATGATCTGATTCTGCTTTATGCAGCTGATAATTATATCCGGCTACATCATGAGCAGCCATCAAAGGGTCAAAAATATCCCAGCCTTGATTCCAAGTTGTCATTGCCGATGTCACTGGACGCGTGGCATCTATGTTGCGAATGGCATTTGCGAGCATTTTTGCCGTTTCGACCGCTTCGGGTTTGGTTCTCTCTATTATTTCATTACCTATACTCCACATAATAATGGAAGGATGATTTCTGTCCCGTAAAACCATTGATTCTACATCATGTTTCCACCATTTATCAAAAATACCGGCATAATCATGAGTGGTTTTCTTCTCTCTCCAGCCATCAAAAGCTTCGTCTATCACAAGCATCCCCAATCGATCGCAAGCATCTAAAAAGGCTTCGGAAGGAGGATTATGGGAGGTTCTAATGGCATTAAATCCTGCTGCCTTTAGTAATTCCACTTTTCTTTCTTCGGCACGGTCATAAGCGGCGGCACCCAGCGCTCCATTGTCATGATGCACGCAACCTCCGTTTAACAATACTTTTTTACCATTTAACAGAAACCCTTTTTCGGCACTAAAATCGATTGTTCGAATTCCAAAATCAGTTGTTACAGCATCAATACTCTTTGAATCCTTCTTGATCGTCACTTTAGCTTGGTATCTGTCGGGAAATTCAACCGACCATAATTTGGGCTTTTCGACTATTATGGTTTGAATTGCTTCTTTTTCTTCGTTTGGCAGCAATTCCATTTTACTTTCCGAATCTGCGACACTTTTACCTTTTGCACCGGCAATAACTGTCGAAAGCGAAAGTTTTTGCAAAACGGCGGTTTCATTTTTTATGACGGTTTTAACCTGCACGGTGGCCTTGTTGTTTTTTACCTCCAAAACGGTAACGGCCACACCCCAATTTTTGACATGAACAGGATTCTTTACCATTAACCATACGTTACGATAAATACCTGAACCGCTATACCATCTGCAATTTTTTTGCTGCGAGTTGTCTACCTTGACGGCTATCGTGTTTTTTTGTCCAAAATTTAAATAAGCAGAAAGGTCATACTCAAAAGAAGTGTAACCATAAGGCTGGATACCCACTGATTTACCGTTAATAAATACCTCGGCATTCATGTAGACTCCTTCAAAATAAATGGCAACCTTTTGGCCTTTCCATCCAGAGGGCACGGAAAATGTTTTTCTGTACCAAGCTTTTCCCATTGGATAGAAACCGCCATCTCCGGCACTTGGATTGTTTTTTTCTGATTTCCCTTCTATGCTCCAATCGTGGGGCAAACTTAATTTACGCCAAGTACTGTCATCAAATCCTGCTGCACTATACTCCGGCGAATCGCTTAATGCGAATTTCCAATCCGAATTAAAACGTTGTTTGCGTTCTGCCAGCCCATTATCTTGAGCCATACCTTTTGAAAAACAGGTAATTACAACGAGATTAATTAAGAGAAATGACTTTAAGATTTGTTTCTTTTTAATCATTATTGTCAAGCTTTTGATCATAAAATAAATTTTCTTCTTTAAAAGTATTGTCCGAGGTTAAAATTATCGAACTATTGTCTTTAACAGCAATCAAATCATCATTTATTTGCTTCCCCATTTCTTGATTAAAGCCTGCTTTTCTTTTTCCGTGATTCGAATAACGGTTCCGTGCCTTGGGTGAAAATTCATGGATATGGCGTTGTCCACAACAGAAAAATGCTGAAAATCTTTGGTTTTTGTAAACTGGTATTTTCCTTTCATGTACATGTCGTACATCAAAATATATTCATCCGAGTCAATCAATTTAAAAATTCCCGATCCTTCAACGGCTTCGTCTGTTTGATCAAAAAAACCTTCTTGTTGCACGTAACCTTCCGTCAATTTATCTGAAACAGCTTGTCGAATGCCTCCTCCCGAACTTTCGTTCTTGAAAAACAAATGGTACTTTCCCTCATTAAAAACAATATCGCCATCGATGCAAGCACTATTGGACGGGCTGTAAAACAATTGCTTGGGCGTGGTGGCCAAAGCCGTAAAATCTTTGTTGGCATAGGCATAATAAATAATGTCCGGTCCTTTATCCCCCAACATGGACCAATAAACCATATACTGTTTTGTTTCCTTATCATAAATGGTTTGTGGCGCCCAAACCCGTTTTACGTCTCCAAATTCCTTGGGATAGGTTTGAGGAATATTGACAACTGTGGAAGTCCAGTTAATCAAGTCGGTTGATTTCATCAAAATCATGGCCCGGTTGGAACTCCATCCTTTGGCGGAAACCATGTCGGTAACCACCATGTAAAATGTTTTGCCGTCGGCTCCCCTTAAAATATGGGGATCACGAATGCCTCCCGAAGAACTAATGACTTTGGAATCAATAATAGGTTGATTGTTGTTCAAGGCTTGGTAATTATAACCATCCGTGCTCAAGGCAAAATGTATAGCCTCTTCTTTTTGGCTATTTCCTGTAAAATATGCGAACAGATAGCTGGAATATTTAGCTTCCTTGGTTGCAATTGAAAGCGTATTGCAGGAAACCATGCTTGCCATTAAAAAACAATTAACCGCCAAAAGAGCTTTGCGCAAAACAGGTGTGTTGAAAATTTTATACATAAATCAGTTCTCTTTATTTTTTTGTAGATTTTATTAATTCAATCCCTTTAAGAATATATTGATCCTTAGTAAAATTTGATGTGGTTTCTTGAACAAAGTGATCTATTTTCAAGCCTTTCCTTTGAACGCCTGTTCCATCTGGATAAAATCCTCCCAGAACAGTGAATCGAAATTCTGTCCCATCAGGCAGTTTGAAAATGGCAATATTCATTACAGAACCTGCTGTCGTTTCACCTACAGTTATACATGTAGGAGATGCTTGAATAGCCATTCCAATATACTCAGCCTTACTTTGAGTGGTATGATCTACTAATAAAATAATCTTTTTATTATAGTATTTTGAGTTTTTACTACCACTTTTATCAGGATCTATTATAATACTAATCGAAGGCTTACCAAAGCTTGCCAATGAAGGTCTATTTCCTAATGGCGATAGAACCTTAATAAATTCTTTCCTGTCTGGATAGGTATGTTGTGTAATATCTGACCCTCTAATATTTTTTGGATAATTTCTTAAATCTATTATAATTCCATTTGTGTTGGAAAATTCTTCAAATGCTTTTTTGATATCCTCTTTAGAGATTGTTTTTAAATTTATATAGCCAATATTATCATCCATAATTTGCCATTCTTTTTCAATTCTAAAAAATGGTAAATAAGAATAATCTTTATTTTCAAAGGTTTTATAAAGATGAATATATTTTGTAACAACAGAATCGTTTCTTTTTATTTTAACTTTGACGCTATCTTCTATATTACGCAGCAACCACCCAGAAAGCCCTTTTGAATAAGTATCATTCGAAGAAGAAAATTTTGATTGTATATTTTGCTTTTGAAGTGATTTAATGTCCAGGTCATTAATTTCAACAATCAAATCTCCCAATCTCAAATCATCTTTTTCTCCTAAATTTTTATTAAAAATACTCCTAACAACTAAAGTGTCATTAATATTCTTTATTCCGATTGGAGGCCTAAATTTAAATAGAGAATCGGCTACTGTTTTTGATAAATAACTAGAATGTGAATCATTAAGTGACACAATTAAACTGGTCTTTGCCAACTCATATTCTAATTGAGAATTACTGTTTACGAAGCTATCAATAAAATAATCTAACTGACCAAACCAGTTTTTATCCATCAGATATTTATTTACATCATAATATTGGATAACGTTCCAAAAACTGAATAACTCTAATAGTCTATGGCTTTTTAATTTATGGTCAAATGCTTTAAATCCTTTCTCATTTTCGAAAGTCGGAATTCCACTTTTTGAAGTGTAGTAGTTACCTATACTTGTATTGTTTTCTAATTTTTTTAACTTGGTATAAAGTTCTTTATTTCCCGAATATTGTTCAATCCAGTTATAATCAAAATTTTTTGTGAATAGATTATCCGTATTTGTCTCGGTCTTTATTTTACTTTCTTTGACTGATAAAACAAAATTTAATAAAAACGCATCGAGGTTTGTTTGGGTATGTACACCTTCAAGTTTGTCAATATTTTCAACAAATGTTTCGTCCCAATTGTAAGTTCCTTTACTTATTTCGGAATGATGGTATTTCATCAACCCCCAAACAAGCCCGAATTGCTTGTATTTTTCGGTGCTGCTGATTACAGATTTTTCTTGGGACATCATTTGTACAATGCAACAAAAGCAAAATGTAATTGCCAAAATAAATTTTCTATTCATTAATCCTTTTTTTTATCAATATTAACCATTAACAGATGCCAATACAAATTATATCAAGTAAAAATTCGATTTATTGTTTTTTTGAAAAAACTGCCAGATTCCAAGTTTCCAACCATTCCAAAACTGGTTTTCCATTGTTGAACTTTACAGGAAGCCAAACATAAGTGCCGTCAATCGGGTTATCGGGTTTCCATCGATCGGCCATAAAAATAAATTGATCTTTTTTTCCTTCCACGGGCAAGACATAAGTGCTTTGCGAATGAAATGTAAGCGAGGCATCTTTTCCAACGCATGGATTACCGAGAGATTTCCATGGCCCCCAAATGGATTTGGATTTAAACGAGCGCGCCTCATTGGGATCCCAGCCCGTACAGCCGGAAGTTATCATGTAATAAACCCCGTCTTTTTTAAAAATGGCCGGTGCTTCATTATGACCTGCAGGCTCCACTCTTGTCCATTTCTCGGTAAAATCTAAATAATCATCCGTGAGTTCAGAAATATGGAGTGTCAAATTATCTTCTGCGGCATGTACAAGATAGGCTTTATTGTCATCATCTACATAAACGGTCATGTCTCTGGACATCTGTCCTTTTTCAAAATCACGTCGAACCAGCATTCCGTTTTTGATTGCTTCTCGCCATTCTGGACTCCACGACTTTAATGCATTTTCATTAATTGCTGCAGACTTGAACTTATCGTTGAAGTTCATTGGCCAAACTCCTTTATTGGCGCGGTATGATTTTTTAAATTCAAAAGGTCCTTTTGGATTATCACTTATGGCAACAGCTGCCCTGGCGGCATCGTAACCTTGTCCTTTCAACTCCAAATGAAACCACATCACGTACTTTCCTGTTTTTTTATTAAAAACCACTTTTGGACGTTCTATAATGCAACCTTTTGTTATTTCGGAATTAGGATCTTGTTCCACCTTTAGAACAATACCCTCGTTTTTCCAGTTGTACAAATCTTTTGAGGAATAACAGCTGACTCCTTTCAAAGATGTATTTCCTCCACGGCCCGAAGTCTTATATTCTCCGTACCAATAATAAGTCCCGTCAACAAAAATTACCCCGCCTCCATGCGCATTAATATGTACTCCATCAGTATCTTTCCATTGTTTTCCCGGAGCAAAATAATTGCCTTGACTGAAAACAAAAGAACATACGAAACTTATAATTATCGAATATTTTAATCTCATTTTACTTCTTTTTTTGGTAAACCCTTATATAATCTATTATGTATTTTGATGGCAAACTAGCCGTTGTATATTCCCCACCATTCATTCCTCCTACCGCCAGATTTACCAATAAATAATGGGGCTGCTGAAATGGAATTATACTTTGACCGGGATCATTTATTGTTTCTTTCAAATCCGTTTCATTCAACAATTGATTATCTACATACAATTTAATTGAATGCTCATCCCAATCCATTCTCCATACATGAAATTCATCTGCCCACGAATCCTCTTTAAAATCAGTCAACGGAACCGTTTTACTGTCCCAGGCCGTAGTTCCTGTATTCGATTTCCATGCTGCATTGGCCAATATTTTTCCCGTATAATATTCCATTATGTCTATTTCGCCATTTGCTGGCCAATTTCCCTTTACCCCCAGGGTCCAAAAGGCTGGCCACATTCCTTTTCCAATTGGAATCTTGGCTCGCATTTCAAATCGTCCATATTGCCAGGAATGTTTTCCTCTCGTAATTAAACAGGAAGAAGTCACTTTTATGGAATCTCGGTTTTTGCGCCAGGATTTATGATCATAAGAAACAAAACCAGGGTTTATTCTGCTTTCTTTTTTGGCTTCGATTACAAGAAATCCGGTTTGGCAATAAGCGTTCTCCTTTTGATACCATTGATTTTCATTGTTTCTGACAAAACCTTCCTCATAATTCCAATTCTTTTCACTTGGAGTTCCGTCAACATTGAATTCATCGTTCCAAACCAAACGATATCCCTTATATTTAGGAGGCTTTTCCTCATTCTCAACAAAACCGGAAATCAGAATCAATACAATTCCGAAAACCAAAAACTTGAAAGTGAACAATTTCATTTTACATGCATTTTTTTAATCAAAATTAATCGCAGGACATTTCTATAAGTTCCATTATTATGATAAGGGATCCCTAAAGATCCCTCTTCAACTAACTAAAAACCCAATAAACTTCTCTTACATCTGCAATTCATTATTTTTTAATAATACGAATGGTTTTATCTGGATAAGATTGAATCTTTATCAAGTAAACTCCAGTAGTCTCATTCTCTATATTCAAATGAACTTTACCATTTTCAACTGGGTAATTCGCTTTGGAAATTAATTTACCTCCAACAGTATAAATTGCTATAGATGCCGAATCATCATTCGTTGGCAAAATAACATCAAATTGACCCGAAGTAGGATTTGGGAAAGCTCTTACTACATCATAAGGAGTTTTTGAAAAATCATCAACACCCAAACTAATATTTGCATTCACTAATTCATTGATTTCTGTGGCACCCAAAGCACGATTGAAAATTCTAAACTCATCCATTGAAGCATTTAAAAAAGGATCGGCAGGCCACTGCGATTTGACAAGATAATTGGCTGTAGTTTTGCCAAGTCCTGATGGTTTAAGCGTAACCGTTCCACTGGCAATTTCTACACCATCGGCATAGATTTTACAAACATCCCC
This sequence comes from Flavobacterium fluvii, assembly GCF_900129545.1. Classification (GTDB taxonomy): domain Bacteria; phylum Bacteroidota; class Bacteroidia; order Flavobacteriales; family Flavobacteriaceae; genus Flavobacterium; species Flavobacterium fluvii. The sequence goes on along the minus strand of NZ_FQWB01000001.1, from coordinate 965,090 downwards.
ACTTTGAACCAACGCTAAATGCACCCATTGGTTTATAGGCAAGGTATAAGTCCCCATCACTTCGGCTGAATTTCCACCATAAGAAATTTTATATCGAATTTTATCCCCGCCATAATAAGGTATAAAAGCCATCCAACTTGCCGTATCGTATCCAAAATCAAATATTCTGGTATTATTTGTTATAGCTTTTGAATTCACCCAAGTAGCAATGGTAAAATCATTTAGACCCTCCATTATTCCTTCTTTAAGCTTGACGTAAGAAGTTGAAGTTCCATTAAAATCAGCTCCACTTCCTGCCTTGCCTGTTGTCCAGGTTGTGGCAGCAGCCAAAGTTCCATCATAATAGCCCCATTGATCATGAGCATTTAAACCGGTATTCTCACTAAAATCAAAATAAGCATGTTGTCCTAAATTAGGTCTGGAGATGATTACTTCTGATTCCATTCCTTCGCCAGCAAGATTAAAAGCAGCAATTTTATAATAATATGTTGTGCCATTTAGAGCCGTTAAATCAACATAATTCGCAGATTGGGCTGTTGCAATGGTTGTAAACGGACCCGATTGGGATGTTGAACGTTTTACATAAAACTCGGCATCATACATATTACCCCACTCCAATTTCACCTTGGCATCACCAGAAGCCAAAACAGCATTCGAAACTTTTTGAGGAACCACTAAATCTAAAGTGCTCACCGTAAGCGGAGCAGATTTTGGGCTTTCCCCTCCCGTGTTTAAGGCGGTTACTTTATAATAATACGGAGTGTTTTTAGTCAATCCTGTATTTTGGAAACTGGTTCCGGTTAGATAAGAAGCGATAAGCCCATAGGTGCCATCAATAGTGTTTGCTCTCCAAAGATTATAAGCATCGGCTCTATCTGCAGCAGGCCAATTTAAATTAATGATTGTAGTAGATATTGCTTCTCCACTTAAACCGCTAGGAGCATCCGCAACGACAGCTTTGATAATTGTAATTACGGGAGAGATCGTTTCAACATTATCTTTGCCTACCACTTTCAAACGATATTCTGCTTTAGAATGCACCACATCATTCACGTTAAGAACTGTCGAATTAGTTGAATCGTAAAAAACAGAGAAATCAGCCTCTCCTTCTAATTTTCTTTCGACAGTATATTTCTTGATTAACTCTTGATTATTACCAGTCCAACTGATTGTGGCATTTTGAAAATCTGATGACAACTTATAACTTAAGGTTTCCACCAAAGTTTTCCATGTAGCAATGTATTCTCTTGCTGGATTATAAGCTTTTGCCAAAGCATTTTTGGCATAATATTCTCCTGCTGGAGTTAAAACCACATAATCAGTAGCTGTACTTGAAATTACTGGTGCAGTTTTAAGCCACACATAACTTTCCCAGTTTGGGTTTCTTGTCTTAAAAGCATCATTTATGGTAACATACAAAGCTCTGGAATCCTGCACCCAGTTGTATAGGGAATAACGCTCCACATAATCGGTAGTTTCAAGAACGTCCAACACTCCTGCCAAATCATTTTTATGCTTCGTCGCGTTTGCATCTGTAAGCATTATAGGACCATCAGGAAAACTATTTCCCGTCCAGTTTGCACCTACATTCCATTCTGTAATCCAAATTGGTCTTTTGTATCTGTCATAAATATTTTGCAAGTCACTTTTCCATTGTGCCGCAGACTTATACCAATAACAATGCAGAGCTACATAATCAATTCGATAATTTTTGGCTTCTGCTTGAGCCATAAAAGTACCCATCCAAGGATTAAACGGATCTGATGTGGCTGGAGAACCAACTCTTAAGCCTGATTTCAAAAGACCTGGCCATCCATTTATCGCAGCCTCGACAGTCATATTTGCCTGATCAGGACGGTCTGGTTCGTTAAATCCTAAAAGATGTGTATATCCCTCTTTTGTATAAGCAGGGGTAAATGAAGGCCAACCTTCACTTTGTCTTATAGGCACATATTCCACACTTGGTGTTGTATCGAGTCCTGTATTCCAATTGTAAAACCAAGTACTGTTTGTTGCAGCTAAAACTTCGTTAGATCCATTGGCAAGACCTTTTTTAGAAACCTCATTCCATTTCATTACTCTAATGAACGAAATTGTTCCATTTAAATAAACCGGTAAAACTGGAAATTCTAAATCTTGAGTTGATGCTATAAAAACCCTGCTATATCCCAATCCATCAGCATTAGTGGCAAAGGTAGCCATATACCCTTTTTTTAATTTGAAGGACTTGATCACATTGTCAAATGAACCCAAAGCAGTATGTGGAGTAACTGTTGCATATTGTTGTGACGTTCCTCCAAAGTTTTCTTCCGTATAGACTTCCAACGGCAGTACGGTACCAACAGCCGAATAAGGAGCAACAACAGCACCTGATCCATACATTGAAACCGACACATTCACGCCATTACTTGCAGGATTACCGTTAACCGTAATGAAATTCAAATAGGAATTAACCACTACTGTTGGTTTGATATTTTCAAAATACAAACTGGCAGTTGTTGCATTTAAATCTACTGTTGAATTGATTAAAGGATTGTATGCATTTTTTAAATATAAAGAAGCAGATCCTTTTAAAACCACGATTGATTTTGCAAAAGCACTAACATTCAAGTTGGTTGCAGTTTCCAAAGTTTGCGCAGAAGGAGCAATAATTTTATCCGGAGCATACGCTTTATCCTCGTAAGTCACTGAACTGATTACCATATCCACGGCACCAGCCCCATAATTTTTACCGATAACAATTCTCGCAACTTGCTCTCTTTGAACCTTTAATTCTCCAATCCCAAAAACGGCTTGATCCCCTGTTATCGTGACATAATACGTACCTGCATTTTGAGCCGTGAAAGACAAATCCCCTTTTCTCAAAGCATTGGCGGCTCCTGTCACAAAACTTTTGGATGCAATCTCGGTTCCCGTCCCGTCTGCCAAGGTATTAACCTTAACAGTCATTTGAGATCCAGGGCTTGCATTTGAAATGTAGTCATAAATCCATGAAAACTGATAATCTTTGGAAGCTTCCAATACTACCGGAAAAGAATAAGTTGAATTTTGAACACTGGCATCATTCCATCCGATATACATTAGTTTTCCTGAATAAGCAGACCCATCCGATTCGAAAGTATGCCCAGTAGTCACATCCATAAATCTTGTCCCAGTACCGCTATTGGCAGTAGTAAAAATGGCAGGAGAGCTGGAATTAGCCCAACCATATACTGCAGGACTTTTCGAACCATCATTGACAAAACCATCCCAAGTATTAATCATGTTTGTAGATTTAAGCTTCAAATCTCCAATACCAAAAAGTGCGTAAGCACCCGTGAAGGTCACATAATAAGTACCTTCCACTTCTGAAGTGAATGTCAAATCGCCTTTTCTTAATTTATTGATAGCACCAGTTGTAAATGATTTTGAAACGAGAGCACCAGTTCCATTTGCAGCTGCTGATATGGCAACATTAATTTTGGCACCCGCAGCTGCATTTGCCACATATTCGTAAATCCAAGAAAATTCATACTGCAAGCCTTTTTCAAGCTTTATGGGATAACTGTAAGTTGATGCTGAATAACTGGCACTGTCCCAACGCATGTACATTATTCTTCCATTGTAAGCCGTACCATCCGATTCGAAGGTATGTCCAGCCGTTACATCAATATACCTAACACCACTTGTGGAGTTGGCAGTATTCCAAGGAAGAGTCGCATAGGTATTAGCCCAACCATATGCATTCGGCTTCCCTGAATTATCCCCGGCAACCCCAGCCCATCTACCTAGTAAATTATCTGATCCATAAACTATTTGCGAAGTCCCTGAAGGATCAGTTACAAGTTCAAGCGCTTTAGAACCTAAATAGTGGCCATCCTGATAAATATTTGCAATTCCATCTTTTACGGCATATCTGTAAGTTTGCTCTTGAGCATTATCTACAGAAGTGCTTAAATTAGTAATTAAAGGTAAAGCTGTTGTATTGTTGAAAGTATTTTTGTCTAAAGATGTTCTTAATCCTACCCCATAGGAGTTTTTGACTTCAACATCCAAGCCTCGACCCTGGGCCGCATTTATTTTAGCTTTTACCTCTAAAGTAAATTCAGTTGGAGATGACAATGGAAATGACAGGACATCAGGATTGACACCATCACTAAAAGTCTTGGAACCACTTAAAGTTGTAGCCAAATCTGTCTTGACCGGCAAAACGGGAGCCTGCGCATATATTTGAAATGCAGGGACTGACAACAAGAATAATAAAAATGTGTATAATTTTTTCATACGAAATTTTGGTTTTAAAAATTATTTTAAAATTTGAAATTGACGCTATGCTCAACTAGAATTCAAAAATTTTAGGCAATAGAAACCACCAGCATTATACCTTGAAATCTTGACAAGGATAATACTTGAACAGTCATTACTGTTTTTTTGGTATAACTATTTAGGGAGTTTTCGTTTTATAATATATGTAGAATGCAGCTATATTTATTAAACACAAACACTATGGTAATTACAGAGCGAGGTGTTTTATACCAAGACAAATTCACCTGTCAGCTTCTGTTTTCCCGGAAAAGATCTACATCGGATTTTTGAAATCCAACACCATCATTAAAAAAATCCATAACTACAAAAGAAACTATCAAATTACCCCGGTAAGAGCGATAGAAGTCACCTTCTGTTAGTTATGGAATTTTTAGATTATGCTCGCCTATATACTTCTGCCATTTTAGACATCAATGGCAAGCACTACTTTTTCAATCAAATGTTTTTCCTCAAAATTTCATTTCAAGGTAAATCAAATAGATGATTAAAGTTGACTTTCATCTGCAACGGCATCCTGCCATTTATCCCAAACTTTAACACTGGCATCATAACCATCATAACCAAAGTTCTGGCTTAACTTACCTTTGATATTAGCCGTTATGGCACTGTTTGGTATAGGCCAGTAGTTATTGCGTTTGTCCATGGTATAGTACTTGGTACCATTTGGAACCACGATACCATTTGGATGCTTGTTGTAAAGTGTATAATGCACAATACGTTGATACCAATAACTACCTCCAGCTGAATCTACTCCAGCTTGTTTATCCCAATTGGTCTTACTGTAAGTTTGACCCCATTCATCCGGTTTTCCGCTTAGTGCAAGACAGTGCGAAATACGTTTTAACTCCACATTTCTCCATTCTTCCAAATAAAGTTCTCTTCCTCTTTCTGCACAAATATCACCAATAGTTACCGTGGTATACATTTGTGTGGCTTTAGCTCTTGCTCTAACAACATTCACGTCTTGGGCTGCCCCAGTAACATTGCCTTGATAAAAACGGGCTTCTGCTCGCAACAAATAAGTTTCAGCCAAGCGATACAAGTACCAATGGGCTTTACTTCCTGTACTGGCTCCTTGAAAATCAGTCGCATTTGGATTGGTTTCATTTACAACATCATGCAGATAGATTTTATAATGTGGAAAATCAAACCATTCACGAAGAGTATCTTTTGACAACAGAACGCCAGCGGCACTTTTCATTCTAAAATTTTGTTGATAGAATGTAGAAGTCTTGTCACTGTATTTAAGATCTTCCATATTCACCCAGTTACCTACAGTGCTATTATGTCTAAGATCTGCCTTATCCTCAACACCGTTCACAACCCACATAGGATGCTGTGAATAAGTCGAAGCACTAATAGTGGCAATACCACGTCCCAGTGCTCTTGCATAATCATAATTGGCTTGGTAATTAGCATTGTTCGATGCAAAACGATTTGCTGCTTGTTTACCATCAGGTGTTGTAAGAGTACCTGAATTCCAGTTTGGACCAAAAATTCTCATCGAGGCAAACGGTAAAAATGACTGTACTCCGCCATTAGGCATAACCAAAATCGCTTCTTTATTGGCAGCAATAACCTTGTTTTCAGGTCTGTGTAAATCCCAGACAACATTTCTGGTAATTGTCCAAGTTGTTGGATTTCCACCTGGATCAAAAGTTCCAAAATTGGCTTGCATCAAAGAATAACCCGATTGATTAATAAGAATATTGGCTTGTGCCTCTGCTTCCGCAAATCTACCAGATGCCAAATATCACTTAATCAACAACTGACGGCATGCCCCTTTATTGACCAAACCAAGATAAGGTAGTTTCGATTGCTCTGGTACCCATTCTACAGCCTTCTCCATATCTGCCGTAATCATTTCTATGATAGCTTCCTTTTTAGTAGAATAGTAACTCTGTTTTGGCACCTCCAAAATCTTGGTAATCAATGGTATGTCTCCAAATTGATATACTAGATTAAGATAACGGTAGGCTCTATGAAAATAGGCTTGCCCGATATATTTATTCTTAACGTCCTGGGTCAAACTTGTCACGTTATCAATATATGTCAATACGGTATTGGCATATTTAATGCCGTTATACCCTTCATCCCAGTAAAAACCAAGGTAAAAATCATCATTTGTTGCTGTTTTAAAACTTCCGGTAGGAACAATAGTCTTGGCAAAATCAGAAATAGTACTGGTATTATCCGTTTTTCCATATTTTGCCATATCAGAGAAAACATATTCCGTACCGATAGGCACACTATTACTGGCAGCATTATAATGAATGTAATTATTACGTAGCCCTTTATCGGCAATTGCCAAAGTAGCTTGCAAACCAGTTTCGGTAGTAAATGTAGTCTCAGGTTCGTAAAACGAAAGTGGGTCTGGCTCAAGAAAATCATCTGAACAAGAAACCAAAAGAGCAGTCGCTACTACCAAAGGTGCAAGTGTTGAAATTTTATTTTTTATATATCTTTTCATTGTCGAGTAATTTTTAAAGTGATAAATTAAAGCCTAAATTAAACATTCGTGTAGCAAGACCCCCAGTTTCCGGGTCACCATAATATTTCCATTCTTTAGAAGCAGCCCATGTTGCCACATTCTGAACCGAAGCATAAATTTTAAAAGTTTTCACATTCAAGCGCCCCAAAAGATCTTTGGGAAGCGTATAGGCCAACGAAATATTGTCCAGACGAATAAAAGTACGATCATATAATTTTGCTGTTCCGGCCCCTGCAGGACCTCTAGCATCAAGACGTGCCCAATCATTGGTAGGATTGTCGATTGTCCAATATGGATTTACAAATGGATTGTAGTTGTTGGTGTACAAACTACCATCGTTGTAAGTATTCATATAACGTCCATCAAGTGATTTGTGACCAGCATAGGAATACATGTTGATTGTCAAATCCCAATTTTTATAAAATCTAAATTCATTACGCAAAGACCAGTTAATCGGAGGAGCTGCTTCGCCCAAGAACTGTTTGTCTTTTTCATTATATGTTGGTTTCCCATTAACATCGTCAGCTGTATAACTGTTTTCTACTTTTGGATCACCTGGACGCTGGTTAACTTTTGCGGCTTCCACTGCCTCGTCTTTTTGCCAAATTCCAGTTACTTTATAATCCCAGATTTGAGAAATCGGTCTGCCAATAAACCATCCATTGGTCTTGTCATCAGACTCTTTAGTTCCAATGACATTACCATTGGCATCCTTTACATCTTCCATATTGCCATATAACGCATTAATGGTATTCTCATTATATGAAAAACCAAGGCTGGTTGTCCATTCAAAGTTAGGGTTTTTAATATTTACAGTATTGATGCTTACTTCAATTCCTCTATTTTCAACCTCTCCAAGATTGGTTGCAATGGATCCAAATCCAGAGAAACCAGGCAGACGTTGACTCATGATCATGTCATTGGTAACCATTCTGTAAATATCTATGGTACTTGAAATTCGGTCATTCAAGAACCCTAGGTCAAGACCAATATTTGATGCAGTTGTTTTTTCCCATTGCAAATTTGGATTTGCCATACGGTCAATTGCTAAATACTTCATGTCAACAATGTTTCCTGAAGGATCGACATACCCCATTGTTGCTCCAGTACCCGAACCTAAGTTTGCCAAAGCTATGTATGGATCAGCAAGCGATCTATTTCCATTTTTACCCCAAGACAAACGTAATTTACCTGTACTCAAAGGTTCCCAATTAAACCAGCTTTCTTTATTAAAGTTCCATGCAAATGCAACAGAAGGAAAAGTTGCATAAGGATATGAAGCTCCAAATGCCGAATATCCATCACGACGTACCGTTGCTGTCAACATATAACGATTATCAAACGAATAAAAAAGTCTTGCCATTAATGCATTGGCTGTCTGATGCGTGTCATTTGTAGAAAATGAACTGTTCAGAAGTGTTGCATTGGCAGTATTGTGGAACCCTAATGCATCTGATGGCTGAATATTACGTGCTCTAATAATATCTGACCATGTCTGAAGTTCTTCAGCTTCTTGAACAAAAGTGGCCACAATATGGTGTTTCTCATTAAATGTATGATCCCATGCCAATGTATTATTCAAGTTCCAAGTGAATTTTTTACCGCTTTCTCTATCTACTCCTATGGTAGCAGCACTCCAACCTTTATGTCCTGATGACTGAAAATAACGATTGTAAAAGAATTCATAACGTGGCGCAACATTAAATGAATACGTAATCCCCGCAGGCAAAGTTACTTTAGTATTGAAAATGGTATTCAACACCGTATACCCTTTCTCAAGCTCCATAAATTGGCGATCATAGTAATAATTATACCCTCCAATAGTTGGTCCCATCGGTTGTCTTGCATACTCGCCGTTTGTTTCTTTAAAGATAGAAAAAGGACTATTTCTCAACATGTTTGCATCCCAATAATTAGTACCGGTACCTACAGCTATGTCTCCATCTGAGCGATCTTGAAAATTAACGTTTGCTCCAAACTCAAGCCAATCCGTAATTTTGGCATCCACTTTCATATTTGCACGAACTGCATTATAATCATTACCCTGAATAGCGCCTTCTGCAGTCAAGTAACCCACTGACATATAATAATTTACTTTGTCACCTGCTCCGGAAACACTTAAATTATGGTCATGATTTAATCCTGTTCTAAAAGTACTATTATACCAGTCGTGTGTTTTTCCTGCAGTGAAATTCTTCAAAAGCAGAGCGTCTGTAATACCCAAACGACCTCCCCATACTTCATTCAAACTTTTTCCTTGTGTTTGCGCAGCTGGTTGATAGGCCAACCATTGTGCTTGAGATATACCATACTGGTCTAATTGATTAGGGTTTGAGAAATACCCCGCTTTACCAGCAGCCGTTCCTGTTATCCATGCCTCGTAATTTCCAGTTGCCGTATTCGTGCCGTACGACTTGGCAGTTTCCCAATCTTCACGATATTTTACGTACCCCTCTGGAGAATACACATCACGATACGCACTTTTGGTGTTTACCGTCATATTCGTGGTAACATTAATCATTGGTTTACCGGTCTTTCCTTTTTTGGTTGAAATAACAATAACACCCGCTGCCGCTTTGGAACCATAAACAGATGTAGCCGATGCATCTTTCAAAATGTCAATCTGGCCAATATCATCAGGATTAATCTCTGAAAGCTCACCATAGAACTGCATTCCGTCTAAAATAATAAGAGGTGAATTATGGCCTCCATCTGAATAAACGGAAGTTTGTCCACGAATTTGCAAAGACCCTCCTCCTTTTGCATCAGCTGAATAACCAACTTTTAGACCAGGAACGCCTCGCAATAAATCTTGGACTGTCTGTGGGTTTTGGTTTGCCAAAGCTTCCGCTTTAACCTGAACGATCGAACCCGTTAAATCCTTTTTCTTCATTTTACCATACCCCACCACAACAACTTCATCCAATGTAGATGCACTCTTTTGCATTTTCACTTTAATTGTCGTGTTTCCTTTTAAAGCAACTTCCTTGGTTGTATAACCCACAAAGGATATTTCCAACACTGCATTTTCATCTGCTTTCAAAGTAAATTTTCCATCAACATCTGTTATAACACCTATTTTAGTTCCTTTTACCGAAACTGTCGCTCCAGGCAGCGGCATTCCATCTTCATCATCAACTTGGCCATTTATGATTTTTTCACTCTGTACATTTTTTAGGCCTGTTGTACTTTTGTTGCTAATGGCGTATGCTTGAACTTGAGATAAGGAAACTAATACACAAACCAGGATAAGTTTCTTTTTTAAATTAAATCCAGATACGCAATCAGGACTTTTTTTAATCCTAATAAAATTTGTCATTTTTGGTTGTCATTTTGGTTAATTAATAATTTTGTTAGTTTGAGAATTACAGCTATATCGATATAATTAAAAATCACTTAAAGCCCTTTTAAATCTTCTTTAAGATTAACATATTCCATAGTAACATATAACTCACATTACAAATGTAACTGTAACACTTAATTCAATGGGGGGTAATTCCAACATTAAAAAAGGGTCAAATCCGCATTATTCGGTATAAAAGAGGGTATTTTTACATCAACAATAAAAAAACAAGAATAAAAATATACATTACACATATAATTAAGAATTCAAACACATGAAAACAAACCTCAACATATTGCTTTTTTACATAAAAAAGCAGTTGTGTTTTAAATGTTAAACACAACCGCTTTCAAAATCTTAAGCTTTAATCAAATCATTTTACAAAACGGCTCATTTCTGATGCTGCCAATAAAAATGCACCAACACCAAAATCGGATGTGGAGTTTTTATCGACTACTTGGCCAGGAATGGCTTTTTCACCTATAGGCTGAACATATCCGACTGTGCCATCCGCCTGAAGAGCAAATGTGATTAGGTAATTCCATGATTTTTCGACTACCGGCAAATAGGTTTTTTTATCCAAAATTCCATTATTGATTCCCCACAGGAAACCATAAGTGAAAAATGCCGTTCCACTGGTTTCCGGTCCTGGAGCGTGTTCCGGGTCTAGAATACTTCTTGTCCAATACCCTTCTTTTTGCTGGGCGTTTGCCAAAGCTTTTGCCATATCTTTAAAACGGCTGATATACTCTTTTTTATGTTTGGAAGAGTTTGGCAAATCTTGAATGATTTTGGCGTAGCCTGCAAAAATCCACCCATCTCCCCTGGCCCAAAAATCCTTTTTCCCATTGGCACTTTTGTGTTTGGGATACACGTATTTGGCATCACGGAAATATAGTTTTGCCTCATCGTCATACATAATGCCGTTGGCATGCGTTAAATAAGTATGTAATTTTTCTAAATACATTTCGTTTCCGGTAATCTTGTGCAACTTGGTCATAACCGGCATTACCATATACAACCCATCTACCCACCACCAATAATCATTGGCCGCAGTACTCATTTCATACTCCATCACTTCACGAGCACGAGCAATTTTATTAGGGTCGTTTTTTCCTGTAAAATTGTATAAATCAATATAGGTTTGAAAACAAATTTGCCAGTCTCCAAAAAGTACATGTTTGTCGTTTTCCCCATAATTGTATTTCCATTCCGACTTGTCTTTCGATTTGGCTCCCATCCATTGGTTTTTTTCTGCCCAAGCCATGGAATAATCCAAGTATTTTTTATTTTGGGTCACCTTATAAGCTTCCATGTTTCCGGTATGATAAGCGGCAACATTCCAAAAAGCATTACCCAATTCCGGATGCGTGTCTTGCCAGCGACTATTCACTTTATCAATAATAGAAATAACTTCTTTTTTCGATTGTTTTATTGCAGTTCTCTGCTGTACTACTGTACTTTTACAACCAACAACCGCCAAAGAAACAGAAGCCATCAGGATAAAAAATGAGTTTTTAAAATTCATGATTATTTTTAGATTAAATTTTTAAATATGTTGTAATCCTCTTTGTTTTTTGAGTCAAGGTTAAATCAGGAAGATTTCCAAAAACTCTCGTTCAATATATATTTATTGTCCTTTACGTTTTGATACTTCTTCTTAAACTCTGAAGGATTTAAATTGTAAAATTGTTGAAAATGTTTCCTGAAATATTTAATATCGCCAAAACCGGCAATGGAAGCGGCTTGACTTATCTGTAAATCAGTAGTAATCAGCAATGTTGCCACTTTTCTTAATCGGACGTTTCGAGTAAATTCAGAAACCGATTTGCCCGTGATTTTTTTAATTTTTTTATAAATCAAAGAATAACTCATCCCCAAGTGAAGTGCCAAGTCATTTACATTGAAATTTTCCACATCCAAATTGGCGTCAATCACTTCCACAATTTTATCAATCAGCTTTTTATCCTCATCTGATATTTTCAGGCTTGCCGCCTTTTTGGTAACCGAATTAAGGAGATAACTCTGTTCGCTGTCTCGTCGGGTCAATATTCCGCTGATTCGGGCCAATAAATATTCGTTGTCAAATGGTTTTGTAATGTAATCATCAGCTCCTACCTCGGCACCTTTAAGCTTTACATTTTCCGAAGTTCCTCCGGTGAGCAATATTACAGGAATGTGCTTTAACTCTTCATCCGTTTTTATGTGCTTGCAAAAGTCCACACCATTCATTTCTCCCATTACCACATCCGAAATAACTAAATCGGGCTGTACTTTCTTGATTATGACCAAAGCTGCTTCGGCACTGTCAACAGCAGTTATATGGTATTTTGGAGTCAATATTTGCTTTAAATAATTCCTTATTTGAGGATTGTCATCTACAACCAAAATACTTTTGGCATCATTTATTAAATTGTCAACATTATCAGGCTTTTCAATTGTTTGCAATACATTTTCCCGTATCACTGTATCCTCCAGAGCCTCTTCTAAAAACAAGGTTCTGTCGCTCAAGTCTTCCCGGATTTCCACATCTCCAAAATGTTCTTTCCCGAGAAGCAATTTAATCTCAAAAGTTGCTCCTCCATTTTCATTGTCGCGACAGCTCACTTCCCCATGATGCTGTGCAACAAACTGTTTCACCAGATAAAGACCGATACCAAATCCTTTACGGTTATTCTTGACATTTTTATTTGATTGATAAAACAAATCAAATATTTTGTCTTTATCGGCATCCAAAACCCCTTCACCATTGTCAATAACATTGATAATGACTTCATTGTCCACGCAGCGCAAATTAACGACAACAGCACCATTTTCTTTCTCGGTAAATTTCAAGGCATTCGAAATCAAATTAAACAAAGCCATTTCTATTTTTTCACGATCTACATAAACGAACAGCTTTTCTTCCGAAATACTGAAACTGTAATCTATTTTTTTTGTTTTGGCATGATGCACAAAACAGCTAAACACCTCTTTGCCTAGTTCTACAATATCAATTTGACCTATTTTAAGTTTTCCGGTTTCTGTTTCTGTTTTTCTAAAAAGAAGCAACTGATCCACTAAACTCAATAATCGCCTGGAATTACTGTACACCATTTCTATGGCGCCTGGATCTATTTGTTGATCTGTGCCATAAATTATGTCTTTCAAAGGATTGATGATCATTGTTAAAGGCGACCTGAACTCGTGAGAAATATTGGTAAAAAAAGTTAATTTTTTCTCATTCAATTCCTTCTCCTGTTTAGCCAAATCATGAGAAAGCTTCACCTCATATTTAAGATGCCTCTGCTCACGCAAGTATTTATCAACTACATAAATAACAAAAGCGACAACAAGAAAATACACGAAATAAGCCAAACCACTTCTATACCATGGCGGCAATATGGTAATAGGCAACGAAATACTTTTAGTATTCCAAATGCCCTCAGCATTGGTAGATTTAATTTTAAGCACATAATCCCCTTCTGTCAATCTGGAATAATTTGCACTTCTAATATTATCGACAAAATGCCATTGAGAATCCCATCCATCCAAAAAATAAGCATAGGATATTTTCTCGGGCAAACTGTATTCCAAGGCTGCAAATTCGATGTTCAGCATCGATTCATCATAAGGCAATTTTAAGTTGTCAATTCCAAAAATGCCTAAACCCGATTGGTCAAAAACTTTGTTGTTTACTTTTATGGAATTTATTACCACCTCCGGAAAGTCATGAAGTTGGCCATTAATTTTTGGGTTAATGATATTAAATCCTTTAATTCCTCCAAAAACTATTTCTCCCGAAGAGAGTTTCAGTGCGGCATTGTAATTAAACTGGTTGCTTTGAAGCCCATCAGTGTCATGATAACTTGTAATCCCGCCAGTATCCGCATTATATACAAATATCCCATTATAGGTACTGCACCAATAAGCACCTTGATTATCTTGAACAATATTTAAAATCGAATTATTTGGAAGTCCATTTTTCTGGGTCAGAAATCTTCTTTTTGAAGTTTGGGGATTAAAAATCATCAAACCACCTCCTTCGGTACCTACAAGCATTTTTGTGTCAGAAATGGAAATTATGGATCGTACCGGATATTTTGTATCCAGTCTTTGACTTTTCATTGTCCTCGGATTGAGTTTTATCAATGTTGAAAAACTACCTATCCAAAGATTGGCATTCTTGTCTTCCGTCATCGAAATGATTCCCTTGATTTTTGCATCCACAAAATCGAATTGGTCGCTGGTTTCATTATACCGATACAATCCTTCTTCATCCGGAGAAGCAGCCCATAAAAAATTGTCTTTGCCACGAAACAGCACCCAGATATTCTTGTGAATTAAATTGAATTTAGGATTGAATAGCCTGTATTTTTTAAAACTATGGGTTTGGGAATTAAAGAAACAAACGCCTCCTCCATAAGTTCCAAACCAAGTTCCTTTGCTGTCTTTTATAATTGCTGACACAAAATTATTGGATAGCGAATTGGGATTATTTGAATTATAGGAATAATTTGTAAATGTATTGTTCTTTCTATCCCACAAACTGGCGCCTCCTCCGTCTGTTCCTATCCAAAGATGTTCCTTGTCCTGCTCAGACAACGAAAGAATAAAATCACTTGGCAAAGTGTTTTTTATTTTTTCATTTTTCGAAACAGTCCTGAAAGGGCTTTTTCTTTCTTCAATCTTGTTGACACCGCCTCTTAGAGTCCCAATCCAAACGCGATTTTCATTATCTAGACACAAAGATGAAATGGCATTACTATTGAGTTTTTCTTCATTCAAACTTTCGGTTAATGAGGAAAATGTATCCGATGCATAATTGTATTTAATTACTCCATTGCCATTTGTTGCAATCCAAAGCTCCTTTTTATCGGGCTTACTCATCAAATCTGAAATTGGATATTGGATTTCTTGATTAGTATAAACACGATGTGTCCTGTTTTTTGCATTGTATTTCAACAAACCACCTTCGACACCCACCCAAACATTGGAAAACTCATCATATAAAACAGAGCCTCCTCCAGTAACATCTGAAAACACGACAGAAAGTCTTTTTGCAGATGCATCCATAGTCATGAGTCCAACTCCCTGAACCAAACACCACAAGTTGCCTGATGGGTCAAAATCCATTGCCTGAACATGGTAATCCCATCGCAGTTTCCCATTTATATAAAGCGGAATCTGCACGATTTTCTTTTGGTTTTCTGCACAATAAAGCAAACCCTTACCCGCAGTGGCGATATACATATTTGATTTATAGTCCCTGATTTCATTGACCACAAAATCAATCAACTCACTCTTGGAAGTTTTCGCATTCACGAAATACTTTGTTTTAAACTGATTGCTCAAATAATTATAAACACTTATTCCTCCTTTGGTAGCAATCCAAATTTCATTTTGGGTTCCGCAAATACTCACAACCCTATTGTTAACCAGTGAATTAGCATCATAAGGTTCATTTCTGTAATTCAAAAAATTATATCCATCATATCTGCTTATGCCGTCATAAGTCCCAAACCACATTAAACCCCGTTTGTCTTTGTAAACAGAAGTAACAGCATTATTGGCAAGTCCATTTTTGATGCCGATGTACCCAATACTGTATTTTATTTGTTCATATTTTGGAACGAACGATCCTGCAGTTGCCTGTGGCCTAGCATCAACATAAACTAAAAGCAGTAAAAACAACAGGATTCTATTCCTCAAAATATAGTGTGTTTGGGTTAAATATAAAGTTTTTAATAACCTTAAAAATTAGAAAACCCATGAATAAACATCATAGGTTTTCTATGCAAACATAAAGAAAAACACCAATTAATTAACCAATGAGATTATATAAGAATAACTATATTGTTTGTCCAACAATCGATAAGGGTCATGAGGAGGTCTTCCCCAGCTGTCATCACCGCCAACGCCTCTTTGTTTGTAATCCAAATGCAGGTAAACCGCTTCCTTTGAATCTAAATTCAAATCAGTAGGATGGCGCTGCGCCTTGTCTTTTCCTGGATCCAAATCTTCTGTCGAAATATTCAATGCACTAAAACCAATAGCTTGCTGTCCTTCAATTTTTAAACCTTGTCCATTAGTGTTTTTTAAAGTCAGCCAACGAACATCTGTTTTATAACCGGATTCTTGAGGTCGGATATAATCTCTTGCATATTGATTCATTACTTTATCTGAATATTCTCCAATAAACGAAGCCGAATTTCTGTCCGAATAATTTTCCCAAGGCCCTCTTCCATAATAACTCAAATTATCATAAGCTCCATTTAATTTTACCCTCATTCCAAAACGAGGTATTTCAGGTAAATCTTTTCCGGTCAGATCAATGGCAGCGGTAACTTTTATCGAACCATTATTTTGAATCAAATAATCCACAGTATAAGGAACATCTGCTTGAGCCAATCGATACACCACTTTTACAAGCAAACCTTCTGTTGATTTTTTATCCAAGTTAACACTGACAACAGTTGGATTTTTTGATGCTTCTTTCCAAATTCCTAATTTTTTTGGCACCCCGTTTCCAAAATCATTATCCGTCGGGGCACGCCAGAAATAAGGTGTTGGAAAATTGGTAAAAATTGAATTATCTCCGTTTTTCGACATATATTTCAAGATTTCTCCTTTTTGCAAATCAAATTCACCTGTACTATTTTCGGCTTCAAAAGAAAGCACATTGTTTTTTACGGAGTACTTCAATTTAGCGGTGCTTTTTGCCAAGGTATTATTCGCAAAATAATTTCCTTTTCCTATTGCAAATTGTGCTCTGGCAAATTCATATCCCTTGGCAACCAAAGGAGAATCATTATTTGAAACTGCAAAAACATTTAAAAAATATTCTGAATTTGGATCAAGCGAACCTAAAGCCAAAGCCACTTTTTTACTTTCTTCAGGATTCAGATCCAAATTAAATTCTCCAGACTTCGCTGTTACTCCATTTTTAACCAACTCCCATTTAAAAGTATAATCGGAAAGATTGGTGAAATTAAAATGATTGGTCACCACTAAATCTGTTTCATTATTGAATTGGAATTGAATGTTTTGATACACTTTCTTTACCTCTTTCAATGCCGGTTTCGGAGTTCTGTTGGAAAAAATAAGTCCATCAGCACAACCATTCTCGTCATTTTGCAATTTGGCAGCTCCTAAATCTCCTCCATAAGCCCAAAAAACTTCTCCTTTTTCATTTTTGGTTTTCAATCCTTGGTCAACCCAATCCCAAATAAACCCGCCTTGCATGCGTTTACTGCCATTGATAATATCCCAGTATTCTTGAAAATTTCCAGTACTGTTTCCCATGGTATGTGCATACTCACACATAATATAAGGACGAGTTTTATCTGAATTCGCATAATCCTTCATGCTCTTGATACCAGGATACATAGGAGCCACAATATCGGTATTCCTATTTTCTCCTGCCTGCTCAAACTGAACCGGACGAGTAGAATCTTCTTTTTTCAACCAATCGTAAGCATCATAAAAAACAGGACCATTCCCGCATTCGTTCCCTAATGACCAAATAATAATCGAAGGATAATTCTTGTCTATTGCAAACATTCTTTTGATACGATCAAGGTGTGCAGGCGCCCATTCTGGCAAATAGGCAGGATGTTTTGATTTATCAAATCGATTTTGCCACTCTGCTCCCATTGCATGACTTTCGATATTAGCTTCATCCACCACATAAAAACCGTATTCATCACATAAATCATAAATATGGGTGTCATGCGGATAATGACTCATTCGAATTGAATTAATATTATGCTCTTTCATTAACTGAAGGTCTTTCAGTGTTAATTTGGCATTTGGAACGTGTCCATTTTCATCATCATGTTCATGAATATTAACTCCTTTTACCATGACAGCCTTGCCGTTAACCAACAATCGCGAGTCTTTGATTTCCACTTTTCTAAAACCTGTTTTCTTGGAAATAATTTCCAGTGTTTTTCCTTTGCTATCCAGCAATGTAATGGTATATCGGTATAAATTTGGTGTTTCGGCATTCCACTGTTTTACATTTTCAACTGTTTTTGCAAAGCTGATTTTTGCCTCTTTGGCATTTACTTTTTTATTTTCAGAAAAAACAATCTTCCCTTGGTTGTCAAACAATTCAACTTTGACAGCCGGATTTTTGATTTTATTGTTTTCAAAATATTTTAATGTAACATCAAGATTAAAAATTCCATTTTTATATTGATTATCCAAGTCGCTTTTTACAAAATAATCCCAAATGGTGGCTTTAGGCATTGCCTGCAAATAAACATCGCGTTCAATCCCGCTTAATCTCCAAAAATCCTGATCTTCCAAATAACTTCCGTCATGCCAACGGAATACCTGAACCGCAATCACATTATTCCCTTTCGTTAAAAAAGAAGTAACATTAAATTCCGCAGGAGTTTTTGAAGCTTTGGTCATTCCTACCTCTTTTCCATTCAAGAACACTCTGGCATATCCAGAAATAGAAGCAAAATGAAGTATGATTTCTTTGTCTTTCCAAGAATCGGCAACTGTAAAAGTGCGTCTATAACTCCCGACAGGATTGTAATCCCCTGTTATGAAAGGCGGATTTTTAGGAAAGGGATATGTGATATTCGTATAAATAGGAATGTCATAACCCTGTAATTCCCAGTTGGAAGGCACTTGAATGTTTTTCCAATTGCTATCATCAAGACTTGTCGAATAAAAATCCATGGGTCTTTGAGATGGATTTTTCACAATATTGAATTTCCAGTTTCCATTCAAACTTTGATACAATTCTGATTTTTGAGGATTATTGTCTTTCAGCTCAGCTTCATTACTGAATAAAAGAAAGGAGCTTCTGCCCGCTTCTTTTCCCCTGTCTAAAACTTGGGGATTCTCCCATTCGTTATTCTGGGCAAAATTATTTTGCAGACTCAAAAACAAAGCAAGTGCTAATACAATTTTTTTCATTTAATTATTTTTACAAAATTGGGGTTTAAAATTCATGGCTCAGAAATTTTAATTCAAATCAACCTAGTTCTATATTATTAAAAAACACACTAAAAAAAGAAATGCATTTCCTCCAATAAAAAAACAAGCTAAATGAAAAAGAATTACTAATAGACAAATTTAAATAACGCCACATAAGACAGGAGGGGCGTTACGATAAAATAGAAGGGGTATATCGATATAGTTTGCAAAAAACACTCCAAATAAGATGAAATTCACATGGCAAATCAAATGAAACAATATTTAATGGCTTGTTCTCAAATTTAAAAACAGCACATAACGTAAAAGCTGTTTCTAACAAAAGAAACAGCTTTTACAAACTACAACTAACTAACTAAAACTAATTTTATCCGCACTTACCAAAGCGGGTTCAATTACTTATTTATTCCATCAATATTTACTTTTGCAACACACAACCTACTTTGGCTGAATGGTAACTTCAGTTGATTTTAACCAGTTGCTGCTAAACTTTACTGTTATGGGCTCATTACCCCCCGTTGCTTGAATGTAAGCTACCAAATGACCGTGATAAACTCGCTGAACATTATCTGTATAGTCGCCCATATCCGCATTATTCCCTGCTTCCAACCCTAATAAAGTACCCGAACCGCTTACCGTACAAGTAACTTCGTTATCTGAAAGCATTACCGGTACCCCTTTTTCATCCAGCACTTGTACAATAACTTTAGCAACTCCATTTTCCTTATTGATCGTGATGTTTTTTTCATTAATCACTAAAGCATTTGGTTGCAGAGAAGACATGATTGCATATTGGCTAACAACTTTGTTATCATCACTCAGTCCAATTGCTTCTAATTTGCCTGAAACAAAAGGGATGTCCCAATAGATAACACCTGTTTTTTCATCGTATTTTTTCTCCTCGCCCACCACTTTTCCGTTTAATTCCAAGCGTGCTTTGGCTGCGTTAGTGTAACAAACCACTCTAACCATTTGCCCGTCATTGTAATTATTCCAGATAGGCCAAGCGTCTTTAGAAAGTTCTTTTTCTTTATTGCTTATGTAAGTTCCTGCATAAATCATTGGTTTATCTGACCACAACGATTGACGGAAATATCCTCTTGGTTTAATAATTCCCGCAAGATCTACTAATCCTGAGTAGAATCCTCTTGATGGCCAGCTTCCTGATTCACCCAAATAATCGATACCTGTCCATAAAAACTGCCCAAAAATATGCTCATTATTTTTTACGTCTAACCATGGTTCTATGCCATGGGTGGTTTCACTACCAAAAATTACCCTATTTGGATACTTTTTGTGGTCGGACTGGTATTTGCTCTCCGTATAATTGTATCCTGTAATATCCAAAACACCCGGATATTCTGTCTCGTTCGACATAGCAACTCCGGCAAGCCCCGCTGTGGTTGGACGTGATTTGTCGTATTTTTTTACTACCGCCACTAGGCGTTTGGCTATGCCTCCAAGACGCATGGCATCTGGAGCATCTTTTTTGTAACCCCCATAAGCAGCCTGGCCAAAACCGGTATCTTTTCCACCCAATATTGGATGTGAGTAAGGATCATTTGGATAATCCACCTCGTTGCCGATGCTCCAAGCAAAAACGGAAAGGTGGTTTCGATCGCGACGCACCATGTCTTCCAAATCTTTCTCTGCCCAATCAACAAATATATCATTGGAACCTTCAAAACCAGGAGTGCCAACATTCCATCCCGTCAACCATTTGCGTTTAGGAAACTCCCATTCATCATAAGCTTCATTAAGCACCAACAATCCCAATTCATCACAAAGGGCATAAAAATCGGGAGCCTGCGGATTGTGGCTCGTGCGAATGGCATTTACACCTATTTCTTTCAAGGTTTGCAGTCTTGATTTCAATACC
Organism: Flavobacterium fluvii; assembly: GCF_900129545.1. GTDB lineage: Bacteria > Bacteroidota > Bacteroidia > Flavobacteriales > Flavobacteriaceae > Flavobacterium > Flavobacterium fluvii. The sequence continues at coordinate 944,138 of NZ_FQWB01000001.1, read as the reverse complement.
TCTTTAGGAACTGCAGATCCTAAAACTCCAGCATCGTGATGTAAACAAACACCTTTCATTTTCATCCATTTGCCATTTAGCGCAAAACCTTTATTTGCATCGAAAGTGAAAGTTCTAAAACCTGTTGATGTAACCGTTTTATCGATTGTTTTTCCATCCTTTAAAACAGTCGTTTTTAACTGATAGAGATTAGGATGTTCCAAATCCCATAGCTTCGGATTTTTTACGTTGATTTTGGTTGCAATTTTATTGGCTGCATTGGCTTCCACAAGAACTTTTTGGGAACTTTTGGCGACTACTTTTCCGCTATTGTCCAACAGTTCATTGACAACGACAAGATTTGTTTTTGCAGACGACCCGTTTTCTATGGCTACTTCTACATTTAAAGTACCTGATCCATTAGCAACTTCTGGATAGACATAAACACCCCATTGTCCAACATGTATTGGATTAGAATAAACCAGCCATACGTTACGGTATATACCCGAACCCGAATACCAACGGGAATCGGCGCTTTTACTGTGATCTACACGAACTGCAATGGTGTTGTTTTCACCATATTTGATATAAGGAGTTGCATCATATGCAAAAGAAATATATCCATTGGGACGTTTCCCCAAAGAATGTCCATTGATAAAAACTTCGCTTCGGTTGTAAACACCTTCAAAATAGAAATACACTTTCTCTCCGCTTTTGCTTTTTGGTATCTCTATGTTTTTTCGGTACCAACCAATTCCTCCAGGCAAATATCCGGTACAGCTGGCCAAAGTAGGACTCAACTGCCCTTCGACACTCCAGTCGTGTGGCACATTGACAGACTGCCATTTACTGTCATTGTAAGTTGCGTTTTGAGCATCTGGAGCATCCTCAAGCGTAAATTTCCAGTTGTCATTAATTTTTTTGGAATCACCAAATGATACTTGACCAAAATTATTTTGCAGACTCAAAAACAAAGCAAGTGCTAATACAATTTTTTTCATTTAATTATTTTTACAAATTGGATTTTAAAATTTATTAATGAGAAATTTTTATTTCAAATTAACCTTGTCCAAATTATTAAAAAATACACTAAAAAAAAGAAATGTATTTCCTCCAATAAAAAAACAAGCCAAATGAAAAAAGAATTACTAATAGACAAATATAGACAACGCCACATAAGACAGGAGGGGCGTTACGATAAAATAGAAGGGGTATATCGATATAGTTTGCAAAAAATACTCCAATTGGAATAAAATTCACATCGTTTCAGCATTCTTAAATTCAAAAAGAACTAAGGAAAATACTTTGTGATTGCCTATAGAATATAGAACATGATCCCGATATTCAACATATTCATGTTTATGGTCACGCCATCATTCGTTTTTGGCGATTGAAACAACGAATTTAAACCATAATAAGCATATATGTTTACCGTATTAAAACCCGATGCAATATAAGCACCGTATTGAAATTTATTAAAATCCTTATTATTGGTGACCACAATTTTACCTTGATCATCTTCATAAACAGATTTATCATAAATCAAATAACTCATTTTAAATCCACCATAAATTCTCCAAAATTTGTGACCTTCAAAAGTAGAGGAACGCCACCTAAACTCCACGGGCACATCTACCGAAAATTGCGAGAACCTGTTTTTATTAAAGTCTGTCAGCGGATCAATAATGGTGTAAACCGTGGTTCCATTGGATTGGGTTATAGCCATGTTTTGGTTGTAACTATTGATGGTAAAACCAAGTCCCGGAGCTATTGCAACATTTCTTCTTTTATTGACGGGCATATCTCTAAGAAATCCTAACGAAAACCCGGACGAGAATTTATCTTGGGTCAAACCTACGGGTTTATCTTGCAGCGTATTGAGTGTAAAGCTAAAATAAAACTGGTCTTCTCTATAAAGGGAATCTATTTTTACTTTTGGCACATTTCCCGTGTTTGCTTTTTCTTGGGAAAAAACAGGAAGAACAAATAAGAAAAGAAAATAGCCGAGAAATAATCGCATATTGATTTTTTGTGGGCTAAAATTACAAAAAAAAGCCAACCGAATGGTTAGCTTTTTTAGATTATAAAAATATCTGCAGAGAGAAAGTGGACATTCTGCTTTAAATTATGCAACTATTGAAGAATTTAACAATCAAATTAATTACAAAAATGTAGCTTAACTTAATGTGCCGTTTTTATTTGTATATCCACTCTGATGTCCGTGACGTTTATTGATTAGTTATTTGATACTGAAATTGACTTTCCATCTTCCATTCGAAAACTTATTTTTTGATTTTGTTTTTTTCTTCCAGCATCATGTATTTTTTTATTTCCATATCAGAAAGTTTAGGATTTGCCCCTTCGTGCCCGGCGACCAATGCTCCAACAGCACAAGCATAATTCAAGGATTTTTGAGGGGATTTTCCCTTGAGCAATCTAACCGTTAAAGTAGCCAAAAAAGAATCTCCCGCTCCAACGGTATCCACCACTTTTATAAAATAACCACTGTTGTAATAAAATTTATTGTTGTAATACAGAACCGCTCCAAATTCTCCCTTGGTAACGCAGACTTGTTTTGTGTTTGTTTTCTCGGCTATAAATTTGATGTTCTGCTCAAAAGAATTATAAGGCGACTCTAATTTTCGGCTTATTTCCCATAATTCTTCATCATTAAGTTTAATGAAATCAGCCTTGGACATCAATTCTATTAGCACTTCGGTTGTATAATAGGGTGCTCTTAGATTGGCATCCATAACTTTATATTTTGCTTTATCCAACAAAGCATACAATGTTGATCTGGAAGTTTCATCCCTACAGATTAGGCTTCCAAAAATGAAAACATCTGATTCCGATACTTTTTCGACCATTTCTTTTGTCAATGTAATTTTATCCCAAGAAGAAGGATACATAATGTCATAAGAAGCATTTCCTTTTTCGTTGATCATTACATTGACAACTCCAGTTTTATATTCCTCTCCCACTTGAATTGAATCTGAACCGACATTCTGGTCTTTTAGAAATGAAATTATATTGTCTCCATCTTCATCTTTACCGATACGACTTATGATTGTTGTAGCCACTCCAAGGGAATTCATGCGTAGTGCCACATTCAAAGGTGCTCCTCCAATCTTTTTGTGTGAAGGAAATACATCCCATAAGACCTCTCCAAAGCATACTGCTTTAAAATTATTTTTTTTATCCATTTTTCATAAAATTTAAATTATCGGGCAAGAAAGACCTGCCCGATAAAATTACTAACCCAATCCTTTATTATTTTGTATTCAGATAATCTATTGAATTACGGTAGATTCCTTGAATATTGGACGCATAAGTATTCGTCCTTCCATCATTCATGGCCCATTCCATGCCACCAATACCTATCGCAATTATAGTTCCAGCATAAACTGAATTCGATTTGAACTCAATAATACCAGGGCAACATTCATCGCCAACGCCACTCCAAACAGCAAGCACTTTTCCGCCGTAAAGATTTTCGAATTCTGCAAATTGTCCTTTTTGATGGCCGGGTGCCAACAATGGGCCTAAATCCCAAAGATTGTTGTGATCTTCTTTGTATCCTCCATTAATTACCGGGAAATACCCATTGGAGTCAGTGGAAATTACTTGGGTAAAGTTGTAAATAGGATTGTTTCTTTGATCATTTTGGAAGTTAATGCCACCATCGATGCTCCAAGTTCCAGCATCCACGAATCCAATACCATTTCCTTTTATAGTTAAAAGACCACTTTTATCACGGCCAATCACTTCGGCATAACTTGTAGCCATCCCACCTAAAAGCATTTTACCCCCTTCAACAAGATATTGGGTTAATATATTCTTTTTATCCAAGCTTGCTTGTGGCAAAGCTGATGTTCCTTGGGTATCATAAAAGAAGAAAACCACGTTAACTGTTTTTAAAGAATTTATGGTTAAATCCGCGAAAGGAATAAAAACAAATCGGCTACCATACGTGTTTTTAGCCCATTGAGCAGCCGCTTTTACATCTTCATCAACAATGGTTGCAATCGAGGTGGCGTCACTGATAAATGCTATTTGATTTGGCAGCACGCGTGCATTGATGATGTAATGTCTCTTTTTATTACCAGTTTTAGCGGTTAGCTCTAAAGGGCTTGTTAAATTGACCGTAGCTCCAGATGCTGGAGAAACAATTACGCCATCAGGGCTTTTTATATCCAATACAACTGAAGATAAGTTGGTATTTGAAGGCAAAACAAAATCAACAACTCCTGATAAATTATCTATCGTGGCACTCGTTTGGCCTATTTTAACGGATTCAATTATATTCAACGTACTTGGCAATTCGTCGTCGTAATTTTGACGTTCTTCACAAGAGTAAGTGATTGTTGCTATTACCAGCAACAATACATACTTAAGTTGAAATGTTTTTATTAATATATTTTTCATATTACAATTTTTGAAATTAATTAATCGTTGTTAATGCTGTATAAGTAATCAATAATATTTTTCGTGAAAACTTTTATATTATTTTGATAAGCATTTACGGTGCCGTTAGAATTCCACTCGTAACCCACGATAGTATTTGAAATGGTGAATATGTGTCCTTTGAAATCTTTAGGTATTTGAGAGTCAAACGAGGCATCATTTGTCAAGTCAGTTCTTTTGAATTCAACAGCACCATATCCAAAAGCATCTCCAATATGTCTTAGCGTTCCGAATTTAACGGCTGTCAAGGTTTTTTCAAATTTGACTGCTGCATCCGAACCACAACAGCTTGGGTTAAGAATATTATCAAAGTGTTGCCACCAAATTAATCTAACTTCCCTGTTGGCGCTATTTTGCAATGGCAAGTATTCATTTCCAGCTCCTCCGTCAAAAGTCAAACCATTAAAAATTGCATGAGTACGTCTGTTTCCAGAATTGTTTGCATCTCTCATTCCCAATCCCCAAACATCACTCGGATCCTTGCCTGTATCATAACATCCTGACACACCGGCACAACCAAATTCGGAAAACACATAATTTCCAGGGGCTCTTGCTGCTCCAAAATTTGCAGGAACCCTGCCTAAAGAAAAGACGAATGGACTTGGGTCACCAGCAATTAGCATATCACCACCACCTTTTACCCAAGATTTAAGAACATTGGCTTGGGAAGCACCGGCTCTTAATGCCGCAGGCAACATTGTTGAAACATCTGTTGGTGATGCTGAAAAATTTTGATTTTCTGAAGGAGTAAGGTAATACAACATGGCAACCTTGACATCTCCTATATTTTGTGCTGAAATATCTGCAATTTTGATGTATTTAAAATTTGCACCGTAGGTAGTTTGCATCCAAGTTGCTGCAGCTTTTGCATCATCGTCAACTAAAGAATTAACATCATTTTCCAATCCTAAAAAAGCATATTTTGTAGGAGCTATGGACGAAACAGTTACGTCATATACTTTTGTTAGGTTTTCTTTGTTTTTAACGGTATAGGTTACTTTACCGGTACTAAAGTTTTGTGCAAGGCCAGAAGCAGGCGTTACCGTTTGATCTGCAGGCATTGTAATTACCGGCGCTAAACTGGATAGGTTAGTCCCCGACGGCAAAATAACCACAATTGAATTTACCGCATTATCAATAATACCAACAGTTCCATTAATTACAAATGAGTCGATTCTAGGGGCTTGTATTTGTGTAACCGTTACTGTATACTGTTTAGCGGTGTATCCATTGTTTGATAAAACAGTATATACTACTGGAGCAGTAAAATTTCTGGCAACTCCAGAAGCAACATCTACAGTGGTTCCACCAGCAATTACAAATGAGGGAGCAAGATTATTTAAATTACCATCTTGACTTCCTATCTCAACTGCAATAGTATTGTTAGTTTCATTAATAACACCTGCTTTTCCAGCAATAGAAAAGGATAATATTTTGGGATCACCATAAGCTCCAATACTAGCAGTGTAGGTTCTATGTGCTCCATTTGTGGAAACTACTTCAAAAGTTACTGGACCATTACTAAAATCTATAGTCGATCCTGAGGCTGGAGTTACCGAGGCTGATTCTGGAAGTCTTATTTCAGGCTTGACATTTTTTAAATCAGTTCCCGAAGGCAATGTCATGGTAATAGTTCCGATAGTATGATTTATGTCTGCATACTTGGTGCCTACTTTAAAAGATTGAATGATAGACTCTGTATAATCGGGAACATTATCCGAAAAATTATCGTCTTTTGAACAAGAGATTACAGCAAAAATGAGCATCATAAAGGCTAATGCCAATTTATAAATAGATCGTTGGTTTTGGATTGTTTTCATATTTTTTAATATTTGGTTAGTTTTTTAATTAGTATCCAATTCTTTGTTTATACACGCCTGAACTTGCATCAATTTCAATTTGTGGGATTGGTAAATATTGCTCGTGGGATTGTAATGAAGCACTTTGTAAATAGGTACGACGTGTTTTTTCAACCTGGATGTAGTTATTGACATAGGATTCAGCAATGCCCCATCTTACCAGATCATAAAAGCCGTGTCCTTCATTTGCCAACTCTAATCTGCGTTCCATTCTAAGTGCTTTTCTTGCGGCATCCTGCGACAAACTCAAAGGATATGGATTGATTAAATAATTGGCTGCATTTTGAGAGGGGTTGTTGAAATCTTTCACATAAGGTGAATTTTTAGCCCTGTTTCTAATTTCATTAATCAAGGCAACACCTGCAGAAACATTTGTTCCAGATTCAATCAATGCTTCAGCTTTCCACAACAATAAATCACTGTATTTGATAATTGGAAAGTCTAAATTGCCCAGTGCCCACGGGAATCCTGTTGGATTTGAAGCCAAACCGTTTGAATTTGGAGAAATTACATTTTTCTTAACCAAGAAAGAACCATAAGTTGCAGGATCTCTATTCCAGTCCGGTTGTTGTGGTCTTGCTGCCCAATCTTTCCAAGTAATTCCTGTTCTTCCAATTTCGTGATCCAATCTTGGATCCACTAAGTCTGTAGGGGTAACATTGGCATTATTATAACTGTCAAATAGCGGAAGACCATCTGCGCCAACTTTAAAAGCGTTTACCAAGTTTTGAGAAGCTTTGTCAAAATCATCTCCATTTAAATAAGGATTTTTGGTATCATCACCTGGACTATCAGGTGCATTTAACAAATTCCCGAAATTTAGATTTCCATATTGGGAGCCGTCGTTGATGGAATATTGAACTGCAAATATATTTTCACGATTTCCGTAACCCGGGATTGAGTATAGTTTTTCGATATCGGTTACCAATCCATATTTTCCAGAATTAATAACATAGTTTGCACTTACAATCGCCTCGGGCCATTTTTTTTGAAAGACCTGCGCTTTACATAAATAAGCATAAGCTACCTCTTTGCTTACTCTACCCAGCTCTGTTTGCGTATCAGGCAAAAGAGCAATTGCATCGTTTAAATCACCTTCGACTTTAGACCACATGAAGTTAAAATCAAAAGAATTCGGTATCTTGTTGATTTCTGCTGCCGGAGTGTTTTCATCATACCAAACTATGGATCCAAAATTTTTAATGGCTTCAAAATAAAAATGGGCTCTTATAACTTTCAATTCTCCAATTCTTTCTTTCTTGTTGGGAAATTTGGCTTCATCAATTGTATTAATAGTCCTTAAAGCCGAATCCACCCTTTTGATTCCGAAATAGATCGCTCTCCAAACATTGTAGGCGTTTTCACTTGAAGGGAATAAATCGTGCGTTTCCAGTTGATGCATTCCTCCTCCAGGATTATCACCAGTTCCACCACCACCTTTGTAGGCATCTCCACAACGTATGTCACTGGTTGCCCAATTGGATGGCGCATGATCAAAAGGCCATAAGTCTCTAAAATCACCTGTATTGTAACGATAATCAAGTGCGCTATAGGCCGCTATTACCAATTGCTCAGGGTCAATATTGTCTGCTGATAAAACATAATTTTCCTTTACATCCAAATCGCCGTCATTTACACAAGAAAGCAGTTGCATGCTTATCATTAAAGTAAATATTATTTTAAATTTTGTTTTCATAATTAAAATTTTAAAAATTTGCATTAATTCCAAAAGTGATTGATTTTGAGTGGGGAATTCCATAACCTGCCACACCAATTCCTCCAGCACTTAAACCGGATACCTCATAATCAAAACCTGTAAAAGAAGTTAGCGTAAACAAATTTTGCCCTACCACATACAATCTTAATTTATTCATTCCAAGTTTTTCAGAAAGGGCATTGTCAAAATTATAACCTACAGTTATGGTTTTCAGTCTTATATAGGAACCGTCTTCAACATAGTAACTTGATGGTTGCAGTTCATTGTTGCTATTTAGGGTAGATAATGCCGGAATATTAGAATTAGCCTTACTCGGTGTCCAGGCATCAAGGGTATTTGTACCATGATTAAAACTAAAATAATCGAAATCACCAATGGCACGTTGCGCATTATACAAATCATTTCCTTGTTTTCCATCAAAAAACAGGGTTAAATCAAATCCTTTATAGGAAGAGTTCAAGTTTATTCCATAAATGAAATCGGGATGTGGATTACCAATGATTGTTCTGTCAAACTGGTCTATTTTTCCATCAAGATTCACGTCTCTGTATCTAATTCTTCCCAATGCTTTTCCGGGTTGATTGGCGTGAACGGCAACTTCTTCGGGAGTTCTAAAAAGACCATCAGCAATTAATCCATAAAAAGAAGCAATTGGCGACCCTTTTCTGGTTATTGAAACCCCATTAAGTAAAAAATTGGAATCAGTATCTAAACTTTCCACGTTGTTTTCATAGGTTGAGAAATTCAAATCAACGCCATATTTAAAATCCTTTGCAGGATTACTTTTGTAACTCAACACCGCTTCAAAACCTTTATTGCTAACTGAACCAGCGTTAATCAATGGTGGTTGACTTTCCCCATTTATGGATAGGGCAATAGGTCTCAAGATTAGGTCATTGGTGGTTTTGATGTAGAAATCGGTTTGCAGTGAAAGTCTTTCGTTAAAAAAACCTAGATCAAACCCTACATTGTATTGTTCCGTTGACTCCCATTTAAGATCAGGATTTGCCTGGCGAGATTGCAAAACTCCACTCGCTGTTCCTATACCTGTTCCATCTATGTTGTAATCTGAAAACTCGACCACATTGCCAACAGTATTATCTACAAAACTGGATAAGTAAGCGTAATCTGCAATTTGGTCATTTCCATTTACACCCCAAGAAGCTCTTAATTTGAAATTGGAAACGTACTTGTTGTTTGTTAAAAATTTCTCGTTTTTTGCATTCCAAGCCAAGGATGCAGATGGAAAAATACCGTATTTGTTGTTTTCACCGAAACGGGAGGATCCGTCTCTTCTAACGGTTCCCGAAAGGATGTATCGCTCGTCAAAAACATATTTAACGGACCCAAATTGTGAAATCTTGAACGTTTCCACTTTTCCCACTAATGTTTTGTATTGCGCATTGGCATTAATCACGTAACCTGACGGGTCAGTAATATCAACTCCATTGATTTGGTTGTTGTGAAAGTTTTCTTCTCTTGCGGCATTTTCTATACCTCCCAATAATGACAATCTATGTTTTCCAAAAGTTTTGTCATATTTTAAAGTATTGGTAAAAATGGTGGCCAAATAATCATTGTCCACATCATCGGTTGTAATGTTGTTAAATACAGATGGAATTACACCATTTGCAGAAAAAGCCTGAGTTGCCGTGTTAAATCTATAGGTACCTTTATCAAAATTTAAAGTCGTGTTGAATACCAAGCCTTCAATAATTTTAAAGTCTAAATAGGCATTACCCAAAAATCGTTGATACTTTTGTTCATTTTTTCTATTGCTCCATAAATTGGCCACGGAGTTTGGCTTGTCTTGCATACCACCGGTTATTATGGTGGCGTAATCTCCCAAATTAGAATATACGGGAAGCATTGGATTTTGAAGAATGGCGTTTTCAAATTCATTTGCTTTTACCTCATTGAATTTAGAGTACAAGAAATTTTCGCCAATGGTTAGTCTGTCTTTAAAAAGTTTATAAGACGCATTTATTCTTGCATTAAATCTGTCGTAGCTCGTATATCTCTGGATACCATTGTCTTCCGAATAGCTCAATTGGGTATATAAACTGAGGTTTTCTGTTCCTTTTCTGTACCCAAAATCGGTGTTGCTGGAAAATGTATTGTTTGTAATTTCATTTACCCAATTCGTATTGGCTGCGGTTTGCAAACCATTCGGATCTAAATATTGAGGTATTGTAAAACCAGAACCATTATTAATTAAAACAGGATGGGTAGGTGTCGCAATTCCAGCTCCAAGCTGGGCTTGATATTCCACATCCGCCCATTGTTGTGAATTAAGCAAGCTAATTTTATCTCTTAGCATATTCACGGTTGTTTCGGATTTGAAAGTAAATTCAGAAACTCCATTTTTACCTTTTTTTGTGGTAACAACAATTACCCCATTAGCTGCGGAAGTTCCATAAATTGCTGCTGAAGCTCCGTCTTTCAAAACTTGAATGGATTCGATTTCTTCAGGATTCAACGAAGAGGAACTTGTAGTTTGAACCCCGTCGATTACCCATAGCGGAGCCGATCCACTGGTTACCGTTGTTAATCCCCTAATTAATATTTGGGTATCATTTCCCCCGGGCGTACCTCCAGAATTGATTTGCAAACCGGCTACTCTACCTTGTAAGTTGCTTAAAATATTGGGGCTAGTTTCCTGGGCAATATCAGCCATTTTAACAACTGAAATAGCGCCTGCTATATCTGATTTCTTTTCTTTGGAGTATCCAATAACAATCACTTCGGAAAGCGTATTTGAACTGGATTGCAATTTGATGCCATAAGTAAGTTTTGAAGTTACCTTTATTTTCGCATCAACATAACCAATGTAGGAAACTAGCAAAGTTGCCCCTTCATCAACAGAAAGTTTAAATTTACCATCCAAGTCTGTAGTGGTTCCGTTATTTGAATTTTCCACTATAATATTGGCTCCTGGCAAGGGCTGACCATCGTCTGCCAAGACAGAACCGTTAATTTGTCTTTGTTGCCCTGAAGCAATAAACACCAAGAAAAACAAACACATTGTCAATATGTTTTTCTTGTTTTTAAAATACTTAATTTTCATACGTTTATAGTTTAGTTGTTAGTTTATAAATTTGCATTCATTTTTTAATTTGGTTTTTCACATCTATTTTTAATTGTTTAGTTGGTTTATGATTACATTTTTAAGTTCAAAATTGGAGTTTGATTTCGCTATTGAAAAAGACTCCATTGGTTTGTCTGAAAAGTATATTTCAGTCATCACCGTTTTTCCGTTGTCATAAAACACTTCTATCGAGGTTTTGTCGATCAAGATTCTCACTTCCATGGAAATAAAATCGGATGTAATGGGTGCCGTTGAAATTTTATTGGCAAATACGTCCGAGAAAGTGGTTTGACTTGCATTTTTCCTGTCTATATAAAAAAACTTCTCTTTTTTATTGATTCCAAAATGGACGGCATTGTTTGCTGCATTGGAAAGGATGAAATCATACTTGTCCTCCTTTAAACCATTCATCGTAAAACGAATGTCCAATCTGGCTATATCTGCAGTTGATTTGTCAACAATTACGGTTGTTTTATCAATGGAAAGAAGCTCCTTTTTTATGGTTTTTGAAATGTATTTATCCAATTCCTTTACCGGTTGAGAAACAATTCGATAATGACCATCCACATTTATCAGCTTCAATTCTCTAGGGATGGTAGTGCTTCCCTTCCAATTCTTTGTTGGAACTTTATCGGCATATTGCCAATTGGACATCCATCCTATAAACAATTTTCGACCATCGGCATCTGGTACATTAGACCAAGTGACTCCTGCATAATTATCCCTTCCATGATCAACCCACAAAGCTCCATATTTGTTTAAGTCTTGGGTAAATGTATCTCCAATTGAAAATGTTTTTCCATCGAAATCACCGACAAAATATTGCGTGGCCGATCCTCCATTTGGACCTCCGGGATTAATACTTTGCAAAAGCACCCATTTCATTTCGTTTGAATCTTCGACCTTGATAGGGAAAAAATCCGGGCATTCCCAAGGGGCACCATGAACGCCAAGATTCTTGCCAAAACCGGAAGCCAATTCCCAATCAATCAAATTGGAAGAACGATATATTTGTGTTTCCACATCGGCGGCCAAAACCATTATCCATTGGTTATGAATGGAATCCCAAGTCATTTTCGGATCCCTGAAATCTTTGAGATTTGGATTCTTGATTACTGGATTATTCTTGTATTTTGTCCAAGTCATTCCTTCGTCCAAAGAATAAGCTATGGCTTGCGATTGAAAATCTATAGCTCCCGTTTTTGCTTTTACGGCATCGTGATACGTAAACATTGCCACAATTGGCGGATTTTTCAAACTCCCAAATCCAGAGGTATTATTCACGTCAACCACTGAACTTCCTGAAAATATATACCCCATCTCATCCGGGTAAAGAGCAATTTTTTCTTCCTTCCAAGTAATCATGTCTTTACTTGTCGCATGGCCCCAATGCATGGGTCCCCAAACATTGTCATTTGGATAATACTGAAAACCCAAATGATACAAACCTTTGTAGAAAAACATCCCATTAGGGTCATTCATCCATCCACTTTTAGGGGTGAAATGAAAATTGGGTCTATACAATTCTTCGTTGGTTAACAGTTTCTCATTAGTTGTTTTAGTGGAACCACAACCACTCATTGTAAGCAGTATTAAGATTACAACTGTTTTTTTAAGAATTCCAAATTTTACTGCATTCATCATAATTCTTATTTATTAATTAATCCTTTACTAACATCTTCCAATGAAATCCCTTTGGTTTCCGGCATCATAAAAATGACGAACAACAATTGGAAAACCATCATAAAGGCAAAAAAGGCAAACACGTTTCCAACGCCAAAACTTGTAAAAAGGATGGGTACCATCGAAGGGATAATAGCTGCCAAAACCCAATGCACAGAACTGCCAAAGGACTGTCCAGAAGCCCTTAAATGGTTGGGGAATATTTCAGAAATGAATACCCAAATAACAGCACCTTGTCCAATGGCGTGAGAGGCAATAAAGAGGAATAAAAACCCGGGTACTGCCAGTCCAGTCCAGTTTAAGTAAAAAGAAGCTGCCACCATTGAAAGCGAGAATATATAACCAATGGAACCGAAAATCATTAATTTACGTCTTCCCAATCTGTCAATAAGATATACTCCAATCAATGTAAAAACTAAATTGATAAAACCGATACCAATACTGCTCAACAAGGCTGTTTTTGCACCTAGTCCTGCTTCACCAAATATTCTGGGAGCGTAATATAAAAAGGCATTAATTCCTGATAATTGATTAAAAGCGGCAATCAAGAAAACCAATATGAGTTGAAAACGGTATTTTTTCATAAAAACATTTTCATCCAAAGGAGTACCATTACTGTTATTGCCAAGATCATCCATAATACTTTGGACATCTTCTTTAGAGCCAATTTTGTCAAAAATAAGTTTGGCTTCTTCAATTCTAAGCATTGAATACAACCATCTTGGGCTTTCGGGAATACTAAATGCCATTAACGTATAAATTACAGAAGGAAAAACTTGAACACCCAGCATCCATCTCCAGGCATTTGTCCCTACATCACTCAAAAGATAGTTGGATAAAAATGCAATTAGAATTCCCAACACAATATTAAATTGATACAATCCCACCAAACGGCCTCTATCCTTGGCAGGTGCAATTTCAGATATATAAGCTGGTGCCGCAATTGTTGAAGCTCCAATTCCCAAACCTCCCAAAAACCTGAAAAAAGCAAATACATACGGATCATTGGATAGGGCAGAACCAGCAGCCGAAATAGAAAATAAAATACCTATAATCAACAAGGTCTTTTTTCGGCCTAATTTATTTGTTGGAAAACCACCAAAAATTGCTCCTATAACTGTACCCCAAAGTGCCATTGCCATTACCACGGAACCGTGGAAAACATCACTTGAATTCCATAACAACTGCAAGGTTTTGTCTGCTCCAGAGATCACTACTGTATCGAAGCCAAAAAGAAATCCAGCGAAAGAAGCAATGAGTGACCATCTTAAAATTTTATTGTTCATCATATTTTGTTTTTAATTATACCCAAAATTATTATTAAACCGTATGATAACGTTTTCGTTATGTATCCATTTACTTCGAATTTGTAACATACAGAATAATGTATTGATAATCAACAACTTAATATATTGTGTTTAAGCAAATAAGCACGGAGAGTATAGTATTGTTACATAAAATTACGGTTTAGAAACAACACTTAAATTTAAAAAGGAGTTTTAAATAATTTAAGAAGCTTAAAATTGTGTATAGTGTTTTTTTATTCGAAATTATTTGCACTTATATCAATAGTGACCTTAGATAAAAACACAAATTATGGGATTGTTACCTTAATGATTTTCTAATTTGAGAATGAAAAACCAATTCAATAAATGATTTATTCCATTTTATCTTAGATTTTACTGGAACAAAAACGTTCTGTCTCTTTTCGTCCCTTCGAGTGATTTTGAATAGTAATGCGACAGCTTTACTATTCAAAATTGTATCGAGAAGCTTTCAATATTAAGGTTCTCGATACATTTTATTAAAAAAAGCTGTCACATTTTTTAATAAAACACTCGAACCGACGCATAGAGCTAGATTAATTTATCACAGTAAATTTTAAAGCCTAATGGTATTAGTATTTGATGACATACTTTATTATGTATTAAAGCATAAATTTGACTTACACTTCTTATGCTACTTTATGAAACATCAAAAAAAGGCACAAAAAAACCGACTCAGTTATGAGCCGGCTTATTTTTGAATTTTGTCTAAAGTTTTAGTTTATCATATATATAAAATACTAATTTTAATTCCTTGTTATTCCACGATTATTTTAGCATCAAATAATTCATTTTTCAATAGCCCTTTTATGATATAGACGCCCCTGATGGCTTTATTTCCATTATTCATAATGCCGTCCCAATGAATTATTGGATTATTGGCATCCAGGACTGTTTCCATTTTTTTCACGGGAAATCCTGTTATGTCAAAAATATAGGCATAAACAGGAGTCGCCTCAGTTATGGAATTAAATTTAATGTTGAAATTTTCACTGGATGGATTTGGAAAAACAACAGGATGAATTATTTCAGTTTTTTTTTCAGTTCGCTTTGATACAGATGCAGTTCCACCCCCTTGAATATTGTATATTTTCAAATCGGTTGCTGTTGCCGAGCCACCTTGGGCATATAAATCAATTAAATTATTTCCGGCTGAAGGAAAAGATCGCGTTGCAAAAGCTAATTCATCATTGACAAAAACTTCAATTACCGACGCATCGACAAAAATCCTCCAATTGATGTTTCCTGCCGGCAATACATAATTGGTGGATTGATTGGACAGTGGAACTCCCGATAGAATTGAAGATTTGCTTCTATCCACAACAAAACTGCTTGTGGCATAATCATAGTAAATTAATGTTTGTTCATTAGTTGCGGTATTTTTGTTTAGAGAAAAACCAACTTTTGTTGCGGTTCCTGGATTAATCGTAGCCACGATTTCATATTGAGATCCTGTTGAATTATTTAATGAATTGGAACTGTTTTGGTCAAAAACTACATTGGTAAAATTTTTGGAAGTTCCTCTAAGACTCAATACATTTGGGTGTGGAACTTGTTTTATTTTACCATTGACAAGTGTCCAAACTCTAGGTAAACTAAAGGTGTGCGCCCAGCCTTGCTCTTTGTGCTTTGCAGAAGTGACACCGTCTGGTATAATTCCTATTGCCGTTAAATTTCCATTTTTGTCAGGATGAATAGACGGCGACAATAATTGATTGATTACATCCAATCGCTCCGGAACGGGATTATCCCTAACGAATTGCGATCCATTAAAATTCCCGGTCCAATACAATGCATTTGCATTGGGAAGTTTGTTGATCAGCACAATTGATTTTGCGCCAAAATTATAATAAATAGGCATTTCCCAAAAATCTCCAGTTCCATCCACAGGTGGATTTCCCTCCAACATAGTTCCTTGAGGTGACCAATTTTTAAAATCGGATGAAGTAGATTTATACAAATACAAGGCTCCTCTTGAGGTTCCACTTCTTAAACCTGAACCAATCATCATATACCAATCGGAATTGTGTTGGAATACAAAAGGATCCCTAAAATCAGCATTGGCCGAAGTTGTTGGTGCATTTGGTATTATGGCATTAGCGTTTTTTGTCCAAATATCGTAGGGAGCTGTTGAAGTGGCAAGTCCTATTGCGGCTCTGGCTTTATTTACACCTGTGTAAAAAATATAAGGCTGACCATTGCTTATTACGGCGTGTCCTGACCAAATCCCCACTTCGTCAAATCCGGGTTGAGGCCATAAAACTTGTGCTTTTTCTTCCCAGCTTACTAAATCACTGCTCACATAATGTCCCCAATTGATATGTTCCAAATAAGGTCCGTTCAAATTTCTTTGACTAAAAATATGATATTTATTGTCAATATACAGCAATCCGTGCGCTTCATTGGTCCAACTCGCTGAGGGCATTAAATGGTATTTTGGCCGATGAATATCATTGGCAAATCGAACCGCAGTCGGAATTTTAAGATCTGGATCTGATGGTGTAAATTTATTGTACTGGGTTAATATCTCGGCAGCTGTCAAGTCTTTATTCCAAAGCGCTACTTGATCTATTGCTCCAGTTAAACCATTCGTGTCAAATCCTGCAATCGTTTTAGATTTTGATTCTTTTCCGATGTAAATGGTGGCGTTGTTATCCCATAAAAGTGTCCCTATATCAAACGTGGTGCTTTTAATTTGAACCCCATTTAAATATAAGGAAGCCGTTCCGCTTGAAGCATTTATGTTTAAGGCAATATGACTCCACTTTTTAAGCGCTACTTCTTGATCAGATAAAATTTGAATCACATTTGTTCCCACTTTAAATTGACCAATAACTCTTCCGTGATGATTGATTCCCAAGGCAATTCCAGCACTAGTGGAGGTGTTTACATTTGAAAAAATAGCGGCGTTTGTATTTTCGGTAATTGGGTCCAAATCTTTTCTTTGCACAGGAAAAGCTGCTGGTGCAACCCAACCAGAGACACACACTTTAGAAGTTGGATAAGCTGCGCTTGCATTTCCGGTAGCCCATCCATAAAATCCATTAACTCGGAGTGCATTACCCTCAACACCGCCAATACGCTCAGCGGATCCAGAAGGCCCATTGATGTTAAAACTGGCATTCGTTTTGGTTTCTGACAATGTTTGCCCAGAAGTTTCATTAAAGTTAAATGAAAAAAGTTCTGTAGCCACATTTGGGGGTGGAATTGGGCTTGGAGTTGGGCTTGGATCATTCTGGGATTTACATCCAATAAGTAGAAGTCCAGACAGGATAATTGTGGCAAACTTTTTCATTTTATATAATTTTTTATAAAATTACTTGAATGCACCCAAGGACTATTTAAGTATTGTTACACAAGCCATAAAAAATTTAAAATAAGACGTAATCCCAATAAAAACAATTGGTTAAGAAAAAATAATTCTATGAAATCAATAATAAAAACCACCAAGAATTACAATATCTATAAAAATGTTACATCGTTTTAGTACAATTAATTGTTTCTAAAGTCTTTTGGTGGTATTCCGTACTTGGTTTTGAAAGTAGTAGAGAAATAATTAGGCGAAGTAAATCCACAAGAATAGGCAATCTCTGAAATGTTCATTGAAGTGGTCATCAATAACTCTTTTGCTTTCTCCAGTCTAAAATTATTAATATAGTCACCAACACCTATACCCAAAACCGCTTTTACTTTTCTATAGAGTTGAACCCTTGAAATACTTAATTTACCGGCAAGTTCTTCAACAGAAAAAGAGGAATCATCAAGGTGTTTTTCCAAAATCAAATTAATCTTGTTCAAAAATTCTCTTTCAATTAAGCTTAGTCCATCAGTTTCAATTTTATCTATATTGTTGGTATAATAATAGCGCAATTTTTCCCTGTTGAACAATAATCCTTTTATGGATTGCTTCAAAACTTTTAGATTAAAAGGTTTTGTCAAAAACAAATCTGCTCCAACTTCCAATGACTTTATATAAGTAGTATTGTCATCCATTGCCGTTAAAATGATAACCGGGATATGTGAGGTGATCATGTTGGTTTTTAAAGCTTCGCAAATTTCAAAACCATTCTTTTCCGGTAAATTCAAATCACAAACAACAATATCGGGCATTAATTCCATTGCCATTTCTATGGCTTTGGTTCCATTGCATCTAGTAACCGAATAATCTTCTTTTAATTTTGTGGCAATAAAATCAAGTAAATCAACATTATCCTCGATAATTAAAATAGAATGTTTGTTTTCCGTAATCAGGGATTCTGTACTAGGTGTTAATTCAGTTTCCAAATACTCGTATTCATTTTCAGTGTCTGAAATATAATCACTTACATTCATAATTTTTGATTTGTCGACATGGTCATCTCCCAACTTTAAATAAACTGAAAATTCGGCACCATTGACAGAACTTACTTCGATGTTTCCTTCGTGTAAATCAACAAAATTCTTGGATAAATTCAACCCAATACCCGAACCATTTCTATAGTTGTTTGAACCTTGAAAAAAGGGACTGAAAATTTGATTGATTTCTTTTTCCGGTATTCCAATTCCCGAATCCTTAAAACTAATTTTGACCAATCCTTTATTTTTATCCTGACTAATTTTGATTTCAATTCTACCTCCATCCGGAGTGAATTTAAAACAATTGGACAACAGGTTGTAATAAACCTTGTCCATCAAATTGGCATCAAAATAGACATCCAACTCTTCATTGTCCGTTTCAATGGTATAATTTATTTTTCTTTTTTTTGCCTCTCTTTTAAATTCCTTGAACATATTAGTCGAGAATTTCCAAAGATTGTTTTTGGATAGTTTCAGGGTAAATTTTTTATCCTCGACCTTTCTAAAATCCAACAATTGATTGATTAACCGAAGTAATCTCAACGAATTGTTGTACATAATGTCTAAATCTTTTTTGACCGAATGACTTTTGTTTTTAAATTCATCGTGCAAAGATTCAACCGAACTTAATATTAGGGTTAAAGGAGTTTTAAATTCGTGTGATATTCCCGTAAAAAAATTGATTTTGGATTCATTACTTTCTTCAAGTTTCTCCACAAATTTTTCAATTTCATTTCTTTGTTGAATGATTTTTGAATTTGTTTCCTCTAATAACTTTGTTTTCTTTTTTATTGAAAATACGGAATAAATACTAAAAAGACCTAAACAGAAAATTACCACTAAAAGAAAGGTCAACAATTTTATTAAATTATATAATGTCAGGTATTTCTTTTCTTGTTCCTTGATTACATTCTGTTGCGTTTCAATATTAGATTGCTGTTGCGACACTTTATCAAATTGATTGCTCATTATGTCGGCATTCAAGGAGTCAATCAAAATGGTGTTGAGGACATTATTCTTGGCCACCATTTCCTTGTTTGCCAATTTAATTGCCAGCTTTATCGCTTCGCTACCTCCCGTCGGATATAATATGGTAGCAGTCAACTTACCATCTTTAACAGCCTGAATTCCTCCATTTGGATCATTCAATCCGTCTATTCCTATAAATTTTATGCTTTTTTCTCTCCCTTTTCGTTTTGCTGCTTCCCAAGCTTGAAGTGCAATAATATCATTAAAAGCAAAAACATAATCTATTTTCGGCATACTATCCAGAGCCTTAATAAAATCATTGTTTATGGATGCCAAATCCAAGGCAGTTATGCTTGTCTTTTTAATGTTTGGATATTGATCAATAATTTGTTTAAATCCCAAACTTCGCTCCACACCAGGTGAAATATCTGTGGTTGCCTTAATTTCAAGAATATTGGCACGAGCTTTAGACATAGAAACAATATATTTTCCGGCAATATGTCCAACTTCAACATTGTCTGCTCCTAAAAATGCCGTATAATTCGATGTATTAACTTTTCTGTCGACAATAATTACCGGAATTCCCCTTCTATATGCTTTTTCGATTACTGGTACTAGGGAATCTGAACCTAATGGAGCTACTATCAAAACATCCACTTGGTTTTTAATCATTTTTTCAATATCTTCAATCTGTTTTTTTGTATTGACATTTGCAATCGAAATAGTTAAGTCGATTTCTGGATGAAGCGAAGCCTCTACCTTCATTGTGTTATCCATAGATTTTCTCCAGCTATCATCCTCAGAGATACTTTGTGAAAACCCAATTGAAATAGTGGGTTTTTCCTTGGTGCTTGAATTACAGGAACATAATAAAAGAAAAAAACTAATAAGAATTATGTAACTAAGTTTTCTTAGCATTGGTTTTTGTTAAATAGTTTATTGTTTAAATCACAACAAAAATAGCTGAAATTATTTATTCTTGAAATTAGGTGTCATTCTAATTGACTATTGGTTATTTTGAGAACAAAAATTGATTTTTTTTATAAAAGTAATGTAAATATATAGAAAAGCAATTTTCGGTAAAAATATTCAACCTCTAAAGTTAATCCCTTGTTTACTAATATTTGTACCGATAAGTGAAGCCAAATTATAAAAACGCTATAGAACTAAATTGATTAAGTGATTAGCAATAATTTCTGAACAAAATTTATCGAATTTGGATGATGCAACAATGAAGCGATTAATCAAATTCATAAAAAGCACCAGATTCTATTAATGAATCCTTTGATCGTTGCTTAAAAGAGAAAAACCCCTAAAAACATACGTTTTTAGGGGTTTTGACTTTCTTTATAAACACTTTTGCAGAGAGAAAGGGATTCGAACCCTCGATATAGTTACCCATATACTAGCTTTCCAGGCTAGCTCCTTCAACCACTCGGACACCTCTCTATTTGTTTGAGGGTGCAAAGAACAAGAAAAAAATTGACTAAAGAAAATTAAAATTCGATTTTTATGAAATTTCTCCTCTTAATGATGTTTCGAATATTGTTTTGAAAATTGTTGGCGACACATTTTGCCCCAATAAGTACATTAATTTGGTAATCGCCGCTTCGGTAGTAATGTCTTTTCCAGAAATAACTCCTATTTCTTTCATCGAAGTGCTGGTTTCATATTGCCCCATTCTGACGCTTCCCGCAGAACATTGGGTAACGTTGACAATATGCAATCCACCGGCAATGGCTTTTTTTAGCAAGGACAAAAACCAGTCCTCGGTTGGTGCATTACCTGTTCCATAGGTTTCCAAGACTATTCCTTTAAGTTGTGGAATGGCAAAAATCGCCGCCAAAACCGTTTCGCTTATTCCTGGAAACATTTTTACAATAGCCACGTGATTGTCCAAGTTCTTGTGAATCTTCAATTTTTCGACTCTTGAATTGGACAAAAACAATTCGGGATACGTTTTCAAATGCACTCCAGATTCAATTAAATTGGGATAATTGGGAGAAATAAAAGCGTTGAAATTTTCAGAATTCATTTTTGTTGTTCGGTTGCCTCGATACAATTTGTATTCAAAATAAAGGCAAACTTCGCTGATTACAGGTTTTCCATCTTGTTGCAAAGAAGCAATTTGAATGGCGGTTATCAGGTTTTCCTTGGCATCGGTTCTCAAATCACCAATAGGCAATTGCGATCCCGTAAAAATTACGGGTTTCGACAAGTTTTCGAGCATAAAACTCAATGCCGATGCGGTATAGGACATTGTATCGGAGCCATGAAGCACGACAAATCCATCAAATACGGAATAATTATCCTCAATGATTTGGGCAATTTTAGACCATTTTTCGGGATTCATGTTGGAGGAATCGATTGGGTTTTCGAAAGAAACCGTGTCAATTTCGCAATCCAATTGTTTTAATTCCGGGATTTTTTGAAGCAATTTGCTAAAATTGAAAGCCTTGAGTGCTCCTGTTTCAAAATCCTTCTTCATACCGATGGTTCCACCGGTATATATCAGAAGTATTTTGGCTTTAGACTGCATTTTCGTATTTCAACTTGTTGACAACGGGATTGGCATACATGGCCAAGAAACTTTGTAGCGCCAATGGATTACCGTGATCAATTCTCATTTCCAATCGACGCTCAAAAAGCGACTTTTCGTTTTCAGTGTACAAATGTGAATGTGCTTCGGTTTGATTCAAAATATCGTAGGCAATATAATTGGTCGGCCACAATTTATAGCTGCTCAAAATAGAATCGTCTATAATTTGTGCCAATGCTTGAACTTGTTTGTTGGAATTTTCGTGTTCGGCTTTGATGGCATCTAATTCGTGAACAAGAACATCGCCAACATGAATGTGGATTCTACGTTTTTGTCCCATAATACCACTCATCAAATTGATGAAATCCTCGTTTTTTTCCTTGATGTAAATTTCTTGTTTGGCTTCCGCCAAAAGCTGGGGCATTTTCAAGGCATCGGTAGGATCGTATTCGTATGAAATCGAGACCGGAACTATTTTTATTTTGGTGAAATAATCCATCAAATTTTCTTCGTCAGAACCCATGGCAAGCATTTTCAAAACGCCTGGATTGGTGGCATCATTTCCATCTTTGGTTCTTCCCTCACGTTGGGCAATCCATACCGAACGATTTTCGTGTTGCAACAACTTGCTGATGTATTCCGATAATAATTTGGAACTTTGCAGCATTTCCCTAGGCGACAATCCTCTTTGAACCAGAAAATTTCGATTTAATCGAGCCAACACTTTCAAGAATGATTTTTTGACCAAATTGTCTCCAATGGCAGAGGCGGTCATCACCAATTTATGTTCGAACAAACAAGCGTTGAGCAAGGAAGTATCCAAAAGAATATCTCGATGATTCGAAATAAACATGTAGGCAGTATTTAATTCCAACTTTTCAAAACCCGAAGTGGTCAATCCATCGGATGTTTTTTCGAGTACTTTTTGGAGTGATTTATATATGAAATTACATTGAAAATCCCTCGTGGAGTGTGTTCTTCGAAGTTGGTCTTTCCAAATTTCGTCTGCAACGTCTGGAAAAGTAAAATTCATCAATGCCTTCATCATGGGATGATCGATCACTTTTAGAATGGCATCGTTTACTTCGGTATCATAAAATGGACGAATAGCGTCAAATTTTGACATATAGCATATTTTTTAAAAGAACAAATGAACAAAATTTTTAACAAAAATAGACGAATTCTGCATTAAATCCCAAATATGACTTTAGAATTTTCAGTTGTAACATTTGCTATTTCCTCTTGCGACACTTTATAAATTTCTGACAATTTGCGAACTACATTTACCAAATAACTACTTTCATTGCGTTTTCCCCGAAAAGGAACGGGAGCCAAATAAGGAGAATCTGTTTCCAAAACCAAGTGTTTCAAATCGATTTGGCTCAAAAACTGGTCAATTTTTCCATTCTTGAACGTCACGACTCCACCAATCCCGAGTTTCATGTTATACGAAATGGCCTGTAATGCTTGTTCGAAAGTCCCGGAAAAACAGTGAAAAATCCCGAACAAATCAGGCGATTTTTCTTCTTCCAATATTGCAAAAATTTCGTCAAAAGCTTCTCTACAATGAATAACGATGGGTAATTTGTATTGTTTCGCCAATTGGATTTGTTTCCTGAAAGCCTCTTGTTGTTGGGGCAAATGCGTTTTATCCCAATACAAATCGATGCCAATTTCGCCCACGGCATAGAATTTTCTCTTGGCCAATTCTTCTTCAACATGTTGCAATTCTTCGAGATAATTGTCTTTGACGTGCGTGGGATGCAAGCCCATCATCAAAAAAATGTTTTCCGGATAGGCTTTTTCCAAATCATACATCGATTGTGTATGTGCAGAATCAATGGCGGGAATAAAAAATCGTGAAACACCGGCATCAATGGCGCGTTGTATCATTTCGTTGCGGTCTTCGTCAAATTCGTTGGAATATAAATGGGTGTGCGTATCGGTAATTGTCATCGTTGTTTATTATAGGCGCAAAGTTACTATTTTGGGATGGTAGATTGTTATAATCCTCCATTTTTAGATTATATTTGAATCTCATTTTTGTCATTATGAACTACCTTCCTTATATTCTTAAAAAAGAAAACTATAAAAAAATAAAATTCAAGGTTTCCAAGACGCAACATTTGCTCATAAAAGCGAGCATCAATGGCGTGAAGGGCAATTTTATTCTCGACACGGGTGCCAGTTCCAGTTGCGTGGGTTTTGAAAGCATCGAATTGTTCCAATTGGACGCCAAAAAGTCTAAAACACAAGCTTCGGGTGCGGGAGCAAATGGAATGCTTACCCAAACTGCCGTTGGCAACAAACTGCAACTGGGCAATTGGAAACACAAGGGTTTTGACCTCGTGATTTTTGACTTGTCACACGTCAATGAAGCCTTGATTCAGCACAAAGCAAAACCCGTTCACGGAATAATAGGTGCCGACATTTTATTGAAAGGAAAAGGAATTATTGATTATTACAATCATTGTTTGTATTTACAATAGAAAACTAACCATTTACCATCTATACCAATGAAAACCACCGCCAAAATATTATGTGTAACGCTGGCACTGATTTTATTTTCCTGTACAAGCGAGGATATTATCGACGAAAGCCAAGTACCAATTTCTACAAATGACGAAAGCATGGCTCCTGTGTCAACAAATTCAAAAACAAGTTCCCAGAAAACTACAAGTCCAAGTACTTTAAAAACTTGGAATTTCGACAATTTGAATGAATGGATGGATGCGACCCAGGTTGGAGATCCAAATTACTTTATTGACAATGGAAATTTAAATATTTCTACTCATGCCAACACCAACGATAGAACCAAGATAAAATCCGTTGCTTCTTATACCACGGGAACTTATACCTGGAAAGTTTTTGTGCCCGAAATGGGAGTGGGCGACCAAGCCAGCATTGGTGCTTTTTTATACAATAACGACACTCACGAATTGGATTTCGAGATTGGCTACGGAAAACAATCAGAAAGAGCCTCATTAAACGCACTTTCCGACGAACTCATTGTTTACATGACCTCCCAAGCGAATCCGGTTCAATCCTATCGAAAAACCATTAAACGAGGACAATGGTATAACTTGTCGATACAGTTGACGCTTGTAAATCGAAATTATTATGCAAGTTGGACAATCAACAATGAAGTTCTGGGCGCCACCCAATTGAATTACGGCACCAAATTCAAATTCAACATCTTCTGCAGTATGGAAAATTTGTCTTTTATCGGAGACCATATTCCTTATTCAGACAATTATGCTCTTTTTGATTTTGTACAATACAACGCAAATTAAAATTAAAAATCCCAAACTCCTGTAATATGGAATTTGGGATTTTTTAGTTTTGAAAATTATTTAAAACTACAATTCGAAAGCTTTTTTCGGATTGTTGTCACAAAGCAATTCTACCGGGTTTTCCAATGCTTCTTTCACGGCAACCAAGAAACCAACAGACTCACGACCGTCGATAATTCTGTGGTCATAAGAAAGTGCCACGTACATCATTGGGTGAATTTCCACTTTACCGTTTACGGCAATTGGACGCTCGATAATGTTGTGCATTCCAAGGATTCCAGATTGAGGAGGATTGATAATTGGCGTAGACAACATACTTCCAAAAACACCACCATTCGTGATAGTAAATGTTCCACCGGTCATGTCGTCAACGGTGATTTGTCCGTCACGCGCTTTTATTGCCAATCTTTTGATTTCAGCTTCCACTCCACGGAAAGTCAAGTTTTCTGCATTGCGAACCACGGGAACCATAAGTCCTTTTGGTCCAGAAACTGCAATTGAAATATCGGCAAAATCAAAAGCAATTTTGTGGTCGCCATCCATCATTGAGTTTACGTCTGGATACAATTGCAATGCTCTAGTTACTGCTTTTGTAAAAAACGACATGTATCCCAACCCAATTCCACCGTGCTTGGCCTTGAAAGCGTCTTTGTATTCGTTACGCAAAGTATTGATTGGCGTCATGTTTACTTCGTTGAAAGTAGTCAACATCGCTGTTTCGTTTTTGGCTGCAACCAATCTTTCGGCAACTTTACGACGCAACATTGATAATTTGGTGCGTTCTGTACCACGGCTTCCTCCTGTTGGAGTTCCCATTGAAGGAACTGCATTTACTGCATCCTCTTTAGTGATTCTTCCTGCTTTTCCAGTTCCTGTTACTGAAGTTGGAGCTATATTTTTTTCTTCCAATATTTTTTTGGCTGCTGGAGACGGTGTTCCCGAAGCATAAGATGTTGCTGGAGCTGGAGCCGCTACTGGAGCTGCCTTAACTTCCGCTTTTGGTGCTTCAACAACTGGTTTCGCTTCAGCAACTGGAGCTGCTCCCGATGGTTTTGCCGCATCAGTATCTATATGGCACACAATTGCACCAACAGCAACAGTATCGCCTTCTTCTGCTTTTAAAGTAATTATTCCGCTGGCTTCTGCCGGTAATTCCAATGTGGCTTTATCAGAATCAACCTCGGCAATAGCTTGATCTTTTTCTACATAATCGCCATCTTTCACTAACCAAGTTGCGATTTCAACTTCTTTTATGGATTCCCCTGGTGATGGGACTTTCATTTCTAAAATCATCTTATTTATTTTAAATTATGAATCTTGAATTTTAATTTATCGGAATTGCTGTCTTTTATCTAATGTAATCTTTGTCGAAAACCATTTTAATGGCTTTTGCATGACGGTTTTTCGATCTTGTATAACTTCCAGATGCTGAGGCCGAAGACACTCTCAATGAAGCTAATCTCCATTTTATAAAATCGAAATTCATCAACATGTACCCGTAAGCTCCCATGTTTTTAGGCTCTTCTTGTGCCCAA
The DNA here is from genome assembly GCF_900129545.1 of Flavobacterium fluvii. Lineage (GTDB taxonomy): Bacteria > Bacteroidota > Bacteroidia > Flavobacteriales > Flavobacteriaceae > Flavobacterium > Flavobacterium fluvii. Next base: position 917,352 of record NZ_FQWB01000001.1, on the reverse strand, counting down.
ACATAATCGTCTACATTTGGATATTTTGCTATGATTTCTTTTAATTGATCTACCGGCAACGGGAACAATTGTTCGATTCTCACAACTGCCACATCTTTTCTACCGTTGATTTCTCTTTCGGCAGTGATGTCGTAATAGAATTTTCCGGTACAGAAAACCAAGGTTTTAACATCCTTTTTGATTACTGAATCGTCATCAATAGTTTCTTGGAAAGAACCATTTTCTAATTCTTCGATGCTCGAAACTACTCTTGGATCACGAAGCAAACTTTTTGGCGTGAACACGACAAGAGGTTTACGGAATTTCAATTTCATTTGTCTTCTCAACAAGTGAAAGAAGTTGGCTGGTGTTGTGCAATCGGCAACATACATGTTTTGTCTGGCACAAAGTTGCAAGAAACGCTCCATTCTTCCTGAGGAATGCTCTGCTCCTTGTCCTTCATATCCGTGAGGCAACAACAAGACAATTCCGTTTTGATTGTTCCATTTGTCTTCTCCACAAGAGATATATTGGTCAATCATGATTTGGGCACCGTTGGAGAAATCACCAAACTGTGCTTCCCAAATAGTCAAGGCATTAGGATTTGCCAAGGCGTAACCATAATCAAAACCTAAAACCCCATATTCTGACAACAGGGAATTAAAAGCATTGAATTTTCCTTTTTTGCCTTCCAAGCTATTGATTAACACCACTTCTTCTTCCGAATCTTCCACTTTTACAACGGCATGACGGTGCGAAAAAGTTCCACGCTCCACATCTTGTCCAGAAAGACGAACATCAAAACCTTCTCTTAACAACGATCCGTATGCCAAATGTTCGGCCATACCCCAATCCAACTTATTGGTTTCGAAAAACATTGTTTTTCTGTCGTTGATCAGTTTTTGAATTTTGCTGATGAATTTTTTGTCTTCAGGCAAGTTACAAATGGCATTGGCTACAGCCGTAAGTCCTTCTTTTGGATAAGTGGTATCTACTTTTGTAAGCATTTGTGAAATCCCTGCGCTTTCAAAACCTTTCCACTCATTTTGCATGAATGGCGTAATGATGGTCAATTCTTTTTTACGGGATTCTTCAAGATTTACTTCCAGTCCTGATTTGTATTCGGCTTCCAAAGCTTTTACGTAAGCACCATCAATAACTCCTTCTGCCAATAATTTTTCGGCATAAATATCTCTAGGATTTTTATGCTTGGCTATGATTTTATATAATATTGGTTGCGTGAATCGAGGCTCATCACCTTCGTTGTGACCATATTTTCTATAGCCCAACAAATCGATAAATACGTCGCGACCAAATTCCATCCTGAAATCCAAAGCAAATGACATGGCGTGAACCACGGCTTCGGCATCGTCCGCATTTACGTGCAATACTGGCGAAAGCGTTACTTTGGCAACATCGGTACAATAAGTTGATGAACGAGCATCAAGATAATTCGTCGTGAAACCCACTTGGTTGTTGATTACAACGTGAATTGTCCCTCCCGTTTTGTATCCATCCAATTGCGACATTTGTATGATTTCATACAAAAGTCCTTGACCAGCAATTGCGGCATCACCGTGAACGGCAATTGGCAATACTTTTGAGAAATCGTTTGGAAAATATTTGTCTTGTTTGGCTCTGGTTATCCCTTCAATTACGGCTCCAACAGTCTCCAAATGCGAAGGATTTGGCGCCAAATTGATATTGATGGTTTTTCCTGAACTTGTTGTCTTTTCGGCACTTAATCCTAAATGGTATTTTACGTCACCGTCAAAATACTCTTGATCATTGTAATCTTTACCGTCAAATTCGCTAAAAATATCCTGGGTAGATTTTCCGAAAATATTGGCCAACACATTCAAGCGTCCACGGTGTGCCATTCCCATCACGAAATGTTCCACCCCTTTTTCTGCCGCTTTTTCGATCAATGCGTCAAGTGCCGGAATAATGGATTCTCCACCTTCAAGCGAAAATCGTTTTTGACCCACATATTTGGTATGCAAGAAATTTTCGAATGAAACGGCTTCGCTTAATTTGTTTAAAATGGTTTTCTTTTCGTCAGTCGAAAATCTGGGTTGGTTGTCGTTGTGCCCAATTTTAGTTTGAATCCATTCAATAACGTTTGGATTTCGCATATACATGTACTCAACACCTATAGATTGGCAGTAAATCTTGTCTAAATGACCCAAGATCTCGGCTAAACTACAAGGCTCTATTTTGATGATTCTTGCAGCATCAAAAACAGTTGGTAAATCTGATTTTGAAAGTCCAAAATTTTCAAGATCCAAGGTTGGCGAATAAGTCCTTCTTTTATGAACAGGATTTGTCTTTGTAAACAAATGACCGCGTGTTCTGTAAGCAGTAATCAACTTGAACACGTTGAACTCTTTGTAAAGTTTTTCAGAAATAGCCGCACTTTCGCTTGAACTGGATTGCACAGTGGCTACTGGTGCTGCCGGAGTTGTTGGAGCTGCCGAAACTTCTCCATTGTAAGTTTCCATCCCAAAGTCGAAACCTTGAAAAAAACTTCTCCAACTTGGCTCTACGCTGTCTGGATTTTCTAAATATTGATCGTATAATTGCGCGAAAAATTCGGTATGTGCCGCATTTAAAAATGAAAACCTATCCATAATTGTATATAATTCTGCTTATTTGTTAAAAATAGTTTGGCAAAAGTACAATAATTCAATACACATAGAATCTTTTTTTACGTACTTTTACGTAAAAAATTGTTAAAAAAAACCGATAAACAATGAAAAAAAACCATCACATGAGCATTTTAAGACCTTTTTTGATTTTGACAGTCTTATTTTCATTCCACCATTTATCAGCACAACAACAAACAATCACAACAAGTCCCCCAAATAATTTCTGGAACAATGTTCAATTTGGCGGCGGATTGGGATTGAGCTTTGCATCGGGTTATACGGACATCACTATTTCACCGAGTGCCATTTATAATGTCAATTCAATTGTTGCAGTCGGAACCGCCTTGCAGTTTGGCTATGTTTCTGCAAAAAATGATTACACCTCTACAATTTACGGAGCAAGTCTAATTGGTTTAATTAATCCTATTCCCCAAATCCAGCTTTCGGTCGAATTGGAAGAGATCAACGTCAATACCGATTATAAATATTATGGGGTTTCCGATTCCTTTTGGAACACCGCCTTGTATGTTGGCGCGGGTTATCGAACCGGAAATGTAACAATCGGCGCACGTTTTGATGTCTTGTTTGACGAAAACAATGGTTATTACAGCGATGCCTTTATGCCTTTTGTGAGGGTTTATTTTTAATGTACATAGATTTAGAAACCGATTTCAAAAAACTCATTGTAATAATCGAAGAATAATTTATGTTTCGAACTAAAAAGGATTGGCAGTTACCTTGAATCCCATATCCGCTTTTACCGTGACATCTTGTGTCAACGTTTCCTTAGTAGTTAGCCTGGCTCTTATTTTATAACTGGAAGCCTTGATGTATTTGTCCAATTTTTGAGTAGTGCAGGTAAGCAAAATTGTGTTTGAAGTAGAACTAATATTATCTTGATACCCCAATTCCACTTCGTCATCAGCAGTTGTAGAAATGTACAAATGTGCCGATTTAAGGAAACTGAATGTTTTGTTGGTTGGGTCAGTTATCGTTAATTTCAATTCTTTTAATTGTACATCTTTCACTAAATCGACACTGGTGTTGTTATTCTTGAATTCCGCGCTGGAATTTGTGGTAACATCGGGGGTGGCTATTTCTGTTGGGGAATTAATAAGAAACCCGCTGTTTACCTTAAACGTGGTTTGGTTTGAAATTGTAAAGGTCAATAATTTATCAAGCTCATTGCAAGAAACGGTGATTAGTGCCAAAAAGGCGATAATGGTAAATCTCATTATTTTCATCTTCTTTATTTTTTTGGGGTTTAATATTTATTCCTGAACCATACTTTTTGCCACTCTCTTTTTAAAATCAAAAAGGCAACTTCTTCGGCCAGGACCACTAAATCGGAACCATCGAGTTTTTTTATTTGGTCTTCCGAAACGTCAATGATATAAAGCAGATTCAAATATTCGGCAAATTTATATTGAATCATTCGATAGATTTTCTCGTGCAATTGGATTTTCATTTCCTCGGGCGAAATGCTCATTGGAAAATCGATTCCTTCATTGGCCAGATTAAAATCCTTGTTGATTTGTTCTATTAATTTCAGGTACAAAGATTCCTTTTGGGCTTCTTCGAACAACAAATCGGTGTTTAATGGGGTAATGTACATATATTTTAATTTTCAATGGCAATGGCAAAATGCAATGGCAATTTCAATGGCAATTTCAATGGCAAAAATATTAGTCTCCAATATTGAAATTGAATTTTGCTATTGAAATTGTTGTTTTAAACCTTTCTTTCCATCAAGTTTTCGCCAAAAGCTTTCAAGACTTCTTTTTTCTCTTGGGAAATATTCATTTTTTCCAAGGTTTCGAATGCTTTCAACGTATATTCTTCAATGGCTTTTTGGGTAGCTTTTGAAGCCCCTGTTGCGTTGAAAATTTCTTTGACGGCGGCTATTTTATCTGTGTTGTCATCTAATTTAACGGAAAACAATTGCAATAATTGTTCTTTTTCGGCTGGTTTTGAAAACTCCAGGGCTTTCAGGTATAAATAGGTTTTCTTGTTTTCAATGATGTCGCCGCCCACTTGTTTTCCGAAGGTTTCAGGATTGCCAAAAGCATCCAGATAATCGTCCTGCAACTGGAAAGCCAAACCCAAATTAAGACCGAAATCATAAATCAACCCTCTATTTTCCTTGGAAGAACGAGCCACAATCGCACCCATTTTCATTGCTGCGGCAACAAGAACGGCTGTTTTGTATTCGACCATTTTTAGATATTCTGGAATCGTGACGTCGTTTCGGGTTTCAAAATCTACATCATATTGCTGTCCTTCGCAAACTTCGAGAGCCGTTTTGCTGAATAATTTGGCCAGTTTTCTAAAAGTTTCCGGTTGGTAATTTTCGAAATATTGGTAAGCCAAAATCAACATGGCATCGCCAGATAGAATTCCGGTGTTGATGTTCCATTTTTCGTGAACCGTAACCTTGCCTCTTCGCAAAGGGGCATCGTCCATAATGTCGTCGTGAACCAAGGAAAAATTATGAAAAACCTCGACTGCCATTGCTGCCGGCAAAGCCAATTTATAATCGGCGTCAAAAATATCGGCCGTCATCAAGGTCAAAACCGGACGTATTCTTTTGCCGCCCAACTGCAAAATATAATCTATGGGTTGGTAAAGATTTTTGGGTTCTTTGGCAATATTTTGACTTTCCAAATAAATTAAAAATTGCTCTTGATATTCGTGTATAGGAAGCATTACTGTTGATTTTAGATTTTCAAATTTAAAGTTTACAAAGTAACTTAAAAAAGCTGATACTTTAAGTTTAGAATAAATTTTTAAAAATACCTTGGAAACTATTTTGGTATTCAAAGTTTCCATTATATATTTGTTCCAGAAATCAAAACCCTAAAAGACCTTTTTGTCTTATAAACCAAACCAAGCTATGACAACTAAATGGACCATTGATTCAGACCAATCGGATGTGTTGATCCAAATGAAAGATTCAACAATCACTTATTTGGGTGGCGAAACCAACCATTTTGATGGTTTTGTATCCCTTGATGAAGATCAAATCGAAGATGCATCTCTAGAATTTTCTTTAGACAGCAATACTTTCCCTTCCAAAAAAGAAACTGCATTGCAAAACAAAATGAATACCAACCCAAGCAAAAAACCGCTTATTCGATTCAAATCAACCTCTTTTCAAAAAATCAAGAACAACATCAATTTCCTGAAAGGGTATTTGACCATAAAAGATGTCACCAAGATGGTGGAACTGGATGCCGAATTCATCGGTATCAACAATTACAACGGAGCCAAAAAAGCGGCTTTTGAAATAAAAGGAGACATTAATAGAAACGATTTTGGACTGGACAAAAATTTCAACAATTCGAAAGAAAAATTTGGATTGGGAAAAAATCTAAAATTGGTGGCCAATCTAGAATTTACAATTTAAAAAAATGAAATCGCCATAATTCAAAAATCACAAACAGCAAGGTAGAATGGCGATACCATATCACCAAAAAAACAATAAAAATCTTCATATGAAAGATAAAATTATAGCAAAAGCAACCGATTTGTTCTTGAAACTTGGTTTCAAGAGCGTGACGATGGATGATATTGCGGGAGAAATGTGTATTTCGAAGAAAACAATTTACAAATATTTCTGCAACAAGGAAATACTTATCGAAGAGAGTACCACGTTAGTACACAAAGAAGTACACCAAATTATTGACAGCATCGTGGCCGAAAAGCACAATGCCATCGAGGAAAATTTCATCATCAGGAAGATGTTCAAGGACATGTTCAAAGCCGGTGACACTTCTCCCCTTTATCAATTGAAAAAGCATTACCCCGAGATTTATCATCAAGTAATGAAAAGAGAAATTGAGGAATGCAATTCTTGTTTTAGGCAAAACATAGAAAAAGGAATTGAACAAAAACTATATCGCTATGATTTGGATATCGAAACTTACGTCAAATTCTATTATTATTTAATTTTCAGCATCAATGAAAATACACGTTCCGAGGTTGAAGCACAAAAATTGGAATTAGAAGCCTTGGAATACCACACCAGGGCAATGGCAACTGCCGAAGGAATAATCGAACTCGAAAACCAATTACAAAACATTAACAAATAATCCATGAAGAAACTATTTTTAATCCCCTTATTCGTTTTTGCCCTGACGGCAAAATCGCAAGAACAGAAAAGATATAATTTTAGTTTGGAGCAAGCAATAGCGCATGCTTTAACCAACAATTATACAGCCATAAATGCCGGTAGAGACATCGAAGCTTCCAAAGAGAAAAAATGGGAAACAACGGCAATGGGTTTACCGCAAATTAGTGGTAGCGTAGATTACACCAACAATTTTGTTTTGCAAAAATCTGTTGTCCCTGCCGAATTTTTTGGGGGAAACCCTGGAGAATATGCCACAGTTGCCTTCGGAACCAAACACAATATGACGGCACGCGCCACTTTAAGCCAATTAATCTTTGATGGTTCCTACATTGTGGCTTTGCAGGCTTCAAAAACCTATATGAAATACTATGAAAATGCAAAACAAAAAACCGATTTCGAAATCAAGGAAGCGGTAATCAATTCCTATGGAAATGTTTTGTTGGCAGAAGAAAGCATCACTATTCTGGAGAAAAACAAAGCCACTTTAGAAAAAACGTTATCAGACACCAAAGCTACTTTCAAAAATGGCTTGATCGAAGAAGAAAGCGTGGAGCAACTAGAAATCACGTTAACCTCGATAAACAGTACATTGAACTACAACAAAAGACTGGTTGACGTGGCATATAAGATGCTTAAAATGACGTTGGGAGTGGAAATCAACGATGATTTGAAACTAACGGACAAATTAGATAATTTGACTATTTCTAATTTAGACATGGCTTTTTCCCAAAGCGAATTTGCGGTTTCCCAAAATGTAAATTATCAAATAGCGCAGAACTTTCAAGAACAAAGAGAATTAGAATTAAAACTGCAAAAAAGCAAAGCTTTGCCTTCATTGTCAGCCAATCTAAATTATGGAACCAATGCTTACAAGGATGAATTCCAGTTTTTTACCCAAAATCAAAATTGGTTTAATTATTCCAATCTTGGTGTAAGTTTGAATGTTCCCATCTTTAGCAGTTTGGCCAGAAGTTCCAGAACCCAACAAGCCAAAATTGCTTTAGACCAGGCTAAAACCCAATTGACGGAAACCGAACAAAAATTGAAATTGCAATATGCCGCAGCCAAAACGGACTACGAATTTAGCGTTGAAGAATATACCACGGCAAAAAACAATTTGAACCTTGCCGAAAGAATCGAAAAAAAGCAACAAATCAAATTTACCGAAGGTTTGTCTTCCAGCTTTGATTATAATGATGCACAAAGACAATTGTACAGTGCACAACAAAAATACCTGCAATCCATGGTAGATGTAATCAACAAAAAAGCAGCTTTAGAAAAAGTAATCAACAAACAATAATCCAATTTAAATAACCATACAAATGAAATCGAAGATTCACGAATTCCAAAAAAATATAAAAGTCATGAGTAAAAAAATATTTATCATCTCGGCCCTTTCATTACTCCTTTTCGCTTGTGGAAAGAAGGAAGACAACACAAACATTGACACTTTGATTGCATCAAAAGATGTAAAAGGACTTCAAGCCAAGAAAACTTTAATCCAAGCCGATTTGGCAAAAATTGACGAGGCATTGGAAACATTGGATGTAAAAACAGAAGAAGCATTGGTTTCTGTACTTACTGTAAAAGACACTGTTTTCAGTCATTATCTTGAAATTCAAGGTAGCGTAGATACCAAAGAAAACATTTTGGTGCAACCAGAATACCAAGGAACCTTGATTGAGTTGAATGTAAAAGCAGGTCAACGAGTTACAAAAGGACAAATTTTGGGCAGAATTGACGATGCTGGTTTAAGCCAACAAGTGGCCAGCCAGGAAAACCAATATGCTTTGGCAAAAACAACTTTTGAGCGTCAAAAAAATCTTTGGAACCAAAAAATTGGTTCTGAAATTCAATATCTGCAAGCACAAACACAAATGATTTCTGCTCAAAGAGGTGTTGCCCAAATCAAGGCACAATTGGCAAAAACAGTAATAAGAGCTCCATTTACTGGAACTATCGACGAAGTTTTTGTAGAAAAAGGACAAGTTGTGGCACCAAGTACCCAAGGATTAATGCGTATCGTGAATTTAACCAATATGTATGTTTCGACTTCTGTTCCTGAAACTTACATTGGCAAACTAAAAGTAGGCACACAAGTAGACGTTATCTTGTCTTCTTTGGGAAAAACGTATAAAGGAAAAGTACGTCAAGTTGGTAATTTCGTGAATCCTAGCAACAGGAGTTTTGGTATTGAAGTAAGTGTTCCAAATCCGGAAAACTTGTTGCGTCCTAACCAGGTAGCTAATCTTAAAATCACGGATTACGTGAGTAATAATGCAGTTGTTGTTCCTACCAACGTGATTCAGGAAGACGGACAAAAAAACAAATATGTTTTCATCGTTACCAATTCAAACGGAAAAACGGGAACTGCCAAGAAAGCAATCGTAAAACTAGGTCAGTCATCCGATAATGTAACTGAAATTTTAAGCGGAGTATCAGATAATGACATCATTGTTACCGAAGGTGCAAACGCTGTTTCTGAAGGAATGAAACTAAACTTTTAAAATGATTTTTGAATGAAGATTGCTCCGCCTGTTCGCTCTTTCAGAGCTCGGGTAACGATTTTCGATTGCAGATTTCTGCATCGTTTAAATCTCAAATCTCAAATATAATTCCTTATAGAATTACACAATACACATCTAAAATCAAAAATCGTTAATCTAAAATCTCAAATTATATGAGTCACCAAAACAAACAATTCGGCATATCAAGCTGGGCCGTCGACAATCGTGTTACGGTTTACATCCTGACAGCAATCATTGTAATCTCTGGGGTTTATGCCTATATTACAATGCCTCGCGAAGATTTCCCGGAAATCATCGAAAACAAAGTGTACATCTCATCTGTTTTTCCCGGAAACTCAGCGGAAGATGTCGAAAAATTGGTTACCAAACCATTGGAAAAGGAAATCAAAAACATCAGTGGTGTTACCAAAGTAACTTCGAGTTCGTTTCAGGATTACGGAATGATTATCGCCGAGTTTGACGATGATGTTACCATTGATGCGGCTAAAGTAAAAATCAAGGACAAAGTTGACAATGCCAAAGCAGATACGGATTGGCCTAATCTGGATAATGGCAGTAAAGTGGAACCTAATGTTTTTGAATTGAACATTTCTGAAGAAGTGCCAATTTTGAACATCAACCTGCAAGGAAATTACACTACCCAACAGCTTAAAAAATACGGAGAATTAATCCAGGATGACCTGGAAGAAATCTCCGAAGTGAAGAAAGTTGACATTCTTGGCGTGGATGACAAAGAAGTGGAAATTGCAGTGGACATCTTCAAAATGACGGCGGCGCAAGTGACTTTCGACGAAATCCAGAATGCGGTTAAATTTGAAAACATGACGCTTTCGGGAGGGAATTTGGTGTCACAAGGCTCCAGAAACAACATTAGAATTGTCGGTGAAATCAAAGACCCGAAAGAACTGGAAAACGTTATCGTGAAATCGCACGGCGGAACTGTTTACCTAAAAGACATTGCATCTGTTAGTTTCAAAGAGAAAGAAAAAACCACTTATGCCCGTGAAAAAGGGAATGAAGTGGTGATGCTAAGCGTGAAAAAACGTTCCGGTCAAAACATGATTTCTGCCATCGAACAGGTAAAAGAAAGAATAGAAAAAGCACAAGGATCTTATTTGCCTAAAAACCTGAAAATCGAAATGACAAACGACCAGTCTTCTCGTGTGGAACATCAGGTGGATGAATTGTCAAACCACATTATTTTCGGGATTATTCTGGTAATGATCGTCTTGATGTTTACCATGGGATTACGAAACTCCCTATTCGTGGGAACTGCAATTCCGTTGTCCATGATGATAGCCTTTGCGATACTTTCGGCTTTAGGATTAACATTGAATACGATGGTTCTTTTTGGATTGGTAATGGGACTGGGAATGTTGGTGGATGACGGAATTGTGGTGGTCGACAACGTTTTTGCCAACATGAAAAAAGGATTACCCAGAATAGAAGCCTCGAAAGTGGGTATTGGCGAAATTGCCTGGCCCGTAATTTCATCGACAGCCACTACATTGATGGCGTTCTTGCCATTTGCCTTATGGCCAGGAACGATGGGTAAATTCATGAAATATTTCCCGATGACTTTGACCGTGACCCTTACCGCATCTTTATTTGTGGCAATGGTCGTGAATGCTGCAATGACGGGAGGTTCAATGGATATTGAAGACAAAAACGTTTCTAAAAAGAGTTTGAAATTCTACACTATTTTATTTGTGGCATTCGGAGTATTTCTTGCCTTTATTGGATCGAAATATACTTATGACAGTAAATTCCTGAGAGGAATTGGTCACTTGTTATTAATTTCAACAGGACTGATGTGGTTGTATTTCTTGAAGATTTACCAATGGACACAGGACTTCCAACACAGTTTCTTTCCTAGACTAGAAAATAATTACAAAGCCTTTTTGGCCAATATCCTTACCAAAAGAAAATCTTGGTTTGCATTGGTAGCCATTATTGGAATGTTGTTTTTCTCTTTTGTATTGTTGGGTGTTTTCCCTAGAAAAGTATTGTTTTTCCCGGACAACATACCGAATCAGGTAATTGCTTATATTGAATATCCGCAGGGAACTTCGATTGAAAAAACCAATAAAGCGACCTTGTTTGTAGAAAATCAGGTTATAGAAGTCCTGCAAAAATATGTAGATCCAAAAACGGATAAAAACTTCCTTGCCGAATCTATCGTTTCCCAGGTAGGTATTGGCGCGGGAAATCCAAATGTCGATGCGGGTTCTGCTTCTGAAACGCCTTATAAAGGAAAAGTAACGGTGAGTTTCTCGGAATTCAAATTCCGCAAAGGAATCAATACATCGGATATCTTGGAAGAAATTCGTTCCAAGGTAAAAGCCATTGCAGGAGCAACGATCACGGTCGAAAAAGATGCCAATGGACCACCAGCGGGTTATCCGATCAGTATTGAATTGAAAGGAGAGGATTATGATTCGATGCTGAAAGAAGCCGATAAAATGATCGCCTTCATCGATTCGAAAAACATTCCCGGAATTGAAAAACTGAGTATTGACATCAACAAAGACAGTCCGGAACTGGAAGTAAAAGTTGACCGAGTAAACGCCGGAAGCATGGGTGTTTCCACCGGACAATTAGGTTTTGCCTTGCGTCGTTCCGTTTATGGGCAGGAGATTTCGACTTACAAAGAAGGTGATGACGATTACAATATCGTAATGCGTATGCAGGACGATCAACGCAAGAATGAAAACATTCTTTTCAACCAGTCGTTGACTTTCAGAAACCAGAACAACGGACAAATCGTTCAAGTTCCAGTTTCCGCCATTTCGCAAACCGAAAAAACGAAGACCTACAACCAAATTAAAAGAAAGAACCACAAGCGAATAATGACCGTTTATTCGAATGTGTTGACGGGTTATAATGGTGATGAAATCACCAAACAAATCCAAACAGAATTGAAGAATTACAAATTGCCAAAAGAGGTAAGTTATTCTTTCTCCGGAGTACAGGAAGAACAAGGAAAAAACCAAAGTTTCCTGATGTATGCCCTGTTCTTGGCATTGGCAGGAATTACCATCATCATTGTATTGCAGTTTAATTCGGTATCGAAAACGATGGTGATTTTATTCACGGTAATCCTGAGTTTCAGTGGGGTTTTCTACGGTTATGTCATTGCCAACATGGATTTCGTAATCCTGATGACGATGATGGGAATCATTTCGTTGGCGGGTATCGTGGTGAAAAACGGAATCGTGTTGATGGACTTCTTCGTCTTGCTGATGGATAAAAAAGTGTACGACAAAGGCGTGGAATCGCACGATGATTTGACCTTGGACGAAATCAAGGAAGTCATCATCGAATCTGGAAAATCACGTTTGCGTCCGGTATTGTTGACCGCTTTGACGGCAGTCTTGGGATTGATTCCGTTGGCGATTGGTTTGAACTTTGACTTCTTTACCTTAATCACTGATTTTAATCCACACTTCTTTATGGGTGGAGACAACGTGATTTTCTGGGGACCTTTGGCCTGGACCATTATCTTCGGATTGACTTATGCCACGGTTTTGACCTTGGTGATGGTTCCGGTAATGTTCTATCTGGTAAAAAGAATGAAGTACGCCTTGCGCGACAGAAGATTAGCCCGAGCTACTGAAGCATAATATTTTTTGCCCCTCTTGAAGAAACCACCCGAGACTTGATTTTGGGTGGTTTTTTGTTTTTACAGACAAATCGAAATAAAAAATATAGGGTTGGCTTTTTCCATCCCGTAGCGCGGTTTTACTGTATACACTAGCCATCAAGGCTTTGGAGTTTCAAATATAAAGTTTAAAATAAATTTCAAAAATACTTTGGAAACTATTTTGGTATTCAAAGTTTCCATCCTATCTTTGCACCAGAAATTAAAACCCTTAAGGCCTTTTTACCTTATAAATCAAACCAAGTTATGGCAACGAAATGGACCATTGATTCAGACCAATCAGATGTGTTAATCAAAATGAAAGATTCTACAATCACTTATTTGGGTGGCGAAACCAATCACTTTGATGGTTTTGTGTCCCTTGATGAAGATCAAATCGAAGATGCATCCGTAGAATTTTATTTAGACAGCAATACTTTTTCTTCCAAAAAAGAAACTGCATTGCAAAACAAAATGAATGTCAACCCAAGCAAAAAACCGCTTATTCGATTCAAATCGACCTCTTTTCAAAAAATAAAGAACAACATCAATTTCTTGAAAGGGTATTTGACCATAAAAGATGTCACGAAAATGGTGGAATTGGATGCAGAATTCATCGGTATCAACAATTACAACGGAGCAAAAAAAGCGGCTTTTGAAATAAAAGGAGACATCAATAGAAATGATTTTGGACTGGACAAAAATTTCAACAATTCGAAAGAAAAATTTGGATTGGGGAAAAATCTAAAATTGGTGGCCAATCTGGAATTTTCAATTTAAATAAAATGAAATCGCAATGATTTCCAAAATTTAAATATTATCTAAACATGAAAGATAAAATTATAGCAAAAGCAACCGACTTGTTCTTGAAACTTGGTTTCAAGAGCGTGACGATGGATGATATTGCGGGAGAAATGTGCATTTCAAAGAAAACAATTTACAAATATTTCTGCAACAAGGAAATCCTGATTGAGGAATCGACAACAATGGCCCACAAAGAAGTACACCAACTTATTGACAGCATTGTCGCCGAAAATCACAATGCCATCGAGGAAAATTTCATCATCAGGAAGATGTTCAAGGAAATGTTCAAAGCCGGTGACACTTCTCCTCTTTATCAATTGAAAAAGCATTACCCCGAGATTTATCAACAAGTAATGAAAAGAGAGATTGATGATTGCAACTCTTGTTTTAGGCAAAACATAGAAAAAGGAATTGAACAAAAATTATATCGAAATAATTTGGATATCGAAACTTACGTCAAATTCTATTATTATTTAATATTCAGCATCAATGAAAATACGCGTTCCGAGGTAGAAGCACAAAAATTGGAATTAAAAGCCCTAGAATACCACACCAGGGCAATGGCAACTGTCGAAGGAATAATCGAACTCGAAAAACAATTACAAAACATCCATAATTAATCATCAATGAAAAACAGAATGCTACTATTCTTGTGTACAATTGGCCTCTCAGTCAATGCACAAGTCACCACTTTAACCTTGAAAGATGCCATAACGTATGCATTACAAAATAAAGCGGAGGCCAAAAAATCAAAACTGCAAATAGAAAACAACGAATACAAAATTCAAGAAATTCGCTCCCTTGCTTTACCTCAAATAACTGCCAACGGAAGTTTAACCTACAATCCCATTTTGCAAACCAATGTACTTGATGGAGCAATGTTTGGAAAACCTGGAGAATCAATACAAGTTGCTTTTGGCCAAGAATGGACATCGGGAGCTGGAGTTTCGCTAAATCAAGCGATTTTTGACCAAGCGGTATTTACAGGATTGAAAGCCGCAAAAACTTCCAGAGAATTCTACCAAATAAACAATCAACTCACGGAAGAACAAATAATCGAAAGAGTAGCCAATAATTATTATTCCGTGTTTGTACTTCGAGAAAGATTGACTTTATTGGACAGCAATTATGTGAATACCACAAAAGTTCGCAACATAGTAAAAGGACAATTTGACAATGGCTTGGCCAAAAAAATTGATTTAGACAGAATCAACGTAAAAATGTCCAACATTGACACGGATCGTCAACAAGTCAAAAATCAAATTGACTTACAAGAAAATGCGTTGAAGTTTTATATGGGGATGCCGATTGCAACACCAATCAGTTTTCCAAAAACCGAATTTGAAGTAACTCCAACTGCATTGAGCGAAGCTCCTAATGCGGCAAACAGAACCGAATATTTGCTCTTGAAAAAACAAGAAGAACTTTTAGGATTTCAAAAGAAAGCCATTATAGCCGAATATTACCCAACTCTTTCCTTGGTGGCAGGATACAACTATTTAGGCCAAGGTCCTGAAGTGCCTCTATTTGCAAAACCTGCAGATGGAGTGTATTGGTCTGATTATTCCGCCATTGGATTGAATTTGAGAATTCCAATTTTTAATGGTTTTGGAACTCGTGCCAGGGTAAGACAAGCCGATGTTGAAATAAGGACTCTTCAAGAAGACATCAAAGATACCCAATTGGCTCTTGATTTGGATTATATCAATGCCAAAACTCAAATTGAGAACAACCTTATAACCATCAGAAATCAAAAAGAAAATATGCGTCTGGCTGAAGACATCCTGAAAAACACCAAGAACAATTACCTTCAGGGATTGGCTTCATTAACCGATTTATTGGATGCCGACAATGCCTCACTTGAAGCGCAAAATAATTACACGAGAGCAATCTTGGCTTACAAAATTGCCGAAATAACATTAATCAAATCTAAAGGAGAACTTAAAACACTTATAAACAACTAGACCAACATGAAAAAGTATATAACAACCCTAATTGTAATTATTGTCGCATTAGGATTAATCGGTTTTATTTTAAATAAAAACAAGAAAGAGAATAAAGCAAAAACCGATATCGTTGCCGAAAAAAATGCGTCCGTATCCGTAAAAACAGCTCAAGTGACAACACAAGAATTAACCTTGGATTTTGTGGCCAACGGAAGTTTTGAACCGATTCAGGAATTGACTTTTTCTGCCGAGAAATCAGGTAAAGTAATCAGCGTTTTGGTAAAAGAAGGCGATTATGTAACCGTTGGACAAGCACTTGCAGTTGTAAGAGGCGACGTGATCAATGTAAATGCCCAAACTGCGGAAGCTGCATACCAAAATGCCAAATCAGATTACAACAGATATGAAAATGCTTTTACTTCAGGCGGTGTTACCAAACAACAACTGGATCAGGCAAAATTAGCTTTGACCCAAGCCCAATCAAACTTGAAACAAGCTAAAATAAATGTTGGCGATACTCGAATCAAAGCGCCAATTAATGGATTTATCAATAAAAGATACATTGAGCCAGGTTCTATTTTAGCTGGCATGCCCGCTACGGCAATGTTTGACATCGTGAATGTTTCTAGACTAAAATTAAACGTTAGCGTAAACGAAAGCCAAGTAACCAGCTTAAAATTAGGAAGCACGGTAGCCGTTTCATCAAGCGTTTTTCCAGACAAATCATTCTCGGGTAAAATCACTTTTATCGCTGCCAAAGCAGATGAGAGTTTGAATTTTCCGATTGAAATTGAAATAGCCAACAACCCTGAAAAAAGCCTAAAAGCCGGAATGTACGGAACAGCCAATTTTGGTTCGAAACAAAAACAACAATTGAAAGTAGTTCCTAGAAATGCATTCGTGGGAAGTGTGAGCAGTAACGAGATTTTTGTAGTGGAAAATAACACAGCCAAATTGAAAAAAGTAACAGCGGGTCGTATCCTGGGAGAACAAGTAGAAATAGTTGACGGATTATCTGATGGAGACACTGTAATTGTAACAGGGCAAATCAACTTGCAAGACGGCAATACAGTAGAAATTATCAAATAATTGATTTTAATAGTCAACAACCAAAACTTATGAAATTAGCAGAAATATCCATAAAACGTCCCTCGTTGGTAATTGTATTGTTTACGATTCTAACACTTGGCGGACTGTTCAGCTATAGTCAATTAGGCTATGAATTGATTCCTAAATTTGCATCCAATGTAATCGCAATTTCCACCGTTTATCCGGGAGCTTCTCCAAGTGAGGTAGAAAATACGGTTACCAAAAAAGTGGAGGACGCAATCGCCTCTTTGGAAAACATCAAAAAGATTGATTCCAAATCATACGAAAGCTTGTCTGTAGTTACCATTACGCTGACAACACAAGCGAATATCGACATTTCGATGAATGATGCCCAGCGAAAAATCAATGCCATCATCAGTGATTTACCCGATGATGCCAAAACACCCTCGTTATCAAAATTCTCGTTGGATGATTTACCAATTATGACAATTGGCGCCAACGGAAAAATGGACGAAGCCGCTTTTTATGATTTGATAGACAAAAAAATCGCTCCTGTTTTATCTCGTGTTACCGGTGTGGCACAGATAAACGTTATTGGAGGTCAAGAAAGAGAGATTCAAGTGAATCTTGACGCCGTAAAAATGCAGGGTTACGGACTTTCTGTTCCGCAGGTGCAGCAAACTATTTTGGCATCCAACTTGGATTTCCCAACTGGAAACATCCAAACTCGTGACCAAAAGATATTGATTCGTCTTGCCGGAAAATACAAGAATGTTGAAGAACTAAGAAACTTGGTCGTATCTTCTAAAAACGGAATCGAAATCCGTTTGAACGACATTGCCGATGTACAAGATACCCAAAAAATTGCCGAGAAAATCTCTCGCATAGATCAAAAAAGCGCGATTATTTTACAAGTAGTAAAACAATCAGATGCCAATGCCGTAGCGGTAAGTGAGCTGTTAAAGAACAGTATTACAAAACTAGAAAAGGATTATAAAACCAGTGACTTAAAACTGGAAATAGCCAAAGACAGCACGGTTTATACTTTGGACGCTGCAGATTCCGTACTTCATGATTTATTGATCGCGGTAGTTTTGGTTGCTTTTGTAATGTTGTTTTTCTTGCACAGTATTCGAAATTCATTAATTGTAATGGTATCGATTCCTGCTTCGTTAATAGCCACTTTTATTGGAATCTATCTTTTGGGCTACACATTGAACTTGATGAGTTTATTGGGATTATCCCTTGTGGTAGGTATTTTGGTCGATGATGCCATCGTGGTATTGGAGAATATTTACCGACA
Source organism: Flavobacterium fluvii (assembly GCF_900129545.1). GTDB lineage: Bacteria > Bacteroidota > Bacteroidia > Flavobacteriales > Flavobacteriaceae > Flavobacterium > Flavobacterium fluvii. Next base: position 899,322 of record NZ_FQWB01000001.1, on the reverse strand, counting down.
CATGGAAATGGGTAAAAGCCGTATTCGTGCCTCCTTTGACGGTACAGCCGAAATTGGTGGAACCGTAACTTCGATTACATTGGTAATTGTGGTGGTGTTCTTGCCTATTGCCTTGAGTTCTGGATTGGTCTCTAATATTATCACGCAGTTCTGTGTAACGGTAATTATATCAACCCTGTTTTCATTGTTAGCTTCGTTTACCATTATTCCGTGGTTGTCCTCTCGTTTTGGAAAACTGGAACATATCGAAGGAAAAAACTTGTTCGGGAAAACGATTCTTGGATTCGAAAGTTTATTAACTCGTTTTACGAATTGGGTAACCGAATTGTTGAACTGGTGTTTGGATCATTATATAAAAACCATTGGAGTCGTATTGATTTTGTTTTTCGGAACAATATTCAGTTTGTTTGGCGGTGGATTTATAGGCGGTGAATTCTTTGCCTCTTCAGATAGTGGAGAGTTCTTGGTTCAAATCGAAATGCCGAAAGACGCTTCATTGGAGCAAACCAACTTCATGACTCAAAAAGCGGAAGCCTTTTTGAAAAATCAGGAATATGTTCATAGCCAAATTACAACCGTGGGACAAACCAGTGAAGGTATGGGAGGTGCACAAGCCACTGCCTACAAAGCGGAGATTGACGTAAAAATGATTGACCAATCAGAACGTACAGATGCTGCTTCAGTGTATGCCGCGAAAATCAAACGTAAACTCGAAAAAGTATTGGTTGGAGCCAAAGTAAAAACAGTTCCAGTTGGTATTTTGGGTACTGCAGAAAATGCAAAACTTGGATTGATTGTTACAGGACCTTCCACAGAAGCCGCAATGGCTTTTGCTAAATTAGCCGAAGCTGAATTGCGCACCATTCCGGGAACAACCGAAATCAAACTGACTGTTGAAGCAGGAAACCCTGAAGTAAATGTTCAGGTGGATCGTGATAAAATGGCTGCTTTGGGATTGACGCTACAAACAGTTGGTATGACAATGCAAACAGCTTATAGCGGTAACACTGATGGGAAGTTTAGAGCCGGTGAATATGAGTACGACATCAACATTAAATACAATGCTTTTGACAGAAAAAACATTTCCGACGTGAGTAATCTAATTTTCATCAACAATGCTGGCCAACAAATCAAACTGTCACAGTTTGCTGCTATTACTGAAGGTTCGGGACCTAGCCAATTGGAGCGTAGAGATAAATCGGCTTCGGTAACGGTTCAAGGGCAAAACGTTGGGGTTCCAACAGGAACAATTGTAACACAATGGCAAGCAAAACTGGAAAAATTGAAGAAACCAGTTGGTGTAGATTACATTTGGGGAGGAGACCAAGAAAACCAAAGCGAAGGTTTTGGTACTTTAGGAATCGCTTTATTGGCCGCCATCATCTTGGTTTACCTGGTAATGGTTGGTTTATATGACAGTTTTATGCACCCGTTTGTGGTATTGTTCGCCATTCCGCTTTCGTTTATTGGAGCATTGCTGGCATTGGCTTTGACTAACAAAACACTTAATATTTTCACCATTTTGGGTATCATTATGTTGATTGGTCTGGTGTGTAAAAACGCGATCATGCTTGTGGATTACACCAACCAACGAAGAGCAGCTGGTGAATCAATAAGAAGAGCATTGATCCAGGCGAATCACGCTCGTCTTCGTCCGATCTTGATGACCACCATTGCAATGGTTTTCGGTATGTTCCCAATTGCATTGGCTTCTGGAGCTGGTGCCGAATGGAAAAACGGCTTGGCTTGGGTAATTATTGGTGGATTGATCTCGTCATTATTCCTGACCTTGATTATTGTTCCCGTGATTTATGAAATTATGGAGAAAATCAAAGCCAAATTATCCAAAGCTGAAAAAATCGATTATGAAGCCGAAATGGTTGCCGATTATGATCACAAAGAATTAAGCGAGGATGGTTTTAATCCGAAGCATACAATTTAACATCTTAATTTAATTCAATAAAGAAACCACCAAAAATCAGATTTTTGGTGGTTTCTTGTTTTATTATGGGAATGGTAATTTTATATTAACAGAAATATAAAGCGAAACAAACCTTTGCCTTTCACAAAACACAATCTTTGTTTCTACTTTTTTACTAAATTTTCATTTGCCCAATGAACCATTGCATTAAAAACAGATGATAAACTTTGACCAAATTCAGTAAGTGAATATTCCACTCTTGGAGGAAGTTCTTTATAATATTCCCGAATTATTAAACCATCTTTTTCCAAGTCTTTTAGCTGTTCGGTAAGGACTTTTCGTGATATTCCTGATATTGTCGCATCAATTTGTCCAAATCTTCTAGTCCCTTTTGACAAATAGAACAAAATTGGAGCTTTCCACCTTCCTCCAATTAATTCTAAGGTTGCCGTTACCGGACAATCAAATTTTTTTTCGTGTATTTCCATCATTAGTTACAATATTGTTACTACTATTTGAATTCCATTTGTTTCGATTGTAAACTTTTATTAGTTACTTTGTGTAACAAAAGTAATTAAAAATTTAAATAAATAAAAAAATGATTTTAATAACAGGAGCTACAGGACATTTAGGAAAATCGGTTGTCGATCAATTGTTGACAAAAACGACACCAAATAAAATTGCAATTCTTGCAAGAGATGCGGAAAAAGCGAAAGATTTTAAAGCAAAAGGGATTGATGTGAGAATTGGAGATTTTGACAATTCAAATTCACTAAATGAAGCATTAAAAGGAATCGAAAAAGTATTGCTGATTTCGGGAGTTGACCCGGTAAATCGTTTACAACAACACAAAAACGTAATTGATGCAGCCAAACTGAATGGAGTAAAATTAATTGCTTATACCAGTGTGACAATGGAAAATTTTTCCAACTCTGACAATCAGTTTTTGATGGGAAGCCATTTTCTAACCGAAGATTATATCAAAGAAAGCGGATTAGCGTTTACTTTTTTCCGCAATAATTTATATACCGACACCATTTTGATGTTTGCCGGCGAAAACCCTTTTGAAACAGGAATTACGTTGCCTACAGCCAAGGGAAAGGTAGGATTTGCTCTTCGCAGAGAAATTGGCGAAGCCATTGCCAATGATTTGTTATCTAATTATAATGAAAATAAAATTTATGAAATTACGGGTTCAGAAGCGTATTCTTATGCTGATGTAGCATCTGAATTATCAAAACTTTCTGGAAAGACGGTAACTTATACAGAACTTGAATCGGAGGATTACAAGGGAATTTTAGAAAAAGCAGGTGTTCCAGAACATTTTATTCAAGTGTTTACAGCATTTGCAGCAGATATAAAAAACAACCAACACAGTAAAGTGACAAGTGATTTGGAAATTTTACTTGGAAGAAAACCAATAAATTTTTCTTCTGCTTTGAAAGAATTATATAAACTTTAAAGAAGTTATATTTCCACGATTAACGCGAGTGTCGTCTCCGTGTCAATCCTGCCGTGAATCCGAACTACTTTTTTTGAGAATGTCTTTTTAAGAATTCAACATGTTTTCAGATTTACTAAACAACCACGCTAAAATCAAAATTGGCTGTTGCAAAAATTTGCAACAGCCAATTTTTATTGAATTATTCTTAAACCTTCAACGCCTAAAAAACATCAAACCCATCATATTTCAATTTGAATTATTTAAAGATTCAAAAAATAATAATTACCTTTGAAGCTACTGATTAACAGGGTATTATTTTCATATCTCTATCTGCAAAAATCAGTTTTATGCCACGCCCTATTTGGCAACAGTTATTTACCTACACTGATAAAATTTAACGTAGTAAATCAAATTGAAATCAAAATGGAAACACAACTTGAAGAAATTCGCGAACTGCAAAAAGCATCCTGGGACAAATTTTCTCCGGGATGGAAAAAATGGGACAAGTTAATGATGGAATTTTTAAAACCTGTGGGTGATGAAATTGTTAGATCGATAAATCCAAAAAATACCGATTTTGTGTTGGATATTGCTGGTGGAACAGGAGAGCCGGGATTTACAATTGCCTCTAAAGGAGGAATGGTTGTCATCACCGACCTTTCGGAAAAAATGCTTGAAATTACCAAGGAATATGCAAAAGAAAGAGGAATCAAGAATATTGAAACTCGCGCTTGCGACGTTTGCGAACTTCCCTTTGCCGACAATACCTTTGATGCCATAAGTTGCCGTTTTGGTTTCATGTTTTTTCCGGACATGCTTTTGGCAACCAAAGAAATGGTTCGTGTACTGAAACCGGGAGGCAGAATTGCGGTAGCAGTTTGGAATGGTCCCGAGAAAAATTTCTGGGTGACCGCAATTGGCGGTACCATCAATAGAAATATGCAATTGTCCCCACCATCGCCTGAAGCCCCGGGAATGTTTCGATGTGCCAAGGAAGGTTTGATTCGAGGTTTGTTTCAACAAGCTGGCTTAAAAAATACTTCCGAAAAAGAAGTGGCCGGCAAATTAAACAGTGGAACAGCCGATGTGTATTGGAACATGATGACTGAAGTGGCGGCACCTTTTGTTGCGGCACTTAGCCAAGCAGATGATGCCATGAAAGAAAAAATAAAATCAGAAGTGTATCAGGCATTGGCGGAGAAATATCCCGATGGAAATATCATAATTGACTCCAGCGCAATTGTAATTTATGGGGAAAAATAATTCGACTATTTACCAACTATTTTTCAGTAGATTACCAAATTTAAACCTGGTTAAAAATCAAAATCGGCTGTTGCAAAAATTTGCGACAGCCGATTTTTTTATAGGACGCTATATTAACAATTTAATATCCAGATTTAGTTGTTTATCTTCTAAACATTTGATCTAATTTCTGTAATCGAGAGCGTCTTTGTTGTACTGTAAATGTAAAAAATTAATTTTAAACCGAAAAATATTTTCTGCCAATTTTCACTTCTATCTCCTTAATTTAATAGTTTGTCCAACTCTTCTTTCAATTGGGTAGAGGATGGCCTTGAGGCATTCGCTTTCACCACAGTTCCATTTGGATGAATCAAGATAAATCTCGGAATGCTGTTGATGCCATAACTTGTAATAAAATCGGAATACCAGTTTTTGTCCGCAAAAAGTTGAACGCCTCCCAATTGCTTTTCGGCAACAAAATTTTTCCATTTGTCGTGGTCTTTGTCAACGTCAACAGAAATGCTGACAAAGACAATGTTTTTGTCGTGATACATTTCTTCCGTTTTTTTCAAAAAAGGAATTTCGGCACGACACGGCCCACACCAAGTTGCCCAAACATCGATATACACGTATTTCCCCCTAAAATCTTCAAGTTTTGTCTTTCCTCCTTTGTGGTTTTCATAATCAAATGACGGAGAAACCGTATTGTTGAGTTTATTCAAATTTTTGGTCTTTTGGTAATAATCATTAAGACCTTTTAAATTGCTTTCCATATTGGCTTTTTCCATCGCAACAAAATTCGCATTCAGCTTTTTGTCCTTCAACAATCCCAAATCCAGTTCGCGTTTCTTGTTCTTGAAATTTTCAAAAGCAGCTTCGTCCAATGCCATAAAATCCGTGTTGAAATACTGCTCGTCCTGAAGAATTCTTTTGGCCAACACATTATTCTCCAATGCTCCAGTTCCTGTGTAAACTATGGATTCGTCAAATTGTTTGGCATCCATTTTCAATTTAATGGAATAACCGTTTTTAAGATACAATTCTGTAGTTTCCATACCATCGTTCATTCGATACTTCCCTTCTTTTATCTTCAAAGTGTCCTTGAAAATTCCTTTTTTGTTCAATTCAATCTTTTTCAGTAATTGGCCGTTTAATGTGGTAATGGTTATAAAATCATTGTTCCTGTTGGCGATTTCAGCCTGAAACGTTACGTAATTTACCTTTTGTCCAAAGCTGGCATTGGAACAAACAAACAGTATGGCAATTAAAAATATTTTTTTCATAAAACGAGATTTTTGATTTTGTTACCCAAAACTACTTTATTTTTTTGAAGAAAAACAAAGATTAACAATTATTTACGGCATTATTTACAACGAAGTTTCGTCGTTTTAGGGATTAAGTTGTTTTTTGTTTTTACTTTTGCACTCTAAAAATTATTTTCAATGTATAGAAGTCATAATTGTGGCGAATTGAACGCCTCACACATCAATACCGAAGTAACGTTAGCCGGTTGGGTTCAGAAATCAAGAGACAAAGGATTTATGAATTGGGTCGATTTACGCGACCGTTACGGAGTTACCCAATTAATTTTCGACGAAAGTCGTACCGATAAAACCGTTTTCGAATTGGCCAAAACCTTGGGTCGTGAATTCGTGATTCAGGCCAAAGGAACCGTTATTGAGCGTGAAGCCAAAAATGCTAATATGGCAACTGGCGATATCGAAATTTTGGTTACCGAAATGACAATATTGAATGCTGCCCTTACGCCTCCTTTCACAATTGAAGATGAAACCGATGGTGGCGAAGACATTCGAATGAAATACCGTTACCTGGATATTCGCAGAAATCCGGTAAAAAACAGTTTGCTTTTCCGTCACAAAGTAGCGATGGAAGTTCGTAAATACCTTTCAGATTTAGATTTCTGCGAAGTAGAAACGCCTTACTTAATCAAATCCACTCCGGAAGGTGCCAGAGATTTTGTTGTTCCTTCGAGAATGAACGCAGGACAATTTTATGCTTTGCCACAATCGCCACAAACTTTCAAACAATTGTTGATGGTTGGTGGAATGGACAAATATTTTCAAATCGTTAAATGTTTCCGTGACGAAGATTTACGTGCCGACCGTCAACCTGAGTTTACACAAATCGATTGCGAAATGGCATTTGTGGAACAAGAAGATATTTTGAATGTTTTTGAAGGATTGACTCGTCATTTATTGAAAGAAATAAAAGGAATTGAAGTAGATAAATTTCCTCGCATCACATACGATTATGCGATGAAAACCTATGGAAATGACAAACCGGACATTCGTTTCGGAATGGAATTTGGCGAGTTGAACGAATTTGCACAACACAAAGAATTTCCAGTTTTCAACGCTGCAGAATTGGTTGTGGGAATTGCAGTTCCGGGAGCAGGAAACTACACCCGTAAAGAAATTGATGGTTTGATTGATTGGATGAAACGTCCACAAATTGGTGCCAGCGGAATGGTTTACGTGAAATGCAACGAAGACGGAACATTCAAATCATCGGTTGATAAATTCTACGATCAGGACGATTTAACCAATTGGGCAAAAACAACCGGTGCAAAATCCGGCGACATGATTTTTGTGCTTTCAGGACCGGCCGATAAAACGAGAACACAACTTTCTGCTTTGAGAATGGAACTGGCGACTCGTTTGGGATTGAGAAACCCGGCGGAATTTGCTCCATTATGGGTAGTTGATTTCCCTTTATTGGAATTAGACGAAGAAAGCGGTCGTTATCACGCTATGCACCATCCGTTTACCTCCCCAAAACCGGAAGATATGGCTTTATTGGAAACCGAACCAGGAAAAGTTCGCGCCAATGCCTATGACATGGTTTTGAACGGAAACGAAATTGGGGGTGGTTCGATTCGTATTCACGACAAAGCAACCCAACAATTGATGTTTAAATATTTAGGTTTCACGCCAGAACAAGCCAAAGAACAATTCGGATTCTTGATGGACGCCTTCCAATTTGGCGCACCACCACACGGAGGATTGGCTTTTGGATTGGACAGATTGGTGGCAATCCTTGGCGGACAAGAAACCATTCGTGATTTTATCGCGTTCCCGAAAAACAATTCAGGCAGGGATGTCATGATTGACGCACCATCGACAATTGACGAATTACAATTAAACGAATTGCACATAAAACTAGATTTATTGTAGTTCGTCGATAAAAATCGTCAGAAAACGTTGGCAATCAATTATTTTAATAAAATTTTCTGTAATATTATCTTTCGTATTATATTAAATATTACATTTGCCTCATTATAAATTATTATTACAATTACAATGCGTACAGGTACAGTTAAATTTTTCAATGAATCAAAAGGTTACGGATTCATTACAGACGAAGAAACAGGAAAAGACATTTTTGTTCATGCATCAGGAATCAACGCGGAAGAACTTCGTGAAGGTGACAGAGTAAGCTATGAAGAAGAAGAAGGAAGAAAAGGGAAAGTTGCTGCGAAAGTAGCAGTTATCTAAGCATTAAAATTCATTTTTTTGCCTACGAATGTTTAAAGCGTTTCGATATTAATCGAAACGCTTTTTTTGTTTTAATACAAAACAACATTTTAACTCCATTTTAACTCCAAAATCCAAGAAAACATCTTCCTCGAAAAAGCATTCTTAAATTTATAACAAATTTGCTTATATTTCATCTAAATTTCGTTTTAAACTTGTGTTTTACATACTCGAAACCTATCTTTGCATCTTATTTAGATTAAACAAATTTTCATTATGCAATCGAATCAATTAGATTATTTTCCAATACTAATGCAGGCACTTTTAGCCATTGGATTTGTAGCGGGAACAATTATGATTTCAGGCAAATTAGGCCCTAAAAGATCATCAGCCGTCAAAGACGAAAATTTTGAATGTGGTATTGAATCTTTGGGTAACGCCCGAATTCCATTTTCTGTAAAATACTTTCTGGTTGCCATACTTTTTGTATTGTTTGACGTCGAGGTTATATTTCTTTATCCTTGGGCAATCAACTTCAAAGACTTGGGAGTGGAAGGATTAATTAAAATGGTCATCTTTATGCTTTTATTGTTGGTGGGATTCTTCTACATCATCAAAAAGAAAGCATTGGAATGGGAATAAAATTTTATCATTGAGGAATTATGATTTACAATTTCTCAAATTAATTAATGCTTTAAACCGATAAAGGTTTTTAATAATTATAAAAATCCAATATCGTATATCCAAAAATCTAATATAGAGATGAGTGATTCAAATATAAAAATGGTTGCCCCTCCAGAAGGCGTTTCAGGCGAAGGATATTTTGCCACAACGCTGAATGATGTTGTGGGATTGGCCCGTGCCAATTCACTTTGGCCATTGCCATTTGCCACTTCTTGTTGCGGAATTGAATTTATGGCAACAATGGCTTCACATTATGATTTGGCACGTTTTGGTTCTGAACGCGTGAGTTTTTCTCCACGTCAAGCCGACATGTTGCTGGTTATGGGAACTATTTCAAAAAAAATGGGACCTATTTTACGTCAAGTTTACGAACAAATGGCAGAACCTCGTTGGGTAATTGCCGTTGGTGCTTGTGCTTCATCCGGTGGTGTTTTTGACACTTATTCTGTTTTACAGGGAATTGACAAAGTAATTCCGGTTGACGTTTATGTTCCAGGTTGTCCACCAAGGCCGGAACAAATCGTGGATGGCGTAATGAGATTGCAAGATTTGGTAAAAAGCGAATCTGTAAGAAGAAGAAGTTCTCCAGAATATCAGGAATTATTAGCTTCTTATAACATAAAATAAGACAATGAGCTTAGAAACGACACAAATTCAAGATAAATTAGTGGAAACATTTGGCGAAAGCGTTTTCCATTTCAATCAAGAAAAAGACATATTTTCATTTGAAATAGCAGCCGACAAAATTACCGCAGTTATTCTTTTTTTGAAAAACGACCCAACATTACGTTTTAATTTCCTGACCGATTTATGCGGAATTCATTATCCCGACAACGTATTGGAAAGACAATTTGCCGTGGTTTATCATATGCACAATTGGTATGAAAACAAACGGATTAAAATAAAAGCTTTTATCAATGGTGAAAACCCAGAAATAAAAACCTTGACAACCATCTTTCCTTGCGCAAATTGGATGGAAAGGGAAACTTGGGATTTTTACGGCATCAATTTTATTGGCCATCCACAGTTGAAACGTATTTTGAACATGGATGAAATGGTTTCTTTTCCAATGCGAAAAGAATTCCCGTTGGAAGACGGCGGAAGAACAGACAAAGACGACCGATTCTTCGGAAGAACACAGTCAAACAAATAGAAAAACATTATATAATTTTTCACATTCCATAAATGTCAGAACTATTATTACCACCAGAGCATCGATATGCCGAGATCATGAAAAACAAGCTGAATGAAGACGGAAGCGAGCTTTCGATCCTGAATTTAGGCCCAACACATCCAGCGACACACGGTATTTTCCAAAATGTCTTGTTGATGGATGGAGAAAAAATTCTCGATGCAGAACCTACAATCGGTTATATTCACAGAGCTTTTGAGAAAATTGCCGAAAACCGTCCTTTTTATCAAATCACGCCACTTACTGACCGAATGAACTACTGTTCTTCTCCCATCAATAATATGGGATGGTGGATGACTTTGGAAAAATTATTGGATATTGAAGTTCCAAAAAGAGTTCAATACTTGAGAGTTATTGCAATGGAATTGGCCAGAATCACGGATCACATCATCTGTAATTCGATTCTTGGCGTGGATACCGGTGCCTATACCGGTTTCTTGTATGTTTTTCAATTCAGGGAGAAAGTCTACGAAATCTACGAAGAAATTTGTGGTGCTCGTTTGACAACCAATATGGGAAGATTAGGCGGTTTCGAAAGAGATTGGTCTCCAAAAGCCTTTGAATTATTGGAAGTGTTTTTGAAAGATTTCCCGGTTGCCTGGAAAGAATTTGAAAACTTGTTCGAAAGAAACAGAATTTTTATTGACAGAACTGTAAACGTTGGTCCAATTACTGCCGAAATGGCGATGGCTTACGGATTTACAGGTCCAAATTTACGTGCTGCCGGAGTTGATTACGACGTTCGTGTGGCACATCCTTACTCCTCTTATGAAGATTTTGATTTCATAGTTCCTGTTGGAAAATCAGGGGACACTTACGACCGTTTTTGTGTTCGTAACGCCGAAGTTTGGGAAAGTTTGAGCATCATTCGTCAAGCATTGGACAAGATGCCGGAAGGAAATGTATTTCACGCTGATGTTCCTGAATATTATCTGCCTCCAAAAGAAGATGTTTACAACGACATGGAATCCTTGATTTACCATTTCAAGATTGTAATGGGAGAAATTCCTGTTCCGGTTGCCGAAGTATATCACGCTGTTGAAGGCGGAAACGGAGAATTAGGATTTTATTTGGTAACCGACGGAAGCAGAACCCCGTACAGATTACACTTCCGCAGACCTTGTTTTATTTATTACCAGGCTTATCCCGAAATGATAAAAGGAGCAATGCTTTCGGATGCGATTGTTATTTTGTCAAGTTTAAATGTTATTGCCGGAGAATTAGACGCTTAAAAAAGATTGCAGAATACAGATTTCAGAATGCAGATTGAAAAATCCAAAATCCAAAATCTAAATCTAAAATGATAGAATGGAAAGAACACATTACAAACAAGAAATAAATATAACTGACTCGTTGATGACTCGCATCAATGAATTAATCAGTCACTATCCTGAAGGAAAGCAAAAATCGGCTTTGTTGCCTGTTTTACACGAAGTTCAAGATGCCCACGACAATTGGTTGAGTTTTGAATTGATGGACAAAGTGGCCGAAATTCTTCAAATCAAACCGATAGAGGTTTATGAAGTCGTTTCATTCTACTCGATGTTCAACCAAAGACCAATCGGGAAATACATGTTCGAATTTTGCCAAACTTCCCCTTGCTGTTTGAATGGCGTTGAAGATTTAATGGATTATACCTGTGAAAAATTAGGCGTTAAAGTAGGCGAAACCACGGCAGACGGACTTTTTGAAGTAAGAGGCGTTGAATGTTTGGGCGCTTGTGGTTATGCTCCAATGATGCAATTGGGTGATTCTTACAAAGAACATTTGACCAAAGAAAAAGTAGATCAGATTATTGCTGATTGTAGAGATAATAAAATTACGTTACACGATAAATAATATGTCACAAAAAATATTATTAGACAAAGTAAATATTCCGGGAATCAAGACCTATGAAGTGTATCGCCAAAACGGTGGTTATGCTTCCGTGGAAAAAGCCTTGAAAACGTTGACACCCGACGAAGTGGTTGAAGAAGTGAAAACTTCCGGATTGAGAGGTCGTGGTGGAGCAGGTTTCCCAGCAGGAATGAAATGGAGTTTTATTGACAAAAAATCAGGAAAACCAAGACATTTGGTTTGCAACGCTGACGAATCAGAGCCAGGAACTTTCAAGGATCGTTATTTGATGGAATACATTCCTCATTTATTGATTGAAGGAATGATTACTTCCAGTTATGCCTTGGGCGCTAACCTGTCTTACATCTATATTCGTGGAGAATATATGTGGATTTACAAAATCTTGGAACGCGCCATCGCCGAAGCAAAAGCAGCGGGTTGGTTAGGAAAAAATATATTGGGAAGCGGATACGATTTGGAACTTTATGTACAAATCGGTGGTGGAGCTTACATCTGTGGAGAAGAAACCGCATTAATTGAATCATTGGAAGGAAAAAGAGGAAATCCTCGTATCAAGCCACCATTCCCTGCAGTATCAGGGCTTTGGGCAAATCCAACTGTGGTAAACAATGTGGAAACTATTGCAGCCGTGCCTTGGATTGTAAATAATTCAGGTGCTGATTATGCTAAAATTGGTGTTGGAAGATCTACAGGAACCAAATTAATTTCGGCTTCAGGACATATCAAAAATCCGGGAGTTTATGAAATTGAAATGGGAATTACTGTTTACGAATTTATGAATTCTGACGAATATTTAGGAGGAATGAGTTCTGACAGACCTTTGAAAGCCTTTATTCCCGGAGGATCATCTGTTCCTGTGTTGCCAGCTCATTTAATTTACAAAACAGCCAATGGCGAAGACCGTTTGATGACTTACGAAAGTTTGAGCGACGGTGGTTTTGCAACTGGTTCGATGCTGGGTTCAGGAGGATTTATCGTTTACGATGACACATCTTGTATAGTAAGAAACACTTGGAATTTCTCTCGTTTTTACCACCACGAAAGCTGTGGACAATGTTCCCCTTGCCGTGAAGGAACGGGTTGGATGGAAAAAGTATTGCATAGAATTGAAAACGGTCACGGTCGTGAAGAAGATATCGATTTGCTTTTGAGCATTCAAAGCAAGATTGAAGGAAACACGATTTGTCCTTTGGGTGATGCAGCAGCCTGGCCAGTGGCAGCGGCTATTCGTCACTTTAGAGAAGAATTTGAATACCATATTCGTTTCCCGGAAAAAATAAAAAACAGAGACCATTTTGTTGCTGAGCCTTTTGAAAGTGTGAAGCATTTAGTTTCTAAATTAACAGTATAAAGTCAAGAATTTACTACGATGAAAGTAACCATAGACGGTCAAGCGATTGAGGTAGAACCAGGAACAACTATCCTGCAAGCAGCCCGAATGATTGGTGGAGAGGTAGTTCCTCCAGCAATGTGCTACCATTCTAAACTAAAAGGAAGCGGTGGAAAATGCCGTTGTTGTTTGGTTGAAGTAGCCAAAGGAAGTGAAGCCGACCCAAGACCAATGCCTAAATTAATGGCTTCTTGTGTAACAGGTTGTCAAGATGGAATGGAGATAAACAGCAAATCTTCGCCAAGAGTGCAGGAAGCAAGAAAATCGGTGACGGAATTCTTGTTGATCAACCACCCTTTGGATTGCCCGGTTTGTGATCAGGCAGGAGAATGTGATTTGCAGAATTTAAGTTTCGAACACGGAAAATCGGAGAGCCGTTTTATTGAAGAAAAAAGAACTTTCGAACCGGAAGATATTGGTCCGAATATTCAACTGCACATGAATCGTTGCATTCTTTGCTATCGTTGCGTGATGGTTGCCGACCAATTGACCGATAACCGAGTACACGGTGTGATGGACAGAGGCGATCATTCTAACATTTCTACTTGTATTTCAAAAGCTATCGATAACGAGTTTTCAGGAAACATGATTGATGTGTGTCCTGTTGGTGCTTTAACTGACAAAACTTTCCGATTCAAATCGAGAGTTTGGTTCAACAAGCCTTATGATGCACACAGAGATTGCCCTACTTGTTCCGGAAAAACTACCGTTTGGATGTTTGGTAACGAAATTCAAAGAGTTACAGGAAGAAAAGACGAGTTTCACGAAGTGGAGGAGTTTATCTGCAACGGTTGTCGTTTTGACCATAAAGATGTTAATGACTGGGTAATTGAAGGACCAAGAGCTTTTGAAAAAGACTCTGTCATCAACCAAAATAATTATGTCAAAAAATTGGAAACAGTAGTCATCAACACTGAAGAAACTATCCTTTTGGGAAGAGAAGTAGACAGGAAAAAAATAAGTATGGCCGAGATTGATTACAACGAAAAAATAGATGGTAACCCAGTAAATTCTACCAAAAATGGATAGTGCCTTTATTATAGAAAAAAGCGTTGTAATTATTGTGGTGTTTGCCATAACAATGGTAATGGCCATGTATTCCACTTGGGCTGAAAGAAAAGTAGCCGCCTTTCTTCAAGACAGGGTTGGTCCAAACCGCGCTGGTTGGGGAGGATTGTTTCAACCGCTTGCCGATGGATTAAAACTATTTTCAAAAGAAGAATTTGAGCCTAACACTCCCAATAGATTTTTGTTTTTTGTAGGACCCGGAATTGCAATGGCCACCGCTTTGATGACCAGTGCCGTTATTCCTTGGGGTGATCGATTCCATCTTTTTGGAAGAGATATTTTACTGCAGGCTACCGATATCGATGTGGCAATATTATATGTTTTTGGTATTGTTTCCGTTGGAGTTTATGGGATCATGATTGGTGGATGGGCTTCAAACAATAAATTCTCGTTGATGGGAGCCATTCGTGCTGCATCGCAAATGGTTTCTTATGAAGTTGCCATGGGATTGTCGATTGTGGCTTTGTTGATGATGACAGGAACTTTGAGTTTAAAAGAAATTTCTGCCCAACAAGCTGGAATGAACTGGAATGTTTTCTATCAACCTTTATCTTTTCTAATCTTTTTGATTTGTGCCTTTGCAGAAACCAACAGGACTCCTTTTGACTTGGCAGAATGTGAAACCGAATTAATTGGTGGTTACCATACCGAATATTCATCGATGAAAATGGGATTCTACTTATTTGCTGAATATGCCAACATGTTTATTTCATCAACTATTTTGGCGGTTTTGTTCTTCGGTGGATATAATTATCCAGGCATGAGTTGGGTTGTCGAAAATTGGGGAGTGAACATTGCCAATGTTTTTGGAATTGCAGCCCTGTTTGCAAAACTATGTGGTTTTATCTTCTTTTATATGTGGGTTCGCTGGACTATTCCAAGATTTAGATACGATCAATTGATGCATTTGGGATGGAGAATATTGATTCCATTGTCCATTGTAAATATCATGATTACTGGAATTGTAATTTTAAGAGGAGAAATAGCAACATATTTAGGATTTTAATTTAGGACAACAAACGCCCTAGCCCTGATAGCAGCGGCATCCTTTTATTTTTTCCTTTAAAAAATAAAAGATACAGCGGATAGCAGGATTAAGCTTCAAAAAAAAAATAAAAATGTCAATACAAGAAATATCACTTTCCGGAAGAAAAAAGGTGGTCTCCAACAAGGAGATGACTTTTCTTGAGCGAATGTATCTTATAGCCATATTCAAGGGCTTGTGGATTACTCTCAAGCATTTATTCCGAAAAAAAGCCACGATTCAATATCCAGAACAAGTACGCGAAAGAAGTGAGGTCTATCGTGGTCAACACATGTTGAAACGTGACGAACTGGGTCGCGAAAACTGTACTGCCTGCGGGTTGTGTGCTTTGTCCTGTCCTGCCGAGGCCATCACGATGAAGGCGGCAGAACGCAAGGCTGACGAGATGCATTTGTACCGTGAAGAAAAATACGCCGAGATATACGAAATCAATATGTTGCGTTGCATCTTTTGTGGATTGTGCGAGGAAGCCTGCCCAAAAGACGCCATTTATTTGACGATTTCCAAAGAATTGGTTCCAGCAAATTACGACAGGGAAGATTTTATTTTTGGTAAAGATAAATTGGTAATGCCTTTGGACATTGCAATGAAAAACAATCAACTTAAAACTGTTAACTAAATGATACGTATACCAGATTTTGCAAATGCAACACCGATACAAATTATATTTTGTGTCCTGGCTGTTATTACTTTGTTTACAGCATTTATGACGATTTATAGTAGAAAGCCAATGCACAGTGCCATCTATTTATTGATTTGTTTTACCTCGATTACGGGA
The DNA here is from genome assembly GCF_900129545.1 of Flavobacterium fluvii. Taxonomy (GTDB): domain Bacteria; phylum Bacteroidota; class Bacteroidia; order Flavobacteriales; family Flavobacteriaceae; genus Flavobacterium; species Flavobacterium fluvii. The sequence continues at coordinate 883,207 of NZ_FQWB01000001.1, read as the reverse complement.
CACTATTTGTTGTTGAATTCCCAATTCTTGGCAATGGTAAACTTGATAGTTTACATAGGAGCGATCATGATTTTGATCGTCTTCACTATCATGTTGATGAATTTAAACAAAGAAAACGAAGTGTATAAACCCAGGATTACGCGTTTAGGGGCTATTGTTACTTTTTGTTTGATGTGCCTAGTTTTAATAGCCATGTTTATCAACTCTAAACCAATCGTTGGCGAATACACCACAACTGGCGAAGATTACCAATCCATAAAAGTATTGGGTAAAGTACTGCTGAACGAATATATGGTGCCTTTTGAATTTGCTTCGGTATTGCTTTTGGTGGCGATGATTGGAGCGGTTTTATTGTCTAAAAAAGAAAAAACAACGAAATAACATGAATAATATTTTGAATCAAATTGGTATCGAAAATTATATATTTCTGAGCGTAATACTTTTTTGTATTGGCGTTTTTGGAGTATTGTACAGACGAAATGCCATCATCGTATTTATGTCAATTGAAATAATGTTGAATGCTGTCAACCTATTGTTTGTGGCGTTTTCTACCTATCATCAAGATGCACAAGGACAAGTTTTCGTATTCTTCTCGATGGCTGTTGCAGCTGCGGAAGTAGCAGTAGGATTGGCTATTTTAGTTTCAATATTCAGGAATATGGACACAATTGATGTTGGGAATTTAAAAAATTTAAAAGGATAATCTTCAATGGATACAAGTTTAGTTTTAGTCTTACTATTAGCTCCTTTTTTAGGGTTTTTATTTAATGTTTTCCTGGGTAAAAAAGCCGGTAAAAGCGTCGTGGGAATTGTGGGAACACTTTCCGTCGTGGTTTCTTTTGCAATCACTTTGTACTTATTTGGAAATGCAGGCAAAGAACCTGTTGTCGTTAATTTATTCGATTGGATTACCATAGAACGTTTCAACGTGAAATTTGGTTTTCTTTTAGACCAATTATCAATCCTTTGGTTGTTGTTCGTCACTGGAATTGGTTCTTTGATCCATTTGTATTCCATCAGTTACATGCACGATGACGAAAAAATTCATTCGTTTTTTGCTTACTTGAACCTCTTCATTTTCTTCATGATTACTTTGGTAATGGGAAGCAACTTGCTAATGATGTTCATCGGTTGGGAAGGCGTGGGACTTTGCTCCTATTTGTTGATTGGTTTTTGGTATAAAAACCAAGATTTCAATGATGCTGCCAAAAAAGCTTTCATCATGAACCGAATTGGAGATTTAGGATTCTTGATTGGAATTTTTATTGTTGGTTCTCTATTCAACACCTTGGATTTTACCTCCCTAAAAACCATAATTACCACTATTGATGATATCAATGATTTATGGATAGCACTTGCCGCTTTAGCCCTGTTTATTGGAGCTTGTGGAAAATCGGCACAAATTCCGTTATATACTTGGTTGCCTGATGCGATGGCTGGACCAACGCCTGTTTCGGCATTGATTCACGCTGCAACGATGGTTACTGCAGGGATTTTTATGCTTACAAGATTGAACTTCTTGTTTGACATGGCACCGAGTGTTCAAAATATTATTGCAATTGTAGGTGCCGTTACCGCTTTGGTTGCCGCCACAATTGCCTTGGTTCAAAATGACATTAAAAAAGTTTTGGCTTATTCGACCGTTTCACAATTGGGATTAATGTTCCTGGCTTTAGGATTTGGTGCTTATGAAGTGGCCGTTTTCCACGTAATCACGCACGCTTTCTTCAAAGCTTGTTTGTTCTTGGGTTCAGGTTCCGTGATTCACGGTTTGCATGGCGAACAAGATATGCGCAAAATGGGTGGTTTGAAAAAAACCATGCCGATTACTTTCATCACCATGTTGATTGCTTCATTGGCGATTGCGGGTATTTTTCCGTTGGCAGGATTTTGGTCAAAAGACGAAATCTTGATGACCGCATTTCACCACAATATTGTTTTATGGGTAATTGGTTCGATTGCTTCGATAATGACCGCTTTCTATATGTTTAGATTAATATATTTGACCTTCTTCAACTCGTTCAGGGGAACTGAAGAACAAAAACATCATTTACACGAAAGCCCAAGTTTAATCACTGTGCCTTTAATCATTTTGGCTATTTTTTCCTTCTTTGGTGGAATCATCAGTTTACCGGGACACAGTTGGTTGAATGAGTATTTAGCACCTTTATTTTCGAAAGTGTCCCACGAAGAACACACATTGGGAACTACCGAATATGCATTGATGGCAATTGCTACAATTGGCGCCATTATCGGAATTGGTATTGCTTACAAGAAATACTTGAAAGACAATACTATTCCAAGTGAAGATGCTGAAATTACCGGCTTGTCCAAAGTTTTATACAACAAATATTACGTTGACGAGGCTTACGATGCTATTTTCGTGAAACCAGTAAACGTGCTTTCCAGTTTCTTTAGAGATGCAGTGGAAACAACTTTGTCTGCACTCGTTTTCGGATTAGGAAAAGTGACTAATGAAATCGCTTTACAAGGAAAAAAAGTCCACAACGGAAGTGTTGGATTATATCTTTTCGCATTTGTTTTAGGCGTTTGTGCCATATTAACTTATTTATTTTTATAATAATTTTTACCTAATGGATGTAACTCATATATTAATTATACTATTAGTTGGCGCATTGGCTACTTATTTTTCGGGCGATAAATGGGCTCCTAAAGTGGCCTTGCTTTTTGGATTGGCTGCTTTTGCTGGTTCTATCTGTTTATTGAGCCAATACAATTTAGCAAACGAAATAAACTATGTAACCCTTTGGATAGCCAAACCAAAAATCTATTTTGCTTTGCACGCAGACGGTCTTGCTTTGGCAATGCTTTTGCTGACAACGGCTTTGACTCCTATCATTATATTTTCTTCTTTTGGAAATACCTATAAAAACAGTAAAGCTTTTTATGCTTTAATCTTGTTCATGACCTTTGCAATGGCTGGAACTTTCTTGGCCTCTGATGGAATTTTATACTACATTTTCTGGGAGTTGTCCTTGATTCCAATATACTTTATCGCCTTGATTTGGGGTAATGGAGATGCCGAAGAACGTAAAAAAGCAGTGGTGAAATTCTTTATTTACACCCTTGCCGGTTCCCTGTTCATGTTGGTTGCTTTTATTTATTTGTATCAAAAAACAGGCAGTTTTTTAATCCGTGAATTGAGCCAAACTGATTTATCCGCAACAGAACAATTCTGGATATTCTTGGCTTTCTTCTTGGCTTATGCCATCAAGATTCCTTTGATTCCTTTTCATACTTGGCAGGCAGAAGTGTACCAAAAAGCTCCTACTGTTGGAACAATGTTACTTTCTGGAATCATGCTGAAAATGGGATTGTACAGCGTTATTCGTTGGCAATTGCCTATCGCTCCAATGGCTGCAAAAGAATTTATGTACGTATTTATTGGACTCGGAATTGCAGGCGTGATTTATGGTTCCATCGTGGCATTGAGACAAAAAGATTTGAAAAAATTATTGGCGTATTCTTCCTTGGCCCACGTCGGATTAATAGCTGCCGGAGCTTATACTTTAACCCTTGACGGATTGCGTGGTGCGGTTTTACAAATGATAGCACACGGTTTCGTTGTGGTTGGTTTGTTTTTCGTGGCCGAAATTATTTTCAGAAGATATGAAACTCGTGCCATTGCCGAAATGGGTGGTATTCGTGCACAATCACCAAAATTTACTTCCATGTTCATGATCTTGGTTTTGGCATCTGTTGCCTTGCCTTCGACATTCAACTTTATTGGAGAATTCACGGTATTGTACAGCCTTTCTCAAGTGAACATTTGGTATGCCATTCTTGGAGGAACAACCATAATCTTGGGCGCTTACTATATGTTGAAAATGTTTCAACACGTGATGTTGGGTGAAACCAATGCCAGAATATTTGCAGACGTAACTTTCAACGAAGGATTGACATTGGTAATTATCATCGCTGTTTTGTTCTTCTTTGGTTTGTATCCAAAACCTATTATTGACTTGATTACGCCAAGTCTCGAAAATATTTTAACTCAAGTAAATAGATTTAACTAAGTCAAATAAAAAATGAATACATTAATAGCTATAACAGGATTAGGTGTTTTATGCCTTTTATTTGAAATTTTAAATTTTAGAAAAGCCATCGTTCCAATAACGATTATTGGATTATTGGCCATACTTGGATTAACCGTATCAGAATTCAATTTACCGGAAAGTTATTACAATAACATGATTGTGGTCAGTAAATTCTCGACTGTGTTTTCATCATTGTTCATTGTTCTTACTATTTTATTGGTGGCTTTGGCACACGATTTCTACGAAGATCATCCAACCAAAATCTCCGATTTTATCGCCATCAAAGTATTTATGCTGGCTGGAGCAGTTGCCATGGTTTCTTTCGGAAACTTGGCCATGTTTTTCCTTGGAATCGAAATTTTGTCTATTTCGCTTTATGTGCTTGCCGCAAGCAACAGAATGAATTTAAAAAGCAACGAAGCTGGAATGAAATACTTCTTGATGGGTTCTTTTGCTTCGGGAATTATATTATTTGGAATTTGCCTTATTTACGGTGCCATGGGATCTTTTGACATTGCCGAAATTAGTGATTGGTCGCGTTCCGCCGAATTGCCTATTTGGTTTCCAATAGGAATTTCATTGGTTACCATTGGAATGCTTTTCAAAATTGCGGCAGTTCCTTTTCATTTTTGGGCACCTGACGTTTACGAAGGTTCACCCGCTTTAACAACTGCCACAATGAGTACTTTGGTAAAAGTGGTTGCCATGGCAACGCTTTACAAACTATTGTCTGCCATGAATATTGACACAAATGAATATATTTCGACAGCCTTTATCAACATCATTGTTGTACTTTCAATTGCTTCGATGACTGTTGGAAACATAATGGCGTTGAAACAAACCAATGTAAAACGTATGTTGGCTTTCTCCGGAATTTCTCATGCAGGTTTTATGTTGATGGCTTTGTTGAGCATCAGTACTTCGGCAGGAAGTTTGTTGTATTATGCTTCGGCTTATTCATTGTCTGGAATTGCTGCTTTTGCCGTGATTTTATACGTTTGCAAAAACAAGGATAACGAAAACATCGAAAACTTCAACGGATTAGGAAAAAACAATCCATTGATGGCTGCAGTTCTTACGGCTGCTTTGCTTTCGATGGCTGGAATACCAATCTTTGCCGGATTTTTTGCCAAAATGGTTTTGTTCAATCAAACCATTGAAGCAGGCCATTTAGTGGTTGTAATTGCAGCGGTAATCAACTCCATCATCAGTGTGGGTTATTATTTCAAATTGATTTTGGCGATGTACAGCAAAGAGCCGAATGAAGCAGTTGCCAAAACTCCTTTCGTGTTTTATGCAGTAGCCGTTGTTTCCATTCTTTTGAATATCGTTTTAGGTTTGTTCCCTTCTGCTGTATTGGATTTATTGGGATAAAGTCAGTATGATTACAAAATAATTTAACCGCAGATTCGCAGATTTTTAATAAATTTTAAATCTGAGAATCTGCGGTATTTTTTTTAAAATATAAGATAATAAACCATCCTGCCAAAAGCGTGATGGTTTTTGTCTTCATTATAAAATATATTATATAACTAAAACATGTTTTTTAACTCGCTAACATTTGCTGTTTTTCTACCCATAGTTTTTCTACTCTATTGGTTTGTTTTTAGTAAAACTAAAAGCTCGCAAAACGCATTTCTGATTGTGGTGAGTTACTATTTTTATTCTTGTTGGGATTGGCGTTTCTTGTTTTTATTGCTTTTTTCTACCTTAATTTGTTATTTCACGGGAATCCAAATAGAAAAAAGCACCAAAGAAAGAGACCGTAAATTTTGGTTTTGGTCCAGCCTTACGGCCAATATTGGTTTCTTGGCAATCTTCAAATACTATAATTTTTTCGCCGTTTCATTGGCCGATGCATTAAGCAACATTGGATTACCGTCCAGTCCGCTTTTGCTGAACGTGATTCTCCCTGTCGGGATTTCTTTTTATACTTTTCACGGTTTGTCGTATGTAATTGACATTTATTACAAAAGAATAAACTCCGAGAAAAATGTGATTGATTACGCTTTGTTTGTGAGCTATTTTCCGCTTTTGGTGGCTGGTCCTATCGAAAGAGCCACGCATTTATTACCCGAAATAAAACTAAAAAGAAGCTTCGATTTCGAAAAAGCCAAAGAAGGTGTTTACCAAATCATTTGGGGATTGGTTAAAAAAGTAGTCGTTGCCGACACTTGTGCTACTTATGCCAATGCCATTTTTGACAATTACACTTCAATGAACTCCTTGTCTTTAATTTTGGGGGCAGTGTATTTTGCTTTCCAGATTTATGGCGACTTTTCAGGCTATTCGGATATGGCTTTGGGAATGTCCAAATTGTTCGGTTTAGACTTGTTGCGTAATTTCAATTATCCTTATTTCTCCCGAGATATTGCCGAATTCTGGCGTCGCTGGCACATATCGTTGTCATCCTGGTTTCGGGATTATTTGTACATTCCTCTTGGCGGAAGCCGTGGAAGCAAACTCAAACAAGTCCGCAATGTATTCATCATATTTGTGGTAAGTGGTTTTTGGCACGGAGCCAATTGGACTTTCGTGGCTTGGGGATTTATTAATGCGATGTATTTCTTGCCTTCATTGCTATTGGGAACAAACCGAAATAACATTGAAACGGCTGAACTGCATTGGGATTTCAACTCCATAAAAGTGTTCTTTAGCATTCTTGCCACTTTCTCCCTATCGTGCCTAGCCTGGATTTTTTTCAGGGCAAACACCATCCACATTGCTTTCGATTATATTGGTAAAATTTTTACAGACGGAACTTTTACTTCACAATTCCTCCAAAACCAACGTTACAGTTACGAATTACTATTATTGGTTCTTGTTTTTGTTGTAGTGGAATGGAACAGCCGATTCAAAATAGAACCCATTTCAGGAAAATACAGCTGGCTAAAAATGAGTTTTTGTCTCTTGGCAATTATCGCTTTGGGAACGTATGCCGATTATAAAGAATTTATATATTTTCAATTCTAATGACAAAATTTATAACATTAGTTGCCAAAATTCTGCTCACGATTCTAGTACTTTTAGTAGTACTGGACTGGGCTTACACGACTGTTTATTTACATTCTTCCAATCGTGGAAAAGTGGAAAACGTGTTCAATTCCAAAGCCAGAAATTATGACATCATAATCTTGGGTTCATCGAGAGCCAACAATCATTTTGTACCCGAATTATTTGAAAAGAAAGGACTGAAAACCTTCAATTATGGAATGAGTGGCGCCCATTTATTCGAAGCTTCCCTTATGTTGAAATTAATGGCGGAACGCAATTATAAAATCAAAACCGTTATTCTGGAAGCCGATTTGGGTCTTTGCAACGAAAAAGAATCCGAAGCAATTGCTGCGAAATTCCTGCCTTACATCCATCATTCTGAAATCATCAAGAATCATTTTTCTGGTCAGGAGAACTTTAATGAATTGTATTATATCCCTTTTTACCGTTATATCGATTTTGATGCACTGATTGGTTTCCGAGAAATCTACAATACTACAATAGGCACACCCACGAATATTTTGGACCATTTGGGCTATCATCCTTTGGGTCACAAACCCGGAAACATGAAGAATGACATTAGAGCTTTGAAACCCATTCGCAACAAATATTACGAGGAAATAAAACAAATTTGCAAGCAAAACAATTACAACCTAATTACCGTGATGACGCCAATGTGTACCAATGTGAAAGGAATGGATTATTTTGAAAAAGCAAACCAAATTTATCCCGAAATTCACAATCTGGAAAATGTCGTAGAAGGCGATCAATATTTTTCTTCCTGCGGACATATGAATGATGCGGGAGCGAGGATGTTTACGGCGATAGTTATCAATACCTTTTTTGAAAAAAAATAAAATCACACCTATGAAAACAAAAATTTATATGGTAATATTTATGTTTGGAATCCTTTTTTCAAACATAATATATTCACAAGAAAAACAAAAAGAAAACAATTCTTCAGACAAGGAAATAGTTGAAATGTTGAAAAACTTCTACAGAGAATATATTACTGAAAGTGATAAAATGCCTGTTAATGATGAAAAAGTAGAATTAATCAAGAAAAAATACTGTACTTCAAAATTATTAAAAAAAATGGGGTTAATAGAATTCGATTCTGATCCTTTTCTAGACGCACAAGATATTGAGCCAACATTATTGAAAACTATTAAATTTTCTAAAGAAAAAAACAGTAATACCTATAAAACCAGTTATCTCAACACTTTTAACAACAAAACTGTTTGTGTAAAATTACGAATTGTAAAAGTTAATAATACTTTTAAAATTGATGATATTATTGGTTTGAAATAAACTCGGATAGAAATATTCCATACTTACAAATTCAGAATAAAATGGCAAACAACACAGAAAACACAAAAATAATCCGCTGGGGAATCTTGGGATGTGGCAATGTCACTGAAGTAAAAAGCGGCCCAGCGTATCAAAAAACTGCAGGATTCAAAATCGAAGCCGTAATGCGAAGAGATGCCGAGAAAGCTGCCGATTATGCCAAAAGACACCACATCGGTAAATATTATTCGGATGCAGACGAGTTAATCAACGATCCTGAAATTGATGCCATTTATATTGCCACTCCACCGGACACGCATCATTTTTATGGTCTAAAAGTAGCTTCGGCCGGGAAAATTTGCTGTATCGAAAAACCTTTGGCGCCGAGTTATCAAGAAAGTCTCGAAATTTACGAAGCTTTTAAAACCAAAAATATTCCTCTGTTCACGGCTTATTACCGACGAACCTTGCCTCGTTTTGAACAAATAAAAACTTGGCTTGATACCAATAAAATTGGAGAAGTGAGATCTATTCGATGGAATTTGACCAAAACGGCTTCTGCCCAAGATTTGTCGGGAGAATACAATTGGCGTACCGATGCCAAAGTAGCTCCTGGAGGTTATTTTGATGATTTGGCGAGTCACGGTTTGGATTTATTCTGCTTTCTTTTGGGAGACATCAAAGAAGTTTCAGGTTTTAGCTTGAACCAACAAGGATTGTATTCCGCCAAAGACGCCATCACGGCTTGTTGGCTTCACGAATCTGGTATTACTGGAAACGGCAACTGGAATTTTGGAAGCCATAAACGAGAAGATGTTGTGGAAATCGCTGGAAGCAAAGGCAAAATAAGCTTTTCCATCTTCGAAAATGACCCAATTATTCTTTCCAATGAAGAGGGTGAAACGGAACTTTTCATCGAACATCCAGAAAACGTGCAATTGCATCACGTGGAAAGAATCAGGGAACATCTTTTGGGTAATCGCGAGCATCCTTCTGCCGATTCTTCTTCCGTACAAACCAGTTGGGTTATGGACAAAATATTGGGTAACTTATTGGAATAAAAAAAAAACAGCCCCAAAAGTAGAGCTGTTCTTTAATCCCAATGGCTTAAATTAATTGCTGGCAAAAGTTTTTGAATAAGACTTGTCTTTGTAAGTCATCACAAAAGTGTACTCTTCATCATTGATTTTGTTGATGTCAAAAACTTTTTTCACGTCTTGATCCAAGATTACGTCACTATCATAAACCTCGTTGTTCGCTTTGTCGTAAACTTTAATATTTACTGGAGATTTATCCAAGTTCAAGAAAGTTAATTGAATCAATCCTTTTTTGTTTACAAATGTAGGTTTGTAAATCTCTGAAATTGGATTGGCCGATAACGAAGCCGTTTCTCCAACAACTGAAATTTCATATCTGGAAATTTTCATGTCAGATTCCGCTTCCAAGAAATAAGTTCCTTCCGGCAAAGCTCTCAAATCATAAGTTCTATTAATATTCTTTTGAGAATCCACCTTTTCAAAGTTAATCAATTTCCCTTCTGCGTCGTAAATAGATAAATCAATTTTATTCATCTTGTTCAAAGCAAAAGTAACCATCTTCTTTCCTTGCTCTTTTTTTACATCCAATGTAAATTCAGCAGTACCAGCATACAAATTCATAGTCAATAATGTCACTCCCAACATTATACCAAATTTTGAAATCTTTTTCATAATCGTTGTTTTTAAATTTATAATGGTTTATTGAGTCAAAGATATTGCAGTAGTTTAGTGGAGAACAACACCCTGTTTTCTCATTTATATGCTATTTTACCTTTTACGAAAACGTTAAAGGTTAAAAAAGATAATTGCGTGTTATTTTGGGTTAATTTTGTGTTGATTCCAAATCCATAGTACGATGAAAAAGTTACTTCCTACTCCAGAAATTGTGGAACCCTCGTTCGGAAGTTCCTTCTCTATTACCCAATATGAAGGAAATTCAAACAACAAAGCCAATTTTTGGCATTACCACCCCGAAATCGAATTGGTGTATGTAAACGGTGGTGCAGGCAAACGCCAAGTGGGAAGCCATATCTCTTATTTTACCAGTGGCCTCGTAATTCTTATAGGAAGCAACCTTCCCCATTGCGGTTTTACGGATGAAAATACGGGAAACAAAAAAGAAACGGTGGTACAAATACCGCCAAACTTCCTTGGAACTGATTTTTTTGGAATTGCAGAAATGAAATCCATCAACCATCTTTTCAATCGAGCCAAAGCCGGTCTGGTATTTATTGGTCCCACCAAAAAAAGGATAGGAACCAAAATAGAACTTATGGCAAACCAGTTGCCGTTTGAAAGATTGCTCACATTGCTTTCTATCCTGAATGAAATGGAAGAAGCCACCGAATTCAAGGTTTTGAATGCCGAAGGATTTTCGATGGAAATGCAAATGCAGGATAATGACAAAATAAACACGGTCTTCAATTATGTGAAAGATAATTTCCAGGAACAAATCACCCTTGACGAAGTGGCTGAATTAATCAGCATGACGGTGCCTTCTTTCTGTCGTTATTTCAAAAAAATAACCAAAAAAACGTTTACCAAGTTTGTCAACGAATACCGTTTGGTTCACGCCTCCAAACTATTGGCGGAAAAACCCATAAGCATTACCGAAGTTTGTTTCGAATGTGGTTTCAACAACTTCAGCTATTTCAATAAATCATTTCAAGAATTTACGGGCAAAAGCGCTTCGCAATACCGAAAAGAACTGCATTCGGTTTTAGAATAATGGATGCGATGGTGACGGCAAAACAAAAATCCCGCTGATACAAATACCAACGGGAATTTCAACTAACTACTATTTAACTAACTTTTTAACTAATCTAAATATTTATTCTTACAGCCAAACTCCCTGTTACTTTGGTTTTTGTACCGTTAGTTCTGTAATAAACGTCATCTGGAACATTTGAATTTTGGCCGTTATCATAACCATGATTATTGTTGTCGTAATCATTTTGTCCGTACTGATACACTCTAGTTCCATTTACGGCTCCAACAAAATCAACTATTTGGCCACGATGGTTATAAATAATTTGTAAACCACCTACTTGTGTAAGTGCATAACGATTGTAAGCCATATAAACAGAACCTACTCGTTTAACTCTGTTATTTGCATCGTAATTTATCATTACATTCCCAACACGTCTTACTCTGCCCGCATAGTCACGATCTACTTTTACGCCATAATTTTCGCGTGTTCCATAAGATCGTTTTTCAACATTTCTTCTATTTGATTTATAATGCACGTCACCGTTTGAAGGGTGCGTATTAAAATCAAGTTGTCCGTCAGCGAATATGTAGAACTCAACGCCTCTTTCCATAAATACAATTGGATCGGCATTTCTAAAATCAACAGGAGATCTTCTACCGTTTCTATCTGCTGCATTGGCTACAATACCTCCCATAAGGAAAATACTAGCTACTAAAAGGGTAATTTTTTTCATGATATCTATAATTTGGGTTTTGCCTACTCGTGAGCTTTTCGGCGTTCGCTTTTCTAATTTGTTTGGTTGGGTATATCCAAGTAGCGTGCCAAAGATTTGAATCAGGGTTTTATGTTTTTAAACAATTAGTCATTTACAACATATTAACAAACTAAAAATCAATTGTTTAAAAAATAAAATTATTTTAATAAAAACTAGAATTTGGCTGTTCTTTAACTAAAACCCAACTTTGCATTATTTCTTTTTCTGGGGTTTTGACCAATAAAAAATCACTCGAAAAATTAAAATGTACGCAGATTCGAGTTTTCAAAACCCAAAATTCAACTCGAACGATTCCCAATAAAAACTTAAATTAAAAACAGCCAAAACCAGAATGGATTATTTTTGCAACACAAAATCAATTGGCTTAGCCAATAAAGGAATTGCAATATGGAAAATAAATTGAACATACAGATTTGGTCGGATATCATGTGTCCGTTTTGTTATATAGGAAAAAGAAGAATCGAAGAAGCTTTAAGCCAATTCGAACACAAAGAAGCCGTTGCCATCGAATGGAAAAGTTTCCAGTTGGATGCCGGTTTCATTCCTTCGCCGGAAGATAACGTCATCGAACACTTGGCCGAAAAATATAGAAAAGACACGGATTGGGCACAAACTATGGTGGACAACATGACCCAAAACGCCAAAACAGCGGGACTGGATTTTCATTTCGAAAAAGCCGTTTTGGCCAATTCCCACAATGCCCACCGATTGCTGCATCTGGCCAAAAAACATAATCTTGCCAACGAATTGGAAGAATTACTCTTCAAAGCCTATTTAACGGACGGCAAAGATTTAAACAATTTGGACACTTTAAGTGAACTAGGAACTGAAGTTGGACTCGATACCGAAGCTATTGCAGAAGTTTTGCATTCTGACACTTACAGCAAAGAAGTGAAACAAGACATTCAACAAGCCAATGCCATAGGCGTTCAAGGCGTTCCGTTTTTTGTTTTCGACAACAAATATGCTATTTCCGGCGCACAACCCACAACGGCTTTTTTGCAAACTTTGGAAAAAGTATGGCAGGAAGGACAATTTAATTCGAAAGTGACTCTGGTCAACACCTCGACCGAGAATAGTTGCGACATCAACGGATGTGATTAAACTGATTGAGACGCAGATGACACGGATACTACACTGATAAAAACGGATTTTAATTTTTATATTATTTGAAAAATCCGTGTTTATCCACGTTTTGCCTAGGCAATCCGTGTCTGTCATCTCGAGCGCAGACGAGAGACGCGTTCCATTTTTTTATCAACAATCCCCAAAATTAACTTTTCTTCCACACTTCAATAAGCGGCTATTCCGTAATTTTACAGAATGTATGCTTTAGTCGATTGCAACAATTTTTATGCTTCCTGCGAAAGGGTTTTCCAGCCCCAATTCGTGGGCAAACCCGTTGCGATATTATCCAACAACGACGGTTGCGTGATTTCCAGAAGCAACGAAGCAAAGGCTGCTGGCGTTCCAATGGGCGCTCCGGCATTTCAAATCAAGGAATTGGTCAAAGAAAAAAATATCCAATTGTTTTCTTCCAATTATCCGCTCTATGGCGATTTGAGCAATCGGGTAATGAAGATTTTAAACCAATTCACGCCAAATTTGGAAATCTACAGCATTGACGAGGCCTTCCTGAATTTTGATGGTTTGACTATTCCCGATTACCACTATTACGGCCTCCAAATGAAAACCCGTGTCCAGAAATGGGTCGGAATCCCCGTTTGCATTGGCTTTGCCGAAACCAAAGCTTTATCGAAAGTCGCCAACAAAATAGCCAAGAAATTTCAGGACAGAACAAAAGGCGTTTACGTTATCGACTCCGAGGAAAAACGCACCAAAGCCCTGAAATGGACCAAGATTGAAGACGTTTGGGGCATCGGCTATCGAATGAACAAAAAAATGAAGTTGAAAAACATCAAAACCGCCCTGGACTTTATCCAGCCACAACACGAAGCCTGGATCAGGAGAGAAATGGGCATTGTTGGAATGCGCTTGAAATACGAACTCGAAGGAAAATCGGTTTTGGACTTGGAACCCATCGTCGACCAAAAGAAAAGCATTACCATTACCCGAAGTTTTCCCAAACAAATTGCCGATTTCGATTTGTTGCGCGAGCGCGTGGCGACTTTTGCCTCGGTTTGTGCCGAGAAATTACGAAATCAAAAATCCTGTTGCCAAACGATAATCGTGATGTTGGTCATTGACAAACACAGCGTTCAAACTTCGAAATATTATTTTAATATGGCGGTTACGTTGCCTTTTGCGACCAATTCGACTTTGACCATTTCAAACACTGCGATTGACATATTGAAAAAATTGCACAAAGGAAACGAGCATTTAAAATTCAAGAAAGCAGGCGTAATCGTAACCGGATTGATTGACGAAAACAAAAAACAACTGCAATTGTTCGACGAGGAAAACCCAAAACATTTGGCCTTGATGCAAGCAATGGACAAATTGAACACCAAAATCGGCGACAAAAAAGTAAAATTGGCCTCCCAAAACTTGAGCCTGACTTGGAATATGAACCAGAATCATCTTTCGCCCAAATACACGACTAACTTCAACGATATTCTCGAAATACGATGTCAATAATCAAAGACCAAAAGCTGACGTTTTTTACCCCTGATTTTGAAAGCGAACTGCGAATTCCTTTCATAAAAGAAGGTGTTTCGGCTGGATTTCCCTCGCCTGCGGCCGATTTTATGGAGACCGGCATTGATCTAAACAAGGAATTGAGTGAAAATCCTTTGGCCACTTTCTACATAAAAGTCAAGGGTAACTCGATGATTGACGCCGGCATCAACGACAAAGATGTTTTGGTCGTTGACCGAAGTCTGGAACCCCAAAACAACAAAATCGCCATTTGCTTCATCGACGGCGAATTCACCGTAAAACGCATCCAGCTCGAAAAAGACTGTTTGTACCTGATGCCCGAAAACCCCAATTATCCTCCCATAAAAGTCACCGAAGAAAACCAGTTAATCATTTGGGGAATTGTGACTTATGTGATAAAGAAGGTATGATGAAAAGTAAACATATTCTTTAATTAATTATATTTGAATTGTCTGACTCTATCAATAATTCAAAAATTGTAATCGTGTTTTTAGATTAGGACAGAAACACAACCGAAACTAAATCAAGCGTTACACCAATAATAATTGTTATTTAGTAACGAATTAATTACATTTGCAAAAGAATTAATATGAGAATATTATTTATTACACCTGAATTTACAGCGTTTTTAGAAAGTTTAGACCCTTCAACAAAAGAAAAAATTTCTTATTTGTCCGATATTTTAACAACGCAACCCGTAATAAATACCAAAGTAGCAAAGAAATTAATCAATACCGATTTTTACGAGGTACGAATACAAGTAAAAAATGAATATCGAATTATTGTTTTTGCAATAGACCACGATAACATAAACCAAAGTAAAAACATTTTGTTACTCAACGGATTTATGAAAAAATCGACCAAGGACTACGATAAACAAATAAAAATAGCAACTAAAATTTTAATACAATGGCTAGACCAAAATTAGATTTAGAAAGAATAAAAAGGGAGTTGCCCACAGTCAACGACTATTTAGACGAACAATACGGAAAACAAGGAACTCCTGAAAGAGAAGAGTTTTCAAAAAACGCCTTGGCTTTTTACTATGGCGAATTAATAAAAGAAAAACGCAAAGAAAAACACCTTACCCAACAGCAACTCGCTGACCAAATAGGAAAAGAACGCGCCTATATTGCCAAAATTGAACAAGGAAAGACCGATTTGCAAATATCCAATTTTGTACAAATTATCAATGCGCTGGGAATGACTTTGCAAGTGAAGTAAACAAATCAAAAGCAGAAACATTATATACATTTATAAAATAAGAAAACTTATAAATGAGTACAGGCAAAATGAATATAATTCTTAATACTGCAACAGAATAATGAACAGACAAAACTATTTAAATCTAATCATAGAAACATATTTCGAAACAAAAAAACCTGTAACAAGTGAACCCGCAGAACCTATGTTCGATTTGCAAATGAAATTATTTCAACAAATATTAATTCGAAAACAAAAAGTTGCAGAACGAGAGGATTTTATCACAAAAGATGAATTTTTACTACAATGTGAATTAGCATTAGACCACCTAAAAGAATATGTGGGTTTACAATCATTCTTTGAGATAAATCGATTACATCAATACAAAAAAGATTTAGAAAACGGGAGATATGATGATCAATACAGCGTTTGGGACAACATCCAACCTGATTGGGAAGGAGAAAAACAAAAAACTCAAATTGAGATTGATGAATTTGATGAAGACAAATTTTAGTAGATTTATCAGGATTAAGTCTTGTTATTCATGGCAAAATTTGCAGTTACGACATTGAATTTCTTGAAGAAATATTTAATAACTTTAATGTTGAAACAGACCAATCTCAAGACCAAGAATCTGAATCCGTAGATTTATCTCAAACGAGTGCTGTTCAAAAAATAATCTATTTGAAAGAATTAGGCATAATTGATATGCTTCAGAAAGAACCATGTTTTATGAGCAGTGTTAATAATTTAGCAACTGTATTGAGTGCAATAACGGGTGAAAAAGTCGGAACACTACAACCCATCTTAAACCCAATGTTAAACAAAAGTAACGCACAAAAAAACAATCCATACAAATCAACATCAACCGTTGACAAGGTTAAAGCACAACTTACAAACTTTGGGGTTATTCTCAAATAATATTACTTATGGTAATTATTAGGGAATCCCTAATTTTTCCCTAACTGAAGTTTGCATCATAAACAATTAATCATTTTAATTTTATGGATGCAATTAAATCTATCTCATATGCTCTAAAGCCACTAAAAAACAAAATTACTTGCAAGACTACACTTCAATTAAATGAACTCTGTAAACTAAAAAGGGGAAAGAAATTGATTGAAGTAATTTTATCAATCATTCAAAAGTCAGCAATTTTCGTTCAAATAATTGACCCCAATTTATTAGACTTATATCATTACAAACCAATCTATTATTCGATTAGCTTACTTTGTATAATTTTGAATTTTTATATAAAACACAAAAGCAGAAACGTATAAAACCAAAAAAGCCTCTTCTTTCGAAGAGGCTTTTGTACCCGGAGCCGGAATTGAAACCACTCAATTTGACGATTTTAAAAACTTCACGAAAATTGCACAAAAACAACCTACAACATCAACAATTACAATGCTTTGTAAAAATTGAAAATACTCCACATTATAGAATGAAATTGAATAAAATTTAATAAGACTGTGAAAATGTCGGGCAAATGTCGGGCAAAGTTTTGAAACGTCCTACAAATTGAATATCTTTGAATTGTTCAAACGTTCAATTTCACAAATATGGCATCAATTAAATTCCGATTGCGTAGTAATGCAAACAAAAACGTGCCGATTAAAGTCCGTGTTACTTTAGGACGAGGCAAACAAGATTTAGAATTAAATACTGGCTTCACTATAAACCCGAAAGACTGGAGCGAGTCAACTGGACTACCAAAACAAAATAACCCGGAAAACAAAAAACTATCTAACAATCTCAAAAAGTTAGATCCATTCCTTTTTGATAGTATTAATAATGCTATGGGGGAAAGTATTGTAATAGATGCTTTTTGGCTGGAATCAAAAATTAACGAATGTTTCAATCGTGTAGAAAAAACCGATGATGGGTTAATTACAAACTACATTCAAAACATAATCGACACGGCAGACACTCGCAAAGTAAAAGTTAAAGGTGGTTATAAACACGGCCTTTCGTTAAGTAGAAAAAACAGCTACATAGCCACAAAAAACATTATAAAAGAATACCAAACCAAAACCAAAAAGCAAATTCACTTTACAGACATTAATCAAGCGTTAATTGATAAGTTTGAGTATTGGCTACTTAAAACCAAAAAATACGCCGTAAACACGTCCTCAAAACACATTGCCAATATAAAAACCGTTTGTATTGAAGCCGAAAACAAAGGTGTTCAGGTTAATTCCTATGCAAAACAAATAACAATAGCATCGGAAAGCGACGACGACAGATACATACAAACTTTGTCTTTTGCCGAACTGGACGAAATCATAAAAGCTGACATAAAAAGCGAGGCTCACCAAAACGCCCGTAAATGGTTATTGATAGGTTGTGAAATTGGACAGCGTGGCGGGGATTTACTCGACATAACGCCGGACAATATAAGATACAAAGGTGAGAATATGTATCTCGATTTAGTCCAGCAGAAAACCAAGAAAGCCGTTACCATTGGAATAATAGCTCCGCACGTTATCGACATACTCGAAAACAGTTTTCCTTATAAAATAACAACCCAAAAACTAAACGACCATATCAAAAAAGTTTGCGAAACTGCTAAAATAAACGCAATGACAGAGGGCAAAATCTTTGACTCCGAAACCGGACGTAAAAAGTTCGATTTATACGAAAAACACAAACTTATCACTACACACAGTTTTCGCCGTTCATTCTGTACTAACTATTACAAAAAGATACCTACACCCGTATTGATGGGCATTAGCGGGCATTCAAAAGAATCGATATTTAGGGTTTACATAAATGCACCGGAGGACACAGACGAAAACGCCGATTTGTTTATGAAGTTTTACGGAGATATACAAAAACAAAGGGAGGCCAAACAGAAAGAAGCCGAGCAAGAACCAAAACCACAGTTTACAGTTATAAAAAACGGAACCAGCAACTAACTGAAAAACATAAATTTTTCAATGTTTAAAAAAATCCAAAATGAAATCAATCACGATTCCAATTGAAGAATATAATCGTTTGTTAGAAATAAGCGAAAAATACAAATGTTTGCGGGAACATTTTGAAAAGGGTTATGAATTACTCAAAAGCCCTGGTGAAGAGCTTGGAAGTGATGCTGCAAAACGTGTCGCTGTCAAGCCTAAACCAAAAGAAACAAAGCAACAAGGAGTGGAACGGTTCAAGAATTTAATTGAAAGCGGCCAACGGGCAAAAAAACCGGATCACTTGAGAAAGAAAAAATAACTCCTTTTGGATTAAACAAAATCATAATTAACACAAAATCAAGGTCAAAATGAGCATAAAGATAAAATTTACATGGGGCACCTCAAAAGACTATATAGAAAACTACCAAAAAAAATTGGAAGAACATATAGCGGAATATGAAGATAACTGTGAGCTAACTTTTATTGACGAACAATTATGGTACTACAGCCATACAATGCGAGCCTTTGAATATAATTTCTATGATAACTCACACTTAACTGAAAATGAAAAAAAAGACCGCATAGTAATGACGGAATTATTGGAAGGTGGATTAACCGATAATCAAGAATTGGACTGGGAAAAAACAGGAATTTCAACACTTAAAATAATTCAATTTTTAGAAAACAGAAAACAGGAATTAGAATCAGATCCAACAACCTCAACAAACGAACCTCAACAGAATGAAAATACATTGCAATGGCAAGGTTCAACATTAGAATTTGCAGAGTTTACAAAAGCATTAATTGAAAGTGGTTTTATTGGTAAAGTCAAGAACGAAAAAGAAGTTTTTGAGAGAATGAAACAGTTTTTTAATGTTGACGATTTTGACAAAAGCGACAAACTAAAGCAGGTTAGAAAAAGAACCAAAGAACCAACTCCAGTAATCAATACTTTAGAAACCTCATTAATGAATTGGATAAAACGCGAAGATTAAACTTAATTCAAGCCAAAACTGTTAAATTTCATACCCACCAACTACCCAATGGGCAGTAGGTGGGTATTTTGTTTCAATTCATTTGCACTATAACAATTAAACAAATTATTATGGGTGCAACAGTTCAATTCGTGGCAACTTCGCCACAAGATTTAAAAAATGAAATTACAGCTGATGTAAAAGTAGTTTTGGACGACTTTTTAAAACACTTCAAACCTGTACAACCTGCTGAATACTTAACCCGTCAACAGGTGTCTGAAATGTTCAATGTAGATTTGAGCACCGTTCATAATTGGTGCAAATCCGGAAAACTTAATCCTTTGGGTATCGGTTCCCGAGTTTATTTCTTGCGTTCCGATATAGAGAAAAGTTTGATTCCTCTAAAAAAATAGGACCATGAGTAGCGAAGGAAACAATCATGGTCCTTGTTTCAATAGTTTGAAACAAGGCAAAACTATAAAATTGCGCTACATCAAACCTGAAAGCGTGAAGATTCTGGAGCGGCTGGCACTTGAGAAACTCAAAGAACGCTACCCAAATAATCCCTATTATCCAAAACCAACTTATACTGATTCAACCAGTAACAAACTCATAAAGTGTGTTGTGGATTACATTGGCTTCAATGGGTTCCAGGTCGAAAAAATCAATTCCAAAGGATTTTTTATAGATAAACGCAAAACCTCAACTGATGTTTTAGGGAATAAACGAACCATTGGAAGTGTCCAGTTTATAAAAACCAATCATAAAAACAAATTTTATAATATATCAACAACTATAAAAGGTCAAAATATTAAAATACTGATTAAATCTAGCCCTATTGTGAGTAAAAATCAAGATAAAGGAAGTGTCGGAAGTATAAAACAAATTGAATCCGCTGAAGGCTTGTTTTTGATTGTTGAAAACTTCTCGCAATTTTTTCAATGGCTTAATGAATTCACTAAAGACTAAAGCAATGGCAGATAATAAAAAAGTTGTTATGGTTTATACAGATTGGATTGAAAAATTTGAAATCCTAGAAGATGACGAAGCCGGAAGGCTTATAAAACACTTTTTTAGGTATGTGAATGATTTAAATCCAGAGGCTCCAGACAAAATAACAAAGCTTTCATTTATTGACATCGAGAACACTTTAAAAAGAGATCTTAAAAAATGGGAGCAAACAATCGAAGGGCGAAGTAAAGCAGGAAAAGCGAGCGTGGAAGCCAGACGGTTACTGAAATTAAACAATCAGGATTTAACAAATTTAACAAGTGTTAAAAATGTTCAAACAAATTTAACTGTTAAGGATAAAGATACGGTAACAGATACGGTAACAGATACGGTAACTGTTAATGAAAATGAATTTAAGAAAGAAGAATATACTCCTAAAGGAGTTGTTGATTTTCCAAATCAACCCAACCATCCCAAGATTGATTTTGATAAACTTCTTTCTTTTTTTAATGCAAATCGGGGTGTTTTACCTGAAGTAAAAAAAATGACTAAAGTAAGAGAAAATAGAATTTTATCACTTCAAAAACAACACGGTAAAGAATCAATACAAATTGTAATTGAAAAGGTTCGGGATTCAAATTTTCTACAAGGTGACAATAAAGAAAACTGGGCAGCCAGCTTTGATTGGATTTTCAAACCGGCCAATTTCATAAAGATTTTAGAAGATAATTATGTAAACAAAGAAAACGTAAGGAGTAACAATTCATCAAGAACAGATGCTGATCTTAAACAATCCGCTGTCAATGCAGTTAATGCAATGTTTGGGGTAAAAAAAGCATACGTGTTTGATTCAGCTCAAATTATCGAAAAACACAAATCAAATTTTAATATTAACCAATAAAAAATAACCATGGCAGAAGGAACGATAACCCGAAAAGACATCATAACTGATGACGCTCTAAACTGGGGCGAAGATTACAAAAAGACGATGGAACTGGCCATTGGCAAAAATAAGGAGTTCGCAATCTCAATTTTGGAAATGAACGAAGCTAATAAACTTTTGAGAGGATCCACCAACCAAAAAGAATTTGCAGAAAACAGCAAAAAATTGAATGAACAAAACAAAAAATCATTAGATATATGGAAAGAGCAAATCCAGTTAGAAAATGCTTTGATTGCTACCAAAAAGAAAACTGAACTGGCAACCGAGGGAACAAACCGGGAATTAACAAAAGAACGTGTTTTATTGGCCGAAACCAACAAGAAAATCAAACAGGAAACCCTTGAAAGATTAGGATTAGTTGGAGCATACGAAAAACTGAATAAAGCCAGGACAGATGCTAAAAACAAACTTCGCGATCTAATTGCTTCAGAAAAAGCATCTACTTTAGAAATTCAAAAAGCACAAAGAGCATTCGATGGTTATGATGCCAAAATCAAAAAAGCAGATAAAGCCGTTGGAGACTTCAGCAAAAATGTAGGCAACTACAAAAGTGCATTTTCTGGAATTGGAAATATAATGTCTGCTTTTGGAATTGTTGGAGGAATTACGGCTTTTGTTTCAATATCAAAAGATATTTTCAACACAACAAAAGAGCTTCAATCTTTAGATTTGGCATTAAAATCAGTTACCGAAACTCAACAAAACTTTCAAGAACAGCAAACATTTTTGACTGCAATCGCGGATAAATATGGTTTAGAAATAAAAAATCTAACCAAACAATATACAGCTTTTTATGTAGCTGCAAAAGATAAATTGGCAGCTGGAGAAATTCAAGATTTATTCGAAAATATTTCAAAATCAGGGAGCGCACTTGGATTATCGAATGAAACATTAGAACGTTCTTTTATGGCTTTAAATCAAATGCTTTCAAAAGGAACTGTCGCAAGCGAGGAATTGAGAGGTCAATTAGCAGAAGCATTGCCGGGATCGGTTCAAGCAATGCTTAAAGCCGTCCAAAAATTGCATCCAGAGATTAAAAACTTGACAGAAAAAGGATTGTTTGAAATGATCAAAGCAGGTAAAATTTTAGCTTCAGATGTATTGCCGGAAACCGCTAGGCAGTTGGTAATAATGACTGGAGCCGATAAAGCCGAGGGAATTGATACGCTAACAAAATCTACAAACAAGTTTACAAACTCCTGGACCAATTTGATAAGAACAATGTCCGATTCTAAATTAGGTAGTGTTGTAGGAGGTCTTACTACAGGGGTAATAAATTGGTTTACAGATATGAATAATGCAATTTCAAAAGCAATAAAAGGACATTCTGAAAACCTTATGGATGCAAAAAAAGAAGGAATTCAACTTGGAGAATCTGAATTTAGAAAAGATTTGCAATTGGCGTTATCCAAAAAAGAAAACGTTAAAAAAACACAAGAAGAAGTTAGAAAAATATTAAGAGACGGTTATGCTTGGGAGTTCAACGCAGAAATGGATTTAATGAAAAAACTTAAAAAACAAAGAAGCGAAGCAAGTGCCGGCGTAAAGGCAGGGGGATATTTTGACAAACTAATTGAAGATCAAAATAAAAAAGTTCAAGCAGCAGCAGCAAAAATAAGGCTTTCCAGAAAAGAGCAAGAAACGGCACCTTCATCATCAACAGGGTCAGGAACTGGAACCGGAACAGAGAAAAAACTCCAAGGAGTAAAGGACACCACTTTCGAACTCGAAAAACAACGACTTGAAAGAATTATTTCAGTAAATAATGAAGTAGTAGCTAATTCAGAAGCTACAGACGAGGCTCGTTTGATGTCGCTCGAAATCAGTGAAAACGCACAAATTGAATTGATTACTAAATCGAAAGAAAATCAATTAAAATTAGCTGCAGAAACTTTTGACAAAGAACTAAAAGAAGGTAATAAAACCAGTGCGGGATTAATACAATTACGCAAAAATTACGAAGCCGATAAAGTAAAAATTACCGAGGAAGCCGCTTTCAAGATTGAAGATATTGAGAAAAACACAGCTGAAGTAATCGACAAGATTAATGAGTTTGATGCAAAATCTTATGAGGACAATATCAAGCGTGGAATATCGGTAATTGAAATTGCCAACAATGAAGAGATCGCAGCTGAAGAAAAACGCTTTCAGGAAGAATTGGCTTTGGGTTATGAAAATGACAAAGCCAAAGAAAAAGCAGCCCAGGACCATGAGCGCAATTTATTCAACATCAAAAAAGAAGGTTTAATTGCAATTGCCAAACTTCAAATTTCTGTTGTAAACGCTGAATTAGATGCTTACGAAGCTAAAGCAAAAGCCGATGGTGTTATTACCCAAAAAGAAAGTGATTTTATTCTCGCAAAACGAAAAGAACTTTCTGAACTATCGGTTAAATTGATCCAGTCCGAAGGAGATAAATTCAAAGAAAACGAGATCAAAAAAGGAAAAACCGGTGCTGAAAGACTGGCTATTTGGTATACTGAAAATGAAAAAGCAATAAATGATATTGCCGATATCTCGATGCAATCTTTAGATATTTTATCGCAAGTAAGTAATAGTTTTTCCGAGGCTGAAATCCAAAAAATTGACGATAAAATTGCTAAAAACAACGAATACTACGACAAGCAAATCGAGTTGGCCGGAAACGATGCCCGTCAAAAAGACCTACTCGAAAAAGAGCGTGCTAAAAAGAACGAAGAACTGGAGAAAAAGAAACGTAAAGAGCAACACAAACAAGCCATATTTGATAAAGCCGTTACCGTTGCAATGATTGGTATCCAAACCGCCCTTGCAATTATGAAAGCGGCTCCGGCAATACCGTTAATGATTATGGCTGGACTTGCTGGAGCAGTAGCCACCGCCACCGCAATCGCCACACCAATCCCAAAATATAAAATGGGTCGTAAAGGTGGAAAAGCGGAAATAGCCTGGGTTGGTGATGGTGGAGTAAGTGAGGTTATTACCAGTTCAAGAGGTTTGAATCCAAGATTGACACCAAACATTCCAACGCTTACACACTTGAACCAAGGCGATATCGTGCATAAATCCATGGCAGATTACCAAGCTTATATGAGAGCTTCCGTTTTGACAAGTTTTGGAGTTCAAAAAAAGAGAATTGATGAATTTCAAGCCAATGAGAATAATAACAAAGAACTCGTTGAAGAAATGAGGCTCACCAGGAAAGCTATAGAGAAAAACAAAACCAATGTAACGGTTAATCTCCCGAAAGTTGACATCCCTCACGAAATCTGGAAAATGAAAAATACAAATTGGAATCCATAAATTAATAATTATAAAAACAGAAATCATGAACAGAAAAGAACAAATTGAAAATTTAGAAGCTGAAATAGCTCAAAAACAGCAAACTCTATCTGAGTTGAGAGATGCTGAAAACAATCAGGATCAAGATGACATTGATATAACTCAGGGGGATATTGATGATTTTATTAGTAACGTTTTTAATTAAAGCAAAAACCATGAAAAAAGATAGAATTTTATTAAGCCAAAACGATTCATTATTGAACGATATATGCTCAGATTTCAAGCATTTCAAACCCTTGCTTGAGAATCTTAAAACTATTTATGAATCACTAGAAATAGGGGCTTTTACTTCTCAAATTTATAGTGAAATAGTTTATTCAGGAACGGCAGAAATTTCCAAAAGATTTAAAGCAAGTATTGAATCTGACATAAAAAAAATGGGGGTTTCAAAGTCAATTATCAAAGACAATATCGTAGCAGGATCTGAAACACTTTTGAATCAATTTATAACTTATGTTAATGAGTTAAAAAAATTCCGTCCAAATACTTATAGCCGGGAAAAGCAATTGTCTCTAAAACATATTTCCTTCAATGAAAAAGGCTTTATAATTACACCAGAGGACAAAGAAAATGTGTTAGAATCTCAATGTAGAATTTATCTTGAAACCGATGAAGAACATACTATTTATGAGGATTTAACGAAATTCATTGCAGCATTTGAAGTAGTTGAAAAGTATATTACGAACACTGGAATTGCAATGAATCAAATGGCTAGTAAAATGAGTTATGTTGAAACATATTTTTTAACGCGAAACGGTGAAAAGCTAGAAATCAAACCAGATATGATTAAATGGATTGTCAGTAGAAAAGCAATGTTTCAGAAACAATAATAGTATTCAAATAAGGGGGCGTAAAAACCCCTTTTTTTCCTAAAAGCAGGTAAAATTATGAAAGATACCCTAACACTCAAACAAGAAGCCTTTTGCCAAGCGTTTATTCGATTGGGAGACAAATCCGCTGCATATCGAGAGGCTTATAATGCTTCAAGAATGAAGCCAGAAACAATTCACGAAATGTCTTCAAAGTTAAGTTCTAGCCACAAGGTAGCCACAAGGATAAAAGAGCTGCGAATTAAATTAGCTGCAATTGCTGAAAAAAAATTCAATATTACAGCTGAGGAAATGCTTCGACACCTTAACGTACTTAGGAATTCTCGTATTGATGAATATGTAGAGTTTAAAAAAGGCAAATTATCATTAAAGGATTTCAACAAACTCACCCCGGAGCAGTTGATGTGCATCGAGTCAATCAAAGAAACCCGTTTTGGAATTGAGATAAAGCTTCACGGCAAAGATTGGACTATCGAGAAGATAAACAAACACATCGGCTTCTACGAAAAAGACAATGAGCAGAAAGCGCAAACTCTTTCTCCAGAACAAAAAATCGAAAGGCTTAAAGAATTAAAAGAAAAACTTCTTAATTCAGGTATATGACAGATGCAGAATTATTAGAACTGGAAATATTATTGATTGAAAAGTACTGTTTCCATGAATTTGGTAAAATCTACCACAATGAAATGACAAATGAAATTATTGCTTTTAGTGATGATCTAAAACATTTGTTGAAAAAAGAATATGTCGGACGTTTCAAAACATTGGACAACAAAATCATTATGAGTTTGGATCTATTCAATCTTATTAAGTTGAGGTATTTTTCAAGGAATGAAAGTGTAATCATTGAAAAATTAGACACTACACTAAAAATTGTGTGAGTTTATGGTCGCACCTGATAAGTACATTTTACGGATCAGGTCAGAAATTAGTGATTTATACCTTCCATCCAATTGTCATAATGCCTTCGCAAGGTTCGGTTATGTGAATCGGGTAAGGTATTTGTTCGGCCAATCGCATAAGCAGCTTCATTCGATATGGCGACAACGACTCAAAATTCTGGAAGAGGCAAACAGGCTTTTTCCATTTGTTGTAAACGACCTGTGTACAGCCCGTGCGACGATCATTGTCTTTGACATACAATTGCAAACTCTCGATGGTTTTTAAGTCCAAGCGCCTGAATATAGACCGCATCAAATCGACCTCGGAATCTTTGAAATACATTTGAGGGTTATTTTAATGCTTAAATTATTTATTCAATTTCCCGATTGGAGTATAAGAACCTTCACGAAACACAAAAATAGTTTCAGTTTCATTTGGTTTAGTAGATTGAAATAAATCTCTAACGTCAACATCCAAAACCCCTGCAATTTTAATTAATAAATCAGGTTTTGGAAAACTATTTCCCTGGACAATGTTTGAAATACTGGCCGGAGTTACCTCAACTTTATCGGCCAATTCTTTTCCGGTTATGCCTTTTTCATTCATTAATTCTTTTAGTCTTAAAATGTTCATGGCTTCATTATTTAAATTTATACAAAGTTAACGAATTATAGTAACACTTAATTTTTTTTCAAATAATTATAGTAAAAATATGCATGTATTATATTAATACTTATATTTACATCAAAATAATTATAGTAATACTTAATATTGAAAAATCAAATCATTAAATAACAATTAAAATTAAAATTTATGGTACTTCAAAAAGAACAAGTAGATGTTAATCCGAAAGGATATTTAGAAAAAAGAGAATATAATTCGTTTATAGTTTTGGATTCAAGTGGTATTTCTTATGATGACGAAAAAGAATTGCTTTGTCATTCTATTGAAATATTAAATTCGATCCGGGTTGTAAAAAAAGCAAACAAAATGTGTTCAGATTTCAAATCCGATTTTCAGATTAATACTGATATTTACTATAAAGCAATGGATTCGGTCTTAAATAACAAGTCTTTTTCGGATGCTGATCTTAAAAGCTACTTCGAAAGTGAACAGAAAAAAGAAGAATTTTTAATTTTCTCACGTAGCCTGGCAGATAATGAAAATGAACTCTATTTACCATACGAAGTGGATTTTATTCTTTTAGACATGAATATGGGTGCATATAACATCCTAAATGAAAGAAAAAAAGACACATTGCGTGATATATATGGAAGCCTAGCCTGTGAAGTACGATATAAAAATATTGGGATAAGTGATTTTATTTTAAAAGCCAAAGAGTTGTTTATTTCAAATAGTGTAATAAATGTTGCTGCAGAGTAATAACTTGTATTCTAAAATATTAATGCAAAAAAAAGGGAGCTGTTCAGGCTCCCTTTTTACGTCGTTCAAACGTTGGTTTAAAATTGGCATCGTAAACCATTACAAATGTATGTTTTTTTTAGTGTTTCTCAAATTGTCGGGCAAATGTCGGGCAATTTTAAAATAAAAAAGCCTGTAATACTTGAAAAACAAGTGATTACAGACTTTTTAAGTACCCGGAGCCGGAGTCGAACCGGCACGGTTTCCCACAGGTGTTTGAGACCAGCGCGTCTACCAATTCCGCCATCCGGGCTTCAGCAGACAGAAATAACAACAGTTATTTCACGCATTAAAAGTAGATTGTCATAAAAACAAACCCTTTTTGTTTAACACGGTGCAAATGTAAAAAATATTTTTAAACATTCTAATAAAAATACTGAAATTTTTCCTTTCAGAGTTCGATTTTATTCCTAAATTTGCACCTCGGTAAAACGAAAAACAGCAACTAACTACACCCGAGGCAAATACATCGTTTGGCTAAAACAAAATTTCTAGCCGAATTGTATGGAGCGCAGCGGAATAAAAACAACAAATTAAATGTCCCACTTAGAGCCAGAAGCTAAAATTTTTGCGTGTTCAAAAAGTGTCTATCTCGCAGAGAAGATTGCCAAGGATTATGGAATCCCCTTAGGAAAGATTACAACCTCCAATTATAGCGATGGAGAATTCCAACCGTCTTTCGAGGAATCTATAAGAGGATTACGCGTATTTATTGTTTGTTCCACTTTTCCAAATGCCGACAATTTAATGGAATTGTTGTTGATGATTGACGCTGCCAAACGCGCATCGGCAAGACACATCACGGCAGTTATCCCTTACTTCGGTTGGGCAAGACAAGACAGAAAAGACAAAGCAAGAGTTCCAATTGGAGCCAAATTAGTCGCTAAATTGCTGGAAACGGCTGGCGCAACAAGAATCATGACTATGGATTTGCATGCAGACCAAATTCAAGGATTCTTCGAAAAACCAGTGGATCACTTATTCGCATCGACTATCTTTTTGCCTTACGTGGAAAGCTTGGGGTTGGAAAACTTGACCATTGCATCACCTGATATGGGTGGTTCAAAAAGAGCTTATGCTTATTCCAAATTCTTGGAGTCGGATGTGGTAATTTGCTACAAACAACGAAAAGAAGCCAACATTATCGACACGATGGAGTTGATTGGTGAAGTAAAAGGAAGAAACGTGATTTTGGTTGACGACATGATCGACACCGGAGGAACATTGGCGAAAGCCGCAGATCTAATGATAGAAAAAGGCGCATTGAGCGTAAGAGCGATTTGTACACACGCCATTTTATCTGGAGATGCTTACGAAAAAATAGAAAATTCGAAATTAAGCGAATTGATAGTGACCGATTCTATTCCGTTGAAGAAAGAATCAAGAAAAATAAGAGTGGTGAGTTGTGCACCTCTTTTTGCAGAAGTAATGCACATGGTACACCACAACAATTCCATTAGTGGAACATTTTTGATGTAATTTTTGCCACAAGGGCGAAAAGACACCAAGATTATATGGTAGAAACTACCATTATTAAACAGTAATTTATTATTAACTATATTTTTTTACAATGAAATCGATTACAATTAAAGGATCAGAAAGAGAAAGCGTGGGCAAAGTTGCTACTAAAGCCTTACGTAATGCTGGAGCGGTTCCTTGCGTGTTATACGGAGGAAATCAACCAGTGCATTTTTCAGCAGACGAAAGAGCATTCAAAAACTTGGTTTACACTCCAAACGCACACACAGTTGTGATTGAATTGGAAGGAAAATCATTCAATGCCATTCTACAAGACATCCAGGTTCACCCTGTATCTGACAAGATTTTACACATTGACTTCTTTCAATTATTTGATGACAAAGAAATCACCATGGAAGTTCCAGTAAAAGTTGTTGGAGTATCTCCTGGAGTATTATTAGGTGGTGTTCTACGTTTGAACACTCGTAGATTAAAAGTAAAAGCGTTGCCAAAAAATCTTCCTGATTTTATCGACGCCGACATTTCTCCACTTGAAATGGGTAACAAATTGTATGTTACGAAACTTGTTTCTGACAACTACAAATTATTGCACCCAGACAACACAGTTGTAGCTCAAGTAAGAATTTCTCGTGCAGCGATGAAAGCAGCTCAAGAAGCAGCAAAAGCAGCAAAAGCACCTGCAAAAGGAAAGAAAAAATAATCTTTTTTCAATCATTCAAGAAAGCATCAGTTGTAAAACTGGTGCTTTTTTTGTTTTAAGGAGCACCAGCATTTGGCATTTTAGAGAAATATTGTTCCTGCTGTCCGCTG
Source organism: Flavobacterium fluvii (assembly GCF_900129545.1). Classification (GTDB taxonomy): domain Bacteria; phylum Bacteroidota; class Bacteroidia; order Flavobacteriales; family Flavobacteriaceae; genus Flavobacterium; species Flavobacterium fluvii. Next base: position 853,005 of record NZ_FQWB01000001.1, on the reverse strand, counting down.
TATCTCTTATGGCGAACACCGCCACAAGAGGTAATTGTGAAAACAATTGGACATCAGGGCTAAAGACAAACATTGTTTTTCAAAATATCTCCTTTTCAAATTAAGTAATTACACTACTTTTGCATAATGATCAAATGGTTCAACAGCCTGTTTTTAAAAACAAAAACAGAAAACAACAGAGCATATATGAAACCGAAGGTTCACGAACCCCAAAAAAACAATATAAAAAGTGAGTAATAAATTTTTAATAGTTGGATTAGGCAACATCGGTGCCGAATATGTCAACACGAGACACAACATTGGTTTTAAAGTGGTCGATTTCTTGGCCAAAAAAGAAGGAATCAATTTTGAAACCGTGAAACTGGGCACATTGGCCGAGTACAAATTCAAAGGACGAACTTTCCTGCTCTTGAAACCCAACACCTATATGAACTTAAGCGGCAAAGCCGTACAATATTGGATGGACAAAGAAAATATTCCACTTGAAAACATCTTGGTCATCACCGATGATTTGAATCTTTCTTTCGGAACCATCCGAATCAGAAAAAAAGGCAGCGATGGCGGACACAACGGGCTAAAAAGCATCCACGCCACCATAAACACGACTGATTATGCGCGTTTCCGTTTTGGCATCAGCGACGAATTCAAAAAAGGAAAACAAGTGGATTATGTTCTAGGCGAATGGGACGATACCGAAAAAGCGGCCTTGCCCGAACGATTGGAATTGGCTTCGGAAATCATAAAATCCTTTGGAACCGCCGGCTTGGAAAACACGATGAGTGCTTTCAATGGAAAATAAGAAAGCATTTCTATTTCAGACTGTTGCAACAAGTCATTTTCTAAATTTTTCCCATTTATAGCTGTCATTTGGTAAATTCATTAACTTTGACAAAATATTTTTCATAAAATGAAAGCAGTAACGTCCAACTTCCTCCATAAAATTATTGTAGTTCTTTGCTTGTTTGCACTTGGCAACACCTATGGTCAAGTCCAAAAATCAACACCCAAAACCCTATTTGGCAAAACCGTTTCACCAGAAAGCATAAATCCAAAGACTGGGAACATTCGTTGCGCCACAACCGAATACGAGCAATTTCTCCAAGAAAAAAGTTCCAAGAGAATGACGGACGCCCAATTTGAAGCTTGGCTAAACCCATTGGTCAAACAATACCGAACTATGCGAACCACTTCTAAAACGGCCGCAACAATAATAACAATTCCTGTTGTGGTTCACGTGATACATAGTGGTCAAGCAGTTGGAACAGCACAAAACATTTCCGACGCTCAAGTACAATCACAAATCACGGTGCTAAACGAAGATTTCAGAAAAATGCTAAATTCCCCCGGGTATAATACAAATCCTGTAGGCGCAGATGTCGAAATTGAATTTGTATTGGCACTGCAAGACCCCAACGGAAACCCGACAAACGGAATTGACAGAATAAATTTTTGCCAATCCACATGGTCATTGGAAGAAATAGAATCAACCGTGAAACCAGCCACTTTTTGGGATCCCAATCAGTATTTAAATATGTGGAGTGTAGCTTTTTCCAACAGCAGTGATTTAGGCTATGCTCAATACCCTGATGCTTCCGGTTTACCCGGCCTTGACGCTAATGGAGGAAATGCAAACACCGATGGTGTCGTTTCGGGCTATAGCGTATTTGGCAGTAAAACTTATGATGTCAACAACAATTTTTCACTAGATGCAACATACAACAAAGGAAGAACAATGACCCATGAAGTAGGACATTGGCTAGGATTAAGACATATTTGGGGAGATTCCACTTGTGGCGACGATTTTTGTGCCGACACTCCCGTTCATCATGACAAAAATTTTGGTTGTCCCACAAAACTAAGTTGTAATTCCACAACCATAAACGAAATGGTACAGAACTACATGGACTATACCGATGATGCCTGCATGAATATTTTTACCCTAGGTCAAAAAGACAGGATAATGGTCATTATGAATAATGCAGCAAGAAGAAAGTCCTTAAAAAATTCAACTAAGGCCTCTCCTGTTACCCCTTTGTTCGCCAATGATGCCGAAATCAAAATTGAAGCTGGCAAATGTATAGTTACCCCTGAAAATGCTGGTTGCAATACCCCGCCTCCTTCAAACAAACAAGTCGCCATCTACAATAGAGGAACCACTCCTTTAACCTCAGTGACATTAAATTACACCTTAAACGGCGGTACCAATCAAACCAATACATGGAACGGTTCCTTGGCACAAAATCAATCAGCAGTTGTGACACTTTTAAACACTGATTCTTATGGAGTTTTAAATGTAAGCGTGGCAACAACAAATGGAGGCACCGATCAAAGAGCTAGCAACAATACTGCGACGGCAACATATACTGCTCCGGCCATTCCAACCAATTACACATTCAACACTTTCACTTTTAGATTGCAACAGGATTTATGGGGAAGCGAAACCACCTGGAATATAAAAGACAGTTCCGGACTGATCTTGTATAGCAGCGTCCCATATACCGACAAAGATAATTTGCCATTACCTACATTAATAACCCAAAACTGGACATTGGCAAGCAACAAATGCTATACTTTTACGATAACCGATTCTCAAGGAGATGGAATTTGTTGTGGAGATGAGGGAAATGGTTATTATGACATCAAATCTACAGATGGATTAATCACGGTTATATCTGGGTCAGACTTTGGCTATAGCGACAGCAAATCGTTTACCATAGGCACCCTTGGAACTAACGAATTCGAAACCTCATCCGACATTTATCTGTACCCAAATCCAACAAAAGGAACTTTAAACATTCGAATTCCAAGTGCTTTTGGTTTGCCGGATAGTTACTCCATCAGTAATGTCTTGGGGCAAAAAATCAGCCAAAAAAACATTTCAAAAGAAACGGATTTAACCATAAACACGGCAACTTTAACCAATGGTGTTTATTTTATCACCGTTGTAAAAGAAGACCAGAAAAGAACCTTGCGATTCATTAAAGAATAGATTGCCAAATAAAACTGGAGAGGGTTGATTTATTTCAATCCTCTTTTTTTATATGTGATTATTACCATAAATTTGCAGCATAAAAAACCACCACTTTGAAGATTTTTCATTCCATCAACGATTTCGAGTCAACCAAAAAAACCATCCTGACGCTAGGCACCTTCGACGGCGTGCATATTGGTCATAAAAAAATTCTGGAAAGAGTTACCCAAAATACGGAAAACGGAAAATACGAAAGTCTGGTGCTTACTTTTTTTCCACATCCTCGAATGGTTTTACACGGACAATCAGAAGTTAAACTACTCAACACGATTGACGAAAAAATAGATTTATTGGAAAAAATCGGCATTCAAAATCTTGTCATTCATCCTTTTGACGAAACATTTTCGAAATTAAGCGCCGAAGAGTTTGTCAAAACTGTTCTCGTGGATCGATTCCATATCAACAAAATAATTATTGGCCACGATCATCGGTTTGGAAGAAATCGAACTGCCGACATCAATGACTTGATTGCTTTTGGAAAACAACATGATTTTGAAGTGGAACAAATATCCGCACAAGAAATAGATGCTGTTTCCATAAGTTCCACCAAAGTCAGAAACGCCCTGACGAAAGGAAACATGGCTTTGGCCAATGACTATTTGGGCTACGACTATTTCTTGACAGGCACAATTGCCAAAGGAAAACAATTGGGTAGAACCATCGGATTCCCCACTGCAAACTTTAAAATTGAAGAAAACTACAAACTCATTCCACGAAACGGTGTTTATGTGGTCAAAAGCATAATCGACCAAAAAACAGTGTACGGAATGATGAATATTGGCTACAATCCCACGGTAGCAGGAGAAAACCTATCCATCGAGGTTCACTATTTTGATTTTGACCAAGATATTTACAACCAAAAAATAGCGGTTTCCATTCTCGAACGTCTTCGCCCTGAACAAAAATTCGGCTCTGTCGATTTACTAAAAGAGCAATTGAAAAAAGACAAGCAAACAGCAGTAGACTACATAAACAAACAGCAATAATTAGTTAAAATTTAGACTATTTCGTAAAAAAATCATCATTTTTTACGTATATTTGATATGCATTGTGTTCTTTATCAATAAAGTATTGTTTTTAACCTTTTAAAAACCAATCACATGAAAATATCAAAAGAAGTTTTCAATGGAGCCACAATCTTCATTGGAATTGGCGTTTATTTTTTATTAATGAATGCTTTGGGATTTGCAGATGTGTTTTACTTGCGTCTTTTGAATATTGTATTCGTTTATTATGGCGTGAACAAAACAATTCAAATGAATATTGCCGAAGGGAAAAAGACTTTTGTTTCCAATGCAGTTTCGGCAATGAAGACCTCGCTTGTGGGTGTAGTTCTAAGTGTTTTCGGATTAATTGGTTACAGCTATATGCAGGGCGGAGACAACTATGTACAATCTTTATCGGAAACTTTCTTGTTTGGCGGAAACCCTTCTGTCGAAACCTATTCCTTCAGTTTGTTTTTTGAGGGAGTTGCCTCTTCAGTAATTGTCACTTTGTTTGCCATGTTGTATTGGAACAGGCAATTTACGGCAGATTAATTCCGAATTCTTGAAATTTAGCTTTGAAGCTGTTTTTCAACAGCACATCTTTGTCGATTGGAACAATTTGACTACTTTTGACGCACCAAAAAATCACATCGATGAGCATTACAAAACACGACTGGACAAAAGAAGAAATAATCGCCATTTACAACAAACCTTTGATGGAGTTGCTTTATGAAGCAGCCACTGTTCACAGGCAACATCACGATCCAAATGTAGTTCAGATATCTACTTTAATATCTCTTAAAACAGGAGGATGTTCAGAAGATTGCGGCTATTGTCCTCAGGCAAAACGCTACCACACATCAATCAAGACCAATGATTTGATGACCGTTAGCGAAGTCAAAGAACAAGCCACGAAAGCAAAAGAGAGTGGTTCCTCACGCGTTTGTATGGGAGCAGCTTGGAGAAACGTGAAAGATGGTACCGAATTTGACCAAGTTCTTGAAATGGTTCGTACCATCAACAAAATGGATATGGAAGTGTGTTGTACACTTGGAATGATTACCGAAAATCAAGCACAACGATTGGCAGAAGCCGGTTTATACGCCTACAACCACAATATTGACACCTCCGAAGAATATTATAAAGAAGTAATTTCGACACGTGGCTTTGAAGACCGTTTGGAAACCATAGCCAATGTACGCAAAACCAACATCACCGTTTGTAGCGGTGGAATTATAGGAATGGGAGAAAGCATCGAAGACCGAGCAGGAATGCTGGTAGCTCTTTCGACCTTGAACCCACAACCAGAATCCGTGCCAATAAATGCCCTGGTTCCCGTTGAAGGAACGCCACTTGAAGAAGAAAAACCAGTTGAAATCTGGGAAATGATTCGAATGGTAGCCACAACCCGAATTGTTATGCCTGAAACCCAAGTACGCCTTTCGGCCGGAAGAATAAACATGAGTCGTGAAGGTCAAGCTATGTGTTTCTTGGCTGGAGCCAATTCTATTTTTTCAGGAGATAAATTGCTTACAACTCCCAACAACGACCTCAACGAAGACATGAAAATGTTCGAAACCTTGGGATTAAAGAACCAACAACCCTTTGCTAAAGTAAATCAACGGGAATCGATTGAAGCTGTAGATTCCAAGTTTCCTGCTCTTGGAGAAAAACCAAAATGGACTCGCCCAGGACACACGATTGAAAGAAATCTCGAAGCTAGTACAAAAGGAAAATAAAATAAGTTTTAAAATTATTCAAAGTCCCAACTTTTTTTGAGTTGGGACTTTTTTTTTTGCGCATCACTCCCATTTAATTTCACTTCTGGTAATAGATGATGTTTTTAAATATAAATTAGTTTGTTGCAAAACCGCCATATGGCGATAAAAAATGCACTTAATCGGATTTTTTGTTCTTCGCAATTAATAATAATTACATTCGAAACTTAAGATTTTTTTACTAAAAATATCAAGATTGGAGTATTAAAAAATGCTTTAGCCCAATAAACATTCAAAAAATATTTATGAACAAAACCTGTTTAAATTCAGAAAAAAACACATTATTATCATTAAATCCATCAAAAGCAATTCATTTGTTGTTGATGGTTTTTTTATTGTTAACTTTTTCCTTTGCCAATGCAGCCAATATAATAAGTGCAGGAAGCGGGAACTGGAATTCAACCGTGGCGAATGCGCCATGGCCCGGAGGTGTCGTTCCATCGGCTACGGACAACGTAACCATTGCCGCGGGACATACTGTAACAGTAACAGGTTCTACAAGTATCACCAATCTTAATTTAAGCAATACCACGAGTAAATTAGTCATAAATAGCGGTCAAACACTTAACGTTACAGGAACTTTTACAAATTCTGGAACCACAACCAATGGCGTGAACGGTCCTGGAACGATATTGTTTACGGGCACAGCCACCTTTGGTAGTTTAACGCCAACTGGTGTTCGACCTAATATTGTTGTTGGTAATGGTGTCAGTACCAATACGGTCACGGTCGGAGCCAACACATCGGTTACTGACCTGACAATCAACACGGGAGCCACATTGAGTTTTTCAAATAGAACGTTAGCCATTAATGGTTTTTTCAACAACAGTGGAACCGTTACGGGAACTACTGGACAGGTGAATCCGGTAGGCAATTTTACCAATAGCGGAACCTTTACCATTAGCTCGACAGGACAGGTAAATGTACCTACAGGCAACTTTAGCAATACAGGTTCATTCTCCTATACAGGTGCCGGTTTTTTAAAATTAGGAGGGAATTTCACTTATTCAGGAACTTTTTCATTGGGTTCGGCAGCAGTTCAGTTTACCGGCACTGCCGATCAATCCATCCAGGGATTTACGACTACAGGGTTGGTTTCCATGCTAAAAACAGGGGGAATGGCAACGCCTACAAGTGATATAAATGGTGGAGGTTTAACTATCAATGGTGCTGGAACATTAAATCTAGGAACAGGACTAACGCATACTTTTTCAGGAACTTGGACAAGGACAGCAGGAACGCTTGATTGTAATTCAAGTTTATTAAGAATAGGAGCCAATATCTCAGGAACTGGAGCAACATTTGTTGCAGGAACAGGAACAGTAGAATACTATTTGGCGGGAAATCAAACTTCAGTGGCTGAAGTCTTCAACAATCTTATACTTTCAGGTTCAGGAACCAAGACTTTTTCAACCACCCCTACAGTAAATGGAAAATTAACACTCGCAGGAACCGCAGCAGTTACCGTAACTGGTGCAGGAGTAGTAACTTATGGAACAAATGCAACTTTGCAATACGACACGACAGATATTAGACCTACTACTTCCGAAGAATGGATTTCTCTATTTACAGCTTCGGGAGGGATTGTCATTAATGGTGCAAATACAATAACACTTAATGCAGCTAAAGTATTTGGATTGTCAAGTCCTCTTATTATTACAAGCACAGGAAAATTAGCGGCGTCAAATAATGGACTGACTTTTGGTGGCGATTTTATTAATAATGGAGGAACATTTACATCAACAGGAGCCATTGTTATTGCCGATATTTCGACAGCTCAAAGTATTGCAGGTTTTACCACAACAGGATTGGTTTCGATGACCAAAACTTCTGGAACGGCCACTTTTGGAGGAAATGTAAACGGAGCGGGATTAACCATTAACGGAACAGGAGGAACTTTGAATTTAGGTTCGGGTTTAACACATACTTTTACAGGAGCCGTGACTTTAACCAACGGAACTTTGAATGGAGGCTCAAGCACCTTGAACGCCAATTTTACAGGTACAGCTTGGACAGGGACGGGAACTAATTTTGTTGCAGGCACTGGAACGGTAAATTTTGGTGGTGTCAACCAAATATTGAATGCAGCTTCAACAATCTTTAACAATCTAACATTTTCTAATTCGGGAGTAAAAACACTTACAAGTGTGCCAACCGTAAACGGAATACTTTCCATGGAAGGGGCTGCAACAGTAACAGTTTCTCCAACTTACGGAGCAACTGCCACATTACAATACAATACTACCACGGCAAGAACTTCGGGTGTAGAGTGGACAACCCCTTTTACTGCAACTGGCGGCGTTAGTGTTACCAATACAGGAGTTATAACAGCCAATGCCATCAAAGTTTTTAATGCTGCTGTACCACTGAGCATTGCAGCTGGAGCAACCTTGGCCAATGGCGGGTTTTCTATTTCTGGCGGATCAACGTTAACTGTTGCAAATTCAGGAACTTTACAATTAAGCGGAACAAGTAGTTTTCCTGCTTTTGCCACGACAACTTTAGATGTTAGCAGTACCGTGAATTATAATGGAACAGCACAAACAGTCGCGGCAAAAAATTATGGAATTTTACTTTTGAGCGGTTCGGGCAATAAAACTTTTGCTGGCGCAACAACTATAGCAGGAGATTTGGGAATTAGTGGTACAGCTGTGGCTTTATTACTCAATGGCACAACATCCAGTTCAGGCACATTAACTTTTAGCGGAGGACTTCAAGCTGCTTTAGGATCTTATGGAGGAACTGGTTCATCTGCAACGAATCCAAATGGTACTAGGTTTGGAACTACCACAACGGGTGTTTTAAATGTAACAACTTCATGTATTGGTGGAACCTGGCTTGGAATTACAAACACCGATTGGAACACTTCAACGAATTGGTGTGGCGGAAGTATCCCGACCTCCCTAACCGATGTTACAATTGGATTTACTACTAACCAACCTGTTGTTGGTAGTTCGGGAGGTCTCTGTAGAAACATTACTATTGCAAGTGGAGCAACTCTAACTATTTCAGGCTCAAACACACTTACCGTAAGAGGAAATTGGACCAATAACGGGACTTTTGTTCCTAACACAAGTACAGTAAGTTTTAATGGTGCTTCAACCCAAACAATTGGAGGGTCAAGTGCAACGACTTTCAATAATTTAACCAATTCAAACATAACCGCCATTGTTTCATCTGCAATTGGAATTACGGTAAAAAACAGTTTGAATATAGCCAATGCAGCATCTGTTTTAGATATGGCAACATTTGTCTTAATGGATGGAGGAGGTTCTTTTTCGAATTCCGGAAGCGGACATATCAAAACTGCAAATACATCAGGCACGCCAATTCCAGCCGGCAAAACATGGAACAGTGTCGTAACGTATTCAAATGCAACTGGTGGACAAACCATTGTAGCCGGAACTTATAATGGTTCACCTGCATTAGAATTAGACAACACCTCCGGCACTCAAACTGCATCAGGCAACATAATAACAGGTGGACAATTGAATGTCATTAATGGTGGCACTCCAGTTTTTGACATGAATGGGTATAATTTAACAACCAATGCGTTGAATGTTTTAGCTCCAAATTCCATTTTAGATATGCGGTCAGGAACATTAACTTGCACTTCTGTTCTATCGATGGATGGCACAATTCGTTTTTCGGGTGCTGCAAATGGGAAGCCTTTTTCTTCAGGAACTGTTGAATATTATGGAACTGCACAAACCGTTACCAATGGTAATTATTTCAAACTTTTGTTTTCAGGAGCAACAGGAGTTTATACTATGGCAAGCGATATTGATGTAGCCAGTACATTAAACATAACAAACGGAGCCGTAACACTTCAAGGTGGTTTCACATTATCCGTTGGGGATGCCATTACTGTTGTTAATCCAGCAACATTGACCATTGAAAATAATGCGAGTTTGTTGCAAACAACTTACACAGGAGCCAATACTGGAAATGTAATTGTAAAAAGGAACACCACACCTGTTCTTCTTTATGATGCCACATTTTGGTCTTCACCAACAACGGGCACGCAAACTTTATATGATTTCTCGCCACTTACTGATGGAGACAGGTTTAATACTTATGATAGTGTAATTGATAAATATGTTGACGAAAATGAAACTACCACTGTTTTCGAAAAAGGAAAAGGATATTCTATTCGATGCCCTACAGGGACTTCCTCAACAGTGCCAACAGTGCTACCACATCAATTTGTAGGAGTGCCGAATAACGGAACATTCACCATAGCGGTTACCACTCCACCAGCTGATATTGGATTAAGTTTAATAGGAAACCCCTATTCATCAGCCCTGAATGCAGATGATTTTATCAACGAGAACCTATATGATGCTCTTTTAAATCCAACAAATACCTTGACTGGAACTTATTATTTTTGGTCTCACAATACTCGTATAATAGGAAATGATTTTAGCTCGGATGACTATTATACGTGTAATTTATCTGGATCTACAGGTTATACTAATTCTGGAACTGGAAACAACATTGCCCCAACCGGTTATATTGCTTCAGGTCAAGGATTCTTTGTGGAAAATGCAATTGCTGGAAATGTAAAGTTCAACAATTCAATGCGAGAAACAAAAAACAACACTAATTTTTATAGAACTCAAAATACCAAAAAAGTCAAGGATCTTGAAAGACATAGAATCTGGTTAAATATAACCAATAGTGCTCTTACAACAGGAAGCCAAACAATGGTGGGTTATATCGAAAACGCAACCAATGCTTATGATTTAGGTTATGACAGTAATTTGTTTGATGACACGAGACCTTTATTAATATACAGTATGCTTGGAACAGATACAATGGCGATACAAGGTAGAGCTTTGCCATTTTCGGATTCTGACTCTGTTCCCATAGGATATTTTACAAAAGTAGCAGATAATGTTACCCTCTCCATAGACCATGTTGACGGCTTGTTTCTTGACAATCAAGAGATATATCTTGAAGATAAATTATTAAATGTGATTTATGACATTAAAGCAGATCCCTACGTTTTTGCATCTGCAGCAGGAACTTTTAACGATCGTTTCGTGTTGCGTTATACCAATGGAAGTTTGGGAACCAAAAATTTTGATTCACAAACAAACAAGGTGTTCGTTTCGAGCAAAAACAAACAAATAAAAATCAATTCTTATTCTGGAACGATTGACAAGGTTGTGGTTTTCGATTTGTTGGGAAGACAAATTTATCAAAAAAGCAAGGTGGACAGCAACGAATTTTCAATAGCTAATTTAGTTTCAAGTCATCAAACTCTAGTGGTAAAAACAACATTGCAAAACGGAATTACAGTTACCGATAAAATTATGTATTAGTACTGAAAAAATCTTGTTTGAACTACCCCAAAAAAGTTAAATACTGTTTTGGGGTATTTTTATGGAAAGAAACCAAATAAAATTATGAGTTTAAACTTGGCCGTGTACAACAAGCTTTGTTCTGTTAATTCAACAACCAAATCTATACTATTATCATCCTGATTTTAACTATTGGATTCGTTTCATGGACATAAAAAAGAAAACTTTTGCCCAGATCAAAAATCTGATTTAGCGAATATACTTTTAAATTGAATGAAGCCTGTTCAACATTAAAAATCAAGTCATGTTTACCTGCTGTTTTTTAACAGATAGAGCGCGCAGTCGAGAATCATTATTTCATCTTGACTGCGCTCCGAATATTGAACGATTTCTAAACCCGATTTTTATCTGATGACGATTTTTTTACTGCTTTCGCCATCTGTTGTTTTAACTTTCACAATATAAATACCGGAACTGATATTTTTTATTGGAATCTGGATATTGGTTTGTTCGCTGTCCTTGACATCCCAAACGGCAATGTTCTGGCCTGTCATACTGAAAAGAGAAACCGAATTTATTGTTGAATCTCCGTTGTTGTGGATGATCAAAGTTTTGTAATTATTGGAATAAAGAACCACAATTCCATCCTCTTTATCTATTGTGCCCACGCCCAAAGTCTTGTTGGAATACTTTAAAACAAAACGATCATTAAAAGTTCCTGCAGTTGTGTTAAAAGTATAGTTTCCGCTTTTTAAATCTGTAACGGTATTGGTCAACTTGTCTTCCAAAAACACGGATTGATTAACCAAAAATCCATCCACTTCATCAATGTTTATGGTAAAAGCACCATCAATTGCTGTTCGAAAACCCAGAGGCACTTCATCCTTTTCATCAAACGGCAAGGCACGACCTTGGATTACCAAATTCTTGTCTTCGTTTATGCTGTAAAAATCAACATATTCATTGCCATCAAAACTTTCACCATCAAAACGACTCTCATAATCATTCGTTGCATCTGTAATATAACCTACCAAAGCTTGCTTGAAAGCCCCTTCCGTATTTGTTAAATTCAACCAAACACGATTTTTTTCGATGTCGGTAGTTGTTTTTGTTTTAGGGTTTTTGGTCCTGAAAAACTGGGTATTGTTACCCAAAACACGCATTGCATTATTAAAAGTGACTGTTCCTCCCGTGGTTTTACTGGTTGTGAAGAACGCTTGCCCAGCAGCAATTTTGCCAGTAGGTCTATTTGTCGTTTTTTCAACACCATTTGCAAAATTACCAACACCAACGCCTCCTGTAGTGTTATAAGAAGCATAATCATCTGAAGTATAGGCATAAAGTCCCGAACCTGCAGTACCATTGGTAATGCTTGAAGCTAATTGAATGGCCGTATTATGAGTCCATAAATAAATCGTCCCATCCAAGATTGTACTATTCACTGCCAAAAACGTATCGGCATTTATGGCCGATGGATATGGATTACCCAATAGATTAGATGTTCCGGTCGAACCAACGGCTATAGTTTTTGTTCCATTATTGGGAACACCTATAAAAGTACCCGTAATGTTGTATGCCGTGTTATCCGATTTTTGTCCTCGAATAATATAACCATTACCCACAGCCATATTTGTAGATAAACTTTCGGCTGCCCAGTTGTCAATAGAATAATCATACGAATAGAAAGTTCCATAAGCATAATCTGGGGAAATATTTAAAGTTTGACCTGCCACTGGTGAAGACCAATAGGCATAATCGGTTTCTATCAGAGAAGGGGTTATTCGTTTATAAATAATGTTACCCGTATTTGCCACATTGTTAATTTGCACTAAACTGGCGTTATTTTCGAAAGTTAAAGTTCCTCCTCCAACGACTGTAAGATCGTTAGTTATGGTTAAGGTCCTCCCAGATTTAATAGTAACTTCCGCTCCTCCTGTAACCATGCACGAACAGCCATTTATATCCACATTAGGATCTGTTGCTGGAGGATAATTCCCTGTAAAAACTAACTTTTGACTACTATTAGGCGTACCCTTATCCCAAGATGAAGTCCAAGTATTGGTAGTGACAGAATTGATTACAACATCTCCAGTAATAGAGGAACTACAACTTCCGTTAGATACTGAAAAGTTATAAGTTCCTGCTGCCAATCCTGAAATAGTCATTGTTGTGCCTGTAATTGTATAACTTGCAGTTACTGTCCCTGTTTTATATATTGTTCCAGAAGCAGGCAGACCACTCAATATTACGCTACCAGTTGATGTTACACAATCAGGTTGAGTTATGGTTCCTATTATGGGAGTTGTTGGTGTATTTACAGTAAAAGCCCCAGAAACAGCAGTTGTAAAAGGCACATTGCAAGAACTATTTATGACACAATAATAATATTTTGTACCACTAATAGCATTTGAAGGAGTATAGATATTTGATGTTGCTCCAGAAATAGAAGTTCCTCCTGAATTGGAAGCAGTTGTATTACTAAACCACTGATATGTCAAGCTCGTCCCAAAAGCGGAAACTGATATTGGCCCAAAAGTCCCTCCACATACAGTCTGCCCCGAAGTCGATTGAGTATATGTAGATGCTGAAACATAAACAGGAATAGGAGCTGAATATTTAGTTCCACAACCACTTGCACTCGATGTATATTTCATTCTAAACCATGTTGTGACAGTTAAAGATGAAGGTGTATAAGTACTTGAAGTCTGTCCTGAAATAGGCGTATAAATTCCTCCTGCTGTTAAACTGGATTCCCATTGATATGTAGATGAAGGAGCATTTGTCGTAAATGTCATTTGAGCTATCGCACCCCCAGAGCAAACAGTTTGACTCAGTGGAAGAATTGTTGCAGTATAAGAATTTCCACCTGACCCACAACCCAATGATGTACCTGAGCAATTAGAAGTACACTCATTTCCAGAACCATAAATAGTTGATGAAGAACCTTGCGTTTGCATTGCGCCAGTAGTGTAAAATTGCCCTGTTGTTCCGTTTATATCGATATTTCCATTATCGGTTTTATAATCTCCATAAACTTGCAATAATCCGTTAACAATAAAATCTCCAGAACTATTACTATTTACAATATTACCATAAATAATCAAAGTTGCACCTTGTTCAATTGTAATATTCGCTTTATTTCCAATTAAAAAATTATTAGAGATTGAACCTGGAGTACCTAATACTAAAGTAGCCCCGTTTTTTACAGTCAATGTAAAAGTTGAATTACCTCCAATATCAGTAACACCTCCAATAGTTGTTGTACCAGAAGCAATAGTTAAGCTTCCAGTTGCATTTGAATTTGTAAGATTATAATTAGGCAATCCTGGTTGATCAGTTACATCTTGATTAAAAGTGTAATTCCCAGTACCAATCGTTAAATCTTGATCAAGTGTAAGTGGATGATTGACAGTTACAGTGCCACTACTAGTTGGAACACCAGTAGGTGTCCAAGATGTTGTTGTCGACCAAATATATGCAGCTCCCTGTGTAGTTTGTCCTATTGATTTTCCACAACAAACAAACAAAACCATCAAAAGCACCTGAGTTGCGATTGATGGTTTTGATGATAACATAGTATTTCTAACTGAACTTAAGTAGGATTTATTCATAATTTTGTATTGTACCTTTTTAAATTGGAGGCTGAATTCTATATTTACATCTCGATGGGGCGGGCAAATACAGTTTTTCAAGGCGCGAAACTAGTCATTATTAATCATGATATGTAAAAAATCCGACAAAGTACATTTTTTGTCGTTATTCTACTATTCTACAGTTATCCAATTCTGTTTTTTTAACAAAAAACACGAAATTAGTCAAAAAAATATGTTTTTTTTCAAAACCCAACAGCTTAATTGACAGTTAAAACCACTTAGATTATTAGACGAAAGAAGAAAAAAACAAATACTTTTTTAGAAGAAAATTTTTAACCAATGCCTATATTTATCTATTTATTAAAAAAATAGAGCGCAGTCGAGATGAAATAACGATTCTCGACTGCACTCTATAATATTGGATCGATTTATAAATCAGTTTTATCTGATGATGATTTTTTTACGGGTTTCGCCTTTTGTTGTTTTGACTTTCACGACATAAATTTCAGAACTTATATTTTTTATTGGAATCTGGACATTGGTTTGTTCGCTGTCCTTGACATCCCAAGAATTAATTTGTTGACCTGACATATTGAAAAGGCTTACCGAATTTACTATTGCACCCTGCCCTTTATTATTGATAATTAATGTTTTATAATTATTTGAATACAGAACGATAATTCCATCGTTAGTATCCGTTTTGTCAACACTTAATGTTTGGTTTGCAGTTTTATTTGTATATCGCAAAACAAAACGATCGTTAAAAGTCCCCGCAGTCGTGTTAAAGGTATAGTTTCCGCTTTTTAAATCTGTAACGGTATTGGTCAACTTGTCTTCCAAAAATACGGCCTGTTTGGTAAAAGAACCATCAACTTCGTCAATGCTTATTGTAAAAGTACCATTAATTGTTGTTCGGAGACCCAGAGGTACTCCATCATTTTCATCAAATGGCAAGGCACGTCCTTGTATGGTCAAATTCTTGTCGTCGTTGATGCTGTAAAAATCAACAAACTCGTTGCCGTCATAACTCTCTCCATCAAAACGGTTGTCATAACCATTGGTTGCATCGGTTATATAACCTATCAAGGTTTGCTTGAAAGCTCCTTGAGTATTGGTCAAGTTTAACCACACCCTGTTTTTCTTTATGGGGCTGGTTGCTTTATCTTTGGGATTTCTGGTTTTGAAAAACTGGATGTTGTCTCCAGTTATTCCGCCTACACCCACTCTCATATTGTTGGTATAAACAATTGAACTGCCAGATATACTTGTTTTTGTTGACGCAAAAAATCCCTGTCCTGCACCTATTTTTCCATTTGGCACGGAGCCACCACTGGGAGCCTGACCTGGGTAAGGCAGACCTGTTAAAGGGTCTAAATCTGGTGGCGCAGCACCAACTCCTCCTGTCGCATTGTAAGTTGCATAATCATCACTTGAATAGGCATAAACCCCTGAACCTGGATTTGACACATTGGTTCCAATTGGTGTATTATGCGTCCAGAAATACAAAGTCCCATTCAAAACACCGGCATTGGCAACCAAAAACTGGTCTGCATCCAAAGCCGAAGGATAGGGATTCCCCACAAGATACGATCTATCAGCAATTGCCGGAATAGAATAATCCCCGTTATGTGGAACACCCACAAAGATTGCAGTATATGTGGAAGGTGGTGGTGGTGGTGATACCGGTTCTGGTCCACGAACAATATAACCTGCACCTGCAGCCATCGAAGTTGACAAATATTCTTGCTTCCAATCATCAATGCTCGAATCATAAGAATACATCATGCCTTCTTGTGTTTTTGGAGAAAAACCACCTATAGTTTGTGGTGAAACTGGAGACGACCAATAGGTGTAATCTGTGCTAAGAACAGCTGTGTTGGTTGTTCTAACATAATTTATGTTTCCTGAATTTGGAACATTGTTTATTTGCACTAAACTAGCACCATTTGCAAAGGTTAAGGAACCTCCATTTACATTCACCCAATTGGTGATTTTTAAGTTATGTCCAGTATTAATAGCAACATTACCATTGGTAACCGTACAGCTACACCCAGTGACATCGGCAGTTGAAGAAAATCCTTCGCTAAACACTAAATTTTGATCAATGGTTGGCGTGCCATTGTTCCATGCTCCAGCCGTCCAAGTATTGGTAACCAATGAACTTATTGTTGCACTACTTGTATTCGAAGCACATGCCGTAAAGGGCAACACTACTTTTGGTATAGCCGATATATAAGTACCATTATTTACGGTTACATCATAACTTCCAACAGACAGTCCGGAAAAAACTCCAGTATCATTCGTCACAGCTGTCACCACCGGATTTGTTCCAACCAATGTATAGGTGATTCCTAAAACTGGAGCTGGAGATGTCACTGTTATGGTGCCTGTTGAAACTGCGCAAGTGGGCTGTGTTAGTGCAAGTACAGGTGCTGTAGATGGAACTAAATACAAATACAAATAACTACTATTTGTTTTTCCACATACAGGATTTTCAGCATACACCTCAATATTTGCACTTTGCGAATTATTACCTGTAGTAGCTGTTAGCGTTGTTGTTCCTTGCCCCGTAACATTTGTCCATCCTGTTGGAATTACCCAAGTATAACTAGTTGCATTTGCAACTGAAGCGATGCTAAATACCGTTGTAGTCGAGGCACAATGTGATATTCCTGCCCCAGAAATAGGATACGGAGCACTACCATTAACAGAAATTCCTCCAAGAGCAGACATTGCAGGAGTTACCGTAATTTTAACAGAATTGGAATACAATACATTACAAGTCCCACTTTGTACAACGGCACGATAGTAAGTGTCTGTGGTAAGACCACTTGCAGTATAAGGCGTTCCCGTATGAGCAATTGGAATTCCAGCTGTAGCAAAGTCGTCTGTTGATGATTCCCATCTTACAATACTTCCAGTATAACCACTCAAAGAAAGATTGGTACTATTAGAATTTGAACATACATTCGTGTTTGCTGGTGTTACTATCCCTGCCACGGTTGGTGCTGCCACTGCTACATATATATAAGGACCATACCCAGTTCCACATGTATTAATTGCATTTACATTGATATTGCCAGAATTTGACCCTACAGTCACAGTTATGGAGTTGGTTCCCGCCCCGCTTGTTATAGTCCAATCTGCAGGTATATACCAATCAAAGCTAATCGCACCGGCAACAGGCGCAACGCTGTAAACCTGCGATGTGTTTCCCGCACATTGAGTTGTAGAACCTGTAATGGGGCCAGGGTTAGCTGGTGGTGCATTAACTGTAACGGTTATCTCATTGGAAACCACCGAGACTCCGCAAGAAGAGGTCGAGGTACAAACTACAATCCAGGTTCCAGCTGTTAGTCCTGTTCCAACTGTAAATGCAGAAGTTGTTGCACCTCCAATTGGGGTTATTGTCTCTCCTGAAACAGAACGAGTTCCCCATTGGCGACTCGCAATTGTTGCGCCAGCTGTTTCAGCAACGCTTAATGATGTTCCTGAACTTACCAAACAAACCGTTGAAGAACCACTAATGGTTAAAGAAACAGACGCTAAATTCGGATTGACCGTGATTGTCCCTGTAGCGTTTACTGTTCCACAACCTCCCGTTAATGGAATGCTGTAATTAAATGTTCCTGGTTGTGTGGGTGTTCCGCCAATGGTAATTGTATTTGATGCCCAAGCAGCTGTAACCCCTGTTGGCAAACCTGTTGGAATTCCTATTCCTGTTGCATTTGTGGTTGCATGGGTAATACTGGTCATTATTGTGTTAATACAAGGAGTAGGGGATGACGAAGCTGTACCTACAGTATTTACTGGGTTTATAGTCACCTTAATTACATTTGAATTAGAAGTTGAGCAACCTGATACACTCACGATACGTCTATAATAGGTAGTTGTTGCCAACGATGAAGAGGTATAACTACTTGAAGTTGCTCCTGAAATATTACTAAATCCAGATGATGAAGAAGTTGTACTGGATTGCCATTGATAAGAATAGCCAGTACCGGAATTCCCCGTGAGAGTTGCAGTACTTCCGGAACAAATAGTCTGATTTACTGAAATAGTATTGGCTGAACATCCATAATTACATCCATTTCCACTAGAACAATCATTACCTGTTTGAAAAATTGTACCTGCTCCCGTAACACTCCCGGTTGAAGACAAACTGCCCAAACCTCCTATTATAGAACCATTTCCAACGGTAATATTACCATCTACACTTACCGTTCCGTCAAACTTGACATTATCACTATTATTACTGTTATTCAACAAACCATATACTATCATCGATGCTCCAGTATAAACATTGACATAAGATCCGTTTTGAAAATCAACCACTTGTGTAGTAGCAGAAGTACCGATAGTCCCAACAGTTAGAACGGCTGGAGAATTAACATTAAGCGTCCCCCCATTATTGACAATAATACTTTTAACAAGAGCATCCGCTGTTACAGTTACTGTTTTTCCATTTGGGATCACAACATCATCAGAAATTGTTGGAACAGAACTACCTCCCCAAGTTGCAGTATTATTCCAGTCTCCATTAACCGATACGGTTCTAGTTGCTGCATTTGCATTCCCAATACCAAACAAACCAACAAACAAAACCATCAACAGCAAACGAATTGCTTTTGATGGTTGTATTGACAATGCGGTATTTTTTACTGAGCTTAAGTAGGTTTTATTCATAATTTTTTTATAGTCCTTTTTTTAATTGGGGGCTGAATTCTATACTTTATATCTCGATGGGGCGGGCAAAATACAGTTTTTCAAATCGCAAGATTAGTCATTATTAATCAAGAGGTGTAAAAAACCCGACAAAGTGCATTTTTTGTCGTTATTCTGCTGTTTTACAAATGTTTAATTGGATATTTTTAACAAAAAATAGTTTTCAATGCCTCCATAAAGACCTAACATTTTAATTAACAGTTAAAAATACTTGATTATGATGAGAAATTTTTACTCCAATGCCAATATGACACTCAACTATTTTTTCAACAAATAGAGCGCAATCGAGATGAAATAATGGTTCTCGACTGCGCTCTATGTGGCTATTAGATCGATTTATAAATCAGTTTTTATCTGATGACGATTTTTTTACTGAATTCGCCTTTCGTCGTTTTGACTTTTACGATATAAATTTCGGAGGGTACATTTTTTATTGGAATCTGGATGCTGGTTTGTTCCCTGCCTTTAACATCCCAATAGGAGATCTTTTTCCCCGACATATTGAAAAGAGTAACAGAATTTACTGTTGCATCCGACACATTATTTCTAATAATCAATGTTTTATAATTATTGGAATATAGAACTACAATTTCATCATTGTCATCCATTTCGCCCACGCTCAATGTTTTGTTTGATGTATCCTTGTATCGCAATACAAAGCGATTGTTGAAGGTTCCTGCCATAGTATTGAAAGTATAGTTGCCGCTTTTTAAATCAAAAATGGAATTGGTCAACTTGTCTTCCAAAAACACGGGTTGATTACTCAACACGCCATCCGTTTGATCAATTTCCACAGTAAAAGTCCCATCAACAGCCACTCGGTATCCTAATGGCACTTCATCATTTTCATCAAACGGCAAAGCTCGACCTTGTATGGTCAAATTCTTGCGATTGTTTATGCTGTAAAAATCTAAAAAGACATTTCCATCAAAACTTTCTCCGTCAAAACGGCTGTCATAATTATTGGTGGCATCGGTTATATAACCCACCAAGGTTTGCTTGAAAGCCCCTTGGGTATTGGTCAAATTTAACCAAAGACGATTTTTTTCCATAGGACTGGCTACTTTTTCCTTTGGATTTCTAGTTTTGAAAAACTGACTGTTATCCAATATTGCACCGACTGAGCTTAATCGCATGCTGTTGTCAAAAATAATTTTAGTGCCAATTGGCGCAACTTTACTTCCTGCAAAAAATCCTTGTCCAGAGGCTATTTCGCCAGATGGAATATTACTGTTCGACCCTGTGTTTGGAGGAACACTACTTGGAGCCTTAGCTCCCGTTGACACTCCACCAGTGCGGTTATATGAAGCATAATCATCTCCCGAGTAAGCATACAAACCTGAACCTGGATCCGGTGTGCCAACGGCAATTGGCGTGTTGTGTGTCCAGAAATACAAAGTTCCGTCGAGTACATTTTGATTGGCATCCAAGAAGGCATCCGCATCTAAAGCCGAAGGATAAGGATTCCCCAAAAGATAGGATTTATCGGCAATGATTCCCGTGATTTCATAATGACCATTATTAGGCACGCCAACAAAAGTAGCTTGATAAAGATTCGGCGGAGTAGGAGGCAAATATAAACTTGTTTGAGGTCCTCGAATAATGTAGCCAACTCCCGAGACCATCGATGTTGCTGCCGATTCTTGTTTCCAATCTTCTATACTGGAATCATAGGAATAAAACTTGTCCGCAAGAGTATTTGGAGACACACCACCTAAAGTAAAACCGGCAACTGGTGAAGACCAATACGTATAATCAGTATTTCTAATTGCCGTGGTCAATCTTTTGTATCTAATATCCCCTGAATTGGTATTCGAAACATTGTTGATTTGTACCAAACTGGCATTGTTTTCGAAGGTTAAAGTTCCTCCATTTACATGCACCCAATTGGTGATTTTCAAGGTATGTCCCGAATTAATAACCACATTGCCAGCGGTAACCGTACAGCTGCAACCATCAATATTGGATGATGATGAATATCCAGCACTAAAAACTATATTTTGATTTATTGTTGGCGGTAATCCTGTTGACCAAGCACCACTACTCCAAGTATTGGTGGCCAATGGACTTATCGTTACACTTGTTGTGGTAGCACAGTCCGTTAATGGATGTGGAGTTGGATCCTTAATTATACCCGATAATGCAACAAAAGAGCCATTATTTACCGTTACATCATAAGCACCCACAGCTAATCCTGAAAATATTCCTGTAGCATTGGTCACTCCGGCAACTACTGGATTCGTGCCAACCAATGTATAGGTAATTCCTGGAGTTGGAGCTGGCGAAGTCACCGTTATGGTACCCGTCGGAACAGCACAAGTGGGTTGTGTTGGTGCAACTTGAGGAGCTGAGGACGGAACTAAATACAAATACAAATAACTACTATTTGTACTACATCCAGGATTAATGGCATAAACTGAAATGTTTTCACTTTGAGAATTATTACCTGTAATAACAGTTACAGAATTAGTTCCTAACCCACTAACCAATGTCCATCCAGTTGGAATAACCCAATTATAACTAGTTGCATTTGCAACTGGAGCGATACTAAATACTGTGGAAGTCGAGGCACAATGTGATATGCCTGCCCCAGAAACAGGATATGGAGCACCGCCATTTACTGAAATTCCTCCGGGAGCAGCCATTGCACCATATACCGTAATTTTGGCTGAAGTAGAATACTCCAAATTACAAGCTCCGTTTTGTACCACGGCACGATAGTAAGTTGTTACAGTATGAGCTCCTATGGTTTGAGTATTTCCTGTATTCGTAATTGGAGTAACCACGGAAACAAAGTTGTCTGTTGAAGATTCCCATCTTATTATACTTCCGGTATAACCACTTAAAGTAAGTACTCCAGAATTGTAAGTTCCAGAACATACGTCAGTGTTGGCAGGAGTAAGTGTTCCGGCCACTGTTGGTGTTGAAACTGTAACCGTCACTTCATTAGATACCATTGGGCTTCCACAAGTTGGGGTAGATATACAAACTATAATCCATGTTCCCGCTGTTAATCCGGTTCCGGGTGTAAAGGTGGAGGCCGTCTGGCCTCCAATCAGGATGATTATCCCTCCTGAAACAGAACGAGTTCCCCATTGGCGACTGGAAATTGTTGCTCCTCCTGTTTCAACAACACCCAATGATGTCCCTAAATCTGATAAACAAACCGTTGGAGATCCATTAAGGTTTAATGAAACTGATGTTAAAATTGGATTAACCGTCATTGTAACAGGATTCGAGGTTGCCGGACTTCCGGTTACACAAGTTGCGTTTGAGGTCATCTCGCAGGTCACCATATCACCATTGACCAAAGTTGAATTAGTATATGTAGCTGTAGTTGAATTGGCTCCAACATTGCTTCCATTCAATTTCCATTGATAGGTAGGTGTTGTTCCCCCATTGGTTGGAATGGCCGTAAAAGTTACCGGTGTACCAGGACATATTGAATTGGCAGATTCCGAAATACTCACGGAAGCAGTCAACAAAGGCAGAAAAGTTATTGATCTAGCTCGGGAAGAACTATTTACATTACAATCGGCACCTGAAGAATGAAAAGTAACATACACTCTATATTCAGCAGATTCAGCAGGCGTACCATTTATTATATTTAATGTGGCTGTTGTAGCACCAGAAAAATGAACCCCATCAACTACATTATTCCAGGGTCCAGAAGCAACTGAATTTTTCCATTGGTATGAAACAACATATCCTGGAGGTGGAGTCGAAGTAGAAACAGTATAAGAATAATTTGTACCATAGCATTGGGTGACGTCATTTGCTATTGGTGAAATTGCAGTTATTTCATTCACCAAAAGTGTCGCCGCAGATGAGGTTACACTACAACCACTACTATTGGTAACAACAACTTGATATTGCGTTCCACTAGGAGATAATGAACTACCCACATTGTCAATTTTAATTTCTTCAGGACTGGGAAAAGTAATGTTACCTCCAGACAAGACAGTAACAAAACTAGCATCTGCAGGTCTTTTTCTTTGCCAAGTATAGGTTAATCCTGAACCAGAAACAATTACTTTAAATTTCACCGACGCTCCTTCGCAATCTAATTGTGTTATAGGCTGTGTGGTAATAACTGGCAATCCATTAATTGTAACGGAGAAAATACAATTTGAAGTATTACCAACAGTGTCAGTTGCTGTCCAAGTTACTGTTGTTGTGCCTACATTAAATGCAACTCCATTAAGGCTAGTACCTGTTCCCGTTGTACTACCTGTTAAAGTGTAAGTAAGTGATGCAAGGCTACAATTGTCTGTTGCCAATGCATTCCAACCAGTGCCAACTTTTGTATAAGTTGTTAAATTATCAGCACATAAAGCCGTAGGTGTTGTAGGACAGCTTGTGAAAACAGGAGCCTGATTGTCGACAACCGTTACAACTGAATTACAGCTAGAAATATTACCGGAAACATCCGTAACAGTTAAAGTAACATTGTTGGCTCCAATATTTGAACAGTTAAAACTAGATTTGCTTATAGCAATAGATTGAACAGAACAATTATCATAACTACCATTATTTACCATGGCAGCTGTAATGGTTGCCGCTCCTGTAGCATCAAGATTTACAGTTATAGGTTTGCAAATCGCAGTGGGAGCAATATTATCAGTAACCGGAATTGTGATACTTGAAACTTTTACACCAAGACCATTATCGGGAGGTGTAGAAAAAACATTGGCAGTATTAGTGATTGAGGGTACCGAAGCACATGTTGGCACCACCGTTACGGTTTTTTGAACCGTATTTATTGCCCCACCAATTTTGTTTAAAGTACCTATTTCCCATGTAATTGTTTGTCCAGATTGCAAGCCGCCCCCATTATTGGTTATGGTAAGATTTGCTGGTATCTGATCGGATATGATAACGTTAGTTGCGTCTGTCGAACTACTATTATTTACTATGGTTATAACATAATCAAAGGGCACCCCCACTATGGCTGAAGTTGTGCTAGCCGTTTTTAACAATTCAAGTTGTGCAGCCGTGGCAGGTGGCAAATTTCCATTATATTCATAGGTGTACATATCTGCTGATGTAGACGAAATACTACACAAACGACTGGTCGCCGTTACTCTTGTATGGTTCAATACTCTTGGAGCATTGCCTTGAACTTGCAACTCTACCTGAAAAGTGAATGTGCCACCTGGCGGAATCGATGCTGTGGCATAGGGTGTTGGATAAAAAAGTCCCCCGACTTTAAAACGAATATCCATATCTACACTATTGGCATTGTCATTAATCCATATAGCTGATAAATCAAAAATATCGGATACAGAGCCGATGTTTGTGATCGTGTACGTATATAAAACAGCTTGTCCAGTTGCTTTCTTAACGAAACCTGATGTGAACGTGGGATCGATACTCACGTTCGGAACTGGATTTACAATTACGGTGGTTGTTTGTGAAGTTGTACAGCCATTTCCATTGGTAACAGTAAGTGTATAAACTCCTGCTGCACCCATAGACACGTTTGCAATACTTGGGTTTTGCAGGCTAGAACTAAATCCTAATGGGCCTGTCCAATAATAAGTTGGAGTGCCAAACGTACCTGATGTAACAGCTCCAAATAAATTCAAGGTATTGCCCATACATACGACACTATTGGAAGTTGCCGTAATTGCCAGTGTTGTTTGCACAGTTACAGTTGCTGTACAACTCGAAGAATTCCCGGCAGCATCTGTCACTGTTAATGTAACGGATTGTGGCAATCCATTGGCATCTGTACAAGTAAAATTAGTTTTAGACAAGGTCATAGTGGCAATACCGCAATTATCGGTACTTCCGTTGTTAATGTTTGCAGGCAGCAATGTTCCTGTTCCATTTGAAGCCAAAACTAAAGTAAAATTTTTACAGATTGCAACTGGCGCAATATTATCTACAACCGTAATTGTTGCATCACAGGACGAAGAATTACCAGCAATGTCAGTCACTGTAAGTGTTACTGTATTTGCTCCTAGATTAGCACAATTAAAGCTTGTTTTGCTTAGCGAAAATGTCACTGAACCACAATTATCAGAACTCATATTATTCACATCGGCAGTGGTAAGCGTTGCTGTCCCAGAACTATTTAAATAAATAGTTTCTGGTTTACAAAGAGCTGTTGGAGCAATCGCATCAACAATGGTAACTATAGCCGTACAAGAACTTACGTTTCCGCTAATATCTGTAACGGTTAATATCACTGAATTTGCTCCTGTATTCGCACAATTAAAAGTGGTTTTACTAGCCACCAAACTAGCGATACCGCAATTATCTGTTGAATTATTATTGATGTCTGCTGCCGTAATACTGGCAGTTCCAACCGCATCCAAATTCACCGAAATGTTTTTACAGATAGCCACTGGCAATGTTTGATCAAGAACCGTTACGGTTTGTGTGCAAGTTGCCGTGTTTCCAGATGTGTCAGTGACTGTCCAAGTTACAGTTGTGACTCCTAAAGGAAAAGCTACCGGAGCATTATTGATTACAGAAGCAACAGAACAATTATCGGCTGTTGTTGGAGACACCAATACCACAGTAGCAGTACATCCTGCATTAGCAGAGACCTGCACATTGGCTAGGCAGTTTATGGTTGGATTTTCATTATCGGTAACAGTTACGGTTTGGTTGCAAGGTATGGAAACATTCCCGTTTTGGTCGGTTGCTGTCCAAACTACAGTTGTACTTCCGATTCCAAATAAATAAGTCAATGGGTTTATGGTAATGCCGCCTACTTTAGCGGTGATAGTTATGTTTCCAACTGAAGCACAATTGTCTGAAACCGTTGGCGTTCCTAATGAAACTATGGTTGTGCAATTTCCTGCGCCATCGTTGTTGGTGTTCGCTGTTGCTGTTGCTGGACAAGTGATAGTTGGGAGTGTGACATCTTTCAACGTTATTGTGAAAGTCGTTGACTCGGTATTTCCATTGCCGTCATTGGCTGTGATAGTGATAAGTTGGGTTGTGTTATGCCCACTAATTACTGTTCCTGAAACAGGTGATTGCGTTTTAATAATACTTCCTGAAACAGTGCAATTGTCGGATGCAGTTGTTAACCCCGTATAATCTGGAATTGTAAAGCTACAAGCAGTAACTATATTTTCGTTTCTATTTGCAATTGGTGTAAGTGTTGGCTTGGTTACATCATCTACAATTACATTTTGATTGGCCGTTGTCGAATTGCCGTTGCCGTCATTGAAAGTCCAAGTGACAACAGTTGTTCCTTGCGCAATTATGGGAAAAATGGTTGCAGTTGTTCCTGTTATTGTTCCCGCGCAAGCATCTGTTGTGGTTGGTGTTGGAGGTGTTCCGCTGCATTGTCCCACATTTACATCTGCTAATGTTGGAGTTGCTGGCGCAACGGTATCATCTACAATTACATTTTGATTAGCCGTTGTCGAATTGCCGTTGCCGTCATTGAAAGTCCAAGTGACAATGGTTGTTCCTTGTGCGGTTATGGGAAAAATGGTTGCAGTTGTTCCTGTTATTGTCCCTGCACAAGCATCTGTTGTGGTTGGTGTTGGAGGTGTTCCGCTGCATTGTCCCACATTTACATTTGCCAATGTTGGGGTTATTGGAGCAACGGTATCGTCTACTGTTACATTTTGATTGGCCGTTGTCGAATTGCCGTTGCCGTCACTGAAAGTCCAAGTCACAACAGTTGTTCCTTGCGCTGTTATTGGAAAAATAGTGGCTGTTGTTCCCGTTATGGTTCCTGCGCAAGTATCTGTTGTGGTTGGTGTTGGAGGTGTTCCGCTGCATTGTCCCACATTTACATCTGCTAATGTTGGAGTTGCTGGCGCAACGGTATCTGTACCTACAACAGTAAAAGAAGCTTTGTAATTAGTTCCACCATTACCAGCAAAATGTGTCCCACTTCCTCCACCGCTTGCAGTATAAGTAAAATCAGCTGTTGTATAAATTTCTAAATAATAAATTCCTGGGCACAAACCATTTAAAACATTAATATTAGCGCCATTTAATAGCCAAGTTTGATTTTGATCCGACCCTCCACATCCAAATCCAGTTAGTCCATCATTTGATAACCATGGGATTGAAGAATCAATAAATATTGGTGCTGTATCGGTTGTTTTATATATTCGATAATAAAGTTTTCCATTGGTAATATCATCCGTATTACATTTATATACTTTATTCTGTGCACCGTTTAAAATTAAAGTATTACTAGAATTAAAAGTGCCCAGATTTAGTCCATTAAAATCTGGATTCCCTGTAGTTGCTTGTAAATCATAATAGACATTTCCTCCCCCGTTACTATTCAAAATAGCATAGCTTTCGTAAATACCAGACTGAGCTTTTATTGTTGTATTTATACCAATAAAAATAAAAACCATCAACAACAAACTAAATGTTCTTGTTGGTTTTAAAATTGATACGGGATTTATTTTAAATTTATGTAAAAGTGTTTTCATAATGCTATTTTTTATCATTAAAAACAAATAGCACCTGCCTGATTACAAGCATGTTAATACAAGATAATGAAAAATCACTATTGTCATAAAACAAAGTCGTTGAAATGCTCTTTTATCCGTCATAATGCTGTTTAAAAAGGCAAAAACATCCTATTTGAAAGTTCAATTAAAAACCCGAAATTTGAACTCCGTTTACCCAATCCATTTCAAACAACAACCTCTCCAATGAAGGACGTTTTTTCCATTAAAGAAGCCATACAAAAGATAGAATATTTTTGTGCTTATCAAGAGCGTTGTCACGAGGAAGTGGTTGCCAAATTGCGAACCATGAAAATGGATTCGGATGAAATCGACCAAATAATGGTTCATCTCATCGCCGAGAACTTTCTCAATGAAGAACGCTTTGCCAGCAGTTTTGCCAGAGGAAAGCACCGCATCAAGCATTGGGGAAAAATCAGGATTATCAACGAATTGAAGTTTAAAAACATATCGCAAACCCTCATCAATATTGCGCTCAAGGAAATCACACCCGAGGAATACTTGGAGACATTTCACGCATTGGCGGAAAGACATTGGGAATCTATAAAAGAAACAAACGTATTAAAAAAACGGAAAAAGTTTTGTGATTATATGCTTCGGCGAGGTTTTGAAAGCAACTTGATTTACGACAAAGTGAAAGAATTGGAAAGCAGTGAGCAGTAATCAGTCGCAGTCTTCGGTCGCAATGGAATAGTGAATCGAATGGCGGATGACAAGGATTTGCTAAAGCAAAAGCACTGATAAAAACGGATTTTTTAACCATAAAAGGCATACAAGGTCATTTAGCCGAAACATTACAAATCATCCGTGAAAACCCGTTTAATCCGTCCAAATCTGTGGCCAATTTTATGAAACT
The DNA here is from genome assembly GCF_900129545.1 of Flavobacterium fluvii. GTDB lineage: Bacteria > Bacteroidota > Bacteroidia > Flavobacteriales > Flavobacteriaceae > Flavobacterium > Flavobacterium fluvii. The sequence goes on along the minus strand of NZ_FQWB01000001.1, from coordinate 824,268 downwards.
AAATAGACAATAAAACACTCACAGCATTTCCGCCAAAACCTACCGCATTAACCAAGACTTTACGGATTTGTTTTCTAGATTTTTGGGCTTCCGCAAATGGAACTCCAATAAATTCCTGATGCTGCATCATCAAAATTGCCATTTCAATACTCAAAATTCCCGAAGCGCCAAAAGTGTGTCCGATTTTCCATTTATTGGTAGTCAACATCGGTAAATTAGTTCCAAATACTTTTTGAATCGCTTTATATTCGGTCAAATCGCCTGCTTTTGTTCCAGGAGCGTGCATCACGATAGCGTCAACTTCTGACAAGTCTATATTTCGCAAAGCCATTTTCATCGATTTCTGAAAACAAATCGCTTCTGCCGAAATGGATATGTTGTGTTCCAGAATTTCGGTAGCATAACCAATGCTTTCAACGAAAGCCAAAGCGTTTTCCTTTTTGCCAATTTCCAAACAACAAACTGCTGCACCCTCACCAAGAATTAAAGTGTTTTGTGTTTTTTCCAAATCAAGAGCACGATTAGGATACACATCTTCATCTCTAGAATAAATTTTCAAGGCCCGCATTTGACCAATCGTGAAATCCGTCAAAGGTGCTTCACTTCCACCCACCAAAAACTTGTCAGTCATTCCTGCACGAAGCCATGCCACACCATTCAAAAGTGCGTGTAAAGCCGTTGAACACGTAATAGAATGCGAAATTTCGGGACCAGAACTTTGTAAATCGTGAGCTACCCAGGAAGAAATATTTCCCAAAGTGGTTGTTGGCGAAGCCAAAGTTTGTGCCTTGCCAGTTTCCAAGTATTCTTGATAGTGTTTTTCGAATAAATCGGTCGCACCACGAGAAGAACCAATGTTGATTCCGAAAACATCGTTTGAAGTCCAACCTGCATTTTGAATAGCTACGCGTGAAGCAGCCATCGCATACAAAACCGATTTATCCAAAGATTTGTATTTAATGTCGGATTGCTTCAAAGCATCAACTATTGCATTGGAATCTTCATCCAGTTTGGCAACCAATGTCTGTTTATGGTCTAAAAAATGACTAGTAAAACAATGATTGGTGTTTTGATAGTTTTCCCAAATCGCCTTCGGGTCATTCCCCAACGGAGAAATAGAGGCTAGTGCGGTTATGGAGATAATTTTTGACAAGGTTATTGTTTTTTGACACAAATTTTATAAATCAATGTCCTTTTATTTTTGCAAATTTAGACTATTTCCAATGCTTTTTCGACCACTTCATACACTTTTTGCAATTGTTCATCCGTAATAATGTATGGTGGCAAAATGTAAACAATATTCCCAACAGGTCGCAGAATTATTCCATTTTCGATAAAAAAGTCATAGAGTTTATTGCGCAAGGTGCCGTAGTAACTGGCAGTATTTTCGGTTTGTATTTCCAAGGCAAAAATTACTCCAAGTACTCTTGTTGTAGTCACTTTTGGATGAGATTTAATGTGTTTTTGAAACGCTAAATGTCTTTTGTTTACTCGGGCAACATTGTCTTTCATTTCCTGGGTTTGCAGCAATGACAAACTCGCCAAAGCCGCCGCACAACCCGTAGGATTCGCCGTAAAAGTATGTCCGTGAAACAACGCTTTATTAATGTCTTCATCATAAAAAGCTTCGAAAATATCTTGGGTAAAAGTAGTAATCGCCATTGGAATGGTTCCGCCAGTCAAGGCTTTTGACAAACACATCATGTCCGGCTTTTCGGTTAGGTAATCACAGGCAAAAAATTTCCCTGTTTTTCCAAAACCTGTCATCACTTCATCGGCAATAGTGAGCACTTTGTTTTCCTGACAAATTTGGATTAATTTATCCAATGATTCCGGTTCGTACATCACCATTCCTGCCGCTCCCTGAACTAAGGGTTCAAAAATAAATCCAGCACAATTATGATTTTTAATGACTTCTCGTAAAGCACCGAAACTTTCCTGTTCCTGCCCTTTTGTTGGCACGGGAATTCGAACCACGTCAATAAACATTCCTTGAAAAGCTTGGGTATAAAACGAAATTCCACTGGCTGCCATTGCTGCAAAAGTATCTCCGTGAAAAGCATTTTCGAAAGCAATTATCGTGGTTTTCTTTTCTCCTTTGTTGAAAAAATATTGTAGTGCAACCTTAATCGCCACCTCAACAGCCGTTGAACCATTGTCGGAGAAAAATATTTTTTGTTGGTTGTTTGGTAAAATCTCCATCAACTTTTCGGCCAAAATCACGGCTGGCTCGTGCGTAAATCCACCAAAAAGAACGTGTTCTAAAGTCGTCAATTGTTTGTAAATCGCATCGGCAATAAATTTGTTGGAATGCCCATAAGGATTTACCCACCAAGAAGCGATGGCGTCGATGTATTCTTTGTCGTTTTCGTCCCAAAGCAATGCGCCTTCCCCTCTTTTTATGGCAATGGGAAGTGCCGCAGTTTTGTGTTGGGTATAAGGATGCCAAATCTTGTTTTGGTCTCTTTCTATTAAATTCATTTGATTTCAGATTGAAGATTAACGATTTTTGACTTTGCTATTGAAGTTTCAGCAAATTCTCTCGAAACAAATCGGCGTATTCTTTGATTACATTTTGATCAAAATAAGGTTCTTGTTCTATTCTTCCAATGCATTTGACTCCCGTTTTATTCAAAATAATTGCTTCAGAGGATTCGTTTTTCTCTCCGCTGAAAATAATTCCTGCGATATTTATTTTTCTGTTTTTTAATGCTTCAATGGTGAGCAAAGTGTGGTTGATACTTCCCAAATAATGTCTGGAAACCAGAATTACTTTATAATCGGTTTGAATTAAATCGACAACGCAATCATAATTGTTTAATGGAACGAAAATACCGCCAGCACCTTCAATAACTAAATGATTTTTAGTTTTGGGCTCTTTGATTTGTTTTAAATCAATCATAATTCCGTCCAATTCAGCTGCCAAATGTGGACTGGCTGGCGTGTTGAGCTTATAGCTGTTTTCGTGAATGACAGTTTTCTTGTTTGAAATATAGCTTTTGATTTTATGACTATCGGAATTGCCCAAATCACCCGCTTGGATGGGTTTCCAATAATCGGCTTCGAGTGCTTCGACAATGATTGACGAGGCAATGGTTTTGCCCACATCGGTTGATATTCCTGTTATAAATAATTTCATTTAGTTGAATTCAAAATTACACTTATTGCATTTGTATTTATACTTGGAATAAAAGGGCAACGCTCCTAGAAGCATTGAAAAAATGAAGGCAAGCAGCGATTTCAAATCTTTTATGGAAGTTACCATATCAATTTGCTCTTCATTACAATTTGGACATTTTAGCAACTTACTATTATCATCTAGCGAATATTGACTAACTTGAGAAATAATGTCCTTAGCCTTAAGATAATCATTACTGTTTACAAAAAGTTTCACTCCACCAACGGCATTACTGTATAATGGATTTGCATCCACAGTATAATTATCACGCATAAAAACGGCAATGCCTTCGGACTCTAATTTTCCTTTAAAAATTATTGCTTCTGATGAATATTGGTAAGTTCCTATTAATTCGAAAATGTCTTCCATAAAATTTTAAAAAACAAAAGTACTCAACAAAACCAAGACTTCAGATATTTCTTCTTTGGTATTGAAACTATGAATACAAAAACGCAGTCTTTCCTGTCCTTCGGGAACGGTTGGCGACAAAATGGCTTTGACATCAAATCCTTTTTCCTGGAATTGATTTGCTATGGATTTTACCTTTTCGTTTCCTGGAATTATGGCACTTTGAATGGCCGATTTACTTCTGACAAACATTGGTTTCAATCCCAAGAGATTCTTTTCTTGATTGAAATGGATGATGTTTTCTCGAAGTTTTTCGAGGGTTTGTTTTTCGGATTTCAAATGCTGGTATCCAACTAAAATCGCGGCAACCGAATGTGGCGAAAGTCCCGTGGTATAAATAAAACTTCGGGCGAAATTTACCAAATAGTCTTTCAATTCCTGACTTCCCACAATCGCTGCTCCGTGGCAACCCAATCCTTTGCCAAAAGTCATTATTCGTGCAAAAACTTGATCTTGCATTCCCAATAGTTGAACCAATCCTTCGCCGGTTGAACCAAAAACCCCCAACGAATGGGCCTCATCCACTACTATATTACAACCATATTTTTCGGAAATGGCAACCAATTCTTCCATATTTGGACAATCGCCATCCATGGAGAAAACTGTTTCTGTGACTATGTAGATTATCGCAGCATTATCATTGAAATTGCTATTGAAATTGCTATTGAAATTGACAATCTTTTTTTCCAAATCTTCAAAATCATTGTGCTTGAATTTATAAGCTTTGGCATTCGAAAGCTGGATTCCGTCGCGAATCGAGGCGTGACACAACTCGTCATACAAAATCAAGTCACCTTTTTGAGGAACGGAACTAAAAAATCCCACATTGGCATCGTACCCCGAATTGAAAATCAAGGCCGATTCCGATTGATGAAATTTTGCGATATAATTTTCAGCTTCTTGATAGACTTTGTGGTTTCCTGATATTAATCGTGATCCTGTTGCCCCGTTTTGGATGCAATCATTATTGATTAAATACTGGTGTGTTTCCTCGAAAATGGCTTTGTTTTTCGAAAAACCAATATAATCATTGGACGAAAAATCGATTAAATTATTAGGCAAAGACAACTTCCGTAAAGCATTGTTTTGCTTTCGGGTTTCGAGTTTTGAAGAAAGTTTAATGGAGAAATTTTTCATAAATCCGTTTTGTCTATCCATTTTGAATTTCCTTTTTCAGTAGCATCAAGCAAATCAATATTTAATTTTTTAGCTATTTCTATAGAAAATTTTCTTACTGATTCTTCATTTTCAAAAGTATACATTTTGAAATGCCTATTTACTTTATACCAAAGGTTGCTCCCAAAAGAGTCATCCTTATTTTTAAAAAATGAAACATACTCAAATTCGGTCGCAATGGTCTTTGAATCATAAGTAAATGGCCCAACAATATACCTTGAAACTATTGTATTGGTATCAAGATCAATCAACATGTTTTTTGTTGCTGAAAATTGCAATCCTTTGACAAAAGAAAAACTTCCAATTGTAATAGTTGCCGCAAGTCTTTTTAAAAACCCGATTAAGGTTAGTTCAAAATAAGTATTGTAAAACAATAAAATCAAAACATAGATAAAAATACTAAAAAAAACAGATGCAAGTAACAATTCGTACCAGCTACGTTTACCTTCAAACACGCAAACTTCAAAGTCCTTTATCTTATCCATAGTACAAAAATAAATAAAAAACGCCAAGCAAAAGCTTGGCGTTTTATTATAAAATTGAAATTGTCTTAGTCGGCTAAAACAATTACTTTGTTGTCTTTCATTTCGATAGTTCCAGAATTGATAGCTATGGTGTAGTTCTGATCGTTTACTTTCGTAAACAACTCTTCTGACTCACTGCTGAAATTGAAACTTGGAGCCGTGATTTTCACAAGTCCTTTTTGAAGTAATGAAACTATTGGCGCGTGATTATTCAACATTTGAAAGTGTCCATCAACTCCTGGAAGTGAAATGGAAGTTACTTCTCCTGAAAATAATTTTGCTTCTGGTGATACTATTTCTAAAATCATTTTGTTTGAGTTAGAAGTTAGAAGTTAGAAGTTAGAAGTTTCTGAAAACTGCCAACTGAAAACTGCCAACTGATTTTATGCTTCTGCCAACATTTTTTCTCCAGCTTCGATAGCGTCTTCAATGGTCCCTTTAAGGTTGAAAGCCGCTTCTGGCAAGTGATCCAATTCTCCATCAATAATCATGTTGAATCCTTTGATGGTATCTTTAATGTCTACCAAAACTCCTTTTAATCCTGTAAATTGTTCCGCTACGTGGAATGGTTGAGACAAGAAACGTTGTACACGTCTAGCTCTTGAAACTGCCAATTTATCGTCTTCAGAAAGTTCTTCCATACCCAAAATCGCGATAATATCTTGCAATTGTTTGTATTTTTGAAGAATTTCTTTTACTCTTTGTGCACAGTTATAGTGGTCATCACCAATAATTTGTGGAGTCAAAATTCTAGAAGTTGAATCCAATGGATCTACCGCTGGGTAGATACCTAACTCGGCAATTTTACGAGACAATACTGTTGTAGCATCAAGGTGGGCAAATGTTGTTGCCGGTGCCGGGTCAGTTAAGTCATCCGCAGGAACGTAAACCGCTTGTACAGATGTAATAGAACCTTTGTTTGTAGAAGTAATACGCTCTTGCATGGCTCCCATCTCGGTTGCCAATGTTGGTTGGTAACCTACCGCAGATGGCATACGACCCAAAAGTGCCGATACCTCAGAACCTGCTTGTGTAAAACGGAAGATATTATCAACGAAGAACAATACGTCTTTTCCTTGGTCAGATCCAGCTCCATCACGGAAATATTCAGCGATAGACAATCCTGAAAGTGCCACACGAGCACGAGCTCCAGGAGGTTCGTTCATTTGACCGAAAACGAAAGTAGCTTTAGACTCTCTCATTCCTGGCATATCAACTTTAGACAAATCCCATCCACCTTCTTCCATAGAGTGCATAAAAGCTTCTCCGTATTTTATAATTCCTGACTCCAACATCTCGCGAAGCAAGTCATTTCCTTCACGTGTTCTTTCTCCTACTCCTGCGAATACCGAAAGTCCACCGTGACCTTTTGCAATATTGTTGATCAACTCTTGAATCAATACTGTTTTACCAACACCGGCACCACCGAACAATCCGATTTTTCCTCCTTTTGCATAAGGCTCAATCAAATCGATTACTTTAATACCCGTGAATAAAACTTCAGATGAAGTTGATAAATCTTCGAATTTTGGTGCTGGCCTGTGAATAGACATTCCATTTTCACCCGCTTTAGGCAAGTTTCCTAAACCATCAATGGCATCTCCAATAACGTTAAACAAACGTCCGTAAACATCTGCACCGATTGGCATTTGAATTGGAGCACCTGTTCCAACTACTTCATAACCTCTGCTCAAACCGTCTGTAGAGTCCATGGATATGGTACGTACAGTGTTTTCACCAATGTGAGATTGTACTTCAAGAACCAATAAAGTTCCGTCTTTTTTCGTGATTTCTAATGAATCATAAATTTTTGGAAGTTCAACATCTTTACCGTTGAAAACTACATCGACAACTGGTCCGATGATTTGGGCAACTTTTCCTATTACTTTTGACATTGCTTATGTATTTATTAAATAGCTATTCAGGTTTATGATACACATCTAAACGAAATAATCGACTGGATGCATTTTCAGTGCGCAAAGGTAATTTTTTAAAATATAAAAATCAATACTTTTTTTATAAAAAAACAGACTCTTTTAGACAACGCTCTTAAAGAAGTAAAATATATGTCAAAAAACACCTAAAAACCAAAAAACCATCACGTTACCATGATGGTTTTCAAAAATAAAACAAATAGTATTATGGATTAATTGTCCAAGAAACAAAATATTGTTGCCCGATTGCTCCGGCACCTAATACTTGTATATACTCTTTTCCTCCAATATTTGTTGCACCCAGTTTAATTACAGACTTCAATTTTGGAAGTCCATAATTGATTTGCGCATCGACAACCGTGGCCGACTCAATCATTCCATCAACCATTGTGGATTGCCACAAATATTCGCTGTTCCATCTTACACTGGCATTAAACCCAAGATTTTTAATTAATTTATCATTTCCAACAGAGGCTTTAACCCTATGTTTTGGCGTATTGAAACCCGCCTCAAAACCTGGGTCTTTGGCTTGGTCAAAATCAAATTGTGCATAGTTATAGTTAACTCCAAAATCATAATTTCCAAACATTTTTCTGGAAAGACCAATTCCTACTCCCAATGAATGGATTTCCAAATCTGTATTGGTATATAATTGATAAGCTCTAAAATTACTGTTCTGAAGCGCATGTAAAGACTGCACTCCTGGATCGCTTGGCCCAGCTGCAGGATTTGGAGAGTCTTGAGCCTTTCCATAATATGTTGCAATAGCCGTCGTGTTTCCTATAAAATCATTGTAAACATTATAATATCCATTAAGGTCAATATTAACTTCCCTAATTTGAGAACGATATCCCAACTCAAATGCTTGCACTTCTTCTGGTTTTACCAATGCCACGTTTGTTTTTTTCAACAATGCCGGATTGCCTGTTGCCAATAAAGCCCCCACAGATTCTCTTGTATAAGAATTGTAATACGCATTTAATCCTGTCAAAGTAGCATTTGCACCACCTGCAAAAAACTGGCCAGCTGCGGTTGCAACGGGAAATGTTTCCGTGAATCTTGTCAAGTTATCAGCTGCCGAACCCACAAGCGCCGCATAACCCACATTAAAACCTATGTATTGGTCTTGTGTTGTTGGGTTTCTAAAACCGGTTTGATAAGATGCCCTGAAATTGTGTTGTTTTCTTTCTCCACCAGAATACACCAAGGATAGTCTTGGAGAATAATTCCCGTCAAAGTTTTTGGCTTTGTCATAACGAATCGAGCCGGTAAATTTAAATCTATCCTCCATGAATTTTTTTTGCAGTTGCAAATAAGCTCCGTATTCATCGTATTTAATTATACTATTGGCGTCCGTATAAATTCTGCCATGGGAATCCAATTGATAATCCCTATAAGACCCACCCACTTGAATTTCTCCAAACTTAATAAGGTCTTTAAAGTTATAATTTATATCTGAATGGTATATTTTGGAATTATCCACCAATTTTGAACCTGTCAATGAACTCGGATCAGAAATTACGGTGTTAAAAGCAGACTGAAAACCAGCTGTTCCAGGCATTAATCTGCCTTCATCCGCTTTTGACCGCGCAAAGGCATTGGATCCAGCAACATTCCCAAATAAAGGACTTGCCGGATTGTTGATTGCCCCGGCATAGTTTGCCGCATAAGTACCGTACCAAGTAGCATCTGGTTTCCACATTTCATTGATATGGGTTCCGGTAAAATTCATGTCATACGATTTTCCTCCATCTTCTGAAGTAACATATCCTCTCACGAAAAAGTTTTTCCCTTTTACTTCTAATTTATGCTGGGACATGTAAAAATCATTCAAATTATATCGGTCTGCACCTTGATAAATTGCATTTCCGAAACCAAATTTACTTTGCCAAATTACTTCCACTCTTTCATCCCCAAGCGGTCTTAGATGAAGTGAGAAATCAATTTTAGTATTGGACGCTTTATTATTTGTCAAGTCAACTTCATTGTAACCAGTTCTTGTCACGTAATCTTTAGGCAATGCTGTTGCCCAAGCAGCCGGCAAACCATTTGCAGCCCAACTACCATTTGCAACCATTTGTTTTCCAACATCATTTAGATTATATACCTTTTGCTCATCCCCGTATATATTGATTCCATCGTAATCGTTGTTAGCCCTAGTTCTTCCTTGTCCTTGATGATTTCTATCATCATAATTTGTGGCATACCAATCTGTCCCATCCATATAGGTAAAGTTGGCTTTTGCAGCAAAATAATTATTGAACTTATGTGCCATTCTTATTCCAAAATCATAAAAAGTGTTTGTTCCAGCAGCATCTTGGCTGGTGGCTCCATATTTTAAATAAGCTGAAATACCCGGGAAATCAAACGGACTTTTGCTGTTCATGAACATAATCCCGTTAAAGGCATTTGCACCATACAATGCAGAGGATGCACCAGGCAATAATTCCACGCTTTGCACATCAATATCCGAAACCCCAATCATGTTACCCAACACAAAATTTAACAATGGAGAAGAATTATCCATTCCATCTACCAGTTGCATAAATCGAGTATTTGAAACAGTGGCAAAACCCCTAGTGTTTATGGACTTGAAAGTTAAACTACTGGTGTTCATTTGCACTTCTTTCAAGTTTTCCAATCCATCATAAAAGGTTGGAGATGCCGTTCTTTTTATTTCCTTAATTCCCATTCTTTCAATGGTGACCGGCGATTCTAAAATTCGTTCGGGGGTTCTGGAAGCAGAAACTACCACTTCGCTCAATTTTGTCTCTTCACTAATCAAGTTTACATCGACATTTTGATGGTTTGAAGTAATGTTTACTTTTTTAGCTTCGTGACCCAAACTTGTCACCTCAATTGTAAAAGGAAGAGCTTTTGAAGAATTTAAAGTAAATCTTCCATCGCTATCGGTAATTGTTCCCGCTTTGTCGCCAACAACTTGGACATTGGCACCAGGGATAGGCAGGTTGTTACTATTTGTAACAGAGCCTGTAACAGTGTTTTGAGCAAAAGTAATGCTGCAAAAAAGCAAAGACAGAAAAAGAAGATAAATTTTCATTAGGTTAAGTTTTGTAGGTTAGTGAAGTAAAAATAAAAATATTATTGATATTATTACAAAAATGGCGTAAAAAAATCATAATCAATAATTTTATCCATCTATTTATAACTATTCCATATTATCAATATAAAAAGAGGTTTCTGTGTTTTTCATTAAAAACTATAGTATACACACACATAAACAACGACAAAAATGCATTATTTCGCATAAAAAACGACAATTTAATACATCAAAAAAGCGAGAATAAATCTCGCTTTTGAATAAAATATGTATAAGAATTCACTTATTCAACAGTAACCGACTTTGCCAAATTACGAGGTTGATCTACATTACATCCTCTCATGACCGCGATGTGGTATGACAGCAATTGCAATGGAATGGTTGTAATTAATGGTGACAATGCATCCGATGTTTCTGGAATTTCAATTATATAATCGGCCAATTCACGTACTTGAGTATCTCCTTTTGTCACCACAGCTATAATGATGCCGCTTCTGGATTTAATTTCCTGGATATTACTTACTATTTTGTCGTAATGACCTTGTTTTGGAGCTATAATAACTACCGGCATTTGAGCATCAATCAAAGCAATTGGCCCGTGTTTCATTTCAGCCGCTGGGTAACCTTCGGCATGGATATATGAAATTTCTTTTAGTTTCAAAGCTCCTTCTAGCGCCACCGGAAAATTATATCCTCTTCCTAAATAAAGGCAATTGTGGGAATCCTTGAAAACAGAGGCAATTTCTTTGGCTCTATCATTGGTTTCCAATGCTTCTTTTACTTTTTCAGGAATGATTTCCAATTCTTGCAAATATCTGTGATAATCCGTATTGCTTAATGTCCCTTTGGCTTTTGCCAAACGCAAGGCAATCATGGTCAATACCGTAATTTGCGTGGTAAAAGCTTTTGTTGAAGCCACACCTATTTCTGGACCTGCATGGGTATGAGTACCTGCATGTGTTTCTCTGGAAATAGAAGAGCCTACAACATTACAAACTCCGTAAACAAATGCTCCTTTTTCTTTGGCCAATTTTATGGCAGCCATTGTATCGGCTGTTTCACCTGATTGTGAAATGGCGATTACAACGTCTCGAGTGCCTATGATTGGGTTTCTATATCTAAACTCCGAAGCGTATTCCACTTCCACAGGAATTCGGGCAAATTCTTCAAATATATATTCCGCAACTAATCCTGCATGCCATGAAGTACCACAGGCAACGATTATAATTCTTTCTGCATTAAGGAATTTCTCCAAGTTGTCTTCAACACCCGACATTTGAATAATGCCTTCATTTGCATGAAGCCTTCCTCTATAAGTATCTCTTATAACATTTGGCTGTTCGTATATTTCTTTCAACATGAAGTGATCGTAACCCCCTTTTTCTATTTGCTCCAAATTCATTTGAAGCTCTTGAATATATGGATCAACCAAAGAATCATCTTTGATTTTTCTCACTTTCATCGGTTTGTGCAACCTGATGTTCGCCATCTCTCCGTCTTCTAGATAAACAGCATTCGAAGTATATTCTATAAAAGGTGAAGCATCCGAAGCTATAAAATATTCTCCTTCACCAATTCCTATTGCCAATGGACTTCCCAAACGAGCCACTACAATTTCATCTGGATTTTTCTTGTCAAAAACAGCTATCGCATAAGCTCCAAACACTTGGTTTAGTGCAACCTGAACAGCTTTCCCTAATCTTAAATTTTCTTTTTTCTGGATTTCTTCGATAAGATTTACAAGAACTTCTGTGTCTGTATCAGAATGAAAAACATATCCTCTTTTTATTAATTCTTCTTTCAGTGGAGCATAATTTTCAATAATTCCATTATGAATTATGGCCAAATCTCCTGAATTGGAAACATGTGGATGGGAATTCACGTCATTTGGAACGCCATGTGTCGCCCAACGGGTATGCCCCATTCCTATTGTTCCATTGGTGGTAGTTTCTTTTGAAGCTTTCTCTTCAAGATCAGAAACTTTACCCTTTGTTTTGCAAAGCTTTAAGTCGTTTCCGTCATACAACATAACCCCTGCACTATCATACCCTCTATATTCAAGTCTTTTTAGACCTTTAATAACAATAGGATAAGCTTCTCTATAACCGATGTATCCAACTATTCCACACATAATTTTGGTTTAATTAGGTTTTGTATAATAAATTTCAAGTTTTAATCTTTTATTTTCCGGAACGGAAGATTTTCCACCGTGAAGTACCGTTCCCAATGGATTCATGACGCTTGCTTTTGGCGCTTGCGAAATGAAAGCTGTTGGTGTTCTCAACTTATAGAAATCTGTAACCGTTATATCCTGAGTAACAACAATTCCCAATTTAATATTTGTTGAATCGGCATGTTTTATGAGACTCCTGATATGGCTCGTAAGATTCACTTTATAATACAAACCTCTTTTTTTAGTTGTTGCGTCCCTGGTTATTTTCCCACTGTAACTATAATAATCTAAAGTAGCTCGATTGTTGGTAAAATCATACAAATAGACTCTCTCCGGCTCAGGGCTTTTTGCAAAATCAGCATTATCGGTATCTATATTAAAAACAAGATTGGCTTGGTTAATTAACCAGCCTTTTTTTCTAATAATATCCAATTGATCTGCCACTCCATTCGGACTTCCAGTCGTACCATCTTCTCCATATAAATCTGGACCAAAAAGTTTTATTACCGCCAACGATCCTTCACCTCCTTTTAAATACAATTTATCATCTCCAATCACAGGATTTGCATTACTGGTGGCATTGGCATAATCTACATTAGTATTGCTTTGCTCCAACAAACTTACCGTGTTTCCCGACATATTAAGCACTATCGATTTATCCACTCTCGTGGCATCGGTCGTCGAGGTGTTTTCTTTGTATTTAATGGTAATGGTTCCTTTGGCAAAATTAATCATGGCCAAACTTCCTGGGTCAGTTCCTGATTGCTCCACTTTGAAGTACAATCCTTTAAAATATTCCTTAAAAATTTCGTTGTTGGTTAATTTACCGGCAGGAGCCTTTAATATCTTGTCCGTAAAAAATTGAACGTTCAATTTCAAACGCATACTAGGAGCCGAATAGGTAGTCGTTTCTTTTCCTGCATCGTCTTTGGTTTTCACTGAATGTTGGGCTGGATCAAAGAAAAAAGCGTCATTTTGAGAAACATCAGCAGCATCATTCAAACGATTTCCTATTTTAAGATTCTCAAAATCGGTTTTTTGGTCGGTAAAATACTTCTGGGCTTCTTGAAATCCACCCGCAGGATCCTTGTCCCTCATATACAGACCAGATTCAAAAACACTCAGTTTAATTTTGCCCGAAGGTTCACCGTAAATGGAATCCAATACGTAGGTGTTTCCACCGCTTGTTTTTGGCTTTGTTTGTGTAGCATCAACAAAATAAGGCACATCAATGTAAACACTATCTATCACAGGATTGGTTCCAATAGTCGGGTTTACGCTTGCCAATGTCAATTGGGTTGCAAAATTTGCCGTCGTCTTGCCAAAAGCAGGATTATCATAAATACCCAAAGCATTTATGGGAAGATTATTGGATTGTATGGGAGTGATTTTCTGGTTATAAGCAACCACATCGTAGGTTTCTTTAGCTAAGTCAAAATGATTGTCTCCAATTAATCCGTCTCCAATTACATTATAGTCTTTATCACACGAAACAAAAAGGACGATACTTACGACCAATAGAATTTGCTTGAAAATGGAATTATTATGCATGTTTAATAGAAAATGTTAAGATTACAGAACAAAATTTTTATAGAAATTAGTATACGCCTCGGCAAATTTTTCTTTCGGGGCGAAAGGTAAAAAAGGTTTACCCGAAGATTCTATAAATTTTGTTAAACTTGAAGACACTTGTTCTGAAGCAATAATGACTGCATCAGAGTGAGCAATGGTGGCTTTCATGATATTTTCGTAATCAGGAACTTCCAAATCATTTATTGAATCGTTTGGAACGCCATCAAACTTCACTTTATTAATCATTTCTTTATCCAAAGTTCCTTCAAAAGACTGGCCATAAACGGAAGTTACAATCTTGGTTTCCGAAAACAAGGCTTCGTTTTTGTAATAATGTTTCATGTAAACAGGCAACATAGCTGCCATCCATCCATGAACATGAATAATATCTGGAACCCAATTCAGTTTTTTTACGGTCTCGACAACCCCTTTTGCAAAGAAAATGGCACGTTCGTCATTATCAGGATACAAAACACCTTCTTCATCAGTAAAAGTAGCTTTCCTTTTGAAATATTCGTCGTTGTCAATAAAATATACTTGTATTCTTTCTTTGGGTATGGATGCCACTTTTATAATCAAAGGCATATCCAGGTCATTCACTACCAAATTCATCCCCGAGAGACGAATTACTTCGTGTAACTGATGCCTTCTTTCATTAATATTCCCATATCTAGGCATGAAAATTCTTATTTGTCCTCCTTGATTATTGATCATTTTAGGCACCTCATAAGACATTGAAGATACCTCATTTTCAGCTAGATAAGGCACAACTTCAGATGATACATATAATATCCTCTTATCTTCCATATTGTATTTACTTAATTTATTGGCAATAAAAACCATGCAAAATTACAAAAATTTATGCAGTTATGGACTAAAATATATAAGTTTGCAAACTATTTCAATAAAACAGCCATGCATATTTTCTACGGGAAAGCAGCTTTGACAGATTATTTAAAATCTATTAAAACCAGCAATTTCACCATTGGGTTTGTTCCAACAATGGGTGCTTTACACCAAGGACATTTATCATTGATGCAACAATCAATGCAGGAAAATCAAGCCACGGTGGTAAGTATTTTTGTAAATCCCACCCAGTTCAACAATCCCGAAGACCTGGCAAAATATCCAAGAACGATAGACGAAGACATCCAAAAAATGACTGATTTAAGTCCCGAAATCATATTGTATGCCCCAACAGTGGAGGATATTTATGAAGGTCAAACCGTTTCGCAATCGTTCGATTTTGACGGATTGGAAAACCAAATGGAAGGAAAATTCAGACCCGGCCATTTTAATGGAGTGGGCACCATCGTAAAACGTCTTTTTGAAATCGTGGAACCCACCAACGCCTACTTTGGAGAAAAAGATTTTCAACAGTTGCAAATTGTAAAGAAAATGGTCGCCAAAAACGACTTAAAAGTCAATGTAATAGGCTGCCCTATTTATAGAGAACCCAACAAATTGGCAATGAGTTCCAGAAATACACTTTTATCCCCAAAAGAAAAAGAAGAAGCTTCCATTATTTACAAAACACTAATTGAAGCCAATTCAAAATTCCAAAAAAACAGCGCAGCTGCCGTGACCAATTGGGTACAAAAATCATTTGAAAACAATCCCGACTTCAAATTAGAATATTTTCAAATAGCCGACGAGGCAACACTTTTGCCTTGTTTGAGAAAAAATAAAAACAAGAATTACCGTGCTTTTATAGCCGTATTTGTTAATAATATCCGATTGATTGACACCATTTCATTAAATTAATTTACTTTTGCAAAATGCAAATACAAGTCGTAAAATCAAAAATTCACCGTGTAAAAGTGACCGGCGCCGATTTAAATTACATCGGTAGCATTACCATTGACGAGGCATTAATGGAAGCTTCAAATATTATTGAAGGCGAAAAAGTATCTATTGTAAACATCAATAATGGTGAACGATTGGAAACTTATGCCATCAAGGGCGAAAAAAATTCAGGTGAAATAACCCTCAATGGACCCGCCGCCAGAAAAGTGCAAAGAGACGATATCATCATCATTATTTCTTATGCCACGCTGGACTTTGAAGAAGCAAAAACTTTCAAACCTTGGATTCTTTTTCCAAATGAAAACGACAATTCACTGACCTAACCTTTTCAGAGGCTCATCTTTAGGTTTAACTACTGTTTTGAATTTGCCCAAATCTGTTGTTTTTTACCATTCCTGTTTTCAATAAAAGCAAATAAAGTACTATATTGCTACTCTATTTAATCCCGAAAAGTCGGGTGAATTTTAATCTCGAAAACATGAAACACCTACTACTATTGCTGTTTTTTTCCGCAACTGTTTTTTCACAAAAAACTACGGAAACCTTTGTTTCAACCAAGTTGGGCGAAAGTCGCGAAATCACCATTGGATTGCCTGCTTCCTATGAAAAAAATCCAAACAAACAATATCCCATACTCATTTTGCTCGATGGAGATTACTTGTTCGACCCCTTTTTTGGAGCCTTAAACTATGGTGCTTATTGGGATGATTTACCCGAGACCATCATCGTCGGCATCAGCCAAAACAAAAATGACGAACGAACAGACGACAGTACTTATGATGATTTAAATGGTGTTCCTTCTAAAAAAGGAGCCAGTTTTTTCGAATTCATTGGCGGAGAATTGTTGCCTTACATTGAAAAAAAATACCATGTAGCCCCGTTTCGAATTATTGCAGGACACGACATCACGGCAGGCTATTTAAACTTTTACCTCTACAAGGAAAACCCAGTTTTTAATGCCTACATCTCTCTAAGTCCAGAACTCGCACCAGAAATGGAAGTCCGAATCCCGGAAAAATTGGCAAAATTGAAACAACCCGTTTTTTATTACCAATCTTCGGGAGAAGGCGATTTAAAAGACGTCAAGGAAGGCATAAAAACCTTGGACACCAACATAAAACAAGTTGTCAATCCGATGCTTAATTACAAATACGAAGAGTTTAAAGGCGCATCCCATTACTCCTCGGTTCTCTATTCAATACCAAATGCCTTGTACCAATTTTTCGACTGTTACAAACCCATTTCAATGGCAGAGTATACCGAAAAAATCGCGGTACTCCAAAATGGATATGTAAAATATTTGACTGATAAATATGATGGAATTGAAAAAACCTTGGGATTCAAAGTTCCAATTCGGTCAACCGATTTTAAAGCCATTGAAGCGGCTATTTTAAAAAACAAAGCTTACCAAGAATTAGACGATTTATCCCAAATTGCAAGGAAAAATTATCCAAAATCCATACTTGCCGATTATGAATTGGCTTTAATGTATGAAAAACTGGGCGATACCAAAAAAGCGGCAAAAGCCTATCAAAAAGCAGCCCAATTAAACGAAATAGGAGACTTGACCAAAGACCTTATGCTTGAGAAATTTGATGAAATGCAAAGTCTAACACCAAAAAAGAAATAATGTCCAAAGTAAAAACTTCCTTTTTTTGCCAAAATTGCGGTGCCCAATATTCGAAATGGCAAGGACAGTGCAATTCTTGTAAAGAGTGGAATACCATAGCCGAGGAAATCATACAGAAAGAAGAAAAATCAGCTTGGAAAAGCGAATCGGTTTCCAATTCCAAAGCACCAAAACCCTTGCGAATCAACGAAATTGATTCTGCCCAGGAAATCCGAATGGACACCACGGACGGCGAACTCAATCGGGTGCTGGGAGGCGGAATTGTTCCCGGTTCCTTAATCCTTTTGGGCGGTGAACCCGGCATCGGAAAAAGCACGCTTTTACTCCAAATTTCTTTAAAATTACCTTATAAAACTTTATATGTTTCGGGTGAAGAAAGCCAAAAACAAATAAAAATGCGTGCAGAAAGAATCACGCCAAACGGCGATAATTGCTACATTCTTACCGAAACCAAAACCCAAAACATCTTCAAACAAATTGAAGCCATCGAACCTGAAATCGTGATTATCGATTCCATTCAAACGCTTCATACCGATTATATCGAATCGACTCCGGGAAGTATTTCCCAAATTCGGGAAACTACCGCAGAACTGATAAAATTTGCCAAAGAAACCAATATTCCCGTGATTCTGATTGGTCATATTACCAAAGACGGAAACATTGCCGGTCCCAAAATTTTGGAACATATGGTCGATACCGTGTTGCAATTTGAAGGCGACAGAAATCACGTGTACCGCATTTTGCGTTCGCTAAAAAACCGTTTTGGTTCCACTGCCGAAATCGGAATTTATGAAATGTTGGGCAATGGTTTACGTGAAGTTTCCAATCCTTCGGAGATATTGATTTCACACAAAGACGAAGAATTATCAGGAACTGCCATCGCCACGACACTCGAAGGAATGCGTCCGTTGATGATTGAAATTCAATCCTTGGTCAGCACGGCAGTTTATGGAACACCACAACGCAGCACGACGGGTTACAACGCCAAAAGACTGAACATGATTTTGGCAGTTTTAGAAAAACGTGCCGGTTTTCGTTTGGGAGCCAAAGACGTTTTCCTGAACGTGACAGGCGGAATTTCTGTAGATGATCCCGCAATAGATTTGGCAGTTGTTGCCGCCATTTTATCCTCAAATGAAGATATTCCGGTAAACAAGGATTTTTGCTTTGCAGGCGAAGTTGGTTTGTCGGGCGAAATTCGCCCCGTGAATCGTGTGGATCAACGCATCCAGGAAGCGGAGAAATTAGGATTTTCGACTATTTTTGTATCCAAATACAATAAAATCGCCTTGAAAAACACCCTAATCAAAATCCGATTGGTGGCGAAAATTGAAGACGTGGCGAGCGAGTTGTTTGGCTAAAAAAACAAAAACCATGAGAACCCGAAAACAAAAAATAATATTAGCGTCAAAAATCACGATCGCGACTTTGCTGATTATGGTTGTTGCACTTTTTGTTTTCCGAAACGCTCTGTTGCAACAAGCCATTGCAAAGGTTTCCAATAAAATGGAACAGGATTACAACAGTAATTTTTCTATAAAAAAAGCTTCATTTATTGGACTTTCGGGACTGAGTTTTTCTGATATTATTTTAGTTCCCAAAAATGCCGACACGCTTTTTCATATTCATAAACTAAAAACCAGTGTCAATTTATGGCGATTGCTCGTTGGCGATGTACAATTGGGAACCTTGGAAATCGAAAATGGTTATGTACAATTGGTCAAAAACAAACAGGGTCGAAATTTTGATGCTTTCCTGAAAAAAGGCGACACCACCCATTCAAACGAAAAAAGGAATTACGCCAAATTAGGGTACAGAATCATTTCGAGACTACTGAATTTGGTGCCAACGGACATGAAAGTGGAAAACCTTTCGTTCCGAGTGGATGACAATGGCAAAAAAACGACCATTATTTTTCAAAAGCTGCGATTGGCCAACAAGCAATTGGAAACTTCCGCCACAATAATAAACAAAGCTTACACTCAGCGAATCCGAATCGAGGGTTTTGCCGATCCTAGAAACAAAAAAGCCGATATTCGGTTATTCAATATTGACACGGGTGCCGTAAAAGTAACCTATCTTGACGAACGATACAACCTGAAATCGAGCTTTGATTCCATTCGACTCAACATTCAAAACATAGACAAATCAGGTGGTGAATTGCATATTGACGGTTTTGCTTCCATCGCCAATTTGATGATCAATCATCCGAAAATTGCCAGTAAAGACGTCGTCATCAAAAATGCAAAATTCGATTATAGATTCCTCTTGGGTTCGGATTTTATTTCCATTGACAGCAATTCGACCGTCCAATTCAACAAAATAAAATTCCATCCTTATCTGGCATACGAAACTGAAGAAGACACCATTTACAAACTCAAAGTGGCGATTCCAAAAATGAAAGCGCAGGATTTTATTGTTTCGCTTCCCGATGGTTTGTTTACCCATTTCCAGGGAATGGAAGCCCAAGGCAATTTCGAATACAAACTGGATTTTATGTTCAACAAAAACAAGCCCAACAAACTTATTTTTGACAGTAAACTCAAGAAAGAAAACCTGAAAATTACCAAATATGGCGAAGCCAACCTGAACAAACTCAACGGAGAATTCGTCTATCGCGCCATCATACAAAACGTGCAGCAACGCCCAGTTTTGGTGGGTTCAAGCAATCCAAACTACACGCCTTTGGATCAAATTTCGCCTTATTTGCAAAAATGCGTTTTGACCTCCGAAGATCCATCGTTTTTCTCGCATCGCGGTTTTATAAACGAAGCCTTCAAACAATCGATTCTCAAAAACATTCGCACCAAGAAATTCTCCCGTGGTGCCAGCACGATTAGCATGCAATTAATCAAAAACGTGTTTCTTACCCGAGAAAAAACGGCGTCTCGAAAATTGGAAGAAATCCTGTTGGTTTACATCCTTGAAAACAACAGAATCGCCAGCAAGGAAAGAATGCTCGAAGTTTATTTCAACATTATCGAATGGGGACCAAATGTGTATGGAATTGGCGAAGCCGCACAGTTTTATTTCCAGAAAACTCCAGCCGATTTAACCTTGCAAGAATGTTTGTTTTTGGCTACCATCATTCCAAAACCCAAAAAATTCATGTGGCAATTCGACAACGAAGGAAACCTAAAATCCTATGCCAAACAGCAACAAAAATTCCTGGGCAATTTGATGTTGCGAAGAGGAATTTTGGTTCCGGATGACACCACTGGACAATCCATTCCATTGCAACTTACAGGAAATGCCCATTCTTTATTGAACATAAAAGTGAAAGATACCGTTCCCGTGGATTCGTTGGCCGTGGAAGAACCGTTTGAATTCTAATTTACCTATCTTTTTAGCAAACAGACAGTTAACCAAATTTACGTCGTTTTTATTTGTAAATTTGAGTTTATTAATCAATCCTGTTTGATTATGAAAACGGCTTTATTATTTCTTGCCTTGTTTACGACACACTATTCCAATTCCCAAACCATCGGATTAGAAACTTTTGCGACAGGTTTTTCAAGTCCCGTGGAAATTGCAAATGCGGGAGACAGCAGATTATTTGTTGTCGAAAAAGGAGGAACAATTAAAATCTTGAATCCAAATGGAACTATAAATGCCACCGCTTTTCTCAATATTTCTGGCCAAGTAAGTACTGGTTCAGAGCAAGGTTTGTTAGGCTTGGCGTTTCATCCCAATTATGCTTCCAACGGATTGTTTTTCATCAATTATACCAATACCTCTGGAAATACTGTTATTGCCAAATACAGTGTCAATATTGGAAATCCCAATATTGCCAACCCTTCAAGCGTAAGCATTCTTTTAACTATTGCCCAACCCTTTGCGAATCATAATGGAGGAACCCTGAAATTTGGTACAGATGGCTATTTGTACATTGGAATGGGTGATGGTGGAAGTGGTGGTGATCCAGGAAACAGGGCACAAAACACTACTGATTTATTAGGCAAAATGCTTCGCATAGACGTGAATTCTGGAACGCCTTATGGCATTCCGATTGGCAATCCGTATGTGGGAATTACGGGAGCCGATGAAATCTGGGCAATAGGACTCCGAAATCCCTGGAAATTTTCCTTTGACAAAATCAAAAACAATTTATGGATTGCCGATGTGGGTCAAAACAACATCGAAGAAATCAACATCGTCAGCGCCACAGAATCAGGATTGAATTATGGTTGGCGTTGTTATGAAGGCAACACGGCCTATAACACGACAGGCTGTCCTTCACAAACCACCATGAAATTTCCAATCGCTGTCATTGACCATTCAACTGGCGCTTGCTCCGTTACGGGCGGTTATGTTTACAATGGCACAAACTATCCAAAATTTAAAGAACTGTATTTCTTTTCGGATTATTGCAATCCAAAAATAGGAATGATGACGATAACCGGAACAATTACCTATTCTACAGTTTTTACAGGAAATAATTTTTCGACTTTTGGGGAAGACAATAGTGGCGAACTCTATATTGCTTCCATAAATAACGGCACGATTTACAAAATTAAAGATACTTCATTAGGCCTAAACACTCCTGAAATATCCCAATTTATAGTTTATCCCAACCCAACAAAATCGGAAATTACTATCAGAAAATCAAACAAAAATTATCCCGCAGAAATCACTCTTTTTGATTTGAACGGCAAAATAATTCTGCAACAGAAAACAATGGACAAACCCGAAAACAGCATCAAAACCAATCATTTACCCAAAGGCATTTACATTCTGTCCATTAAAAATGACCAAGGACAACTTTCTTCACATAGATTGATTATCGAATAATTAGGCCATATAATTTAAAATTTCAACTTCTGTTCTGCAAACACGATTAAACAATCAATTTTTCATTAAACTATTTAAAATTCTTTAGAAAATCTTCTTTATACGTTGGGGAAACTTCTATTTCAGTGGTATCGTTTAGGGTAATAATACCGCCTTTATTATAGGATTTGACACAATTCAAATTGATTATATGGGATTTGTGAACCCGGATGAAAGGCAAAGGCAGGATTTCTGAAAAATGTTTTAAAAAACGACAGACCATTTTCTTATTTCCATTATTAAGATACAAATCAGTGAAATTTCCGTTACCACGAAGACGAACGATTTCTTCCATTTTTACAACTTCAAAACCTTCCAAAGTTGGTAAAATAACCTGTTGCTTCTCTGGTTTTGTTTCCTGAAAATTGGCAACGATTATTTTATTCCTGTTAAAAATTTCGTGATTAAGGATTTGATGATGCACTTTGTTTACTGCAACAATTAATTCTTCAATGCTAATGGGTTTTAGCAAATAATAAGCCGCACTTTGGTTCAAAGCTTTCAAAGAATATTCGGAAAAGGCTGTTACAAAAATAGTTTCAAAATGCAAATCTTTACAGGCTTCGAGAACATCAAAAGCATTGCCAAAAGGCATTTCTACATCTAGAAAAACCAATTGTGGCTGTAATTCGTGCAACATCGGAACTGCTTCTTTTATGTTTTGGGCTTCACCAATAACTTCCACCTGAGGACAGTATTTACTCAAATAATTCTTGAGTACTTCTCGTGCCGCCAATTCATCTTCGACAATAACGCTTTTTATCTTTTGAAAACTCATTCTATTTTATCAATTAATGGAAAAATAATTTCGACTATCGTTCCTGTTTCTGGCAAGGTTTTCTCACAAATGTTGAACGTAATATTCTTTTTATACAACTCATTCAGCAAACTGATACGTTCTTTGGTATTGCTCATTCCCCGCGATTGATGTGTTTTTTGATTACTGGTTTTTAGCTCTTGACTTTTGGTTAAACCAATTCCATTATCTTCGATTCTAATTGTTACTTTTCCATTAGTCAAATGAACTTGTAATTGCAATAATCCTTTAGTATCCAAATACCTTAATCCGTGCCAGATGGCATTCTCCAAATGCGGTTGCATAATCATATTGGGAACCATCGTTCTTTCGGAATCCAATTCCGGGTCAACACTTATCTTGAAATCAAATTTATCCTGAAAACGCAAATGTTCCAATTCCAAATATTTTTTCAATTGTTCCAATTCGTTATCCAATGTAATGAAATCCTTGTTGGAATTTTCCATTGTATTTCGCATCAAATTCGAATATGAAGTCAGGTATTTATTGGCTTCACGTTCCTTATTTTCTGCAATAAACTGATTGACACTATTGAGACTGTTAAAAATAAAATGTGGATTCATTTCACGGCGCAACGATTGCAATGCTATTTCTTTATTTTTGGTTTTAATAGAAAAAAGCGCTTTTACAATCCATAAAAACAATAATAAAAGTAATCCTATCGAACCCAAAAGAAAATAATTAAAGGTGTTTTTCTTAGTAATTAACTCATCTTTCAAAAATTTCTCTTTTTCTAATTGGCGAATTTTATCCTCACTAACCTGAAATGTTTTGGCATCAATCAAAGTTGTATCCGATTGCACTAATTGGTCGAAATTTTGAAGAAATTGATCATATAAAGCCTGACTTTCTTTGTTGTTTCCTTTTTCATTGTAATACTGCGTTAAGGAAATCAAACTCTTTTTGGCTTCAGCAGAATTTCCCTTTTTCATTGCCAAAGCAAAGGCTTCTTTCAAAGCTGCAATCGCTTTATTCGGGTCTTCTTTTTTGAAATAAAGAGTTGATAAAGATTGCAACTGCTTAATCTGGGTAGTAAAATCCTGCTTGGTTTTGGCTTCTGCCAAAAGTTTTTCATTGATACCAATTGCTTTGTCAAACTGATTATCAGACTCGTAGACTTTGGCAATTTCGTTATTAATTTTGATGATATCGGCTGGCTTTCCTTTTGCGTAAGCGAGCGCTTGGTTATAACTTTCTATGGCTACTTCCTTATTTTTTTGTTGCAACGAATTTTCGGCTTTTTGAACATAGGCCGCAGAAACTTCTTCCGGTTTATTTTCTTTTTTAAGTATCTTGATATTGGAATTGACATAGCTTTCCTGAACTACCGGGCTTGATGCAGAACGCAAACGATTGGCATCATTGGAGTTGACTTTTTCCAAACTTTTATCTTCGGACATTTCACCGGCTACTTCGTAATTCTTAATCGCCGATTCATAATCTTTCTGTGATTCCTGCACTTTGGCAAGACTTCTTGTCACACGGGTTTTGTCGTCGGACAGCTTTAATTTGGTGTAGCTAGCAATCGCTTTTTTAAAATATTCTTCAGCTTTTACATTGTCTCCTTTTTTGAGAAATTCATTCGCCAATCGTTCATAATTTTTGGCAATTTGAGCCTCGTCATTTACATCCAAAGATTTTTTTAAATCATTGCTCACTTTACTAATCTTTGACATAGACTTTGATTTATGAGGCAAAGAATCTTGAGCCATTATTCCCAAAGGAAACAATAACGCTGTAACAAGGAATATAAAATATATGGTTTGTAATCGCATTTAGCTTTTTTTAGAATCTTGTTTTCAGTCTCTTATCCCATTCAAATTAATAATGTAAAGTAAAGTATTTTAAACCCCTTTTACAACTTGTTTCACCAAGTGGAAATACCGTTTCACCATTTGTCCAAAAAAAGAGTGTTTTAAGTTTTTAAGTTTGATCTGTAATTAACCTTTAAAAACTAGAAATTATGAAATCGACTCTATTTATCTCAGCACTTTTGGCAACCACCCTATCCTTTGCAAGTTGTAATTCTTCGAATGCAAAATCCAACAAGAATAATACAAATAAAACCCTAAAAACAGCAGATAACACCAAAATTCAGGTGGCACTTTTATTAGACACTTCCAATAGTATGGATGGATTAATCGGTCAGGCTAAATCCAGACTTTGGAATATCGTAAACACGCTAACTACTCTTAAATATTCTGGGAAAACTCCTGATATCGAAATTGCTTTATATGAATATGGCAATGATGGATTGGCACAACAGTCCAATTATATTAGACAAGTAACACCTCTTACCACTGATTTGGACTTGATTTCCGAAAAATTATTTGCATTAAGAACCAATGGTGGTAATGAATATTGTGGAGCTGTAATACAAGATGCCACCAAAAAATTGGAATGGGGAAAAGAAAACAGCAATATGAAACTCATTTATATTGCAGGAAACGAAGCCTTCAATCAAGGTGGAATAAACTACAAAGAAGCCATAAGTGATGCTATGAAAAATGATATTTACGTGAACACTATTTTCTGCGGGAGCAGTTTAGAAGGAATTAATACCTTTTGGAAAGACGGAGCCGATTATGGAAAAGGGAAATACTTCAACATTGATTCCAATTTATCCGTACAATACGTATCAACACCTTATGATGACCAAATTTCCAAATGCAATGTAAAGATAAACAACACCTACATTGGCTACGGAGCAACGGGTTCTTCCAAAAAAACGAATCAGGAAACACAAGATAAAAATGCACAAGGAGTTTCGTCTGCCAATTATACCGAACGTGCCGTAAGCAAATCCAAAGCGGTGTACAAAAATGAAAGCTGGGACTTAGTGGACAAGGTAAAAGAAGACCCAAAAGCTATTGCAAAAATTAAAAAAGAAGAATTGCCAGCTGAACTTCAAAACAAATCAGAAGCTGAATTAGAAGTTATTGTTACTCAAAAAACCAAGGAAAGAGAAGCCATTCAGAAAGAAATTGGAGAATTAGGCAAAAAACGTCAACAATATATTGATGCCGAAGCCAAAAAATCAAAATCACAAGACGATTTAGGAAATGCAATCAACACTTCTATCGTTGCTTTGGCTAAAGTAAAAGGTTATACGGTAGAAAAATAAATATACATCTAGTAGACCTGACAAGTTTTTAAAGCCTGTCGGGTTTTCATATTTTAAAATAGAAGATTAAAATTCATACAATTTTCATAAAAAAATTTAATCCTCCCAACCTTTTTCGGTTATTTGTCATCTATAGAGATATACTCTTAATTGATACATCATGAAAAAAGCTCATTTCCTATTTGCGTTCTTGATTTCGGCAATTGCCTTTGCTCAAAAACCAATATTTGTTTCTGCCAAAGTAAAAGCAGTGACCGTTTATTTTAATTCTGCCGAAATTTCGCAAACCATCTCGACAACACTTCCGAAAGGAAACAGCGAAATAGTGATTAAAAATGTTTCAGATTATGCAAATCAAAACACGATTCAAATTGGAGCACCTTCAACCGTCACGGTACTTTCGGTACAATTCACGAAGGATTATGTTTCGGAATATGAATTAGACGAAACCAATCCCGCCATCAAAAAAGTGCGTGACAGCATCAATTTGGTAAAAAAAGAAATTCAAAAAGTCGAAAATGCCCGTGATTCAGAAAGCAAAGCCATAGAATTATTGGATAAAAACCAGCAAATTTCAGGAGTAAATTCGGGTTTGAACGTGGCTGAATTAATGAAAATGGTCGAATATTACAAGCTCAAAAGAACTGAAGCCAACAATAATTACGATGCTTTAGACGAAAAATCGATCAAACTCAATGTGCTACTGGTTAAATTGAATTCGAAACTCGAAATCAACAGTTCAAAAGAAGAAAAAACTTCAAAAGGAAAAATAATCATTCAAGTAATGAACGAACTTGCCGGAAACGTGGATTTCGGAATCAATTATTTGAGTGGAGCAGCAACTTGGAGACCGTTTTATGATTTGCGTTCGAACAGTGTTGCCGAACCAATTAACATGATGTATAAAGCACAAGTAATTCAAAACACGGGAATCGACTGGAAAAAAGTAAAATTGACTTTATCTTCCGGAAATCCAAACCAAAACAATCAAGCACCAACAATTAATCCTTGGTTTTTGAGACATCAGGAACCTAGAAATAATTATGGTTATTCGCAACAACTTGAAGGAAAATTGGCTGGAATTCAAGTTGATAACAAAGCCAAAGAATCAGATTCCAATGATCAATTAAAAGAAGTTGTTGTGACTTCAGTAAGATCAAATATTAACGAAAACCAACTCAACATTTCATTCGACATTGATATTCCGTATGATATCTTGTCCAATGGAAAAGCGCATAGCGTGGCATTGAAAGAGATAAAAATTCCGGCAAGTTTCAAATATTATGCTGTGCCAAAAGCGGAAAAAGAAGCCTTTCTTTTGGCAGAAATTGTCGATTATTCGAAGTATAATTTGTTAACCGGCGAAGCCAATATTATTTTCGAAGGAATGTACGTGGGCAAAACAAGGATTGACACAAACCAGACTTCGGACACCTTGAGTTTAAGTATGGGAAGAGACAAGAAAATTTCCATCAAGCGCGAGAAAGTAGCTGATAAATCAGGAATAAAGTTCTTGTCTTCGAAAAAAGAGCAAACTTTCACCTACGATATTACTGTTCGCAACAACAAAAAAGAAACCGCCCAATTGCTGTTGAAAGACCAATATCCACTCAGTTCCGACAAGGAAATTGAAATTGAATTACTGCAAAATGATGGTGCAAAAGTAAATGCAGAAACTGGAATCCTTACTTGGGATTTGGATTTAAAACCCAATGAAACCAAAAAAATCAGGATCAGTTACCGAGTAAAATATCCTAAAGACAAGGTGATAGATAATTTGTAAAAAAGTCTCAGTTTTCAGTCACGGTTTTCAGTCACGGTTTTCAGTCTCACTAGAATGAAAACCGTGACCGCGACTGAATACAATTAAGGTGCTGGATCTGGAATTACAGCGTGAACAGACTCTATTTCCTTCAAGATTTCATCCGATAAAACCACATCTATTGTAGCGATATTTTCTTTTAACTGTTCCATTGTTGTGGCGCCAATAATCGTGCTGGTTACAAAAGCTTGTTGGTTTACGAATGCCAAGGACATTTCCGTCAACGTCAACCCATTTTTGCGTGCCACTTCCTGATACAATCTCGTGGCTTCGGTGCTTTGTGCGCTGTTGTATCTGGCAAATTGCGGAAATAATTTGATTCTTGAATTAGGATGACTTTCGCCAGTCAAGAATTTACCCGACAAAACGCCAAAAGCCATTGGTGAATACGCCAACAATCCCACATTTTCTCTCAGGCAAACTTCGGCAGAACCAATTTCGAAAGTTCGGTTCAACAACGAATACGGATTTTGTACCGTTTTGATTTTGGGTAGATTTTGATATTTGCTTTCCTCCAAAAAACGCATAATTCCCCAAGGTGTTTCGTTCGAAAGCCCAATATGTTTTATTTTTCCTTGTTTGACAAAACCATCCAACGTTTCCAAAACAGAATGAACATTGTCTTCCCAAGCATCGTGTTGCACTTTGAAACCGCGTTGTCCAAAAAAGTTGGCCTTGCGCTCTGGCCAATGCAATTGGTACAAATCAATATAATCCGTTTGCAGGCGAGTCAAACTTTTGTCTAAAGACAAAGCAATGCTTGCGGGAGAAAAATCCATTTTTTCTCGAATGTAAGCCAAACCAGGATTGGGTCCGGCAATTTTGGAAGCCAAAACGACTTCTTCTCTTTTTCCTGTTTTTTTGAACCAAGTTCCAATTATTTTCTCGGTACTTCCATAAGTTTCCTTGCGTCCCGGAACGGAATACATTTCGGCAGTGTCAAAAAAATTGACTCCTTTTTCGAGTGCATAATCCATTTGGATGTGACCTTCGGCTTCCGTGTTTTGTTGACCAAAAGTCATCGTGCCAAGGCAAATTTTACTGATTTTTATGTCGGTATTGGGTAAAGTGGTGTATTTCATAAAGTTTAAAGTTATAAAAGCAAAAAGTCATAAAGTTAAAGATAATTCTTAAACTTTATGACTTTTGCCTCTGGACAAAATTTAATTAATATCCTTCAACATTTCGGCGATTTCGTCTAATCTTGGGGTCAAGATAATTTCGATTCTACGGTTTTTTGCTTTTCCTTCTGCTGATGCATTGCTGGCCAATGGCGAGAATTCACCTCTTCCTGCAGCAGTCAAATTTTGTTTGTTGACCAATTTATTTTCGCCTAAAATGGCAACAATTGCAGTCGCTCTTTTGGTTGACAAATCCCAGTTGTCGGCAATTGGTCCTGAACCACCATAAGGAACGTCGTCGGTGTGGCCTTCAATCAAAACGGCAATATCTGGATTGTCGCCCAATACTTTTCCCACTTCCACAACTGCTTTTTTTCCTTCGGAACCCACGGCCCAACTTCCAGAACTGAACAATAATTTGTTTTCCATGGAAACATATACTTTTCCGTTTTTTTGCTCCACCGTCAAGCCTTTGCCTTCAAAACCATTCAAGGCTTTCGAAAGCGTTTCTTTTAGTTTGCGCATACTGGCTTCTTTGGCGGCAATCATGTCTTCCAACTCTTTCAATCGTTGGTTGTTTTTGTTCAATTGTTCTTGTTCCAAAGCCAATGCTTTTTCCTTGGCTCCCAATTGTTCTAATAACTCGCGGTTTTTTGCCATATTGGCTTTCAAGGATTCGCTGCTGTTTTTCTCCAAGGCTGCGTAAGAGTCTTTCAAAACATCCATTTTTTTGTTCAAGGCCGCATAATCGGCCTGCAATTTTTCACGTTCCGATTTTACTTTTGCCAATTCTTTATTCAAACCATCACGTTCCAATTCGAGTTGACTTTTTGTTTTTAACAAATCGGCGTTTTCGTCTGAAATACTTCTGTTTTCTTTCTTCAAATCGGCATATTTGCTTTCTAGATCATTGAATATTTTCTTGGAAACACAAGAAGTGGAAAGTGCTACAATCAGCAATCCAAGGGAAATTCTTTTTATCATTTTTTTATAATTTTATTTTATTGAAACCTTTTTATTTGATTTTTGGCATTACCATTGAAATTGCCATTTTAATTATTCTATCTCCACCAAGCTCGGACAATGGTCAGAATGTTTGGCTTCGGGTAATATAACGGCTCTTTTTATTTTTTGTTTCAACGGTTCACTAACTAAACAATAATCAATGCGCCAGCCCTTGTTTTCCAGTCTTGCCGATGGAAATCGCATCGTCCACCACGTGTAATTACCGGGTTCTTTATTCAAAAATCGGAAACTGTCGATGAATCCACTTTTTATGAAACCATCCAACCAAGCTCTTTCTTCTGGCAAAAATCCCGAAACTTTCTTGTTACGAATTGGATCGTGAATGTCAATTGCTTCATGACAAATATTGTAATCGCCACAAATCACGAGATTGGGAATTTCTTTTTTCAATTCGTCAATGTAATTCTGGAAATCATCCATATACATAAACTTGTGCTCCAATCTTTCGATATTGGTTCCCGAAGGCAAATACAAACTCATCACCGACAACTCGTCAAAATCCAAACGAATGTTTCTTCCCTCAAAATCCATGTGCTCAATTCCCGTTCCAAAAACCACGTTGTTGGGTTTTACTTTGGACAAAATGGCCACGCCACTGTAGCCTTTCTTTGTGGCAGGAAACCAGTAATGATAGGGATAACCGGCGAGTTCAAAATCTAAAAGCGGAATTTGTTCTGGAGTTGCCTTGATTTCCTGGAGACAAATCACGTCGGGATTAGCTTGTTGCAACCAATCGATAAACCCTTTTGAAATAGCGGACCTGATTCCGTTGACGTTATAAGAAATGATTTTCATTATTATTTTTTTGTGTTTCAAATGTAATAAAAACTTCAAAGATTGAGGGGTAAAAAGAAAGAAAATGGAGTTTTTTGCTATCTTTGTTACCTGCTAAAAAAATCACAAACTAAATATGGGTTTAGTAACCGCTAAAGAAGTTGCAAAAGCAATAAACACTGACAAGTATGGATTTTTAGGTACTTTTTCAGGTTGGTTGTTGATGAAAGTATTAAAAATTTCGACCTTAAACAAAATATACGACAGAAACAAACACTTGAGTGAAGTGGAGTTTTTGAATGCCATATTGGATGAATTCCAGATAAAATTTGAAATCCCCGAAGAAGATTTTAAACGTTTGCCAAAAGATGGTGCTTATATTACCATTTCAAACCATCCACTTGGAGGAATTGACGGCATTTTGCTGTTGAAATTAATGCTGGAAAAAGAGCCTAATTTTAAAATTATTGCCAATTTTCTTTTGCATCGCATCGACCCGATGAAACCTTACATCATGCCGGTAAATCCTTTCGAAAATCACAAAGACGCCAAGTCGAGCGTAATTGGAATCAAGGAAACCTTGCGTCATTTGAGCGACGGAAAACCTCTGGGAATGTTTCCAGCCGGTGAAGTTTCGACCTACAAAGACGGAAAACTGGTCGTGGACAAAGTCTGGGAAGAAGGAGCCATAAAAGTAATCCGAAAAGCGCAAGTTCCAGTTGTTCCTATTTATTTTCATGCGAAAAACAGTTGGTTGTTTTACTATCTTTCGAAAATTAGCGACACCTTGCGAACTGCCAAATTGCCTTCGGAATTGTTGACGCAAAAAAATCGCGTGATCAAAGTCCGTATCGGCAAACCCATTTCCGTTGCGGAACAAAACGAATATGCCACCATTGAAGATTATTCGGAGTTTTTAAGACGAAAAACCTATATGTTGGCCAATCCTTTCGAAAAAGAAACGCCGTTTTTACCAACACCCAATTTAAAATTGCCAAAGAATCCGAAGGAAATCGTGACTGCTGCAAGCCTTGAAAAAATTATCAATGAGGTGGATACTTTGCGGGAAAATGACTGTCGATTGTTGCAAAGCAAGAACTACGAAGTGTTTTTTGCCAAAGCAAAAGAAATCCCGAATGTGCTTCACGAAATAGGTCGTTTGAGGGAGATTACGTTTAGGGAAGTGGGTGAAGGTACAAATGAATCAATCGATATTGACTCTTACGACAAATATTACCGTCATCTGTTTTTATGGGATGCAGATGCCCAAAAAATTGCGGGTGCTTATCGAATGGGATTGGGTTCGGAAATTTTTCCAAAATACGGAGTCGAAGGATTTTACCTGAACGATCTTTTCCGTTTTGAACCTGAACTATATGATATGCTGCACCATTCCATCGAAATGGGACGCGCTTTCATTGTCAAGGAATACCAACAAAAACCGATGCCGCTTTTCCTGCTTTGGAAAGGAATCATCCATATCACGCTGCATCATCCAGAGCATAAATTCTTGTTGGGCGGTGTGAGCATCAGCAATCAATTTTCTGATTTTTCGAAATCATTGATGATTGAATTCATGAAATCCAACTTTTACGACCCATATATCGCCCAATATATTCATCCGAAAAAAGCATTTAGGGTAAAACTGAAAGATGCCGACAAGGATTTTATTTTTGACGAAGCCGAAGCCGATTTGAACAAATTTGACAAACTCATTGACGAATTGGAACCGGGCACTTTAAGACTTCCTGTCTTGATTAAAAAATACATCAAACAAAACGCTCGCGTGGTCGCTTTTAATGTTGACCCTCTTTTTAACAATGCGATAGATGGATTAATGTACATCCGAATTTCGGACATTCCTGACAGCACCGTAAAACCGGTAATGGAAGAATTTCAGGCCGAATTGGAAAGAAAATTAGCAGAGAAAGAAGAGTAATTCCCTCTACTATTTGTCATTTCGACGAAGGAGAAATCTCATTAGTTGCTCTCGTTATGTGATTTCTCCTTCGTCGAAATGACACAAAGATATATTTACCTCCAAATCGACTGACGCAAAATGTCGTCAATGGAATTGTTGTTGATGAAATAAATGATTCTTATAAAATGATAAGCCGCCAGAAAGATTGCCAATCCATACGCCAATTTTTTGTTGAAAAGCAACGAGTTGAAATATTCCTTCTTCGTTATTAATTCCGTGGCAAGAACTCCAATTGCAACTAGGCAAAACAGAATCACGAATGGTCCCAAAATGTGATAATACAGGCTTTTTTGCAAATCCCCTTCGTAAAAATATACCAAGGATTTCGTTATTCCGCAACCTGGACACGGAAAACCGGTAAGCAACTTCAAAGGACATAGGGATTGAGCCGTTTCGAGATGATTGCCCTGTTCAAAAAAGATTAAAAAAAACGGAACCATCAGCGTGATAAATGCGCCGATGATTCCGTAAATTTTACGTTTGGATTGGGTATTAATTGTATAACTTGTTGATGTCATTTTGAACAATCATTGCTGCCGCCATTGGAAAGAAAAACCCTAAAATTATCAATAACGTTGAATCGTCTTTCTGTGGATAACCAATTCGTCTATACACTTGCGGCAATCCGTCTTTTCCCGCCAAATAAAAGAAATAAATATTTACGGGAAAACAACATCCAGCAAAAACAGCAATTGGCGTCGAAATAACTTCCCGTTCTGCCACTGCGTTCAACACTTCGGCTATTTTAATATTCCAATAAATTAAGTACAATCCGCAAGTTATAAATCCGAAGAGCAATACTAAAATTGGATCGACTTTGAATACAGGTATTGGATTATTTGGGGTGTTCCAAGCTTCAGGTTTTGTGGTTTCCATTGATTTTCAGTTATTTGTTTTGGGTAAAAATATAAAAATTATCGTAAGCTTTGTATTATTTTTTGAATTTTAATTAAGCTTCAGCTGTACCAATTTCATCTATTTCGTCATCCTCGTCAAAAATATTTTTAGGATCTGAACCATATTTATTCTTCCCATCATTACCTTCTGTAACAAAAAGAACTAACATCCAAATACAAATAGCAACCATAACTATAATTGGGATAGTAAACCAAATATTAAAAGAAGAAGTCCCTAATGTCAACATCCCAAGAACCAAACCTACTGCACAAATAATGATAGTAATATATGAAATTAGCAATATCCAACCGCTTTTACCAATATCATGCAATCTTCTTACCGATACTGACAAAGTTGGGATAAACACTGCAATACCATATAATAAATTCACACCAAATTTTATCCCTAATATCTTATCAAACATCATTGTGATGGTCGATATAATCATATTCATTAATACAAAATACCAATACTCGCTTCTTCTGGCTCTTCCATTAAAATTTGCGTAGTTTTCAAAAACCACTTTTTTGTACCATTCAATCATAATTAAAAAATATTTAGTTGATAACACCTACTCTTGTGGATTTTCGGACACTCCTCGTTTTTTTGGTTTCTGAACTCCATTGTGCCCGCTAATATAATAATTTTACAGAAAAATAGTGTTATTTAATGCAAAATAATGCATAAAAAACCCTTTGGTTAAAAACCAAAGGCAATTCAAATTAAACCCTAAAAGAGACTAAAAATACAATCTCTTGATTTTATCGACAATAACCTGCGCCAGTCGTTCGTGGCTTTCAAATGTCCAGCCGGCGATGTGTGGCGTTAGAATTACATTTTTTGCATTCAACAAATATTGGAAAGCTTCTGGTGTTTCTTTGTCTTGAAAAAGGGTTTCAAAAGACAATTTTTCGTATTCCAATACGTCCAAGCCCGCACCGAGAACTTTCTTGGTTTTCATCGCTTCGACCAAATCGGCAGTGACAATGTTTTTCCCTCTGGAAGTGTTTATAATCCAGAACGGTTTGGCAAAAGCATTGATGAAATCGGTGTTTATCATTTTGTTCGTTTCGGGAGTCCAAGGAATATGCAGACTCAAGACATCGGTTTTTTGTTGTAATTCCTGAAGTGAAACTTGTCTTGCATTTTCATCACCAACGTTTTCCAGAATGTCGTAACACAAGACTTCCACCTCAAAACCTCTCAGTTTTTTGGCAAAAGATTTTCCCATGTTTCCGTAACCAATGATGCCCACGGTTTTTCCGTCGAGTTCGTGACCACGGTTTTTTTCCCGGTTCCAATGTCCTGATTTTATTTCGCTGTCGGCTTGGTTCAAATTGTTGAAAAGCGACAAAATCATTCCCAAAGAATGCTCGGCAACGGCATTTCGGTTTCCTTCCGGTGCGGCAATCAGTTGAATGTTTTTGGATAAGGCGTATTCACAATCGATGCTTTCCAAACCAGCACCAACACGGGCAATGAATTGCAAATTGGTGGCTTTATCCAGAAATGTTTGGTCGATTTTGAATCGGCTACGGATAACGATGCCTTGATATTCTTGGATTTTGGCTTCAATTTCCGCTTTGGAAGAAGTGAAATCTTCGTGGTTGGTAAATCCTGCTTCTTGCAATTGTCCCCAAAGTATGGGATGATTGCTGTCGATGTGGAGGATTTTTATGGTTGTGTTCAAAATTGTAGATTTTTGAATGAAGATTCCAGATTTGGTGTTTCTGAATATTTATAGTAATACTTTATTTTTGCTATTTGTCACGCTGGAAGCGTCTCAATTATGTTGCTCTCGTGCGTTGAGACGCTTCCAGCGTGACAAACGAAATATAACGCAATGAGCACTGTATAATACCAATTCGTACAAGTTGCTCTTTCGCATTAGGGATGGCAGTGGAGCTCTTTTTTGAGGCAATTTTTCTTCACCTCAAAAAAAGCGGGAACGTACAGCCCGACCACGCTGGAACGATAGTGGAAGCGTGGGAATGCCCAAAAATTACCCCTTGATTTTCTTCAAAGCTGCTTTGATTCCGCGAACTAATGAGGAACTGAATCCGTGTGTTTCCATTTCGCTCAAACCTGCAATGGTACAACCTTGTGGCGTTGTTACTCTATCGATTAATTGTTCCGGATGGATGTTTTCTTCCAAAATCATTTCGGCAGCCCCTTTTACGGTTTGGGCTGAAATGGCCAAAGCCGTTTGCCAATCAAACCCGATTTCGATTCCGGCTTGCATCGAAGCACGAATGTAACGCAAGGCAAAAGCCGTTCCGCTTGCCGCCAAAACGGTAGCCGCATCCATTAATTTTTCGTCAATAATAGGCGCTGTTCCCAAATCTTGGAAAAGAGTCACCACATTTTGAGCTATTTCTTTGTGTTTTTCGTTAAACGCGATACAAGTCGCCGATGCACCAAACTGTGATGCAATATTGGGCATAATTCGGATGGCGCTGTTGGAATCGCCTATCTTTTTTTGCAAGTTTTCAATCGACAATCCGCTTACGGCAGAGGCAATTACTTTATTGGAAATTACTGGGAGAATCTCTGCCAAAACAGTATCTACTTGATACGGTTTGATGGTCAGAATAATGATATCTGCTTCTTGTATTCCTTGTTTGTTGTCCGTAGAAACGGTTACTCCCAATTCTTTCAAATGCAGAATACTTGCCGTGTTTCTTCTGGTAACGGTAACTTGATTATTCTTAG
This sequence comes from Flavobacterium fluvii, assembly GCF_900129545.1. GTDB lineage: Bacteria > Bacteroidota > Bacteroidia > Flavobacteriales > Flavobacteriaceae > Flavobacterium > Flavobacterium fluvii. The sequence continues at coordinate 787,702 of NZ_FQWB01000001.1, read as the reverse complement.
AAAACCGGACTATTCCCAATGCTACGGAAACACCAAGATTTCCTCCTCCAATAATATGTACTTTCATTTTTTATGATTTTCCCCAGCCGACCACGCCAAAGCTTGAAGCCGAAACTGAGAGTGTTAATTGTATATTTTTTAAAAACCTAAAATCAATCTTGCTATTGTAAAATAAATAAGAATTCCGCAAATATCATTGCTGGTGGTAATAAATGGGCCTGTTGCGAGTGCGGGGTCAATTCCCAATTTATCCAGTAATATTGGGACAAATGTCCCAATTAACGATGCAATAATGATTACCGAAATTAAGGCAATCGTTACAATGATTCCTATTATAAATTCTACGTTTAGAAGAAAATGGCTTCCCAAAAACAAAATGGTAGCCAGAATTACCCCATTCAATAAACTCAATGAAACTTCTTTTATCAATCGGTTGAACAAGGAACCGCTCAAAGTATCGTTTGCCAAACCTTGCACAATAATTGCCGAAGATTGTACGCCCACATTTCCTGCCATCGCGGCAATAAGCGGAGTAAAAAAGAATAAATTTCCGTGTTGCGACATTGCTCCTCCAAATAACCCAAGGACTTTTACGGACACAAAACCTCCCAAAAGTGCCAATACCAGCCAAGGCAAACGGGCTTTTGTCAATTCCAAAATACTGTCATCGGCTTCAACGTCTTGCGAGATACCTGCAGCCAATTGGTAATCTTCGGTTGCTTCGTCCTTGATTACATCCACGATATCATCGATGGTAATTCGGCCTACCAATCGACCCAATTCATCAATTACCGGAATGGCTTCCAAGTCGTATTTTTGCATGATACGAGCCACCTCAACATCTTCGGTATCCACGATTACCGAATTCAATTTTTTGATATATACTTCTCTAATAGGCGTTTTTGCCGCAGTTGTCAATAAATCCTTGAGCGATAAACGACCTAAAAGTCGGTCTTCATCATCCACCACATAAATAGAATGAACCCTGGAAATGTTTTTGGCCTGGATTCGCATTTGTTTGATACAGGTAAAAACGTCCCAGTTTTCGTTGACCTTCACCAATTCCTTGTGCATGATCCCACCGGCAGTGTCTTCCTTGTAACGCAACAAATCGACAATGTCTTTGGCGTGTTCCACGTCTTGAAGTTCCGAGATTACTTCCTGCTTTTTGCTTTGCGAAAGTTCGGCAATAATATCGGCGGCATCATTGGTTTCGAGTTCGTCGAGTTCTTCCGCGATTTCTTTTGGCGAAAGCCTGCTCAATATTTTCTCCCGCAAATCATCCTCTAATTCCAGAAGGATTTCGGCAGTTTTTTCAGAATCTAAAACCTTGAAAATATAAGTGGCTTCATCAAAATCAAGCTCATCGAGAATTTCTGCAATATCAGCATGGTGCAAATCATTCAATAAAACTTCCAGTTGTTGGTCGTCTTTACTTTGAATAAATTGCTCTAATTCTTGAATTAGTTCTTTGCTGATTTTAAACTCCATCGGCTTCTATTTTTTGGGTCAATGCTATAAATTCTTCAACGCTAAGTTGTTCCGGACGCAGGTTAAAAACTTCGTCTTCTCTCAAAATGTCGGACAAATTTAGTGTTTTTAAACTATTTCTCAAGGTTTTTCTACGCTGCTGGAAAGCGGTTTTCACGACTGTAAAAAGCAATTTTTCACCGCAAGGCAAGCTATAATCTTCTTTTCTTCGCATTCGCATCACGCCTGATTTAACTTTTGGAGGCGGATTAAAAACGTGTTCATCTACCGTGAATAAATATTCGACATCGTAAAATGCCTGCGCCAAAACCGAAAGAATTCCATAGGCTTTACTTCCTTTTTTCTCGCAAATACGTTCAGCCACTTCTTTTTGGAACATTCCTGCGAATTCCGGAATCTGGTCACGGTATTCCAATGTTTTAAAAACAATTTGCGTGGAAATATTGTAGGGGAAATTCCCGATGATGGCGAACTGTTTTCCTTTGAAAACTTCATTGATATCGTATTTCAGGAAATCTTTGGAAATGATTTTATCTTTCAATTTCGCATAATGAACACCCAAATATTCAACCGATTCGGTATCAATTTCGATAACATAGGTATTGATTGGTTTTTCCAATAAATACTTGGTCAAAACACCCATTCCAGGTCCAATTTCCAACACATCCTCATAACCTTCTAAATTCAATGTGTCGGCGATGTTTTTTGCCACGCTTTCGTCTTTCAAGAAATGCTGTCCGAGGTGTTTTTTGGCTGTTACTTTTTCCATATTGTTTTTTTTAACCGCAAAGACGCAAAGGCGCAAAGTGTTATTTTCTATAATTTTAATATTGCGTTCAATGGAACGCGGATGAGTCGGATTTTATGGATAGTCGCGGATTTTTTCTCAACTGAATACTGCGACTGAACACTGAACACTTTTATCTAATGCTCCGAAATCACTTCCAATTCCGTTCTGAAAGAAAGCATTTTGTCTCCAAATAATTTTATTCCTTCTTCACGTAATGCCGGTGCATCTTCCAGGTAATATTTTTGTAAAGTTTCCTTGCTGTCTGTGACATATTGAACCGAATAAGTTGTTCCTCCCATTTCTTCTTCGATTAGAACACGTACCATTTTAGCCGAAGAGAATTTTCCCGTGGCCAGCATTTCAGGAATGTGTTTGTGTTGCATCCAAATCATCCATTGCTGATGAACGCTTTCGTGTATGTTTGTGGTAACGTTGTAAATGATCATTGTTGTGAATTAGTTTAATCGGTTAATTATTTAACCGGTTAATCGATTAAACAATTAACCGATTAACTTTTTTAAAGATTCTTGTCTCCCCGTAATTGTCGGTATTCCTTTCGGGCTTCTACAAAGTAAATACTGTCTTGATGATTGAAAATTATTTTCTCATAAAGCAGTTTCGCTTTTTCGGGTTGTTGTAATTTTTTATTCTCAATTTCTGCCGAAAAAAACAGGGCTTCGTCTATGTAAATTCCATCTGCGTGATGTTCAATAATTGCTTGGTATTGGTTTAATGCCAAGTTATACTCGCCTTGTTTTTCGTAAATTTTCCCCAAACGCAACAAAGTTACTGCCTCGATTTCCTGCCCTTTAAAGCCTTTCAAAATTGCCTGAAACTGGGCTGTTGCTTCCCTGTCCCTGTTTTGATACAAGAGATAGTCACCTTTGGCAAATTGTTTCAGGGCCGTTTGCGTCGAATCGGCAACGGTATTGTCACTGATTAAAAGGAAATATTCCAAAGCATCATTGGCAATCAACTGTGTGCTCGCCGATTTCAATTCCTTGAACTGTTTCGAAGCCCACACAAAATCCCCTTGAAAATAACTGGTTTTGGCGGCCTTCAAACTCGCTTCGTGCGCCACGGCATCGTTTTTTAAATCCTCTTCAATCTGGGAATAATAAATCAATGCCTGATTGAATTTTTCTTCAAAAAGCAAAATATCGGCCAACTCCATTTTGGCTTTAGCCTCTTCGTAAGCTTTCAGTTGTAATGTGAGTGCTTTTTTAACCATGGCTTTTCCTTCTTCGGGTTTTCTCAAATTAAATGCCACGAAATGTGCCTGAATCAGTTGCAAAGATAAGCTAATTGGCGTTATCCCGTATTCCGTCAACAAAGCGGTTAATTCCGCATTGATGGCGGTAAAATCTTTTTCGGGTGCTTTTTCAATTTTCATTTCAAGCAAATACGAATGTGCCTGAATCAGCAACTCCAAATCTTTGGTATTTTCCAAAACAAATCCCAGAATTTCTTTGGCGGCTTCCTGATCGTCTTCTTCAATGGCGAGTTGTCCCAAATTGACGATACTGGAAAGTGAATCGGGATTGCGTTTATAGACTGCTTTTTCCTGAATAAAGGCTTTTCCAAACTCTTTTTGCTGTACATAAAACCAACTCAAATATTCGTTCCAAAAAACATCTTGATTTTTTTGAGCCCTTGTAATTAATGCTTTTCGCAAAGTTTCGTTGAAGTTTTCATCGCCTTCCTCCACCATAAAACGAGCCAGTTGATTTTGGATTTGTATCGAATTCTGGGGATTGGCATAAGCTTCGTCCAAGAAAGTGGAAATCATCATTTCCGTGTTGCCCAATTGTCCGTAAAGCAATGCCATCTGATAATTAAAATTATACTTCGGCTCAACTGCAATTGCGGCTTGATAGGCTTTCAGCGCTTGTTCCAACAAGACTTTTCTCTCGAAAGAATTAGCAATTCCATAAACTTCATTCGGATTTTTCTTGATGAGCTCGATTGCCTCGTTATAATACTTTTTGGCGGAAGCCTCGTTCTTTTGCAACTGGAAATTATAACCCAATTCCACCAAAAGGCTGCCTTTTTTGTAGGTATTCAATCGTGCCTGAATGGCTTTTTCGGCAACATCAAATTGCTTTAATTGCTGGTAACAGTCTATCGTTTTTTGGAAATACTGCGGATTTTGTGGTGCCAATTTCAATAATTCCTCAAAACTGATTTTAGCTTTCTCGAAATCCCCTTTTTCGTAGTAATACTGTGCCAATTGATCGTTTTGTGAAAAACAAACCAATGAAAAAAACAGGGCGATATGTAAAAAGAGTTTTTTCATTGATTCAGAATCATTATTTAACCATATAAGGCATTTAAGGTCATATAAGAAATAATTAAAAACATTGGAAAATTAGATACGAAAATATTATTTCCCGTGAGTTATCTTTAAAACCTGAGCGTTTTTAGCATCAATAATAATTAAAAAAGTTCCTCCCTTACTTCTTTCCGGCAAAGTTCCTGAAATAACCCAATAGTTTTTAATTAAATATTTCTCATAAGGCTTTTGTTCTTCAATATTTGCTTTTCCATAAATTTCAAAAAGGACTGCTTCTGCAATTTTAATCGCCGTATTACTGCTTTTCACTATTAACTCTTTGTTGTCGACAACATTATGTCCAGATTTTTTTGCTAAAACCGCATCCAATTCTTCTTTTGCATATTTTTTACCAAAAACTGTTCTGTTATTTTGGGCGTAAGAACTAATTGTGAAAGCCAAAAAAATTACGAACAAATATTTCATAAGGTCGTTTTTTTTACCATATAATGTACTAATTTATAATATCAAACCCGCAATACGGACGCAAAACCTCAGGAATTACAATTCCTTCCGCAGTTTGGTAATTCTCCAAAATTCCTGCCAAAACTCTTGGCAATGCCAATGAACTTCCGTTTAGGGTGTGTGCCAATTGGTTTTTCCCGTCTTTGTCCTTGAAACGCAATTTCAAACGATTCGCCTGAAAAGTCTCGAAATTAGAAACGGAACTGATTTCCAACCAACGTTCTTGCGCCGTAGAATACACTTCAAAATCATAAGTCAAAGCCGAAGTGAATCCCATATCGCCGCCACAAAGACGCAATATTCTGTACGGTAATTTCAATTCTTGGAGAATATTTTTTACGTGTTCCACCATTCCTTCCAAAGCTTCATACGATTTATCAGGATGTTCGATGCGCACGATTTCTACTTTGTCAAATTGGTGCAAACGGTTCAATCCACGAACGTGGGCACCATAAGAACCTGCTTCACGACGGAAACAAGGCGTATAGGCCGTGGTTAAAATCGGCAATTCGTTTTCGGTCAAAATCACGTCACGAAACAAATTTGTCACTGGAACTTCTGCCGTTGGAATCAGGTACAAATCATCTGTTTTGTCGTGATACATTTGCCCTTCTTTGTCCGGCAATTGCCCTGTTCCGTAAGCCGAAGCTTCGTTTACCATATGTGGCACCTGAACTTCATTGTAACCTGCAGCCGTATTTTTATCCAGAAAATAATTAATTAAGGCACGTTGCAATTTGGCTCCTTTTCCTTTATAAACCGGAAATCCTGCACCTGTAATTTTGTTTCCTAATTCAAAATCGATGATGTCGTATTTTTTTACCAAGTCCCAATGCGGCTGTGCTCCTTCGTGCAAAACTGGAATATCGCCTTCTTCGAAAATGTTTAAGTTTTCCTCCGGAGTTTTTCCTTCCGGAACAATATCAGCGGGAAGATTCGGTAAAGTGTATAATTTTTCTAAAAGATCGGCAGCTAATTGATCGGCAGTTTCGGACAAAGCCTTGCTTTTTTCTTTCAACAAAACTGTTTTTTCCTTGAGAATGGCGGCTTTTGATTTTTCGCCAGCTTTCATCAATTCGCCAATGTCTTTGGATAATTTATTAGATTCGGCTAAAGTATTGTCCAGCTCTACTTGTGCAGCACGACGGCTTTCATCCAGCTGTACCACTTCTTCAACAACACTTGCGGCATCCATATTTCTTTTTGCCAAAGCCTTGATTACTTTCTCCTGATTCTCTCTAATAAATGCAATTTGTAACATATCCTGATTTTTTAAACGCTAACTTTTATAATAACGTCAGCAAATTTAAGGAAATGTTTGATAGAAATAAGACAAAAGTTTTAGGGTATTCGGGTTTAAAATTTTCAACCACAAATTACACAAATTGTCACAAATTTTATTGCTTTTTGAAACAGATTAAATTTTTACTCTCTTTTAATCTCGTGACCCACAAATTCTTCTAAAGTGGCGAACATTTCGTCAACGGAAAGCACTTCGAAATCGGGGTGTGATTTCAAAAAATTAGCGTTCAAAGTAATGAGGTTTTCTTCCAATTCGAAAAAAGTGTCGTTGTTGAGCAAATCTCGAACAGGATTTACACCTTCCAGTTTTCCTTTCAGGAATTTATTGAGCTTTACACTGCTCATTAATTTTACTTTTTTGGATTGTTGCTGGAATAATTCCAAATGTTTTTCTGCGCCAATCAAAGCCAAACCTTCTTCAATCAATTCGTTTAATTCGGCATTCCAACCTGAATGATGTACAAATTGGGCAAAGTTTCCCGTAGCACATTGGGAATAATAATAGTCCAAATAATAACTCATCAGGGCATCTTCGTGAATGAATTCGTCGTCTATTTTTTCCTCCCGCATTAAATTGATTACTGAAATATTGGAGTGAATCACATCCTGAAGATTTTCACTGTTAAAAGCTGTTTCCGAAACTATTATTCTACCGAATTCCATTTGATTATTTTTAAGTGTGGGATTTATTTTGGATCAGATTCGTTACTGTTCCTTTTCTGATTCATTTTTGCCACTAAAGCTTTCAAGCGTAAGGCGCTTTCTTTTTTCCCTTCTTGAAGTTTAGCCTTCTTTCGACTGAGCAATTTGGTATGCAAAGCCTTGTTTTTGGTGTTTTTTTCAGGTCCTTTTGCCATAATCTGCTATCTTCAATAATTCAGTTTGCAAATATAAACAAAGATGGCGGATTAGTTCAGTACATAACCATTTTGAAATCCAAAATCCCTAGCCCCGATAGTAGTGAAAATCCTTTTGCTTTTTTTCTTTAAAAAGCAAAAGATTGCAACGAATAGCGGGAAATAGCTCCAAATAAAAGAACGGAAACAACTTTGAAAGTCATTTCCGTTTTTATGCTACATCCAAAAGATGCAGGATCAATCACACCAGAATAAATTAATTATCTGATGTAAACCGAGATAGCGTTACCATTTCTTAACTTTAGTTCAGTAAGTGTAAGATTAACAATGTCATAAGTAGTGGTTACACCATTAAGAACAATTGTTACTTTACTGTCTCCTCTGGAATAAGTTCCTGACGTAGTTGTCAGTGCACATGGGCTAACAGTAGAACTATAATCTCCCGAAGTCATTGTATTACCAACCTTTAGATTAATAAAATCATGGTCACAGCCAATTGTATTTTGTGGCGGATCACTCAATGTTTCTACACCGTTAACATTGGTACCAACTTTGACAATACCCCACTTCCCTACTATAGGAGCTAATGTATCCCCTTCGTTTGCTTCACTAGGATTACAAGACGTTGCAAATAATCCGATACTTAATGCTAATGCAAATAATATGCTTTTAATTTTCATCCTAATATTTATTTAAAATTAATAATGGCTAAATTAGCTTTATAGTTGCCGAAGAATGTTACACAATTATCGGTATAAATTATATTATTACTTGATGTGTGTGCAATTCCTAGTAGTGGAGATTTTTATAGTTTTTCTTTAAGAGGCAAAAGATTATGACGCATAGTGGAACATCACAGATTTAGCGAAGCTAAATAGCTTTTGATTACTTCACTTGTAAATATTTTCAAATGTGTTCCGTGAACCTTGTTTATCACGTTCCTCGCAATGACAATAAATAATTCCTTATTTTTGCCCAAAATTAAACTGAATTATGTTACAGAATCCTAAAAGATATACCATTACGGCGGCATTGCCTTATACCAACGGACCTATTCATATTGGGCATTTGGCGGGTGTTTACGTGCCTTCGGATATTTATTCCAGATATTTAAGATTGCAGGGAAGAGACGTTTTGTTTGTTTGTGGAAGCGACGAACACGGCGTGGCGATTTCGATGAAAGCCAAAAAAGAAGGAGTTACACCTCAGGAAGTAATCGATAAATATGATGGAATTATCAGGAAATCATTCTCGGATTTTGGAATTTCGTTTGATAATTATTCCAGAACTTCGGCCAAGATTCATCACGAAACGGCTTCGGAATTCTTTAAAGCACTGTACGACAAAGGTGATTTTATCGAAGAAGTGACCGAACAATTGTATGATGCCAAAGCAGATCAATTCTTGGCAGACCGATTTGTTGTTGGAACTTGCCCGAAATGTGGAAACGAAGAAGCGTATGGCGACCAATGCGAAAAGTGTGGTTCGACTTTGAACGCCACGGATTTGATCAATCCAAAATCTACCATTACGGGAGAAACTCCTGTTTTGAAATCGACGAAACACTGGTTTTTGCCTTTGGATCGTTATGAAGAATTTTTGAAGGAATGGATTCTTGTTGGACATAAAAATGACTGGAAACCCAACGTTTACGGACAGGTAAAATCCTGGATTGATGGAGGCTTGGAACCTCGTGCCGTAACCCGTGACCTAGATTGGGGAATTGACGTTCCTGTTGAAGGTGCCGAAGGGAAGAAATTATATGTTTGGTTTGATGCTCCAATTGGCTATATTTCTTCAACCAAAGAATGGGCTCAAAGAGAAGGAAAAGACTGGGAACCTTATTGGAAAGATCAAGAAACAAAATTGGTACACTTTATAGGCAAAGACAATATTGTTTTCCATTGCATCATTTTTCCTGCGATGTTGAAAGCCGAAGGAAGTTATATTTTGCCGGATAATGTTCCTGCCAATGAGTTTTTAAATTTGGAAGGAAATAAACTTTCGACTTCTAAAAACTGGGCGGTTTGGTTACACGAATATTTGGAAGAATTTCCGAACCAACAGGATGTTTTACGTTATGCTTTGACATCGAATGCTCCGGAAACCAAGGACAACGATTTTACCTGGAAAGATTTTCAGGCAAGAAACAACAACGAATTGGTGGCGATTTTTGGAAATTTCATCAATCGTGTGGTGGTGTTGACCAATAAATATTACGAAGGAATTGTTCCGACTCCAAACGAACTTTCAGAAGTGGACGAACAAACTTTGACCGAATTAAAAGCATATCCTGCTGTTATTTCGAGTTCGATAGAACGCTACAGATTCCGTGAAGCTTTGGGCGAATTGATGAATGTTGCCCGATTAGGGAATAAATATCTTGCCGACGAAGAGCCTTGGAAAATGGTAAAAACCGATCCAGCTCGTGTGCAAACCCAAATGTATGTGGCATTGCAGATTGCTGCGGCTTTGAGTTCACTTTGCGAACCTTTCTTGCCTTTCACGGCTGCAAAATTATCTAGAATTCTTAAACTGGAAAACCCAATTGATTGGAAAACAGTTGCTGATGATTCCGATTTGATTCCTGCCGGACATACGATTGGCGAAGCAGAATTATTGTTTGCCAAAATTGAAGATGAAGAAATTCAAAAACAAATAGACAAGCTGGAAGCGACCAAAACTGCTAATAATGCCGAAAACAAAGTAGCTGAACCTCAAAAAGATTTGATTCAGTTTGAGGATTTTGCAAAAATGGATTTGCGCACAGGAACAATTCTGGAAGCAGAAAAAATGCCGAAAGCCAATAAACTCTTGATTTTGAAAGTAGACACCGGAATTGATATTCGTACTATTGTTTCAGGAATTGCAGAGAGTTTCAAACCCGAAGACATCATTGGAAAACGCGTAACCGTTCTCGTGAATTTGGCGCCAAGAAACCTTCGTGGCGTGGAAAGCCAGGGAATGATTTTGATGACCAATAATGCCGAAGGAAAACTGGTTTTTGTAAATCCGGATGCGGATGGTGTTGCGAATGGAGAGACGATAAATTAAAAAAAATTAACCGCTGATTCGCTGATTATTTTTATTAATCTGTGAATCAGCGGCAAAATAAATAAAAATGAACCTAAAAGTAATTGCCTTCGACGCTGACGACACCTTATTTGTAAACGAACCTTATTTTCAGGAAACGGAACAAAAATTCTGTGCTTTGATGGAGGATTATTTGTCGCATCAGGGTATTTCGCAAGAACTTTTTAGGGTTGAAATCGATAACTTGAAAATCTACGGTTATGGAATCAAAGCTTACATTCTTTCGATGATTGAAGCGGCTATGAAAATTTCGAACAACACCATTCCTGTTGAAGTCATTGAAAAAATCATCGAATACGGAAAAGAATTATTGGAAAAACCAATTGAATTATTGGACGGTGTTGAAGAAACCTTGCAAGCTTTAAACGGAAAATACAAATTGGTTGTCGCCACCAAAGGAGACCTGCTAGACCAACGCCGAAAATTACACAATTCGGGCTTGGGACATTATTTTCACCATATCGAGGTAATGTCGGACAAACAAGAAGTAGATTATACCGATTTGTTAAAACGTTTAGAAATACAACCCGAAGAATTTTTCATGATTGGCAATTCCTTAAAATCGGATGTCTTGCCGGTTTTGGCCATTGGTGGTTATGCTGTTCACATTCCTTTTCACACTACTTGGGAACACGAAAAAATTAACCATAAAGTGGAACACAAGAACTTTTGGACTTTCGAAAAAATTACAGATGTCTTGAAAAAATTAACCTAACAATGAAAACGTTTTTTTGGGCAATCTTTGAAACTCATTGAATCAAAACGTATTAAATTGCAAAAAGTTTGAATACACTCTTTTTAATTGTTTCCTCAAAAATTTAATTACAGAAAACACATTAAAAAATTGGCAAGGTTTTGGCTAGTAAAAAAGTGTGAAAAAATTACTTCTATTTTTGCTTCTAACCTGCAAATCAACATTGTTCAGTCAAACAATATTGACTTCTTTTCCTTTGGATTTAAAAAATTCGAAAGAAAACATTCAATCACTAAGTGTCGAGAATGTGCGAACGCATGATGTGTTTGTCTTTGCGACAGACGACAATAATATTACCATTTTAAAATACAACAGTGCTCTATTTCTGACCAACCAATATACTGGTCCACTGAAAACTTTAGCCTATAAATCATTAATTGGGTACAGCTTTAGTGAAGATGGAAACCCAACTCTCTATTGGTCCTCGGAAGGATTTAAAAACATTTTAGTCATCAAATATTATTTGGAAAGCAAAACTCATAAAATTTTAAATTTTACATTTCCTTTCGCGAGCCAGTATGTGGTAACACAATTTCAGAATAATAATTTATTTCACATTCTTGCTAAAGACAGATTTAAACAGGCATTAATTGTCTATACTTTTAGAGATGAAAAGGTAGAACAAAAAATAATTGACTTTTCTTCTTTTAATTTCCAAGATGAAAACACTCAATTCGTAACATTTAATCAAATTATTGGGAGGAATCCAATTGAAAAAATTGAAATAGACGAATATAATCCTTTGTTCAAAAGCACCAAAAAAAGCAAAGTATATATGCTGAAAGACCATATTATCTTGACATTGGACCATAATCCCAAAAAGACCCAAGTATTTGACATTAACTTGGAAAGTCATGATTTAACCGAAAAAAACTTCACACAATCGAGTATTCAAGATCCAAAAAAAATAACTAATTCTTTTTATCAAGAAGACAAACTTTACCAAATTACCGCCAGTGAATCCGAACTTTTACTCGATATAAAAGATTACAATTCCAGCCAAACCATAAAAAGCATTAAAGTTTCCAAAAATGACACGATACATTTTAAAAACTCCCCATTAGTAATTCAAAAAGACAACAGAAAACCAACAGAATTAAAAAAAACAAAAAAATTTCTTAAACATCTGTATCTTTTAGACATAGGTTTATCAGTTTTTAAAAACAAACAAAACACTTTTATTACCGTAGGAGGAACCCCTAAAACAGTTGATTTATCCTATTTGGATTATACACTTTTTGAAGAAGATTTTGCGCCAATCTATCAGTCCGAAAGTGTTTATTTTGAAAGCATATTGGATTCTAATTTTGAGTTCTTACATCAAGAAGAACAGCCTCTTGCCATTGACAATATTCTCTATTTTTTAAGTTTGAATAAAAAAGTAACATCAAAAAACATATTAAAATATAAAGATTATTATATTTTAGGCTATTACGACAATACTGCAAAACAATACGTCATGCGTAAATTTACTGATGGATTTAATTGGGAAAATCAGTATTTGATACCCAAATCCATATTCTTTTCTAAATCTTCCCCAAATGGAAATTAAATTTATTTCGAATATTACGATTCCTTAAAATCGGATGTATTACCTGTTTTGGTTATTGTCGGTTTTGCTACCGATATTCTATTTCACAATACTTGGCAAAACAAAAATTTAACCATAAAATAGAACACAAAAACTTTTACACTTTCGAAAGATTACGAACGTCTTGAAAAGGCTGAATTCACAGGAAATTGACTGATTTTTAGACGGCTGAAGCTTCTTTTTATTTTTTATTAAGAAAATTATTCCCAAAATTATTATTTTGACCATTTTGGAATAAAAATTTTTTGGGATAAATTTATGAAATCAAAACTTTTTATATTTTAAAAAAACTAAATTATCAATAAAAACCTCTCAAAGCCCGCATTTTTACAAAATAATTACAAATTATTATATAATTTACTGATTAAATTTCTTATTAAACTATATGTTGTAAATTTGTCTCTGAATCTTAAAACAAAAAAATTATGAAAAAACTTATACTGACATTAGTTTTTGCCGCTTCATTCTCAAGCTTAAGCGCTCAAACTGAAACTGAAAAAAAAGAAAACAACACCGACTTTAATCAATGGTCTGTTGAATTAGACGGTGGATTTAACAAACCGCAAAGACCAATGGGCGCGGGTGCTTACACTGAAATAGTTAGTCCTTATGTGGTTAATCTTGGTGCTAGATACATGTTCAACAACAAATTCGGTTTGAAAGCTGATTTTGGTTATAACTCTTTTCAAGAAGAAACTGGATCGGTTGATTTTGACACTAAACTTTACAGAGTAGCGGTACAAGGAGTAATAAACGCAGGTAGAGTTTTAAATTTTGAAGATTGGACAAATACAATTGGTTTGTTATTTCATGCTGGTGTTGGTGTTGCTCAACTTGAAGACCAAAATTCTGCTGGCAAAGACAAAATCGGTAATTTTATTGGAGGTGTAACTGGTCAAATTAGATTAAGTGACAGATTTGCTTTAACAGGAGATTTCACTACCATTGTTACTGCAAAACAAGACCTTAATTTTGACGGAAGTAATTTCAATGGAACTAGTGGACTTCAAGGATTTCTTTTCACAGGTACTGCAGGTTTAACTTATTACTTAGGTAAAAACACAAAACATGCTGACTGGGTTGTTATCAATGTAACAGATGAGTTGGAAAACAAATTGGCTGCTTTAGAAGCTAAATTAACTCAAGATACCGATAATGATGGTGTAGCTGACTTTAAAGACGAAGAGCCTAACTCTGCTCCTGGTGCGGTGGTTAATACAAAAGGGAAAACTATTGTAGTAAAAGATGCTCAAGGTACTGTTGTTAAGACAGAATCAGACCTTAAAACATTAATTAATGGTGGATATGTTGGAGTTTATTATGACTTTAACAAATCTACACCTACTGGAGATTCTACTGGGAATATTGATTTTATCTTAACTTACCTTAGAAACAATCCTTCTGCTAATGTTGAAATTACAGGATATGCTGATGAAATTGGAAGTACTTCTTACAACAATACATTATCAAATGCAAGAGCTAATAATGTAAAAGAAACTTTAGTTAAAGCTAATATTGATGCATCAAGATTGACAATAGTTGGAGCTGGAGAAGATACTTCAGTAAGCAAAGATTCTGATGCTGCTAGAAGTCTAGTTAGAAAAGTTACTTTTAAAATAAAATAAGCTAATCTTTTTTTAGCACATATAAGCCCTAAAGGAAATTTCTTTTAGGGCTTTTTTATTTCAATGTCGTCTTGAAAAGTTCACGACAAGAAAAAACTTTTCCTAAAGCCTGAATCGGTTCTAAATATTTTTTTTTAACTTTACTAAAAACTTACAATTATGCTGTCAAAAAATATAGAAATCGCTTTAAACAAACAAATACGTATTGAGGCAGAGTCTTCCCAAATTTATTTGTCAATGGCGTGTTGGTCTGAAGTTAGTGGCTTGGAAGGAATTGCCAAGTTTATGTATGCGCAATCAGATGAAGAACGTATGCACATGCTCAAGCTAATAAAATACGTGAACGAGCGCGGTGGCCATGCACAAATCACCGATTTGAAAGCACCAAAAACCACTTACGAAACATTCAAAGGAATGTTTGAAGAACTATACAAGCATGAAATTTTTGTTTCAAACTCAATCAATGAATTGGTTCACATCACTTTCGAAGAAAAGGATTATGCCACCCACAACTTTCTTCAATGGTATGTTGCCGAACAAATTGAAGAAGAAGCCACTGCCAAAACCATTTTGGACAAAATCAATTTGATTGGCGATGACAAAGGTGGTTTGTACTTGTTTGACAGAGACATTCAACAAATTGCAGTAGCTGCAAGTGCTGCCAGTCCAAAATAATTGTTATCCTAACAGCAATAAGTAAGTGCCTTAAAGAAACTAAAATTCTTTAAGGCACTTTTTTTTATCAAAAAAAGTTAAAGTTTATTTAGAATAGATAAAAATAATATATCTTTGTATTGGTTTTTAATTCTTTACAAAGTGAGCAAGAAAGAAAAGGAAAAAGAAAAAGATAAAAAAAAGAAGAAAAAGAAAAAAGACATTCTTGACAAAATCAAGAAAGTTGAAAACTGCAAGTCTAGCTGTTGCGAAAAATATAAAAAAAGCGAGAAGAAACGCTGCGAGCGTTGTCCTATGTACGATTTATTTAAAATAGTTTACTAATTCGAAATACGAATGCCCTCCGATTGAGAGGGCATTTTCATATAAATTCAAATTGTAAAGACTATTTACCCAAAAGCAAGACTTCATTCACGAGCACTTCCGTGATATATCTTTTTTCCCCGTTTTTATCATCGTAACTTCTGTGGGTTAATTTTCCTTCGATACCGATTTGGAGCCCTTTGGTTACATATTTTTCGATGATGTCGGCCGTTTTTCCCCAAGCGGCAAGTCTGTGCCATTCAGTTTGTTCCACTTTGTCCCCGTTTTCTTTGTAATAAACTTCGTTGGTGGCCAATGTGATGTTGGCTACTTTTTTCCCTCCATCAAGATTTTTGATTTCTGGTTCTTGTCCTACGTGACCGATTAACTGTACTGTGTTTTTCATTGCATTCATGGCGTGTAAATTTAAATTGTTGGTGTATAATTATTTTTTGCTGAATTGTTCGTCCAAATCAACAGGGCAAAGATGCGACAGCTTTCAAAAATTATTCGGTTGATAACTGCTTACTTTCGGTTGTAACTATTTGTAACCGTTTGTAAATGGAAATTTATTCGTTATATTTGTTGAATATCAAAAACTTATGCAAACCAAGATAAAGAAAGTAGAATTACGAAATCTGCAAATTGAAGACTACAAAGAGCTGAAAAAATCAATGAAAAAGGCCTATCCCGAAATTGAGGATTCCTATTGGAGAGAGTCAGATATCGAAAAATTACTGGGACTATTTCCTGATGGGCAATTAGTAATATTGGCCGATGGAAAAGTGGTTGGTGCCGCCTTATCCTTAATTCTTGACGAAGTTTTAGTTGACAAGAATCCCAATTATGCCAAAATAACGGGAAACTATACTTTCTCGACACACAATCCAGCAGGCGAAATTCTATACGGAATCGATGTCTTTATCAACCCTGATTATAGAGGATTGCGGCTTGGAAGAAGATTGTATGATGCCCGGAAAGAATTGTGCGAAAAACTAAATTTAAAAGCCATCGTTTTTGCCGGAAGAATTCCAAATTACAGCAAACACGCCAATGAACTAAGCCCAAAAAAATATATCGACAAAGTAAAGCGAAAAGAATTGCACGATCCTGTGCTTTCTTTTCAGTTGAGCAATGATTTTCACGTGATGAGAATCATGAAAAACTATCTTGAAGGAGATGCCGATTCCAAAGAATTTGCCGTTTTATTGGAATGGAACAATATTTATTATGACGAAAGTCCACAATTAATCAACACCCAAAAAAGTGTAATCAGGCTCGGATTAATCCAATGGCAAATGCGTCCGTTGGCAAATTTGGATGCTTTGTTCGAACAAGCCGAATTTTTTATTGATGCCGTTTCTGGTTACAAAAGTGACTTTGCCGTTTTCCCCGAGTTGTTCATTGCCCCATTGATGGCGGATTACAATCATTTATCGGAACCGGACGCCATCAGGGAATTGGCGAAATATGCCGACCCAATTCGCAAAAAATTTCAAGAATTCGCCATTTCATACAATATCAACATCATTTCGGGAAGCATGCCTTATTTGGAGAATGGCACTTTGTACAATGTTGGTTTTCTCTGCAAAAGAGACGGAACTTCTGAAATGTATTATAAAATTCACATTACCCCGAACGAAGTCCTGCATTGGGGAATGAAAGGCGGTTCGCAAATTAAAACTTTCGATACCGATTGTGGGAAAATTGGCATTATGATTTGCTATGACATTGAATTCCCGGAACTCTCCAGACTACTGGCCGACGAGGAAATGAACATTTTATTTGTGCCGTTTTTGACCGATACCCAAAGCGGTTACACCAGGGTAAGACACTGCTCGCAAGCCCGCGCCATCGAAAATGAATGCTATGTGGCCATTGCCGGATGCGTTGGAAATCTTCCAAAAGTAAACAATATGGACATCCAATATGCGCAAACTGCCGTGTTCACGCCATCTGATTTTGCCTTTCCAAGTACCGGAATAAAAGCCGAAACGACGCCCAATACCGAAATGACCTTGATTGTGGATGTCGATTTGGATTTATTGAAAGAACTGCACGAGCACGGAAGTGCCCGAATCCTGAAAGACCGTAGAACCGATTTATATGAAATCAAAAGAGTGAATAAAGCCTAATGAAAAATAATCTCGACATAGAAAAACTAAAATTTCCGATTGGAAAATTTCACAGACCAGATCCCATAACCGAAAATGATTTGGAAACTTGGATTGCAACCATTGAAAATTTCCCATCCAAAATAAAAAAACTGACCGAAACCCTTTCTGCCGAAGAATTGAATTGGATTTACCGTCCAAAAGGTTGGTGTATCAAACAAGTCGTGCATCATTGCGCCGACAGCCACATCAATAGTTTTGTACGATTCAAGCTGGCTTTGACCGAAGAAGTCCCAACCATAAAACCATACGAAGAAGGACTGTGGGCTGAACTCGCCGACAGCAATTCGAACGATATTTTGCCATCCCTTCAAATCATAGAAGGAGTTCACGCTCGTTGGGTTTTGCTTTTGAAAAGCTTAGGTTCAACAGAATTAAAACGGCAATTTTTTCATCCAGAAAACCTCAAAATATCAACTTTAGAAGAAACAATTGGAGTTTATGCCTGGCATTGCAACCATCATTTGGCACATATAGAACAGGCCTTGTTGCACAAAGGTCAATTTTAAAAAATGAATCTATTAAGTTCTATAAAAAAAGTCAAAAATTTTGAACCATTAAGAGATTTAAGAAAATTAAGCTCGAAATTCTCTTAATAGCCCTTAACCTCAAAATGGTTTGAAAAAAAACAACAATTTCAGAAAAACGAAAAACTATGGACAAAACCTGCCTGGAATGTGGAGACAAAATTGTGGGTCGCGAAGACAAAAAGTTTTGCAGCGATGGTTGTCGTAATGCCTACAACAACAAAATAAACAAAGACAGCACCAATTTTATGCGCAACGTCAACAACAAATTGCGCAAAAATTATCGCATTCTTTCGGCATTGAATGTCGATGGAAAAGGAAAAACCACCAAATCCAAACTGATGAGCAAGGGATTCGATTTTGAATTTTTTACCAATATTTTGGAAACTAAAACAGGAAACACCTATTTTTTCGTTTATGATCAAGGATACCGTGTTTTAGAAGACGACTATTACATGCTTGTCAAAAAAGAAATTTAGATCCCAAATCTACTATCATGAAAAAAAGTTATTCCTCCATTTCATCCGTGTTGTTCCTCCTGGGAATGCTTGGATTTATTTTCTTCACGATGATGCCGCAATGGACATCCGATGACGATGCTCCCCTTTCGGAATTTTCGACCAAAAGAGCTTTGGAACAAGTCAAAAATATTTCGCAAAAACCCCATTTTGTGGGTTCCCAAAATCACGATGTTGTCGCCAATTATTTGGTGAAAGAATTGCAAAATATGGGTTTGCAAACTTCCATTCAAGAAGGATATTCCTTTTCGGATTGGGGAACATTGACCAAATGCAAAAACATTCTGGCTCGAATAAAAGGCAGCAACAACGGTAAAGCTTTGCTCCTGCTTTCGCATTATGACAGCGCGCCACATTCCTATTCAAAAGGCGCAAGCGATGCAGGTTCAGGCGTGGCAACTATTCTCGAAAGTGTTCGTGCTTTCGTTTACAACAAAAAACAACCCAAAACCGATATCATTATCCTGTTTTCGGATGCAGAAGAATTGGGATTGAATGGTGCCGCACTTTTTGTAACCCAACACAATTGGGCAAAAGAAGTCGGTTTGGTATTGAATTTTGAAGCTAGGGGAAGCTCCGGTCCAAGTTATATGTTGATGGAAACCAATGCTGGAAATGCAGGATTGGTCAAAGAATTTGCTGCTGCAAACGCGCAATATCCCGTTTCCAATTCATTGATGTACAGCGTTTACAAAATGTTGCCCAACGACACCGATTTGACAGTTTTCAGGGAACAAGGCAATATTCAAGGCTACAATTTTGCTTTCATCGACGGTCATTACAACTACCACACGGAACAAGACGACCTCAATCATTTGGATAAAAACACCTTGGCACACCAAGGAAAATACTTGATGCCGTTGTTGGATTATTTTTCGAATGCTGATTTGAACTCGACACAAGCCACCGAAGATGATGTCTATTTTTCGATTCCATTTACCTTCATCAGTTATCCGTTTAGTTGGGTTTTGCCAATGGTAATTCTTGCCTTTGTACTCTTGCTGTTTTTACTGTTTTTGGGATTTGCCAAACGAATTTTATCCTTTCCAGAAATCGGAAAAGGATTTATTCCGTTTTTGGGTTCGTTGATTACTGCGGGATTAATCACGTTTTTAGGCTGGAAATTATTGCTGCTACTCTATCCCCAATACAACGATTTGCTCAACGGATTCACCTATAACGGACACGATTACATTGCGGCTTTCACGCTGTTGACTTTGTCGATTTGTTTTGCTTTTTACCAACGTTTCTCTGCCAAAAAAGTGACCCTAAACCATTATGTGGCGCCATTGTTCCTTTGGATTCTCATCAATGGATTGCTGGCTTTCTTCCTGAAAGGTGCCGGATTTTTGATTATTCCCGCTTTTGCAGGATTGCTGATGTTGGCTTCTTTTGTGCTTACCCAAAGATCAAAATGGATTTTGAACCTCTTTTTGAGCATTCCGGCATTACTGCTCATAGCACCATTCATCCAAATGTTCCCGATAGGTTTGGGACTGAAAATATTGTTTGGAAGTGCCATTCTCACAGTGTTCACATTTGGTTTATTGCTGCCTGTTTTTGGGTCGTTTGTGCGAAAAGGAATGTCATCCGTGATTTTGTTGGTGCTTGCGATTTGCTTTTTTGCCAAAGCCCATTATTATTCGGGTTATGAATTGGGCAAAGCCAAATCAAACAGTTTGGTTTATATTTTGGATGCCGACAAAAACAAGGCAACTTGGGCGACTTACGACACCAATCTGGACGAATGGACAAAAAACTATTTAGGCCAAAACCCTAGAGATGCCAAAGCATTAAGTTCCATTTCGTTGCCGAGCAAATACAAAACAGGATTTACTTTTACCGCCGATGCACCAATAAAAGCACTTTCGAGACCCATAGTGGAATTCCTGAAAGACAGCGTTGTTGGCGCCAATCGCTATTTGAAAATCAGAATCACGCCAACCCGAAAAGTCAATCGCTATGATGTTTTTGCCCATGAAGCTTTGGTTATCCAAAATTTCAAGGCCAATGGTTTGTCTTTATTGGGGCAAAAAGGTTCCAAATACGAGCGAAAAGGCAAGAAATTGTTGAGCTATTATGTGGTGGATCAACTTCCGCTGGAAATAGAATTCAGCGTCGCCGCTTCGAGTGTCTTGGATTTGGATTTAATGGAAAGTTCCTTCGATTTGATGAACAATCCCCTGTTTTCAATGACAAAAAGAGCCGATTGGATGATGCCAACGCCTTTTGTTTTGAATGATGCCGTTATTATTAAACAGAAAATAAAAACATCGGCAGTTAGACAAATTCCTTTGAATCCTGAAAATACTATTCAAAAAGACAGCTTAGGGATTGTTAAAGACAGTTTGAGAAAGCCATAATAATATAATTTCAGCAAGAACTTAATAGTTTTAGATGAATAAAATGTGTTATTACACTTATGCAACATTATAAAAAACCAAACTATATTAAAATGGAAAACATAAACCTCATTTTGACGAGTACTTTAGTTGCTGGTATTGTTTCAACTTTTGTTTCTTATATTATTTCTATACGTCTTAAAAAGTTAGATTTTAAAAATGAGTACTATAAAGAAATCCTAAAAAAGAGATTAACTGCATATGAATATATTGAAGCGCAATTGGGTGTTTTAAAAACAGTAGTTTTAGATGAGACTGATGGTAAGCCATATCACTTAATGTTTTCCTACGGTGATAAAGAGTTTTTTGATTACCAAAAAAATTTATTAATGGCTATAAGTTTAAGTTTGTGGATTGATGATGACACAACAAATTCATTAGAAAAGCTGAATGAATTGTTCTATAATTTAAATATAAAAACCCATAAAAAATCTAAAACTGAAATTATTGAAGTCGGAAAAAAATATTATCAAAAAATTTCTGACTTACGATTTCATTTAGAAAATTCAACAAAAAAAGGATTATATAATTTACATAACGTTGATAAAGCTTTTAAAACCAAGAATAAAAACACAAAAAGAGAAATACGAGAATTAAAATAATGATCCCGATCGATTAGAAACATACAAAATATCCTCGTAACGGAAGGCGCAGTTTTGCACACGAGCAATAGCGAATTGACGAAGTAAACTGTGCCCACTTACGAGAGCAGACAAAACCAATCATCATAAAAAAGACTAAACTTCTCACAACAAACTTCTAATACCATACTTCTTTTTTAAATATCTAAAAATCCGTAACTTAGTACACCACTAAACTTTACGATTATGAGAGTTTTATTTTTTTTAATCCTACTCTTGACAGTACAATCCTGTGCCACAAAAAAGGACAGCAACAAACGATTGCTGCCTGAAGGAATAAAATCTGGAACCGAAGAAACATTTGTAGTCGTGAATAATCAGAAAAAGCTTTTGCACAAAAAGGAAATGATATTCACTGGAAATGGCCGCATCAAATACTCCAAAACGGTTGATTCCCTTGGCAATCTTTTGCAAGAAACCAAAAAGAAATTATGGTTTGTGGTGGAATTGTACCCAGACAAAGAACCCTATTACTGCAAAACACGTTGGAAACCCAAACAACGTGAACGCATCAGCTGCTACACCAAGAAACAATACAAACAAAACGAAGCCATTTATCATTATAATACCGATGGAACCATTGATAAAATAGTAGATAATTTCACGACTTTCCACACACAGTATTTTTATTACACCAACAAAGAACTCTCTAAAATTGTCATCAGGGACAAAAACAGCAACCTTGTCGACGAGGTTTTAATACACTGTGCTACCAAAGATGAAAAGGGTGCTTGCTTGAAAGAGATTAGAATTTCGACTCAAACTAACCGTAAAGAAGAGATACTTTTCTCTCCGAATTATGATTAATTCACAGTGCTTTTTAGCAATACTTGGAAGATTCCGCCACCGTAAAAGACATAATAATTACCCATAATTATATAACAGATTGCCGCCGCATTTTAATCATTTTTACATAAAATAAAACGTCATGAAAAAATCGATTATACTATTCGGAATTATTGCCCTTATATTCTTGTCCTGTAAAAAAGGGGAAGAAACAACTGCTGAAAAAACAACTGCCCGAAAAATGCCTGTTCGAATAGAACCCAAAAACGTTTCCTATACGTTGGTAAACACGAAAGAATGGCTGAAAACAAGGGATAGTTCCACAAATCTGGAAATTGCCCTTGCCATAAACAGAACCGACAAAGCGTTTTTTGCCAAAATGGATTCTGTCATAGTTCCAACAGATTTAACTGGTGATATAGCCTATTATTTACCCTTTCCACTTCAAGTGTCTTATTTGGACAAGGTCGATAAAATTCTTTTCTTTTCTTATCCTACCCAAACTTTTGCGGCGTATGAAAATGGAATTTTGATTTACACTGGTCCAACCAACATGGGTAGAAAAAATGATCAAACGCCCACGGGATTGTTTTTCACCAATTGGAAAGCCGAAGAAACAACGAGCACTTTTGATGATGAATGGAAATTGCTTTGGAATTTCAACATCGAAAACAAAAAAGGAGTTGGGTTTCATCAATATGATTTGCCGGGTTATCCAGCATCGCATTCCTGCCTGAGGTTACAAGAAAAAGACGCCAAATATCTATACGAATGGGCGGACCAATGGGTTCTTGCCGATGAAGAAAACGTAAAATTCAAGGGAACTCCCGTAGTTGTCTTTGGAAGTTATAATTTTGATGCACCCAAACCTTGGTTGCAACTCGTTCAAAACCCAAAAGCCCTAACTATTTCAGAAAGTGAAATTGAAAAAGTTACCACGCCTTTTTTAAGCACTATTTTAAAGGAACAGGAAAAAAAGAAGAAATCTTAACCCCAATCGATTTCCAAATAGAGTGTTTTTAAACTACTTTTGAACACTCTATTTTTCTCATAATGACACAAATTAGTATTCTCGGTTGCGGTTGGTTGGGCTTGCCTTTGGCGAAAGCCTTGCTGGCAAATGGATTTTCGGTAAAAGGTTCGACGACTTCAAATGAGAAGATTTCTGTTTTGGAAAACTCGGGAATCAAGCCTTTTCTGATTGCCCTTTCAGAAGACAAAACAAAAGGAAAACTTGACGATTTTCTAGAAAATTCGAAAATTTTGATAATTGATGTTCCGCCAAAACTTCGTGGTCCCGAAAAAGAAAACTTTGTTTCCAAGATTAAAAACCTGATTCCGTTCATAGAAAAATCATCGGTTGAAAATGTGCTTTTCATCAGTTCGACTGCTGTTTATGGCGACACTTCGTCTGCGCTCAGTGTGACAGAGGAAACTAAAACCTGTCCGGAAACGGAAAGCGGCAGACAATTATTGGAAGCAGAGCAACTTTTGCAAAGCAATCCGAATTTTAAAACCACCATTTTACGTTTTGGAGGATTGATTGGCGAAGACCGACATCCGATAAAATTCTTGGCTGGAAAAACCAATCTTGACAATCCAAATGCACCCATAAACCTGATTCACCAAGAGGATTGCATTGGAATAATTCTGGAGATTCTTCGACAAGCCCAGAATGACAAATTGCTTTGGAATGAAATCTTCAATGCCGTGACTCCTTTTCATCCCAGCCGAAAGGAATATTACACCCAAAAAGCTGTCGATTTAAACTTGTCTTTACCATATTTTAATCCAGAAATTACTACATTTGGAAAGACAATTTCGAGTTCTAAAATTGAAACTGTTTTGGGATACACATTTACGAAACCAAATTTATAATGTGAAAGCTAGAATAAAAAATGCCGTTTCAACCCAAATAAATGCTGTGGGATTGCCTATTTTGGCTTTGTGCTGGGTGTGCTTTTTTTGGGGCACCACCTGGATTGCTTCAAAAGAGGGCGTACGGCATATGCCGGCTTTACAACTTGTGGGAATTAGACAATTTATCGCCGGTTTTCTTTATGTTGCCTTCTTTTTGTATAAAAAAGCACCTTGGCCAAAAGGAAAACAATGGAAAACAATATTGATCCTGACTGTCCTTAATTTTGTGTTTAGTAATGCGCTGAGCACTTGGGGAGTGAAATATATCAGCAGTGGTTTGGGTGCCATCATTGGAGCCATTTTTCCTTTGTGGATTGTTTTTATCACCCTTTTCAGGGGAGAAAGAATCGCTCGCTTGTCGATACTGGGACTTGTAGTAAGTTTTGCCGGGGTTTGCGTTATTTTCTACGATTATCTTGGTGATTTCTTGAAACCTGATTTTAGATTTGGAATTTTCCTGTCTCTACTGTCCACCTTAACTTGGGCTTTTGGAAGTTTATATACCAAGAAAAAAGCGGCCAGCTTCAACCCCTATTTTAGTTTAGGATTACAAATGTTGATTTCAAGCATCGTCCTTTTGGCCATTACTGGAGCAACGGGAACTGGAATCAGCATCACTTCCATTCCCGCAAATTCGTGGTGGGCGATTGCTTATTTAACAATCATTGGCTCCATATTGACTTTTATTGCGTTTATTTATGCTTTGCAAAAACTTCCGCCGGAATTGAACAGTATTTATGCATACGTCAACCCTATCGTTGCTGTTTTGTTGGGTGCCCTGATTTTTGGGGAACCGCTCACAGTAGCAATTGCAATAGGAGGTGCAGTCACATTGTTCGGCTTGTATTTGGTTAATTATTCGATTCGGAAAGCTCGTGTTTAATTCTATTATAAACCAATTAATTTATACATTATGAAAATGAAAAAAATTATTTTGATTCCTGCACTCCTGTCCCTATGCGTAGTTTGTGCTCAAGAAAAGAAGATATCGTGATTCCAAATGAAAATTTGATAACCGAGAATATTGCCGAAATCCCCAAAGAACTAGCTAATCAGGTAAAAAAATATTCCGAAGCCCGTGGTGCATCTTTGGCCGAAATTCATCCAACAAAAAACGAAATTATTATCAGTACTCGTTTTGGATCTACTGCCCAGTTGCATCGTGTTTCGCAACCAGTGGGAGCAAGAAAGCAAATAACATTTTTTGACGAACCAGTCAGTGGTGCTTCCTACGAACCTTTGAAGGGCGAATATCTTGTATATTCCAAGGACATTGGCGGCAATGAATTTGGACAATTATACAAACTTGATTTAAAAACGCTGCAATCCACTCTTTTGACTGATGGTGGTCGTTCACAAAATGGAGGTCCAACTTGGCGTAAAGACGGAAAAGGTTTCTATTATTCCTCGACCAAGAGAAATGGAGGAGACCGCGATATTTATTATATGGATCCCAATAATCCAAAATCCGATAAACTAATCCTGCAAGTAAAAGGTGGGGGATGGGGAATATCTGATATTTCAACGGATGGTCAAAAACTTTTAATTAGCGAATATGTTTCGGCTAATGAATCTCATATTTGGATATTAGAAACCGCCTCTGGAAAATTATCCGAAGTTACGGATAGAAAATCAACTGGAATCATTCAATCGGGTGCATCCTTTTCGGATAAAAATGATGAAATTTGGTTGGTTACGGACAAAGACAATGAGTTTGAACGTCTTGCCACATTAAATTTAAATACAAAAAAAGTTGCTTATCACACATCCAAAATCCCTTGGAATGTTGAAAACTACAATTTATCCGAAGATAAAAAAACGATTGTTTTTATCACCAATGAAGCCGGTTTGAACAAAATGTATTTGATGAATACCAATAACAAATCGTATTCGGCAGTAAAAAATATTCCCATAGGATTGATTGGAGGCGCAAATTTCACAAAAGACAAAAAGGCTGTATTCTTCACCCAATCTACCGCACAATCAGCATCGGATGTTTATAAACTAAACCTTGCAACAGGAGATATTCAACGCTGGACAGAAAGCGAATTGGGCGAAATGCAACAATCGGATATGTCTGTGCCAAAATTTATCGAATGGAAAAGCTTCGACAATCTTAAAATATCTGGCTTTTATTATCCTGCTGCCGCAAAATTCACCGGAAAAAGACCTGTTATAATCAATATTCACGGTGGGCCAGAAGCGCAATCTATGGCTTCCTTTCTGGGTTCCAATAATTATTATACCAATGAAATGGGAGTTGCCATAATTTTTCCAAATGTTCGTGGTTCCTCTGGTTTTGGAAAAACATTTATTGCTAAAGACAATGGTTTTTTAAGAGAAGATTCGGTTAAGGACATTGGCGCATTATTGGACTGGATTGCCCAACAACCTGAATTAGACAAAGACAGAATTATGATAATGGGCGGAAGTTATGGTGGTTATATGACCTTGGCAACAGCCTTTCATTATGCGGATAGAATCAAATGTTCCGTGGATGTTGTTGGAATTTCCAACTTTAATACCTTTTTGAAAAACACTGAAGAATATAGAAGAGATTTAAGAAGAGTAGAATATGGTGATGAGAGAATCCCTGAAATGGCAGCTTTTTTTGAAAAAATGGCTCCATTAAACAATATTGATAAAATCAAAAAACCAATGTTTATCATTCAAGGCACGAATGATCCTAGAGTTCCCGTAACCGAAGCCATTCAAATGCGCGACAAACTAAAAGCGAATGGAAATGTGGTTTGGTATCTTGAAGCCAAAGATGAAGGTCATGGATTTAAAAAGAAATCCAATGTGGATTTTCAACGATTGGCGGTGATTCGATATATGCAGGAATATTTGATAAAATAATTCAAAAAAAAAATCCCAAGCTCACACTTGGGAATTTTTTTATACTAAACATTCTCTATTACCAAATTTTCACTCGTTTTTCTGGAGCAACATACATCCCGTCTCCCGGCTTAATGTTGAAGGCTTCATAAAAGGTGTCTATGTTCAGCAAAGGAACATAAGCACGGTACATTCCCGGTGAATGCGGATCGGTTTTTACCAAATTTTTAATGGCTTCATCACGCATTTTGGTTCTCCAAACCGTGCCCCAAGAAATAAAGAAACGCTGTTCCGGTGTATAACCATCGATTAATCCAGGATTTCCATTCTCTTTCAAATAGAGTTGCAAACCATCATAAGCGGCATTTATTCCTCCTAAATCCCCAATGTTTTCTCCCAAAGTAAATTTTCCATCAACGAAAGTTCCCGGCAAAGGTTGCAAAGCGCTATATTGATCCGCAAGTGCGCCCGTCAAAGCCGCAAATTGTTTCTGGTCATCTGCCGTCCACCAATCTTTTAAGTTACCATCAGCATCATATCGTGCTCCGGAATCATCAAATCCGTGTGAGATTTCGTGACCAATTACGGCTCCAATTCCGCCATAATTTACCGCTTCATCAGCTTGATAATTATAAAAAGGAGGTTGCAAAATCGCCGCTGGAAACACGATTTCATTGTACGAAGGATTGTAATAGGCGTTGACTGTTTGTGGCGACATTCCCCATTCCGTTTTATCAACAGGTTTATAAAGTTTATCGATGTCTTCTTTTACTCTCCAACGAGAAAGATTCAATGAATTCTCAAAATAAGTTCCTCCTTCTTCTGGACTTTTAATAGCCAAGGCTGAATAATCCTTCCATTTGTCGGGATAACCAACTTTTATCTGAGATTTGTGCAATTTAGCAATGGCACTTACCCTCGTTTCAGCCGACATCCAAGGCAAATTATTGATGCGGTTTTCGAATGCAATAAAAATATTATTGATCATCTTCTCCGCTTTAGCTTTAGCTTCGACTGGAAATTTTTTCTCAACATATAATTTTCCAAGTGCCTCTCCAACTGATCCATTGATTACTTGCAACGCTCTTTCGTCACGCGGTCTTGGCTTGATGGCTCCTGTCAAGGTTTTATCATAAAATTCCCAGTTCGCCATTTCGAGACTTGTTGATAGTTTTGATGCTGATCTATTTAACAAAGTCCAACGCATATAGGTTTTCCAGTCTTCAACCTTGTTCTCTTTAAGAATAGTTTCCAGTGCAGCCATATATTTGGGCTGACTCACAATCAATGAATCTGTTTTTGCCAACCCAATTTTTGTCAAATATCCTTTCCAATCTATGGAAGGCGTCAATTTTTGCAAGTCGGAAACAGTCATTGGATTGTATGATTTTCTTCGGTCGCGTCTTTCCACTCTATCAAATCTTGGCTTAGACATGGCGGTTTCCAATGCCAAAATCCTGTTGGCATCAGCTTTTGCATTTAATGGTTTTTCGCCTAAAAACTGCAACATTCTAGCCACATGCAAAACATACTTGTCTCTTTTCTCCTTGGAATCCTTTTCGTCGGAAACATAATAATCACGATCTGGCAAACCCAAACTTCCTGGTCCAACATAAACCACGTTTTTGTTACTATTCTTGGCATCTGCACCAATTCCAAAACCAAAAAATCCGATGCCGCCGATGGGATCCATTTCAATCAACAATGTCTGCAAATCCTTGACATTTTTCACTGCGTTAATCTTTGCCAAATACGGTTTCAACGGGGACAAACCAAGTTTGTTTCTGCCAACGGTATCCAAAATGGTTTTGTATAGATTTAAGGCTTTGCCTTGGTCTGTATTGGATTTATATTTTGGGTTTTTTGCGGCTTCTGCCAAAATTTCCAAAGCATCCTTGTCTGTTTTCAGACGCAATTCATTAAAACTTCCCCATGTTGTTTTATCTGCGGGAATTTCAGTTTTATCAAGCCAGCTTCCGTTTACAAATCTAAAAAAGTTGTCATTTGGCTTTATCTTTTTATCCATGTTAGAAACATTGATGCCTGGTTCTTTCTTCACGTAAACATCTTGAGCTTGAATAGTTGCAAATCCAATGATTGCAGGAACAACAAAAATCAGCTGTTTTTTTAAATGTATTTTCATCTATTAAAATGGGTTGGTTATTGCCACAAAACTATTGATAAAATTCAACAATTGTATCTACATTTGTTAAAAAAATATTTGTTAGTCCAATACAAGCGACCTTTCTGTATTTTTGCCAAAATTTGTTCATGAAATCCTTTTTCTATAAATATCGGAAATTCTTTGGGGTCTTGTTGGTCTTTTCCATCATCGTGATTTCCTTGTTTTATACCGCATTGAAACCCAAAAAAACGCTTCCTATCTACAATCCATCGGACGTAAATCCTGAATTGGTGGACACGACCGTACAATATATTGCCAACAAACATTTTATTGCCGATTTTTCATTTACCAATCAAAACGGCAAAACCATTACCCAAAAAGAGTATGAAGGCAAAATTTATGTGGCCGATTTTTTCTTTACGACCTGTAAATCAATCTGCCCGAAGATGACCACAAACTTAGTCGATGTGCAAAAGGCATTTCTTCACAATCCAAAAGTAAAATTGCTTTCCTTCACGGTTATGCCCGACGTAGACAGCGTTTCGGTTTTGAAAGATTATGCCAAAATAAACGGCGTAATCGACAGCAAATGGAACTTGGTTACGGGCGACAAAAAAGCGATTTATACTATGGCAAGAAAATCCTTTTTGGCCGTAAAACAAGGGAAACCGGAAGAACAATACGATATGGTTCACACCGAGAATTTTGTTTTGGTGGACTCCCAAAAACGGGTTCGAGGCTTTTATGACGGCACCAAAAAAGAAGAAATTCAACGACTGATTGAAGACATCAATTGGCTTGTGGAAGACGAAAAATAAAAGCTGACACTAATTAAAATCTACTAATTGCCTATTTATTTGGCTATCCATTTTAAGCTTCATAAGAAAACCTGTCGCAAAAAAAAGGTTTTTAAATATTCCAAATTATTTTTTAAAAAGCAAATCTGATAATTGTCATTTGATATTCTTTTTTTTACTGTACTTTTGTAATCTAAATTCAATCTAAATAAGAATTGCGAACTACGATAGCCAACCTAAAAAAAGGAGAGAAAGCCATCATCAAGGATTTTGATGTCGATGTTATTCCGTTAAAACTGCTTGAAATGGGCTGTTTACCTGGATATATAGTCGAATTACTTCAAATCGCACCCTTTGGTGATCCTTTGTTTTTGGACATCAACGGTTCGCATCTTGCCATTCGTTTAGAAACTGCCCGTGACATTGAAGTTGAACTTATTAAAAGCAACTTATAATGACCAAGCAAAATATCAATGTCGCTTTAATTGGAAATCCTAACGTGGGGAAAACTTCGGTTTTTAACCAGCTTACCGGTTTGAACCAACAAGTGGGGAATTATCCCGGAATTACCGTTGAGAAAAAAATGGGTTTCTGCAAATTGCCACAAAACATTAAAGCCAATATTCTAGATTTACCCGGAACCTATAGTTTGAATGCCAGTTCGATGGACGAAAGCGTGGTTATTGAACTTTTGCTGAACAAAAACGACAAATTGTTTCCAGATGTAGCCATCGTGGTTACCGACGTGGAGAATTTGAAACGAAATTTACTCCTTTATACCCAAATAAAAGACCTTGAAATCCCGACGATTTTAGTCATCAACATGGCCGATCGAATGGCAAGCAAAGGCATTACGCTTGATATTCCTTACCTTGAAGAACAACTCAAAACTAAAATTGCTTTGGTCAGTTCCAGAAAAGGATCGGGAATCGAAGAATTGAAAGATTTAATTGTTTCCTATAAAACCATTCCGCACGAGCCGTGTTTGAATGCTTCAGTAATTGATTCTGTCTATTTTGAAAACTTGCAAAAAGCTTTTCCCAACCAGCTGTTGTACAAATTATGGTTGGTGATCACGCAAGACGTCAACTTTTTGAACTTGGAACGAAATGAAATCCGAAGCACGTTTACCAAACCGCATTCGGAACTCAAACGTTTACAGCAAAAAGAAACCATAAAGCGTTATCAATTTATCAATGATGTTTTAAAAGAAGGTTTAAAAGTGGATGCCTCGATGGCAAAAGATTTTAGAACCAGATTAGACAATATTCTAACCCACAAAATTTGGGGCTATTTCATTTTCTTAGCCATTTTATTTATCATTTTCCAATCAATATTTAGCTGGTCAACCATTCCCATGGATTTTATTGACAGCAGCTTTGCTTCTTTGAGCAGTTGGGCTGCCCAAGAATTACCAAGCGGAATTTTAACCGATTTGCTTTCGCAGGGAATCATTCCGGGGATTGGCGGAATCTTGATTTTCATTCCACAAATCGCCTTTTTATTTCTGTTTATTTCCATTCTGGAAGAAAGCGGTTATATGAGTCGTGTCGTCTTTTTGATGGATAAAATTATGCGCCGATTTGGACTTTCCGGCAAAAGTGTGGTGCCCTTAATTTCAGGAACGGCTTGTGCGATTCCGGCGATTATGGCTACCCGAAACATCGAAAACTGGAAAGAACGTTTGATTACAATATTGGTAACGCCTTTCACCACCTGTTCGGCGAGATTACCTGTTTATGCCATCATCATTGGACTTATAATTCCACAACACTATATTTTCGGCTTTCTAAATTTACAAGGATTAACCTTAATGTTGCTCTATTTAATAGGATTTGGAACGGCGATTTTTTCCGCTTATATTTTGAATAAAATATTGAAATTAGATTCCAAAACCTATTTTGTGGTCGAAATGCCAAGCTATAAATTACCTCTTTTCAAAAACGTTGGCATCAATGTGGTCGAGAAAACAAAAGCATTCGTTGTTGGTGCCGGGAAAATCATTTTGGCGATATCCGTTATTTTATGGTTTTTGGCTTCTTACGGATCTGGAAAAGATTTTAATGACGCAGAAACTATCGTAAAAGAAAGAACGATTGAAAAGCCATTGAACAAAGTCGAATTTGAAAACGCCGTAGCTTCCCAAAAACTGGAGAATTCCTATATCGGAATTATGGGTAAAGCCATCGAACCTGCCATTTCGCCTTTAGGATACGATTGGAAAATAGGCATTGCTATTATCAGTTCCTTTGCTGCCAGAGAAGTTTTTGTGGGTACGTTGGCCACCATTTACAGCGTTGGAAACAGCGATAACGAAGCCACGATAAAAAGTAAAATGCAGGAAGAAGTCAATCCGGTAACGGGTCAAAAAATATTCAATTTTGCTTCCGGAATATCCTTGTTGCTTTTTTACGCTTTTGCGATGCAATGTGCCAGTACATTGGCGATTACCAAAAAAGAAACCAACTCTTGGAAATGGCCAGCCATGCAACTCGTGCTGATGAGCGGATTGGCTTATTTTGTAGCCTTGATTGCCTTTCAAATTTTAAAATAAAATAGTATGGTTCAGGAAATTATAGCTTTTACCATTCTTGGAATCGCAGTTGGATTTTTGATTAAAAAATACTTTTTCAAAAAGAAAAAATCAAGTAAAAATTGTGGCGGTCCTGATTGTGGATGCAATTAAACCACTTTCACGAAAAGATTGCTTGCTATCTTATTCGAAATGGTTAATTCCCTTCCATTTAATTTAATTTTCAGGGACAAATCGAAACTTTCTTTTCCCATAATTTCAATTTTTGATCCAAGGGAAATTTCCTGTTTGTCCAAATATTTCAAGAATTCCGGCGAGGTATCTTTCACTCCCACGCAAATTCCGTTTTGGTTTTCGGACAGTTCGGAAAGCAAGTGTTTCTCGGTATTGATAATTTGTCCATTGGCATCCGGAATTGGGTCTCCGTGGGGATCTTCGGTAGGATTTCCCAGAAAATCATCCAGTTTGTTAATGAGTTTTTCGGATTTTATGTGTTCCAATTGTTCGGCAATATCGTGAACCTCATCCCATGAAAAATCCAATTTGTCCACCAAGAAAACTTCCCATAAACGGTGTTTTCTCACAATCATTTTGGCGTTCAATTTTCCTTTTTCCGTCAAGGAAACGCCTTGGTATTTTTTGTAGTTGACCAAATCTTTCTCGGCCAATTTCTTGAGCATGTCCGTTACAGAAGATGCTTTGGTTTCCATCATTTCAGCAATGGCATTCGTGCTCACTCCCGATTCTGAAATGGTGGTGAGGTGATAGATGGTTTTTAGATAATTCTCTTCGGAAAAAGTCATTCAGGTAAATATTTTAAACTAAAATTATTTTAATAACACGGGTTCCAGAATTTTTTGCCAAATGGAATACCCTTGGGCATTCATGTGCAAACGGTCTTCCAGGAAAATTGTTGGTATCGGTTGATTGTTGCTGTCGAGCATCTTTTCCCAAACAGAAACAAAAACCGTGTTTTTTTGCTTTTTAATAAAGTCTCTTATCAATTCATTACCGTTTATCATCCTTTCCTTCATTTTCCATCTACTGGGACTGGGCTTCATGGAGAGATAAACAATGGATGTTTTTGGATAAACTTTTCGAATGTCACCATATAAAATTTTGAATCTTTCGAACACCGTTTTTCCACTGATAGTATCTGAGGAAGCAATGTCATTTTCTCCGCAATAAATTACAATTTGTTTGGGCTTGTAAGGAAAAATTATTTCTTTTTCATAATGGATGACATCCAATAAAGTAGATCCGCCAAAAGCTCTATTGATAATGGTGTAACCCGGAAAACAAGACGAAACATCTTTCCATTTGGTAAAAGAAGAACTACCTATAAAAAGGATGGCATTACTGGGCGGAAACGCAATGGAATCCTGTTTTTTAAATGCCAAAACATCGGCTTTAAATTTCTGGGATTGTACCGTATTGAGAATGAAAAAAGCTAGCAAAGAAAACAACAGTGTTTTTTTAAACCTCATAATTTATTCAGGATTTACTTTTTTACAATAAGCAAAGGTATTGTTATTTTGTGTCTCAATCGGTCAACGGTGGTGCCAAAAAGCAAATCTTTCATCCCCGTATGACCGTGGGTTCCCATGATTAGAATATCAAAATCTCCCTTGTTGACCAAATTCGGAATGACTTTGTTGGGCTCGCCAAAACCAAGCACCGTTTTGACGTGAAATCCTTTTTCTCGGAACATCAATTTGTATTCCTTTAATAATTTTTCGTCAATCGTGGTTTCGTGATCGTCAATTTGCTTGCCATACATCATCGCTCCAACGGATTCCACAACGTGTATCAAGGTGTATTTTGCCTCTTTGCCACCCATTTTGAAAGCATAATTAATCGCATTTTCATCGGCAAACGAAAAATCAACGGTTATCGCAATGTTCTTGTTGTCTTGAACAGCCGTTTCCGTAAATTTTAAATTCATGTCATGAGGCGAATGGTTTTCGATGTTCAATCTTGGCTTGGAAAAGAACGGTTTTATGACGATGTAAAGCAACAAAAATAAAAACCCAAAGGTCAAAGGAACAACCGTTAACCATAGAACAATTGGATTATCCGAAGTTTCCAACCATCCTTGAATTTCGGAATAAACCAATTTGGCATTCAATGAAACTATAATAACGGCAATTAACCAAGCCGCAACTTGGGTCGCTTTGCCAATGTGAAAACCCTTCATTTTAGATTTATCGCTCACAAAATGAATCAGCGGAATGATGGCAAATCCCAATTGCAAACTCAAAATCACTTGGCTTAAAATCAATAATTTTCCGGTTACACTTTCGCCATAAATTAAAATGACAATGACGGCTGGAACAATCGCAATCAATCGCGTGATGATTCTTCGCACCCAAGGCTGGATTCTTAAATTCAAATAGCCCTC
Organism: Flavobacterium fluvii; assembly: GCF_900129545.1. Taxonomy (GTDB): domain Bacteria; phylum Bacteroidota; class Bacteroidia; order Flavobacteriales; family Flavobacteriaceae; genus Flavobacterium; species Flavobacterium fluvii. Next base: position 752,762 of record NZ_FQWB01000001.1, on the reverse strand, counting down.
CATAACAATTTGCCCGGCCAATGTTCCCGTTACGGTAGAACTTTGCCCTGCGGCAATCAAGGCCACGGCAAATAAAATAGGTGCCCATTTGGTTCCCAACAAAGGTTGTAGAAATCGGTACGCATCCTGTATTTCGGCCACTTCGTGCATTCCGTGTTTGTAAAACGTGGCTGCTGCCAATATCAGAATAGCGGCATTTACAAAAAATGCAAGATTCAGGGCGATAGCCGAATCGATGAAATTGTATTTCAAGGCTTGTTTGATTCCTGCCTCATTGCGACTGTATTTTCGGGTTTGCACCAAGGAAGAATGCAGGTACAAATTGTGCGGCATTACCGTGGCACCAATTATTCCGATTGCGATATAAAGTGCCGTTTCACTAGGTATCGAAGGAATTAAACCATACATCACTTTTCCCATTTCGGGTTGGGCAAATATCATTTCGAAGATAAAGGACATACCAATAATCATTACCAAGGCAATAATAAAAGCTTCCATTTTGCGAATACCCTTGTTGATGAGGAAAAGCAATAAAAAAGTATCCAAAACAGTAATCATTACGGCTTCTACCAAAGGAATGTCGAACAATAGATTAATACCGATAGCCATTCCCAAAACTTCGGCCAAATCACAGGCTGCAATGGCAATTTCGGCAAGAAAATAAAGAATGTAATTGATAAATGGAGAATAGGTTTCTCGGGAAGCTTGTGCCAAATCACGTTGGGTAACGATTCCCAATCTTGCACTCAAACTTTGCAAAAGCAAGGCCATCATATTACTCATCAACAATACCCACAACAAGGTATAACCGAACTGGCTTCCTCCCGCAATATCAGTCGCCCAATTTCCCGGATCCATATAACCCACACTGACCAAATAAGCGGGGCCAAAAAAAGCCAGTATTTTTCTGAAAACTGTTTTTTTATTTTGTGTGGAAACCGATTGGTTTACTTCTTCTAAAGATTTGCCCATAACTGAATTTGAATTACCAAGGCAAATATATGTAAAAAACTTTTGTTTGAGTAATAATTTTTTTAGATTTGCCTAAAATTTAATTTAAACAAATGAAACATTTATTTTTAATACTGTCGTTTTTTGTTTTTCACCATTCATTTTCACAGAATAGCACTTCTATATCTGGGGAAATAGCTGTTGAAAACAAAGAAATGCAACAAGCTACTATTGAATTACTAAAAACCAATCACAAAACCCAAACGGATAGTTTAGGCAATTATAGACTTGAAAATATTCCCGCAGGCAATTATAAAATTAAAATTGCATCCTTTGGACTGAAAACGGTGACCAAAAATATTGTCCTCAAAGAAAAGGAGCATCTTGTTCTTGACTTTGAATTAAAAAACGAAGAAAACGAGCTCAACGAAGTAGTGGTTTCGGGAACTCTAAAGGCCGTGAAACGACTGGAAAGCGCCGTTCCGGTTGAAGTATATTCACCTATTTTTTTCAAGAAAAACCCAACGGCCAGTATTTACGAAGCTTTGCAAAATGTAAATGGAGTACGTCCCCAACTCAACTGCGGTGTATGCAACACGGGAGACATTCACATCAATGGGCTGGAAGGACCTTATACTTCGGTAATGATCGACGGAATGCCCATTGTCAGCAGTTTATCAACCGTGTATGGATTGTCCGGAATTCCAAATTCATTGGTGGAACGTATCGAAATCGTGAAAGGTCCCGCCTCTTCTTTGTATGGAAGCGAAGCCGTGGGAGGATTAATCAACATTATCACCAAAAACCCGATTAAAGCTCCCCTGTTTTCTGTCGACGTGTTTACCACTTCTTGGCTGGAGACCAATGCTGATTTAGGCGTAAAATTCAATGCTGGCTCAAAAGCAACTTCCTTATTGGGATTAAATTATTACAATTACGGACAAACAATAGACAATGACCATGATGGATTTACCGATGTGACGGCACAAAATAGAATTTCGGTTTTTAACAAATGGAATTTTGCCAGACAACAAAACCGATTGTTCACGTTTGCCGTTCGAGGAATGTACGAAGATCGTTGGGGTGGCGATGTGCGTTGGGAGAAAAAATACCGTGGTGGCGATGAAATTTACGGCGAAAGTATTTATACCAAACGAGGCGAACTTTTGGGAAGTTATCAATTGCCGACAACCGAAAAACTAATGCTTTCTTTTTCGGGAACGATGCATTATCAAGACAGTCGTTACGGGACAACTTCTTATATTGCCAATCAAAAAATAGGGTTTTTGCAACTGAGTTGGGACAAGAAAATAGGAAAAAATGATTTGTTGGCCGGACTTGCTTCCCGTTATACTTATTATGACGACAACACGCCGTCCACGGCACTTTCGAACGAAAACAATCCCGAAAAAACTTGGCTTCCCGGGATTTTTCTTCAAGATGAAATTGCTTTTAACGAAAAACACAAACTGCTTTTAGGACTTCGTTACGATTACAATTCCATTCACGGAAATATTTTCACGCCAAGATTTGCCTATAAATTAAAATTCAACGAAAACAATATTCTTCGTTTCAATGCTGGAACCGGATTCAGGGTTGTCAATTTGTTTACCGAAGACCACGCTGCTTTAACCGGTTCGCGTGAAGTGGTTATTGCAAACAATTTAGACCCCGAAAAATCAATAAATGCCAATTTGAATTATATCAAGAAAATATACTTTTCGAGCGGTACCTTTTTAGGGATCGAAACCACTGCGTTTTACACCCGATTCAGCAACAAGATTGTATCCGATTACGAAGCCGACCCCAACAAAATTATTTACGACAACATTGATGGTTATGCCCTAAGCCAGGGAATCAGCACCAATATTGACCTGAACTTCAATAACGGATTAAAACTAATTACCGGAGCGACATTCATGGATGTTTCCAATGTGCAAAACGGGGTTAAAGAAAGACCTTTTTTGACCGAAAAATTCACGGCAACTTGGAGCGTTTCCTATAAAATAAATCCAATTGATTTAACTGTGGATTATACAGGAAACATATACAGCCCGATGAAACTGCCTTTGTTGAGCGACACCGATCCAAGAAACCCGAATTCGCCTTGGTATAGTTTGCAAAACATTCAATTTACTTATACCGGCTGGAAAAATTTTGAATTATATGCCGGAATAAAAAACCTGCTCAACTTTACTCCCAAGCAAAACAATCCCTTCCTGATTTCGAGAATAGAAGACCCCTTTGACAAAAATGTACAATACGACACAAACGGAAAAGTATTGGTAATACCCGACAATCCTTATGGTTTAACTTTCGATACGACTTACGTTTATGGTCCAAATCAGGGAATCAGGGGTTTCTTTGGGCTGCGTTATAATTTATTTTAAAGTTGATACGAAAAAACAAGCACGAGCTCGTCAGTTCGAGTGTTTTATTAAAAATGCGATAGCTTTTTTTAATAAAATGTATCGAGAACCCTAATGTATTAATACTTCTCGATACAATTTCGAATCGTAAAGCTATCGCATTACGGCTCAAAATCACTCGAAGTGACGAGTAAAACAACTACCTTAAATGAAAAACTGGATTTACATAGTATTGATTTTCTTTTGGGCAATTCCATCCGGTTTTTCCCAACTGAAAACCTATACTTTTGAAGAAGCCGAAAAACTATCCAAGGAGAATCCAAAACCATTTGTGATTTTCATCCATACTTCTTGGTGCAACTACTGCAAGATGATGGAAAATTCGACTTTCAAAAACTCGGAAATCATCTCCATTTTAAACACTGATTTTTACTTCATTCCATTGGATGCCGAAACCAAAAAAGACATTCATTTCAACAACCACAAGTTTCAATTCAAGCCAAATGGCCAAAACACGGGGATTCACGAACTCGCCACGGAATTGGCCACCATCGATTCCCAAGTGGTTTATCCAACGATTGCTATTTTGCAAACTGATTTTTCAATTGCATTCCAAAAGCATTCTTTTTTAAACGCCAAGGACTTGCTTGTCATTCTCGAAAAAATAAAATAATTAGGCTCTTATGGAGCAAATTTTCTGAAATCAAGAAACATTAATCAAACTATAACAAAACTTTATAATTCAAACTTACATCTTGATTTGAAACTTTGTAACTTTGCAGTTATTCAATTAGTAATCTTAAAATAAAAAATATGTATCCAGAAGAAATGGTAAAACCAATGCAAGCCGAATTGACATCAGTTGGTTTTCAAGATTTACATAGTGCAGAAGAAGTTAATAATGCCATAAAAGCCGAAGGCACAACATTGGTGGTTGTGAATTCTGTTTGTGGTTGTGCTGCAAGAAATGCACGTCCAGGAGCAGCAATGAGTTTAGAAGGCGCTAAAAAACCAGATCATTTGATCACTGTTTTTGCAGGAGTTGACAAAGAAGCCGTAGCTTCAGCAAGAGAACACATGTTCCCTTTTCCTCCGTCTTCGCCAAGCATTGCCTTGTTCAAAAATGGAGAATTGGTTCACATGTTGGAACGTCATCACATCGAAGGTCGTCCAGCTGAATTGATTGCCGACAACTTGAAAGACGCTTTCAACGAATATTGCTAAAATCCAATTGGATTAAGACAAAACACTAAAATTAAATACGTCTGGACACAAATATAAAATTTGGGTTCAGACGTATTTGTTTATGGGCTTGGGTATACTTAATTCAGACTATCTAAATATATGTCCTGATTATTTCAGTTTCAGTTTCAAAACGGTAACCGAATAAGCAGGCAAATTCATTGGCGCCTTGTCGCCTTTCAATTTATATTCGCTTTCTGTAGGGATGATTTTTTTGGGCGTGGCAAAACTGTTTTCATCTGTCAAATTCGGGCTGGCAAGTGTTATGACAGTTCCTTTGGATTCTAATTTACTTCCTTTTAAATCAACCGTAACTTCTTGTTCCGTGGCAGTTGTATTGACCACTTTTATGATTACTTCTTTCGTGTTCACATCTTTTACGGCTGATGCATAGAGGTTGTTTTGTCCTGTCAGCGGTTTTCCGTCATTGGTAATGGCCAATAAATCGGTTCCTTTGTTGGTGGCAAACAACTTTTGCACTTGATAATTCGCCGAACCATACGCTTCCAAATTGTTGAACCAAATCATGTCCGGCGCCCATTGCCAAGCTTCTTCGTGTGCCATCAACGGAGCATAAGAAGTGAGGTGAACCACTTCGGCATTTCGTTCCAATCCGGTCATAAAAGCCGCTTCGGAAAAGGCAGATTCCCAGTTGTTTTTGGTAATTAAATTATTATCAATTGTACTGTGAGCAGCATATTCACCTGCAAATACTTTAGGCCCTTTTCGGTCGTAATTGTCGTAACGCGTGGCATTATCCCTAAACCATTGCGGACTTTTATAATAATGTTCGTCCACGAGTTCGGCATTCAACTTTTTGAGCTCCTGCATTCCATAATCAAAATATTCTCCATCTGGCGATGGCCCACTTCCGGAAACAATAATAATTTTTGGATATTTTGCTTTTATGGCTTTTTCAAATACTTTATATCTTTCGATGTAATCGGGACCCCATTGCTCGTTTCCAACACCAATGTATTTCAAATTAAACGGTTTTGGATGTCCCATATCCGAGCGTAATTTTCCCCAAGCAGTCGCTTCTGAACCGTTGGCAAATTCAATCAAGTCCAAAGCATCTTGTACATAAGGGTCTAATTCTTCTATTGGAGCCAATTCGCCCGTATTGTATTGGCATGCCATTCCGCAACTCAAAACCGGCAATGCTGCTGCGCCAATATCTTCGGAAAGTTGGAAATATTCAAAAAATCCCAATCCAAAACTTTGAAAATAATCGGGTGTTTGTTTTTTAGGAAACTCCACATTCCAACGGTTGATCATCGTTTTTCTGTTCTCGATTTCGCCCACCGAATTTTTCCATTGGTAGCGATCTGCCAAAGTTCTTCCTTCGACAATGCAACCACCCGGAAAACGCAAAAAACCCGGTTTCATGTCATATAAAAGTTGCACAATATCTTTGCGCAAGCCGTTTTTTCTGTTCTTCCAAGTGTCTTCCGGAAACAAGGAAATCATGTCCAAGTCGATAGTTCCCGTTCCTTCGAAAGTGATTTTCAATTTGGCTTTCGCTTCGGTCTGGGTCGCCGTGAATTGTGCGGAATAGGTTTTCCAAGCATTCGATGTTGGAATGATGCTGGTTTCACCCAACACTTTTTTGTCTTTGTCAATCAATTGGACAATTATTTTTTTGATGGCACCATCGTGATTGGCAGCCTTTAAAGAAAGATTGTATTTTGCGTCTTTCTTGACTCCCATTCCCCTGAATCCTTCATTAACGAGGGCATATCCTTTGTCATCATTAACCAAAACCCTGCAAAAATTAGGATTGGTTTTATTTTCCAATATATTGATGGGCGTCGCATAACCCGATTGCTTGTTTTGGGAAAGTCTTTTAGTATTGGGTTGTTCCCATCCCATCAAAGGTTTGTCAAACTCAAAAGAACGGTTTTTAACCATTTCGGCATACAAACCTCCGTCCGCGGCAAAATTGATGTCTTCAAAAAACAAGCCGAACATCGTTGGCTGGATTTTGGTAATGGATTTTGTAACATCAACTTCCAAAGTGGTCTTTTGGGCATTGGCAAAAAAGCCGGTAAACAATAAACCACAAAGCGTGATTTTTGAAATAAGATTGTGTTTCATGTTTTTATTCTTGATTATTATGGTGTCTCTTTTTACAAACACAAAAATAGGGTTTACATTAGAAAATTAAATGGACGATTACACCTCAAATATGGATGGATATAAATTAACCATGGATTATCTAAATACTATTACTTCCCTTTAATTTTAACCGGTTTCACTGTTTCAAAAACATCCACCGGCAAAATATTACCATCCTTGTCAAATCGCATTGGCGAAATACAGGTTTCGCGATTGTAGCCGTTGCCGTCAGGAATTTTGAAACGGTGATACGAAATGTACCATTCATCTTTGCCGGGAACTTTTACAACCGAATGATGTCCGGCACCTTTAACGATGCCTTTACCTTTCAAAACTGGAAAACCTTCCGCTTTTGTAAAAGGGCCCATAGGCGAATCGGAAGTGGCATAAGCTACCGAATATCTTGGATCACGGGTATCATACTCCGACCACATCAGGTAATATTTTCCGTTTCTTTTGAACACGAACGAACCTTCGTTGTAGCCTTTTGGCTTGATGGAAACAATTTTGGTGGCATCATACGAAATCATGTCGTCGTTTAGTTTTACGATATTGCAATTGCCTTGTCCAAAATATAAATAAGCCGAGCCATCATCATCAACAAAAACCATCGGGTCGATCATTTGCCCTTTGAGCATTCCTTTTTTTGCCAAAGGAACTCCCAAAGCATCTTTGAAAGGCCCAGTTGGTTTGTCTGAAACCCCCACGCCAATATTCACGTCTGCCGAGAAATAGTAATAATATTTTCCGTTTTTGTAAGCTATGGCCGGAGCCCAAGCCCGTTCTTTTGCCCAACTGATGTCTTTGGGTAAATCCAGGATTACTTTTTCGGATTTCCATTTCACCAAATCATTGGAAGACCAGCAGGTAAAACTCGTGGCTTTCCATCCTTCGGAGCCATCGGTCGTTGGATAAATGTAGAATTTCTTGCCGAAAGCGGCAATATGAGGATCGGCATAAACGTTCGGCAACACCGCTTTGGGTGCATTCAAAGTGTCCTTTTGAGAATACAAATTGGCAGAAAGCACGAGAACAATTAGAATCAGGAGATTTTTTTTCATTTTATTTCGATTAAATAATTATTTGGTTTTTAATAAATTTTCAGGAACACCGCCCCATTTTTCGTTCAATCGTTTGGCTTCTTCAACCGTTATTCCGATAACGCTTCCGTGACGGGGATAGAAATTTTTGGTAAACGATTCGGGTGTGGGCGTGAACTGGTATAAATCTTTGCTTCGCTGAAATTCATAGCGATGACTGGTGTATAAATCGTACATCAAAATGTAGGTATCGGATTGGTTTAATTTGAAAATACTCGAACCTTCGACCATTATTTTCTTGTCGGAATAAGCGTCAAGATAGTTGAAATTTTCTGTCCACGGTCCTTGAAGCGTTTTTCCAATGGCCTGACGAATTCCGTTTTTGGTTTCTTTTCCGTTTTCGTCCTTGGTGTTTCCTTTCAAGAAAAAATGATAAATGCCATCTTTGTAAATAATGTCGCCATCTATCGCACCGTATTTTGGACTGAACAGCAGCTTGGGTTCGTTCTCAAATCCGCTAAAATCTTTGTTGGCGTAAGCGGAATAAAAATCGAGTTTCAAGTCGTCTTTGTATTTCACCGTGAAATAAACTAAATACTTGTCGGCAGCGGGATCATAAATAGTTTGCGGTGCCCAAACCCATTGGATATTGGCAAACTTGACAGGATAAATTTTTTCGAGATCAATAAACGAATGCTTCCAATCGATTAAATCGCCCGATTGCAGCATTACGATTCCGGGATTGTGTGCCCAACCATTTTTGCCTGTATTCATGTCGGTGGCCACCATATAGAAACTTTTTTCGTCCTCGCCCCTCAAAATATGGGGATCACGGATTCCGCCAGTTCCCGATATTTTTTCCGAAGAAATAATGGGTTGGTTGTTGTTCAACGCAAACCAATTTACTGCGTCAACACTGGCGCCAAAACGGATTTGCTCATCACTGCTTCGCGGTCCCGAACCCTCGAAATACGTAAACAAATACCCCTGGAATTCTTGGTCGGTATAAGCCACCAAAACATCGAATGCTTTTTTAGTTTTTACACTTCCTGCAGTAACCGTGGCCGTCATCGTAACCTTGATTTTTTTGCCTTTTCGAGGAGAGCGTTTCAATAGTTTTCCATCGTTCGAAATGTATTCCGGTTTACTGGATTTCCAACTGATGGTCGAACCGTTCGAACCAATGGAATCGAGCAACAAATTCCAATGCAGATTTTTGGAATACCCTTCTGGAATGTTCAATGCTTTTGCATCGGAGGTTGTTTTCTCTTGATCTGTTAGAACAACTTTCTCTTGGGCAATGGCAGCCGTTGACATCAAAAGGATGAAACCAAGAAAGCAAAAAAAGCTAGATTTTATGTTTGTCATAGTTTGTGAAATTTATTTTTTTATAATTCTACCTCAACAACCGCACCTCATAAATACCGGTGATGGTCGAATTGGGTTTAGCCTTAAATTGTACTTGCAAAATTTTGGGTTTTCCGTCAAGAATCGATGCAGGAAATTCGATAATCTTGTCTATAAATTGATTTCCTTCGGATCCGTCCATATTTAGGGTTGTTACCAAAACATCATTAACATAAATGTCGAAATTTTTATTCTTGTCGGCTCCGAAATAAGTGATGCGCAATTTACGGGCTTCTAAATTATTATTTTTCAAATCATAGCTAAAGTAGCCTTTTCCATTACGGTAATGACGTTCTTTGAACATTCCGGTATCCGTTTTTTCTCCTTTGAAATTATGGTCGGATTCCGGTTGTTGTTCGCCTGCCGTAACCAAATCAAGGGTAATCGCTTCCAATTTCATTTGTGCTTCCTCGCGCTCTTTCATTGCTTTTTGTATTTCGGGCAATTTTTCTTTGGTCGTATATGGCCAATACAACATATATCTTGCATCGTGAATTTGGAAAAACGGAACGAGTTGCAGGTTCTTGTATTTCTCCTGATAAACAATATCCGAAGCCGAAAAAGTAAAAGGTTTATTTTCTACTGATTTTAATGAAGCGGCCAAATCAGCATTGTTGGAAACCAACAAAGGCGCATCTTCTATTGGGTAAATTGCCCCGCTGGCAATATGTCCCATACGGCTGTCATCGGCTATTAGTCCTTTTAAATCCGTGGTGTCGGTAATGGCTGCCAACACGATTGGTCCGTGCACAAAAGAAACCCAATCTGATTTATCAGGAAGTTGTTCTGCTTTGTTTTGCATTGGCAGAATTATCGAAATCACGTCGCCCGTTTTCCATTTTCGTTCTATGGAAACATAGGAATTCTGGTCTTTTACAAGGCTAATTGCCACGTTGTTGACCGTAATTTTCATTTTGCCGTCTTCCACCCAAGATGGATAACGGAACTTGATGGCAAATTGCTGTGGGGTTTTTAATGTCAACGTGATGGAAGAGTGTTCTTCAAAAGGGAACTTGGTATTTTGCGTAAGCGTGATTCCTTTTTCTTTCCAATTCAGGGTCGAAGGAATAAAAAGGTTCACGTACAGATTTTGCTTGTCGTGTGCATAAATCAGTTCGCCATATTTTCCGTGATTTTCCAATCCTGAACCCACGCAACACCAAAACGAATGTTGCGCCTCCGAATACACCCGGTAATGGCGTGGTCGAATTGGCGTGAAATAAACGAAACCTCCATCAGGATGTTGGGACGACAAGATATGGTTGTAGGTCGTGCGCTCGTAATAATCCATATATTTTGAAGAAGGGTCTGCCAGAAACAAATGCTTGCTCAATTTGAGCATATTGTAGCTGTTGCAGGTTTCAGGACCTTCTCTGGATTCCAGCATGGAAGAAAAATCGGTGGACGGATTAAAATGTTCCCTCACGCTGTTTCCACCTATGGAAATGGTTCGGTTATCGACTACTGTTTTCCAGAAAAAGTTGGCGGCATTTGCCCAATTTTTGTCACCCGAAACTTCGGCAACACGCATAAAACCGATAACTTTCGGAATTTGGGTGTTGGCGTGCATTCCGTTTAACACATCTTTATTTTCCAAAAGCGGATCCAAAATCACTTTGTGGGAAAATTTCTGGGCCAAAGTCAGGTATTTTTTATCACCAGTAATGGCTGCCACATCGGCAAAAACCTCGTTCATTCCGCCGTGTTCACTTTTTAACAGCAACTGTATTTGATCATCGGACAACTTTGCGGTAAGCGTCAAACACCAGTCCGAAAATTGGATGAGCATTTTTTTGGCTTTTTCATTCCCGGTCAAAATGTAGGCATCGACCAATCCGGAATATACTTTATGGATGTTGTACCAAGGCACCCATTTTTTGTTCAACGAAAAACTTCCGGCTTCAATTTTTCCTTGGGCAACCTCTTCCCACAAGGCCTTGCTTCCGGGAACACCGCCAATGTAGCCGTTTCCGTTTTTTTGTTGGCATTTTTCGAAACCATTCAACATATAATCAAGTCTTTCCTTGATTTGCTGATTGCCCGTTGCGGCATACATCTCGGACAAAGCCGAAAGATAATGTCCGCCAATATGACCATCCAAACCCGTGTTTTCCCAATTGGGATAATTGATGGCCTTGGTTTCCAATCCAGCTTCCCTGAAATAAGGAGCCAAAAGTCTATCTGCATCAAGGGATAAAATATATTTCAAATCGGTTTGTTGAGCCGCTTTGAAAGGACTTTCCAACAAACGAACCGAGGACAACGGAAACGTTTGTAATTGAGCTGACTGGCCGTAAACAGTTACCGTTGATACGAATACAAGTCCAAACCAAAGTGCTTTTTGAAAACTGTTTGTTATCATTTCTGTTGAATTTTATTTTTTGAACCAACCGTTTTAATGCGATATACGGTAAATGAATAGGCCGGTAATTCTGCATTTTTTATCCCTGAAAAGGAAGAAGTGGAAACTTCCGGTCTTGCATTTTTGTCGCTTGGATCGCCTTTCAATACGGTTTTGATTACCTCGCCATTTTCTAGATTTAGATTTTTAAAATCAATCGATGGATTCACTGTAACAGGAAGAAGGTTAACCAATTTTATGATGATGTCCTTGCTTTTGGAATCCCGAACCATAGATATTGCCACACGATTTTTTACGTTTTCCTTGGTATTGGAAAGGCTAATCTCGCAGGGTATATATTCGTCACCGGCGTTTTGTCCATATAATTTCTGCACTTCATAACCCACGGACGGTCTCACTTCGGTATTGTTGAAATAAATCAAGTCGGGATTCCATTGGGTGTGTTTGTCTTTGGCCAATAAGGGTGCATAAGACGTCATGCTGACTACATCTCCATTGCGTTCTACCGAGGTTAAATATAAAGCTTCGGACAAAGCGGTTTCCAGATTATTGGGTTTTCCAGGCAAGTGGGCTGCATATTCGCCAAGATACACTTTGGGTTTGGAACGGTCGTATTGGTCATAATAATCCTGATTATAAATGAACCAACCCGGCGGTTGATAGTAATGTTCGTCCACCATTGGCACACCCAATTTTGTGGCAATGTCCCAACCTTCTTGATAATCGGTTCCTTCAGAGGCAGGTCCTACTGTTCCAATCACGGTAATTTCAGGATGTTTTTCTTTCATTGCCTTGAAAATCATCGCGAAACGTTCTTCAAAAATATCCGTGATAAGGTCTTCGTTTCCAATACCGACATATTTCAGGTTAAAAGGTTTTGGATGTCCCGCTTCGGCACGTTTTTTACCCCATTTGGTCGTCACGTCGCCATTGGCATATTCCACCAAATCCAAAATGTCTTGCACGTAATTATCCATATCACACATTGGAACTCCACCTTGTTGTCCAGCGCCACCTACCGAAGAGTTTTGACAAGGAACACCAGCCGCAATCACGGGCAATGGTTCGGCTCCTGCATCTTCGCAAAACTGGAAATATTCGAAATAACCCAAGCCAACCGTTTGATGGTAGCCCCAAAGGTTGCGCATCGGTTTGCGGGCTTCAAGTGCGCCAATGGTGTTTTTCCAATTATAAATATTGCCAATTCCATCACCGTGGGCCACACAGCCTCCAGGGAAACGCATAAATTTTGGTTTTAAGTCCGCCAATGTTTGGGCCAAGTCGGCACGTAATCCGTTTTTATGGCCTTTAAATGTTTTTTGCGGAAAAAGTGAAATCAGGTCTAAATCCAATGTTCCCGTCATTTGCGGAATAATTTCCAGACTGGCATCGGCAATGGTTGCTTTTGCAGTAAGGGTTGCATCGTATTTTTTCCAGTTGGCAGTAACGGATTGGGTTGTCGTTTCTGCATATATTTCGCCGTTTTTGCCTACCAATCGCAGCAAAAGTTTCGCCGATTTGGCATCATTAGAACGTGCAAATACTGAGAAATCATATTTTTCGCCCGCTTTTATGGCAATGCCGTCAAAACCTTCGTTAGTCAATGCTGCTCCAACTTTCTGAATCGAAAGTTTTGCGTAATGCTTGTTGTTGGAATGAATCGGGTTTATCGTATCAATGGCATAAGTGGCGGTTTCCCCTTTTAGAGTCCAAGCTTTGGTACTGTTCCAGCTGGCGTCCGAGCCTTTTTTGTCGGTCAAGGCATATTCGAAATCCCTGTTTTGAATTAGTTCCGCGTAAAGTCCACCATCAGCAGCATAATTAAGGTCTTCGAAAAAGATGCCCAACAAGGTATTGCTGATTTTTTTACTTTTTGTTGCATCCAAAGTAAACTTCGCTTCAACCGGTTTCAGGTCGGCAAAACGTTCGGAGTCGGTTTTGGTGGTTTCTGACCAAAGTTGGGTTTTATAAGCCGACAATTGTTGGGTTTTTATCAAGCCGTCCACAAGGTTCCAAGCGACTTTATTGATGGAACCTGTTTGGGATTTTCCATCGATTACGATAGTGCTGCGGGAGTTTTTATATTCCGTTAACGGTATTTTTTTGGTTTCCGAAAATTTCTTGAAATCCTTGGTTGTCGTGCACCAAGCTGTTGTTTCTGTTTCATTTTTACTCAACCATGAAATGGTGTATTCGCCTTTTTCTTTGTTGAAAGTTAGTTCAGGAGTCAAGCAGTTTTTATCGGTCATAACCAATGGATACGACTGGCGACCCCAATACAGCAGGTCTTTCGACGAAGCGTGGGCAAAAGTTCCGTCCTTTTCATTCAAACTCCAAAGGCAATGCCACAACCCATCAGCACCCAAAAACAGTATTGGTGAAACCATTCTTTTTTCGGAACCCCAACGTCCATAATCGGAATGCATATAATGGTGTTCCGGTCCTATGGGATGCCAATTGATTTTATCGATACTCCAAGCAAAATGGAGTCCGCCGAAACTTTTTCCTGAAGAATAGGAAAAAATATAAGCCTCATCAGGATTATTGGCAAAAGTAGAAAATGCCGAAAGGCACACCAAGAGCAATCCTAGAAAGTGTTTTTTTTGTTTTTGAAATTGAAAGCTATTTTTCATTGTAGTATTTTAAAATTTAATTTCGCAATTCCATTTTTTAGCCAATTTTCGGGCTTCTTTTTTTGTGATTTGAATCACCGCCGGATGCTTTGGTGACGAAAAATTGGTCGCTTTCATGACACCTTCGTTGAAGTGTCCCAAGTCTTTAAAATTTACGAAATCGGAGGTTTCACTGAACCCGAAATTATGTGGATTGATGCGGTAGATGTCGTAAATCAGCATCCATTTATTTTGGCCAATAAGCTTGTAAACGTTTGGGGCTTCACATCCCACCTTTTCGGGATCGATGCGTTGCGGATTTAATTGGTAGCCTGTATTAATAGAGTCTGAAATGGCTTGCTCTATATGCGAACCTCCATTATGGGAAGCAATAAGCATGTGGTATTTGTTGCCTATTTTTGTGATGTCGGCGTCTATGTATTCTTTGTCTTCGGGATATTCGAAAATACATTTAGGCAAGGTTTCCATCTTGGTAAAATCCTTGTTCATATAAGAATAATATACCTTGTTTTTCTTGTTGCCAAAATGCATGGTAAAGTAAATCATGGTTTTTTTCTCTTTTTCGTCATAAATAAGCTCGGGAGCCCAAGCACAACCAATGTCTGCCAATTCCGGGAAAGCCTGGTCCACCCGAAGCACCGTATGTGACCAATGAATCAAATCGGGCGATTTCATCAAAACCAGTCCGCGGTTGTTGCCCCAGCCGTATTGTTTGCCGTCTCGTTCCCATTCCGTCTCGCGAAAACCAAGTTTTTTGGCATAAATATGCAAATCGGTCAATGCCATATAAAAAATTCCGTCGGGAGCTCGGTAAATATAAGGATCCCGAATTCCTTTTTGTTCGGCTATCGTATCGCCGGCGATGATTGGTTTGGCATTGTTCACATCGGTAAAACTATAGCCGTCTTTGCTCAACGCCATATACAAACCGTGAGTATCGTCTTTAAAATAGACCATCAAATACCCTCCCATATCTTTTTCTATGGGCATTTTTGTTTTCTGTGCCAAGACCGTGGTACCGACAAAAAACAGGAAACTAAAAACAATCAGGAATTTCAATTTTTTCGGGATGGAATACATATTCAAATAAAATTATTTCGACACTTTAACTATTTTGTACAAACCCGCTCCGTGCGAATTAATTTCGGGAGCAAACTCGCCCGAAAATTGTCCAACCACTTTTCCAGACCATAAATCGGTTATCAAATAGCTGTCCGAAAGTCCCATGTCTTTAAGGTTTACGGGGATTTTTGAAGTCAGCGGTGGCGGTGGCCCAGAAGGGTCTTGAGTGAATACAAAAAATTTCACCGTGGCACCCACATTTTGCGAAATACAGGCTTCATCCAAACCAACAATTGCCTTGAAACGTGTGTAGCCTTCCGGCAAATCAAATTCAATGATGGAATTGGAATGCGTGCCGATGCCGTTTTCGTATTTAATTTTATTGGTGATCAAGCTATTGCCGGAAACACTTTGGTTCAGCTTTGGTTTTTGCCAGCCTGATGTTGCTTTTCTCCATTTTAAACTGGTTAATTTAATCGAGTCTTTTCCTTTGTACAGGGTTGGTTCAATCCAGTTGGCGTGATCCCAATCGGTATTGTCGCCAGAATCGTTTACCACTAAATACAGTTTTTTGGCATTCGAAATGTCAATATCCAGTTTGGTGCTTTGACTTGTTCTTGACAGCAGTCTGCTGTTCCAAACTGCTTTTTCTTCGGACACCAATTTTTGGTCTGCCGTGTTGAAAACCGCCAAATATTTGGCTCCCGTTTTGGGTTCGTCAGCCATCCAGGCAGCTTTGTCCTTATCCGTGAAAAGCGGTTTGTTGTTGGTGCTTTCATTCAACACTTTCAGCACATTTTTATTCGTCAGCAACGAAAGCGTGAAAGGATCGTTGTCGGGAAGATTCCCTCCAAACATCAACGGCGATTTGAAAATGCTCCATAAAGTCATCAAGGTATATTGCTCGTCCTTGGTAAAAGCCGTCATACGAGGATCTCCTCTTTCTGCCCGGATTCCAATTCGCCCAAGCGGCAACATGTCGCCATCGGGATAAGCACCGTAAGCGCGCCATTTGTTCCAACGCTCAAAGACTTCAAAATGTTCTTTCAATTGTTGCCAGCTGTCCCAAAAATCACCAACGGTACGCCACATATTGGCGTTTTTTTGAACGTGGTCTGCGTGTGCAATTGGCGTTTCCCCAGGGGAAGTGCTCAACACAATTTTGCGTCCCGTACGGTCAATGGCTTTGCGGATCATGTCGATTTCTCCCTCAAAATAAATTGGGGAAGAAAGGTCGTCAATCTTGACAAAATCAAGTCCCCAAGAAGCATACAATTCAAAAAGGGAGTTGTAATATTCTTGTGCTCCCGGCTTGCCCGGAACCACCGTGTACATATCGCGCAACCACTTGCATTGGTCCTTATCAGAGTAAATATCTTTGGCTGTCAAGTTCGTGCCTTTAATGGGCAAGTTTTGTTTTACCGCTATTACGGGAATACCTCGCATAATGTGGATTCCAAACTTCAATCCTTTTTTGTGAAGGTAGTCTGCCAAGGGTTTGAAACCTTTTCCTCCAGCCGCCGAAGGAAATCGGTTTATGGCTGGCATAAATCTGCCGTATTGGTCCAGCACATAATCGGGATCTTTTTCGTTGTATCCGTGTGCTTTATCATTGCCAACATACCATCTGATATCGACCACAATATAATCCCATCCATACGGTTTTAAATATTTGGACATATAATCGGCATTGGCTTTTACTTCTGCCTCAGTAACCGTGGGACCGAAGCAATCCCAGCTGTTCCAGCCCATTGGCGGAGTCGCTGCCCAATCGTGAAAATCTTTTTTGGTTTGCCCCTGAACAGAATAACTGGACGCTGAAAGGCATAAAATGGCGAGTGCAATTTTGCAGAATTTAGATCGAATCATTTGTATGATTTTTTTGGTGAAATAATTTATTTATAAGTGTATTATTTACATTTGTAAATGTAATTTAAAAAAAGGCACAAAAACAAATTAAAATGGCAAAAAAATAGCTAATAAACAACAGATTTTTAGTTTAATCGATTAAGCAAGTTGGTTTTTGTATAACCAAAAAAAGAGGCTGTCCCTTTTCGGACAGCCTCTTTATAATCAAAGTTAAATGCTAATTTTATTTATAAGCCTCATTTTGGGTAATGACACCTGGATTTTGATTAATTACCAAAAACGGAATAGGCAATAATAATTTTGCTTCTGTGGTAGTGATGTTTTTACCACTGCTTTTAATCACGGGAATTGCTCTTCCTGTTCTTATTAAATCAAACCAACGATGGAATTCGCAAGCAAATTCTACCTGGGCTTCATGTTCCAAAGCAAGAGCCACCGTATTGTACTGAGCTGGATAACCTATCGCTCCATAGGCTGGCAAACCAACACGGGCACGAACTTCGTTCAAGTATTTTGGATCCGAAGTGGCTTCTGTCAGCATTAGAAGAACATCTGCATAACGAAGAATGATAAAGTTATTATCCGAAGCTTCCCTTAAACCATTAACGGGAGCTTTTGCATCTTTCCATTTAATTGAGAATTTCACGTTGACCGTTGAACCGCTAGGCGTTTGATACCCATTTTGAATAGAAAGATCTCTCCTTGGATCGGTTGGTTCATAAGCATTCCATAAATCATTGGTAACCTGATTAAATCCGCCTCCCCAAGCCGTAACCACGCGATTGTCAACCGGTGTGAACATGGCCCAATATAAACTGTATGGATTGGATACTCCTCCTTTATATTGAATCTCAAAAATAGACGATGCACCATTTTTCTTGGTTAAATTCCATAAATCGGCATAAGGCACCAAGCTAAACTTGCCATAAACTTTCAACAAAGTTTCAGCAGCTTTTGCTTTATTGCCCACAGTTAGATAAACCTTGCCAAGTAAAGTATTGGCGGCTTCCTGGCTGGCAGCACCCACAAAACGTTGACTTGTTTTTACCGGTAATTTTGCTGCCGCAAATTCAAGATCTTTAATAATTTGGGCATAAACTTGATCTTTTGGCGTGCGTCCTTGTGCATAAGCATCGGCAATACTGATTGGAGTTATGACCAATGGCACATCTCCCCAGGCACGAACCATGTCAAAATAGTATAAAGCACGTAAAAACTTGGCTTCTCCAATTAAGGCATCTCGGCTGGCAAAATCAAGTTTTTCGGCACTGACAATAATATTGTTTACAATATAGATTGACTTATAATAATTGTTCCAAAAATTGTATACCAACTCATTATCGACTTTCATCGTGTGCAATTCGAAGCTTTCATAGTCTTGAATTCTTCCAGCGGCATTATCACTATATGCATTATCGGACATTAACTCGCCATAGAACGAAGGCAAACTTTCAGGACCGTTCAAGAGATAAAGCGAATTATAAGCAGACCACATCGCTGTTTCAATATCCTTCTGGGATTTATAGAAATTCTCTTCATTGGCATTAGAAATAGGCGCTTTATCTAAAAAATCTGAACTACATCCCAATAGGAATAAGTTGCAAAAAAGCATGATATATATTATTTTTTTCATTTTCTTGAGTTTTAAATGATTTTTCTAGATTTTTAAAAACTAACATTTAGTCCAACAGTAGCGGTAAAAGGATTTGGATAAGCTCCATAATCATAACCTACCATTGCACCGGATTGATAAGTACTACTTTCTGGATCATACCCTAAATAATCCGAGAACACATGTACATTTTCCATGTTTACATATAACTTTATGTTGCTTATCTTCATTTTTTCAACCAATGTTTTTGGCAAGTTATACCCTAGACGTATGTTTTGGATACGAACAAATGATCCATCTTCAACCCAGTAACTTGATCCAAAATCGTGAACAGTCGTTGGCAACATACGAGGTTTAGGAATCATTCCGTTTCCAGGTTCAGCATCGGATTTCCAGTAATTGTTCACAACAGAATACATGTTACGATTACCTCCACCTACACCTGATTTCAAATATCGGGCAGTATGGTTAAGAATTTCTCCACCTTGTGAACCACGCAACAAAACGGAAAGTTCAAATCCTGAGTAAGAAAAATTATTGGTCAAGCCCCATTGAAAATTAGGCTGATAGTTACCTAAATAAGTACGGTCGCCAGAATTGATTTTACCATCATTGTTGACATCCCTTACCTTTGGATCACCCGCTTCGCTACCTGGCCATACTGGATATGCTTTGCTGTCCAATTCCGCTTTCGACATAATTACACCATCAACAATATAACCATAATACATACCTATTGCTTCTCCTACAGCCGTGCGCGATGTCATACTACTAACGTTAATATCTATTGGAGCATCACTTACACCCAGTTTCAATACTTTATTTCGGTTGGCAAAAATATTAAAGTCAGTAGTCCATTTGAATTTACCGTCGAAATTGACTGTACCAAGATTTATTTCATATCCCCTGTTTTCGAGTTCCCCGATGTTGGTCAAAGTAGAAGTGAAACCAGAAAGAATTGGAATAGGCACATTAAGCAACAAGTCCTTGGTTTTTGAATAATAGATATCACCATTAAATTTAATGCGTCCGTCAAAAACACTGAAATCAACCCCAAAGTTGGTCTGACCCGTTTTTTCCCATTTCAAATTTTTATCAGCAAAATTTGAAGTGTAAATACCTTGATTCACGGTACCTGAACTTACATACGGGCTATAACCCAATAAACCAATCGATCCGTAGTTTGGAATCGAATTGTTACCTGTTGCTCCATAGCTTAACCTAACTTTCAGATTAGTTAACCAAGAAACATCCTTTAGGAATGATTCTTCAGACATGCGCCATGCAAGCGATCCTGACGGGAAATAACCCCATTTGTTATTGGCTCCAAAACGGGAAGAACCATCAGCTCTAATTGCTGCAGTTGCCAAATATTTACCTTTATAAGAATAATTGGCACGAGCCAAATAAGAAAGCAATGACCACTCTTCTGAAAAAGTGTTACCTGCATTCACGACACCCGCATTCAAGGTATGCACTAAATCATTCGGGAAACTACCCGCCGTCATACTGCTCATGTCTGTACGTTGTTCTTGGGCAGAAAACCCGGCCAATACATTTAAATTGTGGTTTTCATTAAATGTCTTATTGTAATTCACAGTACTTTCGGAAATCCAGTTATTGGATTGCAGTGTTTTGAAATCAGCTTGAGCCGGCACCCATCCCGAGTATCCCCAGTTCTGGCCTGCATTCCAATAGAAATCATGAACCGTGTTCTCAATATTGGAACTCGCAGAAGTTTTAAAAGTCAAATCTTTAATAATATCCCATTCGACAAAAGAAGTGACCATAGATACATTCGTTCTTTTTTCAGCAATTGCTTCCCTTGTCAATGAATAAGGATGCCAAAGTTGGAAACCATATTTAGAAAATGTATTCCAAATAGAAGCAGGATCTTTAAAACCTAGACTTCCCGTTTCAACATAAAGAGGAAAAAATGGATCACTTTGCAAAGCCAAGCCCACCACGTCACTTTTTCCACCTGTACCGTATGGTGCTTCTTTTATGCGGCTAAGACCAACGTTCATGCCTATGCGAACTTTGTCGCTAATCTTGTGCTTGAGATTTGACCTAACATTGATTCTTTCGTAAGTGTTGCTGTCTACAACGCCTTCTGACTTTATATACCCCAATGACGTCATGAATTGTGTTTTCTCTGTACCACCGGAAGCCGACAATTGAAAATTACTGTTTTGTGCAGTTCTCAATGCCACATCCTGCCAGTCAGTTCCATTTCCGATACGGGCAATCCACGCCGGATCAGAAAATTCTACAGGAACAGTCACGTTAAGCCCTCTTGTGGCCGATGGATTTGCAGCAACAATTGTCGCCCATGAATTATTTCTTGCAGCCGTGTTGAAAGCAATAAATTCTGAAGAACTCATCATGTCAGTCTTACGATTGACTTGAGAAAAACCAGACTCAAAAATCGCGTCAATTTTGGTTTTACCTGCTTTCCCTTGCTTGGTGGTAATGATAACAACACCATTTGCCCCCCTTGAGCCATAAATGGCTGCAGAAGATGCGTCTTTCAATATATCAATAGACTCAATATCGTTAGGGTTAATGGAATTCAATGGATTTCGGTTAAAACTCAAATTACTTCCTCCACTAATTCCTGTATCAGTTGAATTGGTTGTACTGTCTTCCAGCGGAATACCATCTATAACATAAAGCGGGGTAGTCCCTGCATTTATGGAAGAAGCACCACGTATTTTTATGGTAGGGGCAAGACCTGGAGCACCTTGGGACTGCGTGATTTGAACACCTGCCGCCTGTCCTCCAAGCGATTGAAGCACATTAGTATTCGACCTACCTTCCAATTTGGCTGCACCAATGGAAACCACCGATCCAGTCAAGTCCTTTTTCTTAACGGAACCGTAACCCACGACCACCACTTCATCCAGCTTAGCGGAATCTTCTTCCAATTTAATCGAAAGATTTACTTGTCCATTTACCGAAACCTCTTTTATTTGAAAACCAATATAAGAAACCACCAATATTGCTTTTTTGCTGCTTACCTTTAATGAAAATTTACCGTCAAAATCGCTTTGGACTCCATTTGTGGTTCCTTTTTCAATAACATTTACTCCTGGCAAGGGTTGTCCAGTACCATCAGTAATTTTTCCATTGATTCCTGATAGTTGTTGTCCGTAAATTGGCATACATAATAATAGTCCTAGAAAAAATAAATAATATTTTACTCTCATTTTTTAGTTGTTTTTTGGTTGTTAATAAAACTTATATTTCACGTTTAGTGAAATTGAATTGCATTCTTTTTGGTTGTTTTTTTTAATTTTTCAATAGGCATTTTTTTTAATTAATAATTTTGTTAAATAAATTTTTATTGTTTTTTTGCCAAATAACCAGATTCCGCAATAACATTCACCCTGAGCGACATAAGTGCCGCCAAGTAGAAGATTCCAAGTCAAGTAAGTCATTCTCTTTGGGCTGTATCTTCCCCAAAGGGATTTTTAAATTCCCTTCATAACTTAGTTCACGATAAAAATTGGTTTTTGATAAATATTCCTCAAATTGCAGATGAATTTGGACTTTGTACCGGAATTTTATCCTCTATGTGACGGGAGTAAAATCGGGTTTCCAATAATCATGACTGGTTACGGTCTTAAGAAACCGATGCCCAATTTCTTGCTCAGAAAAGAGGTTTAAAAAAAATACTTCGAAAATTAGTAGGAGTAGATTTGGGATTTTCATTTTTATTCAAGTTTAAAAAATTCAATAAATTAGACTGTTCCAAACAGCATATTGTTTTCCTGATTCCAAATATTTTCCGGAAGTCAACCCGGGTCTTTGTCCAAACAATTGTTGCACTTCTTCCAAGTTTTTGAAAATTCCTGCAGCCAAACCAGCCAAATAAGCCGCACCCAAAGCCGAAACATCGGGCATCGTGCTTTTAATCACTTTGCTGTCGAGCAAATCCGTCAAGAAATCCATGACGAAATTGTTGGCCGTTATGCCTCCATTGACCATCAATTCCTGGATGGGAACACCGGTATCTTTTTGCATTGCATCCAAAACAGCTTTGATTTGGAACGGAATCGTTTCCAAAGCCGCTCTCACGACATGATTCTTTTTGCAATCGAAAGTCAATCCTTCGATGGATGCTTTCCGGCTCATGTTCCAATAAGGCGCTCCCAATCCGCTAAAAGCCGGCACGATATAAACCCCGTTATTATCTTGAACTGATGTTGCCATCGCTTCGGTTTCCCGGCTTTCGCCAAAGAGTTGCAGTTCGTTTTTCAGCCATTCGATGGTGGAACCACAAGAAACAATCACGCCTTCGAGAGCATAATCAACCCGTTCTTCGGTGCTCCAACAAATGGTCGTTATCATTCCGCTGGCAGACGATTTAGGCTTGTCGCCAATGTTCATCAAGACCGAACAACCCGTTCCCAAAGTGGCTTTGGCCGTTCCGGGATTTAGGCACCCTTCACCAAAAGCCGCCGCATGTGAATCGCCAATCATTGCCGTAATAGGCAATGGTTTTTCGAATAAACCTTCGAAAAGTGATTCCCCATAATGAAACGCCGATGGTTTGGGTTCGGGCAAATTGATCCCTTTCAATCCAAAAATTTCAATTAATTCTGTATCCCATTGCAAATTTTCAAGGTTGAAAATCAAGGTTCGAGAAGCATTACTATAATCCGTTAAATATTTTTGTCCATTAGTTAATTTATACAACAACCAAGTATCAACAGTTCCAAAATAAGCTTCTCCTGATTGTATCTTGTTTTTTACTTCATCATTATTTTGGTTCAACCAAATTAACTTTGTTCCGGAAAAATACGGATCGATGATTAATCCGGTTTTGTTTTTTACTTCAGCTGCAATTCCGTTTTTGGAATTCAATTCTTCACAAATCGCTATGGAACGTTTGCATTGCCAAACCACAGCAGGAGCAATCGCTTTTCCAGATTTGTCCCAAACCACGAAAGTTTCTCTTTGGTTTGAAATTCCAGCCGATTTGATGTCTTCGATTTTTCCACCATTCGCAGTAAACGCAGCCAAACAAGCTTTAACCGAAAGCAACACATTTTGGTAAATTCCTTCGGGATTTTGTTCCACATAACCGCCTTCCAAATAATTGGTTTCGAGGATTTCCGTGGCTTTCGCCAAAACTTCGCCTTTGACATTGAAAATAATGGTTTTCGTGCTGCTGGTTCCTTGGTCTATCGCCAGAATTAAAGAGTTTTCCATAGTCGTTATTCGGCTTTTGAATTTGCTTTGTCAATCATCACGGCCAATAAAATCACCATTCCTTTCACGACTTGTTGCCAAAAAGGAGAAACGTCCAACAATACCAATCCGTTATTTAAAACTCCAATGATAATGGCTCCAAGTACAGTTCCAATGATAGTTCCCCTTCCCCCCGAAAGTGAAGTTCCCCCAATCACGACGGCTGCAATGGCATCCAATTCGTAACTCATTCCCGCATTGGGTTGCGCCGAATCCAGTCTGGAAGTTACCATAATTCCGCCAATGGCAGCAAGTGCTCCCGCCAGCGTATAAACGATAATTTTTACTTTATCAATGTTGATTCCAGACAATTTTGCCGCATTTTCGTTGCCACCAATCGCATAAATATAGCGTCCCAAAGCGGTTTTGTTGGAAATTATCATCGCTGCAATGACAACGACAACCGCAATCCAAACCAAAATGGGAATGCCCAAAAACCAACCCGTTCCGATGTAGGCGAAATTGGTTCCCAAACTTGAAATCGGATACCCTTTGGTCCAAAGCATCGTGAATCCTCTTGCCACGGTAAGCATCGCAAGCGTTGCCACGAAAGGCGGCACCTTGAATTTGGTAATGACCCAGCCGTTAAAAAATCCCAGAAAGGAACCCGTTGCCACGCCTGCCAAAATGGTTCCCAGCAAGGTGAAACCAATAAATAAATCATTTTCCGGAAAAGAGATTCCCGATTTTAAAAGTCCTGCGGCAACCGCACCACTAAAGGCCAAAATGGAACCCACGGACAAATCGATACCAGCAGTCAAAACTACCAATGTCATCCCGACGGAAATGCAGATATTGACCGAAATTTGTCGCAACACGTTCCAACCGTTATCGACAGTAAGGAATTTATCGGACAGAATACTTAGAAAAATGCAAAGCAGCAATAACGCAATGGTCGATTGAAATTTTGCCAATTTTACACGTTGTGAAGTGATATTCATACTTAAATTAATTATATTGTTTGTGGAATGGCGGCTTTCAAAATGGCGTCTTCATTGGCATTAGCCGAACTGAATTCAGCGGTTATTTTGCCTTCCGCCATCACCAAAACGCGGTCAGAAACAGTCAAAATTTCCGGCAGTTCCGAAGAAACTACTATAATTCCAAGTCCCGCTTCGGAAAGTTCCATAATAAGTTTATAAATCTCGTTTTTGGCCCCAGCATCGACTCCTCTTGTGGGTTCGTCGAGCATCAACACTTTGGGCTGGGTCGCCAAGCATCTTGCCAAAACGACTTTTTGCTGGTTTCCGCCACTCAAATTTTTTACCGCCTGATGTGGCGACGAAGTCTTGATTTGCAGGGAATCGATGTATTTATCGGTAAGCGCCAATTCTTTACTTTTGCTCAACAAACCTGCTTTTTGAATCTCGTTCAAGGTGCTGAGGGTGATATTGGTTTTCACGTCCAAACCCAAAACCAAGCCGTCTCTTTTGCGGTCTTCAGGAACCAAAACGATTCCGGATTGAATCGCTTCCCTGGGCGATTTCAATTTTACTTTCTTGTTTTCGATGCTGACGCTGCTCAAACAAGCCGAAGGATGCATCCCTAAAATACACTCCAAAAGTTCGGTTCTTCCCGCTCCCATCAATCCAAAAATGCCGAGAATTTCTCCGCTTTTTAAACTGAAATTCAAGTTGTCGAGCAAAACCCTGTTGGAACCATCCTTTTTTACCAAAGTAAGATTTTCGACATTGAGCAAGTTTTCGCTTTTAGTAATTCTATTTCCTTTTTCGATGATTTTAATATCGCGCCCCACCATTTTTTTGATGATTAAATCGTGGTTCACGCCATCCATTGTGCCCGTTTCGGTAACTTTTCCGTCACGGAGAACAATGTAACTGTCGGCAATTTTGAATAATTCGTCCAGTTTATGGGAAATGTAAACAATGGCTTTGTTCTCTTTTCTCAGGTTTTCGATGATGCCAAAAAGAATCTCCACTTCGTGATCGCTAATTGCCGAAGTCGGTTCATCCATAATAATCACTTCGGAATCAGTCAGCAAGGCTTTGGCGATTTCCACCACTTGTTGTTGCCCCAATTTTAAATCACGGATTAGCGTGTTAGGTTTTACGTCCAACTTGAGTCTTTCCAAAAGTTCCTGCGTTTTCTGGTGCATTCCGTTTTTGTCCAAAAAGCCCCAAGCATTCTCTAATTCCCTGCCCAAAAATATGTTTTCGGTGATGCTCAAGTCGGGAATCAGGTTCAGTTCCTGATGAATAATCGCAATGCCGCAAGCTTGTGCTTCCCTTGGATTTTCGAAACGGACTTCTTCGCCTTTATAGATAATTTTCCCGTCGTATTCCGGATAAACTCCAGACAGGATTTTCATCAAGGTCGATTTTCCGGCACCATTTTCGCCAATGATGGCCGTGACTTTTCCCGGCAATAATTCCATCGAAACATCGCACAATGCCGTGATACCCGAAAATTTCTTTCCTATTTTTTCTGCTGTTAACATTCGCTATTTGGAATTAATTTCGAGTTGCAACGGAACGATTTCCATCTTGTCCGTCTTTGGATTCGATTGGCTCAATTCTATTCCACCCAGAAAAGAAACGGTATTTCCTTCCTGAACTTTCGCCTTAAATGGAGCCACGATTTCGGCTTTTATGAGTTTGTTGATTTCCTCCGAAACATTGTTCAAATCCATCGTGTTGCTGAAATCATCAATGGAAATCAAGCCCGAACAATCCCTCGACGTGTTGCCAAAAATGTATTGGATAGCCAGTTTTATTTCTTCTCCCGAAGCTGTTTTAAGAGTAACAAATTCCTCGTCGATGGCTGTTACTTTGCCTTCTCCTTTGACAAAGAAATATTTGGTGTCTCCCTCATTTTGAAAATGACTAAAGTTTGTGAATGCCTTTTTGGAGTCTGTTTTCATTGCCGAAAGCAAATCCGAAACAGCAACCGCTTCTTTTTTGGCAGCCGGGATTTTCTCCAAAAGATAGGTTTTGGCGTAAGCCTTCGCATCAAAAACAGTCTCTATTTTTGACACCTGCATTTCGCTTATCTTTTTGAAATACACCGCATTGTACAACAGCAACCCAAAAAAGAGCAGTATTAAAAAATACTTTATGGTTTTTTGTAGCATAACCCGTTATTTTTTACCGTAAGCAATGTACTTGTCTATGTTTTCTTTGGTCACCACCTCAACGGCGATAGGCAATTTTTTAGGAAAATCTTTTTTGCCCTTGAAATATTCGTCGGCATAAGTGGCAGCAGTTTCGGCGATAATTTTAGGAAATTGCATGGCCGTGGCAGTCAATTTTCCTTCCTTGATGGAATTGATGGCATCTTCTGCACCGTCAAAACCAAAAACTTTTACTTTGTCGGCTTTGTTGGCTGCAACCAAGGCTTGATAAGCACCCATTGCCATAGCATCATTGCCACAAAAAACACCGTCAATGTCTGGATGTGCCTGCAAAATAGATTCCATTACTTCCATCGCTTTGTTGCGATCGAAATCGGCACTTTGTTGCGCCACCATTTTTAAACCTGGATAATTGTCCACTGAACTATGGAAACCTTTCGAGCGATTCCAAGTATTGTTGTCCGAAACGATTCCCAATAATTCCACATAATTTCCTTTTTTGCCTAATGTATCCACGAACAATTTTCCCAATTGCACGCAAGCAGAATAACTGTCGGAAAGAATTTGTGAAGTCGCCGCATCGGTGGAATTGATTTCCCTGTCCATACAAAACACAGGAATTCCCGCTGCTTTGGCTTTGGTAGCATTGGCAACAGAACCCGCTGCATCTGTCGGATTGAATAAAATAGCGTCATAGCCCGAAGAAATGGCGTTTTCGAAATGGTCGCTTTCCAATGCCGTGTTGTTTTGGGAATCAAAAATCTTGGATTCGTATCCGAGTTCTTTTGCTTTTTTGGCCGCAGTTTCAGCCAAGAAAACAAACCAAGGATTGTTTAAAGTAGAAACCACAATGGCTATTTTTTTTGGTTCTTCTGCCTTGTCAGATTTTTTACAGCTGGTTAAACTGGCAAAAAGCACCAAGGCTAAAATTAATTTTTTCATAAAATTGGGTTATTTTTTGGTTGATAATAGATCTTTTTATTTCGAATAATGATTATGATTTTTTGATTAATTGAAGAGCCGTTTCAGTCAAACCGTCTTCGGAAATACCGTAATGATTCAATATTTCGGTTTGCGAACCCGTAACGGTATATTCGTCTGGAATGCCCACAATTTTGAAAGGTTTATGAAATTGGTTTTCCAATAAAAAAGAGGCACAAGCTTCGCCCAAACCGCCGTAAACACTGTGTTCTTCGACAGTCATAATCGCACCAACTTCATTCGAAAGTGATTTCAACAAATTATAATCCAATGGTTTTATGGTGTGCATACTCACCACCGTGGCTTCAATATTATGCTCTTCTTTTAATTTTTTGGCGGCTTGCAAAGCAGGATATACCGTTTCGCCTGTAGCAATGATTGCCACATCTTTTCCTTTGGCAATGACCCTTCCTTTGCCGAATTCGAAAGTGTTTTCTTTGTCTTCGGTCAAAAGCGGCATTGGTTTTTTTCCAAACCGAAGGTAAAAAGGCTTGTTGATTTGGCTCGCTTGTCGGATGGCTTGTTCGGTTTCGAAATTGTCCGCAGGAGCCACAATTATCAAATTGTTGATGGCTCGCAAAGCCGCATAATCGTGCAAACTGTGATGTGTCGAACCCAAGGCGCCATAACTCACTCCAGCGCTAATCCCAATTAATTTCACGGGATTAT
Source organism: Flavobacterium fluvii (assembly GCF_900129545.1). Taxonomy (GTDB): domain Bacteria; phylum Bacteroidota; class Bacteroidia; order Flavobacteriales; family Flavobacteriaceae; genus Flavobacterium; species Flavobacterium fluvii. Next base: position 724,100 of record NZ_FQWB01000001.1, on the reverse strand, counting down.
CGGAATAAGCCACGTCATTCTTGATTTGTTCGAATGATCGGGCGGCCAAAAAACAGGCTGGCGATACCGCAAAAGTTTTTTTACCAGTCGAAGCCAATCCTGCGGCAACACCCACAAGAACTTGTTCTGCAATTCCTACTTCAATGATTTGTTTTGGATATTTTTTCGCAAAAGGAACCAATTTTCCCGAACCTCTGGAATCGCTGGTAACGGCCAAAATATCTCTGTCGTTTTCAGCCAATTCCTGCAGCGTCGAAGAAAAAACTTCGAGATTTGCTTTGGCATTGTCTGCCGTTATTTCTACATGATTTCCCATTATTCTACTAATTTGCTGCTGCCGTTAATTCTTCAATAGCTTGTGCATATTGTTCCTTGTTCGGAACGCCGTGATGCCAGCTCACTTGATTTTCCATAAAACTCACGCCTTTGCCTTTGACCGTATGCGCAATAATCAAATTAGGTTTCCCTATTTCGAACGGAAGACTGGCGAATGCTTCTTGCAGTGCTTTTACATCATTGCCGTCCAAGTGTTTTACTGCCCAACCAAAACTTTCAAACTTACTGTCAACAGGATCCGTATTGCAAACATCGGCCGTTGGTCCCGAAATTTGCAAAGTGTTTTTATCAATAATGGCGCATAAATTGTCGAGTTTATAATGAGCTCCCGTCAAAGCCGCTTCCCAATTGGAACCTTCGGGCAATTCGCCATCGCCCAACAATGTAAAAACGCGATAATCTTTGTCGTCCAATTTTGCGGCAATGGCTGTTCCAACCGCAAGTGGCAAACCGTGTCCCAAAGCACCTGTGTTTTGTTCGACTCCTTTTACTTTGCGGGTAGGATGCCCAATATAATGGGATTTGTATTGGCAAAGCGTATTCAAATCATCCTCAGGAAAAAATCCAACATCTGCCAAAACCACAAAAAGAGCTTCCACACAATGACCTTTACTTTGAATGTATCTATCTCTGTCTGAAGAAGAAAAAGTTCCCGGACTTACCTTGAGAACGTCATTATACAAAACATTGATGATGTCAATACAAGACAAACTGCCGCCAGTATGTCCAGCATTTGCCCCCACGATATATTTCAATATTTTTTGGCGGTATTGGTTCGATTTTTCTATCAATAATCCTTCATTCATAATGCTTTTATTTTGATTTTGAATGGTTGTACACTTCCCAACCCATATAATTCCCAAGGGCTTCTTCTAGGATAGCTGCGGTTTTGGAAGCATTCATCACCACGTGATGTTCGAAACCATTTTTGCATACGTACTGCATCAAGTCTTGCAATCCGTCGATTTGTGCAACGGCCCTGTTTCCAAAAGTATTTAATGGATCATCGGTCAATTCGCCTTCTCCTATATACACTTTAATTATTCCTTTAGGATCATCGGTACTGATTCTTCCATAAGTCAATGGCGAAGCTGGCGTGCGACCGTCCAATGCACCATAAGTGTTTTCCACTCCAACTGTTGTTCCTAAAATAGGTGCATTACTAATTTGAATATCCGGCAAGAATGATTTTGCCCAGTTGCCACAGTGGAAAAGCACGCATTTTGTATCGTCGTCCGCATAATTATTGTTCCAATCCACCAAAGCACTTGGCGAACCCGAAGCCAATTGCATCGCATACATCGTCAAAGTTCCGGTTACATCCACTTCGCAGGCACTTGGCAACATGTTTTCGCTCATCATGCTCATGCTCGTACACACATTGCAACCGTAATTTTTCTGCAACGAAGTCCAGCATTGAATAGCCGTGGCGTCTAAAAAGTTGTGATCCATAAAGTGTTTCAAGACTACATCCAGTTTCGCAATTTGAATCATTGCTTCATCAGGTGTTTTTCCTTTTGGAGCATAAGCCAAAATTTTGTCCAAATGTTCTTTTACTTCTGGATGGTCTTTGGTTAACTTGTTCGCATTTCCTAGAATTTCGGACAAATCCACGGTAGTTACCGAAATACCGTTGCGTTGCAATATTTTCTCGCTATATCTTACGGTATTAAATCCTCCCGGTCTTGCGCCAACGGCTCCAATTCTTACTTTTCGCAAACCTCTGACCACGCGACAAACAGCCACGAAATCGGTTAGTTCTTTGGCGAAAGCTGGGTCTTTGGGATGTAAAACGTGTTTGTCCGTAAGGGTGTATTTTATTCCGAATTGGTACAAATTGTTGCAAACCGAAATTTTGCCGCACCAAGAATCTCTTCTTCGAGCAACATCCAATTTGGTCAATTCGTCCGGATAGGCTTGAATCAAAACCGGCACATTCAAATCGGCCAATTTCAAGGTTTCGGCCACGCCACGTTCGTCTCCGAAATTCGGAAGGATTACTAACACTCCGTTGATTTCGTCGGCATGTTTCTTGAATAAAGCGGCGCATTTTTGAGCGTCTCTAAAGCTTTCTACTCCGCCTAATTTAGTTTCTTCTTCATCAAGAATTATGTAGTTTAGTTTCAATTTCTCGAATTGTTCTATAACGTCCAATCTGGCTTCGGAAACCAATTTGTCCGGAAAAAAATCTCTATTGCCTATAATGATGCCAATGCTTGCTTTCTGTTTCATATCTTTTATATTGCTACTATTAATTCTATTTCGTTGTCTTTGAATACTTGTTTGTCACGTTCTTTTATTCCTGAATCGGTAATCACGTAATCAATGAGCGATAATGCGCCAAGGCTGGCCAATGAACTTTTGCCAATTTTTGTGGAATCAGCGACCAAAAACGTGGTTTCTGCCGCGTCTATCATTGCTTTTTTAACCACGATATCACTGATACTTGGATAGGTCAAACCTGCTTTTAGGGACAAACCTGCCGTTGCCAAAAAAAGTTTATTGACATTCAACCCCTTAAAAAAATCGGCCGCTTTTTGACCCGTCAATGACAAAGTGGGTGGTTTAAATTCTCCTCCGGTAACGATAAGTTCAATTCCTGGTTCCGTGCCCAACATCAAGGCGATGTTTAAAGCGTTGGTAATCACCGTCAGGTTTTTGAAACCTTTCAATTTCTTGGCAATTTCCGTGGTGGTCGAACCGGAATCCAAGATAATGCTGTCCCCACTTTCGATATAATCCAGACATTTATTGGCTATCGCCTCTTTTTTGTCCAAATTCTCCTGATTCGAAAGCGAAAAACTACGCACCTGATCTTCGATATTTTTCAGATAGGCTCCGCCGTGTTCTCGCAACAACAAACCTTCTTTTTCCATCTTTTCCAAATCTTGTCGAATAGTCACTTCGGTAACCTTGAACAGCTTGGCCAGGTTGATTACTTTGGCAGAACCATCTTCGGCCAAAAGTTCCAATATTTTGTCTTTTCTCTGTTGAGGAAGCATATCAATTTAATATAAAGGGTTATTTGAAACGAAGAAAACACTTTCGTTTATTTTCGTTTTTCAAATATAACAACAAAAAAACAAAGTAAATGAAAATTATAGTTATTTTTTTTATGGTATTAAGAAAAAAAATGAATATTCTAAATTAGCTCAGTAATTATGTCATTCTATTGAGATGCTAGATTAAGTTGCAAAAATTTTATTGGTAGCTGCTTCCTCTTTTATTACCTTTAAAAAAATTTTACATTCCAACGGACTTAAAAATAAAAACTCATGCAAAAAATCACATTTGTCTTTCTTTCGATCCTTTCTTTTGTTTCCCTGGGTTGCAGCGGACAAACAAAACCAAACGACATTCCCATCAAAGAAGATGCGAAAAATTACACTTTAGAGACTGTGGTTGCCAATATTCAAATACCTTGGGGAATGACGTGGTTGCCTGACAGAACCCTGTTGGTCACCGAAAAAAGCGGTACGCTGTATCAGGTCAAAAATGGAGCGAAAACAGAAATAAAAAATGTACCAAAAGTGTACAACCGTGGGCAGGGTGGCTTATTGGACATTGTCTTGCACCCCGACTATGCCAAAAACGGCTGGATTTACATCACCTATTCCTCCGATGAGGGAGAAGGAGAAGGCGGGAATACCAAACTCATTCGAGCAAAATTGCTGGACGGAAGCCTGACACAAATAGAATCGCTTTACAAAGCCACGCCAAACACCACAAAAGGCCAACATTTTGGTTCCAAAATTGTCTTTGACAACGAGGGCTATTTGTATTTTTCCGTGGGAGAGCGCGGCAACCATTTCGTAAATCCTCAAGACATTACCCGTGACGGAGGAAAAATTTATCGCTTAAATGACGACGGAAGCATCCCTAAAGACAACCCTTTTGTAGGCAAGACAGGAGCAAAAGAAGCAATCTATTCTTTTGGTCACCGCAATCCACAGGGAATGGCCAAGCATCCTGTAACTGGAGCTATTTGGACACACGAACACGGTCCCCAGGGTGGAGATGAAATCAACATCATAAAAAAAGCTGCCAATTATGGATGGCCCGTTATTACTTATGGCATCGATTATGACGGAACCACCATTAGCACCCAAACCGAAAAACCGGGCATGGAAAAACCCATTTACTATTGGTTGCCTTCCATCGCGCCATGTGGAATGACATTTGTCACCAGCGACCGTTATCCGGATTGGAAAGGCCATTTACTGGTGGGTTCTTTAAAATTTCAATATTTGGAACTAGTGAAATTAAATGGTACTGAAGTCGTGGGCCGACAAAAAATTGCCACCGACATAGGTCGTTTAAGAAATGTGTCACAAGGTCCCGATGGTTACATTTACATAGGGGTCGAAGGAAAAGGAATACTCAAAATAATTCCCAATTAATTTATGTATACAACCAAACTTTTTATTGGATTTGGACTGTTTTTATTGGGGTGTTTTCCCTCTGAAAATACGGTTCGGCTTTCTACACTAATTTCAAAAAACGATTATACGTTAGTCCAAACAAAAAACCTGGCGCCCGGAAAAGAAATTTATGCTGATTTCTGTATCCAGTGCCACGGCGTGGATGGCAAAGGAACCGACAAGAAAATTCCGCCTCTCGCTGGTTCCGACTGGCTCACAAAAAAAAGAACCCTAAGTATCCATTCCGTTAAATTTGGGCAAAGCGGCGAAATTGTTGTCAATAAAATGAAGTTCAACAACACTATGCCTCCCATGGGACTTTCTAATAAAGAAGTGGCCGACGTGATGAATTACATCATGAATTCTTGGGGCAACAAACAACACAAAACAGTTACGGAAAAGGAAGTGGAAAAAATTCAAAAATAAACGTCTGCAAGCTTGCAGCACTTATTTATTGACCATAAATTGCAGGAATTAATCAATTTATCTTTACGTCAATTCGAGTGTTTTATTAAAAAATACGACAGCTTTTTTTAATAAAATGTATCGAGAATCCCAACATTGTAAACTTCTCTATACAATCCCGATTGCATCGGGATTACTTGAAGAGACGACGAGTTATTATTGCAGTAAAATCAAAAGTAAAATGACATTAATCATTTTCCAGTATTATACTTTCTCAATAATTCTCGTGTTTTCAAACCTGATTCCTTCAAATCTTCGTCTTTCCAATTGCCTTCGGAATGGGCGGATTTTTTGAGCATCGAACAGGTTTCGTCCTTGTCGGAAATAGACCAGGTAATCCAGCTGATTTTTCTTTCTTCCATCCAATCAATGTATTCTTGCCACGACTTGTAATCCATTGGACCATCTCCGGTAGCTTCCATTCCTGCCGATTCCGAAACAAAAATAGGCAAGCCGCTTTGGATTGCCACATCAGTTCTGTCCCTCAATTCTTTTTTGTGGGTTGCTGCATAAAAGTGCATCGTGTACATCAAATTATTATGGCCTTTGATGGGATCGGCAGCCGGAAGATTGACATCTTGATCCCAATGTGGCGAGCCAACCAAAATAATATTGTCGGGATCGTTCGCACGAATCACCTGGATTATGGCTTCGGAATAAACTTTTATTTCTGGCCAAGTTTCATGGTCAGGTTCGTTGAAAACTTCATAAATTACATTGGGATATTTCCCGTATTTCTTGGAAATTTCATCAAAATAGGCTGTGGCTTCCTTCAAATTGACATTATGGCTATGCCAATCGATGATGACATAAATATCGGATTTGATGGCTCCTTTTATGACTGCCTCAATTTTGTCTTTGGAGAATTCTGGTTCCTTTATATAAGAATGCGCTCCTGCTTCGATACCCATTGCCGCACGAACAACATTACATTTAAAATTTTTAGTCAACCAACCAACTGCTTTTTCATTATAGAATCTTGGCCACATACTATGCCAACCCAAACTTACTCCCCTTAAAACAATCGATTTTTGGTTTTTATCCACCAATTGAGTTCCTTTTACGCTAAGTTGCCCGTGTTTTTTAACGAATTGTGCGTTGGCCATACTGCAACTTAATGCGAGCAAAAACAAGATGATTTTAGAATTTAAGTTCATATAATCTAAATTAAGGAATCAATCGTAGCGTAATTACGTCGTGGGAGGCAAGATCGGCGGTGAAATTCTTTTTGGTTGTTCCTGCTTCCTTGTTTTTCCAAAGATTCTTGATTTTGAAGGTCGTTTTATTAAAATCGGCTTCAAAGCCAAAATCGGCATCCTTGATTGGATTTTTCTTCCAATCATAATTGATTTTTTTGGGAGCATCGGTTCGGTTCAAGAAAGTGATTGCCCAATTTCCGTCGGATAAAGGTTTTACCCAAACTTCCAGTCCGTCTTCGGCAGAAAGCTTGAATCCTTGGATTCCCAGTTTGTCCTGATTTACGGCAATGAGTTCTTTATTGGTTAAAATAGCCAAGGTTTCTTTGGACATTTTTCTGAAATCATTTCCGGCAATAAGAGGCGAAGCCAACATGCACCACATCGCGAAATGGGCTCTGTCCTCGGCAATTGTCATTCCGTTGCCTACTTCCATCATGTCAAAATCGTTCCAATGGTCAGGGCCTGAAAATTTGCGGATGTCTTTGCGCATTTCGGCAATTTTCATCACTCCCCATGAAGACCAATTTCCTTCTTTGTGATAAAACTCGCAATCGAAGCACGGGTAAATATCTCCCGAAATTCTCCAAAGGTTTCCTATTGGTTTTCCCCAATTCCATACTTGAGTGTCACCCCATTCGCAAAGACTGAAAATGATGGGTTTTCCGGCGGTTTTGAGTGCGTTGCTCATCGTGGCATAGGCTTCGGGCGCATTGATTCCTGCGGTGTTACACCAATCGTATTTCAAGAAATCGATTCCTAAATTGGCATAAAAACGGGCGTCTTGATATTCGTATCCTCTCGTTCCTGGATAACCTGCACAGGTTTTCGTTCCGGCGCAGTTGTACAAACCGAATTTTAGTCCCTTGGAGTGTACATAATCGATTAGGGATTTCATTCCGCTGGGGAATTTTATTGGGTCGGGAACTAGATTTCCGTTGGCATCACGTTCTTTCGCCATCCATCCATCGTCGAGGACAATATAATTGTATCCTGCGGCAGCCATTCCGGTGGAGACCATAATGTCGGCGGTTTCTTTAACTAGTTTTTCATCGATGTTGGTTTCGAAAGTGTTCCAAGAGTTCCAACCCATTGGAGGTGTCATGGCAAGTCCTTCGAATTTTCCAGAGCCTTGTTTATAGACATTCCCTTGCGAGAAACCCGAAATTGTCATGCTGCTTAAAAGTAATGTGAGAAGTATTTTTTTCATTTTGGTTAGTGTTTGTGGTTTTTTTTTTGGTTTTGTTTTAATTAGAAATCTTTTTTTATTTAAAGATTTGTTGAAAATGTAGGCACGCAGATCTAGCAGATTTACGCAGATTTTTTTAAAAACAGAATAGCCTTGTTTTGCAGGGTTTGCGTGAGGGATGGCAGTGGAGCTCTCCCGATTTTTCATCGGGAAGCGGGAACGTACAGCCCGACCCTTGTGGTCACGCCCTAATTCTTATTTATGGTTTTGTTGCATTTATTTTTATTTCTGCTTTTTTGAGTCCGTTGCCGGTTGCTGTCAATGTGATTTCACCTGTTTCTCCGGTTGACTGCACGATGACTTGTGCCAAACCGCTGAACAGCGTGCGCTTCCATGTTGGTGCCGAAGTGATGATTTGGATGGTTCCGGGATTCGTGTTCACGGTTCCCCATTTATATTTGTAAATTAAAGGAACGGCAACGATGGCAATGGTATTTTTTCCGGCTCGGAGATTGGCTTTGTCGAGCACAAAAGTGTCTCCTTTCTTTTTTTCGGGAATGGCATTGGCGATTAATTTTCCGTTGATGTAAATGGACTGCGATTGCCCGATGCTGTTGTAAAACAGATTGATTTTGGTTTCCCTGAAATTTTCGGGCAAATCAAAATCGGTTCGATAAACAACGGCCTTGGCTTTCTTGCCGAAGATGGTGTCGCGGTTGTCCTTGAAAGCGTTGTCCCAATTGGAAACATCAAGATTATCATCCGTTACGGCGGTTTCTGAAATAGAATTGACGATTTTTTCTTTTAGGTTCGAAATATTGATAACCGTGTTGGTCTCCAAAAATTGGTCGGGTTCCACAGAAGTTGGTTTCCCGTTTCCGACACCAATTATTTTTCCCGGACCCGAAATGACAAAGGCAATTTCGTTTTCGGAAGTGGGTACTCGCAAACCCGATTTGTCTTTGGTATCGACGGTAATCATTGCGATATCCACATTATTCACCTTCATTGTTTTTACATTGGATTCCAAACCAATGGCGACGGCATCGAAAGTGGTTTTTACGGTTTCGGTTAGGGTTTTCTTTCCGTTTTTATAGCCAATAGCTTCCAAAGTTCCTAGTGCGTAATTGACTTTCCATTCCAAATGGCCATTTTTTTCCATAGACTTTTTTCCTAGACTTTTTTTGTTTAGAAAAAGCTCCACTTCATCGCAATTGCTGTAGGCCCAAACATCTATGGGCTGTCCTTCTTTTCCTTTCCAATTCCAATGTGGGAGCAGGTGCAAAACGGGTTCGGTTCCCCACCACGATTTTAAATACCAAGCGTCGTCTTTGTAAAAACCGCATTGATCCAACATCCCAAAATAGGAACCTGTCGCCGGCCAAACATACGGAGTGGGTTCGCCACGGTAGTCAAAGCCGGTCCAAATAAACATTCCAGCCAAATAGGCTCTGGAATCGTAATGTTTCCAACCCTGTTCTATGCTGTGCGCATTGGCCGATTGCGGAAAATCGTAGGCTGGTTTGTATTGCTTTTCATTGTCCTCAAAATAAATACCTCGGGTTGCGAAAGTCGAGCCTTCCTCGGTGCCCCAACTGGCAAGATTTGGAAATTCTCTATGGTGTTTATCGGTAGTTTCCTTGCCTCCGTGTTTGATGTAATTGTAGCCAACAATATCCACGGCAGTTGCAATACCGTTATCCCAATTACCGCTAATTCCAGCCGTTATTCCTCTTGTGGTGTCGATTGTTTTGGCAAAATCCTGCATAGTTCTGGCCATTCGAGCACCAGTGATATTTCCTTCCACTCCCCATTCTTCGTTGGCGATAGACCAACTAATAATGCTCGGATGGTTTCGGTCGCGAAGCATCATTCGCTTTAATTCGTCAAGTTGTGTATTTGTAATTCCCATTAATCGGGTTTCGTCTATCACTACCATTCCTAGACGGTCGCAGGCATCCACTAGTTCCGGTGTTGGCGGATTGTGGGAACATCGATAGGCATTGGAACCAAATGATTTTAAAGCCGCAATTCTAAAATCCTGCAAACCATCGGGCATTGCCGCACCAACTCCTGCGTGGTCTTGGTGATTATTGGTTCCTTTTATTTTAAGATGCTTTCCGTTCAAAAAGAATCCTTCGTTGGCATCAAAACGCAAAGTTCGGATTCCAAAAGTGGTGGTTTGAGTATCTACCAATTCAGTTCCTGCATAGATGTTGGTCACCATTTTGTGCAAATACGGATCATCAACCGACCAAAGTTTAGGATTTGCAACGGCTAATTCTGCACTGAATTCTTTGGTTTCCATTGGTCTCAAATTCAGATTGTCGATAGTTGCAGTAGCGATTGATTTTCCGGCACTGTCGTAAACGGTCTGGACTATTTTGAAATCTTGTATTTTGTTTCCCTCATTAATTACCGAAACTTTAGAAGACAATTCAGCATTATTTTTTTCGAGTTTAGTAGTGCTTACAAAAGTTCCGTCTGCGGGAACGTGTAAAGGGCTGGTCTTGTTCAACCATACGTGGCGGTAGATTCCGGCTCCTTCGTAAAACCAGCCTTCTTCCATCATCGCATCGACCCGAACGGCGATTGTGTTTTCGCCCCCATAATTAACATAATCGGTAACATCATATTCGAAACCCAAATATCCAGATGGGTTGATTCCTAGATAATGTCCGTTGAACCAAACTGTCGAATTGCGAAAAACGCCATCAAAAGCGATATGGATTCTGCGACCCAAATCGGCTTCGGGAATCGATATTTTTTTTCGGTACCAACCAATGCTGGTCTCGGGAAACGGTCTTCCAATATTTTTGAATCCGTGACTGTAACTTGCCTTTTCACTAAAACCTTGTTCCACTGCCCAATCGTGCGGTAAATCCAATTTTCGCCAAGAGCGGTCATCAAAATCGGCAGCAGCTGCTCCGTCACCATAGGCAATTTTGGCCAAATAAGAGAAATAGCCTGTTCCAGTATTAAAATCTTTGGCGGTATCGAAAGGATGACCGAAGGCAAATTGCCAATTTTTATCTATGGAAATGTGTTCCCTGTTCTTACTGTTTGAAGAAGATTGCGAAAAAACAGAGATACAAAAACTAAAGGATATAAATAATAGAAAAGATGTTGTGTGGGTGTTTTTCATTTAATGAATTTTAACGACTTATGTAATATACAATGATAGAGATTCTTGACTAAGAAAAATGATACTTTATTATCAAATTACAATCAAAAATTTAACACAATAGTATTGAAGTTGTCTTAAAACCAAATAATCATTAAACAAACAAATCGAGTTTTTCCCAAGAATTGCTAAAATTGTACAATAAAGAATAAACTGGCAAAGTGAAATTAAGCCAGGGAAAAAAATCTTAAAAAAGCAACAACTTGAACTTCGATTAATAATAATCAAAAATTAAAGAATGCGTTTCAACCCAGAGAAATCTTCCCGATATTGGCTTGGAGTGCGCTTTTTGATTGACTTGAAACTTCTGTTGAAATTGGCAATGTTGTTAAAGCCGGACTTGAATGCAATTTCGGAAATGCTCAAGTCTTTTTCCACCAGCCACCTCGCCGCATACCCTATCCTGATGTCGTTGATGTAATTGACAAAAGTTTTTCCGGTACGCTTTTTTATAAATCGATTAAAGGAGATACTCGTCATGCTGGCCACCCTGGAAACATCTTCCAATGATATTTTTTCGGCAAAGTTTTTTTGCACGTATTCATAAACCAATTTCATTTTGTCGTAATCGTCAAAAATAGCATAATCTACCGTATACGTTGACAATAGCCGCTGATTTCTGGAATTGGCAAGATCATATAATATGGAAGTGATCTCCAAAAAATAATCCATTCCGTCCAGTTTTGATATTTTAATCAGCCTTGGCGTAAGCTCTTCAGCGATTTTTTTCGAAAATAAAATCCCGTGAATGGATCTGTTAAACATGTCTTTTATGGGCCCCATGATCCTTCTGGACAACATCGATTCCGGAAATAAATCATTGTGAAATTGAATGGTGATCTCGTGAATTTGTTTGCTCGAACATTTATTCAACTCCCAACCATGGTATAAATTAGGGCCAATTAGAGCCAATTCGACATCGTCGATTTCTTCGATATTGTCTCCAACAACGCGTCTTACGCCTTTACCATTTAGAATAAAATTGATCTCGAACTCGGGATGATAATGCACCGGAAAATCAAAAGTATCCTTGATCCTGTCGAAAACCAAGAAACTATCCAGTGGAGAAAGTGGCGGTATTTCTCTATAAAAATTTTTAAGATTACTCATTTCGCATTTTTTATATGCAATAATATGATATAAAATTGATAAAATAATATTGTTTCAGATAGAATCATCAAATTATCTTTGAAATATATAATTACAGTATTTTTAGGATTACTATTTATAAAAAACATTAATCTCTTTTAATAAGTCAACTTTTTATAATTTTGACAATACTATTCAAAAATATTTTTGTTTATTACAATTCAAAAATAACCGAATTAACAAACCTGTGGTTAAAAAATGGCCTTTTACGGCTTTCAAAACAACAACCAATTTCATGAGAAAAAAAATAACGGTAATTTGTATCTATTTGTCAATAGGATTCTTATGTCCTTCAAAAGCACAAACCACTGATACTAAATCGTCTCTTTCAGACAAAAAAGCAACACCAGAAACCAAGGTATTGTACAACAATTTAAAAAAATTAAACCATAAAGGAATCCTGTTTGGCCACCAAGACGATTTGGCCTATGGCGTAAACTGGAAATATGAAGCAGGGAAAAGCGACGTAAAAGAAGTTACGGGAGATTATCCCGCGGTGTATGGTTGGGATCTTGCAGGGTTGGAAAAAAAATCAGACAAGAATATTGATGGCGTTCCTTTTGACAAAATGCGACAATACATTAAAGAAGGTCATTCTCGAGGCGGAATTATTACCCTTAGCTGGCATTTCGACAATCCGTTAACTGGAAAAAATGCTTGGGACATTTCTCCAAAATCATTGACATCGGCTTTGCCTGGAGGTGAAAGTCACGAAAAATTCAAGTCTTGGTTGGACGAGGGCGTAAAATTTATTTCAACTTTGAAAGACAAAAACGGAAAACCAATTCCAATTTTATATCGTCCTTATCACGAATTGACCGGGACTTGGTTTTGGTGGTGCAAAAACAATGCTAGCCCGGAAGAATTCAAGGCTTTGTGGAAATTCTCGATGGCGTATTTTCAAGAAAAAGGGATTCATAATTTAATCTATGTGTACAACACGGCTGATTTTAAGTCCAAACAAGAATTCTTGGAATATTATCCAGGATTGGATTATGCCGACGTTTTGAGTTTTGACAAATACCAATACAGCGACCCTACAAAAGACAATTCCTTCGTCGAAAATTGCCAAAGCCAGTTCAAGATAATGGACGAAGTGGCCAAGGAGCAAAACAAAATCACGGCTTTTGCCGAAACGGGTTACGAGGCAATTCCGTTTGACAAATGGTGGACAAATACCTTGATGAAAGCCATTGGCGATTATAAAATTTCCTATGTTTTGGTTTGGAGAAACCACGGCTGGCAGGAAAGCGAGAAAAAAATGCATTATTATGCGCCCTACAAAGGCCAAGTGAGCGAAAAAGATTTTGTCGATTTTTATCATCTGGACCAAATTTTATTCGAGAAAGACCTTGCCAAAGAAAAAATTTATAAAAAATAATTTACTAATCCAAAGACGATAAAACCCAAAAAATGCAAGACAAAGTTAGCTTAAAAGAAAAAATTGGTTACGGATTGGGAGATGCCGCCTCCTCGATGTTTTGGAAAATATTCAGCATGTATCTCATGTTTTTTTATACCGATGTTTTCGGAATGGCACCCGCCGTTGTTGGAACCATGTTCTTGATTACACGGATTTGGGATTCTTGTTTTGACCCATTTGTCGGAATTATGGCAGACCGAACCAAAACGCGTTGGGGCAAATTCAGGCCTTATCTTTTATGGACAGCCATTCCATTTGCATTGATAGGCATCCTGACTTTTTACACGCCCGATTTTGACGAAAAAGGAAAAATAATTTATGCTTACGTAACCTATTCGTTGATGATGATGATCTATTCCATCATCAATGTTCCTTATGCTTCCTTGCTTGGAGTAATGTCATCGGACAGAAAAGAAAGAACGACGCTTTCTTCTTATCGAATGGTTTTTGCCTTTGGCGGAAGTCTTTTGGCTCTTTGGTTGATAGAACCTTTGGTAACCCATTTTGGAGGCAATCTTAATTCCAAAACCGGTTGGTTATACACCATAATTGTTTTCGGAATCATAACTACTACCTTCTTTTGGTCTTGTTTTATCTTGACCAAAGAAAGGGTGGAACCTATTTCTGACGAAAAACCAAACTTGAAAGAAGATTTAAACGACCTCTTGAAAAACAAGCCTTGGTGGATTCTTTTAGGTGCGGGAATCGGCGCATTGATTTTTAATTCCATTCGTGATGGAGCTGCGGTTTATTATTTCAAATACTATGTGAGCAGCACGGTAAGCTACAGTTTCAATGCTTTTGGAGAGAATTTTGCCATGACGCCCACTTCCTTATACTTTGTTTTAGGGCAAGCAGCCAATATTGTCGGAGTAATTGCAGCCACCCCGATTGCCAATAAAATAGGCAAAAAAAACACCTTTTTCGGAGCAATGGCAATGGCGGCTGTTCTAAGCGTCATCTTCTATTTTCTTGGAAAAGAAGACGTGCTGCTGATTATGGTTTTCCAAGTACTGATCAGCATTTGCGCGGGTTGCATCTTCCCGTTAATCTGGTCCATGTATGCCGACAGTGCTGATTATTCAGAATGGAAACAAGGAAGAAGAGCCACGGGACTTGTTTTTTCCGCTTCCTCGATGTCGCAAAAATTTGGATGGACAATTGGTGGAGCCGCAACAGGATGGCTTTTGGGATATTACGGCTTTCAAGCCAATGTGGAACAAACTGCGGTAACCCAAAACGGAATCCAGTTGATGTTGAGCATTCTTCCGGCAACGGCAGCGGCAATTTCGGTACTTTTCATACTATTCTATCCGCTCACCGAAGAAAAACTGGAAACAATTGGACACGAATTAAACGACAAAAGAAATACAGCAAATTAATATTCGATTTTAGCACTATCATACATGAATACAACAACTCCAAATACAGCCTTCGAGAAAAGAAAAACTGAAATTCAAAAAGAGTTTCAACAACTAATCGAGAAAAAAAACGAACCTCAATCCGTTGTGGGAAATGGCATTTTCAACAGATATAAAAATCCCGTCCTGACACGGAATCATGCCCCTATTGAATGGCGTTATGATTTGAACCAAGCCACGAACCCTTTTTTGATGGAGCGCATCAGCATCAATGCAGCCTTTAATGCCGGAGCAATGAAATGGAAAAACGGCTATGTTCTTGTCGCCCGTGTGGAAGGCGTGGACAGAAAATCGTTTTTTGCCATTGCCGAAAGCCCGAATGGAGTTGATAATTTCCAGTTTTGGGAAAAGCCTTGCGTGATTCCACAAACCGAAGAACCAGACACCAATGTGTATGACATGCGTTTGACCAATCACGAAGACGGTTGGATTTACGGCATTTTTTGCACCGAAAGAAAAGACCCGAAAGCCCCAAAAGGCAATACCAGTTCGGCTATTGCCAATGCGGGAATTGTGCGCACCAAAGATTTAATCAATTGGGAACGCTTACCAGATTTGATTTCGAACACGGGCCAACAAAGAAACGTGGTCTTGCATCCTGAATTCGTAAAAGGAAAATATGCCTTGTACACTCGACCACAAGACGGATTTATCGATGTGGGAAGTGGCGGTGGAATTGGATTGGGCTATATCGACGACATGAAAAACCCTGTTGTAATAGACGAGCAAATTATTTTCGGAAAACAATACCATACCATTTATGAACTAAAAAATGGTTTGGGACCGGCACCAATTAAAACCAAAAAAGGTTGGCTACATTTGGCACACGGCGTAAGAAACACGGCAGCCGGATTGCGCTATACCCTTTACATATTCATGACCGATTTGAATGACATTTCAAAAGTAACCCATGTTCCTGCAGGACATTTTATGGCTCCTGAAGGTTCAGAAAGAGTTGGCGACGTGTCGAATGTGTTGTTTTCGAATGGCTGGATTGCTGACGAAAATGATGCCGTTTTAATCTATTACGCTTCCTCGGACACCAGAATGCACGTGGCTGTTTCCTCTGTTGAAAAATTAGTGGATTATGTGATGAATACGCCTCAAGACACCTTTATATCCGCAGGTTCCGTGAACAATATTATTGCACAAGTCAACAAAAACAAAGAAATTAAATAATAGTGCCCGACAAATTAAAAAATCTTAAAACCGAATTAACCACTGAACTCGACAACATTCTCGAGTATTGGTCAAAGCAGGCTATTGACCAAAAAAATGGCGGTTTTATTGGTCAAATAGATGGCAACGAATACAAAAATTTTGAAGCTGAAAAAGGTTCCGTTTTAAACGCACGAATACTTTGGTCATTTTCTGCGGCATACAAAATCATTAAAGACGATGCATATAAAAAAATTGCCAAAAAAGCTTTTGAATTTATCATAGAGTATTTTTATGATTCGGAATTTGGTGGAATTTATTGGAGCATCAACGCCGATACTTCTCCAAAAGACACCAAAAACCAAATTTATGCCCTGGCTTTTACCATTTATGGAATGACCGAATATTATGCCATTTCCAAAGACGAAAAAGCATTGCAATTGGCCATTTCATTATACAAAAAAATTCAAGAATACAGTTGCGATCCAATCCACAAAGGCTATTTCGAAGCTTTTACCCGCGATTGGCAACCTATCGAAGATTTGCGTTTGAGCGACAAGGATGCCAACGAAAAAAAGACAATGAATACCCATTTGCATATTGTCGAAGGCTATGCGAATTTGTACAAAGTCTGGAAAGACGAAACCTTGAAAAAGGATATTGTCGAATTGCTCGAAGTCATTGAAACGCATTTTATTAACGAAGAAACAGGACATTTACGATTGTTTTTTGACGAAAACTGGGTCGAAAAACCGGACGTGATTTCGTATGGACACGACATCGAAGCCGCTTGGTTGTTATTGCAATGTGCCGAAATTTCTGGAGACAAAGCTTTAATCGAACGCTACAAAAAATACGCCATCCAAATGACCGATGCGACCATTGAAGGCATTGATCAAGATGGCGGACTTTGGTACGAATTGGAACCGGAACACAACAAATTGATTGCCGAAAAACATTGGTGGCCACAAGCCGAACTAATGATTGGTTTTTTCAACGCCTACGAACTTACCGGCAACGAAAACTACCTCGACATCGTCTTGAAAAATTGGGAATTTGTAAAAAATCATCTTCTCGACAAACAAAATGGCGAATGGTTTTGGGGTGTTTATGAAGATTATTCGTTGATCGAAAAAGACAAAGCCGGTTTCTGGAAATGTCCGTACCACAATAGCAGGGCTTGCATCGAATTGATTCACAGAATCAAGAATTAATTTTATATTACCCTAATTAATTGAAACAAATGAAATATTCCATCTTCACATTTCTACTCGTCTTCTTTTTAACCACCATAGGTTATTCCCAAAAACAGCAACCTAGAATCACGGTCAAAGGAACCCAATTTTTCAAAGGAAATCAACCCTATTCCTATATTGGAACCAATTATTGGTACGGAAGTTTATTGGCTTCCAAGAAAGTGGGCGACCGAAAAAGACTGTTGCGGGAACTGGATTTGATGCAAAAAAACGGCATTGACAACCTGCGAATTTTGGTGGGTGCCGATGGCGGAAAATACGACTTCACAGTTCGTCCCGCTTTGCAATACGAACAAGGAAAATACGACCAAGACTTGCTGGACGGATTGGATTTCTTGATTGCCGAAATGGGCAAACGCAAGATGTACGCCGTTTTGTATTTGACCAACAACTGGGAATGGTCCGGTGGAATGTCACAATATCTGGAATGGTCTGGAAAAGGTCCAATTCCTGTTCCGGCAATCCCACCAAATACTTGGCCGCAGTATATGTCTTACACCGAAAAATTCCACAGTTGCGAACCTTGCATGGAAGCCCTGAACAATCACGTGAAGTTTATCATGACGAGAACAAACACCTACACCAAAAGAAAATATACCGAGGACAACACCATTATGGCTTGGCAAGTGGGCAACGAACCTCGACTTTTTACGGTGGAAAACGAAGCAAAATTTACTCTTTGGCTCAACAACATTGTCAACTTGATGGATAGCTTGGACAAAAACCATTTGATTTCTACCGGTTCCGAAGGTTTGAATAGTTCGAACGACAAGATAGAAATTTTCGAAAGAACGCATCAAAACCCGAATATCGATTATTTGACGATGCACATTTGGCCCAAAAACTGGAATTGGTACAAAGCCGAAGATGCCGAAAAAACTTTGCCAACTACATTGGAAAATGCAGGGAAATATATTGATGCTCACATCAAAGTAGCGCAAAATCTGAAAAGACCCATCATCATTGAAGAATTTGGTTTGCCAAGAGAAAACGAAAGCTTGGTTTCCAGTTCACCTGTTGCCAATCGAGATGTTTTTTACAATTATGTATTTAATAGAATCCTGGAAAGTCGCAACAATAATGGTCCATTGCAAGCGGCTAATTTTTGGGGATTTGGTGGCGAAGGAAAAGCCGTTACCCCAGACGGGAAATGGAAGCCCGGAGATCCCTTGACCACCGATCCACCGCAAGAACCACAAGGTTTGAACAGTGTTTTTTCTTCGGATAAATCGACTTTGGAAATCGTGAAAAAGTACAATTCTAAATTCAAAAATTAATGAGGCAAACTATCTCGTTACTCTTTGCGCTATTTCTCTTCAATCTTTCTTTTGCCCAAAAGAAACAAGACTTCAGCTTGAATTCCCCAAACGGAAAAATTCAAGCTGCGATTGCCGTCAATGACAAAATAACTTGGACTGTTTCGCATGAAAAAGATGTTGTTTTGGCTCCATCGTCAATGTCATTGACGATTGGCGAAAATGAAGTTTTAGGAAAGAATACAGTTGTTTTAAACTCGAAAAAAGAGACAGTTGACACTTCATTTGAATCTCCTTTTTACAAAAAAAAATCGGTTAAAAACAATTACAATCAGCTGACATTAAACTTTAAAAATGATTTCAGCATTGAATATCGCGCTTTTGATGATGGAGTTACCTATCGTTTTATCACTAAAAAGAAAAAGGACATAACTGTAAAAAACGAAGAAGTAGTTTTAAATTTCAATCAGGATTACAATACGCTGATGCCGTATGTCCGCGATTTAAGAAACCCGAAAGACCCTTATATTTCTTCATTCGAATCGCATTACGAAAACAAAAAAATCAGCGAATTTGCCAAAGATACTTTAGCATTTTTACCGTTTTTGATTGATTATAAAAATCATAAAAAAGCTGTTTTTCTCGAAGCCAATCTTCAAGATTATCCTGGATTGTTTGTAACCAACAACAATTCCAAGTCAGGTTTTGAAAGTCGTTTTTCCAAATATCCCTTGCAGGAAAAAAATGGTGGATTCAACAACATCAACCGATTGATTACCGAAAGAGCCGATTATTTGGTTAAAACCAAAGGAACACGAAACTTCCCCTGGAGAATTGTAGTAATCTCGGAAAATGACGCAGCATTAGCCAATAACGACATAGTCCAAAAATTATCTGAACCGACTAAAATTAAAGACATTAGCTGGATAAAACCAGGAAAAGTGGCTTGGGATTGGTGGAATGACTGGAGCATTTACAATATCGATTTTAAAGCCGGAATCAATACCCAAACCTATAAATACTACATTGATTTTGCTTCCAAAAACAAAGTGGAATACGTGGTTTTGGACGAAGGTTGGAGTCTTGAAGAAGACATCATGAAACACAACCCAAATGTGGACTTGGAAGTTTTAATCGCTTATGGAAAAGAACGAAATGTGGGGATTATTTTGTGGAGTTCCTGGATGGCTTTGACCAAAAACACGGATGGAATTCTGAAAAATTATGCCAGCTTGGGAATCAAAGGATTTAAAGTTGATTTTCTGGATCGCGACGATGCCAAAATGGTGAATTCAGTTTATGACATTGCGCAAAAAGCAGCCGACAATAAATTGCTTTTGGATTTTCACGGCATGTACAAACCAACAGGAATTCAACGTACTTTTCCAAATATTCTAAATTTTGAAGGAGTAAAAGGATTGGAAAACAATAAATGGACGCCAAATGATGATGTCCCAACTTACGATTGCTCTATTCCGTTTATCAGAATGATGGCTGGTCCAATGGATTATACGCCAGGAGCGATGCGCAATGCAACCAAAAGCGAATTCAAACCCAGTCACTCGAACCCGGTAAGCCAAGGAACAAGATGCCATCAATTGGCATTATACACCATTTTTGAGGCGCCTTTGCAAATGATGGCCGATAGTCCAACAGCTTATATGAAAGAACAGGAAAGCACTGATTTCATTGCCAAAACACCGACCACTTTTGATGAAACAGTGACTTTGGATGGAGAAGTTGGAAAATTTGTGTCAATAGCTCGAAAAAAAGGGGTTACATGGTATTTGGGAGCAATCACGAATTGGAATTCCAGGGAAACAACAATTGATTTTTCATTCCTTGAAAAAGGCAAAAAATACGAAGCAGAAATTTTCTCTGACGGATTAAATGCTGACAAAGCAGCTGTAGATTACAAAAGGGAAATTATAACCGTAAATGCTGCCACTAAACTAAAATACCGATTAGCAAGCGGTGGCGGATTAGCAATGATTATTACGGCTAAATAAAAAAGGGAGCGAATTTTAGATTCGCTCCCTTTTTTATTATAATAGAATTTGTAAATAGATTTTACACAGACGCCAAGATAGCTTCAATCTTGTTCAATTCCGCTTGCGTAAAATCGATATTCCCCAAGGCATCGATATTGTTCTGCAATTGTCCCACCGAGCTGGCACCAATCAACACCGAGGTAATTCGGTTGTCTTTGAGTAACCAAGCCAAAGCCATTTGAGCCAAAGATTGGTTTCTTCCTTGTGCGATATCATTCAATGCCACTATTACCTTAATTTTTTCTTCCGTGATGTGTTCAGGTTTCAAAAAACTTCCTTTTGAAGCTCTCGAATTTTCGGGAATTCCTTTTAGATATCTATCGGTCAAAAGTCCTTGTGCCAATGGCGAAAAGGCGATGCAACCAATCCCTTTTTCTCCCAAAACATCCAGCAAACCTTCTTCGGGCGTACGAACAAACATCGAATATTTCACTTGATGAATCAAACAAGGCGTTCCCAATTCTTTTAAAATTGCTGCCGCTTCGGCGGTTTGTTCTGGAGGATAATTAGAAATTCCTGCGTACAAAGCTTTCCCGCTTCGAACGGCATAATCCAAGGCCGTCATCGTTTCTTCCAAAGGCGTTTCTGGGTCAAAACGGTGCGAATAGAAAATATCCACGTATTCCAAATCCATTCGTTTCAAACTTTGGTCCAAACTCGACAACATATACTTGCGAGAACCCCAGTCGCCATAAGGGCCATCCCACATAGTGTAACCCGCCTTGGTCGAAATCACGATTTCATCCCGAAGGTTTCCTTGAAAATTATTTTTGAGGATTTTACCAAAATTTGTTTCCGCCGAACCCGGAACCGGACCATAATTATTGGCCAAATCAAAATGGGTGATTCCTTTGTCAAAAGCGGCAACGGCAATACTTTCGGCATTTTCGAATGAATCCACCGAACCGAAATTATGCCATAATCCCAAGGAAATTTGCGGCAATTTCAAACCACTCTTTCCACATCTATTGTATTCCATTTGTATCAATTTAAGATTTGATATTCCGTTTTATAATGGGTAAAGTTCGCATTCATAAGTGTATAAAACAAATAAACCCGACCTGTTTTTAAATACAAATCGGGTTAAAAACATCTAGCGTTGTCATTTCGACGAAGGAGAAATCACATCAGTTGCTCTCGCTATGTGATTTCTCCTTCGTCGAAATGACAAAAAACTGGATTTACTCCAACTCAAAACTACTTTCCAAACCTTTGTCGGAGCTTCCTCCCACCATAATTTTGAACGTTCCCGATTCTACCAAATAATTGCCGTCGTTGTCAAAGAAACCCAGCTCTTTGTCGGTCAAAGTCAAGGTAACGGTTTTAGTTTCGCCTTTTTTCAATTCGATTAATTCAAAACCTTTCAATTCTTTTACCGGTCTTGCCAAGCTGGCGGCAACATCGTGAATGTACAATTGAACCACTTCTTTTCCATCGTAATTTCCGGAATTGGTCACCTCAACCGAAACTTTTACCGCTTCCCCTTTGGCGAAAGCCGTTTTATTGATTTTTAAATTTTTATAATCGAAAGTCGTGTAACTCAATCCAAATCCGAAAGGGAATTGCGGTGTTTTTTCCACATCGGTATAATGCGACCAAAACACATTTTTATCAACATTTGCCGGTCTTCCGGTATTGAAATGGTTATAATAAATTGGACATTGGCCCACATTTCTTGGAAATGACATCGGCAATTTTCCGCTTGGGTTATAATCGCCATACAAGACTTGCGCAACGGCATTTCCGGTTTGCGTTCCCAAATGCCAAGCCTCGACAATGGCAGGAATATGTTCAGCAGCCCAAGGCAAAGCCAAAGGTCTTCCGTTGTTTAAAACCAGCACAATATTGGGATTTACTTTGTAAATTTCTTCCAATAATTCTTGTTGGACACCCGGCAAATCCAGATTCGTCCTGCTGCGTCCTTCGCCAGACTGGAAACCCACTTCGCCCAAAACCATCACCACGACATCGGCGTTGGCCGCTGCTTTTTTGGCAGCATCAAAACCACTTTTGTCGGTGGTGTTGAAAACCAATTCGGCAACAAAAGACGTTTTTCCAATGGTTAAATCAGCTCCCTTTTCGAAAGTTAATTGATTGTCTTTGTACTGTTGCATTCCCTCCAAAACGGAAACGGCGGAATTGTCGTCGGCAGCAATTCTCCAACTTCCCAAAGGACTGTTTTTGTCATTGGCCAAAGCCCCAATCAAGGCGATTTTTTGTCCTGATTTTTTTAGCGGAAGTAAATTCTTGTCGTTTTTCAACAAGACGATCGATTTTTTGGCCATATCCAAAACCCCGTCGTTGTTGGCTTTGTTGCCAATGATGGCTTTTTCTCTTTTCTCGTCACAATATCTGTATGGATCGTCAAACAAACCCAATTCGAATTTTACCCGAAGAATTCTTCGAACGGCATCGTCAACCAAAGTTTCTTTTACTTTTCCTTCTTTGACCAATTTTACCAATTCGGCTACATACAAATACGATTCCATGTCCATGTCCGATCCCGCTTTTACGGCTTTTTCCGAAGCTTCGGCTCCATCTTTGGCAAAACCGTGCGAAATCATTTCTCGAATTGATGCCCAATCGGTAATCACGAATCCGTCAAATTTCCATTTTCCTTTCAAGATGTCTCTTTGCAAAAAGGGGCTTCCAGTTGCAGGAATGCCGTTCAGGATATTGAAGGAATTCATGTAGGTACGAACTCCGGCATCATTCGCCGCTTTGAATGGTGGCAAAACAGTATTGTAAAGCGTTGCATTACCGATGTCAACGGTATTGTATTCTTTTCCAGCTTCGGCAAAACCGTAGGCAGCAAAATGTTTGGCACAAGCCGCAATGGTATTTACTTTCGCTAAATCGGCCCTGGTTTCTCCTTGAAAACCTTTGACTCTAGCCGTTGCAATTTTGCTTCCCAGAAAAGGATCTTCGCCGGAACCTTCCATCACTCTTCCCCAACGTGCCTCGCGGGAAATATCGACCATTGGACCAAAAGTCCAGTTGATTCCCGATGCCGAGGCTTCGTCTGCTGCAATACTGGCCGATTTTTTGATGGCTTCCAAATCCCAACTCGCGGCTTCTGCCAACGGAATTGGACTCAAAGTTTTATAACCGTGAATCACGTCAAAACCTATAATTAATGGAATTCCCAATCGGGTTTCCTCGACGGCTATTTTTTGTACGGCACGCACTTCTTTCACTCCACGAACCGTCAGCATGGAACCCACCCAACCGTCTCGCAAATGTTTGTATTTCAATTCGGCATTTCCTCCTTTTGGTGCTGGGCCCGTTACTTCCCAAAAACCGTTGTATTGGTTCATTTGTCCCACTTTTTCTTCGAGTGTCATTTCTTTCATCAACAGAGAAATGCGTTCTTCAATGGGTTTTGTTTTGTCTAAATGTGGTTTTTTTTGTGCGTTCATGGTTCCAATGGTAATCAGGCTAAAAACTCCTGCGATGATTAATTTTTTATTTTTCATAGTTTTGGTTTAATATCCTGCAAGGTTTTAAAAACTTGCAGGTGTTTTTGTTATGTAAATTATTAAACCTACAAGGTTCAAAAAAAACCTTGCAGGACGACTAAAATTATTCGCTAATAAAAGACGAAGCGGGCAAATCAGCTTTATTAAAAAGTTGGGATTGGGCGTTGTTTTTCCAAGCAAAACGCACTTTTACGGGGTTTTTCACTTTATCCGATTGTAAAACCACGGTATTGTTTTTGAGAATTGCCGCAGCTTCATAAAAAATGCCGTCTGCGCCTGCAATTTCAAATTGATTGAATTTAGGATTCGAAAAATGCAATCCATCGGCAAAATCGAAGGCAACCACGACTTTGTTTTTTTCGATTTTAATTCCTTTGTAAAGTGGCCCGTTTACCAATGCAGTATTGGTTTTATAGGTATTGGCCAAAGCCAAGTTCGCCAAACGCGTTCCCACCGATTTCTTGTCTTTTGGATGAATGTCGTCAACAGGCGAAATGTCGCTGGTGATTGCCATTCCGGTATTGGGAACTTCTTGCAACACTTTTCGTTGGGCATCGCGGATGATGGCGCCACCAAAATGATTTTCACCATAATTGAAAGGTGCAATCTGCGCATAATAAAAAGGGAAATCGGATTTCCACAATTTTCTCCAAGAGGTGATTAGTGCAGAAAAAGTTTTGTCGTAAACCGTTGAACCCACATTGCTTTCACCTTGGTACCAAATCACGCCCGCAATTTTGAATCCCGTCAAAGGATAAATCATCGCATTGAAAGCGCGTCCCGGTTGGTTGGGGCCATATCTTTCTTCTTTTCTGGTTTTGGCAGCTTCCAATAAAACGGCATCGTTTTGAATCACTTCTTCCGGCATCCAAATCTCGGCAGGTGTTCCTCCCCAATTGGAAGAAATCAAACCAATGGGCACGTTTTTTAAATCTTCCTGCAAACGTTTAGCAAAAAAATAACCCACGGCACTGAAATATTTCATTGTTTCGGGTGTGCATTCTGTCCAGTTTCCAGAAAGATTGTTTTGGGGAGTTGTAGCCGTCAATTTTGGAACGGTGAAAAATCGAATGTTGGGATTTGTGGCATTTTTTACGACTTCATCGCCGTTTTCAATTCCCCAACTGGCGTTCATTTCCATATTGGATTGACCGGAACAAATCCAGACTTCGCCAATCAAGATGTTTTTCAAGACAATTTCGTTGTAGCCTTTTATTGAAATAGTAAATGGCCCACCTTCTTTTGGAGTGGGAATATTGATCTCCCATTTGGCCTGATTGCTGGCATTGATTTTATAGGTTTGATTGTTCCAACTTGGCGTAATCACCACTTCTTCCTGTGAATTCGCCCAACCCCAAATAGTGACTTCGGTGTTGCGTTGCAAAACCATGTTGTCAGAAAACACATTCGGCAGCGTAACATTGGCGAAAGCCGTATTATAAAATGTAAGGAAAACAACAAATGCGATTATATTATTTTTCATTTAATAGTTGTTTAAAATATGGAATTAATTGGTCTGCCATTACTTTATCATCGGCAATATCGGGATGATAGCCACAACCTTTGGGTACCATTGATTGGAATTCAAACAAGGCAATTGGTTTGTGAACTTTGTCATTTTCGAAAGCTTTAATGACTTTTTTCAAACAATTTACCATAGTCACATTTCGATCTCCAGAAACCATTGGGCTGTTGAGCAAAACAATTCGAGTATTGGGAGCGTGTTTGTATACGGTTTTGATGAAATCAATGTAATTTGAAACGTATTTTTCTTCGTTGAACGGCAATCTCGGTTTTTTGCCATCACCTTCCGAAAGGTCGTTTGTTCCCAGACAAATGCTCACTAAATCGGGTTGGAATTTAAAATCATAGGGTTTTGAACTGTCTTTATCGAGATATAAATTTTCATAAACATCTGGGATAATGGGTTCCTCAAGATGCTCGTCATTCCAGTTGCGATACATTCCGTAACCGGACACCGAGCTCAATACATAATCGATGTCCAAAGCCCTGGAAAGTACCGGGCCATAAGCCCAATAGGCATTGTGTTGATCATACCATTCTCCACTGCCGCAAGGAATTGTTGTGGCATCATTTCCAAAACCGCTAGTGATGGAATCGCCTATGAGTTCGATTTTCTTTTTGGATTTAGGTGTTGGACTCTCTATCAATTTGGCTGTAGTTCCAGCAAATAAAACTCCTCCATTGGCCGCTTCGGTAGCTTTATAAATGGCGAGATGATGCGTGTCCTTCTTTTCGGAAACCACAACTGGAAAGGATTTTATTTCCCCCTTTTCGATTCGGATTCTTCCAATGTATTTTCCATCCAACTCCAAGGAAACATAATTTTGGTGATCCACCAGACTTTGCAAGGATATGGAACAGGAATTTCCCTTGAAATCAAACGAAACCGAAGAAGCAGCACCAATTAATATGGCTTTATGATCTTGCATTTTTTCCACTCTTCCCTGATATTGAAAAAACAATTGCGCCTCCTCTTTTTTTTGGGCAAGGGAGACTAATGTAAAGGAAATCAATAAAATTACAAGCTGAATTTTTCTAAAAATCATATTTTATGGTCTTAAATTGAGATTATATTAATCTTGTAAATATAAAATATTAATAATCTTAAAAAGATACTAAACTGTCAAATTATAATCGAATACTATCTTTTACCCGGTGTAGACATCAATGACTTTCAGCAGTGTTTTTGGACTTTAAAATTTCCAAAATCAGTGTTTAAAATCGAGTCAAATCATTCTTTTTAGAGTATTCGATTCGAATAAATTTGATACATTTGTGAGCCAAAACCAAAGCAAGCTGCATTGCATAAAGCCCAAAAAAAGGGCATAAATTAGAATTATTGTTTTTTAGCCCCGTAGTTCAACGGATAGAATGGGAGTTTCCTAAACTTTTGATCCGAGTTCGATTCTCGGCGGGGCTACAATTTAAAAAGACCTTCAAATGATGGTCTTTTTTTTTATGACCATCTGCCTCGTTTCCTTCAAAAAATATACTGTTCAACAAAAACAAATGTTTTAACAACACCCCTCGCAAAAAAGAGCCTATATTTATACCAATTTCTTGTTTTTTCACACATACCCCTATTAAAAAATGGGTTATTTGTTGTTTTTAGTCTTTTTAGAATTGCAGAATTGAAAAAACGAGATTAAAAAAAAATAAAATCGTCAAAAATAACTGTCATAACAACGAATATGGCATAAGTTGTCAAATATTCAACAAAAAAGACATTACAGCAAAAATAAAACAATAAATTTGTCTTAAATCAGTGTTTTTTACAGCAAAAACAGTAAAAAAAATTACTATTTAACAATGAAAGTTATGGTGAAGTCGATACCTAAATTAAACCCGAATGGTTGGGATGAAATGTATTCTAGCAAAGGAGTTCGAACTCCTTACTCCAAAGTGTTGCAAACCATCCAAAACCTTAATCCCGAGAGTTTAACTCAAAAGCAAAAACAAGCCGCTGATTTCTTCATGAATCAGGGTATCACTTTTACGGTTTACAGCGATGACAATCAAGGAATCGAAAGGATTTTTCCGTTTGACATCATCCCGAGAATTATTACCCAAAAAGAATGGCATGAGGTAGAATCAGGAATAAAACAAAGGCTAAAAGCACTCAACCTGTTCTTGGAAGACGTCTACAACGAGCAACTTATCATAAAAGAAGGGTTGATTCCTGCTGCTTTGGTAGCATCTTGCCCGCATTATCTCCAGGAAGTGCATGGCGTGAAATTACCCCATAACATCCACATCCATATTGCCGGAATTGATTTGATACGAGGTGCAAAAGGAGAATTTTATGTATTGGAAGACAATCTTAGATGTCCGAGTGGCGTGAGTTATATGCTGGAAAATCGAGAAATCACGAAACGAATTTTTCCCGAAATGCTTTCGTCCAATCACGTGAGCATGGTGGGGAAATATCCCATGATTTTGCACAACATCCTTATTTCGATGTCGCCAAGAAACATTTCAAATCCAAATGTGGTTTTGCTCACGCCGGGTATTTATAATTCTGCTTATTATGAACACACGTTTTTGGCAAGGCAAATGGGAATTCCACTGGTAGAAGGACGTGATTTGGTTGTCAACAACAACAGGGTGTACATGAAAACCACTTCTGGTTTGCAACAAGTGGACGTGATATACAGACGTTTGGATGATGATTATCTGGATCCATTAGTTTTTAAACCCGAAAGCACCTTGGGAGTTCCCGGCCTTATAAGCGCTTATAAACAAGGTAATGTTGCCTTGGTCAATGCTGTTGGAAATGGTGTTGCCGATGATAAAGCAGTGTATGCCTATGTTCCCGACATGATAAAATTTTATCTCAACGAAGAGCCCATACTCAAAAACGTTCCTACTTACCAAATGGAAAATAAAGAAGAACGCGAACTGGTATTTGCCGACATAGGCAACATGGTTATCAAGGAAACCAATCAAAGTGGTGGATACGGAATGATTATGGGCAACAAAGCTACCGACGAAGAACTCGAAAAAGGAAAAATTGCGATTTTGGCCAATCCTCGAAATTTCATAGCCCAACCCATTATTCAACTCAGCACCGTGCCTTGCCTGATTGACGGCGAGTTAAAACTGCGCCACGTGGACTTAAGACCTTATGCCTTGTTTGGTCCCAACGGCGTGGAAATTGTTCCCGGTGGATTGACACGAGTGGCATTGACGGAAGGTTCTTTGGTGGTCAATTCTTCCCAAGGAGGCGGGAGCAAAGACACTTGGATCATTGAATAAATTAAAAGGTTCTTTTCCTTTATACTAAAACAACTATAAGATGAAAACAAACATGCTCAGCCGAGTTGCAGACGGGATGTTCTGGCTCAACAGATATATGGAAAGAGCGGATGGAATGCTGCTCACGCTAAACACATTCTATATCTTGTCTTTTGATAAAGAAATGAATGATTCCCTAGGATACAAACCCTTATTGGACTATTACACGGATTTGTCCAAAAATCAAATAGTGCAGTCTCAATACGACACAAATTTCGTTTTGAAATACATCATTTGCGACAATCAAAACAGCAATTCCATTAAAAACCTCGTCATTAAAGCTCGCGAAAATGCAAGAGGTTCCCAAGACAAAATAACCAAAGAACTTTGGGAACACATCAACTCGATGTATCATTTCATGAATGCTCCTGATTTGTCCAAAAAATTAGAAACCCATGAAGCACTAAGCATTATTACCGAACTCAAAGAAGACCTTTTGCTGTACAACGGCATCTTGCACGTTACGATGCCAAGAGGGATGGGATGGTGTTTTTCCAGTATTGGCAAACATATAGAACGTTGTTTGCAAACCATTTCGATGACACAGGCTTATTACAAACCCATTCATTACAATCTTGATGGCGAAGAAGATTTATTGTACTGGAGAAGATTATTGTTGTCGCTATCTGGCTATGAACAATACTTGAAAAGTTACAGCAATATTTCCCACAATCGCAAAGTGGTGCAACACGTGATTTTCAACAGGGATTTTTCTCATTCGGTGATATGCATATTGGAGTACATAGACAATTATTTAAACTACCTAATTATGGACAACAATTCAAGTGAAGCCAGAACCTTGCAAAATCAATTCGGAAGAATGAAAAGCTTGATTGAGTTTACAGATTATTACAACCTTACCAACAAACAACTAGAAGACGTTTTGGAAGAAACCAAGAAACAAATGATACAATTTTCGACCGATTTCTCTAAATTATTCTTCTCCTATACCTAAAAACATGGCCGTTTTCAAAATAGTTCACATCACAAAGTACCAATACTCTTGGCCCATTAAAGAAAGTATCAACGAGATACGATTGTTTCCGCATAACTTTGACAATCAAGACGTACTGCAGCACCAAATTTTAATAAGCAACAATCCCAATGTGGAAATTTCACACGATTATTATGGCAACAGGGTGGGAAATTTCAATAATTTGGAATCCCATACCGAAATGATCCTAGAATCACGAATGTTGGTACGCGTCAATCATTCGCTCAAAATTCCCGAAATAGACACTACCACAGTGCAGGATTTGGACATTGAAAAAGAAAAAAGCATTTTATTGCAACGTTTGTGCTATCCCGAAACCATCGATAAGCAAAAACAAATAAACCTTGTTTTAAAAAAAATAAACCTGCCCGATAAATCCATCATAGCCATTGCCCAAGAATGCAATGAATACATATACAAAAATTTCACCTATACCAAAGGGATTACCAACATACAAACCAC
Organism: Flavobacterium fluvii; assembly: GCF_900129545.1. Classification (GTDB taxonomy): domain Bacteria; phylum Bacteroidota; class Bacteroidia; order Flavobacteriales; family Flavobacteriaceae; genus Flavobacterium; species Flavobacterium fluvii. The sequence goes on along the minus strand of NZ_FQWB01000001.1, from coordinate 693,842 downwards.
TCTTGACGAGATATTGGAACTCAAAAAGGGAGTTTGCCAAGACTTTGCCCATGTGTTGTTACAGTTTTTACGCACTGCTGGAATTCCTTCCAGATACGTGAGTGGCTATGTTTGTCCCAATGAAAGTGGTCTTAGAGGAGAAGGTGCCACCCATGCCTGGGTAGAAATTTATACTCCAACACAAGGCTGGCTCGGATTAGACCCAACCAACAATATCTGGACAATGGACAATCATGTCAAGCTTTCCGTAGGAAGAAATTTCTACGATTGCACGCTTGTAAAAGGAACTTTCAAGGGATTTGCCAAACAAACACTTTCAGTTTCCGTATCTATTGGTTACGAAGACGGAAGACAATTTGAAGAAATCAATAACGTACAGCTCCAGAAAATGTCGGTGGAAGATCAAACACAACTGGATTATCTGGAACAAAATCAGGTTAAGCTGCAACAACAACAGAAGCAGCAAGAACAGCAACAGCAATAAAGAAACTTCCATTAATATAAAACCCGACAGCTTATAAAAACTGTCGGGTTTGTTATTTGGAATAAATTCAATTTTTACATTGACAACCAGCTGCTTGGATTCTGATAAGTTGTGTTTTGTAGAATCAAGAATTTAATTACCGTTTTTCCATCTCCAGTTGTTCTTATTCTACCTATAGTCTGTTTTCTACTTACTTTGTCGCCTTTGCTTACGCTTACGGAACTTAAATTGTGATATACCGTAATATAATCCCCATGCTGAATAAATACCCCTTTACTTCCTGTAGCCGAAATCATTACTCCTGTAACTTCTCCATCAAAAACAGCTCTTGCGCTAGCACCTTGTTCGGTAGTAATATCCACTCCACTATTGTGAACTGTCAATGAAGGAAAAACTGGATGCGGTTGATTTCCATAGCCTAACGAAATAAATCCTTTTTCAACCGGGAAAGGCAATCTTCCCCTATTAGCTTTGAAATTATCGGCAATAATTTTCAACTCTGGTGTTAATACTATTTTTGAAGAAGAAACCGCTGGAGCAGCAGAAACAATCTCCTTGGCTCGTGTTTTTATCTCCTCTTTTGTATCTACTTTAGTGTTATTGGCTTTGGCTCTGGCTTCGGCTTCGGCTTCGGCTTTTTTCATGGCTGCTTCCAAGGCTGCTTTTCTATTGGCTTCGGCAATCGCTGCTCTAATCAATCTATCGATTTGTCTGTCGATGGCTTTTGATTCCTGTTGTTTTTTCTTGATGTCGGCGGCAATTTTATTTTTGTCTTTTTTGATGGATTTGACCACTTTTTCTTGTTCTTTCTTTTCCTTTAACAATGACAATCGCTCTTTTTCGTTTTCGGCAATCAATTTTTGTTTGGCCGATTTTTGAACATCCAGTTTTCCATTATAATCAACCAGTTGGTCTGATTTTGATTTTATTTCCTCGCCCTGCATTTTCCTGTAATTGGTGTACTGCTTCATGTATTGGGCTCGTTTGTATGCTTGAAGAAAATTCTCCGATGACAATATAAACATGGCTCGGCTTTGCTCGGAGCGGCTTTTGTATGATTTTACGATCATCTCTGCATAATCTGCCTTTAGCACTTCAAGTTCTCTCTTGAGTTTATTGATTTTCAATTGATTGACATAGATGTCATTGCTCAACAATTTCGCTTGCCTTTCGGTGGTGTTAATTAATTTTTCCTTGAGTTTTATTTTATTGGCCTGAATGACAACCACGTGCACAGCCGATTTTTCTTTTTTCTTTACTGTTCTCAACATCTCTTCGTTTTCCCTAATTTCTCTTTGAATTTGGGCTTTACGGGCTTCTAGTTTTTCTTGCTGGGATTCCTGGCTCCACGATAGCGAAGTCAAGCATATAAATATCAGGCTTAGGAGAAATTTTGGCATATTCGAAATAAGTTTGTGCAAATTTACTTAATTATAATTCTTTTATAATCATCTGGAACAACATAAGGAAAAGAAAGTTTTTCATTAAACGTTACGGTGTTGTATTCAAGGTTAATTTGGCTTTTCCCTTTCTCTTGAATGGCGTTGATAAACACCTTCAAGGGCAAGGTTCCTTCTTTATAAACAGATTTGTTGAAATAGTCCACTGCAATCATTCTACCTTTGGTGGCTTGGGCAATTTCTTGTTTGTTCAACAAAAAGGTATTGGCATCTAAATAAAAGGATTTTTTGAAGGCATCCGCCGATTCATCCTCCAATTTATACACCTGATCCGTCAATGACTCGGTATATTTCCCTTTTTCCAAGTCATCAATCGCGCGTCCCAACAACAAGTTCTGGATTTTATCGAAATCTAAATCCGTTCCCAACCATTGGCTCAAGGTACTGAAATCGCCTTCAAAATAAGTGCCTTTCACTTTCTCGTAATAGCTCACCGATGTTGGCGTGATTGATGCTTTGCCGACCACGAATCCCAGAAAACGAACGCTGACCAAAATCTGTTCATCTTTTTTGATTTTTATTTCGGCGCTAACATTCTGTGTCTGTTTGTCATCAGAATATTGAACATCCGATTTTATATATAATGTCGAAAAATCGATTTTATTGTTGTAGTAGTTTTCAATGATTTTATTGGCCGACATTCGGGTCGAGGTTTTCGCGGCTTCCACCGCAACCGCTTTTGATTTGCACGACACAAGTGTCAGCGAGCTGGCGCAGCACACCAAAAAAACAAATACTCCTTTTGCTAAGACTCTCCTCATTTGAATTGTTATTTTTTATTTTTTAATAATTGATTGGCTTTGGAAAAATATTGCTCTTTTTTCTTGAAATCACCCAATCCATTGTACGCTTCTCCCAATTGAATGTTGAAATTAATTTCCAACGGCAGATCATCAACCACATAATCCATTCCCATTTCGAGCATTTCCTTTGCCTTCTTGAATTGCTGCAATTGATTGTAAGCCATTCCCGAATAATAATAAAACTGCGGCTGCGTAGGAAATGTTTCTACCAATGGCGTTGCTTTTTTGGCAACCAATTCAAATTGTTTGGTTTCGACATACGCCTGAAGCAATAGCAAATTAGTCTCGACATCTTGTCCAGAACTGTTTTTCAAGCTTAGTTCATAATAGTAAATAGCTTTATCCCATTGCTTTTTATTGTGATAATATTTCCCTATTTCCTTGGCTACATTTATGTTTGGGTCTTTGTCAAAATAGGTTATTGCTTTCTCCAAATCGGGTCCATATTGCGGATTTTTGGTTACAAAAATCAAAAACTCGTTCAGTATTTGATGCTTTATGGCGGAATCTATTTCGGGGCTTGCCAAAGCCACATTCATTGATTTTATGGCTTTCTCGTTTTCTTTATTGACCAAATAATACTTGAACATCCCTACTTGAGCCCAAGCCGAATTTGGAATGGCCGCCTCCAATTTTTTGGTGATATCAAATGCTTTTTTGGTATCTCCATTATTCAAATACAATCGAATCAAGTTGACGTAATTGGATTGCTCTTTTGGATTTTTTTCTATTTGGACAATTAGATTGTCTATTTCGGTATTCTGAAAATTGCCTTGCGACAAAATCTGCATTTTATAATTCTCCCTCAAGTCTGTTTTTCCAATTGTCTCGTTCAGCTCATTGATGAGAACGAGCGCTTTGTCATATTGTTGCGTGACCATGTAAAGAGAAGTCAAATCCTCCTTGTAAATTTCATCAAACGTTATCAATTTATTGATTGAAATCAGGGCTCGACCATAATTTTTGTCTGCATAACTTGCTTCATACATCCCTACCCAAAACCATTTGTTCTTGGGGTCAATTTGTGTGGCTTTTTCGAATGAAACATAGCTTTCATCGTATTTTTTTAAGGCGAAATAATTCTTTCCCATTTCCGAATAAACGACGGCATCATTGGGTTTCAATTTCAAACATTGTTCCAATGCCGTAATGGCTTTATCGTAATTCTCGATTCCTTTTTGCTTCAAGGATTCATAAAAATAATCCTGGAATTTATCGGGCTCCTGCTTGATTTCTTCGGGTTCGGTTTGCGCCAATAACACGGCCGAATTGCAAAGCAAAACCAAGAATAAAAAGAATGAAACCGTTTTTTTCATTTATGCTTTTTTAAAACCATTAAGAAATGAAGAAAATTAAGTTTTTAGTCTTAATGAACCTTCATTTCTTAATGGTTGAAAAGAAAATAGCTTTATTTCTTAAATTTTCAAGCGGAATTAATACATCTTTATTATTCCAACACCGAATAATCGCCAATGCTGATACTGGTAAAATTGCCGTTGAAACTGGCGTGACTTCCTATCATCGCGTTGTCCAACTTGGCATTTTTGATATGCGAATATGTTTGCACCAAACTATTTTTTATTACGCTGTCAATAACGTGACATCCATCTCCCAAAGACACGTTTGGCCCAACCGTTGAGTTAATTAAAATTACGTTTTCTCCAATATAACAAGGAGGAATAATAACTGAATTCTCCAATTTTACGTTTTTGGCTACCAATTGCTCGCCATCTTGATGCAAAAATCCCAACATTCTGGAATTGGTTTCAACCGTAACGTCTTTGTTGCCGCAATCCATCCATTCGGCGACTTCTCCCGGTACAAAAATCATGCCTTTGGCCATCATTTGCTTGATTCCGTCATTAATCTGGTATTCGCCACCGTGAATAATGTTGTTGTCCAACACATATTGCAATTCATTTTTCAAAACCGCAACATCCTTGAAATAGTAAATCCCGATAACGGCAAGGTCAGAAACAAATTCTTTAGGTTTTTCGACCAATTCAATGATTTGATTTGCTTCATTCAAATTGACCACGCCAAAAGCTTCCGGTTGATCCACTTTTTTTACCCAAATTACGCTGTCTGCATTTTGATCCAAATCGAAGTCGGCACGAATCAAGGTGTCGGCATAAGCAATAACCGCTGGTCCGCTCAAAGAATCTTTGGCACACATAATCGCATGACCTGTTCCAAGTGCTTCATTTTGATAATAAATAGTCCCTTTTGAACCTAACTTTTGAGCAATGGCGATTAAATCCTCTTCTACTTTTTTTCCAAAGCTTTCGTGAATGATAAAGGCAATTTCTTCAATATCCTGATTTAAAACCCCTGCAATATCTTCAACCAAACGGTGAACGATCGGTTTTCCTGCAATTGGAATTAATGGTTTAGGAATGGTTAATGTGTGAGGTCTTAATCTGGAACCACGTCCAGCCATTGGTACTATTATTTTCATTTTTCTAATTGTGTTAAGATTTGAGTATTAAGACTAAACTAAATACTTTCAACTATTAATTTTCTGTTTAAAACTGCTAACTGCGACTAAATACTGAATACTTACTTCACTCCCGTACTTCCAAAACCGCCCTCTCCTCTTGATGTTTCGGATAATTCCTGAACTTCAATCCATTCGGCTCTTTCGTGCTTGGCAATTATTAATTGGGCAATGCGTTCACCATTTTCAATAACGAAAGCTTCATTGGATAAATTTACCAAAATCACTCCAATTTCACCACGATAATCGGCATCAACAGTTCCGGGTGAATTGAGCACCGTAATTCCTTTTTTGGCAGCCAAGCCGCTTCTTGGTCGAACTTGCGCTTCATAACCTATGGGTAATTCGATGAAAAGACCTGTTTTTACAATCGTTCTTTCCAATGGATTCAAGGTTATGGATTCAGTTAGATTCGCTCTTAAATCCATTCCAGCCGAAGCAATGGTCTCATAGTTGGGCAAGTCGTGTTGCGATTTGTTGATAATATTTATTTTCATTTTTTTATTTTGATGTGACCTAGGGACAAGTCGCCACTTGTCCATGTTTATAATTTTTATTTTTTTCGGTTTAAGATTCCTAATATTGTCTCTTTCTCGTTGTGATAAACAAAATACATAAATCCAATTAACAACGGGATTCCAACGAAATAATTTTCTCTAAATTTATAGAAAGAAATAACAGAAAAAAGGATGGACAAGCCCAAATATCCGCCAATTTTTTTCATGTCATACGGGATTGGATAATACTTCTTTCCGAGTACATAAGAAATCCCCATCATGCTTCCATAAGCTGTTATGGTGGCAATTGCCGAACCATAATAACTGTATTTTGGAATTAATAAATAATTTAAAACCAAGGTCAGCACTGCTCCCACAATGGAAATATAAGCCCCAATCTGGGTTTTGTCGGTCAGTTTGTACCAAACGGAAAGGTTGTTGTAAATACCCAAAAAGAAATTGGCCAAAATGATCAGCGGAACGACTTTCATCGCCTCCCAATAGGATTCTTTGTCGAGCAAAAGAAATTTCAAGATATCGGCAAAAACAATCACGCCAAGCAGAATCAAGGACCCCAATATCACGAAATACTTGGTAATAACGGCATACGTCTGCGGTGCGTTTTCGTTGCCGGAATGACTAAAAAAGAAAGGTTCGATTCCCAGACGGAAAGCCGTGGCAAACAAAACCATGAACAATCCCAATTTATAACAGGCGGAATAAGCCCCAACCTCAGATTTGGCAATATTTTCCGGAAGTAAATAACCCAATAGAATTTTGTCGAAATGCTCGTTGACCGCAAAAGCAATTCCCGCCACCAAAATAGGCAGACCATATTTCATCATTTTTTTCCAAAGCAACTTGTCGAATTTTCGATTCAAGGAAAGGTAGTTTGGCGAAAGCACGACCAGCGTCAAGAAGCTGGCCAATAAGTTGGCAACGAAAATATAGCCGATTTCGAAGTTTTCGATGTATACACTTTCTATGAATGTATGTGGATTATCGGCTGCTAATTTTGGCAAATACAATAAAAAGAAAATGTTGAGAATCAAGTTGACCGCCACATTTCCTATCTTGATGGCGGCATACATCATTGGTCGTTGATTGGCCCGCAGTTTCGAAAACGGAACGATAACCAAGGCATCCAAAACCAGAATCCAAATGGAATAGGTCACATATTGCACTTCGACATTGGCCAAAGCCGCCAGGGAATTCCTGAAAATCAAGGCGCCAAAAAGGAAGAACATCGAAGACCAGAATATGGAAATCGTGCTGGTGGCAATCACGTTTTGCTTGTCTTTTTCGGAATTATAAAAGCGAAAAAAAGCGGTTTCCATTCCGTAGGACAAAATCACGTTGAAAAAAACCATCCAAGAAAGCAAGATGGAAACTTCACCATATTCGGCCGTTGGCAATATTCCCGTATACAATCGTACCAGCAAGAAACTCAGCATTCGAGGCAAAACCGTCGCTAGTCCGTATATGGCCGTTTGTTTGAAAAGGTTTTTATATAATCCCAAAAGTGTGTCTGTTAATTTTTATAAGACAAAAATAACCATTTCTTTGGTTTAATGCGGGTTTTGTTGATTCAATATATTTAGTAATTATTCACGGCTTGTTGCCAACTGTCCTAGCTTGAAAAACATATTTTTTCTCGATTTGGAATCTCTATCTAAACCATCTGCAACCCAAAAAAGTGAATTTATAGACTCATATTAGTCATAAAGTTCGCTATTTTTACTTTTTTTAAAATACCGATTCAATGAATATCTATAAAAAAATTATTTGTGGCTTATGCATACTGAGCTTATTTGCCTGTGCCACAAAAAATAATGTGGAAACCGCTGTTGGTTATGGTTGGAGCAATAATTCCGTCAATACCGTCAAGTTTAGAAAAAACGCGTTGACAAGCTTCAAAAATTTTCAATTCATTGGGTATTACGATGCCGATGGCACATTGGTTTTGGGCAAAAGAAAATTAAACACCACTCATTGGGACATCGTTAAAACACCTTATAAAGGAAATGTAAAAGATGCCCACAACAGTATCAGTATTGCCGTGGATGGAGATGGTTATTTGCATGTAAGTTGGGATCATCACGACACCAAACTTCGATATGCCAAAAGTAAACTGCCTTTAGGTCTGGATTTAGGAAACGAAGAACCAATGACCGGCATTTCAGAACAAAAGCTTACTTATCCCGAGTTTTACAATCTACCCAACGGAAATCTGTTATTTTTTTATCGTTCCGGTGCTTCCGGCAGAGGGAACATGGTTATCAATTCCTATAATCTGGAAGACAAGAAATGGTCACAATTGCAAACGAATTTATTGAACGGCGAAAACAACCGCAGCGCCTATTGGCAAGCCAAAGTGGATTCAAAAGGCGTGATTCATCTTTCCTGGGTTTGGAGAGAAAGTTGGGACGTGTCCACCAACCACGATTTATGTTATGCCCGCTCCAAAGATGGCGGCTTGAGTTGGGAAAAATCGAATGGTGAAAAATACACCTTGCCCATAACTGTCGCTACGGCTGAATTGGCTTGGAAGATTCCAGAAAAAAGCAGTTTAATCAATCAAACGGCCATGACGACTGATGCCAAAGGAAATCCTTATATCGCCAGTTATTGGAGCGATAACAATATTCCACAATTTCAAATTGTGTATTTGGAAAATGGCGTTTGGAAAAAAACAAACACCGCTTTTCGACAAACGTCCTTTTATTTGGGAGGCGGTGGCACCAAACAGATTCCGATTTCCAGACCCGATGTATTAGTCCAAGAACAAGGAAAGAATCGCTATTTATACCTTCTTTTTCGAGACAAAGAACGTGACAATAAAATAGCGGTGGCTTATACCAATCTAAACCAAGGAAATTCATGGAAAGTGATGGATTTATCGGCAACTCCAGTAGGTGAATGGGAACCCAATCATGATATTTCGCTATGGGACAAGAAAAACAAACTGCATATTTTTGTCCAAAAGGTGAATCAAATTGATGGTGAAGGACTCGCCAAAACGGAACCCACGATGATACAAGTACTGGAAATAAATCAATTACCCAAATAATGACGAAACAGAAAAATTGATTCCGTTTTTATTGGCCACAACGGAAACGCATCGCTATTTGGATAGAAACAACTAATAGTGGTAATCAATATAGAAGAAAAACACCAACTGTTTTAACCCGATTACAAAACACAAAAAAGGCGATAGAAAACTATTTTCAATCGCCTTTTTTATAAAGTGTTTTTTCTATCCTCTTAAATGCTTCGCTAAAAATAGTTTTGATTATGCAAATAATAGCTCGTCATCTCTTTTTTCAAAAAAACTGTAGTACTAATCTGTTAATACTGTCACAAGAATATTATATCCATAACAAATAATTACTACTATTGTTGCTTCATAAATGTAACTGCTCTTTATAAGATAGACATACCGTTACACTACATTTAATTTTAGATTAAAAACCAGCCTATGGGATATAAATTACTCCTGACTTATTTTTTTATTTCATCACAATTATTGCATTCACAAACGGAAAAAGTAAAGGGTACTGTTATGTGTAATGATTTTACATTACAAGGCATAGAAGTAGTCAATTTAGTTTCTAAAAACATCGTGATTACCAATAATTCTGGTGTTTTTTCAATCTTGGCAAAAGTGGGAGATGAAATTATTTTTATATCCAAAAATTATGAATACAAAACTATAACCTTCAAAGAAGCCGACTTTCAGAACACCAATTTGGTCATTAAGCTTATCAAAAAAACGGAAGAATTGGATGAAGTCGTAATTACAAACAAAATTATAGCACCATTAATTCCTAATATGCAAGAACTTCTTGATACCCAGGTTCCGGATGACGCCTACAGCCAGAAAAAAAATCCCTTTGGCACTGATGGAAGTATTACTTATGGTCCAGATATAATTAAAATTTTCGGAAGAATGGCAAAATTATTTACCAAACAAAAGGAAAACAAGGCTAAAGAAATAATTAAAATGGATTTTAAAGAATTAGCTAAAAACAATATTAGTCAAGAGTTTTTTAGTAAATATTTAAAATTAAATCCTGACGAAATCCATCTGTTTTTGGAGTTTTGTGATGCTGATTCAAAATCAAAAAAATTAATAGAAAACTCCAATGAACTGGAATTAATGGATTTTTTATTTGCAAAAAATTCCGAATTTAAAAAATTAAATAAAGACTAAAATCTAATTTCATTGGTTATTATTGCCTAACTAAAATAGAAAATAGGACTAAAAAAAAGTCCCGCAAATGCGGGACTTTTAATATCTATCGAATAAAAATATTATCCTTTCAAAGCTTCTGCTCCACCAACAATCTCCAAGATTTCGTTGGTAATTGCAGCCTGACGCGCTTTGTTGTAAGTCAATTTCAATTGGTCTCTCAATTCAGTTGCGTTGTCTGTTGCTTTGTGCATTGCAGTCATACGCGCTCCGTGTTCAGAAGCAAATGAATCTCTAATTCCTTTATACAATTGTGTTTTCAATGATTTTGGAATCAAGGTCAACACGATTTCTTCTTTGGATGGTTCAAAAATATAATCACCAGTTGAAGCCGGTTTGTCTGATTTTATTGGAGCCAATGGCAAAAATTGTTCGGTTTGAACGATTTGAGTAGCGGCATTTTTAAATTGGTTGTACACCAATTCGATTTTGTCATACTCACCAGACACGAATTTTTGAGTCAAAGTTTCAGCAATTACTGTAACATTGTCAAAAGTCAATGCATCAAAAACGTGACTTTGATTGTCAACAACGGTAAGTGTTTTAGTCAAAATATCGTTTCCTTTTTTACCTATGGCAAAAACATCAACTTGTTTTCCTGCGTAAAAATCGGCACGGTTTTTAACTTCCTTGATCACGTTGCTGTTAAAAGCACCGCACAAACCTCTGTTTGAAGTAATGGCAACAACCAATACTTTCTTGAGCTCGCGTTGTTTGGTGAATTCTCCTCCAACATCTCCATCAAGAGTTGCCGAAAGATTTTGCAATAATTCCGTTAATTTTTCGGCATAAGGTCGCATTGCGGTGATGGCATCTTGTGCCTTCTTCAGCTTTGCTGCAGAAACCATTTTCATCGCAGAAGTAATCTGCATCGTCGATGAAACGGAAGTAATTCTATTACGGATTTCCTTTAAATTTGCCATTTTTTTGTAAGTATTAAGACTTTAGTATTAAGCATTAAGTACCAAGAAATCTTGATACTTAATACTCTTTACTTAGTACTTCTTAGTTATATTTCGCTGAAACTTCTTTAGCTGCTGCTTCCAAAACGTCCGTGATTTCGTCAGTCAGTTTACCTGCTTTCAATGCATCAAGAGTAGCCCTGTTTTTGTTGTTCAAGAATTCCAAATAATCTTTTTCGAATTCTTTTACTTTATTCACGGGAACATTTCTCAACAAGTTTTTAGAACCTGCATAGATGATGGCAGTTTGGTTTTCAACAGTATAAGGGTCGTTTAGATTTTGTTTCAAAATCTCAACGTTTCTTTTTCCTTTTTCGATTACGTTTAAAGTAACGGCATCCAAATCAGAACCAAACTTGGCAAACGCTTCCAATTCACGGAATTGTGCTTGATCCAGTTTTAATGTACCTGCCACTTTTTTCATTGATTTAATCTGTGCGTTACCTCCAACACGAGATACAGAAATACCTACGTTGATCGCTGGACGAACACCTGAGTTAAACAAATCACCATCCAAGAAAATCTGACCATCAGTGATCGAAATTACGTTGGTTGGGATATATGCAGAAACGTCACCAGCCTGGGTTTCGATAATTGGCAAAGCAGTCAATGAACCACCACCTTTTACGATACCTTTCAATGAATCTGGTAAATCGTTCATGTCTTTAGCGATACTGTCATCGGCAATTACTTTACAAGCTCTTTCCAATAAACGAGAGTGTAGGTAGAAAACGTCTCCAGGATAAGCCTCACGTCCCGGTGGTCTTCTCAACAAAAGAGAAACCTCACGGTAAGCAACAGCTTGTTTAGACAAATCATCATAAATAATCAAAGCTGGACGACCAGAATCTCTGAAATATTCTCCAATTGCAGCACCTGCGAAAGGAGCGTAAACTTGCATTGGAGCTGGATCAGAAGCATTGGCAGCAACAATAACCGTGTAAGCCATTGCACCTTTTTCTTCCAACATTTTTGCAATTCCTGCTACAGTTGAAGCTTTTTGTCCAATTGCAACATAGATACAGAATACAGGTTTTCCTGCATCATAAAATTCTTTTTGGTTCAAGATGGTATCCAAACAAACGGTAGATTTACCTGTTTGACGGTCACCAATAACTAGCTCACGTTGTCCACGACCTACTGGAATCATTGCATCAACTGCTTTGATACCTGTTTGCAATGGCTCGGTAACTGGCTGACGGAAGATAACTCCAGGAGCTTTTCTTTCCAAAGGCATTTCGAATAATTCACCTCCGATTGGTCCTTTTCCATCAATTGGAAAACCAAGCGTGTTAACTACACGTCCTACCATTCCTTCTCCGGTTTTTAAAGCCGCAATACGTTGGGTTCTTTTTACAGTTGAACCTTCTTTGATCCCTGTTGATGGTCCTAAAAGTACCACACCAACATTGTCTTCTTCAAGATTCGAAACGATACCTTCAAGACCGTTATCAAATTCTACAAGTTCACCATATTGAACATTTGAAAGCCCATAAACAAGAGCAATTCCATCTCCAACTTGAAGTACTGAACCTACTTCTTCCAATGTAGCACCAGATTCAAAACCTTCTACTTGCTTTTTTAATATTGCTGAAATTTCAGCAGGTTTAATTTCCGCCATAATTATTTATAAATAACTAGTTACTTAATTCTCTTTTTAAAACTTGTAATCTGTTGGCAATGGAAGCATTGTATTGCTTGTCGCCTATTCTTAAGATAAACCCTCCAATGATGGAAGCATCTACCGTATTTTCAATCGTAATTTTTTTGCTTGTGGAAAGGGTTGCTATTTTAGCCGATACTTTAGCTTCCAAAGCTGCATCCATAGGAATGGCAGTGGTAACTTTGGCTACTTCAACACCATTCATGATGTCAAACAATTTGTTGTATTCCAATGCAATGGCCTCCAAGATTTCGAATCTTTTGTTTTCCAACAACAAATGGAAAAGACTTTTTGTTACGGCATTTGCAGTAGCAAAAACTTCCAACAATGCATTTTCTTTTTGCTCAACTTTGATAACTGGACTTTGAATAAACTTGTCCAATTCGGCATTGCCTTTTATTGTCGAAGCAATTAAAGCCATATCAGCGCTCACTTCGGCAGCCACCTTCTTTGAGTCGGCTATTTCCAAAATTGCTTTTGCGTAACGAATTGCTGCTCTTGTACTTGACATATTAGTTTAATTTAGCGTCGCCTAACATTTTTTCCACTAATTTTACTTGAGCTTCTTTGTTAGACAATTCGTCTTTTAATAATTTTTCTGCAATTTCAAGTGACAAAGTAGAAACCTGAAGTTTCAATTCAGCCATGGCTGCATTTTTCTCGTTTTGGATGGCAGCTTTAGCTTGTTCAATCATTTTTTGACCTTGAGCTTGTGCTTCATTTTTTGCATCGGCAACCATTTTGTCTTTCATTTCACGTGCATCTTTCAACAAAGCATCACGCTCAATTCTTGCTTCCTGCAAAATACGTTGATTGTCTGCTTGAAGGTTTTGCATTTCTTTTCTGGCGTTGTCAGCAGAAAGCAAAGCATTTTTTATACCTTCTTCTCTTTCGTTAACAGCATCCAAAATAGGTTTCCAAGCAAATTTTTTCAATAACAAAATCAATCCAACAAAAATTATTGTTTGCCAGATAAATAATCCAAACGAAAAATCATTTATTAACTTTTCCATAGTATCTCTTTAAATTGTATTCTTTTAATTTAATTTTTTTAAACAAAAGCTGCAACCAACCGTTACAGCTTTTTGTTTTGAAGAATTATACAGCGAATAAAGCTGCAAATCCAATACCTTCAATAAGCGCAGCTGCAATAAGCATAGCTGTTTGAATTTTTCCAGTAGCTTCTGGTTGACGAGCGATAGCATCCATTGCAGAACCACCGATTCTACCAATACCAATACCTGCTCCAATAACTACTAATCCTGCTCCAACGATTTTAGGAATTTCCATAAAAATATGTATTAAAAATTAAACATTCTTTTTCAAGGCATTGGCCAAAAGCCAAAACCGGTATTAATGATGAGCTTCTTCGTGATGATGCTCCTCAACTGCCGATCCAAAATACAATGCCGACAACATTGTGAAGATATAGGCTTGCAACAAGGCAACTAATATTTCGATGATTGAAATAGCGAATGACAACATAAATGACAAGCTACTTCCCAACCAACTTTTGAAAATAAATATCAATCCAATCAAACTCATCAATACCACGTGACCTGCAAAAATATTGGCGTACAAACGAATCATCAATGCGAATGGTTTGATGAATACTCCCAATAATTCGATAGGCGCCAAAATTATTTTCATTGGAGTTGGCACGCCTGGCATCCAGAAAATGTGTCCCCAATAATTTTTGTTGGCTGTAAGTGTAGTGATGATAAACGTGATTATCGCTAATCCAAAAGTGATGGCGATGTTTCCGGTAACGTTGATTCCTAGTGGAGTCAAACCAAAGATATTCAAGAACCATACAAAGAAGAAGATGGTCAACAAATAACTCATGTATCTTTTATAGTGTTTTTCGCCAATGTTTGGAATCGCGATTTCGTCACGGATGTACAATACGATTGGCTCGAAAAGTCTTCCAAATCCTGAAGAAATTCCTCCGTTCTTGGCGTAAGATTTTGCCAAGCTGGTAAACAATAAAAACATCAACAAAGCCACAACCATAATGGTCAAAACTCCTTTTGTGATAGAAAGGTCAATTGGTTTTGCATTTGTTGGATGATGCTCGTCTCCGGTTAAAGTTCCGGCAGCATCGGTTTTGTATATTTTTTCGTGGTGTAATTTGTAGAAATTCCCGTTAGATTCGGCAACAGCTTCTCCGTGTTCAAATTTAGAAGAAGAGAAAAATTGAACTCCGTTGTCCCAAAGAATGATTGGCAATGGAAATCCGTAATGAGCTCCCGTTTCAGAATCCGAAAAAAGAGAAAATTCGTGACCATCCAAAACGTGGTGACCAATTACTTCTTTTATTTGTTCTTTTATCTCCGAAGTTTCTTCTCCAGAAGTTGGAGCGGCTTCGTGGGCAACAGCTGTTGTTTCAGTTTGTACTGGTGTGCTTTCCGATGGGGTATTTGAAAAACCAAACACTGGAAGACAGGCTATTAAAATCGCTATTATAAATTGAAGTGGTTTGTTTGAAATCACCATAACTGTTAATTATCTTAATTTTTACTTTCTGAAATTGGGTGCAAAGGTACATTTTAAATTTATATGCCAAAAGCAATAAATAATTTTTTTTGGCAGAATTGTCGTTTTAAAAAAAAATTAATGCTTATTGTTTAGGATTCTGACAGTTACGATTGTTTCAATAGTTAAAAACAAAGCGAAAATTACAAAGAAGTTTAGTTTTTCAATTCTTATATTGGGATTTCCTGAATCTAGTATGGGTGACAAAACAGCATAAGAGAGAGCCATCTTGATACAAGTGACCAAAAGAAAAGTGTAGCCCACATTGTCTATGTTTTTTTCTTTGACCATGATCAGGATAAAAATAATGACTACGGAACAAATAAAGAAAAACTCGTAGATGGTTTCTATCGAAAAATAATACCCTTGAAATTTAGGGTTGTTTCCATTCAGGAAAAAAACCAATTTGTGAGCGAGATAAACCAAAGCCGAAATCACTAAAAGCTCTATAATGGGTTTGTATTTTTTTAAATTCATTTCGGTTTTTATGACGATTTGTTGATCTCTTTGAGTTGTCTGTTGATGTTGTAAAAGGCGATGGCGACACCCACAAGCGTCAGGATTTTGACAAACACATTATGAACATTGGGATATTTCTCGTCCAGCCAATTACCAAAATACGAAAACAAAAAGATGATTGCCCCCATTTGGATAGGAATATTGATAAGTGCAAGCCACTTGTTATTGGTTCGCTTCTTCGGATCTTGGTTGTCCATCGCTTGTCGTGGTGTTTTTTGAATTGGTCTTCATTTTGCATGAAGCGCTAAAATCGGCACCGGGTTCCACGGATAATTTTCCGCATACCACTTCGCCATAAATGCTGGCTTTGTGTTTTACGTTCAGTATTTCGGCGACTTGAATTTTTCCATTGAACTTGCCTTCGATGTCGGCGTTTTTGCAAATAATATCGCCAGTGACAATACCTGCGGGACCAATGACGATTTTCCCAATTGTTTGGAAATTTCCCGTCAACTCGCCGTCCAATCTAAAGTCGGCTTGGGAAATAATGTCTCCTTTTATTAGGGTTCCTTCCACAATTCTATTCGTTTTTCCAAGAAGGTCGGTATATGATTTTGTCTTTTTGTCAAACATGATTTACTGCTTTGGAGGTGAGTTGGTTTGTCCAGCTGGAGGTGGCATTCCCGGAGGCATCATTTGTTTGGTAGCTCCTGGTGCCGTGGGTTGTTTCACGTCTGGTGATTGGGGAACAACAGGCGGTTGAGCAGGAACAACTGGATCAACTTTTGGCTGTGCCAAATATTTGTCGAGATTTTTCTTGATTTGAACCACTTTGTAATTGTCGTTCGAAATCACGACAGCCGGTTCCGCCACTTTATA
Organism: Flavobacterium fluvii; assembly: GCF_900129545.1. Taxonomy (GTDB): domain Bacteria; phylum Bacteroidota; class Bacteroidia; order Flavobacteriales; family Flavobacteriaceae; genus Flavobacterium; species Flavobacterium fluvii. The sequence goes on along the minus strand of NZ_FQWB01000001.1, from coordinate 677,351 downwards.
CAATTTATTCTCCTTCATTATCCCGGCAATATTATTGGCGTACCTCTCCGAATTTATACCGCTGATGACCAAAAAGTTTTCTTTTTCGGTATAAATGTCAAACGAATAAGTCAATTTTTGCACGTTTTCGCTGGATATGAATTTCTTGATTTTATCTTGCAGGACTTTGGTATTCTTGTCTTCAAACTTACCCACTTTAAAAAGAACTTTCCAGTTTTTGGTGTCGACAGGACTAAAATTCATTTTTTCCAATGTCGGAATTTGATCGGTCAAAATTTCACGCGCATTCTTGCCTTCTTCGCTGGTTGGATAATTGTCCGCCACATATTGCAGGCCGTTTTTATAAGCTTCCAATCCTTGGAGTTTCCCCAGAATATTGGCTTTAAGCAATTCAAATTTTGAAACAATTTCATCTCCCGAATATTGAAGAATCAAGCCGTCTAATTTTGCCAATACTTCGGCGAAATGCTCTTCTTGATATAATTTATACCATTTGTCGTAAACATCTTCAGGAGTTTCATTTGACGAAACCGAATCAGGATGTGCATTGTTGATGATTTGTGCATAACGAGAATTTGGATACTGGCTCGAAATACGGGCTTTCATCTCTTCTGCCTTGGCGTTATCCGTGATTTGATATATTTTGTACAAATTGTACATCGTCGGAAGCACCAATTTTTCTTCGGGATTGTATGTCAACAATTGCTCCAGTTTTTTGCTGGCCAATCCATATTCCTTGAATTTTTCTTTATAAATTATGCCCAATTGATAATAGGCAAAATTGCGTTTTTTGGCAATGTCGTCTATTTCCGCTTGTGTTTTTGGAAGCTGGTCCAAATAAAACGCAGTCGTGTATTGTTCCACTTCTTTTGCGTCTTCTTTTTTCGCCGTGGCCGTTGTGTCGCTTACGGCAGCTGCATCTGTTTTAATGGTTGACAATCTCCAATTGCCGCCCAATGCCCTGTTTCCAAACTTTTTCTTGAACTCAATTTTTCCAAAAGCTACCGTGGTAGGATTGTAAAAATAGAAAGTGTTGGCCGCAGTATTTCCGGAAGCGCCCGGCATTGAAGGAGGGGCAACCGAAGATTTTTTTGCCGGCATACCCGACTTTGATTGAGCTGGATCGTCAACACTGTTGATGTTGTTTCTGTCAATGTTGGCAAGGGTTTCTTTCTCTTTTTCTTCTTGTATTTTTTTGTCTTCATCAGACTTTTTCAATTTGTCGATATGCTTTTCAAAATACAAAATCCTGTCCGTTTCCGATAGGGCAACAATGTTTAAAATACTGTCTTTTTCTTTGGCTATGGATTCATATTCAATGACTTCGTCCAAATCTTTCCTGACTTTTTTGATGTGGATGTATTCCCTGGTTTTAACGTCAAGTTTGACCAAGGTACTGTCATAATATTTTGCCGCGGTTGAATATTCGGTGTTTTTAAAATGCATGTTCCCCAAATTTCTATAATTCGACGCCACCAAATAAACATCTGGAGAATTGGCATCCAGCGAAGCATTGTAAAATTCTTTGGCTAATTCTTGATCGTTTTGTTTGTCATAAAACACGCCCATTTCATAATAAATGACATCCAGAAACGGTCTGTTTTCCCTGTCGTCAACCAACTTGTTATAGGTTTTTACAAAAGAGTCCTTGTCCCCGTTTTGATAATCAAATAATTGTGCTTTTTTGGCATAAGCCTGGATAATGATTTCTCTTTCCGCTTTCCTGTTCATGTCTATCACGGATTGATAGCAATAAATGGCGCTGTCCCTTACTCCCAATTCTTGATACAATTGGCCAAGAATAAATCGGTATCGAGCTCGTTCTGAATTTACTTTGGTAAAACGCTCGGCCACTTTTAGTTTGGCAATGGCGCTGTCTTTTTCTTCCAAGTTTAAAAAGGATGCTGCCAAAAGTGCATTGGCATCAGCGATAACTTGCTTCTTGAACTTTTTCCCGTTTTTCTTTTTATCTTCTTTCTCTTTTTCCTCCAGAAGTTTGCTGATGTTGTTGATAACCTGCGCGTCGTTTCCTAAACGCATATTGGCTTTTTCTCTCCAAATTTTGGCTTGATAAATTTTGTCGCTGGTGGGATATTTGTATAAAATATAATTGAAAGCGTCCAAAGCGGGGATAAATCGTTGGTCGTAATACCTTGATTTTCCCAACAGTAAATAAGCTTCGTCAATTTGATAATTTTTTTCTTGACCGCCAATGTTCATCGAATGTTTCTGGATGGCTTTGGTGGCTTTGGCTTCGGCTAGTTCAAAATTGGCGTTTTTGGTTTTTTCGGCGGCGGCATTGTCATCTATGATTTGCATTTTTTCGATGGGCAACCGCTTCCAAAAATTGTCTTTGGAACCCGTTTTTATCTCTTTGATTCCCTTGTCCAACCCTATCTGACCATTATACAAAATATTGTCTCTTGTACTTAATGCGTGGGAATTTCTGGCTAAAAAAGTGTCTTTCTTGGTAGAACAGGCGACCAAAAATAGTATAAATGCTGTAAAGAAAGAGAGTTTAAATATCTTGGTTTTCAATGGGAAACGGTTTATCATTTAACTTTTAAATGTACACTTTAGTATAATGACTGGTAAAAATACGTTTCTTTTTGAAATATCGAAATTTAAACGGCAAAAAACGTTTCCAATTCCTGCAAGGTCTCATTTGATGTTTGGATGTCTTTTACCACTTCGCCTTTGTTCAAGGCAACAATTCTATCGCAAACTTCTACCGTGTGAAGCAAATCGTGACTGGAAACCAAAATGGTAACATCGGGATTTTCGGCCAGTTCCTTGATTATTTTTTTCAGTCTGTTTACTGTTGTTGGATCCAGATTGGCAAACGGCTCATCGAGAATCACGACTTCCGGATTACCGATTAGCGTGGCGATGATACCCACTTTCTTTTGGTTTCCTTTGGATAAATCGCGGAGATATTTTTTGTTTTTCAGGATTTCTCCGTTAAAAAATTCTTCGTGTTTGGTCAGCAAAGCATCAATATCTGCTTTGTTTTGGCCGCGCAAATCGCCAATGAAATAGAAATATTCTTCGGGCGTGAGATAACCAATCAAGAAACTTTCATCCAGAAAAGAAGCCGTGAAGGGTTTCCAGTTTTCGCTGGTATTTACCTGGACATCGTTGTTGTTGATGTGGCCTGTTGATGGCTGGATTAAATCCAATATCAAACTAAAGAACGTGGTTTTTCCTGCCCCGTTGTTGCCCACAAGTCCAAAACTTTGTCCTTTTGGAATTTCTAGATTGTCTATTTTTAATACGGTGGTTCCGTTGTATGATTTCGAAAGGTTGTTTACTTGTATCATCTTGATTTACGATATTTAGCTATTTGATTTTCAAATTACGATTTTTGTTTGTACGATGCTATGGTGGCGTATTTTTCTGTTTTGTATATTTTTTCAATCAAGGAAAAAGCCTTGTCTTTAAAGGCAAATCCCAGTATTCCTGCCGAAGCCACTAATGCCAGTCCAACATTGGCATTGGCCAAAGAAGAACCGCCCCAATAGAGCAAAACGGGTAAAGCCATTTGCGGAATCGATACCAACATCGTTTTTACGTTGAACGCTTTTTTGTCGCCAAAAGCTCCTTTTCCGGAATCTAAATTTATAGGTGTTTTTGTGTATGCGCCGCCAAGCAAAACCAAATGGGAATTCACCCCAATGTTGTAAATCGCGCCCACAACGATGGTCATGTAAATTTGCCATCCAAAATAAAGATAGAACGAAGCCAGAATTGTGCTCACTATGGTCGCAATTACCATCAACCACCATTTGGAACTCAAATAGCCTTTGTAGGGAATATTTTGCGTCATCATTAATTGGTAATAAGCACTGTCCCAACTCGGCACAAATTGCCCGAAAGTGATTAGAAATCCTCCCGAAACAAAAATTCCGGCAAAAATATGCATCACGGGATTGTTGTAGGCTTCGATTCCGTTGGTAAAAAAAAGCAATCCGTAAAAAAGGAACATCACGCTCATACCCACCGTGGTTTTTGATCTTTTGTTTCTTTTGATCAATTTTATGTCGTTTTTCAAGAATGTCCCAATGGTGCCAAATTGGTTCAACCAAGTCAAATCTTCTGTTTTGGCAATGTCGTGTTTGCTGGAAAGTCCCGCATCGAGGTACAAATTGCTTTTGAAATAATAGAACGTAACATAATACAAGCCTATCAACAAGAGTACAGGAATGGCAAATGCCCAATAGGTGTTGAAAAGAGCGTCAAAAAAAGGAGCCGTGTAATCCGTGATGTTAAAAAAACCATAGAATTGCAATCCACCAAAAACAGCCGTGATTCCAAGGAAAACAGCAAATAAATTGTCCTTGTTGCCCAATATGATGTTGACAAAATTGTTGAAGTAAATCAATGAAACCATTGCCGTATGCCAAAGCAGGACGGACAACACGTCGTATCCTTCGTAAATCATAACAATGCTGAAAGGAAGAAAGAAAAAAGCGTGAACAAAATTGAAGAAGGACAAGACCGTTTTTCCCAATGAAAAATGAACGATTGTCTGTTTTTTTATGGGGAAAATCAAAAGCGGACGAATGTTCATCACCGGAATTTTCTGCAACAAGAGTCGAATGATCAAATCAAGCAGAAAATAATAAATCAAGTATTTATTGACGGTAACGATGGGGTCTAGATGCAATTTCTTGAGGATGTAAAATGTCCCTATTCCCAATATCAAAAAAACTAAAGTGAAATAGAGTGCTATAAAACCCACCAGTATTTTTATGGCCAAATTTGCTCCAAAAGAAGCCGACCTAGTAAAAGCTTTCCATTCGAGATAAAGGAATTTTTTTATCATAATTTTACCATTTGATTTTGTATTAGTGGTTAAATGTAAGTAAATGTTACAAAAAAAACTAAACTTCTAAACTCTTAAACTTCCATATTTTTTTTGGTTTACTATCTTTGCAAAAAATATTCCAATGCCTTTATTCAAAAAACTCATCATTAAAGAAGTAAAACGCGAGACTGGAGCTTCGGTTTCCATACTTTTTAATGTTCCCGAAGAATTCAAACCTCATTATACTTTTATTGCTGGTCAATATGTCAATTTGAAATTAACGTTGGACGGCAAAGAAATTCGTCGTGCCTATTCCATTTGTTCCTCGCCAGAAAGCGGAGAATTGAGAATAGCGGTGAAAGCCGTAAAAAACGGTGCTTTTTCCCAATTTGCCAATACCAAACTAAAAGCGGGAGACATTCTTGAAGTAGGAAAACCGGAAGGAAAATTCACTTTCGAACCTGAAAGCCACCAACAAAAAAATTACACGGCTTTTGTGGCTGGAAGCGGAATTACGCCTGCCATATCCATACTGAAATCGGTTTTGAAAAGCGAACCGCAAAGTTCTTTCGTATTGGTTTACGGGAACAAATCGCCGGAAGAAACCATTTTCCACCAGGAATTACACGATTTACACCTGAAATATACCGGAAGATTATTTGTGCATTATGTGTACAGTCAAGCCAAGGCCGATGGCGAACTTTTCGGTCGAATCGATAAATCTGTCGTGAATTTTGTCTTGAACAACAAACACAAGGAATTGGAATTCGACAAGTTCTATTTGTGCGGGCCGGAAGATATGATCAACACCGTTTCCAAGGTTTTGATGGAACACAACATCAGGGATTCCGCCATCAAGTTTGAATTGTTCTCCAGTTCTTCTGTCGAAAATCTGGAAGCCAGTTCTCACGAAGGCCACACCAAAATCAGTATTACGGTAGACGACGACGAAACGACTTTCGAGATGTCGCAAAAGCAAACCATTCTCGAAGCAGCCCTAAAACAAGGCATTGACGCTCCTTATTCCTGCCAAGGCGGAATTTGCAGCAGCTGTCTCGCCCGAGTAAAATCAGGAACTGCCGAAATGAAGAAAAACTCCATCCTGACCGATAAAGAAATAGAAGAAGGCTTGATTCTCACTTGCCAAGCCCATCCAACTTCCGCAGAAATTGTGGTTGATTTTGATGATGTTTAAAATATAATTTAAATGATAAACGAAAACTTCTCTGAAAAGGGAAGTTTTTTTGTTTTAGAAAGTTTGGTTTTAATATAAAAGTCCATTTGATGATTTGTAAGAAAAAATCATTATATTTGATTAATAATAAAATCTGATTTTTTCAGACCTATATACAAGTTAGCTAAAATTAAAACTATGAAATTAAAATGTTTAATTATTGCATCGACTATTTGTTTAATTACAAGTTGTTCTTCAACCAAAAAAATTACTTCTAAATATGAAACAATAAATCTTTCGGAATTGGAAAACAAAAAAATTACTTCTAAATACGAAACAATGAATCTTTCGGAATTGGAAAACAAAAAAATTACTTCTAAATACGAAACAATGAATCTTTCGGAATTGGAAAATGAGAAAGATAGTATTGATAAACAATTAAGTTATTTAAAGTTAGAGTTTTATCTTCAAAACATAAAAAAAGGAAAAAGTAGATATTCTTTGGCTACACAAGAAGATAAAAATCTTTTATGGATTATGCATGAATCTCCTAACTATAAAAACCTAAGAAAAATATGGCAGGAAGCTGTTGATGAATATATTGCCTTTGAAGACGAATATTCTCCCGAAATAAAGAAACATCGAAGTTTAAATTATAAAAACAAAGAGAAATCTTTAAGCAGCAGAAATGAATATAATAAAATATATTTACCACTAAAAGAAGAGTTAATGCATAGAGAATATGAAAAATACATATATTATGAAAAAAACTTCTCTGACAAACTTGGAGACATGTGGTATGATGGTGGATCATACTTATTAAACTTTCACAAATCTAAAAACTTGGAGGTTCCGACAGACTGGTTAAACGATAAAGATTTATTTGGAATTGAAAATTTCTCCAACTACAATGAATTGATGAAGCATTTAAAATATATTAATACAGCAATCTCAACAAAATAACTTTAGCTAACACAGTATATAAGCTATGGCTTGGTCAGTCCTCACTTGGATAATCCTGCGGATTTCCCAAAGCCAGTTTTTATTTGGAGAGGTTCGTGCTAAATCACGACACAGCTCATATACAAAAACGTTAAAAATTCAAAAAAGTGGTTTATGGCAACTCGCCATTACTGGATTAATAAAACCTCAAAGTCAGCTAAAATGAAATCCACCCGAGAAATATTCAAAACCAACCCTTCCCTACTTGACGAACCCGAAGTGGCGCAACTTTTGGACTATTGCGAGCAATTGCAGGATGAAATCGTGGAGTTCAAATTCCAGAAAACAAACAATAAGGAATTGGCGATGCTCGACATGCTCAAGGAAGTCATCAAGGGCTGCAACGCCATCGAAAAAGAACAAATGGAACACGAACGTTTTGGTTTTGAAGCTCCCGCATACCAAGAAACCATTTCGCACCTAAAAAGCTATATTTTGAAGCGTTGCCAAGATGAAAAAATCTATTTGTGAATGAATTTTTCGAATAAACTACCTCGCACATAGCCACAAAGGTATTACCGAAATAATAGCCACAGATTCACAGATTTTCAAAAATCTTTTTTAATCTGTGAATCTGTGGCAAAAAAATAGAAGCAGAGCTTCGAGGAATTAAACCTAAAGAATCAAATCTCTTTGCTCATTCGCTCCAGCGACATTTTGTAAATCAGCGCAAAAGTACCGTCTTTCATAAACTCGCTGAGTTGTGGCTTGAATTCATCCGCCATTTCAGTAATCGCAATCATCTTTTTATTGTTTTCTTGATTTTCTGGATCCGTTTTCTGCACTTTGATTACTTCAATGAATTCATCCATCCATTTTTCGTGTAGCAGAATAAATTCCTTTTGTTCAGGATTCAACTTTTTGATTTCCGTTTCATCCAAATGGGCACCAAAACTTGCCTGACTGATCAACGTAGTTCCGGCAGTCAAGCCGAGGAATTTAAAAAAATTTCTTCTAGAGGATTTTGAATCTAGCATAGGAATTGTTTATTAAAATTAAACCTAAGATAAAGATAGCGGTTTTCTTTGATAAATTACATTTTCTTAAAAATAAATTGGATTCAATACCGCTATTTTTTTTACGAATCTAAATTGAAGAATTGATTTTTTCGACTACGTTTTCCACTGAAATAGAACGCATTGCATCTTCATAACCTTCCACTATTTTATTCCCGTAAACCGAAGTAGGTAGTTTCGGGAACAAATTTCTATCGGAAACCAAGGCATTTTCCAAGGGTTGATTGAAAGGTGAAAAACCGGTAAAAGGATGCGTTGCTCCCCAAAGCGTGATGACTTTTACGCCCAACATTGCCGCAATATGGGCATTCCCGGAATCCATGGAAAGCATTACATCGAGATTCGAAATGAGTTGCAATTCCTGTTGAAACTTGAGTTGCCCCGCAACAACTATGACGTTTTCTTTGCCTTTTAAAAGTGAATTTAACAATTCAATTTCTTTTTTTCCGCCGCCAAAAAGCAAAATTTTATGGGTTTTGTTTTCAGCTAATTTATTGATTACTTCCTGCATCAAATCCAAAGGATACACCTTGGAATCGTATTGGGCAAAAGGCGCAATCCCGATTAATTTTTGGTTATTTCCTCCAATTAAAAGGCTGATTTCCTTGCCTAAAACTGTCTTTACAGGAAATGTCGGATTCGATAAATCTACTGCAAAACCCAGTTCTTGAAACACTTTTACGTGTCTTTCGAACATTGTGGTCAAGGGTTTGAATATTTTGTTTTCTGCTCGTGTCAAGGCTGCTTTTTCTTCCCTTCCTTTATCTACCGAAGCTGTTTTTTTTCCGCTCAAGGCGAAAAGTGTTCGAACCACTTTGGAACGCAAAACGTTGTGTAAATCGGCAAAAGCGTCAATGTGCAAAACTTTCAAATCTTGGAACAATCGCAACAATCCAGGAAAACCTTTATGGCGTTGTTTTTCGTCGAAAGCAAAGAAAGAAACATTGGAAATTCCCTCAAAAAAAGGTTTGAAAAACGGTCGGGAAACCACCGTGATTTTCACTTCGGGATTTTGCTGGACAATAGCCCTTAAAACAGGAACCGTCATGGCGACATCTCCCATTGCGGAAAGTCTCATGACGGCTATATGTTGGATTTTTTTGTGCAAAAAAAGTGGTAAATTTGTCATTTCGACGAAGGAGAAATTGCATTAGTTGCTCTCGTTATGTGATTTCTCCTTCGTCGAAATGACAGAATAAATATTTATTTTTTATTCTGGTACAAAACAGGATTCAAATCATCATCGTTGTACATTTTCATTTGTTTGTACACTTTCATGAACTTGTCACCGTTTTCGATGTCGGTCAACAAATCTTCAATTGCGGTTGACAAATCAGTTCTTTGTTCCAATAAAATATTCAATTTGGCTTGACATTTGTCTCTGTGGTCTTGCGAAGCTTCAGCACGAGTGGCTTCTTCTTGCATGTGATAAATTTTCAAGGCCAAAATAGACAATCTGTCGAATGCCCAAGCAGGACTTTCAGAGTTAATTTTGGCATCGTCTTTTACCTTCACATGACTGTATTTTTGAAGAAAATAGCCGTCAATATATTCCACCATGTCAGTGCGTTCTTGATTCGAAGCATCAATTCTTCTTTTCAAGGTCAATGCTGCAACTGGATCGATATTGGGATCACGAATGATATCTTCAAAATGCCATTGCACGGTGTCAATCCAATTTTTTAGATATAATAAATGTTCGATTTTTTCCTTCGGAAAAGGATTGTTTATCGGTTGGTCCACATTATCAAATTGATGATAATCCTGGATACTTTGTTCGAAAACGGAATACGCTAATTTTGAAAACATCTCTCTATATTTTAAAACGCAAAGATACTTTTTTATACATTTATAGTTTGAAAAAACTTTCAAAGTTTAATCATCAAAATTTTAATTCAACATCAAGCCATGCAAATTCATTATTTATCCGAAAACAACAGTGTCCTGAATCACTTTTTGGGTCAAATCAGGAACGTGAATGTTCAGAAAGACAGCATGCGTTTTCGAAGAAACATTGAACGAATTGGCGAAATAATGGCTTATGAATTAAGCAAAAATCTACATTATGCAACCATCGAAATCCAAACGCCTCTTGGCATCAAGAAAACCACCGAAATAGCAGACCAATTGGTTTTATGCTCCATTTTAAGAGCTGGGCTGACGATGCATTTGGGCTTTTTGAATTATTTTGACAGTGCCGAAAACGGTTTTATTTCGGCTTACAGACACCATCCCAACAACGATGATTATTTTGATATTTTGGTGGAATACCAGGCTATTGCCGACATCGAAAACAAAAACTTGTTGTTGCTTGATCCGATGCTGGCCACGGGACAGTCGATTGTTGCCGTCTTCAATAAATTGATGGAAAAAGGAACTCCAAAAGAAATTCACGTTGCCGTAATTATTGCCGCCCCAGAAGGCATTGCCTATCTTGAGGAACATTTGCCTGATTCCTGCCATCTTTGGGTAGCGGCTTTGGACGAAAAGCTAAACGATAAAAAATATATTGTTCCAGGATTGGGTGACGCCGGTGATTTGGCTTACGGAAACAAACTATAATTGGGAGAAAAACGTAAACAAACTACAAAGAATAAGTACGCCCAAGACTATTTCCTGTTTCAATTGCAATTGTTTCATTTCGATGTGACTGGTTGCCATCATTGTCAATGGCGCAAAGGTAAATAACAACAAATCATTGCTTTTGTTTGCAGAAACAACAAAAATCACGATTCCAATAAAAAAAGATGTGATGATTTTCTTGAAAGAGGAATGCAGCAACAAAGGTTTGCTGGAAAGCGAGGCAAACATCGATATCAAGAAAAACAACGCTATGGTCAAATAGATGGAAAAGGCTCCATTTTGATAATTATTGGTAAAATAATCCAATTTGAAATTAGTGGTTACGTGTGCTTTTGCAAATTCAATAATACCAATATTAAAAGTTATCAGAAAAATCAAAGTGATTGTTGCCACTGAAAAAAGGGCTATAAAAGGCAAAACCCAGTTTCTATAATCTCTGGAAACATGAAAAATTATGGAGACAAACACCAAAACAATATAAAGAATACTCCAAAAATGAAAAAAGGCAGCCACAAAAATCCATAAAGAAGCGTCAAATATTTTTTCTTTGGAGGCTTTCAAGGATTGCAACGAAATCAATCTTCGAAGTGCCAACAAGATAAAGAAATTGGATAAAATTAAGTTTGCATTATCCAATGAAGATGGAAAAAAAAGCAGAAACAAAAAATAGAAAAATATCGTGTAACTACTGTCTTTGCTCAATCCGTTTCTCTTGGCAACAAAATTTGTTATAAAAACAGAACCTAACAACACAACAAACAATCCCACTTTTTTAAAAATGGAAACAACGGAATTTGTCCAAGCAGAATCTTGAAATTGATATATTAAAAAGAAAACCAGCATTAAAATTACGACCAAAATTAAATTTAATGGCGTAGATTTTTTAAAAACACTTGTTATCATAAGGATATTTTATACTTTTGCGACTGTAAATATAATACTTGTACAAAGATGAAAGCATTTTTTGAAGGAATTCAATGGTTATTTGAAACAATTTTTTTCGCTCTACACGATTTTCTAAGAAATTTAGAACTTACTCATTGGTTTGCCGCTAATATTCTTAACTGGATTTTTATGGCTATCTGTTCTGTTGCCATCGTATATTGGTGTCTAGAGTTAAAAAAGTACGAAGAAAAAGGAGAGGAAAACCAAGATACTACCGCCCACTCTTTCTTGAAATAATACTTTAAGAAATTGTAACGAAAGATATTGGGAACTATTTTAAATCGTTCCCAATATCTTTTCTAAAATACATCTTGTCAAAATTTAGCTTGTCTATGTTTTGGTAAGATTTTTTTATGGCCTCTTCGAAATTGTCTCCATAGGATGTCACGGTCAAAACTCTTCCTCCGTTGCTCACCACTTTGCCGTTGTCCAGTTTCGTTCCTGCGTGAAAAACAATGGAATCTTCTATGGTTTCCAATCCTGAAATTACTTTTCCTTTCTCGAAATCTTCCGGATAACCACCAGAAACAACCACAATTGTCGTGGCACTTCTTTCGTCAATTTCTAGTTCAAATTCGTCCAGTTTTTCATTGGCCACGGCCAAAAACAATTCCACCAAATCCGATTTCATTCTTGGCACCACCACTTCTGTTTCTGGATCGCCCATTCTCACGTTGTATTCAATCACGATTGGCTCGTTTTTCACGTTGATCAATCCAATAAACACAAATCCTTTGTATTCTATTCCGTCTTTTTGAAAACCTTCGATTGTTGGTTTAACGATGCGTGTTTCGATTTTTTCCATCAAAACGGCATCAACGTAAGGAACCGGAGAAACCGCTCCCATTCCACCAGTATTTAATCCTGTGTCGCCTTCGCCAATGCGTTTGTAATCTTTGGCTGTCGGCAATATTTTATAGCTTTTTCCGTCAGTTAATACGAAGCAGCTCAATTCAATTCCGTCCAAGAATTCTTCGATTACCACTTTGGAACTTGCAGCACCAAATTTTTGGCCAACCAACATATTTCTCAATTCTTCTTTGGCTTCCGCCAAATCGTGAATGATTAAAACACCTTTTCCTGCCGCCAATCCATCTGCTTTCAACACATAAGGAGGTTGCAAAGTTTCTAAGAAATCACATCCTTTTTCCACCGTTTCAGCAGTGAAACTATCGTAAGCTGCAGTAGGAATATTGTGTTTCATCAAAAATTCCTTGGCAAACTCTTTACTTCCTTCCAAAGTTGCTCCTAATTTTGACGGACCAATAACTGGAATATCTTTTAAATCATTGTCGTTTTTGAAAAAGTCGAAAATTCCTTTTACCAAAGGATCTTCCGGTCCAACTACCACCATTCCTACTTTTTCCTGAAGTACCAATGCTTTTACGGCATCAAAATCCGTTGGGCTGATGTCAACATTGTTGGCTATCGAAGCCGTTCCTGCATTTCCCGGTGCCACAAAAAGTTTGTCGCAAAGCGGACTTTGAATCATTTTCCAAGCAAAAGCGTGTTCTCTTCCTCCTGAACCTAAAAGTAAAATTGTCATTGTGTAGTTTTTAAGTTTGGCAAAAATAGTCTGTTTTAACTTGAAATAATAATTTTTTTTACTTACTTTTGACGTTAGTAACGCAAAAGGTATGATAATTTCATTTGGATCTAAAGAAACCGAAAAAATCTGGAACGGGATTGTCGTAAAAAAACCAGCGATAGAAATTCAACAAATGGGCAGAAGAAAGCTGAGAATGCTCAACAACTCCCAAGATTTGATTGATTTAAGAATTCCTCCTTCCAACCGATTAGAGAAATTAAGCGGGAATTTAAAGGATTATTACAGCATCAGAATCAACAACCAATGGCGCATTATTTTTATCTGGGAAAACGGAAATGCCAATAATGTCGAAATTGTTGATTATCATTAAACTAAAAATTATGGAAAAGCTAAAAAACATACATCCAGGCGAAATTTTACTGGAGGAATTTCTCGTTCCTCTGGAAATAACTTCTTACCGCTTGTGCAAGGACTTGAAAATTCCCCAAACCAGAATTTCAGAAATCATCAAGGGAAATCGAAGAATAACTGCCGATACCGCTTTGCGATTAAGTCAATATTTTGGAAATTCTGCCAAATTTTGGTTAGGCCTTCAAGACGATTTTGACATAGAAGAAGAAATAGAAAATAAAAGGCAAGAATTAGAATCCATCAAACGATTTAATGCCCAAAAAGTAGCCTAAATGTTTCCACTTTTCAATTTTTCGCTCCAAATAAATGGTTTTCCAATAAAGGAAGCCAAAGCCGAATTGCGAAAAATCCAGTCTATCCCCGAACAGGAATTTGAAACATTTATTGAAAACAAAAAACAAGAAATTGTTGATTATCATTTAAAAAACAATTCCTCCTATCAAAAAATCGTGGGCAAAACCACTTTCAATACTTGGAACGATTTGCCGATAATGACCAAGAAAGACTTTCAAAAACCTTTGATTGAAAGGCTTTCAACTGGATTTTCCCTGAAAAATGTTTACGTCAACAAAACATCTGGTTCCAGCGGTGATCCGTTTATTTTTGCCAAAGACAAATTTTCGCACGCCTTAACCTGGGCCAATATCATCAATCGTTTCACTTGGCACGGAATTGATTTCAATTCATCCTACCAAGCTCGTTTTTACGGAATTCCATTGGATTTTATAGGCAACCAAAAAGAACGTTTCAAGGATTTTCTGGGCAACCGTTTTAGGTTTTCGATTTTCGATTTATCGGAGAAGGTTTTAGAAGGTTTTTTAAACGAATTCAAGACTCGAAAGTTCGATTACATCAACGGATATACGAGTTCAATCGTTTTGTTTGCCAAATTTCTACAACAAAAAAATATTGTTTTAAAAACCATTTGTCCGACTTTAAAAGTCTGTGTCGTAACTTCTGAAATGCTTTTTGAGGAAGACAAAATCCTGTTGGAAAAACAATTTGGCGTTCCTGTTGTCAATGAATACGGAGCTTCGGAACTGGATTTGATTGCTTTTCAAAATCGGGATGGCGAATGGCAAGTAAATTCCGAAACGCTTTTTGTGGAAATTTTGGATGAGGACAATATGATTTTGCCTTACGGTGCAGCAGGTCGAATCGTAGTAACTTCTTTATTCAACAAGGCGCATCCGTTTATTCGATACGACATTGGCGACATTGGAATTTTGGACGAAAAAAGCACGCCAAAAAAACCTATTCTGAAGAAATTAATTGGTCGAACCAATGATGTTGCCATTTTGCCAAGCGGAAAAAAATCGCCTGGATTGACTTTTTATTATGTCACCAAAAGCATCATCGAAGACGACGGCAACGTAAAAGAATTTGTCATCAAACAAACTAAAATAGATACTTTTGACATTGAATATGTAAGCGAAACCGAGTTAAATCAAGAACAAATCCAGAAAATTGAAGCTGCAATTGCTTTATATTTGGAAAAAGACCTAGTTTTTACATTCGCTAGAAAAGAAAAACTAGAACGAAGCAAGAGCGGAAAATTGAAACAATTCGTTTCATTACTAAAATAATTGGAGGACGCAAATTGCGTCCTCCAAATTGAATCTTGATATCGCAAATTGCCACTTCAAGATGTTTAAGGTCACAATTTGTGATCTTGAAAATTAAAAAAATAACATCAATGAAAATAACCATAGTTGCAGGTGCAAGACCTAATTTCATCAAAATCGCCCCCATCATCAAAGCGATTGAAAAAAAGCAAAACGAAGGAGCGAATGTTTCCTATAGTTTGGTGCATACCGGTCAACATTATGACAAAAACCTAAGCGACACTTTTTTCGAGGAGTTAAATATTCCAAAACCCAACAGCAATCTGGAAGTAAAAAGTGGATCACAAGCGGAGCAAACAGGAGCGATTATGGTCGCTTTTGAAAAAGAATTACAGCAAAATTCTTGTGATTTAGTTTTGGTGGTTGGCGATGTTAATTCTACTATGGCCTGTGCAATTGTAGCCAAAAAACAAAACATAAAAGTTGCTCACGTCGAAGCCGGAATTCGTTCTGGAGATATGACAATGCCTGAAGAAATCAACCGAATCTTAACCGACAGCATTACCGATTATTTCTTTACTACCTCAACCACAGCATCAGAAAACTTGTTGAAATATGGTGTTGAAGCAACCCATATTCATTTTGTGGGCAACGTGATGATCGATACTTTATACCAAAATTTGAACAGAATTTTTAAACCTGTTTTTTGGAATGAATATCAATTGGAAACCGGAAATTACATTATTCTTACCCTACATCGTCCATCGAACGTAGATGAAGAACAATCCTTAATTCAACTACTCCAAGGCATTGACAAGATGGCTGAGGGCAAAAAAGTGATTTTCCCGATTCACCCGAGAACCAAAGCAATTCTAGGGGAAACGAATTTGGAACTGAAAAACATACTTTTTGTGGAACCACAAGGCTATTTGAATTTTATGTACCTCATCAAAAACAGTTTTGCCGTGATTACAGATTCTGGCGGAATTTCGGAAGAAACTACCGTTATGGGAATTCCGTGTTTTACAATGCGAAACAACACCGAAAGACCCGAAACACAAAGCATTGGAACCAATACTTTGGTAGGAACTTCAATAGAAAATTTGGAAAAACTATTTGGTGAATTCCTTAAAAATGGAAGAAAAAAAGCGGGAATTCCTGAACTTTGGGACGGAAAAGCCTCAGAAAGAATTATTGATATTTTGCTTCAAAAATAATGGAAGAAATCCTTATTATATCTAATTATTATCCGCCGGAAAAAGGCGCTGCAGCCAATAGAATAGAGCAATTGGCACTGAAATTAAATCAAAATAAGTATAAAGTTTCTGTTCTTTGCCCTTTGGGAAATTATCCAAAAGGTGAGTTATTTCCTGAGTACAAAGGCAAGTTTTCGGTAACGGAGAAACTTCAGAACATTACAGTAAAACGACTTTGGATTTATCCGAGTGTCAGCAAAAACATTTTTAAAAGAACCCTTTCGGTATTATCGTTTTCTTCTGTGTTGTTTTTCTATTTATTGTGCAAAAAAACACCTAATAAAGTTGTAGTTCAATCACCTCCATTATTGTTGTCATTTGTATCGGTTCTGGTTCTTTCGCTAATGCGAAAAAAAATAATCCTGAATGTTTCTGATTTGTGGCCTTTGGCGGCTATTGAATTAAACGCTTTGAAAAAAGGCAGTTTTTCACATAAGGTCTCTTTGTTTTTTGAACGATTTATTTATTCGAAAGCCACCCATATTTTTGGTCAATCCGACGAAATTATCACTCACATTCATTCGCTTTTTCCTGAAAAAAAATGCTATTTGTACCGTAATTTTCCAGACCATCAAACTGCAGAAATGGATTTTACGACCAATGCCAATGAACCTATCAAACTGTTTTACGCAGGATTGTTGGGTGTTGCGCAAGGCGTTTTTGAATTGTGCCAAAATATCGAATTGCAGGATGTAAACATTGAATTGCACATTTTTGGCGATGGAGCCGAGAAATCACAAATCGAAGATTTGATCCAACAAAATCCCGAGAAAAAAATCTTTTTTCACGGAATGCTGGAACGCCATATTCTGCACGAAAAACTAAAAACTTTTGACATTGCCATTGTCCCATTAAAAACAAGAATTTATGGCTCAGTCCCATCAAAAATATTCGAATATGGTGCATTAGGGTTTCCTGTACTTTATTTTGGCGGTGGCGAAGGCGAAACCATCGTAAAAGAAAACAATTTAGGCTGGATTGCCCAAGTTGGAAATTTTGAAAGCTTGAATGCTACTTTAATCGAAATCTCGAAAACAGGAAAAGAACCTATTCAAGTGATGAAGCAAAAGATTTTTAATTATGCCGAAAATCATTTTAATCTTGATTTTCAAATTAAAAACTTGATTAATAAAGGTAGTTTTTAAAATGCTTTATCATCGCCTTTTATGAAGTGGTAAATGGTTTTGAAAATAATTTCAATGTCCAATAAAATAGACCAATTTTCCATATAGAAAATATCATATTTCACCCTGTTTATGATATCATTATGCTTTTCAACTTCTCCACGATAACCTTTAGTTTGTGCCAGCCCCGTGATTCCTGGTTTAACAAAATGGCGCGCCATAAATTTATCAGCCATCAAAGCATATTTGTCATTGTGACTTACCGGGTGCGGTCTTGGTCCAACCACCGACATATCACCCAATAAGACATTGAAAAATTGTGGCAATTCATCGATGCTGGTTTTCCGGATGAATTTACCCACTCTGGTTATTTTTATGTCATTTTTTAACGCCAAATCCCTATCGTATTTGTCGTTTTTTACCATCGATCGAAATTTAAAACATTTGAATACTTTATAGTTTAAACCATTCCTTTTTTGACTAAAAAAAACTGGTCCTTTGGAATCTAATTTTATAATTATGGCTAAAATTGGTGTAAGCCAAGACAAAATTCCAATAATAATTACTATTGAAAATAAAAGGTCGAAAATGCGCTTTATGTATCTATTAATGGTGTCATCCTGTAAAATATTCCTTGAAGAAATAACAGGGATATAATCGTAATACTCGAACTTTACGTTTCCAGAAAGCAATTGTTTTTCATCTGGAATGAACTTTAAGGTTTTTAAATTTTTATCGGCAAAACTAACGACGTCTCCAACTTGCTTTTCGGTCAAATCAGCTGTAGAGCAGTATATTTCATCTAAATTATTCTTAAATACAAATGATAGACATTCGTCAAATTGTTCTCTTTTATTATCTTCAAGAGTAAACACTTTCACTAGTTTATAGCCATAATCTGGGTTTTCCGTAAAAAATTCTTTTAAGGGAGCAATGTTTTTATCATTGCCCAATAATACCACCGTCCTGAAATTTCTGTTAAACAAAATTCTATATTTTTTGAGAAAATAATAGATGAAGAGTTTGAAAAAAAGAATTAAAAATATAGCAGATACAACCAATAAAACAACTCTCTTTTGATATAGAAAATCAGAATAAAACAATTCCAGTGCCAAGCAAAACAAGGCAAATAAAGTAGCTTGCTTCAGTGTACGGTTTAGGATTGTAATTACTTTTGTATAGCGATACACTTCATAAAACCCTAGGTAAACAGCGATTGCAAACCAAGCAAAACTTATTAGAATCGAATAAACAATTTCGTTGTCATGAAACGGAAATATATAAAAAGCAAATACATTGATGATGATTAAATCAATCAAGTAAGAGAAAGGGCGAATATAGCCTGAGTATTTTTTCTCTTTTAAATTCACTAATTTATATACTTGGAAAAATCTTTGTGCTCTTCTTTCAACAATTCTTCTGTGGACAAGGATTTGAAATAGTCATAGGTAATTTTCATTCCTTCTGCTCTATTCACTTTGGCTTCCCAACCCAATAATTTTTTGGCTTTGGTGGTGTCCGGCTGACGCTGTAATGGATCGTTTATCGGCAATGGATAATACACCACTTTTTGGTTGGTCCCTGTCAATTTAATGATTTCTTCTGCAAAATCTTTAATGGTAATTTCATCAGGATTTCCAATGTTTACCGGATAAACATAATCCGAATGCAATAATCTGAAGATACCTTCGACCTGATCATCCACATAGCAAAAAGAACGCGTTTGCATTCCGTCGCCAAAAATAGTCAAGTCTTCTCCACGAAGCGCTTGCCCAATAAAAGCAGGAATAACCCGTCCGTCATTGAGTCGCATTCTTGGTCCGTAAGTATTAAAAATCCTCACGATTCTGGTTTCCACGCCGTGAAAAGTATGATACGCCATCGTGATGGATTCCTGGAATCTTTTGGCTTCATCATAAACGCCTCTTGGCCCTATGGTATTTACGTTTCCGTAATATTCCTCCGTTTGAGGATGAACCAATGGATCTCCATAAACTTCCGAAGTGGATGCAATAAGAATTCTGGCTTTTTTAACTCTCGCCAATCCCAAAAGGTTATGTGTTCCCAAAGAACCCACTTTCAGGGTCTGGATTGGAATTTTTAAATAGTCAATCGGGCTTGCAGGCGAGGCAAAATGAAGGATATAATCCAGTTTTCCGGGAACGTGGACAAACTTGGTAATATCGTGATGATAAAATTCGAAATTTTCCAATTTGAACAAATGTTCAATGTTTTTCAAATCTCCAGTGATGAGATTATCCATCCCGATAACAAAATAGCCTTCTTTGATAAAACGGTCACAAAGATGTGAACCTAAAAATCCTGCTGCACCTGTAATAAGTATTCTTTTCATATTTATGATTTGGATTATAAATCCGATTTATTTTACATTAAAAATTTGTTCCAATATCTTGATGGTAATCAAATAAGTAGGTTTCACACCTGTTGTTCCCAAACCTCCCGAAGCCAACGTGCTTCCCGTTTCCAAAGGATTATCCGAAGCATAATAAGCATACCTCACTTTCACGTCCAGCGGAATGCTTTTTCTGATTTTGGATGCCGATTGAATGGCTTTTTGATAATAAGAACCTTCCATTTCCAGTCCAATTACGCCCCAAGTCGATTCGTGGAAAAACTTCAATAAATCCTTGTTTTGCAAAGAGGTGCCCAAGACCGTAACCATTGGACCTTCATAAACTGGAATGCCGTCATTTTCGAACATTTTTGCCGACAACTCATTGTGGAAAAAATAATTGTCTGCCGTTCCTTCATTGATGTGCGCCGAAGGAATCATGATGTCTCCTTTTCCACCTTCTAGAATTCCGGCTTTTCCCATAATTGATAAAGATTCTACATTCAAAAATGTGTCTTTCTTGTAGGGTTTCAAAAGTTCATCGATAGTTTCATAAGCCTGTTCGCCAAAAGCATAATCCATTACGATCAAAACTGGTTTTTTATCTCCAGTTTTGGCCTTTGGAAACGATGATTTCTCCCAATCTATTTTGGCAGTGTCAAAAATTTGAACGTCAATATTGGTTCCCGAAGCCGCATCTGGCAGCGAAATCATTCCGTATTGTTTTGCAAATTCTTCCACTTTATTTCTAACTTCATTCGCACCCGACTTGCTCAATTCTTCATAAATGAAGAAATCAGACTTGTCTTTGAACTTGGTTTTCAAGACCGTTGTGGCAAAAATGGAGTTCATTACGCTGTGCATATTGGCACTGATGACGTGAATTGGTCGGTCTAAAAGATTGTTTGCTTTTAAAACTTCCTTGATATTGGTTGCCCAAATTTCACCATGAAGATGATGTCCCAAACGTTCTCTTAAAATGGGGCTGAAAGTGATGGTTCTTTTGTTGTCATCGAGCACTTCTTCTATGGCTAATTTTCCCAACCAATAAATTACGTGTAAAAATCGATCTGGCGATAATTCCGAACCAAATGCATCGTATATGTCCAAAACTTCTATAAACGTTCTACCCAAGATGTTTGCGGCGTGCGAAACGGCTTGTTCTCTTTCTGTTTGCGAAAGCTTTTTCTTTTGGGAAACAGCCAATTCCAGTTTTTGCCAATCTCGGGAAACTTCACCGGCATCGTCCAGTAAAATCCTGTTTTTAATCTTGTGCGACTCTATGAAAATGAAGGTCAAATGCGTCAAAATATCATAAATGTCCGAACGTCCGCGCGTGATTTCAACATTCATTTGTTCTTCGTCAATGCGATAACAATTGCGGCGTCTTTTTGGAGGAACAATAGCCTTGAAATGCGATTTGGAATAACCTTCGTCCGAAGTTAAATTGATGAATCTACATTCCTCAATTCCTGTTGGAAGACGCTCGATTACATATAAAAGTCCGTTTAATTCTACTTTTTCTTCGGCGATATTTCCATAAATTTCAGGTCGCAATGACAATAATGCTTCCCGCAAAGTTTCGCCTGAAATCCCCATTGGCTTGTAAAACCCACGGTTGAACAAATGACGCATCGTAATGTACATTTTTTCAATTGCCGCCGAAGATTCTTGTGCCCTTGATCTTGATATGTTTTTAGTCATTTGTTGATTTTTAAATAATTTAAGGAATATAAATTAATTATTTTTTAACTCAAACCAATAATGTGCTAGTCTAATTTTAGTAAAATTCTTTTTTGAATGCGTAGAATTATATTTAGTAATTTTTGAATTTGAAAAAGAAGTTTCTTTAACTAATTTATCTTCTTCTAACCAAGTAATCTCTTTATTTGAACTCTTTGAAATTTGCCCATCAATCCATTCGTTAATTTTTTTATACCAATGACTTGAATTTTCTTGTTGAATATAACCAACCATTATACTGAAAGGAAGTTTGTTGCCGTGTTTACAAGTTTTAAATCGCTCAATACCACCTTGTTTTGTCACATTTTTATAACAAACATATTCCGTTTCTTGACTTCCTGAGTAAACAGGTGTTGGTAGTCTTTTAGCTTCGATAAAACAAATACATTTATGTTTAGAATACCTTAATGAGATTACTCCAATATCAGTAGAAGTATTTGATTCAATTGTTTTATACTGAAACTTAAAATGAAATTTATTTTCATTTTTTGGAATTTCAAAATTTAAAAATGAGTCAAAAACATTTGAAATATCATCTTCATTTTTCAACTCATTATTTCTTACTAACAAATCTTCATTTATTTTCTCATTCTCGTTTTTAAACTCAAAAAAGCCGTGAATATTCTCGTCAAAAACTTGAACTAAATTTTCATAAATAACATCTAATGATGGTGTTTTTTCTATGCCAAATGTTGATGAATTTCTAATCATTTCAATCCGTTTTCAATTATATCATCAAAAACATCATCTGCATCACGCAAGGCAATTGACTTCAACCAAAAACGTAAATTTTTAGGTTTAATAAATGTTATTGTATTTTCACCATAAATTTTTAATACTCTATTTACTACTGCATTTCTAGAGACGTTATTTTTAATAATTTCTTCTATTTGAAAATCAGCATTTTCAATAATTTTCGTTTCATGATTTTCGTTACTATAATAAAATTCTAAGGCGTAAAAATCATTGCCAATACACAGTTTTCTTAATCGCTGTTCTTTATTTTCTTTTTTATAAATAGAATTGAATGATTGGTTGAAGATGTCTGCGAAGTCATATAATATTTTATTTTCCTCTTTTTTCGAAATTATTTTATTTGTTTTAGCATCTTCACCAAGTTGCCAAGATGGATATGTAAAGTCTAAAACATCATTCATAATTATCTTTTCAGCAAAAGATAATTTAATTTCTGTTCCATTTAATGGAATTGCCCAATTATCAATATCTTGTTTTTGAATAGCTGTATTTCCTCTAAAATAAAATTGAGAACTTGTTGATATTGATTGTAAACAATAAACCCTTTGATTTTTAATAAGAGTTTCATATAAGATTTCTAAATAGTTGATATAATCCTGATCAGCACTTATTCCAATTATTCTTGAATCAAATGGAGTGTCTTCATACATCATATGAATTGGAATATTATTATCCTCTATAGATTCTTTAATTAATATTTGGGGTGCTGTAAATAATTCTTTTGTAACAATCCTATGAAATTCTATATCTTTATCAATCATTTCTTTTGTGAAACTATTATGATCTATATTATTTGCAGTTATTCCAAATTTACCATTTAAATAATCTGCTTTTTTAGGATTTTTTGTAACATTATTTTTAACCATATATCCTTCGGCATATCTTTTTTTTGGGAATTTTAAAATATTATATAAATAATCTTCCAAATTTGTTTGAGTCGAAGTCTTTTGCTCTAATTTATTTATTAAGTGATTTAATCTATTACTTCCAAGTAGATTTATTCTCCAAATATTTTTTTCATTACAAACACTTTCTTTGGGAATCTCAAAAAAATCATAGTAATCAAATTCGAAAGATATTCCATCTTTTGTGTTTTTTAATAACTTGGAAACTATATGTAAGGTTGAATAATCTTGTTTTTTTTCCTTTTTGTAAAAAATTGCACAAGTTTCAACCAAAGCTTTTTCAAATAAAACATCTTTTAGTAAAGTAAAATCAATTATTTGGTGAACATAAAATTGATTAAAAAAATGGCTTTTGTAATTTTGAGAATTTTCTTTTTTATTATGAATCAAAGAAGTTGATTTTTGAATAAAACATAAATCAGCTTTCTCTTTTAATAGAATTCCACTTGCCTCTAAAAACATTAAAGCTAATTGATAGCGAGGAACTTCAACCTTAAATTCAAACCCAACTGTTTTTAACTTATTAATATGTTTTAAATATTCTATTTTTCCTATTAATTTGAATGGTGGGTTTCCAATAATCAAATCAAAACTATTATGAAATTTGTGATACTCTTCTTTTGTTAGAAAATCAAAAAAGTCTTCTTTGAAAACATTATTATTTAGATTTATAAAAACTTTTCTTTTAGTGTCTTTAAAAACTTTTTCATTTGTCCATTTGTACCATATTTCTTCATTTGGCAACATTTGACACATTGCTAAAAGTAAGCTGAATTTTGATAATTTTACAGATGTAGGATGAATATCTACGCCAAAAATATTATTTGTTAGTATATTTTGAACAATTTCTAATTTAGGAATTGCCAAAATTCCATTTTCCATTTTTGCAACTCGCCATCTTTGAACTAATCTTTTAAAAGCAGAAGTGATAAAAATTCCACTACCACAACTTACATCTGCAAGTTTGACATTGTAATTTAAATCATTCTTTTTATTGGATATTGGTAAACATTCATCAATTAAAAAATTCACTAAAAAACTTGGAGTATAAACCGTGCCCTTTATCTTTTTGTCTATTTTAGGTATAAATTCTTCATAAAAATTGCTGATTAATTCAATAGGAATGTATTTGAATGAATACATTTTCCATAAATACAATGTTTTATTGCTTCCTAATTTTCCTTCTAAACATTCTGCAAGGCTAGAAAGATTTATTTTCTTAATTAGTTCTTTTTTATCTTCATTTAAATCAAAAACATTTCCATTAAAATGATTTTCAAATTTTTCTAATAATTCAATAAAATTATTATTATAAAGAAAGTCATATAGACTTGAATATTTTAGTTTCTTTTCCTTATAAAACTCTTCGGCAAAAGTTTTACCATTTTCTTCCAAGTATTTAATTAGTATACATTTAAAAAGAATTTCTTGTGCTAAACTTTCAGCATCATCTAAATTTTCTTTAAAAATTTCAAATCCTTTAAAAATCTCAATAAAACTTTTTCTAATTAGATTTAGTGCTTTAACTAGTTCTCCATATGCAGATGTATTATTTGAAAAATGTTTTGCTGCTTCATCAGTTTCCCAAAATAAATTAGTGTTTAACTTTTTAGCAGAGAAAAACTTTTTTAGTGGTACTAAATCAGATAATTCAAATTCTTTTTCGATTATACAATCTTCATTACTAATAGACTCTTCATTACTAAATAATTCATTTGATTTAGATTTTAATGATTTAATTTTGATAGGTTGCCTAGTATCAAATAAAGAAAGAGTCGTTTTTTCAATAAAACAAATGATATTTACTTGACAACTACTATAAACATTTCTATGAATTTCGGCTATTTTATTTTTATCATAAATCCCTGAGGAATTATCATAAAAATAAACCTGCGGAACACAAAAACGATTGTCATCGTAATATTTAAAATACACAGCATCAGCTTCAAGAATTTCTGCAAACTCTAATGCAATATAATGTTTAGGATGAAGATTTAAAGGGGGATTTTTGGCGAAAACTATTTCAGGAAAATCATTTTCAATAGAAGAATCAGTACTAAAAAAATCTAATTTTTTTAGTACTTCAATTAACAATTCATTCTCTTGAATTTTTTCCATGTAACAAAAATAATTTTTTGAAATGTAAAAAGCTATTATTTATGATTATTTCACTCTCTCATTTTAAATAAAAAAATCGACAATTTTTCTATCATTGCTCAATCTTGGAATTTTGTTTTGTCCGCCCAGTTTTCCAATGGATTTCATGTAATCTTGAAAACCGTTTTTGGCCACTTTCGTGATTACCACTTTTCGCAACACATGGCCCACAATCAAATCATCGTAATAGATATTTTGTTTGCGCATCGCATTGTCCAACGCTTCTGCAAAAGCATCGAAGTTTTCAGGTTCGTTCTCAAATTCGATAAACCATTCGTGATACGGCAAGCCTTCTTTTGGCGTAATTTGTGGCGCAACAGTGAATTCGTTGATGCGAATCTCCGTTCCGATTATAGCTTCCTGCAAAGCACTTTCGACTTCCTTTCCGATGACGTGTTCGCCAAAAGCCGAAATATAATGCTTGATTCTTCCCGACACAATTACGCGGTACGGTTTCAAACTCGTAAACTGGACAGTGTCGCCAATGTTGTAACCCCAAAGTCCCGCATTGGTAGAAATAATTAACACATAATTCACGTCCAACTCGACTTCGCCAATGGTGTGCCTTTTTGGATTTTCAGTATAAAATTCGTCGCTTTTGATGAATTCATAGAAAATTCCGGAGTTCAACAACAGCAACATTCCTTTTTCTTTTTGGGAATCTTGGTAGGCAAAAAACCCTTCCGAAGCGGGAAATAATTCGATACTGTCCACTTTTCTTCCAATCAGATTTTCAAATTTGGCTCGATAAGGTTCATAATTGACGCCGCCATAAATGAACAAATTGAAGTTTTTGAAAATTTCGCCCACAGGCCTGCCTCCTTTTTGTTGCAATTTTTCAAAATACATTTGCACCCAAGATGGAATTCCGGAAATCACGGTCATATTCTGGTCGAAAGTTTCTTCGACAATCGCATTTACTTTGGTTTCCCAGTCTTCAATGCAATTGGTTTCCCAGGAAGGCATTCGGTTTTTTTGCAAATATTTCGGAACAAAATGTGCTACAATTCCAGACAATCTTCCCAGTTTCACTCCGTTTTTTTCTTCCAAAATAGGACTTCCTTGCAGAAAAATCATTTTCCCATCGACAAAATCGGCATTTCCTGTTTCGTGAATGTAATGCAGAATGGCGTTTCGTGCCGCTTCAATATGAAAAGGCATCGATTCCTTCGTGAGCGGAATGTATTTGGCTCCTGAAGTCGTTCCCGAAGTTTTGGCAAAATAAAGCGGTTTGCCTTTCCAGAGCACATTTTCCTCTCCTTTCACCACCTTGTCCACATAGGATTTCAAACCTTCGTAATCCCGAACAGGAACTGCTTTGGCAAAATCTTCCGTCTTTTTAATTTGGTCGAAATGATGATCCTCCCCAAATTGGGTGTTTTTAGCTTGATGAATTAAATCCTCGAAAACTCGCTGCTGCGTTGCAACTGGATTTGTTGCCCAAAGCTGTGTTTTTCGGTAGATTTTGTGGGCAAAAAGTTTAGCAAAAAAAGGTTTTAAAGACATTGTGAAAGTTTTATTTTTTTTTCGCTTTTGATGCGTTGGATTGGGAATTTTTTTCTTCTTTGGCTACCTCTTTTCTTAATTCCAACTCTTCTTCCGAAGCGGATAAATCAAATTTAGAAGGCGTTTCTTCGCTCGCGGCCAATATGGAATCTTTGTTGAATTTGGCATATTCCAATTGACCAGTCAATACTTTTTGGATGGATTTGATGTAGGCTTCGTTTTTCTTCAAAGCCAAGGTCAACGAATCCGATTTCAAGGCCAATTCAGTGGCGTCCTTTTTTAATTTAGAAGAAGAATATCCCGGAATATACTCTCGCAAAGGAGTGAAGGCAATAATTACGGTGGTAAAAAAAATCAATAAAATCGCTCCCGAAGTGGCTACCACAAAAACATTCATTAGATTCAATTTAAAGGAAAAAATTTCTTCAAAAGTATCCTCGTTCAAAATAACCAATCGGTTTTTTGTGAACAATTTTTTATGAAGTATTTTTCTTTTAAGCCTCTTTTCAGACATATTTTGCGTTTATGTTACAAATATAATAATTAATGCCTTGATATTACTAGCCATTTTAATCGTTAGTTTTCCTGAGGATTCATTTATTTTACGAAAGTTTTAACTCTATTAAAGCTAAATAATTAACTTCAAATGATTTCATATTAACTAATTCTATATACCTTTGTGCCGTAAATTATGAATTAATTTTAAAATATATAAAATGAATTATCTAATTATTTTTTTGTCAATGCCTGGAGGTTCTGAATGGATATTTATTGGTATAGCTATTTTATTACTTTTTGGAGGTAAAAAAATTCCAGAATTAATGAGAGGTCTAGGTAGTGGAGTTAAAGAATTCAAAAATGCCGCTAAAGATGACAAACCAGCAGCCGATAAAAAAGAAGAAGAAACAAAAGAATAGATTTCTTGAGATTTCAAAATTTTAAAAAACCCAAATTACAATTCGAAAATTGCAATTTGGGTTTTTATTTTTGGTGATTTTTTATAAAATCATCGACAACTGAATTCGTTTTCTATCTTCATCGACCTCAGTGACTTTTACCTCAACGTGTTGGTGTAGTTTTACTACTTCGTTGACGTCACTCACAAAACCCGCTTTGAGTTGGGAAATGTGAACCAAACCGCTTTCCTTTAAACCAATATCTACAAAGCAACCAAAATTAGTAATGTTATTGACAATTCCTGGCAGAATCATTCCAGTTTTCAAGTCTTTAATCGTTTTTACATTCGGGTCAAATTCAAAAACTTTAGCTGATTTTCTTGGATCTAATCCTGGTTTTTCAAGCTCTTTGATGATGTCTTTTAGGGTTAATAAACCGATTTCCGGAGTGATATAATTTTCGGCCTTAATCAAAGCTGTTTTCTCTTTATTGGCAATCAAATCATTTACCGACAATTTTAAATCTTTTGCCATTTTTTCTACAATTCCATACGCTTCGGGATGTACGGCAGAATTATCCAACGGATTTTTAGCATTCGAAATTCGGATAAAAGCTACACCTTGCTGATAGGCTTTCTCGCCCAGACGAGGCACTTTTTTCAATTGTTTCCTGTCTTCAAAAGGGCCATTTTCCGAACGGTATTGTACAATGTTTTCAGCCAGCTTCTCTCCTATTCCACTCACGTAACCCAACAAATGCTTGCTCGCCGTATTGATGTTTATCCCGACCGAATTCACGCAACGAATTACGGTATTGTCCAATTCTTCCTTGAGTTTGGTTTGATCCACATCGTGTTGATATTGGCCTACGCCAATGGCTTTCGGATCAATTTTCACCAATTCGGCCAAGGGATCAGAAAGTCTTCGCCCGATAGAAACCGAGCCACGAACCGTCACGTCGTAATTGGGAAATTCTTCTCTAGCAATTTTCGAAGCCGAATAAACCGAAGCACCAGCCTCCGAAACGATGAAAACCTGAACCGGTTTATCGAATGCTATTTTCTTGATAAAGAATTCCGTTTCTCTCGAAGCCGTTCTGTTTCCTATAGAAATGGCATCAATTTTATACGAATTCACCATCGAACGGATTTTTTTCATTGCCATCGCTTCCTCGTTTTGTGGCGCGTGGGGATAAATCGTTTCGTTATACAACAAATCCCCTTTTTCGTCCAGACAAACTACTTTACAACCCGAACGAAATCCTGGATCAATTGCCAAAATTCGTTTTTCGCCCAAAGGCGGTGCCAACAACAATTGTCCCAAATTGTTCGCAAAAACCTGAATAGAATTGGCATCAGCCTTGGCTTTGGCTTCCTGCAAAGCTTCATTTGAAATCGCTGGATTCAATAATCGCTTATAGCTGTCTTCAATCGCTAATTGTACGTGTGGCGTACTTGGATTTTGACCTTTTAAAACCAATTCGTCAATAATATCATAGGCTTCGTCGATATCAACTTCTACTTTAAACTTGATAAAACCTTCATTTTCTGCACGAAGCATCGCCAGTAATCTATGTGAAGGCGCTTTTGTTAATGGTTCTGACCAATCAAAATACTGATTGAATTTTTGAGCATCTTGTTCGTCTTTTTTGGTTTTAACTACCTTAGTTGTGATAGTTGCTTTCCGTTCATACAAACGACGCAATTGTTTACGAACATAGATATTTTCGTTAATCCATTCGGCAATAATATCGCGTGCGCCTTGCAAAGCTGCATCTTCATTAATCACATTGTCATTCAAATATTTCGTCGCCAGAAAATCAACATCATCATTGTTTTGCGCCATTATAATTTTGGCTAATGGTTCCAATCCATTTTCACGGGCGACATCGGCTTTGGTTTTTTTCTTCTTTTTAAACGGTAAATAGAAATCCTCCAATTCCTGTAAATCGAAACTTTGCTGGATTTTTTTATCCAATTCTGGTGTCAATGCATTTTGCTCTTCGATCGATTTTAAAATCGCTTCTTTTCGCTTAACTATGACTTCATAATCCTTTTGAAGTTTGGCAATTTGTTCAATCAAAACCTCATCTAAATTTCCAGTTTTGTCTTTTCGATAACGAGAAATAAACGGAATTGTGCAGTCTTCTTCTAATAATTGAACCGTGTTTTGAATATTTATGGCTGCAGTCTGAACAGACTTGGCTATGAATTGTATGTTAGTCATTTTTTGATTTTTTCGGACAGCTAAAATAATATCTTTGAAACTTAATTTTAGTTAAATGGATATTTTATTCTGCTATTTTTTGATTTTGAATGGAATCACTTTTATGCTAATGGCTTATGACAAACATTTGGCAAAAACTCAAAAACAAAGAATTTCGGAACGGACACTTTTAGGCTGTGTTTTTTTGGGAGGAACTGTTGGTTCTGTATTAGGAATGCTTGCTTTCAGACATAAAACGGCTAAAAAAAGTTATCTTTTAAAATTTTGGCTGATTGTAATTGTACAACTTTTGATTATTTGGTTTTATTTCAACCATTGAATATCATTCTTAAAAAAATCCCCGTTTTTTGGCCTGGCTTTAATTATTTTTGGTGCGAAGCACCCGGTTTTTTCAGAAAATCTAATCCTGAACTATAAAGTCCTTGGAATCTTCTTCTTTTTTATATTCAGGTTGAATATTAATGTGATTGATATGGAATTTTTCTAACAAAACCTGCTCCACTTTATCCAAAAGAACATTAAACTCTGACATTTTTATGTCTTCGGAACAATCCAAATGGGCTTCGAGATGCAATTCTTCTTCGTTGAGATACCAAACATGAATGTGGTGCAATTTATTAACACCCGAAATTTTATGCACTTCACTAATAATATCATTGATGTCAAGATGACTTGGCGTAAAAAGCATCAGCATTTGAGTCGATTTTTTAAGCAAATCAAAACCAACAATTATCAAATAAATAGCAATAACCAACGTCAATACACTATCGACCCAAAACCACTGGAAATATTTCATCAACAATCCGCCAATCAAAACCGCAACCGAAGCCAGCATATCAGTGAACAAATGCAAATAAGCCGATTTCATGTTCAGGTTTTTATCGGCATCGTTTTTCAACAATAGTACCGACAAACCATTCATTGCAATTCCTAAAATGGAAAGCCAAATTACCAATCCGAATTCAATTATTTGCGGATGGAAAAAACGCTCGGTTGCTTCAAAAACCAAAAACAAAGCGACTACTATTAAAGTCATTGCATTGACAAAAGCCGCAATCAATTCGGCTCTTTTGTAACCAAAAGTCTGGTTTACCGAAGCTTTTTTTCTGGATAATTTATGGGCTACATAACTAAAAACCAAAGAAAGGACATCGGAGAAATTATGCAACGCATCAGATATCAAAGCCAAACTTCCCGAAAGAATTCCACCGATGACTTGCGCCACCGTAATGACAATATTCAAAACAATCGAAAACAACAGGTTTTTACCTTCTACCTGATGATGGTGGTGACCGTGGTTATGATTGTGATGGTTTTCCAAAATAGTTTAACAGCTTATTTTATCCACTCTATTTTGATGTCTTCCGCCTTCGAATTCGGTAGTCAAAAAGGTTTCCACAATTTCTATAGCTTGTTGAATAGAAGTATAACGAGCTGGAATACAAAGAATATTGGCATTGTTGTGCAAACGGGTCAAGTAAGCAATTTCTTTTATCCAACACAAACCTGCTCTTACTTTTGGATGCTTGTTTACCGTCATGGCAATACCGTTTCCTGAACCACAAATCACGATTCCAAAATCAACTTTTCCTTCAGCTACATCAAAAGCAACCGGATGACCAAAATCAGGATAATCGACAGAAGCGTCTGAATCGGATCCGTAATTAGTTACTTCATATCCTTTTGATTTTAAATATTTAACAATGGCTTTTTTATATTCTGGTCCTGCGTGATCGTTTCCGATGGAGATTTTCATAAGTAGATATTTATTTATTTTTATAGGTCATATGGAATTAGCATATCTTTGTTGGTATTTCGACCAATTTTAGGTAATGCTTATTTATGCATTAAATTTCGAACTGCAAATTTACTGAAAGAATTGCGTACTTTTTAAATATATCCAATTAAATATATAACATTCATGGTACTACTATACTGCATTTTAAAGAGAATGTTATTTACATAAATCCAGAAAAAACGTTGTTTTTTATACAATTAATATGTTAAAATAGTCCAGTGTTAACAGTGTTTTCTAAACGCTTGATAATCAGTTAACCTTAAATTAACATAAAGTGTTAACAACTTTGGATAGAAAATTAGAACTATTTCTTGTTCGTGTCAAATAAATTCCTAATCCAAAACCGGGATGAAAAAACCTAATTTAGTTTGGTCAATTTTTAGAAAAGTTATTGATAGAAAAAATAGTTTTGTTAACAAAAATCAAGAGTCAACTTATTTACAAAATTCCTGTTTTTTGAATTGTCAACAACTGTTGACAGTATTTTAAAATCACTTTAAAATGAATGATTTAGTTTGTTATAACAATGTTAATAAATCATTATAAAAAAGCTTAACCACAAAATCATCCTTTTAAAATTAAAGTTATTCCAACTATTAACACGCTATAATAACCATAAAAAATTTAATTTAAATTCCTTTTTCTTTTTGTTGTTTTTAATATATGTTGACAACTTTCAAATTTTAGAATTTCAAACAATTTTTAAATTATTATTTAATTCGTCCAATATTCTTTGAACCTTTTCAAAATCGTTGGGATGAATTTTTAGTTTTATTCCGCCGTAAGCATAGCTTGCCAATGGATCAATTGCAATCAAATGTTCATTCTGAAAAAAATAACGAATTCCTTCGTGTTCCAAAATTGATTTCAAAACCACGATTTCGTGTACAAAATTAAAAGTGGCAATGGTCTTGAACTCTTCCATTTGAATTGTTTTTTATAAAGATACAAAAGTTATATTTTAGATAAATA
This sequence comes from Flavobacterium fluvii, assembly GCF_900129545.1. GTDB lineage: Bacteria > Bacteroidota > Bacteroidia > Flavobacteriales > Flavobacteriaceae > Flavobacterium > Flavobacterium fluvii. The sequence goes on along the minus strand of NZ_FQWB01000001.1, from coordinate 644,607 downwards.
TGAAAACGAAAATCTAAAAACCGAAATCTTATTCGTAATTTTAGACTTTTAAGAAAAGATTTATGAGTAAAAAACTGAGAAAACCAGTAAAAAAAGAGAAAGATTTCTCTGAAAAAATAATAAAAATATTAGCTCAAAATGCCAATAAAGCATTTAATTATAAGCAAATAGCTGCCATTTTAGAAGTTGATGACACCAAAAGCAGGAATGAAATCATCCGAGATTTAAAAATCCTGGCTTCCTCAAAAAAAATAGTGGAAACAGAACCTGGAAAATATCTAGTCAAAGCCATTAGTCAAGATTACTACGAAGGAAAAATAGACATGACAGGTCGAAAAACAGCTTATTTTGTTTGTCCTGAATTTGGTGAAGATGTCTTTATTCCAACCAATAATTTGAATAGGGCTTTAGACAAAGACACGGTTAAAGTTTATGTTTATAACCGAAGAAAAGGCAGAAGACCGGAAGGTGAAGTAATTGAAATCGTTGAAAGAGCGAAAACTGATTTTGTGGGTGTAATAGATATCCAGAAAAATTTTGCTTTTGTTTCGACTGCCAATCCCAAAATGTACACCGATATTTTTATTCCAAAGGATAAGTTAGGCGAAGCCGAACAAGGTGATGTTGTTTTGGTCCATATTGAAGATTGGCCAAAAAGAGCAGATAGTCCTTTTGGCTCAGTTATAAAAGTACTTGGAAAACCTGGAGAACACGATACCGAAATTCATGCCATCTTGGCTGAATATGGTTTACCGGCAGAGTTCCCCATTGAAGTAGAAACTTATGCCCAAAAAATAGACACTTCCATTACCGAAGAAGAAATCAAGAAACGTCGTGATATGCGTGATACGTTGACTTTCACGATTGATCCAAAAGATGCCAAAGACTTTGATGATGCCTTGTCATTCAAAAAGCTGGAAAACGGAAATTACGAAATAGGAATTCATATTGCAGATGTATCTCATTATCTTCAGGAAGGAACCATTTTGGATGATGAAGCTTATCAAAGAGCAACTTCGGTTTATTTGGTAGATAGAGTAGTGCCGATGTTACCGGAAGTTTTATCTAATTTTGCTTGTTCATTGCGTCCTCAAGAAGAGAAATATACGTTTTCTGCCATATTTGAAATTACCGAAAAATCACAGGTGGTCAATCAATGGTTTGGTAGAACGGTAATTTTTTCAGATCAACGCTTTGCTTACGAAGAAGCACAATACATCATAGAAACAAAAGACAACACTATTCCAGGAGAAATTTCAATTACGGGTAGTTCTTATGTAGTTTCGGATGAAATTGTCGCTGCAACGCTTAAAATGCAGGATTTAGCCAAAATTTTACGTAGAAACAGGATGAATGATGGTGCCATTTCTTTTGATAAAGTGGAAGTAAAATTCAACTTGGACAACGAAGGCGAACCAGAAGGTGTTTATTTCAAAATATCAAAAGATGCCAATCATTTGATTGAAGAATTCATGCTTTTGGCCAATAGAAAAGTGGCCGAATATATTGGAAAACAAAAGAAAACATTTGTTTATCGTATTCACGATGAACCTAATGAAGATAAATTGATTGCCATGCAAACCGTTATTGCAAAATTTGGTTACAAGATAGATTTCAGGAATAAAGGAGATATTTCAAAATCATTGAATGCTTTATTAAATGATGTCAATGGTAAAAAAGAGCAGAATTTAATTGATACTTTGGCTATTAGAACAATGAGTAAAGCCAAATATTCTACGGACAATATTGGACATTATGGATTGGCTTTTGATTATTACAGCCATTTTACGTCGCCAATTCGTCGTTATCCAGATGTTATGGTCCATCGATTATTGCAATATTATTTGGATGGAGGAAAATCGGTTGATGAGGAAAAATACGAAACAAAATGTTTACATTCTTCCACAATGGAAGGTTTGGCAACCAATGCCGAGCGTGATTCCATCAAATACATGCAGGTAAAATACATGCAGAACCACAACGACCAGGAATTCTTGGGCGTAATTTCTGGTGTGACCGAATGGGGAATTTTCGTTGAAATTATCGAAAATAAATGCGAAGGAATGGTGAGAATCAGGGAAATAAAAGATGATTATTACACTTTCGACGAGAAACAATATGCCTTGGTTGGAGCTACCACCAAAGCTTTACTGCAATTAGGAGACGAGATTTACGTTAAAGTTAAAAATGCCGATTTGGTTAAAAAACAATTGGATTTTAATTTTATAAGAAGAAATAATTAAATTTTAAAGTGATGAAAAAGATAATTTTAATGTTATTCGTGTTTGCAACGCAATTAAATTTTGGTCAAACTACCATCAAATTAAATGATTTTGATGAATTGAAAGTGTTTGACCAATTGAATGTAACCTTGATTCCGTCTAATGAAAATAAAATAGTCATTACTGGAACAAACCAGGGAAATGTAGAAACAGTCAATAAAAATGGTTTATTAAAAGTTAGAATTTCATTAACCAAAATATTGGAAGACAATAAGGATCTTAAAGTAACTTTATACTTTAAAAATATTGAAATCATAGATGCCAATGAAGGAAGCAATGTGAGTTGCAATACTGTTTTTAAACAAATTTCAATGGTTTTATCAGCCCAAGAAGGTGCCAGGATAGAAGCGGAACTTGATGTTGATAAAGCATCAATCAAGGCTTATTCAGGTGGAATAATTAGTTTAATGGGCAATGCTGTCACTCAAAAGGTTTCCATTAATTCTGGAGGTATTTTAAAAGCCAAAGATTTGGTAACTTCGCAAACCACCATCAACATATCTGCCGGTGGAAGTGCCGATATCAATGCAACGACATTGGTTGATGCAAAAGTAAATGCCGGTGGTTCCATTTCTATTTATGGTAAACCAAAACAAATAAAACAACAAGCGCTTGCAGGTGGAACAATTACTGAAAAATAATTAAATTACCCGAAATAAATTTTCGGGTAATTTTTTATAATTCAATAAATGAATCAATTTTTAAAAGTTTTTTTTTAATGATTAATGATATTTTATCGGGAATTCCTTGGGGAATTTTTTTAAGTTTTATGATAGGCCCAGTTTTTTTTATATTACTAGAAACTAGTATTATAAAAGGATTTAGAGCAGCGTTGGTATTTGATATAGGTGTAGTTTTAGGTGATATTGTTTTTATTGCGATTGCCTATTTGGGAAGTTACCGGTTAATAAAAAGTCTGGAAGATAATTCGGCTTTGTTTATGTTTGGTGGTATATTGATGCTGGCATACGGCGTTATTTCGTATATAGGTTTACATAAAGAAAAGAAGATAGATACCAAAAAAATTGACAGCGAGATTATTAGAAAAGACTATCTAGGTTTATTCATAAAAGGTTTTTTTCTAAACATTATCAACATTGGAGTATTGGGATTTTGGCTGGCTGTCATTATTTCGGTCGGGCCAAAATTGGAAATGGAAAACTCCAGAATGATGACTTTTTTCACCACGGTAATTTTGACTTATTTACTTATTGATTGTATAAAAATAGTATTGGCCAAGCAGTTAAAAACCAAAATGACGCCAAGCAATATTCTTAAAATAAAAAAAATTATCAGTATTGTTTTGATGGTTTTTGGAGTGGCTTTAATCATTCAAGGCTGGTTTCCAAAAGAAAAAGAAAAGCTAAAAGATGCTTTGGAAAGGATTGATAAATAGTTGTTTAATTAAAAAATATCTATAATAAAACCTTCAAGGAAACTTGAAGGTTTTATATTTTTATATGGATTCAGAGGATATTTTTTTTTAAAATTTAAACAAAAAAAACAGACACATTTCTGTATCTCTTCTTGAGGCATCGACCAGATTCGAACTATAACTTTACTTAATTTTTCCTAAAAATTAAACACAAAAAAACCCTCAAGTTTCCTTGAAGGTTTTAGAGGCATCGTCCGGATTCGAACCGGAGTAGGAGCTTTTGCAGAGCCCAGCCTAGCCGCTCGGCCACGACGCCAATTATTTATTGGTGTGCAAATATACTAAAAAAGTGGAAAGTGGAAAGCAATAATTACAAACTTTTACAAATTCGTAAATCGTGATTTCTAATTTCTAATTAATTTACTTTCTGTATTCTTTCATTTCAATCGTAACCGCTTCAACATCACCACCAATAGGCGGATTCAATTTTGAAACTCCCAATTTGATTCTTGAAATAGCTTCGATTTCATTAAAAATTCTTTTGATGATTCGTTGTGCCACGTGCTCCAATAAATTGGATCGAATAGCCATTTCTTCCACAACAATGCGGTTTAAATGTACATAATCTATTGTATCTTGTAAATCATCAGTAAGCGCTGATTCCTCTAAATCAGCTTTTATTTCTAAATCTACCGAGTAATCGGAACCAATTTTTCCTTCTTCAATCAAACAACCGTGATAGGAGTAGGTTCGGATATTTTTTAGTTTTATAATTCCCATTTTTTATTTTTTATTTGCATTTAAGATGCAAAGATACCTATAAAAATTGCGTCACAAATTCTCGAATATTATTTCATTATTAAATTTATAAGCAAAAGAAAGTGGTGGTTGTCTTTATAAACCTTAAACTTTAAACCTTTTTAAACTAGCTTTTTTTATCTTTGCTGAAATAAAATAAAATTATGTCAGCCGAAGAGAAATCACTTCATTTTATAGAACAAATTATTGAAGACAGCTTAGCAAGTGGTTTTCCCCAAGATAAATTACGTTTCCGTTTCCCGCCAGAGCCTAATGGGTATTTACACATTGGTCACGCCAAATCTATTTGTTTGAATTTTGGTTTGGGTTTAAAGTACAATGCGCCGGTTAATTTGCGTTTTGACGACACCAATCCAGCCAAAGAAGAGCAGGAATATGTAGACGCTATCAAAGAAGATTTGCAATGGTTGGGCTTTAATTGGGCTGAGGAACGTTATGCTTCTGATTATTTTCAGCAGTTGTATGATTGGGCAATTCTAATGATTAAAAACGGAAAAGCTTATGTTGACAGCCAGTCTTCTGAAGATATGGCGGCTCAAAAAGGAACTCCTACACAGCCAGGTGTTGATGGACCTTATAGAAATCGTTCTGTTGAAGAAAATTTGACTTTATTTGAAGGTATGAAAAATGGAGATTTCCAAGAAGGAAGTCACGTTTTGCGTGCCAAAATTGATATGGCTTCGACCAATATGCTGATGCGTGATCCTTTGATGTACAGAGTGTTGCACCGTCATCATCACAGAACCGGTAATGATTGGAAAATCTATCCGATGTATGATTATGCACACGGCGAAAGTGATTATATCGAGCAAATTTCACATTCTATTTGTACCTTGGAATTTGTGATGCACAGAGAATTATACAATTGGTTTTTAGACCAGATTTACCCTGAATCAAGTTCAGGGTCTAATGATAAAAAGGTAAAACCCCATCAATACGAATTTGCCCGTTTGAACTTGAATTACACGGTAATGAGCAAGCGAAAACTATTGCAATTGGTTCAGGAAAATATAGTTAACGGTTGGGATGATCCAAGAATGCCAACGATTTCAGGTTTGAGAAGAAGAGGTTATACGGCTAATTCTATTCGTAAATTTTGCGATATTATTGGTGTTGCAAAAAGAGAAAATGTGATTGATGTTTCGCTTTTGGAGTTTTGTTTGCGTGAAGATTTGAACAAAACTGCTCCAAGAGTAATGGCAGTTTTAGATCCGGTAAAAGTTATTATTACCAATTATCCGGAAGGAAAAGAAGAACTTTTAGATGCCGAAAACAATCAGGAAGATGAAAATGCAGGTTTCAGAAAAGTACCTTTTTCTAGAGAATTATACATCGAAAGAGAAGACTTTTTAGAAGTGGCTCCAGCTAAATTTTTCCGTTTGTCTATTGGAAATGAAGTGCGTTTGAAAAATGCTTATATCATTAAAGGAGAATCTGTTGTAAAAGATTCAGAAGGAAATATTACGGAAATTAACGTCACTTATGATACTGATTCCTTAAGTGGAAGCGGGAGTGAAGCTTCAAAAAGAAAAGTGGCCGGAACCTTGCATTGGGTTTCAATTCAACACGCTGTCGAAGCGGAAGTTCGTTTGTATGACCGACTTTTTATTGATGAAGCACCTGACAGTCATAAGGAGAAAAACTTCCTTGATTTTATGAATGCCAACTCCTTGCAAATTGTAAAAGGATTCGTGGAACCAAGTCTTTCTACAGCGAAATCAGGAGATAAATTTCAGTTTCAGCGTTTGGGTTATTTCAATGTTGATAAAGATTCAACCCCTTCTAAATTAGTGTTTAACAAAACGGTTGGACTCAAAGATGCCTGGGAAGAAAAAGGTAAAAAAGAGGAAAACAGTATCAATAATGCGTTAAAAGAAATCAATAAATATTTCAAAGTTGCTACCAGAGAAGAACGTATTGCTATTAGAGAAGCAATAGGTGAGACCTTGGCCGGAATTGCCAATTACAGTTTATTGCAAAATTCTTTCAAAAAGAATATCAATAACAATAAAACTTCTTTGTTGTTTGCCCAGCTGATTTTGAAGTATTCCAGTTTAAAAACTTCTGATTTTGAAAAAGAAGATGTTTCTAAATTGTATTTGATGTCTTTGCGAAGTGAATCAACATTTGTTCGTTCCAGAGCACTTTTAAATTTATTGGATTTAGAATACGATTCGGATTTTGTAAATTCCTTTAAAGAAGAAATTTTGAAATTAAAATCCAATCCGACGAAAAGTACAACCGAAAGAGAAACGGAATTTATAGAACAAGTTTTAAATAAATAAAAACTATAAGAAGCGCTTTTATAAGCGCTTTTTTTTATCATTTGTTTTTCCGATTGATTTTAAAAATTACATCAATTTTAACAATTAAAAACGGCTTTCATAAATTGATTTTAAGGCTTTTTTTCGTTTTTTACAGCTATTTTGTTGTTGTTTGAAAAATATATGAATAAAACGCCGCATTTGAAGTTTTAGACAAATTAAAATCACTTTAACGGCATATTAACATTGCAGTGTTAATAAATTGATTAACTTGGGGTATTATTAATTTTAATTCTAGAAATGATGTCAAATAACACAAATTCAGTATTGGCACTTTTACTTGGTGCAGCGATTGGAGCAGGAATTGGAATTTTATTTGCTCCTGATAAAGGTTCAAAAACCAGGGAAAAAATTAAAGATGGTTATGATGATGCCAAAGACAATTTAAAACATAAATTAGAAGACATCACTCATCAATTGAGAAATAAATTTTCGGGATCAAAACATGATTTAGAAGAAACCTACGAAGATTTGGTTTCGAGCATGAGTCATAAAACCGAAGATGTCATTTCTTTTTTGGAAACCAAATTGGCTGATTTGAAAGCACAAAACGCCAAACTTCAAAAAAAGGAAATGGCCGGTCATGATCACGAAAAATAATTATCTTAAATAACTTATTTATGGCTTTTGAAGAAATAAAAGAACACACCGAAAACATTCAAAAAGAAGCACAAGCATATATCGAGAACAGCGTAGCTTATTATAAGTTATGGGGGTTTAAGGTGGCGATGAAATCAACCACCATGATTTTGAAATTTGTATTGATTGCAATTGCGTTAATGATGGTTTTGTTCTTTTGTTCTATTGCCGGTGCTCTTGCAATTGGAAATGCACTGGGAAGTTATTCCTTAGGATTTTTAATTATTGCCGGAATTTATTTAGTGATTTCTGGACTTTTATTTTTAATTAAAGATAAAATGGTTGAAGGGCCAATTTTAGAGAAATTTTCAGAAATATTTTTTAACGACTAAATTATGGAGCCAAAAAAATACTCTTCTTACGCACAAATTGAATTGGAACTGGAGATTTTGAAAGTGGAAAGAACACTAAATCTTAAGAGAATAGTTTTAAATGTTGAAAAAACTAAAGAAAGTCTATCACCAAAAAATTTATTAAAGAGTTTTATAGGTGATTATAAATCGATTCTGTCGAATTACTCAGGAACGATATTCAATATAGCAATTCCTTTGATAATCAATTGGTTTACAAAAAGAAAAAGAGGCAACTAAGCCTCTTTTTTGTTGTAATTATCTAAATACTAAACCTCGGTTTGAGGTTCTTCAGGTGCCTCTGGAGCTTGATAACTGGAATGTTCTTCCGTTTTTGGTTTTACTTTTTTGTTGGTTTTCTTCATTAATTCTCCCATTTGGTTTGAAGCGGTAAAAGAAGCCACCATATTATTCAGCATATCACTTCCGGCTTGTGGAGAATTGGGCAATAAAATCAAATTGGAATTAGCGTCTGCACCAATGGCTTGTAAAGTATCATAATGCTGGGTAACCACAATCAATGCTGAAGCTTCCTGCGAATTGATTCCCACATTGTTCAAAACTTCTACACTTTCTACTAATCCACGAGCAATTTCACGTCTTTGATCGGCAATACCCTGACCTTGCAAACGTTTGCTTTCCGCTTCCGCTTTGGCTTTGGCTACGATTCTAATTCGGGTGCTTTCACCTTCAAATTCGGCAGCAGTTTTTTCCCTGTCGGCAGCATTAATTCTATTCATGGCATTTTTTACCTGGATATCAGGATCAATATCGGTTACCAAAGTGTTGATGATATCATATCCATAAGTTGTCATTGCTTCGTTTAATTCACGTTTCACGGCGATGGCAATATCATCTTTTCTTTCAAAAACATCATCCAATTTCAGCTTTGGAACTTCGGCACGAACAACGTCAAAAACATAAGCCGTGATCTGGTCGTGTGGATATTCGAGTTTGTAAAAAGCATCGTAAACTTTGTCTTGAATTACTTTAAACTGAACCGAAACTTTCATTTTCACAAAAACGTTGTCTTTAGTCTTGGTTTCAATAATAACATCCAATTGTTGGATTTTAAGATTGACACGCCCAGCAATTCTGTCAATCAATGGAATTTTGAGTTGTAAACCGGAATTTCTCACGCTCAGGAATTTTCCAAAACGTTCAATAATAACAGCCGTTTGTTGTTTTACGGTAAAGAATGAGGAAAGAAAAATAAATAATCCGAATACCAGAATGATAGTCAAAGAAATGTCCATAGGAAGTATAATTTAGTTAAAAAATTACTGTTAAATTACAAAAAAACTTTAGGTTTGCCGATGTTTAATTCAATTTTATGAAAAAGATATGTTTTACGGCAGCTCTTGTTTTAATTTCAATGGCTGGTTTTGCACAATATGAATACAGGGATTCCAATAGAATTGGGATTTTTTTCGGTGTTAATCAATTTACGCTAAACACCAATAATTTTCAGACCAAACCTGATACAGGATGGAATGGGGGACTTTCCATGAGAGGAAATTTCTATGACGATTGGGATATGGTTTATGCAATGCAGTTCAGCGAGAATAATTTTTCTGTAGTCACAAACAGTGTTTTTATAACAGAAGACACCAATTATAAATTGGCATCTGCACAAGTATCCTTTATGTTGAGTTATAAAATTGTTGAAAATCATTTGAGTTTGGAGTTTGGACCACTAGTTCAAATCAATGGAAAACTAAAAGTGGATCAAGATCAAGAAAACAATATTATTTCTGGAACCACTTTGTTGGCGAAAGACATTGTGGATATTTCCAAATTTAATTTTTATCCAACAATTGGAATCACGGCTGGAGTTCGACACGTTCGCTTGAATGTTTCCTATCAGTATGGCTTAAATAATATGCTCGGCAATTTAAACAACCAAAATTTAGGTTATGATTTTAAAGGAAATCCAGGAATACTGAATGGAAATTTGATAATTTATTTATAAAAAAAGTCCCGATAAAATCGGGACTTTTTAGTTTTTATAAAGTTGTTATTGCTTTCTCAATTCTTTGAATCGTTTCCTCTTTTCCAATGAGTTCCACAATGTCAAATAGGTGAGGACCTTTCAAAGCACCAACCAAACTCAAACGGAAAGGTTGCATTACTTTTCCCATTCCAATTTCGTTTTTTGTCATCCAGTCTTTCACGATGGTTTCGATATTCAAAGAAGTAAAATCGGTTATTTCTCCAAGTACCGAAATCAATTCCTGCATTAAAGCCGGAGTTTCTTCCTTCCAGTTTTTTGATGCTTTCTCATCATAAGATTTTGGAGCAACAAAAAAGAAGTCACTCAAATCCCAGAATTCTGAAACGAAATGTGCACGTTCTTTTATTAGTGAAACTATTTTTTCCAATTTTGTCATTTCGAGCGTAGTCGAGAAACCTTTTTCAGCAACGATTGGAGCAAAGGCTTTCGCCAAATCAGCATCGTTTTGTTTTACCAAATATTGATGGTTGAACCATTTGTTTTTCTCTGGATCAAATTTTGCTCCTGCTTTATGAACCCTGTTCAAATCAAATTTTTGTACCAATTCTTCCAATGAAAATAATTCTTGTTCGGTTCCGTCATTCCATCCCAACAAAGCCAGGAAGTTGATTACTGTTTCAGGGAAAAATCCTTTTTCTCTGTAACCAGAAGAAACAGTTTTGTCTATGCTGGAAGCATCTGTCCATTCCAATGGGAATACTGGAAATCCTAACTTATCGCCGTCACGTTTGGATAATTTTCCGTTTCCAACCGGTTTCAAAATCAATGGTAAATGTGCAAATTCCGGTGCTTCCCAACCAAATGCACGGTACAATAAAATGTGCAACGGCATAGATGGCAACCATTCTTCGCCACGAATTACGTGGGAAGTTTCCATTAAATGATCGTCGACAATATTGGCTAAATGATAAGTTGGCATTCCGTCACTTTTGAACAAAACTTTATCGTCCAAAAGATTGGTTTCAAATTTTACGTCACCACGAATGATGTCTTGCAAGTGCAAAGTTTCGTCAACCGGTGTTTTAAAACGAATCACATAATCTTCACCATTGGCAATTCTTTTCGCAGTTTCCTCGGCAGAAATCACCAAAGAAGTATCTAGTTTTTCGCGATTATGCCAGTTGTAAATAAAAGTTTTTCCTTGCTCTTCGTGTTGTTTTCTATGTAAATCCAAAGCTTCGGCTGTGTCAAAAGCATAATAAGCATTTCCGGAATTGATTAATTCATCGGCATATTGCTTGTACAAATGTTTTCTTTCAGATTGTTTGTATGGACCAAATTTTTCGTTTTTTCCAATGGTTTCATCAGGAGCAATTCCCAACCATTCCAGGGATTCCATTATATATTCTTCGGCACCGGGAACAAAACGATTTTGATCCGTGTCTTCAATTCGAAGAAAGAAAACGCCGTTGTTTTTTTTGGCAAACAAATAATTGAATAGGGCAGTACGCACTCCGCCAATATGTAAAGGTCCCGTTGGACTTGGTGCAAAACGCACTCGAACTTGTTTTGACATTTTTTGTTATTAAAATTAATTCAAATTAACACTGAGCTTGTCGAAGTGTGGTGCAAAGATAATTAGAAGTTGGAAGTCAGTAGTTAGAAGTCGGAAGTTTTTAGAGAATTAGTTTATGAATTTAGCTTTAATCAATTTTTAACATTGATAGAATTGAAAAATGGTTACTTTTATCGGTTATAAATAAACGTTATAAATTTTGGAACATTCAAAATTCATATATCAAAAGCTGGAACTTTTCATCAGGAAGTTTTACACCAACGAACTGATTCGGGGAATGATTTTCTTCGTCGGTCTGGGATTGCTGTATTTCCTGTTCACCCTTTTTGTGGAATATTTTCTTTGGCTCAAGCCAATGGGAAGAACGCTTTTGTTTTGGACTTTTATTGGCGTAGAGATTTTTCTACTGTTCCGATTTATTTTGTTTCCAACATTCAAATTATTCAAACTTCAAAAAGGAATTGATTACAAAGAAGCATCTGCGATTATTGGAAATCATTTCACGGAAGTAAGCGACAAACTGACGAATTTCCTTCAGTTGTCAGATTCTGATTTGCATCAGAATAAATCGGAATTGTTATTGGCTTCGATTGAACAAAAAGCAAATTCATTACAGCCGATTCCTTTTGGAAATGCGATTAATTTCAATACCAATAGAAAATATTTGCCTTTGGCTGTACTGCCGATTTTATTCTTTGCTTTCTTTTATGTTTCCGGAAATAGTAAAATCATTTCTCAAAGTTTGAACAGGGTAGTGCATTTTCGAGATCAGTTTTTGCCACCTGCACCATTTGAATTTGTGATGCTGAACAGCAATTTGAAAACTGAACAAAATAAAGATTTCATCATTCGCATTAAAACTGAAGGAAAAATAGTTCCTGAAAATGCAATGATTTTTATTGGAGACGAAAGTTATTTTATGGAAACTACCAAAGCAGGAGAGTTCCAATACAGAATTGAAAAACCATTATCCAACGTTTTGTTCCACGTGGAGGCGAATGCTGTTTCTTCTTCCGATTATGAATTGAATGTAGTTACCGTTCCATCGATTTCGAATTTCGAAATGGTTTTGAATTTTCCTTCTTACTTGAAAAAGAAACAGGAAATTATCAAAGGCAACGGAAACGCTATCCTTCCGGAAGGAACTCGTGTTACCTGGAGAATTAATGCTTTGGCAACCCAGAATGTAGTCTGGAAAGATTTAAGTTCTAATTTTCCTTTTGCCAAGTCTGAAAATAATTTTACTTTATCGAAACAAATTTCTCAAAACACAGAATACCAAATCTTGACTTCGAATGCTAAAGTGAAGAACTACGAGAAACTGAATTACCAAATTTCGGTAATCAAAGATCAGTTTCCAACCATTAATGTAAACAACGCTCCGGATAGCCTTAAAATCGATAAAAGCTATGTTTTAGGACAAATTTCCGATGATTACGGATTATCTAGGCTACAGGTGGTTTATTATCCTAAAAATAAGCCTGAATTGGTTAAACGTGGAACAATCGCTGTCAAATCGAATCTGTATGATCAGTTCATTTTTGCTTTCCCAAGTTCGCTTCCGGTAGAGCAGGGAGTTTCTTATGAATACTATTTTGAGGTATTTGACAACGATGCGATTCATAATTTCAAAAGCACAAAATCTTCTGTTTTCTCTAATCGAATTGCTACAGATGATGAAAAGGAAGATCAACAATTTCAGCAACAAAATGAAAGTATTAATGGTTTGGAAAAGTCATTAAAAAATCAGGATAAGCAAATTTCTGAAATGGATAAGTTACAGAAATCTGGCAAAGAAAAAGATAATTTGGAGTTTAAAGATCAACAGAAAATCAATGATTTTATCAAGCGTCAGAATCAGCAGGATAAAATGATGAAAGAGTTTGCTGAAAAAATGAAAGAAAATTTAGATAAGACTAAAACAGAAAAGAAAGATGAATTTAAGGAAGAGTTGCAAAAAAGATTAGAAAATGTCGATAAGGATTTAGAGAAAAATAAAAAATTATTGGATGAACTAAAAGAATTGAATGACAAAATCAAGCAGGAAGACTTGATGGAAAAAATGGATAAGTTCAAACAAACTGCCAAAAACCAATCCAAGAGTTTGGAACAATTGGTGGAGCTTACCAAGAAATATTACGTTCAGAAAAAGGCGGAACAATTAAAAGACAAACTGGATAAATTGGCAGACAAGCAAGAAGATTTATCAAATAAAGACAAGGAAAATACCAAAGAAAACCAAGACGAAATAAACAAGGAATTTGATAAAATTCAGGAGGATTTAAAAGAATTGGATAAAGAAAACAAAGAATTGAAAAAACCTTTGGATATTCCAACAGACAAAGAACAAGAAAAAAGTATTGATGAAGATTTGAAAAAAGCTTCGGATGAATTGCAAAAGAACAGTAAATCTTCTGCTAAGCCAAAGCAAAAAAGTGCTTCCAAAAAGATGAAACAAATGTCCCAAAAAATGGAACAGGAAATGGAAGGTGGGGAACAAGAAGAACTGGAAGAAGACATTGCAATGTTGCGTCAGATTTTGGATAACCTTTTGGCGTTCTCGTTTTCGCAAGAAGATTTAATGGGTAAATTCAAAGGATATAAAATAGGTTCGCCTGCTTTTAATAAAGCTTTAAAAAATCAGCAAGACTTAAAATTACAGTTCAAACATATTGACGACAGCTTGTTTGCAATGTCTTTACGCAATCCAAAAATTGGAGAAAACATCACTAAAGAAATTGGAAACGCCCACTATAATTTGGACAAATCATTGGAGACTTTGGCAGATGCCCAGATTCCAAAAGGAGTTTCTCATCAGCAATACACGGTTTCTTCTGCCAATAAATTAGCGGATTTTTTAACTGAAGTCCTCAACAATATGCAAATGTCTATGTCTGGTTCAGGTGAAGGAACACCAAAAAAAGGTAAGGGAGAAGGATTGCAACTTCCGGACATTATCAAAAAGCAGGAAGGTCTGGGCGAGAAGATGAAAGAAGGAATGAAAAAGGGACCAAAACCGGGCGAAGGAAAAGAAGGAGATAAAGGAAATAAATCCGGGTTACAAGGTGAAAATGGAGAAGACGGTGAAGGTGATGCTAAGGCAATTATGGAAATTTACAAAGAGCAAAAGCAATTGCGTGAAGCATTACAAAACGAATTGAACAAACAAGGAATTGGTGGAATTGGACAAAATGCTTTGGAACAAATGAAGCAGATAGAAAAGCAATTATTGAACAAAGGTTTTAAAAACGAAACATTACAAAGGATATTGAATGTGAAGCAAGAATTACTGAAATTGAACACGGCAATTCAACAACAAGGACAAGAAAACAAACGTCAAGCAGAAACAAATAAGAAAGAGTTTTCGAATCAGGCTAAACCTTTGCCATCCGCATTATTGGATTATTTAAACAGTATAGAAATATTAAATAGACAATCCTTACCTTTGCGCTCCAATTTTAATCAAAAAGTTCAAGAATATTTCAATAAAAAATGATAGACTTTAATTACGAAACCGAATTTACACTAGAGAACGAAGAAGCTATTGGCAACTGGATTTCTAATGTAATCAAATCTGAAGACAAAAAAGAAGGTGAAATTAATTATATTTTTTGTGATGACGAGTACTTGTTGCAGATAAATCAAGAGCACTTGCAACACGATTATTACACTGATATTATTAGTTTTGATTATTCGGTTGGAAACGAAATCAACGGGGATATGTTTATCTCTGTAGATAGAGTTAAAGAAAATGCACAAGATTTTAATGTTTCTTTCGACGACGAATTGAAGCGAGTTATTGTTCACGGCGTATTGCACTACTGTGGATATAAAGATAAATCTGAAGCAGACGAGCTTTTGATGAGAACCAAGGAAGATGAAAAAATTGCTATGTTTCACGTGGAACAATAGTTCTTTTTTTTAAATATGCAATATGATTGTTTCACGTGGAACAGTTTCAGGAAAAGAGAATTTTGCATAGAACGATTTTGAAATCAAAAACGTTTTGTGTGTAATTTGAAATTGATTGTTTCACGTGGAACAAAGTTTAAAACAATGATTTTAGACGTAAGTCTGAAATCAAAAACAAGAAGAAAATGTTTCTAGAAGAATATGATGTAATTGTAGTTGGTGCAGGTCACGCCGGATGTGAAGCCGCAGCCTCGGCTGCGAATTTGGGTTCGAAAACTTTGCTGGTTACAATGAGTTTGCAAAACATTGCACAAATGTCTTGCAATCCTGCAATGGGAGGAATTGCAAAAGGACAAATCGTTCGTGAGATTGATGCGCTAGGTGGCTATTCCGGAATTGTTTCTGACAAGACTGCAATTCAGTTCAAGATGTTGAACAAATCCAAAGGGCCTGCAATGTGGTCGCCAAGAGTTCAAAGTGATCGAATGCGTTTTGCTGAAGAATGGAGATTGATGCTGGAAAGAACGCCAAATCTTGATTTTTATCAGGAAATGGTAAAAGGGTTGCTAATTGAAAATGGCAAAGTAAAAGGAATTCGGACTGCACTTGGAATTGAAATCAAATCGAAATCGGTGGTGTTGACGAATGGAACTTTCCTGAATGGTTTGATCCATATTGGAGAAAAACAATTTGGCGGAGGAAGAGCAGGTGAAAGTGCTGCTTATGGAATTACCGAGGATTTGGTGAATGCAGGATTTCAATCCGGAAGAATGAAAACGGGAACGCCTCCGCGTGTGGATGGGCGTTCTTTGGATTATTCTAAAATGAACGAAGAAAAAGGAGATGCAAAGCCGGATAAATTTTCATATTCTGATGTAACATCGCCTTTGGTTCATCAAAGGTCTTGTCATATGACGTACACTTCACTTGAAGTCCACAATATTTTGAGAGAAGGTTTTGATCGTTCTCCAATGTTCAATGGAAGAATTCAATCGATCGGGCCAAGATATTGTCCATCTATTGAAGACAAGATTAATCGTTTTGCTGATAAAGAAAGACACCAGTTATTTGTAGAGCCGGAAGGATGGAATACTTGTGAGGTTTACGTAAATGGTTTTTCTACATCGCTGCCAGAAGACATTCAATTTAAAGCATTGAGTTCTGTAGCAGGTTTTGAAAAAGTTAAATTTTTCCGTCCTGGATATGCAATTGAATATGATTATTTTCCACCAACACAATTGAAACATACGTTGGAAACTAAATTAGTCGAAGGTTTGTATTTTGCCGGACAAATAAATGGAACGACAGGATATGAAGAAGCAGCTTCTCAAGGATTGATGGCCGGAATAAATGCCGCATTAAAAGCTCAGGAAAGAGAACCATTTACTTTAAAAAGGGACGAAGCTTATATTGGTGTTTTAATTGACGACTTAATTACCAAAGGGACGGAAGAGCCATACAGAATGTTTACTTCTCGAGCTGAGTTCAGAACTTTATTGCGTCAGGACAATGCCGATTTCAGATTGACGCCAATGTCGTATGAAATTGGTTTAGCTTCTGAAAAGCGTTTGCGTAGAATGGAGCACAAATTGAATGAATCTGAAAAGATGGTAACATTTTTCAAAGAGACCAGTGTAACAGTAGCCGAAGCGAATCCAATTTTGGAATCAAAGGATACCGCTTTAATTACGCAAGGGGATAAAATGTTTAAAGTTTTTTCTCGTCCGCAAATCGATTTGGAAGATATTATCAAATTCGAAAAAGTGGCTGCTTATGTTGCGGAGAATAATTTAGATCAGGAAATATTGGAACAAGCCGAAATTCAGGTGAAATATTCCGGTTATATCGAAAAGGAAAGAAACAACGCGAATAAATTGACACGTTTGGAAGATGTAAAAATTCCTGAAAACTTCGATTACAACAAAATCAAATCTATGTCGATTGAGGCCAAACAAAAATTAAGCAAAATTCGCCCGGTGACAATTTCACAAGCATCAAGAATAAGCGGAGTGTCGCCAAGCGATGTTTCCGTATTGTTGATTTATATGGGAAGATAAGATTTGTGATTTCAGATTGTGGATTAACGATTTTTGATTTAAATCTGCAATCTTACATCGTTAATCAACAATCTAAAATCATTTGTTCCACGTGAAACTACTTTGTGAAGGCTTGGTATTGTTGAAAATTTAAAAAAAAGAATAAAATTAATAAATGGACATTTCAAACAAAAAACATTTTCTTACTGTAAAAGATTATTCGGTTTCTCAAGAAACTTTCGATTTGTACTATGACGAAACTCTGGATATGTTGATTACACATCCGCAACCGAGTTTGGAAAACTTGGGTAAATACTACGAAAGCGAAGATTATATTTCTCATACCGACAACAAACGTTCTTTGTTTGAAAAATTATACCATTTCATAAAAAGTATTGCTTTAAAGAATAAATTGAATTTAATCAATTCACTTCAACCTAATAAAGGACGAATATTGGATATTGGTGCAGGTACAGGAGATTTCTTGTCTGTGGCAAAAAATAACGGTTGGAAAACAATTGGAGTGGAACCAAGTGACAGGGCAAAAGCAATTGCAAAAAACAAAGGAGTTTCTTTTGTTGAGGAAACAAGTGAATTAGAAAATCATTCTTTTGACGTGATTTCGATGTGGCACGTTTTGGAACACGTTCCGGATTTAGACAAACAAATTAAAGAATTGAAACGTTTGCTAAAACCAACCGGAACATTAATTATTGCAGTTCCCAATTTCAAATCATTCGATGCAAAACACTACGGAAAATTTTGGGCAGCTTTTGACGTGCCGATTCATTTTTGGCATTTTTCCAAAACGGCGATACAATTGCTTTTCGAAAGTGAAGAAATGAAATTGGAAAAAGTCTTGCCAATGAAATTTGACTCTTTTTATGTGAGTTTGCTTTCCGAAAAATACAAATCCGGTAAAATGAATTTCATCAGCGCTTTTTTAACGGGATTACAATCCAATTGGAAGGCCAAGGAGAATTTTGAGTATTCTTCACACATTTACATCCTAAAAAACAAGTGAAAATCATTTTAAGCGCTTTTAAGAAGTGTTTTCGCTGCCAAAACTAATCTGTGTTGTCTTTTTTGAGAAAATCGATTATTTTAAAGCTAATAAAGCCGGTTTTAATCAATTCAAATTATCAATTCTAAAATTACAATAACAAATTCTTATACCATAAATAGTGTAGCATTTTTCCAACTTTATAACAATGCTATCTATTTTTTTATATTTTTGTTACCAATTCTTAAAAATCAGAAAAAAAATAAAAATGAAATCGAAGATTCACGAATACCCAAAAAAAAATATTGAAAACATGAGTAAAAAAATAATAGTGATTATTGCTCTTGCAATTACAATAGTTTCCTGTAATAATAATGAAAAACCTGCAGCAGCTGCCAAGGAATTAAAAACAGCTTATGTTGATACTTCGGTTTTAATGAAAGAATATACCGAGGCAAATGATATTCAAGAAAAGTACAAAGCCAAAGCAGACGAAAAAGGAAGACAGCTTGAAGCTGAAATTAATCGATTCAAACAAGAGGCAAGTAATTTTCAATCACAGGCACAAGCAAACGGTCAAGAATGGGCTCAAAAGAAAGGTGCTGAATTGCAAAGAAGAGAGCAACAATTAGCTCAAGCTCAACAAGCATTGGCTCAACAATTACAACAAGAAGTTGGTGTTGAAATGGATAGTTTAGTTACAGGCGTGAAAAAATTCATCAAAGATTACGGTAAAGAAAAAGGATATACTTACATCTACGGAACTGGCGAACCAGCATCTATTTTGTATGCCGAAGAAAAACTGGACATCACCAAAGAAATCGTGAAATTATTGAATGAAAAATACAAAGCTTCAGCCACAAAAGAGGAAGCTAAAAAATAATTTCTGTAAAATTAGCCTATCAAATGTCACGCAATTGCGTGACATTTTTTGTTTTGTCTCCTCAAAAACAATATTTTAGCTTTCAAATTTATACGCCTTATGCAAGCCATTTCCGAAGCCGCCGTTTACACCCTGCAATTTATCAATCAGACACATCGTTCAGTTTTCCTTACGGGAAAAGCCGGAACGGGTAAAACGACTTTGCTGCGTGAAATTATTCAAACGACACACAAGAATACGGTTGTCGTGGCGCCAACGGGAATTGCGGCATTGAATGCCGGTGGAGTTACGATTCATTCGATGTTTCAGTTGCCTTTTGGTGGATTTATTCCAGATAATTCATTGCCACATTTTTCGGAAAATACCAAGTTCGAAACCAAAGCCACTTTGCGAAGACATTTCAAAATGAGTGGTTTAAAGAAATCGGTTATTCGAAATATGGAGTTGTTGATCATTGATGAAGTGAGCATGCTTCGCGCTGATTTGTTGGATGCGATGGATTTTATGATGCAAACTGTTCGCAAAAAAAGCAGTCCATTTGGTGGGGTTCAAGTTTTGTATATTGGTGATTTATTGCAATTGCCGCCCGTGATTCGAGACGAGGAATGGCGAACTTTAAGAACGTATTACAAAGGAAAATTCTTTTTTCATTCGCACGTTATCCAGCAAAATCCGCCATTATACATCGAATTGTCCAAGATTTTTCGTCAAACAGATGATGTTTTTATTTCGATTTTAAACAATTTGAGAAACAATCAAATTTCTACAGAAGACATTCAAAATTTGAACCAATACGTAAATCCTAATTTCGATTTGAAAGCCAACAAAGGCTACATCACTTTGACAACCCACAATGCCAAAGCGGACGCAATGAATGCCCAAGCTTTGGAAGATTTGGAAGGAAAGCTGGTGGTTTACAAACCATCGATTGTCGGAGATTTCCCGGATAAAATATATCCTGTTGATGAAGAATTGAAGTTGAAAGTAGGTGCACAAGTGATGTTCGTGAAAAACGATTTGTCTTTTGACAAAAAGTATTTCAACGGCAAAATGGGAATTATAAAATCGCTTTCGAAAGAGGAGATTTTGGTTCATTTTCCCGAAGAAAACACGACCATCGAAGTCGAGAAATACGAATGGGAAAACATTCGTTACAAAGTGGATGAATTGACCAAGGAAATCGAGGAGGAGGTTTTGGGGACTTTTGTTCATTATCCAATAAAACTCGCTTGGGCGATTACCGTTCATAAAAGCCAAGGATTGACATTTGACAAAGCTGCGCTCGATGTTTCGCAAGTTTTTCTTCCAGGACAAGCATATGTGGCTTTGTCGCGTTTGCGTTCGTTAAAAGGCTTAATTTTGCTTTCTCCGTTGCGAATGAACGGTATTTCGAACGATCAAGACGTGATGGATTATTCGTTGAACAAATCTTCTGATTCGTTTTTAGCGAATGCTTTGCACTTTGAAACCAAGAATTTCATCCACAACTATTTGACAACCAGTTTTGATTGGGCAGAATTGGCTCAAGAATGGCGCAATCACAAGTTTAGTTATTCGGATAATTCCGAAAGCTCGGCCAAATCCAAACAGGCCAATTGGGCGGCAAAACAATTGGAAGCCATAGACAGGCTTTTGGATCCATCCCAAAAATTCATTCTGCAATTGAATAAAATTTTCAAAACGGAAACCGTCGATTTGAATCACGTTTCGGAACGTTTCCAAGCGGCATATAATTATTTTATCAAACCAATGGACGATTTGGTTTTTGAAATTCTTTGGAAAGTGGAAGAGGTCAAACGCCTCAAAAAGGCGAAAGCTTTTTATGATGAATTAATGGTTTTGGAAGAACTGCAAACCAAGGTCGTTTTGCGATTGATGAAGGCCAAATTACTGGTTGAAACCGTGGTGGCCGGAGAAACGATTTCGAAGGAAAAATTAACTTCGGATGTAATCAAAAAATACATCAGCCATAAAACCGAGGCCATTCAAAATCAGTTCAAGGAAGTCAATATTACCTTGATTGAAGATGAAGCCGATATTGAACGTTACGCCAAAAAGAAAAAAGCAATAAAAGAACCCAAGAAATCGACGATTCAGGAAACCTATGAATTGTGGCTCGAAAAGAATACTATCAAGGAAATTGCTGCGATTAGAAAGTTTACCGAGGAAACTATTTTGAGTCATTTAACCAAATTAATTATTGCCAAAACGATAAGCATCAATGATGTTTTGCCTGACGATAAAATACAGGAATTAACCGAGGCTTTTTATGGTTACAAAGAAGAATCAATCTCGCCATTAAAAGAAAAATATGGCGATAAATTCACTTGGGAAGAGTTAAGAATGTTCAAGGCGAGTTTGAATTAAACAGCAAAAAAAATCCTGTTCGAAAAATGAACAGGATTTTAAATTATAATGATTCAACCAGCACCCAAGCATCAGGATTTACAGTTTTTTGAATTTCCTGGCTTGCTTTTTCGGCTTCGGCAAAAGTGGCGTAACTTCCGTAAAGAACAGGAAATAATCCGTATTTGTTTTGTGGAATTCTACGCGCTTTATAACCTTGGCTGGATAATTCCTTGAATTTCTTTTGGGCATTTTTTTCGTCTCTAAATGCACCCGCCATAATGTGATAAGACATTTTTTCTTCTTTCACGGTAAGTGTCACGGCTACGGCAGGAACTGGATTTTCAATGAAGAAAGTGGCTTCTTGAATTTTGTTTTGAACTTGCTTTTGAACAGATTGTTCTACAATAATCGTTTCATTGGCAATTTGTTGTTGGTAAACCGGATAACCAATGACGCCGGTTAAACCTAATCCAAGAACAAAAATAGCGGCGTATTTTAAATAAGGTCTTGCTGTTCTAGTTTCTGGCTCGAAAGCAATAACTTCTTTTTCTTCTTCTAAAGCTTCGATTTTTTGTTCGAAAATTTCTCTTTTCACCATCGGTGAAACAAAAGCACTCAAACCAAAAGAATTAGTCAAATAATTCGTTTGGTCGTAAGGCGTGAAAATCAAATTTTTATCGGCGTTAAGCGAAAAATTCCCCACGTTTTTGATGGAAAACAATCCGTTTTCCTGTAACGCTTTTTTCCAGTTGAAAACCTCGTATTGAATGGCGCTGATGGCATATTCATAAGACGTTTTTTCGGCTTGTGCAATGTGATTCGCCAATAATCCATCGTTGTTTTTTAGATGGGCATTGAAAGAAATCACTTTCTTTGGAGGAAAAAACGAATGGGAGCTTTCAATTAATTGAGCCGATTGGATTTCGGTCAAAAAAGCTCCGAAACCAGGAACGGTTACACATTGGTAACGGTACAAGAGTTGCGCGATGTAAGGTTCGATATTCATAGTTACAAAGTTATACATTGAGAATAGTTATCAAAATTTTATTCACAATTTTTATTAACAATCCGCCTAAAATTTTATACATTTCAGGTTCAAACGATTAGTATGACAGACCAAGATTTATTTCATTTATTGGCATTGCAACAAGTGGAAGGCGTGGGCGATATTATGGCCAAAAAACTAATTGCTCATTGCGGAAACGCAGCCGAAGTTTTCAAGACCAAAGCTTCCCAAATTGCTGCCATTGATGGAATAGGATCTGTTTTATTGCAAAAATTAAAAAACAAAACCGTTTTCGAAAAAGCAGAACAAGAACTTCAATTCATAAAATCAAACGAAATCAACGTAGCCTATTTTCAGGACGAAAATTATCCAGATCGGTTGAAACATTGCATTGATGGGCCTGTTTTGTTGTTTACTTCGGGAAATATCGACTTGAAAAACAAGAAAACCATCAGCATTGTGGGAACGCGACAAATCACGTCTTACGGAATGGAATTTTGTCGAAAATTGATTGAAGATTTGGCGCCGCTTGATCCTGTAATCATAAGCGGTTTTGCTTATGGAGTTGATATTTTTGCCCATCAATTGGCGATGGAACACGATTTGCAAACTATTGGCGTCGTGGCGCACGGCTTGAACCAAATTTATCCCAAAAATCACAAGAAATACGTGGCCAAAGTAGAGCAAAACGGAGGTTTTATGACTGAGTTTTGGAGTTCCTCCAATCCCGAAAAAGAAAATTTTGTTCGTAGAAACCGCATTGTTGCAGGAATTTCAGAAGCCACGATTGTTATCGAATCTGCCGAAAGAGGCGGTTCGTTAATCACGGCCAATATTGCCAATGATTACAACCGCGATGTTTTTGCCGTTCCCGGTCGAACCACCGACAAATACAGCCAAGGTTGCAACAACTTGATTAAAACCCAAAAAGCAAACCTGTTGACCAGCGCCGCCGATTTGGTTTACATCCTGAATTGGGATATTGAAAGCAAGGCAAAACCAGTGCAAAAGCAACTTTTCGTCACGCTCGAAAATGACGAACAAAAAGTGTATGATTATCTCCTAAAAAACGGAAAAGAATTGATGGATATTATCGCTTTGCGATGTGATTTCCCAATTTATAAAATCTCGGGAATGCTGTTGAATATGGAACTCAAAGGCGTGATTCGACCTTTGCCGGGGAAATTGTTTGAGGCGATATAAACGAATTTAAAAAAAAGGTAATTGAAACGCTTCAAGCGAGATAAATAGCAAAAAAAAATAGGTTGGTAATATATTGATGAGCAACAAACGCGCTCTACTTAGTTTGTCACGCTGTAAGCGTCTGAAATTATGAGGGCAATAATAATAGATTTTAAGAGTACATTATGATAGAATACACAGAAGGTATTTACAGTTTTTATGTTTACATATTGACTAACAAAAACAAAACAGTGTTATATACAGGTGTTACAAATGACCTAAAACGACGTTTGCAAGAACATAAAGAAAAAACAAATCCAAATAGTTTTACTGCACGATATAATGTTGAATTTTTGCTTTATTATGAACATTTTACTTGGATACAGCTTGCTATTGCTCGTGAGAAAGAAATTAAAGATTTGAAACGAGATAAAAAAGAAATATTGATTAATACGATTAATCCAGATTGGAATTTTTTAAACGATTTGTTTTAGTTGTTTTATTTAGAGACGCTTCCAGCGTGACAAATAGCAAGAATATATTAATGTGTAATAAATGCGCTATATTTAGTTTGTCACGCTGGAAGCGTCTGAAATTATGAGGGCAATACTTTTGGAATTTAAACGATTTTTTATAATGGTTATAGTTTGAAAGATTCTCAATTTTTTTAGGATTCTTTTTAAATATATAATAGGAATTAGATAGATTCAAACCCAAATTTTCTCTAACTCTTGCCAAAAACTACTGGGTACAATTACCTGCTTTTCAAATATTTTACAATAAAGAGTAATATCTGGATTATTATTGTTCCATAAGCAATATAAATTGCCAATGTAAAATAAGACATAACAAAGTAAGTGTCCTTTATATTGATTATTAATTTTTTACCTTTAAACTGATAGCCGATTATTAAAACTAAAATTATAAAAATCAGAGCTGTTTTCATTTTAGGAACTTTAAACTTATTATTCAAATCCTAGTTTTTCACGAACTCTTGCCAGAACACCATCGGCTTGAACGGCTGCTTTTTTTGCGCCATTTTTCAATAAAGCATCTACTTCTTCGAGGTTGTTGATGTAGTAATCGTATTTCTCTCTTTCGGTTTTGAATTTTTCCACAATCAGTTCAAACAAGGCTTGTTTGGCGTGACCGTAACCGTAATTTCCACCCAAATAATTGGCTCTCATTTGTGCCAATTGTTCTTCATTGGCCAACAAGGAATAGATGGCAAAAGCATTGCAAGTATCTGGATTTTTTGGAGCTTCCAATGGAGTGCTGTCGGTTTCAATGCTCATTACTTGTTTGCGCAAGGCTTTGTCGTCCAAGAAAATATTGATGATGTTATTGGCCGATTTACTCATTTTTCCGCCATTGGTACCCGGAATAAGCATACTGTCTTCTTGAATTTTGGCTTCAGGAAGCACGAATGTTTCACCCATTTGATGATTGAAACGAGAAGCCACGTCACGGGTGATTTCCACATGTTGCAACTGGTCTTTTCCCACAGGAACAAATTGTGCGTCATACAATAAAATATCGGCAGCCATCAGCATTGGATAAGAAAATAATCCGGCGTTGACGTCTTCCAATCTATCGGATTTGTCTTTGAAAGAATGCGCCAATGTCAATCTTTGGAAAGGGAAAAAACAACTCAAATACCATGTTAATTCAGCGGTTTGAACCACGTCGGATTGTCTGTAAAAGGTAACACGATTGATATCTAAACCAAAAGCAAGCCAAGCAGCTGCCACGCTAAAAGTATTCTGTCTTAATGTTTTACCGTCTTTTATTTGGGTTATCGAATGCAAATCGGCTATAAAAAGAAAGGATTCGTTTGCTGGATTATTTGATAATTCGATTGCTGGAATGATTGCGCCAAGCAGATTTCCTAAATGTGGTGTTCCTGTACTTTGAACGCCGGTGAGTATTTTTGCCATTATAATTTTTTTCTTGACCGCGAAGTTCGCAAAGATTATTGTTTTAATTTCTTAAAAGTTTCCAAATTTAATGCTTTTATAAATAATAGCATAGTTTTACTTACTTTTGGCTTTATGAGAGGAATAAAAATTGTTTTTTGGGTACTTTGGCGGGTTTGGTTTTATATCCTAATGGCTGTTCCTATTTTGATTATGCTTCCTTTTTTGGTGTTGTCCATTTTGACTGAAAGCGGTTATCCTTATTTCTTTAAAATGGCTAGAATTTGGGCCAAAATCATTCTTTTCGGAATGGGATTTTATTATAAAATTGATAAAGAGCAGGAATTGGACAAAGACAAAAGTTATATGCTTATTGCCAATCACACTTCGATGATCGACATTATGTTGATGCTTGTCACAATAAACAAACCCTTTGTTTTTGTGGGGAAAAAAGAATTGGTTAAAATTCCCTTGTTTGGATTTTTCTACAAGCGCACCTGTATTTTGGTGGACAGGAAAAGTTCAAGAAGTAAGCACGGTGTTTTTGAACGTGCCCAAAAAAGAATCAATCAAGGACTCAGCATTTGTATTTTTCCCGAAGGCGGCGTTCCGGATGATGAATCCATACTTTTGGACCATTTCAAGGACGGCGCATTTCGATTGGCCATCGAACACCAATTGCCTATTGTTCCAATGACTTTTGGAGACAACAAGGAACGTTTTTCTTTTACTTTTCATAGCGGAAGTCCCGGCATTATGAGGGTTAAAGTGCATTCTTTTATTGAAACGAAAGCAAAAACAATGGCTGACAAAAACAGTATTAAAGAGCAATCGTGGAAAATAATTTACGCACAATTGTTGGAGTTTCAGAAGAAAAACTAGCTTAATAATTCATTTCGAATCCAAATTAAAATCCATAACTGATACCAGAATACAATCCAATAAATAAGGGTTTAAAGTCACCAGAATTATTTGAAAATGTATTCAATTGATATTTAACCATTGGTTCGACATTAATTTGGAATGATTTTAGAATTTGGTACTTAAACCCTAAACCTACATTGGTGCTAAAATGGACTTGATTCAAGTTTTTTGCTTCGCCAAGTTCAATATTGGATTGAGGCGACACCAATGAAATGGTATTCTCATTCAGGAATAAAGTGCTGAACCCACCAATTAGATTAATTCCAAATTTTTTGTCTAGAACAGCATAAGAAACTTCCATTGGCAGTTCATAATAGCCCATCTTTTGGTTTAAAGTACCTTTATTGGTGCTTTGTATTTCTTTTTCAAATGTTGAGGATGAACTATAATTGGCTTGATTTACAAATTTAACCACGTTGTCTGATAAATAGTCAACATTTTTCAAATTGTTGGCGGTTAACCCTGTAGAATACAATACATTATTCGTGTTATAACCAAGAACTACTTTATTGACTCCAGTTCTAATGGCTATTTTATTGCTCACGGCGTAGCGTATGCCTAGACCAAAACTAACGCTATTATCTGATTTTTTTTCATAATCAGATAGTTGGTCATCAATAGGGGAACCGCCTGACTTTGCATTCAGATACACTGGAGCAACGTTGGGAGTAATTTGCCATTTATTTTTAGAATTAGATACCACAGCCTTTTTTTGATCCGATTTGTCTTTCAAGATTTCTTCTAATTCGTTTGTCGATTCTGAATTGATTGATGGTTGTTTTTTAGAATCTTCGTTCTCTTTGATGTTCTTTTTTTCTATGGCTTGATTTGGTGCGTTCGCTAAAGAATTTGCATTTGAAACGCTGTTTTTCTCGGGATTTAATGAGTTGTAATTAGAATTACTTTCATTAGTTGCCGGTTGTTTTACCGACAAATTATTTTTTGGTAGAAAAACGTCAGCATCATTAGGATTCTTTTTTTTGTCACCAAGGGCATTTGAGGAATTATAAGGCTTGATTTCTTTTTCATCTTTTACAACTGATTTTGAAAAATTAGTATTAATTTTTTCTTTTTTGTACTTGATATTTTCTTTGGAATTGCCAACAATTTGTACTTTCTTTGAACTATTTTGATAATATGCTTGTTTTTTGTTGGAGGAATTTTCGGAAATTTTAGTATCAAAAACAATACCGTTTTCTGTTTTCGAATGGAAAGTTTGATTCGTGTTCAAAGTGAATAAACCCAATAAAAATGCGGCAGCTATTCCTGAATATTTAAACCATATCGGGACTACTTTTCGTTTTTTATTCTTCTTTAATTCCGCTTCGATATTGAGCCAAACTTGATTGTCCGGATTCGCCTCAAAGTCCCTTAATTGTTCTTGAAATAATCGGTCTATATTTTTTTTCTCTTTCATTTTGCCGATATTTTTAGATTCGTCACTGTTTTTTTTTCGATTTTTTCTTTCAAGATAAGCCGTGCTCTATGCAAATTCGATTTAGTTGTACCAGTGGAAATGGAGAGCATTTCGCTAATTTCTTGATGTGAATAATCATCCAACACATATAAACTAAAAACAATTCGATATTGATCGGGTAGTTCCTGAATGATTTGCATTAAATAGTCCAATGATATTGCTTCATCGTCTATTTCCACATCAACATCGGGAATGTTGTCGTTTATTACTTCCATAAAACGCACTCCTTTGTATTTTTGGAGTGCGTTATTAATCAGTATTCTTTTTGCCCAGCCTTCAAAAGAACCTTTTCCGCTGTATTGATTTATTTTTCGAAATATAATCAAGAATCCTTCTTGAAAATTATCTTGGGCATCAGCATAACTAGAGGAATATTTCAAACTCAACCCAAAAAACTTTTTTTCGAACAATCGATACAATTGTTCTTGAGCTTTGGGTTGGTTTTTTTGACATTCGCTAATTAGCTTTTCTAATACCACAGATTTTTTATTTTATTGAACTACCGGAATCTCAACTTCTTCAAAAAGATCTTCTCCATTGGCATCTTTTCCTTTATAAAATTTAAAGATGTAGGAGCCTGTATTGTTGACGATAAAGTTAAATGAAACTTCTGAGACAGGAGGAACGTCTGCTGTACAAACCTGATTGTTTTGTACGGCAGTTTGAATGGCAATCGTTCTGGTGTTCAAGTTTTTGTCATAATAAATTCCTTGATAAATATGACAAGAAGTAGGTTTTTGGTATTTCAATTTTATTTCATAGGTTTCTCCTAAAGTAAAACTGGCAGGCACAACATAGCTTTCAACTGGCAGTACGCTATAAGTATAGCTAGTATTGTCATTATCGACACTACAGCTTAATAAAGAGGTAATTAGAATTACAAATAACACGATTTTTTTCATTTTTTTTTCATTTTAGGTTTATAATTTGGATGCATCTTGTATAAGATGAAAATGAATGAAAAAGGTTGCGTCATTACCCAAAAAAATATTGATTATCAAAAAATGATTTTTCAATTACTGTTGCCAAATGAAATTAGACCAAAAAAAATGCTCGAATAAATATCCGAGCATTTAATAATTTTCTTAAAATATTAAGCATTATTTTCTTTAATCTTGGCCTTGATTTTTTCTTCCAATTCGTCGGCTAATTCAGGATTGTCCTTGATCAACGCTTTTACCGCATCACGACCTTGTCCTAATTTGGTTTCGCCATAACTGAACCAAGAACCTGCTTTTTTGATGATTTCAAATTCAACGGCCAAATCCAAGATTTCTCCCGTTTTAGAGATTCCTTCACCGTACATGATGTCAAATTCGGCAGTTTTGAATGGCGGAGCCACTTTGTTTTTAACCACTTTAACTTTGGTTCTGTTTCCAAGCACGTTTTCGCCATCTTTGATTTGTGTGGAACGACGAATATCCAAACGAACCGATGCATAAAATTTCAAGGCGTTACCACCTGTCGTGGTTTCAGGATTTCCGAACATCACGCCAATTTTCTCTCTCAATTGGTTGATGAAGAAAACGGTACAATTCGTTTTGCTGATGGTTCCGGTTAGTTTTCTCAAAGCTTGGGACATCAAACGAGCATGAAGACCCATTTTGGAATCTCCCATTTCACCTTCGATTTCACTTTTTGGAGTCAAAGCGGCAACCGAGTCAATTACTACGATGTCAATGGCTCCAGAACGAATCAAGTTCTCTGCAATTTCCAAGGCTTGTTCCCCGTTGTCTGGTTGCGATATGATCAAGTTTTCGATGTCTACTCCTAATTTTTCGGCATAATTTCTGTCGAAAGCGTGTTCTGCATCAATAAAAGCAGCAATTCCACCCGCTTTTTGGGCTTCGGCAATGGCGTGCAATGTCAAGGTTGTTTTTCCTGAAGATTCTGGACCGTATATTTCAATCACTCTTCCTTTTGGATAACCACCAACTCCCAAGGCCAAATCGATTCCCAAAGACCCAGAAGAAATAGTTTCCACTTCTTCGATGGCTTTGTCGCCCATTTTCATCACGGTGCCTTTTCCGTAGGTTTTATCTAGTTTGTCAAGTGTAAGTTGTAGTGCTTTTAATTTGGCTTCTTTTTCTGAACTCATCTTTTCTTTCATTTATTTTGGTACTTATCTTTGGTAAAAATACTTCTTTTTTTGGAAGAAGCAATGGGAATGTTTTTGAGAATTTGGATTAAAAAAACACTATTCTTATGTGGTCATTTTTATCTCCAGAATTTATAAGTTTCTGTTGTGCCTTTATTTTCTATTACAAGCAATTTCTCGCTTCTTTTTAAAATTTTGTATTTTGTAGTGTCTTTGTTTTTGACCACTAATAAAAACATCCCAATCTTCTTTTCTGAATTGTCATTTTTATGTATTGAATCTATAATAGAAAATCCACAAATGTCTTCGGAATTAAATACCATTTTTTTGAAAAAAGCTATTTTGTTTTCCCTAATACTGATTCCCGCTAAAGAGTCTGTTGAGCTTAACCATTCTCCTTTTTTAAGAGTTTGATTGTCATTTAGTTTTAAATACTTAATGGTTTTGTTTTCGTTACAACTTTGTAGTAATAAAATTATTATCAGATTTAGGGTAATTTTTTTCATTAAGATTGTCTTTAAATTGGTTTAAGAAAAAGAATTTTACACAAACAACGCCTTTAATTCCGTGGCTTCTTCAGGTTTGATTTTTCCGGCCAAGAGCAAACTCAATTGTTTTCTTCTCAAGGCATCGTCATACCGATGGATTTCGAGTTTGGTTTCGGGAATAATTTGCGGTACTTCAACAGGTTTCCCCATTTCATCTACCGCCACGAATGTATAAATGGCTTCATTGGATTTGGTTCTTTCGCCGGATTCTCGTTCTTCAATCCAAACGTCAAGGTATATTTCCATTGAAGTCTTGAAGGACCTGGATACTTTGGCTTCAATAATGACAACGCTTCCCAAAGGAACGGCCTTGTTGAAAGCCACGTGGTTTACCGAAACGGTCACGGCAATTCTGCGCGAATGTCTTCCAGCCGAAATGCTGGCAGCACGATCCATTCGAGCCAATAATTCGCCACCAAAAAGATTGTTCAAGGCATTGGTTTCACTTGGCAAAACCAAATCGGTCAACACGGTCAAAGATTCGGAAGGATGTTTTGGAGTCATAGCTTATTGGTGTAAAGATTTTTGCCACGAAGGCACGAAGGCACAAAGTTTTTATTTCAAAGTCACAATTTTTTTTGCCCCAAAGTCACGAAGACACAAAGTTTTTATTTTTATTATTTGTCATTGAAATTGCCATTGAAATTGATTCTTTCCTAATTCAACCAATACACCGCCATGACGGCAGGAATAAAGTAAATGACGATGGTTCTGGCGCCGTCATAATCTTTGGCCAATCGTTGTCCGAAAAGCATCATCAGTAAAGTAATGCTCGAAAAAATGGCACCAAAGAAACCAAAAGTTCTTCCATTGTTCACCAAAAGTTCGATGACACCCACTATGCACAAAATTCCCGAAATTAATTCTAAAACCAGAAGATGTCCCAAGGCCAAAGGCACCAAGTTTTTGAGTCTGGTTTTGGCAAAATGTTCCTTGAGCCAATCGACGTTATCTTTCCAATAAAAGAGTTTTTCATAACCCGATTGTATAAATGTAAGAGCCAGAAATATCAAAATTAGAATAGAGGCAGCGTTGTTCATAAACTTATTTTTTATGTATTAAACGAGTGAGTTTGATGGACAAATCGGTCAAAATGATTTTGGCATTTCCGTTGCGTTCAATATGATATATGGCATCGGATAATTCCTGGAATATTTCGTGAATGTTGTTGCCGTTTACAAAAGGGGCAAATTTTGCTATCGTGAAATTTTCGACCGTTGGCTCGATATAAACCAAACTTGGTGTTTCATAATTGTGCAGCAACGCCTGACGGAAAATATCGATGCAAAATTGCAGGAATTTCTTTTGGGTTTCTCTTCCCAAAGCGGCTATTTGTTCGCTCCATTGAATCAAATCCGCAATCACGGCTGCATTTCCTTTGGCCTTGAAAGCCGCACGAACCCAAACCACGAACCATTGTTCGAACGGAAATTCGTCGCTGTCATCCTTGAGCAAATGCAGGGCTTTGTTGTAATTTCCTTGTGCTTGATGGGCGATTTTCGTGGCCAGTTTTGGCTCCATGTTTTCGCGAGAAACCAAGGCTTCGGTAATAACACTTTCGCTTAATCCTATGAAATGTAAAACCTGACAACGAGAACGTATGGTTTGGATAATGTCTTCTTCGTTTTCGGAAATGAGTATGAAAATGGTTTTTTCCGGCGGTTCTTCCAATAATTTCAACAATTTGTTGGAAGCGGCCGTGTTCATTTTGTCGGCCATCCAAACAATCATGATTTTATAACCGCCTTCGTAGGATTTCAAGGAAAGTGATTTCAAAATTTCTTGCGCATCGTCAACCCGGATTTCTCCTTGTTTGTTTTGGACTCCTAAAACGGAATACCAATCGAACAAACCTCCGTAGGGATTTTGGGCAACAAATTGTCTCCAATCGGCAATGAAATCAATGCTTTTGGGTTTTGTTTTCACGTCTTCGGTGCTTACGGTTGGATAAACGAAATGCAAATCGGGATGCGAAATTTTTTGGAATTTAAGATTGCAACTTTCATTGGAACCCGAATTTTCCCCGTTCTGGTTGTTGCACAAAATGTATTGCGCATAGGCAATCGCCATTGGCAAAGTGCCACTTCCTTCCGGTCCTACAAACAATTGTGCGTGGGGAATCCTGCCTAAATCGGCACTTCGCGTCAAGTGGTTTTTGATGTGTTCCTGCCCTAAAATTTCTGAAAACTGCATAAGGCAAATATAGCAGAAATAGGAATAGCCCCGAAATTTAGATTGCAAAGTTTTAAGAAATCGTGGATTCCAGAGAGTCCATTATACAGGTTTCTGTTTTTGACCTCCAAACGTACATTTTTTAAACAATCGGATTAACGAGTCTTTTATTCGATGGTTTTTATTTTATGAAATGCGATGTTTTGCCGGCTTAAAAATTTAAATATTGTCTTAAAAAAGCTATGTTAATTCTTTATAATATTTTTTTTGCAGCTTATTAATCTTGTTAAATTGTTGTCAGTCATTTCAAAAAAATCGGATTAAGTGCAGATATATTCGATATTTTGTAATATTTTTAATAATTTGTAATACTTTTAATATATAAAATTGAAAAATAAAATTGTAGATTAAATTTTGTTTTGTAAGTTTGTTAACCCAATTAAAGCTTAGCCTATGAAATCTAAAATTATTTTTACCAGTATTATTATTTTATTAGTATCGACAGCAACTTTTTCTCAAAGTAAAAACGCTCCACAAAGTATTATCAGCAGGACTGCCATAATAAAAAAGTTTTATGACAAGAAAGAATTGTCCGAACTGCCCAAAGGTGCGTTGCTAGAATTGTGTGTAGAACGAGTGGGAGTTCTTGCCAAAACATTACCTTATATAGCATTGGCCACTAAACCAGGGATTACCCTGATTGATTTTGGAATTCCTTATACTTCCGAGTACAGAAAGGCTTTTGAATCACAGGAAGAAAACACGACAAGTTATCTTGAGACAACGACCAGTTATCAAAAAAAGATATTGCCTTATTCCGACAAGGACGATTTGGTAAAAGCCATTCTATTTTATGAAAACATTTTGAAATCATTGCATGAATTTGACGACATGTAATTTCATCAACAAGATCATTCTTTTTTAAGTTTAAAAATTGGGTAGAAAAAATGCTGAAAAATTATAAATTTTAAGTCATGAAAAAATCAATACAAATAATAGCATTAGTCCTTTTGGTGGTTTGTGACATAAATGCACAACAAGAAAAAGGAATAACAGGATTTAACAGCTGGTTAAATAACTGGACAGACTTTAAACCCAACAAAATTGATTATGACGAGGTAAACCAGATTTTGACAGGTAATATCAATGCAGACACAAAGCTGTACAAAAAAAATGTATATCTGTTGCAAGGCAATGTTTATGTAACAAACAATGCAACCTTGACCATTGAACCCGGAACAGTTATAATGGGAGATTATGAGTCCAAAGCTTCTCTTATTATTACAAAAGGAGCTTCTATAATTGCCGAAGGTTTAGAAACGGATCCCATAGTTTTTACTTCCAACAAAACTGTTAGAAAATCGGGTGATTGGGGAGGAATAATTATTCTTGGTGATGCGCCGACCAATAAATTTGGGAATGTTTCTTCAGTAAATTTTGACACAGATGCCCTTTTATCGGGTTATGGAGGAAATAATACAGCCAGTAATTCTGGAGTTTTAAGATTCGTAAGAATAGAATTCGCAGGAGCAAAAGTCAAAGGAGGCGATAATTTTAATGCGTTGTTATTGGCGGGAGTTGGAAATAAAACCATAATCGAAAATGTAATGGCAAGTCATTCTGGCGGAGATTCTTTTGAAATCCTGGGAGGAGAAGTCAATTTGTTAAAGCTGATTTCTTATAAATCAAGCAATGATGATTATAAATTTAATTATGGCACACAATGCCGTATAGAAAATTCATTGGCCATTCGTTCTTCTTATTTGACAAACAGCACGGGTTCTCGTTGTTTGAATGTGCTTTCTTATAATAAAAAAGAAGAAGTTGATTTTACCAAAAAGCACACTTTTGTTACGGCAAGAAATTTAACATTGGTCAACAATAGTGAAAATGTGAAAGCCGATATAGAATCTGGCCTAATTAAAGAGGGTGTTTTCATTGCCGACAATGCTTCGATTGACTTCAAGAAAAGTGTGATTTCTGGTTTTAATCCCGCGATATTGTTGGATAAGGCAATCTATATTAATGATGAAAATCTAAAGAAAATCAAATTGGAACAGATGTATTTCAATCTATGCAAGGGTAATATTTTTGTTGCGGACAATTCCAATAACGAAGATTTAGAAAGTTGGTACGGAAATGCCGCTTTTGCCAATGTCTATTCCAAAGCCGAGAACAATGTGACTTTCATTGATTTCATGAATGATAAAAGACCCGATTTTAGATTGCGAATAGGTGGAATAACAGTTTCAAGCGAAGATTAAATAAAACAAATAAAATGAACGTTTTTGTAATAATTGAGCCGTAATTTTTATAAAAAAAATATTTATTTAAATACCGGCTAAGTAAATATTTTAGTTGATGAAGATTTCCATTGTAAATAAATATTTTTTTTGTTTTTTGTCTTTGGTTTTCTCGTTAACCACAACAATTAACGGCCAAACCATAGCTCCCCAAACGCTAACTTTCAGTAAAATTTGTGCGGGTAATTACAATCAGTTTGATGCGACTTTCAATCATGCGGGTTTCCCGGTTTCAACTACTTTTGAAGTACAGCTTTCAGATATTTCAGGAAGTTTCACCAATCCTGTTAGTACGACAACCTTGTCCACAATCGACGTGACGGTTAGCCAAAAAACGGTAACATTTGCAGTACCCACAAATTTAATTGGATCTGAAAATTACAAGCTGAGAGTCAAAAGTTCCACGGGATTTGTTAGCGGTAGTTTTTCCATAAAAGACCCCAATAACCCGAGCGGCACTTTGTCGTTCTTTCCGGCCTATTACAAACCATTTGAAGACGTTTATTATATTAACAACAGACAATCAACTGCCACTATTTGCACAGGCGGAAATGTTACTTTATCGATTGATAATCCAACACCAAGCATACCCAACTCCTCGCCGGCAAATTATCCGAATATAAAGTATAAATGGTACAAAGGAACGACTGTTATTTCTGGACAAACGGGGCCATCATTACTTGTAAACTCGGCAGGAACCTATTATGTTGCCATTGATTATGCTTCATGTACCGATTCCAATTCTCGTTCCAATAGCGTGACTGTTTCCGAAGCTTCGGGAGGAACATCAGGAGCCATAACCTCAAGTTTGGGAAATCCTTTTTGTTCAGGAGGGAATCTCACAACACTTAGTTCAATGGCGGGAAATTCACATCAATGGTATAAAGACAATGTGAAAATAAACGGGGCAACCAGTGCAACATATACGACAAACCAAGCAGGATTATATTCTGTAGCCATTGATTTTGGCGGTTGTAACAATACTTATTCCATAGATTTGAAAGAATTTAAAATGGAAAGCAGCATAAACATTCCCAACCCAAGTGTTATTATAGATGGAGAAACGAAGAATGTTGTTGTAACGACAAATGCCGTAAATCCCACTTTTCAATGGTATCAAAATAATACATTAATAGCGGGGGTTCAAGGAAATACTTATGCAGTAACCAGCGAGGGAAGTTATAAAGTCATAGTTACCCAAAATTCAGGATGTGTCATTGTGGACGAAATTCCTTTTGAAGTAAATTCTGCCGTAGATTCAAGTGTTGTCGAAATTCCCAATTTGATTAGCCCGAACAATGACGGGATAAACGATACATGGGTAATACCCCAAGAATACAGTGTTGGCAGCAACACGGAAGTTGTAATAATGAGCGCTACCGGCGAAGTTGTATTTACCTCCAATAATTATTTAAACAATTGGCCAGAAAGCCAAATTGATTTTAAAAATGTAAACCCGGTTTATTATTATATTCTGACAACACAAGGTGGGAAAGTAAAAAAAGGATCCATAACTCTAGTGAAATAATATGAAACAACAGTACTTTGTAGTTATTGTCTTTCTTTTATTTGCGAAGCAAATGCTCTATTCCCAAGAGGATGGAGTTGTTTCGTTTGCACTTCCGGTTAGGAATTCTTTAAAGTTCAATAGATATATTATCAATCCAACGTTCAGTTTTGTTAGAGAACAAAACACATATATTAGTTTATATAATAAAAGGCAATGGATCCAATTCGAAAATGCTCCACAAACTTATTTATTTAGTTATTCAGGAAGATTCAGGGAAAATGAAGCCATTGCTTTTGGCGTGTTTCAGCAAAATTACGGTATGTTGACCACTTTTGGCGCAGTGGCAAATTATGCCCACAATGTTCAACTTCAAAGCGATAGCAATCTAACTTTTGGGGTTAATTTAGGAGTTTACAAAAGCGGTTTAAATGAATCAAAAGTAATTACAAATTACCCAGATCCATCACTGGAAAACATACCTTCAAATGCTTTAATAACCGTGAATCCAGGAATTAATTACGGAACGGCTTTTCTTGATTTCGGTCTTTCGGTAAATAATTTGGTTTTATATAATATCAATACTTCCAAAATAGTTGAGGATGATCCTGAAAAAAGCATTGAAGCCCACATCATGCACACCGGATATATCGATGCAAACGGGTTTTTCGACAGAAGTAAATTTTCAGGTTTACTTAAGACCGAATTCAAAAAAGACAAAACCATAGTTTCAGGATTGGCCATGCTTAACATACCGATTGGAGTTTGGGCGCAAGCCGGATACAACTCACTGTACGGAATCTCTGGAGGAATAGGCTTGAACATCACACAAAACATATCTTTTGAATATAATTATGAAACCGGAACAGGTGATTTATCAAATTTCGGAGCCTCACACGAAATTGTTTTGGCTTATAAATTCAAAAGCAAGAATAATTCATATGTTGATGACGAAGAAGGATCTGTAATTCCTGCTGCCGATACTCGAAGAACAGCATATACGCCACCTAAACTAACTCCTGAAGAAAAAGCGAAAAAAGAACAACAGGCTGCCGAGGTAAAGGTAAGAAGAGCCGCTGTTGCACAAGCCAAATTGGATGCCGCTGCGAAAGCCAAAGCTGATGCTCTTGCCAAACCTAAACCAACAACTGATTCCAAACCGAAAACAGATGCTGTCGCTCAAGCGAAATTGGCTGCCGATGCGAAAGCAAAAGCCGATGCTCTTGCAAAAGCAAAATTAGCCGCTGACGCCAAGGTCAAAGCTGATGCGAAAGCTAAAGCTGATGCCCTCGCTCAAGCGAAATTGGCCGCTGATGCAAAAGCCAAAGCCGACGCTCTTGCCAAATCTAAACCAACATCTGTTTCCAAACCAAAAACAGATGCTGTCGCTCAAGCCAAATTGGATGCTGACGCCAAAGCTAAAGCGGATTCTCTTGCAAAAGCAAAACTTGCAGCTGACGCCAAAGCCAAAGCCGACGCTCTTGCCCAAGCAAAACTTGCAGCAGATGCCAAAGCAAAAGCAGATGCTCTTGCAAAAGCAAAACTGGCTGCTGACGCCAAAGCCAAAGCTGATGCTCTTGCCAAATCTAAACCAACAACTGTTTCCAAACCAAAAACAGATGCTGTCGCTCAAGCCAAATTGGATGCTGACGCCAAAGCCAAAGCGGATGCCCTCGCTCAAGAAAAATTAGCTGCTGATGCTAAAGCCAAAGCTGACGCTCTTGCCCAAGCAAAATTAGCCGATGACGCCAAAGCCAAAGCAGACGCCCTTGCTCAAGCAAAACTTGCAGCAGATGCCAAAGCTAAATCGGATGCCCTTGCTCAAGCAAAATTAGCCGCTGATGCCAAAGCCAAAGCCGATGCCCTTGCTCAAGAAAAACTTGCCGCTGACGCCAAAGCCAAAGCCGATGCTCTTGCTCAAGCAAAACTTGCAGCAGATGCCAAAGCAAAAGCAGATGCTCTTGCCCAAGAAAAACTTGCAGCTGATGCGAAAGCCAAAGCCGACGCTCTTGCCCAAGAAAAATTAGCAGCTGATGCCAAAGCCAAAGCCGACGCCCTTGCCCAAGAAAAACTTGCCGCTGACGCCAAAGCTAAAGCCGACGCCCTTGCTCAAGCAAAATTAGCCGCTGATGCCAAAGCAAAATTGGATGCTGATGCTAAAGCTAAAGCCGATGCTCTCGCTAAAGCTGCTGTAGCGCCAAAAGATGATATTGCAAAATCGATGGATAATATAGCTGTGTCATTAGAAAATGCTAAAAAGACCCAACAACAATTATTGACTAACTTGAATGCTACCGTATCCGCTAAACAGAAAGATCTTCAGGATATGAAGGAGGAAAATGATTTAAGTGAAAAAGGCATATTCAAAGAGCCAAAACCATTCAAGAGCACTGCAGGAGAAAGCAAAGCATTGGAAACCTTGAATCTTCAGATAGCAGAAGTAAACAAAATTCAAAATGACAAGATCAAAGAATTGGAAGGTTTGTACAATCAAAGAATCAAGAAAGTTTCTGATAAAAACGAAACGTTGAACCAATATTATTTGAAAACAATTGAAGCACTGAAAAACGAGCAATCACAAGCAGTTCAATCAAACAAGGATTTAGTTTCATCATTGGAACAAATCAAAATTGCCACCGAAATCGAGAAAAAAAGAAGAATAAAAAAGGCTGCCTTTGTTAATGAAGGAGATAGATTTTCACAAGACAAAGCGACCCTGGAACGCATAAAAGAGACGACTCCTTACAGTGCTACTCTGTTAAAACCAGCAGATTTTGATTATGGAGAAGAACAGGCCAACATGCAAATTTTAAAAAGTATTAAAAATGTGAATAGTGGTTATTATTTAGTGGTGGCCGTTCATAGCGATGTTGCGAAAAGAGATGCTTTTTTAACAAAAACAGTCGCTGCGGGACAGACCAACATAAATTTCTTCTATGACGTTAACACAAGTAGATATTTTATTTACTATGATAAATTTGACAATATTGAAGAGGCTAAAAAAGCTTTACAGTCTAAAGGAAGTACTCCATACAACGGTAAAATGTCTATAGCCAAAATTGAGAATTAATAAATAACGGATCAATTATGAAAAAAAATTATTGAGTTTAATCTATTATAAATTAACGAGATGCCCCTCTGGTTAATTTAGAAAAATATAAACTTGAAGTAAACAATTTTACCTCGATGAAAAAAAACTACCTACTAATTATTGACTTTTTTTTAATTGTCAACAAAATATTCTTGTTACAAGGGTTTTCTTCCCGTGTGATTAAACGCTCCATAATTTCAACAAAAGGAGGAGAATATGGATTAATAAAAGCAATAAAAAAACCTGTTTTTTCTAAACTGATTTTAGTTCTCTTAACAGGGTTAATCGGTTTGTCATCTTATGCCCAAACCTACAAGACTTTTTCAATAAGGAAAAAAATAGACATAAGAGGAAAAATGATTGTTGCCGGGAACAATATTCTCGGAAAAGACAATCTTCCTTTTAATGACAATACATTAGCCAACCAGAATATTTCGATGCAGTACATTGATATTGATGGGGATGCTTCGACTTTCAATTCCAGTAGTGCGGATCTTTCAGTACCACCACAAAAGGACGGAAGTGCCACCACTTGTTACAGGGTTGCCTATGCCGCTTTGTATTGGGGGGCAATGCTTCAGAGCGGGAGTAGAACTGATATCAATAAAGTGAAATTAAAATTGCCCGGAGCCACAACATACAATGACATTAATGGCGAGATTGTTTATGATGCAATTGCCAGTCCCATTATTCCCGATTCGAATACACCTTATGCCTGTTTTGCCGATGTAACCAGTTTATTGTCAGGTTTGACAAATCTTTCCGGAACTTACACCGTGGCCAATGTAATTTCAAGCACAGGTGCTAATGGCACAACGGGGTTGTCAGCCGGTTGGACTCTTTTCGTGGTTTATGAAGATCCTAGTCTTCACATGAAATCATTTAGTGTCTTTGATGGATTTAGTCATATATATTCAGCCCATACTGAAAAAATTCCTGTTACTGGATTTACAACCCCACCATCGGGTAATGTAGATTTACAATTTGCTTATGCAGCTTTGGACGGAGATAAACCTCAAGGGGGAACTAAACTGGAATTTGGAACAAAGCAAGTCGTGACCCCTTTGCGACCTGCCAATAATTTTTTCATCTCCACAATAGAAAATACCAATGGAGTTTCAACTCCTAGAAATCCTTCCGGAACCAATACCTTGGGTTATGATACCGGTGTTTTGGAAGTTATCGGTGCAGACCCCGAATACATTGACAACAATCAGACTTCTACCGATTTTACCTTGCAGGTGGCCAAGGGACAGGCGGATCCCGTTTATGCTTTTTTTAGTGCTTATGCAGTAGACATTATTGCACCAAAAATTGACCTGACCAAAATAGTAAAAAACACTTCAGGGGTTAACGTTGGTGGCGGTAATGTTACTTTAGGACAAAGTTTGACCTATGAAATCAGTTATCAAAGTGTGGGTAATGATAATGTCAAAAATTTTACAATCAAAGATATACTTCCCATAAATATCACATTTAATCCCGCCACCAATATAGATTATTCCAATGCAGGTGGAGCAACATTTAAGTCCTATGATCCACTTACAAGGACAGTTATTTTCAATATTCCAAACACTTCGGTAGAAGTTAATGACGGTATTTACACAATACGTATAAATGTACAAGTGGTTCCTGATTGTAATAGTCTGACTACGGCTTGTTCCAATGAAATAAAGAACCAGGCTTTTGCGACCTATCAAGGGGTGATTAACACCAATGTATTTCAGGAAGAAGGTAGTTTTGCCTCGACTGCCTGTAAATTAGGTTCTCCAGAATCCACGAATTTTTTGGTAGATATTACCAATTGCAAGTTTACCCAAAATGTAATTTTATGTGGCTCCAGCGTGGTACTGAAAGCCTCGGATGGTTACAGCACCTATTCCTGGTCCAGAAATCCAGACGGTAGTTCTCCAATTGGCACTGGACAAACGTTTACCGCAACACAAATAGGTACTTATTATGTTCATAACACCGCGGCATCCACTTGTAAAAGTATCGTTGAAGAGATTACGGTAAAGCATTTTGGGGTTACCAACACCAATCCCGTAATTCCTTATGCGCAATTGCCTTATCTGGGTGAGGTGGTAACCTGTCCCGATGACGGAAAAAAATTGCCGAATCTCTTTCTTTGTGGTGCCAATGATACTCGAGTAATCCGAACAGGAATTAGCGATGCAACAGCGATTGAATGGTACAAATTGAATGAAGGTAGTTGCGTGGCTGTTGTCAATCCTGATTGCGCCAATGAAAACACGTCTTGTACTTGGTCGCTTGTAGGCACTGGGGCAGATTATACGGCAAACACTTCAGGCCAGTTCAGGCTTACCATAAGATATACAGGAGGCTGTTTTAGCCAGTTTTATTTTAATGTATATCAAAATTTTTTGAATCCCACGGTTACTTCCAAGGACATTCTTTGTACTACTAATGGACAAATAACAGTTGGAGGCGTACCTTCAGGCTATGAATACAGCTTAAATTCCGCAGGTCCTTATCAATCCAGCAATGTTTTTCCAAATGCAAGTTTCCCGGTTATAAATGCAGGTTCATATACTGTTTACATCAAACAGGTAGGCGTGAATGCAAATCCTTGTATTTTCTCGGTTCCCGACATCCTTATTAGACAAAGAAATTTTACGGTTTCCACTTTCCTGACCCAACCTCTTTGTAAAGGAGACAAAGGAGCCATAAAATTGGTAGCCAATGATGCGCTTCCGCAATATTTTTTTAGTGTTTCCCAAGGAGCAACTTTGGTTAACAGTGTTGGCCCAATAGCAGCTAACGAGTATCAATTTTCGAATTTGAATCCAGGAGTTTATACAGTAAGAGTCAGGACAGATGATGGTTGTGATTATTCCAACACTG
This sequence comes from Flavobacterium fluvii, assembly GCF_900129545.1. Taxonomy (GTDB): domain Bacteria; phylum Bacteroidota; class Bacteroidia; order Flavobacteriales; family Flavobacteriaceae; genus Flavobacterium; species Flavobacterium fluvii. The sequence continues at coordinate 602,016 of NZ_FQWB01000001.1, read as the reverse complement.
TTGAAATAAAAGAGCCAGATTTGTTGACCGCAACGGCTGCAATTACCAAACCATTGACTTGCACCGATGGGGAGATAACTGTATATCCTGTTGGAGGAACTCCTCCTTTCATTTATTATGTAAACAGCACCACTGTTTTCCAAAGTACACCACAAATTGCAGTTACAAATCCACTTCCAACAGGAGGAATTTATAATATTGTCGTTGAGGACAGCAACAATTGTACGACAACCACTTCAATTACGGTTGCTGCAATACCGCCTCCGGTTTATACGATGAGCCATACCGATATTAAATGCTACAATGACAACACGGGAGTGATTAATTTTAATGTAACGAATGCCAATGGATATACCTTGGCGTACAGTATTGACAATGGCGTTACTTATTTACTGACACCAACATTCTCCAACTTATTTGCAGGAACTTACAATACCATTGTGCGTTACACTTTAGGAACATCCGTTTGTTATGGCACAATGCAACCAATAACTATAACTCAGCCAAGCACAGCTTTGACTGCATCGGCAGGAGTGTCCGAATTGGCTGGTTGCGGCCCTTCGGGAGAAGGAAAAATACGCATTACCAATCCGCAAGGAGGAACTGCTCCTTATGAATATAGTTATGACAATCAATCAACTTGGACAAGCGTTAATGATGCTTACAAAGCTCCAGGAACTTACACGGTGTACATCAGGGATGCTAACGGATGTATTTTCAGTATGCCTAATATCATTATTGACCCCAAACCAGTTGAACCAACTATTAGCGTTGATGAAGCTGTTTTCAATTGCGATGGTACTGCAACCAGTACAGTGACCGTAACCAATAATGGAGGAGCCAATTATAGTTACCAATATCTTTTGGACGGTGTTCCGAATACGAATGTTCCATCCAATGTTTTTACCAATGTGCCTTCAGGAACTCATACGGTCAGTGTTTCCTATAAATTATTAAGCGTTCCCACTTATAGCAACTTGTTGAAAGAAGATTTTGGATCTGGAGCGCCAACCACAAGTCCGGGGATTGCAAGCGCTTATTGTTTTAACGATCAGCATGTATTGGCACCTTATGCTTGTACAACAAGATCAGTCGAAGACAACCAATATTCCGTGGCCAGCTTTTTTTGGAGACCAGACGATCCAAGTAGTAATAATTCTGGAGCTTGGTACCACTTTACGGATCATACAAGCAATGGAACGAATGCAAATGGAAGATATTTATTGGTTAATATTGGCTCTGCAGCTGGACCTTATGGCGTTTTATACAGCAAACCCATTGTCGATATTATTCCAAATCAAGACATAAAAGTGGATTTGTATCTTGCTAATTTGATACGAGCTTCTCGAACTGGAGCTAAACCGGATTTCATAATAGAATTAGTAAATGGTTCAGGCGTGGTAGTGGCTTCACAAGCAACAGGTGTAATTGAGAATAATGAGATTTGGAATCTAAAATCATTGTCTCTAAATCCAGGGAATAACACTAATTTGACATTTAAAATCCGTTCTGGTAGTATTCTATATAATGGGAATGACGCTTTAATTGATGACATAATAGTCTATCAATTACCAAAATCGTGTATCACTACCAAAGATTTCACCATAACAGTGTCAACTGGCAAAGCCTTTGATGCTTCCATCACGGGATTCAAGAATGTGAGTTGTTCTGGAGCAAATGATGGTGAAATTACTATTGCGGCACAAAATTTTGATGCCACAAAAGGGTTTCAATATTCCACAAATAACGGAACGACTTGGAATACCCAATTGACTTCTCCTTACACTATTACAGGATTGGCCAATGGCACTTATGCAATTTTAATACGTTACGATGCCACTTCGACTGGAACTTGCGTTAAAACATTTTCTCAAATTATCACGGCTCCATCACCTCTTACGGTTACGGCTTCGGTAACCACGGCAGCTACTTGTTCTACAGGGGCTACCGTTTCGGCAGTTGGGGCAGGAGGAACTTTGGCTTACCAATACGAATTGAGGGATGCCGCTGGAGTTGCAGTAATTCGACCATACCAAGTAAACGCACAGTTTACCAATGTGCTTGCAGGAAATTATACTGTTTTCGTAAAAGATGCCAATGGATGTGTTAGCGCAGTTGGTGCTGCGATAAATGTCGTGGCTCCACCAACTTTAACGGCTACTTTGGATCCAAGTTCAGACCTCTGTTTTGACAGCTTGAATCAGGCTTCATTGGTAGTAAATGTCTCAGGAGGAACTTCGCCTTTTGTTTATAGTTTAGACGGAGCTCCTGCTCAAAACAGCAATACGTTCTCCAATGTGGGAACAGGAACCCACAACATAATCGTTACAGACAGTTACAATTGTACTGCGACCATAAGTAATATTGTCATTGCGCCTCAATTGACAACGGCAATTACCAATATCAAAACATTGGATTGTACCGCCAGTCCTAATGCTGTAATTACGGGAACTATTTCTGGTGGAACGGCTCCTTTTACGGTAACGGTACTTTCTGGAACTGGACCCGGAACAATTGCATATCCAACTGCGACTACTTTTACTTATACCACTGCTGTTGGAAGTACTTATCAATTCCAAATTACTGATTCCAAAGGTTGTATTACAACAACTACAGCAACGATAAATCCATTGGTTCCGATAACGGCAACCACTACCGATGTTAATCCTTCATGTAGTGGAGTTTTGGATGGGTCGGTACAAATAATTCCATCAGGAGGAATAGGACCTTACACATATAGCAAAGATGGAACTACTTATGTTTCGGGTTCATTGTTTTCAGGTTTGGGAGACGGAACCTATACTTTTTACATCAAGGACAGCAATGCATGTTTTATTACTAAAACGGTTACCCTGACACAGCCTACTGCTTTGGTTGTTTCTGCAACAGCAACAGCCTTTAGTTGTAGCGCTACCAACACCAAACAATCAGCGACGATAACCATTGCAGTTCCTACCACAGGAACAGCACCATATCAATACAGTTTTAATGGAAGCGGCTACAGTGCTGCAAATACATTAACATTGAATGATAATGGATCGGATCAGCCTTATACTTATAGTGTAAGAGATGCTAAAGGTTGTATTGTATCAGGTAGTGGTACCTTATTAAAATTAAATTCACCAATTGTTGGCACTATAACCAACTCTGCCATTACTTGTAATGCAACAACGAGTACAGTTACGGTAACACCTACTGTTGGAACAGGGGTTGGTACGCTGACTTATGAAATTACTTTTCCTCTAACTGCTGCAACTTCAAACACGACAGGTGTTTTTGCGGGATTATCACCGGGAACTTACATCTTTAAAGTAACCGATGACAATGAATGTTATTATACGGAATCATATATTGTAAATCCAGTTACGCCAATTGCGGTTATCGGAAACAAATTGAGTGATGTTTTGTGTAATGGAGGAAATACGGGATCGGTTCAATATACTGTTTCCGGATTTTCGGGAACCTATAGTTATAGTATTAATGGAGACTCAACTATTACGGGACAAACAGCAACAACCATCAACCTGGCCAATCAATCTGCGGGAACCTATGCGATTTTGATTACTGATGAGGTAACCGGTTGTACTGCGAATGCTTCAGTAACAATAACGCAACCCTCTGTTTTAGTAGCATCTTCTGCAACTGCAACCCATGTTAACTGTAACAATGACGATTCACAAATTACCATAACTGCTTCAGGAGGAACAATAAATTATACTTATGCAGCAGTAATTTCGGGTGCAACGGCTCCGACAACTTATAATAATAGCAATGTAGTAACAGTTGACACAAACTCGGCTACCAATTTAATTTGGGATGTTTATGTAAAAGATGCCAAAGGCTGTATCGCAACCACCACGGTAACCGTGATAAGTGATGCTTTACCCACGATTGACACACCTGCCATCCAATGTTATGTTGGATCACCAATTAACATTAGCATTACGGGAACATATGTTGGAGTGCCAACTTACAGCATCGGTAGTGGATATCAATCCAGTCCAAATTTCACAATCAATGCTGCGGGAACTTATACTTTAAGCCTTAAAGATGCCAGCGGATGTGTAGCAACAACAACTTACATCGTTTATCCACAGTTAACTGTTTTGCCGGCGATTACAAAAGAGTTGGATTGTACAATATGGCCAGCAGCAATTATTACAATTACGGCAGCAGGAGGAAAAAGCCCGTATTCATATGCAGTTTCCACTGATGGTGGAAGTACGTATGTCGCAATGGGAACCAATGTGTACTCGACTTTAGCGGCTGGAACTTTCCAATTTAGAATTACTGATGCCAACAACTGTACGACTACCGCCACGACAACAATAAATCCATTGGTTCCGATAACGGCAACCACTACCGATGTTAATCCATCTTGTGATGGTGCTTTGGATGGTGCGGTACAAATAATTCCATCAGGAGGAGTAGCACCTTACACTTACAGCAAAGATGGGGTTACTTATGTTCCGGGATCTTTATTCACAGGTTTAGGAGATGGAACACATACTTTTTATGTTAAAGACAGCAAGGATTGTTACATTACTAAAATGGTTACCCTGACACAGCCTGCTGCTTTAGCGGCTACAGCATCAGTAACTCCATTTGCATGTAGTGCCACTAATACGAAACAAGCGGCAACAGTAACAGTAACTTCAACATTAGGAACAGGAACAGCACCATACCAATACAGTTTTAATGGAAGTGGCTACAGTGCTGTAAATACATTAACATTGAATGATAATGGATCGGATCAACCTTATACTTATAGTGTTAGAGATGCCAAAGGTTGTGTTGTATCAGGCAGTGGCATCTTATTAAAATTAAACCCACCAACGGATTTGGGCTTTACGGCTACACCAATAACGTGTACTGCGACCACAACAACCGTAACAACTAGTGCAACAAATGGAGTGGGGACATTGACTTACGAAATTATATTTCCAACTGCCTCTGCGACTTCAAATACATCAGGCGTTTTTGCGGGATTATCTCCGGGAACTTACATCTTTAAAGTTACGGATGCCAATGGCTGTTATTATACGGAATCACATATTGTAAATCCAGTTACGCCAATTGCGGTTATAGCAACAAAATTGAAGGATGTTGATTGTTTTGGAAACACGACAGGTTCGATACGTTACAATGTAAGCGGATTTACAACCTATAGTTATAGCGTGAATGGAGCAACTGCCGTCACGGGTCAAACGGCTGCAGTGTTTACTTTGCCAAATCTAGGAGGGACTACTACTTATAATGTTGTCTTTACAGATGAAACTACAGGCTGTATTGCTCCTACATCAATTACAATAACGCAACCTACAGCTGCTTTATCAGCAAGCATAGCACAAGTAAACGCCAACTGTTTTACACCAACTTCACAGGTTACGGTTACTGCAGCAGGAGGAACGGCTTCTTATACTTATGCCTACAAACAAGACGGAGTGGCTCCAATAACAACAGATTATGTAGCTGCTAACGTAGCCAATTTAAATCCTGTGACGAATGCAAATTGGGACGTTTGGATAAAAGACGCTAATGGATGTACAATTAAGTATGACATTGTCATTGCTACAGATCCAATACCTACAGTTAAGGCTTCTGCTACAGGACAATGTTTGGGAGTGGGAAGTTACACTATCACCGCCGCAGGTTCTGGTGGGCTTGGAACATTGACTTACAGTATTAATAATGGCGGTTCTTATCAAGCAGGAAATACTTTTGTGGTTACTACAGCAGGCAGTTACACCATTCGAGTAAAAGATGCCAATGGTTGTACTGCCGATAGTGCACCAGTAGTTGTCGCGCCGCAACTGACATTGAGTTCTGTTTTGAATAAAGGAATTACTTGTAATATAGATCCAACTTTAGCCGCAGCCCAAATAACGATAACCGCAACAGGAGGTAAAGCTCCGTTCACTTATGAATCTAAAGAAGCTTCCGGTTCTTATACCGCTATGGGAAGCAATGTATTTAATTCAAGTGTTGCCGGGAGTTATACTTTTAAAGTTACGGATGCGAATGGTTGCAGTGTTGAAACAACAACTCCAATTGTTACCACATTACCCGTGAATCCTGATATTACTGGAGTTACGCAAACCCAAGATATCTATTGCAACGGCGAAGCCACAGCATCGATATCTGTAAGCATTGATGCCAGTAAAGGAGTTGGTCCATTTACTTATAGCATAAATGGTACAACTTTTCAAGTATCTAATGTGTTTTCTGGATTAATTGCGGGTACTTATACAGCAACTGTGAAAGACGGCAATGGCTGTATAGATACTGAAACAATTATCATTAACCAGCCAGATACTTTAAATTATACCCTTTCAAAAAAAGATATAGAATGTTCTGGTTTGGGAGGAACAACTTTAGGAACTGTTACGGTAGATGTAGGTGCAGGTTTAGGAGGAACCGCTCCTTACACTTATATTCTAACCAATAACGTTGGCGACCCAACACAAACAGAGACCAACAATCCTGGTACAAACTTTACGTTTACAGGATTAAATTATGGAACTTATTCTTTAACTGTAGTTGATGCCAATGGATGTTCTCTTAAAAAGAACATAACAGTTGCATCCCCGCCTAATGATTTAACAATTGATATTCAATCGACTGCAAGTTGTTCTGACGGTGGTACAGTTAAAGTTACCGCTACTTCGGGACTGTTGGGTGCTGGTCCATTTTACTTTGCCATATATCAAAGGGATGCTGTATCCGGTTTGTATCCGGGCGTGCCTAATGTTATCGCAGGCGTGCCGGATGCACCCTATATTACTGAAGATATACCAGGGACACCAACAGCTACTTTTACAGGATTGACTCAAGGAGTAATTTATTCCTTTATAGTTTATGATATGGCGACAGGCTGTTCATATATCAAACAGGCAACAACTCCTACAATAAAAGTCACTAGCTTAGCCACTTTACGGGTGGTAACAGATGTTACCTGTAAAGGAGCTGGTGATGGTACTGTTTCTATTACATTGGATAAAGAACCTACTGCGCCTTCAGGATATGTTGCTCCTACATCGGTAGATTATGTTGTATATGATTCCAAAACCAATTTACCAATTTTGCCGGCAAATCAAGTTTCTGGAATAATTGTTGGTGCTTATCCTTTTGCAATGCCTTTGATTGGTGGACTTTCTCCAGGTTCTTATTATGTGGTCATTACCGAACATGGGGGAACTAATGACGGTTGTAAAAGCGCTACTCTTCCTTTTGATATATATGAATCTGCAACGGATTTAATAGTTACCGTTTCAGTAGTAAAAAACGCCAATTGTAATGCCAATTCAGGACAAATTGTGGCCATTGCCCATGGAGGAACCACAGTATCCAGGGAAGACCCATCAGCGGTGCCTCCTCAAGTATCAGTTCCTATTCCTTACCAATACCAGATTTTACCGGATGTAAATCCAATTGGAATAGGTCTGGAAGATAGTCCGCCCACAGCTTCTGACAGTAATTGGAACTTTTCCAATACATTTATGAAGGATAGTGGCAATTATATCGTCTATGTGAAAGACGCATATGGCTGTATTAAACAAGCGACCGTAACATTAAATACAGACGATGTACCTACAATTACGGCACCAACAGCTCCAATTTGTTACGACGGTAGCATGCCGTTTACGATTACTTTTTCGGGTACTGTAGATCCAGACATCGTTGGAGGTGCAACTTACAGCGTCAACGGAAGTGCTTTCCAGACATCGCCAAGCTTTACATTCAATGCCGCCGGAACATATAATTTGGTAATTAAAGATGGGAATGGTTGTACGGAAAACGTGGATTACGAAGTATATCCGAAGTTAAATTTGTCGGCCACTTTAACCAAAGAACTGGATTGTACAGGGATACCAAATGCTGAAATTACCTTAACAACAACAGGTGGAAATACAACACTACCTGTTAATTACACGTATGAAGTGTCTTTCAATAGTGGTGGTTTTGCAGCAGCGTCAAATCCATATACCGCAACAACAGCAGGAACGTATGATTTCAGGGTTACGGATGCCAATAATGCAACGCTGTGTCAGGCAACGACAACTTTCACTTTAGATCCAATTCCAACTACAGTATTTGCTGCTCCTACAGTAACTAACGTAAGCTGTAATGGTGGTACTGACGGAACGATTACCGTGAATGTAACTTCTGGAGTTGGACCTTATGAATATCAGTTGAATACTGGAACTTTCCAATCTTCAAACGTGTTCGCTGGATTAGCCGCTGGAACTACTTATGTTATTACGGTTAGAGACGCGAAATCATGTCTTTATCCGAGTGCTCCAATTACAATTACGCAGCCTACGGTTTTAACGGCAACTACATTCTTGACCACGCCATTGACTTGTGGTGCAGGAAATGCGGCACAACCGGCGACAGTAACCATAAATGGCGTTGGCGGAACTGGGCCATACGTTTATAGTTTTGATTTAGGAGCCAATTATTCTGCTACCAATACCTATCAATCTTATGTTGGAACTGCTTTTGATGTTCTTGTAAAAGATGCTAAAGGTTGTGTTTATACTTTAATAAATGGGGTAAACATACCAGCTTTAGTTCCACCAACGGATTTAACTTTCAGCACGACATCGGCAGTTACTTGCTTGGCACCTGGAACAGTTGAAATTACGGGCCACACAGGAGGAGTAGGCATATTGCAATATGAAACCATTGCACCTTCTCCAATTATTGTACCGCAACAAACGACAACTACCTTTGCAGGTTTGACACCGGGAACCTATTTATTTCAAGTAACGGATGCCAATTTCTGTACTTACCAAGAATCATATACTGTTAATCCGGTAACGAATATCACCGTTTCAGGACAATTAATTAGTGACGTGACTTGTAATCCGGGAGCTAATGGAGAAGTTCGATTTACGGTTGCAAATTTCACGGGAACATATAGTTACTCGTTAGATGGAGGAACAACAGTTATCACGGGACAAACAAATCCAATAGTAACTGTTTCAGGATTGACAACAGCAAGCACGCAAAACATTATTGTTACAGATGAAATAACAGGATGTACTGCAACCACTTCTGTTACTGTTGCACAACCGACACCATTAGCCTTGGTGGCAAACCCATTTGTTAATGCCAATTGTAATTTTGGTGCACAAGTAAGCGTGACTGCTTCAGGAGGTGTTGCGCCTTATAGTTATTCCTATGTAATCAGCGGTGCGTCGGCAGGAACTTATTCTACTTCGGCTTCGGCAGTTTTAGACCCGGCTATTGCCACCTCTTGGGATGTATGGGTTAAAGATGCCAATGGTTGCGTGATAACAACACCATTACCAATTACTATTGCAACAGATGCTTTGCCAATTATCGTTATGCCTGCATCACAATGTTTTGTTGGAACACCATTAACCATTGATCTTTCAATTGGACAAACGGTAGCTGTAAGCCCGGCAACCTATACTATTAACGGTTCAAACCAAACGAGTCCAATCTATGCCATTAATGCTCCGGGGACTTACAAATTGAGTATTGTGGATGCCAATGGTTGTAGTTCGAACGTGGTAGATTATGTCGTACAGCCACAATTATCATTGAATGCTGTCTTGACAAAAGAGTTGGATTGCACGACTAGTCCAGATGCTGTTGTAACACTTACTGCTGGTGGTGGTACTACATCTTACACTTTATATGAATATTCTACAAATGCGGGAACGAGTTATACGGCTATGGGCAGTAATGTACTAACGACATCAACAGCCGGAGCCTATATTTTTAGAGTAACAGATACTCAAGGTTGCCAAGCTGTTTCTTCGGGAGTAATGATAACACCACAAACTACTCCAACATTTGCTTTTACTCAAACTAATGTAAGTTGTAATGGTGGTTCCGATGGCAGTGTCGTGATTACGGCGGCAAATGGGATTGCACCATACCAATACAGTATTGACAATGGTACAACTTATCAAGCTTCAAATGTGTTTACAGGATTGAATGCTGCAGGAATCTATACAGTTGTTGTAAAAGACAGTAAAAGTTGTGCTTCGGCAACAAGTCCATTAACAATAACTCAACCTACCATTGTTGGAGGTACAGCAGCACTTACCCAAGGATTGACTTGCGGTGCAGGCAATGCAACCCAAGCTGCTATTGTTACTGTAACAGGAAGTGGAGGAACAGGTTCTTATCAATATAGTTTTGATGGAGGCATGAATTACACGGCAACAAATACTTATTCCACAAATATTGCAGGAATGGTAACAGCTTATATTAAAGACGCCAATGGTTGTATAAGCACTGTTCCGGCAACGACAAATGTTCCGGCATTGAATCCGCCAACAAATTTAGATTTTGTTTCAACTGCAGTAACCTGCTCGAACTTGACAAGTACCGTTACACTAACTACTACAAACGGAGTTGGTGCATTAAGTTATGCGATATTGTCTCCTGCAAGTGCAACATCGAATGTTACTGGAGCTTCAAGCGGAATCTTTACAGGATTATTGCCTGATACGTACTTGTTCCAGGTAACGGATGCCAATTTCTGTACCTACCAAGAATCATACACGGTTAATTCGGTAACGAATATCACCGTTTCAGACCAGTTGATTAGTGACGTGACTTGTAATCCAGGAACTAATGGAGAAGTGTTGTTTTCGGTTGCAAATTTTGCAGGCACATATACTTATTCAATCAATGGAGGAATTGCAAGTGTACCACAATCAAATCCGACGATAACAGTTTCTGGATTAAATTCCGCAGGTACGCAAACTATAGTAGTAACTGATGTGGTTACAGGATGTACTGCTACAACATCTATTAATGTTGCACAACCTGCACCATTGGCTTTAGCGGCAAACCCATTTATCAATGCCAATTGTAATTTTGGTGCCCAAGTAAGCGTGACTGCTTCCGGCGGAGTTGCTCCATACACTTATTCGTACGTGATAAGCGGTGCGACGGCAGGAACTTATACTACTTCCGCTTCTGCAGTTTTAGATCCAGTTTTAGGAACATCTTGGGATGTTTATTTGAAAGATGCCAATAATTGCGTGATTACAACACCATTTCCGATTACTATTGCAACAGATCCTCTTCCTTCCGGAATAACCGTTCCGGGATTAAGTCAATGTCCGAGCTCTACAGGCACTTATACTTTTACTGTAAATGTGGCAACAGGAATGGCTCCATTTGAATATAGCATTGGTTCAGGATTCCAAACGAGTCCAACTTTTACCGTGAATGCACCGGGAACCTATACTGTAATTGTAAAAGACAAAAATGGTTGTACGACTACTGCAGCAGGTTTAGTTGTTATTTCACCGGCTTTGCAATTGCAGGCAGCTATCACCACTTTGCCAAGTTGTACGGATGGGGATGGTGCGTTGACACTAACCGCTACAGGAGGTTCGGGTAATTATGACTATAGCATAGACTCAGGAGCGTATCAAGCTTCCGCAAACGTTACCAACATTTTTGCAGGAACGCACACACTAACCGTTAGAGATGTTACAACAAATTGTACCAAGTCTATTCCGGTAACTTTTGGAGCAGCCACTCCAATCACTGGTTTTGCCCTTTCAAAAACGGATGTTACTTGCAATGGAGGAAATGATGGAACTATAACAGCGACGATGAATCCTCCTGCCGTTGGAGTGAACGATAATCCAATATACACCTACAGTATTGATGGTGGAATTACCACCCAAACTTCTGCTATTTTTAGCGGATTGACAGCAGGAAATTATACAGTGACGGTAACTTCAGGAAGGGGTTGTGTGGCAACTCAAACCATTACCGTGGCTGAACCGGCTATTATTGTAGTTCCTGCTCCTAACGTGATGCAATTTGGCTGTAATTCAAGTTCAAATGCCATGAACTTTGCCACGATTACCGTGACGGGAGTAACGGGAGGTTCAGGAGTTTATGTCAATTATGAATTCCTAAAAGGAGGAACTCGAGTACAGTTTGGTGCCAGCAATGTATATACTGAGGCTAATTTATTGGGAGGAAGCTATACGGTAAACGTTTATGACAACAAAGGTTGTATCGGCACTACGACGACACCTATTGTCTTAAATCCATTTATTGCTTTGGACAAAATAAATATTGCTGTTAACAATGCCATTACCTGTACGAATCTGGAAGACATCACGGTTTCGGCAAGCAGTATTGGAGGAACGCCGACTAATCTGAGATATACTGTTGCTGATTCCAATGCGACCACAGGCGTGATTGGAGCTAATTATAATTTTACCAATACGACTGGAGTTTTCACGGGATTAAATATTGGGAATTATCTAATTACTGTCGAGAATTTGGATACAGGATGCAGCATTCAAGACGTGCATTATGTAAGCAACCCAAATACGTTTGATCTTGCCATAAGCAATATTGTTGATGTAACCTGTTTTGGAGGTACAAATGGCAGTGCCAATGTTACCATTATTGATAGAACCATCACGGCTACCAATCCAGACCAAGCTGGACCATTCAGTTATACAATAGTTGATGCATTAGGAAATCCGGTTACCTCTGGAACAAGTCCAAATGCAGGACCATTCACCATCAATGCTTTGGCTGCAGGCACCTATTCAATCACGGCTACATTAAACAATAGTCCGTATTGTGGTGCGACCAAAAACTTTACCATCAACCAACCAAATGCAGCATTGACTATTGCCGAAACGCATACAGCCATAACTTGTATTTCTGGAAATAATGATGGTTCTATTTCGGCATCTGCCGTGGGAGGATGGCCGGGAGGTTATGAATTCCAATTGGAGTTGGGAGCGACTGTTGTTTCCCCTTGGAGTACGAAAACTAGTTTTATTGACTTAACCCAAGGCACCTATACGGTTCGTGCAAGAGATGCAAAAGGATGTTCCGTTTTTGTTGATGTACTTTTGGCAAATCCAACACCTATCGTGTTTACGGCAAGTCCAAGTGCGGCATCGGTGAGTTGTTTTGGAGACAGGAATGCCAGCATAACTGTTTCACCGCCAACAGGAGGTCAAGGATCGAATTATTTATACACGTTAAACACCACGTCTATGGTGCCGGCTACTGCCAGTGGCCCTCAAGCTTCGCCTATGTTTAGCGGTTTGGGAGCTGGAACATACACCATTACCGTGAGTGACGGTTGGGGATGCAGTGCTACTTCTTCTACACCAATTGTTATAGGAGAGCCATCAGTTGTAACCGCTAGTTTAGTAGTGGCAACCACCCAAACGTGTAACAATCTAACCACTCTTACATTAAGTGCCGTTGGAGGAACACCTCCTTACACTTATAGCGCAGATGGAATTGTTTATAACGCTGCAACATTCAACCCGTCGACAACATTCCCGGTAGCTGTTGGAACGCATCATTATTACGTTAAAGATGCCAATGGTTGTACCAGTTACATATCTAATGACATCAAGATCGATCCATTGCCGACATTGATGATTAAGCTGGATTTGTCCAACGCGGTTGTCAATTGCGCTGGAGATGCCACGGGAGTAATTGTGGCAACGGCCCAAGGAGGGTTGGGCAATTATGTATATACTTTACAAGATGCTTCAGGTAATCCACTTCTTGCTGCTGTTCAGGCAAGTCCAGGTGTTTTCACCCAACTTGTCGCAGGTGGTTATAAAGTTCAAGTGTCAAGCTTGGATTGTTCGACCACTTCAGCCCTGATTACCGTTACTGAACCAAGCACTCCAATAACGGCAACTTATGTTGCAATGGATGCAACCTGTAATGGAGCCAACAACGGAACAATAGTAATTAATGCTTCTGGAGGAACGGGTATAATTAAATATGCCATATCACCACGTTTAGACCAGTTTTTCGTTTCAAACAAATTTGAGCTGCTTCAGCCAGGGTTTTATGAAATTATTGCCCAAGACCAGAATGGATGTTACATTCATACTTTGGGGATAGAAATTAAGGAGCCACCTCTTATTATTCCGTCAGTGGATCCATTGACCATTATCCCAGAGATGTGTTTTGGTGATAACGATGGCGCCTTTTTCCTTGATATTACTGGGGGAACAATGCCTTATAGTGTGAGTTTGGACAAAATCAACGGTCCATTTACTCCGGGTACTGCAACCCAAACACAGTTTGATTTTACAGGATTATCGGGAGGGGATCATACGGTGTATATCCGTGATGCAAATTTATGTAATGCTGAAATTACGGTTGCTTTGCCGGCATCGGTAAAATTGGATCCAAAAGCAATTGTTGATTATGATTGTTTGAACAATTCACCTAGTTTAACCGTTACGGTGACCATAGATGCCAGTATTACTAATCCTGCCGATGTGGATTACGCATTGGACGGATCGGGTTCTTATCAAGCGAGCAACGTGTTCACGAACTTGTCTCCGGGCATACATCATATAACGGCACGTCACTCCAATGGTTGCGAAAAAGACACGCCAGATTTCGAAATTTTACAAATTGACCCATTGACATTGGTCTTGAGCGATGGAGGATTAAATGAAATTGTGGCAACTACGACAGGTGGAAGTCCTGGGTATAAATACACGCTAAATGAAGTGGATTTTGGAAGTCAAAACTCTTTCATATTCTACAAATCCGGTGATTATACCGTTACGGTTACCGATTCAAACGGTTGTGTGGCAACGGCTACGAGATATTTTGAATTCATCGACATCAAAATTCCAAATGTGTTCACGCCAAACGGTGATGGTGACAATGATGGATGGACACCGACAAACACAATCAATTATCCAGATTTGATATTCCATGTTTTTGATCGATACGGACGTAAAGTGGGTACTTACAGAGAAGGACAATCTTGGGATGGTAAATACAACGGCAAAGAATTGCCGACAGGGGATTACTGGTATGTTTTAAAACTGCAAAATGAAAATGACTCCCGAGAATTTGTTGGTCATTTCACCTTGTACAGATAATTATTTAAGCCGGAAACGACAGAGTTCCCATAATAAAAAGAATTCAAATGAAAAAAATAGCAATACTGTCTTTTTTACTCTTGACTGTAACTTCGGGTTACAGCCAAGAGTTAAATTTACCGGTTTTCACGCAATATTTAGCCGATAATCCCTTCGTGATTTCTCCTACTTATGCCGGAATTGGCGATAATCTTAGAATCAGGGCTAACGGGCTAACGCAATGGGTCGGGATAAAAGACGCTCCCGACAATCAATCCATATATGGAGATTTTAGAATTGCTGATCGTTCAGGAGTTGGAGTTTCTTTCTACAATGACAAAAATGGAAATACCAATCAAGCGGGGGCCAAATTCTCTTTTGCCCATCATTTAATATTGGATTATTATTCCAAACAATATTTGTCATTTGGGATGTCTTACAACATCAACACATTTAGTATTGACATCGCAAATTTAGTTCCCAATAATCCTGATTTTGCCATTACAGACGACAGAAAGGTTTCAAACAATAATTTTGACGTTGGATTTCTGTATCGCAAGGATAATTTTTATTTGAGTTTGAATGCCAACAATATTTTGAATAAAGACATCGACCAATTTTCCGGATATAAAATAGAACCCAATTTGCTCCGAAATTATCAAGTGTATACCGGTTATGTCATCAAGATTCCCAATTGGGCCGAGATTGAACCTTCTGCCTATTTCCAATTATTTGAAAGTGATGGACGTTCGAGCACCGATTTGAATATCAAGTATCGAAAATACAACCGGGATGATGATTACTATTGGGTAGGAATGTCCTATCGTTTTCTTAATGACCAAGTATTGAAACCTTTAAATTTGGGGCCAATGGCGGGATTCAAAAAATCCATTTTCTATTTTGGATATTCTTATCAAATGACTTTCAATGAAATGACGGCCTTTAATTCTGGTACGCACATGATCACCGTAGGATTGGACTTCCTTCAAGGAATCAGCGACTGTCCATGTACCCAAAGTCCTGTACACGACTAATGCCGTTTTTTACACAAAATTAATCATAGCTTAACCGAAATATTTGTTCCATTTTCATCCATTTTTCGCCATTATTGGCTCCTGGAGGCACTTATTAAAACCCCCGCATTAGATTTTTCCACTCCTGAATTTTTGGGTTGGCTGCTTCTTTTTTAATTGAGGTTTGCTATTATTGACACGAAAATTGAGATTAAGCTATATTAAAATAAATCTCTATGCCTATGTTTTTATTGTGTATAAATTACAGCTCCTCCATTGGCAGATAATTTTAATTCATACATAGTGTTTTTTTCAATTTTTCTTGTTAGATATTCAGAATCCATACCTTTACTATCTTGTATCACGGAGACTTTTTTACCCTTCAACATTGGTAAATTTACTTTAATAGTCCTTTCAATATTCCCGCCGTTTATTGCTCCAATGTACCATTGAGTTCCTTTTCGACGAGCAATAACACAATATTTACCCGGATAACCGTCTATAAATATAGTTTCGTCCCAAACAGTCGGCACTTTTTTAATATAATCGAATAAATACGATGGTTTTTCCTTTAAATTTTCAGGGGTTAGTCCCCAATGTTGTACTGCCGAAAAAAACAGTATCGCAGTTGCCATCTCAAATGCATCTGTTGTACGACGAATTGTTCCCTTGTTTTGATTACGATTCAAACGGCTGTTTAAAAAAACAGGACCAAAATCCATAGAGGACACGGCATTTCGCGTAAAAGGATATATCGTTGCCGTAGATGGATAGCGATCAGCGAATGCTTGTTGAAAAACTAAATTTTCCGAAGCTAAAACTGCTTCGCTAGTCATATAATTAGGATACATTCTTTCCCAGCCTCTTGGCAATGTAGTTCCGTGAAAATTAACATTCAGCCCGTAAGTGGCCGCGTCAACAAGTATGTCATGATACAGCTCCATGGTAACCTGCTTGTCTCCTCCAAAAAAATCTATTTTTAGGCCTTTTACACCAATTTCCTGAAGCCATTGCATTTCTTTAATACGGGCTTCATGTGTATCCATAAGGTTTTTGGGAGTTTGAGGCGTTTCATTCCAATTACCATTTGAATTGTACCACAACAGTACGTCCACATTTTTCGATTTAGCATAATTGACTAAATCAACCATCTTGTTTTTTCCAATTTTCACATCCCAAAGCGCATCAATCAATACAAATTCACATTTTAATTCGGATGCTAAATCAATATATTTTATCTGGTCTTCATAATTGCAACTGGCATCCTGCCAAATAATCCAACTCCATGCTGCACGACCACTATAATATTTTTTGGAAGTGTCTACAAGCGGTTTAACCAAATCAGTTGCGGCAGTAGATTCTACAATGGGCTTTAGATTGTTTCCAAGTGTAATCGTTTTCCATGAAGTTTGCATTGGTAATTTTGCTTTTGCAGTAATAGCTCCAATGTTGTTGTTCTCGCCTGCTTGAGGAAACATCACGGTATAAACACCATCAGTAGACGCATCGCTAATTCGAGTTCCAACATAGTTATTGGCAACACCTGTTTCGGATATAAGTAGCCATCCATTTGTATTCAAGTGAAAAAGCGCGGGATAAGTATACCCTAATCCGTATTCCGATTTCTTGCCCACAGCTTCTTCTCTTGTATATTCTTCTTCGTAGGAAGGTTTGCTCTTTTTATATCCTGTCATGGCAGGTGCCTGAGGCGTAATAAAAGTAGTTGCTTCTTTAGGGATTTTAAAACCCGTTAGTTCTTTCTCAACAGTGCAATCTATTGCTCCTCTTCCGTTTCGTGGTATATTGTAAGTGAACGCTACATCTGTATTTGTTATCCTAAAAATAATGTCAATTGTATCCTTTTTTACATTTACAAAAGAGCATTTCAACTCATTGGCATTGTAGTTTACTGTACTAACTTTAGAATGATTCAAGCTATATGTCTCCTTTATTTTACGATTTGAATGATTAACAACTTCTAAATCTTTTGAAAAATCACCAATTGAGGTCAATAATCCTAAAGGGGACTTGCCTATAAATTCAACATTTTTATACTGCACGCTGTAATATGCTTTACCATTCGTAAGCTCAACATTTAGTTTGATACTTTTATCCGGACTTGAAGACAATAGTTTTGACTGCGAATAAAACACGGTAGATACAAGTAATAATGTAAAACTTAAAAATGTTTTGGTAATCACTGTTGACATATTTATTGATTTATGATTTTGTTATAGATAAAAAATATTTTGACTAATTTATAATAAAAAAACTACCTCCGTAAACGTTTACGAACTAATCCATGTTTATAATTCGAAAAAATATTCAACACAAAGCATCATAAATTATAGTTCATAGTGTATTAGAGTTTAAAAATCTGCTCCATTTCCACCCATTTTTCGCCATCCTTGGCGCCTGGAGGTGCTTGTTGAAACTTCCACATTAATTCTTCCCACTCCTGTACTTTTGGGTTGGCGGCATCCATTTTTTGTTTGCGCTCCGGCGTAAACGTTTCGTCCACTTCCATAATCATGAATAATCTGTTGGCCAAGATGTAAATTTCCATGTCTATAATTCCGGCATCCCGGATACTTTTAGTAATTTCAGGCCAGGTATTGTCATTAGAATGGTAGCTTTTGTACTGTTCCATTAGTTCTGGATTATCAACTAAATCACAGGCGTAGCATAATTTTTTTGAAACCATAAATTCCCTTTTAAATTTAAATAATCTCCAGTGCGTTGGCAAACGAAGCTTCCGGTTTTTGGTTAGGAAAATAGACTTCAAGAGCCTGTGAATCCTGCTTGAACTTCAATTTTTCGCCAGTGCTTACTAGTTTTACCTGTTTTATTTTGTCGAAATGATGAGGTGATTCTTTGCCCAAACTTTTAATAATTGCTGTGCCGTTTTCCGGCCAAGCCATAACGGTAGCATAAAGCGTCTTGTCTTTTTGCGCAAAACGAATGTCTTCTGAAGTATACGGTTTCCCTTTCCCTTCATTGAACCCTTGAGCGGTTAAAGCTCCGGCACTTCCTTGCTGCGGGCCTTCGCCAAATATTTTCCAAGGTCGGGTTCCATAAATACTTTTGCTGTTTAGTTTCATCCAAACACCAATTTCTTTCACAATTTCGCGTTCTAATTCGTCGATGCTTCCGTCTCCACGCACCGGAATATTGAGCATTAAATTTCCGTTTTTACTGACCACATCGATCAGCGTATGAATAACGGTTTTAGCTGATTTGTAACGTTTGTTCGTATAATAATCACGGTGGTAGTGCCAGTTGCCAATACAGGTATCAGTTTGCCAAGGCAAAGGTTCAATGGCATTGCTTTGACCTTTTTCAATGTCCCAAACGATGGCTTTTTTTTGCTGCTCGTTTAAAATTTTGCCCGTAATTACCGCTTGAACTGTTTTATTTTTTTGAAGACTTTTATTGTACATGTGTGCCGCTATACGCAAACCGGCATCACTGACAGGCCACAAAGGCAATGCAGTGTCATCAAAATAAATCATGTCGGGATTGTATTTATCGATCAAATCAATCGTTCTGTCATGGAATTTTTCAGAATAAGCTGAAGATGGTATTGAAGCCCCATCTGCCCAATCCCATTGACTGTGTACAGATGACTTATTTGAAGGTTTCACGCTCAATGTATGATTTTGTGCGTACAATTCCTGGGGATCTAAACCTTCCCACCAAGTTCCGACTCCATCAGCTTTGGTCAATTTTCCGTCATAAGGCACTCCCGCCAAAGCCCCGTTTTTATCAGAGCCCTGAGAAGTATCAAACCAATTCCAGGCGTGGGCAGCGTGGACACTCACCGCAAATGGAAGACCTGCTTTGCGAGCCGCCTTTTCCCATCCGGCAATGATGTCTTTTTTGGGACCTACTTTGGTCGAATTCCAATGTGGTTGGTATTTGCTGTCATACAAATCCAGATTGTCATGATGATTGGCCATGGCCATAAAATATTTGGCGCCAGAATCCTTATACAAATTCACCAATTCTTCTGGATTCCAGTTGTCGGCTTTCCAAACATTGATGACGTCTTTAAAACCAAATTTGGATGGATGACCGTATTTTTCGACATGAAATTTATATTGGCGTGAACCTTCTTCATACATCCCTCGTCCATACCAATCGCCGGCTTCTGGTTCGCATTGAGGTCCCCAATGTGCCCACATTCCAAATTTGGCATCCCGAAACCAATCGGGTACTTGATATTTCTCTAGCGAATCCCAAGTAGGTTCAAAAGTCCCTTTGAAAACGGGAGTTTCAAGAATACGGGACTGACCCAATAAAGGAGATAGATAGAGTCCAGCCAGTGCTGATACGCCTAGTTTTAAAGCATTTCTTCTGTTCATCTTTTCATGATTTGCATTGTAATTTATATATTTCCGACTTTGTTGGTTTGTTTCCTGTTTTAATTTAATAGTAAAACAGGCTTAAAAACTTTTTATATGACACATATTTTATCGATAAATTTGATTATTGATTTTTTTAATCCATTATTTTGGAATAATTAAAACAAATGTAGCCGAGATTCAGTAATTTTATTTTACACAAAACCGATTTTTTATTATTTAAAACCGATTTTTATCAATTAATATGTCCAAAAGTATTTTCAAATATTCTTTCTCTCTGTTGCATATAGATTATGTGAAGCTTAACCATAATTGGAATTTTAACAACGTTATCAGTCCGTATTATCGGTTGTATTATATTGATGAAGGTATGGGATTTATTTCCGACAGTTCCATTCGACTGACTTTAGAGCCGGGTTATCTGTACCTCATTCCCAGTTTTACGATATGCAATTTGAACTGCGATACTTATTTGAGCCAGTATTTCATCCAGTTTTTCGAGGAATCTCCCGACGGAATCTCCTTGTTTACCAATAATAGGTCGGTGATGAAGATAGCGGCTACCGAAATTGACATAATTCTTGTCAAAAAATTGTTTCAAAGTAATCCTGGAAGAGGAATTAATAGGTCAAATAATCCGAAAGTTTATGAAAAAGAAGTTTATTACAAGGAGTATCAGTTGCTTAATGATGAAATCAAAACGCATCTCAAGTTTGAAAATCAAGGAATCCTGCTTCAGCTGATTTCCAGATTCTTGGGTTCAAATGGTTTCAAGTCAAACAATTCTCAATCCACACCTTCCAAAATTCTCGATACGATGAGTTATGTGCAACTTCACTTGGACGAAAATCTTACGGTGACACAATTGGCCAAAAGAGTAAACCAGAATCAAGATTATTTTTCAAAACAATTTCTGATTCATACCGGGCAAAGACCTTTAAATTATATTCATGAAAAAAAGATAGAAAGAGCGCAATACCTCATTGCCACCACGGATAAAACATTCTTGGAAATCGCCATGGACACGGGATTTTCCAATTTGCCGCACTTTTCAAAAAAATTCAAACAAATCGTTAGCCTGACGCCGGGGGAATACCGTCATCAAAACAGCCATTTAAAATAAGGAATGGATAATCAAGCCTTTTTATTTTTGATTCAGTTTTTGCATAATTTCAATTTCAGTGTCGATTTTAATTAAACCACGTCTGGAACGATCCAAATCCAATGTGATAAAAATCACGACACAGATTAAAAGGCAAAAACCCAAAATAAAATTCCGTTCTATTTTTTTCTCCAATCCTGATTTATAGCCAATGTACAATGAAATAATGACTGAAAAAATCAACAACAAATAGACGATGGTTTCCGGCACTTTCGAATTAAAAACAATATTTGATTTGGATGCGCTGTCAAACATGTCGTTTAAAGCAGGCAGCATCATGTTCGATTGGATAAAATAATTTTTGTCTTTGGCAAAAAAACTGGCACGATTCCACAACTTGTCGCTCATTTCTGCCGATTTTTTCAAAGAGGCATTTATTTTGGCTTCGTCGTTACCCAAAGTGTAAAAATCTCTTCGGGAGTCCAGATAGGATTCAAAATCCTTTTTAAACTCCATTTTCAAACTGTCGGGATAAATATCTGACCTTAAAATGGCGGTGCCAATGCAGTTGGCTTCATCGATTAAATTATTTTTCCTGTCATCGTAACGAGAATTGGACATTCCGAAAGTAAAAGCCATCAACAAAGCCAACAATCCCAACAAAGGAGATAAAAGTTCTGTTCCCATTGTAGAGGCTTTCGGGTTTTTGGAAGCTATTTTGTAACCTATCCAAACCGCTACAAGCATCGAAAAAAACAAAAGGAGAACAATGTAAAATGCGTCTAAATCATTTAAAAAAGAATGTACCATAGTTAGTTGATTTTGTTGATTTCTTGCTGATTATTTTTCCGGAAAGAGGTTCAAATATTTTCAGTAAAATAAAGATACACTTTTTTAAATTAAATTTGAAAAACGGAAAAGTGATTGTGTTATAACGTTTTCGTTAGAAGATTAACATGATTTTAGAACTATTCTTATTTTTAAGTTCCTGAAAAGTTCTATATTTGTCATTCTTTCAAAAAAACTAAAAAATAATATACATGAGAACTATAAACGATTTCAATTTCAAAAACAAAAAAGCCATAATCAGAGTTGATTTTAATGTGCCTTTAGATGAAAATTTCAATGTAACTGACGCAACTCGTATTGAAGCGGCAAAACCTACAATCGACAAAATTCTTGCCGATGGTGGAAGCGTGATTTTGATGTCGCATTTGGGACGACCAAAAGGTGTGGAAAAAAAATATTCATTGGAACATATTGTAAAAAAAGCTTCTGAAATTTTGGGTCAAACCGTTTATTTTGCGCCTGATTGCATCGGGAGTGATGCAGAGAAAGCGGTAAGTGCTTTAGAAGCAGGACAAATTTTGTTGTTGGAAAATTTACGTTTTTATGCTGAAGAAGAAGCAGGAGATGTTGCTTTTGCAGAAAAATTGGCGTCACTTGGAGATATTTATGTGAACGACGCTTTTGGAACAGCACACAGAGCACACGCTTCTACAACCATAATTGCCCAGTTTTTTCCAGTAGAGAAATGTTTCGGATTATTATTGGCCAGAGAAATCGAAAGCTTGAACAAAGTTTTGAAAGATTCAGTGAAACCAGTAACCGCAGTTCTTGGAGGTTCGAAAGTTTCTTCAAAAATTACGGTTATCGAAAATATTTTAGATAAAGTGGACCACATGATCATAGGTGGTGGAATGACTTTTACTTTTGTGAAAGCTTTAGGTGGCAAAGTAGGTAATTCCATTTGTGAAGACGACAAACAAGAATTGGCATTGGAAATCTTGAGATTGGCCAAAGAAAAAGGAGTTCAAATTCATATTCCTGTAGATGTTGTGGCGGCAGACGATTTTTCGAATACAGCCAATACACAAATAGTTGATGTAAGAGAAATTCCTGATGGATGGGAAGGATTGGATGCAGGTCCAAAATCTTTGGAGAACTTCAAAAAAGTAATTTTAGAATCAAAAACCATTCTTTGGAACGGGCCTTTAGGCGTTTTCGAAATGGAGAGTTTTGCCAACGGAACCATTGAATTGGGTAACTTTATTGCAGAAGCAACTGCAAACGGAGCGTTCTCGCTTGTTGGTGGTGGCGACTCTGTTGCAGCGGTAAAACAATTTGGGTTTGAGGATAAAGTAAGCTATGTTTCTACAGGTGGAGGAGCCATGTTGGAGATGCTTGAAGGTAGGATTTTACCGGGAATTGCAGCTATTTTGGAGTAAAAAATGCATTTTTAACAATATTTAGTGAAATTTTTAGTTATAACGTACTATGTTTGCAAAAGATGATTTGGTTTTAATCATTTGAAACATAGAACGTTGATTAAAAAGTATGAATATAAAAAACACCACAATATCGTTTTTTCTATTATTGTCAATGTCTTTGTTTTCGCAGAAATCTGTAGAAAACAAAGGGATTGTCAAAAATGAAGCCAATGCTTTCTATTTGGATTCCATCAAAAAGACTTTCGTAAAAGACGATTTGGCTGCTTGTGTCGATAGCCTGTGGATGAAGGAATTGGCTAATTTGGACATCTACAATGATATTTCAAGTGATATAAAAAATATCAATATCGACGAAAAAGTCGATTATGAATTGCCTACTGAGTTGTTGAAGGAACGACTGGCTGCAATGGACGCCAAATCACCATTCAATATCGAATACAATCCAGGCCTGGAAAACATCATCAAGTCATTTCTAAAGAACAGAAAAAAATCTTATGAGCGTTTAATGGCCATTTCAGAATATTATTTTCCACTTTTTGAAGAGGCTTTGGCCAAACAAAATGTGCCATTGGAGATAAAATATTTGGCGGTAGTGGAATCTGCATTGAATCCAAAAGCGGTTTCAAGAGTAGGAGCAACGGGACTTTGGCAGTTTATGTACCATACAGGAAAGCAATACAATCTAAAAATTGATTCCTATGTAGATGATCGAAGCGACCCGCTAAAAGCCAGTGAAGCCGCAGCCCAATACATGAGCAATATGTATGCTATTTTTGGTGACTGGGATTTGGTTTTGGCTTCCTATAATTCGGGGCCGGGCAATGTTGCCAAAGCGATTCGTCGTTCTGGAGGACAGCAGAACTACTGGAATATAAGAAAAAACTTGCCAAAAGAAACCCAAGGTTATCTTCCTGCTTTTTTGGCGACTATGTACATATATGAATACCACAAAGAACACGGAATTGTCCCTAATAGAGCGGCAATAAAACATTTTGCAACAGACACCATATTGATTAAAAAGGAAATGTCGTTCAAACAAATTTCAGATTTGCTTGATATTCCCGTGTCGCAATTGCAATTGTTGAATCCGTCCTACAAAATGAACGTGGTTCCGTTTTATCACGATCAACCTCATTTTTTAAGATTACCAAAAGACAAAATTTCGGTTTTCGCTTCAAACGAGGACAAAATTTATGCTTATGCACAGCGTGAATTGGATTTTCGTGAAAGACCATTCCAGGTTGCAAAAGCGCTTGTTGCAACGGATACATTGAATTATACCCAGCAGCAAGTAACTCTTGCCAAAACAAAATATTACACCGTAAAACGAGGTGATAATTTGGGTGAAATTGCCGACAAATACAATGTTAGCGTTGCTGACATCAAAAAATGGAATAAACTAAAAAGCAGTACGGTTTCTAGTGGCAAAAGCCTGAAAATCATAACTAACGAAAGCTTTGTTAAAACGGTCAAGAAAGAACCAAAAACAGACAAAGATTCTTTGGTAGTTAAAAATGACAGTCCACAAATAGCGTCTTCAGAAACCAAAACAAACAAAGAAGAAAAAGCTAAAAAAGACACATTAACTACTGCCGTTGCTACTTATTACGTAGTTCAAAAAGGAGATAATTTGAGCAACATAGCCAAGAAATACAATGTTTCAGTCGAGGAAATAAAAGAGTGGAACAATCTTTCGAATGCCTCAATCCAATTGGGACTTTCGTTGCAAGTGGCCAAAAAAGAAGAGAATACCAAAGAAGAATTGGCAGTGGCTCCAAAGATGGAAAACGTGGAATACATCGTTAAAAAAGGAGACAATCTTGGAAGTATTGCCAAAAAATACGGTAGTTCTGTAGATGATTTGAAACTATGGAATAACTTGTCCGACAACAACATAGCTTTAGGAAAAAGTTTAATTGTTGCCAAAAGTGAAATGGCAGTTGAAAGTAAAGCTGTTGCCGAAACATTCAAGAAAAAGGATAATTTGGCTTCATCTTCAAAAAGTAAGAACTACGATTATTTAGTACAAAAAGGAGATTCTTTATACAGCATTTCAAAAAAATACCCAGGAGTTACTATTTCAGATATTAAAAAATGGAACAATATCAAGGGAGAAGAGCTTAAACCTGGAATGAAACTAAAAATAAACGGATAGATTTATACCAATGTTCAAAAAAATAATTGTTGCTTTTACCTTTCTTTGCCTTTTAAATTCTTGTGCCGTACATCAAAAAAGCTTGTCAATGAATGATTGGTATGCTTTTACCAAAACTAACACGGATAGAATTGAACCTTCTAAAGTATATGAGTTTTCCGATGGAATGATAAGAATGCACGGAGATAACATTGGTTATTTGATGACCAAAAAAAGTTATAAAAATTTTGAACTTAGCATGGAATTCCGTTGGAATACAGAAGAAAAATTTCATAGGGACAACAGTAAAAAAAATAGTGGTGTCATGTACAACATACCTGTAGATTCACCCGACAACATTTGGCCCAAAGGAATCCAATTTCAAATAAAAGAAAACACTACAGGCGATTTCATCTTTTTGGACAAAGTGACTGCAAAAGTCAACGGAAAATGGGTTGAGGCTGGTGCCAGTGTCACTTCTCCCAAATTTAGCGCCAACGAGAATGCTTATGGCGAATGGAATACCATTGTCATCAAATCATTCAACGGAAAAATTACCCAATATTTGAACGGGAAGTTGGTAAACGAATGTACCGAATCTACTTCTGTGGAAGGAAAAATTTCTTTAAATTATGAAGGTTCACCAATTGATTTCAAGAACATCCAGTTAAAAAACATTTCGAAATTGTAAACTAATATTCTTCCGAAGGCTTTTTTTCTCTTTCTTTGATAATTAACTACAGGATCAATGAATAAAAACCTTTTTTTATTGCTGTGCTTTTTCTCGATTTTGTTTTTCTCTTGTAAGAAGAAAGAGGAAGACATGCCAAGAAAAGCGACAGGAAAAATAAACACTATTTCGGTTGTAATCGACGACCAGTTATGGAATGGCGAGGTTGGCGACCGCATTAGAAACAAGTTTGCATCGCCCGTTATTGCCTTGCCGCAAGAAGAGCCCCTTTTCACGATAAACCAATATCCCGCCAAATTAATGGAAGGGTTTATGACAGACAGCAGGACGATTATCGTTGTCAAAAAAGAGAACAAAACGCAATTCACCATAAAGAAAAACCAATACGCTTCCCCTCAAAACGTGTTTCATATTTCTGGAATGACAAATACCGCCATTCTTGAAATCATTGAAAAAAATGCGCCCAAAATAATTCAAATCATAAAGGAAACCGAAATTGCCGAAAGCCAAAGAATCAACAGTCGATCTTTGCTCAATCCGATAATAATCAAGAACAAATTCAAGATTTCCTTAAAAGTTCCTTCTGGCTATTCGTATGCACTACAAAAAAGTAAATTTCTCTGGTTGAAAAAAGAAATTATCAGTGGCAATACCAGTATTTTGATCTATGAAGTTCCAATAAGTTCGATCAAAAAAGCGCCCAATCAAATTGCAAACATTGTCAAAATGCGGGATTCCATAGGCGATTTATACATTCGAGGGACAGAACTGGACACGCACATGATTACCGAAGATGGCTATGCCCCTTATCTTTTTAAAACCAGGCTAAACGGAATAGAAACCTATGAAACCAGGGGAACTTGGGAGCTTAAAAACGATTTTATGTCGGGGCCTTTTGTCAATTATGCCATAATAGACAAGGAACACGATAGAATATTGGTGTTGGAAGGATTTTGTTATTCGCCTTCAAAAGCTGAACGCGATTTGATGCACGAATTAGAGGCCATTATTAAATCGATTGATATTTTAAAGTAAGTTATGGGCATACAATGGAAAATAAAACCTTTTGAGGATCTTTCGGTAAACGAGCTGTATGATATTTTGAAGTTGAGAAGCGAGATATTTGTGGTGGAACAAAATTGTGTTTACCTCGATATTGATGGAAAAGACAAACTGGCATTGCATCTTTTTGGCGAATTCGATGGCAAAATCGTGGCCTATTCAAGACTTTTCAAACCAGGTATTAGTTATGAAAATTCCTCGATAGGAAGAGTGGTTGTCGATGCCAATTATCGGGACAGAAAATGGGGTCAAGACCTGATGCGAGAAGCCATTGCCGGGATCAAGAATCATTTTGGCGAAAGCAAAATCACCATTGGAGCGCAATTGTATTTGAAGAAATTCTACGAGAGCCACGGATTTGTCCAATCCAGCGAAATGTATTTGGAAGACGATATTCCGCATATAGAAATGAAAAGGGGATGATTACAATTTAGTAATCAATAATTCCACTCTTCTGTCAAACGCATCACCTTTTCCAAGCGGAAATTGGTTTCCATACCCCTTATAAGTCATTCGATATGGACTTATTCCTTTGGAACGAAGATACGAAAACACGTTTTTGGCTCTATTTAGCGAAAGATTCCTGTTTTGGGTCTCTTTGTCAATTGCATCCGAATATTTGCTTGAGGTACAACATACGTGGCCTTTAATTTCAAATCGAAGTGTCTTGTGCTTTTCCAATGAAACAATGGTTCTGTCCAATTCTTTCTTGGCTTCCATGGAAAGAACGCTGGAACCCATTTCGAAGTGGACCCATTCTAAAGTGATGAGGTCGCCCACTTTTGGGTTTGAAGGGACATAATTAAAAACCGATTTTTTGACAAAAACCAGATCGACACGCCTGTTTTTATAGCGTGTTCTTTCCAAATTTTTCACGGTGTCTTTATCCAGATTTACTCGTCCTTTGCCTTCGCAAATAAAAATCTTGTTTTGTGAAATCCCGTTTGCCAGCAGTATTTTTTGGACAGTGGACACTCTTTTGTCAGACAATTTGTTGTTGTAATCTTCGCTTCCCCGGTCGTCACAATAACCATAAAGTTGAACGGATTCAAATTGGGAAGAATTGGGAGAGTTGACCAAGTAAATGATTGTATTTATTTCATTTTTGTTCAAAACGAATTTGTCAAATTCAAAATATACGGATTGAACGGCATTTTCTTGGGCTGAAAGAAAACCAAAAGTTAGAAAAAGCAGTATTTGAAACCCTCTTTTCATCACATTTTCAAGATGCTTTTGTATTCGGCACTATTGTTCAGAACGTTCACGGCTTTCTTGATTTCGGAGTTGTTTTTCAGGTAATATTGATACAAACCTTCTTGGTATTGATAGCGTTTAATGATTTCGTCCGTGATTAAATTTTTGATTTCCTTTTGATTTTTATCCAATAATTTTTCTTCACTTTTTTGAAGTGCAGTCAGTAATTGTTGGTATTCCGCACTAATGTTTTCGTCTACTTTTTCTTTTTTGGCAACAGCCAAAGTGTTTTTCAGTGCCAATTCCGTATCGGTGTCAAAAGAAAATTTTTGGGTTTTCAGAAACTGTTTGAAATCAAGGAAATCGGAATCCGAAAAGTTTGGAATTTGATTGCCTAAATTTGGATTTTTGTAATAATAAGCCGTTACATAATTGAAAATCCCGTCATTTTTCACCAAGGCAGCAGTTATTGGGCTCAGCTTGGTTTCTTCCAGTTCGATGTCGGGCTGGATTCCGCCGCCATCATAAACGGTTCTGCCTTTGCGGGTTTTGAAGGCGTTGTAATTCTTGGCATCCGTTTTTGTGGCGATTCCGTTTTTGTCTTTATGAGAATAATCCAAAGCTTGAATGCATCTTCCGGAAGGCGTGTAATAACGGGAAATGGTCACTTTTAGTTGGGTTCCATAAGTCAAATCCACTGGTCTTTGCACCAATCCTTTTCCGAAACTTCGGCTGCCAATAACCACGGCGCGATCCAAGTCCTGCAAAGCTCCCGAAACAATTTCCGAAGCCGAGGCACTCGAGCCGTTGACCAAAATAGCCAATGGAATCTCGGTGTCTACAGGTTCTTTGGAGGTTTTGTAGGTGTTGTTGTGTTTCTCTATTTTTGATTTTGTGGTAACGATGATTTCGTTTTTCGGCACAAATAAATTGCAAATATTTACTGCTTCATTCAAAAGTCCACCCGGATTTCCCCTTAAGTCAAGAACAATTCTCTCGGCTCCTTCTTTTTTTAATTGTTCCAATGCCTGTTTGGTTTCAAAAGAAGCTTTTTGGTTGAAACGCGCCAAAACGATGTAACCAGTTTTCTCGTCTATTTTTCCATAGAACGGCACCGATTTGATTTCCACTTCGTCCAGAACGATTTGGGTCGTGTTTGTTTTGCCTTGGCGAATGTATTTGACATCGATTTTGGTGTTTTTGGCACCCCTGAAAAGTTGCGAGGCATCGTCCTTGAAATCAGACAAAAGCACATCGCCTATTTGAATCACTTCGTCCCCGGCTTTAAGACCGGCTTTGTCGGCAGGGAAATTTTTGTAAGGTTCGCGGATGATTAATTTGTCTTCTTTTCGGGTTATCAGTGCGCCAATTCCGGTGTATTCGCCGGTGTTGTTGATTTTGAATTTGACAACATCCTGCTCGTTGAAATACACCGTGTAAGGATCCAGACTGACCAACATTCCCTTGATGGCTTTGTCCATTAAATCACCTGGGTTGGTTTCGTCCACATAATTATTGTTCAACTCCTTGAAAAGGGTCGTGAATATTTCCACTTGCTTGGCAATTTCAAAAAAATCGTCTTTGAAACTAACGCCTACAAACAAAAATGCCGAAGCCAGGACAGGAAGGATGAATTTTTTTTTGAAAGGAGAAGTCATATTTTAGGATTGGCTTAGTTTTAGACCACTAAAATAAGAATTAATCGCCAATAAAAAATTTGTACGCAAAGGAAACGTTGTTATTCTTCTTTTTTAATCTGGAGAACAAACTTCTCAAAGAGTTGAATGGTCTTGTTGTTGATTTCCTCGTAAGATAATCGTTCTTTGGTTTGGTAAAAAAACATTATGGCATACGGCTTGTCAAGATTATCAATGAGCAAATGCTTGTTCAAACGATAGGTTTCGCGAAGCACACGCTTGAAATAATTGCGATCCACGGCGTGTTTGAAGTATTTCTTGGAAACCGAAACGCCCATTTTTATTTTTTGGCCTGAACCTTCGGGAATGCCATAATCACTTTCCACAAAAACCAGTCTCAAAGGATATTTGGACACGGATTTGCCTTTGGAAAAAAGCAAATCTATCGTGATTTTACTTTTAAGCTTTTCGGGTTTGGGATAAGTGAATTTCATTTTATTTTGAAAAAATGCAAAGATTTAGGGGACAAAGGTACAATTAAACCCTAAACGGCATAATTGTTAGGGATTAAAATCGAACGCCAAGAATATTTATTACTTTTGTGCGTAATCCAAAAAAAGAATGAGGAAAATTTTATTATACCCAATAACACTAATTTATTATTTCGCTTATTTAGTGGTTTTGTGTACTATCCATATCATTCAGTGGGTAGTTTATAAGATTTTTGGAGACAAAGGACTAAAAGTATGTTTTGATTACATCGCTTATTTTACCCTGAAATGCACCCATATTTTAGGCACGAGATATACTTTTGAAAACCGGGAATTAATCCCAAAAAATGTCCCGATTATCTTTGTGGCCAACCATCAAAGTTTGTTGGACACCGGTGGAATTATTTGGTATTTGAGGCATTTTCACGTGGCTTTCGTGACCAAAAAAGAATTGGGCAAAGGCATTCCGGCTATTTCCTATAATCTGCGACACAGCAAATATGTGCTTATCGACAGAAGCAATCCCAAACAAGCCATTCCGATGATAAAATCTTTGGCAGAATACATCGAAAAAGAAAAACGTTCGGCAGTTATTTTTCCGGAAGGCACCAGAAGCAAAACAGGAATACCAAACGAATTTGCCGAAAGTGGGTTGAAAATATTGTGTAAATATGCCCCATCGGCCTATATTGTTCCCATCAGCATCAATAATTCCTGGAAAGTGTATCAATATGGTTATTTTCCTTTAAGTGTTGGCAACCACCTTTTTTTTACGGTTCACAAACCATTAAAAGTGGGTGATTATACATTTGTCGAGATTTTAAAGAAGACTGAAAAAGCAATTGTGGAAGGAATAAAAGTCTAATTCATAGAACATAATGAACCATAAAAATACAGGGATAATATTTTCCTGTTCAAAAGAGAGGTGTTAATAACACCTTAGACTCACCGGTAGCTACAACAAACAAAATATATTTCCTATTTTTGCCAAAAAAATCACATAATGCAAAAAATTATATCCTATCCAATATCCTTTATTGCCATTCTGTTATTCCTTTTGACATTGGTTATTTTTCATCCCATACAATGGATTTGTTTCAATGTTTTTGGGTATCAAGCCCATAAAAAAACGGTTGATTACATGAATCTTGTCTTGTTGAGAATCGGACACGTTTTGTTTAACAACTTTAAAATCGAAGGGAGAGAAAATATTCCAACGGGAGTTCCCATCATTTTTGTTGCAAATCATCAAGGAATGTATGATATTATTGGAATGATATGGTTTTTGAGAAAATTTCACCCAAAATTTGTAAGCAAAATAGAATTGGGAAAAGGAATTCCAAGTGTTTCCTATAATTTGAGACACGGAGGATCAGTACTTATTGATAGACAAGATCCAAAACAAGCGATTCCATTAATAAAAGGAATGTCGCAATACATTGAAAAACACAAACGCTCGGCAGTCATTTTTCCGGAAGGCACCAGAACCAAAACAGGTAAACCTAAAGAATTTGCACAAAGCGGATTGAAAATATTGTGTAAATATGCACCATCAGCTTACGTTGTTCCCATAACCATCAATAATTCCTGGAAGTTCTTTCGATTTGGGTTTTTCCCGTATGGGTTGGGAAACCACATTACTTTTACGATTCACGAAGCGATGTCCGTAAAGGATTACGTCTTTGAAGATTTGATGTCGAAAACAGAAAATGCTATCGTTCAAGGTATAAAAGTTTAAAAATGTGCTAACTTTGCATATTCTTGGGAGAAATCCCAAGCTAAAAATAATAAACCAAAAACACATATGTCAATTAAAAACATACGATTAGAAGTAATGCAACTTCTAGAAAAAAACGTCAGCGCATATGTTGACCAATATTTAATTCCAGTGGAAAAAATTTGGCAACCGGCTGATTTTTTGCCCAATTCAGAAAGTGATAATTTTCTGGAAGAAGTTAAAGAGCTTAGAGAAATCTCCAAAGATTTGCCTTATGACTTTTGGGTTGCAATGGTAGGGGACATGATTACCGAAGAAGCTTTGCCAACCTACGAAAACTGGTTGATGGAAGTGGAGGGCGTGGATAATCTGGAAAGAAACGGTTGGGCCAAATGGGTTCGCCAATGGACAGGAGAAGAAAATCGTCACGGGGATTTGCTGAACAAATACCTTTATTTGTCGGGTCGCGTGAATATGCGCGAAATCGAAATGACTACGCAACACTTGATAAACGACGGTTTCGACATCGGAACTGGAAGAGATCCGTACAAAAACTTTGTTTACACCAGCTTTCAAGAATTGGCGACTTATGTTTCCCACAACAGGGTTTCGCAATTGGCAAAAAGTTATGGTGACACCAAATTAGCCAAAATGTGCAAGATGGTTGCCGGTGACGAAATGCGCCATCACCTTGCGTACAGCGAATTTGTAAACCAAATTTTCAAAATTGATCCAAGCGAAATGATGCTTGCTTTTCAATACATGATGAAAGCCAAAATTGTGATGCCGGCACATTTCTTGAGAGAATCAGGACAAAAAATCAGTTCTGCTTTCGAACATTTTTCGGATTCTGCACAACGAATTGGGGTTTATACCGCCAATGATTATGTGGACATCATGCAAAAATTAGTCGAAAAATGGGAAATCGACAAAATTGGAAGCTTGACTGATGAAGCCGAAAAAGCAAGAGATTATTTGATGAAATTACCGGCTCGAATGGCCAGAATTTCGGAAAGATTAGTCATTCCTCAAGAGTCATTTCAATTCAAATGGGTAGAACCGGCGAGATTGTAAATTTCAGATTTTTGAAATTATTTTAAAATATTGAATTGCTGATTTTTGAGTTTAACACTTTAAAATCAGCTTTTTTTTAACATACCAAAACATGATTAGACCAGATTTAGTAAATAAAACAATCCTTTTTGTAAAACACAAACTAGAAAATGCCGAAGGAGGACACGACTGGTTTCACATTGAAAGAGTGTATAAAAATGCTTTGCTAATTGCCGATGGTGAAGTTTGTGACGTTGAAATCGTTAAATTAGGAGCCTTGCTTCATGATATCGCCGACAGCAAATTTCATGATGGAGACGAAACCGTTGGTCCAAAAATCGCCCGTGAATTTTTGTCATCCAATAATGTTGACGAAGCTTCAATCCAGCACGTCATCAATATTATTGAAAACATATCTTTTAAGGGAGGAAATACAGAAAAAGTATTCTCTTCTGTCGAATTGAATATCGTTCAAGACGCAGACCGTTTGGACGCCATTGGTGCCATTGGCATTGCCAGAACGTTCAATTATGGAGGTTTCAAAAACAGACCGCTATACAATCCTAAAATTGCTCCAAATCTTCGCATGAGCAAGGAAGAATATAAAAATAACCAAGCACCAACACTCAATCATTTCTACGAAAAATTATTGTTGTTGAAGGACAAGATGAATACCGAAACCGGGAAACAAATTGCCCAAGAAAGACATCGTTATATGGAAGGTTTCCTTTCGCAGTTCTATGCGGAATGGGACGGGGAGAAGTAGTATTCAGTAAGCAGTGTTCAGTTTGCAGTTTAAATAATAGACTAATTTTTCTATTCTAACGCTGTAGTAGCTGTCGATGGCTGAGCTTTTTATTTACATTCCACTACAAAGAGTAAGTCTAGTCATTATATGAATTCCGTGAAAATAAGATGCAACTTCATTTAATGCATCTCTAACCTCTGGAAGAACACTTTCAGCTTTGTGAAAAGCTTCAGTTATATTATCTTCATCGTCAAAAACAAGCATTGTTAATCCACCTTTTTTTGACCCTTTTTTTTCTTGTATTTCTTTTATTAAACCCTCGAGATTGTCCGTTGCTTTAAATTTCTGCATTGTGTTTTTTTCAATATCTAATGCTGAATTTTTTGTTATCGGGTATCTGAAATATGAACTATCTTGGTCGTATTTTGAAATAGTCTTAAATAGATTTGTTATTATTTTATATTCTTGCCAATCACCTTTAGGTGCTAATTCATTTAATTTTTGAATGTTTGGAAGTAGTAAATTGTTTAACCAATATTCATAGAGTTTGTCAATGAAGTGAGAAGAGTACAATTTTCGCCATTTGCCATCAATAAAAACTTCGGGGTCGTCACTATTAAAATCTACGCTCCCGTAATTAATTTCAAGTTTTTTGTGAAAAATTATTATAAGAGATTTTAAATATAATTCTATGCAATGTCTAAAAAGGAAATTTTGAGGCATTTCTGCTTGTTGTGTTGCATCATAATGTTCAAAATGATTAGTCATTAAATGTTCAGCGCTTTTGTAATATGAATCAGCTGTAATTCCAAAGCCTAAATCAGGATGTAATTCAATTCCCGTAAGTATATAATTCATATTTTCTCGTTTTGTACTTTTAGCCTAGCCACTAACAACTGAATACTGAATACTGCAAACTTTTTTAAATTCCTTTCTCTTTCATTTCCAAAATCACGTCCGAAGCATTTTTGAAAGTGGGTGCTTGTTCAATAATGGTTCCCACGCGTTTTTTGTTGAGTTTAAAGATAATGTCGTTTTCTGTGGTGAACAATAATGCCGTCAAAAACGGATTGTTCATATAGGGAGCCAAAACAAAAAATGCTTCTTCCAAGGAATGGAAACTTTCTATTTCTTCGGTTTTGTAACGTGCAATAATCGAAAAGCTTAACACGTCATTTTCCAATAAAACGGGGCGCACATAAATGTTTTTCAACTCGGTGTCGCCAATGGTTTTGGCCAAAGTTAATTTGGCGTAGGTTTTATTTTCGATACTTTCTTTTACTTTTTTCCAGAATTGGGCAAATACGGGTTGGAAGGACATAGGTTAATTTTTTTGATGAATTGTTTTCAAAAACAAGTTTTCAAAATTACGATTTTTAAACTGTCAACTGAAACTGAACACTGCCAACTTTTTTATTTTCCTTTAAACTCCGCTTTTCTTTTTTCCAAAAAGGCTGTTGTTCCCTCCTTGAAATCTTCGGTGGCAAAACAATCGCCAAAATTTTTGATTTCCACGTCAAATCCATTTACGCCAGTTGTGAAATTGGCATTTACGGCTTCGATAGCTTTCGAAATTGCCGTGGGAGAATTTTTCATGATTCGGTTGGCAAGCGTTGTATAAGTGGCAAATAAATCGGCTTGTGGCACCACGTGATTCACCAACCCTGCCTTGTAAGCGTCTTCGGCAGTAATCATTCCGGCGGTCATGATCATTTCCATGGCGCGACCTTTTCCTATGAGTTGAGACAAACGTTGCGTGCCGCCATAACCTGGAATAACGCCTAGCGAAGTTTCCGGCAAACCCATTTTGGCATTGTCGGAAGCGATTCTAAAATGACAAGCCATTGCCAGTTCCAGTCCGCCGCCAAGCGCAAAACCATTGATGGCTGCGATTACAGGGGTTTTCATATTTTCGACAAAATCGAATAAAATTTGTTGTCCTTTTGCTGCCAATTCAGTTCCTTCTTCCGCCGAAAAATGGGCGAATTCGGCAATATCGGCTCCAGCCACAAAAGCTTTTTCTCCACTTCCTGTTATGATTACCACACGAATATCAGGATTTTCATCGACCAATTTCAAGGTTTCGTGCAACTCTTGAATGGTGGCTTTATTCAAGGCATTCAACTTTTCAGGGCGATTGATAATAATGGTGGCAATGCCTTTTTCGAGTTCCAAAATGATGTTTTCCAGTGCCATAACGTTGTGTGTTTATTGGTTTGTAATGGGTAGAGAAACGGTAAAAGTAGTTCCTTTTCCTTTTTGGGATTCGAAAGTAATCGTTCCGTTATAATTTTCGATAATGTTTTTGATTATGCTTAAACCCAATCCCATTCCACTGGTTTTAGTCGTGAATTTGGGTTCAAAAATTCGATGGAAATTTTCGGTTGCAATTCCAATTCCGTTGTCGGCAACATTGATGATGACATTGTTTGATGATTTTTTTATGTTGACACACACAGCCTTGTTTTCCTGATTTTCGGGAATGGCCTGTATGGCATTTTTGACCAAGTTGGTAATGATTCGAATGAGTTGTGTTCGGTCGATTTTCGAAATAATCTCTTTTTCTTCCGCTTTGAAATGAACGTATTCTTCGTTGAAAATATCCATCGTCAATTCTACCACGTTAACGACATTCAGGGTTTCGTTTTGTTGGGCAGGCATTGAAGCAAAATTGGAAAACGCCGAAGCCACGGAACTCATCGTGTCTATTTGCTGAATCAAGGTTTCCGAATAATCGTTGAGTTTTTGTTTCAGATTCGGGTCATTGGGGTCAAATTTTCGCTGGAAACTTTGCACCGTCAATCGCATTGGCGTCAACGGATTTTTGATTTCGTGTGCCACTTGTTTCGCCATTTCTCGCCAAGCTTCTTCTCGTTCGCTTTGGGCCAATTTCAAGGCGCTTTCTTCGAGTTCATCGACCATTCCGTTATAGGCTTTGATCAAAAGGTTGATTTCTTTGCTGCTGGCTTCCAGAACAATTTTTTCGTTTTTCTGGTTCAAACTCGTTTCGCTCAATTTGTCCGAAATGGTTTTCAGTGATTTTGTGATATAAGACGAAAGAAAATAAGCCACGGCAAAGGCGACTAAAAGCATGAAAGTATACACTTGCGCCAATCGAATCAAGAAATTTTGCAATTCGGTTTTGTAATAACTGTCGTCTTCCACATAAGGCAAATTCAAAATTCCCAAGGGCTTGAACTTGTCGTCTTTTATCAAGCTATAAGACGAACGGTTCTTCTTTCCGTTGATGGTTTTGATGTCGACATATCTTTTTTCGATGGAAGATTGAACCAGTTTTAGAATGTATTTTGGGATTGGAGGCGTGACTGGATCGATGGAAAATCTAGATTTAGAAGATTTTAAAAGCTTGCCATCCAAACTGTAAATGTTAATTTCAAGATTGTGGATATCCGATAATTCGTGGATTTTATCTTTAAAAATCAAGGATAAATTCCCTGGTGTAAGTGGATAAGTGGTATTCGAAAGCACATAAATAATGTTCTCTTTAATGGCGTCTTCTTTGTGTTCCAAACGTTCTTGATGGTATTGCTTGGCTTCATTTTTGAATTGAATAATCGAAATCGAAGCCAGTAATACCGAAGCCACAATAATCAATACTATCATCGAAAGGAAAATCCTGATTTGCAAGGAAAGCATTGATATCTTGAAGTCTTTGAACATGTTTTAGGAATTGTTTTTCTCTCGAATTCGTTTGTAAAACTTAAAGCCCAACATAATCAAAATCGAAAACAACATAATCCCGACAACTCCATAAATCCAGTTTACGGCGTTTTTCAGAATAACCAAAAAAACTACGGCAAACAAGATGATGGTGGCACCTTCGTTCCACAAACGCATAAAATTCGTGGTGTATTTTACTTCGTCGTTTTGCAATTCCTTGTATATTTTGTGGCATTTGTAATGGTATAAATACAACACAAAAACAAAGCCAAGTTTTACGTGCATCCAAGGCATTTGCAACCAGGCATTGCCCGTCGGTGTAAAAAACAACATCCAAAAGGCAAAAATACTGGCCAAAACCGCTGATGGCCAAGTGATAATGTACCACAAGCGATAGGTCATTATTTTGTATTGTTTCTGCAGGATTTCTTTTTCTGGCGAAGGTTTGTCGTTGGCTTCAATTTGGTAAACAAACAATCGAACAATGTAAAAAAGTCCGGCAAACCAGGTGATGACAAAGATGAGGTGCAGGGATTTCAGGTAGTTGTAGACTTCCATTTATTAATGTCTTTTTTCTATTCTCTATTTTTTTTCCGCCCAATCATTTATCCAATTCCCGACCGTTTTGCACCATTCTTCATCGTCGTTCAAACAAGGGATAGCCAAGAAATTTTCGCCTCCGTGTTCTTTGAATTGGTGGTTGGCTTCCATTGCAATTTCTTCCAGGGTTTCCAGACAATCTGCTACGAAAGCAGGCGTTACCACGGCCAAATTCTTGATGCCTTTCTCGGGCATTTTATTCACTTCGACATCGGTATAAGGTTCCAGCCATTTGTCTCCCGCCAAGCGCGATTGAAAAGTTTGGCTGTATTTGCCTTCTGGAATTCCCAATGCTTTTACGACCAATTTCGTGGTTTCATAACATTGGTGGCGGTAACAAAATTCGTGTGCCGGCGATGGCGTGTTGCAGCAAGAACCGTCTATTTTGCAATGAGATTTCGTGACATCGGTTTTGCGAATATGACGCTCCGGAAGTCCGTGATAGGAAAACAAAAGATGGTCATAATCATAATCTTTCAAATGTTTTTGGATAGAATCCGACAGATTTTTGATGTAATCGGGTTTGTTGTAAAAAGCAGGAATCGAAGAGAATTTCATGTTCGGAAAATGCTCTTTTCGAACTTCTTCCGCTTTTTCGAGAACCGTAACCGTTGACGACATCGCGTGGTGCGGATACAAAGGAAACAGCAATACTTCGGTAACGCCTTTGTCGGCCAGTTCTTTCAAGCCGGAGTAAATGTTTGGGTTGCCATATCGCATCGACAACGCCATAGGAACATTAGCTAGAGGTTTTACTTTTTCGAACATTCTTTTGGAAAGAACCACAAGAGGCGAACCTTCATCCCACCAAACTTTGGCATAAGCTGCCGCAGATTTCTCTGGTCTTTTTCTTAAAATGAGGCCACGAACCAAGAACGCTCGCAATAAAAATGGGACATCTATAACATATTTGTCCATCAAAAATTCGTCTAAATACGGTTTTACATCTTTTGCTGTTGGACTTTCTGGCGAACCGAGGTTGACTAATAATACACCTTTCATATTTTGTTGTTGTTTTTCTGCTAGGAAAATATAGATTTTACATATTTGGATTGATGGACATCAAGTATTTTTTCGGTGTGGTTCCGAATTTCTTTTTGAACGCCGCAATAAAATGACTTCCCGTGCTGTAGCCAATTTTTAAGCCCACTTCATTCACGTTATAGGAGCCGCTGTCCAATAATTTTCGGGCAGAATCCATTTTATAGTCAAAAAGGAAGCCATAAACGGTGTCGCCATAAATTTGTTTGAAACCCATTTTAAGTTTTTTCAGGGTCAGCCCAATTTCATCGGCCAGTTCTTGTAAACTGGGAGGTTCGGCCATATTTGCGAGGATAATTTCTTTAGCTTTTTTTATTTTGAACACGTTTTCTTCATCAATCAAAAACGGACATTGTTCTGCGTTTGGATCTTCGGTTCGGTTGAAATACAAACTCAACAATTCATATCCTTTGCCTTTGTAATACAGGTTTTTTATGGACGGATGCAGGTTGTAATGAAACAATTGGCTCAAAACAATTGCCATCGAAGGGCTGATGTCCCCTTCTTTGTAATATTTTTTGTCCTTGTTGTCCTCACTCAAAAAAGTGATGTAATTGGCTTCGGAAGAAAATAAATTATGAAATTTTTGAATGGAAATGATAACCGAGATTACCCAGGAATTTGGGGCTATTTCCAGATTTAAAGGCAATTCTTTTTGCGGATTGTACAGCAATAACGACTTCTCTTCGTTCAAGTCCAAGGCGTAGTTTCCTTGGTTGAAAAGAAATTTTGCTTTTCCCTTCAATCCAAAATGGAATTGAATTAATCCGCTTTTGACTTCGCGCTGGGTGAAATATACTTCATCACTATCATTTTGAAAACGAATTAGAGTGAAGTCGTCTTCAATCGTTATAACATCTTGAGAACTCATTGCGACATTTTTTATTTAATAATTATGACAATTATTGGGTTTTTATTTAGAACGAATATAAATTAACCCTTTCGGACAGCCTTATTTTAGTACAAAAATAGTGTTTTTTAGATTAAAACATATGTTTAAGGACAAAAAATCATTTGGCGACACAAAAAGAACTTTAAGCGTTGTTTTAATAAAAACTTTAGTCCTAATTTTGTAAATCGCATCAGAAAAAGAGTATATATGGAAAATCTAAATGTACCGAAACATAAAACTTTTTACTCCATAGGATTGAGTTATAAGAAGGCAGATGCCGAAGTTAGAGGTAAGTTTAGTCTGGATGCCAAAGCAAAAACCAATGTATTGCTCCAAGCCAAAGAAGAAGGCATCGAGAGCTTAATTGTAACATCTACCTGTAATCGAACTGAAATTTACGGTTACGCAGACCACCCTTTCCAATTAATAAAATTGATTTGTGAAAACAGTAACGGAACTGTTGAAGATTTTCAAAAAGTAGGTTTTGTATACAAAAACCACGAGGCCATCGACCACATATTTCGTGTAGGAACAGGTTTAGACAGTCAAATTCTTGGCGATTTTGAAATTATTGGACAAATAAAAAACAGCTTCGACGAAGCTCGTGCATTGGGTTTAATCAATACTTTTTTAGACCGATTGATTAATTCGGTGATTCAAACCAGCAAAAGAATAAAAAATGAAACCGAAATTAGTTCCGGAGCAACTTCCGTTTCCTTTGCCGCCGTGCAATACATCATTAGAAATATTGAGAATATCGGCAATAAAAACATCTTGCTTTTTGGAACGGGAGAAATAGGTAGAAATACTTGTGAAAACCTTATAAAACACACCAAAAACGAGCAAATCACCTTAATAAACAGGACTAAAAGTACTGCCGAAATTTTGGCTGGAAAACTTAATTTAGTGGTTAAAGATTATTCGGATCTGCATCTTGAATTGCAAAAAGCCGACGTTTTGGTTGTGGCAACTGGAGCCCAAAATCCAACCATCGACAACGCTATTTTGAATTTAAAGAAACCGCTTTTGATTTTGGATTTGTCCATTCCTAAAAACGTGAATGCCAATGTGCAACAAATCCCGGGAGTAACTTTAATCCACATGGATTATTTGTCGCAAATGACAGATGACACGCTCGAAAGAAGAAAACAACACATTCCTGCTGCCGAAGCCATTATCGAGGACATGAAACTGGAATTGAATACTTGGATGAATGGCAGAAAATATGCACCAACCATTCACGCATTAAAAGCAAAATTGATTGATATCGTGGCCAGTGAAATGACTTTGCACAGAAAAAAGTTGCCTAATTTCGATGAAGAACAAGCGGAATTAATCACTTCAAGAATTA
The DNA here is from genome assembly GCF_900129545.1 of Flavobacterium fluvii. GTDB lineage: Bacteria > Bacteroidota > Bacteroidia > Flavobacteriales > Flavobacteriaceae > Flavobacterium > Flavobacterium fluvii. The sequence continues at coordinate 560,129 of NZ_FQWB01000001.1, read as the reverse complement.
TCCAAAAAATCACCAATCATTTCGCCAGTCACTTGAAAGACGAAAACACTTCGGTTGACGAAAGCATAGAGTTTATCGAAAAAGTATTCCAAATAGGATTGCAAACTCCCCAAAAAACAACTTCGGAAATCGAAGATAAATACAAAATCAACCTGTCATAGTAAAAATCTAAACAAACCTTAAATATCTTTATGGTTTAAAAAAAGAAAAAAGGTTTAATGAATTCAAAAAAAACAATTCGAATTGGGACTCGCGACAGTGAATTAGCGCTTTGGCAAGCCCATACCGTTCAAAAAAAGTTAAACGATTTAGGCTATAAAACCGAAATTATTGCCGTAAAATCACAAGGCGACATCATTCTCGATAAACCGCTTTACGAACTCGGAATCACCGGAATTTTCACGAAAACATTGGACATTGCCATGATAAATGGCCAAGTAGATATTGCCGTGCATTCGATGAAAGACGTGCCAACGGCATTGCCGATTGGTATTGTTCAAGCGGCAGTTTTGGAAAGAGCCAATACTTTGGATATTTTGGTTCACAAAGGAAACCTCGATTTTCTCGAAGAAAACGGAACCATCGCCACCGGAAGTTTACGTCGCCAAGCGATGTGGTTGAATAAATACCCTAATCATAAAGTGGTTGATTTGCGTGGAAACGTGAACACGAGAATGCAAAAGCTAAACGAAAGCGACTGGAACGGAGCCGTTTTTGCAGCCGCAGGGTTGGAAAGAATCAACCTGAAACCAACCGATTTTATCAATCTCGATTGGATGATTCCAGCGCCAGCCCAAGGCGCAATGGTAGTTGTCGCGATGGGAAATGATGATTTTACACTCGATGCAGTTTCCCAGCTCAATGATGTCGAAACCGAAATTTGCACCTACATAGAAAGACAATTCCTTAAAATACTCGAAGGCGGTTGCACGGCACCAATTGGAGCTTTGGCAAAGTATTGCGAAATAGAAGACACCTTTATTTTCAAAGGCGCTTTGTTGTCTATTGATGGGAAACAAAAATTGGAAATTGAAAAAACGGTAGATGTCAGCGAATGGAAGAAATTAGGATTCCATTGTGCCAATGAAATTCTGGAAAATGGCGGAGCGGAGTTGATGAAAACTATTAAGGAAAGTTTGAAAAAATAATGAAAGACTCTATCAGCATTCTGTCCACAAAAATACTTTTGAGTTCTCAAAAGCAAGCCTTGTTAAACGCTGGTTTTTCAGTAACAGAAGCCAATTTTATCAAAACGGAAAATTCAGATTTTGACTTGAAAGGAATCAACGACAATTTGATTTTTACGAGTCAAAATGCGGCTCAAAGCGTGTTGTTGCATCCAAAAGTGGAGGAATTAAAATCCAAAAAGGTGTTTTGCGTGGGTATAAAAACCAAGGCGCTGTTGGAAGAAAACGGTTTTAATGTAGAAGTTTACTTGGATTACGCTTCCGATTTGGCCGAAATCATCACCTTGATTTATGCCAAGGAAAGCTATACTTTTTTCAGCGGGAATTTGCGAAAAGAAACCTTGCCCAAAGCCCTGAAAGCAGCGAAAGTTAATTTCAATGAAATTCAGGTGTATGAAACGACTTTGACGCCACAAAAAATAAAAACTCCAGTCGATGGAATCCTGTTTTTTAGTCCGTCTGGCATTGAAAGTTATTTATCGGCAAACAAAATAAAAAACGAAATTTGCTTTTGCATTGGCGAAACCACCGCCGAAGCATTGGAAAAAACAACCAGAAATATAATAGTTGCCGATCAGCCTTCGGTTGAAAACGTGATTGAAGATGTTATACAAGAATATAAATAAAAAAGCTTTGCGCCTTTGCGTCTTGGCGGTAAAAAATAAAAAATGATAAAGAACGACCTATTTTTAAAAGCATTAAGAGGAGAAACAGTTGAACGTCCACCAGTTTGGATGATGCGTCAGGCGGGAAGATATTTGCCGGAATTCATCGCTTTGCGTGACAAGTATGATTTTTTCACTCGTTGCGAAACGCCTGAATTGGCCGCAGAAATCACGGTGCAACCCATTCTCAGAATTGCGCCAGATGCAGCGATTTTGTTTTCGGATATTTTGGTAGTGCCAAGAGCGATGGGAATTCACGTGGAATTGAAAGACAATTTGGGGCCAATTATTCCCAATCCAATTCGCACGATGGAACAAGTAAACCAAGTTTATGTTCCGGATGTAAATGAAACATTGGGTTATGTTTTTGATGCCGTGAAATTGACCAAAGAAATGTTGGACGACGAGGTGCCGTTGATTGGTTTTGCCGGTTCGCCTTGGACGATTTTCTGTTATGCCGTGGAAGGAAAAGGGTCGAAAAGTTTTGACACTGCCAAAGGATTTTGTTTCTCAAATCCTGTTGCTGCGCACACGTTGTTGCAAAAAATCACCGACACGACTATTTTATATTTAAAAGAAAAAGTAAAAGCAGGTTGCAACGCCATCCAGATTTTCGATTCTTGGGGAGGAATGCTTTCACCGATGGATTATCAAGAATTCTCCTGGAAATACATCAACCAAATCGTGGATGCCTTGGCAGAAATTACGCCGGTTATTGTTTTTGGAAAAGGATGCTGGTTTGCCCTTAACGATATGGGAAAAAGCAAGGCTTCGGCACTTGGTGTAGATTGGACCTGTTCGCCTAGAAATGCTCGTTATTTATCAGGTGGAAATGTTACTTTGCAAGGAAATTTCGACCCATCAAGATTGCTTTCGCCAATCCCGACCATCAAGAAAATGGTTCACGAAATGATTGACGAATTCGGAAAAGACAAATACATCGCCAATTTGGGTCACGGAATTTTACCTAATATTCCTGTAGATCACGCCAAAGCATTTGTGGATGCGGTGAAAGAATACAGACAAAAATAGTTGCAAAAATGCTGAACAAAGGCTTGCGAAACCAGGAAAGTATTCGAATAGACAACATTCTAAAGGTGTTGCATTCGCTGACTTTTGTACCTAAATTCTGGAATTTGGAAGACCTTTTGCTTCTCGAAAATGAGTTGAAAGATTTGGGAATGAATGTTGAAAGTCTCCAAAATTTTAACGAAGAGCAATTGATTTTCCATCTGCAGCGACTTCATTTTGACTGGAATCATTTCGAAATATTTGCCGATTTTTTAATCGCTTTTTCGAAAGAAAGTCAATTTGATTTTTCTGGAAAAGCCATTGCCGTTTACGATTATGTCCAAAAGGAAAGCAAGGTTTTTTCGTTTGGAATTCTTAATAAAATAGCTGCTGCAAAAGCAAATTTATAATGAAAAATAAATTTTACCAATACATACAAAACCTTCAAGACCAAATCTGCAAAGGATTGGAAGATGTTGACGGCACAACCAAATTTCGTGAGGATATTTGGGAACGCCCGGAAGGTGGAGGAGGAAGAACGCGCGTGATTGAAAACGGGACAGTTTTCGAAAAAGGAGGAGTGAACATTTCTGCCGTTCACGGAAAATTGCCGGACAGTATGCAAAAATTGTTCAACGTGGGCGAAGCGGATTTTTTTGCCTGCGGATTGAGTCTGGTTTTACATCCAAAAAGTCCAATGGTGCCAACGGTTCATGCCAATTGGCGCTATTTTGAAATGTATGACGACAATGGAAACGTGATTCAGCAATGGTTTGGTGGCGGACAAGATTTAACGCCTTATTATCTGTTTGAAGAAGATGCGACTCATTTTCACCAAACCTGCAAAACCGCTTGCGACAAACACAATCCGGATTTTTATCCAAAGTATAAAAAACAATGTGATACTTATTTTTGGAATGCACACAGAAATGAAGCTCGAGGAATTGGCGGATTGTTTTTCGATTATTGCAAAGCAACCGAAACAATGTCAATGGAAAATTGGTTCAACTTTGTTACCGAAGTGGGAAATAGTTTTCTGGAAGCCTACGTTCCAATTGTCGAAAAAAGAAAAAATTTATCATATATTCCAGAGCAAAGAACTTGGCAGGAAATCCGTCGTGGACGTTATGTCGAATTCAATTTGGTACACGATAAAGGCACTTTGTTTGGATTGAAAACCAACGGCAGAATCGAAAGTATCCTGATGAGTTTGCCACCTCACGTACAATGGGTGTATGACCATCATCCAGTATCGGGAAGTGAAGAAGAAAAATTATTGAAAGTATTAGAAAAACCAAAAAATTGGATATAAATTAAACCATTAAGAAATTAAGAAAAATTAAGTCAAACTCTTAATGAAACTTAATGCCTTAATGGTTCAAAAAGCAAAAAGTATGTTTCCATTACACAGAGGTAGAAGATTAAGGACCAATGAATCCATTCGTTCCTTGGTTCGTGAAACCAGTTTAAGTCCAACGGATTTTATGTTTCCGATGTTCATTGCGGAAGGTGAAAATGTAAAAGTAGCCATTCCGTCGATGCCGGGAATTTTCCGCCGTTCGATTGATTTAACGGTAGAAGAAGTCAAAGAAATATTTGCTTTAGGAATTAGAGCAGTCAATATTTACGTAAAAATAAGCGAGGATTTAAAAGACAATACAGGAAAAGAAGCTTGGAATCCAAACGGATTGATGCAACAAGCCATTAGTGCCATCAAAGCGGCTTGTCCCGAAATGATTGTGATGCCGGATGTGGCTTTGGATCCCTATTCCATTTATGGTCATGACGGAATTATTGCCAATGGCGATGTTGAAAACGATTCAACCGTTGCTGCTTTGGTAAAAATGTCTGTGTCTCATGCTCAAGCTGGTGCCGATTTTGTGGCGCCATCCGACATGATGGACGGTCGTGTCTTGCGTTTACGTGAAGGATTGGATGCCGCAGGTTTCCAGAACGTAGGGATTATGAGTTATTCCGCCAAGTATGCGTCGGCATTTTATGGTCCTTTCCGTGATGCTTTGGACAGTGCGCCAAGAGAAGCCGATGTTGAAGTTCCAAAGGACAAGAAAACCTACCAAATGGATTATGCCAACCGTATAGAAGCGATCCGCGAAGCAGTTTGGGATGTAGAAGAAGGAGCCGACATGGTTATGGTAAAACCAGGAATTGCCTATTTGGACATCGTTCGCGAGGTTAAAAACGCCGTGAATGTTCCCGTAACCGTTTTTCACGTTTCGGGCGAATATGCAATGATCAAAGCTGCTGCCGAAAGAGGCTGGCTGGACAACGACAAAATTATGATGGAACAATTAATGTGTATCAAAAGGGCAGGAGCGAGTTTGATTTCTACTTATTTTGCCAAAGAAGCAGCCATAATTTTAAATAAATAAAAATGAAATCGAAGATTCACGAATACCAGAAAATAAATATTAAAAACATGAGTAAAAAAGTTATATTTTTAGTATCCGTTTTAGTTCTAATCTGCTTCGCCAGTTCGCTAACGCTCGTGTCATGTAAAAAAGAGAGCGAAGAATCCTTTGGCAAACCTGAAACAACCCCCGAGACCACAGCTGAAGTTCAAAAACCAGAAGATTTGGGAAGTGAAATTTTTCACGGAAAAGGAGCTTGCGTGGCTTGTCACAAACCCGATGTGAAACTCGTGGGGCCAAGCCTTCAAGACATTGCCAAAATCTATAAAGACAAAAACGGAGACATCGTCAGCTTTCTTAAAGGCGAAGGCGAAGCAATTGTCGATCCATCCCAATACGCAGTGATGAAACCTAATTTGGAACTTACAAAGACTTTTTCGGACGAAGAATTAAAAGCCTTGGAAGCTTATGTTTATTCGAATTTGAAATAGTTTAGGAGCTAATCCCACTATTCGCCATATCTTTATGTTTTTAAAGAAAAAACATAAAGGATGTCGCTTCTATCGGGGCTAAAAAAAGAAAACCATTTGTGCAAACAAATGGTTTTCTTTTTTGGACTCTTTTAAATTCTTTGTGAACTTAGCAATAACTTTGTGTACTTTGCATTTCAATTATAAAAATTATGGAAACTGTCTACATCAAAACGCCTTTAGGAATTGCCAGAATAGTTGGTGATGAAAACGGTATTTCCTTAATTTCCATTTCAGATGATGGAATTATTTCTTCAACAATTCCAGTAGTTTTACAAGAAGCCGTTTTCCAACTTAACGACTATTTCGAAAGAAAAAGAATCGATTTCACGTTTAAATTGAATCCTGCTGGAACTGAATTCCAGCAAAAAGTTTGGAAAGGGTTGCTTGAAATTCCTTTCGGGAAAACGATGTCTTATTTGGAATTGTCCAAGAAATTGGGTGATGTCAAAGCCATTCGTGCCGTGGCTTCCGCCAATGGTAAAAATCCGCTTTGGATTGTGGTTCCCTGTCACAGGGTAATTGGAACTGATGGCTCGCTCACTGGTTATGCTGGAGGATTGTGGCGTAAAAAATGGTTATTGGAACACGAAAATCCCACTACACAGCAAAGTTTGTTTTAAAATGGTCGCCACGAATTACACGAATTGGCACGAATTTTTTTATATTCGTATATATTTACTTTCAATTTATATATAAAAGAAATCTGTTTAATCCGTAAAATCCGCGTCATCTGCGTGCCATAAACATGATAGAAAAAATCAACCTCAACAACATCCTGTTTCTTGACATAGAAACCGTTCCGGAAGTAGCCGATTTCAATTCTTTGGACGATGAAATGAAAGGGCTCTGGGAACACAAAACCCAATACCAACGCAAAGACGAATACACGCCCGAGGATTTTTATGATCGAGCCGGAATTTGGGCCGAGTTCGGGAAAATTGTCTGTATTTCAGTGGGGTATTTTGTCATCAAAGGGGATATTCGAAATTTTAGGGTGACCTCTTTTTTTGGAGAAGAAAAGAAAATTTTGAATGATTTCATCAACCTTTTGAACAATCATTTCAATCAACCGCAACACGTTTTGTGCGGACATAATGCCAAGGAATTCGACATTCCTTTTATTGCTCGCCGAATGATTATCAACAATATTGCCATTCCCAACAAACTGAATTTGTTTGGTAAAAAACCTTGGGAAATTCCCCATTTGGACACTTTGGAATTGTGGAAATTTGGCGATTACAAGCATTTTACTTCCTTGAAATTGATGTGTAAAGTACTCGGAATCCCTTCTCCAAAAGGCGATATCGACGGCAGTCAGGTGGGTCACGTTTTTTATGTGGATAAAGACATCGACCGAATTGTGACATATTGCGAAAAAGACACCATTGCCGTGGCTCAGATTTTCCTTCGATTAAGACGTGAAGATTTGTTGATTGAAGAAGAGATTATTCACGTTTAAACAATTTCAATTTCAAAATTCAATGGCAATTGCAATTTGAAAAACATTCGATTTACTTTAGAAAATAAAGAAGCAATTTTTGATATTTAAAATTCTTTTATTGACATTGACATTGACATTGATATTGCAATTGACATTGATTTATTACATTTACAAAAATTATATATTATGGTATTAAGTAGATTTTGGTTGGTCATTTTCATTTCGTCTATTGCATTTGTGATTTTCAGTTTGTTTTCGGGCAACAGTTATACAATAGACCATGTTTTAAACGGGAAAAAAGACGATCCAATTTTAATTTCTGAAAAATATCTTGACCAGATTCCTGCTTTTATAAAAGACAGTATCAACAAATCGGAAGAAAAAACCTTCATAATCAATAGAGATACGCTAAATGCGGATACTACTTATGTATATAAAAATAAAACCGTTAAAATTTTTAGTGGTGTTCAAAAATCGGATGGGTTGTTGCCTACTTGCAAAAGCACCTTACTTGATTTGATTTTGCCGCTTATGGCATATTTGGCTTTTTTCTGTGGGTTGATGGAACTTTTGATCATTTCTGGAGTGTCTGAAAAACTGGCAAGAGTATTGAGTCCGGTATTCGTAAAAGTGTTTCCAAGTATCCCCAAAAACCACCCGTCGATTTCCTATATGACCTTGAATTTTGCTGCCAATTTCTTGGGATTGGATTCGGCTGCCACGCCTTTTGGATTAAAAGCGATGGAAAGTTTACAAGAAATAAATCCTGAAAAAGACAAGGCAAGTGATGCCCAAATCATGTTTATGTGTCTGCATGCCTCGGGACTTACTTTAATTGCAACCTCCATAATTGGTTATCGTGCTGCCGCGGGTGCAAGCAACCCGGCCGATGTAATGCTGCCCTGTATCATCACTTCTTTTATCGGTACTATTGCCGCTTTTCTTATTGTTGGAGTCAAACAAAAAATTAATTTCAAAAGCGCATCTTTGGTTGCAGTCTTGATGGCGTTAATAGCTGCAATTATTGGTTTGTTGATGTATGTGAACCATTTGGATTTAATCGGAAAAAACTATTTTACAACTAATCTTTCGGCTTTAATATTGGTGGGAATTATTGCTTCTACTTTGATATTTTCATTTATTAAAGAGAAGAAATTTACTGACGCCAAAACTACTGTTTTTGAAGCTTTTGTATCGGGAGCCAATAATGGAGTTAAAACGGGCGTTACCATTTTTCCTTATGTTTTGGGAATGTTGGTTGCGATTTCTTTATTCAGAAACAGCGGTTTGTTTGAAATTATCAGCAACTGGATTGCTTTTGCTTTCTCGAATATGGGAGTCAGCAAAGAAATCACCGATGCATTGCCGGTAGCATTGCTTAGACCTTTCAGTTCGGCTGGATCAAGAGGGTTTTTGATAGATTCGATGAATACTTTTGGTGCCGATTCTATGACGGGAAGGTTAAGCAGTATTTTTCAATGTAGCGCCGAAAGTACTTTTTATGTAATAGCAGTTTACTTTGGTTCGGTTAACATAAAAAATACCCGATACGCATTGGGAACGATGCTTCTAGTTGACGTGATTTGCGTGATTACGGCTATTTTTGTGGCAAGCTGGTTTTTCTAATTCAACTTTAAAATTATAAATTTAATATCCATTTAAAACAATAAAAAAAATGTCAAAATACACTAAATACATTGCCATAGTTTTGATTATTCTATTCTTGCTTACGAGCATATTAAGTTAAAACAACCTAAATCTACATTACTAAAAAACATTTTGGTAAGAGCTGGTTTTTTTTAAATTACAGTAACAATAAATAACACACTTTCAATATGGATATGGTAATTAACGATTTCTCTTGGGGATTATTTTTTTGGCAGATTTTTTGCATTTTGATGTTTATAACGTTTTGTTATATTTTGTTTTTAATTGTCGGAAAACTAAAAAAATAGAGGGTTTGTTGGGGATAAAAATAGAATTGAAACTCTATAATTTATAACAATTCTAAACCATAAGTTGATATAAATCGCAATGAATTCCTTCTACAATTCTTATATTTGGCGTTCTTAAAAAAACCTCATAATATGGACTTTATATACCAGGATCCTTATCCAATTTTAAAAGACGATACCCAATACCGCAAAATTACTTCCGATTTTGTAAAAACTGAAAAACTAGGAGAAAGAGAAATCTTGACTGTTGACCCAAAAGGATTAGAACTTTTGGCTCAGGAAGCTTTGAAAGATGTTTCTTTTATGTTGCGTACTTCGCATTTGGAAAAATTAAGAGCTATTCTTGATGATCCGGAAGCAACAGACAACGACCGATTTGTGGCTTATAATTTATTACAAAACGCGGCAGTGGCCATCGATGGAGAATTGCCTTCTTGTCAAGACACCGGAACGGCGATTGTAATGGCCAAAAAAGGCGAAAATGTATATACTGGTACCGATGATGCCGAATGGCTTTCAAAAGGGATTTTTAACACCTACCAAGAAAGAAATCTTCGTTATTCCCAGATTGTGCCCATCAGTATGTTTGAGGAAAAAAACTCGGGTTCAAATCTTCCGGCGCAGATAGATATTTATGCCAAAAAAGGAGCTTCTTACGAGTTTTTGTTCTTGGCAAAAGGTGGAGGTTCTGCCAATAAAACGTATTTGTATCAACAAACGAAATCTTTGTTGAATGAAAAATCATTGGATGCTTTCATTCGTGCCAAAATAATGGATTTGGGAACATCGGCTTGTCCGCCGTATCACTTGGCTTTAGTGATTGGAGGAACTTCTGCGGAAGCGAATTTAGCCGCAGTGAAAAAAGCATCAGCAGGTTATTTTGATCATTTGCCGACATCCGGAAATATGTCTGGTCAGGCTTTCCGTGATTTGGAATGGGAGAAAAGAGTGCAATTGATTTGCCAGCAAAGTGCCATTGGAGCACAATTTGGAGGTAAATATTTCACGCACGATGTTCGCGTGATTCGTTTGCCGCGTCACGCTGCTTCTTGTCCGGTTGGATTGGGAGTTTCTTGTTCTGCCGATAGAAACATCAAAGGGAAGATTACCAAAGACGGTATTTTCGTGGAGCAATTGGAAGTAAATCCAAAACGTTTGTTGCCTGAAACGCCACCGCATTTGGAAGAAGCGGTTGAAATTGATTTGAACCAACCAATGGCCGATATCCTTAAAAAATTATCGCAATATCCTATCAAAACACGTTTGAAATTGAACGGGACCTTGATTGTGGCTCGTGATATTGCTCACGCAAAAATCAAGGAATTACTAGATGCTGGTAAACCAATGCCGGAATACTTTAAAAATCACCCAATTTACTATGCAGGACCAGCGAAAACACCTGAAGGAATGGCTTCGGGAAGTTTTGGACCAACAACTGCCGGTAGAATGGACGTTTATGTGGAGGAATTCCAAAAAAATGGAGGAAGTATGGTAATGCTTGCCAAAGGAAACAGAACCAAAGACGTGATGAATGCCTGTAAAGCCTACGGTGGATTCTATTTGGGTTCCATTGGAGGTCCTGCGGCCATCTTGGCCAAAGAAAACATCCTTTCGGTTGAGGTGGTTGATTTTGAAGAATTGGGAATGGAAGCCGTTCGTAAAATCACCATCAAAGATTTCCCAGCTTTTATTATCACCGATGATAAAGGAAATGATTTCTTTGAGAACTTGTAGAGTTTAATCGCAAAGATTATTTTAACCGCAAATTCGCAAATTATTTTCAAAGTTTTTGAGATTTAAAATTTGCGAATTTGCGGTTTGTTTTTTCATAGACAAACTCCTGAAATTGTTATCGTGTTTCAAGCGATTTGTAAACTTGAAAGCAGCATATTTTCTACTAAACGAAAATATGCAGTAAAATGGTAATTTTACCAAATCCTAAAAATCTATTGAAACTATACTAGCGACTAGTGTTTTTCACCGTCCAAATAGAACCGTTTTTAGTTGTTAGTTTTTCTAAATTTCCTTTTGTTACAAGTTCATTTAATCGTTTTTCACTTTCTGCTCTTTGTGTTCCTGAGAGTTCGGAAAACTCTTTTGCTGTAAGCGATTGGTATTTTGAAAAAAGTGCCTCCCAATTTTTAGCATATTCATTTTTTGTTGCTGTGGGATGAAGTTTCAAAACGGAAGTTTCGAAAAAAGCGTAAGGTTTTGAGCCATAAACAATCTCTTTTTCCCCTTTCGCATCTACAATGAAGATAGTAGGAAAACCTCTTACACCATTTTGTTTGGCAAATTTTAAATCTTCTTCAAAAAGGATTTTAGCTTCATTATTAAAGTCTGTTTTAAACTTTTCTAAATTCAAACCAACTTTTTTAGCACCTATTTCTAAATTTTCCCACTTTGCAATGTTCTTTTTTTTCAGGAAAACCATTTCGCGGATTTCCCTTAAAAATAAAACAGCTTTTGCTTTGTCTTGCATTTCTGCGGCTTTAAAAGCTATCGAAGGCGGATATGAAGACTGTAAAGGATCTTCTAACCAAACGTCTCCATCGATTGGCATATCATAATAGGCACTCACTTCGTCCCAATGATGCGCTACATCAGAAGGTTTACTGATGCCACCACTGTTGTAACTCCAATCAGGGAGTAAACCTCCCATACGGTATTCAATTTCTATACTATTGCCGTACTCCAGTTTAAGTTTTCGAAGTTGCGGTTCTATTCCCCAACAAGAAGAACAAATTGGATCTGTAAAGTAAATAACCTTAACTGGTTTTTCTGTGTTTGGAGTTAAAACTTCTGCTGCTGTCGATGTTTGAGGTATTCCACAAATCCCTTCAACTGGGTCGCATAATAGCGGATTGTTATTATTTTCCATTTTCTTATGTGTTTGAGATTGGCAATCGAAGTTGCCAATTATAGTTAATAGTAATATCAGCTATTTTAATTTCATTTACTGAATAATTTTTCAGCGTATGCAGTGTTAGCAAATTCCTCCATCTTCGTAATTAAACTATTTTCAACCGTGTAAACTTGTACCCAATTTTGTTCTAAAATCTTACCATTCTTTTTAATTTTCTGCTTTTCAGAACCAAGTACAACGACAGTTTTTCCGTTACCAATAATTTCGTTTACTTTGAAATCAAGGATTTCAACATTTGAAACTATGTTACCAATGAATTTTACAACTTCATCTTTTCCTTTATATGTTCCAGAGTAAGGAATCAAAGTACTTCCATTGTAGTTCCAAACTGTAGCATCGGAAAGTGTCAGTTTTAAAGCATCCATATTTCCCGTTCCAAAGGCTTGAAGCATTTTATTGACCACTTCTGTTTCTTTGCTATTGTTTTTTTGTGCATTAGCACTCATCGTTGTTAGGCTTAATACGATTAGAATTACGCCAACTGTTTTCTTAATTGCTTTTTTCATTTTTTATATTTTATTAATTATGGTACAAAGCTACTATGCAGTTGATGTATATAAGCTATGGATTTCCTTTTGGAAAGTAGTTTCCAATTGGGAAGTACCAGAAGAATTAATACCTTTGTAAAGAATAAATTGAATTGAAAAACGATGAAAAAAACCGCTGAAATAAATGCTACACAAGTTTGTCAGGTAAGAATGCAAGCTATTAGTGATGCTATGAGTCTATTATCCGGAAAGTGGAAATTCCATATTTTGGGAACGCTCATCGAGGGTAATGCATTGGGATTTATGGATTTGTTGAGAGAAGTGAAAGGCATTGGTACAAAAATGCTGTCAAAAGAACTTCAAGATTTAGAAGTGAATAACTTGGTTAGTCGTAAAGTAATGAATACAAAACCCATTACTGTCGAATATACAATAACAGAATATGGCAAAACACTTTCGCCTCTAATTGATGAAATTGCAAAATGGGGAATCGATTACAGAAAATCTGTTTACGGAAAAACGGACAAATAAATTTGTTTGTGTTGAGTATTTGTTTTTTTAATTATTATAATATTTGAAATGATCTGCGAATCTGCGGTTCATTTTTTTAATCAATTATCATTTCCGGAATTTCGCCTTCAATAATTAAATCTGCTTCAGTGGAGGCGATGATGTGTTCTACGGAAACTCCAGGCGCGCGTTCCAAGAGTTTAAATCCTTTTGGGGTCACTTCGAGAACGGCCAATTCGGTCACGACTTTTTTCACGCAGCCAACGCCTGTTAATGGCAAAGTACATTTTTTTAGAATTTTGGATTCTCCTGCTTTGTTGACGTGCATCATGGCCACGATAATATTTTCGGCAGAAGCGACCAAGTCCATCGCGCCTCCCATTCCCTTGACCATTTTTTCGGGGATTTTCCAGTTGGCAATATCGCCGTTTTCGGAAACTTCCATGGCGCCAAGAATCGTCAAATCGACGTGTTGCCCACGAATCATTCCGAAACTTGTTGCCGAGTCAAAGAAAGATGCGCCTTCCAAAGTCGTGATGGTTTGTTTTCCGGCGTTGATCAAGTCAGCGTCCTCCTCTCCTTCAAAAGGGAAAGGTCCCATTCCGAGAACGCCGTTTTCACTTTGAAATTCCACTTCAATTCCTTTTGGGATGTAATTTGCTACCAATGTTGGAATTCCAATACCGAGGTTGACAAAGTATTTATCTTTGACTTCTTGGGCAATTCGTTTGGCTATGTCTTCTTTTGTTAGCATAATAATGAATGTATCAATTTTTTAATGTATCAATTTAACAATGAAGAGGAGTATTCAAAATTAATTTATCAATGTGTCAAAATACTAATTAATTCATTTTTAAATGTTCAATTGCTCCATTGAATCGTTATTTGCATATTAACTATTTTTTTTGCTGCTACTTATTATTTTGTAAACAATTAGACCAAGTTCATTTATTTTTGTCTTTAAACTAGGTTCAAATGGATAGTTTTTTGCTCTTTCACATAGAATCAACCAATATTTGGTTTCCTCTAATTCTTTTGCAGCAATTTTTATTTTATGAATAAAGTCTGCTCTACTTTCTGCATTTTGAGCTTCGTGAATATTAGCTCCAATACTTGTTCCGCTTTTCAATAACTGATTGGCAATAACAAATTTTCGTTTACTTTCTAATAGTTCACAAAAATCAATAATATCTAATGCGAAATCTATGGATTTAGAAACAACTACATTTTCTTGGCTCATAATTGTGGTTTTTTAAATTTATAGATAGTTTAGAAATTGTTACATTAAGAAATTGATAAATTGTTTAATTAATTTTTCTAACAGTTCTCTTCTCAATCCTCTTCTCATACTTTTCTCCTTGAAAAATACGTTGAACAAATATTCCAGGCGTGTGAATTTGATTGGGGTCGAGTGTTCCGGATTCTACCAATTCTTCGACTTCGGCGATGGTGATTTTTGCGGCGCCAGCCATACAAGGATTGAAATTTCGGGCAGTTCCTTTGAAGATTAGGTTTCCTGCCGTGTCGCCTTTCCAAGCTTTTACAATGGCAAAATCGGCTTTGAATGCCAATTCCATTACGTGCATTTTTCCGTTGAATTCTCGGGTTTCTTTGCCAATGGCTACTTCCGTTCCGAAACTTGCCGGCGTGAAAAAAGCGGGAATTCCGGTTTGGGCTGCTCGACAACGTTCAGCCAGAGTTCCTTGCGGAATGAGTTCTACCTCGAGTTCGCCGGTAAGCATTTGGCGTTCAAATTCGGCATTTTCTCCCACGTAGGAAGAAATCATTTTTTTGATTTGATGTTTTTGCAAAAGCAGTCCAAGACCAAAATCATCGACTCCGGCATTGTTGGAAATACAGGTAAGGTTCTTGGTTTCTTTTTTGACCAATTCGGCAATGGAGTTTTCAGGAATGCCACACAATCCGAAACCACCAAGCATTAGGGTCATTCCGTTTTCGATTCCTTCGAGTGCTTCTTGAACAGAATTTACTTTTTTGTAGATCATGACAAATCGATTTCTTTTGGCTATTAAAAGTAAGCCTTTATTTTCAAAAGAAAAAACAATATTTCAATTCAGTTGGCAAACAAAAAAGCCTTCGTTAATAAAAAATTTAATGAAGGCTTTTTATGGTTTTACAACTCGAATTCGTCGGTGTCTTGTTCTACGGCAGTGGTGTCTTTTACAACTGCTGGACGGGTGTAACAATCTACTTTTATGGAAAGATTTTTAGGTCTGTCGAAACCTTCTTTGGATACTTTGAGGTTTTCGTCAGCATAACAAAGCTTCATGAAATAACCCCAAATTGGCAAGGCCGCGGTTGCTCCTTGACCATAAGTCAGGCTTTTGAATCGAGCTGAACGGTCTTCGCATCCTACCCAAACTCCGGTTACCAAGTTGGGCACCATTCCCATAAACCAACCGTCGGACTGGTTCTGGGTTGTTCCTGTTTTACCCGCAATTGGATTGGTAAACATGTACGGATAGCCTGTCCAACGATTGTCGCCGCTTCCGCCACCTTGTGTTCTTAATCTGGCACCAGAGCCACTTTCGGTAACACCTTCGAGTAATTTGATTACGGCAAAGGCAATGTCTTTATTCAATACATCGTGTGATTCTGGAATGGGTTCGTAAATCACTACGCCACTTTTGTCTTCTATTCGGGTGATGAATTGTGGTTTTACGTAAACACCTTGGTTGGCAAAGGTTCCGTAAGCAGCAACCATGTCTTCCACGGTAATGTCAACCGCGCCCAATGCTATCGAAGGCTGGGCAGGAATTTCGGATTTTACGCCTAATTTGTGTGTCAATTCCACTACGGCTTCCGGTCCTGTTTTGTCAATCAATTTGGCCGAAATGGTGTTGATGGAATTAGCCAATCCTTGTTTTAAGGATACCATTCCACGGTATCTGTTGTCGGAATTTCTTGGTTCCCAATCTTCGGTCACGTTATGACGGCCTTTGCGAATTATGAATGGACCGTCGACTAGGGTGTCACATGGCGACATTCCCAATTGTTCGATGGCTGTGGCATAAACAAAGGGTTTGAAAGTGGAACCTACTTGTCTGGCTCCTTGTCCTACGTGGTCGTATTGAAAATATTTGTAGTTGATTCCGCCCACCCAAGCTTTGATGTTGCCCGTTTGAGGCTCCATGGCCATCAAGCCCGATTGGAGGAAATGTTTGTAATAACGTATGGAATCCAAAGGTGTCATGATGGTGTCTCTTTCCCCTTTCCAAGTGAAGACCGTCATTTTTACTTTTTGGCTGAATGAGGCTATGATTTCTTCTTCGCTTTTGTCTTGTTCCGCCAACACGGTCCATCGGTAGGATGATTTCATCGCTTGTTTTAGGATACGTTGGGTTTCAGCATCAGAGATGTTTACAAAAGGTGCGTTTTTATTGGTTTTGGCTTCGATAAAAAACTGTTGTTGAAGGTTTTCCATATGCTTGGCAACGGCTTCTTCGGCATGCAATTGCATTCTGGAATCGATGGTGGTGTAGATTTTCAAGCCGTCTTTGTAGATGTTATAGTCGGAACCATCGGCTTTTTTGTTTTCTTCCATCCATTTTTTCATATAGTCACGCAAATATTCCCTGAAATAGGTTGCCGTTCCTTCACGGTGACTTTCCAGTTTGAAATGCAAGGTGATAGGCAATGCTTGCAGTTTTTCTTTTTGTTCCTTGGTGATGATGTGCCCTTTTTCCATTTGTGAAAGCACCACATTTCTACGGTTTTTAACGCCTTGGGCATTTTTTACCGGATTGTACAATCCCGAGTTTTTAAACATTCCAACCAATATTGCCGATTCGTCTATGGTCAAATCTTTGGGTGCTTTTGAAAAATAGGTTTGTGCCGCAGAGCTTACCCCAACGGAATAATTGCCAAAATCATAGACATTGCAGTACATGGCGATGATTTCGTTTTTGGTGTATTGTCTTTCCAATCGGATGGCAATAATCCATTCCTTGATTTTTTGCACGATTCTAAACGGCAAGAATTTTGATCCTTCGCCGTGGAATAATTGTTTGGCCAATTGTTGTGTCAAGGTGCTTGCCCCACCGCTTGTTCCCATACTGGCAATGGCTCTCAATGTTCCCCTGCCGTCTATTCCCGAATGTTCGTAAAAACGTTCGTCTTCGGTGGCTACCAATGCATCTACAAGGTTTTTAGGCAAGTCGGAATATTTTAATTGAGACCTGTTTTTTTCGAAATATTTTCCCAAAATTACTCCGTCTGACGAGATGATTTCGGTGGCTAAATTGGAATCTGGATTTTCTAAATCTTCGAATGAAGGCATGGAACCAAAAAGACCCCATGAAGCGAGCAAGAAGAACACCACGACACCACCCAAACCATAAAAGAAAATTTTCCAAAATTTATTTTTATAGTAATTGATGTCTTTTTCTACTTTGTTTGCCGGATTATTATTTTTTCGAGTAGCCATATTATGTCTTAATCTATTTTTTCTATTCTAAAACCCACATCGGTAATTCCTTCTAAAGCTTTAACTCCTGGAATTTTTCCGTTTTCTCTGACGGCTTGTTTTATGTGTACTTTGTATTTTCCTCTAAATCGTACTTTTTCCTTATAAAAAAGTTTGTTTTCTTTTATATCCGTAAAACCATCTCCTAGCAGTGAGCCGTCTGGATTGGCCATTTGATATTCAAGGGTATCGACTTTTGTAAAACCATTTGGCATTTCAAGAGCAACGATCAAAAAGAGATTGTTGAACGGATAATCGTTGTTGTCTCTCAAATTTACGAATAAATTGTATCGTTTTGTCGAATCCAATTCCGGTAAATCGAAAGTTACAACACTGTCTTTATGCCATGCAGTTCCCACGGATTTGTATTCGTCAAAAACCCTTTTTTTATCGCATGAAAAAAAGAGTACCACGACCAAAAGCAGTAATGCACTATTCTTTTTTCTCATTTTTGGTGATAATTATTGGTTTTCTTGGCGCAGCAGGTTTATTGTCATTTGCGGCATTAGCATTAGGCTTGGCATTGTTGTTAGGCCTTTTGTTGTTATTTGGTTTATTGTTGTTTGGTTTGTTTTCGTTCCCGCTGTTTTTGTTTTCGTTGTTTTTGTTGGCAACGATAACATTTTCTCCGCCTGGTTTGCGTTTTTTGTTTGGTTTTTTCTTCTTCTTGGGTTGGTCAAAACGGGTCAAACTTTCTTGGCCCATGGCATTGTTGAAATGCTTTTCTGGTTCCTGAACTACTTCAATGGCAAAGTCTTCCAATGAAGCGACTTTGTTTTTGAGTTTGTTTTCGGCAATGATTTCGGTGACTTGTTCTATTTTTAGCATGTGCCAATTGGCAAAATCATTGGTGTAGGCAAACCACATCAGTCCTTTGAAAATATCCTGTTTTTGGCAAACTGCATCTCCTTTTTCGGTTACCAATTTGGTGTCAAAACTTGGAAATCCTTTCAAGGCATCCATATAAGTATCCAATTCATAATTTAGGCAGCATTTCAATTTCCCGCACTGGCCTGCCAGTTTTTGTGGGTTCAATGACAATTGTTGGTAACGTGCCGCCGAGGTGTTCACGCTTCTGAAATCGGTTAGCCAAGTGGAACAACACAATTCTCTTCCGCAAGATCCTATTCCGCCCAAACGAGCCGCTTCTTGGCGAAGACCCACTTGTTTCATCTCGACTCTTGTGCTGAATTCTTTGGCAAAATCCTTGATCAATAGCCTGAAATCGACTCTGTCATTGGCCGTGTAATAGAACGTGGCTTTCGATCCATCGCCTTGAAATTCGATGTCGGAAATTTTCATTTCCAGTTTTTGGGCAATGGCCAATTCTCTGGCTCGAACCTTCATCGGCTCTTCTTTGTCACGGGCATTGGACCAAATATCGATGTCTTTTTGGGATGCTTTTCGGTACACTTTGGCAACGTCGGAACTGTTAGGATTTACTCCTTTTTTCTTCATTTGGATGCGAACCAACTCACCTGTCAAAGTTACAATTCCTATGTCGTGACCAGGAGAAGCTTCAGTGGCGACAATGTCACCCATACTTAAAGTCAGTTTCTCCGTATTGCGGTAAAATTCTTTTCTCCCGTTTTTGAAACGCACTTCCACACAGTCAAAAGGAGCTTCGCCATTGGGCAAACTCATATTCGAAAGCCAGTCGAAAACCGTTAATTTGTTGCAGCTGTCGGTGCCGCAAGTCCCATTATTTTTGCAACCCTTAGGTGCACCACCATCAGAAGTTGAACAACTTGTACATGCCATAATTTTATATGTAGTATTGCGATGAACGCAATTTAAGTTCTTAAAACGTTTAATCGGTAAAGATAGTATTTTTTAATTTTAAGTTACAAGAGGTAAAAAGGGCAAAAAATCATAAAATTATACTAAAAAAAAACCATCACAATTGAAGTTGTGACGGGTTGATTTATCAGTGGAATTGAATGAAATGCTATGTTTCCTTCACCGAAATAATCTTCACCGGACAGGCTTTGGCGGCGAGTTCGCAACTTTCGACAATGGTGTGGTCTGGCGATTTCAGCGTGAAAAATCCTTTGGCGTTCACGCTTTTGATCAATACCGATTTGCCATCTTTTTTGGACATTTGAAACTGGACGGGTGCCATTTCCACGCAATAATTGCAGCCAATGCATTTGTCTCTTTGCAGCGTTACAATGACCATTAGGCTTCCACGATTTTATATAATTTGTCGGACATACGGATTCTAAAAGGCAGTTTGAAAGTACAATCGTCTCCTTTCGTTGCTTTTTCTACCGTTGTATCGTTCACGTACATTTCTTCGATAATCATTTCTTGAGCTCCGGTGCTTGGACCTGTCACCAATATTTTGTCCCCGATTTTGATGTCGTAAGCTTCGATTTTGAATTGTCCAATTTCCGCTTTCGGGAAAAAATGGGTTCCTTTCCCCACGTACACTTTCTTTTGGGTCGCTACCGATCCCGAAACATCGCTCCATTCGCCCAATTCTTGCCCAAGATAATAACCTGACCAAAAACCGCGATTGTAAACCGTGTTCAAGGCTTCCATCCAAACCGCTATTTTTTCTTTTGAAAAACTGCCTTCATAATAACTGTCGATGGCTTCACGGTAGTTTTTGATTACGGTGGCAACATATTCCGGCGCGCGGCCACGACCTTCAATTTTCAAGACTTGAATGCCTGAATCTATCACTTGATCCAGAAAATCAAGCGTGCACAAATCTTTCGGCGACATCATGTATTCGTTGTCCAATTGGATTTCGAAACCGGTTTCTTGGTCGATAACGGTGTATTTTTTGCGACAATTTTGTTTGCAAGCGCCACGGTTTGCCGAGGAATTGTGCGAATGCAAACTCAAATAACATTTTCCCGAAACCGCCATGCACAAAGCACCGTGGCCGAAAATTTCGATTTCCACCAATTTGCCGTTGGGTCCCTTGATTTGTTCTTTTTCGATTTGTGCGGTGATATTTTTTACTTGGCGCAAACTCAATTCGCGGCTCAAAACCATCGTGTCTGCAAAAAGACTGTAGAATTTTATGGTTTCGATGTTGGTCACGTTCAACTGGGTCGAAATATGGACTTCCATTCCTATTCCTCTCGCCATGGCAATTACGGCTTGGTCGGAAGCAATTACTGCCGTGATGTTGGCTTCCTTGGCTTTGGCCAATAATGTTTTCACGACCGATAAATCGTGGTCGTAAATGATGGTGTTTAGCGTCAAATAACTTCGAACGTTTTTTTCTTCGCAACGACGGGCAATTTCCGGCAAATCCTCCATCGTGAAATTGACGGTGGCACGAGCGCGCATGTTCAATTGCTCCACTCCGAAGTAAACGGAATCGGCTCCGTTGTCCAGTCCGGCTTGCAAGGATTCGAAATTTCCTGCTGGAGCCATTAATTCTATTTTGTTGTTTGTTGCCATGATAAATTAGTTTAAAATTTTATATAATTTATCAGACAATCGGACTCTGAAAGGCACTGCAAATGTTACTTTGTCGCCAATTTTCGCCATCGTGTTTTCGGTTCCGTTGACCATCATTTTGTCCAAAACCATTTCTTGGTTTCCCGTGGTTGGTCCCGAGATCAAGATTTTGTCACCGGAATTTAATTCTTGGTTTTCGATGATGAAAAGGCCAACTTGGGCTTTTACGTAATAATGTTCCGCTTTGCCAAGCAATGTCTTTTTTATTTTTATTTTTTGGCGAATATCGGTTGATTTAGCTCCGCTCCGTTCGGCTCCGCCTCGGGTTGAAACAGTGGCTAAAACAGTATCGGTTAATTGCTTCGCCTGTTCGAGCCTTGCTCTCGAGTCTCCAGAGTGTTTGAATTTTAAACTTTCGGATTTTCCTTTTCTGAAAACTTTGTTGCCCACTTGTTTTCCTGTTCTCAATCGTACCTGATCGACCAAAGGCAAATGGGTGATTTCCAGACATTCAGTAGAACAGCAATTTTCCATGGCTGCTTTGCATTCATCACATTGAATAAATAACAGATGACATCCGTCATTTTCACAATTGGTATGATTGTCGCAAGGTTTTCCGCATTGGTGACATTGAGAAACAATATCATCCGTGATTCTTTCGCCCAGACGATTGTCAAACACGAAGTTTTTTCCAATGAATTTGCTTTCCAAGCCTTCTTCTTCAATTTGTTTGGCGTAATTGATGATTCCGCCTTCCAATTGGAAAACATTTTTGAAACCCTGATGTTTGAAATAAGCACTTGCTTTCTCGCAACGAATGCCGCCGGTGCAATACATTACCAGGTTTTTGTCTTCTTTGTGGTCTTGCAGCTGTTCGTTGATTATGGGCAAACTTTCCCTGAATGTTTCAACATCGGGAGTGATGGCGCCTTTGAAATGGCCCACTTCACTTTCGTAGTGATTTCTAAAATCCACCACAATGGTGTTTGGGTCATCCAGAATTTCGTTAAATTCCTTGGCTTTTAGGTGAATTCCTTTGTTGGTCACGTCAAAAGTTGCGTCGTTGAGACCGTCGGCAACAATCTTGTGGCGCACTTTGATGGTCAGTTTCAAAAACGCGTGATCGTCATGTTCTACGGCCACATTCAGGCGAATACCTTTCATGAAATCATAGACTTCCAAGGTTTCCCTGAAAGCTTCGATGTTTTCGGCAGGAACATTCATTTGGGCGTTGATGCCTTCGTGGGCGACGTAAATTCGACCCAGTG
This sequence comes from Flavobacterium fluvii, assembly GCF_900129545.1. GTDB lineage: Bacteria > Bacteroidota > Bacteroidia > Flavobacteriales > Flavobacteriaceae > Flavobacterium > Flavobacterium fluvii. Next base: position 537,870 of record NZ_FQWB01000001.1, on the reverse strand, counting down.
CATCGAGTGCATTCCAGGCAATAAACAAATCGTCGCGAAATTTTTTGGGATCTTCAATTTTGGCATACGCATAGAAAGACAACGTAAGGCGTTGTTTGCCGGCTTGATCAATAAGCTCGGCCCTTTCTTCTGCGCTTAAGGTGTTATACAGTTGCATGCTATAAACGGTTAAGTGAGAAATATGTCGTGAATTCTAAATGGAAGAATTCGGGTGCAAATTTAAGGTTTATTTTTAGATTAAAAAACTAGAGAATCAACTTTAGGACTTGGTAATAAATTTGTCCACTAGCTTGGTTTTCGTTACTTTTGATAGACGCTTTTTGAGATAGAATTAGTATTAGCCCAAGAAAAACAGAATGAAAAAATCCTTTTGGTCAAGATTTAGTGAAATAATTTCGACAGATGAGAAAGAAAGTAAATCCAATTTGCCAAATGGTTTTCTTTTATTTTTTACGCTGGTCACGATTTTTGTTATTCCGATTTCCCCAATTCAGTATCTTGAATTTCTTTTTACTTGTTCGATTACGGGTGTAGTTGTTTTTGCCGTTTTGTCTTTAAGGCAGAATCATAAATTCACGAGAAGTTTTGCCGCTTTTTCATTGGTAATCATCTGGAGTTCCTATTTTGTGGACACGACATTTTTTAGGGTAGGCTTTCGATTTATTAATTTCTTCTTCTTTTTATTTCTTGTTTTTAGTTTAATCAAGCAGATTTCATCCATTTCAACGGTTACATTCAAAGTAATTGTGGATTCTATTACCGGTTATCTTTTGTTGGTGTTTGCCTTCAGTTTGATTGTCACCATTGTTTCAATTAAAATTCCGGGTGCATACAATTCCGGTTTTTCCGGGGATCTAGAGAGCAGGGTATTGGAACCTTTGCAGGACAATATTTATTACACCTTTATGACTTTTACGACTACGGGTTATGGCGATATCGTTCCTGTTCATCCATTGTCAAAATCGCTTTCCGTCCTGATCGGTGTTTCAGGACAGCTTTATGTTGCCATAATTATTTCGATGTTGGTCGGAAAATATGCTTCTCTAAAAATTCAGAATAAAAAACAATCGCAAAATTAATCTTGTTCGTTTGAAGCTTCTTTTTTTAAAGCTGCAACCACCAAATCGTCGACAGAAACAAAACGACTGATGTGTCCCAAAACTTCTTCCAGATTTTCGGAACGCAAAATATCACGAACTTCAGAACGCGCTTCGGCAATTTTCAAGGAAATATTTTTTTTCTTCAATTCCGTAAAAAGATGTTTTAAAAATCGGGCTCCCGTGATGTCGACACGTGGAGAGGAATTCAAATCCAGTATTACGGTTTTCAAAGGGTTGATTTCGCTATTGATTTTCTCCCAAATTTGCTCTTTAATATTTTCGACATTGAAATAAAAGATAGATGATTCCACTCGAACAATCAGTACGCCTTCAATAATTTCATTGTCGGGATGACGTTCTAAATCGGTATAACGTTTGGTTCCCGGAATTCTTCCCAAAAAAGCCACATTTGGTTTCGAGGTCGCTTTTATCAACAGCAATAAAGTGACTATGGCTGCCAGTAAAACACCGGTCAGGATTCCCCAAATGAGCACGCCAACAAGGGCAATCATGGCCACGTAAAATTCCTGTTTGTTTATTCGATAGAGATGTTTCATTTCATCTAGGTCAAAAAGTCCCCTAATGGCTACCAATACAATCGACGCCAAAATTACTGCGGGTAAATTTTTGAGAAAACCTGTCAAGAACAATAAACATAATGCTATGGTAACAGAGGCAAATACCAAGGACAAGGGGGTTTTTGCACCAGCATTGTCATTGACGGCAGATTGTGACAATCCGCCTGCCACAGGGTAACCTTGGCCTAGTGCAACAGCGGCGTTGGCAACTCCAATAGCCAGTAATTCTTGACGAGGATCGATGAAATAGTTGTTTTTTTGTGCCAATGTTCTTGCCGCCGAAACGCTTTCGATATAAGACAAAAGAAAACAGGCCGCTGCCAGTGGAAGCACGCCGTCAATATCTCGAACACGAAGACTTGGCAAATGAAATTCAGGCAGTCCCGAAGGGATTATTCCAACGGTCGTGAAACCTTGGTGCCCCAATGAAGTTGTCGTAATCAACAGAATGGAAATGATTACGATGAGTATGGCAACGGGTTTTCCGGGAGCCATTTTTTCACCAAGAATTAAAATCGCAATGGCTGTAATCCCAAAAATTAAAACGGCGGTATTGGTTTCCGGAAGTTGTTGAATTAGGATAATGATACGATCCAAGAAATTTTCTCCACCACCTTTTACACCAAATAATTTGGGCAATTGGGTCAAGCCAATAGTCAGGGCTGCTCCGGCTTTGAAGCCAACCAAAACAGTTTCGCTAATAAAATTGATGATGCCGCTCAACCGCAACAGATAGGCAAGAATTGCCAAAGCGGCAAATACCAAAGCGGTAAGGGAAGCAATTTCAGCCCATCGTTGCAGGTTGCCGTTGGCCATATTGGCAATGGTAGTTCCGATTAGCAAGGAAATTGCCGATGTGGGTCCAATGGCCAATTGCTTGCTGGTACCCAACAGGGAATAAAAAAAACCGCCTATGAGATAGCCGTAAATTCCATATTGGGGCGGCAATCCCGCCAAAGTAGCATAGGCCAGCGAAACAGGAATTCCGTAGGCTGCCAAAGTTATTCCTGATATAAAATCTCCTTTTAAAGTTTTGGCGGTGTAATCTTTAAACCATAAAATAGGAGGGAACAATTTATGCACAAAGCTCATCAATTTAGATTTTAAAATTTGGGAATTATTTTTCTTCGAGCAGGGCTTTTTTCACGGCTTGTAATTCGACTATTTTTTCATCGCTCACGGTTGGATATTCCAGGTCCATTTCATCCAAGGCGTTGATGATTGCCGATGCAATCGCAATTCGGGCATAGGATTTATTGTCGGCAGGAATCACGTACCAAGGCGATTTTTCGGTTGAGGTGTTTTTGATTAATTCTTCATAAGCATGCATGTAATCTTTCCAGTATCCTCTTTCCTTGGCATCGGTAGCGCTGAATTTCCAGTTCTTGTCCGGGTCGTCCACGCGTTCTATAAAACGTTCTTTTTGTTCGTCTTTGGAAACGTTCAAGAAAAATTTGATAACGATGGTTCCGTTTCTGTTCAAATATTTTTCGAAGTTGCGAATGTCTTGAAAACGGTCTTCCCAAATATCTTTGGTAATCAACTTTTCAGGAAGTTTTTGGTTTTTTAATATCTGTTCGTGAACTCGAACCACCAATACTTCCTCATAATAAGAACGATTAAAAATGCCGATGCGTCCTCGTTCCGGCAAATGTTTTTGGCACCGCCACAAAAAATCATGGTCCAAATCTTCGGAACTTGGTGCTTTAAAAGAGGAAACCTGGCATCCTTGCGGATTTACGCCCGACATCACGTGCTTGATGGCACCGTCTTTTCCTGCTGCGTCCATGGCTTGAAAAATAATCAGGAGCGACCATTTGTCTTGGGCATACAAAACATCTTGCATGGCCGCCAAGGCATCAACTCCTATTTGCAACGTTTCTCTAACCAATGGTTTCCCTTCTTCTCCCAAATTGAAACTGGCTTTGGTTTCGTAATCTTTAAGCTTGAAATTTTTTCCATCGCCAACACAATATTGTTTGGAGAAATTTTTGGCTTTTTTTACTAGTTCTTTTTTGCTTAAAGTGCTTAATTCTCTGGCATTTTTTTCAAAAGCATTTGAGTTTTTATGGTTTGATTTTGACATAATTTTAAATGTTTTAACTTTTGGGTGAAATGATTCAGTTATAAAAAATAATGTAAATAGTAATCAAAATTCTAAAAAAGATGGTCTCGAAGAGAAGAAAAGGATAATCCTTACTTCAAAAATACTAATTTTTTTTGAAGTTATTAGTTTTCAGGTTATTGTTTTCAGTAATGAAACCGGAACGAGTTGGCAGTTGAAAAACATCAATTGCTTCGGAATTGATTTAGATAATAGAGACTAAAAACATTAGAATCCTCTCTTTTTCAGGTTTTAAGTCTGAAAATAGTGATTTGGAACTATTTTATTGAAATAAATAAACTTAAATTTGTTTGACCTTAATTAAGTTTTTAACTGTTTTGACATGGTAAATGCATTTATTTGGGGATTATTGGCAACTTCTTCTTTAATTTTAGGAGGAATTATCGCGATACAGTTTACTTTGAGCAATCGTACCATAGGAATAATTATGGGTTTTGGAGCTGGAACATTGATTTCGGCAATTTCTTATGAATTGGTTTTTGAAGCGGTAAAAATGGGCAAAGGCACTGGTTTTCCCGCTTTTGGATTTTTTGTTGGGGCAGCCACCTTTTTTTTCTCCGACAAGTTGATTGGAAATTTCGGGGCAAGCAACCGTTTGAAAGTGGGTGCCGCCAAGAGTTCGAGTTTGGTAATTCCAATGGTGTTGGCCATTATTCTTGATGGAGTTCCCGAATCTATTGTTTTGGGCTTGGGGTTGTTCGAAGGAGGATCGGTAAGTTTGGCCATGTTGGTGGCAATTTTTATTTCCAATTTACCAGAAGCCGTCGCAGGATCTTCAGGAATGAAAGAAGGCGGATGGAGTCAAAAAAAAATCGTGTTGCTTTGGGTAATTATTGCTTTGTTGTGTGCCTTGTCCACAGTGGCAGGATTTGCACTTTTTAGCGGAGCATCAAAAGAATGGCTTTCATTTATACAGGCTTTTGCAGGAGGAGCCATCTTGATGATGCTTGCCAATTCCATGATTCCCGAAGCCTATGAGCATGGTGGAAAATTAGCCGGCGTGTTCACTGTGCTTGGATTCTTTGTTTCGGTATGTGTCGTGGTTTTAGAAAATTTATGACAGGGTTTAAATAAAGAACATATTTAATTTGTAAATAGCCTACTGATTTTATGTTTAAATGAATTATGAGATTTTTAAGGGGTTAATTTGGTGTTTAATTTTTTTTTAGAAAAAACAGGAAAGTTATAGATATTTCCTATATTTGGTTATCAGTTTTTGGTGTTGAAATTTATGAAAAAATTAAGAGAATTTCAGTATTGTCTTTTGGCTGTTGTTTTTTCACACTAAAGAAAGGTTAAAATTATTTGTGCAACAAACCATTCTCTTTATAAACGCATACAATTTAGTTGAATATTAATGCATCATAATAAAAAATTGAAAAATGAAAAAAACGTACTTTTTACTGGCATCACTTATGCTTTTTATGATGCCATCGTGCAAAAAGGAGACGGCTCCAGAGGCCAAGCCACTTGAAATTTCGGTTACCGAAGTTCAGCAACAGGATGTAAGGCTGGAATCGGAATTTACAGGCGAAACTTTTGGTCAATCCGATATACAGATTAACCCTAGAGTTGACGGGGTGATTGAAAGTCTTAACTTCAAAGAAGGCAGTTTGGTCACTAAAGGACAATTGTTGTACACGATTGATCCGTTGCCATATCAATCTAAAGTACATCAAGCCGAGGGAGAATTGGCTGAGGTAGGGTCTAGATTGGCTAGAACCAAATCAGATTATGACATGATGGTGCCTTTGGCCAAAATGAACGCTGTTAGTCAAAGAGAGTTAATAGCTGCAAAAGCTGCCTATAACGCCTCAATGGCCTCCTTAAAAGCGGCTTCTGCAAATTTAGAAAATTCAAAAATTGAATTAAGTTATTGCAGAATTCTTGCTCCAATTTCAGGATTGATAGGAATGTCGAAAGTGAGGGTTGGTGATTATGTGCGTCCAGGTTCTTTGTCGGTTTTAAATACAGTTTCAGATTTGGGAGATGTAAGGGTAAGGTTTACAATGAGTGAACAGGAATTTCTTCGTATTTTCAGGGAAATAAACAAGGAGAATTCGAGTTTAAAAGGTGTTGGACAATCCATTTCATTAAAATTGTCAGACGGTTCCATCTATCCAGAAAAAGGAAAAGTGAGTTTTGCCGACAGACAGATTGATCCAACTACCGGTGCCATTACATTTGAAGCCGCATTTCCAAATCCTGACAAATTATTGCGTCCAGGACAATATGTGAAAATTGGGGTGGTTACAGATGTTCGCAAAAACGCCTTGGTAATTCCTCAACGTGCTGTTATTGAAATGCAGGGTATTTATCAAGTTTATGTTTTGGGAGACAGCAGCAAAGTGCATATGCAAATTGTTAAAGCAGGTCCTTCTTTTAAAGATGCTTATGTTATTGAGGATGGTTTAAAATCTGGAGATAAAATTGCCATGGGTGGAACTTCATTGTTGAAAAATGGAAGTGTCATTACCCCAAAAATCACAGCATGGGAACCAGGTCAGGTCGAAACTGTGCCAACTAAATAATTTACACAACATATTATTATGGGAGAATTTTTCGTTCGAAGACCGATTGTGGCCATGGTAATCAGTATCATTATCGTGTTACTTGGATTGCTGGCATTGCAAAAAACGCCTATTTCTCAATATCCGGACATCAATCCGCCTGTTGTGAAAATCACCACTACTTTTACAGGTGCCAATGCATTGAATGTGGAGCAGGCTGTTGCAACTCCTATTGAACAAAAAGTGAATGGGGTTGAGAATATGTTGTACATGAAATCCATCAACACTTCTGATGGAGCTTGTACCATCGAGGTGACTTTTGATGTAGGAACCAATTTGGATAACGCCAATATGCTTACCCAAAACAGGCAAAATCAAGCAGCGCCTTTTATGCCGCCAAGTGTAAAACAACAAGGGGTAGTGGTGAAAAAATCGCTGTCATTTCCGATGATGTTGTTTACCATCACATCTGCCAATCCGAAATATGATGCCAAGTTTTTAAATAATTATGCCAGTATCAATATTGTAGATCAATTGGCACGTATAAAAGGAGTTGGAGAAGTTGCCCTTTTTGGAGGAAGTGATTATTCCATGCGTATTTGGTTAAAACCGGATGTAATGTCTAAACTTAATGTTACGGTTGATGACGTGAAAAATGCACTCAATGCCCAAAACATGATTAGTCCAGGTGGAAAATTCGGGGCTGAGCCTTCGCCAATGGGAACAGAGTTTACTTATGGGGTTACGCTTCAGGATCGATTGGTTACCGAAAAACAATTTTCTAACATCGTTGTTCGAAGCAAGGACGATGGTGCCCAAGTTTTGTTAAGCGATATATCCCGAATTGAATTGGGAACAGAGAATTACAGTTCCAATGCTCGAAGAAACAGTTCTCCAAGTGCGGTGGTTGGTTTGTATCAAATGCCAGGAAGTAACGCCCTAGAAGTAGCTGAAACGGCAAAGAGCGCCATGAAGGAAATGGCTAAAAAATTTCCAAAGGACATTGTTTATCAAGAATCATTGGATACCACACTTGCCATTACCGCTGGAGTTGAAGATATTGTTCACACTCTTTTTGAGGCCATTATTCTGGTTATATTGGTAGTATTTATATTTCTTCAAAACTGGCGTGCGACCTTAATTCCATTAATTACTGTGCCAGTTTCATTAATTGGGACCATAGCTGTTTTCCCGATGTTGGGATTTTCAATAAACACATTGTCGTTATTAGGACTGGTATTGGCCATTGGTATTGTCGTCGATGATGCCATTGTGGTGGTGGAGGCCGTGATGCATCATATTGAGCATGGTAAATCTCCAAAAGATGCGACGATACAAGCTATGCGAGAAGTGTCGGGGCCTGTAATCGCCATTGCACTTATTTTGTGCGCAGTATTTATACCCGTGGCAATGACTCCCGGAATTACGGGACGTTTTTACCAACAATTTGCCATTACCATTGCGGTCTCGGTGGCTTTCTCGGCATTCAGTGCTTTGTCGCTGAGTCCTGCTCTCTGTGCGATGTTGCTAAAACCCACAAAACCAGTCGAAGAACAAACTGGATGGTTGGCCAAATTCTTTGCGGGGTTCAACAGAATTTTCGAAAAAGTTACAGGGGGTTATTTGAAAGGAGCTACTTTTTTCGCTAAAAAATCAATGCGTATTGTTGTTTTATTGGCGGCAGTTTTAGTTGTGGTAGCCTTGTTGGGCAAAAAAATACCATTAGGCTTTATTCCAGAGGAAGATCAAGGTTATGTGTTGGTCAACATTGCATTGCCACCCGCTTCTTCTCTTCAACGTACCGATGAAATTTCCAAGAAAATTGACGGCTTTTTGAAAGAAGAAGAGTCAATTTTGTCTTATACCACGATCAATGGATTTAGTATGCTTACCAATTCTTACCAGCCGAATAATGCTTTTATTTTCATCTCGTTAAAACCTTGGGAAGAAAGATCGGAAACTGCCAAACAATTGGTGGATCGATTGAATAAAAAATTGGCCACACAAATTACGACTGCCACGGCTTTTGCTTTTGGCCCTCCAGCTATTCAAGGGTTGGGAGCTTCGGCAGGGTTTAGTTTGATGTTGCAGGATAGAGGTGGAAATTCGCCGCAATATCTAGCCGAGCAAACTCAAGCATTTATTGCAGCTGCCCAGAAACGCCCTGAAATAAAAAGGATTTATACCACTTTTAATGCGGGTACTCCTCAAATTAAATTAGAGATAGACAACGATAAAGCGATGAAATTAGGTGTGCCGGTTTCTAAAGTTACTGAGGCGTTAGGTGCCGTTTTAGGAGGAACCTATGTGAATGACTTCAATCGTTTTGGCCGTCAATATAAGGTGTATTTGCAAGGAGAGGCGATTGATCGTGTTAAACCTGAAAACTTGAACCTGATTTATGTAAAAAACAATAATGGCGAAATGCTGCCGATATCTACCTTGGTTACGGCCACAAAAGTTACTGGGCCAGATTTTACCAATAGGTTGAATTTATTTAGATCGGCCGAAATCGGAGGAAGCCCTAATGATGGATACAGTAGCGCACAAGCCTTGGACGCATTGGAAGAAGTGGCTACGCAAACTTTGCCTGCCGATATGAGTTATGATTATATTAACCTTTCGTATCAGGAAAAACATTCTCCGGGAGGAAGCTCCGTATTTTTGATGGCATTGGTGTTTGTCTTTTTAATCTTGGCAGCACAATACGAAAGTTGGAAATTGCCTTTTAGTGTATTGCTTGGAGCACCTTTGGCAGTATTTGGGGCATTTTTAGGCTTGTTCTTGGCGAGATTTGGTAGCGATGCTTATGTCAATAATGTCTTTGCACAAATTGGACTGGTATTACTGATTGGACTGGTCGCGAAAAATGCCATTCTTATCGTGGAATTTGCCAAAGAGGAACACGAGAAGAAAGGTGTGCCTCTGTATGAAGCGGCAATGGTATCGGCAAAATTGCGTTTTCGTCCGATATTGATGACCGCCTTTGCGTTTATTCTTGGAGTTGTTCCTTTGTTGACCGCGACAGGAGCTGGCTCTCAAGCGAGAATTGTAATGGGAATGGCGGTGTTTGCCGGGATGTTGATAGCGACTGTTCTCGGGGTATTAATTGTGCCTGGTTTGTATGTCATGATTGAAAAAATCGGAACCAAGAAAGATACGATTGTGGCAACTGAAAATAATAGTGAATCAAATACGACAAGTCATGAGGAATAAATTTAAAATTGTTGTTGTCATTCTTGTACTTGCCCTACTTCCTGTGGGTTGTTTGGTAGGGCCTAAATATAAAAAGCCGGAAGAACAAAATGCAGCTACTTTTCAGAATGGGCCTGCAAATGCTGATACATTGGCTTCAGTGGTCAACGTCAAATGGTTTGATCTCTTTAATGATGAAGTTTTGAAAGGGTTGATCAACAAGGGATTGTCGAATAATTATGACATGAAAATCGCCATGGCCCGTATTGAACGTACCCGGGCAGAACTTGGATATACCAAAGCGGATTTATTGCCAGCCATTGGATATGGAGCAACGGTAAACAGCAATGAAAAATCATTTATGCCTTCCAATGCTTCGGCTTCACTTTCCTGGGAATTGGATTTTTGGGGAAAAATTCGTCATGAAAATAGAGCCGTTCAAAATGAATTGTTGGCTAGTGAAGAAGGTCGCAAAGTAATTCTTTCTAATCTGGTAAGCGATATAGCAGTAGCTTATTTCCAACTTCGAGATTATGATAATCGATTAATCATTTCGCAAAACACTTTGGAAACCAGAAAAAAATCATTCGAAATCATAAATCAAAGGTTCTCGGCAGGTTATGTTTCCGAAGTGGATAAAGTGCAAATTGAACAACAAGTGGCCATTGCCGAAGCGACTATTCCGGGTATTAAACGTCAAATTACAGATCTAGAAAACACGATTTCTATTTTGATTGGACAATCTCCAGGCCCAATAGAACGCGGCAAGACCAATATGGAGCTTCAAGTGGCTAATAATATTCCGGTTTCAATACCTTCTGTTTTATTGCGCAATAGACCTGACGTGAACCAGGCCGAAAAATATTATATGGCATCCAATGAGAGAATTGGTGTGGCTCAAGCCATGCGTTTCCCATCGTTTAATATTGCCGCAATAGCCGGTTTTGCAAACAGCTCTGTAAGTTCTTTGTTCGATGGTTCTTCTTATCTTCAAAACGCAAGTGCCTCTGTTGCCGGTCCTATTTTTAATTTTGGAAAAAACAGGAGGAGAGTGGAAATATATCGTCAAATTGCAGAGGAATCAAGGCTTTCGTATCAAAAAACTTGTATTGTTGCCGTGGCCGAAGTGGAACAATCCTTGCAAAATGTAAGAACCTACAAAGACGAATGGTCTGCCAGAAACAAACAAGTAATTGCGGCCAAAAAGAACCTGGAATTATCAGAAGCAAGATATTATAACGGCTATGTTTCCTATTTGGAAGTTTTGGAAGTACAACGTTCTTTGTTTGATGCCGAATTGAGCCTTTCAGAGTTAACGCAAAATCAATTAAGTTCCATGATACAATTGTATCGAGCTTTAGGTGGCGGCTGGAATTAAGCATTGCCTTTATGAATTAAACAAAAAACCATTCGTGTCAGCGAATGGTTTTTTGTTTTTGGGAATCTCGGGGTTTAATAATGCCGTTGGTAAAAATGGTGGTTTCCCTTTTTAGGGTTGCTTTCCATAGCTAATTTTGTTGTCAGATGTTAAACCTTAAGCAAACCACGGAATCCTCTGGCAGCATAATAGGATTCTGCACCGTTGTGGTATACGAAGACATTTCCGTAGCGGAAATCAGAAAAAATGGCGCCACCAAGTTTTCTAATTTCGGCAGGAGTTTTTATCCAGCTCGAAGTTTTGGTGTCGAAATTTCCAAGTTGCTGCAATTCTCGGTATTGTTCTTCCGTTAAAAGTTCAATACCCATTTCAGACGCCATTGCAACAGCGCTATTTTTGGGTTTATGTTCCTTCCTTGATTCCAGTGCTTCGCGGTCGTAACAAAAGCTTCTGCGGTCTTTGGGACTTTCTGCCGAACAATCGTAAAAAAAGTATTCGTTCGTGGTTTTATCATAACCAACAACATCGGGTTCGCCACCCGTTCTTTCCATCTCGTTTAGCGACCATAATTTCTCTGGATTGGTAGTTTCCAGCTTTGATTGTATTTTAGCCCATTCAAGACCTTTATGGCGGTTTACGTTTTTCTCAAAACGTTCTTTTAATACGCTAAGCAATGCTAAAGATTGTTCTGCTGTCAAGTGTTTTTTATTTTCCATTGCTGTAAGTGTTGTGTACTGTTTTTAATGGGAATGTATTTTGTTTGATAGAGAGATTGTCAAACAAACAAATATATGTAAAAATTGCCGAGAAGAAAGTTGGGGAATATAATAAAAACAAAAAAGCCTCTACATTGCTGTAAAGGCTTTATGAAGCTCCTCCTCTTGGGCTCGGACCAACGAGGTTTATACTAATATTTTCAATACTTTACGTTATGCTACCTAAATGTATGCCTTTTATATTGATTTGTTATATTATCCTATGTAATATCCAAGATTAGATAATCTAAAAGACATTGCTTGTTCACTTACCTTGAATTTATCCGCAAGTTTAGATATTATTTTTGAAGCATCATTTTCTTGTAATTTATCAATTTCTTCTATAATCAACTTTTGAGGCATTAGTAATGCCGCTGCAAATGCATTTGCTTCTCTTTCTATTAATACTTCGCCTGTAGATGATGCGTTATTTCTGTACATTATCTTAGGTGTTTTATCTATAAATAATGGCTGGTTTTTAGAATGAAGAAAGAAATGTCCCAACTCATGCGCTACAGTAAATCTTTTACGCTCTTTACCTTCATTTTCATTGAAAGATATAACAACTTTTCCGTTGTTTATCGCTAAAAACCCTGAAATATCATCACTAAATTTTTTAGGAACAACTTCAATATTTAATTTTTTAATAAATTTAAAAATATCAAATCCTGCTGTATAAAAGTTTTCGTTTTTTAAAACTTCATCAGCTTTTTCTTCAATGTGTCTATATAACATATTATAAGTCTTTAAATAAATCGTCTATTTCTTTTTGAGTTTGTTCATCCAAATCATAATGATCGAAAAGTTTTTTGAAGGAGCTATCATTTTCGTTTTTTAACTCATTTTCAATTTCGATATATGTTGGTAAAATTGAATGTACATCTACATCCAATTGATGGCATATTTTGTAAATAACAGATAGAGGTGGTTTTTGTCTACCCTTTTCGATATTTGAAATAGAAGCTCTTCCAATATCAACTTTTTGTCCTAACTCATTTTGGTTCATATTGAGTTCTTCTCTGCGTGATTTAATTTTTGCACCTAGAATCTGGTACAAAATCGAATTAAAACTCTTCATAACTCTCTATATTTTGTGCGAATATATGTTTTTTTTAAATCAAAAAACATTTTCACGTTATAAATATAATAATAAATAACAAATAACACAACAATGTTTGTGTGACAAACATTGTTTGTAATACAAACATATTATTAAAAAAAGTGATTATAATTTGCATGTGTAGAAATTTTCATTACATTTGTATTATGGAATAATGTGTTAGCGCATTTAGGAAATAAAAAAAGCCAGGGATTAGCCTGACTTGTAGAATAATTTTGAAGGTCAACAGTAGTCTGCTAAACTTCTAGTTTATTTGTTTTGAGAGTTCAAATATAACTCCTTCAAAATTATTACACAAGTTTTTTAAGCTAATTTTAATAGAATGAGTCTTTTAACAGGCTTATTCTTCCTGATATGTGTAATTTAAAATTTTAAAATAAGCAATTTACAAACTTTATTAATTAATTGATTTTCAATTATTATCGCTGAAATGATAAGCGATACAGAATACTTATTTTAAAAATTTTAAAACCCATAAAAATGGAACATAAAAACGGGGCTAACGAAGCCCAAAAAGGAAGACCATCATTAGAATTAATTATTAATAGTGAAAAATTTGAATGGAATGAGCAGTACATATCGGGCTCTGAAGTGAGAAAGTTAGGCAAGATCCCTAAAGAAGATAAGCTCTTTCTTGATATAGAAAGACCGTGGGAGGATGAGATTATTGACGACGAAACAAAGGTAGATTTAGCTCGCCCTGGCATTGAGCAGTTCTTTTCTCATAAACACGAAGGATTGCGATTAGTTGAAATCCACATTAATACTAAGTCATACCCTATTTCAAGAGGGAAGCACACTGTTGTGGAAATCAAAAAACTTGGTGGAGTTCCAGCAGCTCACGAGCTTGAAGAATTAATTAATGGCAAACTAGTTTCATTAGCTGATGATTCTTCAGTACTGATTAAGGGTTGCGAAAAGTTTTTTAGTCATGTGAGAGACGGTTCTTCAGCTTAGTTTAATAATCTATGAACTTTCCAGAAGATCAGATTTTAGAATTAAAAAGTATAGCCCCAGACCTGAGTGTTGCTCAGGATGGGGGGTATACCTATATAAGAATTGACAACTTGCAGCTTCCTGATCACTGCCAACCAAATGTTGTTAATGCGCTATTATGTCCATCTCAAAGGGATGGGTATGCATCGAGCCTATTTTTTTCTGCCCATATCGCAGGTCTTCCAAATCCACGAAATTGGAACAGAATTAATGTTAGAATCCTAGGGGAAAATTGGTATGCAATTTCATGGGGGGTAACTCCTGGATACCGATTAGCAGAATTGTTACTAATACATTTAAGCGCTTTGAGATGAAAAATAAAAAACTAAATATAAAATTTCGAATTCCTGAAGAGCTGCATAAAAGAATGCTTTTAGATTTAAAACGCCCCCATCCTTTTGCTTATGAGCGAGTAGGGTTTTTATTTGCAAAAACCGTTAAATTATCTCCAAACGTTAATTTGGTAATAGCGATAGATTATTTACCAGTAGGCGACAATGATTATATTAATGATAAGGAGGTTGGTGCAAAAATTAACTCGAATGCTATAAGGGCTGCTATGCAAGGTGTGTTTGAAAAAGACTGTGGTTGTTTTCACGTTCATCTTCATAACCATTCAGGAAGGCCTTCTCCAAGTTTTACGGATGCAAAAAGTTTGCCTGGAATTGTAAAAAGTTTGAATAATATTGCCCCGAAACATACTAATGGATTTCTCATTTTGAGTAGGGATGCATTCTATTCAAGCATAAAAACTGATTCAATAAGTGTGATTGGCTATCCTTTTTTATTACAATATCCAATTAAAAAGACGATTAAAGATTTAATGTTTGACAGACAATCTTTTTTGGGTACTAATTCACAATCTTTATTTGAGAATATAAAAGTGGGGATAATCGGCTACGGAGGTGGTGGCTCTCATATTGGGCAACAATTAGCCCATTTAGGAGTTAAAAACTTAACCATTTTTGATTATGACAAAATGGAGGATACAAATCTAAATCGATTAATTGGTGGTGTCTATACCGATATCAAAAAGGCCATTCTTAAAGTTAATATTGCAAAACGAGTCATTAAACGAATATTTCCTAAATCGAATTTGACACTTATTGCCAAAAAATGGCAACAAGCTCCTGAAGAATTACAAATATGCGATATTATTTTGGGAGGTGTAGATTCATATACAGAGAGGCAGCAATTAGAAGCTGAATGTAGACGTTTCCTAATACCTTTGATAGATATTGGGATGGATGTCTATGATTCTGGTGGATATTCTATGAGCGGACAGGTAATTTTGTCTATGCCTGGTTCAGCTTGTATGAGTTGTTATGGTTTTTTAACAGAAGACAAACTTGCAAAAGAAGCAGCTAAATATGGAAATGTTGGAGGCAGGCCACAGGTAGTTTGGCCAAATGGCGTTTTGGCTTCAACAGCAGTTGGTGTTTTTGTAGATTTGGTAACTGGTTGGTCGGGAAATAGTGATGGTGTTTATCTTTCATATGATGGGAATAGTGGTAAAATTACAGACCATATCCGAAAGCAATTCACATCTGAAAAATGTGACCATTTTCGAATTGAAAATACTGGAAAACCAAACTACACTAAAATATAATAAAGGTTAGACTTTGTTTTAGGGCTTGTATCATAAATATGTGATATAAGCCCTTATTTAATGAATTTCATTAATGTATGGCAAAAACATATTAAACCTGTTAAATTTTAGAATGCGTTTTTTTAATAGAATAACTGTAAAGAAATTGAGGAATTTAGTAAAAACAAAAAAGCCTCTACATTGCTGTAAAGGCTTTATGAAGCTCCCCCTCTTGGGCTCGAACCAAGGACCCTCTGATTAACAGTCAGATGCTCTAACCAACTGAGCTAAGGAGGAAACTGTATATTTTAAATGCGTACTGTACTAGGAACGTATTGTTGTGCTTATTGTTGATTGCGTATCTTCGTTTAAGCGGTTGCAAATATAGGGCTAAAATTGATTTTCGCAAACAAAATTTGAAAAAAAATTAAAAAAAATTATTTCCCAACAATAGCTTTGTAAATATCGTTCCCGTTGGCAAACAACAACAAAGTTATAAGTAGAAAGAAACCAACCATTTGGGCGTTTTCAAGGAACTTGTCGCTTGGTTTTTTGCCGCTAACCATTTCGTATAATAAAAAGATGACATGGCCGCCATCAAGAGCCGGAATCGGCAATAAATTCATCACGCCAAGCATAATCGACAGCAATGCCGTAATGTTCCAGAATACTTCCCAACTCCAAGTATTGGGAAAAATGTCAAAAATGGCTTTGAAGCCACCCACGCCTTTATAAGCACCCGTGTCCGGATTGAAAATCGCTTTCAGCTGTTTGCCATAACCCAATAATTGGTCTTTTCCTTTTTCGATTCCCACCGGAATGGATTCCAAGAAACCGTATTTTTGCGTGCTGAATTTATAAAGACCCAGTTTCTCCAAGCTTTTAATTCCTACTGAAGCAGCGTATATTCCTAATTTACCATTTTTGTCAATACTGATTTTTACAGGAACTTCTTTTTCATCTCTTAAAACAATGGCGTCAACAGTACGGTTTTTATTTGTTTTTGCAAATGCAATAACTTGGTCGGCATATTTTGTTGGAACACCGTTGATGGATTGGATAACGTCTTTGGGCTGAAGCGCTTTGTTTGCCGATGAATCCGACAGTTTTCCCACCATAAAAGGCTCTCTCAATTCAATAAAAGGACGCTTTTTCTCTCCTTTCAAGACTTTATCGATCAAATCCACAGGGAAATTGAGGGTTTGTTCTTTTCCGTCACGAACAATCAATGCCGATTTGGAGAACAAGAGTTTCATTGGAATATCGTCAAAATGGGCTATTTTTTCACCATCAACTGCAATAATTTTATCTCCGGTTCTGAATCCCAATTCTTCTCCCACAGGACTGGTAACCGCAATTCCATCCTTCAATTCGGAATTGTTGAGGTAGACATCGCCATAAGCATAAGCCATCCCGATGTAAATAATGAACGCCAAGATGAAGTTTACGGTAACCCCGCCCAACATGATAATCAAGCGTTGCCAAGCCGGTTTTGAACGAAATTCCCAAGGTTGTGGAGGCAAAGCCATTTGTTCCTTGTCCATGCTTTCGTCAATCATCCCCGAAATTTTCACGTAACCACCTAGCGGCAACCAACCAATTCCGTATTCGGTTTCGCCAATTTTCTTTTTAAGCAAGGAATATTTAACGTCAAAAAATAAATAGAATTTTTCTACTCGGGTTTTAAATATTTTGGCAGGAATAAAATGTCCTAATTCGTGTAGTATAATCAGTAATGATAAGCTCAATAAAAATTGAGAAAGCTTGATAACTATTTCCATTTATTTGTCATTGCGAGGAACGAAGCAATCGCATCCTCTTATTAATTTAATTGTATAACGGACAAAAGTAAGGTTTTCTATTATAGTTGCAAAGGTTTCCTTTTGGCCCAGACGATAAAAATTTGTTAATAAATGTGCTATCCTCTTTAAATCTTTGTCGCTTCTCCCGTAACTTTACTCTCTGAAACTCGAATTCTTGAGTTTATGTTTCCATTTTTCCAATAAAACCCAATTTTATGGCATCAGAATTATTTTCGCCCCTCCAAATAAAAAGTCTCACTTTCAAAAATAGAATCACCATTTCGCCAATGTGCCAATACTCCGCAATTGATGGTTTTGCCAACAATTGGCATCTCGTGCATTTAGGAAGTCGAGCCAGTGGCGGAGCGGCTTTAATCATTCAGGAAGCGACTTCGGTTTCTCCCGAAGGACGAATTTCTCCCGCAGATTTGGGTCTTTGGAAAGACGAACAAATCGAAAAATTGCAAGCCATCAACCAGTTTATTCTTTCCCAAAATGCGATTCCCGGAATTCAATTGGCACACGCCGGACGAAAAGCAAGTATGTCCGAACCTTGGAACGGCAATAAAAGATTGGACGAATCCAATGGAGGTTGGGATCCGGTTGCCCCAAGTGCGATAAGCAACCATTCGAACGAAAATCCACCCATTGCCTTGGATAAAATAGGAATCCAAAAAGTAATTTCCGATTTTAAATCGGCGACCAAAAGAGCGGTTCAAGCTGGTTTTCAAGTGGTCGAAATTCACGCGGCACACGGTTATTTGTTGCACCAGTTTCTGTCGCCTTTGTCTAATGCAAGAACAGATGAATACGGCGGAAGTTTCAAAAACAGGATTCGTTTTGTGTTGGAAATTCTCGAAGCGGTACAATCGGAATGGCCGGAAAATTTGCCGTTGTTCGTCAGGATTTCTTCCTTGGATTGGGCGGATGGCGGTTGGAATATCGAGGAATCGGTACAGCTTTGTCAACTATTGAAAGAAAGAGGAGTTGATTTAATTGACGTTTCTTCTGGCGGATTGGTATCGTACCAACAGATTCCAGTTGGACCTGGTTATCAAGTTCCTTTTGCCGAAAGAATCAAAAAAGAAACGGGAATTTTGACAGGCGCCGTGGGCATAATCACAGAATCATCCCAAGCGGAAGAAATCGTCGCCACCGGAAAGGCAGACTTGGTTTTGTTCGCCAGGGAATCTTTGAGAAACCCAAACTTGCCCTTGGATTTTGCCAAAGAACTCGGAGTGGACGTGCCTTGGCCAAAGCAATACGAAAGAGCTAAATAAATTTTAGAGTTCAGATTTCAGATTTCGTGTAATAAATACAAAATCGTCAATTTTAAAAGTCTTGAAAATCTGAATTCACATAGGCAGTTCACAAATAAACCATTAAGATCATTAAGAAAATTAAGACTTATTGCACTTAATGAACCTTAATGTCTTAATGGTTTAAAAAATAAGCTAAATGTTCACAATATTTCCAGAAGAACCAAAATCTAAAATCTACACTCTAAAATCTAAAATTAATTATGCAAAAAATAAAAACAGCACTGTTGTCTTACGGAATGTCGGGAAAAATTTTTCACGCCCCGTTTTTGGAACTTCACCCCGGTTTTGAACTCTTGGGTTCTTGGGAAAGAAGCAAGAAATTAATACAAGAAGATTATCCCGAACTCAAAAGCTTTCCCAGTTTCGAATCGATTTTGGAAGACAAATCCATCGATTTGGTTGTCGTCAACACGCCAATTGACACCCATTTCGAGTATGCCAAAAAAGTGTTGCTCGCCGGAAAACACGCCATTGTCGAAAAAGCATTTACCTCAAATGTTGCCGAAGCACAGGAATTGGCAGTCTTGGCCAAAGAAAAAGGATTGAAATTGTCCGTTTTTCAAAACAGGAGATGGGACAGCGAACTCAAAACCGTGAAAAAAATCCTTGACGAGAAGTTGTTGGGCGAAATTGTCGAAGCCGAGTTTCATTTTGACCGTTACAATCCTGTTTTGAGTCCAAAAGTACACAAGGAAACCATCAATTCCGGATCGGGAATTTTGAAGGATTTGGGACCGCACATCATTGACCAGGCCTTGTATTTGTTTGGTGTGCCCAATGCCGTTTTTGCCGATATCCGCATCACGAGAGCACATTCTTTGGTGGATGATTATTTGGATATTTTGTTGTTTTATTCGGATGCAAGAGTGCGATTGAAAGCCGGATTTTTTGTGAGAGAACCCAATCCTTCCTACGTGGTTCACGGCAAGAAAGGCTCTTTTTTGAAATCCCGTGGCGATGTGCAGGAAGACGAGTTGAAAGTGGGCAAAAAACCCAATTTAACCACTTGGGGAACCGAACAAGAAGGTCAAGAAGGATTGTTGCACACGGAAATCGACGGTAAAATCATCAGGGAAAAAGTGCCGACGCTTCAAGGGAATTATTATGATTATTTTGATGGTGTTTATCAGTCAATTGTCAATGGAAAATCCGAACCGGTAACTGCCCAAGACGGTGTAAACGTGATGCGAATTATTGATGCGGCCATTCAAAGCAACGAGCAAAGGAAAGCAATCAATTTATAAACAATAACGTTGTATTATTCTGTTTAAAAAGGAAACGCCCAATAGAAACAGATTGATTTTGTATTTTTGCAGATTCAATTTTAAAAACCCATTCTTTTGATAGATTTAAACTTTTTGACCCGATTCAAGACCAAAGGGAAATACAAAAAAAACTACAGAGATGCAAAAGCCTCTTATTTGGTAAGGATTCGTTGGGCAGTATCGCTTTTTTATTTTGCCATGGGTTTGTGTTTTGCCACTTGGGCAAGCCGGATTCCGCATATTAAAGCTGCATTGGGCTTAAGCGATGGTCAATTGGGAACTATTCTTTTTGCGTTGCCGGTGGGTCAGTTGACGATGATGTATTTTTCGGGAAAACTGGTGACTCGTTTTGGCAGCCACCGCATTCTGCCTTTTTCCATCTTGATGTATGCTTTTAGTTTAACGAATTTGGGATTGGCCACCAATGCTTGGCAACTGGCTCTCGGATTATATGCCTTTGGAATCTTTGGAAACCTGACGAACATATCCGTAAATACCCAAGGCGTTTATACCGAAGGCCTTTTCAAAAGAACCATTATGTCTTCGTTTCACGGGATGTGGAGTTTGGCCGGATTTACGGGAGCTTTGGTAGGTTTGGGAATGTTGGCGTTGGACCTTGGCACGTATTCTCATTTTCTGATTGTTGCCTTGATCGCCTTTTTGTTGATTGCGTTTAATTTCAAGTTTTTGATAAAAGCCAAAGAAACCATCCGAGCCGAGAAGAAAAAAGGATTCCAAAAACCGGACAAGACCTTGGTTTTGCTTGGCGTAATTGGGTTTTGCAGCATGGCCAGCGAAGGCATCATGTTTGACTGGAGCGGCGTGTTTTTTAAAGACATTGTCAAAGTTCCGGGCGCATTGGTGGTTTTAGGCTATACTTCTTTCATGATCATGATGGCCAGCGGCCGATTTATTGGTGATCGTTTGATTCATAAATTTGGACGAAAAAGAGTGATGCAAATTAGCGGCATCATGATTTCAACGGGTTTCTTCACGGCGGTAATCTTTCCTTATTTAATTCCGTCAACCCTTGCTTTTATGCTGATAGGATTGGGCGTTTCTACCGTGGTTCCCACTTTGTACAGCATTGCGGGAAAACATCCAACGATTCCAACCGGCGAAGCATTGACGGCCGTTTCCAGCGTGAGTTTCCTCGGGTTTTTGATGGGGCCACCCGTTATTGGCTACATCGCCGAATTATCGAGTTTGCGATTTTCATTCGCTTTTATCGGTATTTTTGGATTTGCGATAGCCCTGATGGTGTCCAGAATCAAGGCAATTGAGTAGATTTCGATGGCAATGTCCATAAGTCCACTGCAAATCATTAAATTTGTGGCTTATTAAAAGTTATGTTAGAAAAAGAAATAATAAATTTTGAAAAAACGGCCATTGTTGGTATCGTTACCCAAAACCAAAGCGAGGATAAACTCAACGAATATCTGGACGAATTGGATTTTTTGACCTTTACCGCTGGCGGTGAAGTGGTGAAACGGTTTTGGCAAAAAATGGACAAACCCAATCCCAAGACATTTTTGGGTACCGGAAAAATAGACGAAATCAATCTTTATGTAAAGGAAAATGATATTTCGACCTTGATATTTGATGATGAATTAACGCCTTCGCAACAGAAAAATATTTCCAAAATCATTGATTGCAAAATCTTGGACAGGACGAATCTTATCCTGGATATTTTTGCACAAAGAGCCGAAACGTCCTATGCCAGAACCCAAGTGGAATTGGCACAATGCATCTATTTGTTGCCAAGATTATCAGGACTTTGGACGCACTTGGAACGCCAAAAAGGGGGAATCGGGATGCGTGGACCGGGAGAAACGGAGATTGAGACCGACAGGCGTATTGTTCGTGACCGAATTTCGTTGTTGAAAGAAAAAATAAAAGCCATCGACAAGCAAATGGGAACCCAAAGAGGCAATCGTGGTGCCATGGTTCGTGTGGCTTTGGTGGGTTATACCAATGTTGGAAAATCGACCCTGATGAACGCTATTGGCAAAAGCGATGTTTTCGTGGAGAACAAACTTTTTGCGACTTTGGACACCACGGTTCGCAAAGTGGTGATCAAAAACTTGCCTTTCCTGCTTTCGGACACGGTGGGTTTTATTCGAAAATTGCCGACACAATTGGTGGATTCCTTTAAAAGTACGCTCGACGAGGTTCGTGAAGCCGATTTGCTGTTGCACGTTGTCGATATTTCGCATCCTGATTTTGAAGACCATATCGAGTCGGTAAATCAAACTTTGTCGGACATCAAGGCAAAAGACAAGCCTGTTCTGATGGTTTTCAACAAAATTGATGCCTACAAGCATTTGACCATTGACGAGGATGATTTAATGACCGAAAAGACGCCAAGACATTTCACGCTTGAGGAATGGAAAACCACTTGGATGCACCGTGTGGGCGAAGAAAATGCCTTGTTTATTTCGGCGGCCTACAAAGAAAATTTTGAGGATTTCCGGGAACGCGTTTACGAAGCCGTGAGACAAATTCACATCACGCGCTTTCCCTACAACAAGTTTTTGTATCCCGATTACAAGGATGCAATCGAAAAAGAAGAGAAAGAATAATTTTTCCAAGTTATAAAGTACAATCATCCCTTTTGAGTTTTTCAAGAGGGATTTTTTTGGGGTGATATCTCCAAAATTGCGCAGAAAATCACTTTCCCCTAAAAATATATGTTCCAAAAATTGTTTCTGAAATTAATTTGACTATTTTTGTCAAAACAAATTTTGTCTTATGGAAACATTTGGAGATATTATAAAAACCGAAAGAGAAAGCAGGAGTCTTTTATTAAGACAAGTTGCATCTGCACTTGAAATTGACCAAGCAATTATAAGTAAATTTGAGCGTGGAGAACGAAAACCAACAAAAGAGCAAGTTGAAAAATTCGCAGAATTTTATAATTTAGACAAAAATAAATTAATCACAAGTTGGTTAAGTGACCAAATAGCCCATACCATTCTCTATGAAGAAAACATTGGAGAAGTTCTAAAAGTAGCAGAAGAAAAAGCATTATACCTAAAAACGATTCACAATGGAAAATAAAATAAAAGTAGTAGAGTTGTTTGCGGGTGTTGGAGGTTTTAGACTTGGTTTAGAAGGATGGAATAACAAGTCAGCGTCGTCAAATTACAAAGAAGAATTTGAAAGTCCATACGAAGTAGTTTGGAGCAATCAATGGGAACCATCAACAAAAGTACAACACGCATCAATGGTTTATGAAAACCGTTGGAAAAACTCCATACATTCAAACAATGATATTTCAAGTGTTGAAGTTTCTGAAATTCCTGATCACGATTTATTAGTTGGTGGTTTTCCTTGCCAAGATTATTCTGTAGCAACAACTTTGAAAAACTCAAAAGGTTTAATTGGGAAAAAAGGAGTTTTATGGTGGTCTATTCATAAAATATTAAGCGAAAAAGAGAATAAACCAAAATATTTGTTTTTAGAAAATGTAGATCGCCTTCTAATTTCTCCATCTGGACAACGTGGAAGAGATTTTGCAATAATTCTAAAAAGTCTAAACGACTTGGGTTATGCCGTTGAATGGCGAGTTGTAAACGCCGCAGAATATGGAATGCCACAAAGAAGAAGAAGAATTTTTATTTTAGCATATTCTCAAAATTCAACAATTTACAACGAAATAAAAGAAACTAATTCAACCGATTGGTTACTTAAAGATGGAACTTTGGCAAATGCTTTTCCTGTTCAATCTGATAACATTTTGTTTCCAAATGAATTCAAACTTAATGGCGATATAGTTGAAATTTCAGAAAATTTCAACAAGAATGGAAAAACAGGAATGTTTGAAAATACGGGAATAATGATTGATGGAAATGTAACAACAATCAAAACAAAACCAAGTTATGAAGACAAATTCACAATTCTAAAAGACATCATTCAAAACGGAGAAGTAACCGAAGAATTCTACATAAATGAGGAAGATTTGGATAAATGGTTTTATCTGAAAGGTGCAAAAAAAGAAATGAGAAAAAATTCTCAAGGTTTTGAGTACAATTATAGTGAAGGTGGAATGATTTTTCCAGATTCATTAGATAAACCATCAAGAACTATAATAACAGGCGAAGGCGGAAAATCTGCATCCAGATTTAAACACGTTATAAAAACCGTCAAAGGTTACAGGAGACTATCGCCTGTTGAATTAGAAAGATTAAATATGTTTCCTGATAATCACACAAAATTTGAAGGAGTAACAGATACGAAACGTGCTTTCTTTATGGGCAATGCTTTAGTTGTTGGAGTTATAGAAAAAGTTGGAATTGCATTAAAAAATAAAATAAATTTTTATGACAGATCAAGAAAAAGAGAGTTGGTTTAAAACTACTAACGTAAATTTATATGTTTCAAAAGAATACTATCATCATCATTCTTTTGAAATAATAAACACCCATAAGGATCTTAAAGATAAATTTATAGCTTCTTTATCAAATGAAATTAGAATTTCACCAAGAGTTAAAAAAACTCAAGGAATTGAAAGTCGAGCAATTGAAGCAAAAGGACTGAATATTGTAATAAGAGAGGAACTTCAAAAAATAAAAGATGTTGAAATAAAATTTGAGGTTTATGAAGAAAATGGAGTTTTCTATTTTAGTTCTGAAAAAAGCTCTATCGGTGGTTTTGATTTTGCTATCTTAAATCATTATAATAATATTCTATCATTACGGAATTTGTGTTTTGGAAATTTACAATATGCAGATGGGGAAATTAGATGGAGTAAATTTTTAAAAAAGAATCCCGATCTAAAAGAAATAGCTGATTACTTATTTCAGCTTGAAGGGAATGGAAAAAACATAGCAAAAGAAAATGAAGAATCTCCAACTCCACTTATTGTTGGGGAAATACAATTTGGAAATTGGGCATTAGCTTATAGGGATTTTTTCAAAGTTCTTAAAGCCGATGTTCAAAATTCTGTTGACTGCTTAATTTATATTGTTCCAACTGGAAATTTAGAAAAAATGTTAAGTGATGGAATTGTAACTTTTGACAAGACTAAAAAAATTATGGAAGAGTTTTCAAAAGTAATTTCGGTGCCTGTTTGGCTAATTGGAATTGATGTCGAATGAATTTTAATTTAACAAAACGTATTTGAAAAACTAAAAGGTATTCCGATAACAGTTAGAATTTTGTTGCATTCGCAGCACGAACAATGAAACCCGTATTGAACGGAATCGATTACTTGCCGTTATTGGAGAGTGTTTTGTTTTTTTGACAATGGAAAATTGGTGATTCTACTTAATGGCTTTCAAAAGAAAACGCAAAAAACACCAAAAAATGAAATTGAAAAAGCATTGCGTTTAATGACAAAATATTACAACGAAAAATCTAAATAATTATGGAAACTAAAAGTTGGGCAACGATTAAAAACGAGGTTTACGGAGAAAAAGGAACCGAAAGACGTGATGAGCTTGAAAGAGAATTTCAAGGTTTTAAAATTGGTTTACTTTTGAAAAAAGCTCGTGAAGAAAAACATTTGACACAATCAGAATTGGGTGATTTAGTTGAAAAAAAGAGAGAATATATTTCCAGAATTGAAAATAACGGAGGTAATTTAACGCTCAAAACTTTATATGACATCGTTGAAAAAGGTCTTGGAGGAAAAGTAAAAATCCAAATCGAAATTTAGCAACAGCTACAAATGACAACATTATAAAAATCCAAAAGACCTTTAGCAATCTCGCTAAAGGTCTTTTTTTATTGCATTTGACATAGAAACACCAATCCAACAAGTACAAAATCCAAATCAAGAAATTAGTTTCATTTTTGTGTGTTTTATACAAATTTGTTATATTTTTACAAACTTTTACTGTTTACGAAAAGTTAACTTTACATTTCTAAATCATCAACATGAATCCCAAAATACTGATTATAGGTGCTTGCGGGCAAATTGGAACAGAGTTAACCCATAAACTTCGAAAGCTGTACGGCATCGAAAACGTGGTTGCCGCCGATATTCGAAAGTTGAACAACGATATCGTGAATTCGGGGATTTTTGAAGTAGTAAACGCCTTGGATTTCAACCAGATCCAGCATCTTGTGGAAGTGTACCAAATTACCGACGTGTATTTGATGGCGGCATTGCTTTCGGCCACAGCCGAAAAGAATCCTGCTTTTGCTTGGGATTTGAACATGAATTCCTTATTTCACGTTTTGAATTTGGCCAAAGCCAAGCAAATAAAAAAAGTTTTTTGGCCATCGAGCATTGCCGTTTTTGGCCCAACCACTCCAAGAGAAAACACACCCCAATACACGATTATGGAACCTTCAACGGTTTACGGAATCAGCAAACTGGCTGGCGAAAGATGGTGTGAATATTACAATTCCCATTTTGGTGTCGATGTGCGAAGTGTTCGGTATCCCGGACTGATTAGTTGGTCAACGCCTCCGGGCGGAGGAACCACGGATTATGCGGTGGACATTTATCACAAAGCTTTGAGCGACCAGAAATACGAATGTTTTCTATCATCTGAAACCAAAATGCCTATGATGTATATGGACGACGCAATTGATGCCACCATTCGAATCATGCAAGCACCGTCGGAACAAATCAAGATTCGGTCTTCCTATAATCTGGCGGCAATGAGTTTCACCCCAACAGAAATTGCAGCCGAAATCCAAAAACACATTCCAGAATTTACCATTTCGTACCAACCAGATTTCCGTCAAACAATTGCCGACAGTTGGCCTGCCAGCATCGATGACAGCCGCGCCAGGGAAGACTGGAATTGGCACCACGAGTTTAATCTCGAAAGCATGACGGTAGACATGCTGAAAAATCTGCGTTAGATGGAATCCAAAAATTACTATGTATAAAATCAAAACCAACAAAATTGATAACCAATGAGAAAACTATTTATCCTCGCCATATTGGCGATTGGCGGACTTGTTCAAGCACAAAACGGCACGACAAACATTCTTTTGCGACACGACAACAAGCCCATTGATTTCACAAAAGTAAATGATGCTACCATAAGAGATGCCGTTGCAGTGGTTATTAAATCTTCGGATGAAAAAATCAAAAAAATTATTGCCGCAAATCCACAAACAATTTCAAATATATTGGTTGCTTACGATGATTTAGGATATGAATTGTCTGATTTGTCCATGAAGATTGGTTTGATTTCTTCGACATTTTCAAATGAAGGCATTCGAAATGCGGCTTATGAAGAAAGCGAAAAACTATCGGTTTATGGCAGCAACATTGGCTTGAACGAGCCATTGTACAAAGCCTTGAAAAAGTTTTCGACCCAAAAAGGTCTTGTCTTGACGGCGAAACAGAAAAAGTTTTTGGAGGAAGTGATTATTTCATTTGAAAAAAGTGGAATGAAGTTGAGTGTCGCCGACAGGAAACCATTGGAAGAAATCAATAACCAACTCATCAAGTTAGGGAATGCATTCGACAAAAACATCGCCGAAAGCAAAGACAGCTTGACCTTCAGCGAGCAGGAATTGAAAGGGATTGACCTCGAATCACTTCAATCCTGGAAACGACCCAACGGGCAATACGTGGTGTACGTGAATGGTCCCAACGCCATAAAAATTAGCGACGATGCAGAAAATGCCAATACCAGAAAAGTTTTTGGTTTGCATTACAACAACAGGGCTTATCCACAAAACATAGCGGTTTTGGACAGTTTGTTGTATTACAGAAACGTGTATGCCAAAAAACTGGGTTTTTCTTCCTATGCTGCTTATTCCTTGGTTGATAAAATGGCGGCAAAACCTGAAAATGTTTGGGCATTTGAAAAGGATTTGATCCAAAAATTGACTCCATTGGTTACGGACGAGATAAAAACGCTAAAAGCATTCAAAAAAGAAGTGAGTCCAACGGAACCAGCCACTTTCGAATCTTGGGATTTTGCCTATTACAGCAAAAAATTGTTGAATGCCAAATACCAATTGAACAAAGACGAGGTAAAAGAATACTTCGAAATGAACAATACTTTGGCAGGAATGTTCAAGGTTTATGAGTCTTTATTGGGCATTCAAATAAAACCCGCCACCAACATGCCGGTTTGGGACAGCAAAGTAAAAACCTATGAAATCTGGAGCGAAGGAAAAAAAATGGGAAGCTTTTATTTGGATTTGTTTCCAAGAGCCAACAAATACACACATTTTGCTTGTTTCCCGATGAGTCAATACTCGAAAAAAGGCAATGTTGAAATCCTGCCACAAGCATCGCTTATCTGTAATTTCCCGGAAGGAACGGCTAACGAACCATCATTGTTGCCACATAGCGACGTAATCACGATGTTTCATGAATTTGGACATTTAGTGCATTGGTTATTGGGGCATTCAGCGATTGCGTCACAACATTCCTTTGCCGTTAAGGGTGATTTTACCGAAGCTCCTTCCCAGTTTTTGGAAAATTGGTGTTGGGAATACGATGCCTTGAAGCTTTTTGCCAAACATTATAAAACAGGTCAAGTGCTTCCGAAAGAGTTGTTCGACAAGATGAAAAAAACGCAGTTGGTCAATATTGGAAGTTTTTACATCAGACAAATTTACTTGGGTCTTACCGATTTTACCTATGAGGACAAATATGAGGAGACTAAACGAAAAGGGGTTTTGCAAGTTTATAAAGAACTGGCGCTGTTAAACCAGATGCCATTTGATGACAACGATCACAAGATTTGCAGTTTTGGTCATCTAAATGGTTACGGAGCCAATTATTACGGTTATTTATGGTCCAAAGTCTATGCACAAGACATGTTTTCCGTTTTCAAAAAGAAAGGTGTTATGGACACGGCAACAGGAATCAGGTATAGAAAAGAAATCCTGGAAAAAGGATCAACCACGCCAGAAATTGAAATGGTGGAAAAGTTTTTGGGCAGAAAACCAAACTCGGATGCTTTTTTGGAATCGTTGGGGATTAAAAAATAATGATCATTAACAGAAATAATTCCATTTGTCATTGTTGTAAATACTAAAACCAATACAATTTAACCAAACATTAAATAAATGAAAAAACTTTATATTCTCGCCTTACTCACTTTAAGTGGATTTGTTCAAGCACAAAACGGCACGACAAACATTCTTTTGCGACACGACAACAAACCCATTGATTTTACAAAAGTAACCGCAGCCACGCTTCAGGAAGCCGTCGAAATTATAATCAAATCATCCGATGAAAAAATCAAAAAAATTGTTGCCGCAAATCCACAAACGATTTCAAATATACTGGTTGCTTACGATGATTTAGATTATGAACTTACGGGGTTGGGGATGAAAATTGGTTTAATCCAATCCACTTATTCGGATGATGTTATTCGAAAAGCGGCGTATGAACAAGACGAAAAATTATCCGTTTATGGGAGTTCTTTGGGATTGAATGAACCTTTGTATAAAGCTTTAAAAAAGTTTTATGTGGCCAAAAGTTCCACTTTGTCCAAAACTCAAAAAAAGTTTTTGTCCGACGAGATTATTTCGTTTGAAAAAAACGGGATGAAATTAAGTGCTGCCGATAGAAAACCATTGGAAGCCTTGAATAAAAAACTGATTGAATTTGGAAGTGCATTCGATAAAAACATCGCGGAAAGCAAAGATAGTTTGCTGTTCACGGAACTCGATTTAAAAGGGATTGATGCGGAATCGCTTAACTCTTGGAAACGTCCAAACGGTAAATACGTGGTGTATGTAAATGGCCCCAATAACATAAAAATTGGTGAAAATGCGGATAATTCAAAGACTAGAAAAACGTTTGGCTTGCGTTACAATAACAGGGCATATCCACAAAACATGGCGGTTTTGGATAGTTTATTGTATTACAGAAATCTTTATGCCAATAAATTAGGGTTTCGTTCCTATGCTTCCTACGCTTTGGTTACCAGAATGGCGGCAAAACCTGAAAATGTTTGGGCATTTGAAAATGATTTGATAAAAAAATTGACGCCTTTGGTTACCGATGAAGTTAAAACCCTAAAAGCATTTAAAAAAGAAACAAGCCCAACAGAATCAGACACTTTATACGGATCTGATTTTGCCTATTACAGCAAGAAAATGCTGAATACCAAGTACCAATTAAATAAAGACGAGGTAAAAGAATATTTCGAAATGAACAACACTTTGGCAGGAATGTTCAAAGTGTACGAATCTTTGTTGGGTATTCAAATAAAGCCGGTGACCAATATGCCGGTTTGGGATGCAAAAGTAAAAACGTACGAGATTTGGTGCGAAGGAAAAAAAGCGGGAAGTTTCTATTTGGATTTATTTCCAAGAGCCAACAAATACACGCATTTTGCCTGTTTCGGGATTAGCCCGTATCAGAAAAAAGGTGATTCAGAAACATTGCCGGTGGCGGCACTTATTTGTAATTTTCCGGAAGGAACTGCCAATGAACCTTCATTGTTGCCACACAGTGATGTAACCACGATGTTTCACGAATTTGGACATTTGGTACACCGTTTATTGTGCCATCCTGAAATAGCATCGCAAAGTTCATCAGCAGTAAAAAGAGATTTCATTGAAGCTCCTTCCCAATTCTTGGAGAATTGGTGTTGGGAATATGATGCTTTAAAACTTTTTGCCAAGCATTACAAAACAGGCGAAGTGCTGCCAAAATCCTTGTTCGACAAAATGAAAAAAACCCAGTTGGTGAATATTGGAAGTTTTTACATTAGACAAATTTCCTTGGGGCTTACCGATTTTACCTATGAAGACAAATATGAGGAGACAAAACGAAAAGGAGTTTTACAAGTATATAAAGAGTTGGCCTTGTTAAACCAAATGCCGTTTGACGACAACAATCACATGATTTGCAGTTTTGGCCATTTGAACGGTTATGCAGCCAATTATTATGGTTATTTATGGTCTAAAGTATACGCTGAAGACATGTTTTCATTGTTTCAAAAAAATGGAGTCATGGATACGGCGACCGGAATTAAATACAGAAAAGAAATTTTGGAAAAAGGTGGATCTGTTCCAGAAACTGAAATGGTGGAAAACTTTTTAGGTCGAAAACCAAACTCGGATGCCTTTTTGGAATCGTTGGGGATAAAAAAATAATACTGTTCTAATTTACAATCTAAACATTAATATAGATGAAAAAACACATTTTACTAGTTCTGGTTTTGGCCTTTTTTGGCTGCAATAAAAATGATGAAAATGAGGCTTTCGAAAAACTGTCCGAAGATTATTTGAAAGGTTATTTGGATTGGCGTCCACAATCAGGCGTTTCTCTTGGGCTGCACGAATACGACGGAAAAATTGCCGATTACAGCAAAAAGTCCATGGATGCAGAAATAGCAAGATTAAAAGATTTTGACAAGAAGTTTTCCGAAATGGATTCCGCTTCCTTGAGTACCAAACAATACTACGATTGGAAATTGTTGCGTTCCAACATCAAAAACGAATTGTTCTCTTTTGAAGATTTAAAAGTTTTTACCAAAAACCCGATGACTTATGCCAGCGCCATCGACGTGAATATTTATGTCAAAAGAAATTTTGCTCCAATCGAACAGCAAATCAAGTCCATCATCGCCATCGAGAATGAAGCACCAAAATTCTATGCAAATGCCAAGGCCAATTTGCAGGATTCATTGGCATTGCCGCACATTCAGTTGGCGATAGAAATTGCCAGGGGTTCCGCTTCTTTCTTGGGTAAAGATCTTTTGGTGGCATTGAAAGACGTCAAAAACGATTCTTTGATGAAGGCTTTCAACAGTGCCAATACAAAAGCCATCGCTGCCATAAATGGATATGCCGATTTTCTGGAAAAAGAAAAATTAGGCAAAGCCAACAACAAGTACGCCATTGGCAAAGAAAATTACCAAAAAATGCTGCTGTACGGCGAAGGAATCACGATGTCTGCCGATGAAATTTTGGCGATTGGGATGAAAGAATTGCAAAAAGAACAAGCCGCTTTCAATGCTGCCGCCAAAATCATCAATCCCAACAAAAAGCCGATCGATGTTTACAACGACATACAAAAAGAACATCCAACGGCCCAAAGTTTGATTCCGGATGCCAAAAAGAATCTGGAAGCGATTCGTCAATTCTTGATTGACCATAAAATTGTGACCATGCCATCTGAAGTTCGGGTAAAATTGGAAGAAACACCTGCCTTCGCCAGAGCCACGAGTACTGCCTCGATGGATACGCCCGGTCCATTCGAGACCAAAGCCACTGAAGCTTATTACTATATCACGCCGGTTGACCCAAAATGGACGCCAAAGCAGCAAGAAGATTGGTTGGCATCCTTTAATTTTTACACCACGGATGTCGTTTCCATTCACGAAGCTTATCCGGGACATTACACCCAGTTTTTGCATTTGAATGCTTCGGATGCCACTAAAGTTCAAAAGGTTTTTGGAAGTTATGCCTACATCGAAGGTTGGGCACATTATACCGAAATAATGATGCTCGAAGCGGGTTATGGCAACTCTGGAGATCCAGTGAAAGCGGCAAAATTCCGTTTGGCACAATCTGGGGATGCCTTGTTGCGCATTTGTCGTTTGTGCGTGTCCATCAAGACCCATTGCTACGGAATGAATGTGGATGATGCGACCAAATTCTTTATGAGCAATTGGTATCAAGGCGACAAACCATCGCGTCAAGAAGCCTTGCGAGGGACTTATGATCCGGGTTATTTGTTCTATACTTTGGGTAAATTGCAAATCCTGAAACTTCGTGAAGATTTCAAAAAACAAGAAGGGGACAACTATAGTTTGCAAAAATTCAACGATGCGATGCTGGACAACGGAATGATGCCAATCCAAACGATGCGTGAAGTATTGTTGAAAGACAAAACAATTTGGAGTAAAATTCTATAAACAGCGGCAACAGTTGTTGTTTATTAAAAAAGGTCTAATTCTGAAATTTCAGAACTAGACCTTTTTTGTTTTACTGAGAAAAGCACCACCGTCTCTTCGAGTGTTTTTTAATAGTAATGCGACAGCTTTTTTTAATAAAACACTCGAACAGACGGGTGTGGTTGGTTTTATTTTACATCATGACAATTATTTTCGTTTTTCACGTCAGCCATTAATTCGCTTGGGTCAATGGAGATTTTTATGATTGAGGTTTTGTTTTTGGGAATGCTGAATTCATATTTCGGATTCGCCCAAGTCCAATCGCTTAAAACCGTTCTTTTAATTTCCGGATTTGGGTTTTCCTTCTCGAAATTCATCATTCGCAACGGAATGTAAAAACTCTCTTTCGTGCCGTCGGTATATTCGACCAAAACATCAATGGGCATTGGCATTCTTCCTATTCTTTCCAGTGACACGATTGTTTTGTTTCCATCTTCTTTCACGGCTGCAATTCCGTAATCGATGGTGTTTGTGGTTTGTGTCCAATCAGTCAAATACCAATCCAAGTTGGCTCCCGAAACACGTTCAGCAGTTCTCTTGATATCGTTGGGTGTGGGGTGTTTGAACTTGAATTCTTGAAAATATTTCCTCAAGGTTTTTGTCACATTGTCTTTTCCAATCAGATATTCCAATTGCGACAAGAAAATACTGCCTTTGTAATAAGAAGAAGTGGAATAGGATTTGTTTTCGTCATAACGATCCACTTGGGTGGTTTGTGGCTGTTCTTTTCCTGAATTCACCAGTTTTACATAGTCCAAATAGACTTTTTTAAAAGGATTTTTCTCTTTTTTGACAGCTATTTCGTTGAGTGCCAAATACTCAATATAGGTGGCAAAACCTTCGTCCATCCATGAATGTTTCGATTCGTTGGATGCCAAGATTTGTTGAAACCAAGAATGTGCCAATTCATGAGCCGCAGTTTTCAACATGTCTTCTGCTTTTTTCTCTCCCATCATCAAGGTGCACATAGCATATTCCATTCCGCCATCGCCACCTTGAATAAAAGAATATTGTTTATAAGGATAATCACCAACGGCCTTGTTGTACAATTCCATAATGCGAACCATTTTGGGTTGAATTTCTTTCCAGTTGGTGTTTATTTTTGGATTGTTTTTATACAGAAAATGTAAATCAACATTGTTGGGACCTTTCACTATGTCGTGTATGTATTCTTTGTCGGCAGCCCAAGTAAAATCATGTACCATTGGCGCAACAAAATGCCAAGTCAGGGTTTTGGTGTTTTTTGGAAAAATCACTTTGATGCCTTTGTCTTGATAGCCGTGACCTATTTCGTTCTTGTTCTGTAAATAACCCGAACCACCCAAAACATATTTTTTGTCAATGGTAATTTTTACGTCGAAATCGCCCCAAACACCGTGAAATTCCCTGGCAATATAAGGATGGGTATGCCAACCTTCGAAATCAAATTCGGCTATTTTTGGATACCATTGCGCCATTGATAATTCGACTCCTTCGGAATTATTTCTACCGGTACGCCTAATTTGCACTGGAACTTGACCATCAAAATCGAGCGTGAAAGTGGTTTTCGAATGGGGTAAAATAGGCTTGGCCAATGTTACTTCAAGAATGGTTCCGGCCACTTTTGTATTGACGACTATGCCGTCTTGTTTGAAATTTGAAATATTCAAATAACCAATTTCATTGGGCTTCAATTTTTTGATTCTGCTTTCGACAATTTTTTTTTCGTCAACTTTAAGGGTGTCAACCATTCTTTTATCCGGATCTTTGATGTTTTGAAGTCGGGCGTCCATTTCGCTTCCGGGTTGAAAAGCATTGTTGAACAAATGATAAAAAACACGCTTTAAAGTATCAGCCGAATTATTGGTGTAAACCAATTCTTGTTTGCCTTTGTACTGGTAATTTTTCACGTCCATGACAACGTCCATTTTGTAGTTGGCGTGTTGCTGCCAATACGTTGAACTTTGTGCCAATAGATTACCAAAACTTAAAGAAAAGAAGGAAAGTAAAAGGATTTTTTTCATGAGATTATAAAAAATGGGGCATTCGATTATCTTGCCAGATAATTTAAAATCCGACAAAAATAATCCATTTTGTTATAAAAACACGGTAATTAACCTTATTTTAATATTTCATCGCAAGTGAAAACGGCCGCTAACCGAACTCCTTTTTCGGTTTTTTCCACGGATATGATTTCGTTGTGAGCATCGTGTTCCAGGAACAAATAGTAGTTGTTTTCGGCGGCGGCATTCAGGAATTTTGATTTTTCGGGCATTGTCAATAGCGGTCTGGTGTCATAGCCCATCACGTAGGGCAAAGGAATATGCCCAACCGTTGGCAACAAATCCGCCATAAAACAGATGGTTTTGTCTTGATACTGAATAATCGGCATCATTTGTTTTTCGGTGTGGCCATCGGCAAAGAAAATCCCGAAGCCCAGTTCTGATTTATCCAACAAATCGCTTTCGGGTCTTTTTATGAAATTAAGTTGTCCACTTTCCTGTATAGGCAAAATATTTTCTGGAAGAAACGATGCTTTTTCTCTCAAATTGGGTTTTGTTGCCCACTCCCAATGGTTTTCATTGGTCCAATATTTGGCATTTTTGAAAGCGGTTTCATACCCCGTTTTAGCCTTGTTCCATTGCACGCTTCCGCCACAATGATCAAAATGCAAATGCGTCAAAAACACATCCGTTATGTCGTCGCGATGAAAGCCGTATTTTGCCAAGGAATTGTCCAAGGAATGTGTTCCCCAAAGCGAATAATACCCAAAAAATTTCTCGGATTGTTTGTTTCCCATTCCGTTGTCAATCAGAATCAGTCGATTACCGTCTTCGATGAGCAAGCAACGTGCAGCAATATCGATGAGGTTGTTTTCGTCGGCAGGATTGGTTTTGTTCCAAATGGTTTTGGGTACCACGCCAAACATGGCTCCACCATCCAATTTGAAATTGCCGGTTTCTATGGGATATAATTTCATTGGGTAATTATTTTTAGAGGAAACAAATTTAAGTAATACATTTGTTTAAGGAAGGCAAAATAGACTTTTTCTATCCAGTTATAGTTATAAAAGTGTTATCTTGTTTGACTTGAAGCCCAAATTGTAATATCTTTGCCTTTTATTTAGACAAAATCAAAATAAGTATGATAAAAGTTTCTGATACAGCCAAAAAGAAAATCATCGATTTGATGAAAGACGATGGTTTTGATGCTGCAGTCGATTATGTGAGAGTAGGCGTGAAAAGCGGCGGATGCTCGGGTTTGTCTTATGATTTGAAATTTGACAAAAACAAGGGCGATGACGACAAGATTTTCGTGGACAACGATATAACAATTGCAGTCGAGAAAAAATCGTTCCTATATTTAGCTGGAACAATATTAGAATTCTCGGGCGGATTAAACGGGAAAGGGTTTGTTTTCAATAATCCAAATGCGAGTAGAACTTGTGGTTGCGGAGAGAGTTTCTCTTTGTAAAACATTTAAACAAAAATTATGTCAAAATATACCGAAGACGACTTAAAAATTGAACTCGAAACCAAAGAATACGAGTACGGATTTTATACCAATATAGAATCGGATACGTTTCCTATTGGTTTAAACGAAGATATCGTTCGTGCTATTTCTTTGCGAAAAGAAGAACCTCAATGGATGACCGATTGGCGTCTTGAGGCTTTCCGTGCTTGGGAACAAATGATTGAGCCAGAATGGGCAAATGTAAAATATGCCAAACCTGATTTTCAGGCTATTTCTTATTATTCTGCACCAAAGGCCATAGATCCTAATAAATCATTGGACGATGTAGATCCTGAACTTTTGGAAATGTACAAAAAGTTGGGAATCTCTGTCGATGAACAAAAAATGATGAATAATGTAGCCATGGACATTGTGGTCGATTCAGTTTCTGTTGCTACAACTTTCAAGAAAACTTTAGGAGAAAAGGGAATCATTTTCATGAGTATTTCTGAAGCCATTAAAGAGCATCCGGAACTGGTTAGAAAACATTTAGGAACTGTAGTGCCGCAAAAAGACAACTTTTATGCAGCATTAAATTCAGCTGTTTTCTCTGATGGAAGTTTCTGTTACATTCCAAAAGGGGTAAAATGTCCGATGGAATTATCTACTTATTTCCGTATCAATCAAGCTGGAACAGGCCAATTCGAAAGAACTTTGGTAATTGCCGATGAAGGCAGTTATGTTTCGTACCTTGAAGGATGTACAGCCCCAAGCCGTGATGAAAATCAATTGCACGCCGCTGTGGTGGAACTAATTGCTTTGGACGATGCCGAAATTAAATATTCGACTGTTCAAAACTGGTATCCGGGGAATAAAGAGGGTAAAGGTGGAGTTTTCAACTTTGTGACCAAAAGAGGATGGTGTGAGAAAAATGCAAAAATTTCCTGGACACAGGTAGAAACCGGTTCTGCTGTAACCTGGAAATATCCATCTTGTGTGTTGAAAGGGGATAATTCGGTAGGTGAATTTTATTCAATTGCCGTAACCAATAATTTTCAACAAGCCGATACAGGAACCAAGATGATTCACCTTGGAAAAAATACCAAATCAACCATTATTTCCAAAGGAATTTCTGCCGGAAAATCACAAAACAGTTACCGAGGATTAGTGAAAATTGGTCCAAACGCAGAGAATGCAAGGAACTTTTCACAATGTGATTCTTTGTTAATGGGAAACAATTGCGGTGCACATACCTTTCCATATATCGAAAGCAAAAATCCATCAGCCAAAATTGAACACGAAGCTACTACAAGTAAAATTGGAGAAGATCAGGTTTTCTATTGCAACCAACGTGGAATTCCAACTGAAAAAGCAATCGCTTTGATTGTAAACGGTTTCAGTAAAGATGTATTGAATAAGTTACCAATGGAATTTGCCGTGGAAGCACAGAAATTATTGGAAATTTCACTTGAAGGTTCAGTAGGATAATAATAAAATAAGTATAAAAACACATTCGAAAAATGTTATCAATAAAAAATTTGCACGCCTCTATCGGAGACAAAGAAATATTAAAAGGAATTAACCTTGAAGTGAAAGCGGGAGAAATTCACGCTATAATGGGACCAAATGGTGCCGGAAAAAGTACACTTTCGGCGATTATTGCCGGAAATGAAAATTACGAAGTAACAGAAGGAGAAATCTTTTTAGACAACGAAGATATTTCAGAATTGGCTCCGGAAGAAAGAGCACACAAAGGAGTGTTTTTATCTTTTCAATATCCTGTTGAAATTCCTGGAGTTTCGGTAACCAACTTTATGAGAACGGCTATCAACGAAACTCGCAAAGCAAACAAATTGGAAGAAATGCCTGCCAATGAAATGCTGAAAGTAATTCGTGAGAAATCAGAATTATTGGAAATTGACCGTAAATTTTTGTCTCGTTCTTTAAACGAAGGATTTTCGGGAGGAGAGAAAAAACGTAACGAAATTTTCCAAATGGCAATGTTGGAACCAAAATTGGCTATCCTTGATGAAACCGATTCTGGATTGGATATTGATGCCTTGAGAATTGTTGCCAATGGAGTTAACAAATTGAAAAGCGACAAAAACGCCATCATCGTTATCACACACTACCAAAGATTATTGGATTATATCGTTCCTGATTTTGTTCACGTATTATACAACGGTCGAATTGTAAAATCTGGTGACGCATCATTGGCTCACGAGCTTGAGGATAAAGGATACGACTGGATTAAACAAGAACAAGAAGCGTAATTAGTTTGCAGTTACAGTTTGCAGTTTGCAAAACTCATAACTTATAACTCATAACTTATAACTACCTAAAATGGAATTGAAAGAAAAATTACTATCGTCTTTTATGGCTTTCGAAGAGCAGGTTGATGTTCATTCAGAACTTCACGATGTGAGAACTTCGGCTATAAAAAACTTTGAAGATAAAGGTTTCCCGACCAAAAAAGAAGAATCCTGGAAATATACTTCGTTAAACGCCATCCTGAAAAATGACTTTACGGTATTTCCAAAAAATGAATCAACTATCGAATTCAAGGATGTGAAAAAATATTTCATCCACGAAATTGACACTTACAAAGTGGTTTTTGTTGACGGTGTTTTTAGTTCCCATTTGTCGTCTACCACGCATGAAGGATTGGATGTTTGCCTGATGTCATCGGCATTGAACAAGCCTAAGTACAAAATGATTATTGATAATTATTTCAATAAAATTGCCAGTAAAGACGAAAGTTTGACTTCTTTGAATACGGCTTTTGCCAATGAAGGAGCTTATATCAACATTCCTCATAAGAAAGTTGTGCACAAACCAATCGAGATTATGTATTTCTCGACAGGCAATGAAGCGGCACTTTTGGTTCAGCCAAGAAATTTGATTATTGTTGGTGAAAATTCACACGTTCAAATTATTGAAAGACACCAAAGTCTAAACGAAAATCCTGTGTTGACCAATTCGGTTACCGAGATTTATGCACAAAAACGTGCTATTGTGGATTATTATAAAATCCAGAATGACGATCAGGCAGCCAATCTAATCGACAATACTTACGTTTCTCAAAAACAAGAAAGTCACGTTTATGTTCACACATTCTCTTTTGGAGGAAATTTGACCAGAAACAACCTGAATTTCTTTCATTTTGGTGAAAGATTGACCAGTACATTAAACGGAATCACGATTATTGGCGAAAAGCAACACGTAGATCACTATACTTTGGTCAATCACGCTGCGCCAAACTGCGAAAGCTTCCAAGATTATAAAGGAATTTTCTCAGATAATTCAACAGGAGTTTTCAACGGAAAAGTTTATGTGGAAAAAGAAGCCCAGAAAACCAATGCTTTCCAGAAAAGCAACAACATTTTGTTGAGCGACAAAGCTACCATAAATGCGAAACCACAATTGGAGATTTTTGCAGATGACGTAAAATGTTCTCACGGTTGTACCGTTGGACAATTGGATGAAACAGCCATGTTCTATATGCAATCCCGTGGAATTCCAAAGAAAGAAGCCAAAGCTTTATTGATGTACGCCTTTTCAAATGCCGTAATCGAAGGCATTAAAATTCCGGAATTGAAACAAAGAATTACCAAAATCATTGCCAATAAATTAGGCGTGAAATTGGGATTTGATTTGTAGTTTTTAAGCACAAAGTCACTAAGGTTTACGCAAAGGGCACAAAGTTTATTATTGAACTTTGTGCCCTTTGTGATTTTGTGGTTGAAATTATTTTTTAAAACTCTCCACAATCCCTTTCAAAAACTCATTAAAATCAAAATCTTCGCTCAATCCCATTCGTACAATGACCAAATCTTTCGATGGGATGATGAATATTTTTTGCCCTTGAAATCCATTGGCAGAATACAAATCCCGAGGTGCGTCAGGATAATTTCCGCCTGCATTGAGCCAAAAATGGGCGCCATAATCTCCTTTGGAATCCTTGGTTGGCGTGGCTACATATTTGGCCCAACTTTCATCAAATAGTTGTTCGCCGTTCCAATTGCCTTTGTGCAAATACAACAATCCAAATTTTGCCCAATCCCTTGTCGTTGCCCAGCTGTATGAAGAACCCACATAATTTCCCGCCATATCGGTTTCCACCACCATCGAGTGCATTCCGATTTTGTCTATCAAGGCTGAATACCAAAAATCCAAATATTCCTGGTGTGTTTTGAATTGTTTTCTCAAAATTCCCGAAAGCAAGTTGGTTGTTCCCGAAGAATAATTCCAATGGGTGTTCGGCTTGAATAGTGCCGGTTTTATCAATTGTGATCGGCTCATGTCTTCTTCCTGAAAAAGCATTTTGGTGGCATCGCAGATTTTGGTGTAATTCTCTTCCCATTCTAATCCAGAGTTCATGTTGAGCAAATTGGCAATGGTAATTTTTGCTCGTTCATCGTTTGCCCATTCGGGAATTGGAGCCGGTTTATTGATGTCAATTTTTCCTTGTTTTTGCAAAATTCCAAATAGAGTGGCAGTAACACTTTTGGTCAATGACCAGCCCAAAATTTTCGAATTTTTGTTGAAGCCTTTGTCGTATTTCTCGGCGATGATTTTGTCTTTGTAAATCACCAAAACCGAGCGGGTTCTTTTGTTTTTTGCTCCTTTTTTGTCAAAAGCATTGGCGACGGCCTTTTCTAATTTGGCATAATCAATATTGGAAAAAACAGTGTCTTTCTGTTCATTGTCGCCATAAGGGAAAGGTAAATTGTTGCTGATTTTAGTTCTTTTGGGAACTTTGTATGGTTTTGTAACATCAAAATCATCGTCGATTAATGTCGCTCCCAGACCTTCGCGGTAAATGGCTTTCCGTTCCTTCAATCCATAAACGGAAGCGATGGCAAATTTTCCTTTTTCATCAATTTGGTTGTTTGCCAAAGTGATCATTTCGATGTCGTTGTCGCCTTTTTCAATTATTTCAAGCGAACGATGACCAATAAAATGTCCCGAAGCCACGCTTTTGGCCGAAAATCCTGAAATCAAATCCAGTTTGGGATAAGTGGTGTATCCAAAATAAACAAGGAATAGTGGTAAACTAAGTCCTATAATTTTGGATGTTTTTCTCATTTGAAGCTAATTTTAAAGCAATTTAGCAAAAAAGGAAACCCAATTTCATAGATTGACAAAAAATTTAAATCTGTTAAAAATTGTGAAATCTGTGTTATATAACAATTCTAGATTCACTACTTTTGTATTTAGAATTTTTCTAAATAAAGATATGCCAATCCTGAATCGGATTGTCTTAAAAATAGTTGATTACAGGCTGTTCATTTGCCTATAATACACGACACAAAAAGTAATAAAATGTTAGACATAAATAAAGTTAGAGCCGATTTTCCAATTCTTTCCAGAACTGTAAACGGAAAACCATTGGTTTATTTCGACAACGGAGCCACTTCGCAAAAACCACAAATCGTGATTGACGCGATTTCAAAATATTATCACGAAATTAATGCCAATATCCATCGTGGCGTGCATACTTTGAGTCAATTGGCAACAGATGCCTACGAAATTGCGCGTGGAAAAATCCAAAATCACATTAACGCAAAATTCGCCCACGAAGTGATTTTTACTTCGGGAACGACACACGGAATCAATTTGGTTACCAATGGATTTGCGTCGATATTAAAACCGGGCGATGAAGTCTTGGTTTCCGCATTGGAACACCACAGCAATATTGTGCCTTGGCAAATGTTGTGCGAGAAAACGGGAGCTACTTTGAAAGTAATTCCAATGAATGAAAACGGAGAATTGGTTATGGCTGAATTCGATAAATTACTTTCGAACAAGACCAAAATCGTGACCGTGAATCATATTTCGAATGCATTGGGAACCGTGAATCCCGTTAAATACATGATTGACAAAGCCCACGAATTTGGTGCCGCAATTTTGATTGACGGAGCGCAAGCCGTGCCGCATTTGAAACCCGATGTGCAGGCTTTGGATTGTGATTTTTATGCTTTTTCAGGACATAAAATGTGTGGGCCAACAGGAACAGGGATTTTATACGGAAAAGAAGCTTGGCTCAATAAATTACCGCCGTATCAAGGTGGTGGCGAAATGATTAAAGAAGTAACTTTCGAGAAAACTACTTATGCCGATTTGCCACACAAATTTGAAGCAGGAACACCTGATATTGCTGGTGGAATTGTTTTGGGAACAGCGGTTGATTATTTGAATTCCATAGGTTTTGAGAACATTCAAAAACAAGAATTGGAATTGTTGGAATATGCCACCAAACGATTATTGGAAATCGAAGGTCTTAGAATTTATGGAACGGCCAAGGAGAAAACTTCGGTAATTTCGTTTAATATCGAAGGGATTCACCCTTATGATGTGGGAACAATCATTGACAAGTTAGGAATTGCGGTAAGAACAGGACATCATTGCGCCCAACCGATCATGAATTTTTTCAATATTCCGGGAACGATTCGTGCTTCGTTTTCTTTTTACAATACCAAAGAAGAAATCGACGTTATGGTCGAAGCCGTGAAAAAAGCACAATTAATGTTGGCTTAAAAACAAAATGACATGAAAGTATATGCCTTGGTTTTATTGAGCGTTTTCTTGAGCAAAAGTTGTGAAAGTCAGACCAAAAATGACTTGAAAACGGCTGTTTTGGAGTATACTGCCAATACCAGGGGTTTCTATCAAAAGATTACTATTCAAGACCAGACGGTTTCTGTTTCTAAAGATCGAAGTGGAACGGACAAGCCGGTTGCCACGAAAATTTCCGAAAAGGATTGGAAGGAATTGGTTGGTTATTTTGAAACCATCAATTTGGATGGTTTAGAAACTTTAAAAGCACCAACCGAAAAACGTTTTCACGATGGTGCCGCCATTGCCGATTTAAAAGTCACTTATAAAGATAAAACATATAAAACGACCTCTTTTGATCACGGTTATCCACCGGAAGCCATCAAAAAACTGGTTGTTAAAATAAATTCATTTGCTAAAAAAGAATAATGAACATTAAAGAAAAACAAGAAGAAATAATAGACGAATTTTCAATGTTTGATGATTGGATGCAACGTTATGAATACATTATTGATTTGGGTAAAAATTTGCCTTTAATTCAGGAAGAATTCAAGACCGACGACAATCTTATCAAAGGTTGCCAATCGAAAGTTTGGCTGAAAGGCGAAAAAAATGACGATAAAATTGTTTTCACTGCCGATAGTGACGCCATTTTAACCAAGGGAATCATAGCGATTTTGATTCGGGTTTTTTCGAACCAGACTTCTGCCGAAATCCTTGACGCCGATATGGATTTCATTGACGAAATCGGACTCAAAGAACATTTGTCGCCCACACGAGCCAATGGATTGGTTTCGATGATAAAAAATATTAAAATGTACGCATTGGCATTCGATGCAAAAAAATAAAAAAACTATGGAACAATCAATAGACACCAATTTACTGGGAACTGAAATCGTGGCAAAACTTAAAACCATCTATGATCCGGAGATTCCTGTTGATATTTACGAATTAGGATTGATTTATGACGTAATGGTCAGCACTGATTTTGAAGTAAAAATCTTGATGACGTTAACATCTCCCAACTGTCCGGTAGCGGAAAGTTTGCCAAGAGAAGTTGAAGAAAAAGTAAAATCAATTGAGCACATCAAAGGTGCTGAAGTGGAAATCACTTTCGACCCGCCCTGGAGCAAAGATTTAATGAGCGAAGAAGCCAAGTTAGAATTAGGGATGTTGTAGTTTTCAGTCGCAGTAATCAGTCACAGTTGAGACTGATTACTGCGACTGGGACTGAAAACTAAAAAAATGGAAGAAATAGAAAATAAAGTTGCCAA
Organism: Flavobacterium fluvii; assembly: GCF_900129545.1. Taxonomy (GTDB): domain Bacteria; phylum Bacteroidota; class Bacteroidia; order Flavobacteriales; family Flavobacteriaceae; genus Flavobacterium; species Flavobacterium fluvii. The sequence continues at coordinate 494,030 of NZ_FQWB01000001.1, read as the reverse complement.
TAGCGTTTTGGAAGTTTTCGACTTGGAAGATTATTATCCAAAGGGATTTCGTGCGCAAATTGATATTTCACAATGGCTTCTGGAAGGTTTCTTGCTGAAGGAAAAAGATTTTAGGGAGCATCTCAAGAATCACGATTGGTCGCAATACCAAGACCAGTATGTTGCCATCAATTGCAGTACTGACGCCATTGTTCCGGCTTGGGCTTCTATTTTGGTTGCGATTCAATTGGCGCCTTTTGCCAAGAAAATAGTGAATGGTACCATCGAAGATTTGGATTCTGCCTTGTATGAAGAAATCCTTTCCAAAATTGATTATTCGGCTTACGAAAACAAACCTGTCATTATAAAAGGTTGTTCGAAAAAACCCGTGCCAACGCGAGCCTATATTTTGGCAGCGCATCATTTGCAGGCTTTCGCCCGAAGCATTATGTATGGCGAGGCTTGTTCGGCAGTTCCATTATATAAATCACCCAAAAAGTAGGCTGTTTTTAAACCAGTAGAGTTTTACTCTTTTTATTATATTTGTATTATAACTAATACTCTTACAATGAAAAAGATAATTCTATTAGGACTTTTGTTGGGACTTTCAACTAAAATTTACGCCCAAACTGCGGCAGAGAAAGAGTTAATCAAAAAAACCGAAGAGGCGGCCAAAATTATAGACGACACTATCAAGGGTGGTTGGAAATACCAAGGTAAAGTTACCTTCCTTTTTAACCAAGCCAACTTCAATAATTGGGTTGCCGGAGGAGAAAATAGTTTTTCCGGAAATTTGGGCTTGGATTATAAAATCGATTATAAAAAAGACAAATTTAGTTGGGAAAACAGGATTTTGGCTTCCTATGGAGTGCTTCAAACGCAAAACGCCAGTTTTGAAAAGAAAACCGACGACCAAATCGAAATCAATTCCATAGTAGCCCAAAGAACCAATGGTTATTGGTATTATTCGTTTTTGGCCAATTTTAGAACCCAATTCACGAAAGGCTATGTTTATTCAAAAGACGTGAATGGTGCTGAAATAAGACAAGAAAACACCAATTTTATGTCGCCGGGTTATCTGCTCTTTGGCCCTGGTATGTATTGGAAAAAGAACGAGAATTTGAAGCTCAATTTTGCGCCACTAACATCCAAGTTCACTTTTGTGGACAGTTTCTACACTTCAATTCCGGGCTATTTAAACAACAGTTATTTTGGGGTTGATGCCAATAAAAGTGTGTTGTACCAACTGGGATTCAATGCCACGGCTTATTATAAATTCAATATAATGGAAAATGTTTCGGCAGAAAACCTTTTGAATTTATATTCTAATTACTTGGAAAAACCACAAAACATTGACATTAATTACACCTTAAACATAGTAATGAAAATCAATAAAGTGTTGTCGGCCAATTTGAATTTTCAAGCGATATATGATGATGATGCTTTTGCAGGTTTCCAAACCAAGGAAGTATTTGGTGTAGGAGTTAATTACAGCTTTTTTAACTAAAAACGGGTACTGATAAAATTATGTGAAAACTATGTACTTCCGTGCATAGTTTTTTTATTGTGTACGCTTTATTTGTAACTTTGCGCCCTAATGAAATCGAAATGAAATTTAAATATTTATATCTTCTTTCCCTGCTTTTTGTTTTAAATTCCTGTAAAAACGAAAACCAAAAGCGCCTTGCCGAAAACAAGAAAGATGCACAAAAGAAGGAAGTCATTTTTTCGAATATCAATAAAGCCTGGGTTTTTAATGCCAATCCTGTTAATGAAACCTCACGTTCCACGGCTTCAGGTTGGAGCGAGTGGCGTATGTTCCTGTCCGAATTAGAGCAAAAACCCAAGAAAACCATTCGTGCCTTCCAGGATAAATCAGCCGAAATTTCCAAGAAAGTGATGGCGCTGAACACTAATGTTCCAGTAAATTTTGACAAACCTCAATTCAAGGCCAGAATTGCCATCTTGATTACCAAGGTGCGAATGATGGATTTATATATTCATTTGAAAGACATTCCAGACCAGAAAGTGGTTGCCTTGATTCCTGAAATCAACACCGAATTGGTGTCTTTGCAAAATCAAATGGACAAAATTGTTCAAAAAAGCAAAATTCCACTTGAAGAAGGAGAGTCAGAATTATTGAGAATGCTGGACACTACAAGAGCGATTCCAAATACGCCACAATTACAACCAGACCCAAACACAGCCCGCATTGAGTAAAAAAATTCTATATTCGATCTACGATAATTCGCCAAAAATCAGGCAAATTGTCGATAGTTTGCAACAAGCCGAACAAAAAATCCAGTTGAATGGATTGATAGGTTCATCGCTTTCGTTTGTGGTGCAATCGCTTTTCAAAAAAACGGAGAAACCATTCTTGCTTATCCTGAATGACAAGGAAGAAGCTGCTTATTATCTGAATGATTTGGAGCAGATGATTGGTGATGAGGATGTGCTTTTTTATCCGGGTTCCTATCGTCGTCCGTACCAAATTGAAGATACCGACAATGCGAATGTCCTGCTTCGTGCAGAAGTATTGAACCGCATCAATTCCCGCAAGAAACCTGCAATTATTGTTACTTATCCTGAAGCACTTTTCGAAAAAGTGGTTACCCGAAAGGAGTTGGATAAAAACACTTTGAAAGTGGCTGTTGGTGACCAAATTTCGATTGATTTTATCAATGAAGTTTTGTTTGAATACGAATTCAAAAGAGTCGATTTTATTACGGAACCAGGCGAGTTTTCGGTTCGTGGAGGAATTGTCGACGTGTTTTCTTTTTCGAATGATAATCCGTACCGAATTGAGTTTTTTGGCAACGAAGTCGACAGCATTCGAAGCTTTGACGTGGAAACACAATTGTCTATCGAAAAGCAAAAGAAAATCACCATTATTCCCAATGTGGAGAATAAATTCTTTCAGGAAAATCGTGAAAGTTTTTTGGAATACATCAATAATCAAACGGTTATTTTTATCCAGAATACTGATTTGCTTTTTTCAGTTTTGGATAAATTATTTGGAAAAGCCAATGAAATTTTCGAAAATCTGAATGCAACGGTAAATCACGTGGCACCAAACCAATTGTTTCTGAATCAGACAGAATTCATCAAGAAAAGTTTGGATTTTACGGTTGTTGAATTAAGTTCAAAAGCGATTTACAGAACCAAAACGGCATTCGATTTTCACATCAAGCCGCAACCGTCGTTCAACAAACAATTTGATTTGTTGTTGAACAATTTGAACGACAATCATTTCAATGGTTACCAAAATTATTTATTTTCTTCGAATGATGCCCAAGCCAAAAGGTTTCACGATATTTTTGAATCCTTGGACGAGGAAAACTCAGAGAATATTCGCAAGCAATACAACACGATTGTTTTGCCTTTGTACCAAGGTTTCATTGATGAAGAAAATCAGATTGTTTGTTATACCGATCACCAGATTTTTGAACGGTATCATAAATTCAGCATCAAAAGTAATGTTTCGAAGAAGCAAAATATCACTTTAAAAGAGCTTACAACTTTGACGGTTGGCGATTATGTAACGCACATCGATCACGGAATTGGACGATTTGGTGGTTTGCAAAAAATTCAGGTGGAAGGCAAAACCCAGGAAGCCATCAAGCTCGTTTATGCCGATAATGATATTGTATATGTGAGTATTCATTCGCTGTACAAAATTTCGAAATACAATGGAAAAGACGGGACACCACCTAAAATTTATAAATTAGGTTCGAATGCATGGAAAATTCTAAAGCAGAAAACCAAGGCTCGTGTCAAACATATTGCGTTCAATTTGATTCAATTGTATGCCAAACGCCGATTGGAAAAAGGATTCCAGTTTGCACCCGACAGTTATTTGCAAAACGAATTGGAAAGTTCTTTCATCTACGAAGATACTCCCGACCAAAACAAATCAACAGCGGAAGTCAAAGCCGATATGGAAAGCGACCGGCCGATGGATCGCTTGGTTTGTGGAGACGTAGGTTTTGGGAAAACCGAAGTGGCGATTCGTGCCGCTTTCAAAGCGGTGGACAATTCCAAGCAAGTGGCGGTTCTGGTTCCTACCACAATTTTGGCGTACCAACATTATAGAACTTTTACCGAAAGGTTGAAAGACATGCCTGTTTCTGTCGGTTATTTGAATCGTTTCAGAACAGCCAAACAAAAAGCAGAAACCCTCAAACAATTGGCCGAAGGAAAACTCGATATTGTTATAGGAACACATCAATTGGTCAACAAAAATGTGGTTTTCAAAAACCTCGGATTGCTGATTGTGGACGAAGAACAGAAATTCGGCGTAAACGTAAAAGACAAACTAAAAACCATCGCTGCCAATGTCGATACCTTGACATTAACAGCAACGCCAATTCCTAGAACTTTGCAGTTTTCGTTGATGGCGGCACGCGATTTGTCCGTAATTACAACGCCTCCGCCCAATCGTTATCCAATAGAGACGAACGTTGTTGGTTTTAGCGAAGAGCTGATTCGGGATGCGATTTCGTATGAAATACAGCGGAACGGACAGGTTTTCTTTATCAATAATCGAATCGAAAACATCAAGGAAGTGGCAGGAATGATTCAGCGTTTGGTTCCTGATGCCCGAGTGGGAATTGGTCACGGCCAAATGGAAGGCAGTAAATTGGAGGAATTGATGCTGGCTTTTATGAACGGTGAATTTGATGTTTTGGTTGCGACAACTATCATCGAAAGTGGATTGGACGTTCCAAATGCGAATACCATTTTCATCAACAATGCCAATAATTTTGGACTTTCTGATTTGCATCAAATGCGAGGTCGGGTAGGGCGTAGCAACAAGAAAGCGTTTTGTTATTTTATTTGTCCGCCCTATTCGGCGATGACGGATGATGCCCGAAAACGTATTCAGGCATTGGAACAATTCTCGGAATTGGGAAGCGGTTTCAATATTGCGATGAAAGATTTGGAAATTCGTGGTGCGGGAGATTTATTGGGAGGCGAACAAAGCGGTTTTATCAACGAAATTGGTTTTGACACCTACCAAAAAATTATGAATGAGGCTATCGATGAATTGAAGGAAAACGAATTCAAGGATTTGTATGAAAACGAGGATAGCGGAGTAGAGAAAGAATACGTGAAAGATCTGCAAATCGACACCGATTTTGAGTTGTTGTTTTCAGACGAATACATCAATAATGTTACGGAACGTTTGAGTTTATATAACGAATTGGGCAACGTGACCAACGAAGAGGAATTAATCGTCTTCCAAAATAAACTGATTGACCGTTTTGGTCCAATGCCACCGCGAGCATTGGCTTTAATGAACAGCATTCGCATCAAATGGGTTGCCACCAAAGTGGGAATAGAAAAACTGGTGATGAAAAAAGGCAAGATGATTGGCTATTTTGTGTCCGACCAACAATCGGATTATTATACTTCAAACCGCTTTCATAAAGTGATTCAGTTTGTTCAAAAAAACAGCAATATTTGTGTAATGAAAGAAAAGCAAACGCCAGCAGGATTACGTCTTTTATTGACTTTTGATAATGTGAAAACTACAAGAAGAGCTTTGGAGTTGATGGAGATGTTGGGTGGGGATAAATAATAAATTCAAAGTTTTTTTAGGATTTTTTAACGAAGTCGAACGTCATTAGAATTCAATTTTAAAATGATTAAAAATAAACTTTTAACACAAGTCTCACAGTTTTAAGAATTTAATTTGTTAATTTGCTACGTGGAAAAAATAGGACACATAGAGATTAGAATTACTGGTTCAAAAGGAAATATAGAACTATCCCCTGATAATTATGACATTAGGGAGATAATTTCTATTCTTGAAAATGCTGAAAACTTACTTTATCCTGGCGATAAAAAAGAAAGGCCAATAATTAGTTACAATATAGAGCAAGGTTCTGTAAAGCATATACTTAAAACTTCGATACAATTCATTATAGGATTTAACGCTATAATTGGACAAGTTAATAATGTTCAAGATATTGATTTTCTTGATTTGTCAACAGCAAAAGCATTTGAAAATCTACAAAACATTGCGATAAAGAAAGATTATATTTTTAGCATAAAAACTTCATTGGAAAACACTAATGAAGTGAAAGTTGATAGAACTACTAGGTATATTAGAACAGAAGCAATCTGGGCTGATGCAGAATTTTATTTTTATGGTAAAATAACTAATGCTGGAGGTAAGGATAAAGCTAATATCCATATTCTTACATCAGAACTTGGGACAATTCGAGTTCAAACTCCAATAAGTTTTTTGGAAGATTATGAAGAAAATTTGCTTTATAAATCACTTGGAATTAGAGCTTTAGGAAAACAACATTCTTCAACAGGTGAAATAGACACTACAACATTAAAATTCATTGAATTAGTTGATTATCAGCCAAAATATGATGATTTATATCTCAAAGGACTTCGTGAAAAAGCAAAAAAATCTTGGTTAAATGAAATTAATCCAGACGATTGGTTAAAAGAAATTAGAGGAGGATATGATGCATAAATCTGTTTTACTTGATACCAGCTTTTTTATAAGATTTCTAAACGATGAGGATTCTTTATTTAAAAATGCTGATGGATATTTTCGTTATTTCTTAAAGGAGGAAATAACAATGATGATTTCAACTATTTCGATTGCAGAGTATTGTGTTGGTGGAGATATCTATGAACTACCTTTAAAAAATTTACAGATTGTTCCTTTTAATTTAGATCACTCAAAAAGAACTGGAGAATTTGCTAGAATTGTATTTCAAAATAAAGGAAAACTTAAACTAAACGAAAGAAATATAATTCCAAACGACACTAAATTATTTTCTCAAGCAGATTGTGAAAAAACGGTTGAATATTATCTTTCGTCGGATTCGGAAAGTTTGAAAATATATAATCTTCTGAAAGAAGAAACTAAACCCAAGTTTGTTTTTATTGATTTACATATTCCTCATAATGAAACTTTTGGTATTTTAGATTTGTAAAGTAAAGTTTTTCGAACTGATTGCTGAGTTTGTAATTAGTTTTCCCTCTACCTCGTCACTTCATCTACCAAATAAAAAATAGATTTAAAATCAATGCCGCTCATTTTTTCAAAACCAATTTCGCAGGTTCTGCTGGTGGAATAACCTTCTTTGCAATTGGCAGGAATTTGCGCTTTTAATTCGCGCAAACCGTGTTCGTTCAATTCAGGAATCAGAAAACCTCTGTCTCCGGCAAATCCACAACAATTGCTGTCAATAAGGGTAACTTTATCGGCGCATAGTTTGGACAAAGCCACCAATTGTTCTGTCTTTCCAATTTTTTTAACCGAACAAACCGGGAAAACCGCCACGGTATCTTTTTTGTTTTTTACAACCAATTGCGGCATCACGTAATCCAGCATGAATTCGATCGGATCCACAATTTTCAAGGTTTTCGAAAATTCTTCTTTTGAGTGGTAAAAACAAGGACTCATATCATACAAAACGGGATATTTGCCGTTTTCAGAAGCTTTCAAAAGGGTTGTTTCCAAGGCGCTGGATTGTTCGTGATTGGCTTCGGCAAAACCTTTGCTCGAAAAAGGCATGCCACAACAATGCGTGTCCACGGATTCGGGATAAATTATCGTAAATCCGGCACGAACCAATAATTGATGCGTTAGTTCAGTCAATTGAAGATCATCCGAGTCTTGAAAACTATTTTTGCCCATACTTCTGTTGATGCAGGACGGGAAGTAAACGACTTTTAAATCAGCGGTTGTATTCATTTTTAATGCTTTTGATTCGTGTTTATTTTATGGGCTCCTTTTGGCATTTCGGGAATCCATTTCGGAACTTTTCCAAAGGTGATAAAATGGGAGACATTGGACAATGCCGTCATGATGGTGTTTCCGAAAATGGAGTGAAAAAAGGAAACGATTTTCAATCCGGTTCTTACCATTGACGTGGTTCCTGCCATGTGGGAACCAATATAAGCGGCCATTTTTTTATCGCCCGAATCCAGTTCTTTGGCACGCCAAGTTTTCACAAATTTTCCTGTATCGATATGTACCGGGCAAGCCAAGGCACAAAGTCCATCGGTGGCACAGGTTTCGTCCAGCTGATAGGTTACGTCTTTTCGGATGTCGGCCAATCGTTGCGGGTCGTCATTTGTTTCTTCTAAACGGCTAATTTCTCGTGCAATCACGATACGTTGGCGTGGAGACAAAGTCAATCCTTCGGATACGCAATGCGGTTCACAAAAACCACATTCCATACATTTGTCGACAATATCATTGCATTCCGGCAGCGGTTTTAAATTTTTGAGATGTGCTTTGGGATCGGTATTGATTATTACGTCTGGGTTTATTTTATTATTGGGGTCAAAAATGTTTTTGATGCGTTTCATGATGTCATAGGCAGTAGCTCCCCATTCTTTTTCCACAAAAGGCGTCATGTTGCGACCTGTTCCGTGTTCGGCTTTTAGGGAGCCGTTAAAACGATCCACAACCAAAATAGCCAATTCAGACATCAGTTTTTCGTAACGGTCCACTTCGGCTTGGTTCGAAAAGTCTTGCGAGAAAACAAAATGCAGGTTTCCTTCCAAGGCGTGGCCAAACAAAACAGCATCATGGTATTCGAATTTTTTGAACAAATCCTTCAATTCCAAACAAGCATCGGCCAGTTGTGGCAAAGGGAAGGCAACGTCTTCTATGATAACCGTGGTTCCGTTTTTTCGAAGTCCGCCAACCGTTGGCAAAAGTCCTTTTCGGGCTTTCCAGTTAAAATTGTATTGTTTTGGATCGCTCGTAAATTCATAATCCGTATAAGTGGGAATGGACTGAATCTGCAGTCTGATGGCAGCTTGTTTTTCTTTTAAAGTAGCCGAATCATTGTCACGGCATTCTACCAATAGGGCACAAGCTGATTCGGGCAATGTTTTGAAATATTCTGGTGAGTCAGTGTCATTTTCTACAGAACGAATAGATTCTCTGTCCAAAAGTTCAACGGCCGACACGGGAGCAGATTTCAATAAAATAGTGGCATTGCAGGCATCCTGAATCGTGTTGAAAAAAATCAATGAACAGGATTTGTGTTTTTCGTCAATGACCGTTTTGAAAGTTACAGAGGAGATAAATGCCAAAGTTCCTTCAGAACCCACCATCAAATGTTTGATGATGTCGATGGGATCTTGATAATCAACCAAGGCATTGATGCTGTAGCCCGTCGTGTTTTTTATCTTGAATTTATTTTTGATTTGATGGTAAAGCGTTTCATCGCTTTTAATGGTATCTCTCAAACTTTCAATTTCCTGAATTAAGGCAGGTTGGTTTTTTTTGAAAGCGTCAACGCTTTTCGCGTCGGCGGTGTCAAGAACGGTTCCATCGTGCAAAACAATCCGAATATCGGCTATGGTTTGATAAGAGTTTTGTGCTGTTCCGCAACACATTCCGCTGGCGTTGTTGGCCACTATTCCGCCAATCATGCAAGCACCTATTGAGGCGGGATCGGGTCCAATCTTCAAACCATAAGGCGCCAGAAAAATATTGGCTTTGGCTCCTATAATACCGGGTTCGAGTTTTACTTTTTGATTGTTGTCGAAAATTTCCTGGTTTTTCCAGCCGTGGGTGGCAACAACCAAAACCGAATCCGTAATGGCCTGACCGGACAAACTGGTTCCTGCAGCACGGAATGTCAAAGCAATATCCAGTGCTTTGGCTTGTTTTATAATTTCGATGACCTCGGCTTCGTTGTGGGCCAGAATTACGATTTTTGGAATAAGTCTGTAAAAACTGGCATCGGTTCCATAAGCAAGGGTTTGCAAAGGATTGGTCAAAATACGTTTGGGATCAATCGATACCGATAAAACGTCGTTTAACTTTTGATAAGAAGGCGATAACATAGCATTTGTATTTTAAAAGTTTATTTTCCAAAGAAATACACCATTAAACCGGCGACAATTATATATAATATGGCATAAGGTAGTGCTTTTTTCATAATTTCTCCTTCTTTTCCTTGTTGATTACATGCCGAAGTTGCAATGGCAATACTCTGGGGAGAGATGATTTTTCCGCCAGTGGCTCCAACGGTATTGGCGGCCGCAAACCAACTTGGTTCACCTCCAATTTGATTGGCAACATGGGCTTGAAGTTTACCAAATAATATATTGGAAGAGGTGTCGCTTCCTGTTAGAAATGCACCTAAACAACCAATTGCCGGCGCAAATAAGGGATAAAAAGCACCTGTTGCCGTGGCGATGGCGGTTCCCAATACCACGATCATGCCGGATAAATCCATTATGGTGGACAGAACAATAAGGCTGGTTACGGTTATATATGTTTTCTTTAATTGAAGGATTGATTTCCAAAGCACTTCCATCAATTCCTTGAACTTTGCTCCTTGCAACAATCCACCTATTACTGAACCCAGAAACAATAAAACGCCACCATCCGTCAGCCAAAAAATCTTGACGGTTTTTTCGACTCCTTCAATGGTAAGGTGTATAGGGGTTGCAGCGATAGATTGCAGAAAACCTCTAAAACTGCCCAATAACGGACTAGTACCAATAATGAAAAACAGAATTAAGCCATAAACAGCCCAAGCGTTGATAATCTCTTTGGTGCTTTTGCGTTCCAAGGCTGCGTTGTCGTCTTTTTTAGTGGCTATTTTTGCCCAAATGACAATTACAATGATTGAGGCAATACTTCCCAAAACAGCAGGTGTTTCTATACCGATATAGATAACCGAATAATATTGCACAGCAATGGAAACAATACCCACAACCAAACTTAAGGCAATATTTTTGGGTAGTGATTTTAAACTGGAATCCGTCAGGAATACAATGATAAAAGGAATAATAACCATTAAGGGGATTAATTGGAAAACAACTTCGCTTCCCAAACTTTGCAAATCGGAGTGGCCAATTTCAATAGCGATTGCTTTTACGGGTATTCCAACAGCTCCAAAAGCGGTGGGAACACTATTGGACAATAAACTGACCAATGCCGAAAATAGCGGTTTGTATCCAAGACCAATTAGAATAGCAGCAGGAATCGCCACGGCAGTGCCAAAACCAGCCATTCCTTCCAGCAATCCGCCAAAACCCCAAGTCAATAATAAAACCTGAATGGTCTTGTCGGTAGAAATATTGGAGAATTGAAATTTTAAGACTTCCATTTTTTTTGTAAAAACCAGTACATTATAGCTGTAAATAGCCATTATAATGATTAAAATGATGGGAAAAATAGCTTTTAGCGTACCAAAAACTATTGAAAGTCCTATTGAAGATGTTGAGAAATTAAACCCTAATGCCGCCAGAAGAATCGTGACTATTAAAGTGTATAAAGCGCTTTTGTCACCGGGAACTTTGAGAAATCCTAGAAGAATTATTAAAAGAAAAACTGGAGTCAAGGCGAGGAAAATAGCTAAGTAATCCATAGTAATAAATTTTAATAAAAAAATTAGTCTATTAAAATTAATAAAAAAAATAACATAACAAACTCATTTTTAATATTTTATTCGGATAAATAGCAATAAAAAAGGCGAAACTTTGTGAGCTTCGCCTTTGAAATATAAAAAGTAAATCTTAATTTTTTAAATCCTTGATTACCTTGAAAGCAACATCTACTTCATTTTCGCTTACCAAAATTGTGAATTCGTTGGAAGTCGAAATTACCTCATTGATGATGATTCCTTCCCAAGCCAAACGTTGGAAAATGAAATAATAAATCCCGGGAACAACAATGTTCTCTTTAGGCAATTTTACCGTAATAGAAGCCAGGTTTTCCAGTTTTTGAATCAGTTTTTCGTTGGCAAAATGTTTGTCAACCAAATGATTGACGGTGTTGCTAACCACAATATTGGTTTCGTTCACGCCTCTTGATGACGTATAAAATATATCCGAAAAGGTATCGATGTCGGTGATCAAATCGGCTTGTTTGTTCAAAACGGTATCCGAAGCCGCAAAGGTATAATCCGTCAATGCGGAACGAACGGTAATTTCGCCAATATTCTTGATTACTTTATTGATTTTGTGATTGAGTCTAAAGTCCAATTCTTCGGTCAGTCTTTTTAAAGCCATGACAACAGCGCCTTGTTTCACTTCTTTGCCAAATTCACTTTCTAATTCGACCATGATGTTTCTGGACAAAGAGGTCAAATTGATTATTCCTAACGACAGGGCGTTCAGTAGAAAAGGCTTGGTTTTAATATAATTTTCTACAATGGAGGAAACTGTTTTCATAGCAAAATAGGTGTTTTTACGTAGTTTGTACTTAGTTTTTGGTTTAAAAATCTAGGCAAAGATACATAAAAAACAATTTGTTACAAATATAACATTAAATTTTTTTGTTAAAAATGATAAAAAGCATTTATAAGGTGTTCAATTACAAAAGATTTGCCCTCTTTATGAATGGCAATAATGTCAAAACGGACGTCAACATCTATATTTTCAGAAACTACGTATTCGTTTACGGCTTTTACCAAAAGTTGGATTTTTTTGGGTTTTACAAAATCCTGCGGCAAACCAAATTCCAGGGATGAACGGGTCTTTACTTCAACGATGGCAAGGGTATTTTCTTTTTGGGCAATGATGTCGATTTCGGCTTTTTGAAACGTCCAATTGGTTTCCAGAATTTCATAGCCTTCTTTCTGAAGAAATTCAACAGCCAATTCTTCGCCCAGTTTTCCTAATTCGTTGTGTTCGGCCATTTAGATTTTAGATTGAAGATTAACGAATTTTGATTTGCTTCGCCAGTTCGCTATCGCCCGGGTCAGATTTTGTGTTTGTAAATAAAATTTGCGCCTTTGTGGCTTCGTGGCAAAAAGATTATTCAAAAATCAAGGTATTGCAATTCTCGTTCACATCCATAGTCACAGTATTTCCCATAATCAAGGCCCTGTTGTCGTGAACGTGTCCTGCCGGGAAATTATAGAGTATGGGAATATTGTATTTTTGGGTTATGTCTTGCACAATTTCATTGGCGTTTTTCCCCCAAGGAATGTCGTTGTCTTTCATTTTGGTCATTCCTCCCACAATAATTCCTTTGATGCTTTCCAGACAACCATTGCGTTTCAGGTTCATCATCATTCGGTCAATGTGATAAAGATATTCGTCCAAATCTTCTATGAACAAAATTTTATCGGTACAGTCAATAGCCGATTTTGATCCAAACAAACTATACAAAATAGAAAGGTTTCCGCCCACCAATTCGCCAGTTGCTTTCCCGTAACGATTCATCGGGAAGGGATCGATTTGATACGATAATTTTTCGCCAAACAAGGCTATTTTTAAAGTTGCTATAGATTCGGGAGCTGTTTTTTCTACACTAATAGGCATGGTGCCATGAATGGATTTGTAGCCCATGGTATTCAGGTGGTTGTGCAAAACGGTTACATCGCTAAAACCAACAATCCATTTTGGATGTTGTTTGAATTGGGTAAAGTCCAATAAGTCAATCATTCGAACGGTACCGTATCCACCACGGGCACACCAAATAGCCTTGATATTTGGGTTGTCAAGTTGCTGTTGAAAATCGGTTGCGCGTTGTTCATCGGTTCCTGCCAATTGATTCAAGTCCAATCCGATGGTACTCCCAATAACGACTTCCAAACCCCAAGAATGCAATAAGTCTATGGTAGGTTTCAGGTTGTCATCAACATTTTTTCGGGCAGTTGCCACAATAGCGATGGTGTCTCCTTTTTGTAAATAAGGTGGTGTTATCATAGTAGTTTGAGCTTGAATATTGGCAGATTGAAAAATAAAAACAAGGATTAGCAATTTATAAAAAACAGCGTTACCATTTATGTATAAAAATTGAATAGTACGCATAGTTCAAAAATGCAAATTAATTTACTCTTGAGTATAAACCGAATCCAATACAAATATATTTTTTTTAAAGTGAAGAAGCTTATTCCAACAAGAATTTTTTAACAATTGATTGATCTCCAGAATTGATTTTGGCAGCTATAAATTTCAATTCGTTGATGAAGACTTGTACAGATACCATATGGCTTAATATAAAATAAATGTAATTTAGGCATAAAAAAGGCTTCCCGTGATATGGAAGCCTTTTGGATTTGTTTTTTGCAACAATTAATTTATTAAAATGTTGTCCAATTGTAATGTCGTGGTTAAGGCAGGGGAAGCGTTTGCATTTCCTGCATATTCAAACACAAAATATCCATTTCCGGTTAGGGTTGCTGGAATGGCATAATTACCACTTGCCGTAAAAGTAGCTCCATAACCTGAAGTAGGCGTTGTTGGAATGGTGAAGTTGGAGGTGATATTCGTCATTTTGGCAACATCTATTTTTCCTCCAGGAGTATAATCAGTAGCCAAGACATAATATACTTTCAAGACGGCGCCAACCCAGAATCCCATACAGGATCTGAATGAAAAATTGCTTGCCGTAGTCATGTTTACCGGAACAAATAAATAAGCATTGTTTGCACCGCCAGAACCAAACGAAGTCATTTGGATGTATTTGTTGCCGCCAAATGTCGTTACGGCCCAATATCTTGAACCCACTGCGGCATCATTGATATAATTTGGGAAATTACTTTGTTGTGGAGTTGAAGTATAACTTTCGAAAGTTTCGTTTACGGTTGCCGGGAAAACAGTAGAATTGACGCCTACAAGTGCTGGAGTATAATCAACTCTAGGATTTGGCATGTTCACGTCGCGTTCCGTTCTCAAGATAATTTGATAAGTAGAATTGTATTTGGTCAATACACCTCTTATTTTTCCTTTACCCGTTGGAACTTTATAACCTGCAAAATTGGCAAATCTACTGGTTCTCACGGTTAGATTGGTTGTCCCGTTTGTAACAAAAATACTGGAATCGAAATCATCGTCCCTGTTGGAGTCATAGGTTCCGCCGGCGGCTTCATCGGTAAATTGTACATTGTCGATTTCTACCAAAGTATTCAAGAATGCAGCACCGCTAACTGCTTGAGCGATTGTGATTTTATGAACAATGGCATCTTCGCTTACTGAATTACAAGAAGCGATCAGGTGTTTCGGATACTCCTGGGTTGGCAGTCTGTCCACGTCATATTGCTCTGTTGGTTTTGCTCCAAAAATCAACCCAACACCAAAGTCGGTAGGGTTTCCATAAGCCAGTCCTTTCATTTTTAGAAACACTTTTTTGCCGGGTTGGAAGTTCTTGGTATAAAGATTCACTTCGTCCACAGAAAGATTAAATCCCTTGGAACCATCCGTAGGCTGGAAGTACATGCTTTTATAGAAATTTCCACCTTCGTCGCTAGAAATTACGTAAGCTTCAATTATGTCGTCTGCGGTGTAGGTTGGTGTGTTCGGAACTACACTTGGCGGAGTAGCCACAGGGTTTATTGCCACGGCATATATTTGTGAAACTTCCTTTGTTTTGGTTAAACCGGGATCTACGCAAGTGTCAAATTTCGGGGTATCGTAAGTATCATTCACACAGCCTGAAAACAAGCCAATTGACATTGCGATGATGCAGCTATTTTTTATTTTATTTTTCATAACGCTTAATTCTTAAAAGTTTAAATAGATGTTGACCATAAAAGTTCTTCCGTAACCGTAAAAATATTTTGGACCAAAAGCGCGAGTTGGCCCTTGATGGTCTTTGTATAATTCGCTATACGAAGCGTTTCTTGCTTGTTCGAATCCACCGGTTTTGTATTGAATGTCAAATAGATTGTTGACGTTGGCAAACAATCCCAATGTTTTTTCTTTTATTCTCCAAGTTTTTCCCCCCACAAGGTTGACAAGTGTAAAGGCATCAAATTTTTCTTGGGCTAAATAACTTGCCGATAGGGCCGCATCATAAGGAAAGTTGGCTTGGTCTGATTCCGTAATATACTGTGACGTTCTTATTAATGGCGCAACATCCAAATAATTATTGGACAAATAATTAGCATTTGCTCCTATCCACCAAAATTTTGGATCACGATATTCCAACCCGGCAGAATAAGCTTGTTGCGGCATTCCGGCTTGTTTATAACCTTCCATATAGGTTTTCCCGTTGAAAATGTCTTCAGTTACTCCATCTGCGTGGATTACCAAATTGGGATTGTTGGTGTACGTATATTCTCCGTAAGCAGCCACTGCTGTTGCTTTGATAGTGGAGGTAATTTGATATTCCAATCCAACTTCAACTCCTTTGTTTCTTTTGTTTTGGCCTGTAACCACTTCAGAAACAAATTCGCCATTTCCTAAACTAACTGCATCGGCATAATAAAAAGAAATATCCGTCGTGTTTTCGGTTTCATTGAAGTAAGCCGTGAATCTTGCTTTTAGACTTGGCATTCTGATGATATAACTGGCATCGGCACTTTTTATGATTTCGTTCGTGATGTTGTCCGTGGTGTCGTTGTTTAAACGAGCATTAGGAAAAACGTCTTTCGTGTTGGGTGCTTTTGACATATAAACTCCGTTGAAATCAAAATAATGTTGTCCTGTCAATTTATAAGTAACTCCTCCCTTGAATCCGAAATTGTCAAAGTTCAACTTTTCGCTTTTCCCTAATGAATTGTCTGGGTAATAACCGTTTTTGTATAATCCTTCTCTTTGATAAGAGCTTCTGGTGAAAGATTGTCCAAGGTAAAAATCTACTTTGTCATAAGTGAATTTAAATTGGGTAAAGGCATCAATTTTGGTGGCATTTACATTGTAGTTATAACCATATTTATCGCCTACTCCAACTATTCTATTTGGATTGTTCAAATCGGGTTGTTGCTGGTCTTGGTCAGTCCCAAAAGTGTCAATGTCATTAAAATGGGTTCCTCCCAAAAGATCTAAAAGATTTTGAAAGTTTGCCGATTTTGATTTTGTAAAACTTCCTCCGGCATTCATGACGATGTTGTCTGCCAACTGGGAAGAAAGTATCGTGTTGGCGATTAGTGTTTTGTCGTCTGTCCTGTCTTCATACAAAACATAGCGGCTTCCGTTTGCAATATTTTCGTTGTTGATGCGATACATTGCAGTCCAATCCATTTGCGGATTGGCAAGGAAATTTGTTTTTGCAGTTTCGGCAGCGGTATAATCTGGTGTGTAGGTGGCATTTCCATTACCGTCGTAAGAAAACAATGTGGTGTAATAACTTGGCATTTTTTTGTAATAGTTTGGATCTGGATTATCTGCTTTTTGAAAATCGATACGGCTGTTTCCAATTTCTCCAAATTGATACGAAAGGTTGGTGTGAAGCCTTGTTTTAGAATTGAATTTCCAATAGTGGCTTAAAGTAAATATAGGTTCTTCCACATCTTTCACTCTGGAATTTCTTTTCTCGCCTTCTTGATATCCCCAATACGAATTGTATTTAAAGTTGGTTAAATCGGTAACTTCTTGAGTATTTGGCGAATTCTTTCCTCGTCTGTTTTGTGCATAAATAGAGGTGAAGTTAATGCTGTGATTGTCGTTGATTTTCTTTTCGATACTGGCAAACAAAGAATTGGCAGCATAATCGGTTCCGTCAAAAAAGCCTTCTTGAGCCCACCTTCTTCCTCCAGAAATAACAAAAGCCCAACCGTTTTTGTCCATGCCCGAAGCATATGTTGCCATAGCTCTGTAGCTGTAATTGGTATTGGTCCCCAAAAACGAAATTCGTGCTCCCGGTCTGTAAACCGAAGCTCTTGTCGTGATATATTGTGTTCCCGCTATTCCTCCAAAAGAATAGTCGGAAGGTTTGGAACCATCCGTAAACTCTTGATTTCTGGTGGCATCATTCAGCCCGCCCCAGTTGCTGTATTGGGGTCTTCCGTCGGAGACACGATTCATCGAAACCCCGTTTATTAAAATATTCGAATATTCATTGTCAATTCCACGAACACTAAATCTGGCTTGTCCAAAATTGTAGGCCGCCGCTTGTTGGAAAACGTCTTTTGAGGCCTGAAGCAATCCTGCAGTACTTTCTGAACCACTGTTGTCATCGCTCAAATCATTGTCGGTAATGGCAATCAAGGTCATTTGTTTTTCTTGGGTCAAGTCTTCTTCCAAAGCTATGGTTCCCATATCCAATATTTTGCCTTCAATAATTTCAATCTGGAGTAATTGGTCTTTGTAGCCATTGGTTCTTAGACGCAACAATTGATTTCCAAGTTCTACTTTGTCTAAAGAGAATTTTCCGCTTGCATCCGTAAGCTGCATTAAATTGGTGTTTTGTACAGAAACAATGACGCTTTGCATTGGTTTTTGTGTTTTAGAATCGACCACTTTTCCGGAGACACCCGTTTCTGATTGCGCAAAAGCAAAGACTACTTGCATTACAAATAATGTACTGAGTAAAATTTTTTTCATAAATAAGAAGGGATTTAGATTTTGCCAAAAAATAATGATTTCTTGACTAAGACAAATTTACATTTATAATTATTATTATCTACATTTGTTCTGAAGTTTTTGTTAAACTTTACACTTAAATAACATGTAACTATGAGAATAAAATGTCTAATTGTCGTTTTCTTTGTTTTTTCTTCATTAATTACGGTCAATGCACAACAGAAAAAATACATCGTGCATACGGTTGCCTTCTATAATTTCGAAAACTTGTTTGACACCATCAACAATCCAAATTTTGACGAAGAATGGTTGCCAAAAGGATTGCAGCGTTGGACTTCTGAAAAATACAAGCAAAAACTGGAAAACCTTTCCAGAGTCTTGATGCAAATAGGGACAAACGACCAACAAAAAGAAGGGCCAACTTTTATTGGATGCTCCGAAATCGAAAACCGTGGCGTTCTCGAAGACTTGGTAAAACAGCCCAATATTGTTAAAAGCGATTATGGAATCGTGCATTTTGATTCTCCCGACAAAAGAGGCATTGATGTGGGATTGTTGTACCAAAAAAAATATTTTAAACCGACCAGTTTCATCAACATTCCCTTGATAATTTATAGAGGAAACAATGACGAAAAAGAAAAAGAAACCGAAGAAGACAAATCCGACAAAGACAAAATCGAAGTTAGCAAGGACAACAGAGTTTATACAAGGGATATTCTATTGGTAACAGGATTTCTGGACGGGGAAGAAGTGAATATAATGGTCAATCACTGGCCGTCCCGTTCTGGTGGTGAGAAAAAAAGCAGTCCGTTTCGGGAAGCGGCAGGAAGATTGGCCCGAAAAGTGATGGATTCTGTTTATAAAGTAAATCCAAATGCCAAAATTATTTTGATGGGCGATTTGAATGATGGAACCTACAACAAAAGCGTAAAAGAAGGCTTGGGAGCCAAACTGAAAAAATCGGAAGTCAAACCATTTGGTATTTACAATCCTTTCGAACAAATGGCCAAAGATGGAAACGCAACCTTGTTTTACAGGGATTCCGGAGATATTTTCGACCAAATCCTGGTTTCTGAAACCTTGATCAAGAGCGACTTTTCCACTTTTCAATATTGGAAAGCCGGAATTTACAAC
This sequence comes from Flavobacterium fluvii, assembly GCF_900129545.1. Classification (GTDB taxonomy): domain Bacteria; phylum Bacteroidota; class Bacteroidia; order Flavobacteriales; family Flavobacteriaceae; genus Flavobacterium; species Flavobacterium fluvii. The sequence continues at coordinate 474,716 of NZ_FQWB01000001.1, read as the reverse complement.
AAGCCGTTCCTGATAGAAAAATTTGGACGTTATGCCGGTTATCCCTTGCGCCATTCCGAAAATGAAATAGGCTACAGCGACCACTTTCCGGTTTATATTTATTTAATCAAGGAGGTCAAATAATTTCTAATTCCAACAAAAAATGAAAAATTTAATACTGGTATTTGTTCTGGCGTTTTCTTTAAATTGTTTGGCACAAGACACCATCACCACTGCCAAGGTCAAGGAATATATGGACAAAGAAGTCTGTGTTCTTGGAAAAGTGGTTTCCTTCAAACTGGCCTCCGAAGGCAAAAACACCAATTACATCAACATAGACAAACCGTATCCAGAAAGTGTTTTTACCGTCGTGATTTCGAACTTTTATCTCGAAAAACTGAACATAAAAATCGAAGATTTAAAGGATAAAGAAATTTATATAAAAGGGAAAATCACCACCTATAAAAACGACCCGAAACAAATCCCGCAAATATACAATCCCATAAGCATTACCATAAAAAAATCCTGATACCTTGATTTCTCAAACAAGGAACTCCGTAATTTAAAAGAATTCGGAACGCCTATAAATGCGAAATAATCACAAATGGTGCTTTTGAATTTTTAATTAAGAAAGAATTAAGATTTCTTTACTATTTAAAACCATACTTTTGCCAAAAAATTAAAAATCCACCATGGACGATTATTATTCGAAGGAAAATAAAGAAAATCAGGAATAGTCGTTGCATAATGTAAACGTTATTCTCTAAAAAAACGCTTTACATTATGATTACTTATTACAAAAACAACAAAGGGTTTGTTCAAACCGAAAAAATTGAGGAAAACGACTGGATTAACGTAGTTTGTCCCACAAAAGAAGAAACCAAATTCCTTTTCAAAGAATTACAAATTCCCGAAGATTTCTATAATGACATCGAAGATATTGACGAACGTCCACGTATCGAAATTGAAAACGGTTGGACGCTGATTATCATCCGAATCCCTTTCAGGAGCAATGATGCCAAACTGCCTTTCAACACGGCACCATTGGGCTTGATGTTCAAAGACGACACCTTTGTCTCGCTGTGTTTTCACCAAACCGACATTCTTCCCGACTTTGTGGCTTATACAAGACGCAAAAAAATCACCGTAAACGACCATTTCGATTTAGTCCTGAAATTGCTTTTGTCCTCCAGCGTTTGGTTCCTGAAACACCTAAAACAAATCAACCAGCGAATCAAACTGGCCGAAGACAACCTGGAAAAATCAATCAAAAACGAAGAACTGCAAGCCTTGCTTCAAATAGAAAAATGTATGGTGTTTTTCATCACTTCTTTAAAAGGCAATGATGTTTTGTTTCGCAGAATCAAGAATCTAAAAAATTACAAAGACACTTTTGACCCGGAATTGCTGGAAGATGTGGAAATCGAATTGCGCCAGGCAGAAGAAACCACGAACATCTACAGCAACATTTTGACGGGAATGATGGACGCTTATGCCTCGGTAATTTCAAACAATTTGAACGTCATCATGAAAAGGCTGACTTCCATTTCCATCATTTTGATGATTCCCACATTGATCGCCAGTTTATACGGTATGAACGTGCCCAACAACTTGCAAGACAATCATTTTGGATTTTGGATAGTGCTATTAATTTCTTTAGTAGTCTCAATATTTGGAGTGTTTTTGTTCAAGAAAAAGAATATGTTCTGATTCAATTGCCGTTGAATTTAATCCAATGTCTTTAAGTTAAGGAATCGTCTTCGTCTGTTCGAGTGTTTTATTAAAAAATGCGATAGCTTTTTTTAATAAAATGTATCGAGAACGCTACTATTAACATGCTTCTCGATACATTTTTTAATAGTAAAGCTGTCGCATTACTATTAAAAACCACTCGAAGTGACGGCTAAGTCTTAATTTAATGACATTAGACTAAAGGATTTTAATGTTTATAGAAATGAATGTATTGTCGAAATTTCTGCGACTTTGTAGGGGTCGAATACCATGACTCGTCATCTTTTTCTATAAACATTTGACCTTTCCAAGGTCATTTAAAATTTCACCCATTTGTATCCTGTTTCGTGTTTAAGTAATATCTTTATCAATCCATAACTAGTACTAAAAAAAGTTACAATGACAACAATAGCAGAACAATTCGGAATGAAAGAAGCTCTGGCCCAGCTTGGCATAAAAACTATAAACGAAGGAACTTCAACAGGAATTAACAGTTTTTCAAACGGAGAAATTTTGGAAAGTTATTCGCCGGTTGACGGACAATTAATTGCATCAGTAAAAACAACTTCAGAAGCCGATTACGAAAAAGTAATGCAAACTGCTTCCGAAGCTTTCAAAATATTCAGATTAATTCCGGCACCACAACGAGGCGAAATCGTGCGGCAGTTTGGAGACAAATTACGCAAAAATAAAGAAGCTTTGGGTAAACTCGTTTCCTATGAAATGGGAAAATCATTGCAGGAAGGGTATGGCGAAGTCCAGGAAATGATAGACATCTGCGATTTTGCCGTGGGACTTTCCCGCCAATTGCACGGACTCACCATGCATTCGGAACGTCCAGGACACCGAATGTATGAACAATACCATCCTTTGGGAATTGTCGGCATCATTTCGGCCTTTAATTTTCCCGTGGCGGTTTGGTCTTGGAACACGGCTTTGGCCTGGATATGCGGCGATGTTTGTGTTTGGAAACCTTCCGAAAAAACGCCACTTTGCGGCATTGCCTGTCAAAACATCATTGCCGAAGTAATCAGGGAAAACAATCTCCCGGAAGGTATTTCCTGTCTAATCAATGGGGATTATAAAGTGGGGCAATTAATGGCAAACGACAAACGAATTCCATTGATTTCCGCAACAGGTTCCACTCGAATGGGGAAAATAGTGGCGCAAGCTGTTGCCGCGCGTTTGGGAAAATCATTGTTGGAATTGGGAGGAAACAATTCGATAATCGTGACGCCGGATGCCGATATCAAAATGACCATAATTGGAGCCGTTTTTGGCGCTGTGGGTACGGCAGGACAACGTTGTACTTCGACACGTCGTTTGATTATTCACGAAAGTATTTATGACAAAGTAAAAGATGCTTTGGTTTCGGCTTACGGCCAATTAAAAATCGGAAATCCATTGGACGAAAAAAATCACGTTGGCCCATTGATTGATACACAAGCTGTTGAAATGTATGCAAAAGCGTTGGAAAAAGTAGTTGCAGAAGGAGGAAATATTGTCGTGAAAGGGGGAGTACTTTCTGGCGAAGGTTACGAAAGTGGTTGTTATGTAAAACCGGCGATTGTCGAAGCGGAGAATTCTTTCGAAATTGTACAGCACGAAACCTTTGCACCAGTTTTATACTTGTTGAAATATTCGGGTTCGGTAGAAAATGCCATCGAGATACAAAACGGCGTGGTTCAAGGACTTTCATCTGCGATTATGACCAATAATTTGCGCGAAGCCGAATTGTTCTTGTCGGTTACGGGTTCTGATTGTGGTATTGCCAATGTCAACATTGGAACTTCAGGAGCCGAAATTGGAGGTGCTTTTGGAGGTGAAAAAGAAACGGGCGGCGGGCGAGAATCCGGTTCCGATGCCTGGAAAATCTATATGCGTCGTCAAACCAACACTATTAATTATACCACGAGTTTGCCCTTGGCACAAGGAATAAAATTTGATTTGTAACCTCCTCGATTAATGCTAAATTGCCACACGGATGACACGGATTAAGCCGTGTAACTTTAGATTATGGAGTGTTCATTGAAAAACAGCGATAATCAGTTTAATCCGTGTTATCTGCGTCCCATTCACAGCCAACTAATATCCACTATGCATTAATTGAACTTAGGTTTGTAAAAAATATTTCCACAAAAAAAGCGGCTTAATTTTCATCTTGCCGCTTTTTGTTTGTTTGAAATGGACTAGTTCAAATTGAAAGAAACCCCAACATTAAACGAAGTTCCATTGTTGTATTTTGAAATGGCATCTTTGTCGTATTTGGCAAAAGGAGCAGAAACTTCAGAAAAAACGCCAAATCCTTCAGTGAAGAAATAACGAGCGCCAAGATGACCTCCAAAGTTTTTCAACCCCAAATTCAACCCAGGATACACGTCAAATTTTGGAGAAATGTTTAACACGCTTCCCAAATTGGCATTGAATCTTGCTTTGGCATCAAAGCGATAATCACTAGAAACATTTTCAATGTGGCTTCCTCCCAACAAATAAGAGCCAAGGATTCCAATGGAGAAATTTTCCCCCAAACCAAAGTCGGTAGACGCCAAAACTCCTGTTCCACCATTTTGAACGGTCATCCCGATGTTTAATTTAGTGTCTCCTTTTCCTTTAAAAGCTTGTGCATTTACCATACAAAATGCGCCTAATAATACAATTGTAAAAATTCTCTTCATTTTATTTAATTTTTTTGCAAATATAGTATTTAATTTCTTCCTTTTTCATTTGGGTATAATCTTGGCAAGGGCTCGCTTTGCCAAAACTCTTTGGTGTCCACATCCATCATGGTCAATGGCCCCTTGAAGGCGGCTCCGGTGTCCACGTTCCAAACATTGGCCATTTGCACCGGAACGGTTTTGTTTATCCTGGAAACAGGCGTGTGCCCAATATAAATTTCCTTGTACAAGGTGAAACGTTTTGGATAAAAAACGTGATCTGTTTTTATGGTTTTGTCTAATGCCAGTGCGGTTTCCCACAAGGATCGATCCCAATAAAACAGTTTTGGAAAATATTCAAAATCAACGCCGTTCATGTTTGTAAACCCGGCGTGAATAAACAATCTATTTTGTTCGTCGAGATGATAGTTTTTTAAAGTTTTCAGGAATTCGATGTGTCTTTTGATGGTTTTTCTATCCACTTTCGAATAGGCCAAAACCGTTGATTCGCCTCCATGATTGTACCAAGTTAAGTTTTCCTTGCTTTTTTCCAACCATTCCAAAACTAATTCGTCATGATTGCCCAAGATGCAAATGCAATTGTGCGTGGTTTTCAGTTCGATTAAATAGTCGATGACTTGGGGCGATTGGCTCCAGCCATCCACATAATCTCCCAGGAAAATCAAGGTGTCTTTTGGGGTAACGTTGGCTCTTTCCATAATTTGGTGCAATGCACGCAAACCGCCGTGAATGTCTCCTATAACTAGTGTTCTCATACTATCTTAGTTTGTTTACCGCAAATTCGCAAATTATTTAGTTAATTCAAAGTGTTAAATTCGCAAATTTGCGGTTGAACTTTTATTTTACTGCACATCATATTTCATCTTTCTCAAAATTCGCAAGGCTTCCTTGAAAGACAAATATACAGAAGTGAAAGGTTTCAAAAGCAATTTGGCATCAATCAATTTTTGCTTGGCATCATCAAATCCGTTGAGGTGACAAATCATGAAAGTGGAGGGTAAATTTTCCAAATCCTTGTGTTCACGCTCGCTTAGAGCAATCCCTTTTTGGAGTTTGTTGAGCAGGGAAATATTGGAATTATAAATATGGAACAACATTTTTTTGTTGAATTCCGGTGGTTGGAACAGGAATTCCCGGTCAATTTTATAATAGCCATTGTCGTGAAAATGCAGGGTTTGTTTCTCCAATGGATAATAACTCGTTTTGTCGTTCAAACCCAAAGGCACATATTCCATAATGGTGAAAGAATCCTCGTCAAAAGTAATGGTCACCACGTCCTGGGCAGAATAAAACAGCTTGATTTGCTCGTTGATGAGTTCGATGTCAACTCTTGAAAGGAAGGTTGTTTCTCGTGATTTTTTGGGAACTCCAGCCCAGCAAATAACAAATAATTCCTTGAAAACCTTGTATTTGGGAGCCATATCCTTGTGGCGAAAATTCATGAAATCAATTACGCCGTCGAGTGTGTATTCAATGCTGTTTCGGGAACTGTTTTCAATGCCGATGACGGTTTCCGTGTTTTGATAATTTTTTTCGACTTCTTCTTCCACGGGAACGGTATTGCTGCCGCGTCGAATAAAAACGCTGTTGGCAGGAATCGTGTGGATTCCTTTTTTGAAATGCGAGGTCTTGCTCTTGGCTTTTATGGTTACGAGTCCTATGACTTTGTCTTTGGGCAAATTCGGAAAAGGCACGTTTTCGTATTGAATTTTTGGTGGATTTTCGAGATAGGCATTCACCAAATTTTGGATGCGACTGTCGTCAAAAAAGTCGTCACCCACAATTTCGTTGTCATGATCTTCAACCCCCACGACAATATAGGAATTATTGGCAGGATTGGAATTGGACAGTGCACAAATGTGTTTCAAGAACTTGGCTTTTCCCTCGCGAGTGTGCAAATTTAACTGGCGTTTTTTGTCATAAAAACTGCTCTCGTCATTGTGAGCCAAAAGGTTTTTGATTAAAAGGCGTTTATTGATCATTTGTTAAATAGCAATGTAGATGTTTGGACAAGATACTATTTTATTTTTTTACACGTTTTCTTTATAGTATTAATTTTTAATTCCCCCAAAACTATGAAAATTATTAAAGTTTATGTGTTAAGTTTTTTTGTAATTACATTCGTAAGTCTGTTTTTTACAGCCTGTAACAATGAAGGTAGTGATTCTCCACAAACTTCAGCAATGACCGTTAGATTGACGGATGCTCCCGGCGACTATAAAGAAGTAAATATAGACGTGAGAGACATTTTGATCAAAGACAACTCAACTCCAGATGATCAAGGATGGGTAAGTATTGGCAATCTTCCACCCGAAGGCAAAATTTATGATTTGCTGACATTGACAGGAGGAGTCAGTGCTTTATTGGCAGACGAAGTGGTTCCTTCAGGATATTTAGGACAAATTAGATTGCTGCTTGGCGACAAAAATACGGTAGTCCTTAAAGACGGGACATTGCTCCCTTTGAAAACTCCAAGTGCCCAACAGTCAGGTTTGAAATTAAACGTTAATCAAACATTGATGGCAGGTGTCACTTATGATTTTATGCTTGATTTTAATGTGGCACGTTCTATTGTCGTGCAAGCGGGAAGTTCCGGAAATTATAATTTACATCCGGTTGTCAAAGTGTCAACGAAGGTAACATCCGGTATCATAAAAGGTTCCGTTACCAATATAACCGTAGCAAAACAAGTAGAGGCATCAGTTGTAATAGGAACCGAAACGATTTCGGCATTTGCAAATGCAGAAGGTGTATTTGAGTTAAATGGAGTTCCTGCAGGAACTTATACGGTTACATTAACTCCAGACCCTACTTCAGGATTGTTGGTAAAAACGATTCCGGGCGTAGTTGTTGTAAATGGAGAAATTACGACTTTAGCCAGTGTTTCTTTGTAGTAAGAAAGGGTTTTAATCACTTGGTGTATAACTCCCCGAAGCACTGCTTCGAAAACAGAAAATAGTTCCCAAAAAACCTCGGTGGCTTTGCCCCGAGGTTTTTTTATTTAACACTATAAATAGGTGTTAAAAATGTATTAAAGTACAGATTGTCAATATGTTAATTTATTAACTTTATGCTGTTAAAGTATTAATTTAAAATTATTCAAGCCATGAAAAATATTAAATTTTACGCGTTAAGTTTTCTTGCATCAACATTTGTAGGTTTGTTTTTTGCAAGATGCGACATTAACAATGATTATTCTCCGCCAGATAGTGTTCCTTCAGAAACTTCAGCAATTAAAATAAGACTCTCCGATGCCCCAGGGGATTATAAAGAAGTAAACATAGATGTAAGGGACATCATGATAAAGGGAAATACTGATTCTGGCGATGAAGGATGGATAAGCATTGGTAACACACCCGCAGGAGGCATGGTATATAATTTGTTGGATTTAACAGGTGGAGTTACGGTTATGTTGGCAGACACAATAATTCCTTCAATTTATTTGGGACAAGTGAGATTAATTCTTGGTGACAACAATACGATAGTTCTTAATGATGATGAGTCTACAACTATTCCTTTGAATACACCAAGTGCACAGCAATCAGGTTTAAAAGTAAAAGTTGATCAAACCTTGCTTGGAGGAATATCGTATGATTTCTTGTTGGATTTTGATGTGGATCAGTCTGTTGTTAAAGCCGGAAATTCGGGCAACTATAACTTGCATCCAGTACTTCGGGTTACAACAGTTGCAAATTCAGGAGCGATTAGGGGAACTATAACCAATATAATGGATGCAAAAAAAGTATTGGCAACAGTTGAGGTGGGAACCGAAACTGTTTCAACCTACACAAATGATGCCGGCGTATTCCAGTTAAATGGTGTTCCACCAGGAACTTATACCGTAACTTTAAGTCCAGATCCTACATCTGGATTGTTGATAAAAATGATTACGGGTGTAGTTGTCGTCAACGGGGAAGTTACCGATACGGGCAGTATTTCTATGTAGAAAAAAGAACTAAATTATCAAAAAAAAGCCGTCTCAAAACATAATTTGTGACGGCTTCCTCTTTTTGGAGAGCATGAAAATTAAATATCGGAAGAACGATTGACAATAGTGGCAGAAGCCTGTGCGGAGGCCATTACGACCAAATCGGAAATGTTTACATGATAGGGTCTGGAAACCACAAAATGGATGATGTCGGCAATGTCTTCCGGTTGCAAGGGTTTGAAGCCTTTGTAAACATTGGCCGCTTTGTCTTTGTCGCCTTTGAAACGAACTTCGCTAAACTCGGTTTGTACCAATCCGGGATGGATGGCGCCAACCCTTATTCCGTATGGATTTAAGTCCATTTTCATGCTTTTGTTCAAGGCATCCACGGCATGTTTTGTCGCGCAATACACATTGCCGTTCGGATACACTTCTTTTCCGGCAGTGGAACCAATGTTGATGATGTGACCCGATTTTCGTTCCATCATTTGCGGAATGACGGCTTTCGAAACATACAAAAGACCTTTTACGTTGATGTCAATCATGGCGTCCCAATCGTCGATATTTCCATTTTGGATTGGGTCTAGACCATGGGCATTTCCGGCATTGTTTATCAAAAGATCAATGTTCGAAAAGGAGGCAGGCAAAGCATTTATTTTTTCAAAAACCGCCTTTTTATCCCTTACGTCAAAAGCCAAAGTATGGATTTCAGTATATTCTGAAAGTTCTTTTTCGAGCGATGCCAATCGATCTTCCCGTCTGCCGCAGAGAATAATTTTGTAGTTGTTTTTTGCCAATATTCGAGCCGTTGCCCTACCAATTCCGCTGGTGGCTCCAGTCACCAAAGCTGTTTTATTCATGGGTTGTTTTTTATTTGAAAAAAGGTTAAAGTGCACTTAATTTATCTAGATTTTTGTTCCAAATCCAAATTCATTGGACCAGTAATAAATTTAGGTAAATCGGTTTTGTTTACAAGGGTGTTTCCATTAATTAATTTTCAAGAATCTTCCATTTCGACCCTTATTTTTTTGAAACTTTAAATTTATGGAAATACAATCACAAAACATCCTTAAAATTGGGGAGTTGTGAGAAGTTTTAACCATTTTTTAACATCCTACTTCTAAAAAAAAATTCAATTTGCACCATCAAAAACAAGTTACACAATTTACAGTAATCAAAATAAGGAAATGGAAGAAAATACAACGACTTTGGACATTAGGGCAATCAATGAAAAAATAGAAAGAGAAAGTGCTTTTATCGATTTGCTTACCATGGAGATGAATAAAGTAATCGTGGGTCAAAAACACATGATCGAGCGATTGTTAATCGGACTTTTGGGACAAGGACACATATTGCTGGAAGGAGTTCCCGGATTGGCAAAAACATTGGCCATTAATACTTTGTCACAAGCTGTTCAAGGGTCGTTTAGCCGAATCCAGTTTACTCCCGATTTATTGCCTGCGGATGTTGTGGGAACGATGATTTACAATATTAAAGCCAATGAATTTTCCATAAAAAAAGGACCTATTTTCGCCAATTTCGTTCTTGCCGACGAGATTAACCGTGCACCGGCCAAAGTGCAATCGGCATTGTTGGAAGCGATGCAGGAAAAACAAGTTACCATTGGTGACACCACTTTCAAACTTGACAAACCATTCTTGGTTTTGGCTACCCAAAATCCAATTGAGCAGGAAGGAACTTATCCTTTGCCGGAAGCACAAGTCGATCGTTTTATGTTGAAAACGGTTATCGATTATCCAAAAATGGAAGACGAGAGATTGGTTGTTCGTCAAAACCTGAAAGGAAATTACGAAAAAGTAAATGCAGTAGTTTCCATCGAACAAATTTTGCGTGCGCAGGAAGCCGTTCGCGAAGTTTATATGGATGAAAAAATCGAAAAATATATTCTTGACATCATCTTCGCCACTCGTTATCCCGAGAAATACAAATTGGCTGATTTGAAACCATTAATCAGTTTTGGATCTTCTCCACGTGGAAGCATCAATTTGGCGAATGCGGCCAAATGTTATGCTTTTATCAAACGTCGTGGATATGTAATTCCAGAAGACGTTCGCGCCGTGGTTCACGATGTGTTGCGTCACAGAATTGGAATTACTTATGAAGCCGAAGCGGAAAACATCACTTCTGTTGACATCATCAACAAAATCGTAAACGAGATTGAAGTACCTTAAATCAGTTAACAGTTGGCAGATTTCAGTAGGCAGTAAATTGCAATAATCTGAAATCTGAAATCTAAAATCTGCAATCTGAAGCAATGGAAACAAAAGACCTCTTAAAAAAAGTACGAAAAATAGAAATCAAAACCCGAAGACTGAGTGATCATATCTTTTCGGGAGAATACCATACATCGTTCAAAGGTCGTGGAATGACTTTTAGCGAGGTGCGTCCGTACCAATATGGCGATGATATTCGTGCTATTGATTGGAACGTGACGGCTCGTTATAATGAAGCACACGTAAAGGTTTTCGAGGAAGAACGCGAATTGACGATGATGCTGATGGTGGATATTTCGGGTTCGGAAAGTTTTGGTTCCAAAAATCAATTCAAGAAAGACATCGTTACCGAAATTGCGGCAACTATGGCATTTTCGGCCACAAACAACAATGACAAGATTGGCTTGATTTTGTTTTCTGACCAAATCGAATTGTACATTCCACCGAAAAAAGGACGTTCACACGTTTTAAGAATTATTCGCGAATTGATAGAATTTCAACCTAAAAGCCATAAAACGGATATCGCCCAGGCCTTGAAATTCTTGTCAAGCACTCAAAAAAAGAAAGCCATCGTGTTCGTGATTTCTGATTTTATTTCCGAAGATTACGAACATACTTTGAAAATAGCCTCCAAAAAACACGATATTACGGGCATTCGAGTGTATGACATTCGCGAAGAAAAAATGCCGAATCTAGGAATGGTTTCCATGCTGGATGCCGAAACTGGCGAAACACAATTGATAAACACGGGTTCAAAATCGGTACGAATCAATTACGAGAGATACTATCAAGAGAAGCTGAAATATTTCAAGGAAACTTTTAGCAAATCGGGTGCAGGTGTTGTAAATACTAGAGTTGACGAAAGTTATGTAACCAAATTATTAGGCTATTTTAAATCGAGATAAAGATTTTAGATTGAATCACAAATCAATTGTTCCCCAAATTAAAGAATGAGAAAATTAATACTATACTTTTTGTTTACCGCCACTGTTTTTGCTCAACAAAAACAAGTGTTAACCAGTATTGATACTACTAAAAACAAGATTGGAGCCGAGTTCAAACTAACGTTTAAAACTTCGGTGGACACTTCTGCTAAAGTGGTTTTCCCGAATCTGAAAAACTTTGGTGCCCTTGAAGTAATCCAGTCGTATCCCATAGACACCATTCGAAAAAATGACCGTTACGAATTAATAAAAAAATACGGTCTGACCCAATTCGATTCCGGGAGATACACCATTCCGAGCGTAAAGATTTTGATTGATAAAAAAGCCTATTTGTCGGATTCAATAAAAGTTGAGGTTGCCGATGTGCCAGTGGATACTTTGAAGCAAAAGATGTACGACATCAAGAATATTGTTGCCGTTGAAGATACTATCGGCGATTGGTGGAAATATCTTTTGGCTTTAGTGTTGCTTGCCTGTATTGGAGCATTGGCATATTGGTATTACAAAAAACGTCAAAGCGTTAAAATAGAAGAAGAAGTTTATAAAACACCGATAGAGAAAGCGACCAATTTGCTGAATAATCTCGAAAAGAAAGAACTTTGGCAACATGGTGAAGTCAAAGAATATTACAGTGAATTGACGGATATTGTTCGAAATTACATCGAGGAAGCCATTGAAATTCCTGCAATGGAAAGCACGACTACAGAATTGATTGAAGGGCTTAAAGGTGCTTCTCTCAAAAAGAAAATGAAGCTTTCAAAGGACACTTTTGATAATTTGTTGAGTGTTTTGAAACAAGCCGATTTAGTAAAATTTGCCAAATCAAAACCAATGGATTTTGAAATTACCGAAGACCGCAAGAAAATAGAAAGAGCCATAGTCACTTTGGATAAAGCCATTCCGGTAATTGTTGAAACACAAGACGAAATGTTGCTCAACGAAATGCAACGCCAGGAACGACTGAAAAGAGAATTAGAAAAACAAAGAAAAAAACGTATTGTCACTGCGGTGGTTTCGGTATTGCTGTTGGTTTTCACGGTAACCGCATTTTTTGTTGTCACCAAGGGTTTTGATTATGTTGTTGATAATGTCTTTGGGAATTCATCCAAAGAATTGTTGGAAGGCGAATGGATAACAAGCGAATACGGAAGTCCTATTGTAAGAATCAATACGCCGAAAGTTCTGGTAAGAACCGATTTAAAGAAGATACTTCCCAAAAACGGAACGGCATTGATCAAGGACATGCAATCTTTTGCTTATGGAAGTTTTAACGATAATTTCTACATTATGGTTTCAACCTTGCAATACAAGCAAGAACCGAGCGCTGACGGACAGGCAAAAGAAACAAAAATTGATTTGGCAAAATCATTGGATGGCGCTTTGCAATCGCTCGAAGCCCAAGGTGCGCAAAACATGATTGTCAAGCAAGAAGATTTCGAGACTAATGAAGGAGGGGTTAAAGGAATCAAAGGATATGGAACGTTTTCGAAAATTGATGGCGAGAGTCAAAGCAGTGCCAAATTTTACTATGAAACATTGATTTTTAGTCAAGATGGTGGATTACAGCAAATTATCATCGTTCACGAAGAAGGCGATAAATATGCCAACGAAATTTCAGATAAAATATTAAGCTCCGTTGAACTTCAAAACGCACAACAATAATGGGAAAATTATCTTTTTTAAACCCAGAGTTTTTTTGGTTGTTTCTTTTGATTCCAATGGCGGGAGCATGGTTGTATTGGAAAAGAAACGAGCAATCGGCAACATTAAAAATGAGTTCGACACAAGGATTCAAGGGTTCGAATGGGTTGGCAGCAAGATTAAAACCAGTTTTGAACGTGTTGCGATTATTGGCGTTAAGTTCTTTGATTATTGCAATGGCAAGACCTAGAACGGTTGATATCAGTAATCAAACCAAGACTACCAGAGGAGTGGATATTGTTATGGCAATGGACGTTTCTGGAAGTATGCTTGCCAAGGATTTGAGACCAAACCGAATGGAAGCTCTTAAAGATGTGGCTGCAGATTTCGTTGAAGAAAGACCAAACGACAGAATTGGACTTGTGGTTTATGCATCCGAAGCCTATACAAAAACTCCTGTAACCAGTGACAAAGCCGTTGTTCTTGAAGCCATAAAAAGCATAAAATACGACAATGTTTTACAAGACGGAACAGGAATTGGAATGGGATTGGCGACAGCCGTAAATCGATTAAAAGACAGTAAGGCCAAAAGTAAAGTGGTAATTCTTTTGACGGATGGGGTGAATAATGCGGGTTTTATAGAGCCAGAAACTGCTGCCGACATTGCCAAGCAATACGGAATAAAAGTATATACGATTGGACTGGGAACAAACGGAATGGCAGAATCACCTTATGCTCTTTCGCCAAGCGGACAAATTTTATTCCAAATGATGAAAGTGGAAATTGACGAACAATTGTTGAGAAATATAGCCAGAAAAACGGACGGAAAATATTTCAGGGCAACCAGCAACAGCAAATTGGCCGAGATTTATGCCTCCATCAACAAACTGGAAACCACCGAAATCGAAGAATTGAAATTCTATGATTACGACGAAAAATACAGGCCTTTTGTATGGATTGCAGGATTCCTGATTTTGTTGGAAGTTGGATTACGAAACACGATTTATAGAAGTTTTATATAAAAGCAAAATAAAAATACTTGGTAAACTTGGTGAAAACTTAGTGCCTTTGTGGTTAAAAAATTATGGAATTAGACGAATCAAAATATTTATATCTTCTTTTTTTAGTGCCTATTTTGGTGCTACTTTTTCTGTACAATCAATATTGGAAAAGAAAAAAACAGCGTGAATTTGGTGACTTGGATTTGGTTAAAAAATTAAGTCCCGAAAAATCTATTTTCAAACCGATTTTAAAGTTGGTTGTACTGCTTTTGGCATTGGTTGGAATCATTTTAGGATTGGTAAATCCAAAGATCGGAACCAAAATGGAAACCGTGAAGCGAGAAGGAATCGACATCGTTTTTGCAATGGATGTTTCCAAAAGTATGTTGGCCGAAGACGTGGCGCCAAGCCGATTGGAAAAAAGCAAGCAAATCGTTTCGCAAATCATCAATCAATTGGGAAACGACAGGATAGGAATCGTGGCTTATGCCGGAAGTGCATTTCCAGTATTGCCCATCACGACCGATTACAGCGTGGCAAAAATGTTTTTGCAAAGCGCGAATACCGACATGGTTTCTTCACAAGGAACTTCGTTGGACGAAGCCATAAAATTGTCGGCGACGTATTTCGACGAAAAAAGCAAAACCAGCAAATTATTGATCATGATTTCCGATGGCGAAGATCATTCGGAAGGAGCAGAATCGGCGGCTGAAGAAGCGAATAAAATGGGAATGAAAATCATTACCATTGGTGTTGGAACCGAAAAAGGGGGAGCCATTCCATTGAGAAGAAATGGAGTTGTCGAAAGTTTTAAAAGAGACGCCAACAATGAAGTGGTGATTACAAAATTAAATAAAGAGGGTTTAACCTCCATTGCCAAAGCCACAAAGGGCGGATATGTCGATGGAAACAATACCAAAGCAGTTCTTGATTACGTGAAAAATGCGCTGGACAATATTCAAAAAACCGAATTCGAATCGACACAAATGGCTGATTTCCAGTCGCAATTTCAGTGGTTCTTGGGTTTTGCTTTTGCCTTGTTGTTGTTGGATGTTTTCCTGTTGGAAAGAAAGACAAAATGGGTCGAAAAGCTGAATTTATTTAACGAAAAATAATAATGAGGAATTTTATTTTATATATGATATTAATGTTTTCTTTTGCAGTTTCGGCGCAGGAGAAGGACAAAACATTGCCAAAAGCGAATGAGGAATATGCTGAAAAGAAGTTTGTCGAAGCGGAAGCCAATTACCGAGTTTCGAATTCCAAATTTTCCAAAAGAACGGTGGCGCCTTATAACTTGGGGAATGCCATTTATAGACAAAATCAAATTGCGGAGGCTAAATTTGCTTATGCCAAAGCGATTAAAAACATAAAATCAAGACCCCAAAAACATAAAGTATATCACAATTTGGGCAATGTTTTCATGAAGGAAAAAAATTATTCCGCTGCCGTTGAAGCTTATAAAAATGCTTTGAGAAATAACCCGACAGACGAAGAAACTCGTTATAATTATGCTTTGGCGAAGAAAAAACTAAAAGAAAATCCACCCAAAGGTGACGATAAAAAAGAGAAGGACAAAGACAAGGACAAAAAAGACGACAAGGATAAAGATAAAAAGGACGAAAAGAAAGACGGAGACAAAGACAAGAAAGACGATCAAGGTAAAGATAAGCCATCCGACAAAGGGAAAAACGACAATAAACCCGGAGAGCAAGGACAACCAAAACCAATGCCTGGCGGAATATCCAAACAACGATTAGAAAACCTTTTGGACGCCGTAAACAACGAAGAAAAGAAGATTCAAAACAAGGTGAATGCCCAAAAAGCTAAAGGAAAACCAGTACAAACAGAAAAAGATTGGTAATTCAATTAGAATAAAACACAATGAAAAAATTTATAGTAGCGATAGTTTTAATGGTGTGCAACTCTCTTTTGGCTCAAGTACAATTTGAAGCAAAAGTGAGCAAAACCACGCTTGGACTCAACGAAAGACTGCGCATCGATTTTGTGATGAACATGGACGGGGACAACTTTAACCAACCGTCTTTTGAAGGATTCAGGATTATTGCCGGACCAAGCCAGCAAGTGAGCCAGTCATGGATAAACGGGAAAAGTTCATTCGAGAAAGTCTATTCCTATTATCTTTTGCCACAACAAAAAGGAAGTTTGGTTATCAGGCAAGCCACTATAGAGTACAATGGCCAGATTTATAAAACTTCCCCAATAAGAATCAATGTAACCAATGCGGTTCAAGAGGCAAGAAACCCTGATGATTCACCTCAAATTTCGGCCGATGACAATATTTATCTGGTTGCTGATATTTCTAAAACCAGTCCCTACATCAACGAACCGATTACCGTGGTTTACAAACTGTATTTCAGTTATAATATTGGAATCTCGAATTGGAGAGAATTAGACAAGCCAAAATACAACGACTTTTGGAGTCAAAACATTGACATCAAACAACTCGTTGGTGAAGAAGGAATGTTTAAAGGTGAAAAATATCGTTTTGTAGTGTTGAGAAAAACGGTTTTATATCCACAAAAATCAGGGAAACTGGTTATCGAGCCTTTGTCATTGGACATTGACGTGCAATTGCCTACCAATCGTAGAGATGTGTTTGGGCGAGTTCAGCTTGTTAATGACAATAAAAGAGTTTCGGCTGGTGCCAAAACCATAAACGTAAGAGCACTTCCGGAAACAGGAAAACCAGCCGATTTTTCAGGAGCTGTGGGTAAATTTGATTTTAAGGTTACACCATCAAAAACAAATTTGAAAAACGGGGAAAGCCTCGATTTACTGGTTAGCGTGACCGGAACCGGGAACATGAAATTGTTTAATTTGCCAAAACCCGTAGTTCCAAATTCATTGGAAATGTACGATCCAGTTCACGATGAAAAAGTGAATACCACTTTAGCGGGAATGTCTGGAAAAATCACGGATAAATATACCATTATTCCGCAATTCAAGGGGAATTATCCAATAAAACCAATGCAGTTTTCGTATTTTGATTTAGGTTCAGGAAAATACAAAACCATTAGTTCACCGGAAATAATGATTAATGTTTTGGACGGTCCCATGGCAAGTGACCAAGTGGCAACCACAACGCCTGGAGTGACCAAAAACACGATTACAAGCAATGAGCAATTCAAATTTATTAAGCTGAAAAGCGATCTTTTTTCAATGAAAGAAGATGATTTCTTGGGGTCTAATTTGTTTTATGGATTGTTGTTTTTGCCGTTTTTAATCCTTCCATTGATCGTGTTGTTCAAAAAGAAAAAAGAAGCCATCGACAGCGACGTTTTTGGAAACAAGATAAAAATGAACAACCGATTGGCCAAAAAATATTTATCGGAAGCCAAAAAACAAATCAACAACAAAGAACCGTTTTATGTGGCTTTGGAAAAAGCAATGCACAATTTCTTGAAAGCCAAATTGCATATCGAAACATCGGATATGAGTAAAAGCAACATTCAGCAGTTGTTGGCGTCAAGAAACGTGAATGCGCAAACCATAATTGATTTTATCGACCTGACGGAAAATTGTGAGTTGGCTCGTTATGCGTTGACTTCGAGTTCGGCTATCCAGCAGGATTTTGACAAAGCGGTAATGATTATTTCGGATTTGGAAAAACAGATTTCTTAACCACAAAGGACACAAAGAAGGCACGAAGGACACAAAGTTTTTAAAAATATATTAATGACTGAAAACGAAATTTCAAAAATAGTATTTGAATGTGCTTTGAAAGTGCATAAAACTTTAGGCCCAGGATTATTGGAAAGTGCTTATGAGGAATGTATGTTTTATGAACTTAAAAAATCTAATTTAAAAGTTGAAAAACAAAAAGCATTGCCATTGGTTTATGAAGAAGTCAAGTTGGATGTTGGTTACAGAATTGATATTATAGTTGAAGATAAATTTATTGTAGAAATTAAATCTGTCGAAGCTTTAAATGATATTCATCTTGCACAATTACTAACTTATTTAAGATTGTCAGATTGTAAATTAGGATTATTAATCAATTTTAATGTCAAATTACTAAAAGAAGGAGTGAGAAGAGTGGTCAATGGAATACTTTAAATAGTGAACTTTGTGCCTTCTTTGTGTCCTTAGTGTTTAAATTTTTTTATGAAAAAGATAATTTTTATATTGCTGTTAACAACCCAATTTTTCTTTGCTCAAACCGGCTTTGATAGAGGGAATTATTTGTACCAAAAAGCGAGATACGAAGAAGCAATCAAGGAATATGAAAGTGTTTTGGCAAGCCAACAACATTCGTCAGAATTGTATTTTAATTTGGGGAATTGTTATTATAAATTGAACAAAGTGGCTCCGGCTATTTACAATTATGAAAAAGCATTGGTGCTCAATCCGGACGATGCCGAAATAACAAACAACCTCAAATTTGCACAAAAATTGCAAATCGACGAGATAAAAGACATCCCAACAGTTGGCTTTTCTAAAATGGTTCAAGACTTCACGTCAATTTTTCACTATAATACTTGGGCCTGGATTTCGATTGGATTGTCAACGCTGTTTTTACTTTTCTTTATAGGTTATTATTTTTCGCAAATTACCCTGTCCAAAAGGATATTTTTCTTCGGAATGTTTGTCTTGGTCTTTTTGCTTTTGATGAGTGTTTCTGCAGCAATTTCAGAGAAAAATGATTTCAAAAATGAAAGGCCTGCCATTGTTTTCGCTGAAATGACCTTGGTAAAAAGCGAACCTCAAAAAGCCAGCAACACCGTTTTTACCCTACACGAAGGAACCAAGGTTTTTGTGTTGGAAGAATTGGAAAATTGGAAAAAAATTCAATTGACCGATGGAACCGAAGGCTGGATTGAGAAAACCGCGATTAAAGAAGTGAAATAGAAGTTTTCAGTTTACTGAGAACTATTTCTTTTTCAAATCCTCATACCATTTTTCGATAGAAGGATAAATGAATGCCGCGGTTTTTTGGATAGGACGATAAAACATCGATTTATCCAATGTTTCTTTTTTGGCAAACGTATTGTTGAAGTTTATTTTTTCGAAAAGATTTAGAAAGATACTCACAATCAATATTGTTTTTAAAATTCTAAAAAAGCCTCCTCCGAGTTTGTTAATCCAGCCCAATTGGGCAAAATCGGCTATTCCGGTAAGGAATTTTGCTAAAAAATAAATTCCAATGACAACTAAAATAAAGGTCAAGATAAAAGCAGTAACCTGAATGGTTTTTGGATTCCAATGCACAATGCTAGAAAGGATTTCTGCCGTCAATATCGAAAATTTCACTGCAATATAAATCCCCAATAGTAAGGAAATCAAAGATGCAATTTCTACAAAAAGTCCGTTTTTAATGCCTTTGTACAAACCAAAAAGCAGTAAACTTCCCAAAACAATATCTAAAAAACTCATAGTAAAAAAGAGAAAAGAATAAAGAGCAAATATAAAAGAATTATGTTGGTATCTTTGCCTTAATAATTTTAGAATTCAGACTTTAGGTTAAAAAAATCCGCAATCTGAGTTCTAAATTCTAAATCTAAAATAGTAATGTCAAGAGATATACAACTGAAAGAACGCTGGGAACAGCTGGTCAACATACTTTCCAATCAATTTTCGCAAGGCGAAGACTTGGATTTGGACGCCATAATTTATTTAATTGGTGTTCAGGAACTTGGAAAAGTGCATCAAACCTATGCCAAAGACGAGAAACTAAACCTGATGCATATCGCCATTTGCCGATTATTGGAGCCTTATGGTTTTTATGAATTCGAATTTTTCGACGAAGAAGGTTGGCCACATTACAAGGTAAAAGAAGAGTTGCCACCATTGAAAGCAGGAGAACAATCCGTTTTGATGAAAGAAGCTATCGTGAATTATTTTATCGAAAAAGAACTAATTGATTAGACTTCAGGTAACAGATTGCAGATTTCAGGGAGAAAAACAAACTTGAATGACCTTACATGACTTATATGGTTTAAAAACTTACTGTTTAATTTGTGAAAATTAGTGTAATTCGTGGCAAAAAACTAAATTTGCACTCTCAATTATTGGATGAAAATGATAGACAAGATAAAAGAATATATTGGTGAAGCACAAGCTTTTTCAACACAAAACAAGGAAGAACTAGAAGCATTTAGAATCAAATTTCTGGGAAGCAAAGGGCTTTTAAAAGATTTTTTCGCCGAATTCAAAAACGTGCCGAACGACCAGAAAAAGGAATTTGGACAAGTAATCAATTTGCTAAAATCTTCTGCAGAAGAAAAAGTAAAATCCATTCAAGAATCTTTGGAAAGCAAAGAAGAAAGCAAAGGATTGTATGGCGATTTAACACGTTCGGCAGAACCAGTAATCATTGGTTCCCGTCACCCAATATCCTTGGTAAAAAACCAAATTATCGACATCTTTTCCAATGTTGGTTTCAATGTTTCAGAAGGTCCGGAGATTGAGGACGATTGGCATAATTTTACCGCATTGAATTTGCCGGAATACCATCCGGCGCGTGATATGCAAGATACATTTTTCATCCAGACGAATCCCGATATTTTGTTGCGTACACACACTTCATCCGTGCAGGTGCGTTATATGGAAAACAACAAACCACCTATCAGAACGATTTCTCCGGGAAGAGTTTTCCGTAACGAAGCCGTTTCATCGCGGTCACACTGTATTTTTCACCAAGTGGAAGGATTATACATTGACAAAGACGTTTCTTTTGCCGATTTGAAGCAAACGCTTTTATATTTCACCAAGGAAATGTTCGGAAAATCAAAAATTCGTCTTCGCCCGTCTTATTTTCCATTCACGGAGCCAAGTGCCGAAATTGATATTTACTGGGGTTTAAAAACCGAAACTGATTACCGAATTACAAAAGGAACCGGCTGGTTGGAAATTGGCGGTTGCGGAATGGTGGATCCCAATGTTTTGAAAAACTGCAACATCAACCCGGAAGAGTACACTGGTTTTGCTTTTGGAATGGGAATCGAAAGAATTGCCATGTTGTTGTATCAAATTGGTGATATTCGAATGTTCTACGAAAATGACGTTCGTTTTCTGGAGCAATTCAAAGCAAGTATTTAAAAATTTCAGATTGCAGATTAACGATTTTTGACCCGAGCGAAAGCGAACAGGCAAAGATTTCAGAAGTTTAAATCTGCATTCAAAAATCAAAAGAATGAAATCTGACATCATCATCCCCGAAGTAGAAAACGTTTTCCTCGCCGCAGTCCAGGAATGGAGCGACGACTTTATGGAAAAAGTTTGGTACATCTATTTAGTAAACGACAGCGATTTTAATCTCGATAGTGTAATGATTGTTTCCAAAGCTTTTGGAACCATTGATGGCGAAATGAAAAAAACTTCGCTTTTACGTCACGCTTTTCTGGAAGTGCCTGCGGTTACTTTCGTGAAAGTGGAAATGGTCGAAAAAAGTGTTTTGGCACTCAACAACGAGTTTATGGTTACTTTCTTTATTGGTAACACCTTATACGACCGAAAATTTATTTTCAGGGCCAATTCCATTACTCCAGATTATGTTGAGGAAGTGCCACTTTTGTTTGTGGACGGCGTGATTGTGAGGTAGATTTGAATATACAGAAATATAAAAGGGCAGCATATTCGATTGAATATGCTGCCCTTTTATTTTATATGATTTAAAAGAATCATCATTTTTCTAAATTAATTTTTTATTCAAAAAGAGCATCTGTTTTTTTTATAATTATTTCTTTTTCCTCTTTTTTTTCAATTGCTATAAAAATGTATTTATCATTAAAATATAAAATTTCCGGTTCTTTGGAATAACTATCATTTTGCTTAAGAGTATTTATTAATTTTTGAAAATTTTGTATGCTTTTAAAATCCTTTATATTGTTTTCTAAAGATATTTTAGCAATAGTTATAGAGATAGATAACAAAATAAAACAAAATATGACTCTAAAAACAGCTTGATTAATTTCGTCTTTAATTAAATATAAAAAAACAGAATATACTATTGTAGCGATAATGTGAATTAATACTAGCAGATAAAGTAATGATTTAAAAGTTTCTAATTTTAAAATTGTCTTAATTTCAAGAAAAATTGATGATAGGATAAGGGCTATCATTATTAATCCAAGAATAATTTCAGTCTTTTTGAGTTGTAACTTTTCTTGTTCAGGATTTCTTTTGATTTTCTTCTTGAAATTAATATAAGGGAGTATAAAAGATATTGGTAAAAAACAAAAAACGAGAATTAATATTCCGTCAGAAACTAATTGGGTAATAGAAAAAAAACGCATCATATTAAATGACATCTCACCTAATTTATAAAACTGCCAAATCCCTCCTAATAAAGTTGGAATTAATGCAATTAAAGCATAATATTCTTTAAGAAGTTTAATGTGGTTTTCTATAAATACTTTCATTTTTGTGATTTGTATTTTCAAACTTACAAAATAATAATCAAATCCTTACAGTTAATTGAGGTTGCTTTTTATCTTCCCAATTTTTGAAGTCAATTAAATCAATGAAAAAGGCAGCGTCTCTTAAATTGAAACGCTGCCTTTTGTGCCTTTATAATTTAACTTTAATCCAACTTCTCCGTTAGTTTTTCAAAAACGTTTTTGGCTGATTTTCCTTCGTATAAAACGCTGTAAACGGCATCAATAATTGGTGTTTTTGCCTTATAGGCAAGATTGAGATTGTAAGCGCTTTTTGCGGCATAATAACCTTCGGCAACCATGCTCATTTCCATTTGGGCTGATTTTACGGTATAGCCTTTTCCTATCATGTTTCCAAACATCCTGTTTCTTGAAAATACCGAATAACCGGTTACCAATAAATCTCCCAAATAAGCAGAATCATTGATGTTACGCTTCATTTTGTGTACTTTTCTGATGAATTTTTTCATCTCTCGAATCCCGTTGCTCATCAATACCGATTGGAAATTATCGCCATAACCCAATCCGTGGGCAATTCCTGCTGCAATGGCATAAATATTCTTGAGCATTGCGGCATATTCCGTACCTATGATGTCGTCAGAGATTTTGGTTTTGATGTAATTGCTGGACAGACATTTGGCAACTATTTTGGCTTTTTCGGCATCGCCACAAGCAATGGTTAAATAAGATAATCGTTCCAACGCCACTTCTTCTGCGTGGCAAGGACCAGTAATTACGCCAATATTTTCGAAAGGAATGTTGTAGGTGGTATTGAAATGTTCTCCAACGATTAAACTGGTTTCAGGAACGATTCCTTTAATGGCAGAGAACACTACTTTGTCGTTTAAACTAACGGTTAATTTTTTTAGTTCATCGTTCAAAAAAGCAGAAGGAATGGCAAAAATGATATAATCGGCATAAGCCACAGCTTCATTGATGTCACTGGTTAGTTTTAATTTTTTGATGTCAAATTCAACAGAACTCAGATAATTGGGATTATGATGATGTATTTTTAGGTGTTCAATGGCATCTTCATTTCGCATATACCAAGTAATTTCTTTTAGATTTACACAAAGCATTTTGGCAATGGCTGTAGCCCAACTTCCGCCTCCAATTACTGCAAATTTTAGATTTTTGGTCATTTTTTAAGTACTTTTAAAATCAAAAGTACTTAAAAATATACTAATAAAGCAATAAATAAACGGCCAAAATAGATTTTGAAACCACCAAAAAAAGAACATTAAAAAAAAATTAAAAAAATATTTATTTTGATGCAATATATATTTCGTTTAGTCGTTGTAACTTACTGTTAGTTTGTTTTTTATAAATAAATTAGGAGGATTGAATTAGTTAGTTTTGTTTTAGTATTTTTGGAAAAGGCGGTCTTAAAGGAGTTTAGGAACGCCTTTTTTATTTGCTAATAACTCATTTCCACAATTGATTTTACTTTTTCCAAAGTAATATTTTGTTTTTCCCCCATGGCTGTCCAACCTCTTTCTTCAAAGCGGTTGACAATAAAATCGGCTGTTTTTGCATAGTCTTTTGCACAATCGGACAATTTGGTTTGCATGCCCATAACGTGAAAGAATTCAACTGTTTTGATGATGGCTTCTTGGGCAATTTCATCCTCGCTTCCGGTCAAGTTAAAAATGCGTTTTCCGTATTGCGCCAATTTTCCTTTTTTGGTTTCGAACATTACTCTATATAAATTGGGTCCAATGATGGCCAAGGTTCGGGCATGGTCAATTCCGTACAAAGCGGTCAATTCGTGGCCGATCATGTGCGTCGCCCAATCCGAAGGAACTCCTTTTTGGATCAATCCGTTTAGAGCCATCGTGCAACTCCACATAAAATTGGAAGCCAAAGCATAATCCGTTGGATTTTCGACCACGTTTGGTCCCACTTGAATCAAGGTTTGCAGGATGCTTTCTGCAATTCGGTCTTGAAGATAACCGTCATGTGGATAGGTTAAATATTGTTCCAAAACGTGGGTGTAGGCATCGACAACTCCGTTTTGCAATTGTCTTTTGGGCAAGGATGCAATGACGCTTGGGTCGCAAATAGAAAACTTTGGAAACAGGGCGCTTCCGCCAAGAGTCAATTTTTCTTGTGTTGCCGCAATGGTCACCACGGCACCCGAATTCATTTCGGAACCGGTGGCAGGCAAGGTCAAAACGGTTCCAAAAGGAACAACTTTCGAAACATCTTTGAATAAAATGCGTTTTTGAAGAATCTCTATTGGATTTCCGTCATAATGAACGGCTGCCGAAATAAATTTCACGCCATCGATGACGCTTCCACCACCAACGGCAAGGATAAAATCGATTTTTTGTTCTTTGATTACGGCAACGGCTTTCATCAAGGTTTCAAAATGGGGATTGGGTTCAATACCGCCAAATTCAACGATTTCAAAACCCGACAATGCGGTTTTTACCTGTTCGTAAATGCCGTTCTTGAAGATGCTTCCGCCTCCGTAAGCCAGCAGAATTTTTGAACCAGAGGGAACCAAAACAGACAATTTTTCTATTTGGCCTTTGCCAAAAACCAAATTCGTGGGATTGTATAATTCGAAGTTAAGCATCGTTTATTTTTTAGCGTTTAATTGTAGTAATAATTTCTCGGCAACCAGTTTAGATGAAGCTGGATTTTGTCCCGTAATCAACAAGCCATCTTCAACGGCATAAGGATGCCAATTTTCGGTTTTACTGTAAATGCCGCCGTTTTGTTGCAAAACATCTTCCAGCAAAAAAGGAACAATTTTGGTCAAGCCAACCGCTTCTTCTTCGGTATTGGCAAAGCCGGTAACTTTTTTTCCTTTAACCAAATATTCGCCATTGATTTTCACGTTTTTGAGAACACCGGGTGCGTGACAAACGAAAGCAACTGGTTTGTTGTGGGTGTAAAATGCTTCAATCAGTTTTGCTGAATTGGAATCTTCGGCCAAATCCCAAAGCGGGCCGTGTCCTCCTGGATAAAAAACAGCATCGTAATCGGCTTGATTTACCTCGGATAATTTTTTGGTGTTTTTTAGTTTTTCCAATAAAACGATATCCGCATCAAATCTTTTGGTATCTTCCGTGGCTGATGATGGATCGGCACTTTTTGGGTCAATTGGAGGTTGTCCGCCAAGAGGTGTTACGATGTCAATTTGCACTCCTTTGTCTGCCAAAGCATAATAAGGTGCCGCTAATTCTTCTGTCCAAAATCCTGTTTTTTCTCCCGTGTTGCCCAATTTATCGTGGCTGGTGACAACAAATAATACTTTTTTCATGACTTTTTTATTTTGTTTTTGTGCGGTTGCTGTTATGCAACCCACGGTTAATGCTATAATGGCAAATAAGGCTGTTTTTTTCATAATTGATTTTGTTTATGCAAATTTACGGCGAATGTGTTATCAGTAAAAATAATTTAAATTATGTTTGTGATAAATATATTTATAACATGGTCAATCTCGAATGGTACAGAACCTTTAAATCGGTTTACAAAAACGGGAACTTTTCTTTGGCTGCCAAAGAATTGTTTATCAGTCAGCCGGCCGTAAGTCAGCAAATAGGTATGTTGGAAGCCCATGTTGGCTACAAACTTTTCAACAGAAAGTCCAAAGGTGTGGAGCCAACGGAATACGCCAAGTTACTCAATAATTTAATCATTGAAGCCTTAGATCGACTGGAAAATGTGGAAAATGGTTTTCGTGCCAAAGCCTTCAATGCCAATAGATTGATTTCGGTGGGGATTTCTAAACACTTGATGAGTTCTTTGGGAAGCGCATTGCTTTCGAAGTATGAATTTATCGATTTTTCTTTCCATACGAATGACCAACTTTTTGAATTGGTGGATTCCAAAAAACTCGATTTTGCGGTTGTGACCAAACAATACGACACTTTTGACACCATCCAGAAAAAATTGGGTGAAATCAAGCAAATCATCGTGGGTTCGAACGGTATTGATGCTTCGGAATTAAAAGCAAACATCAAAATCAAGGATTTTTCGACAATCGAAAATTGGTTAAACAATCAAAAATGGTTCAGTCACGATTCGGGAATTCCGCACATCAAGTTGTTTTGGTTGCACGTTTTCAATAAAAAAAGACCGTCGATGGTTCCCAATTATATTATTCCATCCGAATATGAAATGCTGGAATTACTTGCAAAAAACACTGGAGTAGCGGTAGTTTGGAACATCAATGCCAAGGAATTGTTGGCCGAAAAGAAAATACAACTGTTGTGGAATTCCAATCAAATGCCGGGTACCGAAGTTTTTTTGTTGTCGGGAAAAAATGAAAACATAAGCCCAATTTTCGAAAATATCGAAACCGAGTTGAAAAAGGTTTTGGAATAATTATTTCCTGTATAAATTATTGTGGTCAATGTATTCCCAAACTTTAGAAGGCAAAAGCGGCTGGACATTCTTCTTGTTTTTGATGTTTTCTCGAATGAATGTCGAAGAGATTTCCACAATCGGGGCATCTATGACATGAATCTTGGGATTGTTTTTATAAACCGAATTTTCGAGTTCAGATGAAATGCGAGGATACACATAAACTTCGTGGTTTTGCAAAATGACTTCGTGATTTTTCCATTTGTGCAAAGACTTTAAATTGTCTTCGCCCATAATCAACGAAAATTCGTGTTGTGGATGTTTGTCCTGCAAATGTGCCAAAGTATTCACGGTATAATTGGGCTGCGACAACTTGAACTCAATATCCGAAGGCTTGATTTTTGGGTAATCTTCGGTGGCCAAAAAAACCAATTGGAGTCGTTGGTAATCGTCCAGTAAAGTCTGTTTGTTTTTCAACGGATTGTGTGGCGTCACGACCATCCAAATTTGATCCAGACCGGAATATTCGGCAAAGTGGTTGGCAATAATCAAATGCCCAATATGAATGGGATTGAATGTTCCGAAATAGAGACCGATTTTCATACTATTTTGTTTCGCAAAGATTCACAAAGTTTACAAGAAGATTCACAAAGTACTTTTAAAATTTTTTGCGTCTCTCTGTGTTTTTCTTCGTGTCTCTTTGTGTAATAAATTTATTTATTCACAAAATCCTTTACCAATTGATGTGCTTCTTCTAGTGCAATAGGCAAATCATAGTTTTTGATGACAACGTCAAATTGTGGTGCCGTGGCCAATTCTACGTGGGCTTTGGCAATACGCATATTGATTTTTTCATCGCTTTCCGTGGAGCGTTCTTTCAACCTTCTTTTCAGTTCGTCCACGCTTGGTGGTTTTACGAAAACGGCCAAGGTTTCTTCCGGGAATTTATGTTTGATTCGCAAACCGCCGGCAACGTCGATGTCAAAAATCACGTTTTTCCCTTGAGCCCAAATGCGTTCCACTTCGCTTTTTAAAGTTCCGTAGAAATTATCTCTGTACACTTCTTCCCATTCCACGAAATCTTCGTTCTTGATGTGGGATTTAAATTCAGAAAGCGACATAAAGTAATAGTCTTTTCCGTTTACTTCTTCGCCACGAGCTTCTCGGGTTGCCGCCGAAATGGAGAACTCCAAATTCAAGTCTTCTTTGCCTAATAAATGCCTAACGATGGTGGTTTTCCCTGAGCCCGATGGTGCCGAAAACACTATTAATTTTCCTTTTTTCATTTTAAAGTCATTGCGAGGAACGAGAAGCAATATCATCCTCTTTTTATTTTTATTTTAGCCACGAATTTCACGAATTTCCACTAATTAATTTGTGATAATTCGTGTAATTTTGGGCTGAATTTTATAACACATTCAAAACCTGTTCCTTGATTTTTTCCAATTCATCCTTCATCATCACGACTAATTTTTGCATTTGTGCGTGATTGGATTTGGAACCCATAGTATTGATTTCACGTCCCATTTCTTGGGTGATGAAACCTAGTTTTCTTCCGTTGGCTTCCGTTCCGTTGATGGTTTCCAAGAAATAATCCAAGTGATTGGTCAAACGTACTTTTTCTTCGGTAATGTCCAGTTTTTCAAGATAATAAATCAATTCCTGTTCAAAACGGTTTTCATCCACATTCACTTTTAATTCTGAAATCGCAGTTTGCAAACGGTCTTTTATGGCTTGAACACGTTCTGGATCCAGTGCCAAAGCATCGTTCATGTATTGGCGAATATTGCCAATTCGTAATTGGAATTCTTTTTCCAATGAAGCACCTTCATCTTTTCGGAAATCTCCAATATAATCCAAGGCTTCTGCAATTACTTTTTGAATTTCAGACCAATCATTTTCGTCGATTTCTTCTCTTTCAGTTTTTAAAGTGTCCGGCATTCTGATGGCCATTTTCATTAATTCCGTTTCATCGGCATCAGGATATACTTCGCGTAACTGACCGATGTAGGCTTTCACGATGGGCACGTTCACTTTCGTGGAAGTTTGTTCGGCAGTACTTTCAATAAAAATCGAAAAATCCACTTTCCCTCTTTCCAGTTTCAAGGCGATTTGGTTGCGCAAACCCAATTCCATTTCGCGGTAAGACGAAGGCATTCGCACGCTTAAATCCAAACCTTTACTGTTCAGGGATTTTACTTCTACCGTTATTTTTTTGGTTGGTAATTGCAAGCTTGCTTTACCAAATCCAGTCATTGATTGTATCATATTATTTTCTAAAAGAGTTCAAAGATAAGAAAAAAGTTTTCAGTGGTCAGTGTTCAGTATTTCACAGGAATTCAAAAAAAATTATCCTTTAAATCTATAATATTTTATGATAATACCATCTGAAGATTTTATAAACATTATGTCATTTTTAAAGCTGACTTTTCCTGTAAACGTATAATCAGAGTAATAAATTTTTATAATATTGTTTTTAAAAGTGTACTTGTAGGTTGCAAAAGCATCAATATAATATATTGTTTTATCTCTTATTTCAAAGGTTGCATTTTCAGTTGTTTTATCTGTCCAAATTCCTTTAATAGAATTATTTTCTTTTTGTTGAAAAGATAAAAGAAAAACAATTGAAATTAATGTTAAGGCTATTTTAATTTTCATTGTTACTTTTTTTGTGTAACTAAATACACGCCTGTAAATATCAAAACAGCCGAAATGATTTTTACCAAAGTCAGCTCGTCTTTTCCGAGGCTGATGGCAAAAACGGTGGCGAAAAATGGCTGTAGATAGACAAAAACGGCAATAGTGGTTGGTTTCAATTCTTTCATCGAAAGCAAATTCAGCAAGTAGGTCAGGAAAGTCGAAAAAACGACTACAAACCCTATTTTCCAATAAATATCCATTGGCATCGAGACCCAATCAACTGCCTCAAATTGGCTCCAGCCAAAAGGCAAAACCATTATGAAACCAATCAGATAAATCCATTTGGCAAAATTGAAAGGATTGTATTTTTGCATTAGTTTCTTGACGATTACTAAATAGACTCCATAAGAAGAAGCATTGACAAAAACCAGAAAATTTCCTAAAGTGGCATTTGTCGCATTCCCAACAGATTTTCCGTAAAGAATAAGAAAAGCGGTACCAATCAATCCCAGAATAATTCCAAAAACCATTCGTTTTTGCATTCGTTCTTTGAGAATGATAGCCGAAAGAATCAGTACAATTATTGGTGTTGAAACCATGAGAACCGATGCCGAAATAGGAGAGGTAAGACTTAATCCTTTGAAGAAAGAAAGCATGTTTAAAGCCACGCCAAAAAAGGCGGCCCAAACTATTCGCAGGTAATCTTTTGGGTCGATTTTCTCTTCCCGAACTTCCTTGGATTTTCTGCTGAAAAGCCAAACCAACCAAAACAAAATGGAAGCCCCTCCCACACGCATTATAATGAAACCATAAGCCTCGACATAATTTGGCATTACGTCTTTGGCAAGCGTGAAAGTCATTCCGTATATTATGGAAACAATTGTGGCGGTAATGAGGGCAAGCGTTCTTTTGGACATTAGGCTAAAGCTTTCATTACCTGGAGTATGTTTTGTTGGCTGTTGCCAATGTAGATTTTGCCGTCAATAATAAAAACAGGACGACTCAAAAAGGTGTAATGCTCCAGAATGTATTTTTTGAAATCAGCTTCGGTCAAGGATTTGTTTTTCAAATCCATCGATTTGTAAAGTTGTGCTTTTTTGCTGAAAAGCGCTTCGTAACTTCCGGAAAGGCGGTGCATTTCTTCCAATTCTTCAACCGTAATAGGATCTTGTTTGATATCGTGAAATACCAAATTATGGTCTTTTGGCAAGGATTTGATGATTTTTCGACAAGTATCGCAGGAAGCGAGATAATATATTTTGTTCATAATGGTAAGTACAATTTCTTTGTGCAAAGAAAATCCATTTACTACGGAAAATGATTAATTTTATCAAAAATTTAAAAATAATGAATCAGACACTCAACGTAAACACTACAAGTAGAACCATGGTTTCCAAAATTCTAGAAAACCACACTTTGGAACAACTCAACAAAATTCCAGAAGGATTTAGCAATAATTTGATTTGGAACATCGCTCATATTATTGTTACACAACAATTGTTGGTGTATAAACTTTCAGGATTGCCTATAATGGTTTCGGACGAAATGGTCGAAAAATACAAAAAAGGTACCAAGCCGGAACAGGATGCAACCCAAGCCGAAGTGGACGAAATCAAGTCTTTGTTGTTCAAAACAATTGAAAAGACCAAAGAAGATTTCGGTAATGGAATTTTCAAAAACTATCAAGAATATCCCACTTCAACTGGCTTTGTTTTGACAAGTGCAGAGGGAGCAATGAATTTCAATAATTATCACGAAGGACTTCACGTTGGAGTGATGATGAGTATTCGAAAGTTGGTTTAAGTAATTCCTGTTTATGTCAAAAAAACCCCAATGCTTCAACTAGTTGAAGCATTGGGGTTTTTTATTTTGTGCAAGAATGTTTCTGTTATTGTAAGTAGTAAATATAACCCACATTAAACCATACCAGCCAGTCATTTGCTTTGTTTTCTTTATATAAATCTGGGTTTGGCTTCAAACCATCTACCCAGTCTGAAAAATAATATTGCAATCTCAAATCGACCATCAAATCAGATAGAGGAGCCAGTTTATAACGAGTTCCCACACTTGAAACTATCGACCAAACCGAACTTGATTCTGTAGAAAATCCATAGGCTCTGTCGTCTGTTGGCGTTAAATATTTAGGAAAAGTGGTCAACGGCGTTCCCAATGGTCCCATTGTTGATCCAGCTTTTGTATTGTAAAAGCTAAATTGACCTCCAAGACTAACAAAAGGTGCCCAACTTCCAATTGTAGCGGTAAAATCGCGAATACTCCAAGGGAAATATTCCAGTTGCATTCCAATATTGGTCACGGCCGTGCTTCCATACATTGCTTTTAACTGTTGTTTGCCAATAGAGTTTTTGCCTTCTACCCATTGACCGAAATGCTCCAAATCGGTTTTGTTGTAAGATAGTTCGCTTCTTAATTTGAAGTGGTCATTAAAATAAGTTTCGGGGGTATAACAATTACATTCTGCTGTATAAGAAAAATTCAAGTAGTGGATTATTCCAATTCCATATCCAGAGTTGCCGGCATTTGTCCCTAAATCGTGTCTTTCCCCATAATCCGATTGAAATGCCACCGGACCTGCAATAACGCCAATCTCATGTGAAAATCCAAATTGTGCATTAACCGTATTTGAAAATCCAAAAAGAAGAATGCAGAGGGCTATAATAGATTTTGGAGTCATTATAGATGGGTTACTTTTTTACAAATATATAAAAACATCAATCATTAAGTAAATTATCAAATTAAAATATAAGGGTTTTGTGTTTTTATAAACAATAGTTGTAGTTTTAAATAAAATCTTTTCAGCATTTATAAAAAGAATGAAGGAGCTCGAAGAAATCGGAAAATTACCCATAAATATTCTGATATAACGTATATTTGTATCAATAACGAAAACGTTTTCTTAAACGTTAATAATCTTATAATCATGTCACAAAGCATTTCTACTTTTATTGAATCCGTTGCGAAAAAAAATCCAAACGAACCGGAGTTTATGCAAGCGGTTATGGAGGTTGCTGAAACAGTAATTCCTTTTATTGAAGAAAACAAAAAATACCAAAACAAGATGCTTCTGGAAAGAATGGTAGAGCCGGATCGAACCATTATTTTTAGAGTAGTTTGGATTGACGACAAAGGAGATACTCAAGTAAATAGAGGATATCGCATCCAGATGAATTCGGCCATCGGTCCTTATAAAGGAGGAATTCGTTTTCATCCCACAGTAAATTTAAGCATTTTAAAATTTTTGGCTTTCGAACAAACTTTCAAAAACAGTCTAACGACATTGCCAATGGGTGGTGGAAAAGGAGGGGCAGATTTTGATCCAAAAGGAAAATCAGACAATGAAGTAATGCGTTTTTGTCAAGCATTCATGACTGAATTGTCTAAACACATCGGAGCAAACACGGATGTTCCCGCAGGAGATATTGGTGTAGGTGGAAGAGAAGTGGGGTATATGTTTGGTCAATATAAAAGACTTCGAAATGAATTCACTGGAGTGATGACTGGAAAAGGAATTTCTTTTGGAGGATCATTAATCCGACCTGAAGCGACAGGATATGGCAACGTATATTTTGTTCAAAGCATGTTGGCTACCAGAGGTGAAAGTCTTTCGGGAAAAACAATTGTTGTTTCTGGTTCAGGAAACGTGGCACAATATGCGGCTGAAAAAGCAACCCAATTGGGGGGAAAAGTAGTTACCATGTCTGATTCTGCCGGATATATTTATGATTCTGCCGGAATCGATGCCCAAAAATTGGCTTATATAATGGAAATTAAAAACGAGTTAAGAGGCAGAATTAGTGATTACATTACTAAATATCCTGATGCAAAGTATGTTGCCGGGAAACGCCCTTGGGGAGTAAAATGCGATGTGGCGTTACCCTGTGCCACCCAAAATGAATTAAACGAGGAAGAAGCAAAAACACTTGTTGCCAATGGCTGTATCTGCGTTGGCGAAGGGGCAAACATGCCTACCACTCCAGAAGCGGTAATCGTGTTTCAAAAAGCAAAAACACTATACTCGCCAGGAAAAGCCTCAAATGCAGGTGGAGTGGCCACTTCAGGACTTGAAATGTCGCAAAATTCCTTGAGATTAAACTGGTCATCCGAAGAAGTTGACGAAAGATTAAAGGAAATCATGCTCAACATACACGCTTCTTGTGTTAAATATGGCACAGATTCAAGTGGCTATATCGATTATGTAAAAGGAGCCAATATTGCAGGATTTGTAAAAGTAGCTGACGCTATGTTGGCTCAAGGGGTGGTATAACCCCTTTTAAATAAAAATAAAATGCCTTCTTCCAGCCCGAGATTTCGGTATGGGATGGAAGGCATTTTTTTTGGACAAAACAAAATTCCATTACTTTCGTTTGTATTATATTTGTGGACCAATATTTGTGAAAATAATGAAAAAAAGACTTTTCTGTTTTGTGTTTCTGATTACTATGCAAATGGGTTTTGCACAAAACAATTTGTTATGGCAAGGCTATTTTTCCTATAATGACATCAAGGACATTTCAGAATCTTCAACAACAATTTTTGCGGCTTCCGAAAATGCCTTGTTTTCTAAAAGCACAACCACAAACCAACTTAAAACTACGAATACCGTTGATGGGCTTTCGGGCGAAACCATTACTTCTTTGTATTATAGTCCAACATCTAATAAAACACTCGTAGGCTATAAAAACGGCTTGATGATCGTGATAAACGAAGCCGATGGGAGTATGTTGAATATCGTGGATATCATCAACAAGCAGCTTCCATCCAATATCAAAAAAATAAATCATTTTATGGAATATGGAGGCATTGTCTATGTTTCCTGTGATTTTGGAATCGTTCAATTCAATTTGGCCACTATGCTGTTTGGTGACACCTATTTTATAGGAAACAATGGAGCCGAGATAAGTGTCACCCAAACCGCAGTATTTAATGGTTACATTTATGCATCCACGATTGATGGTGTCAGAAAAGCAGATATTGCCAATAAAAACCTTATCGATTTTAACCAATGGACACAAATTGCCTCAGGAAGTTGGTCAAGTATAGAGGCCTTTGGCACGGAACTTATTGCCATCAATACCACTGGATATATTCATAAATACAATCAGGTCACCAATTCTTTTACAGGGTATTTATCACTTCCGCAAGCATCGAGCGATATGAGGGCTACGGGTGATTATCTTGTGATAACCACGGCAAGCAGCGCTTATGTTTATAACAAACAATTAGTTCTTGTTCGACAAATAAACAGCAATCAAATTCCACAAAGCAATGTTGTTTTCGTTTGTGCGACTAGCATTGGAGACACAATATACATAGGAACAACGGGGAATGGTATCTATTCCACTACAATTGCAACAGCTTCAGCTTTTGAAAACACAATGCCGTCAGGTCCAAGTCGGAACAATGTTTTTGCACTTCAAGTCGGAGCAAATGCACTTTGGGCAGTTTATGGAGATTATGCTGGGGATTACAATCCGTATCCATTGGACAGTTATGGAATCAGTAAATTCAGTAGTGCTGGTTGGCTCAACATTCCTTATGAAAAAGTGCTTGGAGCCAAGTCAATAGTCAGGGTTATAATGAATCCCAATAATGAAAATGAAGTTTATATGGGATGCTCTTATTCGGGTTTGTTGAAAATAGAGAACGACATTCCTTCTGTTTTATATAACCAAACAAACAGTGGGTTAGAAGAAATTTCATTTATCTCAGGGTATCATGATGATGTGCGAATAAATGGAGGAGCATTTGATAAATCAGGGAATTTATGGGTTAATAACAGTCTTGTTCTAAATGGATTAAAAGTGTTAAAAGCGAATGGTCAATGGCAAAGTTTTTCAATGGAGGGCATTTTGGATAAATATACCAATGCTAGTATGGGGCGACTAATAATTGACAAAAACGGAACCAAATGGTGGGGTACTAATTATGAAGGATTGATAGGTTATAACGAATCCATTAATAAATTCAAAAAAATAACGTTGGGTCCAGATAAGGGGAATTTGCCAATTTTTGACGTTAGGTCAATTGCAGTGGATAACAGGAATCAACTTTGGATAGGAACATCAAAGGGATTGAGGGTCTTGCCTAATGTAAATAGTTTTCTAACCGATGATCAAATGACAACCAATCCCATAATTATTTTAGATGACAATCTTGCCCAAGAATTGATGTACGAACAATTTATTTCTGATATTGTTGTCGATGGAGCCAATAATAAATGGATTGGCACTGCTGATTCAGGCGTTTTTTTAGTTTCGCCAAACGGGCAGGAAACAAAATATCATTTTACAACAAATAATTCCCCATTGCCAAGTAATGTTGTTAATGATATTGACATTAATAGTGCGACAGGCGAGGTTTTTATAGCCACAACCAAAGGAATGGTTTCTTTCAAAGGAACAGCGACTGCAGCAAACGAAGATTTGAATAATGTGTATGTTTATCCAAATCCCGTTCGACCGGAATACGAAGGAACCGTAAAAATCACGGGTTTGTTAAATAAAGCCATCGTGAAAATTACCGATATCGAAGGTAATCTGGTTTACGAAACTACTTCCGAAGGTGGGACAATTGAGTGGGACACCACCG
This sequence comes from Flavobacterium fluvii, assembly GCF_900129545.1. Taxonomy (GTDB): domain Bacteria; phylum Bacteroidota; class Bacteroidia; order Flavobacteriales; family Flavobacteriaceae; genus Flavobacterium; species Flavobacterium fluvii. Next base: position 438,621 of record NZ_FQWB01000001.1, on the reverse strand, counting down.
CTTTTGGAAAACACAAAGTGGCTTCTGGCGTATACATGATTTTTGTTTCGGCACAAGACGGTATGGAAACCAAGGTTAAAAAAGTAATGATTATCAGGTAGTTTTAATTATGAATAATAGAAATTGCTTTGACTTTTTAAGATTCTTTTTTGCTGCCAATATTTTATTAGCACATCTTGGCGAACTTTCTCAAAATAAAAATCTGGAATTTCTGTCTAGTTTTCCTACTTCAAGTTTTGCTGTTAAAGGTTTTTTTATCATTAGCGGTTTTTTAGTGGCTAAAAGTTTTGCAAATACTTCTTCTCTAAAAGAATATTTTATCAAAAGAGCCAAAAGAATTTTACCGGCTTATATTGTTGTTTTACTACTAGCGGTTCTAATTTTGTCATTGTTTAGTAGCAACAGTTTTTCAGAATATTTTACAGATATAGGCACATATAAATATTTGGGATGGAACTCTGTTTTTTTGAATTTTATGCACCCTTGCTTGCCGGGTTTGTTTGAAGATAATCTTTTCTGTGCTGTAAACGGATCATTATGGACATTAAAAGTCGAAGAAGGATTTTACATTGTTTTACCGCTAATTTTTTACGCCATTAAAAAATCAAAGAAGCCTTTACTAATTCTTGTAAGTTTGTATGTTTTATCAATTCTTTACTGGTTTGTGATGGATTTTTATTTAAACAAACCCTTGTTGGCAAAGCAATTACCAGGGTATTTGGCATATTTTGTTACAGGAATATTTTTGTTTTTGAATTTTGATTTTGTACAACAAGAAAAAAACAAGTTTTTGATGGCAGCTATTTTGCTGTTGATTATTTCCAATTTTTTAGATTTTCAAATGGATTTTCTTTACCCAGCAGCCTTTGGTACAATCGTTATAATTACTGCATACAGCCTTCCCTTTCTTAATAATTTTGGTAAATATGGCGATTTCACTTATGGACTTTATATTTATCATTTTCCAATAATTCAGCTTTTCAGGCAGTATGATTTATTTGAAAAATACGATCCAATTCTAATGGCTTTTTTGGTGATTTCCATTACTTTTTTCTTCGCTGTTTTTTCTTGGTTTTTTGTTGAGAAAAGATTTTTGGATAGATTCAAAAAGGATGAGGTTAAACAAACTTTGGCTGTATGTTAGTCAAAACCAAAGCCATCGTCATTTCTTCCCTCAAATACCAGGAGAAAAGTTTGATTGTGAAATGTTTTACCCAATCACACGGTTTGAAAACTTATTTTGTTCGTGACGCTTTTTCTTCCAGAAAGTCAAACCAGAAAATTGCCTATTTCCAACCGCTGACTATTCTCGAAATCGAAGCCGTTCATAAAAACAAGGGAACTTTGGAGAACTTCAAAGAAATCAAAATTGCAACTCCATTTCAATCCATTCATTCGGATATTTTCAAGAGTACGATTGTGATGTTTATTTCCGAAATCTTGCACCATTCCATTCACGAAGAAGAAAAAAATGAACACCTTTTTGCTTTCTTGGAAACCGCTTTGCATTGGCTCGACAATCACGACCAAATCGCGAATTTTCATTTGATTCTAATGCTCGAAATAACAAAATATCTCGGGTTTTACCCAGATATTTGCGAAATGGAATTCCCTTTTTTCGACAGTAACGAAGGCATTTTTACCCCATTTCACGGCATTGGTTCACTCTCGGAACACGAAACCAATCTTTTCAAGAAACTCATTCCATTAAAATTCGACAACGACCAAAAAATCTTCCACGTCATCGAAAGGCAAATCGTCTTGAAAATACTGATTGATTATTACGCTTTTCATCTCGACGGTTTCCGAAAACCAAAATCGTTGGATGTTCTGAAAGAAATTTTTTCTTGAAAAATTCAGCCACGAAGACCCGAAGTCACAAAGATTGTGTTTTAATTTCATTGCAAAACTCATAATCTAGGGTATTCTCCTGTTTCTTTGTGTCTTCGAGCCTTTGCGGCAAACAAAAACTCATCACTAATACCGCATAATTCATAACAATTTCTTACTTTCGCACCGCGATTAAAGAAATGGACAAAATGAGCATAAAATTTACTGAATACAAAGGACTTAACCTGCCAACAGTTGCATCGGAAGTACTTGATTTTTGGAAAAAAGAAAACATATTCGAGAAGAGTGTAACCACTCGTGAGGGCAACCCACCTTTCGTGTTTTTTGAAGGACCACCTTCTGCAAATGGACTGCCGGGAATTCACCACGTGATGGCACGTGCGATTAAAGATATTTTTTGCCGTTATAAAACCCAAAAAGGATTCCAGGTAAAGCGTAAAGCAGGCTGGGATACGCACGGTTTGCCTGTGGAATTAGGAACCGAAGCATCATTAGGCATTACCAAAGAAGATATTGGAAAAACCATTTCCGTAGCCGAATACAACGAAGCCTGTAAAAAAACCGTGATGCGTTACACCGATGTGTGGAATGATTTGACCGAAAAAATGGGATATTGGGTGGATATGGAAGATCCGTATGTGACCTACAAATCCAAGTATATGGAAACCGTTTGGTGGATTTTGAAACAAATCTACAATAAGGATTTGATGTACAAAGGCTATACCATTCAGCCGTATTCTCCAAAAGCGGGAACGGGATTGTCTTCTCACGAAGTAAACCAACCTGGGTCTTACCGTGATGTGACTGATACAACGATAGTTGCCCAATTCAAGGCATTAAACGAAACTTTACCTTCATTTCTTCAGGGATTTGGAGATGTTCACATCTTGGCTTGGACGACAACGCCTTGGACTTTGCCTTCGAATACAGCATTGACTGTTGGTCCAAAAATCGATTATGTGTTGGTTGAAACTTTCAATCAATATACTTTCCGACCTACCAAAGTAATTTTGGCTAAAAATTTGGTTGGAAAACAATTCGGAAAAGGATTTTTTCCAAGTACTGAAGCTGCTGATTTTGAAAATTTCAAAGAAGGTGGCAAGAAAATCCCATACCAAATTTTGACCGAATGCAAAGGTGCTGATTTAGTTGGAATTCGTTACGAACAATTAATGAAATTGGCTTTGCCATACCAAAATCCAGAAAATGCTTTTAGAGTAATTTCAGGAGATTTTGTGACGACTGAAGACGGAACAGGAATTGTGCACACTGCTCCGACATTTGGTGCAGATGATGCTAAAGTAGCTAAAGAAGCTTCTCCCGAAGTTCCGCCAATGTTGGTTTTGGACGAACACGGAACTCCGGTTCCATTAGTAAATCTGCAAGGAAAATTCATTGACGGTTTAGGGAATTATTCCGGGAAATACGTTAAAAACGAATATTATACCGATGGCGATGCTCCGGAACGTTCTGTTGATGTAGAAATTGCCATTCAGTTAAAAGAAGAAAATAAAGCTTTCAAAGTAGAGAAATACGTGCATAGTTACCCACATTGCTGGAGAACTGACACGCCAATTTTATATTATCCTTTGGATTCCTGGTTTATCAAAATAACGGAAGTTCGAGACAGAATGTTCGAATTGAACGAAACCATCAACTGGAAACCAAAAGCAACCGGAGAAGGACGTTTCGGGAATTGGTTGAAAAACGCCAACGACTGGAATTTATCACGCTCTCGTTTTTGGGGAATTCCGTTGCCAATTTGGAGAAACGAAGAAGGAACAGAAGAAATCCTGATTGGTTCTGTTGAAGAATTATACAACGAAATCGAAAAATCTATCGCAGCAGGTTTCCAAAAAGAAAATCCTTTCAAAGGTTTCGAAATTGGAAATATGGACGAAGCAAATTATGATTTGATTGACCTACACAAAAATGTGGTCGATGAAATCACTTTGGTTTCTGCTTCCGGAAAACCAATGAAACGCGAATCTGATTTGATTGACGTTTGGTTTGATTCGGGTTCAATGCCTTATGCACAATGGCATTATCCTTTTGAAAACAAAGACAAAATTGACGGAAACAAAGATTTTCCTGCCGATTTCATTGCGGAAGGTGTCGATCAAACACGTGGTTGGTTTTATACTTTGCACGCTATTGCAACCTTGGTTTTCGATAAAACAGCTTATAAAAATGTGGTTTCAAACGGATTGGTTTTGGACAAAAACGGACATAAAATGTCTAAACGTCTGGGGAATGCAGTCGATCCATTCGAAACATTGAATGAATACGGTCCAGATGCCACGCGTTGGTACATGATTTCAAATGCGAATCCTTGGGATAACTTGAAATTTGATTTGGAAGGAATTGCCGAGGTTCGCCGTAAATTCTTCGGGACTTTGTACAACACTTATTCTTTCTTTGCGTTGTATGCCAATATTGATAATTTCGCTTACGTTGAAGCTGAAGTTCCGTTGAACGAAAGGCCGGAAATAGACCGATGGATTATTTCGGAATTGAATACTTTGGTAAAAGTGGTTGATGAAGCGTATGCGGATTATGAACCAACAAAAGCGACTCGCGCGATTTCAGAATTTGTACAGGAAAATTTAAGTAACTGGTACGTTCGTTTGTGTCGTCGTCGTTTTTGGAAAGGCGAATACGCACAGGATAAAATTGCAGCTTACCAAACTTTATATACTTGCTTGCTGACCATCAGTAAATTGGGCGCTCCGGTAGCTCCGTTCTTTATGGATAAGCTGTACAGAGACTTGACTTTGGCAACAAATACGGAAAAATTCGACAGTGTACATTTGGCGAAATTTCCTATTTCAGTTGAAAACTTTGTTGATAAATCGTTGGAGAGCAAAATGCAGAAGGCACAGACCATTTCATCACTCGTTTTATCACTTCGAAAAAAGGAAATGATCAAGGTGCGTCAACCTTTGCAAAAGGTAATGATTCCGGTACTTGACGACAATCAGCGTGCTGAAATTGAGGCCGTTTCCGACCTTATAAAAGCGGAAGTTAACGTGAAAGAAATCACGCTTTTAGACGATGCTTCGGGAATTTTGATCAAGCAAATCAAGCCTAATTTCAAGGCTTTGGGACCACGCTTCGGAAAAGATATGGGATTGATTGCCAAAGAGATACAAGGTTTTTCGCAAGACCAAATCAACCAATTGGACAAGCAGGGAAGCATAAATATTATTATTGCTGGAAATAGTATAACTTTATCCTTAGAAGACGTGGAGATTTCTTCACAGGATATCGAAGGCTGGCTGGTTGCCAATTCCAATGGAATAACGGTGGCTTTGGATATCACGATTTCGGACGAATTAAAACAAGAAGGAATTGCCAGGGAATTGGTCAACAGGATTCAGAACATAAGAAAAGATTCTGGTTTTGAGGTTACTGACAAAATTAAAGTACATTTGCAAAAAAATTCCGAGTTGGAAAACGCGGTAAAAGCAAACGAGGCCTATATTAAATCGGAAACATTGACGGAAACACTGATTTTTGAAGAAAATATAAGTAACGGAACAGAAATAGAATTCGACGAGATAAAAACAAAAATAACAATTACAAAATAACACGAAAATGGTAGATGAAATTGCAAGATACTCAGACGCTGACTTAGCAGAGTTCAAAGAACTTATTCTTAAAAAAATAAACAAAGCACAGGCCGATTTGGATTTGATCAAAAGCGCCTATATGAACGATTTGAATAACGGAACCGACGATACTTCGCCTACATTCAAGGCATTTGAAGAAGGAAGCGAAACAATGTCGAAAGAAGCGAACTCACAGTTGGCCATCCGTCAGGAAAAGTTCATCCGTGACTTGAAAAACGCACTTTTCCGTGTGGAAAACAAAACCTATGGTGTTTGTAAAGTGACAGGTAAATTAATCAGCAAAGAAAGATTAATGATTGTTCCTCATGCAACAATGAGCATCGAAGCAAAAAATTTGCAGCGATAAACCATTACTCATAAAGAAATTAACGCTCCTAATGGAGCGTTTTTTATAGAAAATAATAGTATTTTTGCGCCATTAAAATTCACAAAATGTCTTTACGAAAAGCTTATCTGATAGTTTTTATCATCTTACTTGTCGACCAACTTTCTAAAATATATATTAAAACCAATTTTGTTTATGGCGAAAGTGGACAAATTGATGTTACCAGTTGGTTCAAAATCCTGTTGATAGAAAACGAGGGGATGGCTTGGGGAACGGTAATTCCGGGACTTTATGGAAAATTGTTCCTTACGGTTTTTCGTCTGGTTGCGGTTACGGGAATCGGCTATTGGCTTTGGGATTCAGTAGAAAGAAAACACAGTTCCAACTATTTGATTGTGGCAATTTCCCTGATTCTAGCAGGAGCTTTTGGCAACATCATCGACTCCGTTTTTTACGGCGTGATTTTCGATGACAGCTACGGTCATTTGGCTACATTGTTTACTGAAAAACCATATGGGACTTGGTTTCACGGTAAAGTGGTCGACATGTTGTATTTTCCATTATTCGAAGGAAATTGGCCAGAATGGTTCCCTTTTTGGGGCGGACAACATTTTAAATTCTTCAACGCGATTTTCAACATTGCCGATGTGGCGATTTCTACTGGTGTCGGGATTTTGATTGTTTTCAACAAGAAGGCGTTTCATCATCAGCATTAGGAGCTGTTTTTTGTTGGTAAAATCTAAATTGTACAAAATAAAAAGACCTATTTCTAATTGTGAAATAGGTCTTTCCTTTTTTATTTATTTTGGCCAGGTGCATAGTTTTTGGCACTTTTGGAGCCATTCATTTTTTTGGCCTGTCCAGGAGGTATCTTTTTCGCTTTAGGAGGTGGAGAATTCCTTACTTGAACACTGCAATTGGATATTGAAAATGCAAATAGAATAACCAAAAGTGTCATTCCAAATCTAGAGAGCTTAAATTTTTTCATAAGTTTTCGGATATTAAGAATGCTAAAATACGTTTTTTAAAACTGATAAACCCCATTCGGAGTGACGCAATAATCCAGCTTCACGTCATTTTCGAAAACATCTTCAATATTTTCTTCGGCTTCAAAGAAGGAAAGTCCAATTTTGATGGTTTCGGGTTTGCATTCCGTCAAGAATTTATCATAAAATCCTTTGCCGTAACCTGCTCGATGTCCGGTTTTGTCAAAAGCCAAAAGTGGCACAAAAACCACGTCGATTTTATGGGTTGGCACTTCCAGTCCATCAACAGGTTCAGGAATGTTGTATTGGTTCTTCTTGATTTTGGTGTTGTCAGTCAATAGAAAATGAGTCATTTCCCTGGTTTCAAAATCACTTTTTGAAATGATTATTTCCTTGTCTTTTCCCGAAAGTAAATGCAGGATAAACTCCGTGTTGACTTCTTTTTGTTCGGCGATGGGCAGAAAAATATGGAAATAGGTTTTCTCCCAAACAGGAAGTGCAATTACTTTATTGGCAATAGTCAAACTCATTTCCTCCAGATCTTCATCGGAAAGTTGGTTTCGCAAGGCTTTATATTTTGCCCGTAATTCTTTTTTAAGCATGAATGGCGGTTTTTAATTCGTTTATAAAGGCGGTCAAATGTTCTACTTCCACGTGATCCATAAGAACAACTTTATACCATTTATTGTCTTTATTGTGCTGCTCGGGAACCAAATTATATTTCATGGCAATTTCCTCCGGAATATGTCGTGAATGAATGGTCACGATATTCATGAAAGGTTCCCTGAAATAGTTGATGTTGAGTTGGTCTAATTCGTGGCACAAAAACTGGGTGCGCATTTGCAAAACGCTCACTTTTTCGAACCATCCGTGGGGGCCATAAGTAAACAAAATCATCCAAACGGCCACGGCATTGGCACCGGAACGACTTCCGCAAAGTGTTAAATCCATTCCTTCGATATATTGGGCTTCCTTGGTCAAAACATTTTCGAGCAGCCCTTTTCGGCAGATAAAAACGCCGGTTCCATAAGGCGATTGCAGCATTTTGTGGGCATCAATCGTGATGGAACTTATCTTCGGATTATTGAAGTTTATGGTGGATTTTTGGTTGCTGAACGGATATACAAAACCACCATATGCCCCGTCAATGTGAAGTTTGTATTGGACATCATGTTTTTCTAATAGGGAAGTGTAATCTTCGGGATTGTCGACGGAACCAAACATGGTAGTTCCCATATTGGCAACCACGATATAATATTTTTTCCCTTTTTGTTTGGCTTCGATGATTTTCTGTTCCAACGCCACTTTGTCGATTTCTCTATTTTCGAAAGAAACAGGGATTTTGATTAAATCCAGCATCAATAGATTGGCTCCTTTCGGGATGGAATAATGGGTGTCTTCGGAAGCCAAAATGGCGATTTCGTCTAGTTTAGCATTCTTTTGATTCATGAAAAAATTACGGTACATCCAAAGGGCTTGTATGTTCGCTTCGGTTCCGCCAGGAGAAATATAGCCGTCAAATGAATCGGGTTGGGCTTTAAAAACATCCACGGCAAGAACATTCAAAACCTCGCGTTCGATTTCCTGTGTACCCTTGAAAGCTTTCTCGGAAGTTCCCAAAGTATGGCAACCAATATGATTGGGATTGGCCACATAAGTCTGCAATGTTGGCGCGTCTTTCAAAAAAGGGGCATCGTCATAAAAAACTTTTCCGTCCAGTTTTGAGGCGGGATAACCAAGGGAGGCATCTTTTGAAAAATTCACATTTTCTTCCAATGCCCTTTGAATTCTGTTTTTCCGTTCTTCTTGCGAAAGTTTCTTCCAGTATATCATGGCTGTAATGTTTTAAACAAAGATAAATTTATAAATCTTTATAGATGGGATAATTTTCTGAATTTGGAACTTCATGTTTTTCAGGTTAACTTTGTTATATGAACAGCCCAACTCTAGAACTTCAAATTCAAACCTTGCCAGACGGACCTGGAGTGTATCAATATTATGACAAGGAAGGGAAGATTTTGTATGTGGGCAAAGCCAAAAATCTCAAAAAAAGGGTTTCTTCTTATTTCAATAAAATTCACGACACGGCCAAAACCAATGTGTTGGTCAAGAAAATTGTTGCCATAAAACACATCGTCGTTCCCACCGAAACCGATGCGCTTTTATTGGAAAACAATCTGATAAAAACCCTTATGCCAAGATATAATGTCTTGTTGAAGGATGATAAAAGTTATCCTTGGATTTGCATTAAAAAAGAACCTTTTTCACGAATATTTCCCACCCGAAAAATGGTCAAGGACGGTTCGGAATATTTTGGACCGTACACGAGTTTCAAGACGGTGAACACCATTTTGGAGTTGATAAAAGAATTGTATCCGCTACGAACTTGCAATTATGATTTGAGTCAATCGAATATTGAAAGCGGGAAATTCAAGGTGTGTTTGGAGTATCATATCGGCAATTGCAAAGGTCCTTGCGAAGGTTATGAATCTTTGGAACATTACCAAAAACAAGTTGATGCCATTCGGGAAATTCTGAAAGGAAATTTCAAGGAATCAATGAAGGATTTCAAGAAGTTGATGACTGATTTGGCAAAGGATATGCGCTTTGAAGAAGCGCAGAAAATAAAAGAAAAAATCGAAGTTCTCGAAAATTACCAATCGCGTTCTACCATCGTCAATCCAAAAATCACCAATATCGACGTGTTTTCGATAGTTTCTGACGAAAGCGCCGCTTATGTGAACTTTCTGCAAATTTCTCACGGTTCGATTATTCGTTCGCACACGATGGAAATCAAGAAAAAATTGGATGAATCTGATGAAGAATTATTGGAATTGGTGATTATTGAACTTCGGGAGCGTTTTCAATTATTGTCCAAAGAAATAATAGTTCCGTTTGAAGTGGATTTAGGCGAAAAAATAAAAGTTACCGTACCGCAATTGGGTGATAAAAAACAGATTTTGGATTTGTCCATTCGCAACGCCAAGTTTTATCGAATCGAACAATTGAAACAATTGCAAATCGTGGATCCAGACCGCCATGCCAATCGAATCATGGCGCAAATGCAAAAGGATTTGCGATTGCCGGTGGAGCCGCGCCACATCGAATGTTTTGATAATTCGAACATTCAGGGAACCAATCCTGTTGCGGCTTGCGTGGTTTTTAAAGACGGGAAACCCAGTAAAAAAGATTATCGTCATTTCAATATAAAAACCGTCGAAGGACCGGATGATTTTGCTTCGATGACCGAAGTGGTTTATAGAAGATACAAACGATTATTGGACGAAAATGAACCATTGCCACAGCTTATCATCATTGACGGTGGAAAAGGACAATTGTCATCGGCTTTGAAAAGTATTGATGAATTGGGTTTGCGTGGAAAAATTGCAATTATCGGTATCGCAAAACGATTGGAAGAATTGTTTTATCCAGGAGATTCCATTCCGTTGTATTTGGACAAAAAATCGGAAACATTGAAAGTAATTCAGCAATTGAGGAATGAAGCACACCGTTTCGGGATAACTTTTCATCGGGACAAAAGGAGCAAATCAGCGCTTAATTCTTCGATGGAAAGCATTCCGGGGATTGGAGAGAAGACGATGTTGGCTTTGATTCAACATTTTAAAAGTGTAAAAAGATTGAAATTGGCAACAGAAAAAGAAATTTCCGACGTTATAGGTATTTCAAAAGCCAAAAAAATTACCGACTTTTACAAAACCAATTAGCAAATCCAAATGAGAAAGTTTGCCCTATTTGTTTTTTTTCTATTTACTTATCAGGCGTCTTTTTCACAAGATTCCATCAAAAGACCGAAAATAGGACTCGTTCTAAGTGGTGGCGGTGCAAAAGGTTTTGCGCATGTTGGAGTTTTGAAGGTGCTTGAAGAAGCGGGAATAAAAATTGATTTCATTGGCGGAACCAGTATGGGAGCCGTTATTGGGGGGCTTTACGCTTCGGGATACAATGCCACCCAAATCGATTCCATTGTCAGGGTAACCAATTTTGACAACTTGTTGATTGATTATATACCGCGTTCTTCCAAAAGCTTTTATGAAAAACGAAATGACGAGTTGTATGCCTTGATACTGCCTTTTAGCAAGTTCAAAATAGGAGTTCCACAATCGCTCTCCAAAGGAATGTTTAATTACAACTTGTTCAACAAACTTACTTTTCACGTAAGACATGTCAGGGATTTTAATTCGTTGCCTATTCCCTTTTTATGCGTTGCCACCGACATTGAAAAAGGGGAACAGGTTTTATTGGATAAAGGTGTTTTGGCGCAAGCTCTCTATGCCAGCTCCGCTTTGCCTTCGGTTTTTTCTCCCGTGATACTGGAAGACCGGTTTTTAATTGATGGAGGTGTTGCCAATAATTATCCAATTGAAGAGGTGCGTAAATTGGGAGCAGACATCATCATAGGTGTCGATGTGCAAAACGGTTTGCGAGATAGGGAGGAGCTTAAAGATGCTACAAAGATTTTATTTCAAATTACCAATCTTCAAATGATTGAAAAAATGAAATTAAACGCTTCCAATACGAATATTTATATCAAACCGGATATTAAAGATTACGGAACAGTGTCTTTTGAAAAAGCGACACAAATTATCCAAAAAGGGGAAGAAGCCGCTTTTTCTGTTTATGAAAAACTATATAAATTATCGGACAGCTCTAATCCTTATCGCAAACCCAAACTAAAAATTGAATCCGACAGTTTGAATATCGTAAATATTGTCTGCAACAATTTGATGGATTATTCCAGAAATTATATAGAAGGAAAATTAAAGTTCAAATCGGGGGCAAAAATCAATTATTCCGATTTGGAAAAAGGAATCAATAATATTGATGCCACCCACAATTTTGGGGCGGTGACCTATTCATTGGAACCGAATGGATCAGGAGACGACTTGGTGCTGAATTTCATTGAAAATCCGATAAAAACCTATTTGAAATTTGGATTACACTTCGACGGGCTCTATAAAAGCGGTGTTTTAGTGAATCTTACCAACAAGAAAACATTTTTTAAAAACGACATTGCCTCCTTTGATTTTATTATTGGAGACAATTTGCGATACAATCTGGATTATTATATTGACAATGGTTATAATTTGAGTTATGGCGTCAAGTCGCAGCTGAATCAATTCAATAAAAATGTCACCAGCGAAATTAGCAGTCTGTCTACAGCTCCATTCCAAAATTCGAATTCAATAAATATTGATTTTCTTGACATTACAAACCAGTTTTATATCCAATCTGTCTTTGCGCAAAAATTCCTCGTAGGAGTAGGATTGGAATATAAATATTTGACCATAGAGTCGGAAACGCTTACTGCCACAAATCCCGTGCTTGACAAGAGTAATTACAGCAGTGTTTTTGCTTACATGAAATACGATTCTTTTGACAACCAATATTTCCCTACCAAAGGTTGGTATTTTACGAGCGACTTGCACAATTATTTGTTTTCTTCTAATTATACCGGTTCATTCAACCCTTATTCAATAGCGAAATTTGATGCGGGATTTGTTTTCAAAATTTTGAAAAAAGCCACCTTCAAATTTCAATCGGAAGGCGGTTTTACCATTGGAGCCGAAAGTGTTCCATTTTTTGATTTTGTTTTGGGCGGTTATGGTTTTACGCCTTTGAATAATTTCAGGCCATTTTACGGCTATGATTTTTTGACAATTGCGGGAAGCAGCTACCTCAAGGCTTCCGCAACAATCGACTACGAGATTTTCAAAAGAAACCACCTGAATTTTTCCGCTAATTATGCCAATGTGGAAGATGATTACTTTGAATCTTTAGATTGGATTTCCTTGCCCAAATATTCTGGATATGCCCTGGGATATGGGTTGGAAACTATAATTGGTCCTTTGGAAGTGAAATATTCATGGTCACCCGAAAATTCAAAAGGATATACTTGGTTCAGCATTGGATTTTGGTTTTAATGTGTAAATCCAAAAGAAAGCAGTGCTAGGATAGATGTCTAATCAAACCGATTTATTTTGCATTTGCTGTTTTCTAATCCAGGGAAATAAAAGTGTTTTAAAAAAGGTGATTTTCGTCGAATCATTCGAAAAAAACATTAAAAAGCGACAAAATCATTCGAAAATGGAATCAAATATGTTTATTTTAAGTAGTTTTTTGCCTTTTTCACAACAATATCTTCATTAAATTATTGAAAAGAACGTTTAAAAACATACTTTTTTTTATATTATGTGAAAAAATAACCCGCAAGCGACAAACACCTTGTAAATGTTCTGTTAAACTTTATTTTTTTGCTAAAAATACTTGAATCCTGAATTATATTTGTACCAGTAAAGAGAAGGGGTGGTTTCCTTCTCGAAATTAATATAAATTTTCATAATTTATGTTTTTTGGTTAGTTAATAGCATAAAACCCAGTCATTATTTGACTGGGTTTTTTTGTTTTAATACATTTGGAACAAAATTTGCATTTGCGGTATGTAAAGAGTCCAAAAAGACATGAAAAAAATAATTTTATTATTTATATTTATAACCACCGTAAGTTTTGATTCTCGAAAAGAAGATGCTTTTGATGTGGGCGAATGGTTTAAATTTCGAATTCATTATGGATTTGTGAATGCAGGATTTGCCACCTTGGAAGTTAAGGATGCCACGATAAACAACAAAAAAGTTTTTCATGTTGTCGGGAATGGTTACACCACCGGAATGTCCAAGTTTTTTTTTAAGGTGGAAGACTTGTACGAAAGCTACATCGACAAGGAATCCGGGAATCCTTATAAATATGTTAGAAAAATTGACGAAGGGGGTTATACTAAAAACCAGGAAGGTTTTTTCAACCCTTCAGAAAATAAAGTTCAGGTAAAAGATCATAAACGTAAAACCGAAAAAACGTTTACCATTCCCAAAAATACCCAAGACATATTGTCAGCCTTTTATTATTTGCGAAATTACCCAAATATCGACAAAATAAATCCAGGAGATTCGGTTGCCATTAATATGTTTTTTGACAATGAAACTACAAAATTTAGGTTAAAATATATAGGACGTGAGGATATTACCACTAAATTTGGAGTTGTATCAACGATGGTTTTTCGACCATTGGTACAGTCTGGAAGAGTTTTCAAGGAAGAAGAAAGTCTAACTATTTGGATAACAAGCGATGACAACAAATTGCCTGTGCGAATTAAAGCCAGCCTTGTTGTTGGGTCAATAAAAGCTGATTTGGAAGAGTTCCGGGGATTGAAATATCCGTTTAGAATTTTGTCCAATAAACGAAGGTTGTAATTCGAATTTTAATTTTTGATAAAAGATTAAAAAGGAATAGTTTATTTTTGAATGAGGGTTGAGCATTGAAAGCGAACATTTAAAATTATATTTAATTGCATAACACATACATTTTGAAACAAGTATCTCTACTTTTTCTGGTTTTGTTTTCAGTTTTTTCGTGTAATAAAACGGAAACATTGGATGTAATTCCAGATCAAAATCCCCAACCTAGATTAGAACAGTTTGGTTTTAATTTTAACGATTTTAATGTTCTCAACGACACGATAGAACGAGGAGACACTTTTGGCAGCATAATCGAAGATCAAAATATTGGCGACCAGCAAGTTTATGACATCATAGAGAAAGTCAAAGACACTTTTGACGTTAGAACCATTAGAATCGGAAAAGCATTTACTTTATTGCGTTCCAAAGATCGATACAAGAAACTGCAGATTTTGGTTTATCAGCCAGATAGAGGCAGTTATTATGTAATTGATTTCAGGGGTGAAGTTTCCGTTTCCAAAATAATTAGACCCATTCGTGTCAAACAACGAACAATTGCTGGAGTCATGGATGGTTCCTTGTCCGAGGCGCTGAACAAGAATGGAGTTGATGCGTCTTTGGCCAATAAATTGACAAAAGTGTATGCTTGGTCCATCGATTTTTTCAAGTTGAAAAAAGGAGACAAATTCGGAATCACGTTTACCGAAAGATATATCGACGATACCATTTATGACGGTGTCGACAGTTTGAAAGCTGCTTTTTTTGAGTATAAAGGAAAATTAATTTATGCTTTCCCTTTTGCCCAAAACGAAGTTTCCGGGAAATTGGATTATTATGATGAAAACGGAAAGGCACTCAAGAACTTTTTCTTGAAAGCACCCTTGAAGTTTGTAAACATCACTTCGCGTTTCGCTAAAAACAGGTTTCACCCGGTGCAAATGATTTGGAAAGCCCACAAAGGAACAGATTATGCAGCACCCACAGGAACGCCAATCATGACTACAGCAGCCGGAGTCGTGGAGCAAACTGGATACACTGCAGGAAACGGAAATTTTGTAAAAGTAAAACACGACAAAACCTATTCGACCCAATATTTGCACATGTCAAAAATATTGGTGCGTCGAGGACAAAGAGTTACCCAAGGAGCCATAATCGGCAAAGTGGGAAGCACTGGTTTGGCAACCGGACCCCATGTGTGTTATCGATTTTGGAAAAATGGAGTGCAAGTCGATGCATTACGATTAAAATTACCCAATTCCCAACCTATGGATAGCAAAAATCTGCCTAGATTTATGTTGCAAATGAAACCTTTAAAATGGGAGTTGGACAGTGTTGCCAATCTATAAATTCTAAAAAAAACATTTTTTATGTCTTCAATAGAATATGGCGCAGATTATTTTACAAACTAAAAGTGTAAATTTACACTATCATAAATAAAAACAGCAATGGCATTACAAAATACAAATCCCACCACAACGTCAGCTTGGCAAAAACTTCAGAAACATTTTCAGGAAATGAACAATGCTTCAATGAAGGAAATGTTTAATGCCGACAAAACAAGAACATCCCAATTTCATTTGCAATGGAATGATTTTTTGGTTGATTATTCTAAAAACATCATCAATCAAGACACAATGAGTTTGTTGCTTGAATTGGCGAATGAAACAGGACTAAAAACTTCGATTACCCAATATTTTGATGGAGACATCATCAATCAAACTGAAAACCGTGCCGTTTTGCACACCGCTTTACGAGCAAAAGAAACAGCAGTCATAAAAGTTGATGGAGAAAATGTTATTCCGGAGGTTTTTGAAGTAAAAAATAAAATAAAAAACTTCACCAACGAAGTGGTAAGCGGAGCCAGAAAAGGATATACCGGCAAACCTTTTACGGATATTGTCAATATTGGAATTGGGGGTTCAGACCTTGGTCCAGTAATGGCAGTTGAAGCTTTACAGTATTACAAAAATCACTTGAATGTTCATTTTGTTTCGAATGTGGATGGGGATCATGTAAATGAAGTCATTAAAAAGTTAAATCCAGAAACCACCCTTTTTGTCATTGTTTCCAAAACATTTACTACACAGGAAACCTTGACCAATTCCGAAACCATTAAAGAATGGTTTTTGAAATCAGCTTCGCAAGAAGACGTGGCCAAGCATTTTGTGGCAGTTTCCACCAATCTTCAAAAAGTAACCGAATTTGGAATAAATCCTGACAACGTATTCCCAATGTGGGATTGGGTTGGTGGACGTTTTTCTCTTTGGAGCGCTGTTGGTCTTTCCATAAGTTTAGCTGTCGGTTTTGATAATTACAATAAATTATTGGCTGGTGCCAATGAAATGGACGAGCATTTCAAGACAGCAGATTTCGATAAAAATGTTCCGGTGGTTTTGGCTTTGTTGAGCGTTTGGTACAATAATTTTTTTGGTGCCGAAAGCGAAGCCTTGATTCCATATACCCAATATTTGCAAAAATTGGCTCCTTACTTGCAACAAGGAACAATGGAAAGCAATGGAAAAAGTGTTGGACGTGACGGAAAACCTGTCGATTATCAAACAGGAACCATTATTTGGGGAGAGCCGGGAACCAATTCGCAACACGCCTTCTTTCAATTGATTCATCAAGGTACCAAATTGATTCCAACCGATTTTATTGGATTCGTAAAGCCATTGTATGGAAACGAAGATCATCATAATAAATTGATGTCCAACTTTTTTGCCCAAACCGAAGCTTTGATGAATGGTAAAACAAAAGAGCAAGTACAAGCGGAATTCGACAAACAAGGGCTGTCAGCAGAAAAAGCAAAATTTCTTTTGCCTTTCAAAGTATTCAGTGGAAACAAACCTACGAACACGATTCTTATAGAAAAATTGACGCCTAAATCTCTAGGTTCGTTGGTGGCGTTGTACGAGCACAAGATTTTTGTCCAGGGAATTATCTGGAATATTTTCAGTTATGACCAATGGGGCGTTGAATTGGGCAAACAATTAGCCAATTCAATTCTTGATGAAATCCATTCGAAAAAAGTCAATGCCCATGACAGTTCAACAGAGTTTTTGTTGAATCATTTTTTGAAGAATAAATAAAATTAGTTTCCGTTTTTCCTGAAACGGATATCATAAATAAACTGGAAGCCTTGATTTTTATTAAATCAAGGCTTTTTTTATTACATGTTAATTTTTTTAAGAATTTTTCTTGGCTAATTATTTATTAACCATTGATTTTTTTACAAAAATACATATCTATCTGATTAACAATATGTTGATGTTGTTTGTTTTTAACAAATTCTAATCAAAAAGTTATATTTGTTAACAATTCGTTATCTAAATCAACTTTATTAACATTTCCTTAACGGTTTTATCGATTAAATGTTAGAATTTTGCCAAAAACTACTAAACAACACAAAATGAGAACAATGAAAAATTGGTTGCTTTCTGGATTACTGTTTATGATGGTCACGACAGTATTTTCACAAGGAAAAATTACGGGTACAGTAACTGATGGACAGAACTCTTTGCCTGGAGCAAATGTTTCCATCAAAGGGTCTAAAATTGGAGTTTCGGCAGATTTTGACGGTAAATTTTCTATTAACACTACGGCTACTTCCGGAGAATTGGTAATTTCTTTTATTGGTTACGATGCCACGACAGTTAAATTTACGGTTTCAAATGGAGGAACCACGGATTTGGGGACAATCGTTTTGACTAATAATTCAAGTGAATTAAGCGAAGTTGTTGTTAAGTCATCTGTTGTTGACGTTGCAAAGGACAGAAAAACACCTGTTGCAGTTTCTACTATCAAATCAGCTGAAATTCAAGAAAAATTAGGGACCCAAGAATTTCCCGAAATTTTGAAAAACACGCCTTCTGTATATGCAACAAAAAGTGGTGGTGGTTTTGGGGATTCTAGAATTACGATCCGAGGTTTTGCTCAAGAAAACATTGCGGTGATGGTTAACGGTATGCCTATTAACGATATGGAAAACAGTCGTGTTTTTTGGAGTAACTGGGCTGGATTGTCTGACGTTACATCGGCAATGCAGGTACAAAGAGGATTAGGTTCTTCCAAACTGGCAGTTTCATCTGTTGGGGGAACAATAAATGTTATCACTAGATCTTCTGATAAAAAAGAAGGAGGATCGATTTCTTCTGGTTTTGGTAATGCGAATTATTTAAAAACACAAGCATCTTATAATAGCGGGAAATTAAATAATGGATTTTCGGCTTCTATTTTGTTGTCCCAGACTCAAGGAGATGGATACATAACAGGTACTGATTTTCAAGGCGCAAACTATTATGTGGCTTTAGGATATTCCACGAAAGACAATAAACATGATTTTCAATTGACTGTAACAGGTGCGCCACAATGGCACAGCCAAAGATCTACTGTTTCTACAATTGCAATTTACCAGCAATACGGTTCTAAGGAAGATCCAAATATCAGATACAATGCGGATGCAGGATATTTGAATGGAGAGAAATACAACATTAGAAAAAATTATTACCACAAGCCTATTGCATCCATCAACTGGGATTACGCAATCAACGAAACGACTAAACTTTCTACGGTGGTTTATGCTTCAATGGGTCGTGGCGCCGGTGCCGGTGCAACAGGAGGAATTCAAGGGAAGGCATATAGTGACGTAATTGCGTTTAGAACTGCTAACGGATTGGTAGATTATGATAAAATTAAAGCCTATAACTCGGGTGTTCCAGTTGCCATTAATGGTTTAGCGGGTCTTAAAACGAGAGCTAAAATTGGAGGATTGTATCAAAATAGTGCTTACTTCAGTGGATCAAATGCAGCTTATAATCCGTCTACAAATATCAATACTGCAGGGATTTCGCAAACTTCATCCATCAATTCACATGACTGGTTTGGTGGTGTAATTAATTTGAATAAAAAATTGAGCCAAACCTTGACTTTGGATTTTGGTCTTGACGCCAGAACTTACAAAGGATACCATTATACAGTTTTGAATGATTTATTGGGTGGGGACGAGTATTTTGACAATACCAACGTGAATTATCCAAACAGACATCTTACCACAACTTATGATACAGATGTTCAATGGAATGTTTTTCAAAACAAAGACTATGAAAAAATCGCTTTTAACAGTACTGGTAATGTAAGATGGTATGGAGCTTTTACACAATTGGAATATTCCAAAGATAATTTAACGGCTTTTGTTCAAGGAGCGGTTTCTCAACAAGGATTTAAAAGAGAAGATGATTTTGTGTACAATACAGTAACTCAACCTTCTTTGGCTTCTACTGATTATGAAAACATACTTGGAGGTAACGTAAAAGGGGGTGCAAACTATAACATCAACGAAAATCATAATGTTTACGCAAATGCTGGATATTATTCAAAACAACCATTCTTTAATTCGGTTTATCCTAATAATAGATCAACTGTAAACCCTAATCTTACCAATGAGAAAATATTGGGTCTTGAAGCGGGTTATGGATTCCGTTCAGCAAAATTCAATGCTAACGTGAATATTTACAATACCAATTGGGATGACAGGTATTTAAGAGGAAATGCACTTCCAACCTCTCCTACAGTTCCTGCAGGTACTACTTATACAGAATTAGTGGGTCTTAATGAGGTGCACTCTGGAATTGAATTTGAAGTGAATTCTCCATTAACCGAAAAAATAAGAATAAATGCCATGTTTTCTTATGGAATTTGGGAGTACAAAGGAAATGCCCTTAGTAATGCTTATTGGATTGCTGATAACACGCCAGTTCCTGGATATACTGCTACTACTATGTATTTGGATAAGGTTAAAGTAGGAGATGCTGCTCAAATGACCGCATCTTTGGGAGCTTCTTACGAAGTTTTGACAAGAGTAACTTTAGATGCAAATTATAATTTCAGCAATAATTTATACGCTGGAATTAATCCAATTAATTTTTCATCGCCTACAAATAAAGGATCGTTGGAATTGCCTTCCTATGGATTGCTTGATGCTGGATTCTCTTACAAGATGATTGTAGGCAAGAACAAGGATAAATCAGTGAACTTCAGATTGAACGTGAACAACGTTTTGGACGAAACCTATATTGCAGAGTCTAGAACAAACATCTTTGCTAATGATTTCCTTTCCGGTACATCTGGACCTACTTATGAATCTACTCCAGGAAGAACTTATAATGGTGTAGCCGATGCGAACCAAGTTTACTTCGGTTTTGGAAGAACTTGGAACTTTACTTTACGTTACGATTTCTAAATAGAAATTCAAATAATATCAAAAACGGCATCACTTCTAAAGGTGATGCCGTTTTTTTTTCAGCTTTTTTATTTATATTTGTTAAAACAAAAAATTATTTTATGTACGAAATCATTCAAAAATTGCATTCTGGTTGGGCTTATTTGGCATTATTAGTATTGGTTATAGCTGTTGTGAATTCATTCCTTGGGTTGTCATCTAAAAAAGAATTTACTGAAAAAGACAGGAAAATTGGGCTATTTGCCTTGGCTGCAATACACACTCAATTATTGATTGGATTTATTGTTTATTTTATTTCACCATTGGGATTTTCTCAATTAGGACAAATGAAAGATGCAGCATTGAGATTGACTTCATTGGAACATCCGCTTATTAACATCATTGGTATTGTCTTGATAACCATTGGTTGGTCAAAACATAAAAAATTAACGACAAGTGAATCAAAATTCAAAACATTATCCATTTTTTATGGATTGGGATTAGTGCTTATTTTGAGTAGAATTCCGTGGAATTTATGGTTTTAAAAAGTTAAAAAAAGTCCTGAAAAGGACTTTTTTTACCTAGGTATGGTTTTTTGCAAGTCTGGAATTCATCTAAAAGTCAAAAATGAAATCGAAGATTATTTCATCAGTTCGCCTTCTAGACTAGGGTCACGAATACAAAAAAAGCAAATTTAAAATTATGAGTAAAAAATCAATATTTATTTTTCTTTCGATTGTCTTTGTTGCGTTAGCTAGCAGCCAAACCTTGATTTCCGAAAAACAAAAAATAGCGGTACAAAAAGACACGGTCAAAAAAAACAAATCAATTGTTGAAGAACAAGAAGCTGTTTCCGATAGTTTGCTGCTTGAAACAGGTAAATTCAAGTTCTATAAAAAAGATGCCCACGCATCCTATTATGCCGATAAATTTCACGGAAGAAGAACAGCCAGCGGAAAAAAATATGACAAAAATTCATTTACCGCTGCCCACAAGAAATTACCCTTTGGAACCAAAGTGAAAATCACCAATGAAAAAAATGGTAAATCGATAATTGTGGAAATTACCGATAGAGGACCATTTGTGAGATCAAGGGAAATCGATCTTTCAAGACGTGCTTATATGCAAATTGCCAACAATATATCTTCTGGGAATGTGTTGGTAACCATGGAAATACTTCAAAAATAGCTTACCAATTCCCGTAAGGATTTTTGCTTAAATAAGAATTATAATACCGATTGTCATTGGTAACTTCTTCGCCAAGCCAACTTGGTTTTTCGAAGATTTCAGTTTCTGATCCCAGTTCAATTTCGGCCATAGTCAAACCTTCATTTTCTCCATGGAACTCGTCAATTTCAAAGACGTGGTTTCCCGTTTTTACTTCAAAACGGGTTTTGTCGATAACACCTTTTTCGCATAATTTCAATAATTCTTTGGCTTCATCAACAGGAATTTCTTTTTCCCATTCAAAACGCGACAAGCCCGATTCGTTTGAGGCTCCTTTTATGGTCAGGAATCCTTTGTTTTCTTTTATGCGAACCCTAACTGTTCGTTCAGGAATTGAGCTCAAATAACCTTGTGCAATTCGATTTTGGACAAAAGCTTCTTTTTTGAAAGCTTCCGAAGTCACGAGAAATTTTCTTTCTATTTCTAGCATAATTGGTAAAATTCTAGTCTTTGGGAAAAATTTATTATTCCTTGATAATTTTAAAGGTTTGTGGAGAATCGGTATTGAAAACTTTAAGGATGTAAAAACCGGCGTTTAGTCTCGACAGGTCAATAGTGCCATCGGAACTGTTTCCGCGCAAAACGGAAGTGGATTCAAAATCAAAAAACTCGTAACCAAAATTTTTGAAATCATAGTTTTTAATGGTAATCACCGTTGTGGCAGGATTAGGGAAAACAAATGGTTTAGATTTCTCAATGGCGATTTCGGTTTGCACATTGTTGCAGGCGTTTTTCAATAAAGCATCAAGATCATTCTCGTCAAAAACCAAGGTGTAATCGAGTTTTTTCGCTTTTTCGAACAAGGCACAGGCTTCATTGTATTTTTTTTGGTCGAGGTAAATAATGCCCAGATTTTTCATGGCATACGAATTGTTTTTGTCCATTTCCAATGCTTCTTTCAAATCTTTAATTCCTTTTTCGGATTCGCCCAGTTTATGGTACAATAAACCTCGAGTAGTTTTTAAATCCCTGCCTCCATAATCGGATGAGCGTTCTATGATTGTTTTTTCTTTGAGGAAAGCGGCGTTAATATTCTCCATGGCTTTTTCATATTCTCCCATATCGCTGTATAATTTTGCAATCGCCCACCTTGCATGGCCGTGTTCAGGTTGTTCTGCAATAATTTTTTCTAAATAATGGAGAGCCAAATCATTGGATTTTTTTTGTTGTAAATAATTGGCAAAATTGTATAAAATACGATTGTCTTTTGGCGCTGCGGCCATCGCTTTATAATAGTAATGAAAAGTGCAATTTTCCATTTCAAGACTTCCATATATGTTAGCAATCATGTCGTAAAGACTGCTTTTGAATTTTTCCCTGTTTGCCTTTGCGGATTCCGAAATTACTTTGGTTGTATCTTTGGCGTTTTTATTTATTATCCATTCCACCTTTTTTAAATCGTCAAGAGCCAATGTTTTATTTCCAAGACGAGCCCTTAAATTGCCTCTTTTGAATAAATCATCTATTTTTATGGGGTTGTAGTTGGTTTTTGTGTTTAATTCAGTAAGTAATTGAAGATGTTTTTTTGCTACTTCTATGGTTTCTTTATTGTTAAAAGGCAATTTATGGTCTATTCTGCTCAACAATTTTCCGTGAGAAAAATTCCAAGTAACCAATTTTTCTCCTTGTCCGTTGTATTGAAAACAATTGGAGTTTTTATGTCCTTTGTCATCATAATAAAAAATCTCGTTTAGCTTTCCGTTAGAATAATAGGTTTTGAGACTGTCTATTATTTTGTCTGTTCCTCGCCAAACTTCCACTGATACCACTTTGTCTTTATAAAAATGTTTGATAACGGTATTGTTTGTGTTATTGGTCTGACTCCATAGAAGGATTGGCAAAAGCAGTAGGATGTAAACTATTTTATTCATGGTTTCTTTGTTAATCAAATGAATTAATTTGTTGCCTATAATTTAGGTTAAATGTAAGATATTTAAGCTAATATACGTGTAATAATTTGCATAAATTTGCTGTATGCCAGAAATGAATCCCAATAGAAAAATCATACACATTGACATGGATGCTTTTTTTGCTTCGGTGGAGCAAATGGACAATCCGGTTTTGCGAGGAAAACCCATTGCCGTTGGCGGTGCAGAAAATCGTGGCGTGGTGGCAGCGGCAAGTTATGAAGCCAGAAAATTTGGAGTTCGAAGTGCCATCAGTGGGGTTTTGGCAAAGAAGCATTGTCCCGATTTAATTTTTGTTAGACCCCGATTTGACCGTTACAAAGAAATATCCAACAAAATAAGAACCATATTCCACGAATACACTGATTTGGTCGAGCCATTGTCGTTGGATGAAGCCTATCTTGATGTCACGGTAAACAAAAAAGGAAATCCGAGTGCCACATTATTGGCTCAAGAAATAAGACTTCGGATTCTCAATGAAGTTGGTTTGACTGCTTCGGCAGGGATTTCAATCAATAAATTTGTGGCCAAAATTGCCAGTGATTACAACAAACCCAATGGTCAAAAAACGGTCAATCCGGATGAAGTCATTCCTTTTTTGGAAGTCTTGCCCATTCGAAAATTTTATGGAGTGGGGAAGGTTACTACCGAAAAAATGTACCAATTAGGCATTTTTACGGGATTGGAATTGAAAAGCAAGTCCTTGGAATTTCTCGAAAAGCATTTCGGGAAATCAGGAAATTTCTATTATAATGTGGTGCGAGGCATTCACAACAGCGAAGTAAAATCAGATAGAATAACCAAATCTGTGGCAGCGGAACATACTTTTGACGTCAACCTTTCTTCCGAGATTTTTATGATGGAACAGTTGGAAAAGATTGCCAATTCATTGGAAAAAAGACTAAAAAAACACGGCATTGCTGGAAAAACGGTAACCTTGAAAATAAAATACAGCGATTTTACGCAGCAAACCCGCAGTAAAACGATGCCTTACTTTATTTCCGACAAGGGATTGATCATGGAAACGGTCAAAGAACTCTTGTTTCAAGAGCGAATGAAAGATTCTGTTCGATTGTTGGGAATTTCCCTGAGCAATCTCAACACCGAAGAAAAAAAGACGGTTGTGGTGCAGTTGAAATTTGCTTTTTAACGAAAAAACCACGCTTTCGGGCGTGGTTTTAGAATATGTTTTTTATTTAATCCCTGCTCGAAAGTTTGGAAAGCAATCTTAAAAACTCGATGTACAACCAAACCAAGGTTATCATCAATCCCATGGCGCCAAACCATTCCATGAATTTAGGCATTTTTTCTTGTACTCCTTTTTCAATTCTATCAAAATCCAAGAATAAGTTTAATGCAGCAATTACAATCACGAAAACACTGATGCCGATACTCATCATAGAATTGCCATAATGTGCAGGAGTATAGCTGGTAAATATGGAAACTAACCAGGAAATTAAGTAATAGGTGGCAATGGCAAGCGTTGCCGCAACAACAACCGATTTGAACTGCTCGGTTACTTGTACAATTTTAAACTTATACAGTCCAAGACAGACAGCAAATGTCACAAATGTGGCGCCGACAGCCTGAATCACGATTCCTGGATATTTTGCCTCAAAAATTGCTGATACGCCTCCTATGAACAAGCCTTCGAACAAGGCGTAACCTGGAGCCAAAACGGGTGAATATTGAGGTTTAAAAGCGGCAATCACTACTAAAATTAATCCCACAATTGCGCCTCCAATAGCAGGCAACAACGGATTCATTCCATTAAAAGCCATCCACCAAACCACGATGGCCGATGCCGTAAGCAATAGAAACAAGATTAAAGTTTTGTTGATTGTTCCAGACAAAGTCATCTCTTGATTGTAATCAATAAGAGTGGCTTGATGCACTTTGTTGTCAGATGAAGCCGATGTGGCCGTAAAAGATTTATTGGTTAAAAACGGGTTTTTCGATTCGAAAGCCATAGTATAAAATGTTAGTTTTTTCAAAAGTAGAATATTTTCTGTAGAAGAATGTTTAATTATTCTTAATTTTTTTCATTAGGTGCCTAAACAAAAAAATCCGTGCCATTTTATTGACACGGATTTGTTATTGATTTGACAGCTTACACTATTCTATTTCTGAAACTCTCAAGGTGTTTACCATACCCTTGTCGGTAAGAGGCATTGCAGAAAGGTTTACCAAGAAATCACCCTTGGTTACATACCCTTTTTTTCTTGCAATTTCATTTACATCAGCAACAGTGTCATCCGTACTTACGGAACTGTCATAATAAAATGATTTTACTCCCCATAACAAATTAAGACGAGTCAAGATTCGTTTATTGGAAGTAAAAACCAAAATATGGGATTGTGGTCTCCAAGCCGAAATTTGAAAAGCAGTATAACCACTGTTTGTCAAAGTACAAATTGCTTTGGCTTTGATTGAGTTGGCCATAACTGTTGCGTGGTGACAAACAATTTTGGTGATAAAACGGTTTGTTTTGATTTGAGGCGTGTTTTGAGGAACTTGAATTAACGGAGAATCTTCAACAGCTTTAAGAATTTGTGACATTTGTTGAATTACTTGAACAGGATAATTACCTGTAGCAGTTTCTCCAGAAAGCATTACAGCATCGGCACCGTCCATAACCGAGTTGGCAACGTCGTTTACTTCAGCACGTGTAGGAGTCAAGCTGGTGATCATGGTTTCCATCATTTGGGTGGCCACAATAACAGGAATTCTTGCTGTTTTTGCTCTTCTAATTAATTCTTTTTGAACAAGAGGTACTTCATGTGCAGGAAGTTCTACTCCCAAATCACCACGTGCTACCATCAAGGCGTCGCAATAAGCAATAATCTTGTCGATATTTACCAATGCTTCCGGCATTTCTATTTTGGCAACGATTGGAATTTTATAATCTGAATGTTTTGCGATTAATTCTTGCAGGTCTTGTAAATCTTCTGGAGT
This sequence comes from Flavobacterium fluvii, assembly GCF_900129545.1. Lineage (GTDB taxonomy): Bacteria > Bacteroidota > Bacteroidia > Flavobacteriales > Flavobacteriaceae > Flavobacterium > Flavobacterium fluvii. The sequence goes on along the minus strand of NZ_FQWB01000001.1, from coordinate 412,271 downwards.
TTTTACGAATGAAAGTGCAATCCAATCTACATTTTGACTTATTGCAAATATGGCATCGGCAATGTCTTTTTCAGTCAATGCAGGCAATGAAATTTTTGTGTTAGGAAGATTTACCCCTTTTTTGGATTTCAATTCACCTCCTTGAAGGACTCTCGCCACAACTTCGGTTTTTTTGTCTGTTTCAACAATTTCGAAAATCAATTTACCGTCATCAAGCAAGATTTTTTCCCCAGGATTCACATCGTTTGGAAAATTTTTGTACTTCATAAAAACTTTTTTGGCAGTACCAAGTATGTCTTCGGCAGTTGTAAACGTGATTAAATCACCGTCATTTACCACGACACCATCTTCCATGACACCTACACGAAGTTTAGGACCTTGCAAGTCTGCAAGAATTGCGGTAGTGTGTCCAAATTCTTCGTTAAGACCTCTAATTATATTGATTTTTTGTTTAACATCTTCATAATCCGCATGTGAAAAATTTATTCTGAACACATTTACACCTGCGTCAACCATGTCTTTTATGATTTCTCTTGTACTACATGCAGGTCCTAGTGTGGCTACAATTTTAGTCTTTTTGTTTGTAATCATTTGTATTAAAAAATTAAATTATTTTTTGATTTTATTTTATTTGTTTCAACGGAATATGCCGTTGATATGCTTTCTATTGTATTTAATATGGATTGTATTTTTAACAAATCCGTGGCCTTGTCCATATTTTCAATTTTTAAAAAATAATCTACTTTTTTGAATTCGGGAAGCAAATAGACTTTTGTTGAAACTTCCATGTTTATATTCGAAAATAGATTTCCTCCACTGTTATTTTTTTGTTGTATGACTTCGTTTTTGTTTTGAATTAAATTCCAGAAAATCTCTTTTTCGACATCGTAATAATAAAATCGCGAGAATTTTGTCTCTCCTTCTTTTATGTTGATTTGAATTTCATTCTTGTTTTTGCCCAAATTTATTGGAAGCTTTTGATTGATGAAATAAGCCAGCCGATAATCTTCCAACGAAGTATGAATAGCAATAAGATGATAATCTATTTCGTCAAACTCGCCAAGATCCAATTTATGAATAGCCATTTCATGAAAAAATAAGATGTAAAGATAGTATTTCTATCGCAAGCATTTACCTATCAAAACGGATGATTTTGTTATTTTATATTCGAAAACGATGTAGCTAACATCTTGTTGTAATCATTTATTGTCAATTTTTTTTTGAAATGCAAAATAAGCACGTTGCGATGCTTTTTCTTCGGCTTTCTTTTTAGAAGTTGCTCTTGCTTTTGCAATTACTTTGTCGTCGATACTCAGTTTTACCCCAAATAATCGTTGTCCATCTATTCCGTTATCCTCAAATATGTCATAGTGAAATTGTTTTTTTTCTTTTTGACACCATTCTATGAGCAGACTTTTGTAACTGATCACTTTTCCTTCCAATCGGGCAATGTCCACATAAGGAATCACGACTCTTTTCTGGATGAATTTTTCGCAATAATTATAGCCTCTATCCAGATAGATGGCACCAACCAAAGATTCAAAAATATTGCCGTGAATGTTCTCTCCAAAATGTTGTACGGGAACTTTGCTCTCTATGAATCGAATGAGATTCAAATCTTTTCCCAATTCGTTCAGATGTTCCCTGCTAACAATTTTCGACCTCATTTTTGTAAGATAACCTTCGTCTCCAGCAGGAGCTTTGTTGAATAAATGCGCCGCAATTACAGAACTTAACATGGCATCACCCAGAAATTCTAGGCGTTCATAATTAATTGCGTTTCCTTGTTCATCCAGCTTATTCGAGGAGCGGTGGGTAAATGCTTTTTTGTAGTAATCGAGCATTTTTGGGTCAAACCCCAAAACCTTACGTATAGCATCAAAAAAAATCCCGTCTTCAAGAGAACGGGATTTTGAAAATATTTTTTTAATTATACGCATTTGCATTGATATAATTAATAATCTAGTTTTTTTACCAATACACAAGCATTATGTCCGCCAAAACCAAAAGTATTACTCATCAAGACATTCACGTCTCTTTTTTGGGCAACATTAAAAGTAAAGTTTAATTTAGAATTAATGCTTTCATCATCGGTAAAATGATTGATTGTTGGAGGAATAATTCCGTGTTTTATCGAAAGGATGGAAGAGATGGTTTCTATTGCGCCGGCTGCACCTAGCAAGTGTCCCGTCATTGATTTTGTGGAATTCAAATTCATGGTGTAAGCATGTTCTCCAAAAACAGTTTCAATGGCTTTAGATTCTGCCAAGTCGCCAAGCGGTGTCGAAGTTCCGTGCATATTCACGCCATCAACATCGGTAGGTTTTAATCCGGCATCTCTCAAACAGTTTAGCATCACGTTTTTTGCACCCAGTCCTTCTGGATGTGGAGCCGTAATATGATAAGCATCTGCCGACATTCCACCGCCACCAATTTCGCAATAAATAGTTGCTCCACGGGCTACGGCATGTTCGTATTCTTCAAGGATTAAAGCACCTGCACCTTCGCCTAAAACAAAACCGTCACGGTCTTTGTCCATAGGTCTGGAAGCGGTTTTTGGATCGTCATTTCTTGTCGAAAGAGCGTGCATGGCATTGAATCCACCCATCCCCGCAATCGTTACTGCAGCTTCTGAACCTCCTGTTACCATAGCATCAGCATGACCCAATCGAATATAATTGAAAGCATCAATAATGGCATTTGTAGATGAAGCACAAGCCGAAACGGTCGTGAAATTAGGGCCTCTAAAACCGTATTTAATCGAAATGTGACCACCTGCTATATCGGCAATCATTTTTGGTATAAAGAAAGGATTGAATTTTGGTGTACCGTCTCCGGCTGCATAATTAAGAACTTCTATTTGAAAAGTTTCCAATCCGCCAATACCAGAACCCCAGATAACGCCGACTCTGTCTTTGTCTAATTTTTCAAAATTAAAACCGGCATCTTGTACGGCTTCCTCGGCTGCAACCAGTGCATATTGAGCATAACGGTCCATTTTTCGAGCTTCTTTCCTGTCTATAAAATCTTCAACATTGAAGTTTTTTAACTCGCATGCAAAATGTGTTCTAAACTTTGAAGGGTCGTAATAAGTTATTGGAGCAGCTCCACTAACGCCGTTAATAAGACCGTTCCAATACTCTTGAATAGTATTCCCAATAGGAGTAAGAGCACCTAGACCTGTTACAACAACTCGCCTTAATTCCATAATTTATTAAATTAGTATTTTTAAACAAATAAAACCCATGCTTTCTTGCTGTATTGATATCACAAAAGAGCCATGGGTGTTATTATAAATATCATTTTTGATTGAAATTCAATCCGGAATTTAATTTTAAAAAATAATAACACCCGTTTACAATAAAATATAAACGGGTGTTTTTTTATTATTTCTTAGCTTCTTCGATATAAGAAATTGCTTGACCTACAGTAGCGATATTCTCTGCTTGATCGTCTGGAATTTGGATGTCAAATTCTTTTTCGAACTCCATAATAAGCTCTACAGTGTCTAATGAGTCAGCTCCTAAATCATTAGTGAAGCTAGCTTCTGTTACAACTTCGTTTTCGTCAACACCTAATTTGTCTACGATAATCGCTTTTACTCTTGATGCAATGTCTGACATAATCTTTAATTTTAAATTTTAATTGTTGGCAAAAATAAAAAACTTTATTTTAAAACAACTATTTAGTTAATAAATGTGACAGCTAATTTATAAAATAAATTTCACAAAGAGCCGTTAATGTTATTTATTATCACTTTTTATTCTTTTTTTTGCAGTATTGAAATCTGTTAAAAATATGAAAAAAATAGTAATTTTTGCTTCTGGATCGGGTACTAATGCTGAAAACATTATAAAACATTTTAAAAGTACCAGTATAGGAACAGTCGTTTCTGTTTTTACAAACAATCCAAAGGCTTATGTAATTGAAAGAGCTAAAAATTTTCAGGTTCCAACAGAAATTTTTTCCAGAGAAGAATTAAATAGCGACAAAATACTACAAAAATTAATTGCCATTCAGCCCGATTTGATAGTTCTTGCCGGATTTTTATTAAAATTCCCCGAAAATATTATAGCACAGTATCCCGATAAAATAATAAACGTGCATCCAGCCTTGTTGCCAAAGTATGGTGGAAAAGGAATGTACGGCATGAATGTGCATAAAGCGATTGTCGAAAACAAGGAAAAGGAAACGGGAATCTCCATTCATTATGTAAATGAAAATTATGATGAAGGAAATATTATTTTTCAAAAAAAGGTAACCGTGTTGATTACGGACACACCTGAGGTTGTGGCTGAAAAAATACACGAATTGGAACAAAAATATTTTCCATCAATAGTAGAAGAAGTCCTAAAACTTAAATCCTAAAATTGGAACACGACGTACATATATATACTGATGGTGCTGCCAAGGGGAATCCTGGTCGCGGTGGTTACGGTGTTGTGATGGAATTGGTGGGTACGCCGCATAAAAAGGAATTTTACGAAGGTTTTCGCCTTACAACTAACAATAGAATGGAATTGTTGGCTGTAATTGTGGGTCTTGAAAAACTAAAAAATCCGAATATGAAAGTTTTGGTTATTTCGGATTCTAAATATGTAGTGGATTCTGTTTTGAAAAAATGGGTTTTTGGCTGGGAGAAAAAAGGTTTTGCAGACAGGAAAAATTCTGATTTGTGGAAACGGTTTTTAATAGTTTACAGAAAGCATAAAGTCGATTTCAAATGGATAAAAGGACATAATAATCATCCCCAAAATGAGCGCTGCGATGAATTGGCGGTTATGGCTTCTACTCAAAGTAAACTTTCCGTGGATGTTTTTTATGAAAAAGAAGAGGGTAAGCTTTTATAGAAATCCAAAGTTCTATATGTGTTTCAAAAACCTTTTGTTTTAGCTCTATTGTTTTTATAATTGCTTATATTTCAGGTATTTAATGTTGCTTTTTGTTGTGTTCCTGACTAACTTTGTTGTAAAAAAATAAAGAAATGAAAAAGTTAGTTTTTGTAATACTGGGATTGACTTTGTTTGGTTGCAAAAAAGGAGCCGAAGAAGATTTCTCCATAAAACCAGTTTCTGAAAAATCAGAACTTGTGAAAAAAGCCGAAAATTTCTTTAAATCCATTTCAACGGTCAAATATGAGGCGATTCCTCTGGATAAAATTGATTTGGGCAAAAAGTTGTATTTTGACAAAACCTTTTCAAAAAACGGCGACATCAGTTGTAATTCTTGCCACAACCTGGCAACTTTTGGAGTTGACAACAAAGTGTTTTCACTTGGAGATTCCAAACAACCTGAAGAAAGAAATTCTCCATCAGTAATTTACGCGTCTTTACACGCTTCGCAATTTTGGGATGGTCGGGGCAAAGCCATCGGAGAAACTGGAAATTCAAATTCAAATCCTGTTGAGCACGGAATTCCAAGCGCAGCAGTATTGGTAAAAAAATTAAATGCGAATCCAGAATACCAAGCTGCTTTTAAAAAGGCATTCCCAAATGACAAAGAACCTATCACTATTGCAAACTTCAATAATGCAATCGAGGCATTTGAACGCCAATTATTGCCCAAAAGTAAATTTGACAGCTATTTAGATGGCGATGAAGATGCTCTAAGCGAACAGGAGAAAAAAGGGTTGTCCGCTTTTATTGACAATGCTTGTATTACTTGTCACAGCGGGGTTGCAGTGGGAGGACAATTGATGCAAAAATTTGGATTGTATGGAGATTATGCGAATTTGACTCACAGTAAAAAAACAGACAAGGGACTTTATAATGTGACCAAAAAAGAGGGAGACCAATTTTTGTTTAAAACTCCAAGTTTAAGAAATAGTGAAAAAACATATCCTTATTTCCACGATGGTTCAGTTGCTTCACTTAAAGAAGCCATAAAAATAATGGGAAAATTACAGCTCAAGAAAGATATTTCTGATGCCGATGCCAATGATATGGAGGCTTTTTTGAAAACATTAACCGCTGATGTAGATTCTAAATACAAAGAATAATTACTATTTTATAGTTCAATTTTGAGTTTCACTTCTTGTGATACCTGAAACACCCAACATTTGTTTGTTGGGTGTTTTTGTGAAAAATGGGCGTATAATTTTATGAAAACTTTGAGAGCATCATCCTTTGCAACTCTAAAACTTATGAACTATCTTTGCCGCTTAATTCGAAACACATATAATGAATAAATTATTGATTGTTGGGACTGTTGCTTTCGACGCCATTGAAACACCTTTTGGTAAAACAGACAAAATCTTGGGTGGAGCGGGAACTTATATAGGACTTTCTGCGGCTCATTTTAAACTGGAATCTGCTATTGTTTCTGTTGTTGGCGATGATTTTCCACAAGAATATTTAGATTTATTAACCGAAAGAAACATCGATATTTCAGGTCTTGAAGTAGTTAAAGGTGGAAAAACTTTCTTTTGGAGTGGTTTGTACCACAACGACTTGAACTCAAGAGATACTTTGGCAACAGAGTTGAATGTGTTGGCGGATTTTCAGCCAAAAGTTCCTCAAAATTTCAAAACTGCCGATGTCGTAATGCTTGGAAACTTGCATCCATTAGTACAAAGCAGCGTTTTGGACCAAATGGAAACCAAACCTAAATTAGTAGTTTTGGATACGATGAATTTCTGGATGGATTGTGCTTTGCCTGAATTATTGGAAGTAATAAAACGTGTGGATGTCATTACCATCAATGACGAAGAAGCAAGACAATTGTCGGGAGAATATTCATTGGTAAAAGCAGCCGTGAAAATTCACGCAATGGGGCCAAAATACGTAGTTATCAAAAAAGGTGAACACGGTGCTTTATTGTTTCATGACAATCAAATTTTCTTTGCGCCAGCATTGCCATTGGAAGAAGTTTTCGATCCAACGGGAGCTGGAGATACATTCGCAGGAGGATTTGCCGGGTATTTAACCCAAAGCGAAAACATATCATTCGAGAATATGAAAAACGCCATTATTTATGGATCAAATTTAGCTTCCTTCTGTGTAGAAAAATTTGGAACCGAAAGAATGGTTGGATTGGAAAAAGAAGAAGTAGTGTCGAGATTGAAGCAATTCAAGTCATTGACCCAATTTGATATAGAACTATAATGCAAAATTATGAAGCCTCGGAGACGGGGCTTTTTCAATAGAAACCAACTACAACTACTATACAATGAGCGACGCAATTAAACACGAATGCGGGATTGCCCTTTTAAGATTAAAGAAACCGTTAGAATTCTACAAAGAAAAATACGGAACGGCTTTCTACGGAATACAAAAAATGTATCTCCTTATGGAAAAGCAACACAATCGTGGGCAGGATGGAGCAGGTTTTGCAAGTATTAAACTTGATGTTGAACCAGGAGAAAGATACATTAGTCGTGTGCGTTCCAATGATGCACAGCCTATTCAAGATGTATTTGCCCAGATAAACGACAGGATTAACGAGGAATTGGCATTGCATCCCGAATATCTAGATGATGTGGCTTTGCAGAAAAAAATGATTCCATATTTAGGGGAGTTATTTTTGGGACACGTACGTTACGGGACTTTTGGAAAAAACAGCATCGAAAGTGTTCACCCATTTTTACGTCAGAATAACTGGATGCACAGAAACTTGATTTTGGCTGGAAATTTCAATATGACCAACGTAAAAGAACTTTTTCAAAACCTTATTGATTTAGGACAGCATCCAAAAGAAATGGCAGATACCGTTACGGTAATGGAAAAAATTGGACATTTCTTGGATAATGCAGTTACCGATTTGTATCAAGAATGCAAAAATAACGGTTTGACAAAAAGAGAAGCATCGCCAGTTATAGCTGAAAAATTAGACGTTGCCAGAATTTTGAGAAGAGCTTCCAAAAATTTGGATGGAGGTTATGCCATGGCAGGACTTTTGGGTCACGGAGACGCTTTTGTTTTCAGGGATCCAGCCGGAATTCGTCCAGCCTATTTTTATGAAGATGACGAAATTGTGGTAGTGGCTTCGGAACGTCCGGTCATTCAAACGGTTTTCAATGTCGATTTCGAAAAAGTACAGGAATTGCAACCTGGAAATGCCTTGATTATAAAGAAAAACGGAACGGTAACAGAGCAACAAATTCTGGAACCAACCGTGAAAAAAGCATGTTCTTTCGAAAGAATTTATTTCTCTCGTGGAAGTGATGCCGAAATATATCAAGAAAGAAAAAATCTTGGAAAATTAATTCTCCCTGCAGTTTTAAATGCAATCGGTGACGATACGGACAATACTGTTTTTTCTTATATTCCAAATACCGCCGAAACTTCTTTCTACGGAATGGTCGAAGCGGCCCAAGATTTCTTGAATCAAAGAAAAAACAATTACATTCTTGAAAACAGAAAAAAATTAACCAAGGAGAAATTGGAGGAAATCCTTTCGGTAAAAATCAGAACCGAAAAAGTAGCCATCAAGGATGCCAAATTGCGAACTTTCATTACAGAAGACAGCAGTCGTAATGATTTGGTTGCCCACGTATATGATGTTACTTACGGTGTAATAAAGCCTACCGACAATTTGGTAATTATAGACGATAGCATCGTGCGAGGAACAACGCTTAAAATGAGTATCATCAAAATGATGGATCGTTTGAAGCCAAAGAGTATTGTCATAGTTTCATCGGCGCCACAAATTCGTTATCCGGATTGTTATGGAATCGATATGGCAAAATTGGAAGGTTTGATCGCTTTTCAGGCTGCATTGGAATTATTGAAAGAAAGAAATCTGTATCATATTGTAGACGAAGTCTATGTCAAGTGTAAAAAACAGGAAGATTTACACGACAATGACGTGGTAAATTTTGTCAACGAAATCTATGCACCATTCCAGCCACAAGAAATCTCGGATAAAATAGCACAGCTGTTGAGTTCACCGGAAATCAATGCCGAAGTGAAAATTATTTTCCAAACCGTTGAGAATTTGCATATTGCCTGTCCTAAAAACTTGGGAGATTGGTACTTCACTGGAGATTATCCAACCCCTGGAGGTAACCGTGTGGTCAACAGGGCGTTTATGAATTTTTATGAAGGTAAAAATGCAAGAGCATATTAAATATTATTTTTAAGTATTTCAACGACTATTTGAGTATTTCGTCTAATTTATTTGTTGAAAGCCTATTGAGAATATATCTTTACTCCACCATAATATTAGTAGGTTAAGTTTATGGTAGATTTGGGGCAAAAAGGGTGAAAGCAATTTCACCTTTTTTATTGGAATAAAGTCAAGGATTTTTTAGACAAAAAAATAGACGAACAACCTTTCAGTCATCCGTCTATTCTCTATGTTCTTTATTCTATTTTCTTAAAAGATTATTTTGCCGCAGCATATCTTTTAGCTACTTCAGTCCAGTTAATTACATTAAAGAAAGCTTCAATATAATCTGGTCTTCTGTTTTGGTAGTTCAAGTAGTAAGCGTGTTCCCAAACATCCATTCCCAAGATTGGAGTTCCACCACAACCTACGCCAGGCATTAAAGTATTGTCTTGGTTTGGTGTTCCGCAAACTTCCAATTTTCCTTCTTTTACGCATAACCAAGCCCATCCTGAACCAAATTGAGTTGCTCCAGCTTTTGCAAAAGCAGCTTTAAATGCATCAAAAGAACCAAAAGCACTATCGATAGCCGATGCCAATTCTCCTGTTGGCAATCCGCCACCGTTTGGAGACATAACTGTCCAAAACAAATTGTGATTGTAAAAACCACCACCGTTGTTGCGAACAGCACCATTTTTCAAATCAAGATTTCCCAAGATATCTTCGATGCTTTTACCTTCCAAATCCGTCCCTGCAATGGCAGCATTCAAGTTGGTAGTGTAAGCATTATGATGTTTTGTGTGATGGATTTCCATCGTGCGCGCATCAATATGAGGTTCTAGTGCGTCGTACGCATAAGGTAATTGTGGTAATTCAAAAGCCATAATATAGTTGTTTAATGATTTATAAATATTTTATTCAAAAATAAACATTTAACTTTGAATTGGAAATTCTATTTCGTTATAATTGTATTAAATAAATTGATAGTGTGATTGTCATTGCGAGGAACGTGGCAATCTGGAGCTAATTCCCGCTTTCCACTTTATCTTTTCTTGCTTAAAGGAAGCAAGAAAAGGATGCCGTTGCAATCGGGGCTAGTGCATTCAGGATAGAAAAGATTTTAGATTTCTGAATGTAGATTAACGATTTTAGATTTTGTGCTAATCGTTAAACTTGAATAATTCGATTATGTTTATTTCTAAAGCTTTTGACACTATTTCCAAGGTAGAAAGAGTTGCATTTGCCCTGCCGGCCTCTAATCTGGACATATTACTTTTCTCAAAATTACATTTGGCAGCCAAGTCCTGTTGAGAGATATTTTTCTCATTACGGATTTTCTGAATACGTTTGCCAACTTGTATTTGTATTGATTCTTCCAAACTTTAATTATCATTTACGATAAGTCAAAATTTGTTTTATATTTGCTTAATACGGTTATCGTGAATGATAACTAATGAATTATTTTGCTCAAATGTGGAATGCCGTAAAGTAATGAGTTTTTTCCTTGATAAATTTGAGAGAAGATTAGAATAGGAACTAACCACAAAAGCCAACAACAATAAACTGAAAAAATAAATTATGGATTTAAAAGACCAACTTAAATTAATTGCTGATCGAACAAAACACAAAGAGAATATTCAAACCGAAGAAGCTACTAAAAACGCATTCATAATGCCTTTTTTGCAAAGTTTAGGTTATGATGTTTTTAATCCATTAGAAGTTGTGCCTGAATTTGTTGCAGATATTGGGATTAAAAAAGGTGAGAAAATTGATTATGCAATTTTTAAAGATGGAAATCCAACAATTTTAGTTGAATGTAAAGATTGGCGACAAAATTTGAATGTTCACGATGGACAGCTTTTGAGATATTTTCACGTTTCAAAAGCAAAATTCGGTTTATTGACAAATGGAATTGTTTATCGGTTTTATTCGGATTTAGTAATGCCCAATAAAATGGATGAAAAGCCATTTTTAGAATTTAATATTACCGAGATTAAAGACAACCAAGTTGAGGAATTGAAAAAATTTCACAAAGCCAATTTCGATGCTGAAAGCATTGTGAATACGGCTAGTGAAATGAAATTCATGAATGAACTCAAACATTTATTGAACAAAGAACTTACAGAACCAACTCCAGAATTTGTAAAGCATTTTGCGAAACAAGTTTATCCAAGTGTTGTAACTGCAAAAGTTTTGGAGCAATTCACAGAATTAACAAAAAAATCTATTCAACATTACATTAGTGATTTAATTACTGATAGATTGAAGAATGCATTGTCGAAAGAAGACGAGAAAAATAAACCTGAAAGTTCGAATGAAATTTCAGCTGAACAAAATCTGGAAGATATAAGCAAAGTAAATACGACTGATGAAGAACTTGAAGGGTTTTTAATTGTAAAGACTATTTTACGACAAAATATTCCAGCAACTAGAGTAACATATAGAGATGCGCAATCTTATTTTGCTGTTTTCCTTGATGATAATAATCGAAAAGCTGTTTGCCGATTATATTTAAACGGTGGGAAGAAATTTATTGGATTATTTGACGAAAATAAAAAAGAAACAAAAAATGAAATAGCAACTTTGGATGATATTTTTAAATATTCTTCAGAACTGTTGAAGGCTATTGAAATGTACGAAAAGTAAAAAACGATATTTTTTTTCTATGGTTTGAATTGCCTTTGGCTTTAGCCAAAGGTTTTTTTGTAGAATTTATAGGCTTTAATGATTAAGATTTAAAAACTATAGAAAGTTATAAATCTTTGTACTACTTTTAATGCTGATTAATCAGAAATCAAAATGCAAAGACCATCATTTTCTATATATGACGCATCCGCAGGTTCCGGAAAAACCTATGCACTTGTCAAAGAATACCTGAAAATCATTCTTGTTGCCCATAAAAATGATGCCTATCGCAACATTCTCGCCATTACGTTTACCAACAAAGCGGTTCACGAAATGAAAAGCAGAATCGTGGGTAATCTATCCGAATTTGCGAAAGATGAACCGAGCCAAAAAGCACAAGATTTAATGCAGGATTTGGCAAAAGAAACGGAACTTTCCATCATTCAAATCAAAACCAAATCGCAGCAAATCATCAAGCATATTATTCACAATTATGCCGCTTTTGATATTTCTACCATCGATAAATTCACGCACAAAGTAATTCGGGCTTTTGCCCACGATTTGGGTTTGCCGATGACTTTTGAAGTCACATTGGATACCGAAAATTTGCTCATTGAAGCCGTTGATGCCATTATTGCCCAAGCAGGTGAAGATGAAACCTTGACAAAATTGCTCATCGATTTCACGATGGAAAAAACCGATGACGACAAATCTTGGGATATTTCTCGCGAGATTCTCGAAACGGGGCGTTTGGTTCTCAATGAAAACAATCGAAATGAAATTACCCATTTTCAGGACAAATCCATTGCCGAATTTGTCGAGATAAAAAACAAACTCGCCGAAGCCTGTAAAGTTTTGGAAAAAGAAAACACAGGATTTGCTGAAAGTGCTTTGCTATTAATTGATAAAAACGGAATCGATACCAAATCCTTTTCTGGGGGTTATTTTCCAAAACATTTGCAAAGCATCCAAGAAGGAAAATTTAATCCAAAAAACAAAACCTACCACGAATTTGAAGATATAAAAATCAATAAAACGGCTAAAGACGGCGCTTTAATTGAAAACATCATTCCAGAATTATTGCAAATTCTCGATACGATTTATAAAAACTTCGAAAAGCGGGATTTCTACAAAGCTTTCCTGAAAAACATTACGCCATTATCTTTGCTGAATACTGTTAGTAATGAATTGGCAAAAATTCAGGAAGAACAAAATGTACTTTCTATTTCGGAATTCAATGCTATTATTCATCGTGAAATTCAGAACCAGCCGGCACCTTTTATTTATGAAAGACTAGGCGAGCGTTACCGTCATTTTTTTATTGACGAATTCCAGGATACTTCCGAAATGCAATGGCAAAATTTGATTCCATTAATTGACAACGCCACGTCCAGTGAAATTGATGGCGAAAAAGGAACTCTGATGATTGTGGGAGATCCGAAACAATCTATTTACCGTTGGCGTGGCGGAAAAGCAGAACAGTTTATTGAGTTGAGTAAAGACCATAATCCGTTCAATAATCCTGAAAAAGTTTTAGAACATTTAGACAAAAATTACCGTTCTTATTCGCAAATAATAGAATTCAACAACGACTTTTTTCAATTATTGTCCAGTGAATTTGAACACGAAGATTATAAAGATTTGTATGCCAATCACAGCCATCAAAAAAGCAACGACAAAACAGGTGGTTGTGTCAATATTTCTTTCATACCAAAAATAGAAGAAAGCGAAGACGATGAAGAAGCATTGGACAAAACGGAATTGTATTTATTGGCGACTTTAAACACGATTCAAAAAGTAAAACAACAAGGTTTCGAATACAAAGATATTGTCATCTTGACCAGAAAACGCAGTCACGGAATTGCTGTTGCCAATTATTTGACCGAGCAGAGAATTCCGCTTTTATCGTCGGAAACCTTGATGATTCAAAATGCCACTGAAGTTCGATTCATTATTCATTTATTGAAATATTTAAAAAACAGCTCTGATTTAGAAGCGAAAGCTCATTTTCTGCATTATGTTGCCGACAATATTCAGGATAAATTACCTGTTCACGATTTCATTGCTCAGGGAATGGATGAGAAAAAGGAATCTGAATTTGAAACTTGGCTAACGAATTTCGATATTACGCTTTCGTTTCAGGATATTCGGAAAAAGTCGCTTTATGAATCGGTGGAGCTTATCGTTTCGAAATTTCTTCACTCCCAAAAGGGGAATGCTTATATTCAATATTTTCTAGACATTGTTTTGGAAAGAGATGTACGCAACCAAGCAGGAATTTCAGATTTCTTGAATTACTGGGACAAAAACGCAGAGAAATTCAGCATTCCGTCTCCCGAAGGTAAAAATGCGGTTCGAATTATGACTATTCACAAATCAAAAGGATTGGAATTTCCGGTCGTGATTATGCCTTTTGCCGATGAAGATTACAGTCGCAGTCCAAAAAACAAGTTGTGGATTGATGCTGAAGCAGATGATTTTGGTTTGCCTAAGGTTTTGGTGGACAACAGCAAAGCAGTGGAAGGTTTTGGAGAAGCTGCGAAATCGGTTTATGTCCAGAAATCTCAGGAAGAATTATTAGATAACATCAATGTTTTGTACGTGGCTTTAACTCGTGCCGAAGAGCAATTGTATGTGATTTCGAATATGAATTTAGACTCCAAAGGTGTCGCGAAAAAGAACAATATGTCTACTTTTTTCATTGATTTTTTGGTTAACAAAGGTGAATTTGACGAAGAAAGATTGGAATACACATTTGGGAATCCAATCAAATTATCTTTTGAAAGTGACAAAACAGAAGATGTTCAGCAGATTCAGTCCGTTGTCGAAGTTTTGAATCCAAAAAACATCAAAATTGCACAACGAGAATCGGTAATGTGGGGAACGCATCAACAGGAAGCCATCGAATACGGAAATGTAGTTCACGAAATTCTGTCTTTTGTAAAAACTAAAGGCGATGTGGATTTGGCAATTACAAAAGCTGTAGAAAGCGGATTGATTAAGGTGAATCAGAAGAGTTTGGTTTTCAATTCTATTCAGGAAATAGTTAATCATCCGGAACTCTCGGTTTGTTTTGAAGAGGGAAATGAAGTCTTGAACGAACAAACCATTATTCAAAAAGAAGGTAGAACCATCAAGCCAGACCGAATGGTTTTAGCTAAAAACAAGGAAGTTTTTTTATTGGATTACAAAACAGGAACTCATAATCCCAAATATCAATTGCAATTGGAAAACTACCAAAAAGCCATTGAGTTGATGGGGTATAAAGTGGTGAAAAAATCGCTTATATATATAGGAGAACAAATTAATGTGGTAAATTTGTAAAATAGCAGGATAATAAACATCTAAAAACATTAATTCTCTAAATTTTTAATATGTACGGAAAAATACAAGAGTACTTGCAATCTGAACTTCAAACTATTGAAGCTAGTGGTATTTTTAAAAAGGAAAGAATTATTACTTCGCCGCAAGGGGCTGAAATCACTATTTCGACGGGAGAAACGGTTTTGAATTTTTGTGCCAATAATTATCTTGGACTTTCATCACATCCCGAAGTGATTCAAGCAGCCAAAGATGCGATGGATACACATGGTTTTGGAATGTCGTCGGTACGGTTTATTTGCGGAACGCAGGATATTCACAAAACCTTGGAAAAAAAGATTTCGGATTTTTATGGAACCGAAGATACTATTCTGTATGCAGCGGCTTTTGATGCCAATGGAGGAGTTTTTGAGCCATTATTAAATGAAAATGACGCTATAATTTCGGATAGTTTGAATCATGCCTCCATTATCGATGGAGTTCGTTTGTGCAAAGCGGCACGATATCGTTATGAAAACAGTAATATGGAAGATTTGGAACAACAATTAATAAAAGCTAATGAAGCTGGAGCTCGTTTCAAACTGATTGTGACTGATGGTGTTTTCTCTATGGACGGAGTTGTTGCTCCGTTGGACAAAATTTGTGATTTAGCCGACAAATATGATGCAATGGTCATGGTTGATGAATGTCATGCTGCAGGATTTATAGGTGCAACCGGAAAAGGTACAATCGAGGCAAAAGGCGTAATGGGACGAGTAGACATAATTACTGGAACATTAGGGAAAGCACTTGGTGGTGCAATGGGTGGATATACTACAGCCAAAAAAGAAATTATTGAAATGTTACGTCAACGTTCCAGGCCTTATTTGTTTTCGAATTCATTGGCGCCGGCAATAGTGGGAGCTTCCATCAAGGTCTTTGAGTTGTTGGAAAAAGACACGACACTTCGAGATAAACTGGAATGGAATACCAATTATTTCAAGACAGGAATGAAAAAAGCTGGGTTCGATATCGTTAATGGAGATTCTGCAATTGTTCCCGTAATGCTTTATGATGCAAAGCTGGCTCAAACTATGGCAAATAAGTTGCTGGAAAAAGGGATTTATGTTATAGGTTTCTTTTTTCCAGTGGTGCCAAAAGACAAAGCCAGAATTAGAGTGCAATTATCGTCTTCTCACACAAAAGAACACCTTGATAAAGCAATTGATGCTTTTGTTCAAGTTGGAACGAATCTAAATGTTATTTAATCTGCATTTTTTTGTATTTTTTTTAACTTTTCGTTTTGTAGTTAAAAAATTACACGTTATATTTGTAAACTAAAAATAGTAATCTAACAAAATTAAGTATGAAACATCTTAACAAACTTTTATTTGCTGTAATGATGCTGATGACAATAAGTTCTCAGGCACAAGACAGTAACAATCCATGGGCATTGTCTTTTGGAGTGAATGCAGTTGATACACGAGCTAGTGCTGGTGGAGGGAAAAACTGGCTAGACGCACATTTTTCTCAACCATTCAATATTAGTGAAAACTGGAATATTCTTCCTTCTGTATCTTATATTAGCGTTGCTAGATCAGTTGGAAATAATTTTTCTGTTGGACTTCAAGGGTCTATAAACAAAATAGACAAATTTGTTGTTTTTGATCCTACTGCGCCGGGTCATAATTCTAGTGGATATGTAGTTGTTAATCCTGGAGATTTAATGTATTATGGTATTGATGCAAACGTTAAATACAGCTTCAAGAGTTTAATAAAATCTAAAGTAATTGATCCTTCTCTACGTGTTGGTGGAGGTTATACTTTCTTTGGAGATAATAGTTATGGAACTGTTAATCCAGGAGCTGGTTTGACTTTTTGGTTTACTGAAAATGTTGGTTTAGCTTTAGAAACAACTTACAAAAAATCATTTGGAGATAGAAATGCTGCTGGAGATATTAATACTCCTGAAGCTCCATCACATTTCCAACATAGCGTAGGTATTACTTTCCAATTTGGTGGAAAAGATACAGACGGAGACGGAATTTACGATAAAGATGATGCTTGTCCAGAAGTTGCTGGTTTGAAACAATTCAACGGTTGTCCTGATACTGACGGTGACGGAATTATCGATGGAAGTGATGCTTGTCCAGATGTTGCTGGTTTAGCAGCTTTGAACGGTTGTCCTGACACTGACGGAGATGGTATTGCTGATAAAGATGATGCTTGTCCAGATGCTGCTGGTTCAGCTGCCTTGAAAGGTTGTCCTGATACAGACAAAGATGGTATTGCTGACAAAGATGACAAATGTCCTACTGTAGCTGGTCCTAAAGAAAATGGTGGATGTCCAATATTGGATGCTGACAAAGATGGTGTAGCTGACAAAGATGATGATTGTCCTACTGTAGCTGGTCCAATTAGCAATAAAGGATGTCCTGAAGTAACTGTTGAAGTTATTGAAAGCCTTAAAATTCAAGCAAGATCAGTTTTCTTTAATTCTGGTAAAGCTACTTTCAAAGCTGGAGATGCTGCAACAATAACTAGCTTAGACGCTATGAGAGAAATTCTTAAAAACTATCCAAATGCTAAATTCAGCATTGAAGGACACACAGATAGCGATGGTTCTGATAAATTCAACCAAAAACTTTCTGAAGACAGAGCTAATGCTGTTAGAAATGCCTTGATAGAAAAAGGAGTTAATGCTGCTAATTTAACTGCTGTTGGTTTTGGTGAATCTAAACCAGTTTCTACCAATAAAACTAAAGCTGGTAAAGCTCAAAACAGAAGAACTGAAGTTAGACACGTAGGTTCTATATACGAAGGTAAATTGTAATTTACTTTTAATAAATAATTTTAAAAAGCCATTCTTAATTGAATGGCTTTTTTTATTTTTATAAAATGACAAATACTTCTTTCTTAGATAAAATCGCAAAAGTTTTAATTGAAAATTATTCTGGAAAATTCTCCAATACCATTGTAGTTTTGCCCAACAAAAGAGCAAAAATATTTTTGGTAGAAGCGTTGAAAAAACAAGTGGACACTAATATCCTGTCTCCTGAAATTATTAGCATAGAGGAATTTATTCAGGACATTGCAAGTATTCGTAACATTGATCCAATAGAATTATTGTTTGAATTTTACGAAGTTTATTTATTAATTACCGAAAAACAGAATCAGCAATCGTTTGAACTTTTTGCCAATTGGGCCAAAACATTGTTGCAGGATTTTAATGAGATTGACCGTTATCTATTAGATCCGTCACACGTACTTTCTTATTTAAAAGACATTGAAGACATCAAGAAATGGGGAATTGAAGTGGAAAACAAAACCCAATTACTGGAAAATTACATTGATTTCTGGAAATTACTGCCCAATTACTACCAATCACTTTACAATCATTTGTTGAACAAAGGAATTGGCTATCAAGGATTGATTTATCGGGAAGCCGTAAACAATCTCAATCATTTTTCGGATTCCATAAAAGAGAAGCAATATGTCTTTGCGGGTTTCAACGCTTTGAATGAAGCCGAAGAACGTATAATTCAACATTTGATAGCTTCTGATCAGGCATCAATCTATTGGGATGTTGATCAAACCTTTTTAAACGATCCGTATCACGATGCGGGATTGTTTGTAAGACGTTTTAAGTCAAGTTGGAGACATTATAGGTCCAATCCTTTTGAATGGATTGTGGACGATTTTTCACAATCGAAAAACATTCAAGTTATTGGTACGCCAAAAACTATTGGTCAAGCCAAAATCGCCGGAAGTATCATTGAGAATATCATTATGGATAATCCAAATACTACACTCGACAAAGTGGCTGTAGTGCTTGGAGAGGAGAACTTGTTGGTACCACTTTTGTATTCATTGCCGTCGACTGTTGGCGCTTTGAATATTACGATGGGTTATTCGAGCAAGAACAATCCTGTGCAGATTTTGATAGCCAAATTGTTCAAAATGCACACGAATGCTTTGTCTCGAAATGCCAAAAGTTATGTGCTGTATTACAAAGACGTTTTGGATATTTTGACACATCCTTTGATGGAACCATTTGCAAAAACCAACAAATTGGTCAGCATTATAAATCAAAACAATTACACGTTTATTACCCATCAGAAATTGATGGAGCTGAATCCAAATCCGAGTGATTTATTTCTTTTGTTATTCCAAAAATGGGAGAATGGTTCGATGGCGGTTTTGGAAACTATTTCCGGTTTGTTGCTGGCAATTAAATCGAATTTGAGTAACGACAATGAGGAAGAAAAAATAACGAAAGCCTTTGTTTATGCTATTTTCAAGACCATCAATAAACTGATTAATTATTATTCGCAACATTCACATATCGATAAAATTGAAACGCTTTATGCGATTTACAAGCAGGTAATTGATTTAGCCGAAGTCTCTTTTGAAGGAGAACCTTTGAATGGCTTGCAAATTATGGGAGTTTTGGAAAGTCGTGTTTTGGATTTTGAAACGGTGATTGTCACTTCAATGAATGAAGGGAAATTTCCAGCAGGAAAATCGCAGAATTCATTTATTCCGTATGATGTAAAAAGGGAATTGGGTTTGCCAACTTTCAAAGAAAAAGACGCGATTTATACCTATCATTTTTATCATTTATTGCAACGTGCCAAGAATATTTATTTGATTTACAATACCGAAAGTGAAGGTTTGGATGCTGGTGAAAAAAGCCGATTCATTACCCAATTGGAAGTCGAAAAACAAGCCAATCACACGCTGACTCACGAAATTTATAATGCTATTTTACCCGAAACGGCTTATCAACCGATTGTGGTTCCAAAGTCGGAATCGGTAATGATACGGTTGAAGGAAATTGCCGAAAAAGGTTTTTCCCCATCGGCCTTGACGAGTTATATTCGAAATCCGATTGATTTTTATTTCCAAAAGATTTTGCGCATTAGCGAAGTCGAGGAAGTCGAGGAAAACATCGCCTTGAATACTTTGGGGACCATTATTCACGAAACGCTGGAAGCCTTATACACACCATTTATTGGAAAGTTTTTGTCCGAAAATGATATTTTAGGTTGTTTCAAATTGTTGGATGCCGAAGTCTTGAAACAATTTAAATTGGTTTACAAAGAAGGTGAAATCAAAAAAGGCCGCAATCTTTTGGCTTTTGAAGTGGCCAAGCGCAATGTTTCAAATTTTCTAAGAGTTGAATTAGAAAATATAAAGAATGGTGATGCGATAAAAATTCTTCATTTAGAAAAAGCTTGTGAAGAAATTTTGGAACATCCAAGGTTGCCGTTTCCGGTAAAAATTGCCGGAAAAGTGGACAGAATTGAAGAACGCAACGGTGTCATCCGAATTATCGATTATAAAACAGGGAAAGTTGAAAAGACAAATGTTACCTTGAAATCCTGGAAAGGTTTGACGGAAGAAATCAAAAACGATAAAATTATCCAGGTTTTGGCTTATGCTTATATGTATGAAAAGGAAGCTAACGGAAAACCGATTGAAGCGGGAATCATTTCGTTCAAGAATTTAAAATCAGGATTTCTGCCTTTTAATTTCAAAGATGGAAAAGAAGAAAACACAACAATTAATTCCGCTATTTTAAATGATTATCTGGAACAAATGGTTTTATTGTTGAATGAAATTCTGGATGAGACAAATCCATTTACCGAGAATGTTTAAATTCCTTTGAAAAATTCCAATAAAACGGTTTTTAATCCGTCTCGATTTTCAATGTGGCTCATATGTCCGTCGGGGAAAGAAACGAGTTTAACTGCAGTATTTTCTATTTGATCCAATGAATCGTTGTAGAGTAAAACAGGGTCTTTTTCTCCTAGAATCAGCATTTTTGGGTAAGGAGTAAGATGCAATAACACTTCCCGGTCTTTGCGGATTTTCATTCCTTCGAGCGAAGCAACAACTCCCTGCAAAGGCGTTTTTAAGGCTTCAGTTTTCACTTTTTCGATTTCGTCAATTAATCGTTCGCGATTGTCGGGACTAAAAAGATTGGCAATGGAAAGTCTAATGAAACTACTGTAATCTTTCTTTACCGCTTTTATGGCGCGATCTCGATTGGCTTTTCGTTCCTCGCTGTCGGCTTTGGAAGTGGAATTCAGCAAAACCAATCCTCTGACCTTTTCAGGATACAATTCGGCGAAAGCCAAAGCGACATAACCACCCATGGAATGCCCGACAAAAACCGCTTTTCGAATTCTCAATTTTGACAAAACAGACTGAACCGCTTCGGCATTGTCTTCCATGGAATGCACATAACCAAAGCATTCTGTTTCACCGTGACCCAACAAATCGATGGTGATTATGCGGTGTTTTTTGCTCAATTCTGAAACCAAATCCTGCCACATCGTTTGGTTTTCCAAAAAACCGTGAAGCAACACAACGGCATTGCCTTTTCCTGTATCGGAATAGGAGATTTTCGTGTTTTTATAAAGGATCTGATTCATCGTTGTAAACTTGGAGCAAAAATAAGGCTAAAATTTTTAAACCATATAAGTCATATAAGAAAAACTTTGATGACTTATATGGTAAAAACAAAACGGCTCACATTACTGCAAACCGTCTATTTTCTTTCCTCTATATTCTTTTTTCTAATTTAAGAATTCATCAAACTCTCAATTTCCTCAATTTCAATCGGGATATTTCGCATTAGGTTAAACGGCTCGCCAGTTTCTTGAACAACCACATTGTCTTCCAATCGGATTCCGAAACCTTCGGCTGGAATGTAGATTCCAGGTTCTACCGTGAAAACCATGTTGGCTTGCATCGGTTCGGTTAGTTTTCCGTAATCGTGGGTGTCGAGTCCCATGTGATGGGAAGTGCCGTGCATAAAATATTTTTTGTAGGCTGGCCAATCCGGGTTTTCGTTTTGCACGTCGGCTTTGTCCAAAAGTCCTAAACCAAGCAATTCAGAAGTCATTATTTTGCCCACTTCAATGTGGTATTGTTTCCAAAGTGTCCCTGGAGTCAGCATTTTGGTAGCTTCATTCTTTACTCGTAAAACTGCATTGTAAACCGCTTTTTGTCTTTCGTTATAACGACCAGAAACAGGAATCGTTCGTGTTAAATCGCTGGAGTAATTGGCGTATTCGGCGGCTACGTCCAGTAAAATCAAGTCCCCAGCTTTGCATTGTTGGTTGTTTTCGATATAATGCAACACATTGGCATTATTTCCCGAAGCGATAATGGGCGTGTAGGCAAAACCTTTGGAACGATTGCGGATGAATTCGTGAATCAATTCGGCTTCGATTTCGTATTCGGTTACGTTGGGTTTTACAAAAGGGAGTAATCTTCTGAAACCTTTTTCGGTAATGTTGCAGGCATTTTGGATTAAATCCAATTCTTCGGTTTCTTTAATTGAACGCAAACGTTGCAAAATAGGATTGCTTTTGGCTACAGCGTGTGCCGGATATTTTTCTTTCCACCATTTTACAAAACGGGCTTCGCGGGTTTCGGTTTCCACGGTGGCACGATAATGTTCGTTGGTGTTGATGTAAATCGTGTCGGAATACGTCATTAGTTCAAACAAAACTTTCTCGAAATCTTGCAACCAATGCACGGTCTTGATTCCTGAAACTTCAAAAGCTCGGTCTTTGGTCAGTTTTTCGCCTTCCCAAATGGCAATGTGTTCGCTGGTTTCTTTAAGAAACAACATTTCTCTTTGGTTTTCATAAGGTGCATCGGGGAAAAGCAGCAAGATGCTTTCTTCTTGATCAACGCCGGACAAGTAAAAAATATCGCGGTGTTGTGCAAAAGGCAAAGTGCTGTCGGCAGAAACAGGATAAATATCGTTGGAATTGAAAATTGCCACGCTATTTGGCTTCATTTGAGCCGTGAATTTGGCGCGGTTTTTAATAAAAAGTTGTCGGTCGATTTGATGGTATTTCATTTATGTAAAATTTATTTGTCAGCGATCATAAATGTTATCGCCTTTTTATTTATTGGTGTTTGCATACGCAAACTTCTATTTAGTGGCGATTTCATTGTAATTTATGTTTTATACTTCGAATACTCAAAAGTAAATACTTTGGAAACAAAAAAGGAAAAATAACATTTTAATTTTTGTTTGTTTAATAAATATTTTTTGAGTCGACAAAAATCATTGTTTTTGATTTGTTGGAATACGTATATCTTAAAAAATACGTAGTTATACGTAAAAATGATAAAAACATCTATTCAATAATGATGATTTGATAAAATTCTGAGCTGCTGGAAAGGCTTGATAGTCGCTTAAATGGTGAACTTTAGACTTATTATAAATAGAGTCAAAAAGGTTGTTGTTCCTTACTATTTTCTTTACTTTTGTCCAACTTTTATAAATAATTTATTTTTAATTTTTATGGCAAAATCTACGTTGTTGAAGTCGTCAATAGCCAAAAAAGTGGCTATGGCACTTTCTGGAATTTTCTTGATTTCGTTTCTCGCATTACATTTTTTTATTAATATGGTTTCGGTGTTTAGTGCAGATGCTTTCAATGAAATGTCTCATTTTATGGGTTATAATCCTTTAATCCAGTTTGTTATGCAGCCTATTTTAGTTGCAGGAGTTGTTTTTCATTTCATTATGGGGTTCGTATTGGAGCTAAAAAATAAAAGCGCAAGACCTATTGCTTATGTAAAATTCGATGGTGGGGCAAACTCAACTTGGGCATCAAGAAACATGATTATTTCTGGGTTGGTGGTGTTGGCATTTTTGGGATTGCATTTTTATGATTTCTGGGTTCACGAAATGGTTTACAAGTATGTGGAAGGAAATGCTATCGAAGAAACAAGATACTATGGTGAATTAGTAGCTAAATTTGAAAGTCCGGTTCGTACAGGATTGTACAGTGTTGCTTTCATATTATTGGCATTACACCTTTGGCACGGTTTCACGTCTTCTTTGCAATCCATAGGATTTGACAATAAAATTGGAAAATCATTGCATACAATCTGTTATTCATTTGCGGTAATAGTTCCAGCTGGATTTGTTTTCATTGCAATATTTCACCATCTTATTAATAATTAATATCAATCTATAAATGAAATCGCCACAAAGAACGAGTTTGCGAAAGCAAACACCGATTAATAAAAGGCGATAACATATATGACCAAAGACAAATAAAATTTCACATATATGAAACTAGATTCTAAAATACCAGAAGGTCACATTTCACAAAAATGGACTGATTATAAAGATCACTTAAAGTTAGTTGCTCCAAACAACCGACCAAAAATAGATATTATCGTTGTGGGTACAGGATTGGCTGGAGCTTCGGCAGCGGCGTCTTTTGCTGAAATGGGCTATAATGTAAAAGCATTTTGTTACCAAGATTCTCCGCGTCGTGCGCACTCAATCGCTGCACAAGGAGGTATCAACGCTGCAAAAAATTATCAAAATGACGGGGATAGTACTTTCCGTTTGTTTTATGATACAATTAAAGGAGGAGATTACAGAGCACGTGAGGCAAACGTTCACCGTTTAGCTGAAGTTTCTGGAAACATCATTGACCAATGTGTGGCTCAAGGTGTTCCTTTTGCCCGTGATTACGGTGGAATGTTGGACAACCGTTCTTTTGGTGGTACACAAGTACAACGTACTTTTTATGCTGCTGGACAAACTGGACAACAATTATTGTTAGGAGCTTATTCTTCTTTATCAAGACAAATCGGTTTAGGAAAAATCGATATGTACAACCGTCACGAAATGTTGGAATTGGTAAAAGTGGATGGAAAGGCTCGTGGAATCATTGCTCGTAATTTGATTACTGGAGAATTAGAAAGACATTCTGCTCACGCTGTAATTATTGCAACAGGCGGATACGGAAATGTTTATTTCCTTTCTACCAATGCAATGGGATCGAATGTAACAGCTGGTTGGAAAATTCACAAACAAGGGGCTTTGTTCGCTAATCCTTGTTACGTTCAAATTCACCCAACTTGTATTCCAGTTCACGGAACGAATCAATCTAAATTGACATTGATGTCTGAGTCGTTAAGAAACTCTGGACGTATTTGGGTTCCAAAGAAAAAAGAAGATTCAGAAGCGATTCGTGCAGGGAAATTAAAACCAGTTCAAATTGCTGAAGAAGATAGAGATTACTACTTAGAAAGAAAATATCCGGCATTTGGAAATTTAGTTCCTCGTGATGTTGCTTCAAGAGCTGGAAAAGAAGTTTGTGACGAAGGTCGCGGAATTGAGGCTAATGATACCAATGAAGGAGTTTATTTGGATTTCGCTACAGAGATTCAATCTAAAGGAAAGCAAACAGCTTACGCCAAAGGAAATCACAATCCTTCTCAAGAGGAAATCCTTACTTTAGGGAAAAAATGGTTAGAAGAAAAATATGGTAACTTGTTTACCATGTATCAAAAAATCACGGATGAGAATCCTTATGAAACTCCAATGAAAATTTACCCTGCGGTTCACTATACAATGGGTGGTGTTTGGGTTGATTACAACTTACAATCTACTATCCCGGGTTGTTTCGTAGCAGGAGAGGCTAACTTCTCTGACCATGGAGCGAACCGTTTAGGAGCTTCTGCTTTGATGCAAGGTTTGGCTGATGGATATTTTGTATTGCCTTACACAGTTTCTAACTATTTAGCTGATGATATTCGTACTGGAAAAATCTCTACTGATTTGCCAGAATTCGTAGCTGCTGAAAATAGTGTAAAAGAGCAAATCAATAAATTCTTGTCTAATAATGGATCTAAAACCGTGGATCATTTCCACAAACGTTTAGGACACATTATGTGGAATAAAGTTGGAATGGGCCGTAATGAAAAAGGTTTAACTGAAGCCATTGCCGAAATTGCTACTTTAAAAGAAGAATTCTACAAAGATGTTTATGTTCCTGGTAGTTCAGACGAATTGAATCCTGAATTGGAGAAAGCACTTCGTGTTGCCGATTTCATCGAATTAGGACAATTGATGGCTATGGATGCTTTGCAACGTAAAGAATCTTGTGGTGGTCACTTCCGTGAAGAGTATCAGGATTCTGAAGGGGAAACGCTTCGTGATGACGAAAACTTCTCGTTTGTAGGAGCTTGGGAAAACAAAGGATACGACGTTACAAAATCGGAACTTCACAAAGAAGAATTGAAATACGAGTTTATTAAAATAGCCGCAAGAAATTACAAATAAAAAAATTATGAGCGCAGCAAAAAATATGAATATAAGCCTTCAAATTTGGCGTCAAAAAAACTCCAAAGAAAAAGGAAAAATGGAAACATACAAATTGAACGATGTCTCTACGGCTAGTTCATTTTTGGAAATGTTAGACCAATTGAACGAACAATTAGTAAACGAAAGAAAAGAACCAATCGCATTTGACCACGACTGTCGTGAAGGAATTTGTGGAATGTGTTCTTTGTATATCAATGGTCGTGCACACGGACCAGATACTGGAATCACTACTTGTCAATTACACATGAGAATGTTTAATGACGGAGATACAATCGTTATCGAGCCTTGGCGTTCTGCAGCTTTCCCTGTAATTAAAGATTTAATTGTAGACAGAACTTCTTTCGACAGAATTCAACAAGCGGGAGGTTTCGTTTCGGTAAATACTTCTGGAAACACTATCGATGCCAATGCAACTCCAATTAACAAACAAGATGCAGATAAAGCTTTTGAAGCGGCTGCTTGTATCGGTTGTGGTGCTTGTGTGGCCACTTGTAAAAATGGTTCTGCCATGTTATTCGTTGGAGCAAAAGTATCTCAATATGCTTTGTTGCCACAAGGTAGAATTGAAGCTACAGACCGTGTATTGAACATGGTTCGTCAAATGGACGAAGAAGGTTTTGGTAACTGTACTAATACTGGAGCTTGCGAAGTGGAATGTCCAAAAGGAATTTCTTTGGAAAACATCGCTCGCATGAACAGAGAATATTTGTCAGCAAGTTTGAAATAATCTATTTGTCATTCTGACAAAGGAAGAATCTAAAAACGTCCCAAGAAATTGGGACGTTTTTTTGTTTGATAAAATTGAGTAATTTTATACTATGAAAATCGCACTCATCCAATCATCCTTGCTTTGGGAAAGCCCAACCGCCAATCGAAATCATTTCGAGGAAAAAATTAATGTCATTGCTGAAAAGGTGGATTTGATTGTGCTTCCGGAAATGTTCTCGACAGGCTTTACGATGAATCCTGAGGCTGTTTTTGAAACAATGCAAGGCGAAACTATTCAATGGCTACAATCATTGGCAAAAGCCAAAAGAAGTGCTGTCACAGGCAGTTTGGTAGTCAAGGAAAACGATAATTTTTACAACCGATTGGTGTTTGTTTTTCCGTCAGGCGAAATCCAATTTTACGATAAACGACATTTGTTTACCCTGGCGGGAGAAGATAAAGTCTATACTTCCGGCAAAGGAAAATTGGTTGTGGAATATCTCGGTTGGAAAATTTGTCCGCTGGTATGTTACGATTTGCGTTTTCCGGTTTTTGCCCGAAATGTCGAAGAGTATGATGTGTTGATTTACGTTGCCAATTGGCCAAAATCAAGAATTCAAGCTTGGGATATTTTGCTTAAAGCCCGTTCTGTCGAAAATATGTGTTATACCATTGGTGTAAACAGAGTCGGTTTTGATGATAACAATTTAGAATATAATGGACATTCCCAAACAGTCGATTTCATTGGAAATTATACTCTCGATCCACAAGAAACCGAAGGTGTTTTCATCGTGGAATTGAACAAAGAAAAACTACTCGAAGCCAGAAAAAAACTAGGCTTTCTAAACGACAGAGATGCTTTCGAATTAAAATCCTGATTTAATCGGCTTCTTTTTCTCTTCTTTCTTTTTGGGTTCCGGTGTGTAGGGAATACTCACGTCAAATGTTTGATCCACATCCCAATTGGCGCGAACATCAATGGATTTCGAAAAATAAATCACTTCCTCGGCTTGGCGTTTTTCCAAGTAATTACCTGGATCCCATTCCTTGTTTTTGTTGTCGTCATAAATCAAACGAAGCCAAAATAGAGAAGGTTCAATCAAATTAAATTCGACTTTAGAGCTGCTTTCGGAATATTCCGTGGCAAGAACATCCCCTTTTTCATTGGTCAATTCAACAATGACAGGAAAGCGTTTTACGTTCTGCAAATTCACTTTAAGATTACCGTAATCAGTCAATTCTCTCGTCGAAAAATTATAAATCAAGGTGTCGTTGGGTTGTCCTAAATAATCGGTCAATGCGCCGGGCATAATTTTAAAAGTATATCTTTCCGCTGGTTCTTTCTTGAAATCAAAAAACAATCGCTGATTGAATTCGTCATATTCGGTTTTAAAATCTACCGAAACGGAATCCTTGTTAATCAGTTTCATTTTTGAATGATCAAATTTATCCAAAGGGGTGTTGCTTGTCAAAGTAAATCGATCCTTTAAATTTATGGAACCTGATTGAACAGCGGTAATGTTTACGCTGTCTTTTTTCTGGTCTTTGATTTTAAATTTGAAGTTGGCTTTGTATTTGTCGTTGGTTACGGCCAAAGCCAATGAATCTGCTTTTAGGGGTTTAAACCAAACCTGAAGGGAATCTTTTTTTGGAAATTTGGTAATAATGGTTGGCAAAACTGTTTCTTCGTTTTTGAGTGTAATTTTCGGGTCTTTTGTTTTTCCTTCATAAGGCAGAACCAATCTGTTTTTAGAAGCTTGATAAGGTCTGGAAGCCTTGAAATCTTGAATTTCCTTAAATATTTTTAGTTCATAAACCGTGTCGCCCGGAATGGTGATAAACTCCTTGTGAAACCCGATTTTGTCTTTTTTGGGATTGAATTTATTGTTGGAACCATAGTCTTTCATCGCCACCAAAAGATATTTTCCAGCCTTTAAATTCTCCAGTTTAAAAGTTTTCAAACTGTCTAAAGTATTGGTGATGTATCTTGGATTTTCATTATAAACTACCGAGTCTTTAAAGCTGTCATTTATATCATACAGCATAATGGAAACAAATGATTCCACCTCTTTGTTGTAAGCATCTTTAACGGTTCCTCCAATAGACAAAGAATCAATGTAAGCACCCGTCGAAAATACATATTTGAATTGGTTGTATGGATTCCCTTCATTGTTGTCTTCTATGCTTTGTCCAAAGTTGAAACTGTAAGTGGTATTGGGTTGAAGCGTGTCCAATATTTTTATGGTAATAAATTTGCTGACAGTAGTCGGTGTTATCAAGGGTTCGTGTTTCATTGGAGGCGAAATGATCAATTGCTTGTTCACGTCTTTAAGCTTGATGTATTCGTCAAATGTCAATTTAATTTCCTTGGCTTTGAAATTCGTGCTATAGTTTTCCGGGAAACTTATTTTCAACTGTGGAGCCAAAGTGTCTTTCAAACCACCAGTGATGCTGCCTCTTTTGGCGCAACTTGCCATTACCAAAACCAGCAGAAACAGAATATATTTAAAGTTGTTTTTCAACATAATGAATCGATATTTAGAAGCTACAAAATAACAATTATATTCGCTGTAAAAGAAATCTTTTAAATTTTTATTGGGAGCTATTTCCAGCTGTACACTATATCTTTTTCTTTTTAAAGAAAAAAGAAAAAGGATGCCGTTTCCATCTGGGCTAAAAACCTCCTCATTTCAAGATGTTTTTACTTTAAACAATAAATCAAGAATGCGCCATCGCCATACAAACAATGCTGATTTTTGCTCCTGGAATTTTCAACAATGCGTGCGAACAAGCTTCTAAAGTGGAACCGGTTGTTATGACATCATCAATTAAAAGGAAATGTTTGTTGTGATCTTTTTTGGTAAAAGCAACATCAAAAATGGTGTCGATCCCTTCACTTCTATTCAACAAGTTTTTCTTGGATTGAGTTTTGGAATAAATATTTCGAACCAAAAGGTTAGGGTTATACGGAATATTTAAGCCGATGGAAAGTGTTGTTCCAAAATTAGTCACTTGGTTGTAACCTCTTTCCCTGAGTTTTCTTTTGTGCAAAGGCACCGGAATAATTTCATCGACAGATTGCAGGATTTCCAAATTTTTCAAATCATCGGCATACCATTCGCTAAGAACTGTTCCTATTTCTTCCTGGCCTTTGTATTTCAGGTTGTGAATCAATTCCTGAACGATTCCTTTTTTGTGAAAATACAATAATGCTGAAGTATGTTCAACAGGAATTCGCCCGTAAAATTTCTTGAAAGCTTCGTTTTCTCGATTCAAATGATGATTCGTCAGCGGAAGATTGTGTCGGCAAAGCGTGCAAATCACATTTTCATTCGATACCAAAAGGGAATGACAACCGGCGCAAACCGGTGGAAAAAATAGATTGATAATGCTTTTGAACATAAAAAGGCGATATTATTTATAAAAATAAGCAAATCAATGTTTCAAACTTTAAAAATGTTTCTTTTTTTAAGTTCACTTTTTATATTTTTGCACCACTATGGCAAAACAAGAAGATTTATTTAAGAATGTAATTTCGCACGCAAAAGAATACGGATTTATTTTTCCGTCAAGCGAAATATACGATGGTTTAAGTGCAGTCTATGATTATGCACAAAACGGAGTAGAATTAAAAAAGAACATACGCGAATATTGGTGGAAATCGATGGTTCAAATGAACGATAACATCGTAGGATTGGACGCGGCAATATTGATGCATCCAACAACTTGGAAAGCTTCAGGTCACGTAGATGCCTTCAACGATCCATTGATTGATAACAAAGATTCCAAAAAAAGATACAGAGCTGACGTTTTGATTGAAGATTATGCTGAAAAGCTAAATTTAAAAGCCAAAAAAGAAATCGAAAAAGCGAAAACTCGTTTTGGAGAAGCTTTCAACGAACAAGAGTTTATTACAACTAATGCAAGAGTGGTTGAGTATTTGGCTAAAGAAAGAGAAATTCTCGAAAGAATGGCACGTTCTTTAGGTTCGGGAGATTTAGAAGATGTAAAAGCGTTAATTGAAGAATTAGAAATTGCCTGTCCGGAATCAGGTTCCAGAAATTGGACTGAAGTACGTCAATTCAACCTGATGTTCGGAACCAAATTAGGAGCTTCTGCTGATACGGCAATGGATTTATATTTACGTCCGGAAACAGCTCAGGGTATTTTTGTAAACTTCTTGAACGTACAAAAATCAGGAAGAATGAAAGTTCCTTTTGGAATTGCCCAAACTGGAAAAGCATTCAGAAACGAAATTGTTGCCAGACAATTCATCTTCCGTATGCGTGAATTTGAACAAATGGAAATGCAATTTTTCGTGCGTCCAGGTGAAGAAATGCAATGGTACGAACATTGGAAAGCAGCTCGTTTGAACTGGCATTTGTCTCTTGGATTAGGAAGAGAAAAATACCGTTTTCACGATCACGAAAAATTGGCACATTATGCCAATGCAGCCGCTGATATAGAGTTTGACTTCCCTTTTGGATTCAAAGAATTGGAAGGAATTCACTCCAGAACTGACTTTGACTTAAAAGCTCACGAACAATATTCTGGTAGAAAATTGCAGTATTTTGATGCTGAATTAAACCAAAATTATGTTCCTTATGTGGTAGAAACTTCAGTAGGATTAGACAGAATGTTTTTGGCGGTTTTCGCTACTTCATTAAAAGAAGAAACATTGGAAGACGGTTCAACCAGAACAGTATTGAAATTACCTGCTGTTCTTGCACCTACAAAAGCTGCCGTTTTACCATTGGTTAAAAAAGACGGATTGCCGGAAATCGCCAACAAAATTATCGAAGATTTGCGTTGGGATTTCAATGTGGCTTATGATGAAAAAGATGCTGTAGGTCGTCGTTACAGAAGACAAGATGCTTTGGGAACTCCTTTCTGTATCACAGTGGACCACCAAACTATCGAAGATCAAACGGTAACCATTCGTCACAGAGACACTATGAAACAAGATCGTGTGAAAATCGCTGACTTGAAATCAATTATCGAAGATGAAGTTTCGATGAAAAATTGGTTGATGAAAATGTAATCAAATATTCGTTTATATAAAAAAGGCTTCTCAATCGAGAAGCCTTTTTTGTAGTTTATCGGATTTATTTGCAGTTAATTTTAATGTATTAACAATTTGTTCCATAGATATTAACAATATATATGGAAAAAGGTGTAAATGTTTATTTTTATCTTGTTAAACAAGACTTTTTATTGAAAAATTGAAGTTTTTGTTTGATTAGTTTCCCCAAACTACCTACAATACTTAATATTTTAAAGTGTTTTACTTTAAAGGTCTAATGTTATGCCTAACAAATTAGGACAAAACATTGATGAATTACCCGTACATTATTATTGACGACAATCAAGAAAGTGTTTTGAAAACCCAAGCAATTGCTGAGGGTTTTTCGGAGCTGGTTTTCGTGGCTTCTGCTAATAACTATGCGGATGGTTTAAATCTTATATTAGAACATACTCCAAAATTAATCTTTCTCGAAATTGATCCAGCCGATAAAACGAGTAATTTGTCATTGGCACTTATCAATGAATTGCATCGGTATTTGAAGGTTGTTCCTAAAATCATTATTACGACAACCAAGAAAGATTTGGCCTTTGATGCTATACAATATGAAGTAGCCGATTATGTGATTAAGCCGGTGCAACGTATTGATTTGGTGAAATCGCTATTAAAATTGAAAAAATCGATTGGTGAAGACGAAGTTTTTTGGGCTCCAACGCCAGCTCTTGCTCCAACACCAAAGATTCAGGAAGAGCAAGTTGCAAAGTCTTCTGAGCAAGCAGTAATTCAAAATAGTGAGCAACCTCTTGTTTTGTGTATCAAATCCTATGGCGATTACAGGTATATTGACGCCAGGGATATTTGTTATTTCCAGGCAGACAATAATTCTACGGACATTCATCTAAATAATGGTGAAATGATTACCGCTTTTAAAACATTGAAGCATTTCGAAGGTGTTTTGCCTCATCCTTTTTCCAGAATTCACAACAGTTATATTGTAAACCGTAATTATATTTCCAGAATTCATACAGGAAATGCGGTATGTTATATCAAAAATACTGCTACAAAACTCCCATTTTCCAAATCCTACAAGGAAAATGTGGATCTTATTATCTCCGAATTTGCCAATGGTAATTATTTGGAAATTTAAAAAATAACCATCTACCCTAATTTGATAGTCATTCACTATCAAACGACATCATTCTACCACAAACGCCCATTTTTACTACAAAAATAAAGATAAGCTATGTAGTTTTACATCGTGATACTGTGATATATACAGGTCACAAAGACAACGTAAAACCTTATAACAATATAACCCCAACTATTATGAAAAAATCAATTTTTGCAATCGGATTATTATCATTAGTAATGATATTGACATCATTTACTACACCTGAAACTAACAAAGTAACTGTAAACAATAATACAACTATTCAAGCTGTAGGATCAGGATCAGCAGGAGGAGGAAAAATACTTGATGCTGTTGGATCAGGTTCAGCAGGAGGAGGAAAGATACTTGATGCTGTTGGATCAGGATCAGCAGGAGGAGGAAAGATACTTGATGCTGTTGGGTCAGGATCAGCAGGAGGAGGAAAGATATTAGACTAATATTATATTTGCATATAAATATTCTCTAATAAAAAGTTATTAGGCTATCAAATTTTTGATAGCCTTTTTTTGTGTCAATAGTTTTAGTATTTTTGAGGCAATTCAAGATGAACTATTGAAAAACACTTACTACATAATTATACTATTTCTGGTTGCCTTCGTTGCTTGTACCAAGAAAAATTCAGAAAAAAACACTCTTACTTTACAAGAGGATAGTCTTGCTACCTATCTTTCTAAGGCAAATGATTTTAGTTCGGCCGCTATGAAAAGGCAAGATTATATCGAAAAAGCATTCAATATTATTATCAATCAGCCTAATGACTCACTACAAAAAGTAAATTTATTTAGAGTAGCCAATCGTTATTATAACTTGGATGATTGGGAGGGGTATCATAAAATTACATTAATGGTTTTAGAAAAATCAATAAGTAGTAAGGATACTGTAAATATTGCTAAAGCTTATACTTATTTAGGGGATTATTATGGCTCTCAAGGAGTTTCGGATTCAGCTTTTAGTTCGTATTTAAAAGCGGAAAAAATGTTTGTCCATCTTAATGATAATTTGAATCTTGCTAGAACTAGACTAAAAAAAGCATTGTTGCAATATAATGAAATTGATTTGGCTGGAAGTGAAATGTCGGTCTTAAAAGCCTTGAGTGTCAACAAAGAAAAAAATGCAAATGAAATACTTTATGAGTGTTATAACCTATTGGGGTTAATATATAATGAAAAAGGAGATTTTGGTACGGCTATTGAATTTCACACAAAGGCTTTAAAGTTAAATGATGAAGAAATACCTATAGGAATTCAATCGAAAGCGACATCAATGAATAATTTAGGTCTAGTATACCAAAATCTAAATCAACACAAACTTGCAGTACCTTATTTTCAAAAAGGGTTAGAACAGAAAGAAGATTTAATTATATATAAACCATCTCTTTATGGGATGTTATTGGATAATTTAGGTTATTCAAGATATAAATTAAAGAGTGCAGAAGGACTTCCCGAGTTGTTTTATGAGTCACTCAAAATAAGAGATAGTCTGCATTTGACTTCAGGAATTATTATTAGTCAAATTCATTTATCGGAATATTTCGCTTCTAATAAAGATACAATAAAAGCATTGCAATATTCAAACAAAGCTTTAGCAGTAGCTCGAAATTCCAAAAATTTTAGAAATTTATTATTGCCTTTAAAACAATTGTCTATAATAGAACCAACAAAAGCAGCTTCTTATAATAAAGAATACATTCAAATCAACGACAGTCTACAAAAAGCAGATCGAAAAATTGCTGATAAATTCTCTCGTATCGAATATGAAACGGATGAAATTAAACAAGAAAATTCGGATTTAACGACTCAAAACAGGAACTTGGTTTACATCTTTGGTTCGGTTTTAATTTTGGGGATGTTTTTATATATCATTAAAGCGCAAAAAGCCAAAAACAGGGAGTTATTGTACAAGCAAGAACAGCAAAAAGCAAATGAGGAAATCTATAATTTAATGATTTCACAACAAAATGACGTTGAAACAATAAGGGTAAAGGAAAAAAAGAGAGTTGCTCAAGAATTACATGATGGCGTGTTGGGAAGAATGTTTGGCGTGAGGATGAATCTGGACAGTTTGAATAAAATTCATGATGAAAGTGCTTCTGTTCAAAGAAACAGTTACTTAACGGAATTAAAAAACATAGAACAAGACATTCGTGAAATTTCACATGATTTGAATAGGGAGAAATCAGAATTAATTAATAACTTCGTTGCCATCGTAGACAATTTGTTTGAAGAACAAAAAAACACTTTTAAAGCAAAATTGGTTTCAAATATTGACTCAAGCATAAAATGGGAAGCTGTTAGTAATGCCGTAAAAATTAATTTATATCGCATTATTCAAGAATCGCTTCAAAACATTAATAAATATGCCAATGCCAACGTTGTCAAGGTAGAATTCAAAAAAGAAACCGACAATTTGTTTTTGCAAATAAGCGATGATGGAATAGGGTTCAATGTAAACAGGGCAAAAAAAGGAATTGGCTTGCAAAATATGCTTTCCAGAATTAATGAATGCAGAGGAACATTTGAAATAAAATCCAAAAAAGGAGAAGGAACAATTATTACAGTTACAGTCCCAAATATAAAACAGTAAGAAATGATGAATGATTCAATTGGAGAAGCAATAATTAAAAAAAACATATTAATTGTTGATGATCATCCATTTATAATTGAAGGTTACAAGAATGGTATTACCAGATACAATCCAAATGAGTTTGAATTTTCTATTTCTCAAGCCATTGATTGTAAATCTGCCTACGAAATTATTACCAATCCAGAAACAACGGCATTTGACATTGCATTTTTAGACATTAGTATGCCGACTTATGAAGAAAAAGGACTTCATTCTGGTGAAGATTTGGCGAAATTGCTAATGGAATTTATGCCAAATTGCAAAATCATTTTGTTGACAATGTACACGGAAGAGTTGAAAATAAAGAATATTATCGATACAATAAATCCTAACGGATTGGTTATAAAAAATGATTTGACATTTGACGAGCTGCTTTTCGGGTTTGACAAAGTGATAAAAAATGAAATTTATTACAGTCAATCCATTCAAAAGATGTTAGATTTAGCCCAACAAGATGCCATAGAAATTGATTTATTTGACAAACAAATTTTGTTTCACATATCAAAAGGGACAAAAACATTAGACATTCCCCAATATGTTCCAATATCTTTAGAGGCCATTGAAAAAAGAAAATTAAGTCTAAAAAAATTATTGGATGTACAAGATCAAAGTGATATTGAATTAGTAAGAGAAGCGAAAAACAAAGGTTTGCTCTTCTAATTTTTAGACTTCATAAACTGAAAAACGGCATTGAAAAATGCCGTTTTTTTATTTTTTATTCTTCGCTTAAAGCATTCCATCCACGAGCTTTCAAAGGAATTCGGGTATTAGCACGAGTTACCAAATGAATTCCTTCGCTTT
This sequence comes from Flavobacterium fluvii, assembly GCF_900129545.1. GTDB lineage: Bacteria > Bacteroidota > Bacteroidia > Flavobacteriales > Flavobacteriaceae > Flavobacterium > Flavobacterium fluvii. Next base: position 375,815 of record NZ_FQWB01000001.1, on the reverse strand, counting down.
CTTGGGTCATATGACCAATAATCGTGAAATTTGGATTTCCTTTTATCTTTTCGAAATCTTCCATTTTAATGGTGAAAAGCAATTCATAATCTTCGCCACCATTGATGGCTACCGTTGTTGCATCCAGATCGAATTCTTCGCAAACATTCATAAACTGTGGATCCAATGGCAATTTGTCTTCATATAAATTACAACCCACTTTCGATTGTTTGCAGATATGCATAATTTCAGAAGACAATCCATCCGAAATATCAATCATTGCAGTTGGTTTTATTTCCAAGGCGTGCAACAAAGTACGAACGTCTTTGCGAGCTTCAGGCTTCAATTGACGTTCAATTAAATAGGTATAGACATCCAAATCAGGCTGCGAATTTGGATTTACCTGAAAAACTTGTTTTTCTCTTTCCAAAACCTGCAATCCCATATAAGCCGCGCCAAGATCACCAGTAACAACCAATAAATCAGTTTGACCGGCACCGTTTCTATATACGATTTCGTTTTCTTCAGCTTCACCAATAACGGTAATGCTGATAATCATTCCTTTTTGTGAAGAAGTAGTGTCGCCACCAATAACATCCACTTTGTATTCATTTGCTGCAAGCGTAATTCCGTCGAATAATTCTTCTAAAGCTTCCAATGGAAAACGATTAGAAACAGCTATCGAAACCAAAATTTGGGTCGCTTTGGCATTCATTGCGCAAATGTCAGAAATATTTACCACGACAGCTTTGTAGCCCAAATGTCTTAAAGGCATATAAGCCAAATCAAAATGAACTCCTTCAATCAACAAATCAGTTGAAATAACGGTTTTTTTGTCCTTGAAATCCAAAACTGCGGCATCATCACCAATTCCTGTTAAGGTGGAAGCTTGGTTGATTTCAAAGTTTTTGGTCAAGTGGTCTATCAATCCAAATTCGCCTAATTGGGCAATACTGGTTCGTTGTGGAGTTTTATCTTCGATCATTGTGATTTATATTTTAAAGTTGCAAATGTACGAAGAACAGAAGGCTTTTTAAGAAATAAAAAATCAGTTTCGATTTTGTCATTTTATTTATCCCTAAATTTATGCCATTCAAAAAATAGAAAATGAAAACATTCGATATCGTCACGCTTACCGTTAATCCAGCTTTAGATAAAACTGCTCATTTTAAGGGATTGGTTCCTGAACAAAAAATTCGTTGTGAAGAACCGCGTTATGATGCCGGTGGTGGCGGAATCAATGTTTCCAAAGCCATTGCCCGATTGGAAGGAGAGTCGTTTTGTGTTTTTACTTCCGGAGGTCCAATTGGCAGAATGTTGGAAGAATTGGTGCAAAAAGAATCCATTACTTTCGAAGCGGTCAAAACTGCAAATTGGACAAGAGAAAGTTTCGTGGCCGTTGACGACAATACCAATTCCCAATATCGTTTTGGTTTTTCGGGTTCGGTAATTTCAGAGGATGAGAAAAAAGAAATTATTCAAACCATTCAAGAATTGAAACCAAAATTCTTGGTGTTAAGCGGTAGTTTAAACGAAGGTTTGCCAACGGATTATTATAAAAATATAGCCGATCTAGCCAAGCAATCAGGTTCTAAAGTAATCGTGGACACATCGGGAGAAGCCTTGCAAAAAGTATTGGAAACAGGCGTTTATTTAATAAAACCGAATGTCGGGGAATTGGCCAAATTAATTGGTGTCGAAAGATTGGAAATAGACGAAGTTGTTCACGCAGCACAAACATTGATCGAAAAAGGAAGTGCCGAAATCATTGTGGTTTCATTGGGGCCACAGGGTGCAGTTTTAGTAACTGCTACTCAAACCGAGTTTGTACCAGCGCCCAATGTGGTCAAGAAAAGCACCGTTGGAGCCGGAGACAGTATGGTAGGCGCAATGGTTTGGGCATTATCCCAAAACAAAATCCTAAAAGAAGTCGTGCAATGGGGTGTTGCCTGTGGCTCGGCAGCAACAATGAATGAAGGAACGCAATTGTTTAAACTGGAAGATGCCAAGCGATTGTTTGACTGGTTGCAGAAAAAATAAATTTTTCAAACAAAAAAACCTGACAATTTTCATCATCAGGCTTTCTCTATATTCTTTACTCTTTCTTCTATTTTCTAAAAAATCTAGTCATTCAACTTCAAAACAGCCATAAACGCTTCTTGTGGAATCTCAACGTTTCCAACCAATCTCATACGTTTTTTACCTTTTTTCTGTTTTTCCAAAAGTTTACGTTTACGGGAAATATCTCCACCATAACATTTGGCGGTAACGTCTTTACGTAAAGCTTTTATCGTTTCGCGGGCAATGATTTTAGCGCCAATTGCTGCCTGAATCGGAATATCAAATTGCTGTCTCGGAATCAATTCACGCAATTTCTCACACATTTTTTTACCAATATTGTAAGCATTGCTTTCGTGAATCAAAGCAGAAAGTGCATCAACAGATTGGGCATTCAATAGAACGTCCAATTTTACTAATTTAGAAGTACGCATTCCAATTGGAGCGTAATCAAACGAAGCATATCCTTTGGAAACCGTTTTCAATCGGTCGTAAAAATCGAATACAATTTCGGCCAATGGCATATCGAAATTCAATTCCACTCTTTCCGTTGTCAAATAGGTTTGGTTGGTAATAACACCACGTTTTTCAATACACAAACTCATTACGTTACCCACAAAATCAGATTTGGTAATGATAGTCGCTTTGATGTAAGGCTCTTCAACTCGGTCTAATTTGGAAGGTTCCGGCAAATCCGATGGATTGTTCACCACCATTCCAACTTCTGGTTCCTTTTTAGTGTAAGCCAAATACGAAACGTTGGGAACCGTAGTAATCACCGTCATATCAAACTCACGTTCCAATCGTTCCTGAATAATTTCCATATGTAGCATTCCTAGGAATCCACAACGGAAACCAAAACCTAAAGCCGCCGAACTTTCAGGTAAAAACACCAACGAAGCATCGTTCAATTGCAGTTTTTCCATCGAAGCTCTTAACTCTTCGTAATCTTCAGTATCTACAGGATAAATCCCAGCAAAAACCATTGGTTTCACATCTTCAAAACCCGTAATCATATTTGTAGTTGGAGTTTTCGCATCAGTAAGTGTATCACCCACTTTTACTTCTTTTGCCTCTTTAATACCTGAAATCAAATAACCAACATCACCAGCAGAAATTACATTTTTAGGAACTTGGTTCAGTTTCAAAGTACCAATTTCATCCGCAAAATATTCATTTCCGGTAGCCATAAATTTAATCTTCTGACCTTTCTTGATTTGTCCGTTTTTCACACGGAAAATAACCTCAATTCCACGAAACGGATTGTAATGAGAGTCAAAAATCAAAGCCTGCAACGGTTCGTCCACATTTCCTTTTGGAGGAGGAATTCTTTCGATAATAGCCGCAAGAATATTTTCGACACCCAAGCCAGTTTTACCCGAAGCGTGAATAATTTCATCCAGTTTGCAGCCCAATAAATCAACGATATCGTCGCTCACTTCCTCAGGATTCGCAGATGGTAAATCCACTTTATTCAAAACCGGAATAATTTCCAGGTCGTTTTCCAATGCCAAATACAAATTCGAAATCGTTTGTGCCTGAATACTTTGCGCAGAATCTACAATCAAAAGTGCTCCTTCACAAGCCGCAATCGAACGGGAAACCTCATACGAAAAATCCACGTGTCCCGGAGTATCAATCAAATTCAGGATATAATCCTCGCCTTTGTATTTGTATTCCATCTGAATTGCGTGACTTTTTATGGTAATCCCACGTTCGCGTTCCAGGTCCATATTGTCAAGCAATTGAGCCTTTTCCTCACGAGCCGTAACGGTTTGTGTAGCGCCAAGAAGTCTGTCGGCAAGCGTACTTTTGCCGTGGTCAATGTGTGCAATAATGCAAAAATTTCGTATATGTTTCATTCTATGTGTATGTCAATTTATGTCCAACTGAGCGCAGTCGAAGTTTGGGCGTGCCGGCAGAAAAAGCCGTCGGGCTATCCGCTATATCTTTTGTTCCGCTGTCGCTTCACAAAAGGATACCGCTTCTATCCCTCACGCGCACGCAATTAATCTGCAAATATAGTTTAAATTCAACAGTTTCAAAGTCCTTCAACCATAAACTACTTGCTTTAAGGTTGTGTTAACATCTTTTCATCTAAAAATTCTATCTTTGCAAAAAAATTACCCTTGATAAAGATTGGCAACATAGAACTTCCTGATTTTCCGTTACTTCTCGCACCTATGGAAGATGTGAGCGATCCGCCATTTCGCAGATTGTGCAAGCAACACGGAGCTGATTTGATGTATTCCGAATTTATTTCCTCCGAGGGATTAATTCGTGATGCCATTAAAAGCCGAATGAAATTGGATATTTTCGATTACGAAAGACCCGTTGGAATACAGATATTTGGAGGAGACGAAGAAGCAATGGCGTTATCGTCTAAAATTGTTTCTACGGTAAATCCGGATTTGATAGATATTAATTTTGGCTGTCCCGTAAAGAAAGTCGTTTGCAAAGGCGCAGGCGCAGGAGTTTTGAAAGATGTCGATTTGATGATTCGCTTAACGCAAGCCGTTATTGATAGTACGCATTTGCCGGTTACAGTAAAAACCCGTTTGGGTTGGGATGATAATTCCATCAATATTGATGAGGTTGCCGAACGTTTGCAGGATATTGGCGTTGCCGCTTTGAGCATTCACGCCCGAACTCGTGCCCAAATGTATAAAGGTCATTCCGATTGGTCGCATATAGCAAGAGTGAAAAACAACCCGAGAATCACGATGCCAATTTTCGGAAATGGGGATATTGATTCACCCGAAAAAGCATTGCATTATAAAAACGAATACGGTATCGACGGAATTATGATTGGTCGTGCCGCTATTGGTTATCCGTGGATTTTCGATGAAATCAAACATTACTTCAAAACAGGAGAGCATTTAGCAAAACCAACCGTTGCCAATAGAGTAGAAGCAGTTCGAAATCACTTAACCTGGGCAATGGAATGGAAAGGACAAAGACTAGGAATTGTTGAAACCCGTCCACATTACACCAATTATTTTAAAGGAATTCATTCTTTTAAGACCTTTAAACAAAAACTGGTAACCCTGGACCATCCCGAAGAATTATTTGCCGTTTTGAATGAAATCGAAGAGGCTTATTCAGGATATGAGGTGGTGTAGATTCTTTAGCTAAATATTTCAAGTTTTTGACTGGCAATTCTGTTTAGAACTGCTTAATTATCGATTTGGATTATAGAGTAGCTCTTTGTCTAATTCGGAAGGCTTTATTCTTGTCATGTTTTCTAGCATATCTTCCATGGTATTTCTATTTCTTCTACTAATTTCTTCATTGGTATTTGTTTTTTCTATAAATTTTGTGTGGCTTTTAATTCTCGTATTGCTTACCAACTGCTTGTTTTTTTTGTATTCGGCTAGTGTTTGTATGGTATAACCAGCCAAGGAATAAAATGAATCTGGTAAGTCATCGTAAACTATTTTTTTTGCTTTTACGGTATAATATCCTAAAGTTTTGCTGTATCCAGGGTATTCCATAAGAAATCCATCCACTTTATATTGCTTACAATATTTCAAGCCTATTTTTTTGGTATAGAGAACTTCTTTGGGAGTGTTGTGTATCATGACTAATCCTTTTTCACAAGGAAGTTCAAACAATGTTTTTGGATCACTATTCTGAATGGATTCAACAGAAACTGTCGGGTCTTTAAAGTCACTTTGTATTGCTCTTTTGGTGCTTTGTGACACTGAACAGCCATAGGTTTTTAAAGTATTATAATTTAAAAGTAAAAAATTGTTTGTTGTTGTAAGTTTGTTTCCAAATCTACGTTCAACCATATTATCTTTATTAAAAGCGATTGTGATTTCACTTAAGTATTCAGATGATTTTTTTTCTTCTAAAGACAATTCTTTGTCATAAATAACTTCGTATGAAATTATAATGTCATTTTTAATATTGTTTGCTTCCGAAGTTTTCCATTGCGAAAAGCAATTGCTTGCAATAAGTAGTAGAATTGAAGATAAAATGAAGGAATTGGAATTTTTTGTAGCTAAAATGGTTCTTTGGGGTTTCATTAAATGAAGTTTAAAAAGTAAGTAAATTTGCAATAAAAATACTGATTTTATTTAGAATAAAAAATTATAATTCAAAAGGGATGTAATTCAAATTTTGATTGGCAAGGTTTTTTACAGTAAAGAATTGAAGTGCGAATTCTTGTTGTTAGAAGGTTGCGCAAGTTCGGAATGACAAGATTGTAACGAAAAGCCCGACGCTGATTTTTTATCGGCAGAATAAAAAATATTTAATCCAACAATTTCTTACTCACTCGACTACTAGCAATCAGTGAAGCGATAAAACCAAGCGAGACAATAGTTGCCAAAACAATCAACACATTTTCTATTGTAAAAACTATTGGATAGGCCAAAGTAGGCGTAATCATTACCAGCTCATAATGTTGTTGTAATAGAACGAGGGCAATTCCTAAAAGCAAACCAATAATTCCTCCAAAAACACTCAATAATGTGCCTTGCAGCAGGAATATTTTGCGTAAATCGTTAATTTCTGTTCCTAAATTCAACAATGTTTTCAGGTTTCCTTTTTTGTCCAAAATCATCATAATCAGTGCGCCAATCAAGTTGAAAAGAGCAATAATAATCACCAACGTAAATATCAGATAAACCGCAAGATTTTCGGTATTCAACATTTTATACAGGGATTCGTTGAGTTGTGCCCTGTTTTTTACCTTTATTTTATTGTTGAAAATAGTTTGAAGCTTGCTGATGATGTCGTTTTCATCGGCATCCTTTTTCATTTTGACTTCAATTCCAGAAATTTGGTTGGTTTTGTATTCCAATAATTCCTGGGCCAAACCTAAATCGGCAAAAACATATTTGGAATCCAAGTCTTCGCTGATGGCATAAATCCCCACTGGAATGATGACCATTTTGTTAAAAGCTTCTTTGGGATTTTCGATGTTGCCTTTTCCTGGTCTAGGAGCCAAAACTTCCAAATAATGATTGTAATCCAGTAATCCCATTGAGAATTTCTGTGCTATTCCATAACCTACAACCACTTGATAAGTGTCTTTTTTTAACCAATCTCCATTGAAAATGGTGTTTTTAATCGCGTTTACTTTGTTGAAATTTGGGTCGATACCTTTCAGATAAGTAACTTCTTGTTTGCCGTCAAAAGTAAATAAAACACGCTCTTCCAATATTTTGCTGTAGCAAGCAACGCCTTCAATTTGATTGATTTGGTGTTCTTGTGAAGGGGAAACAAAAAAGGATTTTCCTAAAGTGCTGCTGATTTTTAAATCAGGATCGATGTTGTTGGAAAAGGAAAGAGTGAAAACTTTCAATCCGCTAAAAACGGACAAAACCACGAACAAAGCCATTGCGCCAACGATGATTCCCATGCTGGCAATGCGATTGATTATATTTATGGCATTGTTTTTACTGTTGCTAAAAATATATCGTTTGGCTATGTAAAGGGGGAAATTCAAATTTTATTGAAATCTACGTTTGTCTAAAAGATCACGGTTTTCAATTGGGTTTTCTTTGTTGGACAAAGCATTGTCAATTTTTTCAATATAGTCCAATGAGTCGTCTATAAAGAATACCAAATTGGGAACTTTTCGCAATTGCAAACGAACTCTTTGCGATAAATCGTGTTTGATTAATTTAGAATTGGCTTTTATTCCTATTAATGTTTCTTGGGCTTTTTCCTGGGGAAAAATACTCAAATGAATCGTCGCCACAGATAAATCTGTAGTCACGCTAACCTTGGATACTGAAATTATCAAATTGCTAACTCCATTTTTTCTCACTTCACCTTGTAGAATGTCGACCAAATCTTTTTGGATTACACCACCTATTTTTTTCTGTCTATTTGTTTCCATTGTGCAAAAATACGATTTTTTTAGAGCTGCAAAGACTCTAAACGACAAAGTTTAACTATTTTGAAAACATATATCTTGTTTAAAGCTATGACAATAGTGGTTTTGAGTCCTTAATTTTAGCTATATTTACATATAATTTGGGTCTTGTTTTGCGACAAAATAGTTATACAATGAAAAAAATAGAACACATAGGAATTGCAGTCAATAGTTTGGCGGAAGCTTCAATTACCTACGAAAAACTATTGGGCATTCCGGCTTATAAAGAAGAAGAGGTAGTCAGTGAAGGTGTTAAAACTGTTTTTTTTAAGAGTGGCCCAAACAAAATTGAACTTCTTGAAGCTACCAATGATGAAAGTTCCATTGCTAAATTTATCGCCAAGAAAGGGGAAGGAATTCATCATGTTGCTTTTGAAGTAGAAGATATAGTGGCAGAAATTTCCCGTTTAAAAATGGAGGGTTTTGTGGTTTTAAACGAAATTCCAAAAAAGGGAGCCGACAATAAGTGGGTCGCTTTTTTGCATCCGAAAAACACCAATGGCGTTTTGATAGAATTATGTCAGGAAATAGAATAATAATGATTTTGTGTAATGATTCTAATAATCAGCAAGTTCTGTTTTAATTGGTTTATTAAAGGGTTTATGTAGAAATCTATTCCAAAAATATTTGGAACAAATGCAAAATAGTAGTAATTTCGCATCCGCTTAAAGGTCCTATAGCTCATTCGGTTAGAGCAACTGACTCATAATCAGTAGGTGCTTGGTTCGATTCCAAGTGGGACCACAATAAAACCCTTCAAATTCATTGATTTTGTGGGGTTTTTTTTATATACACAATTAGCTATTGCATTTTATCGATAGAAAATGTATTTTAGTCGATGAAAAAATTGTTTCGCACAAAAATATAAATAACTTTGTTACGTTATTAATGGGGTTTGTGGTTTGTAATTGAACAAAAACTCGTTATTTTGTTATTTCTTCAATAATTATGAAAACTATTGTGTGCAGGTTTTTTATTTTAATTGTCGCCCTTCTTGGTGTGGTGAGTGCTTTTGCTGCTCCAGGAGGAGGCCCGCCGCCGCCAACAGCAAAAAAACCGCCGCCGCCGCCAGGATTGTCTATTGATGACAATATTTTAGTTTTGTTGATAATGGGGATGCTGCTCGGAATATATATTATTTGTAGGTTTCAATTAAAAGCAAAGGCTCCAATTTGAAAATTGGAGCCTTTGCTTTATAAGTGAATTGTGTTTTCTATTTGTTGGCATACAGTTTAGAAACATATTTGCCAATCACGTCAAATTCAAGATTTACTTTTGTTCCTTCTTTGAAAGAATTAAAATTGGTGTGCTCAAAAGTATAAGGGATAATGGCGACGCTAAAATTATTTTTGCCTGAATCTACAACGGTCAAACTCACTCCGTTTACGGTAATCGATCCTTTTTCGATGGTTATGTTTTCTAGAGATTCGTCGTATTCAAAAGTATAATACCAACTTCCATTGGTTTCTTTTGCAACTATGCAATTTCCTATTTGGTCAACGTGTCCCTGAACGATGTGACCGTCCAGTCGATCGCCTAATTTCATTGCTCTTTCAAGGTTGATGTTGTCGCCGGTTTGCCAATGTGAAATATTTGTTTTTTTGATTGTTTCGCCAATGGCGGTTACTGTATAAAGGTTTTTGTTTATGGCTACCACCGTCATGCAAATACCGTTATGTGCAACACTTTGGTCTATTTGAAGTTCGTCTGTAATGGAAGAGGCTATTGTAATGTGAACATTGTCTTTGTCTTTTTTGATTTCTTGGACTGTGCCAAGGGTTTCTATTATTCCTGTAAACATTTCTTATTTTATTTTACTAAATTTGCACTTCAAAATTAGCAATAAATAACGTGATCTCATGATAAAAAAAGCAGAAAATATAATCGTCGGAATTTCAATAGGAGATTTAAACGGTATTGGAAGCGAAGTCATTCTAAAAACATTTGAAGATTCTAGAATGTTGGAATTGTGTACACCGGTTATTTTTGCCAATGTAAAAATTCTTTCCTTTGTAAAGAAAAGTTTCGAGTCCACTTCGATGCTTCACGGAATTGACAGGCTGGATCAAATAGTTTTGGGTAAAATCAACGTTTTGAATGTTTGGCAAGAAGGAGTGGAAATCAATTTTGGCGTAAACGACGAAAAAGTCGGGAAATATGCCATAAAATCGTTTGTTGCCGCTACCAAAGCTTTAAAGGAAGGTCTTATAGATGTGTTGGTAACCGCTCCAATAAACAAGTACAACATTCAATCGGAAGAATTTAAATTTCCGGGACATACTGATTATTTAGACCAAGAGTTGGAGGGAAATGCCCTGATGTTGATGGTTCAGGATAATTTGAGGGTAGGGTTGTTGACGGATCATATTGCTATAAATGAAGTTGCTTCCCATCTTACTGAAGAATTAATCGTAAAGAAAATAGAAACCATAAAAAAGACGTTGATACAAGATTTTAGTGTCAACAAACCAAAAATAGCAGTGCTGGGATTGAATCCCCATTGTGGAGATGGTGGAGTTATTGGCAAAGAAGACGATGCAATATTGAAGCCGGCATTGAAAAAAATATTCGAAAAAGGAACGTTGGTTTTTGGGCCTTTTGCAGCCGATGGCTTTTTTGGAAGCAATCAATATGAAAAATATGATGCTATTATTGCGACTTATCATGATCAGGGGTTGATTCCTTTCAAGACATTGTCGTTTGGAAATGGAGTGAATTATACGGCAGGTTTGAATAAAGTAAGAACTTCGCCTGATCATGGTACTGCTTATGATATAGCGGGGAAGGGTGTGGCTGATTATAATTCGTTCAAAGAAGCTGTTTATCTTGCGATTGATGTCTATAATTCAAGAAATCAATATGCGGAAATCAGCCAAAAACCCCTAAAAATAAAAGAAAAATAGATATAAACAAAAAAAGGTAAATAAGATTATTAGGTTTACAATAATTTTATATCTTTGCACTCCCGAAGTTTAGGGCAAATTGTTGTTGAAATGAACAAGACAAAAGAATTTTTAATTCCTTTTATAGGATTAAAGCCAGGAAAACATCATTTTGAATATCAAATAAGCAATGCGTTCTTTGAAATCTTTGATTATCATGAATTTAACAATTCGAATATCAAAGTAAATGTAGTTTTAGAGAAAAAAAGTACGATGTTGGAGTTGGCTTTCAAGCATAAAGGGACGGTTAATGTTCCTTGTGACATGACAAACGAAGAGTTTGATTTGCCAATAAAAGGCAAAATGAAATTGATAGTTCGTTTTGGAGAGGCATTCAATAATGACAACGAAGAGTTGCTTATTTTGCCACATGGAGAATATCAAATAGACATTGCACAGTATATATATGAAATGATTGTGCTTTCGGTTCCTCTAAGACGAATTCATCCAGGGGTCAAAGATGGAAGTTTGAATACGGAAGCCTTGGCAAAACTGAAAGAATTGACAGTAAAAGAACTGAAAAAAGAGAATAAAAAAGATCAAAAAGAAGAAAATATTGACCCGCGTTGGGACAAATTAAAGCAACTATTAACGGATAAATAATATAGTAAAATGGCGCATCCTAAAAGAAAAATCTCGAAAACAAGAAGAGATAAAAGAAGAACACATTATAAAGCTACTGTAGCACAAATCGCTACTTGCCCAATCACTGGTGAAGCACACTTATACCACAGAGCTTACTGGCACGAAGGTAAAATGTATTACAGAGGACAAGTTGTTATAGATAAATCTGTAGCGGTTGCTTAATACATTTATGTAAATGATATTTAAACTCTCACAACCAATGTGAGAGTTTTTTTTGTTGTTTATAATTTTCATTAAATAAGAGCGATTAAAACGATAAGGATTGGATTTTTTTTGTAATTTTCGAGTCCTTTAGAAATTTTTCAAATGGCAGCATTTGGTAAGAAATAACAGAGTATAATGAATAATATTACAGCCGCAATCACAGCTGTTGGAGCTTATGTTCCAGACTATGTGCTTACAAACAAGATTCTCGAGACATTAGTGGATACCAATGATGAGTGGATAACCTCTCGCACGGGAATAAAAGAGAGAAGGATTCTGAAAGATGATACTAAAGGGACTTCATTTTTGGCTATAAAAGCAGCTCAAGATTTAATAGCTAAAGCCAATATTGATCCTTTGGAGATTGATATGGTTATAATGGCAACAGCAACTCCAGATATGCCGGTGGCAGCTTCGGGAGTATATGTGGCAACTGAAATTGGTGCAACAAACGCCTTTGCCTATGATTTGCAGGCGGCATGTTCTAGTTTTTTATATGGAATGTCTACTGCTGCGGCTTATATTCAATCAGGAAGATACAAAAAAGTATTGCTTATTGGGGCAGATAAAATGTCCTCAATCGTGGATTATACCGATCGTACTACTTGTATCATTTTTGGGGATGGAGCTGGGGCGGCCTTGTTCGAACCTAATTACGAAGGATTGGGACTGCAAGACGAATATCTAAGAAGTGACGCCGTTGGTCGTGATTTTCTTAAAATCGATGCTGGTGGATCTTTGCATCCTGCAAGTATTCAGACCGTTGAAGAAGGAAGGCACAATATCAAGCAAGACGGAAAAACTGTTTTCAAATATGCAGTGACCAATATGGCCGATGCAAGTGAAATGATTCTGAAAAGAAATAATTTGACCAATGCAGACGTAGATTGGCTAGTGCCTCATCAGGCAAATAAACGCATCATTGATGCCACGGCAAGCCGAATGAACTTGGAAGATTCAAAAGTATTAATGAACATAGAAAAATACGGAAATACTACATCGGCAACCTTGCCATTAGTACTTAATGATTTTGAAAACCTATTTAAAAAAGGGGATACCATCATTTTGGCAGCTTTTGGCGGCGGATTTACATGGGGTTCTATCTATCTAAAATGGGCGTACGATAAAAAATAAATTTAAACTAAAAACACAAATAATCATGGATTTAAAAGAAATTCAAAATCTAATCAAATTTGTAGCAAACTCAGGAGTTGCTGAAGTTAAATTAGAGATGGATGATGTTAAAATCACCATTAGAACAACCTTGGAAGGAAATGTGTCTGAAGCGACTTATATTCAGCAAATTCCAGCTCAACCAGCTCTTCAACCAGTAGCAGCCCAACAAATTGTTCCAGTGGCTCCAACTCCAGCTGCACCAGCGGTAGAGAATTCTAATTACATCACTATTAAATCTCCAATTATTGGAACTTTCTATAGAAAACCATCTCCAGACAAACCAATGTTTGTTGAAGTAGGTAGCACGATTGCTAAAGGAGATGTGCTTTGCGTAATTGAAGCAATGAAATTATTTAACGAAATCGAATCAGAAGTGTCTGGTAAAATCGTTAAAATATTGGTTGACGACATGTCGCCGGTAGAATATGACCAACCATTATTTTTAGTAGATCCATCATAATTTTAGATTTTAGATTTTAGATTTTGGAATTATGAAGTAAAAATATTTTGCTTGTAGATTCTAAAATTGTCTAAATTATCAAATTGTCTAAATTATCTAATTTTAAAAATATGTTTAAAAAAATACTAATAGCCAATAGAGGAGAAATTGCCCTTCGCATCATTAGAACATGCAAAGAAATGGGTATCAAGACAGTAGCTGTTTATTCTACTGCCGATGCCGAAAGTTTGCACGTGAAGTTTGCGGATGAAGCAGTTTGTATTGGTCCACCTCCAAGTAATTTGTCTTATCTAAAAATGTCAAATATCATTGCTGCTGCTGAAATTACCAATGCAGACGCAATACATCCAGGCTATGGATTTCTTTCCGAAAATTCAAAATTTTCAAAAATATGTCAAGAACATGGTATTAAATTTATTGGTGCCACTCCAGAAATGATTGATAGAATGGGGGACAAATCTTCGGCAAAAGCTACAATGAAAGCTGCTGGAGTTCCTTGTGTTCCAGGTTCTGATGGATTATTGGAATCTTTCGAACAAACCCAAAAATTGGCCAAAGAAATGGGCTATCCAGTAATGCTGAAAGCAACTGCCGGTGGTGGTGGAAAAGGAATGCGTGCCGTTTGGAAAGAAGAAGATTTGTTGAAAGCTTGGGAAGGTGCTCGTCAAGAATCGGCAGCCGCTTTTGGAAATGACGGAATGTATTTGGAGAAACTTATTGAAGAGCCTAGACATATCGAAATTCAAATTGTGGGAGATTCTTATGGAAAAGCATGTCACCTTTCTGAAAGAGATTGTTCTGTGCAACGTCGTCATCAAAAATTGACAGAGGAAACCCCTTCGCCATATATGACAGACGAATTGCGTGAAAAAATGGGTTTGGCGGCTGTAAAAGCGGCTGAATTTATTAAATATGAAGGTGCTGGAACGGTAGAATTTTTGGTGGACAAACACCGTAATTTCTACTTTATGGAAATGAATACCCGTATTCAAGTAGAACACCCAATTACCGAGCAAGTTATTGATTATGATTTAATTCGCGAGCAAATTATGGTAGCCGCCGGAATTCCAATTTCTGGTAGAAATTATTTGCCACAATTGCACGCTATCGAATGTCGTATCAATGCCGAAGATCCATACAATGATTTTAGACCTTCGCCAGGAAAAATCACGACCCTTCACATGCCTGGTGGACACGGAGTTCGATTGGATACTCATGTGTATTCAGGTTACACTATTCCGCCAAATTACGATTCCATGATTGCAAAGTTAATCACGACGGCACAAACCCGTGAAGAAGCCATCAGCAAAATGAGAAGAGCTTTGGACGAATTCGTGATTGAAGGAATCAAAACAACCATTCCTTTTCACAGACAGTTGATGGATGATCCGCGTTATATTGCTGGAGATTACACCACGGCTTTTATGGAAAGTTTTAAAATGAATGATCCGGAATAAAAACTTAGGTTTTCGTTATAAAAAAATCCCATCAAAATTATTTTGATGGGATTTTTAGTTTTATGCAATTCGCGAAGTATCACGAAGTTTTATCTCCGTTTTGGGATTCATCCAAAGTTTCCTTCAGCCATTTGAAAAATTCTCTTTGCCAAACCATTGCGTTTTGCGGTTTTAAAACCCAGTGGTTTTCTTCAGGGAAATATAAAAATCTACTTTTTATTCCTCGCAATTGAGCCGCTTGAAAAGCTTCTTGTCCTTGTCCAATTGGAACCCTGAAATCATTTCCACCTTGTATGATTAATATCGGTTTGTTCCATTTTTCCACTTGGTTGGCTGGATTAAATTTGGTGTACATTTTTTGGGCAACGGCATTGTCTTTTTCCCAATAGGCTCCTCCAAATTCCCATTGATTAAAGAAAACTTCTTCGGTAGTGCCAAACATGCTTTGGGTATTGAAAACGCCGTCATGGGCGATGAAAGTCTTGAATCGGTTGTTGTGGATTCCAGCCAAGTAAAAGACGGAATAACCTCCGTAGCTTGCTCCAATGCATCCCAAACGGGTTTTGTCGACATAACTTTCCTTGGTCACATCATCAATCGCCGAAAGATAATCATCCATTACCTGTCCGCCCCAATCTTTGCTGATTTGTTCGTTCCATTCCACACCGTGCCCTTGCATTCCACGACGATTTGGAGCCACGACAATGTAACCTTGAGCAGCCATCAATTGGAAATTCCATCGAAAAGAATAAAATTGCGTCAGGGGAGATTGTGGTCCACCTTGGCAATAAAGTAATGTTGGATATTTTTTTGAAGCATCAAAATTTGGAGGAAGAATTACCCAGACCAACATTTTTTTGCCGTCGGTAGTGGTGACATATCTTTTTTCTGTTTTGCTTAACGCCAATGAATTGTACGTTTCCGTGTTTACATTAGACAATTGAAACCAAGTTTTTTTCTTTAAATTATAAGAAAAAATTTCCGAAGCATGGTTCATGTCTGTTCGATTGACAATGATGTCGTCTCCATAAAAACCAACAATATTAACAACGTCAAAATTGCCATTGGTCAATTGAACCACTTGTGGTAATTTCTTTGTCAAGCCTGGAAAATCAACTTTAAATAACTGAAGTGTTCCATCGACTGGTGCCACAAAATAGACTTTTTTGCCGTCTTTGCTCCAAATAAAATTCTCCACCGTTCCGTCCCAATTGGCTGTCAAATTGATGGTTGTTCCTTTGTAACTGACGATTATGTCATTTTTGTCGGCTTCGTAACCGTCGCGTTTCATTTGCAACCAAGTCAAATTTCCTGTTGGAGAAAAAGCGGGATTCGTGTCATAACCCAAATTGCCTTCTGTTCTGTTGGTAGTTTTTCCGGTTTCTAAATGGTATTCGTAAATATCGGTATTGGTGCTGGTGGCATATGCAGTTCCTGCTTTTTTCTTGCAAACGTATAAAATACTTTTGCTGTCCGGTGACCAAATGTAATCTTCGTCTCCGCCAAAAGGTTTTTGTGGACTGTCGAAAGTTTCGTCTTTTAAAATATCAATGCCGACAGCACCTTCTTTGTTTTCTTTGAAAAACACGTGGTTGAATTTGCCTTCATTCCATTTGTCCCAATGACGATAATCCAGACCGTTATAGACTTGAACATTTGATTTTTCCAGTTCTGGATAAAAATCTTTTCCGTGAACTTTGTCGATTTTTACTTCTTCATTGTAAATAATATATTTCCCGTCGGGAGAAATGTTTTTGTCTTTTAACAACTCTTTGGTATTTTCCACTTCAATTGGAGTTCCACCATTAATGGGCAAAGAATAAAACTTGGAATTCGATTTGTTTTCTTCGACAGAAGGATAATCTACTTTGTAAATGATGTTTTTATTATCGTTTGAAATTCCCAAAGAGCTAACTCTTCCTAGTTTCCAGAGCAGTTCTGGTGACATCGTGTTTTGTGCTAATGCAGTTAAGTTCGTCATTATCAGTGTTATAAATACTATCTTTTTCATCAAATTGTGGGGTTTTATTATTTCTTAAAAATACAAATTCTAATTGTTTACTGGCAGTTGTTTTATGGTTAATTTTGCAAACGAAAATATTTTTTTATATTTATAAAAATTAGCAGATTTAATAGAATGGCAACTAAAATTACTTCCAAAAAAACAAAACAACCTGCAAGAAAAGTCTCAGGAACTTTCAAGAGCAAACTGATGCGTTTTTTCTTCAAGGCATTCTTGTGGTTTTTTGGACTATCGATTTTTTTTGTGGTACTTTTCAAGTTTGTACCCGTTCCATTCACGCCTTTGATGGTTATTCGAGCCATAGAAAATAAAGTTGCCGGCAAAGAGAATTACTTCAACCACGATTGGGAGCCTATCGAAAACATATCGGTCAATTTGCAAAAAGCAGTAATTGCTAGTGAAGACGGAACCTTTCTTTCTCACCATGGTTTCGATTTTACGGCAATGCAAAAAGCCTACAAAAGCAACGAAAGAGGCCGAAGAATAAAAGGGGGAAGCACCATTTCGCAACAAACAGCCAAGAATGTTTTTCTTTGGCAAGGAAGAAGTTATATCCGAAAAGGCCTTGAAGCTTATTTCACTGTTCTTATTGAATTAATTTGGGGCAAGGAAAGGATTATGGAAGTCTACCTCAACAGCATCGAAATGGGGAATGGGATTTATGGAGCACAGGCTGCAACCCAACATTGGTACAGGAAGGACGCTTCGAGTCTCACTAAAATTCAAGCGGCAGGTATTGCAGCAATTTTACCCAATCCAAGGAAATATTCGGCCACGAGTTCTTCGTCTTACATCAATCGTAGAAAAGACAAGATTGTTCGCATAATGAGGCATATTGGAAAGATTGAGTATTAATAAATTACCGCAAATTCACAAATTGTTTTCTTCATATTAGATTATAATTTGTGAATTTGCGGTTTAATGTTTTCTCTAAATATTAAAATTCAATCCCAAAACAATATTTCTTCCAATATTAGGAATGCCATCGGTTTTCAAACGGGATAAATGGGAAATATAGTTTTTGTCAAGTAAATTATTGGCGTTCAAATTTATGTCGAAAGCAGTTTTTCCTAATTTCATTTTTCCTCCAAAACCAAGATTTAGCAAAGTATATCCATTCGATTTTGTCTCGAATCCGCTTACGTTATTTTGATTAAAGGTTGTTGAAACATTTAAAGTGGCAAAACCGTCTTCCAGCCAGTTCTTAATCTTGAATTCAGTTCTAATGGTGTTGTTCCAGTTGTTGGCAGGAATTAGCGGCAAGTAATCGCCATCTTGTTTTTTGCCGGTAACGGTTTCAAAACTGGTTTCATAATGCAACCAATCCAATGGATGGGGATGAAAATGAAGTCCAACTTCTCCACCAAATAATTTGGCGTCATTTTGAATATAATCAAAAACAGCATTGTCGTCTATTATTTCTCCTGTTGGTGAAGTATAAATATAATGGTTGATGTGGTTGTAAAATCCGTTGGCGAAAAACTCGAAATGGCTGCTTTTATATTCCAAATTAACGTCTGTTTGTACATTTTGCTCGGTTTTCAAATCAGGATTTCCAATTTCATAACGATTGGTTCCTTCGTGAACACCGTTTGAAGTCAATTCAGCCAAGTTGGGAGCCCTGAATCCAGAAGCTACATTTAATCGCAGGGTCAAATCCTCGGCTAGATTGGTTTTGTATCCCAACGATGCGTTAAAGCTGTCATACGATTTATCGAGTGCCTCAAAAGAACCTGCTGAACCAGCAATTCCTCTTGCATCGCTGATTATTTTTCTATTGTCAAAACGTAATCCAGCCTGTAAAGCATTCGATGTCCATTCGTAAACTCCAGTTCCAAAAACACCAAAATCATTGGTTCTAGCATCGGGAATTAAATACTCTTCGCCTGAATTGGTGTTGGTTTGATTCATTCCCTGAATTCCAACTATGGTTTCGAACTTGCCCAATTTTGGCAAATGGTATTTTGCATCATAATTGAAGGTTTTCAATTTCATGTGTAGAATTGCAACTTCGCTGTCTTCAAATTCACTTCTATCATTGGAAATGTAACCCAAATCAACATCCAGTTTTGATTTTTCAAAAAAGATTACGTTATTCAAACTCAACAAATGATTGAAAACTCCTTGTTTGGGATAGTCCGTTTTTTTGTTGGTGGATTGTTCGGCAATACCTTCTTCCGGAATTCCCAAATCTAAATTATTGTAATTGTAACGGAAAATACTCGAAAATTTTGAATTGCTGTAACCAATTCCAGTTTTGAAATCGGTTTCATTGTAACGGGTGTTGGTTACTCGTTCGCCATCCGCCATTTTATAATCAGAATGAATGTTGTAGCTTCCTCGAGCCAAGAATTTCCAGTTTTCGGTGGAAGTTTTCAATCCCAATGAGGAATTGCTCCCCAAAGTGTTGGAGAAAAATTTCTGGCTGAAATTTGCTTGAAAAGTATTTGCCGCCGCAAATTTTTCAGGATTAAAATACAAAACGCCACCCAAAGCATCCGAGCCATAAAGGAGGGATGCCGGGCCTTTTATGACTTCGACGCTTTCGATTCCAGCATCATTCAACCCCAAACCGTGCTCGTCGCCAAATTGTTGGTTTTCTATTCGAACGCCTTGTGAATACACCAAAACGCGATTGCCACTCAATCCTCGAATGACGGGTTTTCCTATGGAAGTTCCGGTCGAAACTTGTGAAACTCCCGGAATGGTTGCCAAGCTTTCGATTAAGGTTGTCATTCCTTTTTGTTGCAATGACTTGATGCTTTCGTGTTCGACTTTCATCACGTTTTGCGATTGAATTTTGTTGAAAGCTGTCGAAATAATTACTTCGTCCAAGATAAATGGTTTGTTTTTATGAACAGTATCTTGCTTAATTTCTTGTGCTTGAAGTATGGCTGAAAACCCTATAAATAGGGCAATTATGAATTTTTTCATTTGAATTGATTTTATGAACTATTCAGGAGTTAACTTTTGCCACAAAGTCACTAAGGCGCAAATTTCAAATTAACTAGAAGTTTTGGAGCAATTTAATTGCTCCAATAAATTTAATATTTTTTTGCGACAATATTGTTTAATCCCTTAATGGTAAAAAGAACCTGAATAATTGCAGTTTTATGATTTAAATAGGTGCGCAGAAAAATTTTGCGCCTTAGTGCCTTGGCGGCAAATTATTTAAACAATAAAATCGGGGGAGCACGAAGCGCAAAAAGACTTCCTTTAAAGAATTGGGTAATTTCCCTGGATTTGAAAAAAGAATATCCAGAAGGAATGGTGATTTTTTTGAATTCAAAATGATGGATATCCGAAGCAACAAAACTGCTTATTGTAAAATCGCAAACAAAACAATGATCAAAATTGTGGTGTTGATGAGTGATTTCTTCGCTGGAAGTGTATTTGTGATGGCATTTTTTTTCTGAAAGTTGTTGGGCTAAATGCTCAAAACTATGCACGGATTGAAACAGCATTACAAACAATACTGCCAGTGCCAATAGAGAATTTAATATGACAAACTTCTTTTTCATCCGCTGCAAAGGTAGTTATAGCAAATAAAAAATCCGGTTAACTTTAAAATTATTTAAAGCCAACCGGATTTTAAAGTATTAAAATGGGTTTTAAACCAGATTATTTGCCACTAAATATTCAGCAATTTGAATGGTGTTTGTTGCTGCCCCTTTTCTCAAGTTGTCGGCTACAATCCACATATTCAAAGTGTTTTCTTGGCTTTCGTCACGACGAATACGTCCTACGAATACATCGTTTTTGCCTTCAGCATATTTTGGCATTGGATAAGTAAAAGTGTCTAAGTTGTCTTGAACCGTTACACCATCGGTTTGGCTCAAAAGAGTCCTTACCTCGTTTACGTCAAAATCATTGCTGAATTCCACGTTCACCGCTTCGCTGTGTCCACCAACAACTGGTACACGTACAGCTGTAGCAGTAACTTTGATGCTGTCGTCGCTCAAGATTTTTTTGGTTTCTTTAACCAATTTCATCTCTTCTTTAGTGTATCCATTTGGTTCGAAAACGTCACATTGTGGAATACAGTTGCGGTTGATTTCGTATTTGTAAACCATGTCGCCTTTTACTCCAGCCACTTCATTTTCGAATTGTTGAACCGCTTTCACGCCAGTCCCGGTGATGGATTGGTAAGTAGAAACAATCACGCGTTTTACGTTGTATTTTTTGTGTAATGGAGCCAAAGCCAAAACCATTTGAATGGTCGAACAGTTTGGATTTGCAATGATTTTGTCCTCTTTTGTCAATTGGTTGGCGTTGATTTCCGGTACAACCAATTTTTTGGTTGGATCCATTCTCCAAGCCGATGAATTGTCGATAACTGTAGTTCCTGCAGCAGCAAATTTTGGAGCCCAATCCAATGAAGTTTGTCCTCCAGCCGAGAAAAGAGCAATGTCTGCTTTCATGTCAACTGCAGTTTGCAATCCCACCACGGTATGTTTTTGACCTTTAAATTCGATTACTTTACCTACTGATTTCTCGGAAGCTACAAGAATTAATTCGGTGTATGGAAAGTTTCTTTCTTCTAATACTTTTAACATTATTTCGCCCACCATTCCAGTGGCCCCTACAACTGCAATTTTCATAAATATATATTTTAATTTTTTATTTCTGATTTGATGATGCAAAAGTAAGCAATATGTTATTTAAAACAAGGGTGTTCACAAAAAGTAACAAAATGTTATATTTGTAACAATTGTAAAAAAGAACCACGCTGTTGGGCGTGGTTTAGTTAGAATATATAATGTAGCGGAAATTTATTTTTTCAACAAGTCCCTGATTTGTGTAAGCAATTCTTCTTGAGTTGGACCGGCTGGTGCAGCAGGAGCAGCTTCTTCTTTCTTTTTTGTTTTTTCATAAGCTTTCAATACCATAAAAATACAAAAACCAATAATCACGAAATCGAATACGGTTTGAATGAAAGCCCCATAATTTAAGGCGACTTCTGCAACGGCAGGAACTTTTTCGGTGCCATTTTCCAGAACAGCCGGAGTGCCGTCTTGTAGCACGATTTTCAAGTTTTTGAAGTCCACTTTTCCTAACAGCAACCCAATTGGTGGCATCAAGACATCGTTTGTGAAGGAAGTTACTATTTTTCCAAAAGCACCACCCACAATTACGGCTGTCGCCAAATTTACTATTTCGCCTTTCATCAAAAAGGCTTTAAAATCGCTTACGAATCCCATAATCTATTTGTTTTTGGTTATTTTTTATTGAAAACTTGTAACGAATATAATTATTTTATTTTTAAACAACTGTTATTCACGGTAAAAAACTCGTTTTACCCTTTGCGAAATACTGGTCAGGATTTCATAAGGAATGGTTTGCAATTTTTCGGCGATGAAAGAAACGCTTGGACTTTGGCCAAAAATAGTGACCGAGTCGCCTTCTTTGCAACTGATTTCGCTTATATCCACCATCAACATATCCATGCAAATGCTGCCAACAATCGTTGCTTTTTGATTATTGATGGTCACAAAACCAAGGCCATTGCCCCAATGTCTCGAAATTCCGTCGGCATAACCTATGGGAATCGTTGCGATTTGTGTTGGTTTATCAGCCAAAAATCGTCTTCCGTAGCCCACGCTTTCGCCAGCTTGAATCGATCTGATTTGAGAAATAATCGATTTTAGGGTGCCAACATTTTCCAGGTATTTCTGTTCTTCGGCATCATTGGAAACGCCATAAAGTCCTATGCCAAGGCGAACCATGTCGTATTGTGCTTGCGGAAAATTACTGATTCCCGAAGTGTTCAAAATATGGCGAATGGGTTTTATTTGCAATTCGGCCATCAATTTTGAGGATAGTTTTTCGAATAAATCAATTTGTGAATGGGCAAAATCTTGATGTCGTGAGTCATCACTCGTGGCCATATGCGACAAAATACTTTTTACGCCAACGAATTTGTTTCCTTTTAAAGTTGCAATTAATTCATCCAAATTTTCTTCTTCGAAACCCAAACGGTGCATGCCCGTGTCGAGTTTGATGTGTATGGGGAAGTGTTTCAGTTTTCGTTTTTCGGCAAGTTGAAGGAAGGCATTCAAGCCTTTCAAACTGTAAATTTCGGGTTCCAAATGATGTTGGATTATGGACGGGAAACTCGTGGTTTCTGGATTTAACACCATTATGGGCAAATTAATTCCAGCAATTTTCAACGCAATTCCTTCATCGGCAAAAGCCACGCCCAAATAATCCACCTTGTGGTGTTCGAGTAATTTGGCAATTTCAAATCCGCCGCTGCCATAACCAAAAGCTTTTACCATGACCATCATTTTGGTGGTCGGTTTCAGTTTCGATTTAAAGAAACTCAGGTTGTGGCTAATGGCGTTGAGGTTGATTTCCAGAACGGTTTCGTGTGTTTTCTCTTCCAGTGCGGCTACTATTTCTTCAAATTGAAAATGTCTTGCTCCTTTTATCAGGATGGTTTCATTGATGAAATTCAAATAGTTGAAATTCAGGAAAAAATCGGCCGTGTTTTTAAAAGTGGTGCAGTTCTTGAATTTGTGTTTGAATGTCGAAATGGTTTCGCCAATACCAATAACCCGATTGATTTTATTGGATGTAATCAACTGCGATACTTTAGAATACAATTCTTCGTTCGACAAGCCGCTTTGAAAAATATCCGAAAGAATCACGGTTTTGTTTTTGTATTGTTTTTGGCTTTCCAAAAAATCCAGCGCAATTTTCAACGACTGGAAATCAGAGCTATAACTGTCGTCAATCAGCGTGGTGTTGTTGATTCCGTTTTTGACTTTCAAACGCATTTCGACCGGATACAGCCATTGCATGCGGTTTTGAATGGTTTTCTTGTCGTATTTAAAACTCAATAAAACCATCAAGCAGGTAACGGCATTTTCGACCGAAGCATCGTCCTGAAAAGGAATTTGTATGTCAAAATTATCTTTGCCGTAGCGAATTTGCAGTATTGTCTTGTCGTCGATTGCTTTTTTTACGACAAAAACATCGGCGGTTTCATCGCTGTAACTCCAAGAAAATGCTTTTGTTTTCGTGTTGATAAGTGCATCAACAACCTTGTTTTTTTGATAAATTATTAGTTTCGAATGTTTGAAAAGTTTTAGTTTTTCCTTGATTTTTTTCTCCAAATCAACAAAACCTTCATCGTGTGCAGAACCAATGTTGGTAATAATTCCGATGGTAGGCCTGATGATGGCTTCCAGTTTTTCCATCTCGTTCATTTTCGAGATTCCGGCTTCAAAAAGACCCAGATTGTGTTTGTCGTTAATGGAAATTACCGACAAGGGAACGCCTACTTGCGAATTGTAACTTTTGGGACTTCGGATGATGTTGAAATCAGGACTCAAAAGAAAGTTGAGCCATTCCTTGACAATTGTTTTTCCGTTACTTCCCGTCAATCCAAAAACTGGAAATTTGAAAAGACTGCGATGATGGGCCGCGAATTTTTGTAAAGCATCCAATGTGTTTTCGACAACCAAAAAAGTGGCCTTGTTTGATAATCCTTCCGGAATGTTGGTGACCGCAAAGTGCAGGACACCTTTTTCGATTAGGGACGAAATGTAAATGTGGGCATCATTATTGGGGCCAACGAGTGCAAAAAATAATGTTTTTTCATTGTTTTGCAAAGAACGGCTGTCGATGGAAACATTGTCAATTATGCCGTTACTGTTTCCAAACCTTTTGGCGTGGAGGATTTTTTCGATGTTTTGGATGGATAAAGTCAAGGGTCTAACTTTTTGGTATTGAGATTAAAAATTCTGTGGGATCATTACTGGGATTTCGGAGTTTTTGAAATTAAAAAAACGCTTGTCAATAATGATTTTTTGTATGTATAAAAGTACAGAATTAAATTGTACAAGAAAAAACAATTAACTTTTTTCTGCCAAAAAATAATTTCGGAATTCTAAATTTTTTTGGGGATTTTAAACAAACTATTTTTCCTCATCCTTCTTCATCGCATAAAAATAAGCTGCGCGACTCAAAGGTTCGTATTCTTCGGTTTCGCCAAGCATGACGAGTTTGTCGTTGTCGGTTTTTCTAAAGCTGTAGTTCGCCAAATTTCCTGTTCGGGTACAGACGGCGTGCACTTTGGTAACATATTCGGCAGTGGCCATCAAGGCAGGCATTGGGCCAAAAGGATTGCCCTTGAAATCCATATCCAATCCAGCTACAATAACGCGAATCCCTTGGTTGGCCAAATCGTTGCAGATTTTCACGATTTCGTCATCAAAAAACTGGGCTTCGTCAATGCCGACCACATCGCAACCTTGTGCCAAGATGGCAATATTGGCTGCTGCCGGAACCGGTGTGGAGCGAATTTCGTTGGCATCGTGCGACACCACCATTACGTCGTGATAACGCGTGTCTATTTCAGGTTTGAAGATTTCTACTTTTTGTTTGGCAAATTGCGCTCTCTTAAGTCTGCGAATGAGTTCCTCGGTTTTGCCCGAGAACATTGAACCGCAAATAACTTCGATCCAACCAAATTGTTCTTTATGATTTACTGTATTTTCGAGAAACATTTTGTATTTTTCGGACTTTAGAAATGAATAATTTTTATTACTTTGTAACGAAAACAAACCGACATAAAATTTTCTACTTTTACGTCGTTTCAAAAGTAGAAAATTTTTATCAAAGGTTACTTCTTCCTTTGGCTAAATAAAAAATTAAGAAGACATTTATTAAAAAAGACACACCTTACTCACTATAATTTCAAAAGTTATGAAGAAAAAATTGGAAGCCGACTTGATGAGCATTGCCCACAGAGTATTGCAAATGAAAAACAAATCCGACATCAATCAATTGTGTATTGAAACAAGGAAGTTGTATGAGAAATTGGCAATTTTACAATTTGTTGAAGAACATTTTGAGGGTGCAAAACCAACTATCGGTCAAGCCGAAATAGTGGAAAAAATGAAACAATTTTTTGAAGAAAACCATTTGTCGGACATAAAGCCAACCAAGGTTCCAGAAGAAGTCGTTGCAAATAAAGTCGTTGTTGAAGAAACGGTTGAGGAAGTTTCAATTATTGAAGAAGCTGTAGTTGATGAAAACGAGGAAATTTTAGAGGAAGAAGTGGTAGAAATTGAATCGGAAGAAGGAATTGTTGCGGAATCTTCAGATGATGAATTAAAGGAGGTTGACTTTATGCCTGCTTTTGGATTGGACGAAGTGGAAGAGGAAGAAATAGAAGAGGAAATTCAGGCTAAACCGGAAGAAGTCCAAATTTCTTTTATGGATTTATTGGGCGGAGATTATACGGAAACCATGTTTGTAAAAGTGGATCATAATGCAGAAAAGTCAAATCCATTGGATTTTGATCTTCCGAAAGAAACCAATATTCAAAGCGAAAGAGAAAAACTTTTGGCTGAAATGGAATTAAATCCAAAAGATATTGAACCGAAACCAGTTTCACTCAACGAAAAATTGGCACATGGAATAAGCATCGATTTGAATGATAGAATTGGCTTCGTAAAAAACCTTTTCAGCAACAGTGACGAAGATTATAATCGTGTTTTGAACCAATTGATTACCTACGATAATTTTGAGGAAGCCCGCAGTTTTATTGAAGACATGGTGAAGCCGGATTATGGCGATTGGGAAGGAAAAGAAGATTATGAACAACGTTTTATAGAAATCATCGAGAAAAAATTCGCTTAAATGGGAAAACTATACATTGTCCCAACACCAATTGGCAACCTCGAAGACATGACTTTTCGCGCGATTCGAATTCTAAAAGAAGTCGATTTGATTTTGGCGGAAGACACGCGTACCAGCGGTAAATTATTGAAACATTTTGAGATTGGCACGCACATGCACAGCCATCACATGCACAACGAACACAAAACGATAGAGAATTTAATTTCCCGTTTGAAAGGAGGAGAAACCATTGCCTTGATTTCGGATGCGGGAACTCCCGCAATTTCAGACCCTGGGTTTTTGCTTACTCGTGCTTGTGTTGAAAACAAAATTGACGTGGAATGTTTGCCTGGCGCAACGGCTTTTGTGCCTGCTTTGGTTAATAGTGGTTTACCGAACGACAAATTCATTTTCGAAGGATTTTTGCCTGACAAAAAAGGAAGACAAACCCGATATTTGGCACTCGCCGAAGAAACCCGCACAATGATTTTGTATGTTTCACCCCATAAATTAGTGAAAACTTTAGCCGAATTTATCACTTATTTTGGCGAAGATAGACAAATTTGTGTTTCAAGAGAATTATCAAAACTACACGAAGAAAATGTTCGTGGAACGGTAAGAGAAGTATTGACCCATTTCGAAAACAAACCACCAAAAGGAGAAATTGTGGTTGTGGTTGGTGGGAAAATAACAGTTAAAGAAAATAAAAAACAAACAGATGAGAATTTCTAGTTTTTTAGTTATTTGTTTAATGTTTTTATTAACATCTTGCGATCTTTATACAGGTTCATTTGTTGTTAATAGTAGTAGTGAAAAAATTACAATAGATATTAAGTACAATCAGAATAACGAGATGATTGAAAAATATGTCAAACACCATAATGGATTTGAAGGATTTGTGAAATTTATTCGAGATTATTATAATAGTTCAAAAGGAAATTTAATAAAAATGGATTCGTCTAAATATACTGCAACTATTGAGCTGAACAAAAAAGACACATTGCGAATTTGGGGAGGTATCCATCAATCAAATGATTTTGATGAAATTGAAGAAATCGTTATCCGTTCGAATAAAAAACAAACTACAATAAAGGGTGAAGATTTCCAGGATGTTTTTGATAAAAACGGTTCGGTTTACATATATACTGTTCAATAATTTCATTCCATTTTAAAACTACTAACGAAAATTAAATTAATAAATAATGAGCATTCAATCTTTTTTAGAAAAACTAAAACAAACACCAAGCGCAATTGCATTTCCGGAAACCATTGCCGTTATTGAGGAAAATTACGATTTTACCCCAACGACTTTCAGTAATGGAACACAACATAATGAAGCAGGACAAAACTCGGGTTCTTGCAAGTTATTTGCTTTTGCAAAATTGCAAAACTTGTCCCAAGCCGAAACATTGGCTTGTTTTGGAGCCTATTATTTTGAGGAAGTATTGGGCGATCCAGAAGGAACAAACCACCAAAACATCCGTAATTTCATAAAATTAGGATGGGACGGAATTCAATTTGAAGGAGAAGCTTTGACTTTGAAAGCATAATATTTGACCACAGATAATACGGATTAAACGGATTTCCACAGATTGCAGAATTAAAATTCGTGAAAATTTGTGGCTAAAAAACCTTTGCGTCCTTGCGCCTTTGTGGCTAATCCTCCACTTCCAAATCCACAAACGAAAAGGTATTTCCGCTAAACAATCCTTTATCGGATAATTTCAAATCGGGAATAACCAGTAAAGCCATAAACGAAAGCGTCATGAAAGGCGCTTTCAAATTGCTGCCCAATTTTTTCGCCATAGCATCAATTTCCTGGTATAATTTTCCGGTTTCCCAACCATTTTTGTCGCTCATAATTCCGGCAACGGGCAACGGCAACATTTTGTTTTCAGCACCATTTACGGCGCAAACTCCACCAGTGTTTTTAATAATCAGGTTGACGGCATTGCAAATTTCCTCGTCGGAAGTTCCCACGGCCACAATGTTGTGACAATCGTGAGCGACAGAACTGGCAATGGCTCCTTTTTTCAAACCAAAATTTTTGATGAAGGCAATGGCTGGTTTGGTATTTTGATAGCGATTGACAACGGCCATTTTCAGGATATCGTTTTCCGTGTCCGAAACGATTTTCCCGTCAATGATTAAGGATTTTTGATGAATTTCATTGGTAATCAATTGTCCTTCCAAGGCTTCGATAACCCTGATTTTTGAACCTTTTCCTGAAACTTCGAAGTCTTTGATTGATTTAGAAGTAATATTAAAATTATTGGGTGTTTCAAAAGGAACCTGTTTCACTAAAGACTCACCATTTTTGGCAACTAATTCACCGTTGATATAGGTTTGTTTTACTTTAAAATCAACCAAATCTTCGACCACGATAAAATCGGCAGCATCGTTTTCTTTCAACAAGCCAACATTCATTTTATAATGATTTACGGGATTTATGCAAGCCGCTAGCAAGACTTTGAAAACGTCAATTCCTTTGGCGACAGCACGAGCGCAAAGCAAGTTGATGTGTCCCACAATCAAATCGTCGGGATGTTTGTCGTCTGAGCAAAACATCATGTTTTGATAATTTTCGGGAAGTAAATCGATGAGTGCTTCAAAGTTTTTGGCGGCACTTCCTTCGCGAATGAGTACTTTCATTCCGAGTGCTAATTTTTCTTCGGCTTCTTCAAAAGTGAAGCATTCGTGGTCAGTGGAAATTCCTGCCGAAATGTACTTTTGAACCGCTTCACCTCTCAATCCCGGAGCGTGACCATCGACTGGTTTGTCGAAATGTTTGGCCCATTCAATTTTCTTCAAAACTTCTTCATCGTCGAATAAAACGCCTGGATAATTCATCATTTCAGCCAAATAATAAATGTCGGGCGAAGCCATTAATTCCTTTATGCCTTCCGAATCGATAACGGCGCCAGCACTTTCGAAAGTGGTAGCAGGAACACAAGATGGTGCGCCAAAATGGAATTTCAATGGTACTTTTTTGCCATTTTCAATCATGTAATAAACGCCTGCCTTTCCAAGAACATTCGCAATTTCGTGTGGATCGGAAATGGTCGCCACCGTTCCGTGAAGTACTGCAATTTTTGCAAATTCGGAAGGAACGAGCATCGAACTTTCAACATGAATGTGGGCATCGATAAATCCGGGCATTATGTAATGTTGCACATCGTGGTTTTTCTCGATTATCGAAATGATTTTTCCGTTTTCGACAGTGATTTCACCGGCATAAATGCGTCGGTTTTCGATGTCAACAATTTGTCCTTGAATTTGCATTTTGTTTGTTTTAAAAAGCTATTCAAAAGTACTGCGATTTTGTATTTATTTTTAAAGGCTTTCTTAAATATTTAAAAAATTAATTTTATTTTTTGAACCATTAAGATATTAAGTTCCATTAAGCATTAAATCTTAATGGAACTTAATATCTTAATGGTTTTCTTTTTGACCATATTTTAAACTAAATTTGTCTATCTCACAAAACCCTAATTCGTAAATCAATTATGCGCTGGACCATCAAACCAAAACCTTCGGAAGAAAAAGTAAAACAGTTGGCAGCAGCTTTAAATATTGAGGAATTTGTGGCAACACTTCTTGTACAACGTGGCATTGAAACTTTCGAACAAGCCAGACAATTTTTTCGTCCCACTTTAGAAGATTTACACAATCCATACTTGATGAAAGATATGGATAAAGCGGTTGAACGTATTGAATTGGCAATTGAAAACGGTGAAAACATTCTCGTTTTTGGCGATTATGATGTCGATGGAACAACGGCAGTTTCCTTGGTTTCGTCTTATTTAAAAACTTATTATCCCAATGTTGCCACTTATATTCCAGACCGTTATGATGAAGGTTATGGTGTTTCTTTCAAAGGAATCGACTTTGCAGACGACAATGGTTTTTCGTTGATTATTGCCTTGGATTGCGGTATAAAATCGATTGATCACGTGGCTTACGCCAAAGAGCGAAACATCGATTTCATCATTTGCGACCATCATAGACCAGGAGAATTTTTACCTGAAGCGGTGGCGGTTTTGGATCCAAAACGAGATGATTGCAATTATCCGTATGATGAATTGTGCGGTTGTGGTATTGGTTTCAAATTGATTCAGGCATTGGGCGAAAACAAAAATCAAACCATCGAAGATTTGATTCCTTATCTGGATTTGGTGGCCACGGCAATTGCTGCCGACATCGTTCCAATGACGGGGGAAAATCGTGTTTTGGCTTATTTTGGTTTGCAGGTCATCAATTCCGATCCGAGACCGGGATTTAAAGCTTTGACACATCAAATAAAAAAGAAAGTTTTAGATATTACCGACGTTGTTTTTATCATCGCGCCCAGAATCAATGCGGCCGGAAGGATCAAACACGGGAATCACGCCGTGGAATTGCTGACGGAATTTGACTTTGAACAAGCCCAACAATTTGCATCTGAAATTGAAGCGTATAATTCTGAAAGGAAAGATTTAGACAAGCAGATTACCAAAGAAGCGCTTGGTCAAATTATAGAAAATAACGAAAAAGAGCGTTTTACGACGGTTGTTTTTCAGGAAGATTGGCACAAAGGAGTGATAGGAATCGTGGCCTCGCGATTGATAGAAACCTACTATCGACCGACCTTGGTTTTTACTAAAAGTGGCGATAAATATGCGGCTTCGGCACGTTCGGTAAAAGGTTTTGACGTTTACAATGCCTTGGAAGCTTGTTCGGAACATTTGGAGCAATTTGGCGGACATATGTATGCAGCTGGAATGACTTTGTTGGAAGAGAATTATTTGGCTTTCAAAAATGCTTTCGAAAAAGTGGTCGAAGAAACCATTCATCCCGATATGTTGACGCCGGAAATCTCGATAGATGCCGAAATCAATTTATCGGACATCACTCCAAAATTAACCCGAATTTTGAAACAGTTCGAACCTTTTGGACCTCAAAACATGACGCCCGTTTTCCTGACCAAAAAGGTGAAAGATACCGGATATGCACAAAAATTAGGAGCCGATGAAGAACATTTGAAACTATTTGTACGCCAAAATAATTCCGAAGGAATGGCGGCAATTGGTTTTGGATTGGGAAACAAAATGGAATTGACAACGAATAAAAAGCCGTTTGAAGCGGTGTATTGCATAGACGAGAACGAATGGAATGGCAAAACTTCCGTTCAATTGCGATTGAAAGATATTAAGTAGAAGAGATTATGAAAGTTAAAGTTAGAGATCCCTACGCAGCCTTGCGGTTTAGAGAATTCAATGTGTTTTTGATGTTGCGATTTGCCATGGTTTTTGCCTGGTCGATGCAATTTATCATCATCGAATGGGAAGTGTATAGTCTGACCAAAAGTGCGCTTTCGCTTGGAATGATTGGATTGATGGAAGTAATTCCTGCCATCGGGATGGCATTGTTCGCGGGACATATTGTCGATCAAAAAGAAAAAAAAGGAATGCTTGTCAAATGTATTTTGGGATTTTCCATCATTAGTTTTGGTCTTTTTTTATTGACTTGGCCTAGAGTGGTTGGTGATTGGTCGACCGATACTATTTTATATTCCATTTACTTTTTGGTTTTTTTAGGAGGATTGGTTCGTGCGTTTTTGGGACCAACCATTTTCTCGTTGATGTCTTTAATTGTTCCTAAAAAAGCCTATCCCAATGCAGCTACTTGGAGTAGTTCGGTTTGGCAAATTGGTGCTGTTGTTGGACCTGCCGTGGCTGGATTTTCGATTACATGGATAGGAGTGCACTGGTCTATGTGCACTATTTTTGCCTGTTCTGTTTTAGCCTTGTTGACTTTGACACAAATTTCCAAAAAGCCTATTTTGAATCCAAAAATAGGAGAACCCATAATGGAAAGTTTAAAGGAAGGAATAAAATTCGTTTACACCAATAAATCGATTTTGGGAGCATTGACACTGGATATGGTGGCGGTTCTTTTTGGAGGTGCGGTGGCACTTTTGCCTATTTTTGCCCAAGATATTTTGAAAGTAGGTCCCGAAGGTTTCGGAATATTAAGAGCTGCTCCGGCTGTTGGCGCTTTGTTGACGATGTTTGTATCGGCTCATTTGCCTTTTTATAAAAATGCGGGAATCAAATTATTGGCGGCCATTTTTGGTTTTGGTGTGTGTATCATTGTTTTTGGACTTTCCACTTGGTTTTGGTTATCGGTTTTTGCTTTGTTTATGAGCGGCGTTACCGATGGAATTTCGGTGGTGATTCGTCAAACGATTTTGCAACTCAAAACACCCGATTCCATGCGAGGTCGTGTGGCAGCAGTGAATTCTATTTTTGTAGGTTCGTCCAATGAATTAGGCGCTTTCGAAAGTGGATTGACGGCCAAATTGATGGGAACGGTTTCAGCGGTTGTTTTTGGCGGAAGCATGACCCTTTTAATCGTGGTTTTCACGGGAATTAAATTGCCGGGATTTAGAAAACTGGATTTACAAAAAGATTTGGAGGAACACGAAAATCATAAATAAGGTTACCATATAAGTTGCTCAATTTTGCTTACATGACTTATATGGTTAAAAGTTTTTATTCAAACTTTTTCAATTCGAAAGTTTCTCCATCAAAAACTCCATAGGTAAAATAACTAATCCAATCTCCGAGATTCACGTATTCGGCCTTTTCGCCAACAGGAACGATCATTGGCAAATGGCGGTGACCAAAAACAAGATAATTGTAATGTTTGGTTTCCAGTTTTCTTTTGGAATACAAAATCAGCCATTCGTTTTCTTCGCCAAGGAATTTCACGTCTTCATCGCCGGAAATCAACTTGTTTTTTACCGAAAGATATTGTGCCAGTTTCATTCCAATATCGGGATGCAACCAACGATACAGCCATTTGGAGAACGGATGCGTGAATACTTTTTTCATTCGTTTGTATCCTTTGTCGCCGGGACCTTTTCCGTCGCCGTGACCTATGAGGAAGGTTTTTCCGTTGAAAGTATATTCCTGGTTGTCGTGATACACGGGAATGTTCAGTTCTTTTTCGAAATAATCATCCATCCATAAATCGTGGTTGCCCACAAAGAAATAAATGGGAATTCCGCTGTCACGAATTTCGGCCAATTTTCCCAAAACCCGCACAAAACCCTTGGGGACAACGGTTTTGTATTCGAACCAGAAATCGAATAAATCGCCTAACAGAAAAATCGCTTCAGCATCTTTTTTGACTTCGTCGAGCCAAGCGACGAATTTTTGTTCTCTGGGAAAACTCAATTCAGGGGTTGGTGCGCCAAAATGTTGGTCGGAAGCGAAATATATTCTTTTGTTGGGCGTGATTTGCATAAAGCTAAAGTAGGTTTTTTGAATTACAAATTATCGCTTGCAAACCATTCGGCGAAAGAAGATTCGGTTTCTTGCAATTTCAAGGAAAAAAGGTTGATGTTTTCGGGTAATCTACTGATGATTCTTTTTGAAAAATCGACCACCATATTTTCGCTAGTCGGTTGATAATCAACCAAAATTACGTGATGTCCACGGGATTTTAGTTCGTTTGCCAATTCAATATGAGGAGTAGTTTCATTGAAAACCGTGGCGTGGTCAAACTGGTCCACAATTTCTTCTTTGACTATTTTCTTCAAATCAGTAAAATCGATCACCATTCCAAATTTCACGTTCTTGCGGTCTGTTATGGGAGTTCCAATTACGGTAACCGACAATTTATAACTGTGTCCATGCACATTTTTGCATTTGCCGTCATAACCGTAAAGGGCGTGACCGGTTTCGAAACCAAACTGCTTTGTAATCCTGATTTTGCTCATTGTATTTTTATTTGAGTGCAAATTTAGTGAATCTACTCCTTTTTGTCTCTTTTTTTTGCCCTATAATACATCCAATAGGCAACGCCAACCAATAAAACAAAAGGGAGATAAGAACCTATGATTACGCCGATTTGATAACTGCTGTCGGGTGCGTCTTTTATTTTTTCTGCAACATTCACTTGTAGTAAAGGCAGGATGAGGTACATCATTAGTTTATTTTTTAAATTGAGTCAAGGCTTTTCTCGAAAAATCCGAAAGCACTAATTTTCCCGAAATTTCGGCTCTTTCGTAAAGTAAAGTGCTCCAGTTTTCGGTTCCTTCCCAAAGCACTTTTTTCATTTCAGCTAAAGCTTCAGGATTGTAACTGGCCAATTTATTGGCGAGAGCCGCAATTTCCAAATCTAATTCGGCTGAAGTTTCAAACACTTTGGCGTATAATCCTTTTTGGTTGGCCCATATGGCAGTTTTCCATTCGGTATCCAAGGTCATTTCGGTTACGGCGCTTTTTCCTATTTTTCGGGTTACGGCAGGTTCTATCACAAAAGGTCCAATTCCTATGGCTAATTCCGATAATTTTATGGCACTTTCAGTTGTTGCCAAAGCATAATCGCAGGCAGCAGCAATGCCCACTCCGCCACCAACGGCTTTTCCGTGAATTCTTCCCACGATTATTTTCGAACAATTGCGCATCGCATTCAAGACATTGGCAAAACCGGAAAAGAATTTTGTGGCTTCTTCGGGATTGGAAACGGCAAGGAGTTCGTCAAAAGAGGCTCCGGCACAAAATGCTCCCGAACCACTGCTTTTTAAAACAATCACCGAAACTAATGAATTGTTGCTAAGCTCATTGAGTTCATTCGCCAATCGGTTTAGCAAATCACCTGGAAAAGAATTGCTCGCTGGATGCCCAAATTCCAGGGTTGCGATTTTGTTTTTGATTGTCGTGATTAGTGAGCCGTTTGGGTTTTGAGTTGTCATTACACAGAATTTGATGTAAAGTTAAAAATATTAAGGGAAGCAGGATATTTTTTTTAGAAATTTGCTTTATACTTTATTTATGTGTTATATTTGCGCCACAATTGGGGGATTAGCTCATTTGGCTAGAGCGCTTGCCTGGCAGGCAAGAGGTGACCGGTTCGAATCCGGTATTCTCCACAATAAAAAACCATAATTACTTTTTTCGTAGTTATGGTTTTTTTGTTTTAAAATTGAAGTCGATTAATACAAATCTGATTTACCAGATTTTAACTCTTTTGTTTGGAGGCAAGTATAAAGAATCAGTTGGTTTTATATTGAAAGCGGTATAGAATTCAGGAATATTTCTCACAACACCATTTATTCTAAATTTGTTTGGAGAATGTGAATCACCCGCCACTAGACTTCTTAATGCTTTCTCTCGAGTTTTGTCTAGCCAAACTTGGCCCCAACCAATGAACACGCGTTGTTCGCCTGTGAAACCATCTAAAATTGGCGATTTTTTATCTCCAAGGCTCATTTTGTAAGCTTTTAAAGCAATAGATAATCCTCCCAAATCTCCTATGTTTTCACCTTGGGTAAATTCTCCATTAACATTCAAGTCAGGGAACACTTTGAACCCGTTGTATTGTGCCACTAAAGCTCCTGTTTTTATTTTGAAGGCTTCTAAATCTTTTGGGGTCCACCAGTTACGCATCACGCCATCGCCATCAAAAGTACTTCCTTTATCATCAAAACCGTGTCCGATTTCGTGTCCGATTACGGCTCCAATTCCCCCATAATTCACGGCGTCTTCCACGGTCATGTCAAAGTAAGGAGGTTGTAAAATGGCTGCTGGAAATACAATTTCGTTAAGTGTTGGTCTGTAATATGCGTTTACAGTTTGTGGTGTCATTCCCCACTCGGTTCGATCGACAGGTTTGCCTAGTTTGTTGATTTGTCTATTGTAGGCAAAGGTTGCTGATCTTGCCAAGTTGCCGTAAAGATCTCCTTTAATGACTTTTAAAGTGGAATAATCTCGCCATTTGTCAGGATAACCTATTTTTATGGTGAATTTGGATACCTTGTCTAAAGCCTGTTTTTTAGTTTCGGGACTCATCCAGTCTAGCGTTTTGATGTTTTCTTCATAAGCTTTAAGTAGGTTTTTCACCATAATGGTTACATGTTCTTTGGCTTCGGGCGAGAAGTGTTTTTCGACATAAACTTTACCTACAATCTCGCCAAGGTTGTCGTTAACCATTTGAACGCCTCTTTTCCAAAAGGGTCTTTGTTTTTCGATGCCGTAAAGAGTTTTGGCATAAAAATC
This sequence comes from Flavobacterium fluvii, assembly GCF_900129545.1. Classification (GTDB taxonomy): domain Bacteria; phylum Bacteroidota; class Bacteroidia; order Flavobacteriales; family Flavobacteriaceae; genus Flavobacterium; species Flavobacterium fluvii. The sequence continues at coordinate 339,305 of NZ_FQWB01000001.1, read as the reverse complement.
AAAGTTTTCGTTTAATAAAGCCATATTTAACAATTTTGCGGCTCCGTGGATGCTACTCCATTTTAGATAGGCTTTCCACGTGTCTAAAGGCGTTGTTTTTATTATGGTATTGAGTGATTTGATGTAATCAACTTGCGTGATGACGATGGTTTTTTGGTTGGGAATTCCTGCGTTTTTCAGCATCGAAGTCCAATCAAAATCTGGCATAAGTTGGTTCAAATCTTTTATGGCATAGTTGTTATATAATTTTACCATATCGCGAGTTTCCTCTTTTTTCATGTGCTTCGAAGCCAGAGCCGTTTCTAAAGCCATAATTTTCGGAGCAAGTACAGCAGCATCTTTCAGGCCTCCAAGCCGTAGCATTTTTTCAATATGGATTACATATTTTACACGTATTTCTTTTGATTTGGCATCCTCAAGAAAATAATATTCTCTTTCAGGTAACCCAAGGCCGCCCTGCCAAGTAACCAACATATATTGGGTTGGGTCTTTAAAATCTTCAACAACCCCTATGGAAAAAGGAATGTTGTCACCTAATTTATTGACATAGCCAAAATGGGCTGCTAAATCTGCATAGCTGGCAATTGCATCTATTTTTTTAAATTCAGGAAGTAAAGGTGTAATTCCTTTCTGATTTCGTGTTATCGTATCCAAAACAGTCTTATAAAAGTCGCCGATTTTTTGTTCATTCGAACCATCAGCAAAATTACCTTTTGAAGAATTTTCTATAATTTCCTTTACGTCTTCTTGTGCTTTGTCATCAATGATGTAGCCTACACCATAGCTGGATTTATCTGAAGGAATTTCGTTGTTCTTAATCCAAGTTCCATTGACATAAGCGTCAAAATTATCTCCTGGTTTTACGGAAGTATCCATGTTTTTCAGAATGATGCCAGAAAGCAGTTCTTCTTTTTTACTATATGCCACAAGCAATAGCAATGATGCCGCCAGCATCGGAATTTTGAATAGTAATGATTTGATTTTCATGGTATTTGGTTTTTAGATTATCAAAAGTAAGTAAAAAGATACGGTTTGATGCAATGTTTGGATGGTTTTTTAGTGCGAAAGTTCCGATAGTTCAAAAAACATGATAAGATTGGTTTTGTAATTGTGTTTAATTGAGAGTCAGAAAAATGCGATGTTACTTTTGCAATTATAATGTAGAGTCCATAAAATAGGACTATTTGGCATCATCAAACAAGCAGTGAAATAGCCAATATAAACCGGAATTGGTTTTTTTGGACGATAATGAAACTCAGGTCGAAAAAAAATTCGTATTATTGATTTGATTAATAGCTGTTTACATGACGCATCAAGAATATCGCCAACTTTCTTCCGATTTGCAGCAACTGCTAAAAACCATTCCGCTTCATTGGGGTGCGATTCAAAATGATGGAACCGATCATAAGATTAATATGTTCCAAATCCATTCCTTTGCGGACTTGGAAATTCGAATCCAAAACTTGTCGGAGGAAGACAAGAATTATTTTCGAAGAAGATGGTTTTTGTGGAAATGTGCCCAATGTGACGAATATATTTTCTGCACGAACAGCAATGTAACTGCAAATCCCAACTCAAAAGACCAAGGCTATGACATCGAGTTTAACGGAAATTCGCAACTGCGATTTGATGTCAAAGGAACGGTCATTCCAAAGAAATTCAGGGACAACATTGATGTCATAATCCAAGATCCGACCGAGATGGTTCGGTTTTTCTATGAAAAGCAAAGTTGTGGTGTTCGTGACCATGTTCAAAACAGGTTGTTTGTTGTTCACCATTCTTTCAGAAGTCCGGAACGAGAAATGGTTTTGAGATGCCATTGGGATTACAAAGAGAATTTATACAAAGAATATGCTTCCAAAATTTCGTCTTCTTCCAATTTTGTCCATTATCAAAACGTAAAATCGGGTGTCATTTTTATTTTCGAAAATGAAGACAAAAGCTTTTCGCATAAATTTTTTTAGCAGTTTGATTTTTGTAAATTGCGCCAAATAAACTACAGCATTTTGGACAAAGAATCACAAAATAATTTCTTCTACGGCATCACCGAAATTTCCGAAAAACTTGGAGTTTCGCAAAAACTAGTCCGAAGACATATCGCGAGCGGAGCTTTGCAATCGACCAAAATTGGCGGAGTTTATAAAATTCCAGTTCAATCATTGGATGATTTCATCAATGATATCGAGATAAAGAACGAAGAATTATTGAATTCTGATTCCTCAATAGAAAAGCCGAAAAAGACTTCAAAAACAACCAATAATTACAAAAACAATTCCAAAGACGACGTCAATTGGATAGATGTTGTGGAAGATTGGAAGAATCCAAAAAAATCCAAACTCACCTTTGTGGACTTGTTTTCAGGGGCAGGAGGTATCACCAAAGGATTTGAAATGGCAGGATTGAATGGCGTTTGCGGACTGGATTGGTTTGAAGCGGCCGGAAAAACCTACCGAAGAAATTTCAAGCATCCATTCATAGAAGGCGACATCAAATCACCCGAAAAGAAAGCGGAATTTTATGCCACCGTAACAAAAGAATTGAAGGGAAGACCACTAAATATCGTTGCTGGCGGATTTCCGTGCCAGGGATTTAGCATGGCTGGCAACCGAATTGTTGACGATCCGAGAAATTCTCTATACAAGGAATTATTGGAAATTGTGACGACCCTGAATCCCGAATTCGTGGTTTGTGAAAATGTCGTTGGTATCCGATCAATGCACAAAGGCAAAGTCGAAGAAATGATCATCAACGATTTCAAGGCTGCCGGTTACGAAATGAAAGTAACCGTTTTGCGCGCTGCCGATTATGGCGTTCCCCAAAAAAGAGACCGTGTTATTTTTGTAGGCAATCGCATTGATAAAACCAATTTTCACCCAACGCCTTTTCTGAAACCAACGGAATATATCACGACAGGCGAAGCCATTGGCGATTTGATGGAAATGGGCGACAACATTGAATTCAATCACGTGCTCACCAAACATCGTCCCGATATGGCCGAAAGAATGTTGCAACTCGAAGAAGGGAAAAGTCTCTACAAAGGCTATTCCGACGCTTGGAAAAAATGCCCTTGGAATGAGGCTTCCTGCACCATCAAAGAAAACCACGGAGGAGTAAACGTTCATCCCAAATTGCCAAGAGTCTTGACGGCAAGGGAAATGGCAAGAATTCAATCCTTTCCCGACGATTTTATTTTTGAAGGGCCAAAAAACAAACAATTGGTGCAATTGGGCAATGCCGTTCCACCATTATTGTCGAAAGCAATTGGCTTGGCGATTCGAAAATCCTATGATTTGGTTTAATAAACCGCATAAAACCGCTAACTTTGAATTAGGTTTTAAATCCATTTTTTATGGACAATCTAACTTCAATCCAGCGTTCCAAAATTATGCGAGCCATTCGCAGTACCAACACCAAGGACGAAGTGCGTTTGGCAAAAGCCTTGTGGCATCTCGGTTATCGGTATCGAAAAAACAACCGGAAAGTTTTTGGCACACCCGACCTTACTTTTAAAAAACTCAAAATCGCCATCTTCGTCGACAGCGAATTTTTCCACGGCAAAGATTGGGAAACCCAGAAAAACCGATTCAAGAGCAATCAAGAATTTTGGCAAAAGAAAATCGAAAGAAACATGCAGCGAGACCTTGAAGTCAGCAAGTATTTGACGGAACAAGGCTGGACGGTAATTCGCTTTTGGAGCACGGAGATTAAAAATAATTTGGAGGATTGTATTGTCAAGATTCAAGCTGAAATTGCCTTGAAGCAAGATTAAAAAATAATTTCTAAGCCGTATAAGATTTTTATTATCTTTAATTTTAAAATAAACATAAAGAATATGGGGAACTATTTCGAGAGTGCCAAAAGTTTTTTTGCAACCAAAGGTTTTAAAAGAACATTCAAAATTGTTGGGTTTTTCTTTCTGGGCTTGTTTGCCTTGATATTGGTTGGCGCAATAGGCTTGCGTATTTATTTTGAAAGGAATAAAACCGAAATAGTTTCCAAAATCAATGCCCAAATCAACGAGAATATTTTGGGGGAAGCCAAAATTGGCGACATTGGATACAAGTTCTTGATAGGATTCCCTAATTTTACCGTAGTCTTGAAAGACGTCGAACTGAAAGACAGTTTGATAGCCGTTCATAAGCGTCCCGTGCTGAAAGCGGGTGAAATCGAGGTGCGTTTGAATGTTTTGAAGTTGTTGAGAAAAGAGGTCAGCATTCATAAAATAGTCATCAACGACGCGACAATTGATTTGTTTAAAGACATAAACGGAGTCAGCAATTCCAATATCTTCAAGCCGAAAAAGAACAAGCCAAAAAAGGAAAGCAACACCACGACTTCCATTGATGAGGTGGTTTTGAAAAATGTCAACTTTATTTCGGAAAATCAAAAAGGGAGAAAGTTGTTTTCTTTTCAAATAGAGTCCCTGAAAACTAAAATAGAATACACGGATCAAGGTTGGAAAACCGATGTCCGCATAAAAACCTTTGCCAAAAGCCTAGCCTTTAACACCAAACACGGAAGTTTTGTGAAAGAGAAAGCCATAGTAGGCAAGTTGGCAGTCGATTTTTCGAATGCACAAGAGAAGATTAGTGTCGTTACCGAGGATTTGGAAATTGGGGACGATCTTTTTGACATTACGGCTCATTTCAACATTGGAAAAGGGAATTCCTTGTTTGATATTGACATTCGGACCAAAATTAAATGGAGTAATGCTTATAATTTATTGTCCAACAATATTAGTTCCAAACTCAACAAGTTTGATTTAGGAAAACAGCTTCAGGTTTCTTGCGTTATAAAAGGCGACATGAGCGTTGCGGGCGATCCTGAAATTGTGGTCAATGCCGTGATTAAAGACGACCAACTGAAAACTTCTTATGGGGAAGTCGAAAATTGCAGTTTTAATGGAAAATTCACCAACAATTACGTAAAAGGACCCGGTTGCAATGACGCCAACTCTGCCGTTATCATCACTAATTTCAAGGGGGATTTCAGGGAAATTCCCATCAGTATTCCGTCGGCAATTATCAATAATTTGGAGAAACCGGTGGCTACCGGCAAATTCAATTCAGAATATGAGGTGGTTAAATTAAACAACACCATTAGCGAGGATTTAATGAAATTTTCGGAAGGAACGGCCAAGGTGAATCTTGATTTTAAAGTGGATATCGTTAATTTGAAGCTGAACAAGCCCCATTTTACGGGAAATATCGATATTAAAAACGCCAGTTTTTATTTCAAACCCAAAAACATCAATTTTCAAAAAACAGACATTGTGCTTCATTTTACCGAAAAAGCCTTGTTGATTGAAAAAATCAAATACCAAAACAAAGTAAACACGGTTTTAATGGAGGGGAAAGTGGATAACTTTCTCAATTTATACTATGATGCTCCTGAAAAAATGACGGTTAATTGGAAGATTTACAGCCCGTATTTAGACATTAGGCAAACTGTTGCGGTTTTGTCTTATCACGATAAATCGGCACCCGAAAAAACCAAATCCAAAAATCATTCTTCTGGTCAATTGCAGCAAGTATTCAGCAAATCAAAAGTTACTCTTGATTTGTTGGTTGATAAAATGGCATTCAATAAAATGGTGGGAAACAAGTTCAAGGTCAATATTTTGTTGTCCAATAGCGGTTTGTATGTCAGAAATGGATCGATGCAAGGCAGTACCGGAAGTTCTATTTCTTTTGATGCGCAGCTGGTTCCAAAAAACGAATTGGCACTTTTTAAATCCAATATAAAAGTTAGCGATGGCGAAATTTCAAGGTTTTTGGCTTCTTTCAATAATTTTGGTGTAAAATCTTTTAAGCCCAATGACATCAAGGGAAAGCTTTCGTTCAATGCTTCTCTTTCGGGAGTTCTCAATGCCAAAAGAGATTTGGTGAAAAGCTCGCTTGCTGGAAATTTTAATTTTCAGATAAAAAATGGTGCTTTGGTCAATTTTGGACCGATTCAAAAAATAGGGAAAGTGGCTTTTTCGAATAGGGACGTGAGCAATATCGCTTTTAGCGATTTATATGGAATCACGACCGTAAAAGGAGATGTAATAACGGTTAAAGAATTTAAAATAACGTCCAATGTTTTGAATTTAGACGCCAAAGGAACCTATTCCTTGTCTCATACAGGAACGAATTTGGGGGTGAGAATTCCTTTGAGAAACCCAAAAGACGATTACAAGATTACCGACGCCAAGGCCAGGGAAGCGGCTCGGTACAAAGGAATCGTCGTAAACTTGCTTGTGGTTGACGGAAAAAACGGAGAAACCAAAATAAAATTAGGCAAAGTATCTGAAGAAGCCTCTCAAGAAAAACAAACCACTAAAAAGAAATAGGATTTGGATTCCGTCTTATATATTTCCTTAATTTTGCCGAAATATTCAACATAAACGTGGGAAGTAAAAACAAGTTAAAAAGATTCAAGGAAAACGAAACATTCAACAATGTTTTTCAACCTTCAAGAGAAGAAGTAGTGGGCGATTTGTTTCCGCTCAGGGGCAAATGGAACAAAGATTTCTTCAAAAATGATAATCCAATAGTTATTGAATTAGGCTGTGGCAAAGGCGAATATTCCGTTGGTTTGGCCGAAAGATATCCCAATAAGAATTTCGTTGGAATCGACATCAAAGGAGCGCGTTTTTGGCGTGGAGCCAAGACTGCCGTGGAAACGGGATTGCATAACGTGGCTTTTATTCGCACCCAAATCGAATTAATCAATCATGTTTTTGCCGAAAACGAAGTGGACGAGATTTGGATTACTTTTCCGGATCCCCAAATCAAATACAAACGCACCAAACACAGGATGACCAATTCGGAATTTCTGCAATTGTATAAAAAAATCCTCAAAAAAGACGGAGTTGTCAACTTGAAAACCGACAGCGAATTCATGCACGGTTACACCTTGGGGTTGTTGCACGGCGAAGGTCACGAGGTTTTGTATGCCAACCATAATGTCTATGTGAACGAAGGAAGTCCAGAGGAGGTGACTGCTTTTCAGACTTTTTACGAAAAACAATATTTAGAAATTAACAAAGCCATTACGTACATTCAATTTAAAATAAAAGAATAGTCGTTTTTCAACGCTGACACATTCATAAATGAATTATATAACGCCAATATTTTTCGGTTTTATTAGTGCTTTTATAGGTATTATTCCTCCGGGATTAATCAATATGACTGCCGCAAAAGTAAACCATAAAGAAGGAAAACGGAATGCGTTATGGTTTGTTTTTGGAGCAATACTGGTTATTTTTTTTCAGGTTTTTTTCGCCATCTTGTTTGCAAAAATTATAAACAGTCGTCCGGATATAGTGACTTTGTTGCGCGAAATAGGGTTTGGCATATTTACGGCTTTGACTATTTATTTTTTGGGAATTGCCAAAGCACCCACGGGCAAAACAAAGAAATTGAAAAAAAGAAGTAAAACCAAAAGGTTTTTTCTGGGGATGCTGCTTTCGGCACTCAACTTTTTCCCCATTCCTTATTATGTTTTTGTTTGTATAAGCTTGGCTTCTTACAAGTTGTTTTTATTCGACCTAACCTCCATTTTTATCTTCGTGATTGGGTCTGTAATGGGTTCTTTTTTGGTTTTTTATGTTTATATTTCTTTCTTTAACAGAATTGAAAGCAAGAGAGATTATATCATGAAAAACATGAATACCATCATCGGGAGCATTACCGGATTGGTTTCCATAATTACCTTGATCAATATCATCAATTATTATTGGTAAAATGAGCAGGCCAAACGATAATTTCTTCGAAAGAGTTTATGCCGTTGCCAGACAAATTCCTTATGGAAAAGTCACTTCTTATGGTGCGATTGCAAAAGTATTGGGATCGGCTCGATCGGCTCGAATGGTGGGCTGGGCAATGAATGCAGCGCATAACTTGGAAGATGTTCCCGCACATCGAGTGGTAAACAGGAAAGGGTTGCTTACCGGGAAACACCATTTTGACGGAACCAATCTAATGCAGCAATTGCTGGAAAGCGAAGGAATCGTGGTGGTGGACAATCAGATTGTTGATTTCGAAAAACATTTTTGGGAGCCAGAAATGAGTTTTTAGATATCTAAATATTTCGTTGAAAAACATTAAAAGTATGCGATTTGGGTTGTAATAAATCATTCCCAAAAGCTTTAGAATAAGAACTTTTCATAGTATATTTGCATTTTAGAATCAGTTTAAATAAGTATAATATTTCGATTGAAAAAAATCAATTGAAAATCACGGTCAATATATGAAATTAGATAGAAAAGAAATACTTAAAGCATTAGAAACCATCTCTGTTGCAGGAGAGGGCAAAAATATGGTGGAAAGCGGTGCCGTTGCAAACGTAATCACTTTTGGAGATGAAGTAGTGGTAGATTTGGTTTTGCATGCTCCAGCTTTGCACATCCGAAAACGTGCAGAAGAAGACATTACAAAAACTATTTTGGCATTGGTTTCGCCTGAGGCCAAAGTAAAAATCAACGTTAAAGTTGAAACTCCACACAAAGAGGAAATTAAAGGGAAAGCTATTCCTGGAATAAAAAATATTATCGCTGTTGCCTCCGGAAAAGGAGGGGTGGGAAAATCTACCGTTACGGCAAATTTGGCGGTATCGCTGGCAAAAATGGGATTCTCGGTGGGAATTCTGGATGCCGACATTTATGGTCCCTCAATGCCCATGATGTTTGATGTGGAAAGTGCAAAACCACTTTCTGTAGAAGTGGATGGAAGGTCAAAAATGAAACCTATCGAAAGTTATGATATAAAAATACTTTCAATAGGATTTTTTACTTCTCCAAGTCAAGCCGTTATGTGGCGTGGGCCAATGGCGGCAAAAGCATTAAACCAAATGATTTTTGATGCCGAATGGGGTGAACTGGACTTCTTGTTGATTGATTTGCCGCCGGGAACTGGGGATATTCATTTGTCCATTGTTCAGGCTTTGCCTATTACGGGTGTTGTTGTGGTGAGTACGCCGCAGGCGGTGGCTCTTGCCGATGCCAAGAAAGGTGTTGCCATGTTTATGTCTGAAGCCATAAATGTTCCTGTTTTGGGAATTATAGAAAACATGGCCTATTTCACACCAGAAGAATTGCCAAGCAACAAATATTATATTTTTGGAAAAGAAGGAGCAAAAAATCTTGCAGAAGATTTGGCGGTGCCATTTTTGGGAGAAGTTCCAATCGTGCAATCTATCCGTGAAGCTGGAGATTTTGGTCGTCCGGCAGCAATGCAAACGGGTTCTGTCATAGAAACTGTTTTTGAAGAAATTACCAGAAACGTAGTTGAGCAAGTAGTAAGCAGAAACGAGAATTTACCTGCTACCGAAGCTGTAAAAATAACAACAATGGCAGGTTGTTCATCAGTAAAAAAATAATCTTGAAATTCGCCTTGATGGTGATTAAAATATAAAAATGACAACAGAAGAAATTACGAGTAATGTTCTAAAGGCACTTGAAGAAATCAGGCCTTTTTTAAATTCTGACGGAGGCGACATCAAGCTTGTCTCTATCGAAGATGACAAACATGTAACCGTTCGTCTTGAAGGAGCATGTAACAGTTGTAGCGTGAGTCACATGACGCTAAGGGCAGGCGTGGAAACCACTATCAAAAAATATGCTCCACAAATAGAAACTGTTGTCAATATTGCCTAGAAAATTATGGTTTGACCCTGTTTTCAATGCATACAAAACACAATTGAACAAAACATTACCCACAAATCCCAGTACCTAAAAGAATGGATGTATTAATAAAAATAAAAGACCGAGAAGGAACTATGCATGAACTGCAAGCTCCAACAGACATGGCAATGAATATTATGGAACTTTGCAAGGCTTATGAGCTTCCCGTGGAAGGAACTTGTGGCGGAATGGCAATGTGTGCTTCCTGTCAGTGCTATGTTCTTAATGAAGTGGAGTTGCCTACAATGGGAGATGATGAAGAAGCCATGCTTTCAGAAGCTTTTCACGTGAAACCAAATAGTCGTTTGGGGTGTCAAATTCCCATTACCATGGAATTGGAAGGTCTTGAATTAGAATTGGCACCTGAATCTTAAAAAATCTACGCATTTATTGGTCTTTCAAAATCAATTTTTTGCCATTAAGTTATCCTATACTCGATTTTAAAAATGGATATATCAATAAAAATTACGGACCGCAAAGGTCAGGCACATGAAGTAAAAGTCCCTACCGATATGGGGCTGAACTTGATGCAAGTGATTCAGGCTTATGAGTTGGAGCCTTTGGGAACTGTTGGAATGTGTGGAGGAAAGCTGATGTGTCATACCTGTCAGTGTTATGTCCAAAACGATGTTGACTTACCTGAAAAAAGAGAAGAAGAATTGGGTACTCTTTCCAGATTATTGCATGTCAAATCCAATAGTCGTTTGAGTTGCCAAATTCCGATTACTCCTGATTTGGAAGGTTTGGAAATTGAACTGGCTCCATTGTTTTAGTTAATAAAAACACATAAAAAAAGGCTTTTCAGTGATGAAGAGCCTTTTTTTATGTTTGCTTTATATTTGGTTTGGAGAAATTAAACGTTTCTGTCTTTGTCGTAATTTATTCTTTTATTGTGTTTAAAATTTGGAAAAAAAAACCGTTTCGATTATCGAAACGGTTTTTTTTGTAAAAATAATATCTTGATGATTATGCTTCGAATGGAAGTATAGATACATAAGATTTGTTATCTCTTTTCTTTTGGAAGAAAACAACTCCATCTACTCTTGCGTGTAGTGTGTGATCTTTACTAATGTAAACGTTTTCACCTGGATTATGTTTTGAACCTCTTTGTCTTACGATGATGTTCCCTGCAATAGCAGCTTGTCCACCAAAAATCTTAACGCCTAAACGTTTTGATTCTGATTCTCTACCATTCTTGGAACTACCGACACCTTTCTTGTGAGCCATGACGTATTAGTTTTATATTGTTATTATTCTTGTGTGTCTTCTTTTTTGGCTTTTGGAGCCGCTTTTTTAGCTTTTGGAGCTGCTTCTGCAACTTCTTCTGTAGCTACTGCTTCTTTTTTAGGAGCTGCTTTTTTAGTTCCTGAAGCTGTAATGCCTTCGATTACAATTTGAGTAAGATACTGTCTGTGACCGTTTCTCTTTTTGTACCCTTTTCTTCTTTTCTTTTTGAAAACGATTACTTTATCTCCTTTTAAGTGTTGTAACACTTTGGCTTCTACTGAAGCACCTTCTATAGCTGGGGCGCCTATTGTGATTGAACCGTTGTCATCTAACAAATAAACTTTGTCGAAAGAAACTTTCGAACCTTCTTCATTTGCCAAACGGTGAACGTAAACCTTTAGGTCTTTGCTAACTTTGAACTGTTGCCCTGCTATCTCTACGATTGCATACATAACAAATTGTTTTATAAATTTTTAAGGTTGCAAATATACAATTAAATATTTATCCTGCAATTAGTTCCGCCAAAAAAATAGTTTCTTTAGGTAAAGACTTGCTTTTGAAGACTTTTGCAATGATTTTAAAGTAATATTACGGGTGTAAAATTGTTAAATTTTCAACAAAGTTGAAACGATTAACCTTTCATCATCAAAAATAAGATATTTTTGATGTAACAATAATAGGCATTGTCTTACCAACTGTAAATAAATTTATTAATCCTTATGAAAAAATCAATAATGGCGTTAAGTGCTGCACTTTTGCTTGGAGGAATTGCTTCTGCCCAGAAAGTGGATTTCGAAGAATACACTTTAGATAATGGGTTACACGTAATTTTACACAACGATTCTTCTGCTCCAGTAGTCGTTACCTCGGTAATGTACCACGTGGGGGCAAAAGACGAAAATCCGGAAAGGACTGGTTTTGCCCACTTTTTCGAGCATTTATTGTTCGAAGGAACCGAAAATATCAAACGAGGCGAATGGTTCAAGATTGTCTCTTCAAACGGTGGGGTGAACAACGCCAACACATCAGATGACCGTACTTATTATTATGAAGTATTTCCTTCGAATAATCTGGAATTGGGACTTTGGATGGAATCTGAAAGAATGCTACATCCTGTTATCAACCAAATTGGTGTTGATACGCAAAACGAAGTTGTAAAAGAAGAAAAAAGAATGCGTATGGATAATCAACCTTACGGAAATTTTTTAACGGCCGTAAAAGAAAATATGTTCAAAAACCATCCCTATCGTTGGATGCCCATTGGTTCGATGGCACATTTAGATGCTGCCACCTTGGAAGAATTTCAGGCTTTCAACAAAAAATTCTACACCCCAAACAATGCTGTTTTAGTAGTTGCAGGCCAGATTGACATTGCCCAGACGAAAGAATGGGTACAGAAATATTTTGGTGCTATCAAAAGAGGAGAGGAATTGAAAAAACAGACTTTTGTAGAGGAACCAATAACACAAACCATAAAAGCAACCTATCAAGATCCAAATATCCAAATTCCTGCAATTGTAACTTCTTATAGAACTCCATCGATGAAAACAAGGGATGCCCGTGTTTTGGATTTAATTTCTTCCTATTTAAGTGGAGGAAAAAGTTCAAAACTTTACAAGAAAATAGTAGACGAGAAGAAAATGGCATTGGAAATTGGGGCTTTTGGCTTTAACCAAGAAGACTACGGAATGTACATTATATATGGTTTGCCTATGGGGAATTTCACTTTGGCAGATTTACAGAAAGAAATTGATGAAGAAGTCGTGAAAATTCAAACCGAATTGATTTCCGAAAAAGACTATCAAAAATTGCAAAACACTTTCGAAAATCGATTTGTAAATGCGAATTCTAACTTAGAAGGAATAGCCGAAAACTTGGCAACGTACCATCTTCTTTATGGCGACATCAATTTAATCAACAACGAGATTGAATTATACCACTCCATTACACGAGAAGAAATTAGGGAGGTTGCCAAAAAATACTTGAATCCTAATCAAAGATTGATTTTGGACTATGTTCCTTCAACTGAAAAAGCTCAAAACTAAGACATCGTATCATGAAAAAAACAAGTATAGTAGTATTCATTTTGTTCTTAACTGGATTTATGCAAGCACAAGACCGTCCGCAACCAAAACCTGGAAAAGCTCCAGTGGTCAACATCAAGAAGCCGCAAACCTTTGTTCTGGCAAATGGATTGAAAGTGATGATTGTAGAAGACCATAAGTTACCCCGAGTAACCTATAATCTTACTCTGGACAATGCCCCTTATGCTGAAGGAAAAATAAAAGGCGTTGACGATTTGACCAGCAGTTTAATAGGAAATGGGTCTAAAAAAATAGCAAAAGACCCTTTTAATGAAGAGATAGAATTTTTAGGTGCGGATGTCAACTTTAGTTCAAGTGGCGCTAGTGCCAATTCCCTTTCTAAATATGCCAATCGAATTCTCGAATTGATGGCCGATGGTGCCTTGAATCCGAACTTTACCCAAGTAGAATTCGACAAAGAAAAGGCCAAAATGCTTGAAGGTCTCAAGACACAAGAGAAGAGCGTCACTACAATTTCCAATAGGGTCACTGATGCTTTAGCCTTTGGAAAAAAACACCCATCAGGTGAATTTGTAACAGAAGAAACGTTGAAAAACGTCTCACTTGCCGATGTTCAAGCCAATTATCAAAATTATTTTGTTCCGGAAAATGCCTATTTGGTAATCATTGGCGATGTAAAGTACAAAAAAATAAAATCCGTTGTTGAAAAACTATTTGGCAAATGGGAAAAAAGAAGTGCCCCCAAGTTAACCTATCCTGCTCCAGAAAATGTTGCCTTCACACAAATTAATTTTGTAGACATGCCGAATGCAGTACAATCGGAAATTTTATTGGTCAATACAGTAAAATTAAAAATGAGCGATCCTGATTTTTTCCCGGCAGTTATTGCAGCTTATATTCTAGGTGGTGGCTCTGAGAGTTATTTATTTATGAATTTAAGAGAAAAACATGCCTGGACTTATGGCGCATATGCTGAAATTGGATCTAGTAAATATGATTCAAAACTAAAATCAACAGCGGCAGTTAGAAATATGGTTACTGACAGTGCCGTTGTGGAATTCATAAAGGAAATTAAAAAAATTAGAACTGAAAAAGTAAGCGAAGAAGCTCTTACAAATGTCAAAGCTCGTTACATTGGCCGTTTTGTAATGCAAGTTGAGAAGCCTCAATCCGTGGCTCGATATGCCTTGAACATTGAAACAGAAGATCTTCCCGAAGATTTTTATGAAAACTATATAAAAAATATAAATGCCGTAACTCCTGAGCAAGTGCAGCTTGCCGCCAATAAGTATTTTCTGGTTGACAACACCAGAATCGTGATTGCCGGAAAAGGTGCCGAAGTGATTCCAGGTTTGGAAAGTTTAAAAATCCCGATATTTTATTTTGATAAATACGGCAATCCTGTAGAAAAACCAGTTCTCAAAAAAGAGGTTCCAGCTGGCGTAACTGCTAAAATTGTTTTGGACAATTACATCAAGGCAATTGGTGGCGAGAAAGCGATAGCAACGGTAAAAACGATTTCAATGCTGGGTTCTACAACCATTCCACAAGCGCCATCACCTTTGACCTTTACCAATAAAATGGACAGCAAAGGCAAATTGATGGTGGAAATAGCCATGGGACCGATGAGTTTGATGAAACAAGTAGTCAACGAAAAAGGCGCTTATGTGGTACAACAAGGACAAAGAAAAAACATTGAAGGCAACGATTTAGCCGAAATGAAAGCCAGTGCCATTCCTTTTGAAGAAGTGCAATTGGCCAAGAAAACGGGAATTGTGCTGACAGGCATTGAATCCATCAACGGAAGTGAAGCTTATGCGGTGCAAAATGGCAAAACCACCAAGTATTACGATACAAAATCCGGGCTCAAAGTTGCCGAATCAAAAACAATGGAGCAAGCTGGAAAAACAATGACACAAACCACCAATTACGGAGATTACAGAGCCGTGAAAGGGGTTAAAATTCCTTTCAATATTATCCAAAATGTAGGTTTTGAATTGGACATAAAAATGTCGGACGTGAAAATCAACGAAGGTGTTACCGATGCTGATTTCCAATAAATAAATATTGAATCAATAAACAAAGGCTGTCTTTTTGGGACAGCCTTTGTTGTTTTTTCTATAAATTGACTACTCTTTCTTTGCCGACAAATAAACTCCAAACAAAATGATGAAAGCACCCAGGAACTGGACCGGCGTCAGCATTTCGTTATCCAATAGTCCCCAACCAAAGGCCACGACAGGAATCAAATAGGTTACCGAAGTGGCAAAAACAGGCGAAGAAATTTGGATGTTCTTGAAGAAAATAATATTGGCAATTCCAGTTCCCATCACGCCCAAAATCAGGACAAACGAAACCGAATGCTGAACACTTTCAACGTGAATTACCTCAAAAAAGCCAGAGAAAAACAAAACCAGGAGAGCAGGCAAAAGCAGTATCAAAAAATTACCCGTCGAGATACTCAACGGACTCAAATCCGACAAATACTTCTTGATTAAATTGACATTAATTGCATAACAAAAAGAAGCTATCAAAACCAGAATCGCGTAATAGTAATTTTGCTCGGGATGATGCAAAGCACCATTTATTATTAACAAAAAAGTTCCTATCAACCCAATGACCACTCCAAAAATTTGAGATCTTCGGAAACTCAATCCAAAAGCCAAAATTCCAAAAATCAAGGTGTTTAACGGTGTCAAGGAATTCAGGATGGAGCTTACGGAACTATCGATTTGGGTTTGTGCAATCGCAAAAAGATAGGCTGGAACAAATGTGCCCAAAGTTGCAGTCAAGGCTATGTATTTCCATTGAACACGAGGGATTTTTGCCAAACTTTTAAATCCTATCAACAACAGGAAAATGGCGGCGAATAGAATTCTCAATGACCCGAGTTGCATTGGCGTCAAGCCGACTAAACCTTTCTTTATCAGGATAAATGAACTGCCCCAAATGAGTGCCAGAGTTATCAAATAAATCCATTTCAGTCGTTTCGAATCCATAAACTAAATTTTGGCTCAAAATTGTAATTATTTTATGAATTAACAGTGCTTTTTTTCGTTAATTTTGTCCTCAATAACAAGATAATTAAACTATTAAAACCCCAATAATAATGAATTTTTTAAAATCAATATTGACAATAACGCTTGCAGCCCTTTTGTTTGTGGGTTGTAAACACAAGATAGATGAAAATGTTTCAGATGCAACGACTGAAAACAGTACTCCAAAAGTGAAAAAGGAAATTGCCGCAGCAAATTTGCAAACGGCAAGTTTTACCATAAAAGGAATGACCTGCGCCATTGGTTGTGCCAAAACAATTCAGGAAGAACTCAATGGACTTGATGGAGTCCAAACTGCGACGGTAGATTTTGACAAAGAATTGGCGACGGTATCTTTCGACAAAACCATGTTAAGTCCAGAAAAACTGACTAAAGTCGTTGAAGCAACTGCCGACGGAAAAACATACAAGGTTTCGAACATGAAGTAAAGAAATTTGCATTCTCCAATTTCTAAAACAAAAAAAGTTTCTCAAACGAGAAACTTTTTTTGTGGAAAATAATGAAGATTATAACTCTATTATATCTCCAATTTCTGGCAGAATGGAATCAATTTCATGATTTTTTTTGATAAGGGAAGCCAAGGTTTCTCTTTGCATGTCTTCACCGTGGGTAAGGACAACTTTGGGTTTGGAAGGAGCCAAATAAGAAAACCAATTCAACAAATCGGTTTGTCCAGCATGCGCACTGAAACCACTCAAGGTATGTACATGTGCTCGAAGTCTTTTCTCTTCTCCAAAAATTCGTATCACGGCTTGTTTTTCGACTAATTTTCTTCCCAAGGAAGCATAGGATTGGTAGCCAACAATTAACACATGGGTATTCGGATTTTCGATATTGTGGTATAAATGATGCATGATTCGACCGCCATTGCACATTCCGGCACCAGCCAAAATCAAGCAAGGCCCTTGCACCTCGTTAATCTTTTTGGATTCCTCCAATGAGGTGCAAGGAATGAAATATTCCGCATTCAAAGGGAAAGCACCTCTACGTTTTAATTCTTGAAATTCCTCGTCCAACAAGTCCTGGTGATCTCTATAAATAGTCAAAGCTTTTATGGCCATTGGACTATCCAGATAAATAGGAAACGGAGGCACCTTGCCAAGATGAAAAAGCTCGGCTAAATGATAAATGATTTGTTGTGCTCGACCAATGGCAAATGTAGGCACCAATATTTTTGCCCCTGATTTTTGCGCTTCAACAATGATATTCTCGAACTCCACCATCGTGTCTTCAAAGGATTTATGGTCTCGATCTCCATAAGTAGATTCCAAGAAAACCAAATCGGCATGATTAAAATGATCAAAAGGTTTTAACAACGGCAAGGTAAGTGGTCCTAAATCACCCGAAAAAACAATAGTTTTTGTTTTGTCATTTTCGGTAACAGTTACTTCAATACTGCCAGAACCCAACATATGACCTGCTTCAATCCATTTGGCGGTAATTCCTTCGGCAACTTCAATAGGTGTATTGTATTCAACTGCTCGACCAAGTTCTTTCATATACTCCACATGCTCGGTATTGTAGAGCGGTTCTGCAATGGGCTGTCCTTCTTTCCATTGTTTTCTGTTTTTTCGCATCGCATCGGCCACTTGCAATCTGGCAGAATCCTGCAAGATAATTTGTGCCAGTTTCAAGGTTTCTTCCGTGCTGTAAATTGGACTATTATAGCCATACTTGATTAACAAAGGTACTCGTCCCGTATGATCCAAATGTCCATGTGTAAGCAGCAAGGCGTCTATTTTACTGGGGGTGGCACCTTCCGGTAGTTTGTTTTTTGCTTCTGATTCTTTTCCTCCTTGAAACATTCCTGCATCTACCAACACGGTTGCTTTGTCTGTTTTAATCAGATAAGACGAGCCTGTTACTTCACCTCCAGCTGCTCCTAATACTTTTATTTCCATTTATGTTTTTTTAGACTTATGTTTTGGATACATTTTTTTTTAAACTTGCTATAGCGGATTCAAGGATTCTTTAAAATCTTGCGGCAATCCTGCCAATACCATTTCTATGGCTTCTTCCGGGGTTTCAACAATTCTGGAAAATCCAATTTCTTCGGGAGAAAAAACACCCTCTTCTGCCATAAAAGCCACAAAATCACGCAATCCTTTCCAGAATTTTCCACCAACCAAAATAAGGGGAAATGGTCCAATCTTGTTGCATTGGATTAATGTGGCTGCCTCAAACAATTCGTCCAAAGTACCCAATCCACCCGGCATAACGATGTAGGCACAGGAATATTTAACCAGCATCACTTTTCTGATAAAGAAATAATTAAACTCGAAACTTTCGGTTACATAAGGATTCGGTGCTTGTTCTTTTGGCAATATAATATTGAGTCCATAATTGGGGCCGCCAGCTTCATTTGCACCACGGTTTGCCGCTTCCATCGCGCCGGGACCTCCTCCGGTCAGAACCGTGAAGCCGGCCTTGGCAAAAGCCTTTCCGGTTTCTCTCGACAATTCGTAATAAGGTTCGCCGGGCTTGAATCTTGCCGATCCAAAAATAGTTACAGCCGGGCCCAATTTCCCCAGTTTTTTAAACCCCATTTCAAACTCTTGGGTAATTCTTTCCAATCGTTCCTTCTCTTTTTCAGGTGTCCTTTTTTCACTTAAAAATTTATGCTCCTCGGATTTATTTATTGGCAATTCATAGTCCAGTTGGGCTTTTTTCCAATGTTGTTGCCATGCGTTTTCCCATTCCTCGGGTGTTAAACGCTTAAAGTTGGTTGTTTCTTTTGCACACATAAGATTTGTCAATTAATAGGATAATATTTATCTAAGGTAGGAAAAGATTGCACACCTTCTGCCAATTTTGAAAGGATTTTTAACTGGAACGAAAATATGGGTTTTAAATCAACAGTAGATTTTCCGGAAAAGTGTTAATTGAAAAACAAGTCGGTTTTATATTTCCAGACAATCCAAAAGAACAACCCCAAATACATTATGCAAAGCACAAACTTCATGAAACTGGAAGTCAGAAAACCTATAAACGAACCTGTGGCAGCCTTGAATGCCCTGCGATGGTCTTTTTTGTCGTAAACAAGCTCACCAATAAAAGCACCAACAAATGGACCGATAATAAATCCGAAAGGAATTGGAGCAAAAAGCCCCACAACCAAACCAATGTTCGTTCCCCAAATACCATAAGAACTTCCTCCAAATTTCTGGGTTCCCTTGGCAGGTATGACATAATCCAGCACCGAAACCGCCAAGGTAATCAGGAAACTAATTCCCAGAATCCAATAATTGGCAGGAACGGCATTCGTGAAATAGAGCAGCACCAATCCAATCCAACTCAAACTAGGTCCAGGCAAAACAGGCATAAAACTTCCGAAAATACCCAATACAATAAATACAAAACCAATAATCAGAAGCAGTAAATCCATAAAGTATTTTTTTAGTATTTTTGAAAATTAAAGCAGTACTTTTAAACAAAATTAAAACAGCATTTGTTCCGATAACGAATATGAGGAAAATTACTCTAATATTATTTTTTTTGCCACTACTTTTTAGTTCCTGTCAATATTTTGACAAGCAAGTACCTTCCGAAAAGGAATTGTTGCAAAAGGAATTGAAAGCCATCAATTGGAAAGAAGTCGATGAATTTCCGTCGATTGCCGGTTGCGAAAAAATAGAGGACAAAACACTTCGCCAACAATGCTTTTTCGAGTACATGACACAGCTAATCCAGCAAAAATTGAGCGTTGACACCTTGTCGATACTTTATCCAGAGCTAGACACGATAGAAGTGAAAGTTACGGTTTATCCCAACTCAAGAATTATGTTCGAACCCTTGTTTCCAAAAGATTCCGTCGCTTACGACACCATAAAAATCGACAGCATTCTCAAAGCACGTTTGGTTGGATTTCCCAAAATAAATCCAGCCATAAAAAGGGGAATCCCCGTGAAAACCCAATTTATTCTTCCGGTTATTTTGAAAGTAGAGTAGTTTTCCGAGGAGCTTTTTCCAGCTATACGTTGCAATCTTTTCTTTTTAAAGAAAAAAGAAAAGGATTTCCACTACTATCTGGGCTTGAGATTTAGGGGATGAACGATACTGTTGTTCTGAAAAAAAATCTAAAATCAGCAATCGTTAATCAAAAATCAGCAATCTAAAATTTACGTCCCTTCCATTCATATTTTCCAAACAAAGAATACAAAGCCACACTTAAACTGAAAAA
Organism: Flavobacterium fluvii; assembly: GCF_900129545.1. Classification (GTDB taxonomy): domain Bacteria; phylum Bacteroidota; class Bacteroidia; order Flavobacteriales; family Flavobacteriaceae; genus Flavobacterium; species Flavobacterium fluvii. Next base: position 319,130 of record NZ_FQWB01000001.1, on the reverse strand, counting down.
AGGATAGAACAAACTGCTTATCAGAAAGTAATGCGTTTTGTTTTTTAAGAATACGTTCGTTTTTTTGATTAAAACAAAGTCAACAGTAAATTTCGCCAACAGCAAAAAACACATTAAAAAAAAGTTCTCTTTTCCAAACAACAAACAACAAACAACAAACAACAAACCAACATTCCCTCCAAAAACAATCAATCCCAAACCAATTCCAAACCTGCTTTGATAAGACCCCGTTTTCGAAGCCCAGCGCACTCTTTGATGGAACAGGGACTTCCAGTCGTTCTCTGGTTTTGTGATGACGATATTGTTGCCGGATTTCAAATAATGAACTTTTTCTGGGAATCGGGCAATAGCTTTTTGCAACAAAAAAACGTCGTCGCCACTGGCAATGCTTTCATTTCCATCAAAACCATTTAAGTCTTGAAAAAAGGATTTGGTGTAGGCAAAATTGGCTCCATTGCACATAAATCCTTTTCGAAGTCCAAAACTTCCCATCGTTGCGCCTTGCAAACTCGCCAAATCCAATTGCTGGAAATGATGCAAAAATGAATTTTCACAATGATAAGTAACTGCTCCGGCTATCATCGAAACCTTGTGTAATTGAATGTAATTGTCCAATGCCGACAACCAGTTTTTATGAACCACGCAATCTGCATCGGTCGTGATAATCCAATCGGTTTTCACGATTTGTATTGCCGTTGAAATGGCGTCTTTCTTCGGTGAATTTGAAACCCTAACGTTGTCAATTATTGAAATCTGAAACGTTTCGTCGGTTCCCTGTCGCTCGGATCTGCAATCTGCAATCTGCAATCTGCAATCTGAATTGTCATCAACCAAAATTACTTCGAATAAATCAACAGGATAATTCAGTTTCGAAAGACTGTTCAAAAGTTTGGGCAGGTTTTCGGCTTCATTGCGAAAAGGAACTATTATCGAGAATTTGGTTTTTGGCTCCAGCCCAAGATAATCAAAGGAATTGATTTTGGCAAAACCAAAAATCAAGGCAAGTATCGCCAAGCAGTATGCGAATATGATTATATATAAAACAAAAATCATTGTTCGATTTTAATTTTAAAATTCATCACGTAATAACTCCCAATGACAACGGGCAAAACCACGTTCAAAAACCACATCAAGGTGCTTATGAAAACCACGATCCATTCATTTACGCCCAGAATTCCGAAAAAATAAACGGCAACACTTCCCTTTACCGCAAAGTCCAAAAACTGGAAAGTTGGCAAGGAGGACGCCAAAAAGTAAACGCTTGCAATGGTTGCCATCAAAATAAAATAAGGCAAATCCACATCAAAAGCCAAGAACAAAAAATAATATTGGTGCGAAAAAACCAAGTATCGGCAAATTGCCAAAAAAATATTTTTCTGATGAATGGTTTTCGGAATTTCATTGATTTTATGAATCAACTTTTCGATGGAATAGCCTTTGATCGTTATTTTTTTCAAGAAAAACAGGGACAGAAAAAAGACGAAGACAATACTAAAAAGTAGGGATACCGTTTTTGTTGTAATGATATTGTAATTGGCATTGAAATACAACAGCCCAAATATTCCAAAAACCACCGACAAAATCATCTGGATTCCATTACAAATCAAATTCAAAAAGACAATTTTTTTGGCTTTCGATTTTTCGAAAAACAATGCTTTTCCGGCATATTCGCCAACTCCGTTTGGCGTGAATAATCCTGTGGTCAATGCGCCAAGAACTTGCTTGGTAGCTTCAGGAAGAGTGATTTTATGGAGAAAGGAAACTAAAATTTGCCATTTCAAAATTTCGAAAAGGCGATTCAAAATACTCAAAAGCAGGAGGAAGGCAATTCCGCCAAGAGAATAATTTTTCTGGAACAAAACGAGGAACTTTTGCCAATCCAGTTTGTCGTTATTGGCGAGCTGGCTATAAATAAAATAAAACGCTCCACCCACAATCAAGACCTTGATTATAAATAAAAGAAACCGCTTCGTTTTGGGAGAAATTGAAATCATGTTGGCAAAATAACAAATTAATCCGTGATATTCCGTGGAATCCGTGTTGAATATTTGAGGGATTAATCCAAAAAAACAGCCCGAAACGATTGGGCTTCGGGCTGTTTTGATGATGTTGATCTAAATTTTACAAACCGTGTTTGGTTTTCCAAGCTGTGTATTCAGAGCCGATTAAACCGGAAGGCCAGTTGCCATACCAAGAATATCCTGTTCTTCTTTCTACTTCGATTTCAGCTAAAGTGTTTTTCTTGATTCCGTCTCTACCGCAGAAAAATGGTAAACCAGTAGTCAAATCATAAAATCGTGCCCACAAAATATTACCAGGAGAAGCGACAACAACAACATCGGTTGGATTGGTAGTGGCTTGTGTTTTAATATCATAAATTTTAGCGCTGTTGAACCAATCCACGGCATCTTTTATGGCTTGTTTTACTTCTGCTGATGGTTGTTCGACAAGCATTAAAGTTCTTGTTATTCCTACGGATTCAGAACCGCTTATGGAAGGTAACTCGTAGGCTCTGGCTAATGCAGGCAATAAGGTTACTTCATCGTGTTGCGCACACCAAGCTGTTTTTTTGCCAGCAGGTGAAGTAATTTGTGTTTTCAATATGATTTCAATTCCTTTATTGAAAGCGGTTACTGCCTTGCTTTTGTAGGATGGATTTACAAGGTCTAAATTGTTTTTACTTTTGGAAATATCCCACATCACATTCATTACTTTAACGATGGCATCGTCATTGTAGGTAATTTGATGTCTGTATCCGCTTTTGTCTGGATAATATTGTGGCCAACCACCATTGGCATATTGTGCAGTAAATAGAAAATCAATTGCTTTTTCTGCCGCCACTAAATAATTAGGATTATTGGTAGATTTATAATCCTCAAGTAACCATCTGAGTTCTGTTGTTACGTGTCCGTTATCGATAGTTGTGTCCGTGCTGTTTTTAGTGCTTAAAGCAGTAGCTTTTTCTGCATCGGTTTGTGCAATATTGTATGAAGACAAATCAGGAACTGCTTTACCCCATCCGCCATTGCTTCTTTGCCAAATCAAGATACTTTCAGATCTTACTTTGGTAGCATACGCAGTGGTTACACCAGAAATAGTAAGCTGAAGTTGACCCACTTTTCCGCTGCCATCATTTGCCGTGGCATAAATGATAACCGTGCCGTTTAATTTTGGTGTCAAAATTCCAGTCGCCGAAATAGTGGCAATAGCTGAAGAAGTGGACCAAGTAACTGTTTTGTTGGTTGCATCAGCCGGTAATAAGGCTAAAGAAAGTTGTTGTGATTGACCGTCAGTACTATTTGTTCCACCAATTGTTACACTTGTGGCAAGAACAACTGGGCCTGTTACTCCTGTAATGGTAATGGTAACTTGTTTTGAAATTCCTGAGCCGTCTTTTGCCGTAGCATCTACTGTAACAGTTCCATTTTTCAAGGGAGTTAAAAGTCCTGTTTGTGAAATTGCAGCTATAGTTGGATCTGAAACAGTCCAAGTAACTGCTTTGTTTGCTGCACTAGTAGGAAGAACCGTGACTGATAATTGTCTAGAAAGTCCATCAGTGATAGGAGTAATAGCATAGTTGATTGTAATGGATTTTACTGAACCGTCGTCTGCTATTTCTTTGTCACCACTGCAGGCTGTTAAAAAAAGGATGCCAACAAATAGGGTTAATTTTTTAAGATTATTCATAAAATTGTGGTTAATGGTTGTTAGTTAATAAATTACAAACTGTTTTAGCAAAAACTATACCGAATTGTAATCGATTGCACAATAGTATGTATTTTTTTTTAATAAAAAATAAATACGGCTACTTTTTTAGTGTTTTCAATAGAAAAGTAGCCGTATTATTATAATTAAGGCATTGGTTTCAAACCTTCCCATTTCACCTTCCAAGTTCCGTCTTTTGGAAAACCTGGATTGTTTTCTGTTGTTCCATCCCATCCAGCACACATCATCGCAATTGTGGTTAACAAACCTCCATTACCTGGCAAGTATAAAGTCAATCGTTCCGATTGATAGTTATGTCCGTTTTTCAAATAAGTGTTCGTCACGACGTTCATGAACAAGGCGTCAATGGCTTTTTCCGGCATTTGCAAACGCGCCGCACTCATTGCGGTCATAGGAAAATCCCAACCCCAAGTTTTGTCCCAAGACCAAGTGTCCCAAACTAAATCAAAAGTATTTTTCATAATTTTCTTGTCCAGCAGCGTGGTTTCCGGCAACATTCCGAAAGTTCCCAAAACGGATGGATGATCGGTTTTGAATTCGGGATTGGTGTAGGAATCTTTGGCACTTTCGGTGGCCAAATACACGTTGTCGGCAACTGGCAATGGCGATAAATGAGCCAAAACATCTTGCCATTCTTTTGGAGCGGGTTCGTTCAATCTTTTTTTCCAAGCCAATGCCGTGTTCAAAGCCCAATTCCAATACGCCAATTCGTAAGTTGGATTAAAAGTTTCGATTGCCTTGAAACGCTCTTGCGCAGGAATTACGCCTGGTCCTAGAAAATATCTCTTTTTTTCTGCATCATAATGGGCGAAAGAAGCCATAAAATCGGCGGTGGCAAAAACGCGTTCTTTGTATTTTTCCAATGTTGCCGGTGTTGGAGCATCGCGATACAACAATTCGGCATAAGTGATGAAATGCGGCTGTTGCCAAATCAAAAATGCACCTATTGAAGACGGACTTTCGTTACCTTCTGTATCTGTCATTTTTTGCCATCTGGCACCTTTAAATCCTTGTCTTTCGGCTAATTTCTTGGCTTTATCGAATGCGTTTTGATACCAAGGCATACTTTTTTCCAACAATTCGGATCTACCCCAAAGTGCAAAATGAACGCCGTGCCACCAGTGCATTTCCAAATGCGGTTTTCCAAACCAACTGTTATAAGTCAAACCAGTTTCTTGTGGAGGGTTTTTTCCGGTACATTGAATTTTGGTCAAGTATTGCGAAAGGACAACTCTGCGTTCCAATTCATTCGCTCGGGAATTGGTACAATCCGAAAAATCAACTGCAGCACCACTTTCCCAGAACTTTTTCCAGCCCGAAATACTATTGGATTGGATGTCTGTAAAAGCAGGAATTTCGGCAATTTTTTTGGTGGTTTGAGCAAATAAACAACTCAATTCCAATGTTTTTGTTTTGGATGGTGTTACCACAAAATAATGAGCTCCCGTTTTTTTGAATTCGGCATTTCCTTTCCATTTCAAATGGATGTTATATGAAATACTGTCCATCACGTGAGTGACAACGGCCGATGTTTTGCTGCTTTTGCTAATGTCACTTTTGTAATTTTGGGTTCCTTCCCATTTGGTTCCATAATCTGCCCATTCGCCAGTGGGAAACGGAATTTTCAATCGAATTTTCAAACGCCCTTGTTGCAATAAATCGGATTCGACTTTTACTCCAATCGCGTCTTTTTCTTGATGGGAAACGGTGCTCACTTTTACAGAAACGCCTTCCACTTTGAATGAACTTTCTATTTCGCCAGTCCAAAGATTTAGCGTTTGATCAATAAATTGGATGTCTTTGGGTTGAGCCAAACTGCCGTCTTTCTTGGTGATTTCAAAACCCAAATTTCCCAATTGAAGTAAATGTGAATTTTGTCGGAACCAGTTTACGGCTTCGTTTTTTCGTGGCGTTGCTTTTTCTTGAACGCTATAGGTAATCGTTTTTCCGTATTGATTGTAGTCTTTTAAAGTTTCCGAAAATTTGTAATTATTGGTATTCGGATAACTGTCCCAACCCCATTCCGATTGGGTTCCCAAAGGAACTCCTTTTTGATATTTCTCTGGAAAAGTTTGCAATCCCGTGGCGTCTACGGTAAAGGCAAATGTCCCATTTCCAATGGATAAAGAAGCCAAGGTGTCGATTGACGTGATTTTTACATTATGGCGTGTGACCAATGCTTTTCGGTCAATTTTTTGCTGTCCTATCATTGTAATAGAGAATAGGAATGCTGTAATTATTAGGTTTTTTTTCATCGGTTGTTAATTTATAGAAAGGGTAAAATTGTTATTATTGAAATTGTCATTGTTATTGAAATTGCCATTGAAATTGTCTTTTTTTATCGAACCAAAGTGGCACTCATTATTCCAATTACCACGTCATTGGCAATGGATTTCAAAGTGATGTTTTTTAGTGTTTTATTTTTGTTTAATGGTAAATCTAAAATGGTAGCCGCACCGCCATCGACTGCATAATTGCTAAATCCTTTTATGGAAGTGAAATCGGTGAAAGTTCGGGAAATAATTCCTGATTTAAGATAAACTCTCGGTGGTTTTGGAGCATCGGTCGTGAAAGCCAAGCCATCAATAAAGTAATCTTGTTCTATTGGCCACCAGTTTTCTGGATTTTTTAAAAGTAAAATTTCTGAAGTTCCATCAGTATAATTAACGACCAATTCCCCATTAGTGAATCGGCTTTGCATTGGGTTTGTGGTTCCCGCCATCATCAAATATACGTGTGATGCTTTTCCCGAAAGGGGAACAGCAATACTATCCGGAAAGTTGTCCCACATTGAGGTAAACACAATGTTTCTCGAACCAGCATCCGAAGGCGTTTGAAACAAAATTCCTTGTGGACCGCTAATTTGATTGTTGTTTTTAGCACTTTGACGCAAGCCGGAATCATCAATTTTCACGTCTAAATTAGGATAACACCAATTCCCGATACCGTGTTTTGGCAATTGCAAAGTAGGTGATTTGGGTCTAGGCGATAAGTATTCCTGATTGAAAATATCGGTCACCTTCGAATTGAAATTTGCGGTAAGAGAAACCGTTTCCAGCTTTGTTCCTTTAGGCAAAGGAATGTCCCAGTTGGTAAACGAAATGGGGAATGTTTTTCCTTCGATAGTTTTTAATACTAAAGCGTTGGTTCCAGAAATCAAATTTGCGAATGGAATAACAATAGTCGTTTCGGAATCTTTCGACAGATTTACTTTTTGTGAAATTTCCGCCCCAAAAGGATTGAAAATCAAGTTGCCTTCAATGTTTTTTTGGCTGTTGTTTTTTAGCGTAAAAAGTAAGTTGTTGTTTGCTGTTCTGGTGGTTTTTACTTCGATTTCTGGTTTTATAATCAGATTTATAGGTTGCGACCAAGTTGTATTTCCTTGTTGCAATTGCACGAAAAAAGTAGCATTCTCTTTGGCTTTCAAATTCGCTTTAAGTTCGGAATTCGTTTTCGAAATTTCGCTTAATGCCGATTGCGGATCGTAAAAATCAAGGATTTTGGCTTTCGTAGTTTGCAAAAAAAGGCTTTCGCCAATGCAATAGTTTTTTTCGATTTTGGGTTGTTCCAGTTTTTCGCCTTCCCAAGCAATGTCGATTTTGTAATTTTCCTTGAAAGGACTTTCGATAATCAATTGCGGATTTCCAACAGCGTTTGGATTGGTTTTCCAAGTCGCTTTTTCGCCGTTGATGGTTACCGATTTTATATTGTCAAATGGAATATTTACCTGGAATTTCAAATCCATTTTTGTTCTAAAATGAGTTTTGATTTGATAGGAATCGGTGTTGTCTTTTCTGTTAAACGAAAAAGAAATATCTGGAATTTCTAAAGTCGAATTATCCCATTGTTTAGGAAATCCTGGTCGAATTGTTAATGTATTTTCCAAAGCATTGGGCTGAATGCCGAAAAGACCTTCGACCAATGTTCGGGAAGTCATTCCAATCGGGTCGGCAAAATCGCGATACAATTCGCCACGCATGGCATCGTAAAAAGAAAGCTGTTCAAATCCGCCCGGCGAAGCACCCAAATACATGCTTCCTATCAAGGCACTTTCCCACATTTTGAAAGCCGTTTCTTGTTGTCCGCCTTGCCAAAAAGCCAATGAGGTGTGTAATTGTTCTGCAAGCGCTACATTATTGATGGACCAATCGTAGGGTTGCCAATTGGTGGTACTTATGGCATACAAATCTTTTTTGTTCAATCCTTCGGCAACAATTGGAATATGAGGCGTTTTGGTGTCCACATAATTAAGCATTTGATAGGCTTGAAAAGGATTCGATAATTCCGAATCAATCGTGTGGTAAATGCTCCAAACCCCTGGCGAATCGTGTAATAATTGATTGCCTAAACCGTCTTTGTATTCGGCAAAAATTCCTTTATTGCGCATCCAAAGTTGGGCGTTCGTGGCATTTGAAATCTTTTCGGCTTCATTCAAAAAAGGAGTATCATCTATATTTAAAATTTTGGCAACAGCCGCAACTTCTTTGTTGGCATAATAATTATATGCCGAAGTATGCGTTACCGCTCCGCCGCTGTATTGCAAGGCATCACTCGCCCAAATGGCGGCATAAGCATCATAAAGTCCGTCATTGTTGGTGTCAAAATTTCTTTTTTCCCAATCCAGATGTCTTTGAATTACGGGAAACATTTCTTTCATAAAAGTCGTGTCGCCAGTCCATTTAAAATGACGCAACATTTGGTCGAAAAACACCAAATTCATGTCATAATGATGCGCAATGGTATTGTTGTCCGGTCGCCGGCTAATGTAACCACTGCTGAACATCGAAGTTCCAATTTCTTCTTTTTCACGAGCTAAATTTCGGGTAACATCGGGTGTTGCAGGACCGCTTAAAGGTTCCAAAACTTGGGAACGACTGTAACTGGTAAAATGGGTTTTGGCTCGGTCGTGCCATCCCAAAGGATCGGCAGTATAAGCTCCTCGCCAAGCATTCAAGTGCATTCGCCAAGCAATCGCTCCGTGCAAATAAGCAGGACTTTCCCAAATTCCGTCTGCGGCAATGGACAAGGCAGAACCTAAAGTATTTATGTATGGATCGGGCGTAACGATTTTAACACGATTGGCCAAAAGTTGGGTTTCTTGAACAGAATTCCCGAAAATAACAGCCAATTCTTTTTGGTTTTTGAGTTTGGTTTTGGCATCCGTTTCTATCATCCAAAACATACTGTTTTTCGAAATGTTGTTTATTTTTCCGCTAATTACTGTCAATGAATCTGGAGTAGAACGATATAATTCTAAAGGTGAATTTTGTTTGTTGGCGTTGGTTAAATGGATTTCGGATTTCGGATAAAAACCAATTAAACTCTTGTTGTTGCCAGTTTTTTGTTTGTTGATTTCAGAACCGTATTCCAATAAAAAAGACTCCTTTTGTACCATATATTTATTGTTGATGCAATAATTGGGTTGCATATAAAAAACCGATTCAGGATCGGCACCAATATCACCATCACGACTGAATTTTTTGCCGCTCGCTCCGCCAAAAGCCCAAATCAATGAAACGTCTTTCGGGATGTTGTTGCCGGTAACTTTCAAGGCAAAACCTTCGGTGTTTTTTAGGGCGATTACTTCAATTTGCAGTTCTCCATTTCCTAAAATGGGATCTTGGATTTTGTAATACATAATTCCCAAAGTGTATCGGGTATCGATTGTTTTGGCTTCTGTAATCCATTTGCTGTTGTCGTCTTTTTGGATTCCCAGTTTGAAATTGCCGCCCATTCCAGGCAGATACAATGCAAATTCGGGTAAGTCACCCGTTTCAACCCTGAAACCCGTATTGGTTCCATAAAGGGCGCGATTGAATTTTCGACTGCCATTTTTCAAGACAAAACTGTTTCCTTCCGGTGCATAATGAATTTTGCGTGCCAATGGTGGTGTGGTTTCTTTTTCTTGACTTATTAAAAGAAGCGGAAATAAAAGCAATAGATATCCAAAAATTAGAATAAGTGTTTTTTTAGTTCTCATAGCAATGGAAAGAAGCGCCTCGGCAGTTTAATTTTTTTTAAATAACTGAATTACAGAAATGATAGGGCAATGTAATTCTTTTTCCAAACTAATCCATCCTATGCTGTCCTGTACTGTCCTGAAATTTATAATTAGCATCAAAATTGAGACTGTTTTTTCTTTAGAATTCGTCACGAACACTCCTAAAATAATTATTGGAGGAACTGCCACAAATGAATTAGATTTGTATGAGAATAAAACAACAGCAGCAATTGAAGAACATGAAAAAAAATAGAGACACTAAATTGGTTTTAATCCTTTTGTTTTTGGGAACTGGATTTTGCGGTTTTTCGCAAAACACCGAAATTCCGTTGTGGGAAAAAGTTCCCGATGCCATTGAAGCGAAGGATTATAAAGAAGAATTCACGTATGACGCAGCAGGAGCCATTAACGGAATCAGTAAAGTTTCTGAACCTACATTGACCATTTTTATGGCCGACGCCAAAATAGCCAACGGAACCTCTGTCGTTATTTGTCCCGGAGGAGGTTACCATCATTTGTCCATTAATAAAGAAGGGTATAAAATCGCTCAATGGTTGAATACTTTAGGTATTTCGGCCTTTGTTTTAAAATACCGAATGCCGAGTGATTTGACGATGAAAGACAAAACAGTTGGTCCTTTGCAAGACGCTCAAGAAGCATTAAGGATGGTAAGGCGCAATGCCGAAAAATGGAAGTTGGATCCCAACAAAATTGGCATTATGGGGTTTTCGGCAGGAGGACATTTGGCTTCCAGCTTGTCCACGAAATTTCTCGAAAAAGTATATGTTCCTGTTGACAATACCAGCGCGCGTCCCGATTTTTCGATTTTGATGTATCCCGTGATTTCTATGCAGGGCGGAATGACGCACAAAGGTTCGAAAACCAATTTGTTGGGCGAAAATCCAAGCGCAACCTTGGTCGAAAAATATTCGAATGACAAACAAGTAAATGCAACTACTCCCAAAACATTTATCGTTCACGCTACCGATGACAAAGCAGTTCCGGTTGAAAACAGCATCAATTATTATTTGGCACTAAAACAAAATAAGATTCCAGTGGAATTGCACCTGTTTGAAAATGGTGGACACGGCTTTGGTTTGGGTGTTGAAGGAACCAACAAAAATTGGTCGAAAGCCTGTGAAAATTGGTTGATTTCCAATGAATTTATTCCAGGTACTTTAGGAACAAAATAATTATGGCAAACGAACGCATCATATTATATTTCTTTTTTTTGTTATTTCTTTCTTGTAATAAGAATGATACAACAAACCAATCTAAAACATACAATTTGGATAAGTATTCATTTTTAAATCCGATTGACGAAGAAGGAATGATTTATGCGCAAAAAGGGAATAAATATGGATATATTGATATTGATCAAAATATAATTATTCCATTCATATATGATGAACTAAGTTTGTTTTCAGAAGGATTAGCGTCGGCTAAAATTAATGGGAAATATGGGTTTTTAAATAGAAAAGGCAAGAAGATTATAGATTTTCAATTTGATGAAGTTGACGGATTTTATCAATCGGGATTGGCTATAGTGCAAAAGAATAATAAATACGGAATCATAACCCAAAAAGGGACTTTTATTATTCCAATTGTTTACGAAAATATATTTCTGTCTGAAAAAGACTCTCTAATTTGTATATCTAAAAATAAGAAGTGGGCATTTTTTTCTAAAAAAGGAAAACAGGTTACAAACTTTATTTACGATCAAATTACTTTTTCTAAAAAATCCCTGATTCTAATAAAGAAGGACAAAAAAATTGGGTATTTAGATTCTAATTTAACCGAAAAGATTCCAATTGGAAAATATGATTATGGAACGCCTTTTAACAATAATGGTTTGGCAATTGTATCAAAAAAGAATCGTTTTGGAGTAATTAATAATAAGGATTTTCAAGTCATTAAAACTGAATTTGACTCGATAGGATATCTTCAAGAGGAATATAGTGATTCTGATTGTTTTGTTGGTTTTAAAAATGATAAACTGACCTTATTTGATCAAAAAGGAAATTTGATAATTGAGGGCATAAAAGATTATTTTAAAGATGTTTGTAGATTAAATAATAAAGTAAAAACCATTTATCAAATTCAGAAAGGAAATGGACTTTCGGGTGTAATTGATGAAAAAGGTAAAGTTCTAATTCCGGTAATTTATGATGAAATTAATCGATTTAGAGGTGATAGTGTAACTACAGTAATGTCAAAAAATAAGTATGGTTTGATTAAATCTAATAATGAAATTGTCTATCCAATTAATAATGATTGGATTTTGAGAGATAGGGATTTGGATTTCTATATTGTAAAGAAAAATGATAAAGCAGGAATTATAAATAAAAATCTTTTACCTGTTTTAGATTTCAACTATCAAGATATATCACCTTGCCATTATAATCCTAAAAATCTATTTATTGCTAAAAAGAATGATAAATATGGTGTTATTGGTTTAAGAGGGGATATTATTATACCATTTGAATACGACGAGTTATCAAATTGGGTTGAATATGGACCCGGTTCTAATTATCATTTTGTAACAAAAAACAATAAAAAAGGGTTGATTACAAAAGGAGGAAAGACAATTATTCCTCCTGTTTATGACGAATTACGCTTCATCAATGACCAAACTATTATTTTGGCTAAAAACCAAAAGTTTGGAGTTGTAACAATTAAAAACACTCTAGTTATTCCTTTTGATTATAGTAAGATATGTACAGAAACTTTTAATCTAAATCTGAAGGGCAAAGAATTTTACGTCCAAAAGAACGGAAAGGCCTTCGTTATTGATAACAAAAATAAAATGATTAGAAATAAAATTTCAGCGAAGGAAAAAGAATTAATGAATTTTGAAATGAAATTTTTGAAATGACAAATACAAACGAACGCATTATATTAGGAATAGACCCCGGAACCACGATTATGGGTTTTGGATTGATTCGTGTAGTCAACAAGAAAATGGAATTTTTGCAACTCAACGAATTGCAATTGTCCAAATATGACAACCATTACCAGAAACTGAAAATCATTTTCGAACGCACCATCGAACTCATCGACACGCACCATCCAGACGAAATTGCGATTGAAGCGCCTTTCTTTGGCAAAAACGTGCAATCAATGCTAAAACTCGGAAGAGCACAAGGCGTGGCAATGGCGGCGGGACTTTCGAGAGACATTCCCATCACCGAATACGAGCCCAAGAAAATAAAAATGGCCATCACCGGCAACGGAAACGCCAGCAAGGAACAAGTGGCCAAAATGCTCCAACAACTTTTGGGACTGAAACAATTACCCAAAAATCTCGATTCCACCGATGGTTTGGCGGCTGCGGTTTGTCATTTTTTCAATTCCGGGAAAGTGGTGGGCGAGAAAAGTTATTCGGGTTGGGATGCTTTTGTGAAAAATAATGAAGAACGAATCAAGAAATAGTTTTCAGTCGCAGTTTCCAGCCACTGGACTGAAAACTGCGACTGCGACTGAATACTAAAAAACTGAACACTAAATTATGTCAGGAATCTACATTCATATCCCTTTTTGCAAGCAGGCTTGCCATTACTGCGACTTTCATTTTTCGACTTCGATGAAGAAGAAAGACGAGATGGTTTTGGCCTTGGTCAAAGAACTACAAATGCGCAAAACTGAGTTCAAAGATGAAGTTGTGGAAACCATTTATTTCGGAGGAGGAACGCCATCAATATTGACGATTGACGAAATACGATTTTTGATTGATGCGGTTTATGAAAATTACGCTGTTGCTGAAAACCCTGAAATCACGCTTGAAGCCAATCCCGATGATTTATTGAATGAGAGAATAATTGAATTGTCGAAAACTCCAATCAACCGATTGAGCATCGGAATCCAGTCTTTTTTTGAAGAAGATTTAGTGATGATGAATCGTGCCCACAATTCGGCTGAAGCCCAAAAATGTTTGGAGGAAGCAACAAAATATTTCGACAATATTTCCCTCGATTTGATTTATGGGATTCCAGGGATGAGCAACCAAAAGTGGAAACAAAACATCGAAACGGCTTTGTCTTTCGGCATTCCGCACATTTCGAGTTATGCCTTGACGGTCGAACCCAAAACGGCTTTGAACAAACTTATCCAAACCGGAAAAATAGCCAAACCCAAAGACGAAGTTGCCGAAGCCCATTTCCAGATTTTGGTCGAAACGCTTGAAAATAATGATTTTATCCACTATGAATTGTCGAATTTTGGCAAAGAAAATTATTTCTCGAAGAACAATTCGGCTTATTGGTTGGGAAAAAAATACATCGGAATTGGTCCATCGGCGCACAGTTATGACGGAATTTCCAGAAGTTGGAATGTTTCGAATAATTCCATTTATTTGAAATCATTGGAGGAAAATAAATTGCCCAACGAAATTGAAATTTTGTCCAAATCCGACCGTTACAACGAATATGTCATGACGGGTTTGCGAACCATTTGGGGCGTTTCCTTGGATAGAATTGAACAAGAATTTGGAAAGGACTATTTGGATTATTTGCAAAAACTATCCCGGAAATTCATTAATGACGACTTGCTTTTTATTGACGAGAAGATTCTCAAACCCACTCCAAAAGGAAAATTTTTGACCGATGGAATTGCCAGTGATTTGTTTTATTTGGATTTAAAATAAAAAGATATGATTACCGTTTCAACAGATAAGACGAAGCTCGATGTTCCTTTCATCCAAGATTTTTTGAAGGACATTTATTGGGCGGCCGGAAGAACCATTGACGAAGTGCAAACCACGATTGACAGTTCGGTATGTTTCGGGATTTATTTGGATGGGGTCCAAATAGGTTTTGCCAGAGTGATTACGGATTATGTGGTTTTTGCCTATTTGATGGATGTTTTTATTGCCGAAGAACATCGAGGAAACGGCTATTCATCCATTTTGATTGATGCGATGATGAACGAACCGGTTTTGAAAAACATTAAAATATGGCGACTGGCCACATCGGATGCGCATTATTTATACGAGAAATTCGGTTTTAGGGCATTGGCACACCCAGAAAAAATGATGGAAAAAGTAACGATATGAATTTAGAAACCTACTACGAATATTGCCTGTCCAAGAAAGGAACGACCGAACATTTTCCGTTCGACCAAGACACTTTAGTGTTTAAAGTGGGTGGAAAAATGTTTGCGCTGTCGTCTTTGTTGCAATGGGAAAATGGCGCACCCAAAGTGAATTTGAAGTGCAATCCCGATTATGCCCAGGAATTGCGCGCCCAATATGACGATATCCAGCCGGCGTTTCACATGAGCAAAGTGCATTGGAACTCGATTGCCATAAACAGCGAGGTTTCGGATAAATTTGTAAAGGAATTGATTGACGATTCCTATGAATTGGTTTTCAAAAGTTTAACCAAAAAAATCCAAAGCGAAATTCTGCACCCGAGGTAAAAAATTTACCGAACAGGCGAAGCAATTAGAAAATTAGGCATTACTTTTGCTAAAAATTTTAGAACATTATTCAAATAAAAACAGCATGATTGACAATATAAAAAAATTCCTGAACGAAGAACAAGACCCAAAAGCCATCGAGAAAATCACTTCAAAATTGAATGATTTATTGATGAAAAACGAAGAAATTGGCTATATCGCCGTTCAAAAAAAACCGGCTATCACCGTTTTTCCGGACAGCATTGTAGTGACCAATAAAAGAATCATCATTTGCCAACCCAAAAACATGGGGCTTTCCATGAATTTCACCGATTTTACTTGGGATGAAATTGAAGGGACTTTCATGAAAGAAAATATTTTGGGTTCCGAATTTTCGTTTTCAACCAAGACACAGATTCAGGTTTCCATTGATTATATTCCGAAAATTCAG
The DNA here is from genome assembly GCF_900129545.1 of Flavobacterium fluvii. GTDB lineage: Bacteria > Bacteroidota > Bacteroidia > Flavobacteriales > Flavobacteriaceae > Flavobacterium > Flavobacterium fluvii. The sequence continues at coordinate 303,558 of NZ_FQWB01000001.1, read as the reverse complement.
GCTAGAAAGATTTCCACTTACGCCAAGGAACAATTGGATTTGTTGAAAAATCCTGTTGTAAATCCTGTGGTTTCTGAAGAAGAAAAAATTCAAATCCCGGAATATGTTCCAGAAGAAATTGTGGAAGAAGTAGAAACGGAAGAAGTGGTGAATTATGCCGAAATTATGCCGGCAGTTACCAATTATGCAGAACCTGTTGTTGAAAACACGGCTACTTCAACTGAAAAACCTTCAAGTGAATTGACGCAAGACGAGCTTTTTGCCAAACTTCAAAATTATAAAAAACTCCTCGACAACGGATTGATTTTACAAGGCGAATACGACGCTTTCAAAAAAGAAATATTGAGTTTGATGTAAAATCATCTCGTTTTAAAAACAATAAACCCGACAAATCGAAATTTGTCGGGTTTATTGTTTTTTATGGATCTACAGGAAATGTTGTGAGCATTCTTTTTTTCAAACCATTAAGCACATTAAGAAAATTAAGAACAATGCAAATCTTAATTTTCTTAATGTGCTTAATGGTTCAACTCTTTTGCACAAATACCAATAGAACCTTTTTTATAAAGTTCTCTTCTGTTTTTCCACAAAATTATGCGCTTGAAGTTCCAGCAATTCGGTGGCTTTTTGGCGTTGTAAATCATAGATTTTCTTGTCTTGGGCAATGTCGTCATAGACTTTATCGTGCATCGAAGCGCTAGTTTTTACCAATAAATCGCGTTGGTATTTGTCTTGTGACAAAGTGGCTTTCAAAGCCGTTTCCAAATCTTCCAACTTATAATCGTATTCGCCTTTTGGGGACAATAATTTGGCGATGATTGGCGAAGTTTCTATCGCCAAAAACAGCAACATTATAAACAAGGAAGGAATCAACGGCAGTTTGTTCAACGCATTAATTCGCGCCATCAAACCATCGAAACCCTCGATTATGGGTTGGGTTTCGGTTACTTTTTTGTCTAAATCGGCTTGAAGGGTTATGGCTTTTTTATCGTTGACGGCAATTTTGGCCAAATTAGTTTTTCGAATGGAATCCAGTTCGGCGGAAACCAAATTATGCTTGGCGATTTTCTCCTTGAAAACCGGGCCTTTTCCCAGTTTCATTGTGCCTTTTGTTCCTTCGGCTTCGGTAATGTAGGTTTCGTACAAAGTGTTTACTTCTTTTTCTTTACGTTCAATTTCCGCTTTCAAAACGTTGGTTTCGGCCTTGTTTTTGTCCAAATCCGATTTGAAATAATTGGCAACTTCCTTTTTATTGTTCAAGGCCATGGCGTTTTTTTCTTTCAATAAAACGGTGTTGATTTCCTTCTCGAAAATTTTAATTTCCAATGGTTTCGAAATCACGATGGCAATGATTATCGCCAAAATAATTCGCGGACTGGCCTGCAGGAATTCGCTTTTGAATTTATCTCTTTTTCGAATCGTGGAGACAATGAACCGATCCAAATTGAAAATGAGCAATCCCCAAACGACTCCAAATCCCATGGCAATAAAAGGGTTGTCAAAAACCGTGAAAAGCGCATAAGAACTGGCGATGAAAGCCATGACGGCAGTGAAGAAAACCGTGGCGCCAATACCCACATATTTGGTTTGTTCACCTTCGGAGCAGCCTTCCAGCAAGGATTTATCGGCTCCGGAACAGAGGATGAAGAATTGTTTTAACATGATTGATTTTGATTTGCAGCGCCAGTTTCCCGTCGCTTTGATGATTGATGTTGATTAGTAGCTATTTAACGCCAAAAGTTACCAATTGTTGTAAATTTCATTTGAAGATAAAAAAAGAGCTGTTCGTTTCGAGCAGCTCTTTTTGTTTTTGAATTAAAATTAACTAAACCAGAGATTGCCTCTGTCATAATTCCTGCATTTACAAATGCTGAAAATTTTGAAAAATCAATATTAAATCTAAAACGAAATCGTTTTCGTGAGATTTGATTTATGATACAAAAATAGAAATAAAAATCCGTATAAGATTGGTTTACAGTAATTTTATGATTTTTTATTAAAATAATGCAATAATAATGCTCCCCAAGCCAATATTAACAGCAATCCGCCTATGGGAGTTACAAATCCTATGGTTTTGAAATCAAAAGTGGTAAGGCTGTTTGTGGCCAATAAATAGATGGAACCCGAAAAGAAAAGTACTCCAACAACAACCAAATAGTAAATGGTTTTCTTTGTTTTTTCAGAAATTCCAGAAGCCAAGCCAATGAACAATAAAAATAGGGCGTGATACATTTGGTACTTTACTCCCGTTTCAAATGTGGCAAGTTCTTCGAGGGATAAAACTTTTTTGAGGGCGTGTGCTCCAAAAGCTCCCAATATGATGGCCAGCATTCCGAAAATTGCTCCTGTAGAAATTATTTTTTTGTCCATTTTTTATATGTTTTAACTACAAAAATATTGCTTTATCACTAAATAGAATCAATTTTAACGATACTTTATTGTTGTTGTTTTTAAAAGTTTCTGCCACTAATTACACCAATGAAGACGAATTGCAATCTGTTTTTTATTTCACGAATTCTAAAAATTGATAAAATTCGCGTGATTCGATTTTAAATCATTTCAAATTTGTGACAATTAGTGTAATTTGTGGCTAACTTTTGGCTGGATCGTTATTTTATGATTAACTTACATTTGCCTTAATAATCACAGTTATGAGAACCATTCTAATCATCGGGGCGGGAAGATCGGCTTCGTCCTTGATTCAATATCTTTTAAACAAATCCGACGAGGAAAATCTGCACCTCATTATTGGGGATTTGTCATTGGCTTCCGCCCAAAAGAAAATCAATAATCATCCCAATGCAACCGCAATAGCATTGGATGTTTTCGACCAAAATCAAAGGACAGCACTTGTCCAAAAAGTGGATATCGTGATTTCGATGTTGCCGGCACATCTACATATTGAAGTTGCCAAGGATTGCATTGCCTATAAAAAACATTTGGTGACGGCTTCCTATATTAGCGATGCCATGCAGGAATTGGATTCTGCGGCCAAAGAAAACAATTTGATTTTTATGAATGAAGTGGGTCTTGATCCCGGAATTGACCATATGAGCGCTATGAAGGTGATTCACGAAATCAAGGCCAAAGGAGGAAAAATGCTTTTGTTTGAATCTTTCTGTGGAGGTCTTGTCGCTCCGGAATCGGACACGAATTTGTGGAATTACAAGTTCACTTGGGCGCCTCGAAACGTGGTATTGGCGGGCCAAGGTGGAGCTGCAAAATTCATCCAGGAAGGAACTTATAAATACATCCCGTATTGGAATTTATTCCGCAGAACCGAATTTCTGGAAGTCGAAGGTTATGGACGGTTTGAAGCTTATTCGAACCGGGATTCACTGAAATATCTCGATGTTTATGGTTTGAAAGATGTTCTTACCTTGTATCGGGGAACCATTCGCAGGGTCGGATTTTCCAAGGCTTGGAATATGTTCGTGCAGCTTGGAATGACGGATGATAGTTATGTTATGGAAGGTTCAGAAGAGATGAGTTACCGTCAATTCGTGAATTCTTTCTTGCCTTATCATCCAACGGATTCTGTCGAAATCAAGATGCGTTTTATATTAAAAATCGATCAGGATGATATTATGTGGGACAAATTGCTGGAATTGGATTTGTTCAATCCCAACAAAAAAGTAGGTCTAAAAGAGGCCACTCCCGCCCAAATTCTCGAAAAAATCCTGACCGACAGCTGGACTTTGCAACCCAAAGACAAAGACATGATCGTGATGTATCACAAATTTGGCTATGAATTGAACGGCAAAAAAGAGCAAATAGATTCCAAAATGGTTTGCATTGGCGAAGACCAAACTTATACTGCAATGGCAAAAACAGTGGGCTTGCCCGTGGCAATGGCAACTTTGTTAATCCTGAACGGAAAGATAAAAACTCCCGGTGTGCAACTCCCTATTCGAGAAGAAGTGTATTTGCCCATTTTGAAAGAGTTGGAAGAATTTGGAGTTGTTTTCAAGGAGCAAATCGTGCCTTATTTGGGTTATAATGCTTGATGAATAGTTTTACAGCCTATGGATTTAAACGGATAAAACGAATTTTCACTGAAGAAAATCCGTTTTTATCTGTATCATCCGTTTTATCAGTGTGCAATAGACTTATTTACTCATCTCCACAAAATACTTGTAAAACAACGGAATCGTTTCAATTCCTTTCAGGTAATTAAAAATTCCGAAATGTTCGTTTGGCGAATGGATGGCATCGCTGTCCAGGCCAAATCCCATCAGGATGGTTTTGCTTTTCAGCTCTTTTTCGAACAAGGCTACAATTGGAATACTTCCACCGGAACGAACCGGAATCGCGGGAACTCCAAAAGTTTCGGTGTAGGCTTTGTTGGCGGCTTTGTATCCAATGCTGTCCGTGGGCGTCACATAGCCTTGTCCGCCGTGATGCGGTTTTACTTTTACTTTCACTCCGGCAGGTGCAATGTTGATGAAATGTTTGGTAAACAATTCGGTGATTTCTTCCCAATCTTGATTTGGAACCAATCGCATCGAGATTTTGGCGAAAGCCTGACTCGCGATAACCGTTTTGGCACCTTCACCAATGTATCCGCCCCAAATTCCGTTCACGTCAAGCGTTGGACGAATCGAGTTTCTTTCGTTGGTTACATAGCCTTTTTCGCCATAAACATCATTCAAGTCCAATGCTTTTTTATAATCTTCCAAGTTGAAAGGCGCTTTTGCCATTTCGGCTCTTTCTTCCAATGACAATTCTTCGACTTTATCATAGAAACCGGGGATGGTCACGTGATTGTTTTCGTCGTGAAGCGAAGCAATCATTTTGGCCAAAACGTTGATGGGATTGGCAACTGCACCACCATAAAGACCAGAATGTAAATCGCGATTGGGGCCCGTAACTTCGACTTCCACATAACTCAAACCACGCAATCCGGTAGTGATGGAAGGTTGTTGGTTGGAAATCATTCCAGTGTCCGAGATTAAAATCACGTCGTTTTTTAGTTTTTCTTGGTTGCGTTCCACAAACCAACTCAAGCTTTTGGAGCCAATTTCTTCTTCGCCTTCAATCATGAATTTCACGTTGCAAGGCAAAGTATTCGATTGAATCATGTATTCCAGTGCTTTTACGTGCATGTACATTTGACCTTTATCGTCGCAGGAACCGCGGGCAAAAATCGCACCTTCGGGATGAATTTCGGTTTTTTTGATAACAGGTTCGAATGGGGGAGACGTCCACAAATCGATTGGATCGGCGGGTTGCACGTCGTAATGACCGTAAACCAAAACGGTTGGCAAACTGGCGTCGATAGTTTTTTCGCCATATACAATTGGGTTTCCAGGCGTGTCGCAAATCTCCACAAAATCGCAACCTGCTTTTTCCAGGCTGGCTTTTACGGCATTGGCAGTATTGATAACATCATGATGGTAAGCGGAATCGGCGCTAACGGAAGGAATTTTCAACAATTCGATTAACTCGTTAATGAAGCGGTCTTTATGCTGTTGAACGTAGGATTTTATGGTTTCCATAATGGGTTATAATTTTATACTTTCAAAAGTACAAAAAAGAGCGTAAATATTTTTGAATAAATTCCTTTGAAAGTTGGAAGTTATGTTTATATTTGCACTCACAATTTTGCGGATATGGTGAAATTGGTAGACATGCCAGACTTAGGATCTGGTGCCGCAAGGCGTGTAGGTTCGAGTCCTATTATCCGCACTTTAAAAATCCTTTAAACGTTGTAAACAAACGGTTAAAGGATTTTTTATTTTACTCTGCCCCAATAACTACCCTGTTTTTTAGTTCTGTGTATAAATTAAGAAACCCCCTCCCTTTATTGTATTAACTTTTTGTTTTTGTGTTTTGTTGTGTATTCGGGGGTATAACCTTGTGTCTAAATATTTCTCACTATAAAAATTTAGCAATTAATATTTTCAAATAATCTAGTTGTGAAATGTATTTCTATGAGAGTATCAAAAGAATGTAAAACTGCTATTATTGGTGATTAGTCTTGTGTATTGGTTGACAAATAGGCTGCTTGTATTCATCACATAAAATAATCAAAATATAAACAGTAATTAGGCGTTATGATGTTGTTTGAACAAATGTGTTTAGGATGAATTAGTAAAATTTATTCCTTCAATTACCGTTAATTATAAAATTGAAAAATAATGAAAAAACTGCTTTTTATTGCCATTGCATTACTTGGTTTAAATTCAAATGCCCAATACAATCAAAACGTTTTTTTTGGAGAAAACAAAAATGATGGTTTTCTTGTCGATCTGGCAACAAACAAACACTTGTGCGAAGATAATTCTATTTGCGTAGAAATTAATCTCCTAAACGCAACTGTAGAAATTGTAAATTTTGGAGAAATAAGAATTTACGATATTTATAGCGTAAAAGTTTTAAGCGACGGGTATCATACTATACTGTGTTCCAGTGAACTATATCAGGACATAGAAGTAAATACAAATGGGTTATACATAAGTGTAATTTATAACCATGCAATAATGGCTTGTGCCGAATATCCATTAAACATTCAATTACAGCGACTCGAAGCGATAAATAACGATCCACGACTTGACAAAGAAACAGGAGCCTTTAGACCAAAATAAATTAAATAAACACAATATAAACCGTAACTGATAATTGCGGTTTTTTATGCATATCCAAAAGCGTGACGAAAACAACACAACTATTTTAGAAGCTTTTTTTATTCCTGCTATTTAACCGGAATGAATGCCAATTTATAAGTTAATATTTTCTGTTTTAGCCAAAGACGTACCGGTTCGTCATATAATTTTAAGCAAACATAAGCAAGGACAATAGATCCAATTAATGTCAATAAGCCAAATGGTAGTGCTTCTTGAGAGGAAGGTTTGCTGCCACGAACCCAACCCGTGTAAATATAAATCAACGGATAATGTGTTATGTAAATGGGGTAGGATATGTCGCCTAAAAATTTACAGATTTTGGTTGAGGTTTTGCCGGTCACTTCTCCGCTTGCTCCCAAGAAAACAATCAATGGAAAAACGATAATGATGCATAACGAATCGTATAAACCATTCATCCATAAATGTTCTTTTCCGCCAATTCTAGGCATTGCAAGTACGACAATCGTTAATAAGCTAGTCCAAAAAAAGCCATTTTTGATAGTTGTCAGTTTTACTATTCGGTGCAATAATAATCCTCCAAAGAAAGGAAACAACAAACGTGAAAATCCAATATGAAGATGTTCGTAATTAAGAGTCCAGCCGCCAATAACATCACCTTTTGGGCCAAATACCGCAAGATGGATTAAAAGACAGCCTGATAAAAACACCAATATGGCAAGCGCTGTATTCGAAAATTTCCTTACGAACAATGCATAAAGAATATTGCCTATATATTCAAAGAACAAAGACCAGCCGGGACCATTCAGCGGATGCATTTCTTGCCACCCCCTTATATCCATGGATGGCGATAGGGGAATCAAGGTAAATCCGATAAGCATGACAAGCAATGTTTTCCATATCGGAACTTCGTGAATCATTGGCCAGAGTGCTGAATCTTGAAAATAAAAACAAAGGGCTCCAATAATCATTCCCATAACCACCATCGGTTGCAGTCTGGCAAGGCGGATTTTAAAAAAATCGGCAACGCTCATTTTGCTCCAACGATCGTCGTAAGCATAGCTGATAACAAACCCGGAAAGCAGGAAGAAAAAGTCAACGGCAAGATACCCGTGGTTAATGATTTGATCCAGACGACTGGTTGTGTGTGTCTCAAAAATATGAAAGGCAACCACCATGATTGCAGCAACGCCGCGTAAACCGTCAAGTATTGGATAATGTTTTTTTGAGCTCAGAGAAGTAGTTTTTTCCATATGTTTAGAAAACTTTTTTAAAGAGGCTGTAGATTAGATTACACCAAAAAGTTTAACCAAATTTATAATTAATTTTGGAATTGATATATGGAACAGCCCTAAAATCAAAAAAGCTGTCCACAAAGTGGAAAGCTTTTCATTGGTCTAACTACTAAACCGGCCACGCTTTACAAAGGCGTGACGAAAACAACACAACTATTTTAGATGCTTTTTTGGGCAAAAAAAGCGATTCATTTCTGAATCGCTTCTTCCCAATTTAGCGGTCTGGACGGGACTCGAACCCGCGACCCCATGCGTGACAGGCATGTATTCTAACCAACTGAACTACCAAACCTCTGCTTTATTGCGGTGGCAAAGATACAATAGATTTTCGTTTACGCAAGCCTTTCAGTAGAGAATTTTAAATATTTTTTTGAACCTTTATCCAAAGTTTTGTTTTTCAACTAAATATGTGGTCAATATTTTTTCAAAATTTTCTCCAACACCCACGGGAATGTACTTGATTTTGTTCTGGGCACAGGTTAATGCCAGCTTTTTGAAGTAATTATTCACTCCTTTTTCATATTCGTCCTTCACATTTTCGGCAAAAAGGTTGACCTCGTCACCTGTTTCCATGTCGATAAACTTCCTTGGAGCGTTGTCAAAGTCAAAATTCAATTCGGTTTTGTTGTCGATAACGTGAAATAAAACTACCTTGTTCTTGTTGTGTTTTAAATGTTGCAAGGCATCGAACAAGGCTTCTTCGTCGCCAGATTGGAACATATCTGTAAACAAAATAATCATCGAACGGCGGTGAATTTTTTCGGCTATTTGATGCAGAAATGTAATGGTGTCGGTGTTTTTTTGAGTCTTTGGCTTTTCCAAGAGATTTTCCAGGGCGTTCAACACCATTCGATGGTGGCGGTCGCTTCCTTTGTCGGGGGCATAATATTCGTAAGTATTCGAAAACACGCTCAGACCTACGGCATCGCGCTGTTTTTTTAGAATATTCATCAAAACGGCCGAAGCCAAAACGGAAAATCCTATCTTGTTGTGGAAAAATTGTTCTTTGTCTTCCAATTTTGGATAATGCATCGACGAGGAATTGTCGATGATGATGTGGCAACGCAAATTGGTGTCTTCCTCGAATTTCTTGGTGTACAACCGATCGGTTTTGGCAAACAATTTCCAATCGATGTGTTTGGTGCTTTCGCCCATATTATACACTTTATGCTCCGCAAATTCGGCCGAAAAACCGTGAAAAGGACTTTTGTGCATACCCGAGATAAATCCTTCCACAATTTGGTTGGCCAACATTTCGAGATGTTGGAAACTGGAAATTTTCTCTATTTGCGATTCTATCTTCATCTTTCAAATATAAAAAAAAGGCTTGACTTTCGTCAAACCTTTCTATATAAATCATAATCTACCGATTACAATAATGCGTCTAAACTATCAGAGTAGGTTTGTTTTGGAGCAACTCCAACTTGTTTTCCAACTACTTCTCCGTTGTGGAAAACCAATACTGTTGGTATGTTTCTCACTCCGTATTTTGCGGCAAATTCTTGGTTGGCGTCAACATCCACTTTACCAACGACAACTTTACCAGCATATTCTTCGCTGATTTGGTCGATGATTGGACCTACCATTCTACATGGACCGCACCATGCTGCCCAAAAATCTACCATTACTGGTTTATCTGACTTCAAAACCACTTCATCAAAAGTAGCGTCTGTTATTGCTAATGCCATAATATTTTTATTTAAGATTTAAAGTTTGACTGTTTACCATTTCAAACTGGGTACAAATTTAGAAATTAAAAACAAACCAAACACTATTTGTAAATTAGTTTTAATTATGAATGTATTGCCATAAGTTATTTTAAATCGAGCCGCTATTTTTTATCTTTTTGATTCAAAAAAAATGTAAAATTGGAATACATTCAAAATAGGCAAACATTACATTGTCAGTATTTTTCTAACAATGTGAATTTGTAAAAAATAAATCCAAGCTTGTTTGCGAGATATTTTGTCATATTGGAAGGGGAAAGCCAATAGTTTAATTAATTTAGTATATTTGTAAGTGTGATTTAAACATTTATTACCGAGCGAATATTTTTAGTAGATTTACTGTGCCTGTCGCTAATTTCGTTTGTCGCAAATACCATTTATTACCCAATAGAATATTAAAAATACAATTAACAAACACATTAAAATGAAATATATCGTTTGTGAGAAACCTCACGAGTTTTTGATTAAAGAAAAAGAAATGCCTGTTCGAAAAGAAGGAGAAGTACTTCTTAAAATACGCAAAATTGGAGTTTGCGGTACAGATATTCATGCGTATGGAGGCACACAACCTTATTTTGAATACCCAAGAGTTTTGGGACATGAACTTGCCGCAGAATATATAGAAGGCAATGTTGAAGGATTTAAAAAAGGCGACAAGGTAACTTTTATCCCTTATTTTCACTGCGGAAAATGCATCGCTTGCACCAATGGATTGACCAATTGTTGTGCCAACATCAAGGTTTTTGGCGTGCATGTAGATGGTGGAATGGCAGAATATATCACGATTCCCGAACAATATTTATTGCACGGGCAAGGATTGGATTATGACCAATTGGCATTGGTAGAACCGTTGGCCATCGCAGCCCACGGCGTTCGCAGAGCTGACGTAAAAGCCAAAGACACCGTCTTGGTGATGGGTGTTGGTCCCATTGGAATAGGACTAATCAATTTTGCAAAAATTGCGGGAGCCAAAGTAATCGCGATGGACATTAACCAATACCGATTGAACTTTTGCAAAGAAGAATTGGGTGCCGATGAAATCATCAACCCGATGACCGAAGACGTGGTGGAAAGACTGAAAGAAATCACCAATGGCAATATGCCTACCGTAGTGATTGACGCAACCGGAAATCGAAACGTAATGAATTCCGCTTTCAATTATATGTCACACGGAGGACGTTTTGTCTTGGTTGGTTTGCAAAAAGGAGAATTGGCGTTTAGTCATCCTGAATTCCACAAACGTGAATCTACTTTGATGAGCAGCAGAAATGCGACCACTGACGATTTCAACTATGTGATGGAATGCTTGAAATCCGGTAAAATTGATCCCAGCAAATACATCACCCACAGAGCCGGTTTTGAAGACATGATTGGTGAATTTGACAAATGGATTGACCCGAAAAACAATGTCATCAAGGCTATTATTGAACTAAACTAACTAACCAACTTATAAAAAACACTCTTTATGGACTTAGGATTAAAAGGAAAAATCATTGTGGTTTCCGGCTCGGCTGGAAAAGCGGGAAGCATAGGCGAAACCATTATCAACAGATTGGCCGACGAAGGAGCGATTCCTGTTTTGGTGGACAGAAATGACCGTGGACACGAATACGTTGCCAATCTTCAAAAAAGGGGAATCGACTCCTTTTTTGCGCAAACCAATGTGACCGACCCGGTTCAAATAGAAAATGCGGTTAAAAAAATCGTGGAAAAATACGGAAGAATTGATGCCGTTATCAACAATGTTGGGGTAAACGATGGCGCAGGTCTTGATGCCTCCTACGAGGAATTTATGGATTCGTTGAAATTGAACGTCGTGAGTTATTTCTTGTTGACGAAATATGCGCTTCCTTACCTTAAAGAGTCCAAAGGAAATATTCTGAACATTGGTTCCAAAGTGGCTTTGACAGGTCAAGGAGGAACTTCTGGTTATGCCGCCGCCAAAGGTGGCGTGTTGGGATTAACCAGGGAATGGGCGGTCGATTTGATTAAATTTGGTATCCGTTCGAATGCATTAATCATTGCCGAAAGTTACACTCCTGCCTACGAAGATTGGATTAAAACTCTTGCCGACGGCGAAGCTACCTTGGCAAAAATCAACAAGAGCATTCCGTTTGAAAGCAGGATGACCAAGACGGTGGAACTAGCGGACACGGCACTTTTCATCATTTCCAATCGTTCTTCGCACACCACGGGACAATTTGTTTTTGTCGATGGCGGTTACGTTCATTTGGATCGTTCCTTAATTAATGATTTAGGATAAAACATGTCGCAAAGAATAGATTCCCACCAACATTTTTGGCAATTTGATCCCGTTCGCGACAGCTGGATTGACGAGAGTATGCAAATAATTCAAAGAGATTTTTTGCCAGAAGACCTTTTGCCGGTTTTGGAGAAAAACAACGTCAAAGGATGCGTTGCTGTCCAAGCAGACCAAACCGAAGCACAAACCCATTTTTTGTTGGACTTGGCCAAGCAAAATGATTTCATCAAAGGCGTCGTGGGTTGGGTAGATTTATTGGACAAAAACGTGGCAGGGCGTTTGGATATTTTTTCCGCCGAAAAGAAACTGAAAGGTTTTAGACACGTGGTACAAGGAGAAGCCGATGATTTTATGCTCCGCGACGATTTCAGACGTGGTATCGAAGCCTTGAAAACACACGATTATACGTATGATATTCTCGTTTTCCATCGCCAATTACCGGCAGCCATTGATTTGGCAAATCGATTCCCGAGCCAAGCTTTTGTTTTGGATCATATTGCCAAACCAGACATCAAATCGGGGGAAATCCTGTCTTGGAAAAATAACATTGTTGAATTGGCCAAAGCCGAAAACGTACTCTGCAAAATTTCCGGAATGGTCACCGAAGCCAATTGGAAAACCTGGACTCCCGATGATTTGAAACCGTATCTAGACGTGGTTTTCGAAAACTTCAGTCCCGAAAGATTGATGTTTGGTTCCGACTGGCCGGTTTGTTTGGTTGCTTCCGAATATGAGTTGGTGGTAAAAACCCTCGAAGATTATATTGCCCAATTGCCGATTGAGCAGCAGGAACTGATTTGGTTCAGGAATGCGGAACGGTTTTATGGATTGGATTAAAACTTCATGAAAATAAATTTATAAAAGGAGTCGTTAGTTATTAACGGCTCTTTTTTTATGACGATTTATCAAAAATAAAGCAAAGGAAAATAGGTTGTTCTAAAAGTGCCGTGTTGAACTTTTTTTTATCTTTAAGACTATTTAAAAGATGAGTTATGAGAAAGATAATTGCAGGAATCAATATGACAATTGACGGATTTTGCGATCATACGGCAGGCATTCCCGATGAAGAAATACATCAGCATTATGCGGAATTATTAAATAACGCGGATGTAGTTTTATACGGCAGAATAACCTATGAGCTTATGGGATTTTGGAAACCGCTGGTAAAAAATCCTTCAGGTGAAAAAACAATGGACGACTTTGCTTTGGCCATGGACAAAATTCCAAAAATTGTTTTTTCACGTACGCTGAAAAACACGGACTGGGAGAGTGCAAAATTGGCAACCCAGCCTATTGATGAAGTGGTTTCAGAATTGAAGCAACAACCGGGCAGGGATATTTTGATTGGCAGCCGAAGTTTAATTGTAGCATTAACCAACCTTGATTTAATTGATGAATACCAGCTTTGTATTCATCCTGTTGTAATTGGAAAAGGTTTGCCATTGTTTGACAAAATAAACGACAGGAGGGTTTTTAAACTTTTAAAAACTAAAACCTTTGAGTCAGGAGCAATAATACTTTTTTATAAACGGGCTTAATCCCTTTACGAGCGCGGATAACTAAAATACAAAAGGACAGATTTTTATAGTTTTAATTGAAGAAAAAGCTGACTAAAAAATAAAAACATTATATTTGGAAGATAAAAGTTATAAACAGCAAATACACTTAAATTAAGGCGTATATATAATAATTAAGTTGTGTATATTTATGAGTTAACAAGTGCTTTAACAAATCTCGTAAATGCCACTTTAAAGTCTCAAAATAAAAATGGCAAATCCCGAAATAGATGTAAATTCAGGTGTACAGGCAAATGTTGGAATGGATTTTCAACGTAATTGTAGTTTATATATATTTTTAGAGAAATATCACACTATTAAATATCAAAAATACTTTATCATTCTTGAGCATTATGATGACATTGTTTTTGGGTTTTTAAATAATAATGATGAAATTGATAAAGTAGAAACCTACCAAGCTAAAAAATCTTCCACTGTCTGGAGTAATTCTTCCCTATATGAGATAATTCGAAAAATCGTTGATAATGGAATTACATTGCTCTCAGATGATTTATGTAAATCAACTATCTATACTAAAAATCAATTTTTTATAACTAATAACACTATCAAGCTCAAATATAAAAATTCATTAAAAAATGAGGTAAATGTATATATAAACGAAACTAACGAATCTGTTCATTTCCTTGATTTACCAAATGAATTGAGAGAATTGTTACTCAAAGGTAATTCTAAAATAAAATTTACTGACATTCAGGCCTTGCACTTTAGCACATTAAATTTTTCTTATTTAGACTTTGGTCGAAATAGCAAGACTCAAATGGAACTACTAATTGGAAAATTTCAAGAAGTATTTGGAAATTCGATTTTAGATCACAAAGCTGCACGTGACACCTTTATTTATGAATTAGATGCAATTGATTCAAAATTTAACCAAAATAACATTGCTAAACTTTCCGACTTTAAAAAGCGACTTGAATCGACAAAAGTCAACGAGATATTAGATGTAATTACGACACATAAATTAGCTTTAGAATTTTGCCGACAAAAATCTGAAAAAATTTGTGAAAAATTACAGATTAATTTATTTGACAGTTCGTATTTCGAATTAAACTTTGAAAATAGTCTAGATAAATTTAAAGACCTTACTCAAAGTGAACACAGAAAAATATTAGATTTTGTTACACAAAATTCTGACTTACTAAATAAGCATTTTAATGACGTCAAATGTATACGTGCTCTTTATGAGAAATTCCATAAGGATATAAGTTCAACACTTTCCGAAATTCAGTTAAAAGCAGCAATTGCAGCAGCATTTTATCTTATAAAAACTAAACAATGAAAACATATTTAAGTTTAAAAAGTATTTTTTTATATAGCGAATCTTCAAAAACCAAATTTTACACTGAATTTGGATCAAAACTCAATGTCATTTATGGGCCAAACACCGCAGGAAAAAGTACACTCATTCAACTTATATTATTTGCTTTTGGGATAAATGATAATAAATTTAAATTAGTGAAAATTTTATCAGAAAATATATTTGTTAGACTAAATATAATTATTGAAAAAAATGGTGTAAGCGAAAATTATATTTTTATTAGAAAAGATGAAACTCTTTACATTAAAGATGGAAATTCAAAAGTGTCTGTTTTTAATGGTATGGGAGCTAACAATTCAGTTGAACATGTTAAACTTAAACACTTTTTCAGTGAATTATTCAATTTTAAATTGACATTAGAGTCAAAAGACGGAATAGTTCCTGCACCAATGGAAACAATTTTCTTACCATATTATGTTTCTCAGGATGTTGGTTGGGTGTATCTTAGAAAATCCTTTACAAATCTTGATTTTTACAAAAATTTTAGGGAAGATTTTTTAGATTATTATTTGGGAATAATTAATGATAGTGATAAAGAGGAAAAAAAGAGATTAGAACTAGATCTCCAAGCTAAAAGACAGCAACTAAATTTTTATATAACTTTTGAAAAAACGAATGAAGTAATTAGTGATTCGATTATTTTGAATAAAGCCTTAGAAGGAAAAGGAGATGAATTCATTAATCAAATTTCTCAGAAGAAAAATGTATTGTTAGAATATGAAAATAAATATATAAAGCTTTCCAATGCTTTAACGTTTAGTAGTCAACGTTTAGCTGTTGTTTCTAAAGTGAACCGAAATCATAACCAACAATTTCCAGGTAAGGATCCATGTCCGACCTGTAAACAAATTCTACCATCAAAAATTCAAGACGTTTATGAACATTATCAAGAAGAAAATGATACAATTAAATTAAAAGCATCTCTTTCAGAAGATAACAAAGAACTACAATCTAAACTTAATTCTCTAAATAAGAAGATTACAGAACTACGTGAAGAACTAAATTACGAAAACAAGAAATTTTTAAAGTACTCTGATAATGATATCACTTTAGATGATTTCATCAAATCCAAAGCAAATCTTGTTCTAGATAAATCAATCATTGAGAATATTGGAACTCTAAGTCTCGAAGTTGATGCTCTAAGTGAAAAATTAAAAAAATTTAATTCTGATGAGAGTTTAGGCTTTGAACGTGCAAAGAAAAACAAAATATTCAAAAATTATTATCAACTTAATAATGTACTACTTGATGTTCCAAAAGTCGAAGATGATAGATTTAACAATGTTTACGAACTTTCAAGTTTTCCTTTTCAAGGTGTTCAACTTCATTTAGCAGTATTGAGTTATCATTTATCATTTAATAAAATTATAAATGACACTAAGAATATTCATCGGTTACCTTTTATTATGGATAGTGTTTTTAAAGAAGACATTGATGGTCCAAACAGAGAAAGAATATTAAAATTTATAAATCAAAATAAACCAACTGATATACAAACTATAATTTCAATAGCTGATTCCAAAGAAAAGGACCCAAAACTTTCTCATTATAAAAAAGCCGTTTTTGATAAAGAAACCCATTACATTTTAATAGGTAATTATGTTGATAAAGAATCTCTCTTATCCGAATGTAACATGGAAACTTTTGGAAAAATCATCAATGATTCATATGAGATTATGGAAACAGTTTAAAAACCCGATCGCTCGGAAATGCACAAAATATTCTCGTGACAGATAGCGCAAAATTGAATTCTGTGCCCAGTACGAGAGAAATCAAAAACTATAAACCCTGTCAGCGTTTGAAACACTGATAGGGTTATTTTATAAAAAATAGAGTTCGAGCTATAAACTCCTAATTCAACTTAAAGTTAATCTGCATTTTCTCCAATTCCACCAACAATTCATTCGAAATCTTGATTTTCAGTTTTCGGCTTGGCATGGATAAAAAAGTAATGATTTTAGTTTCTTCGACTGGAGTTTCGACAATGGGCACTGCATTTTCTGCTTCCACAATATTGCCGTCTTCATCCATGACAATTTCGTCCACTTCAATTTCTACAGGGGCTAACGCCACTTCTTTTTTGATGGTTTCCAATTCCATCACTTCAAAGGTAACTTGATTGTCTCCTTTGTTGGATTGAAAAACAGTGTTCAATTTGTGAATTAAATCCGTCTGCAAATCTTTTATATTCAAGTGAATGATTAGTTTTTTGGCAAAAGTTTCCAAGATGTCCTGCAATTGTTTTACCTCGACGAACTGCAATCTTGGTTCCGTTTTCTTGCCGGTCTCCCTGTTTACCCAACCATCCTTGATGTTGACTTTAATGAAAACAAACTCGTTTGGTCTCAAGAAATGTCTGAACTTTAAATACTCCTCTCCAAAAATTCGAAATTCATAACTTTCTTCATATCCTTCCAGGGTGAACATTCCCCAGCCTTTCCCATTCTTGGCTTCTCGATGTTGGATGTTGTTTACGATACCTCCAAACGTCAGGTTTTTGCCAATATGCAATTCCATGTTTCTAAGGGATTCCAATTTGGCATTGCAAAAATATTTCATTTCAAATCGAAAATCATCCAATGGATGTCCCGATATATAAATTCCGACAACTTCTTTTTCCCGGGAAAGTTTTTCCATCATGTTCCAATCCTCGCAAGGCGGCACGACAGGTTCGGCAATCTGGACGTCGCTGCTTTCGCCAAACAAACTGACCTGCGATGAATTTTCGTTTTCCTGAAACTTCGCCCCATAACGAATGGCTTTTTCGTAGAACGTGATTCCATCGCCATCATCGTGAAAATATTGCGCCCTTGTTGTTCCAATGAAAGAATCAAAACCACCAGCCAAAGCCAGATTTTCGAATGCTTTTTTGTTGGCGGCACGCAAATCGATGCGTTTCGCCAAGTCAAAAATCGATTTGTATTTGCCGTCTTTCCTGTTTTCGACGATTGTCGCCACGGCACCGGAACCAACCCCTTTTACGGCTCCCATTCCAAAACGAACCGCATAATCATCATTTACCGTAAATTTATAAAACGACTCATTCACGTCAGGACCCAAAACCTGCAATCCCATACGCTTGCATTCTTCCATAAAAAAGGAAACCTGTTTGATGTCGCTCATATTATTGGACAAAACCGCCGCCATGTATTCGGCAGGATAATGCGCTTTCAAATAAGCCGTTTGATAGGCAATCCAGGCATAGCAAGTAGAGTGCGATTTGTTGAAGGCGTAACTCGCAAAAGCTTCCCAGTCTTTCCATATTTTTTCCAAAACAGTGGCATCGTGCCCTTTTGCCGAAGCTTGTTCCACAAACTTGGGTTTCATTTTTGCCAAGACATCTATCAGTTTTTTACCCATGGCTTTACGCAAAACGTCAGCTTCACCTTTGGTAAAACCAGCCAACGATTGGGACAAAAGCATTACCTGCTCTTGATACACCGTGATTCCGTAGGTTTCTGCCAAATACTCTTCACAAGCATCCAAATCATACACAATAGGTTCTTCTCCGTTTTTTCTTCGAACGAAAGAAGGAATATATTCCAACGGTCCCGGACGATACAAGGCGTTCATCGCAATCAAATCCCCAAAAACCGTGGGCTTCAAATCCTTCATGTATTTTTGCATTCCGGGCGACTCGTATTGGAAAATTCCAACTGTTTCTCCTCTTTGGAACAGCTCGTAGGTTTTGACATCGTCAATCGGGAAAGTATCGGGGTCCAATTCGATTCCCGTTCTATATTTAACCAATTTCACGGTATCTTTAATCAGCGTCAGGGTCTTCAAACCCAAGAAGTCCATCTTCAAAAGTCCAGCACTCTCGGCAACGGAGTTGTCAAACTGGGTAACATATAAATCCGAATCTTTGGCTGTTGTTACAGGAACAAAATTCGTAATATCCGACGGCGTGATAATTACTCCACAGGCGTGAATACCCGTGTTTCGCATAGAGCCTTCCAGTATTTTGGCTTGCTGGATGGTTTCGCCTGCCAGGTCGCCTCCGTTGGCGATGGCAATGAGTTCTTTTACATTGTCAAATTCATCCGATCGCAAAGCTTTTTTGACATCGTCTTCTTTTTCTGAAATGAACCGAGCCAAATTCCATTTGGACGGCATCATTCCGGGGATCAATTTGGCAATTCTGTCGGCTTCAAAAAGTGGCAAATCGAGTACGCGGGCCGTATCGCGAATGGCCGATTTGGTGGCCATTTTACCATAAGTAATAATTTGTGCTACCTGATTGGAGCCATATTTATTGATTACATAATCCATCACGCGACCACGACCCTCGTCATCAAAATCGATATCAATATCGGGCATCGACACACGATCCGGATTCAGGAAACGCTCAAAAAGCAGATCATACTTAATCGGGTCGATATTCGTGATTCCCAAACAATAGGCTACCGCAGAACCCGCTGCCGAACCACGACCGGGTCCGACGGATACATCCATTTTTCGGGCTTCGGCGATGAAATCCTGGACAATCAGGAAATAACCCGGATATCCCGAATTGGAAATCGTGAGCAACTCAAAATCCAATCGTTCTTGAATGTCGGGCGTAATTTCGCCATATCTTTTTTCTGCGCCTACCATGGTAAGGTGGCGCAAATATTTATTTTCACCTCGAACGCCGCCATCAGCCTCGTCTTCCGCCACAAAAAACTCTTGCGGAATATCATATTTAGGCAACAATACGTCGCGGTAGAGCGAGTATATTTCGACTTTGTCCACAATTTCTTGAATATTGGTAATTGCTTCCGGCAAATCGGCAAAGAGTTTTTTCATCTCCTCTTCCGATTTGTAATAATATTCTTGATTGGGTAAGCCATAACGGTATCCACGACCACGACCAATAGGGGTGGCTTGCTTTTCACCGTCTTTCACGCACAACAAAATATCGTGTGCATTGGCGTCTTGTTTGTTTAAATAATAAGTATTGTTGGTGGCAATTAATTTTACGTCATGCTTTTTCGAAAACTCGATCAAGGTTTGATTTACCCTGTTTTCATCCTCTTGATTGTGGCGCATAATTTCGAGATAAAAATCGGGCCCAAATTGTGCTTTCCACCAAATCAAGGCTTCTTCGGCTTGGTTTTCACCAACGTTCAGAATTTTACTCGGAATCTCTCCATATAAATTTCCGGACAAAACCATGATGTCTTCCTTGTATTTTTCGACAATGATTCTGTCAATTCTAGGCACATAATAAAACCCTTCGGTATAAGCGATGGAAGCCATTTTGGCCAAATTATGATAGCCTTTTTTGTTTTTGGCCAACAAAACCACTTGATAACCATTGTCTTTTTTGGTCTTGTCGAAATGATTGTCGCAAATATTGAATTCGCAACCTACAATGGGCTTGATTTCGGTTTCCGTTGGTTCTTCACCACTTTCTACCAAAGTTTTGTTTTTGGCAGAAGCCGATTTGTTGTGATTCATTACTGCACTCACAAAATGGAAGGCTCCCATCATGTTTCCCGTATCCGTCATCGCCACGGCAGGAAATTTATTTTTGGCTGTTGCCGTAACCAGACCTCCAATGGCAATGGTGGATTGCAAGACAGAAAACTGGGTGTGGTTGTGTAAGTGCGCAAAATTGGTGTCGACTAATATTTGCTTGTTATCTGAAAGTTCCTGTTTGGAAATAGATGTGCCTTGTTTCGCTCCAAATTGCTGACGAATTCTATCAGAAGCTTCTTTTAGATTGATGTGTTTTAAGCCGATTAGCTCAATTTCATAAGGATTTTTACTTTTGAAATCCCTGAAATAACCCGCATCAACATCCAATTCTTCTTTGGTGAAAACATCGGTACGAATCAATTCGAAAAAGCAACGCGTTGTCGCCTCCACATCGGCAGTGGCGTTGTGTGCTTCCGCAAAAGGTTTATTGAAAAGATATTGGTGTAATTCGGTTAAGGTTGGCAGTTTAAATTTTCCGCCACGGCCTCCGGGCAATTTCAGTAAAGAGGCGGTAACTTCGGTACAGGTATCCAAAATTGGCATTGAACCCATTGGGCTTTCGACTCCCAATCTGTAAAATTCGCAACCCATAATATTGATGTCAAAACCCAGGTTCTGACCCACAATAAATTTGGTTTTCGATAAAGCGATATTGAATTTCTCCAAAACTTCGGCCAAAGGAATTCCTTCCGCTTCTGCCAATTCAGTTGAAATACCGTGAATTCTCTCGGCATCATACGGAATATTGAACCCTTCCGGCTTGACCAAATAATCCTGGTGCTCGATGACTTTTCCCATATCATCGTGGAGCTGCCAGGCAATCTGAATACATCTTGGCCAGTTGTCCGTGTCTGAAATAGGTGCGCCCCAACGCTTTGGTAAACCTGTGGTTTCGGTATCGAATATTAAGTACATAGTTGGATTTTAATGCTTTGCAATTGCCTGAAATTACATTTAGCAGTTTTCAAATTTAGAATTTTTTAACTGAAAACAGCGTGCAAGTTATCAACAAAAAAGTGCTCTGAAACTCGAAACCCCAATTCCTGTTTTAAATCATTTTTACACTAATTTTCGCTCCAAAATTCACAAAAAAATTCAAAAATCTATTTTTTGGATGTCGTAGTATTTTGTCAAAAAAATATCGTTTGCGACAGCCAAAACAATTCTGGTTTGAAGACCCCAAAAGCAGAATTGGTGTTTTGTTTAGTAATAAACATAAGTCGCAAATTTTGCAAATTATTACTATTTTTATTCGTTTTGTTACATTTTACAGGTACAAACTTGCTTATTTACACCAAAATAGAGATAAATTTGCAAAAAAATAAAACCATTGTTAAGGCGTTGGAAACAACATTAAAAAGAGAATTAAAGTTAAAATTAAAAAACGATATTCCACTGTAAATAAATATCAGAAGTAGTTAGTCGTTGTAAAAACAACTTTGGGTATCGTATATATGTAGAATAGTAAAATTGACAACTTTATTTCTTTTTATAAATTTGCACCCATTGTTATAATTATGGGCAATTGCCAAAATTGTAAAAAAGAGAAATACACTAAAAAATATTAAAAATGAGTAAGACATTATTTGACAAAGTATGGGATGCACACGTAATACGTAAAATTGAAGATGGACCAGACGTGTTTTTTATTGACCGTCATTTCATTCACGAAGTTACAAGTCCTGTTGCTTTTTTAGGTTTAAAAGGAAGAGGTGTTTCGGTTTTGTACCCAGAACGTACTTTTGCAACTGCCGATCACAACACGCCAACCATAAACCAACACTTACCTGTTGCCGATGCTTTATCTGCCAATCAATTGAAAGCATTAGAAGATAACGCTGCAGAATATGGCATTTCTCACTGGGGATTAGGACACCAAAAAAATGGTATCGTTCACGTGGTAGGTCCTGAAAACGGAATTACTTTGCCGGGTGCAACTATCGTTTGTGGAGATTCCCACACTTCTACTCACGGTGCTTTTGGAGCCATTGCTTTTGGTATTGGAACTTCTGAAGTGGAAATGGTTTTGACTACTCAATGTATCATGCAGCCAAAGCCAAAGAAAATGCGTATCAACGTAAACGGAACTTTGAGCAAAGGTGTAGGGCCAAAAGATGTGGCTTTGTATATCATTTCAAAATTGACTACTTCTGGAGGTACAGGATATTTTGCTGAATATGCTGGAAATGTTTTTGAAGAAATGTCCATGGAAGGTCGTATGACTGTGTGTAACCTTTCTATCGAAATGGGTGCTCGTGGAGGTATGATTGCTCCTGACCAAAAAACTTTCGATTTCTTGGAAGGACGTTTGTATGCTCCAAAAGGAGAAGCTTGGACAAAAGCTGTTGAGTACTGGAAAACGTTGAAAACAGATGCTGATGCAATTTTTGATGCTGAATTGAATATCGATGCAGCAGATATTGAACCAATGATTACTTATGGTACAAATCCTGGAATGGGAATTGGTATCTCTCAACATATTCCAAGCGCTGACCAAGTGGAAGGTGGCGAGGAAACTTATAAAAAATCTTTGGCTTATATGGGCTTCAACGAAGATGATGTGATGATTGGAAAACAAATCGATTATGTTTTCTTGGGAAGTTGTACCAATGGTCGTATTGAAGATTTTAGAGCTTTTACAGAAATTGTAAAAGGAAGAAAAAAAGCAGATAACGTAACAGCTTGGTTAGTTCCGGGTTCTCACGTTGTGGAAGCACAAATCAAAGAAGAAGGTCTTTTGGATATTCTTACTGAAGCTGGTTTCGTATTGCGTCAGCCAGGATGTTCAGCTTGTTTGGCAATGAACGATGACAAAGTTCCTGCCGGGAAATATGCGGTAAGTACATCAAACAGAAACTTCGAAGGTCGTCAGGGTCCAGGTTCAAGAACTTTATTGGCTTCTCCAATTATGGCAGCAGCAGCAGCGGTTACCGGAAAATTAACTGATCCAAGAGATTTGTTTTAATAGAATGACAATTTCAAAAAAGAATTAAAAATAAAAAGGTTTTAACTATTTATGATTTATTTCCCTTGATGGAAAATCTGAATTCTAAAATCTAAAATCTAAAATTACAATGGCATACGATAAATTTAATATCCTTACGAGTAGTGCAGTGCCACTACCAATAGAAAACGTAGATACTGATCAAATCATCCCGGCTCGTTTCTTGAAAGCTACAAAACGTGAAGGTTTTGGAGACAACCTTTTCAGAGACTGGAGATACAACGGAGATGAAACTCCAAAAGCTGATTTCGTGTTAAACGACAAAACATACAGCGGAAAAATTCTTGTTGGAGGGAAAAACTTCGGTTCAGGATCTTCTCGTGAGCACGCTGCCTGGGCAGTTTACGATTACGGATTCCGTGCAGTAGTTTCTAGTTTCTTTGCAGATATCTTCAAAGGAAACTGTTTGAACATTGGTGTTTTGCCAGTACAGGTTAGTCCTGAATTTTCAGAAACTATTTTCAAAGCTATCGAAGCTGATCCAAATACACAATTGGAAATCAATTTGCCGGAACAAACCATTACTTTATTGGCAACTGGAGAAAAAGAATCATTCGATATCAATGGATACAAAAAGAACAATATGATCAATGGTTTTGATGATATTGATTATTTACAAAGTATGAAAGAAGAAATTGTTGGCTTCGCCGACAAGCTTCCTTTCTAATAAAAAAACCTAAAAAAATGCAGTTACGGAAGCATTCCCTTATGGGTTTTGCCGAAGTAACTGCTTTTAGTGTTTTATATAAAATACAATATTCCGATTTCAAATTAGCGAAATCGCACTAGCATCAAATTAAAATGGAAAAAAGAAAAATTGAAATAATGGATACGACGCTCCGTGATGGCGAACAAACATCAGGAGTATCATTTTCTGCCGCAGAAAAATTAACCATTGCGCAATTATTGCTAGAAGAACTACATATTGACCGCATCGAAGTGGCATCAGCCCGTGTAAGCGAAGGTGAATTTCAAGGTGTAAAAGGAATTATGTCTTGGGCTGAAGAAAAAGGATATGCCAATCGTGTGGAAGTATTATCTTTTGTCGATGGGGGAATTTCTATCGAATGGATGAAAAAAGCAGGAGCCAAAGTTCAAAATTTATTGACCAAAGGTTCGCTAAATCATTTGACCCATCAATTAAAAAAAACACCAGAACAGCATTTTTCTGAAATCGCACAATCTATTGCTTTGGCGAATGAAAACGGAATTGCCACCAATGTCTATTTGGAAGACTGGAGTAATGGTATGCGCAATTCCCCGGAATATGTTTTTCAATATTTGGATTTTTTGGTTACTCAACCTGTAAAAAGAATCTTGTTGCCTGATACGTTGGGAGTTCTTATTCCTTCGGATACTTTTGAATTTATTTCCAAGATTACGGCCAAATACCCAAACATACATTTTGATTTTCACGCACACAACGACTACGATTTAAGTGTTGCCAATGTGATGGAAGCCTTAAAAGCGGGTGTTAGCGGATTACATGTTACCGTAAACGGAATGGGAGAACGTGCCGGGAATGCACCACTCGAAAGTACTGTTGCTGTTATCAATGATTTTTTGCCGCAAATAAAAATAAACGTAAAAGAATCCTCTTTGTACTCGGTGAGTAAATTGGTAGAAACTTTTACCGGATATAGAATCCCTGCAAACAAGCCTATTGTTGGAGACAACGTGTTTACCCAAACGGCAGGAATCCATGCCGATGGAGACAACAAAAACAATTTATATTTCAATGATTTGCTTCCGGAGCGTTTTGGAAGAAAACGAAAATATGCTTTAGGGAAAACGTCAGGCAAAGCCAATATCGAAAAAAATCTACAGGAATTAGGTTTGCAACTGAATCAGGAAGACTTAAAATTGGTTACCCAACGGATTATCGAATTGGGTGACAAAAAAGAAACTGTTACCAAGGAAGACTTGCCTTACATCATTTCAGATGTTTTGGACAGTCATACTTATGAAGATAAAATTGTTATTGAATCTTATGTTTTGGTTCATTCCAAAGGGTTTCAGCCGTCGACATCCTTGCAATTGAAAATAGATGGTGAAATCATAGAAGAGCACGCACAGGGTGACGGGCAATTTGATGCTTTTATGAACGCCTTGACAAAAATA
This sequence comes from Flavobacterium fluvii, assembly GCF_900129545.1. Taxonomy (GTDB): domain Bacteria; phylum Bacteroidota; class Bacteroidia; order Flavobacteriales; family Flavobacteriaceae; genus Flavobacterium; species Flavobacterium fluvii. The sequence goes on along the minus strand of NZ_FQWB01000001.1, from coordinate 278,206 downwards.
TACAAGAGCAAGAAGCTTTCGTTGCCAAAATTGGTTGATTATGCTGTTCGTATTCCACCGGGCAGTAGTTCAGATGCGTTGTGCGAAACCATAATCACCTGGACCAACAACGGAAAAGAATTCAAAACCCGTGGACTCGATTCAGATCAAACTGTAGCAGCAATCAAGGCAACCCAAAAAATGCTGAATGTAGTTGCGTAAATTATATAAAATTAAAATAATATCAAATTCAATCTAAAAATAATGAAATTTAACATCGCCCTTTTAGCCGGAGACGGAATCGGACCAGAAGTAATTGATCAAGCAGTAAAAGTATCAGATGCAATTGCACAAAAATTTGGACATGAAATTACTTGGAAACCAGCTTTAACTGGAGCTGCGGCAATTGATGCAGTAGGTGAGCCTTATCCAGATTCAACACATGAGATTTGTAAAAACGCTGATGCTGTTTTATTTGGGGCTATTGGTCACCCAAAATATGATAATGATCCTTCTGCTCCAGTACGTCCTGAGCAAGGTTTGTTAAAAATGCGTAAAGCCTTAGGGTTGTTTGCAAACGTGAGACCTACTTTTACATTTCCATCTTTATTGGATAAATCGCCATTAAAAAGGGAAAGAATCGAAGGAACTGATTTGGTTTTCTTGAGAGAATTGACAGGAGGAATCTATTTTGGAGAAAAAGGAAGAAGAGACAACGGAGATACTGCTTTTGACAACTGTGTGTACACAAGAGCTGAAGTACAACGCTTGGCTAAAAAAGGTTTTGAATTGGCCATGACACGTTCTAAAAAATTATGTTGTGTGGACAAAGCAAACGTTTTGGAAACTTCACGTTTGTGGAGAGAAACAGTACAAGCTATGGAAAAAGATTATCCAGAAGTAGAAGTGAGCTATGAATTTGTTGATGCTGTTGCGATGCGTTTGGTTCAATGGCCAAATTCTTATGATGTATTGATTACTGAAAACTTGTTTGGAGATATTTTGACTGATGAAGCTTCTGTAATTTCAGGCTCAATGGGATTAATGCCGTCAGCATCTATGGGAGCTGAGGTGTCTTTGTTTGAGCCAATTCACGGTTCATATCCGCAAGCAACTGGTTTAAACATTGCCAACCCTATGGCTACTGTTTTATCTGCTGCCATGATGTTTGAAAACTTTGGTTTAATGGAGGAAGGAAAAGCAATGAGAGATGCGGTTAATAAAGCCTTGGAGGCAGGAATCGTTACGGAAGATTTAGCAGATGGTGGTAAAGCCTATGGAACAAAAGAAGTTGGAGATTGGTTAGCAGCCAATATATAATTTACACTCTATTTCTCCCTCTTCAAAAGAGAGGGTTGGAATGGAACTGAAACAAAAAAGGTGTCAATTTTCATTGACACCTTTTTTTATGTTTTAAAAGAAAATATTAGTATCTTCCTCTATCTCCACCACCACGGTTATCTCCACCACGGCTGTTTCCGTAACCTCCGCGTGAATCTCCACCACGGCTGTTGCTGTTAAAACTTCTTCTTTCGCCTTCTGGTTTTGGCTCAGATTTATTTACTACGATAGCACGACCTTGAACAGTCGCTCCGTTTAACTCATCAATTGCTTTTTGAGCTTCGTCATCATTTGGCATTTCAACAAAACCGAATCCTTTACTTCTTCCAGTAAATTTATCAGTAATAATTTTTACAGAATCAACTGCTCCGTAAGCCTCGAAAGACTCTCTTAAATCTGCTTCCTCAATACTGAATGGAAGGCTTCCAACAAAAATATTCATATGTACTTATTTATTATATGGGACAAATGTAGTCTTATTTTTCTCTAATCTACTATGTATTAGTTAATTTATGATTTATATTTTTGATAAAAATTAAATACACAAATCCAAAACCCCTGATTACAAGAGTTTTTATAAAGTTTCCCCTAATTAATAAACTCGGTTGTTACAGGAATTTTATAAAAGTGACCATATTGAAAATTCAAGATTGGTCCAACCAAAGGATTGTTGTAGATGTTCTCTGCATTAAATTTAAAAGTTCCCGAAACCGTCTTGTTTACGGCATCATATTCTTGGATTACAATTTCTCCTTCACCTATTCCAAGTCCTGTCGCAAAAGTAATTGTTCCGCTGGCATCTGTTAAAACATAAGTTGCCGTTTTGGAATCGCTCGTTCCTAAAGGATAGGTCTGGGCTGTTGTGGAGGTTGTTTTTAAAGTCAATTTTTCGTTTCTGGTATATCCTTCAATACTCAAAGAACCATTTGTGGCAAGAAAAGCTTTATAATCAATGGCTCTCCAAAACACATTGTCTTTTTGTCCTTCAAAAGAAGGATTGTTGAACTTTACCTCGTCTGTACAAGAAACAAAAGCGAAGAATAAGAAGATATATAGCAGCGGTTTTTTCATAATAAGGGACATTTATCTACACAAAAGTATATTATTTTGACTTAAAAAATGGAAATAGAAACAAAAATTCGTACATAAAATGACTCTAATAAAGTGTCAATCATTAAAATACAAATGGAATTAGTATTTATCGATAAAAAATGTATCTTTGCACCCTTAATTAATCGAGGTCGTGTACCTCAAAATTTAATCATTAGATTATGTCAGTAAAAATTAGATTACAAAGACACGGTAAAAAACAAAAACCGTTTTACTGGGTTGTAGCAGCAGATGCTCGCTCAAAAAGAGATGGTAAATACCTAGAAAAAATTGGTACTTACAATCCAAACACAAATCCTGCAACTATCGAATTGAACTTGGATAGCGCAGTAAAATGGTTGCACAATGGTGCTCAACCTACTGATACCGCAAAAGCCATTCTTTCTTACAAAGGAGCTTTATTGAAACACCACCTTGATGGAGGTATTCGTAAAGGAGCTTTGACTCAAGAACAAGCTGATGCAAAATTAGCTGCTTGGTTAGAAGCTAAAGCTGGAAAAGTAGATGCTAAAAAAGAAGGTTTGACAAAAGCTCAAGCTGCCGATAAAGCAAAAGCTTTCAAAGCAGAACAAGAAGTAAATGCAAAACGTTTAGCTGCTGCTGCACAAGCCGAAGCTGATGCTATTGCTGCTGCAACTCCTGCTGTTGAAGAAGAAGCTGCTGAAGAAGTAGTTGCTGAAGCTGAAGAAGCTCCTGCTGCAGAAGAAAATAACGAAACAACAGAAGCATAATTTTTAAGCGACGATGCGTAAAGAAGATTGTTTCTATTTAGGTAAAATCGCAAAAAAATTTAGTTTCAAAGGGGAAGTCCTAGCCTATTTAGACACGGACGAACCTGAGTTATACGAAAACTTGGAATCAGTGTTTGTTGAATGCAACAAACACTTGGTTCCTTTTTTTATTGAAAGCAGTTCGCTGCACAAAAATGATTTCCTTCGCATTCGTTTCGAAGACATCAATACCGAAGAAGAAGCCGATGCCTTATTGGGTAACGACTTGTATCTTCCTCTAAAAATGTTGCCCAAACTTACCGGCAACAAATTCTATTTCCACGAAGTAATTGGTTTTGAGGTAGAAGACAAACGTCTGGGGTATGTTGGAGAAATCCAATCCATCAACGACACTACGGCTCAACCACTTTTTGAAGTTCTCAAAGGTGATGCCGAAATCCTAATCCCGATGATTGACCATTTCTTGGTCAAGATTGACCGAGAAAACAAAAAAGTAATTATGGACTTGCCGGAAGGCTTGATTGAAATGTACCTTTAATAAAAAAATTTGAACCATTAAGAAAATTAAGGTTCATTAAGTTTTTTTCTTAAAACCCTTAATTTTCTTAATGGTTTAATTTTAAAATCTTCATTTTGTCTAAATTCCAATTCAAACAATTTTCCCTTGAACAAGACCGTTGTGCCATGAAAATTGGAACCGATGGTGTTTTGCTTGGCACTTGGACTCCTATTGAAAACAATCCTTTCAGCATTTTGGACATTGGAACCGGAACTGGAATCATTGCGCTAATGTTGGCACAAAGAAGTTCAGCGGACCAAATCGACGCTTTGGAAATTGACGAAGATGCCTATGAACAAGCGACAGACAATTTCGAAAATTCCCCTTGGAATGACCGCTTGTTTTGTTTTCATGCCGGCTTGGACGAATTTGTAGAAGAACCGGAAGACGAGTACGATTTAATCGTTTCCAATCCGCCTTTTTATGGTGAAGATTATAAATCCAGCAACGATCAACGAGATTTGGCACGTTTTCAAGATGCCATGCCTTTCGAGGATTTGGTTGAAGCTGCCGCTTTGCTGCTTTCCGAAAACGGAATCTTCTCCGTTATTATTCCTTTCAAGGAAGAAGAAAATTTCCTGGTTTTGGCCGCAGCATACGAATTATATCCCCTAAAAATTACCCGCGTAAAAGGAACTCCAACCACCGAAATTAAACGCAGTCTTTTGGCTTTTAGCCGAAACATACACACCAATTTTCCTGTTGATGAATTAATCATCGAAACCGCACGACATATTTATACTCCAGAGTACATCGCCTTGACGAAAGATTTTTATTTGAAGATGTAATTTGTATTCTTGTTTCAAATACTTGATTTTTCGATCAAACGTATTGCTTCTTTTACGTACAATTCAGGGTCATAATTTTTAGCACTTTCTTTTACATAATGGTCTATGTGTAAACCATTTCTTTGAACCCCTTCTCCGTTAGGGTAAAAAGCGCCACGCCCAGTAAAATCAGCTTTTGTCTTGTCAGGCATTATGTATTCAACTATGTTTAAAACAGAACCAGCCGTTTGTTCGCCAATGGTAATGCAGTTTGGCGATTGCTGTATTGCCATTCCAATGAATTCTGCATTACTCTGGGTTGTTCTGTTTACAAGAAGTATGACTTTCCCTTTGTAATAATCTGGATTGTTTTGCCCAGCTTTGAAAGGATCCATTATTAATTTGAGAGGAGATTCGGCAGCGTATTCTCCATAAGAAGGAATATTTGGAAGCGGAGCAAGAATTTTTATGAATTCTTTTCTTTCGGGATAAAGAAATCCAGGTAAATCGTTAATCGAAATATTCTTGGGATAATTTCTTAAATCCAGAATCAATCCCTTTGTTTTGGATATTTGTTTAAAAACAGAATCAAGTTCTTTTTTGGTTATTTGATCAAGATTTACATAAGCAACATCAGGTTGTATATAAGACCATTTATTCTTTTTGGGAGTCACCAAATAAACAGGTTCTTCTTTCTTGTAAGTGTTGTACAGATGGATGTATTTATTTAATTGAGTGCCGTTTTTCTTTATTATGTCAACATTGATAGAATCCTTGTCGTTGTAAAACAACCAAGGACTCCATCTTCTTAAAAAAGTCGAATTTGAAACGGATATCATGGGAGCTACTTTATCATGTAAGCAAGAAGAAATGCTTTTATTGTTTATTTTAACAATAATATCACCCAATTCAATATCATCTTTCTTTGCCAAGGTTTTATTGTAGACAGCATCTATTAACAATGAATCGTTTACTGCTTTTATGGAAAAAGCAGGCTTGTACTTATACAAAGTACTAAAAATTGTCCGAGAGCCATAATAAGAATGTGAGTCATTTAATTTAGTAATCAAATTTGATTTGATAATTTCAAATTCTAAATCTGTTTTACAGTCCAAGAATTCTTTTGTCATTGAATCTAAATTATCGGACCATTTTGTGTCCATTAAATATTTATTGACGTTCCAATATTGAGTTGCATTCCAGAAACTATACAACAAAAGCATTCTATGACTTTTTATGGAATAATCGAAATCCTTAAAGCCCTTTTCATTTTCAAAAGAGATATTTTTCGCAAGCTTGTTTACTGAAGCATAATAATCATTTATGTTTCCGTTTTCTTTGATTTCTACAAGAGTTTTGGTCAATTTATCGCCAAAAACAGACGAATCTATCCAAGCGTAATCCAAGTTTTTTAAAAATATTTTTTCAGAATTAATTTTTTTTGCTTTCAATTTATCGGTTCCAAATCTTGAAATAAAATCAAGCAATAAATCATTCATCGCTTCTTGATTTTCTACTCCTTCTGCTTTATCAACCAATTTAACAAATTCTGAATCCCAATCGTATTTTCCTTTACTAATCTCCGGGTGGTGGTATTTTAACAATCCCCAGACTAAACCAATTTGCTTGTATTTCTGGATTTCAGAAATTTTTGTATTCGAAAATAAGTGGGACGATGACAGAAGGAACAAACAAAAAAATATTTTTTTCATGACAGACGTAAGATTAGGCAAACAAATATATCAGAACTCTTCTTGCAATATTTATCTTTAACAAAAGTTTAATTTATCGGCTTTTAATCGGAAAGCCTTGCCTGACTGCCTTCAGAAATCTCTAAATCCCCCTATTGATGTATTGATCATCGAAACTACGCTACATATTTATACTCCAGAATGCATTGCCTTGACGAAGGATTTTTATTTGAAGATGTAATTTTAATAATCAGGGAAACATTTTTTTTTGGTAAAGTCCTGATTTATTTTCAAATAAATCCGTTTATACTTATAAATAATTTCTTAAATTTGAATGGAAATCAAATCAATTTGTGGTTGCCAGACAGGTAAAATGCCCCTACAGTATTCTGAAACTTAATGTTTAATCTATCATCAAGACTTATGAAAACAAAGTTTACTCTCTTTTTGACCTTATTTTTAACATTGGGATTGTTTGCCCAATATCGAGAGGTTTCCAACAAAAATTTTTCGCTCGGTAGTTATGGTCGGGCGGGAATTGGTTATGGTTTGGGAACAGAAGCCGAATTTCCGCAATCACTCAATTTAAATGGAATGGGTTCCATTGGAGGACGATTCGAAGAAAACGATTATATGCAATTAGGTACCGCCATGCATTTTAAACCAACAAATGCCAGTAAAGACACCACCAAAATCAATGTTCAGGCACTGTTTGCTTTTTATACCACCAAAGGACAATTAATCGGTAATGTATCCGACAAGTCCATTGGAGGAATCACGTCAGTTATACCTGAATTATTTGCTGAAGCCAAAAACATAATGGGCAGCGATTGGAGTGTATGGTTAGGAGCGAGACTATTCCGTGGTGATGATATTCACATTATCGACCATTTTTATTTTGACGACCATTCTGGGCAGGGTGTCGGTATAAAACACAAAAACACCGAATTCTCGGTAATTTTTACGGGAGCCATCGATACCACTTCGACATTGCCACCCAATTTCTATTTGAACATTGTCAATGGAACACCTACATTGGGATTGCGAAATAGATACCTCACCATTTTGGAACACACATTAAGACTTAGCAAAGGATACGTAAAATTAATGGGAGAATTTCACCGTCTTCCAGCAGGAGTAGCCGAAGATGCCACCACAAAATACAGTTATCCAGCGGATGTGGGATTTGTGGTTGGAGCCAAATATCAGAACCGTATTTCCTCCAAACTTCCTGGTTCGTTCAATGCTGTCAGTGCCCGATACGGAACAGGAATTGCCAATGGAGGAGATGGAGGAAGTAGCCGAACCTTCATGACTTATGGTGCTCCAAACCTTGAAACCAACAGTTTTCGAAATGCCTATTCATTCGCTTTTACCGAAACTTTCGTGCTGAACTTCAACGAAAAATATTCGCTTAACGGATATGCTCTTTATACCAAAAGTAGAGGTGCCAGTGATGAACCCAACAAGGGATCCGATTATCTGGGAAAACAAATGTTATTCAACAGAAAACAGGATATCTCTTTTGGAGCAAGGGGAACTTGGTATTTAACGAATTGGCTGCACTTGTTGCACGAACTCGATTTTGCTTGGCGAAAAGACGGTACCCAGGATTTTGCACAAATGACCAAATTCACTATTGCGCCTACATTGGTTCCAACCGCCAAACGAGATGTTTGGGAACGTCCTCATTTTAGGCTGGTTTATAGTGTGGCACATTACAACAAATTTGCCGCAGACAACCTTTATTCTTCTTATCTCGCCCAAAGTGGCCCCAAAAGCTGGGGACAATATATAGGTGTTAAAACGGAATGGTGGATTTGGTAAATCATCATCTATCAAAATTAAATGATCTTATATTCATTATAATTATAAGGTCAAAAAATTGCATTTACTTATTTAGGTAAAAGACACGACATTTCATTTTTGTTCTGTTTCTTTCTATAACTTTGTTGGATAAATCTTCCAATTATGAAACCAGACTTATTCCAGGCGCCAGATTATTACAACCTCGATGAATTATTGACGGACGAGCATAAATTGGTTCGCAATGCAGCCCGTGAATGGGTCAAACGCGATGTTTCGCCCATTATCGAAGACTATGCCCAAAAGGCGGAATTCCCGAAACAAATCATCAAAGGTTTGGCTGAAATAGGTGCTTTTGGTCCTTATATTCCTGAAGAGTATGGCGGAGCTGGATTGGATCAAATCTCCTATGGCTTGATTATGCAGGAAATAGAAAGAGGCGATTCTGGTGTTCGTTCCACGGCTTCGGTTCAGTCATCGTTGGTAATGTATCCCATTTGGAAATACGGAAACGAGAAACAACGCTTGAAATATTTACCCAAACTGGCTTCGGGAGAATGGATGGGTTGTTTTGGTTTGACCGAACCCAATCACGGTTCCGATCCAGGAAGCATGATTACCAATTTCAAGGATATGGGCGATCATTATTTGTTGAATGGTGCCAAAATGTGGATTTCGAATGCGCCCTTTGCCGATATTGCAATTGTTTGGGCAAAAGATGAAACCGAAAGAATTCACGGATTGATTGTAGAACGAGGAATGGAGGGTTTTTCAACTCCTGAAACACACAACAAATGGTCGCTTCGAGCATCGGCAACCGGAGAATTGATTTTTGACAACGTGAAAGTTCCCAAAGAAAATATATTGCCCAATAAATCGGGATTGGGAGCACCCCTGGGTTGTCTGGATTCTGCTCGTTATGGCATAGCTTGGGGAGCCATTGGTGCTGCCATGGATTGTTATGACACGGCTTTGCGTTATGCCAAGGAAAGAGTCCAATTTGACAAACCCATAGCCGGAACCCAATTGCAACAGAAAAAATTGGCTGAAATGATTACCGAAATTACAAAAGCACAATTGCTGACTTGGCGATTGGGGGTTTTGAGAAACGAAGGAAAAGCCACGACCGCACAAATATCGATGGCGAAAAGAAACAATGTGGATATGGCGATTCATATTGCCCGTGAAGCTAGACAAATATTGGGCGGAATGGGAATCACCGGCGAATATTCGATTATGCGCCATATGATGAATTTAGAATCCGTGATCACTTATGAAGGAACTCACGACATCCACTTATTGATTACCGGCATGGACATCACGGGAATTTCTGCTTTTAAATAACTATTAAAGTTGCTGGAACCTTTATTTGTTTCCAGATAAATTCAACTAAATTGCTATTTCTCCTTGATTTCTTTTGATCTAAATTTTCCAGGTGTTGTTCCTGTTCTTTGCAAAAAAGAAGAAGTGAAATGTTGTATGGACGAAAATCCGCAAGAATAGGCAATATCTGACATCGACTTGTTTTTGGGATTTAGCATCAGTGCAATGGCTTTTTCTATTTTTAGATTGATGATGTAGCTGTTGGGTGGATATCCGGTGAGTCTTTTTACTTCATAGGTGAATTTTGTTTTTCCCATTCCAAATCGATGTGCCAGATCATCTATATTCCATTTTTTGCTAATGTCTTCAGAAATGATTTTGGTGAATTTATCGATAAAATTGGTTTCTTCTACCGTTTTTAATCCCTTGCCCGAAAGCTGACGGTATAAATCCACCAACAAGTTTTCCAAAATATTGCCCACCATTATTTCAAAACCTTCCTCTTGATTGGCCAGTTCTTTGCGAATTTCAATAAAATATTTTTCAAACGTTTTGGCTTTTTCTAAAACTACATTCCTGTTGTCGGCAATCAAATTACCAAGGTTTTCTTGAATGCTTTTGGATAATTTGGTCCAGTTTCCAAGATTCAATTTCTTTTTTTTGCCATATTCCAGCGGTTTTAATATAATCCAATTGATGTATCCAATGTCCATTTTACCATTTGGACTTCCGTTCCAATGCCAAGGTGCCGTAACCGATAAATTACCGGGCAATAATTCGATTTGATTTCCTTCTACGACCCAATCGTATTTTCCGCTGGTCACAAAATGAATTTCAATACCGTCATTCAAGTGCGGTCGCATATTTTCATCCATCTGCACTTTGGTAAAACGCATACTTCCAAATTGTTTGATGAAAGGCAGGTTGGTCAATGGGCCAGGATTTTTTTCATGCCACCAAACACCCGAATTTCCGGTACTGTTTTTGGGTATGTTATTAGAATTTATATTGTCCATAATTAATCAGGGAGTTGCATAATTGTTTTTCAAGGGGTTAAAATACAAATTATTTACATAATTGTTCATTGTTTAAAAATAACACAGAATAATTATATAAATATTACTTTTAGCTTTTAAATAATTATTTCTGGAATTAAATACAATATTCACAGAAAAATATTACTATAAATAGGATTAATAAATAAAAGAGACAAATGTATTGAGTTATACTAGGTGTAAAAATATATTTTTGTTAAATAAAAAGTACTATTCAAAATGAATTTAAAGCAACAGCGTAAAATATTTTTGGTTTTTTTCCTAATTGGAATGCTGTTTTCGGCAAACGCTGCCGAAATTTGGGTTTCTGTTCAGGGGAAAGACACTAATACGGGAACGAAATCAAGTCCGTTGGCAACCGTTCAAATGGCATTGAGAAAAGCCAGAGAATTACGTCGCTTGAAAGATTCCTCCATAAAAGACGGTATTCACATTATGGTAACGGGCGGCACGTATTATTTAAATGAACCTTTATTTGTAAGACCCGAAGATTCCGGAACTGCCGAAAGTCCAACTACTATTGAGGCTGATGCCAACGCCAAACCAATTTTAAGCGGTGGATTCGAAATCAAAAACTGGAAAAAATCTAACATTTCCATAAATGGGCAAAAACCAGGAATGGTTTGGGTAGCCGATGCCCCTCAAAAAGCGGACGAAATTATCAACTACAGACAACTGTGGGTAAACGGAAAAAAAGCCGTAAGAGCCAAAAGTACTGCCGGAACCAAAATGGATAGAATTTTATCTTGGGATGCAGCCACGGAAACCTGTTGGATTCCTTATAAAGACAAATCCGTTAAGTTCGAACCCGGAATGGAAATGTTCATTGTGCAATGGTGGGCAATCGCCAATTTGCGTATCAAAAATATCGAAATCAAAAAAGACAGTGCAAGACTTTCTTTCGAACAGCCGGAAAGCCGTATTCAAAGTGAACATCCTTGGCCTGCACCTTGGATTTCCAAAAATAACGGGAATTCAGCTTTCTATTTAAACAATGGAATTTCAATGCTGAACGAACCTGGAGAATGGTTTTTGGATAGAAAAAAAGCCAAAATCTATTACATTCCAAGAACGGGTGAGGATTTAACTTCAGCAAAAGTTATAGTGCCTGTTTTGGAAAATTTGGTAAAAATTGAAGGAAGTTTGGATACGCCTGTGCATCATTTTAATTTCAAGGGCATTTCATTTCAGTACAGCAATTGGCTTCGTCCTTCACAGCAAGGTCACGTTCCGTTGCAGGCGGGAATGTATTTATTGGATGCCTATAAATTGAAAACTCCTGGAACACCTAATCAGGCGAGTTTGGAAAATCAGGGCTGGGTGGGAAGACCAAGAGCCGCTGTTGAGGTGAATTATGCCAACAATACCCAATTTGAATCTTGCACTTTTGAACATTTGTCATCCACGGGATTAGATTTGCATAGAGGAACGAATCACAACATCATTAAAGGAAATTTATTCAAGGACATTGGCGGCAACGGAATCAATTTAGGCGTTTTCTCCGAAGAATCTTTCGAAGCGCATTTACCTTATAACGTAAAAGACGAAAGAGTAGTTTGTTCGGATGAATTGGTTGCCGATAATTTGATAACCAATGTGGCCAACGAAGATTGGGGATGTTTGGGAATTGCCGCCGGTTTTGTAAAGAATCTTACCATTGAGCACAACGAGATTTCGGATGTGGCCTATTCTGGAATTTCGTTGGGTTGGGGTTGGACGCACACTGAAAACGTGATGCGAAACAACAAAATTTTGGGAAACAAAATTCATCACTACGCCAAACATTTACACGATGTGGCCGGGATTTACACGCTTTCTTCCCAACCTGACAGCAGGATAGAAGAGAACTACATTGACAAAGTTTACAACAGTCCCTATGCACACGATCCGTTTTTGTGGCTGTATTTGTATACAGATGAGGGAACGCAGGGTTTTACGATAAAAAACAATTGGATTCCGATTCAAAAAACATTGAAAAACCATAATGGTCCAGCTGGAAATATTTGGCAGGACAATTATGCGTTTGTAAATCCTAAAATCAAGGAAAATGCAGGTATTCGAGCGCCATACACTCATTTAACAAAAGAAGTTGTAGTGGACGAAGCTTGGGGCTTGCAGGAAATGCCAAAATCTGTTGCAATCGAATTAATAGGGAAGGATTTGGATATCGAAAAAATAAAATCGACCATAAAAGGTTTCCGAATCGTGGGCGAGGAATTGTACCAATGGGAAAACCATTTGGTGATCTATGGTTTGATGAATCAGCCGGAAAGAACAAAAAGAAAACTGGCTTTGGCTTTTCCAACATTGGAAATTAAAATCTACGAAAATCCTGTTTATGATTTCCAAAATTTTGAAAGATGCAAAGAGGCTAAAGTGGCATCCGAATGGGAAAATATTGTGTTGACAGCGAATTTAGTTAATGACGAAAAAATGCAAAAAGAATACGTTGATTATCACGCTACCCAATTCGAAAAATGGCCAGAAATAGCCAAAGGCTTCTGCAACGCCGATTTCCAGCAGCTGCAGGTTTTCAAAAACGGAAGACAATTAATGTTGGTGATCAGTATTCCTAAAGGAGAAAATCTGGATAAACTGAATCCAAAAACAACCGAAAATAATCCTCGTGTTGATGATTGGAACGCCTTAATGAAAAAATACCAAACAGGAATCGAAGGTGCAAAACCAGATGAAACCTGGATATTTTTGAAGAAAATATAGATTTTAGAATGCCGATTAAAGATTTTTGATTCTAGATTTTTTTACATCTGCAATCAAAAATCGTTACCCGAGCCTGAGAGGCGAACTGGCGAAGCAATCAAATATCATCAACCAAAAATTAAATAAATAATATATCTAACCAATGTTAAAAATAGCTATTCTTGGTCTCGGAGAGGGACGCAGCACTATGTCGGCAGCTTTGGCAAGCTCAAAATTAGAGCTGGTAAAAGTATGCGACAGAAATGAGGAATTGTGCAAACAAAGAGCAAAGGAATTTGATTTCCATTCTTATACGACCAATTACGATGATTTATTGAATGATGGCGCAATCGATATAATTGCCATTTACACACCAGATCATTTACACGCCGAACACGTGAAGCAAGCTTTGTTGCACGGAAAACACGTGGTTTGCACCAAGCCTTTTATTGACGATCTTTCGGATGCCAAGGAATTGTTGAAGTTGAGCGAGAAAACAGGAAAAAAAGTTTTCATCGGCCAAAGCTCCCGATTTTTTGAACCGGCAAAAAGACAAAGAGCCGATTTTGAGATAGGTTTAATAGGAGATTTAATTACCATTGAAGCCCATTATCACGCAGATCACAGGTGGTTTTTGGCCAAAGAATGGTCGTTGTTGGAGTCTTTTAAATGGTTGTATGGCGGATTGAGCCATCCTGTCGATTTCATCAGATGGTATTTGCCGAATATTGAAGAAGTAATGGGTTACGGAATGATCAGCAACAACGGAAAAGGGGCAGGTCTAAAAAATGAAGACACAATGCATTTTATCTTCAAAGCGACCGACGGAAGAATTGCCAGAGTGAGTGGCGTTTATACTTCGCCGACCCAACCTGCCCAAAGAGACAGCGGAATGAGTACTATTTTGAGAGCAAGTGAAGGAGCAAGTCAGGCCGATTATCACGAATTGCGTTATGCCGTTACCACCAAAACGGGTGAAGAAAAAGTAATAACTTGGGGCGACAGCACTTTAAAACATTATTTCCGTTTTGAAGGGCAAAGTCATCACGCAGGGGAATACCAAAATTATCTGGAATATTTCGTGGACAGCATCGAACAAGATTTTACGGCTTATCCAGACATGAAAGAAGGCATCGGAACCGTGGCATTATTACAGGCAATGGATAAATCTTTACAAACCGGAATGCCAGTAAAAATTGCTGATGTCCTTAACGAATACGGACTATGAACAGCATCTACGATAAGTTAACCGCATTAGATTTTATAATTGTTGCTGTTTATTTGGTTATTTTGTTGATCATTGGTTATGTGGTGAGCGTGAAACAAAGCAAGAAGAACGAAACGCTTTTTATGGCGGGAAATTCGCTGAATTGGTACAACATCGGATTCAATATGTGGGGAACAAATGTGGGTCCTTCGTCCTTGTTGGCTTTTGCCAGTATTGGTTATGCAACCGGAATTGTGGCGGGAAATTTCGAATGGTACGCCTTTGTTTTTTTATTGCTTTTGGCAATCGTTTTTGCACCGCGTTATATTGCCAGCAAGGTCAGCACGATGCCCGAATATATGGGAAAACGTTATGGCGACAGTACCCAAACCATTTTGGCTTGGTATGCAATGGTGAAAATTTTGGTAAGTTGGTTGTCGTTGGGATTGTTTAGCGGCGGAATTTTGGTACGCCAGATTTTAGGAATCCCGATGTGGCAAAGCGTTACGGTATTGGTAATTTTTTCGGGAATTTTTACGTTCGCCGGAGGCTTGAAAGCCATTGCCAAAGTGAACGTGTTCCAGATGATTTTATTAATTGTGGTGTCGCTTACATTGTCCTATTTAGGATTGCAAAAAGTGGGCGGAATAAGCGCATTAATTGCTAAAACACCTTCTAATTTCTGGAACTTGGTTCAACCTGCAAGTGATCCAAACTATCCTTGGCCAGCCATTTTGTTGGGTTATCCGGTTGCCGCAGTAGCTTTCTTTTGCACCGATCAATCGATGGTACAAAGTGTATTGGGAGCCAAAAATCTGGAACAAGGACAATTGGGCGTGAACTTTATAGGATGGTTGAAAGTGATGGCTTTGCCGTTGTTTATTTTACCGGGAATCCTGTGTTCTGTTTTGTTTCCGGAATTGGGAAAAAACTCCGATTTGGCTTATATGACGATGGTGACCAATTTATTCCCAAGCGGAATGAACGGTTTGGTCATTTGCGTTATGATTGCCGTTTTGGTTGGGACAATTGGTTCATCGCTAAATGCTTTGAGTACGGTTTTTACCAATGATATTTACGTAAAGAAAATCAATCCTGCGGCGACTATCAAGGAGCAAATTAAAATAGGAAGAATTACCGTGGCGGCTGGATGCGTCTTTGCCATTCTGATTGCGGTGGCTATTGACAATATTAAAGGACAAAATTTATTCAACATTTTTCAGGCGGTTTTGGGCTTTTTGGCGCCTTCGTTGTCTGTGGTTTTTTTGTTGAGTATTTTTTGGAAACGCACCACCAAGAAAGCCGTGAACGGGATTTTGTCTTGGGGTTCCGCTTTTAGTTTATTTGTTGGGGTGTTGTATTTATGGATTTTTCCGGCCGACAAATATCCGGTTTGGCCCCACTTTTTGTTGATTTCCTTTTACATTTTTGCAGTGCTGTTGGTTTCGGCCATTATCATTTCATTGGTGGATAAAAGTCCGGAAACGAATTTTGTCAGCGAAACCGATGTTCCAAAAACCAGCAAGAAAGTGAAAATTTTGTTCGCCTTGTTGGGACTAACCATTTTGAGTTTATACCTCATTTTTAATTTTAATTAATATGAACACATTTTCTTCTTTACGTCAGAATTTTAAAGCAGTTGTCTGCATTTGTGCTTTGTTCTTTTTATCCGAAAGTTCGTTTGCACAAACCTGGATTTATTATCCAGGTGATTTCGAAGTTTGGTTAAGCAATAAAATGCAGGTAAGACGTACAGATCGCGAAGCAGTATTTCCACCGCTTTGGCAATATTACAGTCCTTATGCCTTGGTAACTTTTCAAACAGAAGTAGATATTCCAGCACCAGACGAGGTAAAAATCTATTCGGAAGGATCTTTTCAATTAATTTTAGATGGTGTTCAGGTTTATGGGCAACCTAAATCAATAAAAGTTCCTGCCGGGAAACACAAAATTTCCTTCAAAGTATATAATCAGGAAGTGTTGCCCGCTATTTATATTGCTGGTAAGTATGTTAAATCTGATGCCTCTTGGAAGGTGACCAACGAAGATAAACTTTGGATTGATGAAAATGGGAAAGCACAGCAATCAGGCACGCCGTGGGTGCCTGTTGGTTCCTGGAATTTTGATGCGCCAGCAAATAAACCTTCCGGATTTAAACTGACAACCACGCCCTGGAACGCCAAAAAAACAGAAAAAATCGGAGCGGGTCAGTTGGTAGATTTTGGTAAAGAAACTTTTGGTTACATTAAAATTCACGGTTTAAAAGGAAAAGGAAAAGTGGCACTTTATTATGGCGAATCTCGTGAGGAAGCGTTGGATACTGCCAAATGCGAAACATTGGATCATTTATCTTTTGATGGAAACCAGCCGGAAATCTACACACATAATGGTTCCAAAGCATTCCGTTATGTTCAGGTACAAGCAGATCCAACGGTAAAATATGATTCCATTTCGATGCTTTATGAATATTTGCCATTGGACTATCGTGGTGCATTCAAGTCTTCGGACCAGGAATTGAACAAAATTTGGGATGTGTCGGCTTACACGATGCATTTAACATCCCGTGAATTTTTTATAGACGGAATTAAACGCGACCGTTGGGTTTGGTCCGGCGACGCTTACCAAAGTTATTTAATGAATTATTATTTATTCTTTGATTCGGCTTCCGTGGAACGAACGCTGTTGGCGCTGCGTGGTAAAGAACCTGTGACGGCTCACGTAAATATCATTATGGATTATTCGCTGTATTGGTTTGTGGGAGTTTACGATTACTATTTGCACACGGGCGACACGAAATTTATCAAAACTTTTTATCCACGAATGAAATCACTTATGGAATTCTGCTTGGAAAGAAGAAACAAGAACGGATTCCTGGAACCATTGGAAGGCGATTGGGTTTTTATTGATTGGGCGAACGGATTACCAAAAACCGGCGAGGTGAGTTTTGAACAAATGCTTTTAGCCAGAAGTTTAGAAGCCATGGCAGTTAGTGCCGAAATTGCGGGTGAAAAGGAAGATCAAAAAGAGTATCAAAAATTAGCTGTTGATTTAAAAGCAAAATTATTTGATGTCTTTTGGGATAAGAAAGAAAACGTTATGAAACACCAACGTATAGACGGTAAAATGCAAGATATTGTAACTAGATATGCCAATATGTTTGGTATTTTTTTCAATTACTTTAATGAAGAACAAAAACAAAGTATAAAAAACAAAGTGTTGCTCAATAAAGATATTCTTCAAATCACGACACCCTATATGCGTTTTTACGAGTTGGAAGCCTTGTGTGCCATGGGCGAACAAGATTATGTGTTGAAAGAAATGAAAGACTATTGGGGAGGAATGTTAAAAGAAGGTGCTACTTCTTTCTGGGAAGAATACAATCCAACCAAAAAAGGAACAGAACATTTAGCGATGTACGGACGCCCTTATGGAAAAAGTCTTTGCCACGCCTGGGGTTCCAGCCCAATTTATTTGCTGGGGAAATATTATTTGGGCGTAAAACCTACTGCTCCGGGTTATGCTGAATATGAAATCAAACCGAATTTAGGCGGACAGCAATGGATGGAAGGAAAAGTGCCAACGCCAAACGGAGAAGTTATCGTATATTGTAGTACAAAAGAAATCAAGGTAAAAGCTTCCGAAGGCGAAGGAAAATTGGTTTTCGAAAGTTCAAGCAAACCGAAAGCAAGTTCAGGAACGATCACGGAATTGGCAAAAAATAAATACCAATTGACCGTAAAACCGAATGTGGAATACAAAGTAAGTTATAAAGCAGTTAAATAATGATTCAAAAAAGTAAACATATTTATTATCTAATATTGGTCTTTTTGAGCTTTCAACTTTCAGCTCAAAACTCAGCTTGGCAACCCGCTTCTTTTGAAGTGGTAAAATCCAATTACAAAACATTCAAAACAACTCAATATGCCCACGTATTTTCGGGTAGCAAGCACAATATTGTAGGTTTTGCAACCGAATTGCAAGGGTTGACAGGAGTTGAACTTCCTTTGGATGCTTACAAAAAAGGAACGAATGCTCCATTACAATTAAAATTCAAGGAGCCGGTTCAAGTGCTGATAGGAATTTTTCAAGAAAAAAATAATTCAGATTACCGCCAATTAAACAATGCCAAATTAGTTCTGGAAAACGGGGTTACCATCACGGGTTTGCCACCTGTAAATGTATATGCGATTTCTTATCCAAAAGGAACTCAAATTATCAATCCCGAAGGGAAAGGCTTGTTCGCCGTTTTAGGAGTAATCAAAAACAATCAACCAATAGTTTCCCGTAATGCCCAATTATTGGACGGAAAATTATGGAATATGCCTTACATCATTGAAGGATTCTCGGATGAGAAACCGCTTTTCGAAATCATCGGCGGAGAAAATAAAGCGGTGATCGATGAAGGAATGCCCGGAACAGAAGATATTCAGGGTGGTTTTGAAGGCGGAAGAGTGGTAAAAGTTGGAGAGACTTATCATATGTTTCCAACCGAAAGAGCGGGAGAAAAAGGTGTTCCTTATTATTACGACCGTGTAAAAACCAAAATTGGACACTGGACCAGTAAAGATGCCATTCACTGGAAAAGAGAATCGACAATTTATCAGGCCAGCGGAGTGTATGCCGTTACCGAAGACGATAATCCTATGAACGACCGACGTTCGGCAATCTGGTCGTACATGCCGGTTTTCAACGAAAAAGCAAACAAATGGTACGGCTATTATTTGGCTTACACCGTTCACAAAGAAATCGAACCTAATCATTCTTTCGGAAGAATTTGGCGTTGCGAATCGACTGTTGACGGCATCAACGGAATTGGCGGACCTTACAAAGATATGGGCATTATTATGGAACCTGGTTTGGATTCCCAGCCTTGGGAAGGTCGTCAGGGAGTGGCTTCCTTTTTTCCGTATAAAGTCGGCGAAAAATATTTTGGCTTTTACAGCGGTGCCTATCCATTTGCCTCTTGGGCCGATTATCCGAAGAAATCAGGAAAAGGCTGGTTCGTTGCTTTGGCAGAATCCAATAGTCTGGAAGGTCCGTGGAAACGATTAAACAAAGGTCTGGAACCGATAAAAACGATCCATCCGCAATTTGTCGAAAATCCGATTGTGAGCCAGTTGCCAAACGGTTTGTACATCGCCATTTTTGACGGAGGTCCGGAAGGCTGGGGACATCATTTACCGAATATGATTGGATATTCACTTTCAAAAGACGGAATCAATTGGGGAGAAGCACGTTATCTGCCCATAGAAACCAAAGTCGATAAATGGTGGGATATTATGCGAACACCGCTTTGTTTGATCCCCGAAGGAAATGATGTTTACACCATCGTGTACAACGCCATCGATCTGAAAAGAAGATTTCATCCCACAGGAATGGTAAAAGTAAAACTGAACAAAGACGTAATGGAATCGAAGTTGAAAGAGCTAAAGTAAAATTGCCCACGGATTACGCGGATTAAACGGATTAAACGGATTAAACGGATTGACACAGATTATTTAATTTTAAAATCTGCCAAAATCTTTTTAAATCTGCGTGCCAAAAAAGAGAAAAAATTAGCACGCAGATTTAGCAGATTCGGCAGATTTTATATCGTATAAAAAATAAGAAATCCGCGAAAATCAGTTCAATCAGTGTCATCTGTGGCCTAATAATTGAAGCAAATTAATTGAAATGAAAAACACAATACAATATCTCGTACTTGGAATCACAGCTTTGCTGACAGCAAGTTGCGCCACCAAATACAAAAAAAGAGAAATCAACGAAACCGTAATGCAGGAGATTTACAACGAAATCAAAACGCCTTACAAATACGGTTTGGTAATGGTGCCAACGGACAACTCTTATAAAATGGATTGCCCGAGTGTTTTCAGAAAAGACGGAAAATGGTATATGACCTATTTGATTTATGACGGAAGAGGATACGAAACCTGGCTGGCCGAAAGCGATGATTTATTGCATTGGAAACATTTAGGAAAAGTAATGTCCTTCTCGGAAAACGAAAAGCACTGGGACGTGAACCAAAAAGCCGGATATATTTCACTACAAGACCCAACCTGGGGTGGAAGCTACGAATGGGAAAAATACGATGACAAATACTGGATGAGTTATTTTGGTGGTGACAGCAAAGGCTACGAAGCCGGAGTGTTGTCAATCGGAATGGCTTATACCAAAGAAGCACCGACAAAGCCTCACGAATTTCAGAGATTGGAAAATCCGGTTTTAACACCAAAAGACAAAGACGTAAGCTGGTGGGACAACAGTACAATGTACAAAAACAGCGTCATTCGTGACAAAGAGAAATTGACGGGACACAATTTTGTGATGTATTACAATGCCCGAGGCGACAGTTTGAAACCGCAAAAAGGCGCAGAAAGAATTGGAATGGCCGTTTCAGACGATATGAAAACCTGGAAACGGTTCGGGAAAAATCCAGTTTTGAATAACCATAGAGGAATCACGGGCGATGCTTACATTCAACGAATCAATGATACCTGGGTGATGTTTTACTTCGGAGCTTTTTGGACGGGTTGGGATCAAGGCGCTTTCAACCGTTTTGCTGTATCGAACGATTTAATTCATTGGAAAGATTGGAAAGGAGACAATTTAATTCAGTCATCAGAACCGTATGATAATATGTTTGCGCACAAATCATTTGTAGTAAAACACGATGGCGTGGTATATCATTTTTACTGCGCAGTGAATAAAGCAGAGCAAAGAGGAATTGCGGTAGCGACTTCGAAAGATTTAGGTAAAAGTGAAACGAATTTTGTGGCTCCGCCAGAGAAAAAAGAGAAGAAATAATGAATAATTTTAAGGTACTATTTTTTGTCCTGTTTGGAATAACTGTCCAAGCGCAATCCGTTACAGGTGAGCCTGCTGGGATTCCTGAATTACATAAAAAATATGAATTTGCCCCTTGGGAAGATCCAACAGTTACAAGCATTAATAGACAGCCCTCGAGAGCAACTGCTTATTCGTATGCCAATATCGAAGATGCCTTAAAAGGAGACAGAACCAAAAGCCGAATCCAAATGCTGAATGGTGATTGGAATTTCAAATATGCGGTAAATTTAAAAGAAGCATCGAAAGATTTTTATAAAACCACCGTATCAGGCTGGGATAAAATAGAAGTCCCTTCCAACTGGGAAATGAAAGGTTACGATAATCCGATTTACAAAAGTGCCGTTTATCCGTTTAGACCAATAAATCCACCTTACATTCCTAAAGATTACAACGGGATTGGTTCCTACCAACACAGTTTTACTGTTCCTGCAAACTGGAAAGACATGACTGTGACTTTGCATTTTGGTGGAGTAAGTTCAGGTTTCCAAGTTTGGCTGAACGGAGAATTTTTGGGTTATGGAGAAGACAGTTGTTTGCCATCGGAATTTGATATTACACCTTATTTGAAAGAAGGAGAAAATGTGGTTTCAGTTCAAGTGATTCGCTGGGCAGATGGTTCGTATCTCGAAGATCAAGATCATTGGCGAATGAGTGGAATCCAGCGTGAAGTCTTCATTATGGCTGAGCCGAAATTACGCATTCAGGATTTCTTTGTTCAAACCAAATTGGATAAAGAATACAAAGACGCGATTTTCAAACTGCGTCCAAAAGTGGAGAATCTGACTGGTGAAAAAATCAAGGATTACACGATGAATGTCCAACTTTATGATGCCAATAATAAGGCGATGTTCAAAGAACCGCTTCAAAGACCGGTGATTGATTTAATCAACGAAAGTTACCCTCGTCTGGACAATGTTCGTTTTGGATTCTTTCAGGAAACCATCAAAAATCCAAAAAAATGGAGTTCAGAAGAACCAAACTTATACACTTTGGTAGTTTCGATAAAAGATAAAAACGGCAACATCACCGAAGCCAAAAGCTGTAAAGTTGGTTTCCGTTCGATTGAATTTTCGAAAGAAAATGGCAAGATGTTAATCAACGGGAAAGAGACTTATGTGTATGGCGTGAATCGTCACGACCATCATCCAACTCGTGGAAAAGCGGTAACCAGAGAAGATATCAAACAAGATATTACGACAATCAAGAAATATAATTTCAACTTCATACGTACCAGCCACTATCCAAACGATCCGTATTTTTATGAATTATGCGACCAATACGGAATTATGGTAATGGACGAAGCGAATCAGGAAACTCACGGAATTGGCGGAAAATTGAGCAACGATCCAAAATGGACTAACGCTTATTTGGAGCGTATGACCCGAATGGTCGAAAGAGATAAAAACCACCCATCGGTGGTGATGTGGAGTTTGGGTAACGAAGGCGGAAAAGGACCCAATCATTCCGCAATGTCGGGTTGGGTTCACGATTTCGACATTACGCGTCCGGTGCATTACGAACCGGCGCAAGGAAATGCAAAATTAGACGGTTATATCGATCCGCTGGATAAGGGATATCCAAAAACAATCGACCACGCCTACCGATTCGAAAACCCGCAGGATGATTCGTATGTCGATATGGTCAGCCGATTTTACCCAGGCGTTTTCACTCCGAAATTTTTGGTGGATCAAAAGAAAGATACCCGACCAATTATTTTCGTGGAATACTCGCACGCTATGGGGAATTCAGTTGGAAATCTAAAAGAATTATGGGATGAATTCCGTTCGCTTCCAAGAGTTATTGGAGGCTGTATCTGGGAATTTAAAGATCAGGGATTGGTAAAATTCGATTCCAGATCGGGTCAGAATTATTTTGCCCACGGTGGGGATTTTGGCGAAAAATACCACGACGGAAATTTCAATACCAAAGGAATTGTTGATTCTAACGGAAAACCAAAAGGTTCGCTTTATGAAAATAAATGGGTCTATCAGCCTGTTGTTTCCACTTTAAAAGACGGTTCTCAATTGGAAATCAAAAATCGTCAGGCGGTTAAATCTTTGGCAGATTATATTCCAGTTTTAAAAATATTGGAAAATGGAAACATTATCAAAACGCAGATTCTAAAATCATTCAATTTAGAAGCGGGACAATCGACAACTTTAAATGTCAATCAATATTTGCCAAAAATGAAAGCGGATGCAGAATATATTTTGAATATTGAATTCCAACTTTCGAAAGAGGAACTTTGGGCTTCTAAAGGGTATTCGGTTGCAGAAGATCAATTTTTGTTGAAAAAGAAAGGAGCAATTACTGAATCTAAAAAATCAGGAACGGCAAATGTTTCCGAATCGGATTCGGAATTTAAAATCAAAGGAAAATCGTTCGACATCAATATCAGTAAAGTAAACGGTGCTTTGAGTTCGTATATTTTCAATGGAGAAGAGCAAATATTTTCGCCATTACTCCCTAATTTTGTTAGACCGCTTACGGACAACGACAAAAGAGGATGGAAGTCGCAAAAGGTTTTGAAACAATGGTATAAAGCTATTCCCAAATTGACCAATATCAAAATGGACAAGTCAAGTTCGGAGATCAAAATCATCAGCGATTACGAAATAATTAAGGACAGTGCCAATGTAACCGTGGTGTACAACATCAAACCGGACGGAACGATAAAAGTGGATTACAGTTTGAAAGCTTCTAATAAATTACCAAACATTCCGAAAATTGGAATGCAAATGGGCGTTCAAAGAAAGTTTGACCAAATTTCATGGTACGGAAAAGGAGAATTGGAGAATTATAGCGACAGAAGTTTTGGATCATTTGTTGGAAAATATTCGTTGCCAATTAATGATTTTATAGAGCATTACGTAAAACCACAAGAAAACGGAAACAGAACAGAAGTGAGATGGATGGCTATGACAACTCCCCAGAAAAATAAAGGATTTTTGGTTGTCAATGATGCCAAAGTTTTAAGTATGAGTGCGTGGCCTTATACGCAGGAAAATTTAAGCGGTGCCACACATACTTATGACTTAAAAGATCCCGGATTTTTGACCGTGAATATTGATTTGATTCAGATGGGAGTGGGTGGAAATGACAGTTGGTCGCCCGTGGCACAACCTATAGAACAATATCAAATTAAGTCGGGAGATTATCAGTATAGTTTTTATTTGGTTCCTTTTACGGGGGCGAAAAACGAATTGGAAAGCAGTTTGAAGAAGTTTAAATATTAGTCATAATGTTCAACAAAAAAATCTTCTTTTTTATTTTACTTCTTGCGGGATTTCTTTCTGCACAAGAAAAACCTAAAAAAGAAAATGCCTTGTTTCATCCAACAATTGAATCCTCAAAACCTTGGGTGTATTGGTATTGGATGAAATCGGCTTATTCCAAACCTGGAATTACGGCTGATTTGGAAGCAATGAAACAAGCTGGAATTGCTGGTGCGTATTTGATGACCATTAAAGGTCCGGCAAATCCGCCATTAATAGATCCACCGGTTTTGCAATTGACTCCCGAATTTTGGGATTTGGTACATTGGGCTTTTAAAGAAGCAGAACGTTTAGGATTGAAAATTGCTTTTCACGGAGCCGATGGTTTTGCCGTTGCAGGCGGACCTTGGATTACGCCCGAAATGTCAATGCAAAAAGTAGTTTGGTCAACATCTGAAATTTCTGGAGGAAAAACAATTACTTCAAAACTTCCTGTTCCGGAGCATTACAAAGAGTATTATAAAGACATCGCTACTTTTGCAATTCCAATTAAAGAGTTTCAAACCAGTTCACAAATTCAACTGCCTAAAGTTACCACTTCAACAAATACAGACGCATCATTTTTGGCCGATCCTAAAAAGGATGACAACTTCAGGTTTGCCGAAAAAGGTTGGATTCAATATGAATTTGACAAGCCCTTTAGCTGTAAATCAATCGTGATTGAGACTAAAGGAAGGGATTTTCAGGCGCAACGCTTGATTGTGGAAGTTAGCGATGACGGAATTCATTTTAAATTTCACGAAAGAATGATTGCTCCGCGTCACGGTTGGCAGGACATGGATTATCCTCACACACATACAATTGCGCCGGTTACCGCAAAATATTTCAGATTTGTTTATGATCCGGTTGGTACTGAACCTGGTGCCGAAGATTTGGATTTTGCCAAATGGAAACAAAATCTGAAAGTGAGTAAAATTACCCTCTCCAATCAGGCATTAATTGATAATTATGAAGGAAAATCAGGAGTAATCTGGCGTTTGAGTCCAGAAACTTCTGCGAAACAAATTCCGAATTCTGAATCTTTCAAGAAATCGGAAATCATTAATATTTCGAAATGGGTTGATGCCAACGGAAATTTGAATTGGAAAGCACCCAAAGGAAAATGGAAAATTATCCGAATGGGACACACTTCTACTGGACACGAAAATGCTACAGGTGGAGCAGGAAAAGGTTTGGAAGTAGATAAATTCAATCCCGAATTAATTCGTTTTCAACTCGATCATTGGTTTGGCGAAATGATTCGCACTGTCGGACCTGAACTGGCTTCAAAAGTTTTGGAAATCCTGCATTTTGATAGTTGGGAATGTGGAAGCCAAAATTGGTCTTCTGTTTTTCTGGCTGAATTTCAAAAAAGACGCGGTTATAATCTTGTAGATTATTTGCCTGTGATGGCTGGAATTCCAGTAGAAAGCGCTACAGTTTCGGAGAAAGTTTTATATGATGTTCGTAAAACAATTGCCGATTTGGTAGCCGATAATTTTTACGGAACCGTGGCTCAAATTGCCAAAGAAAACAATGTAAAATTAAGTTCAGAAAATGTCGCGCCAACAATGATGAGTGATGCTTTGCTGCATTATAAATATGTCGATTATCCAGGTGGTGAATTTTGGCTGAAAAGCCCAACACACGACAAACCTTTTGATATGGTCGATGCCATTTCGGGCGGACATATTTATGGGAAAGATATTATTCAGGCAGAATCTTTTACCGCTCTGCGTATGGATTGGGACGAACATCCTGGAAATCTAAAAACAACGGCAGATCGCAATTACGCTTTAGGAATCAACCGATTGTTTTACCACGTTTTTGTACATAATCCGTGGACGGATAGAAAACCGGGAATGACTTTAGACGATATTGGAACTTTTTTCCAAAGAGACCAAACCTGGTGGAAACCCGGAAAAGCGTGGTTTGATTATTGTCAAAGAGTACAGTTTCAGTTGCAAAAAGGAAAACCTGTAATTGATTTTGCGGTTTTTATTGGTGAAGATTTTCCATCACGTTCTTTTGTGCCGGATCGTTTGGTGCCGTTTATTCCTAATGTGTTTGGAAAAGAAAGACTGGAAAGCGAAAAATTACGATTGGAAAATGAAGGCCAACCAACTGCAAAAATGCCGAAAGAAGTTACCTATTCCAAAAATATAACCGATTTGTCACAATGGGTAAATCCATTAAATGGCTATCAATACGATTCTTTCAATGCCGATGTTTTATTGAATAATACCAAAGTTGAAAGCGGAAAAGTGATTTTTAGCAACAGTATTGAATATAGTGCTTTATTGTTTCCAGGAAGTCATAAAATGGCGCCTAATAAAATGATTTCTTTGGCTGTTGCCAAAAAAATATTGGAATTGGTAAAAGACGGAGCAACCATTTTTATTGATGAAAAACCGAATTTGCAACCGGGAATGTATTCTGAAGTGGATCATAAAAGTTGGCAAAATACAATAGACGAAATTTGGAGTAATAACTCGAATGCAACTTCTTGGAAAATCGGAAAAGGAACGATAATTAAGTTGCCTTTTTTGGGAAATGATTTTGCGTCGATAGGAATTCACCAAGATGTTTATTTTCCAAAATTAAACCGTGCCGATTCAGAAGCAATTGCTTGGACACACCGAAAATCGGAAACCGAAGATGTTTACTTTCTTTCCAACCAAAAAGAGGAAAAACGATTTTTTGAAGCTTCTTTCAGAATAGGCGGAAAAATTCCGGTTTGGTACAATCCCGTTACCGATAAAACATCGGCTTTAGCTAATTGGAAAATCGAAAAGGGGAGAACAATTGTTTGGATAAATTTAGAAGCAAATGAATCCGGTTTTGTGATTTTTAAAGACGAAACAACAGAAGTTCTCGCAAAAGAAAATCAAAAAGGTATAGAATTTGAAAACGTTCAGACTTTGGACGAGAATTGGGAACTGCGATTTGACCCTGAATTTAAAGGTCCGAAGGATATCGTAAAAATTAGCAAACTTTTCGATTGGAGCAGTTCAGAAAATGACAGTATAAAATATTATTCGGGCACGGCATCTTATCAAAAAGAATTGGTTTGGAAAGGAAAAACCGGAGATAAAATTTGGTTGGATTTAGGCACAATTGCCAATATTGCCGAGGTAAGCATCAACGGCAAAGACTGCGGAACACTTTGGACTTTTCCTTATAAAGTGGACATTTCGAACGCATTGAAAAAAGGTAAAAACACCATCGTTATAAAAATAACAAATACCTGGGCAAACCGATTGATAGGCGACCAGAAATTACCAAAAGAGGAAAAATTAACCTGGACAACGGCTCCTTTTAGATTGGAAGGAAATCCATTGCTGAAAGCGGGATTATTGGGGCCGGTGACCATTGTAAAAGAAAAAACAGAAAAGAAATGATACATTTTAGAAACTATATTGTTGCGATTTTTTTGCTTTTAGCAAGCTTCCAAATCAATGCAAAAATCAAATTACCGGCATTGTTTACGGACAATATGATGTTGCAACAAAAGTCGAATACACCAATGTGGGGTTGGGCTTCAACCAATGCAAATGTTACGATAAAAACATCTTGGGATTCCAAGACTTACAAAGTAAAAGCAGATAATTCTGGAAAATGGAAAACAGAATTGCAGACTCCATCTTTTGGAGGGCCATTTACAATTGAAATTTCGGAAGGAAACGAAAAAGTAGTTGTGAAAAATGTACTGATTGGTGAAGTTTGGTTATGTTCCGGTCAGTCCAATATGGAAATGCCTTTGAAAGGTTTTCCGGGACAGCCTGTTAAAAACGGAAACGAAATTATCGTTAGATCAGCCAACAAAAACATTCGTTTGATCACGATTCCAAGAGCTACGGTTCTTGAACCTTTGGAGGATTTTGAAGGGAAATGGGAAATGGCATCACCAAAATCAACGGCAAATTTTAGTGCAACGGCTTGGTATTTTGGTTCGCTTTTGCAGGAAATTTTACAAGTTCCGGTTGGGTTGATTCACGTTTCGTATGGTGGTTCAAGTATGGAAGCTTGGATGAATCAGGAAATGTTGAAAGACTTCGCGAGTGCCAAAATCCCGACTACAAAAGAAGATTTGGCAAAAGATCCGAATCGTGTTCCTTCAACTTTGTTTAACGGAATGCTTTCACCCGTGATTGGTTACGGAATCAAAGGCTGTATCTGGTATCAGGGCGAATCGAATTACGAACGAGCTTCGGAATATACGGCTTTGATGAAAAAGATGGTCAGCAGTTGGAGAGGCTTGTGGAAACAAGGCGATTTTCCTTTTTACTATGCACAAATTGCCCCGTTTAACTATGCACAATTTCATCCAAAAGATAATTTGGAGAAATACAATTCTGCTTATTTGAGAGAAGCGCAACTGAAAGCTTCAAAGGAAATTCCGAATTCGGCAATGGCGGTTTTGATGGATGTTGGCGAAGAAAACAACATTCATCCAATGGACAAAGAAAAAGGGGGGAACCGATTGGCTTATTTGGCTTTGGCCAAAACCTATGGTGTGGAAGGCTTCGAATTTGAAAGTCCAAAATATAAAGCTTTGGAAATAAAAGACAATTCCGTAACAGTCTCTTTCGACGATGCACCGAACGGAATTACGGCTTACGGAAAAGAAGTGACTGGTTTTGAAATCGCCGGAGAAGACAAGGTTTTTTATCCTGCCAAAGCCGAAGTACGAAGAAAATCGGTAGTGTTGACATCGGATAAAGTGACTAAACCAATTGCGGTTCGATATTTGTTTAAAGATTTTATGAAAGCCGAATTGTTTAGCACGGGCGGATTGCCGGTTTCGTCTTTCAGGACGGATGAATGGTAATATTAGCTTTCCTGCAAGGTTTTTAAAACCTTGTAGGTATTAATTGGTTTGAAACCCAGATGAGATTATAAATACCTACAAGGTCAGAAAAAGACCTTGCAGGAAAACATAAAAAATGAAAAATACAATAATTCTATTTTTTCTCTTTTCCTCGCTTTTAGTCAAGGCGCAAATTCCCGTGCTTGACAATTACAACCAAATTTGGAATACGCAAAGTAACAATTCCTCAGAATCGATGCCGTTGGGAGGTGGCGATATTGGCTTGAATGTTTGGGTTGAAAAAGGCGATTTGTATTTTTATTTTTCGCGTTCAGGAACTTTCGACGAACACAATACTTTGTTGAAATTAGGGCGCGTAAAAGTTACTTTAAGTCCAAATCCTTTTGAAGGAAAAGAAGGTTTTTATCAGGAATTGAAACTGAAAGAAGGCTATATTTTGGTAGGTCAAAACGATGCCAAAATCAAGCTTTGGGTTGATGTTTTCAAGCCGATAATCCATTTGGATTTAGAAAGTGAAAATCCGCTGAAAATGACGGCTTCGTATGAAAGTTGGCGTTACAAAAACCGTGATTCCAAAGGAAAGGCCAATAATGCCAATTCTTATAAATGGGCTCCTCAGGGTGATATTGTAACTTTTAAAGATTCGATTGATTTTGAAAATAACGGAGTCAAGTTTTACCACCGAAACCGTGAACAAACCGTTTTTGACGTGGCGGTAAAACAGCAAGAAATGGAATCGGTAAAAGACCAAATGATGAACCCGATTGTGGATTTGACGTTCGGAGGATTTATGAAAGGCAACAATTTAAAACCAGACGGAACTTACCTTGGAAAATATCAGGATACGGATTTTAAAGGTTTTAATTTAACGAGTATAAAACCTTCAAAAAAACAGTCGCTGGAAATTTATCTAAATACCAGCCAATTTGATTTTAATACTTGGAATAACGGTTTGAAAATTTTGATTGCTGCAAATAAGGGAAGAGTAGAACAGGCAGAGAAAAACACAATAAAATGGTGGAATAACTTCTGGAATCGTAGTTTTATTCATACGCAGAAAAGTAGTTCTAAGGCGAAGGATTCAGTCTATCAAATCGGGCAAAATTATCAATTGTTTCGCTATATGCTGGGTTGCAATGCGTATGGAAAATATCCAACCAAATTCAACGGCGGACTTTTTACGGTCGATCCCGTTTTCACCAATCCCGACTTGAATTTTACGCCCGATTTCAGGAATTGGGGAGGAGGAACAATGACGGCTCAAAATCAGCGACTGGTTTATTTTCCGATGGTGAAAAGCGGTGATTTTGACATGATGAAATCGCAATTGGATTATTATTTGGGCTTGCAAAAAAACGCCGAATTGCGTTCGCAGGTCTATTGGAAACACGGCGGAGCATCTTTTGTTGAACAATTGGAAAATTTTGGCTTGCCCAATCCTGCCGAATACGAATGGAAACGCCCTGCCGATTACGATCCCGGAATGGAATACAATTCCTGGCTGGAATACGAATGGGACACGGTTTTTGAGTTTTGTCAAATGATGCTGCAACAGAAAGAATATGCCGGCGAAGACATCGGGAAATACAATTCGTTTATTATCAGTTGCCTTCGATTTTTTGATGAACATTATCAATATTTGGCTAAAAACAGAGGTAGAAAAGCATTGGATGGAGAAGGAAAACTGATTCTTTTTCCGGGTTCGGGAGCCGAAACCTACAAAATGGCGAATAATGCCAACAGCACCATTTCCGCTTTGACTGTAATTACGGAAAAGCTTTTAAACCTTTCGGAGAAACAGTTGTCCAAAGAAGAAGCAGATTATTTGAAAGGATTTCAAACTCGAATTCCGCCTTTGAATTTCGGGACTTTTGACGGACATAAAACATTGGCTCCGGCCAAATCTTGGGAACGTATCAACAATTCCGAAGTGCCACAGTTGTATCCTGTTTATCCGTGGGGAATTTACGGCATTGGAAAACCGGATTTGGAAACGGCCTTGAATACATGGAAATACGATACCGATGCCATCAAATTTAGAAGCCATGTCGGTTGGAAACAGGACAATATTTTCGCGGCGCGTTTGGGATTAACAGCAGCGGCAGCGAAATACAATACCTTGAAAATGGCCAATTCCGACCGAAGATTTCCAGCGTTTTGGGGACCAGGATTCGATTGGGTTCCGGACCATAACTGGGGCGGTTCGGGGATGATTGGCATGCAGGAAATGCTTTTGCAGGAAGCTGATGGAAAAATATACCTGTTTCCGGCTTGGCCAAAAGACTGGAATGTGCATTTCAAGTTGCACGCCACACAAAACACGACGGTGGAAGTCGAATTGAATAACGGGGCTTTGAAAGTGCTGAAAGTGGTTCCCGAAGAAAGAAAAAAGGATGTCATTAACCTGCTTGGCAAATCAGGGGCAGAAAAAATAAATTTAAAATAAAACAAGATGATGAAGGGATTAGTAAGTGGTTTGGTTTTGTCGGCTGTTTTGGCCGTAAATGCACAAGCACAATCATTAAAAAGTGGGACTGAAAAACAAATCGTGAAAGTCGATTTCGATTTTTCGCAACGAAGAGTGGAAGAAGTAAACGACACCAATTATAATTCTTGGCCGATAAGCGAACAAAAGCAAGCCGAGAAATCTTTCAATAACCTAACGTTCAAATTGAAAGGAAATTTCAATTCGAAATGGTACAAGGTGGGGATGAGTGCACCTTTTTACAGTAAATTGGCGAGCGATGGTTTGGCTACGGCCGAAAATTTGGAATTGGTTATCAGTGGGCTGAA
Organism: Flavobacterium fluvii; assembly: GCF_900129545.1. Lineage (GTDB taxonomy): Bacteria > Bacteroidota > Bacteroidia > Flavobacteriales > Flavobacteriaceae > Flavobacterium > Flavobacterium fluvii. Next base: position 246,213 of record NZ_FQWB01000001.1, on the reverse strand, counting down.
AGCGGGACAACACTCGTTGTTGACTTTTCACAATACTTTTGACAAAATCGAAGGAAAAACATTTGCACCCGTAAAAATTTTCGTGAATGATAAATTGGCAGAAACCGTTACACCAAGTAATCGTTCCAATTCCAAAATAGAAACCGCGACAGCTTATATTGTTTTTAATGCTGAAGCAAACAAGGACGTGGTGATTCGTTTCGAATTGGATGCAAAATCAACCGACTTTATCCAACAAATGGTAATCAACGGATTTGAAATTGACACGCCAAATTTGAAAAAGCAATCGCATACGCCAAAGCCTGAAAATGCCGACGAACACGTGGTGATTGACAATAATTTGGTGTTGAAATGGGAATCGGCAAAAGATGCGGTGGCACACCAAATCTATTATGGAACCGATAAAAACGCAGTTTCAAATGCTACCGAAAAATCTCCTGAATTTAAAGGAAAATTAACCGTGAACCAATTCGAACTTGGAAAATTGTACAGCGGAACAACCTATTACTGGCGTGTGGATGAATTGGATGCCAAAGGAAATACAACATTGGGAACAGTTTGGTCATTCAAACCGGCACAATTGGCTTTTCCGGGAGCTGAAGGATACGGTCGTTTTGCCGTTGGAGGAAGAGGCGGAAAAGTGGTTGAAGTGACTAATTTGAATGACAGTGGACCAGGTAGTTTGCGTGATGCCGTTGATCAGCCTATTGGGTCAAGAACTATAGTTTTCAATGTTTCGGGAAATATCAAATTACAATCAAGATTGGTAGTCAATCAACCATATATAACTATCGCAGGACAAACCGCTCCGGGCGAAGGAATTACTATCAGCAGAGCACCTGTTGGACTGACAGGAAATGATGGCGTAATCCGATTTTTGAAAGTTCGAATTGGAGGCGGAACCACTTTTGACGGAATGGGACTTACGGGAGCCAATCATAGTATTATTGACCACTGTTCCATCAGCTGGACTATCGATGAATCTTTTAGCTCTAGAGGATCACACAATATTACCCTGCAACGCACCTTGATTTCAGAAGCTTTAAATATTGCGGGTCACGATAAATATCCGGCAGGAAAAATGCACGGATATGCCGCTACCATTGGTGGTGATGTGGGTAGTTTTCACCATAATTTATTGGCACACAATGAAGGCAGGAACTGGAGTATAGGTGGTGGTTTAAATGGAGATGGTTTTTACGGAGGAAGATTGGATATTCGTAACAATGTGGTGTACAATTGGGGACATCGTGCCACGGATGGTGGAGCCAGTGAAGTAAATTTCGCAAATAATTATTACAAACCAGGTGCTTCAACTAAAATATTCGTGGCGTTAAATGCACAAATTGAAGGTGTTGGAAAAGGGAAACAGCAATATTATTTTGATGGAAACGTGATGCCCGGTTATTTTAATGAAAAGAATCAAGATAAAGGGAGAAAGTTCACCATATCCAATAAGGCGATTGTAGATTATGATGTGTTTTTGCCAAAACCATTTTTCGAATCTTTTGTAACCAATCAGACTGCAGAAGCAGCTTACAAGGATGTGCTTTCGGATGTGGGAGCAAACCAACCATTTTTTGATAAACACGATGTTCGAATTGTTGATGAAACCTTGAAAGGAACTTTTACCTACAAAGGAAGCAAAAGCGGTTTGGGAGGTTTAATAGATAATGAGCAAGATGCCGGTGGTTGGCCAAATTTCGCAAATGAAAAACGTTCCACAGATTGGGATACCGATCACGATGGATTGCCAAATTGGTGGGAAGAAGCCAAAGGGTCAAATGTGAATTCGGCAGCAAATGATTTTTCAGACACCAATTCTGATAAAGACAAAGACGGGTTTACCCAATTGGATGATTATTTGGATTGGATGGCAAAACCTCACTTTTTTATCAATTCTGGTGAAAAATTGACCTTGGATGCCAAAGATTATTTCAAAGGATACGAGAAAAAACCGGTATATACTTTCTCTGAAGTTAACAACGGAAAAGTTGATGCAAAAGGTTCAACGATTGAATTCACGTCAGCCAAAAAAGGATTGGCCTCGTTCAAAATAACCGTAACCGACAAAGACGGAGACACGATGACTCGTATAATCAACGTTTTTGTAAAATAAAAAGTTACCGCAAATTCGCAAATTGAACACCTTGAACAGGTTTTAATAATTTGCGAATTTGCGGTTGAATTTTACGTTTTAATCTATGACTAAATTTTTAAAATAAAATCATAAAAATGAAAAAGCAGCTCATTCTATTATCGACCCTACTTTTTTCTACAACTTTTGTGGCGCAGAATAAAGGTTTGGTGGCCAATTCAGAAAGCCCTTATTCCAAATTGCAAAGCGTGAATTTGCAGGATGTACAATGGACAAACGGTTTTTGGAAAGAACAATTTGATGTGGAAACCAAAAACACCTTGCCTTATATGTGGAATTTGTATCATAACGATTCTATTTCGCACGCCTATAAAAATTTTGAAATTGCCGCTGGTGAAAGTAAAGGAACTTTTAAAGGCCCTTCTTTTCACGACGGCGATTTTTACAAGATTTTTGAAGGAATGGCAGCTACTTATGCCATAACCAAAGACAAGAAATTGGATGCTGAAATGGACAAAGCCATTGCGCTTTTTGCCAAAACACAACGCAAAGACGGCTATTTGCATACGCCGGTTTTAATCGACGAACGTTGGGGAACTTTGGGGCCCGAAGAAGTAAAAAAACAACTGGGTTTCGAGAAATACAATATGGGTCATTTGATGACTGCCGCCTGTATTCATTATCGCGCCACCGGAAAAACCAATTTTTTGAATGTAGCCAAAGGAGTTGCCGACTTTTTATATGATTTCTATAAAAAAGCATCGCCGGAATTGGCTCGAAATGCCATTTGTCCTTCGCATTATATGGGCATTGTGGAAATGTATCGCACGACTAAAAATCCAAAATACCTGGAATTGGCCAATAATCTAATTGACATTAGAGGAACAACCAATGACGGAACAGATGACAATCAGGATCGAATTCCGTTTAGAAAGCAAACCACGGCAATGGGTCACGCCGTAAGAGCCAATTATTTGTATGCTGGTGTGGCCGATTTATATGCTGAAACAGGAGAGAAAAAATTATTGGACAATCTGGAATCCATTTGGGATGACGTGACTTATCGAAAAATGTACATCACGGGAGCTTGCGGTTCTTTGTATGACGGTGTTTCTCCAGACGGAACTTCGTATAATCCTGCCGATGTGCAAAAAATTCATCAGGCGTATGGAAGACCTTTTCAATTGCCGAATGCCACTGCGCATACTGAAACTTGTGCCAATATCGGAAACGTGTTGTGGAATTGGAGAATGCTTCAAATTACCGCAGATGCCAAATATGCCGATGTTGTGGAGTTGGCCTTGTACAACAGTGTATTGTCGGGAATTAGTTTGGAGGGAAAAGAGTTCTTTTACAACAATCCGTTGAATGTTTCCAAGGATTTGCCATTCAAGCAAAGATGGAGCAAAGAACGCGAAGGTTATATTGCTTTGTCGAATTGTTGTGCGCCAAACGTGACAAGAACCATAGCCGAGATCAGCAATTATGCCTACAATCTTTCGAAAGAAGGAGTGTATGTCAATTTATACGGAAGCAATCACTTGAATACTGTTATGCTAAACGGCGAAAAATTGGAAGTGGAACAACAAACGAACTATCCTTGGGACGGAAAAATCACTTTGAAAATTGTGAAAGCTCCCAAAGACGAACAAGCTTTTTTCTTGAGAATTCCGGGTTGGAGTCAGGGAACTACAATTTCAGTAAATGGTAAAAACATCAATGAAGCTATTGCTTCAGGTTCGTACCAAAAAATTGCCCAAAAATGGAAAAAAGGAGATGTTATCGAATTGAATATTCCAATGCCGGTAGAGTTGATGCAGGCCAATCCATTGGTGGAAGAAATCAAAAACCAAGTGGCGGTAAAACGTGGACCAATAGTGTATTGCTTGGAGTCGAATGAACTTCCTGTGAATGTGAAAGTGAATGATGTGATTTTAAATCTAAATTCCAAATTCACCACTGATTTCATTAAAATTGATAATCGAAATTTACTAACTATTAACGCCAGTTCGTCTGTTACTTCAGATAATTCTTGGGATAAAAAATTGTACAAACCCATTTCGACCAAAGAAAATAAAGAATATAGCATAAAATTGATTCCTTATTTTGCGTGGGGAAATAAAGGTAAGGGCGAAATGTCTGTTTGGTTGTCGCATTAATGTTTTGTCACGTAAATACAAAGTTGAAATGTATTTAGTTCTGTTTGCAATATTTTCAAACAGGAATAGCGGTAAAATAGATTTGGCAGTAAAAAAATGGAAGTAAATGACTAAAATTTGAAAGGCGTTATTGCTTTAATAAAATACTTTTGTTAAAAATAGGATTATTAACCGAATTCAGGTTATTAAAAAGTATTTTAAAACTAACCACCAACCAAAAATGAAAAAAACAATAACATTTCTGTTGCTATTGGCAATAGTTCAAATTCAAGCACAGGAATTTATGCCGCTTTGGACAAAAGGGAAAATGCCCAATTCCAAAGGACTGGTCGTAAAAGACAGCATCAATAATGAGCGGACAATGCAGGTGGGAATGCCGGGTATTCACGCTTTTTTTACCTCAATTCAAGAAAACAAAGGAGCAGCAGTTTTGATAATTCCGGGTGGAGGTTACCACCATTTGTCGTATAATATTAGTGGATTTCAATTGGCAAAATGGTTCAATACCATTGGAATAAATGCTTTCGTATTGACGCATCGATTGCCTATTTCAGCCGACCTCAAAGAAAGAGAGAAAGCACCGCTGCAAGATGCCGAAAGAGCGATGCGGATTATTCGCAAGAATGCAGCCTCCTGGAAAATTGACACGAATAAAATTGGTGTTATGGGTTGTTCCGCAGGCGGACATTTGGCGGCAAGTTTGGGAACAATCAAAGATGATTTTGCTGTGGTAGGCGATGAATTCGATACCTTTTCTTTTAAACCTGATTTTATGATATTAATCTCTCCTGTAATCGATATGGGGATTTTGGGACACAAGGCAAGCACGGAAAATTTGCTTGGTCCAAATCCATCTGCAAAATTACTCAAAAAATATTCGCTACAGTTTCAGGTAAGCGATTACACGCCGCCCACTTTTATGGCACACGCTTTCAACGATAAAGTGGTGCCTCCAAAAAACAGTTTATTGTTTTATGATGCTTTGTTGTCAAACAAAATTCCTTCGAGTTTACACATATTCAATCAAGGAGGTCACGCCATTGCATTGAGAAATAATCCTGGTTCGACGAATTTATGGACCAGTCTTTGTGAGCAATGGTTGATGGAAATTAATATCCTGAAAAACTAACACTTAAAAATTAACCACAAAAATCATTTAAAAATTTATGAAACATTTTTTAGCCTTATTTCTGTCATTAAGTTCACTCATGTTGTCAGCACAAACTATGGAGAACTTATTCGAATTAACCGTTGCCCAAGACGGTTCAGGTAATTTTAAAACCATACAAGAAGCCATAAATAATGTTAGAGATCACGCAGAAATTCGAGTAACAATTGCCATTAAACCAGGAATTTACAATGAAAAAGTAGTTATTCCTTTTTTTAAAAGGAACATAACCCTGAAAGGATTGGACAAAGAAAAAACCGTGATTTCATACAATGATTATTCTGGAAAACCTTTCAGGGGAATTGATATAACAGGAAACACAAAATACAGTACTTATACTTCTTATACTTTGTTGGTTCAAGGAAACGATTGTTCGGTAGAAAATTTGACTATCGAAAACACCGCTGGTAAAGTAGGTCAAGCCGTGGCATTGCATACCGAAGGCGACAGAGTGGTGGTAAAAAATTGCTCGATTTTGGGTAATCAAGACACCCTGTACTTGGCAAAAGGCGGAACGAGAAATTATTTCGAAAATTGTTATATCAACGGAACAACTGACTTCATTTTTGGGGCTGCAACAGTATATTTTTATAACTGCACTATCGAAAGTTTGACCAATTCGTATGTTACTGCTGCATCGACTACCCAGCAAGATGCTTATGGGTTTGTATTTGTGGATTGTAAACTTACGGCAAAGGATGACACTGTAAACAAAGTTTTTCTGGCAAGACCTTGGCGACCTTATGCGCAAACGGTATTCATCAATACGGAAATGGGAGCGCATATTCTGCCGGAAGGATGGAATCCATGGAAGGGAGACAAGAATTTTCCCGACAAGGAAAAAACGGTTTTTTATGCTGAATACGCCAGTAAAGGAGCGGGAGGACAAGATATTTCCAAAAGAGTTTCTTGGTCACACCAATTAAAAAAATCCGATCTTAAAAAATATGATTTGCTTAAAGTGTTGAACGGTTGGAATCCTAAAAATTAAAATAAATAGAATATGAACAAAGTATTTTTGAAGGAGTTGCTTTTGCTTCTTTTTTGTGTGATTGGAATGAGTGCCAAGGCCCAAACAAAACCTTATTCTTGGGATAATTTACCAGTTATTATTGAACCAGTTTTCAAAAAAGACACCATCAATATAATCCAATATGGAGCAAAACCTGACGGAGTTTCATTGAATACCAAGGCCATTAACGATGCGATTTCGGCTTGTAGTGCCAAAGGTGGCGGAGTCGTGTTGATTCCAAATGGATTCTGGTTGACTGGGCCAATAAAGTTGAAAAGTAATGTCAATTTGCATTTAAAGAAAAATGCACTTTTGTTGTTTTCCAAGAACTTCGACGATTATAAAATTATAGAAGGCAATTACGAGGGTGTTCCTTCGGCAAAGAATGAATCGCCAATTATGGGAACTAATTTGCAGAATATAGCCATTACCGGCAAAGGAACTATTGACGGCAATGGCGATGCTTGGCGAATGGTTGGAAAAAATAAATTGACGGAAGGGGAATGGAAAAATAAAGTAGCTTCTGGCGGAATCGTGAGTGAGGACCAAAAAATGTGGTTTCCTTCGGAAAAAACTAAAAAAGCGTATTATGAAAAACCTTCCACATTGTTGGGGCCAGGAGTAAAGTTGGAAGATTTTGAACCAATTAAAGATTTTTTAAGACCTAATTTAATTGTGCTTACGAGCTGTAAAAATGTACTGTTGGAAGGAGTAGTTTTTCAAAATTCTCCTGCTTGGAATGTGCATCCGTTGATGTGTGAAAATTTGACAATGAGGGATTTGTTTATCAAAAATCCTGATTATGCCCAAAACGGTGATGGCGCCGATATCGAGTCTTGCAAAAATGTATTGATGGAAAACTGTGTTTTTGACGTAGGAGATGATGCCATCTGCATCAAATCCGGAAAAGATGCAGAAGGCAGAAAAAGAGGAATGCCAACCGAAAACATGATTATTCGAAACAATACTGTTTACAACGGTCACGGAGGTTTTGTGATTGGTAGTGAAATGTCTGGCGGAGCAAGAAACATCTTTGTTTACGATTGTACTTTTAGAGGGACGGACAAAGGACTTCGTTTTAAAACGACAAGAGGCAGAGGTGGCGTTGTAGAAAACATCTTTATCAAAAACATCAATATGGTTGATATTGGTAGCGAAGCCATCTTCTTTGACATGTATTACTGGGTTAAATCTCCACAAGCAAATGAAGCAGTTGTAGTTCCTGCAGTTACCGAAGAAACGCCGGTGTTCAAGAATATATATATCCAAAATATTGTTTGTGATGGTGCCAAAAAAGGAGTTTTTGTTAGGGGTATTCCAGAAATGCCGGTCAATAATATTTATATGGAAAACCTTGTGCTTAACACGGATATAGGTGTTGAAATAAAAGACGCCAAAGGAATCTATTTGAAAAATTGTGATTTGAGAACCAAGCCTGGAAAAGAAATTGTCTATGTAGAAACCAGTCAGGACATTTCTTTTGATGCCATAAAATCCAATCAATCTGCCGGAACGATATTTAATATTAATGGTGAAAATTCGTCGAATATTTCTATCAAGAACTCCAGTTTTCCAGAAAGTTTGACAAAAGCTGTTTTTAATAATAAGGCAAATGCTAAATCTTTAAAATTTAATAAATAACGATGAAAAATTATAAAACGGCACTAATTGTTCTTTTCTCGATATTGATTTTAAGTGCTTTTAGTGCGAAATCCAAGGTGACCACAATTTACTTGATAGGAGATTCAACGGTTGCCGATTATTCATTGGAAGAAAATTATCAAACTAAAAGATTTCCTTTGGTAGGTTGGGGGCAGGTGTTTCAGCCATTTTTTCAAAAAGACAGTTTGAAGTTGGTCAGTACTATTTTGGGAAACGCCAAAGAAGTGAAAATCGACGACAGAGCCAAAGGCGGCAGAAGCACCAGAACCTTTTTTCAAGAAGGGCGTTGGGCTGAAGTTTATAAATCCTTGCAAAAAGGCGATGTCGTGATGATGCAATTCGGACATAATGATGGCTCGGTAGAAAAAACGGAGCGTTATGTTGATATTCAAGGCTATAAAGAATTCTTGCGACTATTTATCAATCAGACTCGTGAAAAAGGGGCTACTCCAATAGTGATGACCCCGGTTGCCAGAAACTATCCTTGGAAAGACGGCAAGTTGACCAATGTGCACGGAGAATATCCACAAACGGCAAAAGACGTTGCGAAAGAACTCAACGTGAAATTGATAGATTTGAATGAATTATCCATGACGTTTTTTACAAGTAAAGGGCAAGAGTATGTAACCAAAAATTATTTTATGACTTTCGAAGCTGGTTTGTATGAAGCTTATCCTAATGGGCAAACCGACAAAACACATTTTCAAACCGCAGGAGGAAAGGAAGTGGCAAGATTGGTTTTTAATGCAATGAAGAAATTATAAAAACCAGCTAATATGCAGCGACTTAACGTTTTTTTTATACTGATTTTGGTTTCTGTAATGGGTTTTGCACAGCAGCCAATACCAAGAGATACTTCCTTTACCGTTCGAGGTACTTTTGTCAAAGAAAAAAAACATAGGCCTTACATAGAAATTGCACGTCCAGAAATGAGCGAAGAAGTTGCTTTTCTAAAAGACCAAGTTTACAAAAAACGGGAAGAAAGAGAGTTGACGGTTGATGTTTATTATCCCAAAAAGAAAATAAAGGGGAATTATCCAGGCGTGATATTGATTCACGGTGGAGGTTGGAGATCGGGGGATAAATCCCAGACGGGTTCCATGGCAATTGCTTTGGCAAATTCGGGTTATGTGGCAGTTTGTGTGGAATATCGATTGTCGTTGGAAGCCAAATATCCAGAAGCTGTTTACGATATCAAATCGGCAATTCGATGGATGAGGGCCAATTCGAAAATGCTGAATCTCGACACTAAAAAAATCTCGACATTGGGAATGTCGGCAGGAGGACAATTGGCTACATTGGTTGGTTTTACCAACTTCAATAAAGAATATGAAGACACTGTAGGAAATCCTGAACAATCCAGCGCCATACAGGCGGTAGTAAATATCGATGGTACTTTGTCGTTTCATCATCGTGAATCCAAAGAAGGCACGGCGACTTCGTCTTGGTTAAACTGCACTTATGAAGAGAATCCGAAGATTTGGGAATCCGCTTCGCCTTTAGACCAGGTTTCAAAACACTCTCCTCCGATTGTATTTATCAACAGTTCCATTCCAAGATATCATGCCGGGAGAGACGACATGATTCAACAGTTAAATTCATTTCATGTTTATTCGGAAGTGCATACATTGGCCGATACACCACATCCTTTTTGGTTTTTCCATCCTTGGTTTACTCCAACGGTAAATCATGCAGTTGCTTTTCTGGATAAAATTTTCAAGAATTAGTTTGCGAAAAGTGCTGTTTTGTCAAATGGAATGAGTTTGACAGTATTCAAGTTTATTATTGCTTCAAAAATTACCGCTTCAATTTTGGTTTTGATGATTCATTGTATTGATTCATTCTTCAATTTTAAAAAAATGCTTTATACGTGCTTAATCGTTAAAGCAAAACTGTAAGAAATTACTTTTTTTGCCAAAAAAAACTTAATTTGAAGTGAATTTTAACACTTTTAAATAAATTGGATGACAGCTTATTCTAGTCAGAAATTCAAAGGATATTTTTAGTCTTTTTGAAAAATAAATATTTTAAATGATTTTTTTATAAATATTATTTTAAATAACTGTAAATCAATTAATTATACTTTTTATTTATAATATTCCATGATGAAATATTATATAATTATGATGAAAAAAAACAGTTTTTTCGGTTTGATTTTGAGAATTGGATTAGCTGTTTGTTTTTGCCTGAAATGAGATTAAAAAATCACTAATTAGGAGTTGTGTTATGATTTCATTGTATTTACGTCAACAAAACTTGTAAATGCAGGCTTAAAATTAATTATAATTAGTATTTCTGTTCTTTTTTTTGATAATTTTATTTTTAAGCTATTTTTTTGTTGATATGATTTATTTTTTGCTACTTTTATTTGATAAAAACACTGAAGCAGGACAGTGCAGGATAGTTTCGATTATTTGACCCAATAAATTTGGCTCAAATATTATAATTGTATTTTTTACATTTATTTAAAAAACAAAAACAAAGGAATGTTTTAAAAATAAATTTTATATTTTACTAACTAAACTAACTATTAATTTAACTAAAACACTTATGAAACAAACAATTAAACAGGTATGTGGTGTACTGTTATTTACTCTGTTGAGTTTGTCGGGCTTTGCCCAAAAAACTAATGGAGAAAAAGTAATTATCACGGGTATTGTAATTGATAACACCGGCTTGGGGTTGCCCGGTGCTAATGTTCTCGAAAAGGGGACGACTAATGGTGTCGTTACTGATGCAGACGGAAAGTACACTATATCAGTAAAAAAAGGGGCTATTCTTTCTTTTGCTTTTATAGGAATGGACAGAATGGAAAAAACAGTTGGAAATGAAGCAGTAATTAACGTTACGTTGAAAGAAGATTCAACAACTCTGGAAGAAGTTGTTGTTGTGGGATATGGTACACAGAAAAAATCTCATTTAACTGGAGCTACACAAACCTTGCCGGTGAAAGATATTGAAGATTTGCCGACAGGTAACATAGCGACTGCTTTAGTGGGTAGAGTTGTGGGTGTTGGTGTTTCTGGAGGTAATACCAGACCAGGAAAGCCGGCTGCGATAAATATACGTAGATCTGCCACTTTTTCAAAAGATGGAGGAACAACCAATCCTTTATATGTTATTGATGGAGTGTTGCAAGTATCGGGTGATGGTACAAACGATTCTACCTTGTTTGACAACTTGGATGCTTCCGAAGTGGAAAGTCTTACTTTCCTTAAAGATGGGGCGGCAGCAATTTATGGTGCAAGATCTGCAAATGGTGTGGTTATTGTAACCACAAAAAGAGGAAAAAAGGGGGCGACCAGATTTACTTATGCAGGTTCTTATGGTATTGAAGATGAGGCATATCGTACTAAAATGATGAATGCAGTCGAGTATGCTAATTATTACAACATCATGAATGGACCTAATGGGTATAATAGACCTGTTAATTCTCCCCAATATTTCTTTTCGCCAGATGAAATTGAATATTATAAAACATTGAAATATGATCAGATGGAAGATTACTGGCATGCTTCCAATAACCAAAAACATAGTTTAAATATTTCTGGTGGTACTGAAAAAGCAACTTTTTTTGCGGGAGCATCATACTATCAACAAGGGGGTAATTTAACTAATATTGATTATTCAAAATGGAATTTTAGATCGGGGGCTGATTTTAACATATCAAATGATTTCAAGGCGGGAATCCAAATTGGAGGTTATTATAATGATATTTCCAGTACCAACAGTAGAAATGGGGGTACCAATGAAGAAAATGATTACAGAAGATTGTTGAATGCTTCTCCAATTTTGCCAGAGTATATTCAAGGTATGGCGGTGCAGCGTTTAAATACATCTAACGAATCTCAATATCATTTTGGTGAAATCAACCGTTTGGGGAATGTTTCCACCAATAACGGAACCAATTTATCAGCCAATTTTTATGCTGAATATAAATTGCCTTTCGTAAAAGGCTTGTCTCTTAGAGCGTCGTATGCAAGAAATGTTTCGACCAATAGAGCGGATTATATTGGTACTAAATTTACAACTTATCAATTTGAGAATACACCAGGAGCTCCTGGAGCAGGAGCTAATGGGCATATCTATGATCCAAATGCAGCTTTAACATCATTTTCGAAAATTACAGCTAGAATTAATAATAATGGTAATAGAATAGGTTGGGGTAATACAAGGTCAGAATCGGAACAATCCAACTTTAACGTGAATTATAGCCGCGATTTTGGAAAACATAGTGTGTCAGGATTGTTTTCCATTGAAAGGGGAGAAGCGAAGAGTAATAAAGAAGAGTTTTATAAAGATGATCCGATAGCGACTACCAATGGACAATCGAGTACTGCATTTGGTGCCGTGGATGGTTCTACCTCGGGATCTGAATCAGGATCGCTGGGATATGTGGGTCGTGTGAATTATTCTTATGACAACAAGTATTTAGCAGAATTCTTGTACAGAAGTGATGCTTCAACCCGATTTTCACCAGAAAATTACTGGGGTAGTTTTTACTCCTTGTCTGCTGGATGGGTTATCTCGAAAGAGGATTTCTTCAAGTCAAGTGTAATTGATTATTTAAAAGTTAGATACTCTGTTGGTTTGTTGGGTGCTGATGATACCAAGGCTTGGCAATGGAGACAACGTTTTACCTATCAAATAGGACAAGGTATCGTCAATGGAAATGGAAATGGAACTACTGGATTGAAAATGGAGGTAACTCCTAATCCAGATGCTACTTGGTCCAGCGATTTGAAGACTAATTTTGGTGTGGATGCCAAATTCTTGGATAATAGATTGTCTTTGACTGCTGAATCATATTATAATGTTGGAACAGATTTGTTGATGAGTAAAACGGCCAATGTGCCATTTACGGTAGGGGGTTCAGTGGCATCTGAAAATTATGGAAGAAGAGATAATTTTGGGTATGAATTTTCTGTAGGTTGGGATGATACAGTTGGCAAGGATTTTAAATATGGTTTGAATGTCAATTTCGGTTGGGGTGATGACAGGATGGTTCAAGGTGATTTTAATCCGACTGAAATCATGAAACCTTGGGTTGCCCAACCAGGTCAGTCTACTGATAACGGAGTTTGGGGACATGAGTATGTAGGAATGTTGAAAACGCAAGCCGATATTGATGCTTATGTGGCCAAATACAAAATTATTAGTGTTATGCAAGTGTTGGCAAAAGATCTTAGACCAGGATCATTGTCTTATGCTGATATTCGTGGACCGTTGAATACCACTACAGGTGAATTTGCACCAGCTGATGGTATAGTGGATGATTGGGATCAAGTCCAATTGGCAAAAAGAGAAGCTACCAAGTATGGTATGGGAAGTACCTTGAAGTTGGGTTATAGAAATATCTCCTTGGTTGCAGTGGTAACGGCATCTTTTGGAGGTGGTTGGAACGAGGTGGATAGCCAGACTCGAAAAACAATGAGAACAGCTATTAACGACGCTATCGATAACAGACCTTCTATTTGGAGAGATATTTATGATCCAGTAACTAATCCTAATGGTACCATGCCAAATCCTTATAGTGAAGCCCTTAATATGGCGCCAACTTCAACATTTTGGCAACGTTCATCAACTAGTATTGAACTGCGAAATGTTAATTTAGGGTATGCTTTGCCTGAAAAATACACTAAAGCGTTGGGAATTAGTAGTTGTAGATTCAATCTTACGGCAATAAACCCGTTTATTTTGTATAATCCTTTTGATTATAAAAATCCAAATGGTGCTTATGATGTTTACCCTGCTTTGGCAACATATTCTTTGGGACTTAATCTATCTTTCTAATTAAGAACAAATTAAATTTAAGACGATGAAAAATATAAAAAATAAAATACTGGTTTGTATCGCATCAGCAATGATGCTAGGAAGTTGTAGTGATGAATTTCTTAAAGAAAAGGAAGATTTAACAGGGGTTAATGAGCAAGTGTACCAAGATCCAATTTTGGCAAAAGCATACGTGGATTATATCTACAGATTAATTCTGCCAGCCAATAATGCTTCTGTTTTTACTTGGGATTTGGCATGTAATTCAAATTCGGCTTTTGCTCAAACTACTGATGAATTAGGAGGAGAGACCAACTGGAATAAAGTATGGGCAGCACCGGGATCCAATACGGATGCCAATTGTTTGCCATATATAGGTGCTCCAGTTACTTCAAGTATTGCCAATAATACGTATACACGATTAAGACAAATTAATTTGTTTTTGGATAATATCGATAATTATGGAATGGCAGATGCCGACAAAAATCCATTGAAAGGAGAAATGTATTTTTGGAGAGCTTGGCAGTATTTTGATTTATTGCGTTTGTATGGTGGAGTGCCATTGGTGCTAAATGCCCAAACTTCCATAGGTTCAAGTGAGGGAGCAAATCAGGTGCCAAGAAGCTCGTCAGCTGAATGTCTTGAGCAGATTGTTGCTGACTTGGATAAAGCAAAAACGTTGTTGCCTGGAAAATGGCCTGCTGCAGATTGGAGTAGAATTACCAGCGGAGCAGCTGCGGCCATGAAAGGACGCGTGTTGTTGACATGGGCAAGTCCTTTGTTCAATCGTACGGATGATGTCACTCGTTGGCAACGTGCTTATGATGCCAATACCGAAGCAAAGACGATATTGGAAGCCAATGGTTCTGCATTATTTGCAACAGGTGGTTTCGCCAATGCAACCGCTTGGGGAAATATGTGGTTTGCTGAACCAACACCTTCTTCCGCCAACCCACAAGCGGTTAATCCAGAAGCAGTAATCGTTTACGGATTTAACAATACAACATCCTCAAACGTGTTGAGAAACAATGGTTGGGAAAAAGCGGCTCGTTCCAAAACTTTGGGAGGTTCTGGTGCAGTAGGAGCAACCAAGCAAATTATGGACGCGTTTCCCATGAAAGATGGTTTGGCACCGGGGGTATCAACAAAATACCCATATACTTTGCAAACATTTTATAAAAACAGGGATCCTAGATTCTACAAAACTTTTGTTTACAGCGGTGCAGCTTGGGCGTACTCTGAAGACACTAATTTCAAACAATTTACTTACTATTGGCACAAAACGGCTCCAGCCAATGCTGGTGTTTTGCCAACTGGTTTTACGGAAACTTTAGGAACTGTTAGTACAAATGTTTATGTTAGGAAAGCGGTAAATCCTAGTGCGAGCAATAATACTGCTTTTCAATATAGCGGAACGGATTACATGGAAATGCGTTTTGCGGAAGTATTGTTGAACTTGGCTGAATCAGCAATCGGAATTAATAAATTGACAGAAGGTAGAGATTTAATTGCCAAGGTTAGGGAAAGAGCTGGTATAGAAAGTGCAAATAATTTTGGTTTGTCTACCGCTGTAACCAGAGATCAATTGTTTGGAGCTGCCATCAACGAAAGAAAAGTAGAGTTTGCTTTTGAGAATAAGCGTTTCTGGGACTTGAGACGTTGGTTGCTTTACAATAATGATTTTGGGACTTGTACTCGTTTGGCACAAACTCCTATCGAGGGAATGAGAAGACAAGGTTTGTTCTTCACGGCTCAAAAAGTGGGTGGTGGAAATTATGTTGGTGCTAACGACCCGTTTATTCCAGTTAATGGTGTTGCTCCTGTTGCGGATAGAAATCCTGCGGTTTACCCTCCAGGAATTACAACTTACGATCAGTATGTAGATTATTTTTACACTAATTTTATCAAAGTTGAGGTTAAAGATAATAATGAACCAACTTCAACTTGGAAATTCAAATGGTACAACCAATATTATTTCTTTGGTATTCCAGCCAATGCCTTAAATACTAGTTCTTATCTAGGACAAACTTCAGGATGGTCAGGTGGTAAATCAATCTTTGATCCTCTTAAATAAAAATTATTAAATAAATATTAAAAACTATCAGCTGTATTTCATAAAGAATACAGCTGATTTAGTTAAGAAGCATTACTATAACAATAAATTAACATGAAAAAATCCGTTTTATTTATCTTGCCGCTACTGTTTTTGGGGAATTTAAAAGGTTTTGCCCAGTATCCAAAAATCAGTCCTGAAGTTGCAGCACAATCCAAGGCTTTTATGGATGAAGCCGATAAACTTTCAGACGAAGCTTGGGAAAAAGCAAACGTAATTATTGAACAAGAAGCCAAACAAGGAAAACCTTATATTCCCTGGGCATCTAGACCGAATGATTTGCCACAAGCATCCATTCCTGCTTTTCCGGGAGCCGAAGGAGGAGGAATGTACACTTTTGGAGGTCGTGGCGGAAATGTTTACACGGTAACAAGTTTGGAAGACAGGGGGCCTGGAACTTTGCGTGAAGCTTGCGAAAAAGGAGGAGCCAGAATTATCGTTTTCAATGTTTCGGGCATTATCAGGATAAAAACGCCTTTAATCATCCGTGCACCTTATATCACTATTGCGGGGCAAACCGCTCCTGGCGACGGTATTTGTGTGGCTGGAGAATCGGTGTGGATCAATACCCATGATGTTGTTATTAGACATATGCGTTTCCGCAGGGGAGAAACTTTTGTGGGTCGCAGAGATGATTCCATTGGAGGAAATCCTGTGGGGAACATTATTATAGACCACGTTTCGGCCACTTGGGGATTGGACGAAAACATGTCGATGTACAGACATATGTATAATGATGGTACTGGTAAACCAGAAGAAAAAAAAGGTACCGTGAATATTACCATTCAAAACAGTTTGTTTGGAGAAGCATTGGATACTTACAACCATGCTTTTGGTAGTACGTTGGGAGGAGAAAATTGTTCTTTTATGAGAAATATGTGGGCCAACAATGCTGGTAGAAATCCATCCATTGGCTGGAACGGTATTTTCAATTTTGTTAACAATGTTGTTTTTAACTGGTATAACAGGTCAACAGATGGTGGCGATTACACGGCCAACTACAATATCATCAACAATTTCTACAAACCAGGGCCTGTTACCAATTTGAAAGAACCTATTAGTTACAGAATCTTGAAACCGGAATCAGGACGTAGCAAATTGTCTTATATGGTATTTGGTAGAGCTTACGTAAATGGAAATGTTGTTAACAACAACGAAAAAGTGACGAAAGACAACTGGGATGGCGGTATTCAAATCGAAAACAAAAAAGGAGAATTAATGACTTATGATGAAGCCAAACCTTATTTCGATAAAATGAAAAGCGACAAACCGTTTCCAATGCCTTGGTTTAATAAAATTTTAAAAGCGGAAGAAGCTTATGATTTTGTACTTCAAAATGTGGGTGCAACTTTGCCAATAAGAGACAAGGTTGACGAAAGAATCGTTAGAACCGTAAAAACTGGAGTTCCTGAATATGCAAAAGGGTTGGAAGGAAAAAAATATTATCAGTTTGAGCACCGTCGTTTACCGGCTGATTCATACAAACAAGGGATCATAACAGATATTTCACAGGTGGGTGGATATCCAGAATACAAAGGAAAACCTTATGTAGATACGGACAAAGACGGTATGCCTGACAAATGGGAGAAAAAACACGGTCTAAATCCAAATGATCCATCCGATGCCAAAGGTGATTTAAACAACGATGGTTATTCCAATATCGAAGATTACATCAATGGTGTAAATCCTGGTGTAAAAGTAGATTGGAAAGATTTAGCCAACAATAAAGAAACTTTAACAAAACCTTTGTTGGATTAAGGTTTTAACCGCGAAGACACAAAGTAGCAAAGAAATAAGTATAACAATAATCAAGTCTCGGCTCCCTCTCCTTTGGAGAGGGCTGGGGTGAGGTTATATACTTTCAATTATAAAAATTTTCAAGATGAAGTCGATTACAAAAATAAGTATCATGTTCCTGCTGTTTGCCTTTTGCAAAGTTAACGCACAACAATATGCAGACCCAGAATATATAAAGGTTACCAATGAAAGAGCGACTAAAATTGTTGAGAAGCTAGCTTTGGGGAACAAAGAAAAAGAAAAGGCAGTAACCAATATCATTGCACAACAATTCCGTGATTTGAGTAAAATTCACGATAGGAGAGATGCTGAAATCAAAAAAGTAAAAGAAGACGCTAGTTTGTCCAAAGAAAAACAAAACGAGAAGGCTGATAAGTTGAAAGCAGATGCCGATAAGTCAATTGATAAATTGCACCAAGCCTATTTGAAAAAATTAGGAACTCAATTAAACGAAGATAAAATTATCGAAGTAAAAGACGGAATGACTTATGGAGTTCTGCCAATTACCGTTGCCGGTTATAATGATATGCTGCCCAATTTAACCGAAGCGCAAAAAAAATATATCTACGATGCTTTGGTCGAAGCCAGAGAACACGCAATGGACGGTGGTTCATCCAAAGAAAAACACGCTTGGTTCGGAAAATACAAAGGAAGAATCAATAATTATTTGTCTAAGGAAGGTTATGACTTAAACAAAGAAAGTGCCGATTGGCATAAACGTGTTGAAGAACGCGAAAAAGCTAAATCAGGTAAATAATAGTATTTACTATTTGATTTTGTCGCAATAAGATACTCCGTCTCTTCGAGTGATTTTGAATAGAAATGCGACAGCTTTACTATTCAAAATTGTATCGAGAAGTAAAGATGGTTAGGGTTCTCAATACATTATTATTAAAAAAGCAATCGCATTTTTTTAATAAAACACTTCGAACAGACCTGTAAATTTATATTGCGTTAATACGTTAAATTTATAACCCAAATAGTATATCCTATTTTTTAAAAAGTATAATTACTAAACAACGATTCCAATGTTGAACATTTTCCCAAATAACAGTACGAATAAAATTTTTACGGCAGTTGTTTTCTGCTTGTCTTTTTCATCGGCTTTTGCCCAATATCCGGAAATTCCAAAAGAAGTTCAGGCTAAAACGGACGCAGTTCTAGCTAGTGAAGAAAAACGATTGGATGAAATATGGAAGAATGGTGCCGGCATTCTTAAAGAAGAAGCAAAACACGGCAGACCTTATTTGCCTTGGGCATCCTATCCCAAAGATTTTGTTCCTGCAGAAATTCCGGCATTTCCTGGAGCAGAAGGCGGTGGTGCATTTACCCAAGGAGGTAGAGGCGGAAAAATATTCGTGGTGACTAGTTTGGAAGACAGCGGTAAGGGAACCTTTAGGGAAGCTTGCGAAGCCGTGGGTGCGAGAATTGTCGTATTCAATGTTTCGGGAATTATTCGATTAAAAAACCGCATCAGTATGCGTGCGCCTTACATAACCATTGCGGGGCAAACTGCGCCAGGTGACGGAATATGTATCGCCGGAGAAACTTTGGAAATAGACACTCACGACGTTATCATCAGACACATGCGTTTTCGTAGAGGCGCCACCGATGTGGCTCGTAGAGACGATGCCCTTGGCGGAAATGTCATCGGGAATGTAATCATCGATCACTGTTCGGTAAGTTGGGGATTGGACGAAAATATATCCTTGTACAGACACCAGTTTAAAGCGAACGAAAAATCTACATTGGAGAAATTGCCGGCTGTAAATATTACGATTCAAAACACGATTTCTTCGGAAGGGATGGATACTTACAATCACGCTTTCGGGAGTACAATCGGCGGATTAAACAGTACCTTTATGAGAAATTTATGGGCTGATAATATTTCCAGAAATGCTTCAATTGGGATGTATGGGGATTTTAATTTTGTAAACAACGTGATATTCAATTGGTGGAACCGTTCTTTGGACGGTGGCGATTATCGTTCGTTGTTTAATATCATCAACAATTATTTCAAACCGGGGCCAATAACTCCAAAAGATGAGCCAATTCGTTACAGAATCTTGAAACCGGAATCGGGTTATATGGTACCCAAAACTTTTGGTAGAGCATACGTTTCCGGGAATTATATAGACGGAGTTCCTGAAGTTACTGCTGACAACTGGAATGGCGGTGTTCAATTGGAAAACCTTTCATTGGAACAATCCAAAGGATATTTGGAATTAATCAAACAGCCAAAACCATTCGAAATGCCTCATTTTAAAATAATGAAGGCAGAAGAAGCGTATGAATTTGTGTTGAACAATGTCGGGGCAACATTCCCAAAAAGAGATGCCGTTGACGAACGCATCATCAAACAGGTTCGAACCGGAAAAATTGAAGTAAAAGACGGATTGGAGAATGCCATCGGTAAAGAATATGTCAAAAGAAGATTGCCTGCCGATTCGTATAAAAAAGGAATCATAACGCATCCTGATCAAGTGGGCGGTTATCCGGAATACAAAGGAAAAGCCTATAAAGATTCGGATGCTGACGGAATTCCGGACAACTGGGAAACTAAATATGGCTTGAATCCAAAAGATGCCTCCGATGCCAACAAAGATTTGAACGGCGACGGTTACACCAATATCGAGAAATATTTTAACGGTATCGATCCAACCAAAAAAACAGATTGGTCGAAAGCAGAAAATAACACGGATACGTTATCGAAAATATTATTGCAATAGTTTTTTTTTAAGTTAGTTGATAAGACCTGATGGATTTAAAAACCTGTCAGGTCTAATTTAAAAAGAATAACCTAATTAAATAAAATTTAAAGTGAATTTTATTCAACTCAAAAATATAATAACAAAACAGGATATACTCGTTTTATCCTGTTTTGTTGTTTTCTTTAGTGCCAACATCTGTAAGGCACAAAACACATTTCCGGATATAGTCAAAACCAAGGAAGGTAAACTTTCTTTTACTGCGGACAGCAAGGGAAACCAAATTCCTGATTTTTCGTATGCCGGTTATATGGCTTCTGAAAAAGCGATTCCGAATCTGGAGAATAAAATTTTTGTTCCAAAACAGGAGGAAGATGCGACCCAAAAAATACAATCGGCAATTGATTATGTCAGCAATTTAAAACCGGACAAATCGGGTTTTCGCGGTGCGGTTCTTTTGGATAAAGGAATTTTCAAAATCATCGGAACTTTATACATCAAAAAATCTGGTGTGGTGTTGCGCGGAAGCGGAAATGCCGAAAACGGAACTGTTCTTTTGGGGACTGGATTGGAAAGAGAAGCTTTAGTTCGAGTTCTTGGTGTTGATGACAAAAAGTTAGGTGAAACTTTTGAATTCAACACGGCTTATACACCTCTTGGAACTCAAAAAATACAATTAAAAAATGCTTCCAAACTAAAAGTTTCAGACGAAATCATAATCAGCAAAGCTTTAACCGATAATTGGATTAAAGAATTGAAAATGGACGATTTTGGAGCAGAAACGGGTTGGATTGGTTGGAAAAAAAATGATTGGGACATCAGTTGGAACAGGGTCGTAACCAAAATTAACGGCAATGAAGTGACGTTAAACGCGCCATTGACAATGACTTTGGATGATGCTTACGGAACTGCAAAAGTGACCGTATATTCTTGGCCGGGACGAATTGAGCAAATCGGAATCGAAAATATTTTGATGAAATCGACTTATAATGCTTCGAATCCAAAAGACGAAGAACATCGTTGGCAAGCCATTAGCATAGAAAATACAAGAAACGCTTGGGTAAAACAGGTGAATTTCAAACATTTTGCAGGAGGAGCAGTTTCGTTATTAAAATCGGCACAACAAATTACCGTTGAAGATTGCATCGCAACCGAACCGATTTCTGAAATTGGCGGTTTCAGAAGACATACTTTTTATACCGAAGGACAGCAAACTTTGTTTCAACGCTGTTACTCCGAATACGGTTACCACGATTTTGCAGTGGGTGGATTTGGAACTACGGGTCCAAATGCTTTCGTGCAATGTGAATCGTTTATGCCTTTCAATAACAGTGGAGCCATTGGCAGTTGGGCTACGGGAGTGCTTTTCGATATTGCTTATATAGACGGGCAAGCCTTAAGTTATAACAACAGGGAACAAAATGGTAGAGGCGCAGGTTGGACTTCCGCTAATAGTGTAATTTGGGAAACTTCAGCAACTAAAATTGAATGTTATAATCCGCCAACGGCACAAAACTGGGCGTTCGGTACTTGGGGCGGAATTATGGCCGGTGATGGTCATTGGAAAGATGTAAACAATCACATTTCTCCAAGAAGTTTGTTTTATGCACAGTTGGAAAACAGACTCGGAAAACTTTCCTTCGATTCTCATATTTATGATTTAGGTTCAGAACCATCTTCAAGTCCTACAGTTGAAGTTGCAATGGAGTTAACCAAGAATTCTGTTGCTCCAAATAAAAGTTTAGTGGAATGGATTGCCGAAGTTTCAAAATCGAATGCAATTAACACGAATGCTTCTGGCCTTAAAAATGCCAACGATTTAAAAATAAATTCGACAATTGCCGACAATAAATCCAAAGTAATAACCCAAAAAGGTTGGCTTATTTATGACGGAAAGTTAATTGCAGGAAACCGATTGAGCGTGCCTTGGTGGCGAGGCAGTCTTAGGGACAGTGATGTGTCCAAAGCAGTGCCAGATGTCACAAGATTTGTTCCAGGCAGAGTGGGAACAGGATTGACCGATAATATCAACGAAGTGGTTGATTATTTGGAGGCAAATAATATGATCGCTTTGGAACACAATTACGGATTGTGGTATGAACGACGTATGGACGATCACGAGCGTGTTCGCCGTTTTGATGCAGATGTTTGGCCACCGTTCTATGAACAGCCGTTTGCCCGAAGTGGTAAAGATTTGGCTTGGGATCAATTGAGTAAATACGATTTGACAAAATTCAATGATTGGTATTGGAATCGTTTGGCCGAGTTTGCAAATTTGGCGGAAGCCAAAGGACAATTGTTGGTCAATCAACAATATTTTCAACATAATATTATAGAGGCAGGAGCGCATTGGTCAAGTTCACCTTGGCGTTCGGCCAATAACATCAACAGTACAGGTTTTCCGGAACCGCCACCGTATGCGGGAGACAAGCGTATTTTTATGGCGGAACAGTTTTATGATGTTACCAATTCCGTTAGAAAAAAATTGCACCAAGGGTTTATCCGTAAATCATTGGAAAACTTTCAGGACAACAGCAACGTAATCCAATTGACGAGTGCCGAATATACAGGACCACTTCACTTTATGCAATTTTGGTTGGATGAAGTCCAAAAATGGAAAACCGAAACAGGAAAAAACGGAATCATTGGTTTGAGTGCCACCAAAGACGTTCAGGATGCCATTTTGAACGATGCCAACAGGGCAAAAACAGTTGATGCGATTGACATTCGTTATTGGTATTACAAAGAAGACGGTTCGGCTTATGCTCCCGAAGGAGGACAAAATTTAGCGCCACGTCAACACGCTAGAAAATTGAAAACCGGAAAAGAAACCGATGACCAAGTGTATCGTGCCGTTCGTGAATATCGAGAAAAATATCCGGAAAAAGTAGTCTTGTACTCTACCGATGGTTCTTCGAGATTTGGATGGTCAGTGTTGATGGCGGGAGGTTCTTTGCCAAATATTCCAAAAATAGAGCTTCCAGCATTCTATTCTGAAATTAGCGGTATGAAATTTGTTAATGGAAACACGTTTTCGGATGCTGTTTGGAAGCTCGAAAACAAAGGGAAGGCCTATCTTTTTTATGCGAAGAATTCCCAGGATATTTCAATTGACCTTGATGCGGATAAAGGAGATTTCGATGTTTATTCAATAAATGCAACCACGGGAAGCGTTTCGAAAAATACAATTATCAAAGGCGGAAAAACGATTGTAATTCCAGCTTCTGAAGTGAAGGAAAAAGTATTGTTCATAGTGAAGAAAAATTAGAAACAGATTACACGGATAACAAAATCGGTGGGGTCTGCGTGAAAAAATAAAATCATAATCCAAAATAAAACAAAATGAATCTGAAAATTAAATATTTATACGCCCTTTGTATAAGCTTTATGTTTACAGCACAAAGCGGATTTTCGCAATCCAAAAATTTGCCAAATCTTAAAGTTTCCAAAAACCAACACTATTTTGTTACCGAAGATGGAAAACCATTTTTCTGGTTGGGAGATACAGGTTGGCTGACCTTTGGTAAATTAGACAGAGCAGGGGTAGATACCTATTTTCAGAATCGAAAGGCTAAAGGATTCAACGTAGTTCAGGTGATGGTTTTGCATAACATCAATGCTGTCAATGTATATGGAGATAAAGCGTTGGTAAATGAGGACGTTTCAAAACCGATAACAACTCCAGGCAATAATTTCAATAACAAGGAAGAATACGATTATTGGGATCACGTGGATTACGCTTTGGAAGTGGCCCAAAAAAATGGAATTTATGTAGCGATGGTACCCGTTTGGGGAACTAATATTACTAGTGCTAAAAGCAAAGTAACGAAAGCGGATGTTGAAAAATACGCCAAATTTTTAGCAGACAGATATAAAAACAGAACCAATGTGATTTGGCTGAATGGCGGCGATACCTACGGAGATAAATTTCAAGACATTTGGAATGCCATCGGAAGTACTTTAAAAACCAGTAATCCAAATCAGCTGGTAACTTTCCACCCATTCGGAAGAACCGATTCTTCAGAGAATTATCATAATGCAAGCTGGTTGGATTTCAATATGTTCCAATCGGGTCACAGAAGATACGACCAAGATACATTGCCAAATTCTTTCAAAGAAGATAATTACAAATTCGTTCAAAGAGATTTGACTTTAAAACCAATAAAACCCACTTTGGACGGCGAGCCATCTTACGAGGGAATTCCACACGGTTTACACGACACTTTGCAACCATTATGGAAAGCAAGCGACGTGAGACGTTATGGGTATTGGTCTGTTTTTGCTGGAGCTGCCGGTTATACTTACGGGCATAATGCCGTGATGCAAATGTTCAAAAAAGGAGACAAACCGGCTTACGGAAATAAACTATTATGGAATGACGC
Organism: Flavobacterium fluvii; assembly: GCF_900129545.1. GTDB lineage: Bacteria > Bacteroidota > Bacteroidia > Flavobacteriales > Flavobacteriaceae > Flavobacterium > Flavobacterium fluvii. Next base: position 221,342 of record NZ_FQWB01000001.1, on the reverse strand, counting down.
CATCAATGCGCCGGGTGCAGGACAAATGGTTTACATCAAAAAACTGATGTTGGAATTTCCTTATTTGGAAAGAGTTCCGGACCAATCCTTAATCGCCAATCAAGGGGAAAAATACGATTATTTGATTGCCACCAAAGGAAAAAATTACGCTTTGATTTATACTTATACAGGCAGAAAAATTGCCGTGAATATGGGTAAAATCGCAGGTGATAAAGTAACCGCAAGTTGGTACAACCCAAGCAACGGACAAAAAACCAAGATTGGAATTTTTGATAACAAAGGGATAAAAGAATTCCAGCCTTCCGGCAAAAAAGAAGACGGAAACGATTGGGTTTTAATTCTAGCATCAAACAAATAAAAATCGGTGTTAATCCGTTTAATCTGTGAAATCTGTGGCCCAAAATTATCTATTTGTGGCAAAAAACAACAACTATGAAAATCAAAAATATCATAATATTACTCTTCTTCATCACAGGACTAAATACCGCTTTGGCAAATGACGGCTGGTTGAATATCCTAAACGAAGGCGGAAACAACAAAGGCATAAAATGCACCGAAGCCATTCAGGGCGCCATCGAAAAAGCGTCTAAAAACGGAGGCGGAACCATCTTTTTTCCTGCAGGCGAATATTTAACTGGAGCTTTAAAACTAAAAAGCAACATTACAATCCATTTGGATTCAGGAGCACTTTTGAAATTCTCGGAGAATTTCGATGACTACCTTCCGTATGTGGAAATGCGTTACGAAGGAATCGTGATGCAGTCATTCTCCCCATTATTTTATGCGAAAGACGTCGAAAATATCACCATCAAAGGAAGAGGCGTAATCGACGGACAAGGAAAAGCGTGGTGGAATGAAGTGTACCGAATTGAAACTGCCAAAGGTCCAATTCCGGAAACCAAATACCAAAAAATGTGGACCGAGCAAAACAAAGGAATTGTCTATGAGCCTTACTACAAAAGAACAATTGACAAACACTTTTTTAGACCTTCTTTTTTCCAGGCCTACAATTGCAAGAATATTTTAATCGAAGGCGTAACCTTCAAAAATTCCCCTTTCTGGACGATAAATCCTGAATTCTGCGACAATGTAACCGTAACTGGAATTACAATCAACAATCCGCATTCGCCAAACACAGACGGAATCAACCCTTCGTCCTGCACCAACGTTCATATTTCAAACTGTCACATCAGCGTGGGCGACGACTGTATTACCATCAAATCGGGCAGGGATGCAGACGGCCGTAAATACGGAAAAGCAACCGAAAATGTTACGATTACCAATTGTACCATGTTAAGTGGTCACGGTGGTGTCGTTATCGGAAGCGAAATGTCGGGCGGAATCAAAAAAATCACCATTTCCAACTGCGTTTTTGACGGAACCGATCGTGGAATCCGTATCAAAGCCGCTCGCGGAAGAGGTGGTGTTGTCGAAGACATTCGCGTGGACAATATCGTTATGAAAAACATCAAGGAAGAAGCCATTATTCTGGACTTGTTCTATGATAAAGACAATGCAGTGGAGCCCGTTACAGAGCGAACACCAATTTTCAGAAACATTCACATCAGCAATGTTACGGGTGGAAATGTAAACAAAGCCGGATTTGTTCGCGGAATTTCTGAAATGCCAATCCAGAACATATCTTTTTCGAATATCAATATGGATGGCAAAGAAGGTTTTACGGTAATTACGGCGTCAGATGTTGAGTTTCACGATGTTAAAGTGAATGCAACACTGGGTTCCTCTTTTAAAATCTCCGATGCCAAGAACCTCATTTTGGATAACGTGGGTTCTTCAACACCGATTAAAGGAATCCCGGTTATCAAAATCGATAATGCTTCAAACATTATGATCAACAATAATTTTCCATTCAACACCACCGATATTTTTATCGAAGCCGATGGAAAAGAAACCAAGAATATTTTTCTGAAAAACAACGTTTTCAACAACGTAACAACGACCGTTAAAAAAGGAAAAGACTTGGACAAAAAAGCAATCGTAGAATAATTACAATGAAAAAAATATTCTTGACCATTTGCATAGCCATTTGTGCTGTAAGCTATTCCCAGAAAAAAAAGGAAATTTTCCTTTTCACTTCTTTCAGGGAACCCGCTACAGAAGGTTTGTATTTGGCATATAGCGAAGACGGTTACAATTGGAAAGGTTTGGAAGGATCATTCCTAAAACCCGAGACTGGTGCCAGCAAAATAATGCGTGACCCATCCATCACAAAAGGCGCAGACGGAACCTATCATATGGTCTGGACAACCGACTGGAAAGGCGGAAACGGTTTTGGATATGCCAGTTCCAAAGACCTGATTCATTGGTCAAAACAGGAATACATTCCCGTAATGAAACACGAACCCGAAGTCGTAAACGTTTGGGCACCCGAAATTTTTTATGACGATGTCAAAAAAGAATACATTATTATCTGGGCATCAACAATCCCATTCCGATTCGAAAAAGGTTTAGAAGATGAAAAAAACAATCACCGAATGTATTATGTAACCACCAAAGATTTCAAAACCTTTTCGGAGACGAAATTGTATTACGAACCCGGTTTCAGCGTGATTGATTGTGTGATTGTCAAAAAAAGCAAAAAAGAGTATGTTTTGGTTTTAAAAGACAACACCAGACCTATGCGAAATATCAAAGTAGCTTTCGGGAAATCGCCTTTGGGACCATTTGCAAAAAGTTCAGAACCCTTGACTGCTTATTTATCGGAAGGGCCAACGGTGGTGAAAGTCGGGAAAAAATGGTTGCTGTATTATGACAATTACGGATCGAAAAATTACAAAGCCTTAAGCACTTCCGATTTTGTGCATTTCGAAGATGTGTCTTCCAAAATCAGCCTTCCCGAAGGACACAAACACGGAACAATAACAACAATTTCGTCAGCCGTTCTAAAAGGATTAATAGAAAAGAAATAAATTAATGCCACGGATTTCAAAGATTAAAAGGATTAAAAACCTGCTCGATCTGCCAAATCTGCGTGAAAAAATAGACAAGCAAATTCAAGAAAGAATCTGTGAAAATCTGTGAAATCTGTGGCAAAAAAACAAAAGCAATGATTGCATTTAAAAACATAAAAACCAATATCGTAACAGCAACAGCCATTTTGTTAAGCTGTGTCGCAGTCAATTCGGCGCAAGCCCAACAAGACACAATACGATATACAGGCAAAACACTTTCCAATGTCGATTACCACCACGGGCAATTGAGTCCTGCAGTTGGAGTTCACGCCACACAAATTATGCGCGCCAGCCGTGAACATCCTGAAAAAGCAGATGGATTTGGCTGGACTTACAACCACCAGTCGATGATGGCGTATTGGAACAATACTTTTTATCTACATTATTTAAGTGACCCATCCGGAGAACACATTCCGCCGGGACAAACATTTTTGATGACATCCAAAGACGGAGAGATTTGGACAAAACCTATTGTGCTTTTTCCGATTTACCGTGTTCCTGACGGATTCAAAAAAGAAGGCGTGGAAGGCGTTGCCAAAAACCTAGATGCCGTGATGCACCAACGAATGGGATTCTATGTCTCATCAGATAAGAGATTACTGGCAACCGGTTATTATGGAGTTGCTTTAGATAAAAAAGACGATCCCAACGACGGAAAAGGAATTGGACGTGTCGTTCGTGAAATCTACAAAGACGGAACGTATGGTCCAATTTATTTTATCAGATACAATAAAACCGGAAACCCGTTGCCAACCACATTTCCGTTTTATACCAAAAGCAAAGACAAAAAATTCATCAAAGCCTGCGATGAGCTGATGTCAAAACCTTTACTGATGCAACAATGGGTTGAAGAAGCTGATCGTGATGATGAATTAATTCCGTTAAAAAAACAGTACAAAGCATTTAATTATTACCATTTACCCAACGGAAACGTAGTCGGTTTATGGAAATTTGCTTTGACATCTTTAAGTAAAGACGAAGGCAAAACCTGGGAATACACGCCATTAAGAGCACCGGGATTTGTAAACAGCAATGCCAAAATCTGGGGACAAAGAACCTCGGATAATCGTTATGCAACCGTCTACAATCCATCAGAATACCGTTGGCCATTGGCGATTTCAACCAGTGACGACGGACTGAATTATAAAGATTTATTATTGGTTCACGGCGAAGTCAGCCCGATGCGGTATGGAGGGAACTACAAATCTGCGGGGCCACAATACGTTCGCGGAATAAACGAAGGAGATGGAACTCCGCCCGATGGAAAACTTTGGGTAAGTTACAGCGTCAACAAAGAAGACATTTGGGTGGCATCTGTACCCGTTCCTGTGACCAGCGAAGTCAAAGAAAACGCTAACGACGTGTTCAACGATTTGCCAAACGGAGAAGAATTAAAATTATGGAACACCTACGATTTGTCCTGGGCTTCCACAAAAATCGAAAAGAAAGCGGATGGAAAAAAATGGCTGACCTTAAGAGATCAGGACTTTTTTGATTATTCCCGAGCCGAGCGTGTGATTCCGTTTGCACAAAAAATGGAAGCGACTTTTACCGTAAAACCCGAGCAAAACAATCACGGATTATTACAGGTGGAATTTCAAAACAAACAAGGACTTCCTGCAATCCGTATCGTTTTCGATTCGGATGGAGAAATAAAAGTAAAACACGGAGCCCGTCACGGCGGAATTGGGAAATACGAAGCCGGAAAAGAATATAAGATTACAGTCAAATTGGATGTGACTTCCCGTTCATACACTGTTAAAGTGAATGACGGCAAAGAAACCAACAAAATATTTTATGCTCCGGTTGACGGAATTTCAAGAATAATGTTCCGCACAGGCGATCAGCGTTACACACCAAATGCAGACACAGAACCAGACACACCAGATTTTACCGATTTACCGAATACAGGAAAATTAATTCCCGAAGCGGTATTTAATATTCAGTCATTGGTCACAAAGAAATTATAAGATTGAAATATTTAAAGATTAAAAAATAAATCTGCCCAATCTGCTGAATCTGCGTGCAAAAATAAAATATGAATAATTTAAAAAAAATAGTATTCCTCTTTTGTCTTCTGATAACTTTCATTTCAAATGGACAGATTTCTGCTGTGCAATTAAGATGCGAAATGACAAAAAATCCATTGGCAGTAAACACAACTCAACCAAGATTGAGCTGGCAATTGGTTTCAAAACAGCAGAATGTTACACAATCTGCCTATCAAATTTTAGTAGCTTCATCAGAAGAAAAATTAAATAAAAATGAAGGAGATATCTGGAACAGCGGAAAAACAGTTTCCAATAAAAACCTTCAAATAACTTACAGCGGAACTCCATTAAAAAACGAAACGAAATATTTCTGGAAAGTAAAAGTCTGGAATCAAAAAGACAAATCTTCCAGTTGGAGTAAAACAGCTTCTTTCAGAATTGCACCTTTAGTATTAAATCCAATGTGGATTGGTGCGATTACCAAAGCCGACAGCCATTTACCGGAAGGTAGAAATTACCATACAGCCACTTTCAACAGACAGAAAAAAGACGCTTTGATCAATGCTTCGGATTCATTGTCGCGCAGAAGTATTATGTTGCGTAAGCCTTTCGAAGTAAAAAAAGAAATAAAAGAAGCCGTAGTTTACATTTCAGGTTTAGGGCATTATGAACTGACGATTAACGGAAAGAAAATCGGCAATAGTGAATTTGCCCCTTTGTGGACAGATTACGACAAAACCGTTAATTTCAATACTTATGAATTGAATGCGAAGGAACTCCAAAACGGAGAAAATGTAATTGGAGTGCTTTTAGGAAACGGAATGTACAACACGCTTGCCGAACGCTATTCGAAATTTTATGTAAGTTTTGGTCCACCGACTTTATTTTTCAAAATGAAAGTGATTTATAAAGACGGTTCCGAAGATATTATAAAATCGGATGAAAGCTGGAAGTATAGCAAAAGCCCGATTACTTACAATAGTATTTTTGGAGGCGAAGATTACAATGCTAATTTAGAACAAAAAGGCTGGAACCAAACGGGTTTCAATGATTCGACCTGGAAAAAAGTAGTTGTTCAGGAGGCTCCAAAAGGAGTTTTAAGAGCGCAGACGACAACACCAGTTACGATCCAGAAACGATATGATGTAAAAGAAGCAAAAGAACTGAAACCTAACCTTTTTATTTTCAATATGGGTCAGAACCTATCCGGATTTACAACCATAAAAGTCAAAGGAAAAAAAGGTCAGATTGTTCGTGTATGGGTTGGTGAAAGTCTGAACGAAGATGGAACAGTGAGTCAGGGAAAAACGGGGAAGCCTTACTATTACGATTATACCTTAAAAGGAGAAGGCATTGAAGAATGGCAACCCAAATTCAGTTTTTACGGTTATCAGTACGTTCAGATTGAAAACATCAATTACAAGAAAATCAAGGACGAAAAACTTCCGACGCTTGTCGATTTAAAATCAAATTTCATTTACAATTCGGCAGGAGAAGCAGGAACTTTTGAGTCTTCCAATGATATTTTCAATAAAACTCATTTGTTGATTAATAACGCCATTAAAAGTAATTTTCAAAGTGTTTTCACCGATTGCCCACAACGTGAAAAATTAGGCTGGCTAGAAGAAATTCATTTGAACGGACCAGGTTTGATGTTCAATTACAATCTGGAAAGTTTTATTCCTGCAACGATGCAGAACATTGAAGATTCGCAACGTGACAACGGATTAATTCCGACCATCGTTCCCGAATATGTAGTTTTTGGAGGTGACTTTACTGATTCACCGGAATGGGGAGTTACAGGTGTAATTCTGCCGTGGATGTATTACGAATATTACGGCGACGCTTCGTTAATCGAAAAATATTATCCGGTAATGAAAAGATATGTGGATTATTTAGGAACCAAAGCCACCAGTCATATTGTTTCCCACGGATTGGGCGATTGGTACGATTACGGAACACATCCGGCGGGTTATTCCAAAAACAGTCCGATTGCACTTTCGGCCACTTCTCATTATTTTTATGGAGCAAGTTTATTGGCAAAAGCTTCCAAATTATTGAATAAAACAGAAGATATTGCGAAGTATGAAAAGCTGACTTCGGATATCAAAAACGCTTTCAACAAAGAGTTTTTCAACAAAGAAACCAAACAATACGGAACCAGCAGTCAATTCAGTAACGCTGTTCCTGTTTTTATGGATATTGTAGAACCGCAATACAAACAGGCGGTGATGCAGAATTTACTGAATGACATCAAAGAAAAAGGCGACCGACTGACAACCGGCGATGTTGGAAACCGCTACTTATTTCAGGCTTTGGCACGAAACGGCGAAAACGAAACGATGTACAAAATGAACAATCATTACGATGCGCCGGGTTATGGATTTCAGATTAAATTTGGACTAACGACTCTAACCGAACAATGGGATCCGCGAAAAGGAAATTCGTGGAATCATTTTATGATGGGACAAATCGAAGAATGGTTTTACCAAAGTCTGGCCGGAATTGTTCCCGATCCTGAAAACCCCGGTTTTAAACATTTCTTTATTCAGCCGGAAATCGTGGGCGATATGACTTTTGTAAAAGCAACGTACCAATCCATTTACGGAAATATTGCTTCGGCCTGGGAGAAAACAGACGGAAAATTAATCCTGAAAGTGGAGATTCCAGCGAATACTTCAGCGACCATAAAATTGCCAATCGCAAAGAACTCAGAAATTAAAGTCAACGGAAAACTGACTAAAGATTTGAAATTAGGATCCGGAAAATATACAATAGAATGCAAAATATAAGATTTAAAATGACTACAATTAAAAACATATTTTTTGCCTTACTGGTTTCAATCTTTGGATTGACGCTTGCAAACGGGCAATGCACATCGGATACGAATTTCAGAAAACCGGTTACGGAAACAATAAAAAATATCGAAACCATTTTCAAAATCACCATAATTGACGACAGAGGTTTGCTGAAAGGAAAAGAACTCGATTACGCCGATTGGAGAATTGAACAAGGCAATCTGGAAGTTTCTCTGGCCAATGTTTTGGTTCCTTTCGAATTGACATATTTCAAACAGCCGGACGGAAAATACCAAATCCGAAAATATGAAAACCATAAAGTTTCAGTCGATAAAGGGAAAGAGCGTTTGGATTATTTAACCACTTTATATTCCAATGTTTCCGATTGGGAAAAACGAAAAAAAGAAATAAAAGCCTGTATGATCACGTCATTTGGTTTGGACAAAGCACCGCCAATGCCTAAATCAAAACCAATCTTAACGCAAAAAAGAATTTATAAAGATTACAGCGTCGAGAACATCGCTTTAGAAATTCTGCCAGGCGTTTACACAACAGGATCTATTTACAAACCCTATCCGCTAAACAAAAAATCGGCAATTATCTTAACGCCCGACGGACATTTCGGCGACGGAAGATACCGTAAAGACGAGCAGTACCGTTGTGCCATAATGGCGAAAATGGGCGCCATTGTTGTGAGTTACGATTTATTTGCCTGGGGCGAATCCCTATTGCAATTCCCCGAAGAAACGCACCGAAACAGCATCGCCTCAACCGTTCAGGTGTTGAGCGGAATCCGTTTATTGGATTATTTGTCCACCATAAAAAATGCGGATATTTCAAGAGTTGGTGTTACCGGCGGTTCCGGCGGAGGCTCGCACACGATGTTTCTGTCCGCTTTAGACGATCGAATCACGGTTTCGGCTCCCGTGGTGATGGTTTCTTCGCATTTTTCGGGCGGTTGCCCTTGCGAGAGCGGTCGCGGAATCCACCTTTGCGGAAACGGAACCAACAATGCCGAAATCTCGGCAATGATGGCGCCAAAACCACAATTAATTGTTTCAGACGGAAAAGACTGGACACTGGCCGTTCCCGAATTGGAATTCCCTTTTATCCAAAGAACTTACGAACTCTACGGCAAAAAAAATCTGGTAGAAAATGCCCATTTTGCTAAGGAAGGTCACGATTTTGGAGTTTCAAAGCGTATGGCGTTGTACCCGTTTATGGCGAAATATTTAGGTCTGGACTTAAAGAAAGTACAAAATGAAAAAGGCGAAATCGACGAGTCAACCTGCGTGATTGAGCCTTACGATAAATTATATGTTTTTGGCAACAAAGCCGAAAATCTGCCGAAAAACGCATTAAAAGATATTGACAAATTATATGAAATGTTTGGAGAAAAAAATCTGAAAGTGTATGAAGTCAAGAAGTAATAGTCGGGCTATCCGCGCTACTTCGGTAGCCAGCTTCAAACGAAGTTCACTGAACTCCGATGAAAATAAAAGTTAAGTGAAGTAATCCCTCACGCACTCTGGTACTCAAGAACATTTGTCTTTTGATTAAAAATTTAGAATAAAAAATATGAACTTAATAATTGATTAACCAACAATAATCAGCTATTAACCATCAACTACAAGCTATGAAGTTAAAAAGTAAAATAACAGCGATCTGTTTCGGAATTGTTTCCTTCGCCTCAACAGCGCAAACCAAAACCGAACTAAAATTGTGGTACGACAAACCTGCCACCATCTGGAACGAAGCTTTGCCATTGGGTAACGGCCGTTTGGGTGCGATGGTTTTTGGAGATCCCGCAGTGGAGCGTTTGCAATTGAACGAAGAAACCATTTGGGCAGGTTCGCCAAACAGCAACGCGCATACCAAATCAATCGAGGCTTTGCCAAAAGTAAGACAATTAGTTTTTGAGGGGAAATTCGATGAAGCACAGGCTTTGGCGACACAGGATATTATGTCGCAAACCAACGACGGAATGCCGTACCAGACTTTCGGAAGTGCTTATATTTCGTTTCCCGGACATCAAAAATATACCAATTATTACCGTGATTTGGATATCGAAAACGCTACGGCAAAAGTAAAATACACGGTAAACGGAGTAGAATTTACCAGAGAAATATTGACTTCGTTTTCAGATCAGGTGATTGTGGTAAAATTGTCGGCAAGTCAGCCGGGACAGATTACAGCGAATGTTTTTATGAACAGCCCGATTGACAAAACCGTTCCATCAACGGAAGGGAATCAAATAATCCTTTCGGGAGTTGGAACTAATTTCGAAAACGTAAAAGGAAAGGTGAAATTTCAGGGACGAATCGAAGCTAAAAATAAAGGCGGTGAAGTTTCGGCAAGCAACGGAATCCTAATCATCAACAAAGCCGATGAGGTAACGCTTTATATTTCGATTGCGACCAATTTCAAAAACTATCAGGACATTACCGAAGACGAAGTAGCAAAGAGCAAATCGTATTTAGAAAAAGCTTTACCGAAAAGTTTTGATGCAATCAAAAAAGCACACGTTGCTTATTACCAAAAATTCTTCAATAGAGTGGCTTTGGATTTAGGTTCAAACGATGCCATCAAAAAACCAACAAACGAAAGAATCCGTGATTTCAAAAATCAATTCGATCCGCAATTGGCAAGTTTGTATTTCCAATTTGGACGTTATTTGTTGATTTCGAGTTCACAGCCGGGCGGTCAGCCTGCGAATTTACAGGGAATCTGGAACGATATGGTAACTCCGCCCTGGGATTCAAAATACACAACCAACATCAACGCCGAGATGAATTATTGGCCTGCAGAAGTAACCAATCTTTCCGAAATGCACGAGCCTTTTATCCAAATGGCAAAAGAATTAAGCGTCACGGGAGCAGTAACGGCAAAAACGATGTACAATGCCAACGGCTGGGTTTTACATCACAACACGGATATCTGGCGCGTAACCGCTCCGGTTGATTCGGCCGCGTCAGGAATGTGGCCAACGGGTGGTGCCTGGGTTTCGCAGGATTTATGGGAACGCTATTTGTACACAGGTGATATCAATTATTTAAAAGAAATTTATCCGATTATTAAAGGATCTGCTGATTTCTTTTTGGATTTTATGATTACCGATCCAAATACAGGTTATTTGGTAGTGGTGCCATCGAGTTCTCCTGAAAACACACACGCTGGCGGAACCGGAAAATCGACTATTGCTTCGGGAACTACTATGGACAATCAGTTGGTTTTTGATTTGTTTTCGAATGTGATTAAAGCTTCGAAATTGGTTGCTCCGGATGAAAATTATACTAAAAAATTAAGTGACGCTTTGGCTAAAATGCCTCCGATGAAAATCGGAAAACACAGTCAGTTACAGGAATGGCAGGACGATTGGGATAATCCAAAAGACAATCACCGACACGTTTCCCATTTGTACGGCTTGTTTCCGAGTAATCAGATTTCGCCAATCAAAACACCAGAATTATTTGAAGGGGCCAAACAATCCTTAATTTACAGAACAGATGAATCGACAGGCTGGTCAATGGGGTGGAAAGTGAATTTATGGGCAAGATTGTTAGACGGAAATCACGCCTACAAACTGATTCAGGATCAATTGCATTTGGTTACGGCTGATCAAAAAAAAGGTGGCGGAACCTACCCAAATATGCTTGATGCCCACCAACCGTTTCAGATTGACGGTAATTTTGGATGCACGGCAGGAATCGCCGAAATGCTGATGCAGAGTCAGGAAGATGCGATTCATTTATTGCCTGCGTTGCCAACGGTCTGGAAAGACGGAAGCATCAAAGGTTTGGTAACAAGAGGCGGATTTGTAATTGATATGACCTGGAAAAACAATAAAGTTTCGACTTTGAAAGTGTACTCAAAATTAGGAGGAAACTGCCGATTGAAATTGGAAAACACCTTAAAAGCTGATAAAGGAATTGTGCTTAAAAAAGCAAAAGGGAAAAACCCGAATCCGTTGTTTTATGATGTTGAAGTAAAGAAACCGATTATTTCTAAAGAAGCTAAATTGCCTAAAGTAAAATTGCCGAAGTATAATGAATATGATGTGGAGATGAAAGCTGGGCAGACTTATAGTTTTTCGGCGAATTAAAAAAAGGACACGAATTCCACGAATTGTTTATTTTGAAATTAACTGTAATGACAAATGAAAACATATGAACATTGATTTATTAAAACTGAAGGAAAAACTTAAAATTCTATCTGATGACGATTTTGATTTTGAAGTAGCTGATTATTTGTTAACAGTCAAATTTGATGGAAAGCCTCTTAGTCAAATCCAGAGACAAGTTGTATCAACAAATATTCTTGATAATGAAGTTTTCAATGGAGGTTTTGACCAATTTTACTTAAATAACGAAGACGAATATATTGACGACGCAATAGATGGATTACGTGAATTTGGGGCAACCAAATTTCTTGAACTTGCAATTAAATCAAAAGAAATTTATTTAAGAGACAAAGAGCTTTATACAAGTGACCGAAATCCTTATTTTGATCCTCTCGATGACAAATTTTATGAATTGGATCATTATGGTGAATTAAGGATTAACTATGTTAAAGCGCATCTTGACGAAATAATAGAGTAAATAAAGCAGTGAGAAACCGAGAACGTCTATCCGCGTGAGTGATGGCAGTGGAGCTCTCCCGATTTTTCATCGGGAAGCGGGAACGTACAGCACGACCCGAAGTTTTTCACGAAGGGTCACGCCCAAATAATTAAAATAAAATTGAATATGTTACACCAATTTAAATACAAAATAATTGCTTTTGTTATTCTGATTTCGGCTTTAAACAGCGGTTGTAAATCGGGAGCGGGGCATTCTAAAAAAGGAACTTCTGTGGTTTTGAAAGCCGATAATTTTAAGCATTATGTGGATTATTTCAACACGATGGAAGACGAGAATCTGAAATTTGCGATTCCGAATGACAGTGCTTGGGCGTGGATGGAAAAGAATGTTCCGTTGTTTGAATGTCCACAGCAGAATTTTGAGGAAATTTATTATTACCGTTGGTGGACGGCACGAAAACACATCAAGAAAACGCCACTTGGTTTCGGAATTACAGAGTTTTTAGTAGATCGTTCGTATGCCGATAAATACAATTTGATTGCTTGTGCGGTGGGACATCACATCAATGAATTTCGCTGGGTGCACGATCCGCAGTACATTGAACAGGATGTGAAAATTTGGTACCGTGGCAATGAAGGAAAACCGATGAACAAATTGTATAAATTCAGTAGTTGGACGGCTGATGCGTTGTACAATCGGTATTTGGTGAATAAGGATGAAAAATTCTTATTGGATATGTACCCGGATATGGTTACGGATTACGCCGTTTGGGAAAAAGACCGTCAGCGAAAAGATGGTTTGTTTTGGCAACACGATGTAAAAGACGGAATGGAAGAATCGTTGAGTGGCGGGCGAAAAGTACAAAATGCAAGACCGACGATTAACAGTTATATGTTTGGAAATGCCGTAGCGATTTCGAAAATGGCATCGATGAAAGGCGACAAGGAAGCGGAGGCTAAATTTAAAGCTAAAGCGGATGTTTTACAACAATTAGTGGAAACGAAATTATGGAATTCGAAAAGTGAATTTTTTGAAACGTTTACAGAAAAAGATACTCTGGCGCAGGTGAGAGAAGCGATTGGATTTATTCCGTGGTATTTTAATCTGCCACAAAAAGACAAAGGTTTTGAAAAAGCCTGGGAACAGATTAAGGATGAAAAAGGGTTTTCGGCACCTTTTGGTTTGACAACAGCAGAGCGCAGAAGTCCGCGTTTTAGAACTCACGGAACCGGAACCTGCGAATGGGACGGAGCGATTTGGCCTTTCGCGAGTTCACAGACGTTGACTGCTTTAGCGAATGTTCTGAATAATTACAATCAGAGTTTCGTTGCCAAAACCGATTACTTCAAGCAAATGGATTTGTATGTGCAGTCGCAATATTACCGTGGAAAGCCATACATTGGAGAATATCTGGACGAAACAACCGGTTATTGGCTGATGGGCGACAAAGAAAGAAGCCGTTATTACAATCATTCGACTTTTAACGATTTGATGATTACGGGATTGGTTGGTTTACGTCCGAGAGCGGATGAAAAAATTGAGGTAAATCCATTGATTCCACAGGAAAAATGGGATTGGTTTTGTCTGGATAATTTGTTGTATCACGGGAATATAATTACAATTCTTTGGGATAAAACTGGAGAGAAATACGGTAAAGGAAAAGGGTTTAGGATTTTTAAAAATGGAAAAGAGATTGGGGTTTCAGAAAAATTGGAGAAATTAGTGGCGGAGTAACCAATTTTTAAGTAATTCTTATCGAATCAAAAACGGATATCATCGAATCAAATCGTATCGTTTTATTAATATTTATAAAATTAAGACCAATGCCAAAAACAAAAGAAGATAGAATTAAGACTGTAATGGGAGGTGGTGGTCACGTCGTTATTCTTGGGGCTGGCGCTAGTATTGCTTCAACTTACAGAAATGGTGAATTGTATGGTAAAAAATTACCTTCAATGGACAATTTTATTGATGTTGTTGGACTTGGAGATTTAATTAAAGATTTACCTGAAAATTTAATCGCTAAAAATTTTGAAACATTATATAGTAATCTTCATAAAGATAATCCCAATTCTGATTTAATTAAAGAAATCGAATTTAGAATATCTGATTATTTTGGGGATATGAAATTACCTAATGAACCAACAATTTATGACTATCTAGTTCTTTCTCTTCGAGGAAAAGATTTAATAGCAACTTTTAATTGGGATCCTTTTCTTTATCAGGCTTGGATAAGGAATAAAGAATTTACTAATGACTTGCCTAGACTTTCATTTCTTCACGGAAATGTTGCAATTGGATACAGTGAAGAAGATAAAAGATGTGGACCAGCAGGAATGTATATGCGCAAAGACGGGGGATATTTTGAACCTACAAAATTATTATATCCGATAGAGCAAAAAAATTACACAGATGATGAATTTATAAATACTGAATGGGATAGATTAAAATATTGGTTAAATTCTGATTCAACTAAACTTGTAACAATTTTCGGTTATGGTGCGCCTAAATCTGATCTTGAAGCTGTCAAATTATTAAACGAAGCTTGGGGTACTGGTGAAAAAAGGAATATGGAGCAATTTGAAATAATTGATATTCGTGATGAAGAAATAGTTAGAGAAAGTTGGGATAATTTTATTCATTCTCATCACTATGATTATTCAACTAACTTTTTTGAAAGTTCACTTGCTGATAATCCAAGAAGAACAAGTGAAAGTTATTTTCAACATATTTTACCAATGTCACCGGATGAAGCATTTAGTGCAAGTAATCCCGTAAATTCAGAATTAAAAACATTTGATGAATTTTGGGAATGGCATAGACCTTTGATAGAAGCGGAAAACGAATATGAAGCAAAGAATAAATAAAAAGTTTAAAGACATAGAACTTATGAAAAAGTTTTTTTTACATCTTACATTAATCATTACACTTTTTACATTTTCGGCGCAAGCCCAAAACAAAATCAGCGTAATAAATCTGCAATGCGAAATGCTAAACAATCCGGAAGGAATTGATGTCGTTCAGCCTCGTTTGAGCTGGCAAATAAAGTCGGATGTAAACGATGTGAAACAAACGGCGTATCAAATATTGGTGGCTTCGACTTTAGAAAATCTAAATGCGGACAAAGCCGATTTGTGGGATAGCGGAAAAATCACAAGTAATGAATCTGTCAATATAATTTACAACGGAAAAAAGCTGGGAGACCGACAAAATGCGTTTTGGAAAGTAACTGTTTTTACGAATAAAGGCGAAATCAAATCGGCGGAAAACGCTCATTTCAGCATCGGGATTTTGACCTATGCCGACTGGAAATCCACACGCTGGATTGGATATGAAAAATTGTCGAAAGATGACAGCGTTTCTCAATATTCCAGATTGTCAGCCCGTTATTTGCGAAAAGAAATCAACCTGAAAAAACAAGTGAAATCTGCCAAGGTTTACATTATGGGAATGGGCTTGTATGAACTGTACATTAACGGAAATAAAATTGGCGATCAGGTTTTGGCACCCGTTCCGACGGATTATACCAAAAACGTAAAATACAATGTTTTTGATGTGACTTCGCAATTGAAAGAAGGCAAAAATATGTTGGGAACGATTTTAGGAAACGGACGTTTTTTTGCAATGCGTCAGGATTACAAACCGTATAAAATTAAATCATTTGGTTTTCCAAAAATGGCTTTGCAGTTGTTTGTCGAATATACTGATGGAAGCAAAGAGGTAATTAGAACAGATGATACTTGGAGATTAACCACCGACGGACCGATTCTATCTAATAACGAATACGACGGCGAAGAATACGATGCCCGCAAGGAAATGAAAGGATGGGCTACGACCAATTTCGACGATAAAAGCTGGATTAACGCCAGATACGTTCAGGAACCGGGTGGGTTTTACGAAGCGCAGATGTCGCCGAATATGAAAATAATGGGCGAGGTAAAACCTGTTTCGATTAAAGCGACTGCAAAAGGGACTTACATTCTCGATATGGGTCAGAATATGGTGGGTTGGTTGCAACTGAAAGTAAAAGGCAAAAGCGGTGACCAAATCACAATGAAGTTTGCCGAGTCTTTACAGGCCGATGGCTCATTGTACATTGCCAATTTGCGTGATGCGAAAACGACTGATATTTATACTTTGAAAGGCGAAGGCGAAGAAATTTGGGAACCACGATTCATTTTTCACGGTTTTAGATTTGTAGAAATTTCTGGTTTTCCGACCAAACCAACTTTGGAGAATTTCGTTGGAAAAGTGGTGTATGATGATATCAAAACCACCGGAACTTTTGAATCTTCGGATGCGACGATGAACCAGATTTTCAAAAATGCCTGGTGGGGAATCAGCGGAAATTACAAAGGAATGCCAATCGATTGTCCACAGCGAAACGAGCGTCAGCCTTGGTTGGGAGACCGAACAACGGGTGCTTATGGCGAAAGTTTTTTATTCGACAACCAGACTTTATATGCCAAATGGCTGGATGATATTAAATATTCCCAAACTCAGGATGGAGGATTGCCAGATGTAGCTCCGGCATTTTGGCGTTATTACGGGGATAACGTAACCTGGCCGGGAACGTATATCACGGTTGGCGATATGCTGTACCAACAATTTGGTGACAAAGAAGTGATCAAAAAGCAATATCCGTATATGAAAAAATGGATGGTGTATATGGAAGAAAATTATCTGAAAGATGATTTAATGGATAAGGATAAATATGGTGACTGGTGCGTTCCGCCGGAATCATTAGAGTTGATTCGTTCCAAAGATCCTGCCCGTTTAACGGATGGACAATTATTGTCGAGTGCGTTTTATTATCAGCTTCTGGGCATTATGAAAAAGTTTGCCAAAATCGCAAAAGCGGATGCTGATATTGCACATTATGATGATTTAACAACAAGAATCAAAAAAGCATTCAATGCCAAATTTTTAAATACTGACAAAAATTACTACGCTAATAATACCGTTACGGCAAATGTGTTGCCATTGGCTTTTGGGATGGTTCCTGAAAACTTGGTTGAAAAAGTGTTTAAAAACATGGTTCACGAAGTCGAGGTAACCAAACAAGGACACATTAGCACAGGCGTAATCGGAACGCAATTTTTGATGCGAACGCTGACGAATTTCGGAAGAGGGGATTTGGCTTATAAACTGGCTTCCAACAAAACCTATCCAAGTTGGGGTTATATGGTCGAAAATGGTGCCACGACCATTTGGGAATTATGGAACGGAAATACCGCAGATCCATCAATGAATTCGCAAAATCACGTAATGCTTTTGGGCGATTTACTGATTTGGTACTACGAAAATATGGCGGGAATCAAGAGCAATCCCGAAACTCCGGGTTTCAAACAAATCATTATGAAACCGGATTTTAATGCTGGACTGACTTTTGTAAATGCTTCTTACGAATCCATTTACGGACTGATTAAAAGCGACTGGAAGAAAAGCAAAAACAATTTAGAATGGAAAATTACCATTCCGGCCAATTCATCGGCTGTAGTGTATTTGCCAACAGCGAATGCTTCATCAGTAACGGTGAACAAACAAAAACTAGCTCAATTTTCATCCTCTTACAAAACAGAAAATAATAACATAGTCCTGACTTTAGAATCGGGTTCTTATGTTTTGAGTGTTAAATAAAAACACATTTTCCTAATTCAGGACTGTACAGGTTGCAAAATCATTTGTTTAGTGTTATTTTTACACTTAATATTTTTTTATCCTGATTTTTATATAATATATTGAAAATAAACGTAATACTATTTTAAATAATAAATAATGAAATTGAAACACATAACGATTGCCCTTTTTGGACTTTTATTTTTGGGAAGTTGCAAATCGACCATTGAAAACAAAATGGCTTTAAAAGACAAAAATTGGAAAGAGGGGATTGTATCCGAAGAATTTATATTCGAAACCGCTCCTTATCCATCTTGTCACGCGGCTACCATTGCCGAAACAACCAATGGCGATTTAATAGCCTCTTGGTTTGGTGGTACAAACGAAAGAGATCCCGATGTTGGGATTTGGGTGAGCAAACGCAAAAACGGAAAATGGACAGAAGGAGTTGAAGTAGCCAATGGAATAATGAAAGAAGGACCAAGATTACCCACTTGGAATCCTGTTTTGTACCAAATTCCAAAAGGAGATTTGTTGCTTTTTTATAAAATTGGTCCAAGTCCGTCTACTTGGTGGGGAATGCTATTGCGTTCTTCTGATGGAGGCGAAACTTGGTCGAAACCCGAAAAATTGCCGAATGACTTTTTGGGTCCTATCAAAAACAAACCTGTTTTGTTAAGCAATGGAACACTTTTAAGTCCTTCAAGCATCGAAGGAAAAGGAGGTTGGCATTTGCGTATGGAATCGACTCCCGATTTTGGGAAAACTTGGATTATGGGCGATACTATCGGTAAAAAACAAGATACAATTAACGCTATTAGTGCAATCCAACCGAGTATTCTTTTTCATAAAAAAGGAAAATTACAAGCCATTGGGCGAACACGAAACCGAAAATTATTCAGCACTTGGTCAACGGATAACGGGAAAACTTGGTCGGCTTTAGAACTTTTGAATCTGCCAAACAACAATTCAGGAACCGATGCGGTAACGATGAAAAACGGTGAACACGCATTGATTTACAACCACGTTTTGCCTTATGGAGATGATCCAAAAGGGGTTAGAACGCCACTAAATATTGCCGTTTCAAAAGACGGTGTTAATTGGAATGCTTCATTGGTATTAGAAGATTCAAGAATTGGTCAGTATTCTTATCCAGCCATAATTCAAGGTTCTGACGGGATGTTGCATTGTGTTTATACTTGGAGAAGACAACGCATTAAATATGTAAAAATCGATCCTTCAAAATTAGTTTCATTTCCTATAGTGAATGGAGTTTGGCCGGGCCCAACAAAAAAAATATACCAAGTTGCAGTTTGTGATTGGATGATTTTAAAAAGACAAAAGTTAGGTGCTTTCGAATTGGCCAAAACCATTAATTCTGATGGAATCGAATTGGATATGGGAGGTTTAGGCAACAGAGAAACTTTCGATAGTAAATTAGGAGATCCCGTAGAAAGACAAAAGTTTTTGGACAAATCGAAAGAAACTGGAGTTGAAATTAGTTCTATTGCAATGTCTGGTTTTTATGCCCAATCGTTTGCAGAGCGTGAAACTGTTGAAAAGATGGTAAACGATTGTATTGAAACGATGAAAAACACGAATGTTCAAATTGCTTATTTGCCATTAGGAACACAATGCGATTTAGTCAAACATCCTGAATTGCGTCCCAAGGTTATCGAAAGATTAAGATGGGCTGGCGAACAAGTCAACAAAATAGGAGGTGTTATCGCTGTAGAAACGTCATTGGATGCAGCAGGAGACAAAAAATTATTGGAAGAAATTGGCAATAGAAACATCAAAATTTCATTCAATTTTGCCAATGCCGTGGATAACGGAAGAGATATTTCAAAAGAGTTAAAAACATTGGGAAGAGACAATATTGCTCAAATTCACGCTTCGACTACCGATGGTGTTTGGTTACAAAACAACAAAGCAGTGAATTTGCCGGAAATCAAAAAAACCTTGGACAAAATGCAATGGGGTGGCTGGTTGATTATCGAACGTTCCAGAGATGTAAATCAAGTTCACGACGTGAAAGCGAATTATGGAGCCAATGTGGAATATATAAAAAGCATTTTCAAGAATTAAATTAAATGCCACGAAGTCACGAAGAAAATTTAGGTTCAAATGATTAATTATTATTGACTTTTAAAAACTTTGTGCCTTTGCGTCTTTGTGGCAAAATAAAATCACAATACAATGAAATATTTAAGTTTACTTTTTTTAGGATTATATGCGACTTTTGCAACAGCGCAAAACATCACCATTGTTCGTGATGCCAATGCTCCTAGAGCAACCTTCGGAGCTGAAAAATTATCAGAAATAGCAACCACCAAAGGATTCAAGGTAGTTTTTACGGACAAAACTCCCAAAAAATCAAAAGACAAAGTAATCGTTATTGGCGAGAAAGGAACCGACTTTTGGAAACAAAATTCAAAAAACGCTAAAATCGACGACAGCCAATTAACCAAAAAGGAAGGTTTTCAAATTTGTACGCAAAAAAACATCATTTACATTGAAGGAACCGATGCAACGGGAGCTTTGTATGGCACAATGGAACTGATTGACCGCATTAAATCTGCTGGCGAAATTCCCTCAGAAATCAATATCGAAGACAGCCCTGAAATGGTTTTGAGAGGAGCCTGTATCGGAATGCAAAAACCGGTTTATCTTCCAGGAAGGGACGTTTACGAATATCCGTACACACCTGAAACTTTCCCTTGGTTTTACGACAAAAAACTGTGGACAAAGTACCTGGATATGATGGTCGAAAACCGAATGAATTCTCTGTATTTATGGAACGGGCATCCTTTTGCTTCATTGGTAAAATTGAAAGATTATCCTTTTGCTGTGGAAGTAAGCGACGAAGATTTCAAAAAGAACGAAGAAATCTATAAATACCTGACTGTAGAAGCCAACAAAAGAGGAATCTGGGTGATTCAAATGTTCTATAATATTATCGTTTCCAAACCATTTGCGGAGCATTACGACATCAAAACGCAGGATCGTTCCAGACCCATTACGCCTTTACTTTCGGATTATACCCGAAAATCAATTAGTGCTTTCATCGAAAAATATCCAAACGTTGGATTGTTGGTTTGCCTTGGAGAAGCCATCAATACAGTCGATGACGACGTAGAATGGTTTACCAAAACCATTATTCCGGGCGTTCAGGACGGACTGAAAGCATTGGGAAGAACTGACGAACCGCCAATTATTTTGCGTTCTCACGACACTGATGGGCCTTTGGTAATGGAAAAATCGCTTCCGTTGTATAAAAACCTTTACACAGAAAGCAAATACACCGGAGAATCACTGACAACTTACACGCCGGGCGGACCTTGGGGAGAAACACACAAACAGTTGAGCGCTTTAAAATCAATCCACATCGAAAACGTTCACATTCTCGCCAATTTGGAGCCTTTCCGTTACGGGTCGCCTGACTTTATCCAGAAAACAGTTAAAGCGATGCACAGTGTTCACGGAGCAAATGCACTGCATTTATATCCGCAGGCATCCTATTGGGACTGGCCTTATTCAGCAGATAAATTGGCTGATGGAAAACGATTGTTAGAAATGGATCGCGACTGGATTTGGTACAAAGCCTGGGCAAGATACGCCTGGGACAGCAAAAGAGACCGAAACGAAGAAATCAAATATTGGGATAAAGACTTGGCTAATAAATATGGAACTGATACCGAAGGTGCCAATAACATCTTAAAAGCCTACGAAGAAACTGGAGAAATAGCCCCAAAAACATTAAGACGTTTCGGAATCACCGAAGGAAACCGTCAAACCTTATTGTTGGGAATGTTCGAAAGCCAGTTGGTCAATCCATCAAAATGGAGAGTATATCCGGGATTTCACGAATCGTGCGGACCGGCGGGAGAATTGCTTTTGGAATATGCCAAAAAAGAGTGGAACAAACAACCGCATTCTGGTGAATTGCCAACACAGATCATCGCCGAAATCACAGAACACGGAAGATTAGCCGTTGAAGCCATCGATAAAGCCGAGGCCAGCGTAACCAAAGACAAAGAAGAATTCCTGCGTCTTAAAAACGATGTACATTGCTATAAAGCTTTCGCTGATTTCTTTTCAGAGAAAGTAAAAACCGCCTTGTTGGTGTTGCGATACAGCTATTCCAATGATATTTCTGATTTGGATAAAGCGCTTCCACATCTCGAAAAAAGCATCGAATATTATGAAAAATTGGTCAATCTGACTAAAGATCATTATTTATATGCCAACAGTATGCAGACCGCACAACGTCGAATTCCGATTGGCGGAGACGATGGAAACAACAAAACCTGGGCAGAATTATTACCACATTACGAAAGAGAATTGGCTAATTTCAAGCGAAATTTAGATTTGCTGAAATCATCAAAAGATGGTAAAGTTGTAACCAAAGAAAGTAAGCCGTGGAAAACAGCCGAGGTAACTTTATTAAGCGAAAGCAAAGGAACTTACGCAGTCAAAAACGGAACTAAAGTGTACGGAACGCCAATTTCGGAACTGACAAAAATAGCTCCAGAACTGCAAAATCTAAAAGGAATCGCTTTCGATGAAGCATCACAAAACGAAAATGGAACGCACCTGAAATTCAAAAATACCAAAGCCGTAAAACTGGTGGTGGGTTATTTCAATTCCGATCAGAAAAGATTTTTATTTCCGCCAAGTTTAGAAACAGACGCGTCTGGAAATGCTCACGGTCAGGCCGAAGTGATTTTGGCAAGTGCGATGAATTTGAAGGAATTACCAAGGATAAACATTCACACCTACACCTTTCAGCCAGGCGAAAACAAACTCGATTTAGGCAAAGGAAGAGTATTGATTTTAGGATTTATTGATGCGAACCAAACCGTTACGACCCGTGATGTCGGTTATATAGACGAAGGCGAAAAAGGGGCTATCGATTGGCTATTTTATTAAAATGAAGAAATTAAATTACATACTATATTTCTTATTGATAACTTGTTTTGCCTGGTCGCAAAGCAATAACAAGTCTGCGAAGTTTCGTAAAGAAGTCTCGCTGAATGACTCTTGGGAAACAATTATATTGAACCAGCTTCCCGAGCAGGAAGAAAGTTTTGTGCAAAATCCAAAAGTCGATGTGCAATGGCAAAAAGTAAACGTCCCCCACAATTGGGATCAGTATTACGGTTTTCGTAGAACCAAACACGGTAATTTACACGGAACCGCTTGGTATCACAAAACATTACAATTAGACAAACAAGATACTTCTAAAAGACTTTTTCTTTATTTTGAAGGCGTAAGTTCATACGCGACCGTTTGGGTAAACGGTAAAAAAGTAGGGGAACACAAAGGTGGAAGAACCACTTTTACAGTCGATATTACCAATGCCGTTTCTTTCGAAAAAGCAAATGATATAATAGTAAAAGCATCACATCCATCCTTCATTGCCGACTTGCCTTGGGTTTGCGGAGGCTGTTCCGGAGAGTGGGGATTCTCAGAAGGCTCACAGCCAATGGGTATTTTCAGACCTGTAACTTTGGTCGTTACCGATGAAGTTCGAATAGAACCTTTCGGCGTTCATATCTGGAATGACAAAACCACTTCCAAAGAAAAAGCAGTTCTGAACATTACTACAGAAATCAAAAACTACGGAACTTCAAACCGAAACCTTACTATCGAAAACACCCTTTTTGATAAAAACGGAAAGAAAGTTGTTAGCGTAAAAACTGATACCAAAAATACGTCTGGAGAAATAAAACAAATAGCACAAACACTTCCGGAAATTGCAAACCCGAAATTGTGGTCACCAGCAAATCCGTATTTATATGAATTGGTCACTACAATTTCTGAAAACGGAAAAAAAATAGATGAATTAAAAACACCGTACGGAATCCGTTGGGTAAGCTGGCCGGTGAGCCGTGACGGAAAAGACAACCGTTTTTACATCAACGACGAACCATTGTTCATCAACGGAACCTGCGAATACGAACACTTAATTGGAAACAGCCATTCATTTTCTGATGAACAGATCCATTCCAGAATCGAACAAATCAAAGCTGGAGGATTCAACGCCTTTCGCGAAGCACACCAGCCTCATAATTTAAAATATCAGGAAGAATTAGACCAAAACGGAATCCTTTTTTGGAGTCAGTTTTCGGCACATATTTGGTACGACACACCCGAATTCAAAGAAAATTTCAAAACCTTATTAAGAGAATGGATTAAGGAACGCCGAAATAATCCGTCGGTAGTGATGTGGGGATTGCAAAACGAAAGCACGATTCCAAAGGAATTTGCCGAAGAATGCACCAAAATCATCCGCGAAATGGATCCAATGTCGGCTTCGCAGCGCATCGTTACCACTTGCAATGGAGGAGAAGGAACTGATTGGAATGTCGTACAAAACTGGTCAGGAACCTATGGTGGCGATCCGTTTAATTATGATGTCGAAATGAGCACGCAATTATTGAATGGTGAATACGGTGCCTGGCGCTCACACGATTTGCACACCGAAGGCGAGTTTGACCAAAAAGGAACTTTGAGCGAAAACCGTTTTTCGCAATTGATGGAAATAAAAGTTCGCGAAGCCGAATCGGTAAAAGATAAAATTGCAGGACAATTCAACTGGCTTTTTGCTTCACACGAAAATCCGGGACGTTCGCAAAATGGCGAAGGTTTCAGAGATATAGACAAAGTTGGACCGGTAAATTACAAAGGACTTTTCAGTATTTGGGGCGAACCTTTAGATGCGTATTATATGTACCGAGCCAATTATGTTTCGAACAAAACCAACCCGATGGTGTATATCGTTTCGCACACCTGGCCAAATCGCTGGGATGCTCCGGGAATCAAAAACGGAATCGATGTCTATTCGAATTGTGAAGAAGTAGAATTGTTCAATGATATCAATAAAATATCCCTCGGAAAACTAAAAAATCCGGGATTAGGTCAGCATTTTCAATGGAACAATGTCAACATCCAATACAATGTTTTATACGCCGTAGGTTATGTAAACGGAAAAGCCGTTGCCAAAGATTATATCGTTTTGAACAATTTGCCAAAAGCACCTAATTTTACGAAATTAGAAACTAAAAAAGAAACGCTTCTACAGCCTCAAAAAGGATATAATTATATTTACAGAGTCAACAGTGGCGGTAGCGAAATCACGGATTCTCTCGGGAATTTATGGCAGGCCGATGTTCATAAAAGCGGAGATAATACTTGGGGTTCTTTGTCGTGGACAGATAATTTCAAACAATTACCAGATTTTTATGCAAGCCAGAGAAGTACTTTCGATCCAGTTTCAGGAACAAAAGACTGGAAATTGTTCCAAAGTTTCAGATACGGAATCGACAAACTGCGTTACGAATTCCCAGCGCCTGACGGAGAATACTTGGTAGAAATGTATTTCACAGAACCCTGGTACGGAACTGGTGGCGGACTCGATTGCAAAGGCTGGCGTCTGTTTGACGTAGCGATCAATGACAACGTGGTGCTGAAAGATTTGGATATCTGGAGTGAAGTTGGACACGATTCGGCGCTAAAGAAAACCTTCTTAGTAAAAAGCAAAAATGGTAAAATCACGATTTCTTTCCCGAATGTAAAAGCGAGTCAGGCAATTATTTCGGCTATTGCGATTGCAACCAAAGATAGAACGGTAAAAGGAGCTTCTGCATCGCCAAGAAACATTCAGAATGTCGCAGGAAATTCAGAAACTAAAATTGGTTCCTGGCTGGATATTAATTCGAAACAATATTCCGATTCGGATATTAGTTTTACAAAATTACCATCCGAATTATTTGGTGCCGATTATATTCAGTTTTCATCTAAAGAAACAATGGCATCAGGTACGTTTATTTCAAAAGAAGATTCGAATATATTTGTCTTGGCAGATAAGAAAGAAACGATTTTGGTAGGTTATAAAAAATTGGAAGAAACCGTAAAAAATAGTATTGGAACTGAATTTATAGTCTTTCAGAAAAAAGTAAACAAAGGTGAAAAAGTGGCTTTTGCAGACAATTCGACAATTGTAGTCGTGCCTGTTTATGATATGGGCGAAAAAGACGATTCAAGACCCGTTGTGCTTTTAGAAGCAGAAACCGCCAAAATCACTGGAACCGGAATCGAAAAAGGCAATTTCAAAAAAGCGGATTACATTGAATTTAAGGAGAAAACAAAAAACAGTATTCAGTTTGAAGTAAAACCCGGAGTTGCCGGAATTTATTTGATGCGCTTCCGATTTATGAACCGAAATGAGACACCGTTAAAAGTTAAATTTAAAATGGAAGATGCCTACGGAATCCTGATGCGAAACGACACGATTGAATTTCCTTCCGCAACAGAAAAATGGAAAGTTTTGAACACAACTTCCGGCGGTTACATTAATGCAGGAACCTATAAAATCACGATAGAATCAGACAATATGAAAGGATTGCTTTTGGATTCTTTTGAGTTTCAGTAGGAAGAGAATAGAAGAAAGAATAAAGAAGATAGACGTCATAGTAAAAAAGAATCTGCTAAATCTGCGTGCAAAAACTTTTAAAACTTAAATGACTTATATGGTAAAAAAAATAATTACAATGGTAAAAAGAATAGAAATTGTATTGGTGTTATTGCTTTCAATAGCAAGTTTCGCGCAAGCCAAAAAAGCCAGAATTGTAGAAGATTTTAACAAAAACTGGAACTTCAAATTAGGTGATCACCCACAGGCAATCAATGCTGATTTCAGCACTGCGGATTGGAAAAATTTGCAATTGCCCCACGATTGGAGTATTGAAGGCGCATTCAATAAAGATTTTCCAACAGGAACTAAGCAAGGATTTTTGCCAGCAGGAAAAGGCTGGTATCGCAAAACATTTGTCTTGCCAAAAGATTGGGCAGGCAAATCGATTTCGATAGAATTTGACGGTGTTTTCAAGAACAGCGAAGTATTCATCAACGGTCATTCGCTGGGAATGCGTCCTAGTGGATACATTTCCTTTGCTTATGAAATGACTCCTTACCTGCATTT
Source organism: Flavobacterium fluvii (assembly GCF_900129545.1). Classification (GTDB taxonomy): domain Bacteria; phylum Bacteroidota; class Bacteroidia; order Flavobacteriales; family Flavobacteriaceae; genus Flavobacterium; species Flavobacterium fluvii. The sequence continues at coordinate 194,396 of NZ_FQWB01000001.1, read as the reverse complement.
CGGGAAACAAGAAAATGTTATTGCCGTAAAAGTCGATAACGATGCTCAACCCAATTCCAGATGGTACACAGGTTCGGGAATTTACAGAAATGTGCGTTTGGTGGCTGCCGAAAAATTGCACGTAGCACATTGGGGAACTTATGTAACCACTCCCAAAATCAGCAAAGAAAATGCATCGGTACATTTTGAAGTGACTATAGAAAACAAGGCAAATGCTGAAAAAGAATTCAAATTTGTCACCTCCATTGTAGACGCTAAAAATAAAGAAGTAGCCAATGCAGTTTCAACAGAAAAAATCGGTGCCAATTCCAATTCTAAAAAAATACATAATTTGGAAGTGAAAAAGCCAAATTTATGGGATACCGAAAATCCGTATTTGTATAAAGTGCTTACCAAAATTTACGAGAATAAAAAATTAGTGGATACTTATGAAACACCATTAGGAATTCGATTTTTCTCTTTTGATGCTGAAAAAGGATTCTCTTTAAACGGAAAACCTACCAAAATATACGGAGTCTGTCTGCATCACGACAACGGAGCTCTGGGAGCTGTAGAAAACATTCACGCCGTTCGCAGAAAATTGACATTGTTGAAAGAAATGGGTTGCAACGCCATTCGTATGTCTCATAATCCGCATTCGTTGGAGATGATGCAATTGTGTGATGAAATGGGTTTCATTGTTCAAGACGAAGCATTTGATGTTTGGAAAAAACCAAAAGTAAAGAATGATTCTCACAAAGAATGGGATGCGTGGTACAAAAGAGATTTAGAAGATTTAATTTTGAGAGATCGCAATTATCCTTCGGTGATGATGTGGAGCATTGGGAACGAAATAAGAGAACAATTCGACAGTACCGGAATTGCGATTACCAAAGAATTGGCGCAAATCGTAAAAAATCTGGATACCACTCGTACAATAACAAGTGCCTTGACCGAAAATATTCCAGAGAAGAATTTTATTTATCAATCAGGAGCTTTGGATTTATTGGGATTCAATTACAAACACGAAGATTACAAAGAATTTCCAACGCGTTTCAAGGGACAAAAAATAATTGCTTCCGAGACTGTTTCTGCTCTCGAAACCCGCGGACATTATGACCAGCCTTCGGACGTGGTTAAAGCGTGGCCCGTTAAATATGGAGCCACCTTTGATGGCAATGCAGATTTTACGGTTTCGGCTTACGATAATGTAAAATCATTTTGGGGTTCGACGCACGAAGAAAGCTGGAAAGCGATAAAAAATTCCGATTTCATTGCTGGTACTTTTGTGTGGACTGGTTTTGATTATATCGGTGAACCCGATCCATACCCATTTCCGGCGCGCAGTTCGTATTTCGGAATCATCGATTTGGCGGGACTTCCAAAAGATGTCTATTATATGTACCAAAGCGAATGGACGAAGAAACCCGTTTTGCACATTTTTCCGCATTGGAACTGGACCGCAGGGCAGGAAGTCGATGTTTGGGCGTATTACAACAATGCCGATGAAGTGGAGTTGTTCCTGAACGGAAAATCATTGGGTAAAAAAGCAAAACAAAATGATGATCTGCATATTTTTTGGCGTGTAAAATTCGAACCGGGAACGCTGAAAGCCATATCCAGAAAAGACGGAAAAGTGGTTTTAGAAAAAGAAATCCATACGGCCGGAGCAGCTTCCAAAATAGATTTAAAAGTAGATAAATCAACCCTTAAAAATGACACTTATGATTTGGTTTACGTGACCGTTTCTATAGTAGATAAAGACGGAAATTTAGTTCCAAACGCCAATGACCTAATCCATTTTGAAGTCACGGGCGGAGGGAAATTGGTTGGCGTTGACAACGGTTATCAGGCGAATTTAGATTCATTTAAATCTAATTCCTGTAAGTTGTTTAATGGTAAATGCATTGCGATTATTCAGTCGAATGGGAAGAAGGAAAAGATTCAGTTAAAGGCTTCTGCAGCCAATGGAGTTGCACCGTCAACGATTGACGTGAAAGTGGAATAAAATAATGAAAGAATAATTTTAAATCAGAATAATGGAAAGAGTTTTTGCAGAATATCTTATCGAAACGCCTTATGAAGTAGAACAGGCTGCGGCGGTTTTGGCGGGTGAGCAATCATCGGGGACATTTGTTTCTGTTCCGGGTGAAACCGAAGAATTGAAAAAACGTTTTGCAGCCAGAGTGGAAGATATTCAATTATTGGATTTGGCAGACGAACCATCCATTCCCGGAGGAAGTATTCCCGGAAAAAAATACCAGAAAGCAAGAGTAAAAGTAAGCTGGTCGGTAGAGAACTTTGGTTATAATCTGCCGGTTTTGATTAGCACTTTACAAGGGAATTTATACGAAATCACACAATTTACCGGTTTAAAACTAATGGATTTTGAAGTGTCGGATTCTTTTCAAAATCATTTCAAAGGACCGAAATTCGGAATCAAAGGCTCCAAATTATCCTGTGGCGTAACCGACAGACCAATGATTGGAACCATTATAAAACCAAGTATTGGGATGAGTGTGGAGGAAACAGCCACTTTGGTAAAATCATTGATCGATGCCGGAATCGATTTTATCAAAGACGACGAATTGATGGGATCGGCTGCGAATTCTTTTTTTGATGACCGTGTAAAAGCGATTATGAAAGTCATTCGTGACAACGAACAAAAAACAGGTAAAAAAGTGATGTATGCCTTCAATATCAGCGATGAAATTGACGAAATGCAACGAAAATACGATTTGATTGTAAAAGAAGAAGGAAGCTGTGCGATGATCAGCATCAACAGTGTCGGGCTTTCGGGGACAAAGAAAATTTGTGATCAGGGCGAACTCGTAATTCACGGCCACAGAAACGGTTGGGGAATGCTGAATCGACATCCGTTGTTGGGAATTGAATTTCCTGCTTATCAAAAAATACAACGTCTGGCAGGAGTCGATCAACTGCACGTAAACGGAATCCAGAATAAATTTTGGGAATCGGACGATTCGGTGGTGACGTCGATAAAATCCTGTTTGAAACCCTTTTTGGGAGGAAACGAAATCTTACCTGTAGTGTCTTCGGGGCAATGGGGCGGACAGGCCGTAGAAACGTATCGAAGAACCCAAACCACCGATTTATTGTATATGGCAGGTGGCGGAATTTTGGCGCATCCAATGGGACCAAAAGCCGGAGTAAATGCGTTACAGCAAGCTTGGACAGGAGCCGTTGACGGTTTGTCTGTGGAAGAAACGGCCTTGAAATATCCAGAATTTGCAGCATCGGTAAAGAAATTTTCGAAATAATGAAGAGCGATAAATTGCTCTTAGCCTATTATGGCGACGATTTCACGGGTTCTACGGATGCCCTTGAATTCCTGACATTGGCTGGAGTGAAAACCGTTCTCTTTCTTCGAAAACCGGGGCAAAAAGATTTAGATCGTTTTCCGGGAATTCAGGCAATTGGTCTGGCTGGAAAAAGCCGATCGATGTCGCCTTCAGAAATGAAAGTGGAACTTTTTCCGGCTTTCGAAAACCTGAAAAGTTTTGAACCAGCACATTTTCATTATAAAGTCTGTTCCACTTTCGATTCTGCGCCACACGTTGGAAACATCGGAAAAGCAATCGAAATTGGAAGCGAGGTTTTCAATCAAAAAACAGTATTGGTTTCCCCATCAGCACCGCATTTGGGACGGTTTTGCGTTTTCGGAAATCTGTTTGCCCGAATGGGGACTATCGGAAACGGCGAAATTTACCGTATTGACCGACATCCATCGATGAGTAAACATCCTGTTACGCCTGCATTGGAAGGTGATTTGACGATACATTTGGCAAAACAAACGGAGAAACCCATAAGTCTTGTCAATTTAACGACCATTGAAAAAGGCTCATCAGCAGTTCTCGAAGCAGTTGCCGATAACAAAGCCGAAATTCTGTTTTTCGACGGTTTCAATTTGGATCATCTCAAAACCATCGGGAGTATTTTTAACCAATTGGCAACCGAAAAAACATTGTTTTCAGTAGGTTCATCCGGAATTGAAATGGCTTTGGGGTTGGATTGGAAGGACAAAAAAGTCATTGGAAATGAAACAGCATTTGAATCGGCTGGAGAAGTTTCGCCCATACTCGTTTTATCGGGAAGCTGTTCTCCTGTGACATCCAGCCAAATTGAATATGCCCTAAAAAATGGATTTCTGGAAATTTCGTTAGAAAGCAAGGCTGTCGATATTCAAAATCAGGAGGCAATTATTAATAAAACCGTTGCCCAAATTATTGAAAATTTCAGTAATGGTAAAAGCACGATTCTGCACACGAGTACAGGTTCAAATGATCCTCGTATTGCCGAAACTGAAGCTTATTTTATGGCAAAAGGTTTTACGACAAATGAGATTCAGAAACAATGTAGTTCGATTTATGGCAGTGTTTTGGGACAAATTGCCAAAGAAGTGCTAAAAGCTGTTCCACTTAAAAGAATCCTTTTTGCAGGTGGCGATACGTCAAGTTATGCTGCATCCGAATTGGATATTCTGGCATTGAAAATGATTGCGCCATTGGCTCCGGGAGCGCCGCTTTGCAAGGCAGTTTCGGATAATGAATGGGTAAATGGAATAGAAATGAATTTTAAAGGTGGCCAAGTAGGCACCGCCGATTATTTTATAAAAGTATTAAAAGGAGAAAAATTATGAGCGCAAAAGTTTTAGGTTTCGTACATACATCGGCAACATTGGTTCCGTTGTTTCAGCAATTAAGCAATGAGTTTTTAAGTGGAGTGGAAACCTTCAATATAGTTGATGACAGCTTGATAAAAGACGTGATTAAAAAAGGAAAATTAATGCCAAATACGGCTGCGAGAGTTGTGAGTCACGTTCAGGCTGCAGAAGCTGCGGGTGCCGATGTAATCCTGGTAACCTGTTCGTCCATTGGCGTTGCAATTGAAACGGCCGCAACATTGGCAACAGTTCCGGTAATTCGCGTAGATCAGGCGATGGCGGATGAAGCGGTGCAAATCAGCAACAAAATTGGTGTTATTGCCACTTTGCCCACGACTTTGGAACCAACCAGTGATTTGGTCAGAAGAAGAGCCGAACTGGCAGGCAAAAATGCAACTATTACTTCCAAATTATGCGAAGGCGCTTTTGAAGCCTTGATGAGTGGAGACGCAGCCAAACACGACGAAATGGTAGCCAAAGCCTTGAAAGAATTAATGAAAGAAGTTGATGTGATCGTTTTGGCGCAAGCCTCAATGGCAAGAGTTGTCGATGGTTTGAGTGCCGAAGAAAAACTAGTGCCGATATTGGCAAGTCCGGCCATTGCCATGAAAAAATTGGCGGAGCTTTATTTTTAAATTGATTTTCTGCTATAACTAACCAACCAAATTAACCAACCCTTTTTATGCGTAAATATTTTCTCTGGCTTGCTTTAGCCTTTTTCTTGATAACCAGTTTTGGACTTTTTCAACAAGTGGATTCCCTTTGGAAAACAACACTCATTTTAGCTTTTGCTAGTTTGTCTGTTGGAATTGGATATGTTAAAATTTTAAGTGGTTATCAATACACCTTTTGGATTATCACTGCCGTATGTGCTGGATTGTTGTATCCGGAATTTTTCCTGCACGTGGGCAGTTTCGATATGCGGAACAAATGGCTCATCCTGATTATCATTCAGATGGTAATGTTCGGAATGGGAACGCAAATGAGCATCGAGGATTTCACTGGAATCCGAAAATCCGGCAGAGGTGTGCTGATTGGTTTGCTGGGACATTTTACCATTATGCCGATTATGGGTTTTTTGATTGCCAAGACTTTTGGTTTCGAACCCGAAATCGCGGCTGGAATTATCCTGATTGGTTCGTGTAGTAGCGGATTGGCTTCTAATGTGATGACTTATATTGCCAAAGGAAATTTGGTTTTATCCGTTACCGTAACGGCAATGTCCACCTTGATGGCACCAATTATGACGCCGTTCTTGATGAAAATATTTGCAGGTACTATGGTTGAGGTACATTTTTTCAACATGATGATGGAAATTATCAAGATTGTACTTGTGCCACTCGTTGCGGCAATGGTACACGATGTTTTGAAAAATTATGGAATTGGAGCAAAAAGAAAAATAGTTGTTTTGACTATATTGTCAACGCTTTGGTTGGGTATAGTTTTGCTCTTTGGTAATTCTTTCGAATTCGCCGAAGACAGTGCAGCTGTTCATATCTTGGAAATCGTGAACTTCTTGTGCGGTGCATTTATTGTGGGTTCGTTGTATCATTTATTGTATAAAGTATTGCCGAAAATAGACGCAATTATGCCTTATTTCTCGATGTTCGGAATTATCTATTTTACCTTGGTAACAACAGCAGCGGGAAGAGATAATTTAATCCAGATTGGATTTTTGCTTTTTCTGGCTTCGGTTTTGCATAACGGAGCGGGCTACTTTTTTGGGTATTGGCTGAGCCGTGCAAGTGGTTTGGATGTAAAAAGCAGCCAGACCATTGCTTTTGAAGTAGGATTGCAAAATGGTGGAATGGCTTCGGGATTGGCTGGTTCCATGGGAAAATTGGCAACGTTGGGATTAGCCTCTGCCGTGTTTAGTCCCTGGATGAATGTTTCGGGTTCTTTATTGGCAAACTATTGGCGGAAAAAGGATGATAGAGACGAAGTTGTTTCCTGATTTTTCTATGATTTTATAAAAGAGAAACCCCGCTTAAAATTGCTTTAAGCGGGGTTCTTCATTTATTGGAGAAGATGATTATTTTTTGATAATCTTTTGGGTAAACGAACCTTGGTCGGTTGTCACTTTTACCAAATAACCTCCAGAAGTTAGGTTGCTTACATCGATATAATCTACAGCATTCGAAATGGATTTTACCAAAGCTCCCGTCAAGTTGTAAATTGCAACAGTATTTATTTTCCGGTCTGAAGAAGAAAAATACAATTGGTTGGTAACCGGATTTGGGTACAAAGTCAATTTAGCCACTTCAGTATTATCATTTAAACCTAATGTGGTATATGAGGTTTTCATATAAAACAAGGCGTTTTCAGAATTTCCTCTGGCAATATTATGAGTGCCAGCAAGAAGATTAACGGTAATTACCCCTCCAGTATTAGGTGCAACTGCAGCCGTAGCGGTATAAGTAGTGTTGTCAATTTTTATTGTACTTCCTGCAGTAGCAAATAATAACATTAATGTGCTTGCTTGTGAAGTTGTATATGTAATAGCGACTGCTGTATTTGTTTTTATACACTGAGTTAGTGTTGAACTTCCATAAACAACAGTTCCTTTTGAAGTTGAAAGATCTCCACTAATGGTATAGAATGTATTAGTTGTTCCTGATGCAGTGAAATTATGTATTTGGTCACTAGGAGTGGCGCTTCCAATTGCGATGGTTCCAGTTAGTGTTACCGGTGTTCCAGAAGTACCGTTAGTAACAACTGAAAAAGACACGTCAGCTGTTGGAATTCCTGAGATGGTGGTTGTTTTGGCTCCTAGATTTTTTACGGCACTAATTCCTGCTGCATTCAATACTGTCAATTCAGGTACATTGGCATCGGTTGCATCGCCACCCCAAGTATATACGATGTTGCTAATGGCAGTGCCACTAGCCACCGTTTGGTTGGTGTTGCTGGTGGAAGTTAGTGTCTGAGTGTTTTCTCCTTGTACGTAAACCAATCCAGAGGTATAAGTAGTTAAAGCGGTCATCAATGCGGCATTTACTTCAGACGAAGTATCATCAACAGCATTGTTAAAGGTCCATTTTAAATCACCTCCAGAAATACGACCTGAATATTGAATCACTTTGTTTTTGGCAACTGTAGGGTCATCTATGGTTAAATTTTTCACATATAGTGCTGGGTCGGTGTCGAAGTTATTGTACGCATTGGCTCCTGATTTAGAAGTAATGCTACTGCTAATCACTTCTCCTCTGGTTGAAGTTTCAATGGCATCAAATTCGACAGGATAGGTAGTGGCATTATAAGGAACATAACGGGTTTGTCCGCTCATGGTATTGTTGAATGCTTTAATTGTTCCTCCGGCTTCGCCTGAAAAAGTGCCTTCTGCTCCGCCATATACATCAGTTCCCTGCATAGAAGTAAGCATAGGATATTTGCAATTACGGAAAAAATTCCCTTCCATAAATACTGATGAACCCAATGTTGATCCAGCTCCGTATTTTGAATTACCATCGTAATAATTATTGTAAACGTGGGCAGAATAATAGCGAACGCGTGGGTGACGAGAATCAGAGTGGTCATACCAGTTATGATGGTATGTAATGTATAATCCAGCTGTTGTTCCTTCACTTAATCCCAAAAGATTGCATTTTCCTGAATCCAAGAAATGATTGTAGGAGAACGTTACATAAGTTGATTTTTTGCAATCCATTGCGCCGTCACCTTTGGCTTGATCGGCATCACCGCCTGCAGCTCCGTAAAATAAATCGCAATTGTGTACCCAAATATGGTCATTGGCTTGTTGTAAACCAATATTGTCGCCTTCATCTGCATTGGTAAGCATGAATCCAAGATTGCGAACTTCAATATTCGATGCTGTTTTAATGCGGAGTCCCCATCCATTGGCAACAGCATCAGATCCAACACCTTCAAAAGTGATAGAACCGGATGCGTTATTTTTGTTTTCAATTACGACATCTCCTCCCATTGGGTCAGCAGGGTTAACTGTACTTGATAAATCAGTAATGTTTCCTATTAATCGAACGACCAGCGGACGATTGTCCGAACCCTTTTTAAATCCATCCAAAATGGTTTGCAGACCTACACAAGGATTTGTAGTAGCACCCGTCACGTTCAGGGAAACGGTATTTTTTGTGTTTTGGGTAATGTACAAAACCACCGCTCCACTTTTTAGAGTGCCATCAATATTGTACCCTCCTGGAATTCGACCACCTTCAAAAGCAAAACCGTTGCGGTCGTGCGCTAGAACGTTTATATTGGCTGTTGTTGTTCCAGTTCCTTCAACGCTCGCTGTCACAGGTTTTACCGTGATAGTGTAATTTCCTGCTGCCAGGCCTAAAACATCTGCACGAAAATAAGTATTGTAACGACGGATAAGCTGTGTGTCAATTTTCACATCGGTTTTTCCGACACCAGTATAATAAACATTGTAGCTGTCCGCTCCGGCAACGGGTGACCATTTCACGAAGGCAGATTCCATCCATCCACCAGTTTCGGTAATGGTGACTTGTGACCAAAGGTTTACCGATGCAAAAAGGAGGCTAATGTAAAGTAGAAATTTTTTCATAATTTTTCGTTTGGTTTGGTTTTTAAAAAATTCCAGTATTTATAATGATACTGATTTCGTTGCGCAATCGATTACGCTAAAGTAGAATAAAATTAGTGTATTGCAAATATTTTTAAAATAAATTATGAAATCTGTTTTTTTAATGAAGTAAAAAAATAGATAATATTATTTTTTTGTAAGTTATTATTTGTTTGTTTCAATCATCCAATTTCAATTTCTGTTTTTTGTAAAGGCAGTCAAATTAGGCTTAAGGGCGTGTTTGATGTTGGTTTTGATTTTTAATTTTTAGATTTTCAAAAGAATTTCTTTTTGGATTTATGCATAAATGTTAAAGTTTTTCAATTTACACTATTTCTTACATCATTGAGTCTAAATTGTAATCGATTGCGCAGTACATAATAAATGTTGTTTTTACACAAATATTTTTTAGAAATATGTGCTAAAAAAGAAAACCCAAGGCAAGACTCAGTGTAATACTGTTCTTGCCTTGGGCTTTTGGAAATAAAGAATAGTTGAGTTTATTCAGGCTTACTCTCCACCGTTTTTACTTTGTGTCCAATCACTCCAAAATAAAGAATCACCAAGAAACAAACCAATGGAATGATGTATCCCGCTTGAATATCATCGTGCTTCATGTCGATTAAAGTTCCCATTCCATAAGGAAGAATGGCGCCTCCAACGATGGACATAACCAACCACGAAGAACCAGTTTCAGTATTGGATTTTAATCCCACCAGTCCCAAAGAGAAAATAGTAGGAAACATAATCGACATAAAAAAACCTAATCCACCCAATGCATAAATAACGACCATGCCTGTTCCATAAATGGCAACAACACAAAGAAGAACACTTATTACACAATAAATGGAAAGCAAAATATAATCTTTAATGAACTTTAAAAAGAAAGTTCCACTAAAGCGACCCGTCATAAATAGTAAGCCATATATACCAAGGTAATAGGCGGCTGTTTTTTCATCTAACCCGGCTTCTTTTTGAGCTATTCGAACAAAAAAACTGGTTACACAAACTTGTGCTCCCACATAAAAAAACTGTGCCACGACTGCCCAGCTTAAATGAGAAAACTTTAAAACGGAGAAAAATCCAGGTTTAACTTCGACCTCTGTATGTTGTGGTTTCATCGATGGCAAATGCATAAAATAAAACAAGATGGCCACCAAAACCAAAATACTTCCCAAAATGATATAAGGCAATTTTACTGCAGCGGCTTCTTCCAAAAAATAAGCGGCTTTTGCTGCTTCAGGCATGGCTGTCATTTGTTCTGGCGTATAGTTTACTCCCGAAAGTATAAAAACGCCTCCCAAAAAAGGAGCTATGGTTACGGCCAAACCATTAAACGAAGCAGCCAAATTCAATCTATTGGAAGACGATTCTGGAGGGCCTAATATGGCTGCATAAGGATTGGCACTGGTTTCAAGAATTGTTAATCCACAACCAATTACAAATAAAGCAAATAAGAAAAGTTCGAAGTTTGTGCTATTCGCAGCTGGTACAAAAAGAAATGCTCCTGCGGCAAAAACTAATAAACCAGTAATGATACTGTTTTTATAACCTATTTTTTTAATAATCATCCCGGCTGGAATGGCCATTATAAAATACGCAAAAAAGATGGACGTGTCTATTAATGTAGATTGTCTGTTGTTGAGCTGGCAAGCTTTTTTTAAATGCGGAATCAAAATACCGTCTAGACCGTGCGCCATTCCCCAAAGGAAAAATAAACTGGTAATTAAAATAAAAGGCAAAAGATATTTTTTTCCATTTCCTACTCCTTCTTCTGTCGGCACTTCGTGTTGATCGCCCATTTGATTCGTTACTTGCATAATTATGATTGTGGTTTTAAGGTTATACCTTTAGTTAATATGTTTTAGTTTAATACTTCTAGTATAATGCCGTTGTATATTTCATTTAGTTCTCCCTATAGCCATCGGGATTATTGGACTAATTTGAAATAACTAGCGGTATTATTTCTTTTTTACCAATAATAGGTGGTCGCACACCATGACCACTTCGCCTCTTTGGTTGATGATTTCGACATGCTCAGTCACGGTGCCCATTTCGGGTCTTTTGGCTTCTCCTTTCTCGGAAATCGTGATTTCGGAATGGATGGTGTCGCCAATGTGTACCGGTTTCACGAATCGCATTCGATCGTAGCCTTTCGAAAAAGCTTCAGGATTGATTTCGGATGCGGTCAAGCCGATGCCAATGCTGAAAACCATTGTTCCGTGAGCAATGCGTTGTCCAAAAGGTTGTGTCTTGCACCATTCTTCATCCATGTGATGCGGAAAAAAGTCACCGGTGTGTCCTGCATGAACGACAAAATCGGTTTCGGTTATGGTTCTGCCCAAAGTTACTCGCTTTTCATTAAGTTGGTAATCTTCGAAAAAAGTGGATTTGAAATACATAGTTTAGTTTTTTAGTCCTTAGTGATTAGTCCTTAGCTAATTACTAAGAACTAATCACTAATTACTCTGTTTATAATTCGTCTAATGAAACGCCTCCATTCTTGTTGCTGATGTAGCAAGCTTCAACCACTTTCATCGTGTCGAGAACATCTTGCACGCTGGCCAATAATTTATCGTCGGAACCTTCCTTGAAACGCATCAAATTGGACATTGTCCCAATAAAAGCTTCCGGAAACCACGAACCTTCCAATTCTATTTTCTTCCATTCGTATGCGCCTTCTTCATTGGGTAATGCAATTTCAAACTCGTCGGGCAGACCGTCGGGATAATTCATCAACAAGCCCATTTTGGCTTTGATAGCTCCCTTGGTTCCTTCCCATTTGATGTAGCTTTCTTCGTGTTTTGGACCAAAATGGTGATCGTGATTGGTGTTGATAACCACGCGCATCGCTTCGCCATAATTCAAAATAATCGAAGAACGACAAGAGGATAATTTTTTCAAAGGATGATGGCTTGTTTTGGCATAAACTCCTTTGGGATTTCCCAAAAACGAACGAATGCAGTCAATGTAATGCACGCTGTGAAAAAGGATTTCCAATCTTGGATGTTCCTTGATAAGCGGAAACAATTCCCAAGGCGTGTTCACGGTAACTTTAACTTCCAAATCATACAAATCGCCAATAGTTCCTTGATTGATTAGGTATCGTGCCGCACTTACAAAAGACGCAAAACGCAACTGGAAATTGATGGCTGCGACCAATTTTTTTCGTTCACAAACCGCCACGATTTCACGAGCCTGCGCCAAATCATTACCCATCGGTTTTTGGATAAGAACCGCAGCACCGTCAGGCAATTGTTCCAAAATTTCGATGTATTGGTCGGGCAAAACCGTAATGTCGTAAACGGTATTCGAAGGAGCATTTTTCACGGCTTCGGCAACGTTTTCAAAAACATTCGGAATGCCAAATTGTTTTGCCATATCCTGTGCTTTCGAAAGTGTTCTGTTCGTGATGCCAAAAACGGTAAAACCGGCCATTTCATAAGCAGGCAAATGGGCGTCTTTCACGATGCCGCTGGCCCCAATGATGATGATGGGCTGTTCGGTTTCGGGCAATAAAGGTTTATAGGGAATGTTCATTTTAAACAATGTTTTGAATGGTGATTTGTGTTTCTTCGACTAGTTTTTCGGATGGAATGTCGGTTTCCAATGCTTTCAATATCATTTTGTCTATCAATTCGGCGACTTTTGGCCAGATTGGAGTTTGAGGCAAGGTCAAAGCCTTTTCGTGCAAGAGTTCCAGTTTGTGATAATATGGAATGGTTTCGTTGATTTCGGCATCGTTCCAAGTCGATTTTCGGCAACCAATTCCACCTTCTATCGTCAACAATTTATCGCTTTCGGGCGAGGTGGCAAATTGAATAAAATCATAAGCCAGTTTTTGGTGCTTGCTTCCAGTGCCAATGGTGTACAACCAATACACGTTCAAGGAGGCGGTTTCGTGGTTTTCGTCGTGCGGCAATTCAGCAATATCGACTTTGCCCTTCACTTTCGATTCTTCGATGACTTCACACATCGAGGCAAAACCAAACCAGTTGATGGACATCGCCACTTCTCCTTTGGCGAAAGCCATTCCCGCTTCAACCGAACCAAAATCTATCGATTGGGGATGAACGACCTTCTTGTTGTTGGAAATTTTCCTGTAATAATCCAAAGCCGCAACAGCTTCCGGGTGGTTGATGTCTATTTGATTTCGGGAATTCAACAAGGAACCTCCTTTGGTCCAAAACAACAAACAAAAAATGAAAACCATATTGTGTCCGTCGGGATAATTGGCAAAAACACAGCCGTAGAGATTGTCTTTGGGTCTGTTGAAAAACTCGGCTATTTGGGTGAATTCCGTCCAGGTTTTTGGAGGATGCAATTCATAGCCAAACTGCTTTTTGAAATTTTGTTTTTCGATTGGATTTTCAAACAAATCTTTTCTGTAAATCAAGCATTCCGGCCCATCGTGAAAAGGCAATCCATAAGTTCCATTGTTGATTTGCTGTAAATGCAACAAGGATTGGTGCCAACCTTCGGGATAATTTTGTGGCGCATTTTCGGCAATTAATGGGTTTAAATCGAGAACTGCTTGTTCATTCGCAGCATCAAAAATCCAATCCGTGTTGAGGTGGGCAATGTCCCAATCGCCATTTTTTAATCCATTTTGTGCAATGGTTTCTTCGTACAAGTCGTTCAATTCCAAAGGAATCATTTCGGCTTCCACGTCGATATTCTTTTCCAAGCAAAACAAGTCCCACAGCTTTTGCAAGGTGCTTTCAAAAGGGTCGAATTTTCGGATGGCGATTCTTATTTTGTCCATTAGCAATCAATAAATTCATTAATAATCCGCTCGTTGTCTTGCCCTAATTTTGGAGAACCTTTGCTTGATGTAAAGTATTCACCATCAATTTTTATGGGACATCGGGTCGTTTGATAGGAATAGCCATCCAGCATTTCTACTTTTTGCGTGAATTCCAAAACTTTAAATCCTTCTTCGGCAAAAAGCTCTTGGTAGTTCAACACTTTGGCACACCAAATATCGGCTGGTTCTAAAATATTCAACCAAAACTCGGTATTTTGTGTAAGCAAATGTGTGGCCAATATATTCTTGATTTCGTCTCTTAATCCAAATTTATTCTCGGGAAATTGCAACAGCGCATCGCATTGTAAAAGTTCAGCCAAAACAGGAATGGAACCCATTGCCAAAGCTAAAAAGCCATTGTGGGTTTTGTAAATGCCGTAAGGTGCACCCAAATAGGCGTGGGCATTGTTGCTTTTGGTTCGAATTGGCAATTCTCCGCCATCGTTGAAATAAGTTGTAATGGTTTCGAACTGAAAATCGAAAGCCGATTCCAGCATACTCACCTGAACCAATGCGCCGATGTTATGGGTAACTTTTCGGTACAAAGCGGCCAAAATTCCTTGTGCCAAATGCGCTCCAGCCAACATATCCACAATCGACAAACCCATAGGAACTGGGCCGTCGTCTTGATTGCCGCTCAACCAAGTCAAGGCCGTCATCGATTGCAGCAATAAATCTTGTCCCGGCAAATCTTTCAAATCGGGATGATTGCCGTAGCCGGAAATCTCGGCATAGAGTACATTGGGATTGATTTTTTTGACATCGTCATAACTCAAACCCACTCGTTCCATCACTCCGGGTCTGAAATTGTGCATTACCACATCGGCTTTTGCCAACAATTTTTTTAATTTTTTGAGTTCATCGGCTTGTTTGAAGTCGATGGCAAAGGATTCCTTGTTTCGGTTGATGGTATGAAAAATGGACGATTCGCCATTCATTATCAAATCCGAAGTATATAAAGTTCGGCAGATGTCTCCAGTGCCGGGTTTCTCAATTTTGATGACACGAGCGCCCAAATCCGCCAATCGTAAACTGGCCGATGGTCCAGAAAGGAACTGGCTAAAATCTACTATTAAATAATCTTCTAATGGTTTCATTTTAATTATTTAAAAATTGTTCGTGTATCTGTAAATTATCTTCTCCCACTTTGGGTGCCGCTTTTGAACTGGCTAAAATTGCTCCGTCCAATTGAATTGGGCTTCGGGTGGTGACCAATGTTTCTCCCTCCGAATTTTTCACGGTTTGTTTCAATTGTAAATCCTTCACGAAAGGTTGGCTGTCTAAATCATTGTAATTTAAAACTTTTCCACACCAAACGCCTTTGCTTTGCAATATGTTCAACCAATAATCAGATTTTTGGGTGCTTAATCTGGCAGCCAATAATTCTCTTATTTCATCCCTCGAAGCGAACCATTGGTGCTTGTCGGCGTATTTTTCTAGATTAATTTCCAATAGGTTTCCAATGAAAAGCAAATCACCCATTGCCAAGGAAATATAGCCGTCTTGGGTTTGGTAAACGCCATACGGAGCACTCAAAAATGCGTGGGCACTTCCTTTGACATCGCCTCTTTCGGGCAATTGTCCGCCGTCATTCAAAAAGGAAGTAATCGCTTCGAATTGAATATCCAAAACCGATTCGAGCAAACTCACTTCGACTTGAACACCTTTTCCCGTTTTGGCTCTTTTCAACAATGCGGTCAAAATTCCTTGAACGAAATGATTGCCGCACATTAAATCGGCCACAGCCAAACCAAAAGGAACGGGTTCCTGGCTTTTTCGTCCGTTTAACCAGCTTAATCCAGAAAGCGATTGCAACAATAAATCTTGTCCCGGTTTTTTTGCCCAAGGACCTTTTTCGCCATAACCCGTAATGGTTCCGTAGATTATTTTTGGGTTGATGGTCAAGGCATCTTCAAAAGTCAAGCCTATTTTATCCATTACGCCCGGACGGAAATTATGGGTCATGATATCTGCCTTGGCGATTAATTTTTTTACCAAAACTAAATCTTCCGGGTTTTTTAAATCGGCTGCAAAGGATTCCTTGTTTCTGTTGATGGTGTGAAACAGCAAACTGCTTTCGTCGACAAAAAGGTCTTTGATGCTGAGTTGACGGCAAGCTTCGCCTTTTATGGGGCGTTCAATTTTGATGACTCTGGCGCCTAAATCGGCCAATTTTAATCCCGCGGAAGGTCCTGCCAAAAACTGGCAAAATTCCAATACGACTAATCCTTCCAGTGGTTTCATTTCGCTTGCAAGTTTAAAGACTTCACGTAAAGTGCGTTCATTTCGGATAAAACCAATTCTTCGTTGCCGCCTTTCATCAAGTAATCACGAACGACATCACCGGCGTGGTCTTGGAAGTACATATGCCCGGAATATCTCGGACGCAAGAAAGCGCGTTCCAAAGCCGGCAAGGTATTCTTGAAATAATCGTGTGTGATTCCGTTGATTCGGTCGCTTTTCCAAGCTTGCAAATGTCCCGGTTGTCCGCCGTTGTCGGCAAAAATATTTTGTTGCACTTGGGACGAACCCGTGAATTCCGCATATTTGATTGCTTCGGGAATGTGTTGGCTAAACGAAGAAACCGCCAATCCGGTTCCGCCCAAAGAGCTAATCATCGGCTGGTCATTCAATTTTACCAAGTCATAGAAATGAAGCAAGTTTTTGCTGTAGCCCATTCGGGAATAATTGGAATAGCCGTAAGCAAAAGGGCAGTAGGTAATTTCGTCCGAGTTGACCATTGCTTCATACACTTGGATAGGGTTTCGATTGAAATTGGCGGGATCAATTAGTTGTGCCAATTCCCTGAACAATTGCAAGGCCTTTGTTCCTGTTTCCACCGAAATTACTTTTTCTTGAGATTGAAATGGGGCTTCGCCCAAACTGCAGCAATACATATAGAAACTCATCAATACATCCACCGGGATTCCTGCAAAAGCGACCAATCCTTTTTTGGCCAAAGCCAATAAATCCTCATAGGTTTCAGGAACTGTTAATCCTTGTTTTTCCAAAATATCCAAACGTACCGATGCCACCGGAGTTGCTGCGTCTATTGGCAATGCCCATAGTTTGTCGCTAAAAACGTAACTTCCGTAGGAGTGACCAACGGTATTTATTTCTTGGTCTTTGATGTATTCGGCAGAAAGATAATCGGATAAAGGAAGGATGGCATTGGTGTGCGCACCAAAACCCGTCCAAGGATGGTCAATAACCAACAGGTCGAATCTTTTGGCCAAATCTTCGATGGAAGCTTCAGCAAATTCTTGTAAACTTCTTTTCTCCCAGCTAATTTCGATTTCTGGATTCAGCTCCGTAAAACGTTGAGATGTAGCCACCATTGGCAATAAACCTCTGGTGTGGTTCCACGTAATCCCTTTCAGTTTTTTCATTTTATTTTCTTGTAATTAATGTTGATGGTGTTGCCCAAAACGGCATAAAACCACAATGGTAATTACAAATATAAAAATAAGATTGGATTACGCAATCGATATAAGTGTAAATGAAACACTTTTACTGGTGACTGTTGATAAAGTTGTTTTTTAGAAAGAAAATACGGTGATAAATTTTAGGTGTTTAGTTCTATTTGGAGTATAATCGAGATTTTATAATGTGTTGTCTTGAAAAACTAAAGAAGATTTATTTGTTAATTTAGCTTATTTGTAATTTGGTTAAATGCGTCTAATTGATTGGCTTGTTGCAAAGCCGAAACGTTGGAACGCAAGCTCAATCGAGTAAACACATGAATGTCGGAATCCATTAATTGGACATCAATGTGATTTCCTGTACTTGTTTTTAAACCTTTGTAAATTAATACTGTACTTGTCGTACTCGCAACTGGATCGTGCAGTGAATGAAATGCTTTCAAATAAGTTCCTGTAGGAAGCGTCATTCCGTCTTCCAGTCCTTTACGTACAGTTTTCATTACATCATTCAGTTCGTTGATTGTTTCATAAGGTCTAAATCGATACCAATATTTATTTTCTTGTGTGCTTTGATCCGATTCAACATAAACCAACATTGGGCCAACAATACTTGTAATGGATTGTAGTTTGCTGGAAGGAACAACTATGGGGTCAATTAGAAATAAATTTTTAGGATGTAGGTGAGAATTAAAATAGCCCGATTTTACTAATTCCAGAATCAATGTTCCTCCTGTTGATGAGCCGGCCATACTGATTTTGGTGTAACCCAATGCTATTAATTTTTCGTATTCATCAGTAATGGCAGAACGCCAGTCTTCCCATTTTGATGCTTTAAAAGAGTTGTAATCCCTGCCGTGTCCGTCCAATAAAACTTGTGATATTCTATAGGTAGATTCATTCGACCAATCTTTGAATTCTTGCCATTCAAAAGTGGTGGCAGAATAACCATGAATTACGAGTATAATATGCTTGTTTAAATCGTCGGTCGTTGGAACAGGATATTTTGCCGATACTAAAAATTGTTCAGGATTATATAATGAAGGGTCAAAGATGACATCGCCATCGAGCAAATCATCCGTAATGTCAGGGCCACCACACGAATAGAATAAAGTTGTGAAAGCAAACAGGAAAAAGAGGCTTAATTTATTCATTGTTTTATTTTTTAAACAGCGTGTAATAAATGTCAAAATGAAAGCACAAAGGCTGCAAAGTCCCTGGAGAGTAGCCTTCTTTTGCAGTAATGATATAAAATCCAGTACCAATATTCAACGAGATTGGGGCTTTTTTGAAATCATAGGTAAAGCCTAATTCAGGGGAAAAAAGAAAAGAAGTATTCGGAACTTCATCGAAAATATCTTCTTCTAAATCCGAATAAAAATAACCAAGGTTTAATCGGGTCACAAAATGATAAGGCTTGCTTTTGTTGAATAACCAACTGCCCGAAAACAGGTAACTGTCTTGTTTAATGGCGTTCGAATTATAGGCAGAACCTAATCTGGACGTTACATAATCGAACCCAATAAAAAATTGGTTGGGTTTAAATTTTGCAAATGAATATTGGGACGAAATACCATTTTCCCAATACATCTCTTGGGTTTTCTGTATGCGGACACCGACTTTGAGTGTTTGAGCCTGGGTAATGATGCAACAAAAGAGGAATGAGGCTATAATTATTTTTTTCAATAGTGGTTGGTTTAAGTTAGTGTTGCAGAATCTTGGAATGTAAAAAATTTATGTCGAAAGTATGTAATTTATTTTAAAACAGGCGTTTATGTAGTGGATATTTTAAAAAAAAAGCTCCTAGACTTTTGAAAGTTAGGAGCTTTGAGTTTAAGTGGGAAGGACTATTTATCATTATAATGTCCCAAGGCGGAAATTATAATGACTACTACTTCGTGATCGATAATTTCATATACTAATCGGTCTTTTTTGTTAATTTGTCTAGACCAAACGTTAACGTCTTTATATTTTAGTTTTTCGGGTTTGCCAATTCCGGTGGTTGGATGGGTTTCTAATTCTAGAAATATTTTTTCAATTTTTGAAAGATCCGTTTTCTTGCCCGACTTTTTTATTTTTGACAAATCAGCAAGTGCTTCTTTGCTTATTTCTATTTTATATCTGCCCATATATTTTTGGTATCTACTTTGGTGTAGTTTTCTTCTCTATAAGCAGGATTTTGAAAATTTTTATGGTGTTTTTCTAACCTTTCGATTATCTCTGGATTTGTAATTTCATTGTTTTGCTCAATTACTTCCACATCAAAAGCTTTCAAAATTTTTTTGATGATTGAAATTTGAGAAATGTCTTTTATGTTTACAGTAAGTGTAGTCATTTTGATAAGTATTCAATTAGGATACAAAGATATAAAATATTTGAGTTTGTTGTTTATTATGATATAGAGAGGTTTCGAAGAGATTGATTTTTAATTTTTTCTAATTCATCTTCTTTTGCTTCTAATTCGTTAATGTCAAAATACCTATTAAACATATCAAAACCATATAAAGGAATAACATCCATCATATATTCTGCTGTCTTTTTTTCATTGGATTCATAAAAAATAAATAGAGGTAAATAAGGTGTTGTTTCTAATAGTTTATATCTAGTAGTGCTAATGCAGTATTCAAGTTCTTTTCTGTTTTCAGATTTCATTTTGGATCCAAAAATTATTCCCGTTAATTGTTTTTGGTCATAATAGAAAGTTCTGTTTCCAACGAGTCTTTTTGCTGGTCCTGATTCTGTTATGGAATCAGTTAACAAATCATAATGAATAATTCTGTATTCCTTTTCGTATTTCCAGCTTTTATATTTTATAAGAAATGAATTTTGTTTTTGTTCCCAATGTTTTGATTCTTCCTCTTTTGTTGTTGTCTCGCCTAATAAACTTGGCATTGTATAGAAGCCGTTTGTTTTTATACATTCCTTTTTATATTTCACTTCTTTTAATTCATATTCACTATCTAGATGTTTTTTTAGTAGATTATTTCTTTGGATTTTATTGTTTTCAAAATCAAAAATTAAACAAAATCCTGTATGATAGTTTGCATAATGAGACCACATAATTGGGTCATCACATCCTTTAGAAAATGAAGCGATATAGCAATGTCCTCCAGCATATTTAAAAATGAAATGTTTTAATTTTTTTATAAAACTTTCAGAAATGGCAATCGATTCAGTAATACGGATTGTGTCTAATACAATGTCTTTAAAATCTTTTGAATCTATTTTTTCTATTAACTGATCATAAAATAATTTTTCGGAAGCTAAAAAATTTACTATTAAATCAACATTTATATGACTTAAATTTAAAACACCAAAGTTTTGACTTAATATACGTTTTGTTAGGTTTTTATACCTTTCAAAATCACCTTCGAAAAAAGACGAATTTTTAGTGTCATAAGGATCATTGAGTTGATCTTTATCTACAAAGAAAATTTCACCATATTGAAGCTCCTTTAGAGATATTGGACTATATGTTCTAAATCTAAAAAATGTAGTTGAAGAAATTATACTCATAAATATCTTGTTGTGTTGATTAAAAAAAAGGAATTTTAATTCATTCAAATATATTAAATTTTTCACCACATATGTCAATTATAAATCCTCAACCGCGTGAGGGATAGCAGTGAAAATCCTTTATGTTTTTCCTTTAAAAACATAAAGATTGCAACGAATAGCCCGACCCGTATTTTTTACGAAGGGTCACGCCCAAAAACAAAAAACCCTCACATTGCTGCAAGGGTTTTTATCGTAATTTGGATATCAAAAATCGTATATCGACTAGTATCTGTAATATTCTGGTTTGAATGGGCCTTCAACAGGAACTCCAATATAAGCAGCTTGATCGTCACGTAAAGTTTCCAATTCAACGCCTAGTTTGGCCAAGTGCAAAGCAGCCACTTTTTCATCCAAGTGTTTTGGCAACATATAAACGTCATTGTTGTATGCCGCGCTGTTTTTCCACAATTCGATTTGAGCCAAAGTTTGGTTGGTGAATGAGTTACTCATTACAAAACTTGGGTGACCTGTAGCACAACCAAGGTTTACCAAACGGCCTTCAGCCAAAATGATGATGTCTTTTCCAGCGATTGTATACTTGTCAACTTGTGGTTTGATTTCGATTTTTGAAGCACCGTGGTTTTTGTTCAACCAAGCCATGTCAATTTCGTTGTCAAAGTGTCCGATGTTACAAACAACAGTTTTGTCTTTCATTTGCTCGAAATGACTTCCAAGGACGATATCTTTATTTCCTGTAGTTGTAATGATGATGTCAGCATTGGCAATAACAGTATCTAATTTCTTCACTTCATAACCGTCCATTGCAGCTTGTAAAGCACAAATTGGGTCAATTTCGGTAACCGTTACAATAGATCCAGCACCTCTGAAAGAAGCGGCAGTTCCTTTTCCAACATCACCGTATCCACAAACGACAACTCTTTTTCCAGCCAACATCAAGTCAGTTGCACGACGTACAGCATCTACTGCCGATTCTTTACAACCGTATTTGTTGTCAAATTTCGATTTAGTAACCGAGTCATTAATGTTGATTGCAGGCATTGGCAACGTTCCAGCTTTTACTCTTTCGTAAAGTCTGTGAACTCCAGTTGTAGTTTCTTCAGACAATCCTTTGATTCCAGGAACCAATTCAGGGAAACGGTCAATAACCATGTTCGTCAAATCTCCACCATCATCAAGAATCATGTTCAATGGTTTTCTGTCTTCACCAAAGAATAAAGTTTGCTCAATACACCAGTCAAAAGATTCTTCGTCTAGCCCTTTCCAAGCATAAACTGAAATTCCGGCAGCAGCAATAGCAGCAGCAGCCTGATCTTGAGTAGAGAAAATGTTGCAAGAACTCCAAGTAACTTCAGCACCAAGAGCAATTAAAGTTTCGATCAAAACGGCAGTTTGAATCGTCATGTGCAAACATCCGGCAATACGAGCTCCAGCAAGTGGTTGTTCGTCTTTGTATTCCGCACGAAGTGCCATCAAACCTGGCATTTCAGCCTCAGCCAATTCAATTTCTTTTCTTCCCCAAGCCGCTAGAGAAATGTCTTTTACTTTGAAAGCCACATAAGGCGTAGTCGTTGTACTCATATTTTATTTTATAGTATATTTGTAATTACTTCGTCCGTTCGCCTTTTAGGCTAGGGTGTAAAATTTTTTGCAAATTTACGTAATAACTTTATAAATTAAAAAGCATTCGGGAACATTTATGAATTGTTTAATCCCGTAATCGAAAGTATTTAAGATTGTAGATTAACGATTTAGGATTTTTGATTTAAGAAAAACCAAACAAAAGAGGTGTTGTTTAAATCTTATTTGAATTCAAATCTGAAATCTAAAATCTGAAGTCTAAAATCTGAAATCTAAATGCCTTTATACAAAACCATAAACTTCAGTCCCACAACCCGAATCCTGATTTGGGAAATAACCGAATCCTTCGAGGAACTCTTGGGAAAAGTAGTTTTAAAAGAAAAAACCCAGCTTCGATTAAACGGAATGAAATCTGAAATGCACCAACGCGCCTTTTTGAGCGTGCGCATGTTGATACAAGAAATAGGTTTTACCGACCACGATTTGCATTATGATGAATTTGGAAAACCTTATTTGAGTCCGAATAAATGTCACACTGAGCCTGTCGAAGTGTCCATAACACATTCACATCATTTTTCTGCCATTATTATCAGCGAAGAAACTGTGGGAATCGACATCGAATTGCAACGCGAAAAAATCATCCGCATCGCCGATAAATTCGTGAATGAAAAGGAATTGAACCGTTTGCAACGTTTCGATGCCGAAGATTACATCAAAAAACTAACTGTGAAATGGGGCGCCAAAGAAGCAATTTTCAAAATCCGAAACGAAAAAGGGATCAGTTTTAAAGACCATATTCAAGTTAATCCATTTGAAATAGGAGATAAAGAAACAATCGCATTTCTTGAAATGGAAAACATACAGCAACAATTCTGTATTTACTTTGAAGAATTCCAAGGATTTACTTTAGTTTACGCTTTCGAAAAATAAAAAAATCCGTTTCATCCGTGTGCCAAATATGACAAACATTTACAATAACATTCTACAATCAAAAGCCAATGACGAGAAATTGCTCGCAATTCTCCTCGATCCCGATAAAATCGATTTGAAGAATGTCGAAACCTTAATCGAAAAAATAAATCTATCTCCGGCCACGCATATTTTCATTGGCGGAAGCCTTGTCGAATCGAAAATTTTGGATGAATTGGTAATTCTTCTAAAAGAATATATTGATTTACCCATTATTTTGTTCCCAGGAAATCCATCCCAAATTTCTGCCCACGCCGATGGAATTTTATTTTTATCTCTTATATCTGGAAGAAACCCGGATTATTTAATAGAACATCAAGTCAACGCGGTGCCAATTCTCAATCAAATGGATTTGGAAGTGATTTCAACAGGATATATGCTAATTGAAAGCGGAACGGAAACCGCCGTGGAAAGAGTCAGTAAAACAAAACCATTAGATCGCAACAATATTGAATATGCTGTTCATACCGCCCAAGCAGGCGAAATGTTGGGCAACAAATTCATTTATCTCGAAGCGGGAAGTGGCGCAAAACAAGCCGTTCCGCTGGAAATGATTAAAAAAGTCGCCCAAAACATAGAAATTCCGTTAATTGTTGGAGGAGGAATTATAGATTTGTGGGGAATTCAAAATGCTTACGATTTCGGCGCCGATTTGGTGGTTATTGGAACCGCTTTTGAAAATGACGTAAATTTTTTCAATAATATAGAACTTGCATCTCGACTTCGCTCGATCTGATATATTTAATAATGTATTTTTTGTCTAGCCGAGCGCAGTCGATGGACTTTCAAACCAAACAAAATGATAGAATTTTTTCTAAATGCCTATAAAAATGCTTCAACAACCCAAATTGTATTGGAATTTGCCGTTTTTGTATTCGGAATCCTGAGTGTTTGGTTTGCCAAAAAAGAAAATATTTGGGTGTACCCAACAGGTTTGATTGCCACAATAATTACGACTTATTTGCTTTTTGTCGCAGGTTATTTGGGAGACATGATGATCAATGGATATTTCTCCATTATGAGTGTTTACGGTTGGTACAAATGGGCGCGAAAGGAAAACGAAGCCGATGTTGTTGCTATTTCGAGAACCAACACTAGAGAAAAAATAATAGGAATTGCGTTGTTTTTTGTCACCATTTTGGTGGTTTTCGGGATTTATAATTTCTTTGATTATGAGATAAAAAAAGACAACTATATCGATATATTTGCATCGGGAATATTTTTCACGGGAATGTGGTATATGGCCCTCAAAAAAATCGAAAACTGGACACTTTGGATTTTTGGTGATATCATTGTGACGCCTATATATGCATATCGCGGATTGGGAATGTTGTCTTTGCAGTATTTAATTTTTACAATTTTGGCCATTTCGGCTTATTTAGAATGGAGAAAAATCTTAAACAAGAACAATCGGAGATAGTTAGAATTGCCCTTTTTGGTCCGGAATCAACCGGAAAAACTACTTTGGCAAAACAACTTGCCGAGCACTTTAACACGGTTTGGACTCCTGAATTTGCACGGGATTATCTTCAAATGAAATTGGATAAAACGGGACAAATTTGTGATGTCAACGATATGTTGCCGATTGCTTATGGCCAAACCAAATTAGAAAATGACAGTCTTTCGATTGCGAATAAATACCTTTTTTGCGACACGAATTTAATGGTGACCAAAGTGTTTTCTGAGGTATATTACGATTTTTGTGACCCACTTTTGGACAAAGCCGCAAGAAAACACAAATATGATTTATTTTTTTTGACAGATATTGACGTGCCTTGGGAAAAGGATGATTTGAGGGACAAGCCTGAAGATCGAGAATCGGTTTTTGCCGTTTTCAAGCAGACATTGGTAGAAAACAATAAACCTTTCATTACTCTTTCAGGAGACAAGGAATTCCGCCTGGAAAAAGCTATTTCTATTATTGGTGATTTGGAAAAAGCCCACAAAGCAGGATTTTCTTCGTCAGATTTTGTTCAAATTTACGAGCATGGAATTTCACTGGAAAACATTCAAAAGCAATTGACTATTTTCAAAAAAGGAATTTCAAAAACAGTTTTGGTTGAAGCAGCAAAAGTATCCAATGGTATTTTGAAACTTTCCGAAAATGACTTTCAACAAAAAGCCGCCTTTTTTGACGCCAATAAATCCAGTTTAAAACTAAAAAAATTCGTTCCCGCTTCAGGTGCTGCCAGTAGAATGTTCAAGTTCTTGAGTGAATTCCTGAATAATTTTGACATTGAAAAAGAAAGTATCAACGCTTACATCAACAGAAAAAAAGATAGTGAATTGTCCATCTTTATAGTCGGGATGAATAAATTTCCATTCTTTGAAGAGGTATATTTAAAGTTGAAAGCAACATTTCCAAATTTCGACAATTTGGAAAGAGATTACAAAAATTATTATTTCATAAAACTTCTCTTGTCACCTGATTTTTTTGATTTTGCCAATAAACCAAAAGGAGTGCTTCCGTTTCATGAATATAAAGACCATATAGCAACGGCTGTAGAGGAGCAGTTGCACGAATGTGCGTTTTACGCCAGTTCAAACGGAGTCTCGAATTTGCATTTTACCGTGTCGCAAGCGCATCAAAGTCAATTTGAAAATATTATAGATGCCGTGAAAAGTAAAGTGGAAGAAGAATCGGCAACTGTCATAAACACAAGTTATTCTTTTCAAAATAAAAGTACCGACACCATTGCGGTTGACTTAAAAAACAAACCTTTTAGGGATAAGAAAGACAAATTATTATTCAGACCCGGCGGACACGGCGCATTGATCGAAAATCTAAATAATTTGGATGCCGACATTGTTTTCATAAAAAACATCGACAACGTTATTCAAAATCATGTCGAGAGCATTGCCTTGTACAAAAAAGCATTGGCTGGAGTTCTGGTGGAATTGCAACAAACCATTTTTAATTATTTGAATGCAATTGATAATGGCGGCTTGGAACAGTTGGATGAAATTATTGGTTTTGCCAAAAATAAATTGAATGTGGTACTTATTGATGATTTTTGGAAATATACTTTGGAATACAAAATTAGTCATCTCAAAAACATTCTTGATCGACCGATTCGAGTTTGTGGAATGGTGAAGAATGAAGGCGAACCTGGAGGTGGACCATTTTGGATTCAGGATTCGAAAGGTACAGTTTCCTTGCAAATTGTCGAGTCTTCGCAGGTGGATTTGACGAATGCCAATCAAGCCGAAATTTTGGCCAGTGCCACTCATTTCAATCCTGTGGATTTGGTTTGTGGAATCCGAAATTATAAAAACGAGAAATTCGACTTGACTCAATTTGTAGATCACAACAGCGGTTTTATTGTCGAGAAAACCCAAAACGGAAAACCATTAAAGGGTTATGAATTGCCGGGCTTATGGAATGGTGCAATGGCAAAATGGACAACTGTTTTTGTCGAAGTTCCTTTGATAACCTTCAACCCTGTGAAAACGGTGAACGATTTATTGAAAGACGCACACAGACCATTATAGTTTTGGAAACTGAAAAAATCATATCCGAATTACAGTATAAAGCCGTCCGAAGTAGTGGAGCAGGCGGTCAAAACGTGAACAAGGTTTCCTCGAAAGTGGTGCTGTCTTTCGACTTGAAAAATTCGCAAGCCCTGTCGGAAGAAGAAAAAGTCTTGTTGGAAAATAAATTGGCCAACAGATTGACATCGGAACAAATCCTGATTTTGAATTGTGACGAAGACCGAAGCCAACTCAAAAACAAGGCCATTGTAACCAAGCGGTTTCTAGACATCATCACCGCTGGACTTCATGTTCCAAAAATCAGGAAAGCCACAAAAATTCCAAAATCGGTTATCAGAAAACGAATCAAGGATAAAAAGAGTTTATCCGACATCAAAAAATCCCGCAGAAAACCAGATTTTTAGTAGTAAGAATGAGCGATTAAGTAGTGTGACAAAAAAGGAAAGCTAAAAATTGGGATACTTGATACTTTTATCCTAAATACTTTTCTATCTTTGCGACGTCTCAAAGGGGTGCTCTAAATAACGAGCTGAGATTATACCCATGGAACCTGAACAGGTAATGCTGTTAAGGGAAATAGATTTTAAGAAGAACATATTCTTTCTGAAAATCTGAACAATCATTTTAATTTAACAACAGAATAATTCCCCCTTTTATTCGTAAAATCATTTACGGATGAACAATTTATTTTTTAAAAAGAATCCAAATGGAAGCAAGCTTCTGATTTCTGGCGTCTTTGTCCTAACTTCTTTTTTCACTTTTGCACAAGAAAAACAAAAAGACACTACCAAGGTCAACCAACTTGACGAGGTTTTGGTTTCGGCCATTCGTGTTACCACAAAAACTCCTGTGGCATTTTCCAATGTCAGCAAGGAAGAGTTGGCACAACGCAATTTAGGACAAGACATTCCAGTATTGTTGAATTATTTGCCTTCGGTAGTCACCACGACCGAGGCGGGAAATGGAGTGGGTTATACAGGAATTCGCGTTCGTGGAAGCGATGCTACCCGAGTAAACGTTACCATCAACGGTATTCCGTACAACGACTCTGAAAGTCACGGCACGTATTGGGTAAACATGCCTGATTTTGCATCTTCATTGGAAAGTGTCCAGTTGCAACGTGGTGTAGGAACTTCTACCAATGGTGCCGGTGCTTTTGGGGCCAGTTTGAATATGTTGACGGATACTTATGCCAAAAAAAGCAATGGCGAAATTTCCAGTTCTTACGGAAGTTTCAATACCAATAAAAACACGGTAAAATTCAGTACCGGTTTGATGAATGACCATTTCGAAATTGCGGGACGTTTGTCAACTTTGAAGTCGGATGGTTATGTGGATAGAGCCAGTTCCAACTTGAAATCGTATTTTCTTCAAGGAACTTATGTGGGTAAAACAACCTTGATCAAAGCCTTGGTTTTTGGAGGAAAAGAAAAAACCTATCAAGCCTGGTACGGTGTTGATGCTGCAACAATGGAAAGTGACAGGACTTTCAATTATGCAGGAATGTTTACGGACGAAGCAGGAAATACCCGTTTTTATGACAATCAAACCGATAATTACCAGCAAGACCATTATCAATTGCATTGGAATGAAAAAATTGCCGAAAATTGGAGCACGAATTTGGCGGTTCATTATACCAAAGGAAAAGGTTATTATGAAGAATACCAAGAAGATCAAGATTTTGCAGACTATGGATTGGAACCAATTGCCGATGCGCCAACGGTAAATACAACTGATTTAATTCGTCAAAAATGGTTGGACAATGATTTCTATGGAACGACATTTTCGGCCAATTACAAAAAGGAGAAACTGGACGTGATTCTTGGAGGTGGCTGGAATAAGTACGAAGGCGACCATTTTGGCAAACTAATTTGGGCAAGATTTGCTTCACAAACGGAGTCGGGAGACCATTATTACGGTGATGTTGCAACAAAAGTGGATGGAAATATTTTTGCAAAAGCCAATTATCAAATAACCGAAAAAATTGGTTTGTTTGGAGATTTACAACTTCGAAACGTGAATTACAAAGCCAATAGCGATGATACAGGTTTGGTCAACGACAGCTTCAATTTCTTCAATCCGAAGGCGGGTTTGAATTATGATATTGATGCAAAAAACAAATTGTACTTCTCGTATGCCAGGGCCAATCGTGAACCCAACAGAACCGATTATGAAAATGGAAGTCCAAGACCGGAGAAATTAAATGATTTTGAATTGGGATGGCGTTTCAAAACGGACAAAAGTCAACTAAATGTCAATGGATATTACATGCATTACAAAGACCAACTAGTTTTGACGGGAGGTATTGACGATGTGGGAAGTCCAATTCGACAAAACAGCGGAGACAGTTACCGATTGGGAATTGAAGTTGATGCAGTTTTGAAACTATCAAAAAGTTGGACTGTTGCTCCCAATTTCACGATAAGCAGCAACAAGAATGTCGATTTTATTTCTGATGTAAGTGGAACATTGACCAATTTGGGAGACACCAATATTGCTTATTCTCCTAATTTCATCGCAGGGAACATATTGACTTTTTCGCCAATACCAGCCTTTAGACTTAGTTTGTTGTCCAAGTATGTTAGCGAGCAATACATGAATAATATAGAAGATGCCGGTGGCAAGTTGAAGGATTATTTTGTCAATGATTTCAGTGCTTCATATGAAATTAAAACCAAATCCATTTTTAAATCTATTGTTGTCAATGCTTTGGTAAACAACATGTTTGACGTCGATTATGTTTCCAATGGAGCCGATTATGGTGGAGGATATGTTTATTATTACCCACAAGCAGGAGCCAACTTTTTGGTTGGATTGATGCTTAAGTTTTAGAATTTTTAGTTTTTTTTGTTATACTTTGTTGAATCCTGATGGTTATGCCGTCAGGATTTTTTTTGGTCTTAATTGTACACTCGTAAAGTTGTCCCGTTAGCCTCCACGCGATATTGCTTCAAGGGATATTGTTTGCCGGCACTTTGTCCCGAAAACAAACTGTATTCTGCATTGTCGCAAGAACACACCACGGTTGTTTTGTCAATTTTTAATGGATCGTTGGGGTCAAGTTTTTTAAAAGCCATAGTGGAACAGCTACTAAGCGCTTGATTGGGACAAGCGGCATCAAAGGCAACATAGCCGCTGCCTGTATTGAAAATGAACAACCCTCGGCCAGCGCCTTGATTGGGATAATAAACCGCATTGCTTACGTATTTAAGATCTGAATAAGCAGGCAAATTCATGTTGATGTCGATGGTAAAAGTGTAATTGGGCAAGTAAGGATTCTTGTTGTTGACTTTGTCCGTGCTGCAGCCAAAAAGTACTGGAAAAACAAGCCATAAAAAGAAATATTTTTTCATTATTCGAAATATATTAAAAGAATTGGTAAAACAAATTTAATTTATTTATATTTGGGATATATATGATTAACATAAAATTTTAAATTAAAAATTAAAAAGAATATCTTTGTGGAAAGAAATCCCGTCCTGATGGGATTTTTTCTATTTTATATAAATGATGAAATTATGAGCACAGTATCTTATTACACCGCAGAAGGATTAAAAAAATTAAGGGAAGAATTAGATTATTTGAAGAGCGTGATGCGTCCAAAAGCATCTCAAGATATAGCAGATGCAAGAGATAAAGGAGATTTGTCCGAGAATGCCGAATACGATGCCGCCAAAGAAGCACAGGGAATGTTGGAGATGAGAATTGCCAAGCTGGAAGAAGTGCATTCCAACGCCAGATTGATTGACGAAACACAATTGGACATGTCCAAAGTTCTGGTATTGTCGAACGTGAAAATCAAGAACCAAGCCAATGGAATGGAAATGAAATACACGCTTGTTGCCGAAAGTGAAGCCGATTTGAAAACAGGGAAAATATCCGTGACTTCGCCAATTGGTAGAGGTCTGTTGGGAAAATCCGTTGGAGAAGTTGCCGAAATCACGGTGCCAAACGGAGTCTTGAAATTTGAAATCCTGGAAGTTTCCAGAGATTAATATATCGCATTGCTGAAAAATCGAATATCTAATATCTGAATTCTAAAATAAAGATGTCAAGTATTTTTACCAAAATCATCAACGGAGAAATTCCTTGCTACAAAATAGCCGAGGACGAAAATTTCTTTGCTTTTTTGGATATCAATCCAAATGCAAAAGGACATACTTTATGTGTGCCGAAAAAGGAAATCGACAAATTGTTTGATCTAGAAGACGATTTGTATATTGGATTGATGCAGTTTTCCAAGAAAATTGCCGCTGCATTGGAAAAAACAATTCCTTGCGACAGAATTGGAATGACAGTCATAGGTCTTGAAGTGCCTCACGCCCACGTTCACCTGATTCCCTTGAACGAAATGGGAGAAATGACATTCAGGCACAAAGTAAGTTTGACCAAGGAAGAATTCGAAACTTTGGTCAAAAATATTCAAGCCAATTTGTAATGTTTCATAAATTGGCATAATTTTCGTTTAGAAAGGGAATGGGTAAAAATCCATTCCCTTTCAATTTTATAATTTATCCCGTAAAATGAAAAATATTTTATTCGTTTTTACTTTTTGTTTCTCCACTTTAAGTTTTGGTCAAGTGAATGCCGGCTACACTTTGGTCGATGCCAAAATGAATGTCATTCCTGCCAATGCAACAGTTTCTACGGATGCTATTGTCAATTACATCAAGGCTAATTTCAAAACGGACAACGACAAGATTCGGGCTGCTTTTTATTGGACGGCATCCAATATTAGTTATGACGTGAAGAATATGTTTAACCAAAATCCAAATGAAACTTCTCAAGAAAAAATCACGAATACTTTAAAAACAAGGAAAGGTGTTTGCATCGATTATGCCGAGGTTTTTAATGAACTTTCCAAAAAAATAGGAATAGAAAGCTATATAATTGACGGTTATACGAAGCAATACGGAAAAGTAACCACCTTGGCCCATGCTTGGACGGCTGCAAAAATTGATGGGAACTGGTTTGTTTTTGACCCAACATGGGGTGCAGGGTATGTTGACAAGGGCAAGTTTTCAAAAAAATTAAACAATTATTATTTTAAAGCCGAGCCGAGTAAAATGATAGCCTCACACATTCCGTTTGATTATTTATGGCAATTTTTGAATTATCCAATAACCAATGGCGAGTTTTATGAAGGGAAAATTCAAGTCAATAAAAACAAAAAATTCTTCGATTTTGATAAAGAAATAGCCAAACAAAATAGCATGACGGAAATCGACCAATTGTTTGCTTCTGCTGAAAGAATAGAAAAAAATGGCTTGAAAAATGCCTTGATTGTGGAGTATTATGATGTCAAAAAGAAACAATTGACTTATTTGCGACAAAATGCAAACATTGAAAAGTTGAATGCCGTCGTGGCCGAAATGAACGAGGCGGTTGTTTTGTTGAATGATTTTATTTTATACAGGAACAACAAGTTCAAACCTACTTTTTCGGATGACGAGATTAACAACATGATTCAAAAACCAAGGGAAAAACTAATCAAATGTCAAAACGAAATTTACAAAGTTGGTTCAACAGGGACCGAAAATGCTTCAAACGTGGCTTCGATAAAAAAATCGATTGAAACCAATTTGGCTATGGCCGAGGAACATGCTTCGTTTGTAAAAAGTTATTTGAGCAAGTCTAAAATCGTGAGAAAAACGATGTTTTCGAAAGTGTCTTGGTTTGGAGTACCATTAAATTAAGAATAGGAGAAATAAATTTCAATAAACCAGAAAAGGGATTTCAAGTTGTTTGAAATCCCTTTTCTGGTTTTATTTCAGAGCTGTTATTTTTTGAATAAACTAATAAGGAATAGTAAAATCCAGGCGCCAACAGCCGCAATTATAATCTGCCAAAGTAATCCACCACCACCTATGCCAAATTTACTGGCGAGCCAACCACCAAAAATACCACCTATTATCCCTACAATAATATTGCCAAACAAACCAAAGCCGCTACCTTTCCAAAGTTGCCCGCCTAACCATCCGGAAATGGCTCCAATCAAAAGAAAATAAAAAAATTCCATAGAGTTGTCATTTAAGGTTATTAGTTAAAAGTACTAAAAATAATAACGTAAAGTGCAATAGATCAATTTTTTGTAAAAATTATTTGCATCGTTGTTCCTTTTCCAATCTCTGAATTCAGCACTTTTATGGTTCCTTTGTGGTATTCTTCGACAATTCTTTTGGTTAGCGAAAGACCTAATCCCCAACCACGTTTTTTGGTGGTAAATCCAGGTTCAAACACATTTTTGAATTGGTTTTTTGGAATCCCGTTTCCGGTATCCGAAACATTTATTTTCACCAAATCACCTTCCTGGATTATCTCTAAAGCTAATTTGCCTCTTCCTTTCATGGCGTCGATGGCGTTTTTTACCAAGTTTTCTATCGTCCAACTGTGCAAAGTGGGATTCATCAAAACGATGATGGGGTCTTTTGGCGAATTAAAAGAAAATTCCACTTGTTTCGAAAATCGGGATTGTAAATAGTCGTATGACTTTTGGGTTTCTTCTATAATATCCTTGTTTTCCAACTTGGGTTCCGAGCCTATTTTGGAAAAACGCTCCGTGATGGTCTGCAGGCGGTCAATGTCTTTTTCAATTTCGGCAATCGTGGTTTCTTCCACATTATCGGCTTTCAGGATTTCGACCCAGCCAATCAAGGATGAAAGCGGCGTGCCTATTTGGTGGGCCGTTTCCTTTGCCATTCCCGCCCAAAGTTTGTTTTGGGTCGCCATTTTGGTACTTCTGTAAAAATTATAGACCAGGCCTGCAAAAAGGACGATTATCAGCAACAGGGCAATGGGGTAATACTTTAGCTTGTTCAATAAAGCCGAATCTCCATAATACAAATATTGAAATTTTCCCGGCACATATTCAATCTCGATTGGGTCATTTTCGCTTTTTAAACCAGATAAAAAGTCTTTGGCTTTTTCCTTGTTCTTGACAATTTCCTCGTCGATATTGACCGTGTTGATAATGTTGTCGTTCTCGGTTAGAATTATCGGGATTGAAGTATTGTTGCTGAAAATCAGCAGCGGAAGTTCCACGTCGGTAGTTTCTCCGGCATTGATGAGGGTTTTTTGCGCATTCGCCCAAAGATTCATTTTCAGCCGCTCTTCGTTTTTGAAAATTTGGAAAAAATTGTAGGTATTCCAAAGTATCATCGAAATAATTAAAAAAGAAGCGAAAATGATAACCCAGCGAGTCGTATTTCTACTTTTGGAAAATTGCATAAAATAGGATTTGTGGCATAAATATAACGAAATAATCTGATTCTTATTTTACACTTTTTTTAAGCTGTAAAAATTATGATTTTGGCGGAGTAAAAATGCCTTTTTCATCCAATGATTTTAAAAAATTAGACGCTGTTAATTGTTTGTCTGCTATTGAAGAAAATGATATATTTGTAAACCAAAATTTATTGAAAAGGAAGTTTTTATTCCTGATGAGCTTGCTCAATGTCAATAAAATAGAAGCCGAATAACAACAATATAAATAAATAAAATTAAGATGGAAGTTACAGGAAAAATTAAAATGATCGATCAAACCAAAGAGGTTGGATCTGCAGGTTTCAAAAAAAGAGATGTTGTTGTTACAACAGACGAACAATATCCACAACATATTTTGGTTCAGTTTGTTCAAGACAAATGTGATTTGTTGAATAATTACCAAGTGGGAGAAGCCGTGAAAATTGACATCAACTTGAGAGGTCGCGAATGGACCAATCCACAGGGAGAAACCGTTTATTTCAATACCATCCAAGGTTGGAGAATTGGAAAAGCACAAGCTGAATCTGCACCAGCACAAGCGCCACCAATGCCTGCAGCGGCTGCATTTCCACCAGCGACAAGCCTAAACGAAGAAGAACCGGACGACTTACCGTTCTAAAAAATAGTTTTTAAAAAAAGCCTTGAAATTTTCAAGGCTTTTTTTTGGACTTGCGTGAAATTAATTCAGTTGAACAATGGCTCCCATCCCAATTTGACTTCCAATTTGTGGATAAACAAAAGCTGTTGTTTTTTTCTTTTTTCCAAAAGTCACCGACTTGAACGGATTCCAATACGAAACTATCAATCCCGATGCCAATCCAATTCCTGCGCCGGCAAGAACATCGGAAGTGTAGTGTTTGTTGTTGGCAATTCGGAGAACTCCCGTTGCCGTTGCAAACAAAAATCCGCTGCTGGCATACCATAAATTCGAATCTTTGTATTCGTAATACAACAAAGAAGCATTTGTAAAAGCTATCGCTGTATGTCCCGAAGGAAAACTTAAATTATCCGATTGATCCGGTCTTTCTTTTTTAATAGTGTATTTTAATGTCGTGAATACCGCAGCGTCTATGGCATTGGCAACAATGATGTTTATTGTTTGTTGTTTGAAATTGTTTTTCGGTTTAAATCCCAATGATTTTCCTAAATAGATTTGCGCAACGGGAACAAATGGAAGGAAATTATCGGCAGAGGTATGAAAATCTTCTCCAAAAAAGTTGTTGGCGTTCGATTGTAAATCCTTGTTAAGAGCCGTGTTTATGAGCAATGCTCCCGAGGTTATCAGGGCAACTGGGGCAATAAATTGTTTGCACGAGATTTTCTCCTGATTTTTTATCGCAGCAATCGTGTCTTTAGATTGGGCATTTCCCAAGAAAACCAATAAGGATAAGAGGAACGTGACAAGTTTGGTTTTCATTCTATTTATAAAAATTTTAGGATTGAATTTTAAAATGTAAATTAGCGTTGCCAAATTTATACTTTTGTCCCTTTAGTATGCATGTTTTATCCAAAGAATTATTTTTTCCTCCTGTTTCAAATGCCAATTTAGATGGAATTCTTGCCATTGGAGGCGATTTGTCTACGGAACGATTGCTGTTGGCTTACAAAAGCGGCATTTTCCCTTGGTTTGAAGATGATGAGCCTATTATTTGGTGGTCGCCCAATTCTAGAATGGTGTTGTTTTTGGATGAATTGGTGGTTTCAAAAAGTATGCGAAACATCTTGAATCGAAATATTTTCAGGGTTACTTTCAACCAGAATTTCAGGGATGTTATTTCGAATTGTCAGCAAGTAAAACGCGATGGACAAAACGGAACCTGGATTACCAACGACATGATTGAAGCCTATTGTAAATTAAATGAATTGGGAATTGCAAAATCGGTTGAGGTTTGGCAAAACGATGAATTGGTTGGCGGTTTATATGGTGTTGATTTGGGTCACATTTTCTGCGGAGAAAGTATGTTTTCCAAGGTTTCGAATGCTTCCAAAGTGGCTTTTATAACTTTGGTCAACCAATTGAAAAAAGGGAATTACAAAATTTTGGATTGTCAGGTTTATAACGAACATCTCGAAAGTTTGGGCTGTCGCGAAATTGACAGAACTGATTTTATTGAAATTTTAAAAAGTGAATAATCATGAATTACGTTGTAAAGGAATTATACATTTATCCCATCAAAAGTCTTGCTGGAATTACTGTTCAAAGTGCCAAAGCCGAAGAAATGGGTTTTGAAAAAGATCGAAGATGGATGCTGATAGATGAGGAAAATCAATTTATAACCCAAAGAGAATATCCTAAATTGAGCCAGTTTTATCCAAATATTAAAGGAAACAAAATTGAAATTTCGCATTATGATTCAACCCACGAATTTTTAATTGAAGAAAGCCTGAATGAACCTGTTTTTTCAAAAGTTTGGGATGATGAAAGCATGGTCGTTGAAGTGAATAAAGCAACTTCAAAATGGTTCAGCGAAGCACTTGGTTTTAGTTGTAAATTAGTAAAAATCCTTAACAAAGGCGACAGAAAACACAATAGTTCTCGATTAAATCAAACCCTGAATGTCAGTTTAGCTGATGGTTATCCTTATTTGTTAATCGGGTCCAAAAGTTTGGAATTTTTAAACGAAAAATTAAAAGAAAAGGTAACGATCCAAAGATTCAGACCCAATATTGTTATTAGTAGTCAGCTTCCCCACGAAGAAGACTTTTTTGATGCTTTCCAAATTGGAACTGTAAAATTTCAAAATGTCAAACCCAGTGGCAGGTGCGTGATGGTCAACAACAATCCGAAGACAGGTATTGTGTTCAAAGAACCGCTAAAAACATTGAGCACTTATCGGACATCAAACAACAATGTTTTTTTTGGGACAAACATCTTTTCTCTGAATGAAGGAACAATTGCTGTTGGAGATGATTTGACTTTTAAAATTTAAGTTTATTGAAACTCCAATTCAAGGTGTTGAAAAGTACCAATTCGTTTTCCAATATTGGTAAATCCATTATCAATTTCAAAGTTTCGTGTCCCATCATCGTGCCAATAATTCCCGGAAGTGTGCCCATAACGCCGTTTAAATTGCAATTAGGAACATCTTCAGAATTGGGTGGTTCAGGAAATAAATCCCGGAGGTTTTTACTTCCATTATGATTGAAAACGGCCAGTTGTCCTTCATGTTTAAGGATACTGCCGTAAACCAATGATTTACCTAAAGCCACGCAAGTGTCATTCACTAAATAACGGGTGGCGAAATTATCGCATCCATCCACAACGACATCAAAATCTTGGATGATTTCAACAGCGTTTTCAATAGTTAGTTTTTCTTCAAAAGCGCTAACGGTAATCAAAGGATTCAGGTTTTTCAACACTGATTTTGCCGTTGCGGCTTTGGCTTGACCCACTTGATTTTCGGTATATAAAATCTGGCGGTGCAAGTTGTGAATTTCGATTTTGTCAAAATCTATAATCCCTATAGTTCCAACTCCTGCCGTAGCGATGTATTGCAAAATAGGACAGCCCAAACCGCCCGCGCCAATGACTAAAACCTTCGCTTTTTTGAGTTTTTCCTGCCCCGAATCACCTATTTCGGGTAACATCATTTGGCGGTTGTATCGTAAAAATTCTTGTATTACACTCATTATTCTAAAATCAAAAACGTTAATCTATTGTTGCGTAACTTCTATCCCAGTCTTTCCAAACCGGTTCATATCCTTTGTTGGAAATGAGTGCTGCAATTTCCGAAGCGGAACGTTCATCGCTGATTTCAAATTGTTCCAAGGACTGTGGATCCACTACATAACCACCCGGATTGGTTTTGGAACCAGCGCTCATACTCGTAATTCCCAACGGAATGATGTTATCACGGAATTTTTCATTTTCACGGGTTGAGAGCGAAATTTCCAAATCCTCATTCCACAAACGATACGCACAAATGAGTTGAGCCAAGTCTTTATCGTCCATAATAAAGTTGGGTTTAATAACTCCTTCGGCAGGACGCAATCTAGGGAAAGAAACAGTGTATTTGGTTTGCCAATAGGTTTTTTGCAGATAATCCAAATGTAAAGCATTGAAAAAACTATCCGTTCGCCAATCTTCCAATCCCAATAAAACGCCCAAACCTATTTTATGAATTCCTGCAGTTCCCACCCGATCCGGAGTTTCCAACCGAAAGGCGAAATTGGATTTTTTGCCTTTGGTATGGTATTGTTTGTACACATCCCGATGGTAAGTTTCCTGATAGACTAAAACCGAATAGACTCCGGCAGTGTGCAATTGCTCGTATTCTTCAGTTGACAAAGGTTGCACTTCCACAGAAATCGTCGAAAAATCATTTTTTATTTGAGCCACTGACTTTAAAAAATAATTAATGTTTACGGTATAATTGGCTTCGCCGGTCACTAATAAAACGTGGTCGAATCCTGCTTTTTTCAAGGCTTCGACTTCCAATGTGATTTCGCTTTCAGTAAGTGTTTTTCGCTTGATTTTGTTGTCTAAACTGAAACCGCAATAAGTACAAATGTTTTGGCATTCGTTGCTCAAATACAAAGGCGCATACATTTGGATGGTTTTGCCAAACCTTTTTTTGGTTAACTCGTGGCTTAATTGAGCCATTTGTTCCAAATAAGGTTGGGCGGCCGGCGAAATCAAAGCCAGAAAATCATCCAGATTGCGTTTGTTTTTACCTAACGCATTTTCGACTTCCTGTGCGGAAGTTTGGTAAATCTTGGTTTGAATTGTATCCCAGTCGTATTGTTCAAAAACCGATTTGAATGTGTTCATTTTTTTATTTTTTTGCCACAAAGACGCAAAGTCACAAAGTTTTTTTATTGTAAAAAGGTATTGAAATTTGTGAACTTTGTGCTTTTCTTCGTGTCTTTGTGGTTAAACTATTCATATAAAAAAGCCGTCAAAGGACTTGAAGCTATTGCTCGATTTACCTTTTGAGCCAATTGTGCTTCATAGGCTTTTCGTCCTGCAATTACGGCTTCTTTGAAAGCTTCTGCCATTAGTTTTGGATTTCCTGCAACAGCAATAGCCGTGTTTACCAAAACGGCATCAGCACCCAATTCCATTGCTTTTACAGCATCCGATGGTGCGCCAATTCCTGCGTCAATGATTACGGGAACTTTACTTTGTTCGATGATGATTTCCAAGAAATCGATGGTTTTTAATCCTTTGTTGCTTCCAATTGGCGAACCCAAAGGCATTACTGCCGATGTTCCGGCATCTTCCAGACGTTTGCACAAAACCGGGTCAGCGTGAATGTAAGGCAAAACGATAAATCCTAACTTGGCCAGTTCTTCCGTGGCTTTCAAGGTTTCAATGGGGTCAGGTAAAAGGTATCTTGGATCGGGATGAATTTCCAATTTCAGCCAATTGGTTTCCAAAGCTTCCCTTGCCAATTGTGCGGCAAAAACGGCTTCTTTCGCATTTCGTGCCCCAGAAGTATTGGGTAATAAATTAATTCGTGGATGTTTGAGATGTGCTAAAATGGCATCGGTTTCGGTTTCCAAATCGACACGTTTTAGCGCTACCGTAACCAATTCGCTTCCTGATGCCAAGATGGCTTCTTCCATTTGCTGATTGGAACCGAATTTTCCAGTTCCCAAAAACAAGCGGGATTCGAATGTTTTGTTTCCTATTTTAAATGGTGACATAGAGTTTTTCGTTAAGTTCAGTAATGAGTTTGTTTTTTTGGTCACTTTTGGTAATGATTCCAGAAACAGCGATGCCGTGAATTCCGGTTGCCATTAAATCATCTACATTTTCTAGTGTAATGCCGCCAATAGCATAAATGGGTATTTCAACTTGTTGATCGTTCAGTTTGGTTATTATGGATTGGTATCCCTCAAGTCCCAGTATTGGGCTTAAATTATTTTTGGTTTTGGTGTGTTGAAAAGGCCCTAAACCAATATAATCACAACCATTATTTACTTGACGGATTATGTCTTCAAACGTATTTGCGGTTGCTCCAATGATTTTGGTTTTACCCAAAATAGTTCTTGCATCTGCAACGCCCATATCCGAAAGTCCAAGATGAACTCCGTCAGCAGCAAATTGTTTGGCTAAATCTACATCGTCGTTGATGATGAAATTGGCTAGGTATTCTTCACATAAAAATTTTACGGCTTCCGCCAAAGCAAATGTTTTTTTTGGTTTTTGGTATTTGAATCGCATTTGTATCCAATCGCAGCCGTTGTCCAAGGCTTGATGAATGTTGTACAATTGCTCTTCGACACTTTCTCCTTGGGAGATATATTGCAGTTTGTTATACATAATGATATCCTAATTTAGTGGGGTTAGATTGTAGGTAGGTTTCTATATATTTTTTGGCATTTACGCAAGCTGTTTTCAGGTCTTGTTTCAAAGCTAAATTGGCCGTAATGGCTGACGACAGTACGCAACCAGAGCCGTGTTTGCCGAAAATTTCGATGTTGGCACTTGGAGCAAGGCTGGTATATTCGTTTTCCAGATATAAGTAATCAAAACCAATTTCGTCTGGATTATGACCACCTTTTAGTAAAACGGGACAATATTTCGAAAGTAATATTGCCGTTGTTTCTGCATTAATCCCTTTCGAGGATAATTGTAAAATCTCATTGTAATTGGGCGTAATCAAATCAACTTTTTTAAGTATTTCAATTAAAGCAGTTTCGTTTTCGACGTTTAAGAAATCAAATTCGGTTGTGGATTTTAAAACCGTATCCCAAACAATTTTTGTTTTTGGTGAAAGCTTTTTTATTTTAAAAACTATCTCTTTTAAATAATCTAAAGAGGGAACAATACCTATTTTTACAGCTTTGATTTTGTAGTTGTCGAATAGTTTTTCCAATGATTTCAAAACAAAAGCCAGGTCGATCCATTGCATTTCAAAAAACTCGTTTTCCGTCTGAATGGTATTGCCGGTATTAATAGCAAAACCATACACCCGATGTTGTTCGAATGTTTTTACATCTGCCAAAACTCCAGCACCCGCCGAAGGGTCGAAGCCTGCTATACTTAATACAAATGGAAGTTTTTTTGACATAGTTTAAAATTTTCTATTGGATTGTTGCTGTTCCAAATGCTGCCCAAAAGTGCCACGTTGTCGAAACCAGCATCAATTGTTTTGCTGATGTTTACTGACGAAATCCCTCCCAATGCTACCAATTGAGTCGAGAAATTTGTTCTGCTTTTGATGGCCTCAAATAAATCCGTATCAGATTGGTAATCCATTTTTGAAATACTTGGAAAAACAGGACTCAAAAAACCATATTCAAAAAAGAGCCTCAAGTCATTAAAAGCTTCAATGTCATGTGTTGAAGTTGATAAACGAACTCCTTGTTCATTATATAAATACAGCGTTTCTGGACAAATTTCTTTTCGGATATTTTCACTTAAATGAAGCCGATTAATTCCAAATGCTGGTGCCAATTGATGATGAGTGTGCAAAACCAATTGTTGCCTGAATTCTAATTTTATTTCCAACAAGAAAGCTTTCATTTCGGCTGCAGAAAACTCAGGTTTTCGAATATGAAGCAACTCCAATCCATTCTCAAAAAGAGAATGAACGGTGCTGATTTCATTGGCTATCGGAATTGGATTTGTGATTACTATCATAATGAGAAGTATTAAGTTTTGAGTATTAAGTATTAAGATTTTAGTCTTGATACTTAATACTTTAATCTTAATTCTAAATATAGATTTCTTTTCCTTGCTCGATAAACTCTTCTGATTTTGCTGCCATTCCTTTTTCTGCTTCGGCGACATCTCGAATCTCCTGCGAAATTTTCATGGAACAGAATTTTGGACCACACATAGAGCAGAAATGGGCCACTTTTGCACCATCTGCAGGCAAGGTTTCGTCGTGGAATTCACGGGCTGTGTCCGGATCTAATGACAAGTTGAATTGGTCTTCCCAACGGAATTCGAAACGGGCTTTGCTTAAGGCATTGTCACGGTACTGTGAACCCGGATGACCTTTGGCCAAATCGGCAGCGTGTGCTGCAATTTTGTAAGTGATAACACCGTCTTTTACGTCTTTTTTGTTGGGTAAACCCAAGTGTTCTTTTGGTGTAACATAACACAGCATTGCGCATCCGTACCAACCAATCATGGCGGCTCCAATGGCAGAAGTGATGTGGTCGTAACCCGGTGCAATATCAGTAGTTAATGGTCCTAAAGTATAAAACGGAGCTTCATCACAATGTTCCAATTGTTTGTCCATGTTTTCTTTAATCATATGCATTGGTACGTGACCCGGGCCTTCAATGAATACCTGAACATCGTGTTTCCAAGCTATTTTCGTTAGTTCGCCCAGAGTTTCCAATTCGGCAAATTGTGCAGCGTCATTGGCATCGGCAATGGAGCCCGGACGTAATCCGTCGCCTAATGAAAAGGCAACGTCGTATTGTTTCATGATTTCGCAAATCTCTTCGAAATGGGTGTAAAGAAAGTTTTCTTTGTGGTGAAACAAACACCATTTTGCCATAATCGAACCGCCACGGGAAACAATTCCGGTAACACGATTGGCAGTTAAATGAATGTAACGCAACAAAACTCCAGCGTGAATAGTGAAATAAGAAACTCCTTGTTCCGCTTGCTCGATTAAGGTGTCGCGGAATACTTCCCAAGTTAGGTCTTCTGCAATTCCGTTTACTTTTTCCAAAGCCTGATAAATGGGCACGGTTCCAATGGGCACAGGAGAATTTCGGATAATCCATTCCCTGGTTTCATGAATGTTTTTTCCTGTTGACAAATCCATAATCGTGTCAGCTCCCCAACGACAAGCCCAAACCGCTTTTTCTACTTCTTCCTCAATACTTGAAGTCACGGCACTGTTTCCAATATTGGCATTGATTTTTACCAGGAAATTACGTCCCACAATCATCGGTTCGCTTTCCGGATGGTTGATGTTGTTAGGGATAATGGCACGGCCTCTGGCTACTTCGCTACGAACAAATTCTGGTGTTATTTTAGATTTTGGTGTGTTGGCTCCAAAGCTATGACCAGTGTGCTGGCATTGCATTGCTTCGGATTGTGCGTTCATCTGTTCTATGCGTTGGTTTTCACGAATGGCAATGTATTCCATTTCGGGAGTGATGATGCCTTGTTTGGCGTAGTATAATTGGGAAACGTTCGCTCCTTTTTTGGCACGCATTGGTTTGTGCAAATATTCGAAACGCAAGTCGTTTAGTTTTTCGTCATTCAAACGGGATTTTCCGTATTCAGAGGAAATTTCGGTTAGTTCTTCCACGTCATTACGGTCGAGAATCCATTGTTCGCGAATGCGGGGCAATCCTTTGCGGATATCAATTTCGATGTTTGGATCCGTGAATGGACCTGAAGTATCGTAAACGGTAACTGGCGGATTTTTTTCGATTCTGCCATTCGACATTTTTGTATCTGCGAGTGAAATTTCACGCATAGCTACTTTTATTGGATGGATTTCACCGTCGATATAGACTTTTTTGGAATTAGGAAACG
The DNA here is from genome assembly GCF_900129545.1 of Flavobacterium fluvii. Taxonomy (GTDB): domain Bacteria; phylum Bacteroidota; class Bacteroidia; order Flavobacteriales; family Flavobacteriaceae; genus Flavobacterium; species Flavobacterium fluvii. Next base: position 150,668 of record NZ_FQWB01000001.1, on the reverse strand, counting down.
GGGTTCTTGAGATTTTTTCTTCGTTGTTCATTGGTTTGTGATTAGATTGGACACGGATTATGCGGATTCGCTAAAGCGAAGACACGGATTAATACGGATTTTATATTTTTGAGTTGGAATTATATCCAGTTTCTGAAACTGAAAACTGCGACTGAATACTAAATTAGCCGCCTTGCGTTGCAGAAATGATTAGAATATCGTCGGTTTCTTGGATGAGATGGGAATTCCAGTCGGATTTTGGAATAACGGTATTGTTGATGGCGAGGGCAATTCCGTTTTGTTTTACGGGAATTTCCAAGTCAAGAAGTGTCTGGACAGTTAAACTGTCAGTGGCAAATTGTTTCGTTTGATTGTTGATTTTGAGTTCCATTCCTTTTGGGTTTAGTATATAATTATACTTTAGGAATGGCTACAATGGCATATAAATATACACGGAAGTCATCTTACTTTTTCCTACGCTAGTATGAACTAGATCAGGTTCAAGGGTAAAGTCTCAGCCTACAATTTTGTAGACACCCCTAAAGTGTGGAACAAAAATAGGGGATTATTTAATAGGAGATTCGTTTATTTTGAAAAAAAATAAAACTTTTTGATTTTTTTTGTGATTGATTTTTAAAAGCTTACTGTTTTTTCCAGCAATCTTCCACGTGATCGTTGACCATTCCCGTGGCTTGCATATGGGCGTAAACCACTGTGGAGCCCACAAATTTGAACCCGCGTTTTTTTAAATCTTTGCTGATAGCGTTAGAAAGTGGGGAAGTGGCAGGGACTTCTTTCAAGGATTGTCGTTTGTTGTCAATTGGTTTACCGTCGGTGAATTGCCAGATGTATTTGCTGAAAGTTCCAAATTCTTCTTGTACTTTCATAAAAGCCTGTGCGTTTGAAACGGCTGAATATACTTTGAGTTTGTTTCGAATGATACCGGCGTCCAAAAGTAATTCCTGAATTTTGTCTTCAGAATAGTTGGCTATTTTTTTATAGTTGAAATTGTCAAAAGCTTTGCGGAAATTTTCTCTTTTGTTGAGGATGGTAATCCAACTTAATCCGGCTTGGAAAGTTTCCAGTAACAAGAATTCAAATAGTTTGGTGTCCTCATACACGGGAACACCCCATTCTTCATCGTGGTATTTTTTGTATAAGTCGCTGGATAAGCACCAGCCACATCTTTTCGGTTCTTCCATTATTCTTTTCCAATTTTCCAATAGTATCCTTTTACTGTTGGGATGTAAGCGGAACGTCCTATTAGGTATAAATCAGTATATATTTTTTTTTCATATTTGATGCCTATAGCTCCGCCTGAAGTGTACATTCTGTTTTTTTCGAAACGTACTTTAAGTCGTCCGTCTATGAATTTGGCATCCGACATTTTTTCTACAAGCCAGGTAGTTTTCCATTTAATGTCCAGTTCGTCATCGGATATTTTGGTGACAGTTTTGACTAGTTGTATGGCTTCTTTGGGGATATTAAATTGGTTCTGTAAGTCTTCTTGTGTCATTTGTTTTCCAATTTCACATTCGTTAAGAATTTTTTTGATGTAAACAAAAGAAGGGGCTTTAATTTTTTTGACTGTAGGGGTTGAGGGTACAGTGGTTTCCAGTGTATCTGTATCTATTGGATTGTCTTCGGATGATGTTGCTGTCTGCTCCTTTTTTTTGAAATTTTGTTTTCTTAAAATAGAGTGTTTGACTGCTTTTATGCTGTCCTCTAGGGATTCATAAGTAATGCTGCTTTTTTGAGGCTCAGGAGTTGCAGTAGTGTTTTGCTCGTAATTAGGCTCTTTTTTTAGTTCTAATTCGTGTTCTTCATTTTCTTTATTTCTGCCACAGCTAATCAGGTTGAAAATGATTAAAAGGAGGAGTATTTTTTTGTATTGTCTCATTTGTTGAAATGTATTTTGAATGGATGCTCTCTAAAATGCTTTTAATCAAATGTATTTCTTTTTGATTAATTATATATTTCAAATTTAGCTTTTTATTTTATATTATTGAAAAGCTTTTTTGAATCTGAAGAATAATAATTTGGCGTAAAAATAAAAAGAGAGACTTGAATGAACAAGTCTCTCTTTTAGTATTGAATAATGAATTATAATTATCCTAAAGCGGCTCTTTTGAAACCTGTAACGATAAGGTCTTTGTCTAAAGATTTTGCATAAGCGGCAACGCTTAATTTGTTGTCTTTAATGTAGTCTTGGTTTACCAAAGTATTGTCTTTAAAGAAACGAGCTAATTTACCTTTAGCGATATTGTCTAACATAGCTTCTGGTTTGCCTTCTTGACGCAATACGTCTTTGGCAATTTCGATTTCTTTAGCGATAGTTGCAGCGTCAACACCATTTTCGTCTAATGCGATTGGTGACATGGCTGCAGCTTGCATTGCAATATTTCTGGCTACTTCGTCAGTACCGGCGATGTTGGCAGAAAGCGCAACCAAAGTAGCGATTTTGTTTCCAGAGTGGATGTAAGAACCAACGAAAGCACCTTCTAATTTCTCGAAAGTTCTGATTTCAAGTTTCTCTCCGATAACTCCAGTTTGCTCGATTAATTTCTCGGCAACAGTGATTCCGTTGAAATCAGCAGCCAAAAATTCTTCTTTTGAATTGTAGTTCAATGCTAAATTTGCCATTTCAGTAGCCATTTTCACAAAGTTCTCATTCATTCCCACGAAGTCAGTTTCACAGTTTAACGTGATCACAACTCCAGCAGTTTTGTCTGCGTTAACGACAGCAATTGCAGCACCTTCTGTAGATTCTCTGTCAGAACGGTTAGCAGCTACTTTTTGTCCTTTTTTACGCAAGTTTTCGATAGCTAAATCGAAATCTCCTTCTGCTTCAACCAAGGCTTTTTTGCAGTCCATCATTCCTGCACCAGTGATTGTTCTTAATTTATTTACGTCTGCAGCCGTTATAGTTATTGTTGACATAATATTTTGTTTTTAATGTTAAAAGTAAAAATTCCAATTTTCAAATCCCAAACTCCAATTTTAATAAATTACTAACCTGATGTTACTAATTTTTTGTGGAATTTGGAATTTAAAATTTGGAATTTAAATATTTGATTTATTCTTCAGTCGCAGGAGCACTTGCTTCAACAGCTGGAGCTTCTACTTCAGCTACAGGAGCTACTTCTTCAGTTGCATCAGCAGGAGCGTCAACTTCTTTGTCAGAAGTTCTGTTAGCCAATCCGTCAATGATTGCAGCAGTTACTAAAGTTAAAATTTTATCGATAGATTTAGAAGCGTCATCATTTGCAGGGATTACGTATTCTACCTCACGAGGATCAGAATTGGTATCCACCATTGCAAAAACTGGAATGTTTAATTTTTGAGCTTCTTTAATTGCGATGTGTTCAGCTTTGATATCTACTACGAACAATGCTGCAGGAAGTCTAGACATATCTGCGATTGAACCTAAGTTTTTCTCTAATTTAGCACGAAGACGATCTACTTGCAAACGCTCTTTTTTAGAAAGAGTCATGAATGTTCCGTCTTTCTTCATTTTATCTATAGTAGCCATTTTTTTAACAGCTTTACGGATAGTTACGAAGTTGGTCAACATTCCACCAGGCCATCTTTCAGTGATGTATGGCATGTTAGCAGCTTTTGCTTTGTCGGCAACGATGTCTTTTGCTTGTTTTTTGGTAGCAACGAATAATATTTTTCTACCTGATGCAGCGATTTTTTTCAAAGCTTCGTTAGCTTCTTCGATTTTAGCTGCAGTTTTATATAGGTTGATAATGTGAATACCATTACGCTCCATATAAATGTAAGGAGCCATGTTTGGATCCCATTTTCTAGTCATGTGCCCGAAGTGAACACCTGCTTCTAGTAATTCTTTTACTTCTACTTTGTTTGACATTTTTTGTTTAGTTTACGTTCTGTTGATTAGCAATGTATGGATGGCGATAAATCGGCTGAATACATTTAGATGCTAAACTAATTTCCCACCTCGATGGGACAACAACAACATTGTTTTTAAATTTAATTATCAATATGTCTTGCGCGAATTGCACAAGACAGGCAATATTAACGTTTAGAGAATTGGAATCTCTTACGAGCTTTCTTCTGACCGAATTTCTTACGTTCAACCATTCTTGGATCTCTTGTCAATAAACCTTCTGGTTTCAAAATTCCTCTGTTTTCAGCATTAACTTCACACATAACACGTGCCAATGCCATTCTTACAGCTTCTGCTTGACCAGTTGAACCACCTCCGTAAACGTTTACTTTTACGTCAAAGTTGTTTACGTTTTCTGTCATGGACATTGGTTGTAAAACTTTGTACTGTAAAGTAGCAGTTGGGAAATAAGTTGCGAATTCTTTTTTGTTTACAGTGATAACTCCTGTTCCTTCAGAAACATAAACACGTGCAACAGCGGTTTTTCTTCTACCGATTTTGTGAATAACTCCCATTATTTAAGATCGTTAAGGTTAACTGTTTTAGGTTTTTGAGCTCCTTGTTTGTGCTCAGATCCTACAACAACATTTAAATTTCTGAAAAGTTCCGCTCCTAATTTATTTTTAGGCAACATTCCTTTTACTGCTTTTTCCACTAATAATGCAGGGTTTTTTGCTTGCAATACTTTAGCAGTTAAAGTTCTTTGTCCTCCAGGGTAACCAGTGTGACGGATGTATGTTTTTTCATCCAGTTTGTTACCTGTAAGGTTGATTTTTTCTGAGTTGATAACAATTACGTTATCTCCACAGTCCACGTGTGGCGTATAACTTGGCTTGTACTTACCTCTTAAAATCATAGCGACTTTTGAAGCAAGACGACCTAAGTTATGACCATCAGCATCTACAACAATCCACTCTTTTGTTACTGTGGCTTTGCTAGCTGATTCTGTCTTGTAGCTTAATGCGTTCATAATATTTTTTTAATTAAACATTCCATTCCCAATAAAGGGAGCGCAAAAGTACAATTAATTTTTTGAAATGCAAATACCTTAAAAGAATATTTTATCTTCCTTTTTATACTGATAATCAAAAGGATATTTAAAGTCAATTCTTTTACATTTTATTGATTTGGGCTTAATTTTAGACTTTCTATATTTATAATGCCTAATTTTCAAAAAAAAAATGTAAATTTCCCTCTTTAAACAAAAGGTTTCTTTTGTAAAAAGACTCTGTTGCATAAAATGAATTCATTCCTTAAGTGTAAGTAGAGAATCCTTATGATGACGATAAAAAGACAATAAATTAATTATGAAAGCTAAAGCAACTCTTAAACAAATTGCAAAAGAATTAAATGTATCTGTTTCAACAGTTTCAAAAGCACTCAACGACAGTCCTGAAATTAGCGAACAAACAAAAACCAGAATAAAGGAATACGCCAAACTTAAAAACTACAAACCCAACGTTATTGGCCTGAATCTCAAAAACAGAAAAACCAAAACCATTGGTGTCATCATTCCAGACATTTTAAATTCTTTTTTTGCCAAAGTATTTAGCGGCATCGAGAAAATTGCTGATTCAAAAGGATACAATGTTATAATGTGTATTTCCAACGAATCATTGGCGAAAGAATCGCACACCTTGGATATGTTGAGTAATGGAACCATCGACGGCTTTATTTTGTCGATTTCAGAGGAAGCACAAAAATTACAGGAATACAATCATTTTAAAGAAATCATCAACGAAGGCACTCCTATAGTTATGTTTGATCGCATCGCTGATGAAGTGGTTTGCGACAAAGTGGTCGTGGATGATTTTGATTCTGCCCTACATGCAACCCAACATTTAATAAACACAGGCTGCAAAAACATTGCCTTGTTTTCTTCCATCGATAATTTAAGTATAGGAAAATTGAGACTTGAGGGTTATTTGCAAGCCTTGAAAGACAATAATATTGCCGTAAATCCAAACTTGATTATAAGAACGGATTCCGAAGATGACCTAAAAGCAAAAATTGAGCAAGTTTTTGACAACAACAAGATTGACGGTATTTTTGCCTTGGACGAAAATGATTCCGTTGCCGCACTGCGAATTGGACTTAAAAAAGGCTACAAAGTCCCCGAAGAATTATCCATTATCGGTTTTGCCGACGGGATTCTGGCCTCCAGAAGGTTGTCTCCAAGTTTGTCAACTTTAAGTCAATACGGAGTAGAAATTGGTGAAGTAGCCGCCAATGTGTTAATCAACAGATTAGAATCAACAGATGAAAATTTGCCTTATGAAACGGTGGTTATCAAGACCCAATTGAGAGAAAGAGAATCGACCCGAAAGTTATAAAGTAAAAAACCATCATTTTAAATGATGGTTTTTTTTATGTTAAAAGGGATGCTTTTTTTGAAACTATTTATTCTTTTTGCCTCCACCACCTTTGTTTGAATTGCTTTCTATTTTCTTTATGTCATTAGATTTGATAGATTTAACAGGTTTGTATTTTGTTTTGTGAACCGAATTTTCTTTCCAAGGATTGTCTCCGTCAAAATCAAAATCATTGTAACTTCCTACTAATCGAATGCTGGTTGGTAAGTTGAGAACTGTGGTCCAGGTAACTCCTTTTAGGTAAGTGTATCTTTTAACTACAGGGTCAAAATACACATTGGCTTCCGGATAGTATCTGTATTTCTTTTTTACGCCGTGTGCTTTCGCGTGAGCTGGTGGGTTTTGAGCGCTAACAATATTGGTGCCCACACCAATAAGGAATGCGAAAAACAAAATAATCGTTTTGAATGTTCTCTTCATAATTTAAGGTTTTTAGTTTGTATAAAAAATTTAAAAATCAAAAGATTAAAGTTAATGAAAATCTGATATGCTTTAATTTTTTATGGTAATTTTTCTAAAGCCTATTTCCAGATGTATTCTGTCTGTTAAATATTTAAGCGTTTGACAAATAAAAAAGAAACAAAATCAGCATTATGATCATTTATCAAATAGTGATTCCGGCTTCTTTTTTGTTATTAATTGAGGACAGAATACTTTTCTAGTGTGCTTCCAACCAATTTTTACCCATTCCAATTTCCACATCCAACGGAACATCCATTTTAAAGGCGTTTTCCATTTCGTGCTTGATCATCGGTTGAATTTTTTCGAGTTCCGAGTTGTGAACATCAAACACAAGCTCATCGTGAACCTGCAATAACATTTTCGATTTCCAGTTTTCAGAAGTTAGTTTTTTATGGATGTTAATCATCGCAATTTTGATGATGTCGGCGGCGGAACCTTGAATTGGTGCGTTTACGGCATTTCGTTCGGCTCCACTTTTTACCATCATATTGGCAGAATTAATATCTTTCAAATAACGTCTTCTTCCCAAAACCGTTTGCACATAACCGTGTTCCCTTGCAAAATCCACTTGATTGGCCATATAGGATTTTAGTTTTGGATAGGTTGCATAATAAGCATCAATCAACTCGGCACTTTCTTTTCGTGAAAGCGAGGTTTGGTTGCTCAATCCAAACGCAGAAACGCCATAAATAATTCCGAAATTCACGGTTTTGGCATTGCTGCGTTGTTCTTTGGTCACTTCTTCCAATGGCACGTTGAATACTTTGGCAGCGGTACTTCTGTGAATGTCTTCGTTGTTTTGGAACGCTTTTATCATGTTTTCTTCCCCAGACAAAGCGGCAATGATTCGTAATTCTATTTGCGAATAATCCGCAGAAATCAAGGTGTAATTTTCGTCACGAGGAATAAATGCTTTTCGAATCAATCGTCCTCTTTCGGTTCGAATAGGGATGTTTTGCAAGTTCGGATTATTGGAGCTCAAACGTCCCGTTGCGGCAACGGTTTGCATATAATCGGTGTGAACGCGACCTGTTTTTGTGTCAACTTGGTTCGGCAATGCATCAATATAGGTGCTTTGCAATTTGACCATTTGGCGCCATTCGAGAATGTCTTTTACAATCGGATTGTCTTTTTCCAAATAACTCAATATTTCTTCGCCAGTGGCATATTGACCGGTTTTGGTTTTTTTTTGTTTGGCTCCGCCAATTTTTAATTTGTCAAATAAAATGTCTCCCAATTGTTTTGGAGAAGCCAAATTGAATTTCTCGCCTGCCGTTTCATAGATTTTTTGTTCCAAGGCGGCGCTTTCTTTTGCCATTTCAACCGACATTGATTTAAGGAAAGGAACATCAAGATTAATACCTTCCAATTCCATTGCCGCCAAAACAGGAATCAAAGGAATTTCTATTTCATCAAACAGTTTTTTGGTTTCGGCTTTGTCGAGAATCGGGCTGAAATTTTGTTTCAATTGATAGGTGATATCGGCATCTTCTGCAGCATATTCTTTGATGTCTTCCAAGGCGACTTCTCGCATTGTTTTTTGGCCTTTGCCTTTTTTGCCAATTAAATCTTCAATTGATTTTGGAGAATATTTCAAGTAAGTTTCGCTTAAAACATCCATATTGTGACGCATATCGGGATTGATCAAATAATGCGCAATCATCGTGTCGAATAATTTTCCTTTGATTTGAACGCCGTAATTGGACAAGATTTTTAAATCATATTTGACGTTTTGACCAATTTTTTCGATGTTTTCATTTTCGAAAAATGGTTTGAATTTGTCAACCAAAATTTGTGCTTCTTCCTGATTTTCTGGAAACGGAACGTAAAATGCTTTGCCTTTTTCGAAAGAAAACGACATCCCAACCAATTCAGCATTCAAGGCGTCAATTCCCGTGGTTTCGGTGTCAAAACAAACCGAAGTTTGATTCATCAAGTTTTGCAGCAGCAATTTTACGGCAAAATCTCCTTGGATAATTTGGTAAAAATGTTCGGTATTTTCCAAAGTTGCATAATGCGAACTCGATTTTACCTCGCCACTTTCTTCATCCGAAAAGCCAAATAAATCAAATTGGTCTTCGTTGGATTTTTTGGCAGGCGCTTTTTTAACTATTTTTTCATTGTCAACTTCAATGCTGTTTCCATTGTTGTTGCCGTTTCCATTTCCGTTCGTGTCGATTTCGTCGTATTCTTTTCCGGTTCCAAAATATTTGTCAAACTGCGCTTTCATCTGGCGAAATTCCAATTCCTGGAATAATTCGTCCGTTTTTTCAACATCAGGTTTTGATAGTTCGTAGTCTCCAGCGTTGAAAGTCACGGGACAATCCAGCAGGATTGCGGCTAATTTTTTGGACAACAAACCCAATTCGGCATTGGCTTCAATTTTGTCTTTTATGGCTCCTTTCAATTGATGCGTGTTGGCCAAAAGGTTTTCCATCGTGCCATATTCTTTCAAGAATTTCTTGGCTGTCTTTTCGCCAACACCTGGTAATCCTGGTATATTATCGGCGGCGTCACCCATCATTCCAAGGAAATCTATTACTTGTTCTGGGCGTTCGATTTCAAATTTTTCCAATACTTCTGGAATTCCCCATATTTCGATGTCGTTCCCCATTCGAGCCGGTTTGTACATAAAAATATTTTCGGAAACCAATTGGGCAAAATCCTTGTCCGGCGTAACCATATAAACTTTGAAATCTTCTTTTTCGGCTTGCTTGGCCAAAGTTCCAATCAAATCATCGGCTTCAAAACCGGCAACTTCAATAATGGGAATGTGCATGGCCTTCAACAATTCTTGAATATAGGGAACGGCAATTTTTATGGCTTCGGGAGTTTCGTCGCGATGTGCTTTGTATTCTTGGTACATTTCGTAGCGGTAAGTGCTTCCGCCTTTGTCAAAAGCCACGGCTAAATGATCGGGTTTTTCTCGTTTGATGACGTCCATCAAGGCATTCATGAATCCCATAATGGCGGACGTATCCATTCCTTTCGAGTTGATTCTTGGGTTTTTGATAAAAGCAAAATAACCGCGAAAGATTAAAGCGTAAGCATCGAGCAGGAAAAGGCGTTTTTGGACTGACATATAAAAAATTTAGTTTGTAAAAATAAGCAATTGGGTTTTAATAAGTCTTTTCATTTTTGATAATTTTAATGCTTTGGCAGTCAAAAGTTGGCGTGTGGTTGAATATTATTTTACCAAATCAATCTCCATTTTGTCGGGATACATTTAATAAATTCTAAATTTAAAAACGATGAAATTAGAGATGTAGATAAAGTGATTTGTCAGTCTTTTTAAATTTTGGAGTAAAATTTGTACTGTTTTTTGATGTGGTTTTAGTTAAATTTGAATTAATAAAAGTAATAAAACTAACTAGTTATTTACTTTTGCTAAAAAACACAGAATGATGCTTCGCTTAACGCTATTTATATTAGTTGTTGTAATTATTGAATTTTATTCCTTTCAAGTTGTTAAATTATTGACTAATGTTCGATGGTTTTTAACTGCTTATCTAATTTTTTCAATAGCCATAATTGGTTTTATTGCTTATCAATTCATGCATTTTGACAGGAGTGTGGGACAGACTAAAATGACGATGATGACATTGGGACTGTTGTTGTTGACTTTTTTGCCAAAAATACTTTTGACCCTTGTATTGCTTTTGGAAGATATTTACAGACTTTTATCGGGGACAATGACTCATTTCATAAGTCAAAATAAAAGCAGTTCTTTCTTTCCTGAACGAAGAAAATTTGTGAGCCAAATTGCATTGACATTGGCGGCGATTCCATTCAGTTCCTTGATTTATGGGATGACTTTCGGGAAATACAATTACAAAGTAATTAAACAACAAATCTTTTTTCCTGATTTGCCTGATGCTTTCGACGGTTTTACCATTACCCAAATATCAGATGTTCATAGTGGAAGCTTTGACAATCCGGAAAAAATAAATTACGCCATAGATTTGATTAACGAACAAGGTTCGGACATAATTTTGTTTACCGGCGATATTGTCAACACCCATGCGAAAGAAATGAGTAATTGGATTGATACTTTTAAAAGAATCAAAACACACAAATACGGAAAATATTCGGTGCTCGGAAATCATGATTATGGCGAATATATTGCTTGGCCGTCGCAAGCAGCTAAAGAAGAGAATTTTCAAAACATCAAGAATTTATATGGACAAATTGATTTCAAGTTGATGCTGAACGAGCATGCCTTGATTGAAAAAGGATCCGACAAAATAGCTTTGGTAGGTGTCGAAAATTGGGGTGTCAAATTCAAGAAAGCAGGCGATTTACGCAAAGCTTCCGAAGGCTTGTCCAAAGAAGAATTCAAAATTTTGATGACTCACGACCCAAGTCATTGGGATGCTGAAGTAAACAATCATCCTAAAGATTTCCATTTAACCCTTTCGGGACATACACACGGCTTGCAATTCGGAATTGAAATTCCCGGTTTTTTCAAATGGAGTCCGGCACAATATGTTTATGATCAATGGGCTGGGTTGTATGAAAAAGCAGGAAAATATATTTATGTAAATCGTGGTTTTGGATACCATGCTTATCCTGGAAGGGTAGGAATTATGCCCGAAATTACGGTCATCGAACTAAAAAAAGGGATGAGTGTAGCTTAATTCGTTTAAAATGCTACATTTGTAAAATAATTATCTCTTTGCAATAGATTTAAAAAATTAAATTCGTTGATTTTATGTCAAAATTTGGAGAACTTATAAGCACTCAAGTCCCTGTGTTGATTGATTTTTACACAGATTGGAATGAATCATCTGTCTCGATGCATCCTGTAATTCGGGATGTTGCCGCAGCTTTAGGCGATAAGGCAAAAGTGATAAAAATTGATGTTGATAAAAATCAAGAACTAGCCGATGCCTTGCGTATCAAAGGACTTCCTACTTTAATGATATATAAAGGAGGTCAAATGATCTGGAGACAATCTGGAGAATTAGACGCAAATACCATAATTGGCTTGGTTCAAGAACAACTTTAATCTAGTTTTTCAAACACAAATCCTTTTGCTGCACAATATTCCAATGCTTTTGGTAAAGTATATTTCAAGTTTGGAAATGCTTTAACACTGTCGTGGAATACGATTATGCTTCCCGAGTTTATATTCTTTAAAACATTTTCCAGACATTTTTCTGGAGTAATGGTGGTATCATAATCCGCACTCAAAACATCCCACATAATTATTTTGTATCCCAATTGTCGCAGTTTTTTGGATTGCGAGCTTTTTATTTTGCCGTAAGGCGGACGAAAGAGTGCAGATTTTAGAGTGCAGATTTTAGATTTTAGATTTGAAATTGAGGATTCGCACAATTTGACATTTTCTAAATATTCTTCAGTTGAAGTTTTCCAGCCGTTTAAATGATTAAAAGTGTGGTTCCCGATAGAATGGCCATTGTTAATTACTTTTTCGAAAATCTCTGGGTGCTTTTCAATATTCTTGCCGATGCAAAAAAAAGTGGCTTTGGCATTGTATTTTTGCAGCTCTTCGAGAACCCATTGGGTTATTTCTGGAGTTGGGCCATCGTCAAAAGTAAGGTAGATTTTGTTTTCTGTATTGGGTACATCCCAAACATAATTCGAGAATATTGTTTTGATGAGGCTATTTGTTTTTATCCAGTAGAAACTCATGATTTTAAGTTTTTATCAATTAAAACAAAAAAATGTAGCGGCATTTTTCATAGCGCTACATTTTTCTAATTATCCATCTTTTTAAAATTTGTTATTCTCTATCACGTCCAAAATGCTCGAATATCTTGATGTAGGTATTGAATGCTGACCTGTTTTTATTGTAAAAAGGGGTATCGTCGTTTTCTTTCATTACATGCAACAGGCTTCTGTAACGTTCAATGTCGGTAATGATGTCAATGGCAATGTCATTTTGGTCTGAAAGTCCAAGTTTTCCATAATAGTTCAGGTTTTCTTGGTATTTTGTTATCAATTTTTCCAAAAGTTTTTGTGCTTTTGCTTTTTCGCCCACTTGATAATATCCTTTGGCAAAAGGTTCTACCATGGAGTAATAACCAAATTTCTCCAAAGGCATTTTTGCCATGGCTAGTTCAATAACGTTTTTCGCCTTGTCCATTTTTCCTTCGGCAATCAATTTATCCATCAATCTAGAGAGAACTGATCGATAGGAAATACTGTTTTTTCTGGTTTCTGGATCGTGATAAATATCTCCATTGCTGTTGCCCCAATCCCATTTCATGACGATGGAGTACATTTTGTCGGCATCGAGTCCTCCCATATCCATTGGATTGGTGTCTTTGTCGATTTTTGTTTGGATTGGAACCAATTTATAGACCATTCCTTCTAATTGAAGGAAGTTTTTCATCCATAAATAATCTTCATCGTCAAAAGCGCCAGGGCTAAAATAGATGGGTCTTTTCCAATTGTTGTTGGCCAAGACGTCAAGCATCATCAACCTGTTTTTGTATAGTGCATTTCCTTTGATGTCAATGTCTATAAACGGCACGATGGAATCATTGTATTTTGCGGCCACGACTTTATTTTGGATAATTGTGTTTTTGTCAATTGGAATCCTGATTTTATTGGTTGGATAAAAATGGATGGTTTGTCCATTTTGCATCTCAACGGTAGATTTTGGATTTTTAATAAAATTGATAAAATCCTTGATATCCCAACGACTTTCTGTTTTTGGAATATGAGCCACATAATCTAGTTTGTCACCCACGTATTCATGATGGGTAAATGAAATAGGCAACGGATTTGATTCGTAGGTTTTGGTTTTCATTTGGTCAATATACCAATCGGTCATGAACAAACTCGTGTTTACAATTTTTACGTCGGTTCGGACGTGCTCAATCTCTTGCGCATACCAAAGCGGGAAGGTGTCATTGTCGCCAATGGTAAACAAAATAGCATTTGGATCGCAGGAATTCAAATAGGCTTTCGCCAATGCCGTTGCGGTATATTTGCCTGAACGATCGTGGTCATCCCAGTTTTGGCAAGCCATAAGAACCGGAACGGCCAGTAAAGAAGCTGCGATAATTATTGGTCCGGCTATTTTAGGAGCCAAATAATTTCGGGCACTTTCGTATAATGCATATACTCCAAATCCTATCCAAATGGCAAAAACATAAAAAGAGCCCACTAAAGCATAATCTCTTTCTCGGGGTTCAAAAGGTCTTTCGTTAAGGTAAATTTTTAATGCAATTCCCATAAACAGGAACAGTACCAAAAGGACATAAAAACTTTTTCTATCCTTGCCGGCGTGATACATTATACCAATAAGTCCCAAAATTAAAGGTAAAAAGAAATAGACATTGCGTCCTTTGTTGTTCAATACATCCGATGGCAGGTTTTGTTGAGTGCCTAAATGCAATTCGTCTATGAATGTAATGCCGCTAAGCCAGTTTCCATCTTGATAACCATATCTTCCTTGAATGTCGTTTTGGCGTCCAACAAAATTCCACATTAAATACCTGAAGTACATATAGCCAAATTGGTATTCCACCATAAATCTCAAGTTGTCGGCTGTTGCAGGTTTTTCGACAATTAAATACTTGTCATAACTTCTCAAGAATTTCACATAGCCTTCATTGTCAATTTGTTTTTGAGAATAAGCTTTCCTGAATTCGATTACGGTTTTTTCCACTTCCCCTTTTAGTTGGCCAATGGCTTTGTTGTAATCTTCTTCGGAGAGTTGACTAGGGTCAATTCCGTATTGTTGCAAATCTTCTTCGTAAGGATAATCAGGATTTAATCGGAATTCTGGTGGATTTGTAAAGTTGATGTAACTTTCGATGTTTTCACTGCTCCAGAGTCTAGGCAAAATGGTTTTTTGGGCATCATCGCTATTTTGTTCCGCATTTTTGAAATTATTCACGATAACATATTTCCCGGTTCTATAATCCCTTTCGTAGTTGGGAGCTTTGTCTAAATACGGATTGTTTTTGTCTAAACCGGCAAAAGCTTCGGTGTATTGTGGACCATAAAACAATGGGTTTGAACCGTATTGTTCCCTGTTGTAATAAGCTAAAACTTCACGGGCATCCGAAGGTTTGTTTTCGTTTATGACCGTGTTTGCATTGGCGCGAATCGGCAGCATCATCCAAGTGGAAAAACCAATCAAGATGAACAGAATGCACAATATAAGGGTGTTGAAGTGAACATAACCTTTGTCGCGGGTGTATTTTAATCCGAAATAAAAGAATGCGATGAAAAGTATAACGACAAAAATAGTTCCTGAGTTAAAAGGCAAGCCTAATTCGTTGACCATAAAAACTTCGGTTTTACCAAAGAAAGCCATTGTCAAAGGCAACAATAATTTGAAAATAAACAGCAATATGGCTATTACGACCACATTGGCAATGATGAAATTCTTGACGGTGACTACTTTATAGTGTTTGAAATAATAAAGAAATCCTATGGCAGGAATGGTCAACAATGCCATAAAGTGGACTCCAAATGTAAGTCCAACTACCAGTGAAATTATCAATAACCATTTATTGCCTCTTGGTGAATCCATGTCTTGTTCCCAACGTAAACCCAGCCAAAAAAGCAAGGCTATAAACAAGGAGGCCATCGCATAAACTTCGGCTTCTACGGCACTGGCCCAGAAACTGTCTGAAAATGTATAAGCCAAAGCGCCCACAAAAGAACTGCCAAGAATTACAATGGAATTGTTTTTGTCTAGTTCTGAAAATTGTGAAATTATTTTTTTCAAGATCATCGATGACGACCAAAACATAAATAATATGGTAAAGGCACTCGAAAAAACGGACATCATGTTTACCATCAAGGCAACGTGTTTGTCGTCCATTGCAAACATGGCGAAAAAGGCACCAATCATTTGGAATAATGGAGCTCCTGGAGGATGTCCTACTTCGAGTTTTGCCGAAGTTGAAATGTATTCGCCGCAATCCCAAAAGCTCATTGTGGGTTCAACCGTGAGTGTGTAAGTTAGTAAAGCGATTGCAAAGACACACCAACCGGTGATTGTATTCCATTTGTTGAAATTGAATGTTGCCATATTTTAGGACTAAAATTTAGTTTTATTTTCGAAACACAAAGAAAATGTTTTTTTATTTAATGTCACGGGCATTAACAAAAATTTCCAAAAACAAATTGTACTTTGCGACAGTGTTGTTTGTTAAACGTTTACGGTTGCAGAAGTCGACAATTAATTTTTTTTTCATAAAAAGAGATTAAAAAATTTGTACAAATTAAAAATTGTATTAAATTTGCACTCGCTTAACAGCAATGGAATTGGTCTATGGTGTAATGGTAACACAACTGTTTTTGGTGCAGTCTTTCAAGGTTCGAGTCCTTGTAGACCAACAAAAAAACCTCTCGATGATTTGAGAGGTTTTTTTTATGTCCAATGGTAAAGGTTTGTGACTTTCGTAAGTATCAGATTTTGAAAGTTATTACGGGTTTCAAGGCGTGATTTACCAGTTCTTCACCGATGCTTCCGTTAAAAAAATGAGATAAGCCGGTTCTGCCGTGGGTACATATTCCAATTAAATCGGCATCAACTGTATTGGCAAAATTAATGATTCCGTTCTCTATGTTGGTGTCGTTGTAAAGATGGGTAGAGTAGTTTTCAATTTCATAATTTGCAACAAAATCACGTATAATTCTTTCGGCGTCATGAGTGGTTTTGAAGCTATTGGGGGTGCTGATCATTACCAAATACAGATTTGAATCGAAAATTTTTGCAAATTCAAGCATTTTTCTGAATGGTTTTCGGGTTTCTTTCGAAAAATCGGAAGCAAAAACAAAATTCTTCGCCTTGAAGTCCTTTGCTTCTTTTTTTACGACCAAAACAGGGATTTTTGAATATCGAACCACTTTTTCGGCATTGGAGCCTATCAGTAATTCATCGAATCCAGATGTTCCATGAGAGCCCATTATGATTAAATCAACATTGTTTTTTTCGCAGGAGTCTAAAATGCCTTTGTGTACACTTTTGAATTCAACGGCCTCGGAAACATTGATTCCTTTTAGATAGTCTGAATCCATTAATTCCTCCAGATTGCTGATCGCCATTTCTTTGTAGAGCATAATCTCGGGAATTGTTTTTCCACCGCCCATAGGGTCGCTTCCTTGGTGTGGTAATTCCAGCATGTGAAGTAAAATGATTTCACTGTCGTGCTTTCTGGCAATTTGCGAGGCTAGTTTTAAAGCTTCCTTGGAATATATTGAAAAATCGGTTGGTACTAAAATCCGTTTCATAATTAAAAGTATTAAATTATTTAGTGAACTGGGAGGTAAATTAGGGAGATTAAATTTACAAAAAAATAAATCAAAAAACAATCATTTTTTGATTTATAAAAAAAACACTATATTTGCACTGTTATTTATTAAAAAACTAGATAATGAGGCACGCAATGCGTGCCTCTTTTTATAAAAATTATGGCATTTAAGGATAAAGTTAACGATTTAATAACTCAGGCATTGTTGGAGAAACCTTCTGTTTTCCTCATAGATTTGACGATAACCGATAGTTTTAAAATCATCGTGAACATAGATGGCGATAATGGAGTTATTTTGCAAGATTGTATAGACGTGAGTCGTGCAATCGAAAATAATTTAGATAGAGAAGAACAGGATTTTTCTTTAGAAGTGGCTTCGGTGGGAGTGGGTTCGCCATTAAAAATGGTAAGACAATACAAGAAAAACGTGGGCAGAACGCTAATAGTAAAATTAGAAACACAAACAATTGAAGCAGAATTGGTTGAAGCTAATGATAATTTTATAATTTTGTCGTGGGAAGCCAGAGAGCCGAAAAAAATTGGAAAAGGGAAGGAAACTGTCCAAAAAAGACAAGAGATACCTTATACGGAAATAAAAGAAGCAATTGTTACAGTAACATTTTAATTAAATAGTTGGCATGGAAAATTTAGCATTAATCGATTCATTTTCAGAGTTTAAAGATGATAAACTTATTGATCGTGTAACGCTTATGGCGATATTAGAAGATGTATTCAGAAATGCATTGAAGAAAAAATTCGGATCTGATGATAATTTTGACATTATTATCAATCCTGATAAAGGGGATATGGAAATCTGGCAAAGAAGAGTGATTGTTGCTGACGATGATTTGGATTTAGATCATTTGGAAATTACATTAACAGAGGCTAGAAAAATTGAACCTGATTTCGAAATTGGAGAAGAGGTTTCTGAAGAAGTGAAGTTGATTGATTTGGGAAGAAGAGCAATTTTGGCCTTGCGTCAAAACTTGATTTCCAAGATTCATGAACATGACAATACCAATCTTTACAAACAATTTAAAGATTTAATTGGTGAAATATATACTGCAGAAGTACATCACGTTCGTCCAAGAGTAGTGATTTTGGTGGATGATGAAGGAAACGAAATTGTTTTGCCAAAAGAAAAACAAATTCCATCGGATTTCTTCAGAAAAGGAGACAACGTTCGTGGAATTATAGAAAGTGTTGAGCTAAAAGGAAATAAACCCCAAATTATTATGTCCAGAACTTCCGAGAAGTTCTTGGAGAAATTATTTGAACAAGAAATTCCAGAGGTTTTCGACGGACTTATAATGGTAAAAAATGTAGTGAGAATTCCTGGTGAAAAAGCAAAAGTAGCCGTTGATTCTTATGATGACAGAATTGATCCAGTTGGAGCTTGTGTGGGAATGAAAGGTTCTCGTATCCACGGTATCGTTCGTGAGTTGGGGAATGAAAATATTGATGTCATCAATTATACCAGCAATATTCAATTGTATATTACAAGAGCATTGAGCCCTGCAAAAGTTTCTTCCATCAAGATTAATGAAGAAACAAAAAGAGCTGAAGTTTTCTTGAAATTGGAAGAAGTTTCTAAAGCAATTGGTAGAGGTGGACACAATATTAAATTAGCGGGTCAATTGACAGGTTATGAACTTGACGTTATTCGTGAAGGAGATGTTGCCGGTACAGTTGCGGATGATGACGATGTTGAATTAACAGAGTTCTCAGACGAGATTGAAGAATGGGTAATCGAAGAATTTGCAAAAATTGGATTGGATACCGCAAAAAGTATTCTGAAACAAGACGTGAACGATTTGGTTAGGAGAACGGATCTTGAAGAGGAAACGATTTTGGATGTAATGAGAATACTAAAAGAAGAATTTGACAGTTAGTCAGAATTAAAGTAAATAAATTTTCAACCTTATTTTTCCTCTCCTATCGAGAGTTAGTGTGAGGGGGGAAAACAAAAAGTCATACTTGTTGCCTCTTAATATTGAGAGGGCATAGGATGAGAAAATAAGGTAATATTAAAAAGGTTTTATGTCTGAAGAGAAAATTATTAGAATAAACAAGGTTTTAAGGGAGTTGAATATTTCTTTAGAAAGAGCTGTGGATTATCTAAAAGATAAGGGGATTGTTGTTGAATCCAACCCCAACACAAAAATTTCTGACGACGTATACAATGTTTTGTGCGGTCAGTTTGCGGGCGATAAGGGCAATAAAGAAGCTTCAAAAGAAGTAGGAGAAGAGAAAAGAAAAGAGAAAGAAGCTTTGCGTATTGAACGTGAAAAAGAAATCGAAGACAAACGCAAACAAGACGAAGAAAGGTTAAGAAGCCAAGAAGTTATTAAAGCGAGAGCTACAGTAACAGGTCCAACCCTTGTTGGGAACATTGATCTTAATCCTAAGAAACCAGTAGTAGTTCCTCCTCCGGCAGCTGTTGAGAAAAAGGAAATTCCTGTTGAAAAAATTCAACAAGATAAACCGGTTCAACAAGAAAAACCAGTACAAAAAGAACCTGTTCAAGAGAAAATTGCCGTTGAAAGCAAAGAGGCTAAAAAACCTGTTGCAGAGATAAAAGAAGCTAAAGTTGAAGCCGTGGTTCCAGCGCCTAAAGCAGCAACTCCAAAAGTCGAAGCAACTCCAGTTGTTGATGCGCCGGCTGTTGAAGAATCTATCACGACACAATACCAAAAACTTTCAGGTGCTACTTTGACGGGACAAGTAATTGATTTATCCCAGTTCAATAAACCGAAGAAGAAAAAAGAAGATCCTAAAATTACGCCAAATAAACCTGGTGTTCCTGGAGCTCCTGGTAGTGCAGCTAATAGTGCCAACAAGAATAAACGAAAAAGGATTGCCCCAAAACCGGGTGCGCCAAGACCGCCTGCGACTCCTGGAGTTCCGGGTGCTCCAAATCCAAACAAAATCACTCCTAATACAGGAGGTGGAGGTTTCAATGCCAACAGAGGTGCTAGACCTGGTTTCGTAAAAGGAGCTAGACCTGCCATTGTTGCCAAAGTGGAGCCTACAGAAGAGGAAGTAAAAAATCAAATTAGAGAGACTTTAGAAAAACTACAAGGAAAAGGTGGTAAATCTAAAGCGGCTAAATACAGAAGAGATAAAAGAGACACACACCGTCAAAAATCCGATGACGAGCAAAGAGCATTGGATGAAGGCAGTAAAACCATAAAAGTTACCGAGTTTGTAACCGTTGGAGAAATTGCCATCATGATGGATGTGCCAATTACCAAAGTGATTGGAACTTGTATGTCACTTGGAATCATGGTTACACAAAACCAACGTTTGGATGCAGAAACATTAACAATTGTTGCCGATGAATTTGGATATGAAGTAGAATTCATTACCGTTGACATTGAAGAAGCCATTCAAGTTGTTGAGGATAAAGAAGAAGATCTAGTTTTCAGGGCGCCTATCGTAACCGTAATGGGTCACGTCGATCACGGAAAAACATCTTTACTGGATTATATCCGTAAAGAAAATGTTATCGCTGGTGAATCAGGAGGAATTACCCAACACATTGGGGCCTATGGAGTGACATTGGATAATGGTCAAAAAATAGCTTTCTTGGATACACCGGGTCACGAAGCGTTTACCGCAATGCGTGCTCGTGGAGCTCAAGTTACAGATATTGCCATTATTGTGGTGGCTGCGGATGATGACATCATGCCACAAACCAAAGAAGCCATTTCTCACGCTCAAGCTGCAAATGTGCCAATTATATTCGCTATCAACAAAATTGACAAGCCGAATGCCAATGTTGAGAAAATCAAGGAAAAACTGGCAGGTATGAATTTGCTTGTTGAAGATTGGGGAGGAAAAATTCAATCGCATGATATTTCTGCGAAAGTAGGAACAGGTGTAAAAGATTTATTGGAAAAAGTATTGTTGGAAGCAGAAATTCTTGACTTGAAATCCAATCCAAACAAAGCTGCTCAAGGAACTGTCGTTGAAGCTTTCTTGGATAAAGGAAAAGGATATGTTTCTACCATATTAGTACAACACGGAACCCTGAAAATTGGGGATTACATGTTGGCTGGAAAACATCATGGCAAGATTAAAGCCATGCACGATGAAAGAGGAAACATTGTTAAAGAAGCCGGGCCTTCAACTCCAGTATCTGTTTTAGGATTGGACGGAGCTGCAACTGCAGGTGACAAGTTCAATGTTTTTGAAGATGAAAAAGAAGCAAAACAAATTGCAGCCAAACGTTCTCAATTGATGCGTGAACAATCAGTTCGTACGCAACGTCATATTACGTTGGATGAAATTGGACGTAGAATTGCATTGGGTCAATTTAAAGAACTGAACATCATCCTTAAAGGGGATGTGGATGGTTCTGTTGAAGCCTTGTCTGATTCGTTCTCTAAATTATCTACAGAAGAAATTCAAATCAATATTATTCATAAAGGTGTTGGAGCCATTACTGAAACTGACGTAATGTTGGCTTCTGCTTCTGATGCTATCATTATTGGATTTAATGTTCGTCCTGCTGGAAATGCTAGACAATTAGCCGATAAAGAAGAAATCGATATCCGTTATTACTCTATTATCTATGCGGCTATCGACGACTTGAAAGATGCAATGGAAGGAATGCTTGCTCCTGAAATGAAAGAAGAAGTTCTGGGTACTGCAGAAGTTAGGGAGTTGTTCAAAATTTCTAAAGTGGGTACAATTGCAGGATGTATGGTTATGGATGGTAAAATTGCCAGAAATGCCAAAATCAGGATCATTCGTGAAGGTGTGGTGGTTCACACAGGTGAGCTTATTGCATTGAAACGTTTCAAAGACGACGTGAAAGAAGTAGCCAAAGGTTACGATTGTGGTATTCAAATAAAAGGATACAACGACATCGAAGAAAGAGACGTTATCGAAGCTTTCCACGAAGTGGCCATCAAAAAGAAATTGAAATAAAATTTTGATATAGTTTATAAGAAATCCCGAGCAATCGGGATTTTTTTGTTTTTAGGGCTATTTATATTGAGCTAGACGTGAATTGGAAATTGTTTCACTAGAAAAAGTTATACCATAAAAGTGTATAGCTTTTTTTGTGTCTTTAAACAAAAAAGGAAATGTCAACAAAACAAAACCACAACAATTGATGAGCTTTGTCTTGTAGTCAACAGGGCGGTAGGTTGGATAGATTTTACAAGGCTGAATCAAAAATATGTTGTTGCCAATGCATTGACAATTGTCAAGAAAACAATAGTTTGTTTCTTTAGCTTGGATATTTGTTTTTGTAAAAAGCATTGTTGAAGGAATATCTAAATGAAAACTGAATTTTCACGTCGTTTCCGCTATTGCCTTTCGCAGCGGGAAGATTGAATTGTGGATCGCCTCCAAAGTCATTGTTGTCTCTCATTCCCCATTGCAATTCGGGACCCAAAATGCAATCTTTGACAGGGGAATACAAAAGATTCACACTGGCATATTGTCCCTTTTTATAGGCAGTTGATAATTGCGCTTCGGTGGTGGTGTTGTTCAGTATCGAATATCCAATGGCCGAACTAAGTTTTTCACTCCAATTAATGTCAAAATAGGTAACCACTCCCACCATCGGAATGGCAACTCCCTTTATGGGGGCTTTTGGGTTGTCATATTGTCTTTTGATTCCAACATCTGCATCCGCGTCATTCATGTAATTCTGGATACCGGCACCTGTGGTGAATGCTCCATGAAAAATTATTTTTTCGCATACTTTTAATCGAGTTGATAAGCTCAAACCCCATCCCACGGCACTGCCCGTCAAGTCATATTGATCGGTGTTGTGGTCTTCCCATTTCATGCTTCGAACGATACCGGCCAATTCCAAATATCCCCAAGTACTGCTGTATCGGTATTCTGCCGTTAAATCGGGTACTGAAAATCTAGGTTTAATATTGTCAAGCAATGTCGTATAGGTAAAGTCTTTTCCATATTGGCCTTGGTCGGCTGTGGCTCCTGGCCGCTCAATGGCAATTGCCAACGAATGGTTTTGGTTTGAAATCGGGGTGTAGCGTACTTGTACATTTCGAAGGAAAGGCAAGGCATTAGGCCCCATAAACTCTACTATGTTTGGATATACGTCTGTATCGGTATACAAACTGTTGGTTTGTCCTGCTCCAAATTTACCCAATTCGGCATAAGCGTGTTTTAGGCGAAAAGCTGTGTTTCCCGCTTCTTTTCCCATCCCAAATAAATCAAATTCAAAATGTGTTTTGATTTGTCCCATTGGTGTGTCCAAATAGTTCTTTATTCCAAATGTAGTTTGTCTTACGCTCATAAAAAAGGCGCCTTGGCTTTGGTATTCATTCCCGTCTTTGTCCAAAATTTGAGTGGGACGCATCGTGTCATACCAATCGGGATTTATTCTTCCAAAATCATAGCCCGAATCCATCATTATGAAACCAAAGATTTCCATAGTTTTGTCGGCTTCGGTGTTTTGGGCGGTAAGACTAAAGGAAAATAATAAAATAATCAGTGAAGCGTATCTTGTTTTTATCATATTCTTTGGTTTTAAATAGTGATTGAAATACTGCCGTTTGATTTGTGAAAAAAAACTTCAAATGAGAAAGGTTGCAAAAAAGTCTGGTTTTTACTTACCAAATATAATAAAAAATTTATAATCCAGATAGTTTGTAAATGAACTAAATATCTCATTATACATAGGTTGTGATTTTATTCCGTACCATTAACAAGAGCAAACAACAAGTCAAAACAACAAAAAACCGGGTCAATTGACCCGGTTTTTATATAAAGTAATTTCCCTAAATTCTGGTAATTATTCCAAATCCGCAGGAGTTTCGTTGAGAATTATCTACTGGGTTTTATCAGAAGCACATTTTTGTATCTATCCTTGATGTTGACCAAATTCTTTTCGGCCTCGATGCGGGTTTTGAAACTGCCAATCCATATCTTATAATTAGGTGTGTTGAAAACAATGGTAGCGTCAAGATCCTTGAATTCTTGCTTGAACTCGGTTAGTGTTTTTTTGGCGTTTTCACTGCCTCCACTATAAATTTGAATTTTATAGGAATCATTTACTGTAAGAGAAGTGTTTATTTTTCTCTTTTCGTTCAATAATTGTTCGAATTTTGGATCTTGACTAATCGAGGAATTTTGATCCTGTGCCTTCATTTTTGGCGATAAAGCAACTAATAATAAAGCGGATAAAATTATTTTTTTTGGGGCTAGATTTCTCATAATCTGATTGTTTTTATGCAAAAATAGTGTTTAATGATTAAAACTAAAACGCAATAATTATTTAGAATGAATATAAATTATATTTAAGACTATTTTAAGGTTTTGAGAATAGTTCTTAAAGTGTATTTTTGTCGCATATTTTAAAAAAGTGATTTTTGTCATATTTTATATTTGAAAAAAATCATATCAATATTGTAGATAATTACTATACTATATGAAAAAGATGGGTGACCATAATTCGATTACAAGGAGATTATATTTGAGCGTGGCTTTGATGCTGACTTTGTCCTTGAGTTCATTTGCACAAGATGCTGCTCCAGCGGCAACTGCTGCTCCGGCAGCGGAAACTGCAGCACCTGCGGCTGCAACGGCTGGAGATCCTGTAAAAGGGAAAGACCTTTTCAATACCAATTGTGCCGCTTGTCATAAATTGGACGCAAAAGCAACTGGGCCGGCTCTTAGAGGTATCAGTGGTAAACATGATAAAGCGTGGCTTTACAAATGGATTCACAACAGTGGGGATTTAATCAAATCTGGTGATGCTGCGGCTGTAAAAGTTTTTGAAGAAAACAACAAGGTGCCAATGACTTCTTTTCCGCAATTGTCGGAAGCTGACATTGACAACATTATTGCTTATACCTCAGAGCCTAAAGCGGCGGCTGCAACTGCTCCAGCTGCAGGAGAAAAAGTTCCTGGTGCTGATGCTAATGAAGGAGGAGTTTCGAATAACGTTATTCTAGGTGCATTGACTTTGGTAATGGCGATACTAATCGTGATGTTGTTCTTGGTGAACAATGTTTTGAGAAAAGTGGCTGCTGCCAATGGAATCAATGTTGCTCCAAAAGAACCAACTTTGCCAATTTGGAAAGCATTCGTTAAAAATCAATTTTTAGTATTGGTTACTTCTATATTCTTGTTGTTGGCCAGTGGGTATTTTGTTTATGGATACTTGATGCAGGTTGGAAATGACCAAGAATATGCGCCAATTCAGCCAATTCATTATTCTCATAGAATTCACGCCGGAAGCAATGGAATCAACTGTAACTACTGTCACTCGGCAGCTAGAGTTGGAAAAACTGCAGGTATTCCTTCGTTGAATGTTTGTATGAACTGTCATAAAAATATTTCTGAAGTTTCGGATACTACGGCTACTGCTGAGTATTCAAAAGCTTTCTATGATGGAGAAATAGCTAAGTTGTACAAAGCTGTGGGTTGGGACAAAGATGCCCAGAAATATACAGGAAAAACGCAACCAGTAAAATGGGTTCGTATTCATAATTTGCAAAGTTTTGTTTACTTCAATCACTCACAACACGTTAATGTTGCAGGAGTTGAGTGTCAAACTTGTCACGGACCGGTTGAAACTTTTGAAATTCAAAAACAATTTGCTCCATTGACCATGAAATGGTGTGTGGATTGTCATAGAAAAACGGAAGTTAAAATGGAAGGCAACGAGTATTATGCCAAAATTCACGAACAACTTTCCAAAAAATACGGTGTAGAGAAATTGACTGCAGCGCAAATGGGAGGATTGGAATGTGGTAAATGCCACTATTAAAAAAAATAATTAAGAAGCTAATATTTATATAGAATATGTCATCAAACAAAAAATACTGGAAAAGTGTTGAAGAACTAGACGGAAATAGTTCTATTGTTGAGGCGCTTAAAAATAACGAATTTGTTGAAGAAATTCCTACTGACGAGTTTTTAGGAAACAATGGTGCTTTGGCATCTTCATCAACATCACGTCGTGATTTTTTAAAGTACGTTGGATTTAGTACTGCGGCAGCTACGCTTGCAGCTTGCGAAGGTCCTGTGCACATGTCGATACCTTATGTAGTACAACCGGAACAAATCATTCCTGGAGTTGCAGATTATTATGCAACTTCTGTTTTTGATGGTTTTGATTTTGCCAACCTTTTAGTAAAAACACGTGAAGGTCGTCCTATTAAAATAGACAACAACACCATTGAAGGAGCCAAGTTTTCGGCCAATGCCAGAATCCATGCGTCTATATTGTCATTGTATGACAGTATGCGTTTGAAAGAGCCAAAAATTGCTGGTAAGCCTGCTTCTTGGGTTGATGTTGATTCAAAAATTAAATCAAGTTTGGCTGAAGCCAAAGCTAAAGGAGGGCAAGTTGTTCTTTTGACCAATACATTGGCAAGTCCATCGACTGAAAAGTTGATAGCTGAGTTTATTGGAAAAAATCCAAATGCAAAACACGTTATCTACGATGCGGTTTCTGAATCAGAAGCTTTGGATGCATTCGAAGCTGTGTACGGTGAAAGAGCTTTGGTTGATTACGACTTTTCAAAAGCATCCCTAATTGTTTCTGTTGGTGCAGATTTCCTTGGAGATTGGCAAGGTGGTAGCTACGATTCAGGTTATGCTAAAGGAAGAATTCCTCAAGGATCACAAGGGAGCAAAAAAATCTCTCGTCATTTCCAATTGGAAGCGAATATGACTTTGTCTGGTGCTGCTGCCGACAAGCGTGTTGCGATGTCAACTGCAAATCAAAAGCAAGCATTGGTACTTATATATAATACAGTTGTTGGAGCTTCGATTCCAGTAACTTTAGATTCAAAATTAAAAGCTGAAGTTGTCAAAGCTGCCCAACAGTTAAGAGCTGCTGGAAGCAAAGGAGTTTTGGTTTCTGGAATTCAAGACGTGAATGCACAGTTGTTGGTTTTGGCTATTAACCAAAAATTGGCGAGTGAGTCTTTTTCAACTGTTGGAACCAGACAAATCAGAAAAGGTTCTGATGCTAAAGTAGCTCAATTAGTTAAGGACATGAAAGCTGGAAGCGTTCATACTTTGATTATGAGTGGCGTGAATCCTGTTTATTCTTTACCAAATTCAAAAGATTTTGTTGAAGGATTGAAAAAAGTAAGTCTTTCGGCTTCGTTCTCTTTGAAAGAAGATGAGACTGCTTCGATAACTACTATTGCTGCTGCAGCGCCTCATTACCTAGAATCTTGGGGAGATGTAAGCATTACAAAAGGAACTTATGGTTTGACTCAGCCTACCATTCGTCCTGTGTTCAATACTAGACAATTTCAAGACGCTTTGTTGTCTTTAAATGGAATTCCTGGTACTTTCTATGATTATTTAAAAGTAAGTTCAACATCAATAATTGCAGGTTCTACTTGGAATAAAGTATTACATGACGGAATTTTTGTTGGAACTATATCTGCGGCTTCAGCTGGTTCAGCTGATTATAATGCTGCTGCAAGTGCTTTGTCAAGTTCAAAAGCGGCTCAAGGTTTTGAATTGGTTTTATATACTAAAACTGGTTTGGGTGATGGCCAACAAGCAAACAACCCTTGGTTGCAAGAGTTTCCAGATCCAATCACGAGAGTTTCTTGGGATAACTATGTTACTGTTTCTGGAGCCGATGCCAAGAAATTGGAATTGTCGAATGAAATCGTTGCCAACGGTGGTTTGAACGGAAGTTATGCCACTATTACTACTGCCGATGGGGTTAAATTGGAAAATGTGCCGGTAATTGTTCAGCCAGGACAAGCTGTTGGTACAGTAGGTTTGGCTTTTGGTTATGGTAAAAAAGCGGCTTTAAAAGAAGAAATGCAAGTAGGTGTCAATGCTTACTCATTATATAAAGACTTTAACAATGTACAATCAGTATCATTGGTAAAAGCATCTGGAGAACATGAATTTGCTTGTGTTCAAGGTCAAAAAACATTGATGGGAAGAGGGGATATCATTAAAGAAACTACTTTAGAGATATTCAATACCAAAGATGCTGAACATTGGAATCCGCAACCAATGGTTTCATTGGATCACGAAGAAGTAAAAGCAACTTCTGTTGATTTATGGGCGTCATTTGATCGTTCTGTTGGACATCATTTTAATCTTTCTATCGATTTGAATGCTTGTACTGGTTGTGGTTCTTGTGTTATCGCTTGCCACGCCGAAAACAACGTTCCTGTTGTAGGTAAATCAGAAGTAAGAAGAAGTCGCGATATGCACTGGTTGCGTATCGACAGATATTATTCTTCTGAGGAAACTTTTGCGGGAGATAACGAAAGAAAAGAAAATATTGCAGGTTTGTCTAGTTCACTTTCTACATTTAATGAAATGGAACATGCGTCAGATAATCCACAAGTCGCTTTCCAACCTGTAATGTGTCAACATTGTAATCATGCACCTTGTGAGACAGTTTGTCCGGTTGCTGCAACTTCACACAGCCGTCAAGGTCAAAATAACATGGCCTACAACAGATGTGTAGGTACTCGTTACTGTGCTAACAACTGTCCTTATAAAGTACGTCGTTTCAACTGGTTCCTATACAGCAAAAACAGTGAATTTGATTTCCACATGAATGATGATTTAGGTCGCATGGTGTTGAATCCAGATGTAAGTGTACGTTCTCGTGGGGTTATGGAAAAATGTTCTATGTGTATTCAAAAAACACAAGCAACAATTTTGGCAGCCAAAAACGAAGGAAGAGTTATTGTTGACGGTGAATTCCAAACAGCTTGTTCTAGTGCTTGTACTACTGGTGCAATGGTTTTTGGAGACGTTAATGATAAAGAAAGTAAAGTTGCCAAATTGGTAGAAGAAGATAGAATGTATCACTTGCTAGAGCACGTTGGTACAAAACCAAATGTTTTTTACCACGTTAAAGTTAGAAATACTTAAGATAAATTAAAAATCAATTTAAAGGATTATGTCTCATATATACGACGCACCCATTAGAAAACCTTTAATCATAGGTGATAAATCTTATCACGATGTAACAGTGGATGTTGCTGCACCTGTCGAAGGTAAAGCCAACAAGCAATGGTGGATTGTGTTTTCAATCTCATTAATAGCCTTCCTTTGGGGAATGGGCTGTATCATTTACACTATTTCTACCGGTATTGGAACATGGGGATTAAACAAAACAGTAGGTTGGGCTTGGGATATTACTAACTTCGTTTGGTGGGTTGGTATTGGTCACGCGGGAACATTGATTTCAGCGGTACTTTTATTGTTCCGTCAACGTTGGAGAATGGCCATTAACCGTTCTGCGGAAGCTATGACAATCTTCTCCGTTATTCAAGCAGGTTTGTTTCCAATTATCCACATGGGTCGTCCATGGTTGGCCTATTGGGTTGTTCCAATTCCAAATCAATTTGGTTCACTTTGGGTGAACTTTAACTCGCCATTGCTTTGGGACGTATTTGCGATCTCGACGTATCTTTCTGTATCATTGGTTTTCTGGTGGACAGGTTTGTTGCCTGATTTCGCAATGCTTAGAGACAGGGCAATAACTCCTTTTAACAAAAGAATATATTCAATTTTGAGTTTTGGTTGGAGCGGTAGAGCAAAAGACTGGCAACGTTTTGAGGAAGTTTCCTTGGTTCTTGCAGGTTTGGCAACGCCACTTGTACTTTCTGTACACACCATTGTATCCATGGACTTTGCAACTTCTGTTATTCCGGGATGGCATACTACAATCTTCCCTCCATACTTCGTTGCTGGAGCGGTTTTCTCAGGATTTGCAATGGTAAATACCTTGCTTATCATTATGAGAAAAGTATCTAATCTAGAAGCTTACATTACTATTCAACATATCGAATTGATGAACATCATCATCATGATTACGGGTTCTATCGTTGGTGTTGCTTATATCACGGAACTTTTCGTTGCTTGGTATTCTGGAGTTGAATACGAACAATATGCATTCTTGAACAGAGCTACTGGACCTTACTGGTGGGCATATTGGTCAATGATGACTTGCAACGTGTTTTCACCACAGTTTATGTGGTTCAAAAAATTAAGAACAAGTATCATGTTCTCTTTTATTATCTCCATTGTTGTAAACATTGGAATGTGGTTCGAAAGGTTTGTAATTATCGTAACTTCGTTACACAGAGATTACCTTCCTTCATCATGGACCATGTTCTCGCCAACATTTGTTGATATTGGAATATTCATTGGAACAATAGGTTTCTTCTTTGTGTTATTCTTGTTGTATGCTAGAACATTCCCCGTGATAGCCCAAGCCGAGGTAAAAACAATATTGAAAGGAACAGGAGATAATTACATTAGAGAAAGAGCAGCAAATAAAGATTCACACCATGAGTAATAAAGTAATACACGCCATTTATAATGACGATGATATATTGATGGATGCCGTTAAAAAAACACGCGCAGCCCACCATCATATTGAAGAAGTTTTTACTCCATTTCCGGTTCACGGATTGGATAAAGCAATGGGACTTGCACCAACCAGAATAGCAATTTGCTCTTTCATATATGGTTTGTGTGGTTTGTCTTTTGGAACTTGGATGATGAATTATATAATGATTCAGGATTGGCCTCAAGATATTGGAGGTAAACCAAGTTTTAGTTATATAGAAAACATGCCTTCTTTCGTGCCAATTATGTTTGAAGAAACCGTATTTTTTGCAGCTCACTTAATGGTTATCACTTTCTATATGAGAAGTAGATTGTGGCCTTTCAAAGAAGCAGAAAATCCAGATGTACGTACTACTGATGACCATTTCTTGATGGAAATTGCAGTAAACGATAATGAAAAAGAGCTTGTTTCTTTTTTCGAAAATACAGGAGCAGTAGAAGTTAAAGTAATTGAAAAGCATTAATAGTAGATATGAAAAGCGTATATAAAATAACACTTTTAGTTGGTATTACTATTTTAGTTTCGTCTTGCCACAATAATGCGGAACCAAATTATCAATACATGCCTAATATGTATGAGCCGGTAAGTTATAACACTTACTCTCAATCGGATGCTTTTAAAGATGGTAAAGAAGGGCAACTTCCTGTTGAAGGAACCATAAACAGAGGTTTTGAAGTTTATGAATATCCTAATACTCCAGAGGCATTGATTGCCGTCAAAGCCGCAAATTTGCAATCACCTCTTGGTCCATTGTCTGAAAAAGACATGGAAAAAGCAAAAGGTCTTTTTGAAATATACTGTGCCATTTGTCACGGTGATACGGGTGATGGTCAAGGGAAATTAGTTAAACAAGGAAAGTTCTTGGGAGTACCTAATTACAAAGAGAGAGTGATCAATGAAGGAAGTATTTTCCATGTTGAAACTTATGGTCTTAACATGATGGGATCACACGCCAATCAATTGAGCAAACATGAGCGTTGGTTAGTGGCATCTTATGTTATGGATCTAAAAAGCAAATTATAATTGTAGAACAAAATCATCGTAATAGATATGTATACATTTTCAAGTAAATTAAAAACATTTTCTTTCATCTTAATGGCTGTAGGTCTTTTAGGAATTGGATATGGTTTTTTATCTGCACCCAAAGATATTCAAGCAGTTGAGGCAATTCTAGCAGCTGATGCTCACGGAAGTCACCATGAAGCTTCTGCCGAAGCGCATGTAGCAACTGAAGAAAGTCATGTTGCAACAGAAGTTGCACATGAAGCTACTGAAGTTCCAGTAGCAAACAAAGTAGCTGATACTGCAACAGAAGCGCATGATTCAATTCAAGCTCCCGTTGCTTCTGAACCGGCTCACGCTTCAACCGAAGCGCACGTTGCTGAGTCAGGCGAGCACAAAGTAGATGCTCATGCCGAGCATGAAAAGCATTTAAAACACGTTCTAAATCAATTACAAAACAAACCATGGGCTGCATTGTATGTTGCTTGTATCTTCTTTATGTTGGTTTCTCTTGGTGTTTTGGCTTTTTATGCCATTCAACAAGTGGCACAATCAGGTTGGTCTCCAGTATTGTTTAGAGTTATGCAAGGAATCACGGCTTATTTACCTGTTGGTTCTGTTATTTTCTTTGTGATATTGGTTCTTTGTGGTTTGCATTTCAATCATTTATTCGTATGGTTGGGTGAAGGTGTCACGGATCCAAATAGTGCAAATTATGACGAAATTATCGCCGGGAAAACGGGTTACTTGAATTTTCCTTTCTGGATTATTAGAGCTGCAGTTTTCTTGATTGGATGGAATCTTTACAGATATTATTCCAGGAAAAATTGTTTGGCACAAGATGAAGCACATGATGATAGTTTCTACAAAAAGAACTTCAAAATTTCTGCGGGTTTCTTGGTATTCTTTATCGTAACTGAATCTATTATGTCTTGGGACTGGATTATGTCAATCGATCCACACTGGTTTAGTACTTTGTTTGGATGGTATGTATTTGCCAGTTTCTTGGTAAGCGGTGTTACAATTATATGTTTGGTTTCTCTTTATTTGAAATCTAAAGGATATTTAGAATATGTAAACACAAGTCATATCCACGATTTAGCGAAATTTATGTTCGGATTCAGCGTTTTTTGGACATACTTATGGTTCTCTCAATTCATGTTGATTTGGTACGCCAATATTCCAGAAGAGGTTACTTATTTTGTTACAAGAATCCAAGATTACAATCTTCCATTTTTTGGAGCTGTAGTCATGAATTTTGTTTTCCCAATCTTGATTTTAATCAATACAGATTTCAAAAGAATCAGTTGGGTATTGGTTATGGCAGGTACAGTAATTTTGTTAGGGCATTATGTTGATTTCTTTAACATGATTATGCCTGGAACTGTAGGAGACCAATGGTTTATTGGAGTATCAGAAATTGCGTCCGTTCTTTTCTTCTTGGGATTATTTATATATGTTGTTTTCACGGCATTGACAAAAGCTCCATTATTGGCGAAGAGAAATCCGTTTATTGAAGAAAGTAAACATTTTCATTATTAATATTTAAAAACAATTAGATGACAAGTTTGTTGGTAATTATAGTTTTAGTTCTGTTGGCTATTGCATTATGGCAATTGACTAAGATATTCGATTTAACTCAGGTAGGTGGTGAAGCCGATGATTCACAAATAGCGAATGATGGCGACAATAACACGCAGGGTTATTTGATGTTCGGTTTCTTGGCATTCATTTACATTTTTACAATTTACGGATTGATAAAATGGAGTTCTTTGGTATTGCATACACCTGCATCTGCACATGGGGACGATATTGATAATTTAATGAATGTTACTTGGGTTCTAATTTTTATTGTCCAAGCCATTACTCAAGTATTGTTGCACTATTTTGCTTTTAAATACAGAGGAAAACAAGGTCAGAAAGCATTATTTTTCTCGGATAGCACTAAATTAGAAGTAATTTGGAGTGGAATTCCAGCTGTTGTTTTGGCGGTTTTGATTCTTTTCGGATTGTACGCTTGGACAAATATTATGTTTGTTGACGAGGATGAAGAAACTATCGTTGTGGAAGTATATGCACAACAGTTCAAATGGACTGCAAGATATGCTGGACCTGACAATGTTCTTGGAAAAGCAAATGTTAGACTTATTGATGGTGTGAACACACTTGGAGTTGATATGTCAGATCCAAATGCCCAAGATGATATTGTGGTAAGTGAATTGCATATTCCTAAAGGGAAAAAAGTTCATTTCAAATTCCGTTCACAAGATGTTTTGCATTCGGCTTATTTTCCTCATTTCAGGGCACAAATGAACTGTGTTCCGGGTATGGTTACCGAATTCGCTTTCGAACCGATTTATACTTCAGACGAATACAGACAATTGCCTTACATGGTTGAAAAAGTAGCTAACATCAATGCTATTCGTACCAAGAAAAGTGCAGAATTAGTTGCAAAAGGAGAGCCTGCTTTAGATCCTTACACTTTTGATTATTTGTTGCTTTGTAATAAGATTTGTGGAGCTTCTCATTATAACATGCAAATGAAAGTGGTGGTTGATACGCCGGAAGACTATAAAAAATGGTTAAGCGAGAAACCTACATTGGTTCAAGAAGTTAAAGCCGCCAATGCACCTAAACCAGTTGAAGGAGGAGTGGAAACTGATTCTACAAAAGCCAAGGATACTGCCGCTATTGCTAAAATAGCTATGAAATAATTATTTAAGAAAATTTAAAGTAAACAAAATATGTCAGCAGAAGGTCACGATCACGCACAAGATCACGAACACGAACACCACCATAAAGACACTTTTATCACTAAATATATTTTTAGTATAGATCACAAAATGATTGCCAAACAATACTTGATAACTGGTATTGTAATGGGAATTGTTGGAGTGATGATGTCGATGCTTTTTAGAATGCAATTGGCTTGGCCTGAAGAATCATTCAAAATATTTAATGTGTTGTTGGGTGATAAATTTGCTCCAAACGGAGTAATGGCAAATGATATTTATCTTGCATTGGTTACTATTCACGGAACCATAATGGTATTTTTCGTATTGACGGCTGGATTAAGTGGAACATTTAGTAACTTGTTGATTCCACTTCAAATTGGAGCTCGAGACATGGCTTCTGGATTCTTGAACATGATATCCTATTGGTTGTTTTTCTTGTCCAGTGTTGTAATGCTTAGTTCATTGTTTGTTGAAGCTGGACCGGCATCTGCAGGATGGACAATTTATCCACCTTTAAGTGCCTTGCCACAAGCGATTCCAGGTTCTGGATCAGGTATGACACTTTGGTTGGTTTCTATGGCATTGTTTATTGCAGCTTCATTAATGGGTTCTTTGAACTATATTGTGACGGTTATCAATCTTAGAACTAAAGGAATGTCAATGACAAGATTGCCTCTTACAATTTGGGCTTTCTTCGTGACTGCAATTATCGGGGTTGTTTCCTTTCCAGTATTATTGTCTGCAGCTTTATTGTTGATTTTTGATAGAAGTTTTGGTACTTCATTCTTTTTGTCTGATATTTATATTGCTGGAGAAGTGTTGCATTACCAAGGAGGTTCGCCAGTATTGTTCGAACACTTGTTCTGGTTCTTGGGGCATCCTGAAGTATATATCGTAATCTTGCCTGCTTTGGGTATCACGTCAGAAATTATAGCAACCAACTCTCGTAAACCAATTTTTGGATACAGAGCGATGATTATGTCTATATTGGCAATTGCGTTTTTATCTACCATTGTTTGGGGACACCATATGTTTATCTCGGGCATGAATCCATTCCTTGGATCGGTATTTACATTTACCACTTTGTTGATTGCAATTCCTTCTGCCGTAAAAGCATTTAATTATATCACGACACTTTGGAAAGGTAACTTGCAGTTGAATCCTGCCATGTTATTCTCTATCGGATTGGTTTCTACCTTTATTACAGGTGGTTTGACTGGAATTATTCTTGGAGACAGTACTTTGGATATTAACGTACACGATACTTATTTCGTTGTTGCACACTTCCACTTGGTAATGGGTATATCTGCTCTTTACGGAATGTTTGCCGGAATTTACCATTGGTTTCCAAAAATGTTCGGAAGAATGTTAAACAAAAACTTGGGTTATATTCACTTTTGGGTAACTGCAGTATGTGCGTACGGTGTGTTCTTTCCAATGCACTTTATTGGATTGGCAGGTTTGCCAAGACGTTACTATACAAACACCAACTTCCCATTGTTTGACGATTTGCAAAACGTAAACGTATTGATTACAACATTCGCTTTAATTGGTGGAGTTTTTCAATTGGTTTTCTTGTACAATTTCTTCAGCAGTATTTTCTACGGAAAGAAAGCTGTTCAAAACCCATGGAGATCAAACACTTTGGAATGGACTACTCCAGTAGAGCATATGCACGGAAACTGGCCAGGAGAAATTCCAGAAGTACACCGTTGGCCTTATGATTACAGTAATCCGGGTCACGATGAAGATTTCGTTCCTCAAAACGTGCCAATGAAAGAAGGCGAAGTAGTGTTGCACCACTAATCCCTTTTTACAATATACAAAAATGCCTTTCGAAAGAAAGGCATTTTTATTTGCTCATAACTTTGTTATATTTGTAAAATGAATGAAAATTTAGACCCAACAAACAGCGGCTATAATCCCGAAGAACTTGATCTCGAAAAAAAATTGAGACCTCTGTCCTTTGATGATTTTGCTGGTCAAGACCAAATTTTGGAAAACTTGAAAGTGTTTGTTCAAGCGGCTAATCAAAGAAACGAAGCGCTTGATCACACCCTTTTTCACGGTCCGCCGGGATTGGGAAAAACTACTTTGGCCAATATTTTGGCCAACGAACTGCAAGTGGGCATAAAAATCACTTCAGGTCCCGTTTTGGACAAACCGGGTGATTTGGCGGGTTTGTTGACTAATCTCGAAGAAAGAGATGTTTTGTTCATTGATGAAATCCATCGGTTGAGTCCGATTGTCGAAGAATATTTGTACTCGGCAATGGAAGATTTCAAGATCGACATCATGATTGAATCGGGGCCCAATGCCAGAACGGTTCAAATCAATTTGAATCCGTTTACCTTGATTGGTGCTACCACTCGTTCCGGTTTGTTGACAGCTCCAATGAGAGCCCGTTTCGGGATTTCATCACGATTGCAATATTACACCACCGAACTTTTGACAACTATTGTCGAAAGAAGTGCTTCCATTTTAAAAATGCCCATTTCCATGGAAGCCGCCATCGAAATTGCGGGTAGAAGCAGGGGGACACCTCGTATTGCCAATGCATTGTTGCGTCGCGTGCGTGACTTTGCCCAGATAAAGGGTAATGGGACCATCGACATTGAAATAGCTCGTTATGCACTAAAAGCATTGAATGTTGATGCGCACGGTTTGGACGAAATGGACAATAAAATCTTGAACACCATCATCGATAAATTCAAGGGTGGGCCAGTTGGTTTGTCCACTTTGGCGACAGCCGTTTCCGAAAGTAGCGAGACCATAGAGGAGGTTTATGAACCATTTCTAATCCAGGAAGGATTCATTATGAGAACGCCAAGAGGAAGGGAAGTTACCGAAAAAGCATACAAGCATCTTGGGAAAGTAAGAACAAATATTCAGGGCGGACTTTTTTAACCGCTTAATCATTAAGAAAATTAAGCTTTAAAATCTTAATGAAACTTAATTTTCTTAATGGTTTTAATAAAATATTAATTGTTTAACAACAAAGAAAAATACTCGCAATTCATAAAATCCGAAGCCAAACGCCTCGGGTTTTTGTCTTGTGGGATATCCAAAGCTGGATTTTTGGAAGAAGAAGCACCTCGATTGGAACATTGGCTAAACAATCAAATGAACGGACAAATGTCCTATATGGAGAATAATTTTGACAAACGCTTAAACCCAACATTATTGGTTGATGATGCCAAAAGCGTGGTTTCCCTTTTGTTGAATTATTATCCTTCCGAATTTCAAAATGAGGATTCCTATAAAATTTCAAAATATGCTTATGGGCAAGATTACCATTTTGTCATCAAAGAAAAACTGAAGGAATTATTGTTTTCAATCCAGTCAACCATCGGAGAAGTTTCGGGTCGTGCTTTTGTGGATTCTGCACCAGTCTTGGATAAAGCTTGGGCAGCCAAAAGCGGTTTGGGTTGGATTGGCAAAAACAGCAATCTATTGACCCAAAAAGTAGGCTCTTTTTATTTTATAGCCGAACTCATTATTGATCTGGAATTAGAATATGATCACGCTGTTACCGATCATTGCGGTTCTTGCACTGCTTGTATCGATTCGTGTCCTACCCAAGCCATTGTTGCGCCCCATGTTGTTGACGGTAGTAAATGTATTTCGTATTTCACCATCGAACTCAAAGAAAATATTCCGCCGGAAATGAAAGGTAAATTCGATGATTGGGCTTTTGGGTGCGATGTTTGCCAGGATGTTTGCCCTTGGAATCGATTTTCGAAAGCACATAACGAACCATTTTTTAATCCCAATCCGGAATTGCTTTCGATGTCCAAAAAAGATTGGAAGGAACTTACCGAAGAAACTTTTAAAACTGTTTTTAAAAACTCCCCGCTTAAGAGAGCCAAGTTTGATGGGTTGAAGCGAAATGTGACTTTTTTGAAGTGATTCCATTGGTTTTTATGGTGTAAACGAAATTGTTTTGTATGAATTCAGCCCTTTTTGGGAATCTTCTTTGGCCAGTTGTAAATCAGGGAAAAAGTATTTAGACCGATTTTATATTAGAAATTTTATATAAAAAAGTAATCGTTATTGATTATTTTTTTTAAATTTATAGTCCGTAAATTAATTGCAAACATTAAATGTACACTGTTATGACTGTTAGCCAAATATTAGCAAAAAAAGGGAAAGAGGTGTTCTCCGTATTGCCAACAATAACGGTATTTGAAGCCTTGGGAGTGATGAGTGAAAAAAATATTGGAGCTATTCTGATAATTGAAGACACCGTGTTGAAAGGTATTTTGTCTGAAAGAGATTATGCCAGAAAGATTGCTTTGAAAGCAAAATCATCTAAAAAAACTTTCGTTCATGAAATTATGGAAGATGTTGTAACCGTAAAGCCATCTGATAATTTGGATTATTGCATGGAGTTAATGGATGCCAAAAGAGTAAGACATTTACCTGTTATTGAAAATGATGTCGTTATTGGTATTATTTCCATTAGTGACGTTGTAAAAGCCATTATTGAAATGCAAAAAGAAACCATCAAACATTTGGATTCTTATATTTCACAATAAAGAAAAAAACAACCAAAAAAATAGCTGCAAATAGTGCAGCTATTTTTTTGTGCAATAGAAGGGAAGATGTGTTGCTGCAAATACTCCTTCAAGATAAAGCCTTAATATCCGAGTATAAATTATAATTGAAAATGGACGAAAATAGTAAGAGAAGAGAAGCGTTATTGTATCATGCAAAACCTACACCAGGAAAAATTCAAGTTGTTCCAACCAAAAAATATGCAACCCAAAGAGATTTGTCTTTGGCTTATTCACCAGGGGTAGCCGAGCCATGTTTGGAAATTGCCAAAGACATAAACAATGTTTATAAATATACCGCAAAAGGAAATTTAGTTGCCGTAATATCTAATGGAACCGCAGTTTTGGGATTGGGTGACATTGGGCCAGAAGCTTCAAAACCAGTAATGGAAGGTAAAGGATTGTTGTTTAAAATCTTTGCCGGTATCGATGTATTCGATATTGAAATTGGAACTAAAAACGTTGAAGAATTTATTCAAACGGTAAAAAATATTGCACCAACTTTTGGTGGAATTAATCTAGAAGACATAAAGGCTCCCGAGTCTTTTGAAATAGAAAGAAGATTGGTCGAAGAGTTGAATATTCCGGTAATGCATGATGACCAGCACGGAACGGCAATTATATCTTCGGCAGCATTGCTAAATGCACTGGAATTGGCAGGAAAGAAAGCCGAAGACCTGAAAATGGTGGTTTCTGGAGCCGGTTCTGCAGCATTGGCCTGTGCTGACATGTATATTTTATTGGGAGTGAAACTAGAAAATATCTTGATGTTCAACAGCAAAGGAGTTTTGACAAAAGACAATCCTTCATTGTCTGTTATGCAGCAAAAATATGCCACTGACAAAAAACCAATGAGTCTGGAAGAAGCCTTGGTAGGTGCGGACATTTTCTTGGGATTGTCTTCAGGAAATATAATGAGTCCCCAAATGTTGTTGGGAATGGCTGAAAACCCAATCGTTTTTGCGATGGCAAATCCAAACCCGGAAATTGCCTATGAACTTGCCATCGAAACGCGTAAAGACGTTATTATGGCAACAGGACGTTCGGATCATCCTAATCAAGTAAACAACGTGCTTGGTTTTCCTTATATTTTCCGTGGTGCCTTGGATGTTCGAGCCACAAAAATTAACGAAGCCATGAAGATGGCTGCAGTGAGAGCTTTGGCTGCTTTGGCAAAAGAAAGTGTTCCAGAACAAGTGAATATTGCCAATGGTGTTACCAAATTAATTTTTGGACGTGAGTACATAATTCCATCTCCATTCGATCCTAGGTTGATATCCGTTGTTGCCCCTGCGGTAGCAAAAGCGGCCATGGATTCTGGTGTGGCACAAAATCCGATTTCGGATTGGAAAAAATACGAAGAAGAACTGTTGGGACGTTTGGGAACCGACAATAAAATGCTGAGATTTATTAGCAACAGGGCCAAAATGAACCCTAAAAAAGTTGTTTTCCCGGAAGCAGAACATTTGGATGTGCTTAAAGCGGCTCAAATTGTTCATGAAGAAGGAATTGGCTTTCCAATTTTGTTGGGGAAGAAGAATATCATCCTGGAATTGAAAAAAGAACTTGGTTTTGATGCCGATGTCCAAATTATAGATCCTAAAGTTGTAGAGGAGGAACCAAGAAGAAATAAATATGCCAAAGCATTTTGGAATACCAGACAAAGAAGCGGAATCTCTTTATATGATGCCCAAAATTTAATGCGCGAAAGAAACTATTTCGGAGCCATGATGGTCAATGAAGGCGAAGCGGATGCATTGGTAACGGGACATACCAGAAGTTATCCATCGGTAGTTAAGCCAATGTTGCAACTTATTGAAAAAGAGCCGGGAGTTTCCCTTGTAGCCACAACAAATATGATGTTGACCAGTCGCGGGCCAATGTTCTTGTCCGATACAGCCATCAATATCAATCCATCGGCAGAAGATTTGGCGAAAATAGCCATTATGACGGCAAATACGGCAAAAACTTTTGGAGTTGATCCAGTAATTGCAATGATATCTTTTTCAAATTTTGGATCTTCAACTAATGAAGGAGCTTCAAAAGTGAGAGAAGCGGTGGCATATTTGCATAAATATCATCCAGAAATAATAGTTGACGGAGAGATTCAAGCCGATTTTGCCTTGAATCCAGAAATGCTGAAAGCCAAGTTCCCGTTTTCTAAATTGGCCGGAAAAGAGGTAAATACCTTGATTTTTCCCAATCTTGAATCAGCCAATATAACATACAAACTTTTGAAAGAACTGAACAAAGTGGACTCGATAGGACCAATTATGTTGGGAATGGGGAAATCTGTCCATATCTTTCAATTGGGAGCAAGAGTGGAAGAAATGGTCCATATGGCAGCTATTGCCGTAATTGATGCCCAGGAAAATGAAAAGAAAACACTAGAAAAATAAAATATTTTTTTTCAATAACAGGACTTATATAAATTTGGTGAGAATTTATATAAGTTTTGTTATATTTGGACGATATAAGATTTATGTATGATAGCACATATACAGGGTAAATTAGTAGAGAAATCGCCCACTCAAGTGGTTATAGATTGCGGTGGAGTCGGGTATCACGTGAATATTTCTTTGCACACTTATTCCTTGCTTCCTACGACTGATTTTATTAAATTGTTTACTCATCTTCAAATCAAGGAAGATGCACATACTTTGTTTGGTTTTGTGGAAAAATCAGAAAGAGAAATTTTTAAATTATTGTTGTCTGTTTCAGGGATTGGAGCCAGTATTGCCAGAACAATGTTGTCTTCGTTGGATCCAAAACAAATCACCAATGCAATTGCCTCTGGAGACGTGTCCACAATTCAATCCATAAAAGGAATTGGAAGCAAAACCGCTCAAAGAGTGATACTCGATTTGAAGGAAAAAGTGTTAAAATTGTACGATTTAGATGAAGTTTCGATGTCTCAAAGCAATACTAATAGAGATGAAGCGTTATCTGCCTTGGAGGTGTTGGGTTTTGTTCGAAAAGCTTCAGAAAAAATAGTGGAAAAGATTGTAAAAGAGGCACCCGACAGTTCGGTTGAATATATTATTAAACAAGCTTTAAAGAACTTATAAAAGTTGGAAATACAGTATTTAAAAAAGAATCAATTCGTGAGTAAAATTTGTACCTTTTTTTTAGTTGTTTTTTATGGTTTTGTGTCTCAAGCCCAAGTAGCGCCAGCAACCCAGGATACGACCAAAACTGGATTTTCAACGGGAAAAATTCAGGTAAAAGACCCACAAAGCATTCTTAAGGCATACAAGTTTGACCCCGTTACCGGAATGTATGTTTACACCCAAACCATTGATGGATTTCCAACTAATTATCCCACTATTTTAAGCCCAAAAGAATACGAAGATTTGGTGTTGAAAGAATCGATGCGCAACTATTTTAAACAAAAACTAGATGCCATTGAAGGGAAAAAAGACGGTAGCGACGATGCCAAAAAAGATTTGTTGCCAAGGTATTATATTAAATCAGGACTTTTTGAATCCATTTTTGGCAGCAACACCATCGATGTGAAACCCACGGGGTCCATAGAAATGGATTTTGGACTTCGTTATACAAAACAAGACAATCCGGCATTTTCTCCAAGAAACAGATCGACAACCGCTTTTGATTTTAATCAAAGAATAAGTATGAGTTTAATGGGAAAAGTGGGAACTCGATTGAATGTAAATGTCAATTATGATACCCAATCCACTTTTGCATTTCAAAACTTGATCAAGTTGGAATATACTCCTTCGGAAGATGATATCATCCAGAAAATTGAAGTGGGTAATGTGAGTATGCCTTTGAATAGCTCGTTGATTAAAGGGCCTCAAAGTTTATTTGGGGTAAAAACCAAATTGCAGTTTGGCAAAACATCCATCACGGGTGTCTTTTCAGAACAAAAATCACAAACCAAAACGGTAATTGCCGAAGGAGGAGGAACGGTTCAGGATTTTGAAATGTATGCCCTGGATTATGATAATGACCGACACTTTTTTCTTTCACAATATTTTAGAAATAAATACGATGCCTCGTTAAAAAATTATCCTTTCATTGACAGTAGAGCACAAATCACCAGATTGGAAATTTGGGTTACCAACAAGCAGAATCGTGTCAATGCAACGGCAGGAAACAATTTAAGAAATATTATTGCCCTTCAGGATTTGGGAGAAGGACAATTGACGGATGCAAATGGTAATCTAATAAATGATGAAGTTGTTGTTTTGGATCCTATACATCCTGATTTTTTTGACCCTGCAATCCCGGTAAATTCACCATCGGACAATAAAAACAACAAATATGACCCTGCATTAATAGGTAAAGGAGGTTTTTTAAATAACAACATTAGGGAGATTGCTACGTCGGGTGACGGTTTTACTCCCGAGGTTAAGAGTAGCATCAATGAAGGTGCCGATTATTCCAAGTTGGAAAATGCCAGAAAATTAAGCCCAAACGAATACACCTTTCATCCTCAATTGGGATATATTTCGTTGCAACAAAGATTGGCCAATGACGAGGTTTTGGCAGTAGCCTATCAATACACCATTGGAGACCAAGTGTATCAAGTGGGGGAATTTGGTAATGACGGTGTGGATGCAACTCTTGTTTCAGGAACTACCCCGGCAGACCAAGCCATCATAACGCAAAGTTTGGTGTTGAAAATGCTAAAAAGCAATTTGACCAATGTCAAAAATCCGGTATGGAACCTGATGATGAAAAACATTTATCAAATTCCGGGAGCTTATCAGTTAAAACAAGAAAATTTCAGATTCAACATCTTATACACCGATCCTTCTCCAATAAATTATATTACGCCGGTATCGGGTAGTACATTCCCGCCAAATCCAACTACGGGAAATGAAGTTGCCGAAACTCCTTTGTTGAAAGTATTCAATTTGGATAAATTGAATTTTAACAATGACCCGCAGGCTGGCGGTGATGGTTTCTTCGATTTTATGCAAGGAATGACCATCGATACTCAAAACGGTCGAATCATATTTACAACCAAAGAACCATTTGGGGAATTGTTGTTTTCTAAATTATCGAATGGAGCTGGAGAAGATTACAAAGATTCCAGTACCTATAATCCAAATCAAAGGAAATACGTTTTCAGAAACATGTATTCCAATACACAATCGGGGGCGTTACAAGATAGTGACAAAAATAAATTCCTTTTAAGGGGTAAATACAAATCTTCGGGAGGCGAAGGAATTCCTATTGGGGCTTTCAACGTGCCTAGAGGTTCGGTGGTGGTTACGGCTGGAGGACGAGTTTTGGTCGAAGGAATCGATTATAGCGTGAATTATCAATTGGGAAGAGTACAAATTCTGGATCCTTCACTTCAAGCATCGAACACGCCAATTAATGTGTCGCTGGAAAACAACTCTATTTTTGGACAACAAACCAAACGTTTTTTTGGGGTTTATGTAGAGCATAATATTTCCGATAAATTTTTGGTCGGAGCCACTTTCTTGAAATTAAACGAAAGACCTTTTACCCAAAAATCAGGTTTTGGACAGGAATCCGTGAACAACAACATTTTTGGATTTAATACTAATTATTCATCTGAAGTTCCGTTTTTGACTC
Source organism: Flavobacterium fluvii (assembly GCF_900129545.1). Lineage (GTDB taxonomy): Bacteria > Bacteroidota > Bacteroidia > Flavobacteriales > Flavobacteriaceae > Flavobacterium > Flavobacterium fluvii. Next base: position 106,483 of record NZ_FQWB01000001.1, on the reverse strand, counting down.
GATTGGTGAATAAATTGCCAAATGTCGATACGGATGTGCCTTCCAATGTTTCGGTTAGGGGAGAGATTGCATTTTTGCAACCTGAGGCTCCAAAAGGAAACAGTTTCCGTGGGGAATCAACCATATATGTAGATGATTTTGAAGGTTCGCAATCCACTATCGACATGCGTTCCGCTTATGCCTGGAGTTTGTCGTCAACACCGGTAAATGATGCCGAAAGCCAATATAATTTTAATGGTACGGCCAATGATTTGAGTTATGGTTTCAAAAGATCAAAAATGGCTTGGTACACCATTGATCCGATTTTTTATACTCAAAGGCCATCGGGAATTACAACTGATGATTTGTCGTTGAATACCACAAGAAGAATTTTTAGTGAAGAGCTGTATCCATTGACCGATATCGCTGCTGGACAATCGCAAGTGGTCAACACATTGGACTTGACTTATTATCCTGCTGAAAGAGGGCCGTATAATAATTCGAATAGTGTCACAAGTGCCAAGGATAATTTTGGGGGAATTATGCGTTCGTTAAATTCAACCAATTTTGAACAAGGAAATGTTGAATACATCCAGTTTTGGGTATTGGATCCTTATGTTGGAACCGGTCAGATTCCGGAAACCAATACGGGCAAGATTTATTTCAATTTAGGAGAAATGTCGGAAGATGTTTTGAAAGATGGTCGAAAACAATATGAAAATGGACTTGGGCCAGATCAAATATTGGTCAATCCACGGCCGATTTGGGGGGATGTTCCAGCTTCGCAATCCCTGATTTATGCTTTCGACACCAATACTGCCAATCGAACCAATCAAGATGTTGGATTGGATGGTTTGCCTAATGGCAAAGAGGGAGCAATCTATACCAATTATGCTTCTCAACCCGATCCAGCAGGGGATGATTATAGGTATTATTTGAATGCTTCGGGAGGAGTTTTGGAACGATATAAAAATTACAATGGTGTAGATGGGAACTCTGCCGTAGATATTAATGATGCTAATAGAGGGGCCACTACCAATCCTGATGTGGAAGACATCAACAAGGACAACACCATGAACACCATCAATGCGTATTATGAATACAGCATTGAGATGAAGCCGAAAATGGATGTTGGTCAAAATTATATTACCGATATCAGAAATACCCAAGTAAAATTGGACAACGGGCAAATGACCGATGCGAGATGGATACAGTTTAAAATTCCTGTTTCGCAGCCAGAAAACACCATTGGAAACATCTCCGATTTTAGATCCATTCGTTTTATGAGAATGTTCATGACCGGTTTTGACAATGAAGTGACGGTTCGTTTTGGTGCTTTGGACTTGGTGAGAGGAGATTGGAGAAGATATACAAGTTCGTTGGATCCAACTGATTTAACCGTAACTGACGACGGTACGGCTTTGGATGTATTGGCGGTAAATCTTCAAGAAAACAACGATAGATGTCCTATTAATTATGTTGTCCCTCCAGGAGTGGAGCAAGAACAATTGTACAACAACAATACGGTTATCGATCAAAATGAGCAATCGTTGTCTTTGAGAGTTTCGGGCGATGGATTGGAGCCGCTGGATTCAAGAGCCGTTTTCAAAAACGTGAGTGTGGACATGCGACAGTTCAAGAACTTGAAAATGTTTTTTCACGCTGAATCCTTGCCGGGTGAATTGCTTCTTAACGATGATCAAATGACAGGGTTTATTCGTTTTGGAAATGACTTTACCCAGAATTTTTACCAAATTGAGATTCCTTTAAAAGTTACATTGCCGTCTTCCACAACAGGGACTAATTGTACTTCCTTGAGTTCGGATTTGGTTTGGCCTGCAGAAAATGAAATGAATCTTTCTCTGGCGTTACTTACTGCCATGAAGATTGGTGTTCCAAAAACGCCTTTGGCAGATGGAGTCATTTATTATCCTGATGACCATCTTGATGTGTTTCCTAATGGAGATGGAGATGCTAAATTGAGATTGGGTATAAGAGGGAATCCTAACTTTGGATTGGTTCGAAATTTGATGTTGGGGGTAAAAAGTAACGAGACCCACCAAGCTATAAAAGGAGAAGTTTGGTTCAATGAACTTCGCGTGGCCGATATGGACAACAGTAGAGGTATGGCTGCCGTAGTGAATGTAGATTCAAATCTGGCCGATTTTGCCACTGTTTCAGCAACAGGAAGAACCAGTACCATAGGTTTTGGCGCATTGGAAGAAGGGCCAAATGAAAGAAGTCGTGAGGATGTCAAGCAATACAACATTGTCACCAATTTAAGTTTGGGTAAATTATTGCCGCCAAAATGGAAAATCACTTTGCCGTTTAACTATGCCATTGGAGAAGAAACCATTACTCCTGAATACGATCCATTTAATCAAGACATCAAATTGAAACAGCTATTGGACAACACCGCCGATGCTGCCGAAAGAGATAATATCAACAACAGGGCGGTGGATTATACCAAAAGAAAAAGCATCAACTTTATTGGGGTAAGAAAAGAAAGAGGCGAGAAACAAAAACAACACGTTTACGATCCTGAAAATTTTACTTTTTCGCAATCCTACAATGAGGTGGAGCGCCACGATTTTGAAATAGAGGATTATGTAGATCAACAAGCCAACACGGGAATTGACTATGCTTACAGCTTTCAACCCAAGTCCATTGAACCGTTGAAGAAAACAGAATTCTTGAAAAAAAGTAATTATTGGAAGTTGCTGAGCGATTTCAACTTTAATTATTTGCCGTCGAACATCAATTTCAATACCAATATTATTAGACAATACAATCGCCAACAATTTCGACAAGTAGATGTGGAAGGAATAGGCATTGATCCAATGTACAGAAGAAATTTTGCCTTTAATTACCAATATGGGTTTAATTTTAATTTGACAAAAAATTTGAAGTTAAACTATACGGCTTCCTCCAATAATATTGTGAAAAACTATATGAACGAGAACAACGAGCCCATAGATGATTTTACGATTTGGGACAGCTATTGGGATATGGGAGATGCCAACCAGCACATGCAACAATTAGTGTTGAATTATCAGATTCCAATTGATAAAATTCCGGTATTTAGTTTCATAAAAGCCAATTATTCTTATACCGGCGACTATAGCTGGCAAAGAGCTTCGGTGGCATTATCCGAAATAAACATTGGAGGAGTGGACTATAATTTAGGTAACACGATTCAAAATGCGAGTTCCCATAATTTGAACGCCACTTTTACCATGGATACTTTTTACAAGTATATTGGGTTGACAAAAAAATCAGCATTAAAAGCAAATCCAAAAGCAGTTGCCCCTAAACCAGGAGAAAAAGTGGCCAATACCAATTTGTTGGTTCCAAAACAAAACAATTTCATGAATGGGTTGATCGGAGTTTTGACCAGCGTAAAAAACATACAAACCAGTTATGTTAAAAATAGCGGTACCGTTTTGCCGGGATATACGCCGGGTATAGGTTTCTTTGGTTCGTCAAGACCTTCTCTTGGATTCACTTTTGGAAGCCAAGATGACGTGAGATATGAAGCGGCTAAAAACGGTTGGTTGACAAGCTATCCCGATTTTAACCAAAGTTATTCCCAAGTGGAGAATGAAGTATTCAAAACTACGGCAAATGTCGATTTGTTCCCGGATTTGAAAATTGATTTGACTCTGGATAGAGCGTATTCCGAGAATTTTTCGGAACAATACGATGTTACTAATGGGGAGTACAATGCGAGATCGCCGTATAGTTATGGTCTTTTCTCGATTTCTACCATCTTGATCAAAACCTCATTTTCTACCAGTGATGAAAACATATCGGCGGCATTTGATGATTTCAGGGGAAATAGACTTGAGGTTGCTAATCGATTGGCAATTGAGCGCCAAAAACATGATCCATCTTATGATCCAACTATTACTGATTCAGATGGATTTCCGAAAGGATACGGAAAAAATAACCAGGCAGTATTGTTGCCGGCCTTTTTGGCAGCTTATTCCGGTGGTAATGCCTCAGATGTTTCACTTGGAATTTTTAAAAGTTTTCCAGTACCCAATTGGGCTATAAAGTACAATGGATTGATGCGTTATGCTTTTTTCAAAAAGAATTTCAAACGTTTTTCTTTACAGCAAAATTACAGGGCATCTTATACCGTCAATGCTTTTAGATCGAATTTTGAATACGATAAAACGCCAGCTGGAGTGGATGCAAGCGGTAATTTTTTCAATAAAACCATTATGTCTAACGTCAATTTGGTGGAGCAATTTAACCCGCTTATTCGAATGGATTTTGAATTGATGAATTCGTTGAAGATACTAACCGAAGTGAAGAAAGATCGAGCATTGTCCATGAGTTTCGACAACAATTTATTGACCGAAGTAAAAGGAATTGAATATGTTGTGGGGATGGGATATCGAATCAAAGATGTCATATTTTCGTCAAGATTGGCCGACAATCCTACAGGAATCATAAAAAGCGACATTATCATAAAAGCGGATATGTCCTACAGAAACAATAAGACCATTGTGCGTTATTTGGATTATGACAACAATCAATTGGCCGGAGGACAAAATGTTTGGTCGTTGAAATTGACTGCAGATTATTCTTTCAGCAAAAACCTGACGGCTATTTTCTATTATGACCACGCATTTTCTAAAGCGGTGATTTCAACTTCTTTCCCTTTGACAAATGTTCGTTCAGGATTCACGCTCCGATATAATTTTGGAAATTAATGAAATTTTATCCTAATCAGTGCAATAATAGAATTGGAAATAATACTTTTGAAAAAAAATTAAAATCTAAAATCTGTCCCATGTTTTTGGGGCTTAATCTTAATTAAAATGAACATACCAGCAAATTTAAAGTACACAAAAGATCACGAATGGGTTAGCATTGAAGGCGATATTGCCACTGTGGGAATTACACATTTTGCACAAAAGGAATTAGGAGACATTGTATATGTTGAAGTGGAAACTTTAGACCAAACCTTGGAAAAAGACGAAGTTTTTGGAACCGTTGAAGCCGTAAAAACAGTTTCGGATTTGTTTCTTCCATTATCTGGAGAAATTATTGCCTTCAATGATGATTTGGAAAGTTCGCCAGAAAGCGTAAACTCGGATCCTTATGGAGCGGGCTGGATGATAAAAGTGAAAATCGCTAATTTAGACGAAATAAATTCTTTGCTTTCGAGTGAAGCATACAAGGAATTAATAGGTGCGTAAACTTTTTTTTTTATTGGCGGCTTTATTTTGGTCTGGAGTAATCTTGTTTTTTTGTTTAATCAAATCAAATGACATTCCGACGATTAATGTGCCGTATGTGGATAAAGCAGTTCATGCCGTTTTTCATTTTGTGTTTACATTGCTTTGGTTTTTGTTTTTTAAAAAGAAATTAGACACGTCGAACATCTTTAGACCCTTGGTGATTTCTTTCGTGTTTTCGTTTTTTTTCGGAGTGGCAATAGAGTTGATGCAGAAATTTTTCACGACTACAAGAAGTGCCGATGTTATTGATGAATTGGCAAATCTATCCGGGGCGGCTTTGGCGGTTATTGCAATCGTCTCCTTGGATACGTACAAAGGGGTGATGGATAGAATTTAATTGATTAAATAAATGTTTTTATAATTAAACAGATGAATATCAAGCAATATTTAGATTCGACCTATTTAAAAACACCAGCGCAAAACGGGCTTAGTCAAGCCGAAAATATTCTAATTGCCAAAGGATTTATTCAGGAAGCCATTGACGAGAACTTCAAGCTCATCATGATTCGTCCCGACATAGTTTCCATAGCCAAAAAAATGATTGTCGATGCCAAGTCAACCGTGCATATAGGAACAGTGATTGATTTTCCGGAAGGGAAATCGGGTTTGGAAGCCAAACTCGCCGAAGCGACTCAAGCCATAGAAGACGGTGCCGACGACTTGGATTTTGTATGCAATTACGAAGCATTCAAAGAAGGAAATGTAGATTTGGTAAAAGAAGAAATCTTGAAATGTACCAAACTGGGCTTGTTCCACAACAAAGTCGTAAAATGGATTATCGAAGTGGCAGCACTTTCGGATAAGCAAATTATCCAGTTGTCTGCTTTGATAAAAAATATTGTTATCACTAATTTCAAGGAAGAAAATTATTCGTCTGTTTTTGTAAAGTCTTCAACAGGATTTTATAAAACAGATAACAACCTTCCTAACGGAGCGACAGTTCCAACTATACTATTGATGCTCGAAAATGCCTCGCCACTTCCAGTAAAAGCAGCCGGTGGAGTGAGAACTTATGAGGAAGCAGTCGAAATGATTCGGCTTGGCGTTAAACGAATTGGTACTTCGGGTGCGAGTGCCATTGCAAATGGACAAAAAGCACAAGGCGAGTATTAAAAACTAAACCCAATATGAAAAAAGGATTACTGACATTGCTTTTATCTTTTTGTGCTTTTGTTGCTTTTGCACAAAATGTAAATACTACTCCCAAAACAAACGTAAGTTCTCCTGCGCGATTTCCTGTCTTTCCAAATTGTGAAAACATGGAAGCCGTAGCCTTGGAGAAATGTTTCTACAATGAAGTGCAGGATTTTGTTTTTCAAAATTTTGTTGTTCCCGAGAATTTGGTTCAAAATAATTTTCAAGGAAAAGTCAAGGTGCTTTTTGAAGTGGACGAAAAAGGAGTTTTTAAAGTGATTTACGTGAATGCCGTCGATAATTCATTGATTCAGGAAGCCAAAAGAGTTTTTGCCAAGTTTCCCAAAATAAAACCATCAACCTACAATGGGAATCCCGCTTTTTCCCAATACAACATCAATATTGCGATACCATTAAAAAGTAGCGAGCAACAAGCCGCCGAAGCCGCTGCTGCGACAGCAGCTGTAGAAGCTAAAAATGCTCCTACCAAGAAATTAACGGAATTGGACAGCATTCCCTATACTAAATTCGACAATCCACAGTTCAGGAGTCATTTGAACATTCCTTTTTCTCACAGCTATTATGCGCATTTTGATGCTTCGATGAATCAGGTTGGCAGCAATAACCACACGGGCTCGAAACCATATACTTATGCAGAAGTTGCCAAATATTATGATTTCGTGGCAGAAAATGAAAAGATCAAAAAAAACAAATCCGGCTGGTGGGGACGAAAATTATGGAATGAAAACTTGGTCGAAATACAAGGCGAGGATTATTGGTTTGTTTTTAATCCGATAGTCGATTTACAAGTGGGAACTGCTTCAGGAAAGAATCAAGTCAATACATTTGTAAATACGCGTGGAATCAATTTTAGTGGAGGATTGGGTTCGCAAGTAAATTTCACGACTACCATTTTTGAAAGTCAAGGACGATTTGCCGATTATTACAATCGTTATGCCGAATTGATAAAACCGGCTGGTGGCAATCCTGCCATTATTCCCGGAATTGGAATAGCCAAAGATTTCAAGACCGATGCCTACGATTTTCCGTTGGCGGAAGCCGACATCACATTTGCTCCTGCAAAATTTATCGATTTCCAATTGGGTTATGGCAGAAATTTCATTGGAGATGGATACCGTTCCATATTGGGGAGCGACGGAACAAGTCCTTATCCGTATTTTAAAATAAACACCAATTTTTGGAAAATAAAATACACCAATACTTATATGTGGCTCAAAGACGTGCGTCCAGAGGTCACTGTGGATAAAACCTATGCCACAAAGTTCATGGCAAACCATTATTTGAGCTGGAATATTTCGAATCGATTGAATTTGGGTCTTTTTGAATCGGTAGTTTGGTCTGACACCAACAATAGAGGGTTTGACATGTATTTCGTGAATCCCATTATTTTTTATCGAGCCGTCGAGTTTGCCGCTTCGGGAAGAACAGGAAATGCACTTTTGGGCTTGACTTTCAAATACAAATGGAACAATCAGGTGAATCTTTATGGGCAATTGCTGATTGACGAATTTTCTACCGATGCAATAAAAGGAGGAGACAATAGCTGGAAAAATAAATTTGCCTATCAGTTGGGCGTGAAATATTTCAATGCTTTTCACGTAGATGATTTGTTGTTGCAGTTGGAATACAATCACGTGCGTCCTTATGTGTATTCGCATAGCGATCCGCTTACCAATTTTGCACACGCCAATCAAAGCATGGGGCATCAATGGGGTGCAAATTTCCAGGAAATCGTTGCCATTGGTCGTTACCACAAAGGCAGACTTTTTGCCGATGCCAAAATTACGTATGGAGTTCGCGGTTTTGACTTTGCCAGTTCAGGAGCCAAATCTAATTATGGTGGCAACATTTACAGGGATTATGATGTTGAGCGTTATGCCGACACGGGCGTGAAAGTAGGACAGGGAAACAAAACCAATGTTTTCATCACGGATTTGCAAGCAGGTTATTTGGTTAATCCAATGACGAACTTGAAACTCTTTGGCAGTTTTATTTACAGGAATTTTGATCCTTCAAAAGACACCACCACAGCCATCAAGGAAAGTACAGCTTGGTTTTCTTTGGGAATTCGTTCGGATGTGTTTAATTGGTATTTTGATTATTAATTTGTAGACAACTCTATGCGTAAATTTTTTTTAATTGTATTTCTAATAGTATTGCCTTTATTGGGCAAAGCACAAATTACCAATTTCGGAATTCAATTTTCTGATGCAATTATCTCAAGGTATCAGCCTACAATAAACGCTTTTAATAATAATGGTTGGGATCATGCCAATAGTATTATTCTTCACGGAATGGAGAAAATATACGGAAAGACCAAAAATCCTGGATATGTTAAATACATAAAAGATTTTGTAGATTCTTATGTGGATGAAAAAGGGAATGTCAAAGGCTTGAAAACAGAACTCGACGGTATTCATCCGGGGTTGTTGTGTTTGTTTTTGTATGAAACCACTAAAGAAGAGAAATACAAAATTGCCGCAACCAACATGAGAAATTATTTGTTGGGGACTACTGCAGTTCCAACAAAGTTTAGTAAAACTCCTGATGGAGGTTATTGGCATAAGAACAATGATCATTATGAAGATGTGATGACGATTGATGGCGTATATATGGCGAATCCATTTCTTTTAAAATACGGAATTAAATTTGGAGATACTGAAAGTGTTGACTCGGCATTGTTTCAAACTTTCTTGGCGGCTTCGCGAATGTTTAACATAGAAACGCATTTGCCTTATCACGGTTGGGATTATAAGAAAAAGAAATCATGGGCAAGTCCAATAACTGGAACTGCAACCGAGGTTTGGAGCAGAAATGCAGGCTGGTTTTCGATGGCACTCGCCGATATGTTGGAATTCCTTCCGCCTACACACAAAGACTATAAAAAACTATTGTATTTATACCAACAACTAGCCATAGGTATCAAAAACACTCAAAATAAAGAGGCACTATGGTGTCAATTAATCAATCACAAGGAATTAGCAGATAATTATACCGAAACCAGCGGGTCGGGAATGATAATTTATGCTTTAAAAAAAGGATTGAATAACAAATGGTTGGATGAATCTTATGCTATGGTTATAGAAAATGGCTGGGAAGGGTTCAAGAAATATATAGCCATTTTTAGCGATGGAAAGCCTCAAATTAAATCTTTTTGTCCAGGAATGGGAATTAAAGATAATATTAAAGAATACCTTTCAGTTCGTCCAGTTGATTGTCCATCGAATGTTTCCAAAAACCAACCTCACGGTTATTGTGCAGTATTAATGGCTGCATCTGTTATGGAATAATAGTAAATGGGAACAAATTTGGCATGTTGCTATTCCTGGTCTCATAATTTCGCAAAACAAAAGACAACCACAACCTCAAAAGACGTGGTTTTTTTATGCCGTATTTTTTATTTGCCAAATCCCTTTCGATAAACTACTTTTGCAAAAGTTTTAAAAAAACAAACAAAGTAAACCTTGAACAGCACGCCCAATACCCTTTCCGTAAAATCAATATATACTGATTTCAAAGCAATTACTAAAGCTGGATTGGCTATTAGCGTCGTGTTTTCTTCATTAGCTGGTTTTTTGCTTGGTGTTGAAGATTTCAAGACTTTGCATTGGATTGTCTTGTTGAAGCTGGCTATTGGTGGTTATTGCATGGTGGGCGCGTCTAATGCCTACAACCAAGTCATCGAAAAAGATCTTGATGCCTTGATGGACAGAACTAAAAATCGTCCAGTTGCCTCGGGGAGAATGGCGCCAAACGTGGCGTTGGTCGTTGCCAGTATTCTTACCATTATCGGTATTGTTCTTCTTTATAGCATCAATCCAAAATCGGCGATGTTTGGTGCGATTTCCATATTTTTATATACCAGTATTTACACGCCCCTGAAAACGGTGACTTCGTTGTCGGTTTTTGTGGGTGCTTTTCCGGGAGCGATTCCGTTTATGTTGGGTTGGGTTGCGGCAACGGGAGAATTTGGAATCGAAGCCGGAACCTTGTTCTTGATCCAGTTTTTTTGGCAGTTCCCCCATTTTTGGGCAATCGGCTGGTTTTTATATGAAGACTATGAAAAAGCAGGTTTCTTTATGTTGCCAACAGGCAAGAAAGACAAAGGAACGGCTTTGCAAATAATATTGTACACTGTTTGGTTAATTATAGCTTCGCTATTGCCATCTTTGGGTTATACGGGACAATTGTTTATTTCGCCAATAGCAGCGGTTTTGGTATTTTTGCTGGGACTTTGGATGCTTTTTTATGCAGCGAGATTGTATAAACTAAGAACTGCAAAAGCTGCAAGAACCTTGATGTTGGTAAGTGTTTCTTATATAACCTTGCTGCAATTGATTTATATATTTGATAAATTTTTAAGATAGTTATGACAACAACAATGACCGCCGAAGAGCATAAATCAAGATCAGATCGATCATACAAATTGCTGTTAATGTTTGCAATGATGAGTATGATCATGATGTTTGCTGGACTTACAAGTGCTTTTATTGTAAGTAAATCCAGAGTGGATTGGTTGAAGGATTTTCAATTGCCATCCGCTTTTTTCTATAGCACTGCTGTAATAATAGGATGTAGCGTTACTTTTCATTTGGCGAAGAAAGCCATTCAAAAAGACAATCAAAAATCGACAACGATATTTCTTTTGGCTACTTTGGCTTTGGGAATTTTGTTCGTGGTTTTACAGTTTGTGGGCTTTGGGCAAATAGTGGAAAGTGGTTATTATTTTACCGGGGCGGAGAGTTCCATCACGACAACATTCCTATATATAGTTACTGTTGTACACTTGTTGCATCTTGCTGGAGGGTTAATTTCACTTTTAATTATAATTTATAATCATTTTAAACAAAAATACAATTCAACACAAACTCTTGGGATTGAGTTAGGTGCGATGTACTGGCACTTTCTTGATTTATTATGGGTTTTATTATTTTTATTTTTATTTTTCTTTAAATAAGAAAAAATTGTAGATTTGGGAACTTTTTAACGAATAACTTTTATGGATACAGTTACTACTGCAAATAGTGGAGAAAAAATTTGGGGAGGCGGAGAAAATCAGCCAATGGGAGCTAGTTATGGCAAATTAATGATGTGGTTTTTTATCCTGTCGGATGCTTTGACTTTCTCGGGATTTTTAGCTGCTTACGGCTTTTCTAGATTTAAATTTATTGAAACTTGGCCTTTGGCCGATGAAGTGTTTACACACTTCCCATTTATGCACGGGGTTTCGGCACCGATGTATTATGTGGCATTTATGACTTTTATTTTGATCTTTTCATCAGTGACGATGGTTCTTGCCGTTGATGCAGGTCACCAATTGAAAAAAGATAAAGTAGTCATTTATCTGTTCTTGACCATTATTGGTGGTTTGATTTTCGTGGGCTCACAAGCTTGGGAATGGAAAAACTTCATCAAGGGAGAATATGGTGCAGTCGAAACAAAAGGAGGAAGTTTACTTCAGTTTGTCGACAAGGAAGGACACCGAGTGGCACTCGCCGATTTCGCCGCTACATTGCCGGAAGAAAGAGAGCAGTTAGAAAGAAACAAAGGAAAATGGTTTATGGACGAAGCTGCTTTGCCAACTTATTCCGTGGCAGAAGTTCAAGCAGGTTTCAAGGCACATCCTGAAATTTTAATCAGAACCGAGGTTATTTACGAAGATAGTTCGGCCAATGAAAAAGACACTAAAATCAATCACGAATTAACCAAGCACAAACATAAAACGGTTTTGACAAGAGAAGAATCGGAATTGCGATTGAATCAAGCAAGTTTGGTTGTGGAAGGTGCCAACTTGACAAGAAACGAATATGGTAGCAAGTTGTTTGCCGATTTCTTTTTCTTTATTACAGGTTTCCACGGTTTCCACGTATTCTCGGGAGTAGTCATTAATATCATTATTTTCTTTAATGTTTTAATTGGAACTTACGAGAAAAGAAGAAGCTATGAAATGGTAGAAAAAGTGGGACTATATTGGCACTTTGTTGATTTGGTTTGGGTGTTTGTATTCACGGTTTTCTATCTAATTTAATTTACAAAAAGTAATTATTATGTCACACGCACACGAATCAAATACAAAAAGAATCTGGACGGTTTTTGGGATATTGTCTGTAATAACAATTGTTGAGGTAATTTTTGGTATCATTAAACCGGACTCTCTACACTTGAATAGTTTTTTGGGCTTGAATTTGCTTAACTGGTTATTCATTATTTTAACAGGGGTTAAAGCTTATTATATTGTTTATGCCTTCATGCACATGGAGGGAGAAAGAGCAACGCTAAGAAATTCGGTAATATGGCCGTTGATTTTTCTGGTAATTTATTTGCTTTTTATTCTTTTGACGGAAGCGCATTATATATTTGGGGTTTTTAAAAATAGCACGATTAAGTGGAATTTTTAACAAAATATTAATTCAATAAAAAGGGTGCGCTTTGCGTGCCTTTTTTTATTTTTGCACATTATACTTCGGCACGATCATGAAAAAAAATATTGTTCTCTTCGTTCTTTTTGTTTTACCCATTGTTGCCTATCTTTTTTTTGCATCAGGAGTAAACAGCTTTACCAAATTGCCTGTTATCACTCCCAAAGTTGCTGATTTCGGCAATTGGAAATCCTTGAAAAATGAAAAAGTCAGTTTGGACAACAAAATAACAATTCTTGGTTTTTCAGGTTCCAATCTCTTAAAAAACAGGGGGAATTATTTTAATCTAAACGAAAAAATCTACCAACGCTACCACACTTTCAAAGATTTGCAATTTGTGGTGGTTTGTCCTTTGGGAACTGAAGAACAAGCGAAAAGCCTAATTGATGTTTTGAAAGGATTCACGGATGTTAGCCAATGGCATTTTGTTTTTGCTTCACCTGAAGATATTAATGCCTATTACAGCCAACTGAATCTCGTTGGAAAATTGGACAAAGATTTGGGTACTCCAAACGTATATATTCTTGACAAAGAAAGGAACCTGCGAGGAAGAAAGGAAAAAAAAGGATATAAAGAAGGGTACAGCACTTTTCATCCCGCTGAACTGAGCAATGAAATGCTGGATGATTTCAAGGTTATCCTGTACGAATACCGTGCAGCACTCAAAAAAAACCATAACGCCACTAAAAAGCTTTAACTTTCAGGAATCATGCTTAAAAACAAATCATACATCTGGATTTCCTTTGTTATTCTAATTTTTGGAATCTTGGTTGTTCCGGAAATTGTCGATAGAATTGAAAACAATGAAATTGTAAAAGGGGATCGATTGGACAAGGTTTCCAATTCCTCAAAGGATGATGGGAAATTGGATAAAATTGGTCCTGTACCCAAATTTGAATTGGTCAACCAAGACAATGTAAAGATCAGCAATGAAACCTACAAAGGGAAAGTATATGTCCTGGAATTTTTCTTCACGACTTGTCCTTCCATTTGTCCAAAGATGAATCAAAGCATGTTGGGTATTGAAAAAAAATTCTTTGGAAATCCTAATTTTGGTATTGTTTCCATTTCCATTGACCCAGAACACGATACTCCTGCGGTTTTGAAAACCCACAGGGAACTATTGGGAGTTAAATCATCCAATTGGAATTTCTTGACTGGTGATAAAGCTTATATTTTTGATTTGTCCAACAAAGGATTTAACCTTTATGCAGGTCAAAACAGCAAAGTAAAAGGTGGTTTCGAGCATTCGGGATTGTTTGCCCTAATTGACAAAAAAGGGAATATCCGTTGTCGATATGACGAGTTTGGAAACCCGATTTTGTATTATGACGGTTTGGATAAAAAAGGGGTAAGGGACATTCAACAAGATATAGCAATTTTATTAAAAGAATAAGATGGAAGATCATTCATTAGAACAAAAATTCAGCAAGTTTATAATAATTGTATCAATTTTGATTCCAGTTGTGGTGGCACTTCTTTTCAGCGTCAAGCTAAAAGATTTTGGTTTCCACGTTGAGCCACTTTCATTTCTGCCTCCTATTTACGCTGCGATAAACGGGATTACTGCAGTGGTTTTGGTCGCTGGAGTATTGGCCATTAAAAATGGCAAAAGAAAACTTCACGAACAATTGATGACTTCTGCCATTGCGCTTTCGGTAGCTTTTTTGGTGATGTATGTTGCTTATCACATGACTTCGGAATCCACAAAATTTGGTGGGGAAGGGATAATCAGGCCTATTTATTTTTTTATTTTAATATCGCACATCCTTTTGTCCATTGCCGTAATTCCACTGGTTTTGATTACTTATGTTCGTGCCTTGGCCAACAAATTTGACAAACATAAAAAAATAGCCAAAATCACGTTCCCAATTTGGTTGTACGTTGCCGTTACTGGTGTGGTTGTATATTTATTGATTTCTCCATATTATGTTTAGTATAGAAAACAGAACAAAGAGTAAAGAGCAAAAAGGTTATAGAGTAAGAGTTTTTTTCTATATTCTTTTTTCCATGTTCTTTTCTCTTTCGGCTAACGCTCAATGTGCGATGTGTCGTGCCGCTTTGGAAACTGAAGGAAATACCGCTAAAGCACAAGCCGTAAATGACGGCATCGTTTACTTGATGGTCATTCCTTATTTGCTTGTTGCTGGAATAGGATACTATATCTATCGAATGAGAAAGCAGAAAAAGCAATAACAATTGCAATATCAATCTGAAATTACTTCAAGCCGTCCACGGAAACATTTACCGTTCCGTTTACTTTTATAAAAGCGATAACGGCCTTGTTTGTCAATTGAATTTTCTGGAATTGAATATCCTCCATTTTGCCGTTGACAAAAACACCTGACATTGGCGAATAATTTTTCAAATAAGCAGCCATGTTTTGTTTTCCTTCTTCCAAATTAGGAACGATGGAATAACGACAACTCTCCTGAATTTTTCTTAAAACCAATCCTTGTGCCAGCCAGTTTGCGGTGCGCATCAATTTATTCTTGGTGTCCAAGGCGTAATCCAATTTGTCAAAATACACTTCTTTTGTTTGTTCGTTGTATTGTGGAAAGCCCGTTAAATATATTGTTCCGTTTACCGTTCCCAAAAGGTCCAATGCAATCACCATTTTGTCGTTTTTGTGCCAAATCCCAACATTTTGCACTTTTACTTTTTTACTGCCGGAACTAAATTCCTGTCCTGCAAAATTTTTGGTCATTATTTTGGATGCTTCCGCATAAGTGGAAACCGCGGCGACATTTGCCGTGATTTGGTTCGGGATTTTTGTTACGGGTTTCAAGACAATTTTTGAGGCATCAAATTTTGATTCTGGTTTGCCTCCAATCAAAGTTTCCATCATGCATTTCATTCCCATTTCCATCAAAAAAGTGTCGTTTTTGAGTTTGGCATTGGTCGAATAGATTTCAACGGGAACAATTCGAAGCCAACTTTCATACGTTTCACTCATTTGAAAAGGAGTGCATATTTTTTCCAAAGCAGCCAAAACATTGGGTTTAAAATCCATAGATTTTTCAATGGCGGCATCAATCTTGCTCTCGATTTTAGACCTGAAAAGCTTCACGGCGGGATTGATGAGATAAGTAACGGGAACATTTTTCCCAAAGACGACCATTGTTGGACTTTCGTTCCAATCCAAGGATTTTAGTTCTGTTTTGGTGTTGAGTTTCCAATTGGTCAAACCCACATCGCTTACGAGGGTTACCAATCCGTTTAGATTAAATTCTTTGGTGTTGTACAAATCAACTCCCATGGTTTTTGTGCCGATTCTATATTTGACCACCGCTTTTAATGGCAATATTGTTTTTATTTTTCCACCAGCACTTTCTTTGTCATTTTCGATGGTAATTGGAGCCAATTTCCAGATTTTCATCTCGATATTGTCGTCTTCAATGTTGTTGTCTTCATAGATCAAACCATTCAAGAGTGCATTGGTTTGGTTTTCGACATCCTTGAGTTTTACGCTAATGGGCAAATTGATGAAGGAAGGAGTGTTTTCATAAACCAATGGGTCGGCATTGTCTGGTTCGGGTTTTAGTGCCGCTATTTTATTGGATGTGGAACAGCTCGAAATAAAGAAGATGGCCAGAAAAACAAGTAGAACAGAAAGGGATTTCATCATTTTATTTTGGATTGATAGAACAAAATTAACAAAACAAATATATTTTCGATTCAAACTGTAACATTTTCAATCGAAAGAAGTCTTATTTGTTAAAATACGATTAGGTATTAACATTTTGTTATTACAATTTATTCCGCAGAATAATTAATATTGTTCTCTAATTCAGGTAGATATGATTGAAATTAAAGACTTACATAAATCCTATAAAATGGGAAGTTCCGAATTGCATGTGCTAAAAGGAATCAATTTCAATATTAAAGAAGGGGAGTTGGTGGCCATCATGGGTTCCTCCGGTTCTGGAAAATCTACCTTGTTGAATATTTTAGGAATACTTGACGAGGCTGATTCTGGACTTTACACTTTGGACAAAGTGCCAATCAAAAAATTAAACGAAACTATCGCTTCTAAATATAGAAACCAATTCCTAGGTTTTGTTTTTCAATCTTTTAACCTGATTAATTACAAAAGCGCATTGGACAATGTGGCTTTGCCTTTGTATTATCAAGGTGTAAAGAGAAAAGAGCGCAACGATATTGCGATGAAATACCTTGAAAAAGTCGGATTGTCTTCGCATTCACACCATTTGCCCAATGAACTTTCCGGTGGGCAAAAACAACGTGTTGCCATTGCAAGAGCCTTGGCGTCCAATCCAAAAGTATTATTGGCCGATGAGCCAACAGGAGCTTTGGATACAGTGACTTCCTATGAAGTAATGGAACTTATTCAAGGAATAAATGACGAAGGGAAAACAATTTTGATTGTGACCCATGAACCCGATATTGCGGCCATGTGCAAAAGAAACGTAGTCTTGAAAGATGGAGTAATCATCGATGATAAAATGGTAGAACAAGTTAGAGCTTCATCTTATGTTTAATATTGAACGCTGGCAGGAAATATTTGAGGCTATCTCGAAAAATAAACTGAGAACTTTCCTCACGGGAGTCTCCGTGGCTTCCGGTATTTTTATTTTGGTGATTCTTCTCGGGGTTGGAAAAGGGTTGCAGAACGGAATCGAAAAACAATTTGAACATGATGCGGCAGGAATTATAGAGGTTTGGTCTGGGGCAACCACAAAAGCCTACAAAGGAATGAATCCTGGAAGGCAAATCCAGTTTAGAAATAGCGATTACGATATTCCGGTTCAAAAATATGGTGATCAATTGGATAAAAATTCAGCTAGTTACAATGCTTGGGGAATCACTATGAGTTATGGCAAAGAATCTGGAAACTACCAGTATCGCGGTGTCAATCCTGATTTTCTGGCGATTGAAAATACCTCAGTCGTTCAAGGTAGATCCATAAATGCAAATGATCTTCTTTATAATGAAAAAGTGGCGGTGATTGGAATGAAAATAAAGTTGGATCTGTTCAAGGAAAAAAATCCTATTGGGGAACAACTTGTTATAAGCAACATTAATTTCAAAGTGGTTGGCGTATATACCGATCCAGGAGGAGAAAGAGAAGAATCTAGGGTGTTCTTGCCTTTGAGTACTGCGCAAAAGGTGTTTGGTGGAGGGGATAAAATCAGTTATATGGCATATATCCTTAAAAAGAAAGACACTTATGAAGAAGCTTTGGCTGAAGCCAAGAAATTCACTACTGATTTAGGGCTGTTGTTAAGGGGTAAAAATGGAGTTGCTCCCGATGATGAAAGTGGTATTGGTATTTACAATTCAACTATCGAAGCAAAAAAATTTTACGATTTGAACCTCTATATCCGATTGTTTTTTTGGTGGGTTGGAATTTGTACCATTATAGCTGGAGTTGTTGGTGTCAGCAATATTATGATGATTATCGTAAAAGAACGAACCAAGGAAATTGGGATTCGGAAAGCGCTTGGAGCTTCTCCAATTTCAATAATTGCAATGATTTTGCATGAGTCCATCTTTATTACCACTATTTCGGGTTTCGTTGGATTGTTGACTGGATTGTCGCTTTTGGAATTAATAGGTCCACATGCGCAAAGTGAATATTTTGTAAACCCGCAAGTTGATTTTACGGTAGCCATTTCAACCTTGATTGTTTTGGTAGTTGCTGGAGCGTTGGCCGGATTTGTACCTGCTTATCGAGCTGCCAAAATTAGGCCTATTGTAGCACTTAGAGACGAATAATTATGTTTGACAGAGAAAAATGGAATGAAATTTTAGAAGCGTTGACCGCCAATACTTTTCGAACGGTTCTTACCGCTTTCGGGGTGTTTTGGGGAATATTCATCTTGGTGATATTGTTGGCTGCTTCAAATGGATTGGAAAATGGGGTAAAAAAAGGGTTTGACGGCATTGCCACAAACACCATGTTTATGTGGACGCAAACTACTTCAAAAGCTTATAAAGGATTGCCGAAAACCCGTCGTTATGATTTTAGAAACAGTGATGTTGACGCTTTAAAACAAAAATTCCCGGATTTATTGTATGTGTCTCCCCGCAACCAATTAGGAGATTTTAATGGTGTGAGCAATGTGGTTAGAGGAACAAAAACTGGAGCTTATACTATTTATGGAGATTATCCTGAATTAGTAAAGCAAGAGCAAATGGAGATTGTAAAAGGGCGTTTTGTAAATCAGCAGGATATAGTGTCAAGACGAAAAGTAGCAATTATAGGCAGTGGCGTTATCAAAGAATTGTACCTGAATGCCGAAGAAGTCATCGGGACATACATCAAAATAAATGGTGTCAATTTTATGGTGGTTGGGGTTTATAAAAAGAAAGGGAATAATAATGGAAATGCAGAAGAGGCACAAAAAAGTATTTTCATCCCTTTCACCACTTTTCAGCAAGCCTTTAATTTTGGGGATGAAGTGGGCTGGATGGCCATTACCGCTAATGATGATGCATCAATAACAGAGCTTAAGCCAGGTATTTTGGCATTTATGAGAGAAAGACATTCTATTCATCCGGACGATGAAAGAGCAGTTGGTAATTTTGACTTGTTCGCTGAATTTCAAAAGGTGCAGGATCTCTTCAATGTTCTTAAATTCATCGCTTATTTTGTTGGGACTTTAGTGTTGCTGTCTGGAATTATTGGAATTTCAAACATTATGCTGATTGTCGTGAAAGAACGAACCAATGAAATAGGAATCAGACGAGCATTGGGAGCAACACCCGGCGCCATTCGTTCCCAGATATTATTGGAAGCCATTTTCCTGACCATAATAGCAGGGATGTTTGGTATCGCCGTGGCAACGGGCTTGCTGGCCATATTGAACATGGTTTTGTCAACAATGCCTACAGACGGGATGATGTTTATTAATCCAAGCGTAGATTTAGTGGTTGTTTTTATTGCCTTGCTAATTTTAGTGGGCTCCGGATTATTGGCTGGGTTCATCCCGGCACAGACTGCCATAAATGTAAAACCAGTAGATGCTTTAAGAGCTGAATAAGAACTCAATCAAAAAACAATAATAATCGAATAAAAAATTTAGAAAATGAAAAAAGGAGTAACCATAACCATATTGATTTTAATTGCAATAGTTTTTTTCGGGGCGCTATATTATTTATATGCCAAAAACCAGGAATCTCCTATCGTTTTTGAAACCGATAAAGTAGAAGTAAAAACGATCGTGAAAAGCACACTCGCCACGGGAAATATTGTTCCTGACGAAGAAGTGTTGATTAAGCCAAATATTTCCGGAATCATTGAAGCCGTGTATATTAAAGCAGGTGAATCTGTCAAAGCAGGCGACATGATTGCCAAAATTAAAGTGGTAGCCAATGTTTCCAGTTTAAGCAATTCCCAGAATCAGGTTCAAACTGCCAAAATAAATTTGGACAATCAAGAAAAATTGTTTCAAAGACAAAAAACCTTGTTCGACAAAGGTGTTATTTCTGCCAATGATTTTGATGCGGCTCAATTGGCTTACAAACAAGCCAAACAAAATTATAGCGCATCGGTTCAAGGATTTGATATCGTAAAAACAGGAACCAGTTCTGGATTAGGGAATTATGCCAATACGTTGATTCGTTCAACTGTAAACGGAATGGTGCTTGACGTTCCGGTAAAAGTGGGGAACCAGGTAATTGAAAGCAATAATTTCAATGAAGGAACCACTATTGCCAGTGTTGCAGATGTTGGAAGAATGATATTCGTGGGCAAGGTTGATGAATCTGAAGTTGGGAAGATAAAATTAAATATGCCTATTGAAATTACGGTTGGAGCTATTGAAAATAAAAAGTTTACGGCTGTCTTGACCGATATTGCACCAAAAGGGAAAACCGAAAATGGAGCTATTCAATTTGAAATCAAAGCTACGCTAACCAACAGAGACAATACTTTCATTAGAGCTGGATTGAGTGCCAATGCATCCATTATATTGGAAAAAGCGGATAAAGTGTCGGCGGTAAAAGAATCATTGGTCCAGTTTGATAAAAAGACCCTGAAACCATACGTTGAAGTTCAAACTGCACCACAAAAGTTTCAAAGAAAAGACATAACGCTTGGTGTAAGCGACGGAATTTATGTTGAAATCAAAAGTGGAATCAAGGCTTCCGACAAAATAAAAGTTTGGAATCAAGGCTTGAAAACAGAAGAGAAAAAACCATAAGCGTATCTCGAAAAAGAAATTCAGTTTTAAAAACAATGTTAAATTTGTGTAGTATCTTTGCTACGCTTTTATTCAAAATATATGAAAAAGAATAGTTGTATCCCTTTCGTTTTTATCTTGCTGTTGAGCTTGTCGATTCAGGCACAAACGAAAAAATGGACCTTAGAAGAATGCGTAAAATATGCAATTGACAATAATATTTCCATCAAACAAACCGAACTGGATACCAAAACGGCAGAAATAGAAAAAAAAGGAGCCATCGGGAATTTTATTCCTTCCTTGAATTCCAATGCTTCCCACTCCTGGAACGTGGGTTTAAACCAAGATCCGACCACTGGACTTTTACGAAACCAAACCACCCAATATTCCTCAATGGGTGCAGGTGTTGGCGTTGATATTTACAAAGGTTTGCAGAATCAAAATGCGCTTCGAAAAGCCAATCTTTCGATTATTGCCGCAAAATACCAATTGACAAAAATGCAGGAAGATGTGGCGCTAAATGTGGCCAATGCTTTCTTGCAAGTGCTTTTCAACAAAGAAAATTTAAAAGTGCAACAGGAACAAAAAGGCATCAACGAAAAACAATTGCTTCGTTCCGAAGAATTGGTAAAAGCAGGTTCTGTGCCAAGAGGCGATTTGTTGGACATAAAAGCAACCGTTGCTTCGAACAACCAAAAAGTTATCGCTGCCGAAAATGCTTTGTTGATTTCAAAATTGAGTTTGTCACAATTGTTGCAGTTAAAAGAGTTTTATGATTTTGACGTGACGGACGATACCTCCGTCAAAGACGAAAACAACATTTTGGCACAAACACCAATCGCAATTTACGACAAGGCCAAGGAGCAAAGAACGGAATTGAAAATTGCCAAAACCAATCTGGAAATTGCCGAAAAAAACGTGGCCATTGCCAAGGGTGGTTTTCAACCAACACTGCAAGGTTTTTACAATTTCAATACCCGAATTTCGTATGCCGACACTTATACGGTGTCAAATGGTGTGGCTGTGGCTCATCCAGCAGCACCATTCGGACAACAATTTACGGACAACAAAGGACAAGCTTTTGGCGCACAATTGTCGATTCCTATTTTTAATGGTTGGTCTGCAAGAAATAATGTGGAGCGTTCGAAAGTGAGTCTGGAAAAATCGAAAATTGCGGTCGAACAAGAAGAACTTTCCCTGCAAAGAAATGTTTACACGGCATTCACGGATGCCAAAGGCGGTTTGAATGCTTATGAATCGGCTCTTTCGGCTTTGGAAGCAAGAGAAGAAGCTTATAATTATGCCAAAGAAAAATATGCCGTGGGAATGATGAATTCTTTCGATTTCAACCAGTCGCAAACGCTGCTTTCCAATGCTCAATCCGAAGTGCTTAGAACCAAATACGACTATATTTTCAAAATAAAGATACTGGAATTCTATTTTGGAATTCCAATCATAAAAAACTAATTCATCATGTCAAAAAAAACAATTTATATATTAATAGGCGGAGCCATTGCGTTAATTGCGTTATTGATAGTGCTTTCTAAAACAGGTGTTATTGGGAATAAAGACAAGGGAAAATCTGTGGAAATTGCCAATGTTGCCAGCACGACAATCGTGGAAACGGTTTCGGCAACCGGGAAAATCCAGCCCGAAATAGAAGTGAAAATTGCTTCGATGGTTTCCGGAGAAATTATCGATTTGCCAATAAAAGAAGGACAGGTAGTGAAAAAAGGAGATTTGTTGGTAAAGATAAATCCTGATTTATATACTTCTGGATTAAACAGGTCGGTGGCCAATTTGTCGGGAACAAAATCAGGTTTGACTCAAGCCGACGCTTCCTATAATGAGGCGAAAGCCAATTACGAGAGAAACAAAACATTGTTCAACAAAGGAATTATTTCGAAGTCGGATTGGGACAAATCGGTAGCCTCTTTTGAAGTGGCCAAAGCCAACAAACAATCTGCTTATTTCAATGTTCAAAGTGCATCGGCAACCGTAAATGAAGCCAGGGACAATCTAGGAAGAACCACGATTTATGCTCCAGCCGATGGAACAATTTCCGTGCTCAACGTGGAATTGGGAGAACGAGTTTTGGGAACGCAACAAATGGCGGGGACCGAAATTCTTCGCGTGGCCAACCTGAATAATATGGAAGTGGAAGTTGACGTGAATGAAAACGACATCGTAAAAATAAAAGTGGGAGACCAAGCCAAAGTGGAAGTTGACGCTTATTTGAAAAAACAATTCAAAGGGATTGTTACCAGTATTTCCAATTCGGCAAGTTCTACTTTGACGGCTGATCAAGTGACCAATTTCAAGGTGAAAGTCAGGATTTTGAAAGAGTCCTACCAAGATTTATTGGAAGGAAAACCAGTGACTTATTCTCCTTTCAGACCTGGAATGACTGCAACGGTTGACATCATTACCAAAACAAGAGCCAATATTTTGGCCGTGCCAATTAGTTCTGTGGTCGTAAAATCAGACACGACAGCCGTAAAAGGATTTGAAGTGGAAGATAAGGACGAGAAAAAAGCAGCGCCAAAAAGTGAAAAGAAATTGGAATGTGTTTTTGTGAAAGTGGGCGATAAAGCAAAAATTCGCATCATAAAAACAGGAATTCAAGACGATACCAATATTGAAGTACTTACGGGACTTAAAAAAGGGGACGTAGTCATCACGGGACCTTATTCGACAGTTTCAAAGGATTTGAATTCCGGCGATAAAGTAACCACGGAAAAAACAGAAGATAAGAAGTAATAGTTGTTTGTAATTTATAACTTTGCAAAAATTATAATACGAACTTGTCATTTGACGAAGGAGGAATCTCATAACGGGATTCCTCCTTTTTCGGAATGATGATTTGAAAAGTAAAAATCATAGAATTCAAATACTAAATCCTAGATCCATTTTGTCTTATATTTTAAACATCGAAACCGCTACCAAGAATTGTTCTGTTGCTTTGGCAAAAGAAGGAAAAACAATTTTATGCAAAGAAATTGCGGAAGAAGGCTATTCCCACGCTGAACGTTTGCACGTTTTTATAGAAGAAATCATCAAGGAAGCAGGGATTGTTTTCCAAGACATATCGGCGGTGGCCGTGAGTCAAGGTCCGGGTTCATACACAGGATTGCGTATTGGCGTTTCTGCCGCAAAAGGCTTGTGTTTTGCCTTGGGCGTTCCCTTGATTGCCGTGGATACTTTGCAGGTTTTGGCGTCGCAAGCCAGTGTTTCCAATGGATTGATAATTCCAATGCTGGATGCTCGAAGAATGGAAGTGTACAGTGCTGTTTTTACTCCAAATTTTGAAAATAAAAGAGCCGTTCAAGCCGAAATCATCACCGAAAACTCTTTTGAAGATTTACAGGAAACAATCTATTTTGTTGGCGATTGTGCAGAGAAATGCAAACCGGTTTTAACCAAGGAAAATTATGTCTTTTTGGAAAAAATCAAATTTCCTTCGGCAAAAGAAATGAGTTGGCTGAGTTTTGAAAAATACCAAAAAAACGAGACCGTGGATGTTGCTTATTTTGAACCGTATTATTTGAAGGACTTTATGATGACTGTTTCGAAGAAATAATTTCATATTTTATTCATAACTCTCATAATTGATGTATAAAATACAGTTGGGCAGTATTTCTTTCATTGTGATAACATGTTCCAGGAGGTATTCTTTATCAAGATTTTCGGAAGTAACATACAGCTCTTTTAATTTTTGAAGACTGAATAATCCCGGCAAATCTTCTAATTGGATTTTAGTTTTCAAGATATCCAAATACTCTAAATCAACTAATTTGTTGAGATAGGGAATAGATTCGTTCGTGATGTCTTTATGATCTCTTAAAGTAAGTTCTTCTAAATTTTGAGTAGTAGAGATATACTTTACGCCTTCGTCGGTCACATTCGTAAATTTGAAATAAAGGCAATAAATAGTTGGAATGCGTGAGGTCAAATAAAATAACACCTGGTCGTCCACGTCATCATCAATAGCTCTGAAACGACCCATTTCCGAAGGAATATCAGCCAGACTGCCAATGTTGAAGTAGCTTCTCCAAAAGTGTTTTTCTTTACCTTTTAAATGCATGGCTAAACCAGTTTAGTTTTAGTTGATCTGTATTTTTGAATAGAGGTCTAATATTTTCCGTATATCGTATCTTCGGTATCTCGGGCAATTGGAACTCCATCAGGATCCAGAATCATGGCTTCCTGAATATCTGTTTTGTGAAGTGTTGCTCCACTGGCTATCATTTTATACCCATTTTCATATTCGGTAAAATAGCCCGAGGGAAAAGCATAATAGCCATTTGGCAAGAGTACTTTTGTTTCGTGTTGAAATCCCCAGGCGATTACTTTTTGGTTCAGGATGTAGGTGTCAAAAGCTTCACTAAAGAGTTGTGTCATATTTGTTTTTTTATTTTCTTCAAATTCAAAATTCAACAGGTTTATTTTTCTATTTTTTTTCCGGTTTTATCGAAATAAAAGTCTTTTCCATCTTTAGTCGCTCTTAATTGTCCATTGGAATAATATCTAACACTGTCATATTCTATTGGCACAATTACGTTTCCTAGTTTGTCTATAAATCCCCATTTACCGTTTAACTGAGCTCTTGTGATAAAACCATATTCTTCTTTATAGAATCTTGGTATACTCTCATAAATTGGTGGGATAATTTCTTCTCCTGTAGCTATATAAATTCTTCCAAATTTATCATCCAAGCCAACATTTACAATGTCATCTTTGTACCATCCCAATCTGGTATATTTTAATTTCTTAACTTCTTTTCCAGATACATCGATAATTCGAACTGTATTATCTAATAAAACTGCTGCATATCCTTTATAAAAATCAGTAATATAGTCATACTTGAATGGAACAACAATTCTTCCGTTTATATTGATACCACCGTATTTATCATTTATCTGTATCGTTAGTAACCCATCATGGAAACTATCCGGATAATAAGTATCAGCAGGAATAACAATTTCGCCCTGTTGATTTTTAAAACCAATCTTTCCTTCGGAATCAAAGCGTATCAAGTCTTGAGCTTTTGCATTAAATAAAATTG
This sequence comes from Flavobacterium fluvii, assembly GCF_900129545.1. Lineage (GTDB taxonomy): Bacteria > Bacteroidota > Bacteroidia > Flavobacteriales > Flavobacteriaceae > Flavobacterium > Flavobacterium fluvii. The sequence goes on along the minus strand of NZ_FQWB01000001.1, from coordinate 80,466 downwards.
CCAATAGAAAGCAAAGCAGTAGTAGTTTTTTCATGTTTTTATTTTTAATGAATTGATTTTAATTTTCTGCTTTAATAATGAGAGTTACATGAATTTCATCAGAAGTCCTATTTGTTTTAAAGTCTTTCGCTATTATATTCGGCATAATCTGTTGCTTCAGCCCCAATGCCGTATTCCAACACTCTCTTGAAGGTAAATGGTTCATAAACATAATTATACGGATGTATGTCTTCGGCATAAATGCTGTCCCTTAATTTGCAAGACATGAACAACCAATGGTCAGCCGGCATTACAACCGTTTTATGTTCAAGGCTGCTTTGTGGGGTATATTCGAGAATAAATAGTCTCCAATCGCCAAGTGTGGCACAGAAACCGTCAGGAAGTTGTTCCATATAGGAGAATTCATCACAGATTTTGGCAATACTTTCCACGGGACCTTTAATCAATAAACAAGAATCGGTTTCCACAAGTTCAATATCCGATGGTAAATCAATGGCATACGTCATTTCATCGTCACTTTGATCCATTATCTTGTCCGCATTAATGGCGCGTTCTTTTAATTTTTCTTCTGATAATTTTTTTATAATAGCGCTTATGGTCTCTGGAGAATTTGAAGAGGAGCCATTTTTTTCTTCTCGTTTTTGTTTTAGTAATTTTCTTCTCGTATTGAATAAATAGGCCGTATATCCCAAAATAAGGAGGAATAAAATAGCGCTTTGTAGTAGTAATGAAGTTTCTTCTGACATTATTCTTTAAATATTTGAATCATTCTAAATTGTGAAATTTATTCAATTACTAACGGTTGTTTTTGATTTTACTTAAACGATATTTAGTATCATTAGCATCAGTTATCCAATCTTGTTCTTCTTCCTTACTTAAATTCTTGTAAATTATTTTTTTTGTTTCGAAATCATAATATCCAATTTTACCATTTAATTGAACCGAAATTTTACCTTCCAATTGATGGTTTATTTTATCATAAATATTCGGTAAAAGTTCTTTTCCAAATTCATCAAAAACTCCAAATTTTCCATCCACTTCAGCTTTGTAAAACTGTATTCTATTAATATAGTAGTCATTAAAAGGTGTTACATAATCATAAATAAGAGGCAATATCAATTTTCCATTGATGTCAATTACTCCCATTTTATTGTTTAAACATACAAATGCAAATTGTACAGAAGGTTTCCGTGGCCAAATTAGGTCATAAATTGGGGGTGTGATTTCATTTCCTTTATAGTCAATCAATCCCAATTTACCATTCAATTTTACACCAATTTGTTTTCTATTTGATCTATCTTGAAGTCCATCATATTTTAAAACGGATAGTACTTTGCCATTTTTGTCAATGCTTAAAACTTTTTTGTTTAAAGTCACGAAAGTAATGTCATTATAAAAACTAATGGCTTCATCATATATATTCGGAATAATAAACGCTCCAGTATTGTCGATAAAACCATATTTATTATCCAGACCAACTAATCCTAATCCATTCTGAAAATATTCTGCAGATTGATATATAGCTGGCAAAACTATATCCCCTGCGTTATTTTTAAAACCATACTTTCCTTCTGATTCAAAGCTTTCTAAACCTTGTGCTTTTCCACTAAATGTAATTATTGTCAATAAGCATATTGTAAAAAGTTTTTTCATATTTATTATTCGTTAATTTATTTATATTAATTCGTTTCGCACAACTTTCTCAATTCGTTGAAAGTCTGCATTATTTTATTGTTTATTTCTTGATAATCCCGGTCGTCACAACAGTTTGTGCTAACGGGGACCAATGCTTCTTCGACTTTTTTTGGGATTTCAGGCAGCTTTCCATCTTTTTCAGAGGTGTATTGTTCTATTTTGTAGCCTGGTTTTGCTTTAAAATTTAGCAGATACACTTGTTTTTGATTTTTCAGTGCGTCTATAGATTTTAATGTGATGTTTTCAATTTTACTAAAATCAACAACAATTTTATTTTTAAAAGTATAATGATCGTTGACATAAGTCGTTATACTCGCATATTCGAATTTATAATTATAGCTAAAAGTCATGACCGTATTGTCATTGGAAAATTCAATTTTGAAATTTTTATAATTTTTCATTACAAAATCTTGTGAGTCTACAGACCTGTCCGAAATAGAATCTTTTTTAGAATAATATTCTTTAATCAAGGCAACGGCTTTCTCTTTTTCAGACTTTTGTTCTTGCGCATTTGCTGCAAAAACGGTGGTGATAAAAAGAAATATTGTGATTAGCTTTTTCATAAATACGTTTTAAAATCCACAAAAAAAGTACATTTTGGAAAGATGCCTTCGAGTACGATTAAATGTTCTAAAATACGCTCATTATCCAAATCATGAAATGAGCCGTCATCAGCTTTTATGGATGAAGAAATATACAATTCTTCAAGATTTTTTAATTGGTCTAAAGCAGTCAAATCTTCTAATATAATTCCGGTGTCCCAAATGTCCAGATATTCCAAATCGACAAGCTGGTTAAGATAAGGCAAACTGGCTTTTGTGATTTTGGGATGTTTCATCAGTGTGAGACTTTTTAGCCCCTGTAATTTAGAAATATGTTTTACGCCTTCATCAGTTATATAAGTTTCTTTGAGAAATATGGAATGCATAATCTTTACCTTGTCGGTAAGCATGGCAAAATAGTCGTCATTGTAATCCGGATCATCAACACCATATATGCCAGATACTTCTGTAGGGATTTCTTTTGAGTCTTTTATTCGCCCAAAATGCCACCAAAATTGCTTTTCTACACCTTTTAGCTTCATGTCAATTAGTTTTTTTCCGAATTGAAAAAATAATAATATTTTATGTTGATTTTTTTGCGCAAATCTCTTTCAATTTTTTAAAATACTCCAAAGCTTTAGCGTCATGCTTTTTCAAAGGAATAATCTGTTTTTTTTCATGAATTAACGCTCCGTCAGGATATTCTTTGATGATGCTTTTTCTATTTGTCGTGAAAGTAATGGCATAATAACCTTCTTTTGTTTTAGTCATCACTATATCATTTGTTCCCGAAAGAAGAATTCTAACTGTAAACCGTTCCGTCTTGTCTCCCTTTTTTATATAAATTGGATAGCTCATTGTACAATTGGCAAACTCAATTTGATAAATGCTTATTTGGGATTTCTTTCCTCCTGTATTGTATTTTATGTGCTGATAGCTTAAAGTATTTGCAAGGTGTTTTTCGAGCACTTCTTTTGACTGTGCCAGGCTTAGACACGACAACATCAGAAATACACATATAAGAAATCGTTTAATCATGTTAGAGCCTGTTTAAAAATGTAAAGTAGCCGATTGAAAAATGTCTTTTTGAAGTGACCAAACAATAAAAAGCGATGCCAACCGATTAGAAAACCAGTGGCAATTTATAGAAAAAACTTTGGATTTTGGTAATGGAAGGCAATAATAGGGTTCGCGATTGATTTGGAACCCTATTATTTGAAAGATTTTAAGATGACGGTTTTCGAAAAAACAATTGTCTAATTGTTCTTTGAAACTTCTTTCAGAAAAGGCTGAATAAAGATTCCGGCGGTGTCAAATGCCTGTTTGCAGCTTTCCAACGTATCGGAAGAAACGGATCCAAAATCGGCATTGTTTGCCCAAGGTCTAACGGCCAGTTGAATGGAGTTGTCGGTCAAGAGTTTTACGGAAACTTCGACTGCCGGGGTTTTCAATACTTTTGGATTGTTGTTCAAAACTTCGGTAATCAAGTCTTTGGCTTTTTTAATGTCGGTGTCGTAAGAAATGGAAAGCGTCAAATCGGCTCTTCGGATTCCCTGCAAGGAATAATTGATAATCGTTCCGTTCGACAAAGAACCGTTTGGAACAAAAATGGTTTGGTTGTTGCCGTTGATTAATTTGGTCACGAAAATTTGGATTTCGCTTACCGTTCCTGAAACTCCCATAGCTTCGATGGTGTCACCCACCTTGAATGGTTTGAAAAGTATTATCAACATTCCGCCTGCAAAATTCGACAATGAACCTTGAAGCGACAAACCCACGGCAAGTCCCATAGCACCCAGAATGGCGACAAATGATGAGGTTTCGATTCCTAATTTCGAGATGAAAGTCACGAAAAGCAAAACTCTCAAAGCCCAAAGCAAAAAGTCGGAGAGAAAGTTGGCCAAAGTAGGGTCTAATTCCCTTTTAACCATTAATTTTCGGATGAGCCTGTTGATGATGCGAATCGCATAAAGTCCCACAAACAGGATCAGGAAGGCGGAAATTAGTTTTGGAGAATAATCGATTAAAACTTTGATGAAAGTTTCGGCGTAATTGGTAACGTTTTCTGTGTTGAGTTTCATTTTGGTAATTAAAATTTGGGCGTAAAATTAAGTATTATTTTAAATTAAATCGGAAACTATTTTTTGAAAATCATTGCTTGGAGTTTGGCAAGTCTTGTTTTGGCAAACATAAAACAGAGTTTGTCCAGCAACAAATCGGTCTTTCAAGAATGGAAGACCAGAAACTTTTTGCGTGCCGGCCAAAATTACATTTGGAAGATACAGACTATTTATTTTGCTGCAATATTCCAATGCCTTTTCCCCACAAACTGCCAACTCCTTGTTCTTTTCCGAATAATTCAATGCCAAATCCAGCCAATTCGAATAAACCGAAGGATGACTAATCCTGGGGAGAATGTTTTGCAGCATTCGTTCTGCCACTTTTTCGTAATGCGAATTTTCAAAATAGAGACCCAATTGGAACAAGTTTTTTCCCATCACCGAATTGGAGGCCGGAATAACGTTGTCTTCGGTTTCGTGGTGTGACGTTATCAAGGCCTTATCCAGATTGGAAGTAAAGGCAAAAAAGCCTAATTTCTCGTCATAAAAATGCTCCAAACTATAATCAGTCAATTGTTTGGCGTCAAGAAGCCATTTTTCTTCAAAAGTCACTTCGTACAAATTGATAAAGCCTGCAATTACCCAGCCATAATCTTCCAAATAGCCGTTGATGGTGCTTTTCTTGTTTTTGTAATTATGAAACAAATTGCCATCGATTGACCACAGATTTTTGATGATGAAATGCGCATTTTGCAAAGCCAATTCCAAATATTTGGGTTCTTCCAAAGCCTTGTAAGCGTCAACAAATCCTTTGAGCATTATGGCGTTCCAGGAAGTCAGGCATTTGTCGTCCAGTCTTGGTTTGGAACGTTTTTCTCTTTCTATATATAATTTTTGTTCCCAGGTTTTCTTCTTCTTTTCGAGTGTGGAAACTGCAATGGTATTCTGTTTCGCGATTTCATCCAGACTTTGGTTTTGAATCAAGACATAATTTCCGTCTTCCCACAATCCAAAAGTGTTGATGTTGAATACTTGGCTGAACAACTCGAAATCGTCTCCGATGATCATTTTTAATTGGGGGATTTTCCAAACATAAAAAGCGCCTTCCTCCAGATGATTTTCCGCATTTAAACTATCGGCATCGAGGGCGCAATAAAAACCGCCTTCCGGATTCAGTAATTCTCTTTCGACGAAAGAAAGTGTTTTTTCGATGATTTCTTTGTACAAAGGATTTCCTGTCAATTTGTAGGCGTCGCTGTATAATGAAACCAATTGTCCGTTGTCGTACAGCATTTTTTCGAAATGGGGAACGTGCCATTTGTTGTCCACCGAATAACGGGAGAAACCGCCGTCAACGGTGTCGAAAACGCCTCCAAAAGCCATTCTGGTCAAGGTGATATTTACGAATTCAAGTAGTTGATTGTCTTTTTTTTGGTAAGCAAAACGCAGTAAAAAGTGATAGTTGTTGGGCATCATGAATTTGGGAGCACTCGCCATTCCTCCAAAATCCCAATCGAAATGTGCTTCCCACTTTTCGACCAAAGAAGTAATCTGCTCTTGATCAATAGGCGTTTCCTTGTTTTCGTTTGGAACAATTCCAATGGATTGAATGCCTTGATGTAATTTTTCGGCATATTCCATCATTTTTTCGGGAGCGGATTGGTAGATTTGCTGCAGTTGACCAAGCGTTTGCATCCATTCCTGCTTCCTGAAATAGGTGCCGCCCCAAATAGGTCTTCCGTCGGGAAGCGTGACCACATTTAGCGGCCAACCACCACGACCAATCATGATTTGGATGGCTTTCATGTAAACCGCATCCACGTCTGGTCGTTCTTCACGATCGACTTTGATGTTGACAAAATGGGCATTCATGACATCGGCGACTTGCTGGTCTTCGAAACTTTCGTGTTCCATGACATGACACCAATGGCAAGCCGAATATCCAATACTTATAATAATGAGCTTGTTTTTTTCTTTGGCTTCGGCCAATGAATCTTCATTCCAAGCTTTCCAATGTACTGGATTGTTGGCGTGCTGCAATAAATAAGGGCTGGTTTCTTGTGAAAGTTGGTTCATGCTGTTTGAGTGTTCCGTGATCGGTATACAGTTTGCAGGAACTGATTAATGAACGCCTGTCTGCTGGCAGACAGGCGAATCATAATTTAAGCGTTTACGGCTTCTACCTTTATGCTTTCGTCGTTAAGCATGCTTTTCAACATGTTTTCGATGCCGCTTTTCAAGGTAAAAGTAGAAGAAGGACAACCGCTGCATGCACCTTGAAGAATAACTTTTGCAGTTTTGGTTTCTTCGTCATAAGATTCAAATGCAATATTTCCACCATCGGCTTGCACCGCAGGTTTTACATATTCTTCCAGTATGTTGATGATTTGCTGTGAAGTTACGTCCAGCTTGTCGAAGTTTTCGGTTTTGCTGTTTTCTATTTCGGTATGGGCCACGATTAGACTTTCGTCAAGTACCGTTCCTCCGTTTTCGATGAATTGCTTGATGAAGGTTCTCAATTCCAGGGTAATGTCCTGCCATTCGCTGACGGCATATTTGGTTACCGAAATATAATTCTCGTCGATAAAAATTTCCTTTACATACGGGAATTTGAATAATTCTTGTGCCAATGGTGATGCTGCCGCTTCGTCAATGTTTTTGAATTCAACCGTGTTTTTAGTCAACATTCTGTTTACGACAAATTTCAAGGCTGCCGGGTTTGGAGTTGTTTCTCCATAAACCGTTATTGGTTGTTTTTGTGTTTTGTTTTCTGATGGAACAATAATTATTCCGCCATTGGCTACAAATAATTCGATTTGTTCTGCCACTGCATCTTTCACGTCATCCCAATCCACGATGCTGAATCTTTCAATCGCGATGAAATTTCCCGAAATATAGACTGTTTTTACAAAAGGCAAGTAAAATAATTGTTGTGCCAACGGAGAATTCTTGGTTTCGTCAATGTTTTTGAACTCAAAACTTTCGTTCTGGGTAATGAAATCCTCGAATTCAAATTTTAATATACTTGGATTTTGTGTTTCTTTTATTGTTATTTTTGACATGGTTTCTTTAATTTTTTACAAATTTAACGAAGTTATTTTCTACTAATAACTTATATTTGATTTTTTAATGAATAAATTAACTTTAATGGCGTTTTAATTGGATAGTTATTCCCTTTTTACGTCGTTTAATGGAGGCCAAAGTTTCATAACATAACACCTTTTGAATGTATCATAAAATCCAGTTTTTCATAGCTCTTTTTTTTGTTAGCCTCTATTCTTTTTCTCAAGAAGGAATTGCGGTTTATTCGGATTATTTATCGGATAATTATTATTTAATCCACCCTTCAATGGCTGGAGCTGCAAACTGTGACAAAATTAGGCTTACTGCCCGAAAACAATGGTTTGACCAGACAGATGCTCCATCACTTCAAACTTTGAGTTATAACGGTAGAGTAGGAGAAAGATCTGGTGTTGGTGTTATTCTTTTTAGTGATAAAAATGGATACCATTCCCAAAAAGGAATGAAGTTGACTTATGCACACCATATCATGTTTTCAAGGGATGATATCGATTTGAATCAATTGTCTTTTGGTGTTAGTGCCGATTTTTTTCAAAGCCAGTTGGATGAAACCGAGTTTTTGCAATCAGGAGATTGGGATCCAATTATTAACGGAACCATTGTTCAAAAAGATGCCTATTTTAATTTAGATATTGGTGCTTCCTATAATTATTTGGATTTTTATGTTCACGGAACAGTGAAGAACGCCATTGAAACCAGAAGAGATATTTACACGGAATATGAAAGCGACAATTTGAGAAAATACTTGTTGAGTGCCGGTTATGTTTTTGGAGACAAAGACAGAATATTATGGGAACCTTCCCTTTTATTCCAATTGGTGGATCAAACCAAGGAAAAATCTATAGACGTCAATATGAAAGCCTACAAGAGTTTTGATTTTGGAAGACTTTGGGGAGCTTTGTCTTATCGCAGGAGTTTTGATGGTGCCGAATATCTTAGCGGAAGCGGGGTTTCTTCTCAAAAATTGCAATACATAACGCCGATTATTGGTGTAAACTATAAGCAGTTTATGTTTGCTTATACTTATTCTTATCTTTCGGGTGACGTGAATTTTGACACTGCCGGTTTTCATCAAATTACTTTGGGAATCGATTTGTTTTGTAAGAGAGAGAAATATGAATGTAATTGTCCTGCCATTAATTAGAAGTACATTAAATAATTTCTAAAATGCCGATAAAATCTTTAAACGGAAAAACGCCATCCATACCCGAGGATTGCTATGTGGCTGAAAATGCTACCATTGTTGGCGAAGTCAGTTTTGGGCATTCTTGCAGTGTCTGGTTTAATGCAGTGATTAGAGGTGATGTCAATTTTATAACCATTGGCAATAAAGTAAATATTCAAGATGGTGCCATTATTCATTGCACGTATCAAAAACATCCCACAATTATTGGCAACAATGTTTCCATTGGTCACAACGCCATGGTGCATGGTTGCGTGATTCACGATAACGTGTTAATAGGAATGGGTGCCATTGTCATGGATAATTGTATTGTCGAAAGTAATTCCATCATTGCGGCAGGAGCCGTAATTACCCAAAACACGGTTGTTGAGGCTGGTAGTATTTATGCAGGAGTTCCCGCAAAGAAGGTTAAAGCTATTGACCAATCTGATTTTGCAGGGGAAATTGAGCGCATTGCAAACAATTACGTAATGTATTCCGGCTGGTACAAAAAAGAAGAATAACTATTCTCTAAAATTTTTTTTCTATTATTTCATATTTATTTCCCAGAATTTCCGAAAGCACTTTTGGATTGGAATTGGTGTAAAATAAGGGTTCTCCGTTTTTCATTGATGCCAATCCCACCTTTTCTTTGAGGATGTTTTGAGTTTGTTTGGCCACAGCTTCCCCAGAATCGATAATTTGAATGTCGGCAGGAAGTATTTTTTTAATTTGTGGAATCAAATACGGATAATGACTGCAACCCAATACCAGATAATCAATATTGGCTTCAATCATTGGATCGAGATAAGAGTGGAGTAACTGGGTCATTTCGGGCGAATCAATATTACCGCTTTCAATGAGTTGAACCAATCCGTGGCCTACCTGTTCGATTATTTTTGTGCCTTGGTACATCTCGGCAGTTTTGTTGAAAAGCTCGCTGTTTAAAGTGCCTTGGGTGGCCAGAATTCCAATTGTTTGTGTTTTCGAATTAGTGGCTGCCGGTTTTATTGCCGGTTCTATGCCAATAAACGGAATGCTGTATTTTGTCCTCAATTCCTGGATGGCATTTGTTGTGGCGGTATTGCAGGCTACCACGATTAGTTTGCAATCCATTTTGAGCAGGAATTCCGTGTTCTTTATGCTCAAGGCCACAATTTCGGCTTTTGATTTCTGGCCGTAAGGAGCATTTTTGCTATCGGCTAAATAGATGGTTTTCTCGTTGGGAAGCAGTTGATGTATGGCCGTCCAAATGGAGGTTCCACCAATTCCTGAGTCAAAAATTCCAATAGGTTTGTCGTTCTCCATAAAACAAAGTTAAGTGCTCCGTTTTAAATATCCTAAAATTCAGTGTATAAAAAAAACCGCTCAATTCCAATTTTTTTGGATGAGCGGTTTTTAATTAATTCAAGTTGCTAGTTAATCGATTTGTTTAATTGCAGTCCAAACACAAATAAAGTTAGTTTTATCAGAAGGCCTTCCAGTGTAGCTGCGTGTATTGTTCTTGGAAACATTTTCTTGATGTCACTTATTGCTGTTTCTACTCTTTTTCTCATTTTTGGCTTTTCATATTTTTGTTCCAATGTATCAACTCTTTTAACGTTTGACTTACGTTGAATTTTTAATAAGATACATTTTCTCTCTAGAGCAATATCTTCTAACCCGTAATCCGTATAAGTGCTATCGCCATATAATGAGGATTCAGCGGGTAATTTGTCAATCATTTTCCCTAATGCTTTCGCATCCCCAGTTTTACCTGGCGTAAAATGAAAAGCTATTGAGATACCGTCTTTTGTGGTGAGCAATTGTATTTTAACTCCATAAAAATATTTCGCATACTAGCAGTGTAACCTCTCCATTTTTTATCTTTAAGAATCTTGCAGTTTGCAATGCGCATATTATTGCATACAGCAACTGGAAAAAAATCTATTTTATACTGCATTTCACAGCAAAAATCTTTATAGTAAGAACTTACAATCTCAAATAACTCATGTAAAAGGTTGCCTATTTTATCTAATCGTCTGTTGAATCTGCTTTTATCCAGCATTTTGGGTATAAATCCATATTGCTTCATAAACTTTATGGCTGACGAATGATTGCCATAAAAACTTGTTGAAGGAACTATTGATGTCAAGATAATTTCGCTATCACTAACTTGTCTTCTTAGATCTTCTATGGGATTAATTCATTGCAAAATATCATCTGTTAAACAAAAAATTGATATAATTTTGTCTTTACAAAGCATTGGTTCTGTTTATTGGTTTGCAAAACAAATTTACTAAACCTCTGCTTTGTTTTTTTATGTTATTTAACTAGCAATTTGAATTAATTAGATAAACAAGGGGTTTTACGTTTTAATGTCTACCAACACTTTGATTTGGTATCGATCCAAAGTTTTTTTCCTGCCTTTTATTTCGCCACTTACGGTAATATAGGTAATCAAAATGGAATACTTGGGAGATTCAATTTTTTGTATAATTTTTCCTCCTGAATTGTCACTTTGGTCGAAAGCCGGATTTGCATTTACGAAATCAACGATTTTTAATGGAATCGTGTCCTGATTGATTTGCAAGTCCAATCCATAATCTTTTTTGGAAGAAAGGACAGAATAGTTCGTGTTGTTAATATTTATACATTCTTTGCACTCCAAATCATTATTGTTTCCAATTGAAAAAGACATATCGTATCCGTGAATGTTTTCTATGCTTTGTTGCTCATTTTTATATAAATTATAATAAAATTCATTGTCATTTTCTTCTCTTTCCCTTTTTCTGTAGCTGTCTCGATATTGAAATCCCAATGCCTTCATAATTTGTGATGAATCTGGATTTTTGTCCTTTTTAAGTAATGAGGTTAGTTTGTCTTTTGTGTAAGGAACTAGAATCTTGGCGGTATAATTCTTTTCCAAGAAGTCTACTATACTACTCAAATCTTGTTCTTGTTCGAAAGAAAGTTTTACTTTTTCGGTCTTTTGCATATAGGATTCAAATCGTGCAAGTTGGCTGTTTTTTGAAATGCTGTCCGCGCTTTGTGGCCCAACAATCGACAGTAATCCTGCTATGCACATACTGATGGGAATGAATTTTATTTTGGGTTGTTTTTGAATTATGAAGTACACCACCACGATGGTCAGCCAGATGGACAACAGTAAAACGTAATAGCGTTCGTGGGTAAAACCATAAAGATGGATTCGGTATAAAATAGCCCAAAACAAAAGCCCAAGCAACGGTACCAATAAATAATAAAACCAACGGTTAAAGGTTCGCATCCAAAGATTCCCTGTTTGCGTGGCTATTGGGAGCACCAACAAAAAAGAAAGAATGCCAAAAACGGCAAATGCCAAGACAAGATAAGAAACCCAGCCAACGGGCAACGAAAGAGTGATCAGGATTTTTGTTTCATAACAAATTAGAATAACCAAATAAAGACTGATCAGCGGCAATAGGACGTATTGGGTGAAGTTTTTTAGCCCATTTGGATAGCTTAATTTTAAGGAAAATTCCTTGTTGCCGATTTCTGGAACACCGTTTAAAAAGAAAATGGTGTTGAAAATTCCGGCAATGGTGAAAAACAAATAACCGTAAAATTTACCGTCAATTTCAACGCTAAACAGTTCCTTGATTGCCGTTATGGCTAATGTTAAACCTAAATAAAGTACAGCACTGTATAAACCGGCCGTTAAAATCCGAAGGAAAAGCTGCTTGTTGAATTCCCAAAACTCATCCTGATTGTACTTTTTGGGTATAAAACCGGCAAACGATACCAGTAAATGCAGCGAAATGGCAAATGTCAAAAATTGTTGCATTTCGACTTCAGTAATATCCTTTTTAAAACTAAAAACAAAAGCAATGGCAATACTTCCAAGAGCCAAACTGGTTAGAAAACGAATAATGGTGTTTTTTTTGGAAGCCTCAAAGAACAAACTAATCGAAAGAAACAAAACCAAGCACAACAAAGAGCTCATTATGGTTTTCATCAATAATTCTTTAGATTCCCTGTTTTCATCTTCAACAAGTAAAATGGCGCAAATAGTTCCACAAATTGCCGTTATTGTCTCTAATGGAAATCTCAAAATGGTTTTTTGGGTAGCATTTATGACGTTCTGCAAAGAAGGAAATTTAGACATGGTTTTCTAGATTATTTCCCACTAAGTAAATAAAAACTTGACATATAACCAAATAAAAAACCCTGACTAATTGTTTAGTCAGGGTTTTGCTTTGCGAACTTCGCATATAACTTTGTGTGCTTTACTTTGTCTGTTCGCTATCGCTCGAGTGCGGTTGTGTTTTTACAATCCAAAAGCAGCTTTCACTTGATCAACAAAATCTAGTTTTTCCCAAGTAAACAATTCCACGGTTACCGTTTTTTCAATTCCACCTGGAGCTTTGAAAGTTTTGGTAACGGTTTCTGGATTGCGTCCCATATGTCCGTAAGCGGCAGTTTCACTATAAATAGGATTTCTCAATTTCAAACGTTGTTCGATAAAGTAAGGACGCATATCGAAAATTTCTTCCACTTTTTTGGCGATTTCGCCATTGGTCAAATTCACTTTTGAAGTTCCATACGTGTCAACAAATATTCCCATTGGTTTTGCAACACCGATAGCATAAGAAACCTGGACCAAAATCTCGTCGGCAACTCCGGCGGCAACTAGGTTTTTGGCAATATGACGTGTTGCATAAGCAGCACTTCTGTCTACTTTACTTGGATCTTTTCCTGAGAAAGCACCACCGCCGTGAGCTCCTTTTCCACCGTAAGTGTCCACAATGATTTTTCTTCCCGTCAATCCAGTATCTCCGTGAGGTCCACCAATCACAAATTTCCCGGTTGGGTTGATGTGGTATTGGATTTGGTCATTGAAGAAATGGGCGTATTGAGGATATTTTGCTTTAATTCTTGGAATCAAAATAGAGATTAAATCACTTTTGATTTTTGCCAACATTTCAGCTTCTGGAGCGAAATCATCGTGTTGTGTCGAAATTACAATAGCATCAATTCGTTGTGGTTTGTTGTCGTCAGAATATTCTAAAGTTACTTGCGATTTGGCATCTGGACGCAAATAAGTGATTTCAGAGTTTTCTCTTCTAATATTGGCCAATTCAATCAATAAAGCGTGAGCAATATCCAAAGCCAATGGCATATAGTTTTCAGTTTCATTGGTGGCATAACCAAACATCATTCCTTGGTCACCAGCTCCTTGTTCTTCTTTGCTAGCTCTGTCCACACCTTGGTTAATGTCGGCAGATTGTTCGTGAATAGCCGAAAGAACACCACAAGAATTGGCTTCAAACATATATTCACTTTTGGTATAACCAATTTTTTTGATCACATCTCTTGCAATGGTTTGAACGTCTAAATAAGTTTCAGATTTCACTTCACCAGCCAAAATAACCTGTCCAGTTGTAACTAAAGTTTCACAAGCCACTTTCGACTCAGGGTCAAAAGCCAAGAAGTTATCGATTAATGCATCAGAAATTTGATCCGCCACTTTGTCTGGATGTCCTTCACTCACTGATTCTGACGTAAATAAATAAGCCATAATAATATATTTTTTATAATTAAGCGAGAAAAAAGAAGGATTGCTGGAAAATAGTACTAAAGGAGAGTCGCTGCTTTAGCATTTTTTTAACGAGGTTGCAATCAGTTCAAATTTTTCCTCTAATATTTCGGCTGCAAATGTATGAAACCAAATTGAATTCCAAATCATTATTTGCTTTTTTTTATGAGTCAACCATCGGTAATTTAGTAATATCTACTAAATCTATAGAATTTATAAAAATAAATTGAATTTTGTTTGGTCAGTGAGAAATCAGTTTATATATTTGTCCTATCAAATTAGTAGTGATTGATTTACAGAATCAAAAAACTTGAATTTGAAAAAAAGAAAGGCTGGGTTTCGTCTTGATTTTTATAAAACAAAAAATAATGGAAGCAAGAGCAAATAATAAAATGACATGTTGTGAGATGCTTATGTGTATCCCGGTCAGCTGTTGCCAAAAGCGAAAGATTTAATCTTTTTTATAGTTCACTATAAGTCCTTTTGGTAAGCCGTCCAAAAGGACTTTTTTTAAACCAATAATTAAATTTTAGCATTATGAAAACGATACATAGATTTTTGAAAGCAATCCAATCGACGACAAAATTCGATTCCAAAAACATAAAGATTGCCGCAGCCAAAAAAAGACAATTTTCAAAGAATTCCGATTCATTATTATTCCTAATCAATAACAACAAGGAAAACGAATTTCTTTTTATATAAAAGCAGAGTTTATAATAAATCTAAAAAATTAAAAATTATGAGCACACAGAAATTTGCAACCAACGCATTACACTCAGGACACGACATAACTAAAACTGCGGGAACAAGAGCAGTTCCAATTTACCAAACCAGTTCTTATGTTTTCAATAATTCCAAACATGCCGCCAATCTTTTTGGTCTTGCGGAAGCCGGTTTTATATACACTCGATTAAACAATCCTACAAATGATATTCTTGAACAACGTCTTGCTACTCTCGAAGGCGGAATTGGAGCGGTGGTTACCGCTTCAGGAACTGCGGCAATTGCCACTACTTTGTTGGTTTTGCTAAAAGCGGGCGACCATATTGTGGCTTCAAACAGTCTTTACGGAGGAACTTACAATTTATTGAAAGTAACTTTGCCAAGATTGGGAATCACCACCACATTTGTTGATTCTACTGACCCTGCAAATTTTAAAAATGCGGCCAAAGAAAATACCAGGGCTTTCTTTGTAGAAAGTTTGGGAAATCCAAAATTGGACGTATTGGATTTAAAAGGAATTTCGTCCGTGGCCAATTCTTTCAAAGTGCCTTTCATCGTTGACAATACGGTCGCTTCTCCTTATTTATTGAGACCAATCGACTACGGAGCCAATATCGTGATACATTCCTTGACCAAATATATTGCAGGAAACGGAACTTCTCTTGGTGGAGTTATTGTTGATGCCGGAAATTTTGATTGGACAAACGGGAAATTTCCTGAGTTCACGGAACCATCAGACAGTTACCACGGATTGGTTTATAATGAAGCCTTTGGAGATGCTGCTTTTATTGGCAAAGTTCGCATCGAAGGATTGCGTGATTTTGGTGCGGCTTTAAGTCCATTCAATTCGTTTCAAATTATTCAAGGTCTGGAAACGTTGCCCGTTCGAATTAAAAGACACAGCGAAAACGCCTTGGCATTGGCCCAGTGGCTGGAAAACAGGGAAGAAGTTGCTTGGGTCAATTATCCAGGATTGAAATCAAATAAATACTATGATCTTGCCCAAAGCTATTTGCCTGATGGACAAAGTGGCGTTGTGACTTTTGGTCTAAAAGCGGGATTTGAAGCTGCCAAAAGAGTAGCCGACGAGACCAAAATATTCTCGATTTTGGCCAATATTGGCGATACCAAATCGCTGATCATCCATCCGGCAAGTACCACACATCAGCAATTGACGGACAAGGAGCAATTGGAAACTGGAGTTTCCAAAGATTTAATCCGACTTTCGGTTGGTTTGGAAGACATCGAAGATTTAAAAGCTGATTTACAAGCAGTTTTTGAAAATATCAAGAATCTTAAAGCTGCATAAAAATGGGTTTAGTGAATTTTAAGGATAGCGTAAATCCAGTTTTGGATGCATCCAATGAAGAATTTAAAAAATGGATTGAGATTATGGAAAACCGATGTTGGGTAAATGACAACCTTTTCAGTTTGAACCCAATTTCATGGAATTTATAGAAGTATTGCAAGTAGCGGACGTCGCTTGATATTTAAAAATATATAAAAGTTTTTTTAGTTGTGTTTATTTAGTTAGTTGATAAGCTGTCTTCAATCCCATCTTGAAGACAGTTTTTCTAAAAACCGGTACATCTTTCTCAAACTTTTGAATTCCATTTTTTATAACCCCAAAATAATAAATTATGTCAGTGCTTAAAATAAATATAGTCCTTTTTGGAAAAGGAAATGTGGGAAAGGAATTTCTAAATCAAGTGATCGAAAACCAAAAAACCTTTCTCGAAAAAAGAAATATAGATATACAGTTTCCAATAATAGCAAATTCCAGGTTGGCTTACTTCGAAAAAGAGGGAGTTGACAAATTCTGGGAATCTAATTTTGCTCTAGCCGCCATTCCATATAAATTGGAAGATATCCTAGACTATGTTAAAATCCATAATTTGGAGAATCTCGTCGCCATTGACCTTACTGATAGCGAAGAATTGGTAAAAAATTACATTCCTCTTATTCAAAACGGGTTTAATATAGTGGCAGCCAATAAAAACGCCAACACTTCGTCTATTGAATTTTACAAAGAAGTACGAAGAAACCTGGATAGACATGGAAAGACATTTTTGTATGAAACTAACGTTGGCAGTGGATTTCCCGTGGTCCAAACGTTGAGGGACTTGTATTCTTCAGGCGAACAAATCACAAAAATTCGAGGCGTTTTTTCAGATTCATTTGGGAATGTTTTTAAACGATTTTCAACAGAAGAAAGCCTTTTTTTGAGTGTTTTGTCTGAAGCGGGAATTACAGGATCGAAAAAGTCTGATTCGATAGAAAATTTATACAAGAATGACGTGGCTAAAAAAACACTGATTTTGGCCAGGGAAATAGGCGCGAATTTGGAGTTTTCGGATGTCAATATTTTACCGCTTTTCTCTTCTGAATTGAAGGAATTCAATCCAAAGCAAGAATACGAATTCGACAAAAAAATGTTGGAATCCTATGGAATTTCCAAGATAGCCGACGAGGACAACCATATATTGCGTTATGTTGGGGAATTTTCGGTTTTAGAAAACAAACTGGAAGTTCAATTGGTTTCAGAATTACAGTCGTTTCCCATTGCACGCCTTGATGGCTCAGAAAAAAACTTTGAAATTTACACCAAATCCTATGGTAAAATCCCCATAGTTATCCAGGGTTCCGGCTCCGGAAAGGAAGTTTTGGCCAGAGGCGTTCTCACGGATGTTTTTAAAGTTGCCGAGAAATTGAGAATCAGGGAAAAAGTATTGGTGTAAACGAATAATGATAAAATCAAATGAAATTAAATTTCATGGCTTTGGCTATTCCTTTTTTTGTCTTTTTTATGCTTTTGGAATATTATGTCAGCAAAAAGAAGAACAAGGAAGTATATCATTTTAATGAAAGTATTGCCAATCTGAACGTGGGAATAGTGGAACGGATTTCGGATCTTTTGACGACTGGTTCCTTCTTCTTTGTTTTTGATTGGCTCTATAAAAACTATTCTTTGTTTAAAATTGAACCCTCGATTACATCCTGGGTTTTATTGTTTCTGGCAACCGATTTAATCTGGTATTGGTACCACCGTTTTGGGCACAAGATCAATCTTTTTTGGGCTGCACATGTTGTCCATCATCAAAGTGATGATTTTAATTATTCTGCGGCTGCCCGAATCACGGTTTTTCAGGCCATTGCCAGGGGAACTTTCTGGAGTGTTTTGCCCATCATTGGGTTTAACCCTGAAATGATTACCATTTTGTTGCTCATTCACGGAACTTATCCGTTTTTCACGCATACCCAATTAGTGGGAAATTTGGGCTGGCTGGAACATATTATTGTAACACCAACACATCATAAGTTACATCACAGCAGCAACCCGGAATATCTCGACAAAAACTACGGAGATATGTTGATTATTTGGGACAAAATCTTTGGAACTTATGTGGAAGAATCGGTAAAACCAGAATTTGGATTGACCGAATCCTTGGATAATTACAGCTTTTTGTGGCAACATTTCCATTATGTATTGGAGCTTGTCGTGTCTTACAGGTTGGCAAAAAACATAAAGGAAAAGCTGAAAGTGATTTTTGGCGGGCCAGAAGATATTGATCCCAGAATCCGAATACTTCTCGAAAAAAAGATGTTTAAAGAAAAATCAAGCGATGATTTGAGTGCCAATTTGGTCAATGCCATTAAATTCAAAACCGTGGAAACCGTGATTGTTTTGTTTTTCACGATATTGTTTTCGCATTATCTATTGCCGATACACTTGCTGTTTCTGACTTTGTTTATTGTCATAAGTTCCATAATCACGGGAGCGATGTTGGAACAAAAACGTTGGATTTTTCACCTAGAATACATCAGGTTTGTTATCGTTTGCTTGATTGTCAATACTTTTTTTGATTCTTTTTACAGTGTTAGTTTTGCCATAATCGTTTTAACGTTACTATTTTACAAGAATATTAACTATAAGTACCAGCAATTTTTGTTTTTGAACTAAAAGTTTGTCAATTGTTTAAAAAAAATTTGGTTTTCTAAATAATAGTTTAGATATTTGTCCAACAAAAGAAAAACAAAATGAAATTAAATGTTTGCAATATGTCGAAACACATTCAGGATAAATCCTGTGGGACGCTCGTTGCGTAATTTTAATTCTAAAATTATATAGCAAAAGCCTCCCACAAAACGGGAGGCTTTTTTTATAAAAATATTTTTAATCACAAACACTAAATACCATGAACAATTTAAAACAAAAACAGGTGAGCTTGAGCAATGTCAAATCGATGATTTGGTCAATGTCCGTGAAGTGTATTTGTGTCTGCTGATTCCGAAAGTATAAGTTATAACTCAACTTAAAACCCTTTTGGATACCTATCTAAAAGGGTTTTTGCTTTAGTGTTCAAACACAAAAACACACACATCGAATAGGGGCTGATAGACCAAAGTTGAATTTAGTAAATATTTATGATTCGTTAACCCAATCTTCACACAATTGAAAAAAAGGTTTACTAATTTTCGGCCTAAAATTTCGAGTAAGACCATTTAAAAAAAAGAATAAAAAGTAGAACATTTAAAATACATATAGCATGAAAACTCTAAAATACATATCAAACACATTTAGGTTTTTGAAAGGTCCAAATACTACCCCAAAAACCAACACAAATAATGGAGAAAACATTGAATTAACAAACAACAGATTTGGATTCAATTTGGAAAGAGCTCCTACTTCAAGAAAAGCAAAAAAATCTTTGTTGGCTTTATTGTATTCTGAAGAAAACAACACGCTTTTTATCTAATGGAAATTAGATTTAACAAAGCGATTTAAAACAGCAAGGAGAAGAGTCTTTTTATGGGCTCTGTCCGATGCTGTTTTAATTTTAAATAAAAAGCAGGCAGCGTAAAATTTGGTTGTTTGAAAAAATTGTGGTTAATTTGTGCCTTTAAGTTCAGAAACGTATTGAAATGTTATAAAGAAAGCTCGAGGGAATAGACCCGATGAAAGCTTAGCAACCCTTTGCAAACGAAGAAGGTGCTACATTCTATCCCATTAGGGAAAAGATAACAACAAGATTCTAGATCTCTTCTAGTTTTCTTTCTAATATTCCAAACGCAAATCAAAAATTACAAAAGATTTGAATATTGGAAAATAAACCAACATCTATTACATTACAAAATTTCACCACCGAAAGTGGCGCATTTTATGCATCCCTAAATTTGAGTTTTCATGTTTTTGGACCAGCTTTGAATACCGCTCCAATTGTTTTGGTAAATCATGCTTTGACGGGGAATTCACAAGTTATTGGGTCAAATGGCTGGTGGAATATTCTTATTGGTGAAAATAAAACTATCAATACCAATAAATATACTGTTTTGGCATTCAACGTTCCTGGAAATGGGTACGATGATGTGCTGATAGAAAATTACTTGGATTTTAATACAAGAGATGTAGCCAGGATTTTTTTAGAAGGAATTGAATTTTTAAAAATACAGCAATTATATGCCATTATTGGTGGCTCTGTTGGAGGTGGAATAGCTTGGGAAATGGTCGCTTTAGAACCGAAAATTACCCAACATTTAATCCCGATTGCCACCGATTGGAAATCGACCGATTGGCTGATAGCAAATTGTTATTTGCAGGAACAAATATTGAAAAATTCACGAAAACCAATTGAAGACGCCAGAATTCACGCGATGTTGTGTTACAGAACACCAGAATCGTTCAAAGCAAAATTTCAGCGAACAACAAACGAGGAACAAGCGATTTTCAACGTGGAAAGTTGGTTGAATCATCACGGTGCCAAATTGCAAAAGCGTTTTCAGCTTTCAGCTTATAAAATGATGAATCAGTTGCTCAAAACGATTGATATTACCAGAAACAATTCTTCATTTGAAGAAATTATTTCCAAAATTGAAGCCAATATTCACATTATTGGAATTGATTCCGACTTGTTTTTTACGGTAAATGAGAATAGAGAAACTTTCGAAGAATTAAAAAAACTGAATAAAAATGTTTCCTATGGAGAGATAAATTCGATTCACGGGCACGACGCATTTTTGATAGAATACAAACAATTAGATAATTTGCTTAAGGACATTTTTTAAGCATTATAGATACTGAACAGATGAAAATATTAAAATTTGGGGGTAAATCTTTATCCAATGGCAAAGGACTAAACAAAGTTATTTCGATAATCGAAAATAAAGTCAATCAAGGCGATAAAATAGCTGTTGTCGTTTCGGCACGTGGCAATGCGACTGACGAATTAGAAGAGATTTTAGGCGTTGCAGCTAAAAACAAAGATTACAAAACGCCATTGGAAAGTTTCAAAAAGGAACAAAATGGGGAATACAAAGACATTGATTTATCTGTGGAATTTGAAGTTTTGGACAAACTTTTTGAAGGTGTAAGCCTAATTGGCGATTACAGCAACAAAATTAAAGACCAAATTTTATCGCAGGGTGAATTGCTTTCGGCAAAATTGTTGACTGCTATTTTAAATAAAAAAGGAATAAAAGCTCATTTTACCGATTCAAGAGCGTTGATAAAAACGGATTCTAAATTTGGAGATGCTCAGCCATTGGAACAAGTTTCAAAGAAAAACGTTGTCAATTATTTCAAGCAAAACAGCGATACCGTAAATATTATCACAGGTTTTATTGGTTCCAATAACAATAACGACACCACGACTTTAGGAAGAAATGGCAGTAATTACACGGCTTCCCTGATTGCAAATTATCTTGAAGCAGAAGAACTTCAAAATTATACACACGTTGACGGAATTTATACAGCCAATCCGGAATTAGTTCCTGATGCCAAGAAAATTGATCGTTTGTCGTTTAACGAAGCCAATGAAATAGCCAATTTCGGAGCGACTATTTTACACGCCAAAACAATTATTCCTTTGTTGGAAAAAAATATTCCATTGCGAATTTTAAATACATTCAATGACGATAATCAAGGAACATTAATCACTTCAAAATCAAACAAAGAAGGAATTAAAACACTTTCAGTTTTGGAAAATGTGTCTTTGGTAAATCTGGAAGGAAGAGGATTATTAGGGAAAACTGGTGTTGATGCCCGTATTTTTAGAGTGATGGGGGACAATGATATTAGCGTTAGCATCATTTCTCAAGGTTCTTCAGAACGTGGAATTGGTCTTGTGGTTAATGCCAATGATGCTACAAAAGCCATGGTGGAATTGGAAAAAGAATTCGAAAATGATTTTTATTCCAAAGACGTCAATAAAATTTCGGTAACGGATAATGTTTCGGTGATTTCGATTATTGGCCAGGATTTGAGCACTTTTCACAAACCGTATACGGCCTTGATTAAAAACAAGATTGTACCGATTCTTTTCAATAATACGGTTACTGGAAAAAACGTGAGTTTGGTGGTTAAAAAAACTGAACTTCACAAAGCATTAAACGTAATTCACGGAGAGATTTTTGGAGTTTCCAAGAAAATCAATATTGCTATTTTCGGACACGGATTGGTTGGTGGAACTTTGATTAATCAAATTTTGGAATCGGCTCCGGCTATTGAAAAAAGAAAAGATATCAAACTGAATGTTTTTGCGATTGCAAATTCCAAGAATTTGCTTTTGAACAAAAACGGAGTTTCTCCAAATTGGAAAAATGAAATTCAGACAAACGGTTTCTCTTATACCATTGATGATGTTATAGCTTTCGCCAATGAAAATCACTTGGAGAATTTGATTGCCGTTGATAATACGGCAAGCGCAGCGTTTGTAGAAAATTATATTCCGTTGGCAGAAGGAAGTTTCGATTTGATTTCTTCCAATAAAGTGGCGAATACTTTGAGTTATAAGTTTTACAAAGACTTGCGAAAAGTATTGGCGGAAAATCAAAAAAATTATTTATACGAAACCAATGTTGGTGCAGGATTACCTTTGATTGACACGATTAAATTATTGCATCTTTCAGGGGAGAATATTACCAAAATAAAAGGAGTTTTCTCCGGGACTTTGAGTTATTTATTCAATAATTTCTCTGCCAAAGACGTTCCGTTCAGCGAAATTTTGAAAGAAGCCATCGATAACGGTTATACCGAACCGGATCCGAGAGAAGATTTATGCGGAAACGATGTTGGCAGAAAATTGTTAATTTTGGCGAGAGAATTGGATTTGCAAAATGAATTCGAAGAAATAAATATTCAAAACCTGATTCCGGAACATTTGCGTGAAGGCAGTGTTGCTGATTTCTTGAATAAATTAAAAGAATTCGATCCGATTTACAACAAAATAAAAGCGGAACAACAGCCAAATCACGTTTTGAGATACATCGGTGAATTGTCGGGGGATTTGCAAAACGACAAAGGAAATCTGGAAGTGAAATTAGTTTCCGTACCTTCAGATACTGCTTTGGGCGGGTTGAAAGGTTCTGATTCTTTCTTCGAAATTTACACAGAATCTTATGGCGACCGACCAATCGTAATTCAGGGAGCAGGAGCTGGATCGGCAGTAACTGCGAGAGGTGTTTTTGGTGATATTTTGAGGCTTTCTGAAAAAGGATAGTTTTTTGAGATTGCAGAATCAAGATTAAAAAAAAGTAAAAATCCGCGTTTGAAATCTGTTTCATCCGCGTTCCATAAATAAATAGTATTATGAAAATAACATTAGACAGAGTAAACGAAAACTTCCACTTTCAATTAAAAAACGAACGTGGACATATTGTAAATGTAGATGCGCGTCCTGATTTTGGAGGAAATGACATGGGACCAAGTCCAATGGAATTGGTATTGATGGGTGTTGCAGGTTGCAGTGGAATTGACATGATTTCGATCTTGAAAAAACAACGTCAGGAAATCACTTCTTTCAAAGCAGAAGTAGAGGGCGAGCGTGTGCAGGTTGGAGAAGCAAAACCATTCAAAGATATCCATGTGGTTTTTTCATTGGAAGGAAACATCAAAGAAGACAAAGCGGCTAAAGCGGCACAATTATCATTCGAAAAATATTGCTCGGTTTCTAAAACAGTGGAACCAACGGCAACGATACATTATAAAGTAGTTTTGAACGGGGTGGAATTAGCCAAAATCTAAAATCAACAACCACAAGCTATCAACCATAAATTAATTAAAATGAACGAACAAGAATTTGGTTTTGAAACCGAAGCGATACGCACCCATTTAGAAAGATCTCAATATCAGGAACATTCCACGCCTTTGTATTTGTCCTCCAGTTTTGTATTTGAGGATGCAGAAGACATGAGAGCTTCTTTTACGGAAGAGAAAGAACGTAATATTTATACTCGTTTTAGCAACCCGAATACTACAGAATTTGTGGAAAAGGTTTGTAAAATGGAAGGAGCCGAAGCAGGTTATGCTTTTGCCACCGGAATGGCGGCGATTTATTCCACTTTTGCGGCTTTGTTGAGTTCAGGAGATCATATCGTTTCTGCAGGAAGTGTTTTTGGTTCTACTCATGCATTGTTTATGACTTATTTCCCAAAGTGGAATATTGAAACATCTTATTTTGATATCAATCAGCCGGAAACGATAGAAAGCTTTATCAAACCGAATACAAAAATTTTGTACGCCGAAACGCCGACTAATCCTGGTGTTGACGTAATTGATTTAGAATTATTGGGAGCAATTGCCAAAAAGCACAATTTGATTTTGATAATCGACAACTGTTTTGCAACGCCATACATCCAGCAGCCAATTAAGCACGGAGCACATTTAGTAGTTCATTCGGCTACCAAATTGATGGACGGACAAGGACGTGTTTTGGGAGGAATTACTGTTGGAGATGCTGCATTGATTCGCCAGATTTATTTGTTTGCCAGAAATACGGGACCTGCTTTATCGCCGTTTAATGCTTGGGTATTGTCCAAAAGTTTGGAGACTTTGGTAATTCGCGTGGAAAGACATTGCGAAAATGCTTTGAAAGTGGCCGAGTTTTTAGAAAATCATCCGAACGTGAATAGCGTGAAATATCCGTTCTTGAAATCGCATCCAAAATATGAAATAGCCAAAAAACAAATGCTTTTGGGAGGCAACATTATTGCTTTTGAAATCAAGGGTGGTATTGAAGCTGGTCGAGCATTTTTGGATAAAATAAAATTATGTTCGCTTTCGGCCAACATTGGAGATGCCAAAACTATCGTGACGCATCCCGCTTCTACAACTCACAGCAAATTGTCTGTTGAGGAAAAATTGGCAGTAGGAATTACTGATGGTTTGGTGCGTGTTTCCGTAGGATTGGAAACCGTGAAAGATGTTATTGCTGATTTAGAGCAGGCGCTTTCTTAAAGATTTCAGATTGAAGATTAACGATTTTTGATTGCAGATTTAGTTCATACATCCACAATCGTTAATCTTCATTTTTTCAATCAAAAAATCTGATATCGTTAATCTACAATCATAAATCATAATGCTCTCAAAAAAAACAAAATACGGAATTAAAGCTTTGACCTTTTTGGCTCGCCGGGAAGACCAAACGCCTGTGCAGATTTCTGAAATAGCAAAAGCAGAACATATTTCGATCAAGTTTTTAGAAAGTATTTTATTACTCTTGCGTCATTCCGGTTTTTTGGGAGCCAAAAAAGGGAAAGGCGGTGGCTACTACCTTATCAAAGAGCCTAAAGACATCAATATGGCAAAAGTCTATCGTATTCTCGAAGGGCCAATCGCCTTGCTGCCTTGTGCAAGCCATAATTTTTATGAGCCTTGCGATGATTGTAATGATGAAACTATTTGTGCTGTTCGCAGGCTAATGATGGAAGTTCGGGACAATACCTTGATGATTTTGGAGAATAATACGCTCGCCGACATCGCATTTTAACAAACATTTTTCAGATTATTATTTCGTAATATAGAAATATGTATTACTTTTGCAAACTAACCTACTAAACCGATAGGGTAATAGATTTGCAGAACCAAAAGCATTAAAAAAAATATGGATACAGTTTTGAAAGAAAATAACGTTGATTTGAAATCAGGAGTGAGTTTAAAAGAAAGATTGTGGGTTATTATTCCCGTTGTTTTGTTGATAGGTTTATTGTCTACATTGGTGTTTAATCATTACGATGAATTTACTTGGGACGGATTTGTTGGTGGTTTTAATCAAGAGTTTTTGATCTTTTTTGCGATAGGCATCTTTGCGCAATTAGTGGATGGAACATTGGGAATGGGATACGGGGCGACATCTAGCTCTTTCTTGTTGGCTTATGGAATTCCGCCGGCAATAAGCAGTACGGGAGTGCACGTAGCCGAGATGTTTACCACTGGAGCTTCTGCTATTTCTCATCATAGATTTGGAAACATTAATAAAAAATTATTGAAAAACCTTTTGATTCCTGGAGTAATAGGTTCCGTTACAGGAGCTTATTTATTGGCGGATGTGATAGACGGTGATTTTATAAAGCCTTTTATTGCAATTTATATGATGGTCTTGGCAGTTGTCATTATTACAAAGGCATTACGTAGAAATATAACAAAAAAGAAGACAAAAAAACTAGGATTTCTGGCTACCTTTGGCGGCTTTATGGATTCTGTAGGCGGCGGTGGTTGGGGACCAATCGTTACTTCAACATTGTTGGGACGTGGAAGAAACCCTCGTTACACCATTGGTTCCGTGAATGCTGCCGAGTTTGCAGTGTCATTTGCAAGTGGTATTACCTTCATGATTTTTGGAGGAATTCAAGGTTGGCAAGTAATAATCGGATTGATTTTGGGAGGTGTGATTGCAGCGCCAATTGCGGCCTATTTGGTTAATAAAATTCAAAGAAAACCAATGATGATTTTTGTTGGAATATTGATTATCATATTGAGTTTAAGAACATTGGGTGTTTTTAAATATTTGGGAGGATTGTTATAAATGAATAGGCATAAAAAATAAAATAATGAGTGCGACAATTGTAAATACTTTATTAGAAAAAACAGCCGGTTTCTCCATTGAGGAAACTTTGGCTTTTTTGGCTAATGAATATAAAGACAAAGTAGTTTTTTCGACTTCTTTCGGACAGGAAGACCAAGTGATTACGGCTTTGATTGCAAAAAATGATTTGCCAATTACCATTTTTACATTGGATACAGGCAGATTGTTTCAGGAAACTTACGATGTTTTTCACAAGACAGTGAAAAAATATAAAAAGGAAATTAAAGTTTATTTTCCAGAAGCGGCTTCGGTAGAGAAATTACTTCAGGAGAAAGGACCAAACAGTTTTTATGAATCGGTTGAGAATAGAAAAGAATGTTGTTTTATTCGAAAAGTAGTACCGTTGACGAAAGCCTTGAAAGGAAATGCGGTTTGGATTACGGGGTTGAGAGCCGAACAATCGGAGAATAGACATAGTTTAGATTTGTTTGAATACGATGCTAATTTTGACATCATCAAATTCAATCCATTGTTGAAATGGACATTGGAAGAAGTTCAAAAATACATTGATGACAATAACGTGCCACAAAATGCTTTACACAAACAAGGATTTGTAAGTATTGGTTGTGCGCCTTGTACCAGGGCAATTGCTCCGGGCGAAGATATTAGAGCGGGGAGATGGTCTTGGGAATCCAGCCATAAAGAATGTGGTTTACACCAAAAATAAAGAGTTTAACGGTTTATTTGTTGAATCGATTGATGGCAAATAAATGAATAATTAAATACCAAAAGAATGATAAGTTCAGTTTTAAAAACAAATGCTTTAGAAAGCGAAGCGATTTACATATTCAGGGAAGTAATTTCTCAATTTGACAAGCCTGTGTTGCTTTTCTCTGGGGGAAAAGATTCCATTACATTGGTGCGTTTGGCGCAAAAAGCATTTTTTCCAGCCAAAATTCCTTTTCCATTGTTGCACGTGGACACAGGGCACAATTTTCCAGAAACTATCGAATTCAGGGACAGATTAGTTGCCGAATTAGGTTTGGAATTAATCGTTAGAAATGTACAAGATGCTATCGATTCAGGTAAAGTTGTTGAAGAATCAGGTAAATATTCAAGTAGAAACAGTTTGCAAACGACTACACTTTTAGATGCTATCGAAGAATTCAAATTTGATGCTTGTATTGGTGGTGCTCGTCGTGACGAGGAAAAAGCAAGAGCCAAAGAACGTATTTTCTCTGTTCGTGATGATTTCGGACAATGGGACGAGAAAAACCAACGCCCTGAATTATTTGATTTATTGAACGGAAAAATCGAAAATGGACAAAACGTTCGTGTTTTCCCAATTTCAAACTGGACAGAATTGGATGTTTGGAGTTATATCGAACAAGAACAAATCGAAATTCCATCAATTTACTTTTCACACAAACGTAAAGTATTCTTGAGAGACGGCATGATTTGGTCACATTCTCCTTTTGTTTACCAAGAAGAAGATGAGGTTATTGAGGAAAGAATTGTTCGTTTCAGAACAGTTGGAGACATGAGTTGTACGGCTGCGGTTGATTCGTATGCTGCAACAATTGCGGAAGTAGTTGGTGAAATCAGACAATCTACCATTTCAGAAAGAGGAGCCAGAATCGACGACAAACGTTCGGAAGCTGCAATGGAAAAAAGAAAACAACAAGGATACTTTTAGGAGATTGTATAACGTAAAAATTGTATAATGTAAAAACTGTATTTTGTGATTGAATTTACAAAGTACCTTAAACATGATACAATTTTACAAAAGTACAATATACATTATACAATAAATTACAATATACAAT
Organism: Flavobacterium fluvii; assembly: GCF_900129545.1. Lineage (GTDB taxonomy): Bacteria > Bacteroidota > Bacteroidia > Flavobacteriales > Flavobacteriaceae > Flavobacterium > Flavobacterium fluvii. The sequence goes on along the minus strand of NZ_FQWB01000001.1, from coordinate 52,022 downwards.
TTCAGAATATGGAAGTTTTAAAAATAGCAACAGCAGGAAGTGTAGATGACGGAAAAAGTACTTTAATCGGAAGATTATTGTACGATACCAAATCATTGACTACAGATAAAATTGAAGCAATAGAAAAAAGCAGCAAGCAAAAAGGATACGATTACTTGGATTTTTCTTTGGCAACTGATGGTTTGGTTGCGGAAAGAGAGCAGGGAATCACGATAGACGTTGCGCATATTTATTTTTCTACAGCGAAAAAAAGTTACATCATTGCCGATACTCCGGGTCACGTAGAATATACTCGTAACATGGTTACCGGAGCTTCTACTTCACAAGTGTCCATCATTTTGATCGATGCCCGTAAAGGAGTGATTGAGCAAACGTACCGTCACTTTTTCATCAATAATTTATTGAGGGTAAAAGACGTGATTGTTGCAGTAAACAAAATGGATTTGGTTGATTATTCGGAAGAAGTGTACAACAAAATCAAAGCCGATTTTCAAGCATTGAATGCAAAAAGCGCCTACAAAGAACAAAACGTAAGTTATATTCCTTTGAGTGCTTTGACAGGAGATAATGTGGTGGAATCATTGGGAAAAATGCCTTGGTATACAGGACAAACCATCCTTCAGCATTTGGAAGCTTTAGAGTCAAAAGATGTTTACGATAATGGACAGGCTCGTTTTCCGGTTCAAACTGTAATTCGTCCAAAAACGGAAGAATACCACGACTTTAGAGGATATGCCGGAAAATTATACGGAAACAATATCAAAGTTGGAGATGCGGTAACGGTTCTTCCTTCTTTGACAGAATCGAAAGTGACCAACATCCACTTTTTTGACCAACAATTTGACGAGGCGAGCGTTGGTTCTTCAATCACTATCGAATTGGCTAATGATATTAACGTGACTAGAGGCGACATGATTGTAAAATCAAATGAGCTTCCTAAAGTAGAAAAAGACATCACGACAACGGTTTGTTGGATGGACAGCAAGAAATTGGTAGCTGGTGCAAAATATTTTGTGCAACACAACACCAATAGAGTTTTGGCAAAAATTGACAGCGTGAAAAACGTGATTGCCACAGATTATTCAGGAGTTACTCCAGCAACGCAATTATCTATTAACGAAATTGGAGAAGTAACCATTAAATTGAGCAAAGCCATTTATTTTGATGCTTATACTGACAACAAATCAAATGGAGCTTTTATCTTGATTGACGCCGCAACCAACACAACTGCAGGAGTTGGATTTATAAAATAGTTGATGGTTCGCTGCCAACTAATAATCATTAAACCAACAACCATAAACTAAAAACTAAAAAAAGATGCAAAGTTTTAGAGACGAAATAGAAAATCCGATTGTCCAAAAAGAGATTATCGATTTAGAGAAAAAGATTTATTCTTTCCGTAACGGACAAATTGACGACGAGCGTTTTCGCAGTCTTCGTTTGGCACGCGGTATTTACGGTCAACGTCAGGAAGGCGTACAAATGATTCGTATTAAATTGCCTTATGGAAAAGTATCTAGTGAGCAATTGAAGAGAATCACTGAAGTATCAGACAAATATTCTACAGGACGTTTGCACATCACGACACGTCAAGATATCCAAATTCACTATGTAAGTTTGGACAGAACACCTGAACTTTGGGCAGATTTGGCCAAAGACGATATCACTTTGAGAGAAGCTTGTGGAAACACGGTGCGTAATATCACGGGAAGTGAATTGGCTGGTGTAGATGTAGACGAACCATTCGATATAACTCCTTATGCACACGGGTTGTTCCAATATTTATTGCGTAACCCAATTTGTCAAGAAATGGGACGTAAGTTCAAAATATCATTCTCGTCTTCCGAGAAAGATTCTGCCTTGAGTTACTTGCATGATTTAGGATTCATTCCAAAAATTGTAAATGGCGAAAAAGGTTTCAAAATCATGTTGGGTGGAGGTTTAGGTTCTCAACCAAGCCACGCCGAATTGTTGTCGGAATTTGTGCCGGTAAATCAAATTATCCCGACTGCCGAAGGGGTAATCAGGGTTTTTGACCGTCACGGTGAAAGAGCAAAACGTTTGAAAGCACGTTTGAAATTCTTGATCAAAGATTTGGGTCGTGACGAGTTTTTGCGCTTGGTTGACGAAGAGAAAAAAGCGTTGCCTTTTCATTCTTACGAAATAGAAACTGCCGCTTTTGAAGGTCCAATCACGGAACCTTTGTTGGCAGTGCCATCAGTGACAATCGATGATGTTGAAGCTTTTGAAGCTTGGAAAAAATCGAATGTGATTGCACAAAAACAAGCTGGATATGTTGCTATCGGTATCAAAGTTTCTTTGGGAGATTTTTATACGGACAAAGCAAGAGTATTGGCTGATTTGATTAAAAATTATGGTGCCAATGAATTGCGTTTTTCATTAAGACAAAATATCGTTATCCGAAATATTAAAGAAGAAAATCTGGCATTTTTCTACCAAGAGTTGGCCAAATTGGATTTTGTGACTTTAGGATACAATACCATAGGTGACGTTACGGCTTGCCCAGGAACAGATACTTGTAATTTGGGTATAGCAAGCAGTACAGGAATTGCCACGGAACTGGAAAGAGTTTTGGCAACCGAATATCCACAATATGCCGACAACACGGGAATTTCCATAAAAATAAGTGGTTGCATGAATGCCTGTGGGCAACACAATATGTCTGAAATTGGTTTTCAGGGAATGTCAATCAATTCAGGAAAATTGGTAGCGCCAGCACTTCAAGTATTGTTGGGTGGTGGAATATTGGGTGACGGAAAAGGAAGATTTTCTGATAAAGTAATTAAAATTCCAAGTCGTAGAGGACCTGATGCTTTGCGTTATATCTTGAATGATTTCGAGGCTAATGCCAATGGACAATCGTTCTTGAACTATTATGATGCCAAAGGAGAGAAATATTTCTATGATTTCTTGTTGCCACTTTCTGATGTGACAAACTTGACCGAAGAAGACTTCGTGGATTGGGGAAATGCCGACAATTACGTGAAAGCGGTTGGAGTTGGAGAATGTGCGGGTGTGGTTATTGACTTGGTGGCTACTTTATTGTTTGAAGCCAAAGACAAATTGACTTTTTCACACGAAGCTCTACAAGAGGGAAAATGGTCTGATTCTATTTACTTGACCTATGCAGGATTTGTAAATGGAGCCAAAGCTTTATTGCTTGCCGAAGGACAAAAAACAAATACTCACGCAGGAATCATCGATTTATTCGACACGGTTTTTGTGGAAACGAATAAAATTGAGTTAAGTTCTTCTTTCAAAGATTTGGTTTACCAAATCAACAAAAAAGAGCCTTCTGAAGCTTTCGCTAAAGCATACATTCAAGAAGGTGTTGCCTTTTTTGAAAATATTGAAAACTATAGAGCAAAAGATTTAGCCAATGCATAATTCAATAAAACCAAAAGTAACTTTAGTAGGTGCTGGTCCTGGAGATCCAGATTTACTTACCCTGAAAGGGGTAAAAGCACTTGCTGAAGCGAACGTGGTTTTATATGATGCTTTGGCCAATGAGGAAATACTGGATTACGCCCCGAAAAAATCCCTGAAAATATTTGTGGGTAAAAGAAAAGGCTGTCACGCCTATTCCCAAGACCAAATCAATCAGCTGATTGTGGACAACGCATTCACTTATGGGAATTTGGTAAGATTAAAAGGAGGTGATTCTTTTATTTTTGGTCGTGGAAGCGAAGAAATAGAATTCGTTGAAAGTTTTGGAATTCCAACATTTGTGGTTCCCGGGATTTCTTCTTCCATGGCAGTTCCAGCAAACCAAGGAATTTCTTTGACCAAAAGAGGTGTTTCCGAAAGTTTTTGGGTCATCACGGGAACAACTTCCGACAGGAATTTGTCCAAAGATGTAGCCTTGGCAGCACAATCATCGGCAACGGTCGTGATTCTGATGGGAATGAGCAAATTGGAACAGATAGTGTCGCTTTTTCAAAAAGAATCCAAAGGAGAAACTCCGGTTGCGATTATTCAAAACGGCACAATGCCAAACGAAAAAATAGGCATTGGAACCATAGATTCTATTTTGAACGTGGTTAAGGAAAACAATTTAAGTTCGCCAGCCATTATCGTGATAGGGGAAGTTGTTAGAGAAAGAAACAAGTTGAAAGGATTTTACCAAGAATTGGCATTCAATAAAGTTTGCGCAAGAGAATAATGGAGAAAAACGAATTATATCCAGTTTTTTTAAAACTACACCAAATCAATGTGCTCATTGTGGGTGGTGGAAACGTGGGCTTGGAAAAACTAAGTTTTATGTTGAAATCCAGTCCCAATGCCAATGTTGAGGTAGTGGCAACAAAGTTCTTGCCCGAATTGGAAGCATTGGTCGAGAAACACCCTTCGGTAAAATTGACCCAAGCGAAGTTCAAGAAAAAAATGTTGAAAAAACGGCACATGGTCATCGCTTGCACCGATGATTTGGAAATCAATAAAAGGGTTTATGACCTGTCTCGAAAAAGATACTTGATTTGCAACATCGCCGACACGCCGCCATTGTGTGATTATTATTTGGGTGGAATCGTGACCAAAGGAAACGTGAAAATTGCCATTTCAACCAATGGAAAATCGCCAACAACAGCCAAACGATTAAGAGAGTTTTTCGAAGAAGTAATTCCGGAGGATGTCAATAAAATGGTCGAAAACCTGAATGAATACCGAAAAACGCTGAAAGGAAATTTCGAAGAAAAAGTACAACGCATGAACGAGATTACCGAAGCGTTGAAGAACAAAGAATAAACAGAATACAATATATAAACCAAAATCAACGAATCCAACTCAATCTCTTTTCTTTGCAAAGAGCGAGCTGGGGAAAAATTAAACAAAATGATTAAAACAGATATCCTTATAATAGGAGCCGGACCAACAGGTCTATTTGCAGTATTCGAAGCAGGATTATTAAAATTAAAATGTCATATTCTTGACGCATTGCCACAAGCAGGAGGACAACTTTCAGAATTATACCCTAAAAAACCAATCTACGATATTCCAGGTTTTCCTGAAGTATTGGCGGGTGATTTGGTAGATAATTTAATGGAACAAATCAAGCAGTTCGAACCAGGATTTACCTTGGGAGAACGTGCCGAAACCATAGAAAAACAAGAAGACGGAACTTTTATAGTTACTTCAAACAAAGGAAAAAGATTCCACGCTCCGGTAGTTGCCATTGCAGGTGGATTGGGAAGTTTTGAGCCTAGAAAACCACTTATCGAAGACATCGAATTTTACGAAAACAAGGGAATCAAATATTTCATCAAAAACCCGGAGAAATTCAGGGATAAAAGGGTCGTAATATCAGGCGGTGGAGACTCGGCTTTGGACTGGAGTATTTTCTTGTCCAACGTGGCTTCCGAAGTGACTTTGATTCACCGTAGAAACGAATTCCGTGGTGCTTTGGACTCAGTGGAGAAAGTACAGGAATTGAAAAATGCCGGAAAAATCAAAATGATTACTCCGGGAGAAGTTGTTGGTTTGAATGGTGCCGAGCATCTGGAATCTGTTGACGTGGATATCGAAGGAGCACACAGAAATATTCCGACGGATTATTTTATTCCACTTTTTGGATTGACGCCAAAATTAGGTCCAATTGCCAACTGGGGATTGGAAATCGAGAAAAACGCCATCAAAGTAAACAATGCTTTGGATTATCAAACGAATATTCCTGGAATTTTCGCCATTGGTGACGTAAATACCTATCCAGGAAAACTGAAATTGATTCTTTGCGGATTCCACGAAGCCACATTAATGTGTCAAGCGGCCTACCAAATCATCAATCCAGGAAAGAAATATGTGATGAAATACACCACCGTTTCAGGAGTTGATGGATTCGACGGAACTCGTAAAGAAGCGCCAAAAGCAGTGGTGAAAGCTATTACCTAGAATACAGGTTGCAATCAATATCAAAATAGCCTTATCACTTGCAAGTGGTAAGGCTATTGCTTTACTTTGCAGTTCCAAAATTGTGAAGGAATCAGGAGCGAAACATTGGGATTTATCGGTCAATTTGGGTTCCTGCTGTCCGCTATATTCCCGATTTAGAAAAACTACGGCAAAAAAGCCTTGTTTTTCTAAATCGGGAGATGCCGCTCCCATCAGGGCTAAACAGCCGAAACTAGTGATTTTTTGGAAAAACAAAGAATAAAAAGCTTTGCGCCTTAGTGTCTTAGCGGTTAAAAAAATAAACAAAAGCTTTGCGCCTTGGCGTCTTAGCGGCAAAAAACAAGTTATGCCAAACATTCAAGAAGAAATAAAAAAACGAATTCTCGTACTCGATGGAGCAATGGGAACGATGTTGCAACGCTATAATTTTTCCGAAGAAGATTTCCGAGGAGAACGTTTCAAGGATTTTCCACATTCACTGAAAGGAAACAACGATTTGTTGTCCTTGACACAACCCAAAGCTATCAAAGAAGTGCACGCCTTGTATTTCGAAGCCGGAGCCGATATTGTGGAAACCAATACCTTCTCAGGGACAACTATCGGAATGGCGGATTATCACTTGGAAGAATACGTTTACGAACTCAACTACGAATCGGCAAAATTGGCCCGTGAAGTAGCCGATGAATTTACAGCCAAAAATCCGGACAAACCTCGTTTTGTTGCCGGTTCAATTGGGCCAACAAACAGAACAGCGAGTATGTCACCTGACGTGAACGATCCGGGTTACAGAGCAGTAACTTTTGATGATTTGCGTATTGCCTACAAACAACAAGTAGAAGCTTTAATGGACGGAGGTTGCGATTTGCTTTTAGTAGAAACTATTTTTGATACTCTTAATGCCAAAGCAGCACTTTTCGCTATCGAACAAGTGAAAGAAGAACGTAATGTTGATATTCCAATTATGGTTTCAGGAACCATTACCGATGCTTCAGGAAGAACACTTTCCGGACAAACGGTAGAAGCTTTCCTGATTTCGGTTTCACATATTCCGTTATTGAGCGTGGGTTTCAATTGTGCTTTGGGTGCCGATTTGTTAAAGCCTTATTTGCAAACCTTGTCACATAATACATCGTTCAATATTTCGGCGCATCCCAATGCAGGATTGCCAAATGCTTTTGGAGAATATGATGAAACGCCGGAAGAAATGCAATCGCAAATACGCTCTTATTTGGATGATAATTTAATCAATATCATTGGTGGTTGTTGCGGAACAACTCCGGGACACATCAAATTGATTGCCGATATTGCCAAGGATTATAAACCGAGGGTATCAACAGCAACAATGTAATCGTAGAGACGTGATTCATCGCGTCAAAATTATAGCCACGAATTCACGAATTTTGAAAACACATATTTATAATTCGTGAATTCGTGGCAAAACAAAATAAAAAAATGGCAGAAGCAGAAAAAAGAAGAAACTTAGTTTTATCGGGATTGGAACCCTTAATCATTACGCCGGAAAGTGTATTTGTAAACATTGGAGAAAGAACCAATGTTACAGGTTCTAGAAAATTTCTTCGATTAATCAAAGAGGAAAAATACGACGAAGCACTAAGTATTGCCAAAGAGCAGGTAGAAGGAGGAGCGCAAATCATCGATATTAATATGGATGAGGGAATGCTAGATGGTGAATATGCGATGGTGAAATTCCTAAACCTGATTGCTGCCGAACCGGATATTGCTCGCGTGCCCATTATGATTGACAGCTCGAAATGGCATATCATTGAAGCCGGTTTGAAAGTCGTTCAGGGAAAATCTGTGGTGAACTCGATTTCTTTGAAAGAAGGAGAAGAGCAATTTATTCATCACGCCCAATTGATTAAACGCTACGGAGCAGCTGCTATTATTATGGCTTTTGACGAAGTAGGACAAGCCGATAATTTTGAACGAAGAGTGGAGATTTGCCAACGTTCGTATGATATTTTGGTAAATAAAGTGGGCTTTCCTCCACAGGATATTATTTTCGATTTGAATATTTTTCCTGTAGCAACCGGAATGGAAGAACACCGCCTGAATGCTTTGGATTTCTTTAGAGGAACCAAATGGGTTCGTGAAAATTTGCCACACGCCCACATTAGCGGAGGTGTTAGTAACGTTTCGTTTTCGTTTAGAGGAAATGATACGGTTCGTGAAGCGATGCACTCGGTTTTCCTGTATCACGCCATTAAAAATGGAATGACGATGGGAATTGTAAACCCGGAAATGCTTTCTATTTATGACGAAATTCCAAAAGATTTATTGGAACACGTTGAAGATGTAATTCTAAACCGTCGTGATGATGCTACTGAACGTTTATTGGATTTTGCCGAGAATGTAAAAGGCGGACCAAAAAGCACGGAAAAAGAAATACAAGAATGGCGTTTGGGAACGGTTCAGGAAAGAATCACTTATTCGTTAGTAAAAGGAGTGGATGCTTTTATTGAAGAAGATGTAGAAGAAGCACGTTTGGCGGCTACAAAGCCTATCGAAGTAATCGAAATCAACTTGATGACGGGGATGAATGTCGTTGGAGATTTGTTCGGTTCAGGAAAAATGTTTTTGCCACAGGTGGTAAAATCAGCAAGGGTTATGAAAAAAGCCGTGGCTTATTTGTTGCCATTTATTGAAGCTGCCAAACAGGTTGGAGACAAAGAAGGAAACGGAAAAATATTGATGGCAACCGTAAAAGGAGATGTGCACGATATTGGAAAAAATATTGTTTCAGTGGTGTTGGCTTGCAACAATTACGAAATTATTGACCTTGGCGTAATGGTTTCTCCCGAAAAAATTATTGCAGCTGCTATTGAAAATGATGTTGATATTATTGGTCTGAGCGGATTAATCACGCCGTCATTGGACGAAATGGTGTATCTCGCTAAAGAATTAGATAAACGCGGAATGAAAATTCCGGTAATGATTGGTGGAGCTACGACTTCTCGTGCGCATACTGCCGTGAAAATTGCCCCGCAATACAGAGAAACTGTAATTCACGTAAACGATGCTTCGAGAGCCGTTACGGTGGCAGGAAATTTATTGGACGATAATAGAGAAAAATACACCGCTGATATTCGAACAGAATACGATGCGTTTAGAGAAACTTTTTTGAGTCGTTCGAGAGATAAAAATTTCTTATCAATTGAAGATGCCCGTAGAAATAAATTGCAATTGGATTGGGCTAATTTTACTCCTGTAAAACCAAATATCATTGGGGAACAAGTTGTAGAAGTGGATTTGGATGTTTTGGTTCCTTATATCGATTGGACACCGTTTTTTCAAACTTGGGAATTGCACGGAAAATATCCTGCAATTTTGACGGATGAAGTGGTTGGTGAACAAGCTACTTCTGTTTTTGCAGATGCACAAGCGATGTTGGAAGTGATTTTGAAAGAAAAGAAATTACAAGCCAAAGGAATCTATGGTATTTTCCCTGCCAATCAAATCAATGATGATGATATTCAATTGTATGACGAAAATGGAAAAGAATTAGAGAAATTCTTGACTTTACGTCAGCAATCACAAAAAACAAAAGGCGCTCCGAATATCGCTTTAGCGGATTTTATTGCTCCGAAAGATAATGGAGTAACTGATTATATGGGAGCATTTTGTGTAACCACCGGTTTTGGTGTGGACGAATGGGCTGATGAATACCGTGATAATTTAGACGATTACAATTCGATTATGGTGAAAGCATTAGCAGATCGTTTTGCAGAAGCTTTTGCCGAATATTTACACGAAAAAGTGCGTAAAGAATCTTGGGGATATGATTCGGATGAAACTTTGTCAAAAGAAGATTTGATTAAAGAAAATTATAAAGGTATTCGTCCGGCACCGGGTTATCCAGCTTGTCCTGACCATTTAGAAAAACCAACGATTTGGAAATTACTTGATGTGGAAAATAAAATCGGAGTAACTTTGACGGAAAGTATGGCAATGTGGCCGGCTTCTTCGGTTTCGGGTTATTACTTCGGAAATCCTCAAAGTAAATATTTCGGACTTGGAAAAATAAAAGAAGACCAGGTAATTGATTACGCCAAACGAAGAAGTATTTCAACCGATATGGCAATGAAATGGTTGAACCCAAATATAGCAGATTAAATCTCTGTATATTGTAAATTGTAGAATGTATATTGAAAGGAAAAATACAGCTACAAATACATTATACAATTTACAAAATACATTATACAATTTTTAAATGAAAGTAACGCAGCATATAGAAAACGCAAAAGGGAAGCCTTTGTTTTCTTTCGAAATTGTTCCGCCCCAAAAAGGAACCAATATCAATGATTTGTACGTAAATATAGATCCTTTGATGGAGTTTAAACCGCCTTTTATTGATGTTACGACTTCTAGAGAAGAATATGTATACATCGAAAAAGACGGGCTTTTTGACCGTCGCATTACCCGTATGCGTCCAGGAACTGTTGGGATTTGTGCTTCCATTCAACATAAATATGGCGTGGATGCCATTCCTCACGTTTTATGCGGTGGTTTTACCAAAGAAGAAACCGAATATTTATTGGTGGATTGCCAGTATTTGGGAATAGAAAACCTGGTGGCACTTCGTGGTGATCCAATGAAAGGCGAAAAATATTTTGAACCAACCAAAGGTGGAAATGCGTATGCTGTAGATTTGGTAAAACAAATCAAGGCGATGAATGCGGGGCAGTTTTTGCACGATGTTTTGCCAATGCAAAACGCACCTGATTTTTGCGTAGGTGTTGCTGGGTATCCTGAAAAACACATTGAAGCTCCAAGCTTGGAAGCCGATTTAAAAAGACTGAAAGAAAAAGTAGATGCTGGTGCCGATTATATCGTGACGCAAATGTTTTTTGACAACCAACGCTATTTTAAGTTTGTCGAGGCTGCTCGTGCCATTGGAATTACTGTGCCAATTATCCCTGGAATTAAACCTGTTGCGGTGAAACGTCATTTGCAATTGTTGCCTCAGGTTTTTTGGTTGGATATGCCCCAGGATTTGATTCATTCCATCGAACAGGCCAAAGACAATGCCGCCGTTCGTCAAATAGGAGTGGAGTTTGCCGTGCAACAATCTAAAGAATTAATTGAATTTGGTGTTCCTTGCGTACATTATTATTCAATGGGAAAATCAGATAATATCTATAATATCGCGAAAAAAGTGTTTTAATAGAACTTTTAATAAAATTCAAAAACCCGTTTAATTTGATTTAAACGGGTTTTTTTGTTCTAATCGTCGGCTTATTTTATAATTTTGAAAAATTATTCTGCCCTAATTGATGGCGATTGGTAAACTATAAGTTGTTCTTACTATTAGTCCTTTCTGTTGCCCTGGAATCCATTTTGGACTTTGTTCTAAAACTCGAATTGCCTCTTTTCCTGTGCCAAAGCCTAAATCTCGTAAAACTTTTATATCGGTAAGGCTTCCATCTATTTCAATGATAAAAGTTACATATACTTTTCCTTTTATTCCTTTTGCTTCACGAGGGGTGATGTAGTTTTTTCTAATGTATTTGTCGAATTCTTTCTGACCTCCTGGGAATTCTGGTTTTATGTCTATTCCAGCCGAATTATAAAGAGAATTCTGATTGGGGTGTATTATTTTTTCTTGTCCGTAGCCTAATTGTATTGAAAAAAACAAAACTGCTAGTAATAAAAAGTTTTTCATTTTAAGGGGTTTTTAAAAGGGTTATTTTTTGTAAATATATTCTTTATTTTGAATTGTTTATTACTTCATTTAAAAATAAGTGTATTGTTTTTTTGTTAATAGAAAAGCTCGTTTAAAATCATTTTAAACGAGCTTTTTTTGTTTGTAAACTTTGACTGCTATCTGAAATCTGCCGACTTACTTTGTCATTTCCCTAAATACAGTCTCCAGGTTTTTGTTCTTCTGATTGAGTTGTAAAGTTTTCAATCCATTGTCGTAAGCAAAATCAAAGACGGTCGGGCGCATGTCTTTATCGGAAACAAAAGTCAATTCCCAAGAGCAACCCTGAGTATTTTTGAATGATTTTAAATACGGAATTTGTTCTATAAGGCTTTCTTCTACTTTCAAATCAAATTCGACTTCGATTACTTGTTCCTTATTGGCAGAGATTAAGTTGTCCAGTTTTTTGTCGGCTACAATTTTCCCTTTGTCAATGATGATAACACGGTCACAAATCGCTTCCACTTCCTGCATAATATGTGTCGAAAGAAAAACGGTTTTGTCTTTTCCCACGTTTTTAATCACGTTTCTAATTTCGACCAATTGGTTTGGGTCTAAACCTGTTGTGGGTTCGTCCAGAATCAAGACGTCGGGATTGTGCAACAAAGCGTTTGCGAGTCCCACACGTTGGCGATAGCCTTTGGATAATTGTCCTATTTTCTTGTGGCTTTCATTCGATAAACCAGTCAATTGAATTACTTCTTCGATTCGAGATTTGGCTACTTTATATACATCGGCATTGAAAGCCAAATATTCTCTTACGTACAAATCCAAATACAACGGATTGTGTTCCGGCAAATAGCCGATGGATTGCTGCACGGCTTTGGCTTGGGTGTTCACGTCAAATCCATTTACGGCAGCTGCACCTTCATCGGCGGCAATATATGTGGTCAATATTTTCATCAAAGTCGATTTTCCGGCACCATTTGGACCCAGGAAACCAACTATTTCTCCTTTATTGACTGCAAACGAAATGTTGTCCAATGCTTTTTGGATTCCGTAACTTTTCGAAATGTTGTTTACCTCTATTGACATGGCGTATTTATTTGAAGCAAAAGTAAACAGAAAATGTATTGATTTATTGTTTTTTAATCTTCAATAGATAAAAAGACTTCGTTAAAAGTTTCAACAGTTGAAAGTTGGTCGAACGCAGTTGCTTAATTGTTATTTTATGACTTTGTTTTTAATTATTTTGTAATGAAAAAGGGGTTTTGTAGATAATTCTTTTTTTGTTGGATAAAATTGGTCTTTTTTTTGGGTCGGCAAAAAAAATATTTATACATTTGCGAAGAATTTATTAAAAATCAGAATCAAAATGTCTAATAACCGTTTTTATTTTAGCAATACTTACTACTTCTTTTTTAGGAAGTAAGGATTGTTTATGGTTATTTGAAAGTTTAAGAAACAAATAAAACTAATATACAATCCTGATGAAAATCAGGATTTTTTTTTGAGTATAAATGAGAACAAAAATTGCAATACAAGGTATAAAAGGCTCTTTCCATCATCAGGTGGCGCAAGATTATTTCTATCAAAATATAGAAGTGGACGAATGCTTGTCTTTTGAAGAATTGGTTGACAGCGTTTTGTCCGGCAAATCGGATCAGGCGGTTATGGCAATCGAGAATTCCATTGCGGGACCAATTATTCCTAATTATGCCTTGATTGACAAAAATAATTTGCACATTGTTGGAGAACATTATTTAGACATTCACCAGAATTTAATGGCTTTGAAAGGCCAGAAAATTGAAGATATACTGGAAGTGCATTCCCATCCGATGGCTTTGTTGCAATGTATGGAGTTTTTGAAAAAACATCCCAACATTAAATTGGTTGAAGATAAAGATACAGCCGAAACAGCACGAAGAATTCACGAAAAACAGTTGAAAGGAATTGCGGCTATTGCCAGTAAAACGGCTTCTGAAATGTATAATTTGGAGATTTTGGCACCGGAAATCCAAACGATAAACAACAATATGACCCGTTTTGTCATTATCAACAAAGAAGATCATTTTGTTGCTGAAGACGAAATCAACAGGGCTTCCATCAAATTCGAATTGGATCACAAACGAGGCAGTTTGGCGGCAGTTTTGAATGTGATGAGCGATTGCAAATTGAATTTGACCAAAATTCAATCTTTGCCAAAAATAGAAACACCTTGGAAATATTCATTTTTTGTTGACGTTACTTTCGAAAAGTATGAAGACTATGCCAAAGCAAAATCCTTGTTGGAAATTATGGCGGAATATTTCAAAGTGTTGGGAGAATATAAAAATACAAAACCATGATTACAACAGCGAAACGTCTGGATATAGTTGAAGAATACTATTTCTCTTCAAAATTGAGAGAAGTAAGACAACTGGCTTCTGAAGGAAAACCAATTATCAATATGGGAATTGGTAGTCCAGATTTAAAGCCTTCACAAGCTGTTATTGATGCAGTTTCTTCGGCAATGCAAGATGATAATTCACATGGATATCAGAGTTATCAAGGATTGCCAGAATTGAGAAGTGGTATGGCTGATTTCTACAAAAACAACTTTGGTGTTGACTTGAATCCAAACAACGAAATTTTACCTTTGATGGGTTCGAAGGAAGGAATTATGCATATCTCATTGGCATTTTTGAATGAAGGCGATCAGGTTTTGATTCCAAATCCCGGTTATCCAACTTATACTTCGGTAACGAATTTGGTAGGGGCAGTACCGGTTTATTATGATTTGAAAGAAGTGAATAATTGGGAACCTGATTTTGAAGCTTTGGAAAAATTGGATTTATCGAAAGTGAAATTAATGTGGTTGGGTTATCCGCACATGCCAACAGGAGCGAGAGGAAGTCTGGAATTGTTCGAAAAGTTGGTGGCTTTCGCCAAAAAACACAACATATTGTTGATTAACGACAATCCGTATAGTTTTGTCTTGAATGACAATCCGATGAGTTTGTTGCAAGTGGAAGGGGCAAAAGATGTGGCATTAGAATTAAATTCTTTGTCAAAAACCTTCAATATGGCAGGTTGGCGAGTGGGAATGGTGTTGGGAAATGCAGCTTGTATTGATGCCGTTTTGAAAGTAAAAAGCAATATGGACAGCGGAATGTTCTTCGGAATTCAAAAAGGGGCGATTGAAGCCTTGAAAAGTGACAAGACTTGGTTTGATTCGATGAATGCTATTTATAAAAGAAGACGAGTTTTAACGGAACAATTGGCAGAAAAGCTGGGTTGTGAAGTTTACAAAGAAGGTGTTGGATTATTTGTTTGGGCAAAATTACCAGCAGGAATCACATCGGCAGAGAACTTCATTGATAAAATATTATACGAGAAATCGATTTTCATCACGCCGGGAACAATTTTCGGTTCCAATGGTGAAGGATATATCCGATTTGCACTTTGTGTAAAAGAGGAAAAAGTGCAAGAAGCAATAGGTAGATTTTAGCAAATGAAGATATACGTAATAGGAATTGGATTAATAGGAGGCTCCATTGCATTGGATGCAAAAGCTTTATACCCTGATGCCAAGATTTTTGGAATTGATAATAATGAAAATCATTTGCAGGAAGCAATTGCGATTGGAGTAGTAGATGAAGGGGCTGTTTTTGAGGATTTAGCCAAGGCTGATTTCGTAATCGTTTCAGTTCCGGTAGATGTTGCACTTACGCTTTTGCCAAAAGTTTTAGATATAGTTCAGGATAATACGATTGTTTTTGATGTGGGCTCCACTAAAATCCCTATTTGTGAAGCGGTTGAAAATCATCCAAAAAGGAGAAATTTTATTGCGACACATCCTATTGCAGGAACAGAATTTTCAGGTCCATCGGCGGCGATAAAAGGGTTGTTTCAAGGAAAAACCAACATCATTTGTGAAGTAGAAAAAACAGCTTTCAAGCTACAGGAAAAAGCACTTTGGCTGTTCAATGCTGCAGGAATGAGAATTCGTTACATGGATCCAAAATCGCACGACAAGCACATCGCTTATGTGTCGCATTTGTCCCACATCAGTTCGTTTATGCTTGGTAAAACAGTTATTGATAAAGAGAAGCACGAGCAGGATATTTTTGACATGGCGGGTTCCGGTTTTGAAAGCACGGTTCGTTTGGCCAAAAGTTCCCCGGCAATGTGGACACCGATTTTCAAACAGAATAAAAAGCAAGTGGTGAAAACATTGGAAGAATACATTTCCAATTTATCCCATTTCAAAGAATTATTGGAGAATGATGATTACGACGCTATTTACAACGAAATGCAAAGCGTGAATAAAATAAAGGAAATATTAAACGGAATGAAAAAATAGTCAATTGCAAAAAATCAATAGCAATTGCAATAAAAAGAACAACACAATAAAATAATAAAAAAAGTAAATTTAGAAAAGATGGAAAACAAGAAAGAAATGAGAAACTGGTTGAACGAATTCAATTTGTCTCATCCATTAGTGATAGCAGGACCTTGTAGTGCTGAAACAGAAGAGCAAGTTTTGAAAATTGCTCACGAATTGAAAGATTCTGACGTAAGTGTTTTTAGAGCTGGAATCTGGAAACCAAGAACTCGTCCAGGAGGATTTGAAGGTGTTGGAGAAATTGGATTGAAATGGTTGAAAAAAGCAAAAGCGGAAACAGGAATGCTAATGGGAACGGAAGTTGCCACTGCTGCACACTGTAAATTGGCTTTGGAATATGATATTGATGTTTTATGGGTTGGTGCTCGTACAACTGCAAATCCATTTGCTGTTCAAGAGATTGCCGATACTTTAAAAGGAACAGATAAAATCGTTTTGATCAAAAACCCTGTAAATCCTGACATGGCTTTATGGTTGGGTGGTGTTGAACGTTTGTATGCTGCTGGAATCGAAAAATTAGGAGTAATTCACAGAGGTTTTTCTACATACGAAAAAACAAAATACAGAAACATTCCGGAATGGCAAATTGCCATCGAATTGCAAAATAAATTCCCTGATTTACCATTAATCATCGATCCATCACATATCACGGGAAATCGTAACATGATTCTTGAAGTGACTCAAGAAGCTTTGGATTTGAACTATGACGGTATGATTATCGAAACACACATTGATCCAGACAATGCTTGGAGTGATGCTGCTCAACAAGTAACACCAGATGCTTTGAAACAAATCTTGAAAGATTTGAAAATTAGAAAAGTAAGTGGTGACAATGATTTTGACCAAAAAATGACAAAATTGAGAGCAAACATCGACGTTTTGGATGCCAACTTATTGGATTTGTTAGGAAAAAGAATGAAAGTGGCCGACGAAATTGGTCAAGTGAAAAAAGAAAACAACGTGGCTGTATTGCAAAACAATCGTTGGAACGAAATCCAGGCAAAAATGGTTGCTGAAGGAGCCAAGAAAGGATTGACGGAAGAATTTATAATTAAATTATTCAAAGGAATCCACCAAGAAAGTATTGAACACCAAGAGAAAATATTGAATTCGTAAAAAGATTTCAGAATGAAGACTTCAGATTTCAGAAGTTGTAAAATTTAGATTTTAACAAAAATCCCAAGGCATTTCGTTTTGGGATTTTGTTTTTATGGGATTTTCAAAAACTTTAAACTTTAAACCTAAAACAAAGTTTTATCTTTGCAAGGATTTAGGTTGAAAAATCAGAAATCTAAAATCGTTAATCAGAAATCTAAAATCCTCCATGACAGGAACCGTATATAAATCCACAGGAAGTTGGTACACCGTAAAATCCGATCAAGGCGATTTTATAGAATGCCGCATGAAAGGGAAATTCCGTTTGAAAGGCATCAAAAGTACCAATCCTATTGCCGTGGGCGATATCGTGGATTATGAACTCGAAGAAACTTCGGATACCGTTACGGGAACCATTCACAAAATTCACGAAAGGAAGAATTATATCGTCCGAAAATCGGTGAATCTGTCACACCAAATGCACATTATTGCGTCGAATATAGATCGTGTTTTTCTTTTGGTTACCATCAATAATCCGCCCACGACTTTCAATTTCATTGACCGCTTTTTGGTGACCGCCGAAGCCTATGGCATAGAAACGATATTGGTTTTTAATAAAATAGACACTTTTGACGATGCTACTTTGGATGAACAGTTGTATATGCAACACGTTTATGAAGAAATTGGATATCAATGTTTGCGAGCTTCTTCTACAGAAATGAAAGGAATAGAAGAATTGAAAGAACTGATGATTGGCAAAGTGAGCATGTTTTCTGGTCATTCCGGTGTTGGAAAATCAACTTTGGTCAATGCTTTGGAGCCTTCTTTGCATTTAAAGACCAAAACTATTTCCGAAGCAAGCAAGCAAGGGCAGCATACCACGACTTTTGCCGAAATGTATGATTTGTCTTTTGGTGCTCGAATAATAGACACGCCGGGAATCAAGGGTTTTGGGATTGTCGATATGGAAAAAGAAGAAATCAGCGGTTATTTTCCGGAATTTTTCAAGTTGAAAGACCAATGTAAATTCAATAATTGCCTGCACAAAGAAGAGCCTCATTGCGCCATCAAAGCAGCTTTGGAGAAAGACGAAATCGCTTGGTCACGCTACAATAGTTACCTCAAAATCCTCGAAGGAGACGACGAAAATTACCGCACCGATTCCTATGACGAGGATCGAAAAGCAAGTGATGAAACGAGGAAATAATGATTTCAATGTCAATAGCAATGTCAAAATTTAATTTTAAAGAATTAAAATGAAAGCGGTTATTCAAAGAGTTTCCTCAGCTTCCGTAACCATCGATTCCAAGATTGTGGCCGACATCCAAAAAGGATTGTTGGTTTTAGTGGGAATCGAAGATGCCGACACTCAAGAAGACATCAATTGGCTTTGCCAAAAAATCGCAAATCTCCGCATTTTTGGTGATGAAAACGAGGTGATGAATCTTTCGTTAAAAGATGTTGACGGCGATGTAATTGTCGTTTCCCAATTCACGCTTCATGCCTTGACCAAAAAAGGCAACCGCCCTTCCTATATTAAAGCGGCAAAACCAGAAATTGCCATTCCAATTTATGAAAACTTCGTTCAGCAATTAGAAACGGAATTGGGCAAAAAAGTACAAACAGGAAGTTTTGGAGCCGACATGAAAGTATTGCTTTTGAATGATGGTCCAGTTACAATTGTCATCGACAGTAAAAATAAAGGATAACCTTGCCCGGTATTAACAAGGCTATTCTTTGGTGTATTTTATTTTAAAATTTTATTTGGTTGTTTATCAGTTGCTTTTGGTTTTAGGAGTGCTTTCAAATTTTTAAATTGTGTTTATTTTTCTACTTTTGAAACAAAGATCCCAAATCTATTAACTTAAATAACCTAAAATTTTGGCAAAAATAAAACACACGAATACTTATGATGTAATTGATCATGTAGCTACAACCGCAAAAAAAAAGAAAGTAATGCATCTTTCTTCCCAGGAAGAAGAATTTAATGGAGAGTTTTTAAAAATAAACAATAAAGAATTAATCAATTTTGGTACCTGTGGTTATCTCGGATTGGAAAAGCATCCACATATTTTGGCCAAAAGTAGTGATTTATTGGATAGATATGGTTCCCATTTCTCTATTTCAAGAACCTATGTCAAAGCATCATATCAAGATGAATTAGAAAATTTAATTAGTAAAATTTTTGATAATCATCCTGTAATAACATTTACTTCGACGTCAGTAGCCCATCAATCGGTAGTTGGGACTATCATACAACCTAATGATTTAATTATTCTGGACCAACAAGTACATTACAGTGTGCAATATCCTTGTCAATTTGCAAAATTGCAGGGTACCATGGTAAAAATGATCCGTCATAACAACATGGAAATGTTGGAAGAATTTATCAAAAGAGGCTATAACCAATATGAGAAAATTTGGTATATGGCCGATGGAGTCTATTCCATGTACGGTGATTTACCCCATAAAAAAGAACTTCTTTATTTGTTGGAAAAATATCCAAAACTTCATTTGTATTTTGATGATGCCCACGGCGTGGGATGGACAGGTAAAAATGGCTGCGGAAGTGTGTTCGAACACTTCAAGTATAGTGAAAGGGTGATTTTAATGAGTACTTTGGCCAAAGGTTTTGGATGTATCGGAGGGATTGCCGTTTTCAATGATGCAGAAATGCATAGAAAAGTTAATATTTATGGAGGAATTCTTGCCTACACGCATCCTTTGTCTCCAGCTAATGTTGGCGCAGCCATTGGATCGGCAGAGCTTTTGCTTTCAGACAAGATTCACACTTATCAAAAGGAGTTGAAGGATTCGATGGAGTATTTGAACACGAAATTAAAAGAACTTAATTTGACCAACACTTCTTCAAACGAAACGCCAATTTATTTTATAGGCACGGGTTCCGTGAAGGTAGCCCAAAATCTGGTTCAGCGTGTTTTGGCTGATGGATTGTACGTGAATACGGCTACGTTTCCAGTTGTGCCAAATGATAAAACAGGATTGCGATTCACGCTCACGAGACACAATACAAAGGCACATATTGATCAATTAGTAAATTCGATAGGCAAAAACTTTCATAAGGCCGTAGATGAAGAAAATGAAGATTTAGAGAAGATTTATAAAACATTCAATGTTCCTTTTAAAGGGAGAAGCACTGTGAAAACAGTTGAATCTGAAAATATTTTTGTAGAAATATATACCAGTATCGATGAAATAGACGTTACAGTATGGGATAATCTGTTTAAGGATAATGGAAGTTATTCCCACAATGGTTTGCGTTGCATAGAAGAAATATTTTCCAATAATGATAAAGTAGAAGAAAATTGGGGATTTCATTATGTCATCATCAAAGATGAAAAGAATGAAATACTATTGGCCACATTTTTCACAAGTGCGCTTTATAAAGATGACATGTTGTCATTGGAAAATATTTCCATGCAAATTGAAAAGCAAAGAGAGCAGGATCCATATTATTTATGTTCAAAAACATTGGCTATGGGTTCTTTGTTCACGGAAGGGAAACATTTGTTTGTTAATGAAAAACATCCTTTGATGAGTGAAGCTTTGAGTGGGTTTTTTATTGAGGTCGAAAAATTAAAAAAAGCCACTGATTCAACAGTGGTTCTTTTAAGAGATTTTCAGTCCGATTTTAAATACAATGAACATTTTGAAAATGAAGGCTTTGTTAAAATAAACATGCCCAATGTTAATATAATCCCGATTCAAAGCTGGAAAACAAACGACGAATTTCTTAAGCAGATTTCGTCAAAAAATAATAAGAGAAATATTGAAAGATATGTTTTAAAATACGAAGATCAATTCGATATTACTTTTAAAAATACAATAACGAGTCAAGAAGCGGAACATTATTATAATTTATTTCAAAATGTCAAGAAAGACAATCATGCAGTTAATTATTTCAAATATCCGGCCAAGATAACCCAAATACTGTCTAAATATGAAGATTGGGAATTTATGGACATTAAATTAAAAGGAGGGGATGAGACAATATGCTGCGTATGGTCATTCAGGGGAGACAAGCATTATTCTCCATTAATTATGGGATTGAATTACGAGTATGTTGAGTCAATGAATCTTTATAAGCAAGCCATTTTTCAATTGGTAAAAAGAGCCAATTATTTAAATAAAGAAAAGGTGTTTTTGGGATATTCTGCCGATTATGAAAAACAAAAATATGGGGCAAATACCATTTCCTTACATGCTTTCATTAAATTAGATGACACTTTTAACATGGAGTTAATAGAATCAATGTCGAACATAAAAAAGGGATAATATATGACAGAATTAGAGAATGAATTTATCCGGTTTTGGATTGTCGATGGTATTTTGTATAGTAAATTCAAACGTGAAGTGAATTTTGATTTGGATATAATAAAAAAATTAATAGAAACGAGACATGCTATTTCGAATAATGTCAATCAATATTGGTGTTACGATGTTAAAGAAGCTAATGAATTCCCAAAAGAATGCAGGGATTATGCAGATATTCATGGTCAAGATTTTTTATTTGCATGTGCCTTAGTTATAAATTCACATATTCAAAAATTTTTATTTAATACATTTCTAAAATTAAAAAAATCAAAAATTCCGTTTCAGGCCTTCACAGACAATGAAAAAGCAATGGAATGGCTTATGGAAATTAAAGCAAAGAATGAAAGTTAATACTATTGAATAATGATAATGATTGAAAATGATAATTATAAACTCTGGATTGATAATGGGCTACTATTTAGCGTTTTTAAAAAGCCTACAAATATGACTTTGGAGGATGCAAAGAGTGCAATAGAATTAAGGCACAGCATATCAAATAATCAACGTCAATATTGGTGCATGGATCTCAGGAACCTAAAAGACACATCTGATGAAGCCAAAAAATACATCGATGAAAATGGTGAGGAATTTTTGCATGCTTGCGCCATGATTGTAAATTCCCATTTAATGAAATTTATGGTTAAAGGTTTTAATCGGATGAAAAACCGAAAAATTCCTATCGAAATATTTTCTTCAGAAACAGATGCCGTAAATTGGCTCAACAAAATGAAAGAGCGAAAAGACTAAAATCATAAAACGAGTATAAAATGACTAAACTAGAAGAAATATTAGTTTTGGTTCGTTCTATCAATGAAGATGAGTTTCAGGAGCAGCTTACAAATGGTAATAGTTTGGAGGATGTGCATAAAGAATTGCTCTTTTTGGCTGAAAAGATGGAATCCAAAAAGAAAAGAACCAATGTAATCATTGAACATATTTCAAATTGTTATGCTGGAGATTTTTTTAATTATTTGCCTATTTCGGATGCACAGGACGAATTGGATGTTTTTTGTATGGGGTTTAATACCTATATTGAAGAATTAAAAGAAGTTATGGTTTCCAAAAATTCATTGGAAACCATTAACAAAAAATTAGTCGAGGAAAAGGAGCGTTCGGAACAATTAGCTATGGCAAGAGATGAATTCTTGTCAAGTATGAGTCATGAAATTCGTACGCCTCTTAATGGTATTTTGGGTTTTACCGATTTATTGTTGAAAAATACTTCTTTAGATGATGAGAGTAAAAAGCAATTAGATTATATAAAGATATCCGGAGACATTCTTCTGGTAATTATCAATGATATTTTGGATTTGGCAAAAATAGAATCGGGACAAATTACACTCTATGAAAAACCCTTCGATTTATCAAAACTTACCCAGCTTATTTATGATACTTTTTCTAGCAAGATACAGGTAAAAGAGATTGATTTTAAAATTTCAATCGATAAAAAAGTCCCCATAATACTTAACGGGGATTCCATTCGAGTTTCTCAAATATTATTTAACTTAATTAGTAATGCCGTTAAATTTACTCCTATAAAAGGGAAAATTAGATTAAAAATTAAGTTTGATAATGAAACGGAAGATTTCCACCATATAAAAGTTACGGTCAAAGATTCTGGAATAGGAATTCCTTCGGATAAGTTAGACACTATTTTTGATCCATTTATTCAAGTGAGCAATGATACTGCCAGAAAATATGGTGGTACAGGATTAGGATTGACTATAATCAAAAAAATCATCAATATCATGAATGGTGAAATCCAGGTAAAAAGTAAACTGGATCGTGGTACAAAATTTATAGTAAACTTAGCTTTTAGGAAAGTAAATTCTAATTCGGTTGATTTAAAATCAATTGTAAATAAAAACAGATTGGACGTTCCTGTTAAT
Source organism: Flavobacterium fluvii (assembly GCF_900129545.1). Lineage (GTDB taxonomy): Bacteria > Bacteroidota > Bacteroidia > Flavobacteriales > Flavobacteriaceae > Flavobacterium > Flavobacterium fluvii. The sequence continues at coordinate 28,750 of NZ_FQWB01000001.1, read as the reverse complement.
ACTGTCGGAAGAATAAAAGTTCTTCTGGCTGAAGATAATCGTATTAATCAAGTTTTGATAGAAAAAGTACTTTCAAAATTTGATTTTGATTGTGTTACTGTTGATAATGGTAATTTAGCGGTCGAGGCCCATATTCATGGAGAATTTGATATTATTTTGATGGATATAATGATGCCAATAATGGATGGATATACGGCTACTTCGATTATTCGTAATTTGGAAGACAAGACAAAAAAAGACATTCCAATTGTTGCATTAACAGCAGTTGTTACAGGATCTGTCGTTGAATCTTGTTCTTCCGTAGGGATAGACAAGTATTTGTCCAAACCTTTCGAGTCGGAAGAGTTGTATAATGTTATAAATGAATTAGTTCATAAATCAGGCAATATTAATTGATTATAAATATCGAAATTAACTTTTTTTTATTCAGACTTTTTCTTACATTTCTGAACTAAATTAATTTCGATGAACTTTAAATATTTCGGTCTAGTTTTTTTCTTTTTTACGACACTTCTTTCCGCTCAAAAAACAGAATATTCCAGCTTGCTTATTCCTGATAGTTTAAAACAGAATGCCAATGCAATAGTGCGTTTGGACCAAATTGATATTGTAATTGCCTCCCAACGCAGTATGAATATCAAAGAGAAAAGGGTGGTTACTGTCCTGAACGAAAAAGGACAAAATGCTATTGATGCTTATGAAAGTTACGACAAGAGAAGAGTTATCAAGAACATACAGGCCACGGTTTTTGACGCTTTTGGCAATGAAATAAAAAAAATAAAAAGGAAAGATTTCAAAGACCAAAGCTCTGTTGACGGAGGAACGCTTTTCTCGGATGGACGCGTCATGTATTTAGATTATACGGCTACACAGTATCCCTACACAATAGTCTTTGAGAGCGAAATAGAAACATCGACAACGGCTTTTATTCCACAATGGTTTCCATTGAGTGATTATCTTTTGAGCATAGAAAAAAGTGTTTTAAACGTGAGTTTTCCCGAGAATCTTGGTTTCAGGAAAAGAGAATTGAATTTTTCGAATTTTAAGATAAAAACAACTGCCGACACTTCAACCCAATTGTCTTATTTGGCGACAAATATTCTGGCTCAAAAAGAAGAAGATTACAGTCCTAACATCAGCAAAATTTTTCCGAGAGTAATGATGGGATTGGAGTTCTTTAACCTTGAAGGAGTTGATGGAAACGCAAAAACATGGAAAGAATTTGGAAAATGGTGGTCAGACAAGATTTTAACCGGTACGGAAGAACTGCCAGAAGAAACAAAAGCAAAAATGAAAACCTTGGTGGGGGATGAAAAAGACCCAATCAAAAAAGCAAAAATCATTTACAAATACGTTCAGGAAAAATCCAGATATGTTGCTATTATGGAAGGAATTGGTGGTTGGAAACCCATGCCTGTAAAAGATGTAGATCGTTTGGGATATGGCGATTGCAAGGCATTGTCCAATTACACCAAATCACTGTTAAATGCAGTCGATGTTCCGTCCTATTACACGAAATTATATGGAAGTAAAGACAAACAAAATATTGAGTCAGATTTTGTTTCACAACAAGGAAATCATATTATTTTGACAATTCCAAACGGTGAAAATTATGTGTTTTTGGAATGTACCAGCCAAGACGATCCTTTTGGGTATCAGGCAAATTTCACGGATGACAGGGATGTTTTGGTCATAAAACCAGACGGAGGGGAGATTATCAGGACAAAAAAATATGAAAACAAGGATAATGTCCAAGTTAATAAAGGCAAGTATTCCTTGGATGATAACGGCAAATTTTCAGGAACAATTTCAATGGTTTCCGAAGGTTCGCAATACGGTAAATTTCATATAGTAACTACACCTCCAACAGAACAGGAGGCATATTATAAAGAGTATTGGGGCAATATAGGCAATTTGAAAATTGATAAAACAAGATTTTCCAACGACAAGGAAAAGGTTAGGTTCACTGAAGACATGGAAATTTCTGCCGATAATTACTGGAAAATTTCCAACGGGAAAATGATTTTTGTTGTGAATGCTTATAATCAATACACGGGAAGTGTAAAGCGAATTAGAAATCGCAAAAATCCATTTGAAATTCAACGTGGTTATTATGATGTCGATGAAGTTTCAATTAGTCTGCCTACTGGTTTTTCAATCGAATCGTTACCGCAAAATTTCGAATTGAACACTAAATTCGGGGAATACAAAACCGAAATCATAAAAAAAGACAACAACAATATCGTTTACAAACGTTCCTTATTAGTGAAAAGAGGATTGTATAAAAACATTGAATACGATGAATACCGCCTTTTTATGGAACAAATCTCCAGGAATGACAATGCCAAAATAATTTTAACCAAATAACTAAAAACCAATGAAAACCAACCTACTGGCCATTATTTTATTTTTTTTATTTTTCTATTCGAATGCCAATGCCCAAGATTTCAGACTCGGAAAAGTTTCTGTAGCTGAACTGGAAGAAAAGGAACATCCAAAAGATCCTTCTGCCCCCGCGGCGATATTGTTTAAAAAAGGGGAAGTTAAATTTAAATATGATGAAAATAATGGTTTCCAGGTTCTTACCGAAGTTAAAACAAGAATCAAGATATACAAGAAAGAAGGTTATGAATGGGCAAATCAAGAAGTTCGGTATTATCTCGATAATCAACTAGATGAAGACGTTTCTTTTTCGGATGCCGTAACTTATAATTTAGTTGGTGGAAAAATTGAAAAAACCAAATTGAAAAGCGATGGAGAATTTATTGAAAAGATAAATAAATATTGGGGTCAAAAAAAAATAACAATGCCTAATGTTAGGGAAGGTTCGGTCATCGAATTTGGATATACCGTAAAAACAACCATAACCAGTTTTTTGAGAGATTGGTATTTCCAATCAAGCATTCCAGTAAATTATTCGGAATTCATAACCATTGTACCGGAATATTATGAATATAAAAGCAACCAGAAAGGTTATTTGACGATTGGTAGAACTGTTGAGAAAAGTAGAGGTTCATTTACTATCAACAGTAAAGAACGAATCGAAGGCCAAATGGGTGTTACTAAGACTGAATTTTCACAAGACAAGATAGAATTTCAAGAAACTAGAACCATTTATTTGGGCAAAGATTTACCGGCCATAAAGGATGAGGCTTATGTAAACAATATGGATAATTATACTTCTAGTATTTCTCACGAATTATCTATGACAAATTTCCCAAATACTCCCGTGAAATATTTTTCAACAGATTGGGAATCTGTGGTTAAAACAATTTACAATTATGATGATTTTGGGCCAGAATTGAATAAAACAGGCTATTTTGAGCAAGATGTCACTGCTTTGTTGTCTGGAAAAAATTCACAAAACGAACGAATTTCGGCAATATTTGATTATGTAAAAAACACTGTGAAATGGAATAATTACAAAGGATATTCTTGTAATGACGGCGTAAAAACAGCGTATAAAAATAAAACAGGAAATACGGCCGAAATCAATTTGATGCTTACTGCAATGTTGCGTTTTGCGGGATTGAATGCAAATCCGGTTTTAGTGAGTACTCGGGATAATGGAATTACTTTTTTTCCAAGCAGAAGTGCTTTTAATTGTGTAATAGCTTCGGTTGAAACACCGGAGGGATTTATATTGTTGGATGCTACCGAAAAATATTCGGAACCCAATATTTTGCCAATTCGAGATTTAAATTGGATAGGGAGATTAATTCGTAAAGATGGTACATCAACTGAAGTGGATCTAATGCCGAAAATGATTTCGAAAGAGGGTACAAATATGAGCATTGTTTTGAAAAGTGATGGTTCTGCAGAAGGAAAATTAAGAAAGCAGCTTACCAATCACGAGGCCTTGTGGTTTAGAAAAGAAAATTTGGCAACAAATAAAGACAGTTATTTAGAAAAACTGGAAACGAACAACAATAACATAGAAATAAGTGATTATGTTAGGGAGAACGACCTGGATTTGTCGAAACCCATTATTGAAACCTATGCTTTTAAAGATTCGAAAGATATTGAAGTGATTGACGGCAAAATTTATATTTCCCCAATGTTGTACTTGGTGGACAAGGAAAATCCTTTCAAACAGGAAGTCAGGGAATATCCAGTAGATTTTGGTTATCCAAAACAAGAAAAATACAACATCAACATCAATATTCCAGAAGGATATGCCGTGGAGTCAATGCCACAGCCCTTGAATATAGCCACAGGAGAAAATGTGGGGGCTTTTAAATATGTAATTGCCAATACGGGAAGCAGCATTCAAATTGTAATTACAAAAGACATAAATACTTCCATTGTTCAAGCAGATTTTTATCCTGTTTTAAAAGATTTCTATCAACAAATGACCGACAAACAAAACGACAAGATAGTTCTCAAAAAAATATAAAAACATGAAAATTAAATTATTTGTTGTTTTGTTGGTTGCCACTTCTTTTTCGAAAGTTAATGCCCAAAAGTTTGAGTTGGGAAAAGTTTCCATTGCTGAATTAGAAGAAAAAGTTAATCCAATTGATTCTACTGCAGCAGCAGCAATCTTGTTTAATAAAGCAAGAACCTTTTTTAGTTATGATGCTAAAAACGGATTTTGCATCAATACGGAAAACACTTTCAGAATTAAAATATATAAGAAAGAAGGGCTGCAGTGGGCAAATTATAAAGTGTCATATTATGTCGGCTATGAGCGTTATAATGATGACAAGGTTGAATTTGCCAATTGTTATACGTATAATATGGAAAACGGAAAGGTTGTCATTACGAAACTAAATAGTGAAGGGATTTTTAATACATCAATAAACAAATATTGGAAAGAAGCTGCTATTGCAATGCCAAACGTAAAATCTGGTTCGGTCATAGAATTCAAGTATGTTGTAAAATCAGAAAACATTATTGAATTTCCAAGCTTTAATTTTCAACATGAGATACCTGTGAATTATTCTGAATATATCACGGAAACACCTGTTTTTTTGTTTACAAAGCCCTTTTAAAAGGCCCTTTAGAAATAAAACCCGAATCAAAAATTGCTAGAGGATTTTTTATTTATACTGATAAAAACAGCCCAACAATAACAGATGAAGTTACTTTTGATAAAGTAAACAGGAAGTATATTGTTAAAAATATTCCTGCTTTAAAAGAAGAACCATTTGTTGATAATATTCAAAATTATCGTTCCGCACTTTTTCATGAGTTGGAAAAAACACAATTTCATCAAGAGCCAGTTAAAGATTATTCCTTGACTTGGGCAGGTGTTGTTAAAACCATTTATGAGAGCCCAGATTTTGGAAATGAACTCAAAGAAAGAGCTTATTTTGATCAAGATTTGCAAAAAATTATTGAGAATATAGGTGCTAAAGTCGATAAAGTAGACGCCATTTTTAAATTTGTGCAGAACAAAATGAATTGGAATAATAAAAAGGGATATCAAACGGATAAAGGTGTTCAGCGAGCTTACCTGGATGGAACTGGAAATGCGGCAGAAATCAATTTTATTTTGATAGCTATGCTTAATTCTGCAGGAATAGAGGCGAATCCCGTGTTGTTAAGCACCATAGATCACGGTATTCCTCAATATCCTAACAGAACCATTTTTAATTATGTAATTGCTGCCGTAGAAATTGATGGAAAACAAATACTACTTGATGCAACCAATAAATATACCACACTTAACATTATACCATTGAATACCATAAACTGGACAGGAAGGATGGTTAAACAAGACGGTACTTCGCAAGAAATTAAATTAGTGCCTAACTCTCAATCCAGAAAAGCGATAAGTATGATGGTTGCAATTGATAAAAATGGGGGGATGTCGGGAAAATATGTAGTGCAAAGAACGGATTATGAAGCCTTGAAATTCAGGGAAAAATATGCAGAAATAAACAAGGATAACTATCTAGAAAAAATTGAGAATGATTTGTCTGGAATACAGATTAGCAATTATAATATTGAAAACAGTAAAAATTTATCCAAGCCAGTGATTGAAAATTTCACATTTACGACCGACAATCAATGCGAGATTATAGGCGATAAAATGTACATTAATCCACAACTTTTTCTCGCCCAAACCCAGAATCCCTTTGTTCAGGAGAAAAGAGAATTTCCAGTTTGTTTTGGATAGCCAAAACAAGAAAAATTCAATGTGAGTATTAGTATTCCTGAAGGTTATGCTGTGGAATCTATCCCAAAAGCGATGAAAATTTCAACAGGGGAAAATGTTGGATTGTTTGCTTTTAATATTTTGTCAGAGCAGAATAAAATTCAAATTGTAATCACAAAAGAAATAAACAATGCAATTGTTTCTGAAAATTTTTATCCTGTTTTAAAAGATTTCTACCAACAAATGATTGATAAACAGAACGAGAAGATAGTTCTCAAAAAAATATAAGCAGATGAAAATTAGATTATTTGTTGTTATGTTGGTTGCCATTTCCTTTTTAAAAGTAAATGCTCAAAATTTTGAGTTTGGAAAGGTTTCAATTGCTGAATTGGAAGAAAAAAACCATACAATTGATACAAGTGCAGTTGCTGCAATATTGTTTAAAAAAGGCAAAACTGATTTTTCATATGCAGAAGGTTCAGGTTTTTCGACTTTTAATGTATATGAATTCAGAATAAAAATTTATAAAAAAGAAGGTTTGAGTTGGGCAAATCAAAAAGTTTCGTATTATGTTGGATATGAAAATTTAAATGATGATAAAGTTCGATTTTCGAGTGCCATAACTTATAATCTTGAAAATGGAAAAATAGTAAAAACAAAATTAAATAGTGAGGGTGCTTTCAACACTAAAATAAATAAATTTTGGAACCAAGCCACTATTACTTTGCCAAATGTAAAAGTGGGTTCAGTTATAGAGTTTAAATATGTCTTGGAATCAGAAAATGTGGTTCGGCTTCCGGATTTTGATTTTCAATTTGATATTCCTGTTAATTTTTTTGAATACAGAACCGAAATACCAGAATTTTTTATTTACAGCTCATCGCTTAAAGGTAATGTCAAAATTGATACTGAAGTAGAAGTAATAGATAGTGGCAAACGTTATGCTTATGGATTTAAGCAAATTAACAAAGTGTGCAATTCTCGAAATATTCCAGCCCTCAAAAACGAAAAATTTGTAGATAATACAAGTAATTATTCAGGGTCCATAGTAAACGAGTTGAAAAGAGGGAGGTTTCCTAACAGTCCAGTTGTTGACTATGCAAGCTCTTGGGAGGGAGTTGCAAAGACAATTTATAAAGATAAAAATTTTGGTGATGAACTTAAGCTGAACGATTATTTCTCTGAAGATTTAAAGGTTTTACTTCAGGACATAAGTGATCCAAAAATGCGTTTGAACATAGTTTTTAAGTTTGTTCAAAATAGAATGAATTGGAACAAAGAATTGGGATATTATGTAGATAAAGGAGTTGAAAAGGCGTATCAAGAAAGAACGGGTAATGTTGCTGAAATAAATTTTATACTGATTTCAATGTTGAAAACTGTTGGAATTAAAGTAAATCCAGTTTTAGTCAGTACAATTGAAAATGGCATTTCTATATTTCCAAATCGAACTGGTTTTAATTATGTTATTGCCGCAGCTGAGATTAATGGAGAGAAAATTTTATTGGATGCAACAAATAGGTTTACAACTCCTAATATTTTACCATTGAATCTTTTAAATTGGAAAGGAAGACTTATCAGGGAAGATGGATTTTCCGAAGCAATTGAATTAATTCCTGCAATTATATCTGATGACGATTATACTTTAAAAGCAACTATAAAACCTGATTCAGGAAAAATTGAAGGAAAGCTCACTGTAAATAGGACGGATTATTCTGCTTTTAATTTTAGAGAAATAAATGCAAATAAACCTCAAGATATATACATTGAAGGATTAGAAAATGATTTAAACAAAATTGAAATTAAAGATTATTCGATTAAAAACAAAAAGGAGAATTTAGCAGAACCAGTTGTTGAAAATTTTAATTTTACATCAAATAATTCTTTCGATGTCATACAAGAAAATATATATTTAAACCCAATACTTTTTTTTACGGATATTAAAAATCCATTCATTCAGGAGGAAAGAGAAATGCCTATATATTTTGGATATCCTCATCGATATATTTATAATGTTACTTTAGAATTACCAGACGGATATATTGTTGAATCATTGCCAGAACCAAAGCAGATTGCATTAGAAAATAAAGAAGCAATGTTCACGATGAGTGTAATTAATAAGGAAGATAAAATATTGATTAAATTGGAAAAAGAAATAAACAAACCAGTTTTTGCTGTTACTGATTACATTATGTTAAAAGATTTTTTTAATAAGATGATTGTAAGTCAAAACGAGAAAATTGTTTTAAAAAAGATATAAAATGGATTTAAAAAACTCCCAACTTGCCGTTGATACCTGGATCAAGGAACACGGTGTTCGCTATTTCAACGAATTGACCAATATGGCACAACTTACGGAAGAAGTAGGTGAAGTGGCTCGAATTATCGCCCGTCGTTACGGCGAACAATCCGAAAAAGAAAGCGACAAGAACAAAGACCTTGGCGAGGAATTGGCCGACGTGGTTTTCGTGGTTTTATGTCTGGCCAACCAAACCGGAATTGATTTGCAAGCCGCTTTCGACAAGAAAATGGACTTGAAATCGGTGCGCGATAAAGACCGTCACAAAAACAACGATAAATTAAAATAATGTTATAAGTCAGGGGAAAGCTTTGGTACATCCTTTTTTTAAAATAAATTTGCCGCCAATTACCCATCAACCAAGCTAAAATGAATTTACTGTTACAAACTTCCCAATCTGATTTACAAGCGCAAATTGCTGTTACCGGCTCCAAAAGCGAAACCAATAGACTGTTACTGTTACAGGCTTTGTTTCCGAATATTACTTTGGCCAATACTTCCAATTCTGATGACAGCGAGGTAATGCAAAAAGCATTGAAAGGGAAAGAAGAAATAGTTGACATTCATCACGCAGGAACGGCAATGCGTTTTCTTACGGCCTATTTTGCCGTGAACGAAGGTCGCGAAGTAGTTTTGACGGGTTCACAAAGAATGACCGAGCGTCCCATAAAAGTTTTGGTTGAAGCCTTGCAACAATTAGGAGCACAAATCTCTTATGAAAAAGAAGAAGGGTATCCACCGATTCGAATCAAAGGACAAAAAATTACGGCAAATAAAGTCAGTATTCCTGCCAATGTAAGCAGTCAATACATCTCGGCATTGTTACTGGTTGCCCCGAAACTGCAAAACGGTATCGAATTGACTTTGGTGGGTGAAATTACCTCTATCCCTTATATAAAAATGACCTTGGCATTGCTGAACGATTTGAATATTCAGACCAGTTTTGAAGGAAATGTAATCAAAGTATATCCAAAACAGGAAGTGGAAACGAAAGTGATGACAGTGGAATCCGACTGGAGTTCTGCATCCTACTTTTTCAGTTTGGCGGCTTTGTCCAATGAAGCTTCCATTGCATTGAGCAGTTACAAAGAAACTAGTTTGCAAGGAGATTCGGCTTTGGTCGAAATCTATTCAAAAATGGGAGTGGAGACCCATTTCGAAGAAAATAAAATTACTTTGGTTAAAACCCCAAACTTTAATTTCGAATCCGTTAATTTTGATTTAAACAACACCCCAGATATTGCCCAAACTATTGTGGTGACTTGTCTTGGGTTAGGAATTGGTTGCCATTTGACAGGACTTCATACGTTGAAAATTAAAGAAACCGACAGGCTGGAAGCGCTTCGAATTGAATTGACAAAATTGGGAGCCAATATTTCCGTGACGAATGATAGTTTGACTCTGGTCGCTTCAAAGGAGATTAATTCGAACGTAAAAATTGCCACTTATAACGATCACAGAATGGCAATGGCATTCGCACCATTGGCTTTAAAAGTGCCTATCATTGTCGAAAATGCCGAAGTGGTTTCGAAATCGTACCCTGATTTTTGGAACGATTTGGAAAATCTTGGTTTTCAAATTTCTGAAATATAAAGCTTTGTGACTTGGCGTCTTTGCGGTGAAAAGAAAAATAAACCTCGAAACACTTGACAACGCCTATCTCACAATCGTATATTTGCACACGATTTAAAATTATGAACTCAAAACTCGTAATTGATAATCCATAACCCATAACTTTTTCAAATGAAATTATCACATTTTCAATTCAATTTACCAAAAGAACTTCTTGCAGAATTTCCAGCAGAAAACAGAGACGAATCTCGTTTAATGGTTATTGATCGCAAAAAACAAACGATAGAACACAAAACGTTTAAAGATGTTATCGATTATTTTGATGAAGGTGACGTCCTGATTCTGAATAACACTAAAGTTTTTCCAGCACGTTTGTATGGGAATAAAGAAAAAACTGGAGCTAGAATCGAAGTTTTCTTGCTTAGGGAATTGAATGCAGAACAAAGACTTTGGGATGTATTGGTAGATCCAGCACGTAAAATCAGGATTGGAAACAAATTGTATTTTGGCGATGACGATTCATTGGTTGCCGAAGTAATTGACAATACAACCTCTCGTGGTAGAACATTACGTTTTCTATATGACGGTTCGTATGAAGAATTTAGAAATAAATTGACAGAACTTGGAGAAACTCCAATTCCTAAATACATCAGCAGAGACGTAACTCCAGAAGACGCCGATCGTTACCAAACGATTTATGCCAAAGAGGAAGGAGCTGTTGCGGCACCAACTGCTGGTTTACACTTTTCTAAACATTTGTTGAAAAAACTGGAAATCAAAGGAGTGAAATTTGCCGAAGTAACGCTTCACGTTGGTTTGGGAACTTTTAACCCGGTTGAGGTTGAAGATTTGTCAAAACACAAAATGGATTCCGAAGAGTTGAAAATTACTCAAGAAGCCTGTGACGTTGTCAATGATGCCAAAGCAAAAAGAAAGCGTATTTGTGCTGTGGGAACTACATCCATGCGTGCTATAGAAAGCTCGGTTTCCTCACAAAGAACCTTGAATCCTTTTGACGGTTGGACGAATAAATTCATTTTCCCTCCACACGATTTCAGCGTGGCTACGTGTATGATTACTAATTTTCATACGCCGAAATCAACTTTATTAATGATGATTTCTGCTTTCTGTGGACACGATTTAATGAAGAAAGCTTACGAAGAAGCCATCAAAGAAGAATATAAATTTTATTCTTACGGTGATGCGATGTTGATCATCTAGTCATTGCGAAGAATGAAGCAATCTAAAATCTCGTCAGCAATGGCGAGATTTTTTTATGTCCTATACTAATTGATTTTTCTGTAAATTATATAAAGGAACTACGAAATTATATAATTCTCATTGTTCTTTTTAAGTGTTACTTTGTATTAAATTTAAAATTTTTAATTATGAAAACACTATCTATTATATTTTTGACCCTAGTATTTGTTTCTTGTCAAAATCAACAAAAAGCAGATATCGATAAAGCCAAAAAGGCCACTATAGATTCAATGCAAACGGAATTCATTAAACAGAAAACAATTGATTCCATGCAATTGGAAATCACAAAGATTAAAGAAGAAAAAGAGATTCCTCAAAAGGTAACCGTGATAAATCAACCTGCGACCCATACAACTACAACTCCTGCTAAAAAGAAAGGATGGAGTGGAGCGGCGAAAGGTGCGGTAATAGGAGCTGGTGTTGGAGCTGCAACTGGAGCTATCATTAGCAAGAAAAAAGGACAGGGTGCTATAATTGGAGGGCTTGCAGGTGCAGGAGTTGGAGCCGGAACAGGAGCCATAATTGATGGCAGCAAAAAATAATAAAAAAAATATTTTTTTGACAAAGAGGGTTTGGAATTCAATATTCCAAACCCTCTTTTTTTGTGCAAAAATCAATCTAATATTAGAATTTTTTCAAAGATTCAGTAATACTTCTTCATAAAAAAAAACATTGCTAAAAGGGAATATTTTCAATGATGATTTTTTAGTTAGGGACATTTGTGAAAATTAGATTTAAAACAATAAATTTAGATTTTTAAAATAGATTACTTAATTATTTCCAATATGAAAAAAGGAATAAAAAACACATTACTTGTTTTGCTTATGTTGGTTGTTGTTTTAGGCATCGGATCTGTTGTTTATGTGTTATCTCAAAAGCCAAAATATGAAGGAGAACTACATTTAAAGAATATTCAAAAACAAACCACTGTCTATTTTGACGATTTCGGTGTTCCACATATTTATGCGGATTCCCAGAAAGAGGCCATGACAACTTTGGGTTATGTGCACGCCCAAGAGCGTTTGTGGCAAATGGAATTGATGCGCCGTATTGCTCCGGGAAGATTGTCGGAAATGTTTGGCTCGAAATTAGTAAAAGTGGATTCTTTTTTCGCAGGTTTGGGTATTGACGAAAACTCCGAAAAAGCAATCGCTAAATTGGATAAAAACTCGGAGCCTTATCAACTGGCCTTGGCTTATATTGATGGCATAAACCAATATTTGGAAGAAGGAAAAACACCAATAGAATTTCAATTGTTGGGGTTAAGGAAAGACAAATTCACCTTGAAAGACGTCTATAATATTTTTGGATACATGTCTTTTAGTTTTGCAATGGCCCAGAAAACAGACCCGTTGATGACCGAAATTCGAGACAAATTAGGTGCGGAATATTTAAAAGATTTTGGTTTGGACGGTTCATTGGGAACTACCCAAATCAAAAACTTTGACGGCAAAGCCATCGAGTATGCCAAAATCTCCAAATCGTTGACCAGTTTGCTAGAAAGCACTCCTGTTCCGGCTTTTATCGGCAGCAACAGTTGGGTTATTGCGCCACAGAAAACCAAGAATGGAAAGGTTCTTTTTGCCAATGATCCACACATAGGTTTTTCGCAACCCTGCACATGGTATGAAGCCCATATTGTGACGCCTGATTATGAGATTTACGGTTGTTATTTGGCTGGAACACCATTTCCGCTTTTGGGACACAATCGCCAGTATGCATACGGATTGACGATGTTCGAGAACGATGATGTCGATTTGTTTCAAGAAGAGGACAATCCAGAAGATAAAAATCAATACAAGACGGCAAACGGATTCCAGGAGTATAAAATAAGAAAGAAAACAATTAAAGTTAAAGATTCGACCGACTTGGTTTTAGAAATACGAGAAACCCAACACGGGCCAATAATGAATGATTTATTGGATGGAATCAAGGGCACGAAACCTGTTGCGATGTCTTGGATTTATACCCAACAGCCCAATCATTTGCTTGAAGCGGTTTATTCGCTTTCGCATTCCAGAAATTTGGAGGATTTTCGAAAAGGAGTTTCTTTGATCGCCGCGCCGGGATTGAATGTAATGTACGGCGATGCCAAAGGGAATATCGCATGGAATACCTCCGGAAAGTTGTATAAATTGGACAAATCCGTCAATCCAAATTTTATTTTAAATGGTGCCAACGGCATTGACGACAAAAAAGAATTTTTGGATTTCTCCAAGAATCCGCACGCCATCAATCCAACCTGGAATTACATTTATTCTTCCAATAACCAGCCCGAGGCAGTTGATGGTTATTTATATCCGGGCTATTATTTGCCGAAAGATAGAGCCAAGAGAATATTGAGATTGTTGGAGCCAAAAAATAACTGGACAAAAGAAGAGGTGGGGCAAATGATGAATGATAATACCTCTGCGACAGCAACAACTATTGTGGCTAATTTGATTTCGACAATAAAGCAAAAAACGCTTTCGGAAAATGAAAAAAAGGCAATTTTTATTTTAAAAAAATGGAAGGGTTCGAATGATTTAAAAGATTTGGCACCGGTTATTTACAATAAATGGATTAACGATTATTTGAAAAATACTTTTCAAGACGAGCTGGGAGAAACGGATTTTAAAATGCTTTTAAGTATTCATCTTTTTAAACAAATTATTGAGCCGCAAAGTAAAAATGAAAACTCGATTTGGTGGGATGATGTGACAACAAAAAACAAAAAAGAGTCAAGGGCTGATATTCTTTCCAATTCTTTTCACGAAGCAATTGCATCCCTTGAAAAGCAACTTGGAAAAGACATAAATAAATGGACTTGGAATAAAGTTCATTCTCTGGAACACCAGCATCCATTAGGGAAGGTTGCAGCGTTGAGAGGACTTTTTAATGTTGGCCCTTTTGAAGTTCCGGGTTCCAACGAGGTAATCAATAATTTGGTGTTTAGTTTTAACGATGATGGAAACTATGCTGTGACTGCTGGGCCTTCAACTCGAAGAGTTATTGATTTTTCAGATATAGAAAACAGTATGAGTATTTTGCCCACTGGACAATCCGGAAATCCATTTAGCAAACATTATAAAGATCAAGCAGAAATGTACAATTCAGGAAAGTTCAGGAAAATGAAATTGAACAAGGAAGAAATCATCAAGACTTCAGCAAAGTTGGTTTTCCTTCCGGAATAAATGGTTTTATCGTTAATTTATTCTTCTTCCCGATGCACTTTCGTGAAATCAAAAGCAGGTGTGCAAATGGCTATGTATTCACAAGGTTCTTCAAAAGGATTGGAGTATTGTACACGAGTGTTTTTTTCTATTTTAATGGATTGTCCTGCTTCGAGAATAACGGTTTCGTCTTCGATAATGAATTGTTTTTTACCCGAAATGATATAAGTGTATTCTTCAAATTCCGGAGTTTGAAACGGTTCTTTCCAATGCGGAGGCGCAATCATGTGTGCTATGGAAATAGCTGGATTTTTCGTGGTGGGAATTCCGTGATGTTCTTCGATTAGTTTTCCATCTGTTGTTGGAACGACGAATGGAGCTTTTTGGATAAAATATTTTTTCATTTTTTATTTTTTGAATATAAAATAAACGGCCAAGACCAAAAATACGAACCCAACAAAATGATTCCATCTGAAGGTTTCATTCTTGAAATACAACAACGAAAAACCCACGAAGATGACCAAGGTAATCACTTCTTGAATCACTTTGAGTTGTAGCAAGGAAAATGGGCCGCCATTGCCTTCGTAACCTATTCGGTTTGCCGGAACTTGAAAGCAATATTCAAATAATGCCAAACTCCAACTGATGAGGACAATGGTTATCAATCCGGCGTTTTCAAACCATTTGAGTTCCTTGAATTTCAAATGCCCGTACCAAGCCAAGGTCATGAATACATTTGATAATATGAGTAATCCTATTGTTGCGTATCCTTTCATTTAAAACGAATAGTATTGGAATTGATTTTTGCCATTGGAGTTATTTTCTCAACAATTTGCTTAAAACACTAAAAGCACCTCGAATAAATGTGGCGCTGGTCAGCACTTTTATGACGGATTTAGTTACTGCACCTGTAGTTTCTCCAGATTGCTTTTCTTCTTTTTCGGCCGCTTTTTCTTCCTGTTGTTGGGCAACTTCCTGTTCTACAACAGCAATTTTTTTGTTGAGCATTTCGTAAGCGCTTTCTCTGTCAATAAGCTCACTGTATTTCTTAACCAATTTCGATTTGCCGTTGATTTCCTGAATTTCGCTTTCCGTCAAAACATCCATTCTGCTCATTGGTGTACGGAGCATTGTTGCGGCAAGTGGAGTTGGAGTTCCTTTTTCACTCAAGGCAGTAACCAATGCTTCGCCAATTCCGAGGCTGGTCAATAATTCATCTGTTTTATAAAAATCAGATGAAGGGTAATTGTCTGCCGTTTGCTTGATGGCTTGTCTGTCATTGGCCGTGAAAGCTCTCAAGGCATGCTGAATTTTCAACCCTAATTGTGCTAAAACACCACTCGGGACATCCATTGGATTTTGGGTTATAAAATAAATTCCAACGCCTTTGGAGCGAATCAGTTTTACGATGGTTTCTATTTGTTCCAACAAGGTTTTGCTGGCTTCCTTGAAAATTAAATGCGCTTCGTCAATAAAAATAACCAATTCGGGTTGGTCAGCATCTCCTTTTTCGGGCATTTGATTGTAGATTTCGGCCAATAAACTCAACATAAATGTCGAAAACAGTTTGGGTTTGTCTTGTATATCCGTCAAGCGGATGATGTTGACGTATCCTTTACCATTTTCGTCAATGCGCATTAAATCATCTATTTCAAAAGACATTTCTCCAAAAAATAAATCGGCTCCTTGTTGTTCGAGTTCGATTATTTTTCTAAGAATTGTCCCCGTTGTCGAAGTTGAAATCTTGCCGTAACTTTCTTCGATTTCGTCTTTTCCTTCCTCGGTTATATAATTGATTACTTTTTTGATGTCTTTCAAATCCAGAAGGGGCATCTTGTTGTCGTCGCAATATTTGAAAATTACGGATATCACGCCAGCTTGGGTGTCATTCAAATCGAGAATTCTTGAAAAAAGAACCGGGCCAAATTCAGAAACGGTCGAACGAAGACGAACACCGTTTTGTTCGGATAAAGTCATTAGTTCTACCGGAAAACTGGCTACTTTATATGGGATGTTGATTTTGGCGTGACGTTCCGTGATAAATGATTTTTCTTCTCCTTCTTTGGCAATGCCGCTAAAATCTCCTTTGATGTCCATCATCAAGACTGGAATTCCAAATGATGATAGTTGTTCGGATAGCACCTGGATGGTTTTGGTTTTTCCTGTTCCGGTTGCTCCTGCAATCAATCCGTGACGGTTTAGGGTTTTTAAGGGAACTTTTATTTGGGCATCGCCCAAAACATCGCCGTCGAGTAATGCGCTTCCAAGAATTAGACTTTCTCCTTTTGAAAGATAGCCGTCATTAATTTGTTTTATGAAATCTTCTTTACTGCTCATAATTGTTTTGGATTAGAATGTATTGCAAGATATTATTTTTTACACTTATAAACAGGTGGTTTTTGTTAAAAAGTAGGCTTTTTATATTAGGGAAAATAAAAATATTTGAATTTAATTATTTTTTAAAAAGTGTTAAAAATACACTTTATTTAAAACCTAAAAATGCTATTTTTATTGTAAAAATTGTGATTAACGTCAAGTTTTTGATTTTAATGCAAAAACGGGAAATTGACTTTTTTTGAGTAAAGTTAAATTAATTGGAATAATATTAAAAAAAGTTTTTTTATTTCAACTAAAAATATAAATTTGCTCTTCAACAAAGTTTTTTATAACAAAAAAATAAATTATTAAAATTATTAAAAATTAAGAAAATGGCAAATGTTAAAAAAGAAAGTGGTTCAGGTTTAGGAGGAGTGATTTCAGCAATCATTATTGTATCTTGTATTTTTGCAGGGTGGTTGATCTGGACATTCATTATGGGAGATGGAGCAAATTTTGAAGGAGGAGTAAATACTGGTCATCCACTTCCAGGAAATTATTTAGCAATGGTATACAAAGGAGGTCCAATTGTACCAGTTTTGATGGGATTATTATTAATGGTGATTGTATTTTCATTTGAGCGTTTTGCAGTAATTTCAAAAGCAGCAGGTAAAGCAAATCTTGACAAATTTATGTCTGATGTTCAAAAAAGCATCAAAACTGGTGATATCGACGGAGCAATCGTGGCTTGTGACAAACAACAAGGTTCTGTTGCTAATGCAATTAGATCAGCTTTGGTTAAATACCAAGACGTTAAAAAAGAAGGATTAGATAGCGAAGCTGCAGCAGAAACTATCCATAAAGAAATTGAAGAGGCCACTTCTCTTGAAATGCCAATGTTGGAAAAACACATGACTATTCTTTCTACATTAGTTTCTTTGGGAACTCTTGCAGGATTGTTGGGAACTGTAACTGGTATGATTAAAGCGTTTGGTGCATTGGCTAGTTCAGGAACTCCAGACCAAGCGATGTTGGCAAATGGTATTTCTGAGGCACTTATTAATACAGCTACAGGAATTTCTACTTCTGCTTTGGCGATTATTGTTTACAACTTGTTTACTTCAAAAATTGATACTTTGACTTATTCTATCGATGAGGCTGGTAATACAATCGTGAATACTTACAGACACTTCAGAGGGACTCAAAAATAATTAGTAATAATTTTTAAGGATAATGCGTTATACTTAAGTGTAATCGCTTTGTATTCTTATTGATTTAAATTTAAAATTAATGGCTGTAAAAACGTCCAAAAAAGCAGCGTCTATTGATATGACGGCTATGTGTGATGTGGCTTTTCTTTTGCTTACTTTTTTTATTTTGACCGCCACGGCCAAAGTACCGGAAGCACTGCCTGTAGATATGCCTGCATCGACTGTACAATCGAAGTTGCCAGAGTCAAATTTGGCTACTTTGACTATCGGTAAAGGAAAAGTATTTTTTGACATAAAAGGGAAAGAAGTTCGTATTCAAACTCTTGAAAAAATGGCTGAAAAATATGGTTTAGAATTTACAGATGAAAACAAAACTGAATTTTCATTAATGGAAGGTTTTGGGGTTGATATTGCAAGTCTTAAAAGCATCATCGAAATGAAAAGTGCTGATAGGATTAAAGCGGATCAACCAGGTATTCCAAAAGATTCGCTTGATAATCAATTAGCAGACTGGCTTAAAATTGCTCGTCAGGCTAATATAGACATCAATGACAAAGAATTGGAAATTGCCATAAAAGGAGATTCCAAAGAAGAATATCCTTCTATTAAAAAAGTGATGGATATTTTGCAAGACCAAGGAGTTAACAGCTTTAGTTTAGTTACTGGCTTAAGAGGAAAGAATTTTTAATTAAAAAATACACACTAAAATGGCTGAATTAAATACAGGCGACGGTGGCGGTGGTAAGGATAAAAAAGTAAGGAGTAAAAAGCAAAATTCAAAGGTAGATTTAACTGCCATGGTGGATTTGGCTTTCTTGCTGATTACGTTCTTTATGTTGACTACCACCTTGTCTAAACCAAAAGCGATGGAATTGGGATTGCCCGATAAAGAAAAAGATGATGATAAAAATGTAGACATAAAAGTAGATGAAAACCGTACCATGACTATCTTGTTGGGAAAAGACAACAAGTTGGTTCGTTATGTAGGTTTGTTGGAAACTCCAGTTGCTGGGGGTACGCCTAAAGATTTTACTTATGGTAAAGAGGGTATTCGTAAAGAATTGCTGAATAGAAAAGCATCTGTTTTGAAATATACTGGAGATCCTAAAAAAGGAATGATTGTGATTATCAAACCAGGTAAAAAATCGAATTACCGAAACTTGGTTGATATATTAGATGAAATGGGGATTGTTGAAGTGCCAACTTATGCCATTGTAAACGATTTTTCACCAGCGGAATTAAAATTGTTAGAAGGAAAATAAGAAGCATTCTTATGACCCAATAACCTAATAATTAAGAAATATGAAATTAGATTTATTAAAAAATCAATGGCTTGAAATAGTTTTCGAAGGACGTAATAAAAAGTATGGTGCTTATGATTTAAGGAGATCAATTACCAAAAACACGGTAAGATCTTTTATCATTGGAACATTGGTTTTTGCTTTTCTTGTTAGCATACCGACACTTATCCGTATGATTCCAGATAGCAGTGAGGACGTAACCATAGATACGAAGATTAGAACTGTGAAGATGCCTCCTAAAAAGGAAAAACCGAAAGATCCAAATCTTCCACCACCTCCTCCACCTGCACCAAAAGTAGATCAAGTTAAATTTGTGAAACCGGTAGTGGCGAAAGCAGAGGATGTAGTTGAAGAGATTGCAAAGGTTGAAGATCTTAAAGATAAAAACATTGGTAAAGAAGCCATCAAAGGAAATCCAGATGCAGAATTAACTGTTGACATGCCTACTGGACATGGAACTGAAGCTGTTGTGGAAGAAGACAATACGGTTTATAACACTGCAGGTATCGAGGTAAAACCCGAATTTCCAGGAGGAATCGAAAAGTTTTATAAATTTGTTGAGAAAAATTACCAATTCCCTGACGAAGAAGGTCTTAATGGGAAAGTTTATGTTACTTTTGTGGTTGAAAAAGACGGTTCGCTAACGGATATCAAAGTGCTTAGAGATATTGGTTACGGAACTGGAAAAGAAGCTATTAGAGTATTGAAAGCTTGTCCAAAATGGAGTCCAGGAGAGCAAAACGGGAAAAAAGTAAGATGTACTTACAGTTTGCCAATTGCAATAAAAACGGAATAATGTTAAAAAATTCGTTAAATAATTTTCAGAAGAAATCGCCCAAAGAGCGATTTCTTCTCGTTATAGGAATTTTGTTTTTTTCTCTATATTTGTGTTTGGGTCTTATGTTTATTTTTTGGGAGAATATTTTTTCTAATAATTTTCCATTGATTATGGCGTTTAAATATAGAGTCGCTTTTGGTATTGTTTTGATTGTTTATTCTTTCTTGAGGTTTTTTAGATTTTTAAATTCAAATGAAGATTAGTTATGCGTAAAATGAACAAGGTTTTTGTTCTTGTTTTTGTTAGTTTCTTGTTTGTGATGTGTAATCAAAAAGGACAGAAAATTGCAAATAAAGAATCCATATTAAAAGGCTCGGCGACAGTTTTTGTTGATGAAACATTATTTCCAATTTTGGAGGATCAGGTAGATGTTTTTGAAAGTAGTTATGATGCTAAAATCAAATTGGTTTCAAAATCAGAATCAGAAATAGTTCTTTCTTTATTTAATGCAAAGTCGGGAATAGCTGTTTTGACAAGGAATTTGACGGATGAGGAAAATAAAATCTTTTCGCAAAAAAAAATTACTCCAAAAATCACTAAATTTGCGACCGACGCAATTGTCTTTATTTCAAACAAAAGCAATAATGACACTTTGATTGATTTAAAAGAAGTAGTTGAGTTTATGCAAGGCAAAACAAGTTCCAAGATTAAAGGACTTGTGTTTGATGACCCAAATTCAAGTACGGTACATTACATGAATAGTTTGGCAGGGATTAAATCAATTCCTGAAAAAGGGGTTTATTCATTTAAAACAAATGATGAGGTAATTAAGTTTGTTGCCCAAAATAAAGGAATGATTGGTGTTTTGGGGTTAAATTGGTTGACCCAACCGATGCCGGAAATGCAGCCATTTGTGGATAAAGTAAATGTGTTGAGCGTTAAAGCTATTTCAGGAAAAAAATATTATGCACCAAGCCAAAACAATATAGCTGAAGCAAAATATCCTTTGGCACGTGATTTGTATATTATCAATGGTCAAGGATATTCAGGATTAGGAATGGGGTTTGCTTCATTCGTTGCCGGGGACATCGGACAAAGAATTATTTTGAAATCAGGATTGATGCCTGCAAGGGTTCCAGGAAGAAAAATTATTATTAGAAATGAAATTAGTAATGAAAAAAAATAAAATTAATATAATATCGATGAATAAATTTAAAATTTTTAGTGTTGCTTTTATGGCTTCGGTATCTTTTGGTAATGCACAAGATATAGCCCAAGCAAGAAAGGCGATTGATGGAGAGCAGTATGAAAATGCAAAATCGATGTTGAAGTCGATACTTAAAGCTAGTCCAATAGATGGAAGAGCCAATTTTTTATTAGGTAATGTGTATCTTATCCAATCAGAAACAGATTCTGCAAAAATTGCTTATGACAAGGGATTGGCAGGTACTGATGGTGCTAAACTGAATTATGTTGGCTTAGGGGTAATAGATTTGGACAAAGGAAATACAGTTGGTGCAGAAGCAAATTTCGCATTAGCCATTAAAGATGCGAAAAAGAAAGATGTTGAAGGTTTGATAGCTATTGGTAGAGCTTATACTTATTCTACAAAACCTAATTTCAAAAAAGCGATTGAAGTCTTAAATAAAGCTAAAGAAATTAATCCTAATGATGCAAATGTTCAATTAGCGCTAGGAGATGCTTATAATAGTGACAAGAATCAAAATGATGCTTATGTGGCTTATAGAAATGCATTCCAAATTGACCCTACACTTTTAAGAGCAAAAATGCAATTAGGTGTTTTGTTGAAAGGAGCCAAATCTTATGACGAAGCCATAAAAGCATTAAATGAGGTTATTGCCATCAACCCAAATTACGGGCCGGTTTACAGAGAAATGGCTGAGACCTATTACAAATGGGGAAGAAACAAGCCTTCGAAATCTGAGGAATACATGCAAACGGCCATTAAATATTATGAAAAATATTTAAGCCTTACAGATCAGTCATTGCACTCTAGAATGCGTCACGCTGACTTTCTTGTTCTTGTGAAAGATTATAAAGCTCTTGAAATCGAGGCCAATAAAATGATTGAGATGGACAAGGTAAATCCTAGAATCTTTCGTTATTTAGGATATTCAGCTTATGAAAATGGAAATGCTGAAGTTGCAATTAAATCATTGGAGAGTTTTATTGCTAATCCAAATAATAAAGTTATCTCAAAAGACTATTTGTATTTAGGTACAGCTAAATTTAAAAAAGGATTGAGTGCTGACGGATTGTCAATTGATCCAGTTTTGTATGATTCAGGTATGGCCGACATTAAGAAAGCTGTAGAAATGGAGCCTTCGATTATAGAAGAATTGAATGAGGTTGGTAAAAAAATCTTTACTTTGAAATTATTCAAAGAGGCTGCCGCCATATTTGAAATTGGAACGACAGATCCCGAGTTTAAGAATTATGTAGAGGATAATATCTATTACGGATTGTCAGTTTATTATGCCAATAACAAAAAAGACGTAATTCCTGATGCAGCAGCTTTGCAAAAAGCGGATTTGGCTTTTGAAAAAGTAACAGTGGCTTCTCCAACCTATTTAGATGGCTATTTTTATAGAGGAAGAACAAATAGTTTGATGGGAAATGATCCGATGACTATAAAATATTATGAAGAATACGTCGCTAAAGTTGCTGAAAAAGGCCCTGAAGAAATGGCAAAACCAACAGTATTAAAGAGAATTATAGAATCTTATAATACTATTGCAGCCAGTTATGCCAATACAGATAAAGTGAAAGCAGCGGAATATTTTAATAAAACACTTACTTTAGATCCTACAAATAGCTATGCAACTGAATCATTGAAGTTGTTGAAATAAGCAGAATTTGATTTGAGATACAAAACCGATAGTTTTAAAAAGCTATCGGTTTTTTTATGTGAAGAGCTCAACGTTTTAAATTCACTATCTTTGCACTTTTAAATTAAAGAAATGTTATCAAAAGAAATACAATTAGAAGTTAACAAAGGAGCAATGCTTCCCTTGATGGAGGAATTTTATACTATTCAAGGTGAAGGATTTCATACAGGAACAGCAGCTTATTTTATAAGAATTGGCGGTTGTGATGTGGGTTGCCATTGGTGTGACGTAAAGGAAAGCTGGAATGCCGAATTGCATCCGCCAACAAGTATTGATTTAATTGTAGCCAATGCCAGTAAATATGCCGATACTGTCGTGGTTACAGGAGGCGAACCTTTGACTTGGGATATGACTTTGTTGACACAAAAGCTAAAAGATCAAAATCTGAAAGTGCATATTGAAACTTCGGGAGCTTACGAACTTAGCGGACAATGGGACTGGATTTGTCTTTCGCCAAAGAAAAACAAATTGCCGACTCAAACTGTTTATGACAAAGCCCACGAACTAAAAGTGATTATTTACAACAAACACGACTTTGTTTTCGCCGAAGAACAAGCCGAAAAAGTCAATAAAAACGCCATATTATTCCTCCAACCCGA
Organism: Flavobacterium fluvii; assembly: GCF_900129545.1. Lineage (GTDB taxonomy): Bacteria > Bacteroidota > Bacteroidia > Flavobacteriales > Flavobacteriaceae > Flavobacterium > Flavobacterium fluvii. The sequence continues at coordinate 5,250 of NZ_FQWB01000001.1, read as the reverse complement.
ATGGAGCAAAAAAGAAGAAATGACACCGCTTATTGTTGATTATGTAATGAATAATCCAAAATGGAGAGTATCGTTGCAGACGCATAAATACTTGAACATTCCTTAAATATGAAGAACTTACTATACGTAATATTAGCTTTTTTTGTCATTCGGATAGTTTCAGCCCAAGAAACACCAATTATTTCAAACGACAATCTTTATGATACTGCCGGAATTGAAATAAAACCCGAATTCCCTGGAGGAATTAAAGAGTTTTATAAATTCATTGGCGAAAATTACAAATCTCCTCCGACTCCTGGATTAAAAGGCAAAATTTATGTGAGCTTTATAATTGAAAAAGACGGCAGTGTTACAGAAATTAAAGTTTTGAAAGAAATAGGTTATGGCACGGGAGAAGAAGCAATAAGAGTTTTGTCAAAATGTCCAAATTGGATTCCGGGAGTGCAAAATGGTCGAAAAGTTAGATGTTCTTATAGTTTGCCAATTTCGATACAAAACCCAATTGAATCGAAGCCTGAATTTCCAGGAGGAATGAATGGAATATACGCATTTATTGCCAAAAATTACCAAATCCCTAAAGTAGAAGGATTGGCGGGTAAAGTTTATGTGACTTTTGCTGTTGATGTTGATGGAAGTCTTGTTGATATTAGAGTTTTAAGAGATATAGGGTACGGAACAGGAAGAGAAGCAATTCGTGTTTTGAAAATGTGTCCGAAATGGAAACCCGCAGAACTGGATGGAAAGCCTGTTAAATGTACTTTTAGTTTGCCAATTAATATAACTTCTAGATAATTTTTATCCCAAACTTTGTTTGGGATTTTTTATATTTACAAAAAATCAATTTTAAATGAAATCCCAATTCCTTCTCGATTCCAACATTACCTTTTTAAATCACGGTTCTTTTGGTGCTTGTCCAAAACCAGTTTTTGAGGAATACCAACGTTTTCAATTGGAATTGGAAAATGAACCCGTTTATTTCATTTTAAAAAAACAGGCAGCATATTTAAAAATAGCCAAAGAAAGTTTGGCCAAGTATATTGGTTGCAATGCCAATGATTTCTTTTTTACACACAATCCAACTTTTGCAGTCAATACGATTATGCGAAGTCTGGATTTGAAAGAAGGTGACGAGATTCTCAGTACAAATCACGAATATGGAGCAATGGACAGAACCTGGAATTTCTATTGCAAAAGATCTGGAGCCAAATACATTCGCCAAAACATTTCACTTCCAGTAGTTTCGAAAGAACAAATATTGGAAGAATTCTGGAACGGGTACACTTCAAAAACTAAAATTATATTCCTAAACCAGATTTCAAGTGCTACGGCTTTGATTTTTCCTGTAAAGGAAATTTGCGATAAAGCCCGTGAATTGGGATTGATTACCATTATTGACGGAGCACACGTTACGGGTCAAATGGATTTGAATATCACGGAATTGAATCCTGATTTTTATACTGGAACGCTACACAAATGGATGTTGGCTCCAAAAGGAAGTTCTTTTCTGTATGTAAAAAAGAGTTTTCAGGAAATGTTGGATCCGTTAATAGTCGGTTGGGGCTATGAAAGTGTTAGTCCAGGAGAAAGCCAGTTTTTAGATTATCAGGAATTTCAAGGCACAAGAGATATTTCGGCATTTCTATGTGCGCCAAAAGTGATTGACTTTCTTGAAGAAAATGATTGGAAAACCAAAGCAAAAGAATGTAGAAGTATAGTCTTGAATAATTACCAGCGTTTTTGCGATTTGCTTAATACAAAACCTATTTGTCCAATTACGGATGAATTTTTAGTGCAAATGGCAAGTGTTCCTGTGAAAACTTCGAATCCTCTGGCATTAAAAGAATTACTTTTCAATAAATACAAAATCGAAATTCCGGTAATGCCTCTGAACGGAAATTATTTTATACGCTATTCTATAAACGCCTATAATTCTCAGGAAGATTTGGATATTTTATACAGAGCTTTGCAAGATATAATTGTGACAACGGATTTGATTGAAATATAAAATTCAATAAGAATCCCCACTTTCATGTCTTTCATCTAGCATCTTTCATCTTTTTTCTAAATAAAAAGTCTCGCTAAATAATCGTAATGTTCTCCTTCCAGAATCAATTCACATTGTAAACCATTGGCGAAAGCCGCATTTTGCAAAGTATTATAATCAAGATAAAGCCAAGGGAAAGTTTCTTCGGTTTCGTTTTTATAAGACACAGTGAAAGTCAGTTCTCCGTAATAACCATTGGCAGGAACTTCGTATGCGCCGTCTTCATCTTGGTCAAACATATAAATAATATCAGAACTGTCAATCAAGATTTGACCTCCAGGATTCAATAAGGATTTTAGTTTTTGGAGAAATAGAGGAGTGTCTTTCAAAGTTCCAAAAATTCCGGTACCATTCATTAATAATAAAATGGTATCGAATTTTTCATTTTCCAATGTCAGTATATTTTGAACTTTGACATTTTTCAACCCCCGAAGCTTACAAGTTTGAATAGCATTTGGAGAAATATCTATCGAAGTTACCTCAAGATTACGGTCATTTTGCAAAGTCAGACTATGACTTCCAGCTCCGCAACCCACATCAAGAACTTTTCCTTTTGCCAATTGCAATGCTTTTTGTTCTAGTTTTGGCATTTCGTCATAGCTTCGAAAAAGATACCCAACACTCATTTCGTCAGCTTCAGAAATGGACGTTTCGGTAATTAAATCCTCGGGAGAATTATTGGTTTGAAAATCGAGTATGGCTTTTCCGAAAAGGTCTTTCATTTTAGTTGATATGTTAATTTGGGTAATTGTTTATTTGATTTGAGTAAATTTGCAGTCTGATTTTTCGAACAAACGAATAACCAAATCCACAAATGGACAAAATTTTAAACAATCTTCCTAAAGAAGCCAAAGATAAGCATATCGAAAACAAAAAGTATTTCGACAAGCTGAAAAAGAAGGCTCCAAAAAACTTGGATTACATAATGCAGGATTTGCACGATGCTGAATTCAGGAAAACAGATTGTTTACAATGTGCCAATTGTTGCAAAACCACAGGCCCATTATTTACTTCTGCCGACATTGAACGTGTTTCAAAACACCTGCGACAAAAGCCACAACAATTTATTGACCAATATTTACGAATAGACGAGGACAAAGATTATGTACTGCAAAGTGTGCCTTGTACTTTTTTGGATAACGACAATACTTGTTTTATTTATGACGTTCGTCCAAAAGCCTGTCGTGAATTTCCACACACCGACAGAAAAAAGTTTCAGCAAATTTCTGATTTGACTTTGAAAAACGTTGCGATTTGCCCAGCAGCTTTTAATATTGTAGAAGAAATGAAGAAGAAAATGCCTTTGTAAAATTAAAACTGTCCTGATTTTATAAAATTCTATAGCTTGATAATTACCAATTAGCCTTTAAACTGTACTTTTGACATAAGCGAAGCAAATCCATACCAAATTGAATTTAGAATATTTCATAGCCAAACGACTCATAACTGCTAAACATTATAAAAGCAGTATATCGGCACCAATAATAAAAATTGCAATTTCTGCTATTGCCATCGGAATGATTATGATGATTGTATCAGTGGCAACAGGAATTGGACTGCAACAAAAAATTCGTGAGAAAGTTTCAGCTTTCAATGGACACGTTATTATTTCGAATTACGATAACAATCAATCCGAAGTGACACTCGTTCCTATTTCCAAAAAACAGGATTTTTACCCAAAATTCAATTCAGTTCCTGAAGTAACCCATATTCAGGCCATTGCCAGCAAAGCCGGAATCATTAGAACCGAAACCGCTTTCGAAGGAATAATTTTCAAAGGAGTCGGGACAGATTACCAATGGAATAATATAAAGGAGTACATCGTTTCTGGAAAATTGCCGGATTTTTCAAAAGGAATCGATCAGGAAGTAGTCATTTCCCAGTTTTTGGCAAACAGGTTAAACCTAAAAGTAGGTGATTCCTTCAATACCTTTTTTATAAAGGAAGATCAAAACCAATTACCCAATAGTAGAAGATTCAAAATCACGGGACTGTTCAACTCTGGATTTCAGGAATTCGACGCTACCTATATAATAGGAGACATTCGTCACATTCAACGAATGAACAAATGGAAGCCAAACGAAGTTGGAGCATTCGAAGTTTTTGTCAACGATTTCAATAATATAGAAGCAATAGGCAAAAAAGTCTATGAGCAAACATCGTCAACATTAGACACCAAAACCATAATCGAAAAATACAGTTACATTTTCGAATGGCTCAAACTCTTCGATTTCAATATCATCATTATATTGGCAGTAATGATTCTGGTAGCGACTATTAATATGGTAGTCGCATTATTGGTACTCATTCTCGAACGCACCCAAATGATAGGAATATTAAAAGCATTGGGTGCAAACAACTGGTCAGTCCGAAAAACATTTCTCTACAACGCCCTCTACCTTATAATAAGAGGACTGTTTTGGGGCAATCTAATCGGAATTTCCTTGTTGCTACTTCAACAGTATTTTGGAATCATCCAACTCAATCCCGAGAATTATTACGTCAACCAAGCGCCAGTTTATCTTAACTGGGGATATATTGTGCTTTTGAATTTACTTACCATCACGGTTTGTTTCTTGGTGTTATTAATTCCTTCCTATATAATAACCAAAATATCTCCAGTAAAAGCCATTCGTTTCGATTAGATTTTTTCTGGAGCTATTTCCCGCTATCCGTTGCAATCTTTTGTGCCGAAAGCCGGCACACAAGGATTTTCACTACTATCGGGGCTAGGGCAGTTGTTTTTGTAAAGACGTTTCTCCTTTAATGTATATATAGGAAATCGGTTCATTCTTCTCATAGCATCGAAAAGCAATCCAGAAAAGAAACCAATTTATAAAAATTCGCTTCTTTTCTGGGTTTTTCAATCTGCGAGAATCTGCAAAATCTGCGTGCAATAGTGATCGAATCGTCTTTTAGGACTATTTTGGAGAAGAAAAATCCGTTTTGGTGGCTGATTTTTCTTGGTGAATTTGTCTTTGTCGGCGTTTGATTTGGGTCCAAACGCCCCAAAACGGTCTAAATCTCCAAAAGGTCCCATTGTAAATCCAGAAACATCCAAAAAAGTGGTGTTGTAAAACCCGAAAAACCAGAGGGTTAAAAAATACTTTTAAAAAAGATTGGAAAAGGTATTGTTTAATCGAAAAGAGTGACTACTTTTGCACCCGCAATGACGCAGAAGTTCTTATAAACACTGGCAAACTGAT